>NZ_JAOQOH010000001.1:0-550000 GCF_025961775.1 Sphingobium sp. B12D2B
TCATGCCGGCACTGTCCAACGCGCATGATCATGGCAGAGGCCTTCGGACCCTCGCCTTTGGCGCGCCCGATCAATCTCTGGAAAGCTGGTTGCCCGACCTGCGCCGCCACCCACGGGTCGATCCCTGGCTCAACGCTGTCGTGGCGCTCGGCAGGATTGCGTTGAGCGGTGTCGCCGCCGTCAACCATTGCCACAATACGCAGGACGGGCGCGCCTTGCTCGCTGAGGCGGAGGCTGTGTCGCGGGCCGCGCGCGATGTGGGAATCCGTGTCGGGTTTGGCTGGCCATTCTTTGACAGAAACCCCCAAGTCTACGGCGATCTGGGCCGTCTCGCCGCTTTCTATCCTGAAGAACAGCGCGCGGGAATTCTCGCGTCCGCTGATGGAATGCGGGATTGTGCCACGAATTTCTCATGGTTCGAGCAAGCCAAGGCACTCGAGCACGACTATTTCACGCTTCAGTACCATCCGGTGGCGCCGCAATGGACAAAACCCGAGACGCTCGAGGCGATCGCGCGTGCATCAGCAGCGGACGGACGACGGGTGCACACCCATATGTTGGAAACCGAGCTTCAACGGGATTGGTCGCGGGCCAATTGTCCGGGGGGTGTCGTGAGCTGGCTAGACACCCTGGGCCTGCTCAATGAGCAGCTCACTGTCGCACATGCAATCTGGCTCGATGATCGCGACATCGCGCTACTCGCCGAACGCGGCGTCATCGTGAGCGTCAACCTTTCCTCCAATCTGCGTCTCCGGTCGGGCATGCCTCAGATCGGCCGTCTGCTCGATGCTGGCGTGCGTGTCGCGTTCGGGCTGGATGGCATGGCTCTGGACGACGACGAGGATATGCTACGGGAGCTGAGGCTGGCATGGCATGTGGGCGCTCGCGAGACGAAGTGGGGCATGGGCCGGGACCCCGGCAAAATCCTGAAAGGCGTTTTCGACTGGGGGAGGCAGTCCATCCTCGGCACTGCTGCGACGCCCGCCCATGCGGTCGCAGCGGGCCAGGATGCGGATCTTTTAATCCTTCGCTTCGACGTTCTGGCCGCCGATTGCGTCATGCCTGATCCCGATCCTGTCCGCCTTGCGCTCGGACGGGCCAGAGCCGAGCATGTCGAATGTCTGCTCATCGGCGGTCGCCCCGTCGTTCAGGGAGGGCAATGCACCAGGATCGATCTGCGCGCACTAGAAGCGCGGCTCGTCGAGGAAGCGCGAGATGCCTTCGCCCGGTCACCGGCGTCTGAGCGAGACATCGCGCAGGCAAAGTCGGCCATAGGGCGCTACTATTGCTGCGAATAGATACACCGATGCTGGTTCAAGCGAGCCCTGCGGCAGCTTCCGAGGCGCAACTGGACGCTCGTCAATTATAGCTCACCGTAACGGCAAAGCTGCCGGCGTAATCTCCCGAGGCGGCGCTACTCGGCACCGTGAGAGTGCCCCCTACGCCCAATGTGAGGGAGCCCGATGTATTCAGTGTTTGTGCGCCGCTGGCGGATGGTGAAAGTGTGACGCTGAGCGTGCCTCCTCCGCTCCCGCTCATTGTCAGGCTGCCCGGCGTCGTGACCGTGATCGCCGTGCTTGCCTGTCCGCCAATGGAAAACTGCGCGCGACCACTGGTGAGGCCGGGAAGCAGGACGGGGCTTCCCGTTCCGATGGAACGGGCGCCATTCACGTTGCTGATCGAGACAGTGCCGCTACCGCTCGCAGGCGGCCGGATCGCGCCGAACGCCAGATCGCTGCTCTTGGTGAGGGTCAGCGACTTGCGAATGGTCGCGATTGCGTTTCGGGAAAGCGAGGATGCGGAGGGGACTGTCGGCGATTTCGCGACGCCCACGCCCCATGAGGCTGACGCGCTCGTACTGGTAGAGGCATTATCGCCAAGAATCGGCAGGGTCATTCCAACGAGGAAGGTGCGGCTGCTCGTTGAGGAGAAGCCGGTCAGGGGAAAGGTGATCGAGCCATCGGGATTCGTGGTGACAGCGCCCACCGTTCCAGTGCCGGAAGCCACAATGAAGTTTTTGACTGCCTGAGCCCGGCCACTGATCGTCGTCAGCGAAAAGAGGCGGACGAGCGCCGTCGCGCTCGTGCACGCGCTGCCGCCCGAGCACCGGATGGTAACGGTCGCGGCCGACTTGGTCCCCGAGGCGATATTTCCGCCGCTGCCCGCCGCCGAGGAAACCGCCCCGCTCGTCGTCATGGCGAAGTCGGTATTGCCGCTCGCCGCCGCCGCCACATTGCCGAAGTTCGGCGTGTTCGTTGTGATAGTGTTGACTGTGAAAGACTGGGCCAATGCCGGCCCTTGCGGAAGCGCGAGCGAGAGCATTGCCGCACAGATCGCTGCCAGCGTGTGCAGCCGCCGCGCCGGCGCCGGCTGCGGGTTGGGCAAGTCGCTGCGCGCGGCCCCAGATGCGGTCGCATGCCTCAATGCCTTGTCCCTTCGAAAATGACGGTCGCGTTCGCGTCCTGCGCCATGCCTCCCGCTTCCGGAATAATGACGGAAACCGGCGCGGCCATCGCCATGCCCAGCCGCCCGGCCTGATCGGGATCGAGTTGCAGATCATAGGCGCCGGGAGGCAGGCTCTCGAAATAAATGCTGCCGTCGAACTCGGAAACCGCCTCCTTCCGCATACCATCCTTGCCCACAAGCGCAGCGCGCACGGACGACAGGCCAACAAGCTTGCCAGTCGGTTGCCGCAAGACGATATGAACAAGCGCTTCCCCTACCGGCTTGAACGGATAAGCCAGCACCGCCACCTTGCCCCGGACGGGCGCAAATTCCACAATCTGGGGCGGAACGGCGACATAGGGCAAATCCACATCATCCAACCCAATCGTGACTCGGGCGGAGGGGCCATATCCCAGGCCGGTCACCAGCGCTCGGCCGTTCGCGTCGGTGATCTCCTCCCTAGTCCCGCCTTTCAGTCTGAGCCCGGATACAGGCAATTCGCCCGGATCTCGTCGGCCATTGCCATTGGAATCGAAGAAACTTTCGAACGCCAGATTCCCACCCGATGCCGCCCCGGAGCGCCGCACAGCATAGCGCCCGCTCAATGGATTGGGGGCCAGACTGAAGCTTAGCTGGATGCCGACGCTCCAGTCCCCTCGGGGTCTGGAATAATCCGCGCTGAAGGTAAGATCGGCTATCGGCAAGCGGACACTCAATCCCGCTTCCGCCGTCGTATCCCAGGTCGTTACAAATGATTGTCCGGCCGCGAGCCGCAGGGAGGAGCCTTCTCCCACGCTTCGGTCGACTGCCAGGTTGAAGGATCGGGCCTGAAGAGAGGGCTGCACATCATAGTCAAAGCCGCCCCGAACTTGCCATTCATAGCCCGGATTGAAAGAAGCCGAGACATTTCCGGTCAATCGGTTCTGAGCCCCTGGTCCGGTCACGCGGTTATAATCCCAGCTGGCAGAGACCAGCGCACGGGCAATCGGAAGCGACATGCTCAATGTCCCATAGACGGCGCTCTGTCCGTCCACATAGGCGTCTTGACCGATCCGCAAGGCCACCGGAATGATCGAGCGGTTTCCGGTCTTCAGGCCAAAGTCGAAAGTTGCTTCGGTTCCAGATCGCAGAGCGCGCCCGTCACCACCATGGGGGGCGGCTTCATCGATAAAGCCATTTCGGAATTCGGCGCGTCGTATCGTCGATGCGATCCCGAACGGCTTGCCCGCGATGCCCACGGCAGCAGCAGATCCGCTCAGACTGTCTCGCGCTGCATCGCCCTGAACAGCCAAGCCGAATACCGAACCTCGCACGCCGGCCGAGAGGAGGAAGCGCGCGGCATCCTGCGTGGGCGAATAGCGCGCCAGACCGACCACGCCTGTCCAGCGCTCGGAAAAGCCGTACAGCACATTCAGCGTACCCACGAGCCGCCCAGCGCCCACGGATGGCTCCTGCGTGCCCTCAAAGCCAACGAGGGTCTTGCCCTGCTCGCCAATGCCAAAGTCGATAATCAGTTCTCCGGGAGCGGCCTGTCCACTGCCGACGGAAATGACCCGGGTGGTCTCAGTGCGGCTGCCATTGGGGCCATAATCCACAATCCGGATGACGTTGAGGCCACGAACCAGGGGGACATCGTCGAATTCATAGCGTCCTTCGACCGCCGTCGACTGCGCACCGCTCAGGATGTCGTTCACATAGATCTGGACGTCATGCCCACGCGCGAGCTCGCCGCGAATATCGACACGTTCGAAGATGCTCGCCTGCTCCAAAGGCCGGGTTGAAAACGCAAAGCCACGCGCGGCAACACTTCTGGGGCCTAGTGCGAGGGCCGGCAGGAATGTGTCGCCCAAGGAAGCGCTGGTCGCCCGCAGGGGGCCCAGCAAGCCGCCCTTCGGCTCACGCCGCTCAAGAAGCAACCGCGCCAGAGCTGGCTTCCCACGATCGTCGGAGGCGAGATAACCTTGAAACCCGGCGTTCAAGAGTGCGGCCGAAGCCCGCACGTCGAACCGCCTTTGAAAGGGTTGCCCCCGCGTATCGGAGCCCAAATCCATGGTTACATCGAAGGCGGGAAAAGACAGCATGCCAGCTGGCGCCGCCACCGAAAGAACCGGCTCCAGGACAGCGCCAGAATGCGCGATGCCCTCTCCCTGCGCCATCCGCTCAGCCCGCATCTGCACGGGCAGCTTTTCTCGAGCCTCGAGATTGAGCTTCAATTCCGACACATCCAATGTCATTCGAACCGGGAGCAGCCGTTCCATCAGGGAAACGGTCAGGTAGATGTCTCCGCTCTCTTGCAGCGCGTCACCCGGCTTCAGTATGATGCGCGCAGTGCCCGCCCGCGCCTCACCCAACGCAATATCAAGGAAGATGGACTGGCGAGCCTGACCCACCTGCCCCGTCAATCTCCCATCTGCCGGTGAAACCTGAACATCCAGATCGAGAAGGCGCGTCAGCGCGCCGACGGGGATGAGAACGATATCGTCGCCCACCAGAAGTGCGGGAAGCGCATCCGATAAAGATGCCCGGTCAAGGACAACCTCAAGCAGCAAAAGTTGATTATCGTCAGCGGCCAGTTCGCCGCTGTCCGCCCAAAGATGAGTAGGCTGAGCAGTGGCGATCATGAGCATCAGTCCAATCCACAGGCTACGGCAAGGAGATCTGGCTCTGCGCAAGTATCTTCCCCGGAGCTGTGTCTTGGTCGGTGAACACAACGCTGATTTGCTCGCCTCGCTGCGGATGAGAGCGCAAAGCGATCTTTACCTGTCGCCGCTCTATCTCAGGATAGACACCGATCCCGCGCACGACACCCAACGGCTCGTCCTCACGGCGGGCCTTCGCCTTCCGGATTTCGACATCGCCGAAAAGGGAATTCGGCCCACGCCTCACAAGGTCAAAAGTGACGACTGGCGTAGGGCTGTTCAGCTCAGACCCCGGACCAGGACTCTCCATCGTAAACCGTGTGTTTTCGATCGCGGCCTCAACCTGGGGCGTGCCGATGCGCACGATCACAGGGATGGAAATGCCCAGAACAGATGCGATGCGGAACGAAACAGCGCCCGGTTCCGCATTTGCAGCCTGATCGGCGGTTAGGCCCGTGTCAGGTGGCGGCACCGCAGTCACCGTCAGATGCGTGCGATATTCGCCGGCGGGCCAGTCGCCGGTGCCACCTGCACGAAGTCGGATTGTCTGCCCCGTCCCCGGCTTGAGCAGCACGCGCCTGGGCGTCACCAGCATCATGGAACGCGCGGATTGAAGCTTGGCACTGAGGTCTCTCACCTCCGGCGCGCCGTCTGCTTCATCCGTTGGGCGGATCTGGCCGGTGGGCAACATGACCCGGTCGACAAAGCTTATGTCATAAACCCCTGCGGCGGTGCCCTGGTTGAAGAGGAATATGCTCGCCGTCCGCCCCAGCCTATCAAAGGTGATCCGCTTTGGATTGATGTTGAGGCTGGCGCTTCCGCCGGCCTGCTCTGTCGCCGCAGGCTGGGCAGAAGAGGAAGTGCAAAAAGCGGATGGGAAGGCGCCAGCGACCAACGCGATAGCGATAGCGATGCTCTTGCGTTGGTTCGCAGATCGCGTGACACGCTTCACGACGCCTGGCAGAGTCATCACCGGCGTCTCCAGCTCATTCATATTGCGCCAGGACCAGCAAAGGCCCGCCGTCGGACCCATAGCTTTCGCGTAGCGCTTTCAAAAGAAACGGCGGAACAGACAGAAGCCCATCGCCGCTCAGCCGGCCCATGAGGACATCCTCGAACCCCGAGGGACCGGCTTCAAAGGGCGGGAAATTATCATCGCTCAGCGTCGCAATCGGTACCCTGAGCGAACCCCCTGTGCCTGGCTGGACGAATGCTTGCGAGACCAGGAGAGAAAACGTCTGGTTGCTGCCCCCGGCGATTTGAATAGGAGCGGCCATGGAAAGCCCGGCGTTTTGGTCGCTCTCGTTTGACTGCGGCCCTGGCGACAAGATCATGACCCGGAGGCTCGACTGAAGAACCAGCACCGGCTGCAGGACAATGTCCTTCGCCGATTGCGTGATCGAAGCCGGCTCCACGATCGAAACCTGGCCTTTCGCGGTCGCTTCAGCCGCGTTCACCTGTGAGGCTGGAAGCGCCGCGCAAAGGCACAGCGCTCCCAGCGCAGGAGCGGTCGCCCGCAACAGGCGCGCTCCCATCCGGATGGATGATGAGACCGTCACGAGACGCTCCTGTCACAGGTCAGTTGTAGGCGACGGTCGCCGTGAAGCTGCCCGAGTAATTGCCAGAGGCCTGCGTATTGGGCAGGGAGAAGCTACCGCCGACGCCGAAGGTCGCTGTGCCAGCTGTGCCGATGGAGCTGGACAATGTGCCCGTTGCGGCACTCGGCGTCAGCGTGACGGTGATCGTGCCGCCGGGCGTACCGGTCATGGAGAAGCTGGCGGGCACCGAGATCGAGAAAGTCTGCCCCCCTTCACCTGAGACCGTATAGGCTGCGCGTGACGTCGTGCCGCCAGCGGCAACGGCGTCGCCGGAACCAGACAGGCTGCGGTTGCCCGTCGAGGCATCGACAGTGACCGTGTTGGTCCCTGCTACCGAGGGTTTCACGATCGTGCCGAACGCAAGGTCGCTGGTTTTTGCGATCGAAATCGGCTGAACAATCCGGGCTGTACCCGTGGTCGACACAGATGCTGAGGACTGAGCGTAGCTTGCCGCCGGGATGGAGCCCAGAAGCGCAATTGTCGCGATAGACTTCAAGTTCACGAACATGACGATGTCTTTCTCTTTCTTGATATGCACATGAATTTAAACGGAAAATATTAGACTCCGCCTACCTTAGAGTCCCTCGGGCGACTGCGTTTCGCGGAGCTTTGGATTGCAAGCGCGTGCATCTGGCGAGCCAGTCGCAAGCGACTGGATCACGTGATGATCGGTACTGGTGCTTGCTGACCGTCGCCAAAGACGGGCCGTCGCCCGACGAGGGCGTAAAGGATCTGGAAGGCGCGAGGACGACAGGTCCACAATAGTTCTCCGTTTCGGTAACCCCGCTATCCCTGTGAGGGACCGGAGGCTTTGCGTCCCATCGTCGCCGATGGTTTGCCGTTTCGACCGAGAATCTCGGGCGCTATTAGGTAAATTTTGATTTAACTATTATACGCTACGCAGTCAACGCTTATGTGGTGAACGACCAGATGGAGAATTGTGCGACTACTCTCATGTTGAACCGCAGATCGAGTAGCCCAATTAGGAGCGCGTTTGTTTTCAATGAAATAAACGCGAGGTTTGGATCATCAGAGCCTAAGCAACACGCCAAGAACTTCGCGGACTGAAGCGAACCGACGATGCGGTTAGCTCGCGCCAAACCGAATTCCATGAGGATGTATTTCGTTGCAGTCGCTATCATCCCGACGAATTACACATCCGGGCTAAATGCCAAGGCCCGTCCCGCGAAAAACGCCGCTTGGGCTCCTCTCCCATCGCTTCGCTTGTCAGGGCGTGGAGCGCGCGACGCGGCCAAGCGTCGGTCCTCGTTTGAGCGTTTGCGGGGTGGGGTGCGGCCTCAGGATGTCGGCGCAATGCCGGAGAGCAACCGCCTCAACCGGCAGAGCGCACGAAATTCTGGCTGATCTGCTGGCCAGACCGGGCCAGTCTGCGCACCTCGGGTAGCCGGGACGCTTCATATCGCGCGAGCGCGGCATTCGGGTCGGTGCGCAAGGCCGCCGGGTCGAGGCAGCGCGCGAGGGTGAGAGCATCTTGCGCGGCGGTTGCAAAGCCATTGCCCGTCATCGGCGTGCAGACATGGGCGGCGTCGCCAACCAGACACATGCGGCCGGCGACGAGCCGGTCGGGACAATATTCCACGACCGGTGTGCCGAGCACCGCTTTGCGGGCGATACATTCCAAGATCGCGTCGCGCCAGGGCGATGGCCAGTGCCGGCGCGCCAGTGCGGCCAGCTCATCGAACAGCGCATCCGGCATGTCGTTCGGGCGTAGCGAATGCCGCACCAGCGCGCCCTCGACTGCCCCTGTTCTGCGCAGGATTGCGTTATGTCCGGCGTCGTACCAGCCCCAGCCGACCCGGCGGCGGCCGCGCTCCGGACTGCCATCGGCGGCGGTCAGCGGAAAGCCGAGAAGCACATAGGGCCCGGCCTCGAGAAACTCCAGACTGGGCGGATAGCGGACAGACAGCGCCGACTCTTCGGCAAAGCCGACCCAGGCCAGATACTCCGCGAAGACCGCATTCGGGCGCTCCGGACTGACCTGCCGCCGCACAACGCTCTGATAGCCGTCCGCGCCGACCAGCACCGTGCCGTCGAACCGCCGGCCATCGGCGGTCCTTGCCCAGGCCCGTCCCTCCGTCTCTCCCGTCGCTTCGACGCGGGCGTTCTGCAGGACCACAATGCCGGCCTCGTCCGCCGCTGCGCGCAGACCGCGATAGACCGATTGCCATGCCTGGACGCCCGTCGCGAGCGCGCCGGCGGCATGAGGGCGCCCGGTCAATTGCTCGAGCAAGCCATAGCCGACCTGCAGCGCGGCCCCGGTCCGGTCGGTATCGGTCGAGCGCTCCAGCAGCGTGATCGAGAAGCCATGCCGCGACAGTGCGAGGCCGGTCATGAGGCCGGCGAGCGAGCCGCCGACGATCAGAATGTCGCTCATCCGCTCCGGGCTTGCCGACATCAGCTTTTCGGCGTGACCCAGACCTCGACAGGCGCAACGAACTTGCCGGGCGCTGGTTTGCCGACCTGGACGCGATCGATCGTCACCAGCTCGCCGCTTTCCAGATTAAAGCTGGCCCAGGGCTTGGGCATGCGACCGAAGGTCATTTTCTGAACGGGCTGGCCGGTGGCCGAATTCATGATGGTTGCGATGACACTCATGGCCCAGCCGATAGCCATCACGGCGTGCTTCGGTCCAGTGATATTGATGGCCTGCCGACGCCGCGCGGGTACATCCGACGGGGTTCGTTTGAAATTTCGCTTTTCCGTGCGCTGATAGGTCCCGTATCTCGCGCCGACCCCGTCGTCCGGCTAAGCTAACGGGAAACTCGCTAGCCAATATAGTCTTGCGAGCGAAATTCGCTCGCGCCGGCGCCCGACCATCTATCCATCTCAGAATAACGAAAGATACGAAAGCATTTGACTTTCGTTAGTTAGTGCTGCGAAAGTCGCTTCATGGCTATTGAGTATGATGTTCTGGTCGTTGGGGGAGGCATAAACGGCGCTGCGATTGCGCGCGATGCGGCGGGCCGTGGCGCGCGTGTCATGCTCGTCGAGCAGGACGATCTCGCCGCGCACACCTCCTCGGCCAGCACCAAGCTCATTCATGGCGGGCTGCGCTATCTCGAGCAATATGAGTTCCGGCTGGTCGCCAAGGCCCTGGCGGAGCGGGAACGGCTCATGCGTGCGGCGCCGCACCTCATCCGCCCGCTCGAGTTCGTTTTGCCCCATGATCGCGGCATGCGCCCCATGTGGATGATGCGCATCGGCCTGTTCCTTTATGATCGGCTGGGCGGGCGCAGCAGCCTGCCCCACTCGCGGGCGATCAGGCTGGCCGGGGATGGCTATGGCAGCGCCATTCAATCTCGGTTTGGCCGCGGCTATGTCTATGCCGATTGCTGGGGCGACGACAGCCGCCTCGTCGTCGCCAACGCGCAGGATGCTGCCGAGCATGGCGCGACGGTCCTCACCCACACAAAATGCCTCGCCGCACAAAGGGATCAGCATGGCTGGCGCGTCTCCTTGCAGGGCACTGACGGCACGCCGTTCTCCGTGACGGCGCATGTGCTCGTCAATGCCACCGGCTCCTGGGCCGCTGACTTCCTGCCCGAGCGGGCCGGCGTTGCGGGCGCGGGCACATTGCGGCTGATCAAGGGCAGCCACATCGTCACCCGCAAGCTGTACGAGGGCGACCACGCCTATATCCTGCAGAATCCGGACAAGCGGATCGTCTTTGCCATTCCTTATGAAAACGACTTCACGCTGATTGGCACGACGGATGTGGAGTGGCAGGGCGCGCCGGACGTCGTGAAGATCGATGCGGCCGAAACGGCTTATCTCTGCGACTCCGTCAACCGTTGGTTCGCCACGCAGATCACGCCGCAGGATGTGATGTGGAGTTTCGCTGGCGTGCGCCCGCTCTATGACGACGCGACGACCAACGCCTCGGAGATCAGTCGCGACTACGTCCTCTCGCTGGATCATGCCGGGGGCGCGGCGCCGGTGATGAGCGTTTTCGGCGGCAAGATCACCACCCACCGCGCGCTGGCCGAAGAGGTGATGGACAAGCTCGCCCGGCACCTCCCGAGCCTGCGACCGGCCTGGACAGCCACCGCTCCGCTGCCCGGCGGCGACCTGGACGCGCGAGGGCTGGATGGCCTCATTGCCGACCTGCGGGAAAAGGTCGGATTTCTGAGCGAAACCACCATCCGCCGCCTGGCGGAGAGCTATGGCTCACGCATCTTCAAGCTGCTCGCGGACGTGAAGACGGCGGAGGACCTCGGGCAGCATTTCGGCGCCGGGCTCACGCAAGCCGAAGTGGATTATCTTCTCGCGCATGAATGGGCAGGCTCGGTCGACGATATTGTCTGGCGTCGATCGAAACTTGGCCTGCATATGCGCAGGGAAGAGGTGGCGGTGCTGGAAGCCTATCTCGCGGATCATGCGAGGCTGGACGTCAACGCCGTCGGATAAATGACAATCGATAAACGTGGAGGGGCCAATGTCACCGGGGAAGGCATTTATTGGAGAACTGATCTCCGAATGCATTGCAGTGTTCATCATCATCACCATCGGCTGTTCTGCCGCCGCGATGTACTTTCTTTATGATCCAAGCCCTTACAGCACAGCCTATTTCGGGGTGTGCATCACCTGGGGTCTTGCCGTCACCATCGCCATCTATGTGACCGGCGCGGTCTCCGGCACGCACGCCAACCCGGCGGTGACCCTCGCGCTCATGATCTATCGCGGCTTCCCCGCGCGCAAGGTCGTGCCATTCTGGCTGGCGCAGATCTTCGGCGCATTTCTGGGGGCTGTCGTGGTCTACATGATGTTCTCACCGGTGATCGACGCGTTCAACGCGACGCAGGGCGTGGAGCGGGCGGCCGGTGGCGGTGCGGGTGTATTCTTCACCGCACCGGGGGCGCACATCACGCCGATCCGGGCGTTCTTCAACGAGATCGTGCTGACCGGCTTCCTGCTGCTCGGCATCTTCGCGATCACCGAGGAATATAACACGCAGGCGCCCGAGGCCAATTCGAGCGCGCTCATCATCGGCCTGCTGGTCGCCATGATCGGCGGCGGCGCGGGATATCTGGAAGGGTGGCCGATCAACCCCGCGCGTGATCTTGGTCCCCGCATTTTCGGCTATCTGGCGGGCTGGGGCGAATCCGCTTTCCCGGGGCCGGGCAATTATTGGTGGGTGCCCATCGCCGGCCCGTTCTGCGGCGGCGTGCTGGGCGCCAGCGTCTATCATTGGCTGATCCGGCCGTTCCTGCCCGCACGCCACAAGCGCGCCCTGCAGGAGACGATCCCCGCCGAGGCAGACGCGGCCAACTGACAATCGCGCCGCGCAGCCGGCGACCACAGGAGAGCAATCATGGCCCAGCCACCTTATATTCTCGCGATCGACCAGGGCACGACTTCGACGCGGTGCATCCTGTTCGATGCCGCCGCCAATCCGGTCGCCACGACGCAGCGCGAATTCAAGCAGCATTATCCCAATCTCGGCTGGGTGGAGCATGATCCCGAGGACATCTGGACCGACACCGTCGCCATGATGCGGGATGTGGTGGCCAAGGCCGGTGTCGATGTCGCGGATGTCGCCGCGATCGGCATCACCAACCAGCGGGAGACCGTCGTGGTGTGGGATCGGGCGACCGGCAAGCCCATTCACAACGCGATCGTCTGGCAGGACCGGCGGACCGCCGATGAATGCGCGCGGCTGAAGGACAGCGGCGCCGAAGAGATGGTCACCGCCAAGACCGGGCTGCTGATCGACCCCTATTTCTCGGCGACCAAGGCCGCGTGGATATTGGACAATGTCGCGGGCGCCCGCGCTGCCGCCGAGCGCGGCGAACTGGCGTTCGGTACGATCGACAGCTTCCTGCTCTGGCGGCTGACGGGCGGCGCAGTCCATGCAACCGACCCCACCAATGCAGGCCGCACGCTGCTGTTCAACATCATGGACCAGGCCTGGGACGACGAATTGCTCAGCCTCTTCCGCGTGCCCGCCGCGATGCTATCGGAGGTTCGGGACAATAGCTGCATCTTCGGCCAATGCGATGCCGACATTCTCGGCAAGGCCATCCCGGTCGCGGGGATGATCGGCGATCAGCAGTCCGCGCTCTTCGGTCAGGGCTGCTTCCGCACCGGCATGGCGAAATCAACCTATGGCACAGGCTGCTTCGCGCTCATGAACATCGGCACGGAGCCCGTGCTCTCGAAGACGCGCATGCTAACCACCCCGGCCTATCGCTTGGCCGGAACGACGACCTATGCGCTGGAAGGCTCGATCTTCGTCGCCGGCGCGGCGGTCAAATGGCTGCGCGACGGGCTCAAGATCATCACCCATGCCTCGGAAACGGACGGCATGGCCACCCGCGTGCCGGACAGTCATGGCGTCTATATGGTGCCCGCCTTTGTCGGCCTGGGCGCGCCATATTGGGATCCGCACGCGCGGGGGCTGATCTGCGGCCTCACGCTGGATGCGACGGACGCGCACCTGGCCCGCGCCGCGCTGGAATCCGTCGCCTATCAGACCATGGACCTGATCGACGCCATGAAGGCCGATGTCGGCGAAGGCGAAACCGCCCTGCGTGTCGATGGCGGCATGGCTGTCAACGACTGGCTCTGCCAGTTCCTCTCCGACGTCCTGGTCGCGCCGGTCGAGCGGCCCGCAATTGTCGAGACGACGGCACTGGGCGCGGCGTTCATGGCCGGGTTGGCGACCGGCGTCTGGAGCGGTCTGGATGATCTCGACCGGATCTGGACCCGCGAACGGCGCTTCGAGCCGAAGATGCCAGAAACGACCCGATCGGCCGCCGTCGATGGTTGGCGCAAGGCGGTCGAACGCGCCATTTCCTGAGCCGCGCTTTCCCACCGCTGCTCCATCGCAAGAAGGGCCGGCCGCCCAGCCATTACAGCCTGCCCATGATGCCGCGCGCCCGGATGCAAGGACGCTTGCAACTCAAGGATCGAAGCGTCAGAACGCCGGCATGACGAGCGCATCCAACACCCGCCACCGCCAGATCCTGGATCTGGCGCGCCGCAATGGCAAGGTGACGGTCGAGGATCTCGTCGGCCGCATGAATGTGACGCCCCAGACCATTCGAAAGGATCTCAACGATCTGTGCGAGCGCGGTTATCTGTCGCGCGTTCATGGCGGCGCCATTCTAGGCTCGGGCGTCGAGAATCTGGAATATGAGGCCCGCCGCCGCCTGTCCGTGGCCGAAAAAAAGGCGATCGGCAAGGAGGCTGCGGCCCGCATTCCCGATGGCGCCTCCCTGTTCATCAACATCGGCACCACGACCGAGGAAGTCGCGCGGGCGCTCGCCGGCCGCAGCAATCTGATGGTTCTCACCAACAATCTGAACGTGGTCGATATCCTCTGCCGAAATAGCGCAATCGACCTGATCGTCGTCGGCGGACGGGTACGTCATGCCGATCGGGCGGCGGTCGGCCCTACCGCCGTCGATTTCATCCGGAACTTCAAGGTCGATTTCGCGGTCATCGGCGCGTCCGCCATCGATGAGGATGGCTCGTTGCTGGATTTCGACCTGAACGAGGTGCAGGTCTCGCACGCCATCGTCGAAAACTCGCGCTCCGTCATCCTCGTCGCGGACAGCAGCAAGCTCACCCGCAGCGCGCCGGTCCGCATCGGCCACATCAGCGCCGTCGATATTCTCGTGACCGACTATCTCGACAGTCCGGAACTCGCCGCAGTCTGCGCCGAGCATAATGTCGAGGTCGTCAACGCAATGCCCGAAAGCGCCACGACAGAATAAGGCGCAGCACCATGGGTGTTCAGGGCGCGAAGTGACTCCCTTCCTCTCAAGAGGAGGGGCTCAAGCTGCCGCCTAACCCCTCACTGCCCGCGCGACGGCCGCTTCGACCACGGCGCGATGGGCTTCCACAACCGGCTCGAGCAGCGCGGCATCGACCTTGTCGATCGTATCGTCCTCGACATGGCACCAGCGATGGATGCCAAGGCCGGCGAAGGCGTTCACATAGCCCCGGTCGATGATCGAAGACAGCTCACCCGCGCCACCGACGACTTCGATCGGCCGCTCATAACCCGCAAGCCCGCGAAACGCCTCAGTGGTCTCTGCCATCAAGCCCGGTGAGGTCATGAGGACGCGCTGCGGATCGGCGCAGGAGAGAAGCTGGTGATTGCGGCTCAGCACCTCATAGGCATCGCGGGTGGCGAGCCCGGCGCCCAGATGGGTCCAGATTTGTGTCTGGGCGGCCGGCGGCCCCTCGGAGAGGGAGTAATGCGTGCCGGCGAAATCGAGCTCATGCCCACCGGCGTTGATGGCGAAGAGCGAATGGTCGGGATAGCGGATCGCGGCCCAGCGACACAGCTCCAGAAAGACGGCAGTACCGGGCGCCCGCTCGCCGACGCTGACGCCCCAGCCCGAGCGAGGCGTGGAGAAAGCCAGCCACTTGGGGCCTGCCTCGCGTCGCGCGATGATATTGCTGCTGTGGCCGGTCGCGCTTTTCCCGGTGAGAATGAGGGTCAGGGGTCGGCGCGCGGCAACGGCCTCGGCGATGATCGGCAGGTCGCGCGGCGCCATCAGCGCGATGGGCACGTCGGCGATGGGCTTCAGCCGGGTGTTGAGCGCCACGATGCTGCCGGTCGGCCCGGTCGTCACGATGACGATCGCGGCCGGCTTATTGGGGATGACCCGATCCAGCATCGGCTTGACCTCGCCCGAGAAAATCGCCGCGTGGCGACCATAAGGCAGGACGACGATGGCGATCTTCCCGGCGACGCCCTGCGCCTCGAACGCATCGCGGACCAGAACGGCCGGTGCGGTAACGCCCTTCGCCGGCGTGGGGACGACGACCGGCTGCGCGGCCACCGCGACCCGCTTGTCCCCGGCGCGCAACTCCGTCACCGCCGGCTCGAATGTGGGAATGGGGAACTTGACCTCATCGACCTTGAAGCCGGCCGTCGCGAGGCGCTTGCCGATCCACGCTGCGGTGGCAAGATCGCCCGGCGAGCCCGAGACCTTGCTCCCGAACGATGCGTAGGTCTCCATGTCTTCGCGCAGCTGCTTTTGCAGCGGAGACACAAAAGGCGCGGCGCCGGTGGGTGCCGGAGCGGATGCAGCCGAGGCCGGCGCTCCGCCAGCCCAGACGGCGACGCCCGCCAGCCCGACAGAAGCCTGAAGCATATCACGCCTGCTCTGCATCGATGTGTTCCTTCTATGGGTCGCCCGCAGGCGCTGGTTCAGTTGGCCGGGTCCGCCCGGTCCCAGGGCGCGACGGGCTGGGTGAAGGCGAGGAGATCTTCGATCAGCGCCTGCATCAGCGGCAGGCTCATTTTGACATTGGGAACCAGGGCTTTGAGCCAGAGAGATTTGACTGGAAAGTCCGGCAGCAATTGCACGAGCCGGCCAGCGCGCACGGCCTCGCGCGAGACGAACTCGCTCAGCATGACGATCCCCGCGCCCCTCAGAGCGGCATCGCGCAGGACGATGGCGGTGTTGACCGCAAAGCGCGAACTGACATCGACCGCCAGATCGCCTGACTCGCTTTCGAAGACCCAGGTCCCCCCGATCGACTGCGAGTTGAGGCAATCATGCTCGACCAGCTCGCGCGGATGCTTGGGGTGCCCCCGCCGGGCCAGATAAGAAGGCGCGGCGCAGATCACCATCGGATGCTCGCACAGGGGAACATCCATCACCCCGGCATAAGAAGCGGCCATGGCGCCGATCGCCAGATCGAAGCCTTCCTCGATGGGGTTTACGGACCGATCGACCAGCATGAGATCGATGCTGACGCCGACATGGCTCTGCACGAAATCCGCGAAGAAGCGACCGAAATAGCTGCTGGCCACCGTGGTCGGGCACTTGATCCGCAGATGCCCGTCCAGCGCCTGGCGGGATCGACGCGCGCCGGCGACGACATCGTCAGTCTGGCGCACCAGCGCGCGGACGCGCGGCAATTGTCGTTCGCCAAAGGCCGTCAGCTCGGCCTTGCGCGGCGTCCTGACGAACAGCACCGCGCCCAGTTCATCCTCCAGTCGCCCGATCCGCTTGGACATGACCGAGGGCGCGATATTGAGCTTGCGCGCGGCAGCAGCGAGGCTGCCGCATTCAACCACGGCCAGAAAGGCGCGCATGTTGAGCAGCGTATCCATCAGGGCGCGCTCACGAATGGCCGCCCGCGCGTCATCATTTGAAAGTCACCCGCGCCACCGCAATCCCCTTCTCGCCGGAGACGGCATAATAGAGATAGATGCGGCCATCGTCGTTGAGAACGCCGGGATCGCGCAAGGCATGCTCCGCGCCCGTCGCCATGCCCCCGCGCGAGGAGACCAAAGGCAGATTGGCGCCTTCATATGCCTTTTCCGGGCGCATCACTTCCGTTGGCGTCGAAGCCGTCCACTCCGACCAATCCGGGCGCAGATCGACGCTGGCATGGAGGATGCGCTCGGGCGAGTCCCCTACATTGGTGTAGAAGACATGCAGCGTGTCGCCGATGCGCGTCACCCCGGCATGACGCATCTCATCGAGAATGCGCGGGCCGGCCTCGAACGGCGGCAGGAGCGATGCGGACCGGAAGAACTGGCCACTGCGCAGCCAGACCGGATAGGCGCTCGCCTTGTCGGCCATGCCCAATCCGTAGCTGTTGCCCTTGTAGCTGAACACGCGAATATAGGGCGCCCCGAACGCGCCGGACGCTGCAGTGAAGCTCAATCCATCGGGCGAGGTCGCAACGAAGCTGCGCTGGGCATAAGGCCGGCCGCCATAGTCGCCGCCAGGCATCTCGGTGGCGCCATGATAATAGAGCACGATCCGCTTATTCTCTTCATCCACGACGGCATCGGGAGACGAGATGTGGTGTAGCGCCGAGGTCTGCTCAAGCCGCAATGTGCCATCTTTATAGACGGTCCAGGGGCCTTCGGGCCGATCGGCATAAGCCAGGCGGATGTAGCCGCCGCGGTGATGGCCGAAATACATGTAATATTTGCCGAGCGGATTCTTGATCCAACTCGGCACCCGGATCACCGACGGGCCGTTGATATTGTTGCCCAGATCGCCTTCCAGCCCCGGCATGTCCGGATAGATGACGGGGCCTGAGCCGATGCGCTCCGCTACCACAGCCGAGACTTTGACACTCTCGGTCGAGCGCGATGTCGGCGCCTGAGCAGTCGCGGGAGAGGCGCCGGCGAGGATCGGAGAGATCAGGAGACCGGCCAGCAACCCGGCATATGTTCGCTTCGTCCTGTTACCGCTGCGCATCTCTGATCCTCTCCATCGTCTCTATGGGCGCCTCAGGCCTGCCGGCTGGCTGCCTGCGCTGTCTGGCTCATCTCACCGGGCTGGTCATGCAGGAACACGCCCTGCCTGCGCAACTCTGCCTGCAGGCTGGTCACGTCGAGCGCGCGCGGCTGGACGCCGGCGTTCACCGAAAGCGCCGCTGCGGCGCCAGCGGCCTGGCCGGTCAGCCAGCATTGCGGGATCTCGCGCATGAAGCCATGCGAGTTGGCATCGCAGCTGATGTGCTTGCCGCCTGCCAGCAAGCCATCGAGCTTGCGCGGCACCAGCGCGCCATAGGGCACCGAGATCACCGGATATTTGAGGCTGACCGATGGGCTGACGCCGACCTCGTCAGGGAGCGCAATGCCGTCGGCCCACTGGCTGCGCAGGATCTTGCCCATGCCGGCCAGACGCCTTGTGTGGCGCACGCCAAGCTGCGAGCCGCTCTGCAGCATATAGCATTGCTCGAACCCTGGCGCATGTTCGAGGAAGAACTCGCAATGCGTCTGCATGAAGCGGTGCGAGCGGATCTCCAGCTCGGTCTGGTCATCCACATCCAGCGCGGACAGGCCGGATTGGCGTGGGCCGAGGAACAGCGCGATGTCGTTGCGCCAGGAGACATAAGGCGGCTGGAAGAAGCCGAGCCGCTCACGGCCGAGCTTGGCGAACTCGGCATATTGCTCGGGCTCATTGGCGCGGAACGCCAGCCAGCGGTCCATGTCCACACCGCCCAGCATGAAGCCGGTGTTGGCGCTGTGGTGGACGTCGCCTTCCTCGATATCGGTGTCGAACTCGGCGCCGGCGCGCGCGAAGATGTCGCCATCGCCGGTGGTATCGACCACCACCTTGGCACGCAGCGCCTGACGCCCGGCCTTGGATTCGAACACCACCCCTTCGACCTTGCCGTCGGCGACCATCGGCACTGCTGCCCAGCTGTGGAACACCAGCCGCACGCCGGCTGCCAGCAGCATCTCCTGACTGATCAGCTTCAACCGCTCGGGATCGAGCGTGGGCGACCAGCAGACCGTGCCGTGGAACGCGGCAGTGCGCTGGCCCCAATAGCTCGCCTTCTTGGGATCGCGCGAGCCCCAGTCGGCGCGCGGTGGTCCGGCAAGGCCAGCGGCGGGCAGGCGCCCGAGCACATCATTGGCAAAGCCCTGGATGACCTGGCGACCGGTCCAGTCGGTCATCCGGTCGATCCAGATCACGAGGCCGCCGGTGGAAAGGCCGCCCAGATGATTATAGCGCTCCATCAGCACCACATCAGCCCCAGCCTGCGCCGCTGCCCAGGCCGCCGCCGTGCCCGAAGGCCCGCCGCCGACCACCAGCACGTCGCAGCTGTGATACACCGGAATCTCGCGCGCGGGCTCGACCCAGGTCCCCGTGCCATTGGCCCGCGGCAGCACCCGACCACCCGTCTCGAACACGTCAGAGGCCAGAAAACGATCCTCCGACTGGCGAACTTCCTGAACTTTAGGTCTGTCCATAATCGGCGAACCATATCCTTTCTGGGGAGGGATGGCGCTGCGGGCGCCATCCCATGAGTGTTGGTGAAGCGCGGGCGCCCTTACATCTTGAACCGCAGACCGACGCGGAATGCGCGCCCGACCTGATCGAACAAGGGCGATGCCTGGTCCGGGAAGGGCGGCGCGACGTTGAAGATGTTGTTCAGACGAATGAACATCTCCCGGCTCCGGTCGGCATCCCGCGAGACATCGACCGTGAACGTCGCGTTGGTGTAGAAGGTGTTCTTCGTATCGTTGAAGTTGATGCTGTTCAGCGTGCCGGTCCCGACAACGAAATCATTGTCGATCTTGCCGCCCTGCAGCCAGCGCAGGTCCAGCGTGCTCGTCAGGCGGCCCAGTTCATGCGTAACGAGGCCGGACACGCGCCAGTGCGGCGTCACATATTCGCCCGCCCGTTCTTCCGTGCTGGCGGTGGACACGGCCGTGGTGGCCAATGTGTCCAGATATGTCCCCAGCAGGCGAATGGAGAGCGAGCCGGCGCCCTGACCGAAGATGTTCTCCAGCGAGGAGCGATAGGCGGCTTCGAAATCGACGCCCTTGGTCTTCAGGCGATCCAGATTCTCGAAGCGGACCGTCACACCGGTGATGTCACCAGCCGGGGCGCCGCCAGCGGTCGTGACGAGACCGCAGAAGTCGGAAATGCCGTCGACATAGCAGCGCTCAAGCACCTCGTTCGCCGAGATCGTCCCGATCACGCCCTTGATGTCGATATCGTAATAATCGACCGAGAGACGCAGGCCGTCCAGCCAGCGGGGCTGATAGACGATGCCCGCCGTGAGCGTATCGGCCTTTTCGGGATCGAGATTGGGGTTGCCCAGAGATGCGACCTCGACCGTGTAGTTGGTCGACCGGCGCGGATCGCGAATATTCTGGCGCGCCACCGTCGTCGGCGCGAACAGCTCGGCAAAATTGCCCGCTCGGATATCGCGGGACCGCGTCGCGCGAAGCCGCAGTTCGCTCGACAATTCCCATGTGCCGCCGACCTTCCAGGTCGTGACGCCACCCGATGTGCTGTAATCCGTGTAGCGCGCGGCGAGGTTGAGGTCGAACGAGCGAATGAACGGCAGATCCTTCAACAACGGGATCGCCAGTTCGCCGAACACTTCCTTCACATTGTAGCTGCCGGAGATCGGCTGGCGCGCGCCGCTCTGCCACTGGCCCGCCTGCGAAATGGCGTCCACCGTCGCATCGATCGACTCTTCGCGATACTCCGCGCCGAACGCGGCGTTGATCGGGCCGGCCCAGCCCTCGAACAGCGCACCATTGGCGCTGAACGCAGCGACTTGCTGCTTGGTGATGAGGTCGAAGCGCGACGTGCCTGTGATGTAGGCAATGGCTTCCTGCGAAGGCGATCCAAAGCCGAACAGATTGAGCGGCGCGCACGCCGGGTCGTCATTGAGCGGATTGGCATCGGCATTCACGCGGCAGACGATGTTGCTGCCGGAGCGCACGGCGTCGATCGCCTTGCGATAATTGATCATGTTGATCTGGCCGACATACTCCTGAACGAAGTGGTTGCGGCCATATTGATAATAAGCATCGAACGACCAGTCCCCGAGCGTGCCTTCCACGCCGACGACGCCGCGATAGACCGACGGCGAGCCGACATGCCCACGTACGGCGCCCAGGCCCTGCTCACGCAGAGAGCGACCGAAGTTGAAGCAGGTGACGCCGGCGGCAAGCGCACGCGTGCGGAAGTCGTCGCTCAGATAGGGGTTGGTGATCGGCACCAGCACATTGCCGGTCTGCCCGCCGGGAATGGTGGTCGCCGAACAGGTGGGATTGCCGGTGACGGAGCCCTGCTGACGCGGCTCGGCGAAATAGCCATTGGTGATCGACCGCGCGAAGCTGCCTTCCGCGAACAGAGTGAGGTTGTCGACCACCTCATAGGAGACGCGGGCCATCGCCGAATAGCGCTCGACCGGCTGCTGGAGGTTGCCGCCGGGATTGATGATCTCGGTGTAGTTGCTCGTACCGCCGATCATCCGGTTACCGAACACTTCGCCATAGCCGAACTGGCCGGTCTGCTGCCCCGGGAGGAAGGTCGTGCCACGCAGCGGACCGCTGGTGATCAGGCCACCTTCCCACAGATCGGTGCGGCGCACATCGTCCGCGTAGATGGTCGCAGGCAGGCCATTTTGCGCATAAGCCGAGTTGCCGGCGACGCCACGGCTCACCCAGGGGCGCGGGCGATAGGGCGTCTGGCCGATCCCCTCATTCTTGGAATATTCGCCGCCGATCAGAATATGGCCGCGCCCGCCGCCAAAGCTGGTTCCGGCCGCCAGCCCTGCCAGTACGTTCTGGGCATCGCCATATTGCGAAATGCCGCTCTGTACCGTGCCCTCGACGCCTTGGAGTTTGGACTTGAGAATGAGATTGATCACGCCGGACACGGCGTCCGACCCCCAGGACGCCGAGGCGCCGCCGGTGACAACTTCCGTGCGTTCAATGAGAATGGCCGGGATGACGCCGAGGTCGACCGTGCCCTCCGGCGCGGTCGCGACATGGCGGCGGCCATCGACCAGCACCAGCGTGCGCTGCGCGCCGACATTGCGCAGATCGGCAACCACCGTCGCGGATGACAAAGCCCGTGCAACGCCGTTGCCCGTCGTCGAAAAGGCCGGGATGAGGCGGAGCGCGTCATCGACCCGCGTCGGCGCTACGGACTGAATTTGCGCGGTGCTGATGACCGAGGTCGGCGTCGGCGCCGTGAAGCCGCTCGCCTGAATGCGTGAGCCGGTGACGACGATGTCCTGGTCGGCCGCTGCGCCGGCAGAAGAGGCCGCACCGGCGCCTTCCGGCTGCGCGCTCGTAACCTGGGCCGTCGCCGGCTCGGCGGCATCGTCGCTCACCTGCGCCAAGGCGCCGCTGAGGGGGCACAGCATTGCCGCAATGCAAACGCCCAAATGGAACCGCGAACGGGCTGCGCTGATAGCTTTCATCTGATCCTCTCCCTGCTCAAGCTCTTATTGCGCATCGCCAGACCGAAGACGCGAACCAGCAGAGCTTGGTTCGACACGATTCCCGTCGGGGCTGAGCGCGATAGGATCTGCGGTACGCGCGAGAGGACCAGTTCAGAAGGCCATGTAGCTTTGGCGGTGCATTCTCGATTCGAGAATGGTCAGTGGCGCGTCGGCCTCCCGGGGCGGTCACCGCGAGCAAAAACATCTTCGTGAAGCGAGCGGCCTGCCGTTTCCGGCATGAAGCGCAAGGCAACCAGCCCGACCAGACAAGCCAGCATCATATAGAAGGCCGGCATCAGCTCGTTCCCCGTCAGTGTGATCAGGCCGCTGCCGATGGCCGGCGCCGTGCCACCGAAGATGGAGGTGGACACATTATAGGCGATGGCGAAGCCGGCGAAGCGCGCGGCGGTCGGGAAAAGCGCCGGGAATGTCGCCGAAATTGTCGCCAGCTGGGGCACATAGAGGAGGCCGAGCAACACGAATGCAATCGTGGCGCCGACGAAGCCCGTACCCATGAGCAGATAGAGCGGCACGACGCAGACCAGCAGGCCGATGAGCGAGAAGCGCCACATCGGCTTGCGCCCGATCCGGTCCGAGAGCGAACCGGCAAAGGGCAGGAACAGCATCATGAACAGCATGCCGACAATCGGGACAATCAGCGCATGTTGCGCGGTGAGGCCGATGCGCCGCTCGAGATAGGTCGGCATGTAGCTGAGCAGCGTATAGTTGACGACATTGAGCGCGACGACCAGTCCGCCCACGACCAGCATCGGGCGCCAGTGGCTGTGCATGAGCTGGCGGAGCGAAACCGAAGGCCGCGCTTCGCTCTCATGGGCGCGGAAGACCGGCGTGTCCTGCATGCGCGAGCGCAGATACATGCCGACAAGTCCCATCGGCCCCGCCACCAGGAACGGAATGCGCCAGCCCCATTCATACATTTGCGCCTCCCCGAGCAGCATCGAGAAGCTCAGCATGAGGATCGCGCCGAAGGAGAAGCCAGCCAGCGTGCCGAATTCGAGAAAGCTGCCGTAAAAGCCGCGCCTTTTATCCGGCGCATATTCCGCCATGAAGGTCGCCGCGCCGCCATATTCGCCGCCGGTCGAAAAGCCCTGCACCATCCGCAGCAGGATGAGCAGCGCGGGCGCCCAGAGGCCGATGCTGGCATAGGACGGGATGAGCCCAACCGCGAGCGTGGCGCCCGACATCAGCAGAATGGTGAATGCGAGCACCGACTTGCGCCCCAGCCGGTCGCCCAGCGGTCCCCAGAACAGCCCGCCGAGCGGACGCACCAAAAAGGAGATGGCGAAGGTCGCGAGCGCGAACAGCACCGCATCATCCAGATCGCCCGGGAAGAGCGCAGCCGAGATATAGGTCACCCCATAGGCATAGATGCCGTAATCGAACCATTCGGTGGCATTGCCCAATGCCGAAGCCGCGATCGCGCGGCGCAGCGTGGCAGTCTCGACCGGCTGGTCGGGGGAGGCTGGCAGGGGGGATGCGGTCATTCGGTGTGTCCGTCGACAGTGTTGGGGTCCAGCAGCGAGGCCATGGGGGTGGTGCGCGGGACGATCTGGAAATCCTGCTGATCGGGCGCTGGCACAGGCGGGGTCGATGCCTGCCGCCAGAGGCCGAAAGCGAGCGTCAGGCCCGCGCACAGCGCGATGAAGAAGAACAGGCCGCCGACGGGCGCCGCGCTCATCAGCAGCGCCGCACCCAGCGGACCGGCGGCAGCGCCGGCCGAGTAGAGCAGCACCAGCCGCCCGCTCGCCGCGACACGCTCGGCCGCCAGCAACCGGTCGTTGCAGTGCGCGACACAGAGCGGATACAGGGCGAAGCTCAGCCCACCGAACAAGGCGCCGAGGACCAGCAGGTCCAGCCCGCGCGATGCCAGCATGGCGAGCATCAGGCTGACGACCAGCGTCGCCGTGAAGCAGCCGACGATCACGCGCCGCCGGTCCAGCCGGTCGGACAGGCGACCCAGCGGCCATTGCAGGGCCACGCCGCCGAGGATGACAATCATCATGAACGTGGCCGTGGCGCTCAGGTCCAGTCCCAGCCGCCGTACATGGACTGCCGCCATGCCGTAAAAGGCGCCAAGCATCAGGCCCGTCGCCACCGCACCGACCGTGCCCAGCGGCGAGGCGGCGTAGAGTCCTCGTATCGTGAAGGCTTCCGCATCGACCGGCGCCGGCGCGCTGCTGCGGGTGAGGCAGAGCGGAATGATCGCCAGCGAGATGAGAATGGACGCGAGCAGAAACGGGGCGGCCGGCAGCGTACCACTGGCACCGAGCAGCAGCTGGCCCACTGCCTGCCCGAGATAAAGCGCGACCATATAGGCGGCGAGGATGCTGCCGCGCGTCTCCATCTCCGCCCGGTCGTTGAGCCAGCTTTCGAGGCAGATGAAGACCCCGGCCACGCACAGGCCGTCGATCAGGCGCAGGCCTGCCCAGAACGGTGCGGACTGGATGAGGGCATAAGAGAGCGTGCTCGCCGAGAGCAGCGAGACGAACACCGCAAAGGCCCTGATATGCCCCACCCGCCGGACGATCTCGCCGGCCCGCAGCGCGCCGACGACCAACCCGGCGAAATAGGCCGTGGCCACCACGCCGATCACGATCGTGCCCGCCCCGGCTCGCTCCAGCCGCAGGCTGATCAGCGTCGACAAAAAGCCACTGCCCGCCATCAGCATGAAGATGGCGAGCAGGAGGCTGCGGACGGGCTGGATCGCGGCGAGCATCAGGGGTGGAGCAGCGCGCGGGTTCAAGCCGCGCGCCGGTCCTCCGTCAGGGCCGCGTCATCCTCCACCAAGGCGCGGTGGAGAGCGCCGACGGCGGTCTCATAATCCTCGACAGCGACGATGAACTGCACGTCGACATTGCGGATCTGGTGCTGCATCGCGATGATCGGCACGCCTTCATCCGCGAGCGCGCGCAAGGCATCGGCCAGCAGCCCCGCCCGCGAGATGTCGCTGCCGATCACCGAGACGATCGCCACCGGCTGGGCCGAGATCGCCGCATCCGGATAGCGTCCCTGCAGATCCGCGATCACGCGCTTCACCGTGGGGGCGTCCGTCGAGAGATAATGGGTGATCGTGTTGGCGTTGGAGGCCTTGCTGACGATCCACGCGCCGTGGCGGGTCAACGCCTCGAGGATCGCGGCGTCATAGCCCTTCACCCCGACCATATCCTGCTCGAAGAACTGCAGGGCCTGCGCCTGGCGCACGCCGGTCACGATTTCAACGCGCGGCGTATCGGAGACATATTTGCCACAGATGAGCGTGCCGCCATCCTCCCGGTCGAAGGTATTGCGCACGCGCAGCGGAATGTCCGTCTGGCGCAAGCCCCGCCCGGCGCCCGGGTGAATGGCCTCCATGCCCAGATTGGCGAGCTGATCGGCCACATCATAATTGGTGCGGCCAATCTTGCGGGCCTTGTCCGTCCCGACGAGGCGCGGGTCGGCACTCGACAAGTGGAATTCCTTGTGGATCACCGCCTCCCGCGCGCCCGTTAGCACCGCGATGCGCGAGAAGGTCATCTCCGAATAGCCGCGGGCATACAGCCGCACCATGCCCTCGCTGCACCCGGCATAGCCGGTCACGATCGGCAGCGTGTTGCTGAGATCGATGGACGCGAAGGCCTGCAGGATGCGCTCATCCAGTTCGCGCATGTCCTGCTGGTCCCACAAGGTGAGATCGACGAACGCGGCGTTGACGCCCCGGTCGCGCAGCAGCAGCGCCGTCGAATGCGCGCTGTGCGCCTCGCCGAGGCCGGCGAGCAACTCGCGCACCGTCACCAGCTGCTCCTTGAGGCAGAAGCGGCCATGGCTGCGCAGCCGCGCCAGATCATCGAGGCAGGCAGCGACGGTGGCGATCCGCATCTCGACAAAGGCGTCCGCTTCGGCGAGGCTTTCTTCGCGCACGAACATCCCGGCGTTTCGCGTCTTCATCGCGTCGCGCACCGCATCCATGGCGTGGCGCCAGCCATCGGCATCGTCATCCGCGACAAAGCGGGCATAGACCCCCGGCTCGCCGCTCTTCTTGTGCTCCAGCAGCAGGTCGGTCATGCCGGCATAGGCCGAGACGACGAAGATGCGGTTGTAGAGATCGGCACCCTTGCGGCCGGCGATCAGCACATTGTCGAACAAAGTCGTCGTGGCGGCCATGGATGTACCGCCGATCTTTTCCACACTATGGCTCATGCCAGCGCCTCCTCCATCAACGGCCCCTTCACAGGCGTGATCGCCTGCGGCTCGCCTCGCGCGGCAATGAAGGCCGGGCGCGGCGTCTCGACACCGAACGGCGCGACCAGTCGGTTGCAGACGGCATTGTAGACCAGAAAGGCATTGGCGCGCGGGAAGGGCGTGATGTTGCCGTTCGACCCATGCATAATGTTGCAGTCGAAAATCACCACGGACCCCGGCTTGCCGGTCGGCGCGACG
This sequence comes from Sphingobium sp. B12D2B, assembly GCF_025961775.1. Taxonomy (NCBI): domain Bacteria; kingdom Pseudomonadati; phylum Pseudomonadota; class Alphaproteobacteria; order Sphingomonadales; family Sphingobiaceae; genus Sphingobium; species Sphingobium sp. B12D2B. The sequence continues at coordinate 26,831 of NZ_JAOQOH010000001.1, forward strand.
ATGCCGAACGTGTCGGCCAGCTCGGCGAGATTGTCCTCGTCCGGCACGCCATATTCCTGCTTCTTGAGAGACTGGCGATAATGGTCCTGCGGCGTTTCACCGACGCAGGTGAGGAACTGGCGATGCGATCCGGGGATCAGCATCAGCGGGCCATTATGCGGCGTGTTTTCGGCCAGCAGCACGGACATGGACAGGGCGCGCATGCGCGGCATCCCGTCTTCCACATGCCACGTCTCGAAATCGCTGTGCCAGTAGAATTCCTTGCCGCGAAAACCGGGCTTATAGTTGAGCCGGGACTGGTGGATGTATACCTCGTCGCCCAGCAGGAAGCGGGCGACCTCGGCCAGGCGCGCATCGGCGGCCAGCCGCCCGAGCACCGGACTTTGCGCGTGGATGCGGAAGATGGAGCGGATCTCGCGGCTGCCCGGCTCGCTGATCACCGTTTCGTCTTCCAGCGCATCGGGATCGGCCAGCAGCTTGCCGGCGTGGCGCTGGAGGAACGCGACTTCCTCGTCGGAAAACAGGTCTTCCAGCACCAGATAGCCGTCGCGGTCGAAGCGCTCGGCCTGTGCGCGGCTGATGGGTGCGTCCTCGCTCCAGTCGCTGTGAACGACGGGGTCGCGGCGCGGCGAAAAGGCCGCCACGCTATCGTGGCGGGATGGGTAGAGGTCTTGCATGCTTCTCCCCCTTCTAATGGTTGAAAGGTAGTTCAGTCGGCGAGCGCGGGCTCGCGCGGGGCACTGGTGTCGGCGGGATAGGCGCCATGTTCGTCATGGACTTCCTGGCCCGTCACCGGCGGATTGAAGGTGCACGCGCACAATATGTCCGTCTCCGGGCGCACGATGTGCCGGTCATGGTCGTTGAGGGCGTACATGACGCCGGGCGAGAGCTTGTGCGTGATGCCCGTGCCCAGATCCTCGATGGTGCCGGTGCCCTTGAGGACCAGCACCGCCTCCAGATGGTTCTGGTAATGCATGTGCAGTTCCTCACCCGCGTGCATGGTGGTGACGTGGAAGGAAAAGCCCATATCGTCGTCCTTGAGCAGGAGGCGTGCGCTCTCCCAGCCCTTGGACTTCACGTTGCGGTCCGTCTTGCGGATGTCCTGCAGCTTGCGAACGATCATATTGCGTATCTCCTCTTACTCTGCGGCGACGCCATAAGGGACGCTGAGCGCGGACCCGATGCTCTCCTCGAGAATGTCGAGGCCGGCCGACAGCACGTCGTCCTCGATCACGAGAGGCGCGAGCACCTTCACGATCTCGTCATGTGCACCGCTGGTTTCGATGATGAGCCCCTGCGCAAAGCAGGCGGCGGTGATGGTTTCGGCGACCTCGCCGGATCCGACATCGATGCCGCGCATCATGCCGCGGCCGCGGGTGGAGAGGCCATGCTCGGCGGCCATCGCTTCCAGCCGCCGCTCCAGCAGCGCGCCGCGACGGGCGATGTCCTGCTGGAATGTGTCGTCGCTCCAGAAATGGCGAAGCGCGGCGGTGGCGGTCACGAAGGCATGGTTGTTGCCCCGGAAGGTGCCATTATGCTCGCCCGGCGACCATTGATCGAGCGCGGGGCTGAACAAAGTGAGCGCAAAGGGCAGTCCCATGCCGGAGAGCGACTTCGCCATCGTCACGATGTCCGGCGCGAAGCCCATGCCCTCGAAGCTGAAGAAGTTGCCGGTGCGGCCGCAGCCCGCCTGAATATCGTCGATAATCAGCAGCGCGCCGTGGCGCTTGGCGATCGCGGCGATCTTGCGGAGCCATTCCGCTGACGCGACATTGAGCCCACCTTCGCCCTGCACCGTCTCGACCAGAATGGCAGCCGGCGCATCGAGGCCGCTGGACGGATCGGAGAGGCGGCGTTCCAGCAGCTCGGCCGTGTCGACGTCCGGCCCATGATAGCCATCATAGGGCTCATGCGCGACATGACTTAGCGGCACGCCGGCGCCACCGCGCTTGGCGGCATTGCCGGTGCAGGCCAGCGCGCCCAGCGTCATGCCATGGAAGCCGTTGGTGAACGCGATCACCATCTCGCGACCGGTGATCTTGCGGGCGAGCTTGATCGCCGCCTCGACCGCATTGGTGCCGGTCGGCCCGGTGAACATGGCCCGATAATCCAGTCCGCGCGGGCGCAGAATGACCTCTTCCAGCGCAGCGAGAAAATCCGCCTTCGCATCGGTGTGCAGGTCGAGGCCGTGGGTGATGCCGTCGCTGGCGACATAATCGACCAGCGCGCTTTTGAGCACCGGATGATTATGGCCGTAGTTGAGCGTCGAGCAGCCCGACAGGAAGTCGAGATAGCGGCCACCCTGATTGTCGTGCATCCAGACGCCCTGCGCGCGGTTGAACTGACGCGGCATGGAGCGCGCATAGCTGCGCACGCCGGATTCCCGCCGCTCATAGATGGCGGTGTCGGGTTTGCGGGCCGTGGGATGGGGCAAGATGTTGGCGGTCATGCTGTCAGCGTTCCTTCTTCTGTTGCGGCTGCCAGATGAGGCAGCGGGCCGAGGCGCGCCTGCCACTCGGTGGCGTGCGCTCCGGCAAAATGTGGCTCGCGCTCAAAGCGCGCGGTCTTCTCGATGGGGACGTTCCACCGCCGCGCCAGTCCTTCGAACAGCGCCCAGGATGCACGGTTGTCCTGCGTGATCGTGGTCGTGATGTGAGTCACGCCATGCTGCTGCGGGCGCGCCAGCAAGGCCTCGATCATCCGGCCTGCGAGGCCATGGCCCCGCATGGCGGCGGCGATGGCCACCTGCCAAACGAACAACGTCTCGGGCGATTGCGGCACGCGATAGCCAGACACCCAGCCCACCAGTGCGCCATCGCATTCCGCGACGGCACAGCTATCGGCGAAATCGGTGCACTGGAGCAGATTGCAATAGGCGGAGTTCGCATCCAGCGGCGGTGATGCGGCAATCAGGGCACTGACGGCAGGCCCGTCCGTGGCAGCGGGCTTTCGAAGCGAGATAGATCGCCCCTCGCGATCTAAAAAGTGCGCAGAAGCCCTTGGCGGCTCAAGAGCCGCTGTAGCTTGTCGATCAAAGATTGTTTATCTCCCGAATTATCTTTTCTGAGACGCGACGCTGCGCAGAGCGTCGTTCGGCGCCATATATGGCACTTATCTCGCTCACTTCAACCGGAAGAGGCAAATTTTAGTTCATCTGATAAAGCATATGCCCGCCCGCTCCCGTCGTTCCGGCGAATTGGCGTGGGACGCGCCTTGCGCTATCGACACGGCATGAGCCTCGATATTGCTTCGTCCACTTTGCGCGCCTTGCGACGGATTCTCCGCGCCACGGAGATCGGCAGCCGCCAGCTCGCCACGGCCACCGGCCTCACCCCCTCGCAACTGCTGGTGCTGCGGGAAATCGCCGCCGCCTCCTCCGCCACGCCAAGCGCAATTGCCCAATCGCTGCAGTTCAGCCAGGCCACCATCACGGCGATCGTAGACCGCCTTGTCGCCTTGGGCTTTGTCCAGCGGGAGCGCAGCGAACGCGACAAGCGGCAGTTCCATCTGCATGTTCTGGCGGCGGGAGAAACCGCCCTTTCAGAAGCGCCCGATCCCCTTCAGGCGACCTTCACCGAGCGCTTTTCAGCCCTGCCCGTCTGGGAACAGGCGATGGTCCTCGCCGCGACCGAGCGTCTCGCCATGTTGATGGACGCCGAACATATCGACGCAGCGCCCTTGCTCGACAGCGGCCCCATCGACCGGGCCCGGCCGCATTCATCCTGAGCGCTGATCCCGGCGCTTACAGAGCCTGCCGGACTTCCGCCATGGCGCGGGCGATGGCCGCCTTCAGCTCACCCTGCGAGAACGGCTTGCCCAACTTGAGGACGTTGAGGCCGCTATCCGTCGGCACCTCGCCATAGCCAGTGGCGAGGATGATCGGCAGGCGGATGTCCTCGGCCATCAGCTGCATGGCAAGCTGCACGCCGGTCATGTTCGGCATGGCCTGATCGGTGACGAGCAGGTCGATGCCCGGATTGTCCCGCAAGATCTTAAGAGCATCGGCCGCGCAATCGGCCTCCCACACCTGATGGCCGAGATCTTCCAGGAACGCCGCCGTGTTCATCAGGATGAGCGGATCATCGTCCACGGCGAGAATTTTGAGCGGGCGAACCTTGCCGTCCGCAGACAGCGCGGGCTCCGCCTCCCGTGCCGGCCGGTTGGCGTCGTCGCTGGAGACGGGGAACCAGAGCGCCGCCGTCGTCCCGATGCCGGGTGCGCTCGTCAGGGTAAAGGTGCCCCCGAGCTGGCGCACAAGGCCATGGATCATCGACAGGCCAAGGCCCGTTCCCTTGCCGACGCCCTTGGTGGTGAAGAACGGCTCGGTCGCCCGCGCCAGCGTCTCGGCATCCATCCCCGTGCCCTGGTCTATGACCAGAATGCGCACGTAGCTGCCCGGCGCCAGTTCGGCCGATTCGCCCGGCGCGATCCGCTTGGTATCCGTCTCGATCCGGATCGCGCCGCCATCGGGCGAGGCGTCGCGCGCATTCACCAGCAGGTTGAGCAGCGCCATCTCGATCTGGTTGGGATCGGCGACGATGAACGGGCCGTCCGCAACGCCATGAAATTCGAGCGGCCAGAGCGGCCCCAGCGTCCGCTGCGCCAGTTCCTTGAGCCCGTCGAGCAGCGAGGAGACGTTGACCGGTTCGGGCGAGAGGTCCTGCCGCCGCGCAAAGGCCAGCATGCGCTGGGTCAGTGCGGCGCCGCGCTCGGCGCCCTGCTGGGCATTGTCGAGGAGTCGCTTCGACATCGGGTCATCGGGGATCCGCTTGCCGAGCAGCGAGAGACTGCTCGTGATGGCCATCAGCAGATTGTTGAAATCATGCGCGACGCCGCCGGTCAGCTGGCCGATGGCTTCCATCTTCTGGCTCTGCCGCAGCGCATCTCGCGCCGCTTCGAGCTCCGCATTGCGGGCCTTGGTTTCGCTGAGGTCACGGCCGACCGCGACGAAGTTCACGCCATCGGGCTCCGGCGCGACGGTCCACTCGATATGCTTCCAGCCGCCATCGCGCGTCGCAATGCGGTTCTCGAACCGCGTCGGCTCCCCGGTTTGGGCCATGCGCTCAATGGCTTCCAGCGTGGGCGGCATGTCTTCGGGATGCATGAAGGTCGCATAACCACGGGTGAGAAGCTCGGCTTCGGTCCAGCCCAGCACCTGCGTCCAGGCCGGGCTCACGGCGGACATCATGCCGGTGAAATCGGCGCGCGCGAGCATATCCTGCGACAAGGTCCACAGCCGGTCCCGCTCCGAGCGCGCGCGTTCCACGGCGACCTTGACGCGTTCGCCCACCTCCTGAACGAGCGTTTCCTCCTCCGCCGTCCAGACGCGCGGCGTGGCATTCTGGACCGCGAGCAAGCCCACCCACTGTTTTTCCTCGAACAGCACCACGTCCACAAAGGCGCCGACCTCGCGCGCGCCAAGGCCGGCCTTTGCCTCGGCGCTCAGGCGCGCGTCGGCCTGCACATCGCGCACCACCACGGGCGTGCCGACGCGATACGCGTTCAGCAGATCCGGGCCGAAGGCTTCGAGCGAATGTTCGCCGACGATCGATCCGACACCGCGATGATGATCGCGCTCGACGGTCATGCGGCCGTCGGTGATTTCCGCGTAGAACACCCGGCTGGCCGAGAGATACGCCCCAAGGCGTTCCGCCGTCAGGGCAATGACGTCGGCCGGCGTGGTCAAAGGGCGCAACGCGTCGGACAGCGACATCAGGAATTCGGTCTTGCGCTCAGCCGCAACGCGTTCGGTCGTTTCGGCGAGAATGCAGATGACGCCCGCCGGTTGGCCCTGCTCATCGAGCACCGGCGAATAATCGAGGTCCATCCACACCTGCTCGGGCCGGCCGTGGCGGTGCAGCGTCAATTCCTGATCGCGATAATGGAGCGTCTTGCCGGCCAGCCCGACCTTCATGACATTGTCGTTGAAGTCGGCGACCTCGCCCCATCCTTCCCGAACATTGGAACCCAGAAGCTCGGGGTGGCGCCCGCCCGCGAAGCCGGAATAGGCGTCGTTATACAGCATGACGCCTTCCTCGCCCCACAACATCACGATCGGCACCTGCGAGCGAAGCAGCAGCGAAACGGCGCATTTGAGGCAGGGCGCCCAGTCTTCGATCGGACCGAGTGGCGTGGCGCTCCAGTCCCTGTCCCTGATCAACGCAGCGCACTCGCCCCCGCCAGCCAGGAAGGCCAGATCGGCAGAGGCCAGATGTTGAGCGCGCGCAGGCATATTCTGGAGCATTCGTATCGAGATCCTATCGAGGGCCGCCCGCGAGATTTTGCCATCTTCGCCGATACGCCAAGGTCTTACGGTTTATCTCACCACCTACGGTCGCGAAATGCCATTTTGTACAGAGTCTGCTCGGCGCTTTCACCCAAAGACTAGCCTGTGCCCGCTCTGAAACAGGAACAGGCTACAAACAGCAGAAATCTCGGGCCGTCTTGGAATGCAGAGGAGCCAAAAATGGCGGGCGCTGCGGCGTCATCCGACTCAGATGAGCCTGGACGGGAGGAAGTCTTCAGGGCGTACGCCCCACCCAGACTCAGTCCGCGTCGATCATGAACAGCGTGTTTTCCCGATATTTCGGGTCCATCCGGTCGAACAGCGGGTGGACATCGAACGTGGTCTCAAGAACGTCCAGCTCGCTCAGGCCCGCCAGATTGTAGCTGCCGACCTTCGGTTCGCGCGGCTCGGCGCCGTCGCGGGTGATGGTGATGGCATCGATGAAGTAGCTGTCATTGCGCTTGTAGAGCACATGCGGCGCGAGCACGAGCGCCAGCTTGTTGTAGCGGGCGGAAAGACAGCGACGCAGCGCGATCGCTTCAAAGATGCGACTATTGTCCATGGCCGGGCCATTGGCCGGTTTGTCGCCGATTATCAAGGCCCATGGCGTGTTTTGCCCGGCGGGAGCGTTGCGCGCTATGCAGCCCGCGCACGGCGCACACCTTCACGATGCGCAAAGGCGGCGGCGCGCATCCTCATATTCCGTGGCGAATCGCGCGATGAGCGCAGCGGCCGGCAACACATCGGTGACCGCGCCAATGCCCTGGCCGGCGCCCCAAATGTCCTTCCACGCCTTGGCGCCTGTCGCCGCAGCGAAGTCCATCGCCGATGGGTCGCTTGCGGGCAGCGCATCCGGGTCCAGCCCCTGTGCGAGGATGGACGCGCGCAGATAATTGCCGGAGACGCCGGTGAAGTAATCCGAATAGACGATGTCCGCCGCCTGCCCGTCCACGATGCCTTGCTTGTAGGCCGCGCTGGCCCGCGCTTCCTGCGTGGCGATGAAGGCCGAGCCGATATAGGCAAAGTCCGCGCCCATCGCCTGCGCGGCAGCGATGCCGCTGCCGGTGGCGATGGCGCCGGAAAGGGCGATTGGCCCGTCGAACCACGCCCGCGTCTCCGTCACCAGCGCGAAGGGCGACTGGCTGCCGGCATGGCCACCCGCGCCCGCCGCCACCAGGATCAGGCCGTCCGCGCCCTTTTCGACCGCCTTGTGAGCGAAGCGCTGATTGATGACGTCATGGAAGACGAGGCCGCCCCAGGCCTTCACCGCCGCATTCACCTCCTCATTGGCGCCCAGCGAGGTGATGATCAGCGGCACCTTGAAGCGGGCGCAGATCGCAAGATCCTCCATCAGGCGCGGGTTGGAGCGATGAACGATGAGATTGACGGCAAAGGGTGCGGCCGGCGCCTCGGGATGGGCGGCATCATGCGCCGCGAGTTCGGTGACGATGCGCTCCAGCCAGTCCTCGAGCCGGTCCGGCGCGCGGGCATTCAGCGAGGGCATGGCACCGATGATGCCCGCCTTGCACTGCGCGATGACCAGATCGGGATTTGAGATGATGAACAGCGGCGCGCCGATGACGGGCAGGCGCAAACCACGGCGAAGGCTCTCGGGAACGGACACCAGTTTCTCCTCTCCCGCCCGGCCTGACATGGCGGCCTGCACCCGTCAATGCCGGCGAAAATCGCATCGTTACCGTTTCATTTACCATCCGCGCGCTACCGCTACGGCAGGGCCAATCGAGGCCAAGGGGGTAAGCGGCATGGGACAGACAAGAACGATGCGGGCGGGCCTGACATGGGCAGCGCCGGATGTGACGAGCTTGCTGGCGCGGTTGTTCGCTCGCACGAGTCGCGCGCAGGCATCGGTTCAGAGTCAGGCTGCACCCTCCGCATGGAGCCCAAGGCCGGCGCCTCGCTTTCGTATGAACGACGACCTGCCCACCGCTCCGGATGTGGCGGAGACAGCGCCGACGCCGCGCCGCCCGGCCCTCATGCTCGTCACCGAGACCAACGCGCTGCCTGCATGGGCGTCGTTCAGCGCGGTCATGCCAGCGCCGCTCAGCGATCTGGAGGTCAGCGCGCTGGCCGCTGCGCACTGGCCCCGCATACGACCGATAAGCGATGAGGCTGCCATCCCTGCTGCCAGCGATGCAACGGAGGAGGACTCTGCCGCGATGCAGGCCGCGCTGAGTGAGGCGCTCGCCCGCCTGCGCGCGCTGACCATCCAGTCCCGCCACTGACAAAGCGGCACCGCACGCCGGTCACCAGTCCTCGATCGTGAGGACGGCCAACGCCATCTCCACCCCGCCATCCTGCGCATCCATCACGGAATCGACCGCCAGATCGACGACGATGTGATGGACGAGGGCGATCTCGGCGTCCGGCAAGGTCTTGGTCAGCGCCGTCGCCCTGTCCCACGCATCCGGACCTGCGAGGTGCAGCACGATCCGATGCTGCGCACCGACGAACGTCGCGCTGCACCAGGGGCGCTGTCCCCCATCCTCCACAGCACAGTCCGGACCGGCCAGCGCCTGCAAGGCAGCCAGCAGACGGCCGTGACAATCGCGCCGTGTGCTGCGGGGCGGAGCAGCCGTGCGAGGCAAGAGGCTGGTGGTGACCGATGAACGGGCCGGCCTGGATCTCAACAGCGCTCTCATTGCGCACCTTCTTCATATATGTTCATGAAATGTTCTACGCGGCGCCGCGTGCGTTCGGAGGGTTCACGCCCCCGACGCAGATCATGCACGAAGCGGGGATCGCGCACGCATTCGCGACCGAAACGGGTTGCCGCCATGCCTGTACGGCGCAGGAATAACTCTATGGATCTCAGGACCGTCATCGCCAACCGAACCTCCTCACTGGACTCGACAATAGGAAGACCCCTAGGTTCTAAAGTTATTTCCTACTTGTCTAGGAAAATTCCTATGTGTAGTGTTCCGCAATGGACAGCGTCGATGCGAGAGCTAATCTGGAGCGGCTGATTCAAGAGCGTGGGGAAAGCTATGGCAGCATTTCCCGCCTGCTCGGTCGCAATCCGGCCTATATTCAGCAGTTCGTGAAGCGCGGCTCGCCCCGCAAGCTGGACGAGGCCGATCGCCAGCTGCTCGCCCGCTTCTTTGGCGTCGAGGAGGCGCTGCTCGGCGGCTCTTCAGCACTGACGCCCAACCCGATGAGACACAGCGCACCCCTGCCGCGCGGGCTCATCGCAGTTCCCCGACTCGCTCTCGGCGCCTCTGCCGGCCTTGGCGCGCTGGTCGAGGATGAGGCGGCGGCCGGCGCGCTAGCCTTCGACATGCGTTGGCTGAGAGCCCTGGGCGGCCAGCCCGATCAGCTCTCCATCATCCGCGTGGATGGCGAATCGATGGCGCCGACGCTCAGCGATGGCGACGACATCATGGTCGATCGGGCCGATGGCATCGATCGGCTGCGCGATGGCATTTATGTGCTGCGCATGGATGATGTGCTGATGGTCAAGCGCGTCGCGCTCGCGCCCCGCCGCGGGCTCTTCTCGATCCGCAGCGACAACCCGCTCTATCCCGCATGGGAGGATGTCGACCCCGCCCTCGTCAATATCGTCGGTCGCGTGATCTGGGCCGGGCGCCGGGTGGGCTGATCGCCTCGCCGGCTATCCGGGGCGACCACGGCGCGCGAGGCGGCACGGCCTGATTTCGCTCGGCTCGACACGGCGTTCGCCGGGCTCGAAACGCGCCAGATAGCCGCCCGCCGCTGTCCGGCCTTCCATGCCGACGAAGCGGAAGCCGATTGCTTCGAACTCGCAGCGCAGCAGCGCCGGCGGCGTGCCATGATGCTCGGTCGGGCGATCGATATCGACGACCACCACCTGCCCGCCAGGCTTGAGCGCGGGATAGAGCCGCCAGAGAAAGGCGTAGGGCTCGGCGATCTCATGATACATGTGCACCATCAGCACCCGGTCGAAGCTGTGCTCCGGCAGGCGCGGATCGTCCGGCGTGCCGAGCTTGACGCTGACATTGTCCCGATTCTCGCGGGTCACGCGCTGGCCGAGCTGGTCGATCACCTCGGCGATGATGTCCTGCCCGAGCACGCGACCCCTCGGCCCGACCCGTGTGGCAAGCCGCACGGTGTAGTATCCCTCACCCGCGCCGATGTCCGCCACGGTCATGCCGGGCGCGATGCCGGCGCGGTCCATGATTTCCTCGGCCTCGTTGACCCGGTCGCGCGCCTCCTCCGTGGACCAGCGCGTCGAGATGATCGGCGCCACCGGCCGGTCGGCGCGGGGGAAGGCTTCGGCCGTGTCGGGCCGACCACTGGACGCCGGCGCGAGCGAATCGCAGCCCGAAAGCAAGGCAGGGCCAAGCAGCAGGACCAGCGCGGCAGAGCGCCGCGCATCCCGCCCGCCCAGCATCAGTCGACATCCTCGACGTCGACCTTCTCCCCGGTCACCTTCTGGCTGAGCGCGGCCGCCATGAACGGATCGAGCGCGCCGTCCAGCACGTCATCGGGCGCGGTGGAGGTGACGCCGGTGCGCAGATCCTTCACCAGCTGATAGGGCTGCAGCACATAGGAGCGGATCTGGTGGCCCCAGCCGATCTCGGTCTTGGCCTGATAATCGGTGTTGGCTTCGGCCTCGCGCTTCTGCAGCTCCGCCTCATAGAGGCGCGCCTTGAGCATATTCATCGCGGTGGCGCGGTTCTTGTGCTGGGAGCGGTCATTCTGGCTCGCCACGATGATGCCGGAGGGCACGTGGGTGATGCGGACCGCGGAATCGGTGGTGTTGACGTGCTGACCGCCCGCGCCGGACGCGCGATAGGTATCGATCTTGAGGTCGCTTTCCTTGATCTCGATCTCGATATTATCGTCGATCACCGGATAGACCCAGACCGAGCTGAATGACGTGTGGCGCCGGGCGGAGCTGTCATAGGGGCTGATCCGCACCAGCCGGTGCACGCCGCTCTCGGTCTTGGCGTAGCCATAGGCATTCTCGCCTTTGAGCAGCAGCGTCGCGGACTTGATGCCCGCCTGTTCGCCCGCCTGATACTCGATCATCTCGACCTTATAGCCGCGCTTCTCGGCCCAGCGCTGGTACATGCGCAGCAGCATTTCGGCCCAGTCCTGGCTCTCGGTGCCGCCGGCGCCGGCATGGATTTCCAGATAGGTGTCGTTGCCGTCCGCCTCGCCGGAGAGCAGTGCCGTCACCTTGTCGCGGTCGGCCCGCTCGGCCAGCGCGGCGAGGCCTGCGAGGCCCTCATTGGCCATCTCCTCGTCGCCCTCGGCATCCGCCATGTCGATCAGCTCGACGGTGTCGTTCATCTCGGATTCGATGGCGCGGGTGGCGTTGATGGCAGCGTCGAGCCGCTGGCGCTCGCGCATGACGTCCTGCGCCGCCTTGGGATCATCCCACAGCGTCGGATCCTCCACGCGCGCGTTCAACTCATCCAGGCGGCGCAGCGCGCGATCCCAGTCGAGGAACCGGCGCAGCAAATCCAGCGCTGCCTGAATGTGGTCGACATGGGCCTGCGCTTCGGCACGCATGAGAAATCTCCGTCAAGTCCGTGGCCAAATGGTGGGCCGAATGCAGCCCGATGCGACGCCGCTTCCCCCCGGTCAAGGGGCGAGAAGGCCGGCCTTGGCACAGCGGGCGGAAAGTTGCTCTCAGATCAACGACTGATCGGGCGGATCGGATACGGCGGAATCGCCCTGCCGCGCGCGGCCGCGCTGCCGCCAGCGATGGGCCACCCAGCCGCGCCAGCCGAGGTGGACGAGGCAAAAGCCCAGGATCGATGCGACGATGGCGAACAGCAGAAGCCCGAGCGCGGTGGGTGCCGCAAAATCCAGCGCGCGCGCGCCGATGGAGCGAATCATGGTATCGCCGCTTGCCGAGAGCCGGTCGCCCAGCACACCATGCCCCAGCTTGTACGCCGCGAAATAAATCGGCGGGAAGGTCAGCGGGTTGGTGACCAGCGTTGCGCACGCAGCGGTCAATATGTTGGCCCGTGCCGAAAATGCCAGCATGGCCGCAACCGGCGTCTGCCCGAAGGGAATCAGGAAGCCCGCGAACAGACCCAGCGCGACCCCGCGCGCTGTCGACCGCCGGTTGAAATGCCAGAGCAGCGGGTGCGCAATGCGGTGCGCGAACGGCTTCATCCACCGATTCGACAGCAAGCTTTCGCGGGTCGGCAGGCAGCTGATCAACCAGCGCTTCAAGACGGGTCCTCCATGACAGGCGACCTGTCTAACCCATCGAGGCTGAGCATCGCGTGAACGCGGCGCACAAGGACGGGACAAGGAACGGGCCAGACACGCGATATTAGGTCGCCGGGCCTGTGGCTCAATAGATGCCGCCCTGCTCCCCGGCGAAATCGCGGCTCGCATCCCGGCGGGTCGCCGCTGGCTTGTCTTCCCGCGCCCGCTCTTCCAGCTCGTCGCGACGCATGGAAATGCGCGGCTCGGTTTCCGGCTTGAACGCTTCCCAGATGATCGCGGTGCGCGGATCGTCCGACGGCCAGCCGCCATAGACGCGCTTGCCGCTGCGCCGGTCGACTCGCACCATGCGGACGCCCGCCGGCGCCACGAACGGCGTCTTGGGCATATCCTTGAGAATGGGCGTCATGGCCGATTTCCAGATCGGCGCCGCCATCGTGCCACCCTGGGCATAACCGCCCATGTTCCGGGGCTGATCGTAGCCGATATAGACACCGGCCACGATGTCCGGCGATCCGCCCACGAACCAGACGTTGGTCGGGCCGTTGGTGGTGCCGGTCTTGCCGAACAGCGGCCGATCGAGATCGCGCAGGCTGGTCGCGGTGCCGCGCTGGATCACGCCCTCGGTGATGTGCACCATCTGATAGGCGGTCATCGGGTTCATCGCCTGCCGACCGCCATGGGCGAAGCGCGGCATGGCCTTGCCGTTCCAGTCATCGGCATTGCAGCCCTGGCACGGCTTCCAGTTGCGCGGCCAGATCACCTGGCCGTTGCGGTCCTGCACATAATCCATCACCTTGGGGGTGAGCTGGCGGCCGTGATTGGCGAGCATCGCATAGGCATTGACCATCTTCTCGACGGTCGTCTCACCCGCGCCGAGCGCGAAGGCGAGATAGGGCTGGTAATCGCCGATGCCCATCGCCTTGATCGTGCGGACGACGCGGTCCATGCCGGTCTGCGCGGCCGTGCGCACCGTCATCAGGTTGCGCGATTGCTCGATGCCCCAGCGCATCGTCTGCGCGCCACCGCCCCCGCCGGAGAAGTTGCGGAAGCACTTCTGCCCGAGATTGGCGCCCTGCCACACGCAGAAGGGGCCATCGACGATGATCGAGGCGGGCGTCATGCCATTGTCGAGCGCGGCGGCATAAACGAACGGCTTGATGGTCGAGCCGGGCTGCCGCATCGCCTGCGTCACCCGGTTGTATGAAGACAGGCGCGCATCGAACCCGCCCTGCATGGCGAAGACCCGGCCGGTGTGGACGCCCTCGATCATGAAGCCGCCTGAGACGCCCGGAACGTTGCGCAGCGCATAGGCATTGCCTTCGGGCTTCACCGCGATGACATCGCCGGGCTTGAGCGAATCGAAGGTCGGCCGGCCATTGCGCCGGTCCGCGAGCAGGGCCGACGAGCGCGGCAATGTGCCGGTCTGGCCACCGGGCAGGCCGAGCGAGGCGCTGCTGCCGGACTTGTCCAGCACCACCGCGACGGTCCAGTCCGCATAATCAATGCCGAGATTGGACGCGGCGAGCTCGCTTTCCCAGCGATCCAGATTGTCGATCTTCGCGATCGGCCCGGACCAGCCCTTGCCCGAATCATAGCGCAGCAGGCCCTCGCGCAGGGCCCGCGCCGCCTGCTCCTGCATGAAAGGCGAGAGCGGCGAGCGCACCCACAGGCCGCCTGCATAGACGCTGTTGGGGCCATGCTCGGCAGCTTCACCGAACTCGGCGATCAACCGCCGCCGGATTTCCTCGATATAATAGCCGCCCACAGCACTGTAGCCGCTGCCGCGCTGCCGCACCGCGCCGAGCGGCTGCGCACGCGCTTCCCCAAACTGGCCCTGCGTGATGAAGCGGTTGCGCAGCATCTCGCCCAGCACCCAGTTCCGCCGTTCGAGCGCGCGATCCATGTGCACTTCCGGGCGATAGTTCGCCGGCCCTTTGGGCAGGATCGCGAGATAGGCCGCCTCGTGCAGCTTGAGATCGCCGACATCCTTGTCGAAATAGGCGCGCGCCGCAGCCTGCACGCCATAAGCGTTGCGGCCAAGGAAGATCTGGTTGAGGTAAAGTTCGAGGATTTGCTGCTTGGTCAGCACGCTTTCCATGCGCCAGGCGAGGATCGCTTCCTTGAGCTTGCGCGTATAGCTCACCTCATTGCCGACCAGCAGGTTCTTGGCGACCTGCTGGGTGATCGTGGAGGTGCCGCGCGGCGTCTGCCCGCTCATCAGGCCTTGGAATGCGGCGCGGGCGAGCCCCGGATAATCCAGGCCGTGATGGCTGAAGAACGTCCGGTCTTCCGCAGCCAGATAGGCATTCACCAGCATCGGCGGGAAATCGGAATATTGCAGCTGGACGCGGCGCTCGCGGGCGAAGCTGTAGACGGGCTGGCCATCGATATCGCGCACCACCGTCGGCAGCGGCGGCTGGTAATCGAGCAGCGTGCGCGCATCGGGCAGATCGCGCGCAAACAGCAGCCAGAAGAGGAAAATCGCGCCAATGAAGGCCAGCAGCGCATAAGCCAGCCAGCGCCAGCGCCGCCGCTTCATCATGTCGCGCAGGCGCGCGCGCACGGCGTCAAGACGCCCGCCCCGCTGCAACCGGAAGCTCGTCGCTTCGTTTGTCGCTTCTTCCATGCGCGCCACCTAGACCAATTCTGCCGCGTGAGGGAACCGATTTTGCGGCAGGGTGCGCGCAAATCTGGAATTCAGCGCTGCACCGATTGCCGCGCGAAATAGACCGAGACAGCGGCAGCAACGCCCTTGGCCAGTTGCAACCGGCCATCGCGCGTCGCCATCCAGCCGGCCTCGGCATTGTTGCTGACATAGCCGGTTTCCAGCAGCACCGAGGGCGTATCGGCCGATTTGAGCACGACCAGCGAGGCCTGCCGGTGATAGGGCGTGCGGAAGCGGAAATGCGGCAGCCCCTCGCGATGCAGAATCTCGGCAAAGCGCGCCGAGGATTCCATCGTGTCCCGCCGGGTCAGATCGATCAGGATCGAGCTGACCGCCGTGCTGGCGCCCGAGAGGTCGACGCCATTGATGATATCCGTGCGGTTCTCGCGCGCCGCCAGCCGCGCCGCCTCGCGGTCGGACGCGACGTCGGACAGCGTATACACGGTGGCGCCGCGCGCCTCCCCGTCTTGCGCGGCGTCCGCGTGAATCGAAATGAACAGCCCGGCGCCCAGCTTGCTCGCGATGCTGTAGCGCTCCTGCAGGATGAGGAAGCGATCGTCCGACCGGGTCAGCGCAACGCGGATGCGGCCGGTCTTGAGCAGTTCATCCCGCACGGCCTGCGCGATGGCCAGCGTCAGATCCTTCTCGCGAATATCGAGGCTGGCATTGTAGGCCCCGGGATCGTGCCCGCCATGGCCGGCGTCGATCACCACCAGCGGGCGGCGCGGGTCTTTCGGCCCTTCGATCGTCGGCAGGGGCACGGCCGGCGCAGCATCCGGAATGCGCACGACAAGGCGCGGCCCCTTGGGCGGGCGGCTCATATGGTTTGTGAGGTCGCCAGCGCCGGACACAGGCGCCCAAGACACAGGCGCCAGCCCCTCGTCCGACGGCGCGGCAAGGCTCAGCACAAGAGCAGAAAATGCGGTCAACAGGGCCATGGAAGGCGACTTTTGCCGTCCATGCGGCGCCAGCGCCAGCCAAAAGTTAACCGGCCGGCAAGGCTCTTGCGTGCAGGGTGCCGCCGCGTTGGTAAGCAGCCTGGCTTGGTCTGGCAGCGCGGGGCCTTCTGCTTTTCCACGTTGCTCTGCGGAGCAAGCCCTGCTAGCGCTTCGTTCTCCCGGACAACCCGCTGTGCCCGACTGGCGCGCGGTGGGGATTTTTCCGGTTAATCATCGCCTTCTGGGCGATCCGACAGGTTGATGTTGCATGGGGCATGGCTTGATGAGCTTGGAGCGCGCGAAAGCGGGCCTTCAGCCGCGAGCACTGTTCAAGCCGGTATCCGCAGGACGCGGACATGCCCAGGCGACAGACACGCAATCCTTTTTTGAAAACCGGGGTTTTCAGCGCCGCTGCCGTGTCGACACGACACGCAAGAGCGCGCCCCCCTACATGACACCGGGTCGCCATCCCCGCTTGCGGCGCATGGCGATGACCGGCTGGAGAGACTTTAATGACAATGCGTATGCTGATCGATGCGCGCCACCGGGAAGAGACCCGGGTCGCGGTCGTAACGGGGAACCGGATCGAGGAGTTTGATTTCGAGAGCGCTGAACACAAGCAGCTCAAGGGCAATATCTATCTCGCCAAGGTTACCAGAGTCGAACCCTCGCTGCAGGCGGCGTTCGTCGATTACGGTGGCAATCGCCACGGTTTCCTCGCCTTTTCGGAAATCCACCCAGATTATTACCAGATCCCCCGCGAGGACCGTGAGGCGCTTCTGGCTGAAGAAGCCGCGCACGCCGCCGAAGAAGCCGCCCTGCGCGGCGATGTCGACGACGAGGATGATCATGGCGAGGATGGCGTAGAAGTCGTCGAGCGCCCCAATCTCGACGAAGACGAAGAGAGCGAAGGCGAAGCGCCGGCCCGCAAGCAGAACGGCAAGGGCAATGAGCAGGCCGCAGAAGAAGTGCGCCGCAAGCGCATGGCCCTGCGCCGTCGCTACAAGATTCAGGACGTCATCAAGCGCCGCCAAGTGCTGCTCGTCCAGATCGTGAAGGAAGAGCGCGGCAACAAGGGTGCGGCGCTGACTACCTATCTCAGCCTCGCCGGTCGCTATTGCGTGCTGATGCCCAACACCAGCCATGGCGGCGGCATCTCGCGCAAGATCAGCAACGGTGCGGATCGCAAGCGGTTGAAGTCCATCATCGCCGAGATGAAGCTGCCCAACACCATGGGCTGCATCGTGCGCACGGCGGGCCTCTCGCGCACCAAGACCGAGATCAAGCGCGACTTCGACTATCTCGCCCGCCTGTGGGACGAGATTCGCGAGAACACGCTCAGGGCCGCCGCGCCGGAGCTGATCCACAATGACAGCGACCTCATCAAGCGCGCGATCCGCGACATCTATCACCGCGATATCGAGGAAGTGATCGTCGAGGGCGATGAAGGCTATCGCCAGGCGAAGGACTTCATGAAGCTGCTGATGCCGAGCCATGCCCGGCGCGTGAAGCAATATGCCGATCCGGTCTCGCTGTTCCAGCGCTTCGGCGTCGAGGACCAGCTCGCCGCGATGTACAATCCGGTCGTGCAGCTCAAGTCCGGCGGCTATCTGGTCATCAACCCGACCGAGGCGCTGGTCTCCATCGATATCAACTCGGGCCGCTCGACGCGCGAGCACAGCATCGAGCAGACCGCCACGGCCACCAATCTGGAAGCTGCGCGCGAGATCGCCCGCCAGCTGCGCCTGCGCGACATGGCCGGCCTCGTCGTCATCGACTTCATCGACATGGAGCACAACTCCAACATCCGTAAGGTCGAGAAGGCGATGAAGGAGGCGCTCAAGGACGATCGCGCCCGCATCCAGGTCGGCCGCATTTCCGGCTTCGGCCTCATGGAAATGAGCCGCCAGCGCCTACGCACCGGCGTGCTGGAAGCCTCGACCCGGCCTTGCCCGCATTGCGAGGGCACCGGTCTCGTCCGCACGGCATCCTCGGCGGGCCTCTCGGCCCTGCGCATGCTGGAAGAGGAAGCCGCACGCGGTCGCGGGAGCCAGATTACCCTGCGCGCCAGCCAGGAAGCGGCCTTCTACGTGCTCAACAACAAGCGCCGCGAACTCGATGAGATCGAGAACCGCTATGGCGTGACCATCCTCATCCTGCCCGATGGCGAGATCGAGGGCGCCCGCATGTCGGTCGAGGCCAGTGGCCCGCGCCCGACCATGCAGGTCAGCTATGCGCCCGTCATCACCGAAGAGGTGGAAGACGAAGAGGACGAGATCGAGGACGTCGAGGAAGAGGAAGAAGTCGCTGAAGAGCGCCAGCCTCGCGCAGACGACGAAGGTGGCGAGGGCCGCAAGCGCAAGCGGCGCCGTCGCGGCCGCCGTGGCCGGCGTGACCGGGACGACCAGTCGCCGCAGGATAGCGATGGTGCTGCGTCCGACGAGGATGATGACGCGCAGGCCGATGCCGATGAGCGCGATGACGAGCAGGCCGAAGCCGGCCCGTCCGAATCGAGCGAGGCCGAAGGGTCTGACGAGGCACCGCGCCGCGGCCGCCGTGGTCGCCGGGGTGGTCGTCGCCGGCGGGGCGGACAGAGCGACGGTGCAGACCATGGTGCCGAAGCCAACGAAGGCGAGACGGACGACGCCGCAGGCGTCGCGCCGGTCGAATCGGCGGACGCTGCCGAGGCAGTGCAGGAGACGGCCGAGCCCGCATCGCCCGAGCCCGCTGCGCAAGCGGAAGAAGCGCCTGCGCCCAAGCGCCGTCGTCGCACCCGCAAGTCTGCCGAAGCCACGGATGAAGCCGTGACGGTCGAAGTCTCGCCGGAACTGGCCGAGACCCCGACCGCCGAAGCGCCTGCTGCTGAAGCACCGACCGAGGCCGCCGAAGAGGCACCGGCTCCCAAGCGCCGCACGCGTCGTAAGACGACCAAGGCTGCGGAAACGCCCGCCGCGACCGAGGGTGAAGCCCAGCCCGAAGCTGAGGCAAGCACCGAGGCGGCAGAAGAGGCGCCCAAGGCCGCCCCCAAGCCGCGCGCTCGTCGCAAGCCCAAGACCGTCGAGGCCGCTACCGAGGCGCGTGAGACGCTGGTGGCGGATGCCGCCGACACGGCAACGGACGCTGATGCGTCGGCGCAAGCCGATGGCGACAGCGCTGAAACGCCCCGTCGCGGCTGGTGGCAGCGCACGTTCGGCGCGTGACGCACACCGCCCTGCGGTCTGAGAACCGGCATGATGGATCGTCCGATCCGTCATGCCGGGTTCAGGCTCGCCGGGCTAAGGGGCTGGTCATGGATCGGCCGCTCTCCCCTCCCCGGCAGCTCGCCGGCCAGCTCAAACCCCGTCATCCCCGTGAGGCGGCTGTCGCGCCCTGGCTGATCGGCCGACTTCTCGCCGTTCTTGCGCTGCTGAGCCTGCTCGCCGCGCAGCCCGCCCTGGCCCAGTCCGTCCTGCGCGATGCCGAAACCGAAGCGCTGATGCGCGATGCCTCCGTCCCGATCATCCGGGCCGCCGGGCTCGATGAGCGCAATGTGCAGATGCTGGTGATCAACGATCCCAGCCTCAACGCCTTCGTCGCGGGCGGGCAGATCGTGTGGTTCCACAGCGGCCTGATCGCCGAGGCCGATGATCTCAATCAGGTGCAGGGCGTGATGGCCCACGAGCTTGGCCATATCGAGGGCGGCCACATCGTGCGCTTTGCAGATGGCGCGCGGGAAGCGACCGGCATCCAGCTCGTCTCGCTGCTGCTCGGTGCGGCGGCGATGGCAGCGGGCGGGGGCGAGGCCGGCATGGGCATCATGGCGGCCGGTCAACAGGCCGCGATGGGCCGCTTCCTCACCTTCACCCGCACGCAGGAATCGAGCGCGGACGCCGCCGGCGCGCGCTATCTCAAGGCGGCCGGCATCAGCGGCAAGGGCAGCATCGCCTTCTTCCAGAAGCTGCAGAATCTCGAATATCGGCTGTATGTGCCGCAGGACACCTATGTCCGCACCCACCCGCTCTCGCGCGACCGCATCTCGGCCCTGACGGCGCTGTATGAGAATGATCCGGCCTGGAACAAGCCGACCGACCCGGCCTTGGAAGCGCGCTTCCAGCGTGTGCGCGCCAAGCTGATCGGCTTCGTCAGCGAGCCGGAAAAGACCCTCAAGCTTTATCCGCCCTCGGACCAGAGCCTGCCCGCCCATTATGCGCGGGCCTATGCCTATCATAAGAGCGCCTTCACCGAGAAAGCGCTGGCGGAAGTCGATACCCTGCTCAAGGCCGCGCCGCACGACCCCTATTTTCTGGAGCTGCAAGGGCAGGTCATGCTCGAATCCGGCAAGCCCGCCGATGCCATCCCGCCGCTGCGCGAGGCCGTGCAGCGCACCAATGGCGAGCCGCTGATCGCCGCGATGCTCGGCCATGCGCTCGTCGCGACCGAGGATGACAGCCATCTCGACGAAGCCGAGCGCGTGCTGCGCAACACGGTCGCGCGGGATCGGCAGAATCCGTTTGCCTGGTATTCGCTCGGCGTCGTCTATCAGCGCAAGGGCGATACCGCCCGCGCCGCGCTCGCCACGGCCGAGCGCTACTCGATGGAAGGGCAGGACGCCCTCGCCCTGCGCCATGCCGATGTAGCACTGGCCGGCATCCAGCCCAATTCACCCGATTATCTGCGGGCGCAGGACATTGCGATGGCCAGCCGCGCCTCCATGGAAAGGACACGAAAGAAATGACGAACAAGGCAGGCGCGGGCGCGCTGTTCCGCGCAGCCGGGGTGATCGTGTCCGCGCTGGGCACCCGCACCGGCGAGCGCAAGCGCGGGCGGATGGTGATGCCGGCTATGGCCGTTGCGCTGCTCGCCGGCGGCGCCGCGGTGACCTATGCTGCGACCAATCAGAGCCCAGCCATGCCGACGGCGGACCGCGCCGCCATCGAATCGGTGGTGCGCGACTATATCCTCGAGCATCCCGAGATCATCCCGCAGGCGATGGAACGGCTGAAGGCCAAGCAGACAGCCGGCACGGTCGATCAGAACCGGTCCGCGCTGGAAACCCCCTATCCGGGCGCATGGGAAGGCGCGGCCCAGCCCAAGGTCACCCTCGTCGCCTTCATGGATTATGCCTGCGGCTATTGCCGCGCCGCGCTGCCGCATATCGAGGAACTGGTGAAGGCCAATCCCGATCTGCGCGTCGTCTATCGCGAACTGCCGATCATTGCCGATGGCAGTGCCAATGCGGCGAAGGTCAGCCTGCTGGCCGCCAGCGAGAACAAGTTCATGGCCTTCCACAAGGCGATGTACGCGGCCGGCGGCGTCTCCTCGGACGCCATCCTCAAGGCCGCGCGCACGGCGGGGCTGGATGCCGACAAGGCGAAGGCCGCCATCGCGGCCAAGGGCGGCGATGATGAGTTCATGAGCAACATCCGCCTCGCCCAGGCCCTCGGCGCGGAGGGCACGCCTCTGTTCGTGGTGGGCGATCAGGTGTTCAACGGCCTTGTCGGCACCGAGACGCTACAGGCGGCCGTGGACAAGGCGCGCACCAAGGGCTGATTGACCGGAAACGGCTCAGTCGGCGCCGTTCAAGAGTCCCGGCCGGACATTGGAGGCCCCCTCCGCTGCCAAGAGGGGGCCTCCCTTTGCACTGGCCTCCAATGCCCGGACGGTGGGACGAGAGGCGCGCAAAGTGACGGTCAGGACTTGGTCCTGATTCCGATCAGTGCGTAGAGCGGGCAGAAGCTGACGAACGCGGTGAGCAGCGGCACCAGGCCGATCCAACCCCACGGCGTTCGCGGGCCGACAAAGACGAGCGCGATCAGCCCGAGGCCAATCAGAATCCGGATAATCCGGTCCAGTCGTCCGATGTTCGCAGCCATGGCCACAGCCCTCTCACCATTTCATCTGATGGTGATGCTAGGCGGGTGGCGGGCGCCTGACCTTGATGAAGATCAAACAGGCGCAATCTCAGTCGTTCAGGCTCAGTCCCGCAGGCGCAGCGCGTAGATTTTGGGCCAGTTCTTGCCGGTGACGTAGAGAAGCTGCGCCTTGGCATCCCACGCGATGCCGTTGAGCACCCCTTCCCCGCTCGCGCTCATATTCTTCGCCACCAGCGGTTGCAGGTTGATCCAGTCGTCGATCTTGCCGCTGGCCGGATCGATGCGGGCAATGAGCGGCGAGAACCAGATGTTGGCATAGAGAACGTCGCCGACCTGCTCCAGCTCATTGAGAAAGCGCACGGGCTCGCCTTCCCATGTGACGGTGACGCGGCGCTGCTCCTTGTAGCTCTCGGGATCGAGAAAGCGCAGGTCCGGCGTGCCATCGCTCATGATCAGCGCGTGGCCATCATGGGTGAGGCCCCAGCCCTCGCCCGTGTAGCGGAACGAGCCGATCGGCTTCAAATCCTTGCGGTTCCAGACGAAGCCGGTCTCGTCCTTCCAGGTGATGCTCACGATCCGGTCGCCCCAAACGGTGCTGCCTTCTCCGAAGACATCGGCGCGCATGGGCCGCCGCTGCAGGATTTTGCCGTCACTCAGCCGCATGATCCGCACATCTGACTCGCCGACTTGGCCGGTGGTTTCGTAGATCAGCTCGCCATGGATGGTGAGGCCCTGGGTGAAGGCGCGGGTATCATGCGGCAGTTCGCGCACGATCTCCCATTTGATCTCCGCCTGCGCTGGCCCCGCGCTGAAGACGAGGACGAAGAGCGAGACCAGCAGCCGCTTCATTCGGCGTCTTCCGCGAGCGCGTCGGCCTGCCAGTCCGGCAGCGTGAGTCCCTCAAGCGAATCGACCGGGCGATGATCCACCGCGAGCCCCAAAGCCGGATAGGCAATGCGCAGCCGGGCCGGGTCGGACCGGTCAAGCGGCACCACCACGAGGCGGCGGTTCACCTTGTTCCGATAGTGCATCCGCGCGGTATTCTCCTGCCCGACATAGCAGCCCTTGCCATAATCCACGCCGTGCAGCTCTTCCGCGTTGCACTCCAGCCAGAGCGTCTTGTCCTCGCCCAGCTCCGCCACGCCCTCCGCCACGCCTTGGGCCAGACGATGGGCGCGATACATGTCCGAAGCGTCGTCCTCCCCCGCTGGGGCCAGCCAGCGCCAGCCCAGTGCCGCGAGGCGGGGGTCGGTGGATGCGCCATCGACCGGATCGGCGGACCAGTGCGCGGCAAGCCCTTCCTCGATGCCGATGGTGACGGGGCGGCGCAGCCGGTACAGCGTCAGCCTGCGGGCCAGCGCCTCGACACGCGATGCCTCGCAATCAATCAGCACGTCCTCGCCGCCCGCCGGATCGGCCCAGAGCAGCATATCGTAGAGCGCCTTGCCCTGCGGCGTGAGCAGTCCGGCATAACGCGGCGCGCCCGGCTGCAGGCTCAGCACGTCCTGCGTGAGCAGGCCTTGCAGGAACGGCCGCGCCTCCGCTCCGCCGACACGAAGAATGGCCCGATCGCGCAGCGTGGTGGCGAGGGGCGGCGTGGCAAGGGGGGTGGTGGCGGACATGCGCTTTAGGTAGGGGGAGAGGAGCACCAAGCCAAGAGAGGTTCGCGCGATGGCCCAGATATTCGACCTGCTGCTGAAGGGCGGCACCGTCCACCTCCCGAGCGGCCCCGCACGCGTGGACGTGGGCGTCAATGCCGGCAGGATCGCGGCGATCGGCACCAGCCTGGGCGATGCGGGCGAAACGATCGACTGCGCCGGCCTCGACGTGCTGCCGGGCGTGATCGACAGCCAGGTCCATTTCCGCGAACCCGGGCTGGAGCATAAGGAAGATCTCGAATCGGGCAGCCGGGCCGCAGTGCTGGGCGGCGTGACCGCCGTGTTCGAGATGCCGAACACCAATCCCAATACGGACACCGCCGAGCGCGTGGCCGACAAGCTCAAGCGCGCCCATCACCGCATGTGGTGCGACCATGCCTTTTATGTGGGCGCGACCGGCGACAATGCCGAGCAGCTCGGCGAGCTGGAGCGCATCCCCGGCACGGCGGGCGTCAAGATCTTCATGGGCGCTTCCACCGGCAGCCTGCTGGTCGCCGAGGACGAGGCCCTCGCGCGGGTGCTCGCCCATGGCCGCCGCCGCGTCGCCGTGCATTGCGAGGACGAGGCGCGGATGAATGCGCGCAAGGATGAGCGGATCGAGGGCGATCCGGCCAGCCACCCGGTCTGGCGCGACGATGAAAGCGCGATGATGGCCACCCGCCGCATCGTGAAGCTGGCGCGCGAGGCCGGGCGCCGCATCCACGTGCTGCACGTCACCACACCCGCCGAGCTGGAATTTCTGAGCCAGCACAAGGATGTCGCGACCTGCGAGGTGACGCCCCAGCACCTCACGCTGGCCGGCGAGGACGCCTATCCGCGCCTCGGCACCTATGCGCAGATGAACCCGCCGATCCGCAGCGCCGCGCACCGCGAAGAGCTGTGGCACTGGGTCGGCCAAGGCGTGCCCGATGTGCTCGGCTCCGACCATGCGCCGCATACCAAGGAAGAAAAAGCCAAGACCTACCCGGCCAGCCCGAGTGGGATGCCCGGCGTGCAGACTTTGGTGCCGCTGCTGCTCGATCACGTGGCGAACGGCCGCCTGACGCTCCAGCGCTTTATCGATCTGACCAGCGCCGGACCGCAGCGCATCTTTGGCCTGGTCGGCAAGGGCCGCATCGCGACCGGCTATGATGCCGACTTCACCGTGGTCGACCTCAAGGCGCGCTGGACGATGGACGCGGACTGGATGGCCTCGCGCTGCGGCTGGTCGCCGTTCGAGGGCATGAGCGTGACCGGCCGCCCGATCGGCACCGTCGTGCGCGGCCATCGGGTGATGTGGGACAATCAGCTCGCCAATGCGGCAGTGGGCGAACCGGTGCGCTTCGAGGCCACCGAATTCCCTGGCCACTGAGGCGAAGGCAAAAGGGGGAAGGCGGGGCGATGGGGACAACGCGCGGCACCACGAGACGCAAGGCGCCCCGGCGCAAGGGCCTGCGCTTTCCCGGCAATCCCACCAGCCTGCCGGGCAAGCTGTTCCGCTGGCTGCTGATGCTCATCCTCGGCTTCATCGGCATCTCGCTGCTGCAGGTGCTGGTCTATAAATTCGTGCCGGTGCCGGTGACGATCACCATGCTGATGGACAAGAACGGCATCACCAAGGACTGGACGTCGCTTTCGGACATCGATCCGGACATGCCGCGTGCCGCCATCGCCGGCGAGGATGCCAAATTCTGCCAACATCACGGCTTCGACACCGATGCCATCCGGCAAGCCATGGAACAGAACGCACGCGGCGGGCGCATTCGCGGCGGCTCCACGATCAGCCAGCAGACCGCCAAGAATGTGTTTCTCTGGCAGGGCGGCGGCTTCTTCCGCAAGGGGCTGGAGGCCTGGTACACGGTGCTGATCGAGGCGATCTGGGGCAAGCGCCGGATCATGGAAGTCTATCTCAACGTCGCCGAGACGGGCATCGGCACCTACGGCGTGCAGGCCGGCGCAATCCGCTACTTCAACCATGGCGCAGACAGGATGAGCCGCACCGAGGCCGCCCGCATCGCCGCCGTCCTCCCCCTGCCCAAAAAGCGCGGCGCCATCGCCCCCGCCGGCTTCACCCGCCGCCACGGCAACAAAATCGCCCGCTGGATCGGCCATGTGAAGGCCGACGGGCTGGATGCCTGCCTGGATCTGAACTGAGCGGGCAGACGCAGTTCCCGCACAAAGAGCAAATAAGCAGCCCAACAAAAAGGGCGGAGGCATCGCTGCCCCCGCCCTTCCGGTTTCTATTCGCGGCAGATCAGAAGCTGAAGCGCGCGCCGAGGCGGACCTGATAAACCGACTGGCGGGTCTGAACGACTTCCTGCGGCGTTGTGGGAGAAGCATAGCGGTACTGTGTACATGCGGCGTTGCCGCACGTCACGGTAACCACTGCTGCTTGATATGGGAACGCGACCTGACGAAGCTGCCCCCAGTCCCGATTCAGCAGGTTCAGAACATTCTCGATGTCCGCGAACAGCGTAATCCGCGACCGACCGACAACCGCCGGAATCTCCTGCTCCATGTGAAGATCGATCTTCGTGAAGCTGGGCGAGCGTCCGACGTTCTTCGGTGCAGTTTGACCCTGGAAGTTCTTAAGGACAGATCCGTTCACGAGATCGCGAACAGCCTCGTACACAGCAGTGCTGGCATATACCACATTTGCATCGGCCGTCTGGCTGCTCACATTCGGGACATAGAGGAGATGACGACCGCCCGTGCGGTTGATCCCGTACAATTGCGAGACGCCACCAACAGCCGATGCATCGTTCATGGTGTAGCTGAATGCACGACCGTCACGCGTCTCGCCGAAAAGCTGGAAGCGCGTCTTGTAGTCGCCGAAGAACGCATGCTCGAAGCCGGCATAATATTTGAACTGCCATTTGATCTGGTCGTTGGCGGTTCCGTAAGCCGGATAATTGGGATCCACGTACACAGCATTGGTAAAGTTGGATCCCGGCGTGGAAGAAGTCAGAGGGCTGAGTTCCTTGACATCCTGCCAAGTGTAGCTGCCGCCGAACGAAAAACCGTTCTGGAACGATTTGTCGAACCGGACCACACCGACGATACTCCGCCCCTGATCCCCGTTCGTGAGCATCAGGTCTTCATTGCTGTCGGTCGGGCCAACCACGCTCACATATTTGGGGCGGCCATCCAGAGTGGTCGCGCCCGTCTTTACAAACCGGGCATTCGTAACGACCAGCGCATCCTTGACCCGCGTGTAGAGCAGATCCGCACCGAAGTTCCAGCCATCGCCCAGCGCACCAAAATCGGCACGGTAGTCAGCGGACAGGCTGAATTTCCACTGGCTCGGCAGTTTCAACTCAGGATCAAGGAGCGCTGTAGAACCGGTCGTGCCGGCAGATGCGTTTGAAACCGCGTCCATCACGGCTTGTGCGACACCTTGGCCTGTCACGTTCAGCAGACCAGCCGCTGGACCACCTGTCACGGCACCTGCGGCATTGCGCTGGATGGTCAGGCTGGACGTCACGATGCCGGTGTTGCTGTAGCTGTTGGAGACCCACACGTCCGGTGAACCGCCTCCGAACAGGCCGCCGCCGCCGCGCACGGACAACCGGTCATTTACCCGCCAGTCGAAGCCGACGCGTGGTTGCAAGACATCGCGTCCACCAAGCGTGGCCGTGTTGGTGAAGCCCAAACGATTATAAACATTGGAATTCAACGGAACGGGCGTGTTCATGTCATACACGTCCCAACGCACGCCATAGGTGAAAGTGAAGTCAGGCGTAACTTCCCAGTCATCCATGATGCCGAACGTAAACATCGTATAACGGAACTGTGCAGCAGCGTCGGAAAGCTCCTGAGAACGCGCGCCCTGATAGCGCAGCGCGCTTGCACGCCGGTTCTGGAAGTCTTGAATCGAATCGAAGTAGTAAGTGCCCAACGCATGCTGGAGGAACGCGTTATAGGTCTTCACATTCTCGAAGCCTGCCAGCAGCCGTACACGGTGGCTGTTCAGGTTAAGCTCACCGAGGAACTGCCCCGAAAAATTCTCGCTTTCCAATGCATTGAAGTGGCGCGAGGCATCCGGACCGATGTTGATAACGGGAACACCACTGGTGCAGGTCGTCGGAGAGGCCGAGACCGCCGGATCAACCTGCGATGTCTCATCAGCGCAGATCGAGAACTGGGAGAAATTCGCGCCCTGCGTCGGGTTCTGGCCGCGTGTGTACTTACGATAGGCGACGCGCGCCTCAGTCGAGAAGGTGTCCGACCAGTCACTGTTGAGCTGGAAGACGCCGGAGTGGACCTTCTCGCTCAGAATATAGTTGTTCGATGACAGCCCATATTGCGGCCGGGTCGCGCTGAACTCCGTACCTGAGTAGAAGTTATTGTCCCGCCCGGTCTGCACATAGAACGAGCCGTCATTATGGATATAGGTCAGGGCAGCGCGGTGATTGTCGGACAGGTTCGCGTCGAGCTTTACGACAACCTTGTCGTCCCGCTCTGTGTTGCTCGTCGGGACGCCACCCGCGTCATAATCGTAGACGCTCTGCGCAATGCCGGAAATCCGATCGAGCAGGCCTTGCGTGACGCCCTGAACCTCACTGCCGAAGCCCCCACCGATAGGCCCGATATTGATCGGCGTCGATTCACGCGCACGCTCGCCGGAAACCATGAAGAATAGACGGTCGGGGATGATCGGCCCGCGCAGCGTCGCGCCATAGACGCGGCTCTCGAAATCGAGATTGAGGGGCCGGTCCTTGGTGCGGTTGCCGGTCAGACCGTCGCTACTGAAGCTGTAGAAGCCGGTGCCATGCCAGTCATTGGTACCTGAGAGCAGCACCACATCGATGGCGCCGCCCTGCAAATCGCCGGCCGAGATGTCATATGGCGCGACCTTGACCGAGACCTGACCGATCGCATCGAGCGGAACCGGGCCACGACCGGTGGGCAAGCCACCATTGTTCAGACCGAAGTCGTCGGAGAACTGCACGCCGTCGACCGAGAAGCGGTTGAAACGGGGGTTCTGGCCGGCGATGGAAACAGCGCGGCTGTTCGTGAGATCGAGCGTGGCGAAAGCATCGCGACGAACCACGTCGCGAATATCGCGGTTGACCGAAGCGACACCCTCGATGTCATCGCGGGTAAACGCGCTGGCGGGACCTTGGCTGTAAGAGCCTGCGCCGGTGACGGCGGAGGCTGTCACGACGATGGTCTCACCCTCGGCTGTGAGCGCGATGGGCAGACGGAAGGTCTGGCCGGCCGTGAGATTGGCATCCGTGACGGTCGCATCGAGATAGCCCGGCGCACTGACCATGATGGTGTAAGGCCCACCAATCCGCAGGCCGCTGGTCGAGAAGCTGCCGTCGGCGCCCGTCGTCGTGCGCGAGACGGTGCCCGAGGGGACGTGCGTCACGGTGACGGCGGCGCCGGCGACCGGCGCGCCTTCTGCCGTGACAGTGCCGCGCACGGAAGAGGTTGTTTCCTGCGCATGGGCAGGGCTGAGCGCCACGCAGGTGGCGATGCTCGCGGCCGAGGCAGCGAGGAAGAAGCGGAAGTTGCGCATCGAAGATCCCCTTTAGATCATCACGAAAACTGGTCTTGAGCCGTCCTGATCACGGCTGCCTTCACCCCTGTGGGCTCGGACACATCCTCTCGCCTGGTCTGCGATCCTTATGTCATCGCCCGTGTCTGGCGGACGTGACTCAATTATGACGATGGCGGGTTCATACTGGCGACCAGCCCAGTCTCGCCATTGCGAAATGAGCGGTATGTATCCGGAAAAAGGAGGAAAATTCCGCAAATCGCTCGTAACGCGGCAATAAAATCGCGCGATATCAATGGCATATTGTGCAGTGCGGCATCGATGCAACGCTCGCGCAGAATCTTGCCATGAGATGAACGGATCGCTGGCCCAATCGACCGTCTGGGCTGCCGGCGAGGCTCAGTCGCGCGAGATGATGGGCCACTGCAGAAGCGGACGCCACCAGGGCAGGATGAAAAGCACGAGCAGCAGCCAGATCAGGCCGACCGCCCAGCCGCCCGCCACATCGCTCGGCCAATGCACGCCGAGCCACACCCGGCTGGCCCCGGTGGCGAGAATCATCGCCGCGCAGATCCATGTCACCACCCGGCTCCGCGCCAGCAGCGCGATGGCGCCATAGAGCGCCATGGCGCCGGCGGCGTGCCCGCTGGGAAAGCTGGTGCCCACAGTCTCGACGAGGCAGGGGAGCATATCGGGGGAGAGCATCATCGGGCGCGGCGCATTGAAGCCGAGCTTCACCACGCCGATGACGAGCGCGGTCCCCACGCCCGCGACCAGCAGCGGGATCAGGCGTTCGGGATGTCCCAACTTGATGAAGACCAGCCCCACCGCCAGCACGATCAGCGTGCGGCCGCCCACCGCGCCCAGCCGGTCCAGCGCCACTGCGCCATGCGTCACCAGCCCCGCACCGCGGACGCCGTGCAGCTTGCCTGCCAGTCCCATCAGCCGCTCATCGATGGGCGCGAACAGGCCGGTGGGCTGGAGGAAGCCGATGGCCGCGACCAGCAACGCCAGGCCGAGCGCAAAACTGAGCGCGACGCCCGGAGTTGGCAGTTGCCGCATCCGCCTTTGGATCAGATGTGGAGCGCCCGCCCATAAGCGGCCAGCACGCTCTCGTGCATGGATTCGCTGATGGTCGGGTGCGGGAAGACCGTCTGCATGAAGTCCTGCTCCACCAGCTCGGCCGTCTTGCCGATGGTGTAGCCCTGGATCATCTCGGTGACCTCAGCGCCGACCATGTGCGCGCCGAGCAGCTCGCCGGTCTTGGCGTCGAACACGGTCTTCACGAAGCCCTCCGCCTCGCCGAGCGCGATCGCCTTGCCATTGCCGATGAACGGGAAAGTGCCGACCTTGACGGTATAGCCCGCGTCCTTGGCCTTCGCCTCGGTCAGGCCCACCGAGGCGACCTGCGGCTGGCAATAGGTGCAGCCCGGAATGTTGAGCGGGTCCATCTCATGCGGGTGGACATCCTTGTTGCCCAGCGCCTGCGCAATCGCCTCGGCGGCGGTCACGCCCTCGTGGCTGGCCTTGTGCGCCAGCCATGGCGGCGCGGTGACATCGCCGATCGCCCAGATGCCATCCACGCCGGTGCGGCACAGGCCATCGGTCTTGATGTGGCCGCGCTCCAGCGTGACGCCCAGCGCCTCCAGCCCGATATTCTCGGTGTTCGGCACGATGCCGATGGCGACGATGCAATGGCTGAACTCGCTGGTCTCGCTCTTGCCATCCCTGCCCTTGATGGCGGCGGTAACGCCCTTGTCGCTGGCCTTGAGGCTCTCCAGCGAGGCGCCGGTGACGATCTTCATGCCACGCTTCACCAGCTGCTTTTCAAGGAACGCCGAAACGTCCTTGTCCTCGACGGGTACGATGCGATCCATCATCTCGACCACGGTCACGTCAGCGCCCATGTCGTTATAGAAGCTCGCGAACTCGATGCCGATGGCGCCCGAGCCGATGACCAGCAGCTTGCCCGGCATTTCCGGCGGGGTCATCGCGGTGCGATAGGTCCAGATGCGCTTGCCATCGGCCGGTGCGAACGGCAGGTCGCGTGCCCGCGCACCAGTCGCCACGATGATGTGCTTGGCCGCCAGATCGGTCTTCTTGCCGTCCTTGTCCGTGACCGAGAGCCTGCCCTTGCCGGTGATCGTACCCGTGCCCATGTGCACGGCGACCTTGTTCTTCTTCATCAGGTGGGTGACGCCGGCATTGAGCTGCTTGGCAACACCGCGCGAGCGCTTCACCACAGCCTCGATGTCCGCGCTGATTTTCTCAGCGGCCAGGCCATAATCCTTGGCGTGGCTCATATAATGGAAGATCTCGGCCGAGCGCAGCAGCGCCTTGGTCGGGATGCAGCCCCAGTTGAGGCAGATACCGCCGAGCAGCTCGCGCTCCACAATGGCCGTCTTGAGGCCAAGCTGGCTCGCACGGATCGCCGCGACATAGCCGCCGGGGCCGGAACCGAGAACGATGACGTCATAGGATTCAGACACGAAATGCTCCATTCAAAAGCCCCTCTCCCCTCGAGGGAGAGAGGTCTAAAATGACCAACTGCGCCTTCATTGCGCGTTCGCCAAGGCCGGCACCCTGCGAGGGCGGCGCACTTCGTCGATGGCAACGAAGATGAACCGGGCCTGCGTGACCTTGTAGGTTTCCTCGCTGTGCCGCGCGCGGCGCCAGGCCTCGACCTCAATGGTCATCGACGTGCTGCCCACCTTCACGAGCGTCGCGAAGACGGAGACCTCGTCCCCCACCAGCACCGGGCGGTGGAACTGCATGCCTTCCACGGCGATGGTGACAGCCCGGCCCTTGCTGTGCCGCGAGGCGACAAGCGCCGCCGCCATATCCATCTGGCCCATCAGCCAGCCGCCGAAAATGTCCCCATAGGGATTGGCATCCGCCGGCATCGCGGTGATCCGCGTGGCGGGCGCACCTTCCGGCAGGACATCCTCGTCAGCGGCCATGGTGCGCTTACGCCACCAGACCCAGCGGCGCCTCTACCAGTTCCTTGAACACCTTCATCAGCTCCGCGCCGTCCGCACCATCGATCGCGCGATGATCGAAGCTGCCGGTGGCGGACATGACGGTCGCGATGCCAAGCGCATCGTCGATCACATAAGGCCGCTTCTCGCCGGCGCCGATCGCCATGATCATCGCCTGCGGCGGATTGATCACTGCCTCGAACTGCTTGATGCCCATCATGCCCATGTTGGAGAGGCTGGCCGTGCCGCCGGTGAACTCTTCCGGCTTGAGCTTGCCTTCCTTGGCGCGGGTGGCGAGGTCCTTCATCGCGGTCGAGATGGCCGAGACGGACTTGGCGCCGGCATCGGTGATGATCGGCGTGATGAGGCCGCCCTCGATGGACACGGCCACCGAGATGTCGGCCCGGCTGAACTTGAGCAACTGGTCGCCGGCAAACTGCACATTGCATTTGGGCACGGCGATCAGCGACTTGGCCAGCGCCTTGATGAGCAGATCGTTGACCGAGAGCTTCACGCCCTGCGATTCGAGCGCCTTGTTCAACTCGCCACGCAGCTTGAGCAGCGCATCAAGGCGCACATCCACGGTGAGGTAGATGTGCGGCACCTGCTGCTTCGATTCGGTGAGGCGGCGCGCAATGGTCTTGCGCATGTTCGAAAGCTTCTCGACCTCGTGCGGAATGCCGAAATCCTGCGCGGTCGCGGTCGCGGCCACAGGCGCAGGCGCAGGCGCAGGCGCGGCGGGAGCCGACGCTGAGGGGCTCGCGGTAGGCTTGGGCGCGGTGCTGCCGGGCTTCACGCCCTCCAGATCGGCCTTCACAATGCGGCCATTGGGGCCGGTGCCCGAAACCGCGGCCAGATCGATGCCGCTGTTCGTGGCGATGCGGCGGGCAAGCGGGCTGGCCTTGACGCGATCGCCAGAGGAGGCAGCGGCCGGCGCAGCGGTCGATTTCGCGACTTCCGGCTCCGGCTTGGGGGCGCTGGCGGCTTCCGGCTTCTTCTCCGGAGCGGCGTCGGCCTTGGGTGCGGGCTTGGCTGCAGCGGGGGCATCGCCGCTCGGCACCTCCTCGCCTTCCTCGACCAGCACCGCGATGACGGTGCCGACCTTCACATTGTCGGTCCCTTCGGCGACGAGGATCTTGCCGACGACCCCTTCGTCCACGGCTTCAAATTCCATGGTGGCCTTGTCGGTCTCGATTTCGGCGAGCAAATCGCCGGACGAGACGGTGTCGCCTTCCTTCACGAGCCATTTCGAAAGCGTGCCTTCCTCCATGGTCGGCGAGAGGGCGGGCATCTGGATATTGATCGCCATGGGGGCCAGGCTTTCCTGTTTTTCGGGTTGGACAATCACCGGCCACCTTCACGCTTTGCCCGTCGGGGTCAAGGCCATCCCTTGCATCCAGACCGAATTTCCCGCACCTACCGAGCCGGTTTCTTCGGGGGAGCAGGCGATGATGCGGACTTATCTCGTCGTGGTGGACGAAAGCAGCGAGGCGGAATCGGCCCTGCTGTTCGCCGCGCGCCGCGCTGCCAAGACGGGCGGCGGCGTGCATATGCTGGCACTCGTGCCCAAGACCGAGTTCGTCCAATGGGGCGCCGTGCAGGCGACGATGGAGGAAGAAGCGCGCGCCCGCGCCGAGGCTCTCGCGGCCAGCGCCGCCGGCACGCTGATGGCAGAAGCCGGCATCCAGCCCGCGATTACGGTGAAGGTCGGCGATCCCGTGGCATCGGTGAAGGAGATGCTGGCCTCGGGCGAAACGGTCGCCGCGCTCGTGCTCGGGGCGGCGCCCAAGGGCGCGCCCGGCCCGCTGGTGGCGCACTTTGCCGGCAATGATGCGGGTACGCTGCCCTGCCCGGTGATGATCATCCCCGGATCGCTGAGCCGCGAGGATATCGAGCGGCTGAGCTAGGTCAGCCATTGTGGCCCTACGGCGTGTTCCTGCGAAAGCAGGAACCCAGGGCGCAACTGACAGATCTTACCGCCCTAGGCTCCTGCCTTCGCAGGAGCACGACCAGCCTAACGAAAAAGGGGCCGACCTTCGCCAGCCCCTCCTTCAAAATCCGATTGCGGCGGGTTCAGCCCGGCTGGTTGGCCCGTTCGGCGCCATTGCCGTCCAGATTCTCCGCGACGAACGCCCAGTTGACGTGCTTCTTGAGGATCGTGTCCGCGAAGTTGGGGCGCGCGTTGCGATAATCGATGTAATAGGCGTGCTCCCATACATCGAGGATGAACAGCGGCGTATCGCCATGCGCCACCGGGCAATCAGCGTCGTGATAGCTGGTCACTTCCAGCTTGCCGTCCTTGAGGATCAGCGCGGCCCAGCCGCTGGCGAAGTGGCCGACGGCTTCCGCCTTCAGCTTCTCGATCAGCGCGTCGGTCGAGCCGAAGCCTTCGTTGATGAGATCGGCCAGCTTGCCGCTCGGCTCCTGCGTCTCGGGCGAGAGGCACTGCCAGAAGAAGCTGTGGTTCCAGATCTGGCCGACCTGGTTGAACAGACCGCCCTTGGAGGACTTGATCAGCTCGACCAGCGACTTGCCCTGCAGGGCCGGATCGGCGGCGACCAGCTCATTGGCCTTCGTCACATAGGCATTGTGGTGCTTGCCGTGGTGATAGTCGAAGGTCTCGGCCGACATGTCATCGCTAAAGGCGGTCTTGGCATAGGGAAGGTCGGGCAGTGTGAATGCCATGGCGCTAATCTCCTCTTGGTGCATTAAAGTCGTTCTGCAGGCGAAACGCGCAGGCGCGCGATTCGTGTCGGTTGCCCGCAGCAGATGGCGCGTAGACCGGCAGCTTTCCAGTCATCTCTCCCGATCAGCGCCAAATATAATTTCGATATGACAGCGGCGCGACTTTGGCATAGCCTGTGCGATGGCCGATAACCGGCTTTAGGGGAGGGTGCGGTCAAAGCACCCGGCAAACGACTGGGGGAGCATCATGACGAAACTGTTCGGCAATCTGCATCTCGTCCTGCTGATCGGGGTTATTCTGACCCTGGCCGTCATTTACGGCATTGGCCCGAATGGCGAATCCGTTTCCGCCGCCTTGCGCTGGCTGCACACCTTCTTCGGCATTTTGTGGATCGGCCTGCTCTATTACTTCAACTTCGTGCAGATCCCGACCATGCCCAAGGTGCCGGCAGAGCTGAAACCGGGCGTCTCCAAGTTCATCGCGCCCTCCGCGCTGTTCTTCTTCCGCTGGGCCGCCGCGCTGACCGTGCTGACCGGTTTGCTGGTGGCATGGCGCACCGGCTATCTGCACGAGGCGTTCGCGTTCAAGGCGCCCTATCAACTGATCGGCCTTGGCATGTGGCTCGCCCTGATCATGGCGATCAACGTGTGGTTCGTGATCTGGCCGGCGCAAAAGAAGGCGCTGGGGCTGGTGGCCGCCGACGATGCGACCAAGGCCAGCGCTGCGACCCGCGCGATGATCTTCAGCCGCACCAACACGCTGCTGTCGATCCCGATGCTCTACTGCATGGTGAACTTCAACGGCGGCTGAGCGGCCGGCGCCCTGCGCGAGGCGGCAAGCGCCTCAAAGCAGGGCGTGTTTCTTCAGGCAGTGGCGCAGCTGGTCGTAGGAGAGCCCGATCGCCTTGGCCGTGGCGCGCTGGTTGAAGCGGTGGCGCTGGAGGGCATGGCGCAGGATCGCAGCCTCGTGCGCGTCGACAGCGCCGCGAAAGTCGGCGACATCGTCCAGCGCGATCAGCAATCGTCCATCTTCGACTGCACCCTCCTCGGAAGGACCGGCGACAGGCGCCGCGGTGGCGGTAGCGGGTTTTCCCGGCATCGGCTGCGGCTTCCAGGGCGAAGCAAAGGGATCGAGCTGGATCTCGTCGATCGGCCGATCCGGATCGGGCCAGCGATACACGGCGCGCTCGACGACATTGCGCAGCTCGCGCACATTGCCGGGCCAGCGATAGGCATTGAGCGCCGTCATCATCCGCTTGGAAAAGCCCGGCCAGGACGACCAGCCGCATTCCGATGCCATCTTGCGCCCGAAATGCTCGACCAGAACGTCGACATCGCCCTCGCGCCCGCGCAAAGGCGGCAGGGTAATCACCTCGAAGCTCAGCCGGTCGAGCAGGTCGGCCCGGAACCGCCCGGCTTCCACCGCATCGGGCAGATGCTCGTTGGTCGCCCCGACGATGCGCACATCCACGGTGAGCGGCCGCGAACTGCCGATGCGCGTCACCTCGCCATATTCCACGGCGCGCAGCAGCCGCTCCTGCGCCGCCATGGAGAGCGTGCCCAGTTCATCGAGGAACAGGGTTCCGCCATCGGCCTCCTCGAAGCGACCGGCCCGCGCCCGCGTCGCGCCGGTGAAGGCGCCGGCCTCATGACCGAACAGCTCGGCCTCGATCAGCGTCTCGGGCAAGGCGGCGCAGTTCATAATGATGAGCGGCCCATCCCAGCGCTGGGAAAGGCGATGGATGCGCTCGGCGATCAGCTCCTTGCCGGTACCCCGCTCGCCGATGACCAGCACCGGGCGGTTGAGATCGGCCGCGCGGCCGGCCTGCTCGACCGCATCCAGAAAGGCGAGGGATTCCCCGACAAAATGCGTCGTCTTTTCCATTCCCAACTTTTAGGGATATTTCCCAACTCATTGCAACAAACAATGCTTCGCGCGCACCGCGGACGGGGAGAAATTGGCGAAAATCCGGGCTTCTCGGAAATTGGCACGCCCCCTGCACTGCATTGGGCAATCCGCCAATGAGCGGGATTTGAAGGCCTAACCAGGATCAGGAAGAGACCGCCATGTTGAACAGTATCGACCGCTTCGGTGCTCAGACCGCCGCAGCATGTCTTACCCTCATTTTCAGCGCCAT
Organism: Sphingobium sp. B12D2B; assembly: GCF_025961775.1. Lineage (NCBI taxonomy): Bacteria > Pseudomonadati > Pseudomonadota > Alphaproteobacteria > Sphingomonadales > Sphingobiaceae > Sphingobium > Sphingobium sp. B12D2B. Next base: position 63,699 of record NZ_JAOQOH010000001.1, read on the forward strand.
CATGGTGATCGGCGCTGTCGGCCCTGCTGTCAGCGGCACCCCTGCCGCCACGACCGCAGCGGCTCTGGACAACACACCGGACAAGCCGTCACAATCCCTTGTGTGACGGCTTCAAGGTCGGGGCAGCACACCCCCGCTGCCCCGACCGAACCGCCTCAGTTGGAGTATGTACATGAGTATTTTCTCTCGCACCCGGGACATCATTGCCGCCAACGTGACCGATCTGCTGGATCGCGCCGAGGACCCGGCCAAGATGATCCGCATGATCATCCTCGAAATGGAGGAGACGCTGGTCGAGGTGCGTGCATCGGCAGCGCGGACCATCGCCGACCAGAAGGAGATGCGCCGCCACATCGCCAAGCTCGACGCCCTGCAGGAAAGCTGGGTCGAGAAGGCGCAGCTCGCCCTCTCCAAGGATCGCGAAGACCTTGCCAAGGCCGCGCTGGTCGAGAAGCAGAAGGCCGGCGACATGGCCGAGCAGCTGCGCGGGCAGATTGCCATGCTGGATGAGGCGCTGGCCGCATCCGAAGAAGACATCGCCAAGCTGCAGGCCAAGCTGCGCGAGGCGCGCGTCCGGCAGAACAGCCTCGTCGCCCGCATGGAGAGCGCACAGACGCGCCGGCGTGCGCGCGAGATGTATAATGGCGAGCGCGTGCAGGATGCCTTCTCCCGCTTCGAACTGCTGGAGCGCCGGGTCGATCTGGCCGAAGGCGAAGCCGATGCCATGGGTCTGGGCGGTCAGCCCAAGACGCTGGAGCAGGAAATCGCCGAGCTCCAGTCCGCCGACAAGGTGGAAGCCGAACTCGCGGCGCTCAAGGCCGCGCAAGCCAGGAAGGATTGATCCATGGAGGACGTCTTTCTGCCCATCGTCATCTGCGGCATGCTGTTCATCGGCATGCCGTGGCTGATCTTCCACTATGTCACAAAGTGGAAGCAGGCGCCCAAGATCACCGATGAGGACGAACGGCTGCTCGATGAGATGCACATGCTCGCCCGTCGCCTGGAGGAGCGCCTCCAGACGGTCGAGCGGATCATCGCCGCCGACAATCCCGATTTCCGTCCAGCCCGCCCGAGCGCGAGCGACGATCCCTATTTCGACAGGAGGAACTGAGATGTCCGCCCGCCGCACCAAATTCTACCTCGACAAGAAAAATGCCAAAGCCATGGGCGTGTGCGCCGGCATTGCCGACTATATGGGCATCGACGTGCTCTGGGTCCGCATTGGCGCCGTGCTCGTGACGCTGGCCGGCGGCTTCCCCTGGACGGTGATCGCCTATCTGCTCGCCGCATGGATGGCCGAGCCCAAGCCGACCGGCCTCTATGCCGACCGGGAAGACGAGCGCTTCTGGCAGGGCGTGCGCACCAATCCGGCGCGCTCTACCCGCGATGTGCGCAGCAAGTTCCGCGACATCGACCGGCGCCTGTCCGACATCGAGACCTTCTACACCAGCCGCAACACCCGGCTTGCCGACGAGATCGACAGCCTGCGCTGACACAAGGGCGAGGCGAATGAGAGGCGCAACAGCGCTCGATTACAGGGGAATTTCAACCATGGATCCTATCACCGCGGACGCCGTCGTCGAATCGATGCCGCTCATCGTCGGCGCCAGTTCGCTGCTCGGCCTGCTGGCCATCGCCGGATGGGTCTTCAACACCTGGCTGCGCGTCCGGCACGGCTATCCGCTCGAGAACAGCTGGGGCAAGGCCGTCTACCCGCAGAAGAATGAGGAGCTCAGCGAGCGGATCAAGCTGCTCAGCCAGGAGAATGCGCAGCTGCGTGCCGAGCTTGGCGCGGTCAAGGATCGGCTGGCCAATGTGGAGCGCATCGTGACCGACAGCGCCCTTCATCTGACCAACGAGATCGAAAGCCTGCGCACCCCCTCCAACTGATCGCCATCCAACTGGCCGGGAGTCCCATCATGCCTGCTTCAATGCTGTTATTCTTCATGATTGTCGTCGGCATCCCGGTCATCGGGGGCATCTGGAGCAAATATATGCGGCAGAAGATGAAGCTGCGCGAGCGCGAGTTGGACGTGCTCGGCACACAGACCGCAGAAAAGGCCGCACAATATGCCGCGCAAGTCGAGCGGCTGGAGCAGCGGGTGCGGGTCCTGGAGCGGATCGTGACCGATCGCGGCGCGGCCCTTGCCCATGAAATCGACCAGCTCGGCGGCGCTGAATCCGCCCCTCACGAAACCCCCACGCGGACCGACCACTAAGACATCGACAGGAGGAGATAGAGTCATGACCGATCTTGACCTCGTGAAGCACGCCATGACCATGATAGCGCTAACTTTATCATTTGCAGTTGTCGCCCTGGCCTCGCTCAAGGGCTGGAACGGATGGCTGGCGCTCAAGCGGGCAGAGCTGGACATGGCCGCCAGCCGCGCCGCCCCGCGCGCGCCGACCCCGGACGCACCCCTGGCCGGCGGGCTGATCGAGATGGCCGATCTCAAGGAGCGCATCCGCAAGCTGGAAGCCATCGCCGCCGGCATCGACGTCTGATCCGCAGAGTTTCACTGGCCTCCCGCGCGCCGCGACCTATATGGGCGGCATGACGACATTGCAGACCATCCAGGACGATTACGAACTGCTCGAAGGCGATGAGCGCTACCGGCTACTGATCGACCTGGGCCGCGAACTGGAACCGATGCCGGACGCGCTGAAGACGGACGCGACGCTCGTGCGGGGCTGCTCCGCCTCCGTCTGGGTCTACCCGACACGGCTGGACAATGGCGCGCTGCATTTCCTGGCGGACAGCAACGCCGCCATCACCAAGGGCATCATCGCCCTGGTCCTGCTCACCGTGCAGGACCGGATGCCGGCGGAGGTCGCGACGTTCGATATCGAACAGGCGCTGGCACCCTTCGACCTCAAGCGCCAGCTCTCGTCCAATCGCACGCAAGGGCTGCCGAACATGATCGCGCTGATCCGGGAAACGGCGACTCGCCTGCAGGCGGAGGATGCTGCGGGTTGAAAAGGGGGCGGTTGACAGGCTCACGTCACAGCTTGCAGGTTGGGCGCCATACCGGTGAGCCGTTTTCACCGCAGCTTCATTCGCATTCGGCCTCCGCCACGAACAGGGCGGGCGCCAGAAGAAACAGGTGGCGCATTGATTGATCCCAAGCATTTCCGCGACGTTCTCGGCAGTTATCCCACCGGCGTATGCGTCATCACCTCAAATAATGCGGACGGCCAGCGCTGGGGCCTCGCGGTCGGCACCTTTTCCTCCATCTCGCTGGACCCGCCGCTGGTCGGCTTCCTGCCCGACAAGCGCTCGGGAAGCTGGGCCAATATCGCCACCACCGGCCGCTTCTGCGTGAATGTGCTGGGCAATGCGCAGCTGGAGACCTGCCGGCGATTCGCCTCGCGGCATGACGACAAGTTCGAGGGCATGGCCCATGGCACCAGCCCCGGCGGCCTGCCGATTCTCGATGGTGCGCTCGCATGGATCGAATGCGCGATCGAAAAGGTCGTGGAACTGGGCGACCATCTTCTCGTCGTCGGCGCGGTGCAGGCCATGGAGCGTGCGCCCGAGGGCTCGCCGCTGATCTTCTATCGCGGTGGCTATCACCGACTGATCGATCTGGAAGACGCCACCGCCTGACCGGCTCACGCCCGGCCGAACGGCAGGATCGCCTCCAGCTCCGGCAAAGACGGCTTGCCCGGCACCTGCCGACCGCTGCGCATCAGGAAGACATGGCGGACGATCTCCGCCTGCTGCTCGATCCCATAGCGCGCGAACGGCTTGCCCGGCTGGTAGTCGTAATCATAGCGGCAGAACGGGTGCCGCCACACCAGCAGGTTGATGCCGGCCTGGTGCTGCCAGACGTGCGTCATTTCGTGAATGAACAGCCCTTGCGCCGCCAGATCGCCGGCACCGAAGCAATCGCAATAGCTGCGCCCCTGCGGATGGAAATGAATATGCCCGCGCGGCGCCATGACGATGGCACGCGGCTGAAAGGGCCACCATTTGCGGTTGCGAATCCGCACCTCGTCCAGGGCGATCGCATCGCCGAACACCCGCTCGACCAGCGCGCGCTCCGGCTGGGACAGCGGCCGATCGACGGCGCCAATGTGCGGGGATGGGACGGCCATGCAGCCGTGATAGGCGCCCCTGCCTCGCCGGCAAGGCCCGCCTCTCCCGGCGCATGCCCGCCGGCCGTCACTCGCTCTTGAGATCGAGAACCGACACCGCCGCCAGAATGACGCCAAAGACCGCAACCATGCCGATGAAGGTCAGGACCGGCCACTGCATAAGAAGGTTCATCGCGAATGCTCCTGCAAACCATGTGATGAGCCCTCTTTTCACCGAACGGCGCCGCCGACATTGATCGGCATCAAACCCGCGCCCGCCCCATCCGGGCGGAATTTTTTTCACGGGTGATCCCCGCGCGGCATTTTCCCGTGCGTAAAAACCGACAATCTTGCCCAAGTCTGACAGGTCCATTCATCGGGCGGTCATCTGGGCTGACTTAGAAAAGCGATGTGGCGCGGGGACTGACCTCGGGATTCCCCCCTGTTGCCCGGGCTTCGCCCCGCACCACATGCGCAAAAATTCAGGCGCTTTCTTCGAGCCCCCGCTCCATGCCCCCCGGAGCGGGGGTTTTCGATGTCCGCGCTATACGCCCGGCCTGGTGCCGCGACGCACAGCCGCTCGAGTCAAAATAATCGCTTCGCGGCTTGGGTTCGGCGCCGAGGGCGGCTAGGGACTTTGGCCATGTCGACCAAGCAGACTCTCAAGATCGCCTCCTGGAATATCAACAGCGTCCGCGCCCGCCTCGAAATCGTCGAGCGCTTCCTCACCGAGTATCAGCCGGACGTTCTGTGCATGCAGGAGACGAAGGTCGTGGACGGCTCCTTTCCTGAGGGCCTGTTCCGCCGGCTCGGCTATAATCATCAGGTGCTGCACGGCCAGCCGATGCACCATGGCGTGGCCATCGTCAGCCGCATTCCGGTGCGTGAGGACGAGCGACTCGACTGGCAGGCCAATGGCGAGGCGCGCCACATCGGCGTGCGGCTGGAAAACGGGCTGCGCATCGAGAATGTCTACGTGCCCGCCGGCGGCGAAGAGCCGGACCGCACGATCAACCGCAAGTTCGGCCAGAAGCTCGATTTTCTGCAGCGCATGATCGATTGGTCCGGCAAGCTCGGCGGATCGACCCTGCTGCTCGGCGACTTCAACGTCGCGCCGCTGGAGTGCGATGTGTGGAGCCACAAGCAGCTCATCAACGTCGTCAGCCACACCCAGATCGAGCGCGACCTGCTCGGCCATCTCCAAAGCTCGCACAACTGGATCGACCTTGGCCGGCGCTTCGTGCCCGCGCCCGAGCGGCTCTACACCTGGTGGAGCTACCGCGCGCAGGATTGGGCGAAGTCTGATCGCGGCCGTCGGCTCGACCATATGTGGCTGAGCCCCGACCTCGCGGAGACGGCGGTCTCGCATCAGGTCGCCGAGGATTGCCGCAGCTGGACGCGCCCCTCGGACCACGCTCCGCTGATTACGGAATTCGCCTTCTGATGGGCGCGCGATAATGGACGGGCGCGCTGCGGCTCGCGCCATCGATGCCCTTCGGCGCGGCTGGCCTATCCGGCTGGTCGATGCAGGTGTCGATGCAGGTGGGGCGCTGACGCTGCTGCCTGTGGAAGGCGCGACGCCGACGAGCCTCTCCTCGTTCGACCCGGCGGCAGAGGCGCCCCTGCTGCTCTCCGCCGCGCGGGCCGTCACGCTCAAGCTCGCCAACCAGCGGGAGGCGGCGGACCCACAAGCGCCGGCGCTCATCGCCCGCGAGCGCTGGATCGATTCGCCCGCCGCCGCCATGGCCATTGCCGATCCGGTGCGCGATCTCGCGACGCCGCTCAAAGGCCCGTTCCGCGCCCTGCCGGTGCCGCACCCGGCCCTGGCCGCCGCCGCCCTCACCCTTGCGCGCCTCGCCGGCATGTTGCCCGCCTTCTTCATCGGCTCCGAGGACGCCGAGGCCGAGGTGCAGCTGAGCGCGGACGATATCGCCACTTATGCAGACCCGACCCGGCTCGCCATCGCCGCCCGCGCGCGTCTGCCCGTCGAAGCCAGCGTGGATGCGCAGATCGTCGCCTTCCGCTCGCCGGAAGATCCCCGCGAGCACATCGCCCTCGTCATCGGCGAGCGCGACGGCAGCGCCCCGGTCGTCCGCCTGCACAGCGAGTGCCTGACCGGCGACGTGCTTGGCTCGCTCAAATGCGATTGCGGACCGCAATTGCACGGCGCTCTGCACGAGATCGCCCATGCGCGCTGGGGCGTTCTGCTCTACCTCCGGCAGGAGGGGCGCGGCATCGGCCTCATCAACAAGCTGCGCGCCTATCAGTTGCAGGATCAGGGCTTCGATACGGTGGACGCCAATGTCCGCCTGGGCTTCGCTATCGATGCGCGCGATTTCGGCGTGGCGGCGCGGATGCTCGATCTGCTCGGCATCGACGAAATCCGACTGCTCACCAACAATCCGGAGAAGGTCGCGGGCCTGGAATCGCAGGGCATCCGCGTGGCCGAACGGCTGCCGCTGGCTTTGCCCTCCAATCCCCATAATGAGCGCTATCTCGCGACCAAGCGGGACCGCACCGGCCATCAGTTGTGAGCGAAGCGCCAGCCATTCTGGTCGATGGCGAGGCGGGGCGCCTGACCATCGGCGACTGGTCCTGCGCCTGTGTCGTCGGCAAGGGCGGGCTCATCGCTGCGGCGGACAAGCGCGAGGGCGATGGCGCCTCGCCCATCGGTGACTGGCCGGTTCGCGCCGCGCTGCTCCGCCCCGGTCGCATCGATGCCGCTCAGGCGCCCGCAATCCCGTGGCGCTGGGTCCGGCCGGACGATGGCTGGAGCGACGATCCCGCCGACCCGGCCTATAACCGCCCCGTCCATCTGCCGCGCCACACCAGCCACGAGCTGCTCGCACGCGCGGATCAGGCCTATGACGTCATCATCGTCCTTGGCCATAATGATGCGCCGCCAACGCCCGGCATGGGCAGCGCGATCTTCTTCCACCAATGGGTGATCGGTGAGAATGGCCAGCCCAAGGCGACGGAAGGCTGTGTCGCCATCGCCCCGGACGACATGCGCACCGTCCTTGGGCTGCTTCGCCCCGGCACGACGCTCCGTTTGCGATAGCGCATCCTGCCGCATTCAACGGCTCGTCGCGAAACCACCCCATGGTAAGCAGCGCTTAACCACAGGGGCCTCACCTGCCGGGACGACCACAAGGTGATTCATGAACGCATATCTCGAAGACGGGCGGACCGACGCAGCCTGGCAAGCCATTTGCCGGTCCCAGGGCGTCATCGAATTCAGCCCCGAAGGCACCATCTTGTGGGCCAATGACGTCCTGCTCGAGACATTGGGCTACCGCCTCGATGAGGTGGTCGGCGAGCATCATCGCATCTTCTGCGCGCCATCCTTCGTGCGCTCCACTGACTATGCGGCCTTCTGGCGGACACTGACCTCCGGCGCGTTCCACGCCGGCCGCTATGAGCGGCGCTCACGCGGCGGCGCCCCCGTCTATCTTCAGGCCACCTACAATCCCGTTGTCGATTGTCAGGGCAGACCGGTGCGCATCCTCAAGATCGCATCCGACGTCACCCGGCAGGTCCAGCTCGAACAGGAAGTGCAGGCCCGCTATGAGGAAAGCCAGCGCCTGCAGGGTGAGTTGCAGCGCGGCAATGCGCGGCTCCAGTCCACCATGGCCGAACTGGCGGCCATCGTGACCACGATCGGCGCCATCGCCAACCAGACCAACCTGCTGGCGCTCAACGCGCGCATCGAAGCCGCCCGCGCCGGCGAGGCCGGTCAGGGTTTCGCGGTCGTCGCCAATGAGGTGAAGAAGCTGGCCGGGGACACCCGCCTCGCGACCTCCCGCGCGGTGGACATGATGAAGCACAGCATCGCGCCGGATATCGCCGCCTGAGCTACTCCGCCGCATCCTCCAGCGATGCGCTGGGTTCGGATGCCGCCAACCCCGCCTCCGGGTTCATCCGCTCGGCCTGCTGGCGCATCCACATCTGCGCATAATGGCCGCCGAGCGCGAGCAACTGCGCATGCGTGCCCTGCTCGACCACACGGCCGTCATCCATCACGATGATGCTGTCGGCATGGACGATGGTCGAGAGACGGTGCGCGACGATGATCGTCGTGCGCCGCGCGGCTACGTCATCGAGCACGGTCTGGATCGCCGCTTCCGTGCGGCTGTCGAGCGCACTGGTCGCCTCGTCGAGGACCAGGATCGGCGGGTCCTTGACCAGCGTGCGCGCGATGGCGACGCGCTGCTTCTCGCCACCGGAGAGCTTGAGGCCGCGCTCGCCCACCCGCGTGTCATAGCCCTTGGGCAGCGAGTCGATGAAGCGGTCGATCGCCGCCCCGCGCGCACCGGCCTCGATATCCGCCTGCGTCGCGCCGTCACGGCCATAAGCGATGTTGTAGCCGATGGTATCGTTGAACAGCACCATGTCCTGCGGCACGATGCCGATGGCGGCGCGCAGCGAGGTCTGTTGCACGCGGGCAATATCCTGTCCGTCGATGAGGATGCGGCCGCCCTGAATATCGTAGAAGCGGAAGAGCAGCCGCGCGATGGTCGACTTGCCCGCGCCGGAATGGCCGACCACCGCCAGCGTCGTACCCGCCGCGACATGGAAGCTCACGCCCTTGAGGATCGTTCGGTCGGGATCATAGCCGAACACCACGTCCTCGAAGCGGATATCGCCCGCTGTCACCGCCAGCGGCGGCGCATCGGGCACGTCCTTGATCTCGGTCTCGGTATCGATCAGCCGGAACATCGCCTCCATGTCGATGAGGCCTTGGCGGATCGTCCGATACACCATGCCGAGCAGATCGAGCGGGCGGAAAAGCTGCATCAGCAGCGCATTCACCAGCACCACATCGCCCGGCGTGAACCGGCCCTGGGCCCAGCCCCACACCGTGAACGCCATCGCCCCGCCCATCATCACATTGGTGATGAGCGCCTGGCCGATGTTGAGCATCGCAAGGCTGTTGTTGCTCTTGGTCGCCGCGTTCATGTAGCTGCGCTGCGCCGCCCCGTAGCGAGCCGCCTCGCGGTCTTCCGCCGTGAAATATTTGACCGTCTCGAAGTTCAGCAGGCTGTCCACGGCATGGGCCGTCGCGCCGGTATCGAGATCGACCATCTCCCGCCGCAGCGCGTTGCGCCATTCGGTGATCTTCTGCGTGAAGGCCGTGTAGAGCGCGATCATCACCAGCGTGCCCGCCACCAGCCCGAAGCCGAACTTGACCTGGAAGATGATGCACACCGCGATCAGCTCAATCGCGGTCGGCGCGATGTTGAAGAGGAGGAAGTGCAGCATCGTCTCGATGGACGTGGTGCCTCGCTCGATGACCTTGGTAACGCCGCCGGTCTTGCGGTTGAGGTGGAAGCGCAACGAGAGATTGTGCAGGTGGCGCAGCGTCTGTTCGGCCATCAGTCGCTGGGCATTGCGCCCGACCCGCTCGAAGGCGACATTGCGTAGATTATCCGAGACGACGCCGCCAAAGCGTGCGCCCGCATAAGCCAGCACCAGCCCCAATGCGACGGCCACCCCCGCCTGCATCCCCGGCCCCATCCGGTCGATGATACCCTTATAGGCGAAGGGCATGACGAGGATGATCGCCTTGCCCAGCAACACCAGCACCAGCGCGACGATGATCCGCGCCTTGAGATTGGGCTCACCCGCCGGCCAGAGATAGGGCAGAAAACGCCGCAACGTCGCCCATGCAGGCGGCGTGGGCAGATCCTTATCCTGATTGTCCGGTGGCATGGATGCCAGTTAGGCGCGCGGCAACCGCTTGCCAAGGGCGGTGAGCTTTGCGCGCCCGATTACCCTCGTTGCGACGTGCTGTGACATCAGCCCTGTGGCGCAGAGGGCACGGGCTTTCGACCGATTGTCCACCAAACGCGATGCGGCGCCAGCAATGGCTCCCGAGGAAAGCGCTCAGCGAGCATCGCTGCGTGAGCCGAGTCGAAGGCCGCAGTGGCATCGGCCCCGAGGCTCGCCTTGATGCCCGCACTGGCTTTAATCCGCCCGCGCCATCCTTCATGACTGTAGGGCTGATCGATGTCGAAGGACGCCGTTTCGATTTCGCTGAAGCCAGCTCCGGCCAAATCCGTTAGCCATTGCGGGTAGACGCCGCCGCCCCCCGCGCCGGGCCACGCGGGATTGTGCGCCAGAATGAGGGCTTCGGTCGCCTCCACCACCGTTCCGGGCAACGGAAGCCAGTCGAAATGAGCCAGGACCACCAAGCCGCCGGGTCGCAGCACCCTGCTCGCTTCCCGCGCAGCGCGCTCCCGGTCGAACCAGTGCCAGCATTGTCCAGCAGTTACGATATCGAAAGCCCCATCGGCGAAAGGCAGCGCCTCGGCTGTCCCAACGACATAGTCGACCTCAAGCTTGGCAGCCCCATCCAGCGCGCGCGCCTCTGAGAGCAGAGCTTCGCTTGGATCGAGGCCGGTGAGGGTCAGCCCCCTGAGCGCCAGGCCACGCGCCACGGACCCTGTGCCGGTGCCGATGTCCAGCGCACGCTGGCCGGGTTGCATGGCAATTTGGCCCGCCAGCCGATCAAAGAATATGGGCGGGAAACCGGCGCGGTGGCGCCCATAGTCCGCCGCAGCCCGCCCGAAATCGACCGCGCCCCCAAAACGGCGCAATTGTTCCGCTGTTTGTGCGCTCTTGTCTCTCAACTTCTGGACTCCGGCACCGGCATAGGGCCTCATCTTATCATCTCGCCGAGATCGCACGCAAAGATTCACCAACTCACGCCCGCGCGCTGAAGACGCTCCAGCCGGTCGCTTCGGCCAGCCGTTCGAGCGCGCGCGTGCCGAGGTGGGAGTTGCCGCTTTCGTTGAGGCCGGGCGACCAGACGGCGATGCTCGCCTTGCCCGGTACGACGGCGAGAATGCCACCGCCGACGCCGGATTTGCCCGGCATCCCGACCCGAAAGGCGAAGTCGCCGCTGGCGTCATAATGGCCGCAGGTCAGCATCAGCGCGTTGATGCGGCGAGCGCGGCGAGGCGAGACCACGCGCCCGCCCCCCGGCTGGCGGCCATCCAGCATGAGGAAGCGGCCGGCCTGCGCCAGCTGCACGCAATCCATGGCGATGGCGCATTGGTGGAAATAGCAGCCCGTCACCAGTTCGACGGGATTGTGGATGTTGCCGAAGGCCCGCATGTAATTGGCCAGCGCGATGTTCCGATAGCCGGTCTCCGCCTCGCGCCGCGCCACGCTTTCATCGATGGCGATGCTGTCATCGTCCGCCAGATAGCGCACGAAGCGCAGCAGCGCGCCGATGGATTCGCGTGGGCGATGGCCGGAGAGATTGACGTCCGCCACCACCAGCGCGCCGGCGTTGATGAACGGATTGCGCGGAATGCCCTGTTCGGCCTCAAGCTGGACGATGGAGTTGAAGGCATTGCCCGAAGGCTCGCGGCCGACGCGCTTCCAGAGCTGGTCCCCCACCTTGCCCAGCGCCATGGTGAGCGCGAACACCTTGGAGATGGACTGGATCGAAAAGCTGGTCCGCGCATCCCCGCCGATGGCGATGGTCCCGTCCGCGCCGACAATGGCCATGCCGAACTGGTCCGGGGACACGTTGGCAAGGCCGGGGATATAGGTCGCGACGGCGCCGCGATCCCGTTCGGCCGCCATGGCCGCGACGATCTCGTCGACGATTGTCTGCAGGTCGCCAGCCATCGGAGCGATCAATGGATGACGATATCGGCAGGCTCCGGCGGCAGCTCATCGCCTGAGGTGCTGGCGATCACCTGCGCCGCGACAAGATCGCCCACCACATTCACCGTGGTGCGACACATATCGAGGAAGCGGTCCACACCCAGCACGAGCCCGATGCCCGCAGGTGGCACGCCCACGCTGGCGAGGATGAGCGCGATCACCGGCAGCGTACCGGCCGGAACGCCCGCCGTGCCGATCCCGCCCATGATGCAGATGAGCATCACGACGAGCTGCTGGCCCAGCGTCAGATCGACGCCGAAAAACTGCGCGAGGAACAGCACCGTCACGCCCTCGAACATGGCTGAGCCATTCTGATTGGCGGTAGCGCCGATGGTGAGCACGAAGCGGGAGATGGGGCGCGGAAGCTTCAATTTCTCCTCGGCGACCCGCAACGATGTGGGCAGGGTCGCATTGGAAGAGGCCGTGGCGAAAGCCATCACGCTCGCTTCCTGGGTCTCGCGGAAGAAGGCGATGGGATTCTTGCCGGCGATGAACTTGAGGATGAGCGGAAACACGCCGAACATCTGCAGGCCGAGCGCCAGCAGCACGACAAAGACGAAGGCGGAGAGGCGCCCGATCAGTTCCCAGCCGAACAGCGCCGCCAGATTGAACATGAAGCAGAAGATGGCGATGGGCGCGAGCTTGATGACAAGGCCGATGAGCCGCATCGAGACCTCGAAAATGCCTTCGAACCCGGCCTTGATCGTCGCGGTCTTCGCTGGATCGACCAGCAGGAAGCCGACGCCGAAGAAGAGCGCGAAGAACATCACCGCCAGAATGTCGTTCGCGCTCATCGCCGCGACGAAGTTGGTCGGCACGATCGCCAGCACCGCCTCGACGCCGGTTTTGGACTCGCCGGCCTGCGCCACGATGGAGGCCGCCCCTTCCGAGGATTGCGCGATCATGCTCCGGGCCAGCGCCGGATCGATGCCGCCGCCCGGCTGGAGCAGATTGACGAGTGCCAGAGAGATGGCGACCGAAATGCTGGAAACGACGACCGTGTAGAGCAAGGTGCGCAGGCCCACGGTCTTGAGATGCCGCGCCTCCCCCATATCCGCGACGCCCACGATCAGCGCCGAGACCAGCAGCGGAATGATGAGCATGAAGAGCAGGCGCAGAAAGATCTGGCCGATGGGCTGGGTGACATAGGTGGTGACGAGCGCCACCCAGGCCGCGTCCGCCGCGACGCTGTGGACGATCAGCCCCAGCACCAATCCCGCTAGAAAACCGCCGAGCATCCAGTATTGCAGGCGCGTTTCCTTGCGGTCTTCGCCCGCGCTGGCTTCGGTCATGCTCGATCCCCTTTTGGTGTTGCGAAGCAGGCTAACAGTGCGGGGAGCGCATCGCAAATACGCAAAAAGCCACTCAGCATCCCAGAAGATGCAACGCCACCTCGCGCTGATGCGGGGCACGGCGATGCTCGACCAGATAGATGCCCTGCCAGGTGCCGAGCGCCAGCCGCCCGCCGATCAGCGGCACGCTGAGCGAAACGCCGGTCAGTACGGCCTTGAGATGCGCCGGCATATCGTCCGGCCCTTCATCGTCATGCAGGTAGCGCTGGTCCTCGGGCGCCATCCGCGCCAGCCAGGCGAGCAGATCCTTCTGCACCGCCGGCGCGGCATTTTCCTGAATGGTGAGCGAGGCGGAGGTGTGGCGGCAGAAAACGGTCAGCAGGCCTTCGTCCATGCCCTGCGCCAAAGCCCAGCGCGAAACCTCGCGGCTGATCTCCACCATGGCCTGCCCCGGCGTCGCGATGCGCAGAACCGTGCTGGCCTGCCGCAGATCAGCCATGACCGGCGGGCGCTAAGATCACGAGCAGCCTTCGACCCACTGGACCTGCTCCCACTGGCCGATGCGCCAGCTCTGCACGGTCTTGCCGTCCGTTTCCGCGATCAGCCCCGTCGGCGCATTGGCCCGATGGAACACCAGATAATGGCCGGTCGGGCCGGTATAGGGATGCGGCTGCACCTCGGCGGAACCGAGCCGCTTGATCGCCTCGGCTTCGCTCTGGCCCACGCGCAGGCCAAATGGTCCCTCATGCTGCGCATCGGAGACATCGACCCGCACGACATGGTCGCCATCCAGCATCACCGCCGCGTCCGGCCAGCCCTTGAAATGCGCATAGGTGCAGGTCGAGCCCGGCATGGGATCGTCCCGCCCGGCGACCGCGAGTCCTTCAGCGGCCAGTTCGGCGAGGGTGGCGCCAATGCGGATCGGCCCGACCTGGTCGAGCGTCTCTGCCTCCGCCGGCTCCTCGGCCGCATTCGCCGCGTCGGCGCTGTCATTGGCCGGCACAGCCATGTTGCGACCCGCCTGCGCGCCATTGTCCGGATCGGCAGGCTGGGACTGGCAGGCGGCAAGGCTTGCCAGAGCGAGGATTGCGAGCGCCGCCCTCATCCGCACTGCGCCCGGTGGAGCAGCGCCTGATCGGCCAGCACCAGCGCCATCATCGCCTCGACGACCGGCACGCCGCGAATGCCAACGCAGGGATCATGGCGGCCCTTGGTGCGGATGTCCGCTGCCGTCCCCTCGCGCGTCACCGTTTCCTGCGGAATAAGGATCGAGCTGGTCGGCTTGAACGCCACGCGCACCCGGATCGGCTGACCGGTGGCGATACCGCCGGCGATGCCGCCGGCATGATTGGCGAGGAACACGGGTCGCCCGTCATTGCCCGGGCGCATCGGGTCGGCATTCTCCTCGCCGCGCAGCCGCGCTGCGGCAAAGCCATCGCCAATCTCCACGCCCTTCACCGCGTTGATGCTCATCATCGCCGCCGCCAGTTCGCTGTCCAGCTTGGCATACAGCGGCGCGCCCCAGCCTGCGGGCACGCCCATGGCGACGCATTCGACTACGGCGCCGAGCGAGGAGCCATCCTTGCGGGCCGCATCGACAAGCGCTTCCCAGCGCGCGGCCGCAGCCGGGTCCGGGCAGAAGAAGGGATTGTTGCCGATCTCGCTGGCATCGAATGCCGCAGGATCGATGGCGTCCCCGCCGATCTCGCTGACATAGCCAAGGATCTGGACCTGCGGCACCACCAGCCGTGCCACGGCACCCGCCGCGACCCGGCTCGCCGTCTCGCGCGCGGATGAGCGCCCGCCGCCGCGATAATCGCGCAGGCCATATTTGGCATCATAGGCATAATCGGCATGGCCGGGCCGATAGGCCTGCGCGACCTCGGAATAGTCCTTGGAGCGCTGGTCGACATTCTCGATCATCAGGCTGATCGGGGTGCCGGTCGTCTTCCCCTCGAACACGCCGGAGAGGATGCGCACCTGATCCGGCTCCTGCCGCTGGGTGGTGAAGCGCGACGTCCCCGGGCGGCGCTTGTCCAGCCAGGGCTGCACATCGGCCTCGCTCAGCGCCAGTCCCGGCGGGCAGCCATCCACCACGGCGCCGATAGCCGGGCCATGGCTCTCGCCCCAGGTGGTGAAGCGGAAGACCCGCCCGAAACTATTGAAGCTCATGCCATTCTTTCCAGCTCAGCCGCCAGGGCAGCGCAGACGGCTGCGCTGCCGCTCATCCCTTGTCGAGCGCGATATCCGGCGCGTCCTCGGCCTTCATGCCAATGACGTTATAGCCTGCATCGACATGATGGATCTCGCCGGTCACGCCGGAGGCAAGATCGGAAAGCAGATACAGCCCAGCCCCGCCGACATCCTCGATGGTGACGTTGCGGCGCAGCGGCGAGTTCAGCTCGTTCCACTTGAGGATGTAGCGGAAGTCGCCGATGCCCGATGCCGCGAGCGTCTTGATCGGCCCGGCCGAAATCGCGTTCACGCGGATGTTCTGCGGCCCCAGGTCCATGGCGAGATATTTGACGCTGGTCTCCAGCGCGGCCTTGGCGACGCCCATCACATTATAGTGGGGGATCACCTTCTCGGCGCCGTAATAGGTCAGCGTGACGATCGACCCGCCTTCGCTCATCATCGGCACCGCGCGCTTCGTCACGGCGACGAGGCTGTAGGCCGAGACGTTCATGGTCAGCAGGAAGTTTTCGAGACTAGTGTCGACATAACCGCCGCGCAGTTCGTTCTTGTCCGAGAAGCCGATGGCGTGGACCACGAAGTCGATGGTCGGCCAGCGCGCGGCCAGTCCCTCGAAGCAGGCATCGACAGACGCCATGTCCGACACGTCGCAGGGCAACAGAAAATCGGAGCCGACTTCCGCCGCCAGCGGGCGCACGCGCCGCTCCAGCGCCTCGCCCAGATAGGAGAAGGCCATTTGTGCGCCCTGCGCGTGAAGTGCCTTGGCAATACCCCAGGCCAGCGACTTGTCGTTGGCCAACCCCATGATGAGGCCGCGTTTGCCGGCCATAAGGCCTGTCATGATGTTGGATCCTCCGTCTCTTCCGCCGGTTCTTCCCCGTCCGGGAAATCAGCCAGCGCGGCGTTGAGTTCGGCGCCAATTACCACGCCAAGCCCAATGATGAAGAAAAAAATGAGCGTGATCATCGCGCCCGCCAGACCGCCATAGGTCAGGCTGTAGCTGGTGATGTTGGAGAAGAAGAGCGGCAGCAGCAACGAGGTGACATACCACCAGCCCGCCGTGAACGCCGCGCCGGGCCATTTCGGGAAGCGCTTGGCGCGATAACGGCTCGGGGTCAGCGCCGCGAAGATGAAGTAAAGCGCGAGATAAAGGATGATCGCCGGCACGAAGCGGGTGGCGGTAAGAATGGCGAAAGCCTGGTCGCTGCCCGGCAGCAATTGCTCGACGATCGTCTCCGCCGCGACGAGCAGCACCTGCAGGGAAAGCGCCAGCAGCGCCCCGAACACGCTGAGCACGATGATGCCCATCGCCCGCAACCGGTAATGCCAGAAGGGCGATGTCGAGCGCGTGCCATAGGCCCGGCGGAGAATGTCGCGGATCGTCTCGATCAGGCTGCCGACGGTCCACAGGCCGATGATCGCGCCAAGCCAGAGCAAGGGTCCGGTCCGCGCCTCCAGCACATCGACGATGGCCGGCCGCAGCACCTGTGCGACGCTGGGCGGCACCGTCAGCAGAAAACCGTTCACCGTTTCGAGACCGGCGCGGGTGCGCCCGAGGATCTGCGCGATTGCCGCAGCAAGGATGAAGAAGGGAAAAACCGCGACCAGCGTGAGATAAGCGAGATTGCCGGCATGAATGAAGCCGTCATTATAAACACCGACCGCGACGCGCTTGACCACGGCCAAAGCGCGGCTCGCCCAGCGGCTCCGCTCGATTTCCGCGCGCAGGCGCTCGCCCCGATCACGCAACCGGCGACGGCGCGCTTCAGGCGATTGCGGAGAGGGATTGGTCAGCACGCCCGATCTCTAGAACAAAGCGGCAGGCGAGGGAATCGCGCACATGCGCCCCTCGTCGCCGGCCATAGCGCAGGGCTTGCCCGCGCCGGGATCACACGCCCAGATGCGTCCGCAACGGCCGCGTGTCGCTCCAGCTCTCCACGAAAGACTTCAGCGCGGCATCATGGCCCGGCACGTCGATCATCAGCGTGACGAGCTGGTCACCGCGACCACCGCTTTTGCGATGGAAACCCTTGCCCTTCAGCCGCAGCGTCTGCCCTGAATGGGCGCCCGCCGGAACGGCGAGCATCACCGGCCCATCGACCGTGGGTACCTTGACGCGCGCGCCGGCCACGGCCTCGTTGAGGCTGATCGGCAGGTCCAGCCGCACATTGTCGCCATCGCGCTTGTAGAAAGCGTGATCGCCGATCTCGATGGTGACGATGGCATCGCCCGCGCCCGCCGGGCCCGGCTGCCCCTTGCCGCTGAGCTTCATCTGGGTGCCATTCTCGACACCGGCAGGCAGCTTAAGATCGATGGTCTTGCCGTCCGCCAGCGTGATGCGCTGCGGCGCCAGCGTCGCGGCATCGGTGAACGGAACGGACAGGCGATAGGCCATGTTGGCGCCCCGCTGCGGCGGTGGCGCACCGCGCCCGCCAAAGCCGAAGCCGCCGCCCGGTCGCCCGCGTCCACCGCTGAACAGCCCCTCGAAAATATCCGAGAAGTCCGGGCCGCCGGCCCCGAACTCAAAGCCTTCCGGCCCGCCGCCCTGCGAGCGGCCCCCGCCCTGTCCGCCAAAGCCGAAGGGATGCGTGGGGTTGCCGTCGGCATCGATCTCGCCCCGGTCGAACCGGGCGCGCTTGTCCTTGTCGGACAGCAGATCATAGGCGCGCGTGACCTCGGAGAATTTCTCCGCGGCCTTGGGATTGTCCTTGTTCCGGTCCGGATGCAGCTCCTTGGCGAGCTTGCGATAGGCGGACTTAATCGCCGCCTCGTCCGCACTGCGGGGGACGCCCAGCAGCGAATAGGGATCAGCCATGTCGTTCTACCCACCCGTTCACGAAGATATCATGCCTCATGGCATTCATCTGGCGATTGCGGCGCGGCGCCGCAAGTGGGGATGCGCGTGCGGCTAGGGCCGATCGACATTCAGATGATGACGTGGCGAAAATGGTGATTTTTCGTGACCCGGAGCGCAGCGTACTCAAGGTACGTGAGCACCGGAAGCACGGAAAATCGCCATTTGCAGGCCGTCAGAGCTGAATGTCGATTGGCCCTATCGCGCGGCGACGCGTGCCGGGCCGTTCGGAAAGCGCTCGAACATCGCCTCGGCGAGGCGCGTGGCGATCGCTTGGTCGCTCCAGCGCGAATCGCCCTCACGCGTCGCGATCTCCGCCCGGCCTTCCCACAGGGGCGCGCCGGTAGCCTTATCGAGGATGCGCGCTTCCATGCGGGTCGACACCAGCGCCTTGCGCGGTTTGGAGAGATCCACCGCGAGCGCCATGCCCATGGTCGATCCATAGGTGCCGGTTCCGACCATCATTTCGCCGCTCACCGGCTTGCGCTTGGTCTCCTCGGGCACCAGCACCTCGCGGCGGATGCGCAGTTCGGTCACCTGCCCGCTGTCGCCCTGCGACTGCGCCAGCGTATCATAGCCGGCCTTCACCAACTGATCGATCACCGCCGCTTCAAAGGGCGCGGTGCCCGCGACGTCATCGACCGCGCCGGTCAGCGTGGAAACCTGGACTGGCCCGCTGCCGAGCCGCGCAGCCCCGCCCTCAGCGGTGAACTGTGCGGCATCGACCTGCCCTTCGCGCGAGTCACGGCCGCTGCTCACGAGGGGTGCACGCGGCGAATCGATGCGCGAGCCGCCCCAGCGATCCGGGCCGCGCCCCCATTGGGCGACGCCCGGCGCGGCCATCGCGAGGAGGGAGAGGGCAGCGATGAAGCGGACAGGGACGGAGGCGTTCATGGTGGTCCTCTTGCGCAGAGCTTGTTTCCGCGCCAGCCCACCCAACTGGTCCAGCATCGGCGCGCATAGTCTATCGACCCACGCCTTGCCCCCATATGAATGGGCATCGCGCCTCCGGGGTATGAAGCGACAGGAGAGTTTCCACGCGCGGCCGCACAGGCTAGGTGAAGCGCATGACGACACAGACCGCGACCTCATCCGAGCCGACCACGCTGACGGACGACCCCTTCGCCCTCTTCGCCCAATGGATGGCCGACGCCCGGGTCAGCGAGCCCAATGATCCCGAGGCCATGGCGCTCTCGACCGTCGATGCGCAGGGCCGACCCTCCACACGGATGGTCCTGCTCAAGGGCTATGGGCCGGAAGGCTTCACCTTCTACACCAATTTCGAGAGCCGCAAGGCTGGGGAACTGCTCGCCCATCCGGAGGCGGCGCTGCTGTTCCACTGGAAGTCGCTGCGGCGCCAGATCCGGATCGAGGGACCGGTCGGCCCGGTCGATGCCGCAACGGCCGACGCCTATTTCGCCTCGCGCCCGCGCGTGTCGCAAATCGGCGCCTGGGCATCCGATCAGTCCCGGCCGCTGGATGCGCGCGAGACCTTCGAGGATCGCATCAGGGAGATCGAGGCGCGCTTCGCCGGCGTCGACGTGCCCCGCCCGCCGCACTGGTCGGGCTTCCGCCTTGCCCCGCGCGCAATCGAGTTCTGGCTGGACCGGGCCTTCCGCCTCCACGAGCGTCGCCGCTATGAGGCCGACAACGTGGGTCGCTGGGCCGCGCAGATGCTCTATCCATGAGGCATGGCCGGTGAGTGCGGCGACGCCTCCGGCGCGCGAGGATCATCTCGCCACGACCGGCGCGATCAATCGCAAGGCCGCGCTCGCCAGCGTCGCCGTGGCGCTCATTCTCGCGGCGGCCAAGAGCTGGGCCGTGCTGCGCACCGAGTCCATCGCCATGCTTGGCTCATTGGCGGACACCGGGCTGGATCTGGTCGCCAGCCTCGTCACGCTCTTCGCCGTCCGCCTCGCCGCGCGCCCGGCGGATTACGACCACCGGTTCGGCCACGGGAAGGCGGAGGCTCTGGCCGCATTGTTTCAGGTCTCGCTGATCAGCGTTGCCGCCGTGCTCATCATCCTGCGCTCAGTCGAGCGGTTCGGCAGTGCCGGCACGCCCACGGCGATCGAATATGGCATCGGCGTCTCCATCCTCGCCATCGTGCTGACCATCCTGCTCGTCAGCTATCAGGCACGCGCGATCCGGGCGACGGGATCGGTCGCGATCAGCGCAGACAGCCTGCATTATCGCAGCGATCTGCTGCTCAACGGCTCGGTCATCCTCGCGCTGGTGCTGGAAACGGCGCTGCACCTGCGCGGCGCGGATGCGCTCTTCGGCCTCGGCATCGGCCTGTGGCTGGCGCTCAATGCGGGCCGGACGGCGATGCACGCCATTGGCGAGCTGATGGACAAGGAATGGCCGCTGGAAAAGCGCCAGCGCTTCCTCGACATTGCCGAGCGGCACCCCGCCCTGCACGGCATCCACGATCTGCGGACCCGCAGCAGCGGATCGCATGACATCGCCCAGTTCCACATCTGGCTCAACCCGCATATGTCGCTGAAACAGGCGCATGACGTGATGGAGGACATCACCCGCGACCTGACCGCCGACTTCCCCGGCCTGGAGCTGATCATCCACCCCGACCCCGCCGACCAGCCGGAAAGCGACCTGCTCACCCAGCAGGATGCCCGCACGGTGCTCGTCAACGAAGCCGCCGCGAGCGACAAGACGCCCGGGCCGGAGACGCCCGCCCCATGACGGCAGCGCCGATGATCCTCCCTTTCGTCCAGGTCGATGCCTTTGCGCATGCGCCGTTCACCGGCAACCCCGCCGCTGTCATGCCGCTGGATCACTGGCTGGCGGACGATGTGCTGCAGGCGATCGCGCAGGAGAATAACCTCGCGGAGACTGCCTTCACCGTGCCGCTCCCACCCGGCGCCGGCGCGGACTATGACTTGCGCTGGTTCACGCCGACCGTCGAAGTGGCGCTGTGCGGCCACGCCACGCTGGCGAGCGGTCATGCCCTGATGGGCGCCGCGCGACAGAGCCTGCGCTTCCGCACACAGCAGGCCGGGGATCTGGTGGTCGAACGCGTGGCGGGCGGTGAAGGCGATACCTACCGGCTCGATCTGCCGGGCATGGCCATGACGCCGGCGGACCTTTCAGAAATCGCTGCCCTGCTCGGTAGCCCCGCGCCGCAGGAGACGCACGCCCGCGACGGCGGCTATCGCCTGCTCGTCTATGCGGACGACGCGCAAGTGCGCGCGCTGCGCCCCGATTTCGCGGCGCTCGGCAAGCTCGGCAATTTGCTCATCATCGCCACCGCGCCGGGCGCCGAGACCGATATCGTCAGCCGCGCCTTCGTGCCGGGCGCAGGGATCGACGAAGACCCGGTGACCGGCTCGGCCCATTGCCTGCTCACGCCCTATTGGAGCGACCGGCTCGGCCGCGACCGCTTCACCGCCTATCAGGCCAGCGCGCGCGGCGGCTATGTCGACTGCGAACGCACCGGCGACCGCGTCATTCTCACCGGTCGATGCCGCACGGTGATCGAGGGGCAGTTTTTGCTTTCAGGGTGGTAAGCCGCCATGAGCAAGAGAGAACTGACGCAAAACGAACGTCGGCAGTTCCACTTGGGCTGCGCCGCCTTGCTCCTCATTCTGGCATTCGGACTTGTGCGGTCAGCCGGCAGCGCAATGTGCGACACAACGACTTTTTATGAAAGTCTCTCGCCCGACGGTTGGACCGGAGCGCGCGTTCAAATGACGGACTGCGGCGCTTTGTCCGGCTTCTCCAGAGTCGTCTGGATACAGCCCCGCTGGCTTCCAACGGATCGGCTCTTCGCCTGTCGAGCCGTAGCGATCGATGGTCAACCAGCTGTTCGTCTGGAGTGGGCGCAGGCAACGCTGGTCGTCGTGACCGACGCACCGCGCGCGAGCGTCATCCACGCCAACGCCTCGTGCTACGGTTGGTCCGTTAAACTGGCAGCGCCACACTCCTGACCAGTCACGAAAACCGCCGGACCAGCCGCGCCATGGCTTCGCGCAGGGCGTCCATGTCTTCCTCGCGGGTGATGCCGAGGCGGACGATGACCAGTCGCTGCTCGGGCGAAACGAGAACAAACTGGCCGCGCTCGCCCACCGCCGCCATCACGCCGGCACCGGCCTGGCCCGGAAAGAGCGGTGAGGGGTCGCCGCCCCGGTTGAGCCAGAGATGCCCACCAAATGCGGCATGAGCGGGCGACGGCGCCGTCATGAAATCGAACCAGGGATCGGCGATGATCTGGCGCCCCGCGACATGGCCGCGCTGGCGGATGAGTTCGCCGATCGTCGCATAGTCGCGCGCCGTCATATGCATCATCAGCGCGCCCTCGAGCGTCCCGCGCGCATCGAATTCCGGCACGAAGTCCTTGAGCCCGAGCGGTCGCGCGAAGCGGGCATCGAGAAAGCGGGCCATGGCGGCGCGGCGGGCGAGCGGGTCCTGATTCGCCGTCAGCCGGTCTGTCATGATGCCGGTGAGGATCATGGTGCTGCCCGCGCTCGGGGCGAAGGTCACGCCCGGGGCCTGCACCAGCGGCTTGGCCGCTGCGAACGCCGCCTGATCCGTGCTGCCCTCGCCCGCGAGCATGGCGAGAGTGTCGCTCGGCTCGCCCGGTTGCCAATCCTCGCGATATTGCAGGCCACTGCTCATCTGCAGCAGGTGCCGCAAGCTGATCGCGGCGCGCGGATCGCCGGTCTGTCGCCAGGCGGCGACGGGCGCCGGATCGTCCAGCGCCAGCAGACCGTCGGAGACCATCATCCCGGCGATGAGGCCGGTGACGGTGCGGGCAATCGACCAGCTCAGGAAGCGGCTCTGCGGCGTGAATCCATCGGCATAGCGCTCGGCGACGATCTCACCCCCGCGCATCACGATGAGCGCGCGCGTCTCGCCGACGTCCGCGCCATCGCCGGGATCGAACAGCGGGTCCACCGCCTCGCGCAGCGCCATGGCGGAAAGGCCGGGGCTGTCCTTCAGCACGGCATAGCGGCTGGCCGGCACGTCCTGCGATGCGCCCGCTCCGGCGAGCATCAGGCTGGCGGCGGTGACGCACAGCCAGCGGGAAAGGCTTTTGATCTTCATGGCGCGCGGCCTTATCACGCAGCGCGATGAAAGGGGATAATCAGATGTGGGGGCAGCGCGATCCTCTCAAGCGCAAGGCCATGATGAAGCGCGCGAGCGGCTGGCTCGCGCTGCTACCGGTGGTTCTGGTCGCCTTCTGGGTCGCGGTGAGCTGGCCGGGCTGGGAGCGGGAGGCCGACCAGGCCGCCGGCCTCGCCGCGCGCCTAGGCTGCTCGTGCCGCTACGTCGAGAATCGCCCGCTCGAAAGCTGCCAGAGCGATCTGGCCGGCGTGCCCTGGATAGCGCTCGTGCGCTATGAGGATGCACCCGAGGCCCGGCGCCTGACCGCCAAGATACCCATGCTGGCCACGCGATCCGCGCGACTCAAGCCCGGCTTCGGCTGCATGCCCGAGCGCTGAGGGGCGTAGGGTGGCCCGTCATATCTCCCCTCCTCTTCAGAGGAGGGACTAAGATAGATCAGTGCCTGCCGCGCAGCCGCTGGATGAGGTGCACCACCGCCGCCACCACCGCGCCGACCAGAAACCCGAACAGCGCCGCCAGCATCGCGCTGATGGTCCAGACGATCGCCGGCGCGTGGCTCACCGCTTCGGCAATGGCGTGTTGGCCATGGGGCAGCGCCCCCAGCGGCGTCCCTTCCAGCCCGTGCAGAATGATCCCGCCGCCGACCCACAGCATCGCCACCATGCCGATCGATTCGAGCAGGCTCAGCACCCCCGGCATCATCCGCACCAGCCCGCGACCGACCCGCTGGACCAAAGGGCCACCGGTCTTGGCCAGATGCAGACCGATATCGTCGAGCTTCACGATCAACCCGACCACACCATAGACCGCGACGGTGACCAGCAGGCCCACGACGGCGAGGACCAGCGCCTGCGTGAGCAGCGGCCGACTCGCCACGTCAGCCAGGGCAATCGCCATGATCTCGGCCGAGAGGATAAGGTCGGTGCGGATCGCGCCTGAGACTTTCGCCTTTTCCAGCGCCTTGGCGTCGCCATCGGCGGGGAGCATGTCCTCCTCCTGCGCATGGCCGCCCCGCAGCATCTCGATGATCTTCTCGGCCCCCTCGAAGGCCAGAAAGGTGCCGCCGACCATCAGCAGCGGCGTGATCGCTTGCGGCAGGAACGCGCTGAGCAGAAGCGCGAGCGGCAAAAGGATGAGGAGCTTGTTGCGAATGGACCCGAGCGCGATGCGCCAGATCATCGGCAGCTCGCGCTGCGGCGAAAAGCCGGTGACGTAGGTCGGCGTCACGGCGGCATCGTCCACCACCACGCCGGCTGTCTTCACGCTGGCCCGGCCGGCAGCGGCCGTCACATCGTCGACGGATGCCGCAGCAAGGCGGGCGATGGCGGCGACATCGTCAAGCAGGGCGGCGAGGCCGGAGGCCATAAGGGATGCTCCTCGTCAGGATAGTGCAGCCACCCTGCCTGATTTCCCGGCGGGCGGAAAGATCGGGCAGCGGGTCAGGCGGCAGGCTCGGGCGGCAACGACCAGTCGATCGCCCCCCGCCCCTGCGCGGTGAGAAACGCATTGGCCCGCGAGAAGTGCCGGCAGCCAAAAAATCCATTATGGGCCGAGAGCGGCGAGGGATGCGGCGCCTTCAGCACCAGATGCCGCCCCCCCGCGCTCACATCCTGCACGAACGCCGCTTTCTTCTGAGCGTAGGCCCCCCAGAGCAGGAAGGCGACCGGCTTGTCCTGCGCGGCGACGGCGGCGATCACCGCGTCGGTGAACCGCTCCCAACCCTGATTGGCGTGGGCGCCGGCCTTCCCCATCTCGACGGTGAGCACGCTGTTGAGCAGCAGCACGCCCTGTTCCGCCCAATGGACGAGGTGACCATGGCCGGGCGGGGTAAAGTCCACATCGGTCCGCAATTCCTTGAAGATGTTGACGAGGCTCGGCGGCGGCCGCACGCCCGGCTTCACGGAGAAGCACAGGCCATGCGCCTGCCCCGGCCCATGATAGGGATCCTGCCCGAGGATCACCACGCGGACATCCGGCAGGGGCGTGAGGGCGAGCGCGTTGAACCAGTCGCTGCCGCGCGGAAAGATTTGCGCGCCGGCCGCCTTGCGGGCCTGAAGAAAGGCCTTGAGCTGCGCCATGGAGGGCGCGGCGAACGCATCGGCCAGTGCCACCCGCCAGCTTTCATCGAGCGAGGCAGGGATGGAGGGCGGGGTTATGGCGGTGTCGGCATCGGCAGTCATTCGCCCGGCTTAGAGCATTTGCGGCGCCGGGCAAATTAGTCCGCATAGGCGCGAACGGCAGACAGCCGCTGCCGGTTGACACGCAAGGCGATGAAACGCATGGGATTTTTATGCGGATATGCATCAGGCATTTTTCCATCCGCCATCATGCGGGGCAGCTTCTCGCGGGCATCTAGCCCCGGGACCCGGTGCCGTGCGCGCCGGGCTCGGGGCCCTTTCGCCGAACCGCCGTGCGACGTTCCAGACGCGCATGCCCCACGCCCGAAAGTCCGCATGATGCCACGCCACTCCATCACATTCCGCCACCCTTCCGGGGCCTGACCAGAGCACGACCGCCGGCCTTCACCGCGCGCTGAGTCCTGCTCGGCCCGGCAATGTTCGGTCGCTTCGTCTCTGCCTGCCCCACGCGCGCCCTGTCGGCGCCGTCCAGCCCAGCCATCAAATTTACGTCCAGAGAAGAAAGACCAAACATTGCTGAGAATTGACGATAAGCTTCGCCCGGTCCTGCATGACGTCATCCGCCGCAATGGCGGCGAGCCGGAATTTCATCAGGCGGTGACGGAGGTGCTGGAAAGCCTCGGTCGCGTCGTCGCAAAGCGGCCCCATTATCTGGACAATGCCCTGATCGAGCGGCTGTGCGAGCCAGAGCGGCAGATCATCTTCCGCGTGCCGTGGGTGGACGATAATGGCCAGGTGCAGATCAACCGCGGCTTCCGCGTGCAGTTCAACTCGGCACTCGGGCCCTACAAGGGCGGCATCCGCTTCCATCCCTCGGTCAATGTCGGCATCATCAAGTTTCTCGGCTTCGAGCAGACCTTCAAGAACGCCCTCACCGGCATGCCGATCGGCGGCGGCAAGGGCGGATCGGACTTTAACCCCCGCGGGCGCTCGCAGGGCGAGATCATGCGCTTCTGCCAGTCGTTCATGACCGAGTTGTTCCGGCATCTGGGCGAATATACCGACGTGCCGGCCGGCGATATCGGCGTGGGCGGGCGCGAGGTCGGCTATATGTTCGGCCAGTATAAGCGGCTCACCAACCGCTATGAGGCCGGTGTGCTGACCGGCAAGGCGCTGTTCCACGGCGGCTCGCGCGCCCGCACGGAGGCCACCGGCTATGGCGCGACCTATTTCGTCCAGCGGATGCTGGCGACCCGCAAGCAGAGCTTCGATGGCAAGCGCGTGACCGTCTCCGGCTCGGGCAATGTCGCCATCTACACCATGGAGAAGGTCATCGAGTTCGGCGGCATCATCGCGGCCTGCTCGGACTCGAACGGCTATGTGATGGACGAGGACGGCATCGACCTCGAACTGGTCAAGGAAGTCAAGCTCGTCCGCCGCGACCGGATTAGCGACTATGTGCGCCTCAAGGGCGGCAAGAGTCATTATGTCGAGGGCGGCTCGGTTTGGGATGTGCCCTGCGACATCGCCATGCCGTCCGCCACCCAGAACGAGCTGACCGGCAATGACGCCAAGACGCTGCTCAAAAATGGCGTCATCGCGGTGGGCGAAGGCGCCAACATGCCCTCCACCCCGGATGCCGTGCGGCTGTTCCAGGAAGCCGGCATCCTCTTTGCGCCCGGCAAGGCCGCCAACGCCGGCGGCGTCGCCACCTCCGCGCTGGAAATGCAGCAGAACGCCTCGCGCGACAGCTGGTCCTTCGAGAAGACGGAAAGCCGCCTCGCCTCGATCATGCACGACATCCACGACCGCTGCGCGGAAACCGCCGAGGAATATGGCGCCCCCGCTGACTATGTGCTGGGCGCCAACATCGCCGGCTTCGTCCGCGTGGCCGAGGCGATGGACGCGCTTGGGGTGATCTGACGCGCGGTGGACACACAAAGGCCGCCGGAACACCGGCGGCCTTCGCATGTCTGATCCGATCAGCGCTGGTTCTGGCGTTGACCGCCGCCCTGCTGGTTCTGATCGTCCTGTCCGCCCTGCTGGCGACCGGACTTGTCCGTGTTGGACTGGTCCTGCTGGCCGCCCTGGCCGGGCTGGCGCTGTTGATCATTCTGCTGGTTCTGGTTTGCCATGGTCCATCCTCTCTTGTCGCCCTTGATGGGCATGGGAGAGAAACGGATGGAAGAGCGGCCGGTGCCCGGCTTTGCGACGAATGCCGGAAAAGCGGACGAGTTGAAAGGAGCGTCGGACGGGCCGGGTAGGCCGTCAGCCGATCTGCTTCCAGGCCGACGCGATTTCCGCGATGAAGCCGTGAGCGCTCTCCATCAGGCTGGGATCATTGGCGACGGTCGCCTCCAGCGTCCGGCGGCGCGTCTCGCGGTAGATGGTCGCAAGGCTGATGGCGATCTCGCCGCCCTGATCGAAATCAAGGCTCGTCTCCAGCGCGTGGAGAATGGCGAGCGCGCGCGTCTGCCGGTCCAGGCATTTGTGGCGGTCACCGGCCTTGAGCGCCAGTGCGGCGGTATCCAGCGCGAGCAGCAGCTCGTCGAACAGGATGCGCACGAGCTGGTGCGGCGTGGCGCCCTCGACGCGGCTGCCGCTATCCACCGCCGCATAATGGCGGAGCGCGGCCATCGGCCTCATCGGATGCGAACCCATGTACATACAGCGTATCCCTTATTTGGTGCGTCCAGCGTCTGCGCCCGGACTGTTAGTCGTTGTTCTGGCTCCAGATCTTGACCTGCTGCTCAAGATAGGATTGCGTCGCCTGGAACTGCAGCAGGCGCGTTTGCATCTTCGCGTAGGTCGCGGTGAGCTGGGTGCTGTAGGTGCTGCGCTGATCGCCCAGCTTCTCCAGCTCCTTCTCCAGCGCGGCCTTCTGCTTCCCGTAAATGGCTGCGGAACTGGCGAGCGGCCCTTCGCTGCCGTTCACATAATCGGTGATGTCCTTGAGCGCGCCGGCAATGCCCGGCTGCGTCGCGCTGGGCACGGCAGGATTGAGCATCTGGGTGACGCCTTCGGGGTCAGCCGCCAGCGCCGCTTCGAGCCGCTTGGTATCCAGCGTGAGCGTGCCGTTGCGTTCGGTGCGCACGCCCAGATCGCTCAGCGTGCGATAGGTGCCGCTGTCGGTCAGCGGTTGGGAGACCAGGCCGGCGAGACGACGCGACAGATCCCGCACGCCAAAGTCGCCCGAGAGCAGGCCGGCCGTATCGCCCTGCGCGACCGTCGCATCGTTGAGGGCGCCCTTGAGCTGATTATAGGCGGTGACGAACTCGCGAACGAGATCGCTCATGGTGCTGGTCGGCTGGTCCGTGGCGAGGGTGATCGTCTTGCCCGGCTCCGCCTTGTTGAGGTCGATCTGGATGTTGGGGATGGCGGTGGTGATCTTGTTCGAGCCGAATTCCATATCGACATTGTCGATGCGGATCAGCGCATTCGCGGCGACCTGGCTCTGCGTCAGCGTCCCGGCGGCGCCATCCCAGACGAAGCGCTGGAGATTGGCATCCGCATCGGCCTCGGCAGTGAGCGTGAAGGCCTTGGCGGTGCCGGTCTCGCCCTTGAGCACGAGGCGCGCGCCGGATTGATCGGTGACGATCGAAGCCGTCACGCCGGCATTCGCGGCATTGATGGCCGAGGCAAGGTCAGCCAGCGTGCCGGTGCCGCCGACGGTGATCATCGTCTCGGTGCTGCCCACGGTGAGCTTGAGCGTGCCGGTGCCAGCGACGGCGGCGCTGTCGGCCAGCGCGGCGGACTGGAGTACCTGCCCGGCGGCAAGCTGGCGCACCTCAAGCTGCGCCGGCAGGCCCTTGGGCACGCCGCCCGGAATGAGCGAGACCGCCGCGATGGTCGGATCATTGGAGACCGGATTGCCACGATAGCCGGTGCCCTGCAGCAGGTCGGTCAGGGCCTTGGAGAAGGTCTCGAGCGAGCTTTTGGCGGAGGCCAGCGCCGACACGCGGGCACTGGCGGTATCCAGCCGGGACTGGACGGCACTCTGGCGCGGCTGGAACGAGGCATTGGTGAGATCGGACACCATCTGGGTGATGTTGATCCCGGAGCCGATGCCCAGTGCGCTCGCAATATCCGTCGCCATATCCGTCGTCCTTTCAAGGCTTCAGAACGGCAGCGGCGAGCGCGGCTTTAGTGCCACGGGCAAAGAATCAGGGCAGGCGCATTCAGTCGTCGAACAGCGGCGCGCTTGGCGCCGGAACCCTCAGTGCGAGGCGGCTTCCACCATGAGCGAGGTGACCGATGCCTGCGCCGCCTGGGCCAGCCCGGCCTGCCGCGCCACCGCCTGCGCCACATTGGCGACGAAGGTGACCATCTGCTCGTCGGTCGGCGGCATGGGGAGCATGACGACGGGGCTCGGCATCAATGCGACGATGGCCCGGTCGGCCAGTTCGACACTCGATTCAGCATTGCGGGCCGAGGGCTGGATATGCGCCAGCACATCGGCGATCTCGGCATGGATGCGGGCATAATCGGCAGCGGCGGCGGAGCGTTCGCGATCCCGCAGCAAGGCGGCGCGGGAGGTCTCGCCCTCCGCCCCGCCATGCATGGCACGGGATTGGGAAACGGCAGGCACAGCCAAGGGGCTGCGCTCCGTTGCGCTGGTCACCGGGGTGACAGCCCCGGCGCGGGGCAAGAACTCGTTCATGACACATTGCCTTCTAATGTGTCCCCATCAACAAAAGACGGACGAGTTCGGCTAAGCTTTAATTCACGATATTGCGCCCATCCGCATCGAATCGCATCGCATCGGGCAGATCGATGTGCGGACGGTCCATCTCGGTCGCCATGGCGTGCTCGATCCGGTAGACGAAGGCGAGGATGGCGGCGACGGCCATGAACAGCCGTTCGTCCACTTCCTGCCCCGCGCGCGAGGTGAAGTAGATGGCGCGGGTAAGCTCGGGATATTGCAGCACCGGCCGGCCCTGATCGGCCGCGAGCGTGCGGATCGCCGCGGCGATTTCATCGGAACCGCGCGCGACTACCACAGGCGCCGCATCGCGCCCCGGATGATAGCGCAGCGCGACGGCGAAGTGCGTCGGGTTGGTGAGCACCACCGTGGCCTCTTCCACCGCCTTACGCACCGAGCCGTTGAGCGTCTCATATTGCCGCCGGCGGATCGCGCCCTTGAGTTCGGGAGAGCCTTCCGTCTCCTTGTGCTCCTGTTTCACTTCCTGCTTGCTCATGTTGAGCCGCTTCATGCGCTGGAAGATCTGCGCCGGCACGTCGATGCCCGCGATGAGGAACAGGGCCGCCGCGAGCGCGAGCGTGACGACCACGAAGATGTGGCCCATCTCGCTCATCGCCGGCATCACCCCGGTCTTGGCCATGCCGTGAATCGCATCGAACTGCCGCCACAGCAGCACGCCGCCGATGCTGCCGAGCAGCACCACCTTGGCGAGGGATTTGACCAGCTCGATAATGCCCTGCATGCCAAAGATGCGCTTGAGCCCGTTGATCGGGTTCATGCGCTCCGGCTTGGGCGCGAGCGCGCCGGTGCGGAAGCCGAGCGAGCCAAGCACGGCAGGCGCGGCAATCGCCGCGACGACCGTCGCCAGCAGCACGCCCGCGAGCGGCAGCGCGATGATGGCGAGCAGATGATAGGCGCGCTGCTCCGGGGCGAAGCCCGCAATATCGCCCTGATCGAACCGCAGGGCCTCGGCGAGCATCAGGCGGATGGCGTCGATCAACGCCGGCCCGGCAATCGCGAGCCAGCCGACGCCGGCCATCACCACCATGGCGGTGGAGAGTTCGCGGGACTGGAGAATGTCGCCCTTGCTGGCCGCGTCCGTCAGACGCTTGGCTGTTGGCTTCTCGGTCTTTTCGCCGCCGCCGGAGGCTTCCTGCGCCATGGTTCAGCCGCCCGCCAGCAAGCGGCTCATGTCGAGCCCTTGGCGCAAGGCGTCGCTGATCGCCTCGCCCATGACCGGCGCGGCGATGGCGAGCAGCACGAGGCCGGCCAGCAGCGTCGCCGGCAGGCCGACCGCGAAGAGATTGAGCGACGGCGCGGTGCGCGCGAGCATGCCCATGACGAGCTGGACGAGAATGAGCGTGAAGGTGACCGGCAGGGCGATGATGACGCCCGAGGCAAACATGGTGCCGCCGAACTGCGCGATGCTCTCGAACGCGCTCGCCGGCATGAGATTGCCCGGGGGCAGCGCCTTGTAGCTCATCACGACGTATTGGATGAGCAGCAGATGCCCATCCATGGCGAGCAGCAGGAAGGTAGCAATGATCGAGAGAAAGCGGCCGACGACCGGCGTTGGCTGGCCTGAGAGCGGATCGACCATGGAGGCAAAGCCGAGGCCCATGGCATTGGCGATCGTCTCGCCGGCAATGAACGCCGCCGAATAGCCGATCTGCAAGGCGAAGCCGAGGCTGAGGCCTGCAATCACTTCCGCCGCGACGAGGGCGATGCCGGCGATGCTGGCCAGCCCTTGTTCGGGCAGCGCAAAGGGGGCGCTGTTGAGCGCGGCAATGCCGATCGCGAGGCTGAGTATGATGCGCAGCTGCACCGGCACGGCGGCGGCGCCGAAGATCGGCGCGGCGAGCAATGCGGCGCCGGGCCGGATCATCGCCAGCATCCAGAGCCACAGCTGCGCCTCGAGGCCCGCAAATGCCGGTGCGATCATCTGAGCAGGTCCGGAATCCGCTCGAAGATCTCGCGCGTGAAATCGGCGATGAGCATCAGGATCGCCCCGCCGAACAGCGCCAGCGTCACCGCGACGATGATGAGCTTGGGCACGAAGGAGAGCGTCGCCTCGTTGATCGAGGTCGCGGCCTGGATCATGCCGATGATGACGCCCGCCAGCAGGGCCGGGATCAGGATCGGCCCGGTCGCGAGCGCGGCAACCCATAGCGCCTGCTGGGCGAGGCCGACGAAGAAATCGCCATTTTCCATGATGCGTCCCTTTCCTGCCCGCTCAGGTCGCGAACGAGCCGGCGAGGGAGCCCATGGTCAGCGCCCAGCCATCCACCAGCACGAACAGCAGCAGCTTGAACGGCATGGAGATGATGGTCGGCGAGAGCATCATCATACCGAGCGCCATCAGCGTGGAGGCGACGACGAGATCGATGATGAGGAAGGGCAGGAAGATCATGAAGCCGATCTGGAAGGCGGTCTTTAACTCGCTGGTGATGAAGGCCGGCAGCATGATCGAGAAGGGAATCTCCTCGGGCGAGCGGAAGGCCGGCACGTTGGCGAGGTTCTGAAACAGAGCGAGGTCGTTCTGGCGGGTCTGCTTGGCCATGAAGCCATGCAGCACCTTGCCCGAGCGGCTCACCGCTTCCTCGATGCTGATCTGACCCTCACCATAAGGCGTGTAGGCGCTGGCGGTGATCTGGTCGATCGCCGGGCGCATCACGAACAGCGAGAGGAACAACGCGAGGCCGACGAGCACCTGGTTCGGCGGCGTCTGCGCGAGGCCGAGCGCCTGACGGAGCAGCGAGAGCACGATGATGATGCGCGTGAAGCTGGTCATCATCAGCACCAGCGACGGCAGCACCGTCAGCAGGCTCATCAGGACGAGGATCTGCAGCGAGATGGAGAGCGGGCGCCCATCGCCCGAAACATCGTCGAGCGCGCGGGTCAGCCCGCCCGAGGCAGCGGCAGCGCCTTGCGGCAGCGCGCCGGTTGCGGGTGCCTGCACTTGCGGCGCGGGCGCGGCGGCGGGTGCAGCCGGGGCAGTCTGCGCGAAGGCGGGCTGCGTGAGGCTCAGCGCGGCAAAGAGAAGAGCGCAAAGGAGGATCAGCAAACCCGTGCTCCTGCGGAAGCAGGAGCCCAGGGCAGCTAGGGACAGCGACTGCGCCCTGGGCTCCTGCCTGCGCAGGAGCACTTGGGTAGTCGCCAGAATGGGGTCAACCATGACGGGTTTCGCTCTCCGCGATCTTCTCGACCTTGCCGCGCGAGACGGAGAGCAGCAGGCGCTTGCCCTCGAATTCCACGACCGCGAGCTTGCCGAGCGTGCCCATGGGCAGCACATCGACCAGCTTGACCATCCGATCGCGCTGGCCGGCGCCGAGCATGCCGGGCTGATATTTGCGCCACAGCCACAGCGCGCCATAGGCCATGCCGCCGACCAGCGGCAGCATGATGAGCAGCTTGAGGAAATACCAGGCGAGCGCGCTCATGCGCGGCGCTCGAGCCCGGCGAGGCGCGCCTCGGTGGAGGCGATCTCGACGATGCGCACGCCATAACGGCCGTTCACCGTCACCACCTCGCCCCGGGCGACCAGCGTGCCGTTGACCATGATGTCCAGCAGATCGTCAGCCTGACGATCGAGCTGCACGACGCTGCCCTCGCCCAGATTCATGATTTCGGCCAGACGCAGCTGTGTGGCGCCGACCTCGACAGACATGCGGACGGGAATATCGGCCAGCAGGGCCATGTTGCGGCCCAGACCCATGTCCACCGGTGCGGCGGCCTCAGCCCGGAGTGTTTCGCTCATCTCGCTCATTATGTTGGTCCTCAGGCCAGTTTTTCGATCATGAAGGCGGCACTGCCGTCCTGTTCGCCCACGGTGCCCTGCGCGAAGACGCGGTCACCGACGAGCAGCGGCAATTGCCGCGCGATGTGGATGGGGATGACGTCGCCGGGCTTCAGCGACATCAGCTCCGCCATTTTGAGATTGGGCCGCGCCAGCACCGTGCGGACGGGGAAGCGCACATCGTCCAGCCGGGTGGCGAGACGGGTCCGCCAGACCGGATCGGCCGGCCGCGCCTCGTCCCCCGCCTTGGGCGATCCGACGATCTCCAGCCCGCCAAAGCCGGCCTTGGGATAAATGAACTCGATGATGCGCGGGCGATGATCGCCCATGTCGACCTCGAACCCCTGCACCACGATGGCCGTCTCGCCGGGCATCAGCTGGGCATGGGCCGGATTGGTCTCACGGTTGATCAGCACCGGCTCCAGCGGCGCGATCTCGGCCCAGCATTCGACCAGCGCCGCGATGATGCCATCGGCAAGCCGGGCACCGAGCCGCGTTTCCGTGGGCGTGAACTCGCGCTTGTCGCTGCTCGCGCGGTCGCCCTTGCCGCCATAGAAGCGATCGACCAGCAGCGAGACCAGCGGCGCGTCGATGCGCAGCACCACCGGCCCCTTGATGGGGTGCAGGCGATAGAGCGAGAGGCTGGCGAACTCCGGAGCGCTCGCATCCCACATCATGAACATGGTTTCTTCGAGCGGCAGCGCGGTGACCAGCGGACGCGCGCCCCCATAAGGCTCGATGATCGCGCGCAACCGGCGGCCGACCCGCTCGCCGAGTTTTTCCAGTCCGCTGATCGCGGCGACCGGCTCACTGGTCTGTCGCCCGAGCGCGAAAGGCTGCACGTCATTCATCGTTCATTGTCCCCGTCCGACCCCCGTCGGACACGGCGCTACTGAATAACGAAATTGGTAAAATAAACGTTATCAATGCCGCCGTAGCCCGTCTTTTCCTTCAAAACATCGTTAATAACGGTCAGAAGTTTCGCTTGGAGCTTCTCCTTGCCCTGCGGGGTCGAGAGGTCGAGCTCCTGCTCCTGCGCCATCATCATCAGGATGGCCGAGCGGATCGGCAGCTCATGCGCCTGCACCGCCTCGATCACGCGCTGGTCGTAATAGGTCGACACGGCGATCGAGACCTGCGCGAAGGAGTCACTGTCCGCGAGGTTGGAGGTGAACGGCGCCGGGATCTGGAAATAGGTCGCCTGATAGGCCGAAGCATTGGCCGGGCGGGGCAGATCCACGCCCTTGCCCTCGCGCTCAGGCGCGTGCTGCTCGGCGGCCTTGGCAGCCCAGGTCTTGGCGACCTCCTCGGGCTTCTCGCCGGTCAGCACCAGCTGCGGGCGAAAGGCGTCTTCCGCCGGCCCGCTTTCCTTGTGCATGGAGCCAGCGGCGAAGAACCCCGCGGCCGCGCCACCGCCACCCAGCAGCGCCACGGCGCCCAGGATGATGATCAGCTTCTTCTTGCCGCCGCCCTTTTTCTTGGCGGCGCCGGCGTCCGGTGCGTCACTCATCAATCGATCCCCTTAAGCAAAGCGCACATGCCCGTCGGCACTGTCGCGCGCGGCGACCCTGCTCTCATCGGGCTGGCGAGATTGTTCCCCGGCGACGCGCGGGAACGATGTCCCGCGATCGCCATCCTGTCCGCGACCCTGCTGCTGCATCTGGCTCGCCAGATCGCGCTGGGCCTGGCCCTGAGCCTGATTTTGCGCCTGATTTTGCGCCTGATTTTGGGCCTGCCCCTGATCGCGCGCGGCATCCGAGGAGGCGCCGGCCTTCTCGACCGTGATCTGCCCGAGATGCAGGGTGGCAAGACGTGCATCGGCCTGCAGCGTGCCGCGCCCTTCGTTGAGGCGCCGTGCGGCTTCGTCCGTTTCGGCCGTAAGGCGGATGTCCATGGCGCCGGCGCCCTGGAACACATCGACCTCAAGCCGGCCAAGATGCGGCGGGTTGAGCGAGAAGCGGCTATGCCCGCCGCCTTCCGCCAGCCCGGCAATTTCGCGGGCAAGCCGATCGATCCACTGGCCCGAGACGCCCATGTCGATAATTTGTGCGCCCAGCGCCGAGGCTGCCGAAGGCGCCGCCGGTCCGGCACCACCACCGCTGCTGACAGCGCCGCTCTCGGTCGAGATGCCGACCGGCAGGTCGATCACGAAGCGCTGGGCCATGTCTGGAGCCGGCGCCGCTGCCTTACCGGTCGTGGCGCCCTGCGCCGCCAGAGCATCTGCCAGGCTGGCCCCCTCCGCCTTTGGAGAGTCCGCCCCATCGGCCTTGGGGGCAGCGAGCGCCGCCACACCAGCGGCCACGGTCGCGCCATCCTGCGTTGAAGCGGCGGCCCGGCCTCCCTTGGGTCCGGTCCCGGCGGCGACGTGCGCAGCCATGGCCGGCATGCCGGGTGCGAGCGGGAAGGGAATGACCTGTGCCTGCAGCGGCTGCGCGGGCGCCGCAGCGTTGGTGGCGCCATCATCCGTCGCGGCCGTGTCACCGGCCTCGCCGTCTGCATTCGGCTCGCCTTCGGTCAACGCCAGGGCGGCATCCTGGGGCGGCGGCGCTGTCGCAGCGCCCTGCTGGGCCTGCTGCGCCTGCAGCTGAGCCGCGACGGTAACAGCCTGCTGAGGCTGGCTCGCGAACCGATCGGGGGCTGTCAAAGCCAGCTTTTCACCGCCGACCAGCGCGAGGATATCGGCGCTGAAGCCTTCGTCCGGGGCGCCGGCCGGGCCGGTCGTGGCGGTCCCGTCATTGTCGACGACAAGGCTGAGGCCCGCGCTCCCGGCCGCCGGAGCGTTGCCGTTCAGCGCAGCCAGTTCGACAAGCGCAGCGAACTGCCCGCCCGTGGCGAGGCCCGGCTCCCCGGCCTTCGCATCGGCAGCAGGCGTGCGCCCCGTCATCATGCTGAAGAGCGACGTGATGTTGATCATTCTTCCAGTCCCCTGTTCTGCATCCGCCGGACGCGCGGCTGCGCGGCCAGCCTGGCTTCGCGCAGTGCTTCCCGTGCGGCCTTGGCCTTGTCCTTGAGGCGCTCGGCGATTTCGCGTTCACGATCCGCCACCACCCGTTCCGCATCGCGCGCGTCGATCCGCCGATTGGCATCGAACAGCGCGCCATCGAGCTGCCGGCCGGCGCGTTCGAGGCGGCTGGCGAGTTCGCGCCGCGCAGCGAAGAGTCCACCAATCTGCTGCCCGCTCTGGCCGCACAGCTCTTCGCGCACCTGCGCGATGCGGCGGGCATTGCTGGCAATCTGGCTCGCCTCGTCCTGCGCAAGCGTGAGCGCGGCGACGGCCTGATTATGCTGCACGTCCCGCACCCGGACGAGGCGCTTGCGCGCGGCGACCATGCGGCTCATGCCCCGAACTCCGCGATCAACGCTGCGGCGCTGGTATCGACGTCAATCGTGGACTTGCTGCTCTGGCGCAGGAAGCCCAGCAATTGCTGCCGGCGTTCCACGGCCTCGTCGATGGTCGGATCGTTGCCGGGGCGATAGGCGCCCATCAGGATGAGGTCGCGATTTTCCTCATAGGCCGCCCACAGCCGCCGATAATTGGCGGCGGCGCGCAGATGCTCGTCATCCACGATGTCCGCCATGACGCGCGAGAGCGAGCGCCCGACGTCGATGGCCGGGAAGATGCTCTGTTCGGAGAGGTGCCGCGAGAGCACGATATGCCCGTCGACAATGGCGCGCGCGGTGTCGACGATGGGGTCGTCGGTATCGTCGCCATCGGCCAGCACAGTGTAGATCGCGGTGATCGATCCGCCCGAGCGGCTGTCCACGCCGGCGCGCTCGACAAGGCGGGGGATGAGCGACAGCGCCGAGGGCGGATAGCCCTTCATCGCCGGCGGCTCGCCCAGCGACAGGCCGATCTCGCGCTGGGCATGGGCGCAGCGGGTGAGACTGTCGATGAGCAGCAGCACCTGCTTGCCCCGCGCGCGGAAATATTCGGCGATGGCGGTCGCGCGGGCAGCCGCGCGCAGGCGCAGCACCGGCGGATGATCGGCCGGCACGGCAACCACGACGCTCTTGTTCATGAGCGCGCCGCCGATCTTGGTCTCGAGGAAGTCGCTGACCTCGCGGCCGCGCTCGCCGATCAGGCCGGTGACGATCACGTCCGCCTCGGCGCCAGCAATCATCTGGCCCATCAGCACCGATTTACCGACGCCCGAACCGGCCATGATGGCGATACGCTGGCCGCGCCCGGCCGTGAGCAACGCATTCACCGCGCGCACACCGAGATCGAAGCGTTCCAGCACCCTGCCGCGATCCAGCACATTGCCGCGCACGCCGGCCAGCGGCCACTGGCCATTGGCAAGCACCGGCCCCTTGCGATCGAGCGGCTGTCCCATGGCATCGATGACGCGGCCGATCAGCCCCTCACCGACCTGCACCATGTTGGCGGCGCTGTCCGGCTCGACGCGCGCGCCATTTTCCAGCGGCGCATCCTGATCGAGCGGCACCAGCACGGCGCGGCTGCCCCGGAAGCCGACGACCTCGGCCCGCACCGACGTACCATCGGCCGCACGAATACGCGCGCCGGCGCCGATGGGGCGGGAAAAGCCGGTCACTTCGAGCATCCCGCCATCATGGCCGACCAGCCGGCCGACATGGCGCGGCGCCTGATTGGGCACCTGCATATGATCGAGCAAGCGCGTGGCGCGGGCGAGTTCCGCCTGGATCACAGTCGGCCCTCCATATCATCCATCAGCGCCTTGAGGCGCGCGAGGCGCACGTCGGGGCCATCCTCGATCCAGCCCTCCGCCGTGGCGAGACGGACCGATCCGCGCGGCACATCGGCGCTGGCCGCCAGCGAGAAGCGCAGCGGCTCGGCCTGCAACAGCGGCAGATCCTCGGGGTTGACCTCCAGCCGGGCCTTGGCGTCGTCCGTGTCGATGCAGGCGGCAACCGCCTCGCAGCGCGCACGGAGCACATCGGCGTCGATCGGCACTTCACCCACAATCTGGCCGACCAGACGGATGACCGCTTGGGACAGCAGCGTGGCGAAGGCGCCTTCATCCACTTTGCCGAGCGCCAGAACGGCGGCAGCCAGCTCCCGCCGCGCCGCATCGTCCTGCTCGGCGGCTTCGCGCGTGATGCGCTCGCCTTCCTGAAAGCCCTGCACGAAGGCATCGCGCGCGGCTTCCTCAATGGGGTCGACCGGCGCCTGAACGGCCAGCGTCTCATCATAGTCGCCGCCGGGCCCGCTTCCGCCGGGGAAGGTGACGTTCCAGGCCCGATGGCCCTGCTCCTCGGCATAGAGGTGGCGAAAGCCCCTGCCATCGCGCCCGACGCTGCCGAAATTGCCCCAGCTCTCCAGCGGCGCGGCGCCGCTGACGCTATCGGCCGACCAGATCCTAGACATAGTCGTCGCCCTTTCCGCCCAGCATGATCGCCCCTTCCTCGCCCATGCGGCGCGCCTCGGCGATGATCGCCTTCTGCGCTTCCATCACTTCGGCAAGGCGCATCGGGCCGCGCTCGTCCATCTCGTCCTGAATGGACTGGGCGGCGCGCTGCGACATGCAGCCCAGGATGCGCGTGCGCAGCGTGTCGCTCGCCCCCTTGAGCGCGACGACGAGAATGGCGTTGTCCACCGCCCGCATGAGCGTGCCCAAATCCTTGTCCGACAGGGCCTGCAGATTTTCGAAGACGAACATCTCATCCTCGATGAGCTGGGCGACATTGCGGTCGCGCTTGTTCAGCGCCTTGATGATGCGCTGCTCATGATCCTTGCGGATGTTGTTCATGATCGCGGCGGCCTCGCTGGTGCCACCGCGCTTGGTGGTGCCGGCGGACGAGCGGCCCTGCGCCGGGCGGGAGGCGATGAGCTGCTCCAGCTCGTCCAGCGCCTCGGTGCTCACCGGGCCGAGCGTGGCGACGCGATAGACGACATCGTCCTGCACCTCGGCCGGCAGCAGCTGCAGCGTCGCGGCCGCCACGGCGGGGTCCAGATGGGCCAGCACGATGGCCATGATCTGCGGATGCTCGGGCTCGATGATCGCGGCAATCTCGGCCGGCTCCATCCATTTGAGCATCGAGAGCTTGGTCGAGCGCGTCGGCGGCGTGATGCGCGCGAGCATATTGTCCGCGCGGTCGGGACCGAGCGCCTTGTGCATGGCGCCGCGAATATGCTGCGTCGCCCCGTAGCCGATGGTGGTGCGGCCGCGCGCCTTGGAGACGAACTGGTCGAGCGCGGCATTCACCTCGTCCACCTCGACATCGGCCACGTCATACATGGCGTAACCGAGCTGGCGCACCTCGTCCGGCTCCAGCCGGGAGAGGATCTGCGCGGCTTCGTCTTCCTCGAAGAGCATCAGCAGCACGG
Organism: Sphingobium sp. B12D2B; assembly: GCF_025961775.1. Taxonomy (NCBI): domain Bacteria; kingdom Pseudomonadati; phylum Pseudomonadota; class Alphaproteobacteria; order Sphingomonadales; family Sphingobiaceae; genus Sphingobium; species Sphingobium sp. B12D2B. The sequence continues at coordinate 103,763 of NZ_JAOQOH010000001.1, forward strand.
CGGCAGCGGCGCTGCCGGTGAGCGGGCGAGCGGCTTCGACCTCAGCCATCGGCCTTCACTCCATCCTTGAGGAGATCGCGAACGACGAGCGCCGCGCGATCGGGGTCCTGCTTCACAAAGTTGCGGATCAGCGTGGCGCGATCGCTATAGTCATGCGTGGCGCTGATCATATCGAGGGTCACGGGCTGAGCGGGGTCATGCACCGCCGCCGAGGCCCGGCCGATCTCGGCCTGGATTTCCGTGCCGATCTGCTGGCCGATCTGCGCATCGAGCACCTGACGCTCCGCCTGCGCGGCGGACCAGCGCTTGAGCAGCGGACGGCCGATGCCGACCAGCAGCAGCAGCGCGACGAGCAGGGCCGAGACGTTACGGGCGAGCATCGCCACCCAGGCTTCCTGATACCAGGGCGTCGCATCGGTGGCGGCGTCCCCGGCGGCTTCGGCGAACTTGCGCGAGGAAATCGCCACCACGTCACCGCGCGCCTGATCGAAGCCGATTGCGCCTTTGACCAGCGCCTCGAGCGCCGCGATCTCCTGCGGCGTGCGCGGCTTGCCATCGGTGCCCTGATCCAGCGCGACGGCGATGGACAAGCGCTGGACGGTGCCCACGGCGTCCCGCGTCACGGAGACTTCGCGGCCCAGCTCGAAGCTGCGGTTGAAGGTTTCGGTCGTCTTGAACGGCGGCATGCCGGGTGCGGGCGGCGTCTGCATGGCGTTGGCCTGTGCCTGCGCCTGCGTCGGCGGCGGGCCGCCCGGATCGGCGGGATTGACCGGCGGATTGGGCTGCAGCGCGCCGGGGATGCCGCCCGGCGTGGCATTGGCATTGCCCTGCGCATCCGTGTTCCAGCTGCCGGTTTCGGCGCGCAGCCGGGCTTCGTCCTGCGGATAGGTTTCGCGCGTGGCCTGCCGCTCGGCGAAGTTCACCTCGGCATGCACCTCGGTCGAGAACTTGCCGGCACCGATGATCGGTGTGAGCAGCGCGGTCACAGCCTGACGGTAGCGATCCTCGATGCGGCTCTGGATCTGGATCTGCCGATCCGTCTCCGCGCCCGCCCCGGTCGCATTGCTGAGCAGGCGGCCATTCTGATCGACGACCGACACCGATTCCGGCGCCATGTCGCCCACGGAGGAGGCGACGAGATGGACGATGGCCTCAACCTGCCCTTCGGACAGCGAGCGGCCATTAGCCAGCTGCAGCATCACGGATGCCGTCGGGCGGGAGCGCTCCCGCAGGAAGATGCTCGGCGCCTCGACCGCGAGGTGGACCCGCGCCTTGGTGACCGCATCGATCGCCTCGATGGTGCGGGCCAGATCCATTTCGCGCGCGCTGCGCAGCTTCTCGCCCTCGACGGCGCGGCTCGCGCCCATCGGCATGGAGTCGATCAGCGTGTCGCCGGTCGGCGCGCTGCGGGGCAGGCCCTCGGCGGCGAGCTTCATCTTGGCGTTGAAATAATCGGTCTCGGCGACGGTGATCGCACCGCTCGTCTGATCGAAATTATAGGCGATGCCGCTCTTGCCCAGCGCCTCGGCCACGGCGGCCTGATCGGCCTCCGGCAAGCCCCGGAACAGGTCACGCTGCGGCGGCTCGCGCAATGCCAGCCAGGCCAGCGCGGCGAGCGCGGCAACGGTGATGAGCCCGATCATCGGCAGGCTGCGCTGCACCGCGGGCTGCTGGAGCAGGCCGGTGAGGCGCAGCTTCATGCCCTGCGCGCCGGCCGCAAAGCCCGCGCCAGACCCGGAGAGGGCGGGCAAGCCGGGCTGCATCGCTGCCTGGTTGCCAGTGGTGGTGGTGATGTTCGCGTCGCTCATCTCATTACACCGGCATGCTCATGATGTCCTTGTAGGCGGACAGGAGTTTGTTGCGGACCTGCAGGGTCGTCTCGAAGCCCACCGACGCCTGCTGGCGGGTCAGCATCACCGCCGCGATGTCCGTGGTCTCGCCGCGCTCATAGGCAGCGGTCGCGTCGCTCGACTGGGTCTGCAGCTTGTTCACGCCCTCGATGGCGCTGCGCATGGCGTCCGCGAAATCGGCGCCACCTGCAGGGCTGCTGGCGGGCGCGCCGCCGGTCGCGGCACCGGCGGCGCTTTTCGCGGCGTCCTGGATCGCGGAGTTACGCTGGAGAATGCTCTGGCGCAGGGCCAGCACGCTATCGACGGAAAGTCCCGACATGATGATGCCTCCTGCGCTTAGCTGGCCAGCGCGAGGTCACGCATTTCAGCGAGACGGTAGCGCAGGGTACGTTCGGAAATGCCAAGGATGCGCGCCGCGCGGGCGCGATGCCCGCCGGTGTCACGCAGGGCGAGGCGAATGGCGTCCATCGCCGAGGCGCGGGCGACATCCTGAAGACGAGCACGGGCCGGCAGCGGCGCGGGCTCGGCCGGAACGGGCGCGGGCATGGCGTTGCCGGCTAGGCTGAGATCGCTCACGTCGATCTGGTCGCCTTCCCGCAGCACGATGGCCCGCTGGAGGACATTGCCCAGCTCGCGGGCATTGCCCGGCCAGCTGTGCGCACCAAGATGCGCCAGCGCTGCGGGCGTCGGCCAGGCAAAGCCGGACTGGCCGCCCTGATGGCGCAGCAGAAACGAGGCGGTGATCGCCGGAATGTCACCCGGGCGGCTTGCGAGCGCGCTCAGGTGCAGCGGCATCACGTTGAGCCGCCAGTAAAGATCCGCGCGGAACCGACCGGCATCGGCCTCCGCTGAAAGATCGCGGTTGCAGGCGGCGACGACGCGCACATCGACCGGGACCGGATGCGTCGCGCCGACGGGAAGCACTTCGCCTTCCTGCAGCGCGCGCAGCAGCTTGGCCTGCAAAGCCAGCGGCAGTTCGGCGATTTCGTCGAGGAACAGCGTGCCGCCATTGGCAGCGAGGAACAGGCCGTCGGACGACGCGCCAGCACCGGTGAAGCTGCCCTTCTTGTGACCGAAGAGCATCGCCTCCATCATGGTTTCCGGCAGCGCGGCGCAATTGACGGCGATGAAGTCCTTGTCGGCGCGGGGGCTCATATCATGAAGGAAGCGTGCAATGCCCTCCTTGCCTGTGCCGGTCTCGCCCTGGACGAGCACCGTCGCATCGCTGGCGGCGATCCGCTGGGCGAGGCGCATCAGCATGGCGCTGCTCTCGTCTCCCACTGCCGGCATCCGCGCGGGGCGGAGCAGTTCGGCGATCAGGGCAAAGGCCATCGCCTTGTCCTGCGCACCGAAGGCAATGCGGGCGGGGAAGCCATTGGAGGCCGGCATGAAGCGCGGCGCGCCCTCGCGCCACTCGATCAGCAGGTCACGACATGTGGCATCGGCAATTTCCTCGGCGAGGAGAATGCGCTGGATCGATTTACCACGCGGCGTGTCCGCGCCCACCGTTCGTACAGAAAAGCAGGCAGTATCGAGCCACACGTCCAGATCCGGCAACAGCCGCTGTACGCGCTGACTCATGTCGACATGCAACATGCGTAAGCCCCCGTTTTGGTCCAGTCCGGGCTCTTGCGAGCCACCCCCGTCTTGCCCGTTAAAAGTGATAAAAAATGCTTAGCATTCGGTTAACGACGGCGAACCATTGCCGCAGTGCGGCAGGATTTTGCCGACCGTCTGAAGGCGCGAAAATCATGTCGCGCTTGACGTGCAGAGCCTCCGCTCTCCCTCTCGACGAACCATCCCGCCGCACTTTGTTGCAAAATATATCGTTTTATTTCATTATATTAATCGGTGATTTCGGGAAATTTGAGACGGTCACCTAAAGCTCCTGAGGCCTTATCCGTTCTGTGGTTTCGAGGCCGCCACCGCCAAAGGGCAGCGACCCTCAGTGAAGCGGGAAAGGAAACCACATGACTGTTATTGCATCCAACGTGTCCGCGATTCGGGCCCAGAATGCCTCGGCCGCTGCGAATCAGGGCCTGTCGCAGGCCATGGAGCGCCTGTCCTCCGGCAAGCGCATCAACACCGCGAAGGACGACGCCGCCGGCCTCGCCATCGCCACCAAGATGACCGCCGAAGTCCGTGGCCTCGCTGCCGCACGCCGCAACGCCAATGATGGCCTCTCGCTGGCGCAGACCGCTGAAGGCGCGCTGGGCGACATCTCCAACATGCTGGTCCGCATGAAGGAACTGGCTGTGCAGGCGAAGAACGGCACCAACGACACCGCCGCTCGTGACAATCTGCAGGCGGAAGTCACCGCGCTGACCGACCAGATCGCTAAGGTGCAGGGTCAGGAGTTCAACGGCGTGGCCCTGTTCAGCGCGACGGCCACCTCGATCCAGGTCGGCACCGGCTCGACCGACACTGTCTCGGTTGACACCTCGACCGTAACGACGGCGCTCACCGCGCTCGCCACCGCCGCACCGAACATCGGCGGCGCCGGCACGACGATCGGTGCAGCGATGACCGCCATCGACACGGCGATCGAAGCGGTTGCTACCGGCCGTGCCAATCTCGGTGCCACGCAGAGCCGCCTCGAATCGGCTGCCAGCAACCTGACCACCACGATCACCAACCTGTCCGACGCCCGTTCGCGGATCGAAGACGCCGACTTCTCCGAGGAATCGACGGCGCTCGCCAAGAACCAGATCCTCAGCCAGGCCTCCACGGCGATGCTCGCTCAGGCGAACCAGAGCCAGCAGGGCGTGCTCAGCCTGCTCCGCTAAGGGCAGCACCTAAGATCGGACGGCGAGGGTACTGGTCCACACTCGCCGGCCCGGTTGACCCCCGGCACCATAGAGTCCCCATCGTGCCGGGGGTCAGCATCCCCAACAGGGAATATGGAAACCCTTCGCTCCCCCGGGCGGAGGGTTTCTTCTCCTGTAGGCGAGCGAGGCGCCGGCCCCCGGCGGACAAGCGAGAGGTGTTGATCGGGCACGTGGAGCGCGCATGAAGGCGCCGCTCGCCAGCCTGATGCTCATGCGGACATGCAATGGGCGGAGGCCAGAAGGGGAGTGGCCAGCCATGATCCCTTCCATCGCACCACCACTCCGTTCGCTTCGAGCGAAGTCGAGAAGGGTGAAGCGTACCGTGTCTCGACTTCAGCCTTCGGCTGAAGTTTATCCTGAGCGCCCGCCCTGCGGGCAGTCGAAGGGCTCGACACGAACGGGAGGTTAGGCGGCGTGGACAAAATTCCGAGCTTGGGAAAACAGTGTCGGTTCCGCTCCGATCCAGCACGTGGCGTGCCAAGGATCCACTTCCGTTCGTCCTGAGTAGCTGCTGAGCCTGTCGAAGCGGCGTATCGAAGGACCGCCCCGCCCATCCGGGCAGAGCGCTATTCCTCCGTGGTAATCAACACCGCTTCGCCAACCACCAGAAAGAGCAGGAACGGCGCCCAGGCCGCCAGCATCGGGGGGTACACCCCCAGATTGCCCATGGAGAGCGCGAAATTATCGGCCACGAAGAAGGCGAAGCCCAACGCCATGCCGATCACCGCGCGCACGAACAGCTTGCCGGAGCGTGCAATACCAAAAGCGGCGACAGAGCCCAGCAACGGCATGAGCAATGCCGACAAGGGCCCGCTGATCTTGTGCCAGAGCGACCCTTCGAGCGATGCAACCGGGCGCCCCGCCTCGCGCAAGGTATCGATCGCCTCGCTCAGATCGGCAAAGGACATGGCGTCGGGATCGACCGAAGACAGCGTGAACTGGTCCGGCGTAACCCCCTTGCCGACAACCATCCGGTCGACATGGCGGCTGACCCCGCGCACGACATCGAACACGCGGATATCCTCAAGCAGCCAGCCATCCGGGGTAAAGCGCCCGTGCTTAGCGTAGACGATGGAGATCAGGGCGTTGTTATGCCGGTCATACACGTTCACGTCCTGCAGCCGCACGGCATTGCCGCGGCCGGTGATCGTCCCGGCCCGGATGAGATCATCCTCGTGCCGCACCCAGACATTGCCCTTGACCCCCGGGTCCGAGGGGATGGGACCGAACTTGGCGGCCTCCCAGGCGGTGAGCGTCGCGGTGGCGCGCACCACTACCCGCTCGTTGAACACATAGCTGATCGCCGCCACGGCAAGACTGGCCAATATGAGCGGCGCGAGAATCTGGTGGGCCGAGAGCCCGCCCGACTTCATCGCCACAACCTCGCTATTGGCATTGAGCGTCGCCAGCGTGATCAGCGTGCCGAGCAGCACCGAGAAGGGCAGGAAGCGGGAGATGATCTGCGGCGCGCGCAGGCTGACATATTGCCACAGCTGCGCATCGCCATTGCCGGGATAGGCCAGCACCTTGCCTGCCTCACTCAGCAGATCGAGCATCTGCAGGATAAGCACCAGCATCGCCAGCATCGCCAGGCAACGCAGCAGGAAGGTCTTGCCCAGATACAGCGCCAGCGCGCGGGAAGGGAAGAAGTTGAGCAGCATGGCCTACCCCCGATGTGCCTTGCGGTAACGCCGGTCGCCGAACCATTTGAGCAGCGACTTGAACAGGCCGAGCAGCTTGGCGAACTGACGATCCAGCGCGCCGATGGGCTGGCCGCCGGGCACATAGGCGGTCTGATAATAGAGCCAGGCGATGATCCCGGCGAAAATGAGGAACGGTCCCCACAGGCCCAGAAACGGATCGATCCGGCCCAGTGCGCCCAGCGACTGCATCGTCTGGTTGATCTTGTGATAGGTGACGATGAAGACGATCGACAGGAAGACGCCGAGCGCGGAGGTCGAGCGTTTCGGCGGGATCGCGAAGGCAATCGCCGCGAGCGGCAGCAACATCATCATCGCCACTTCCACGACGCGGAAATTGAAGTTCGACCAAGCCTGCGCCCGGCCGAGCGCCGTATCGCGGCTGAGGCCGGCGCGGAACAGCTCCGGCAGGCTCAGTTCCACATCGCCATCGCCCCGCGTGCGGAACTCCTCGATCTTCGGCAGCGAGATCGGCAGATCGTGGTTGGAGAAGGAGAGGATGCGCGGCTCGGTGAAGCTGGGCGAATTATGCACCAGCACGCCATCGGTAAGGCGCATGATGATCGTATCGGGGTCGTCGGTCGCCAGGAACTGGCCGCGCGCGGCGGTGACCGCCAGCGACTGGCCGCCGTCACTGTCCATGCGCGCGAAGATGCCGCTCAGCTTCTTGCCTTCGTCCTCGCTCTCCTCGATGCGGATGGTGATGCCGTCGCCCAGCTTGGTAAACTCGCCGACCTTGATGGACGCGCCCAGCGCGCCCGATCGCAGCTCGAACCGCAGCCGCTCATAGGCATATTTACTGTCCGGCTGGATGAAGCCAACGATGGTCAGGTTCAGGATCGCCAGCGCGATGGCGTACATATACGGCACTTTGAGCAGTTTCGTATAGGAGAGGCCGACGCCGCGCAGAATATCCAGCTCCGAGGACAGAGCCAGCTTGCGGAACGCCAGCAGGATGCCGAGCATGAGGCCGATGGGGATGCCAAGGCCGAGATATTCGGGCAGGAGATTGGCGAGCATCCGCCACACCACGCTCACCGGACCGCCCTCGGTCGCGACGAACACGAACAGCCGCTGCATCCGGTCCAGCACCAGAAGCATCGCCGCAACGATGAGGCTTGCGAAAAGCGGGACCGCGATCAGCCTCGCCATGTAGCGGTCCAGAGCGGTCAGCATGAGAGTCCGCAGGTTCCTTGAGCCGGTTCAGGTGGCCCGGCCGGAAGGTCCGGACACGGCAAGGCCGTAAGCGGGATGCGCCCGCGCCGCAACCTTAGAGTGTATCAGCGCCCGCCAGATCATAGCGCCACGCGCCAGCCGGAGCCGGGAAGGCGCCCGGTCGTGCGACCAACGGGCGGCTTGACCGGGCTGTGACAGGCCCGGCCGGTCGATCAGCCAGCGATGGTGCCCGTCATCCGGCCCGCCGTGGCGAACATCTCGAGAATCTGGCCGACCTGCTCGCTCGAATGCTCGGCGCAGAGCGAGCAGCGCAGCAGGAAGGTGCCGGCCGGCGTTGCGGGCGGGCGCGCCATGTTCACATAGAGGCCCAGCTCCAGCAGCGCCTGCCACATCGCCACGGCCTGCGTCTGGTCGGTGAGGATGACGGCGATGATCGCCGATTGCGGCGTCTTGGTGCCGAGCGTGAAGCCGAGATCGATCAGCCCCTTGTGCAGGCGGCGGCTGTTCTCCCACAGATGCGCGCGCTTCTCGCTGGCGTGCATCAGCTTGCGGATTGAGGTCGCGGCGGTGGAGACGACGCTCGGCGGCAGCGAGGCGGTGAACACATAAGGCCGGCAGACCAAGCGCATCACATCGAACTTGGGATGATCCGAGACGCAGAAGCCGCCGACCGTGCCGACCGACTTGGAGAAGGTGCCGACGACGAAATCGATCTCCTTCTCGACGCCCTGCTCCTCATAGACGCCACGGCCATTGGGGCCGAAGAAGCCCATGCCATGCGCCTCATCGACGAGAATCATGCAATTGGGGTGCTTGCGGATCGCGGCAACCATGTCCGGCAGCGGCGCGACGTCGCCGAGCATCGAATAGACGCCCTCCAGCACGACCAGCTTGAGCGCATCGGCCGGCAGGCGCCCGAGGCGCTTGTCCAGATCCTCCACGCTGTTGTGGCGGAAGCGCACGATCTCGGCATTGCCGAGTGCGCAGCCATCATAGATGCTGGCATGGCTGTCGGCATCCAGCACGATGTAATCGCCCTTGCCGGCCAGCGTGGAGATCATGCCGAGATTGGCCTGATAGCCGGTCGAGAACACCATGGCATGTTTGGTGCCATAGAAGTCCTTGAGCGCATCCTCGCAGGCCTTGTGGGTCTGGTAGGTCCCGTTGAGCACGCGGCTGCCGGTGGTGCCCGATCCGAACTCGTCCAGCGCCTTCTTGCCCGCCGCGACCACGTCCGGGTCGAAGGTCATGCCCATATAGTTATAGGTGCCGAGCAGGATCGTCTCCTTGCCCTTGATCACCGCAAGCGTGGGCGACTTCACTTCGTCCATCACGATGGCGAAGGGATCGCGCACACCAGTCGCCAGCAGCGCCTCGCGCTCGGCGATCAGGGGGTCGAACTTGGAGAACAGGTCCTTGTCGGCCTCCGCCACGCGCATGGTGGTTTCTGCCCCGTCGATCACGCTCGCCATGGCTTCAGCCCTCCGCCTTCAGCTTCATCACCGCATCGACGAGCTGGCCGACCGTCTCGATCTCCGCCTGCATGTTCATGGTGATGATGATCTCGAACTCGTCCTCGATCGCGGCGACGAAATCCATGACGGTGAGGCTGTCCCACTCCAGGTCGCCAGCGAAGGTGGTGCTGTCGCTCAAGGCGACGCCCTTCTTGTTGAAGGGTTCGATCTGCGCTGCGATCTGCGCGTAGACGTCCTGACGGTCCGACATGGCTGCGACTTTCTTTCCGTAATAGCCCGATAAGGCCCTGTTGCGAGCCGAATGCCCGCTTCGCCCTGCCTATGGCAAGCGAATAAGGCGGGATTCGGGCATCAGCGCGGCAGCAGGCCCTTGTCGCGATAGGCCTGCGCGGTCATGGCAAGGCCCGCCTCGGCGGCGATGGCCGGGCGCCAGAGATCGGCTGGCGGATGCAATGCTGCCTTCGACACCCAGTCGGCATGGCAGAAATAAGCGGCGCGGTCGGGCGTCAAGCGCGCCTTGTCGCCGCGCAGCAGCCGGTCGATGCGGGCGCCGAGGCGGACCAGGGCGGACGGCATGGAAATCGTCCGCACCGAGGCACGCCCCACGGCGCGGCCAATGGCCCGGGCGAAATCGACATGGCTCCAGCCTTCGGGCGTGCCATCGTCCACTTCATAGACTTTGCCCTGCGTCTCGCCGCCCTGCCGCGCGCCGAGCCGCACCAGCAGATCGGCCAGATCATCGACATGGATGGCTGAGAGACGCCCGCCCGGCGGCAGCAGCACGAAGCCGCGCGTCGCCATCTGGAACAGCTCCAGCAGTTCGGCATCACCCGGACCGTAGATCGCGGGCGGGCGGATCATCGTCCAGTCGAGCCCGCTTGCCTGCACATGCCGCTCGGCTTCCGCTTTCGACCATCCATAATCGGAGAGCCCCGGCTCGCGCGCCGCGAGGCTGGAGACATGGACGAGCCGCATGACGCCCGCACGCCGCATGGCGGCAATAACAGCCGCAGTGCCGGTGGCATTGCCCGCCTCGAAGCCGGCGCGGGTCGGTGCATTGACTACGCCGGCAATGTGGATGACCGCATCCGCGCCGGCGACCAGCGCATCCAGCGCGGCGGCATCCTCCAGCGAGCCGGCAATCCAGCTCACGCCCTCGCGCGGCGGCTGGGGGCGGCGGGTCAGCGCGCGCACGGCATGGCCGGCGGCCAGCGCCGTCTCCACCGTCGCCTTGCCGACAAAGCCGGTGGCGCCGGTGAGGGCAAGCGTGCTCAGAGCAGCACCATATAGCTGCGATGGACCATCGCGGCGCGCGGGGTACCGCCGAGCAGTCCGGCAACCTCAGCGCTGCGCTTGCCGATGATCCGCTCGGCGTCCTGGCTGTCATATTGCGCGAGACCGCGCGCAATCACCGCGCCATCCGGCCCGACGATATCGATCACATCGCCGCGCGCATAGACGCCGCTCGTGCCGGTGACACCGGCCGGCAGCAGGCTGCGGCCCTTGCGCAGGGCTTCGGTCGCGCCGGCATCGACGCTGAGCTTGCCCTTGACGGTGAGGCGCCCGGCCAGCCAGCCCTTGCGCCCGCCGCGTTTGGCCGAGGCGCGGAACACTGTTCCGCGTCCGCTGCTCTGCCAATGGCCGAGCGGCGCATCGACACGGCCGGAAATGATCGCCAGATGCGCACCGGCGCCGGTCGCGATCTGCGCGGCCTGCAGCTTGGAGATCATGCCGCCCGATCCCATGCCCGAGGCGCTGTTGCCATCGCCCATAGCCAGCACGGCGGCGTCGATCTTCTCGACCAGCGGGATCAATGTGGCATCGGGATTGCTGTGGGGGTTCGCCGTGTAGAGCCCGTCGATATCGGAGAGCAGCACCACCGCATCGGCGCCTGCCGCCTGGCCGATGCGCGCGGCCAGCCGGTCATTGTCGCCGAAACGGATTTCCTCGGTGGCGACGCTGTCATTCTCATTGACCACCGGCACCACGCCGAGGCCCGCGAGCCGGTCCAGCGTGGCGGAGGCATTGAGGTAACGGCGGCGATCCTCAAGGTCGCCCAGCGTCACCAGCATCTGCGCGGCGGGAATATCGTGCCCGGCAAGCAGGTCGGCCCAGACCTGGCTGAGCGCGATCTGGCCGACGGCGGCCGCAGCCTGCGCATCCTCCAGCGTCGCCCGCCCCCCCTTGGCGAGGCCCAGACGGCGCGCGCCAAGCGCAATCGCGCCGGAGGACACGACGATAATCTCCTGCCCATCCGCGCGGCGGGCGGCGATCTCGTCCACAAGGCTGGTCAGCCAGTCGCGCCGCACGGAGCCGTCCGGGGCGACGAGCAGCGCCGAGCCGACCTTGATGACAATGCGCCGAATGGCGGCGGGCGGGAAGCCGGTGAGGGCGTCAGTCATGATGGGTATCCCCAACGCACTCTTCTCTCATGCCCAGAACAAACCCCCCGTTCGTGTCGAGCGAAGTCGAGACACGCGAGACCTGTGCCAGCCGTGTCTCGACTTCGCTCGACACGAACGGCGCGGGGGACGGGGGAAAAGCCCCTCCTCTTCAGAGGAGGGGTTGGGGTGGTGCTGGACGATGGGGCGTGAGCGCCGCGCACCCGACACCGGCGCATCACCACCCCCGCCCCCTCCTCTAAAGAGGAGGGGAGATACATCCTCAAATGGGGGACCATGGCTTGTCCTCCACCTCACCTTCCTGCGCGGCCTTCTCCTCGGCCTCGGCGCGGTGAACCTCGCCCAGCATGGGCAGCACGGCATCGAGCAGCGCCTCCATGCCCTCGCCGGTTGCGCCGGAGATGATGAAGGCCTTGCCTGCGCCGGCCTTCTTCAGGTCCTTGGCGACATCTTCCATCAGCTCCTGCCCGAGCAGATCGCCCTTGTTGAGCGCGAGAAGCTGCGGCTTGTCCTCCAGCCCCTCGCCATAATTCTCCAGCTCGGTCTGCACGATGCGCCAGGCCTCGACCGGATCGTCCCCGGTCGCGTCGATGAGGTGGATGAGCACCCGGCAGCGCTCGATATGCCCGAGGAACCGGTCGCCGATGCCTGCGCCTTCCGAGGCGCCCTCGATCAGCCCCGGAATATCGGCCAGCACGAATTCGCGCCCCTTGTGCAGCACCACGCCGAGCTGCGGCTTAGTCGTCGTGAACGGATAGGCGCCGACCTTGGCCTTGGTGTTGGTCACCTGATTGATGAAGGTCGACTTGCCGGCATTGGGCAGTCCGACCAGCCCCACATCGGCTAGCAGCTTGAGGCGCAGCCACACCCAGCGCTCCTCGCCCGGCCAACCGGTGCCGTGCTGGCGCGGCGCGCGATTCGTGCTGGTCTTGAAACTGGCATTGCCGCGGCCACCATCGCCGCCGCGCAGCAGGACGATCCGCTGGCCGGGCTCGGTGAAGTCGGCCAGCACTTCACTATAGCCTTCTTCATCCGGCTCGGAGATGACCTGCGTGCCCACTGGCACCTTGATGACGAGATCATCCCCACCCGCGCCGGTGCGGTCGCCACCCTCGCCATGGCCGCCGCGTGGCGCCTTGAAATGCTGGGTGTAGCGGAAGTCGATGAGCGTGTTGAGGCCGGGCACCGCCTCGAAGATGATGTCGCCACCCTTGCCGCCATTGCCGCCATTGGGGCCGCCATATTGAATATATTTCTCGCGCCGGAAGCTGACCGCTCCCGGCCCGCCCGCACCCGAGCGAATGAAAATCTTGGCCTGATCTAGGAAATGCATCGGCCGCCCATAAGGCCTTTGCCCGCAAAGGTGAAGCGCAGCCTCATACGGGCCCGCCTTCCCATGCTTCCATTTCTCCGGCGAGGCGTTACCTCAGCCGGGTTCGACTGGTGAAAGGCACGCGCGTGACCGTCATAGCAGCACGGCGATATCGCAATGGCGAGGTTGTGGGGGATGTCGACATCCACTGCCCCCGCCATGACCGGCTGCCGGCGGGCGAGTTCGTCTGGATCGGCCTGCATGAGCCGGATGCCGAAGAACTGGCCCAGGTCGGCACCTGTTTCGGCCTGCACCCGCTCGCGCAGGAAGACGCGCGCAAGGGCAAACAATTGCCCAAGCTGGAGCTGTACGGAGACCAGCTCTTCCTGATCCTGCGCACGGCGCATCTGGAAGGCGATCTCATTGGCTATGGGGAGACCTCGGTCTTTCTCGGCGCGGACTTCATCGTCACCGTGCGCCACGGTTCGGCGCGGGCGCATTCGGATCTGCGCGCCCGGCTGGAGAGCGCGCCCGCCGCCTTGGCCCACGGCCCGGATTATGTGCTGCACGCGATCATGGACTTCATCGTCGACGGCTATTTCCCGGTCGTCGATGCGCTGGAGGAACAGGTGCTGGCGATGGAAGCCGCTGCCGGCGAGGCCTTCCTCGACTCAGACCAGATCCGCCAGATTTTCGCGACCCGCCGGGAGATCGTCCGCTTCCAGCGCATCCTCGGGGTGATGAGCGACGTTGCCGGGCGCATGGTCAATCATGTCCAGCCGAACATCGATGAGAACATACTGCCCTATTTCCGCGACGTGCTGGATCATGTCCGGCGGGTCGAATATCGCGTCGCCGGGCTGCGCGACTATCTGACCTCCGTTGCGGAAACGAGCAGCCTGCTCGAACAGCGCCGACAGGGCGACATCACCCGGATGCTGGCGGCATGGGCCGCGATTCTCGCTGTGCCCACCGCCATTGCCGGCATCTACGGCATGAATTTCAGCAACATGCCTGAATTGCAGTGGCGCTATGGCTATTTCATCGTGCTGGGCGGCATCGCGATCATCTGCGCCCTGCTCTATCGGCGCTTCCGCAAGCTCGGCTGGCTGTGAGCGGTCTGCGGCCGCGCTCGGGGTGAGCACGGCCACGGACCGCCAAACGCATCGCCGTCACGCGACCAGCAGGCCGATCGACATTCAGAAGATGACGTGGCGGAGTCGAAGCGACCGGAGGGCAAAATGGTGGATTTCTGCGCCCCGGACGCAGCGTACTTCTAGTACGTGAGCACCGGAAGCGCGGGAAGCCGCCATTTGCAGGCCGTCAGGACTGAATGTCGATTGGCCTAGGCCGCGACGGGCTCGCGATCCGCGTAAATTTCCACCGCCACGTCCTCGCGCATGTCGCCTTCGCCGCCCTCTTCATAGAACTGGCAGAGATCGGCGCGATTGCGGCCACGGCTGTGGCGCGGCTCGGGGCGGCCCGTCGGCCGGAATCCGAGCTTGCGCAGCACCCGGCCGGAGGCGGGATTGTCGGTGAAATGGCTGGCGCGAATGTTGCGCACGCCCGTCGCGCGGGCGATCTGCATCACGGCGGAGGCGGCTTCGGTCGCGAAACCCAGGCCCCAATAGGGGCGCGCGACCCAATAGCCCAGTTCCAGCGCGCCATCGTCCTGCGCGTGGATGCCGCAGGAGCCGATGAGACGCGGTATTCCCTGCGTGCGCTTCATCACCAGGAACTTGGGCTGCAGCGGATCGTGATCGCCGGCGAGAAAATCGACCGCATCGTCCAGCGTATAGGGCCAGGGCGCGCGGGCAAGATTCCGCACGATCGCTTCATCCGCGATGGCGGCATAGAGCGCCTGCGCATCTTCCGGCCAGCCGGGCCGCAGCAGCAAACGGGGGGTACGTGCAAACATGGTCTTGTCTCCGGTTCCGGGGCGCTCTGCCGCAGACAGATGACGCCTGTGAGACAGCCTTGCGAACGCTGCGAGCAACCGTGCTCCTGACGCGCCGAGGTCTATCGAGGGTCCAGGGAGAACAAGAAAAAGGGAGGAGGGGCGATCCCTTCTCCCTTGGTTTCAGATGAACCGGCACCGGCTCACCAAGGGATCGTCCCGCTGGACGATCCCTGTCATGAATCGTCCGATTATTCCGCGGCTTCCGCCATCACGTCCACAGACACAAATTTGCGACCGAGCTTGCCGTCGTGGAACACCACGCGACCTTCGGTAAGCGCAAACAGGGTGTGGTCCTTGCCGATGCCGACATTGCGGCCCGGGTAGAACTTCGTGCCGCGCTGACGGACGAGAATATTGCCGCCGAGCACGCTCTGGCCGCCGAACTTCTTCACGCCAAGGCGCTTCGATTCTGAATCGCGACCGTTGCGCGATGAACCGCCAGCTTTTTTATGTGCCATGGTCTAAACTCCTCGAAACTTTCAGAGCATTTTCAGCAAAGGTGGAAACCGGTTTTGCGTCCGAAAATGCTCAATCAACCAAATTCAGGCTCAGGCTTCGGCGGCTGCCGGAGCGGCGTCGGCCTTCTTGGCGGCGGCCTTCTTCTTCGGCGCTTCGGCGCCGATCGCCACGATCTTGAGGATCGTGTGCTGCTGGCGATGGCCGTTGCGACGACGGTAATTGTGCCGGCGACGCTTCTTGAAGACGATCACCTTCTCGCCCTTGGCCTGGGCAATGATCTCAGCCGAGACCGTGAGGCCCTTGCTGTCCTTGATTTCCGAGCCGTCACCCGCGAGCAGGACATCGTCCAGCGTGACGGTTTCGCCGGCTTCACCAGCGATCTTCTCGACGACGATCTTGTCTCCGGCGGCGACGCGATATTGCTTGCCGCCCGTACGCACGACA
This sequence comes from Sphingobium sp. B12D2B, assembly GCF_025961775.1. Lineage (NCBI taxonomy): Bacteria > Pseudomonadati > Pseudomonadota > Alphaproteobacteria > Sphingomonadales > Sphingobiaceae > Sphingobium > Sphingobium sp. B12D2B. Next base: position 119,369 of record NZ_JAOQOH010000001.1, read on the forward strand.
GCGAACATGGGCTTAACTTCCATCAATCAAATGCTTGGCGCGAACGGCATGGCACAGCCATTTGGAGCTGTCCGCGCGGGAATGTGGCCCCTTAGTGAGGGTCGCTGGACCTGTCAACGGAAAGACTCGGATTTTCGCCGCGCAACCTCACGCGCCGCGCCATCAAACCGGCAACGGGCACCGGCTGCGCGCCATGGTTGAAGCGCTTCTCCCGCCACCCTAAATGAAAGGCATCATGCTGCGCCGACTCACCGCCTTTTTCGCCCTGATGATTCTGGGCTCTGCCGTCAACGCGCAGGCCGACCCGCGCGCCTTCCCGTCGCTCGCTAAGCGTCCGGTCGAAAGCCGCGACCGCACCGTGCCCCCGGCGCCGGCGATCAAGCCCGCCGCCCCGGACCCGGCGCTCGCCACGCAGGTGGATCGCTTCACCCGCGATGCAGGCAGTGCCGACACGGCCTTTCAGAGCCTGCTCGCCGGCAGTCGCGCCAGCGTGGCAGCAGGCGCAGGGGCGGCCCCGAACAGCGAATCCTGGGTGACCGCGCAGACGGCGATCAGCGCGCTCGACAGTGCCCGTTATGAAAGCGTCGCCGCGCTCGCCGCGCTCGATACGCTTTTTGTCGAGCGGCAGGACGCGGAGGATGCCGCCCGCGTCGCCGCAGACCTTGCCGTCATCGATCCGGCCCGCCTGCGCGTGCTCGCGATGGTCGACGCGCAGAATGATGCGCTCGACGCCCTCAGGCGCCAGCTTCCGCAGCCTTGAGCGCGGCGGTGTGCAGCGCCGCCTCCTCGACATAGGCCTCCACGCCGCGCCGCATCCCGTGCAGGTCGGCCTCGCCCAGATCGCGCATATATTTGGCCGGTCGCCCGCTCCAGAGCTGGCCTGAGGGCATGCGCTTGCCGGGCGTGAGCATCGCGCCTGCCGCGAGCATCGCATCCCCCTCGATGACGCATCCGTCCATCACGATGGCGCCCATGCCGACGAAAGCGCGATTCTCCAGCGTGCAGCCATGGATGATAGCCATATGCCCGATCAGCACATCGTCGCCGATGATCGCCGGATGGCCCCCATCGCCGAAATCGCTCTCGACATGGACAGTGCTGCCATCCTGAATGTTCGAGCGCGCGCCCACGCGAATGGCGTTGATGTCCGCCCGCAGCACGCAATTGTACCAAACGCTGGCCTGCGGGCCGATCTCGACGTCGCCGATGATGACGCAGCCCGGCGCCACGAAGGCGGTCTCGTGAATCTTCGGCGTCTTGCCGTTGAAGGGAAGGATAAGAGGCCTGGTCATGACTTGTCCTCGCTCAGCGCCGTCCAGTCCGCGCGCCGCATCTCATAGATGATCGTGGGGTTGTCGGCCGCCGGATAACGGCTGTCACCATAGTCCAGATCGGCACGACGCCGCATGCCGAGTTTCTCCATCAGGCCCCAGGAGGGCGGATTGCTGAGCGAGGTCTGCGCGAAGACCGCCGGCAGATCCCACGGCCCGAACGCCCGCGCCAACATCGCCCGCGCAGCCTCCTGCGCATAGCCCCTGCGCCAGCAATCGTGCCGGATGATCCAGCCGATCTCCCACTGCCCGGCCAGCTCGTCGGGGGCTTCCGGCGAATCGATGAGGCCAAGCCCGCAATCACCCAGCAGCAGCCCGTCGGACTTGCGCTCGATCATCGCCAGCGAGATGCCCTTGGTCTCCCAGTCGGCCGCGATCCGCGCGAAATTGTCCGCAATGGCCTCCGCCGGTCTGGGGCCGCCCAGATAGGCCCGCACTTCCGGCGTGTTCATGTGGGCAAGCCAGACCGCCTGATCGCCCGGCCGCTCGGTCCGCAGGATCAGCCGCTCGGTTTCAGCGATCATTCTGGCCATGGCGTTCCCTCACTGGCCCGCTCAGCCGCCCAGCAGCCGGGCGGCATGCAGCGCATGATAGGTCAGCACGCCCGTACAGCCGGCGCGCTTAAAGCTCATCAGCGTTTCCATCACCAGCGCGTCGCGCTCGCCTGCGCCGACGGTCACGGCAGCCTCGATCATCGCATATTCGCCGCTCACCTGATAGGCGAAGACCGGGATGTTGAAGGCATCCTTCACCCGCGCGACGATATCGAGATAGGGCAGGCCGGGCTTGACCATCACGCTGTCCGCGCCCTCGGCAATGTCCATCGCCACTTCGCGCAGCGCCTCGGCGCCATTGGCCGGGTCCATCTGGTAGCTCTTCTTGTCGCCCTTGAGCAGCCCGCCCGAGCCCACCGCATCGCGGAACGGACCATAAAAGGCACTCGCATATTTGGCGGCATAGGCCATGATTTGCACATTGGCGTGACCATCGGCCTCCAGCGCTTCGCGAATCGCGCCGATGCGCCCGTCCATCATGTCGCTCGGCGCGATGATGTCCGCCCCGGCGGCGGCCTGATTGAGCGCCTGGCCGATCAGCATCTCCACCGTAGCATCGTTCACGACATAGCCGGCTTCATCGAGCAGGCCGTCCTGGCCGTGCGCGGTATAGGGGTCGAGCGCCACGTCGGTCAGCAGGCCGATCTGTGGCACGGCATCCTTGATCGCGCGGATCGCCTCGCACATCAGATTATCCGGGTTGAGCGCCTCCGTGCCATCGTCACTGCGCAAATCATGCGGGGTGTTGGGGAACAGGGCGAGGCAGGGAATGCCCGCCGCCGCAGCCTCCCGCGCGCGCGCCACGGCGAGATCGACCGACCAGCGCGAGACGCCCGGCAGCGAGCCGACCGGCTCCTCGACCCCGCGCCCCGCCGTGATGAACAGCGGCCAGATGAAATCGGCCGGCGTCAGGCGATGCTCGGCATGAAGGCGGCGGCTCCAGGCGGCAGCGCGAGTGCGGCGAAGGCGAAGCTCGGGATAGGCAGCGTGCGTCATGCCGGCGGAATAGGCCTCTCGCGCGCGCCGATCAATGGCTGCGGCGCCGCTCGCCCTTGAGAGACGGTGGGGCGCGCCCATCCACGTTCATTCCTTCGACAAATGATATTCAATCCGTTACGCCGTCGCAAACGGCCGATATCCGGCCAACAACAGATCCAAGGGAGAGGCAGGCATGGCATCCACCGCCGCCACCACATTCAGCGCCGCGCTGGCCAGCAGGCCCGTGCGCAGGTTTCAGTGGATCACGGTCGGCATCTGCCTGCTCATCCTCGTCAGCGATGGCATCGACATGCAGCTGCTCGGCATCGTCGCACCCCTGGTGATCGCCGATTTCGGCGTGGATCGCGGCACATTCGGCATTGCGATGAGCGCGGCGCTGAGCGGCTTCGGTCTCGGCGGCTGGCTGGGCGGGATGCTGGGCGACAGGATCGGGCGGCGCTACGCCCTCGCCTTCGCCGCGATCATCTTCGGCCTCGGCACCATCGCGGCAGGCCAGGCCGGCAGCGTGACCAGCATGGCCCTGTGGCGGCTGGTCAGCGGCATCGGCTTTGGCGCGGCCTATTCCAACGCGCTGACCATGGCCAGCGAGTGGCTGCCGGACCGGCTGCGGCCGATTACGGTCAGCTCGCTCTCGGTCGGCACCCCGATTGGCGGCGCCGTGGTCGGCTGGGTCGCCCCGGCCCTGTCGGATCTTTATAGCTGGCGCTGGACCTTCATGGTCTTCGGCATCGCGACGCTTTTCCTCATCGTGCTGATTATCGCCGTGCTGCGCGACAGCCCCTCCTTCCTCATCGCGCGCGGCCGCAAGGCGGAGGCGCAGGCCGTTGCCCGCCGCGTGCTGGATGAAGACATCGACCTCATGCCGGAGCGCCATCGCGCGGATGATGGCGCCGGCGTTGCCATCGGTGTGCTCCATCGCAGCAACCTGCGGATGAACATCGGCGTCTGCACCTCCTTCACCGCCTGCGCCCTCGTCGCCTATGGCATCCTCAACTGGTCCACCACATTCCTGACCGCCGCCGGCTTCACCCTGCCCCAGGCGGGCAATGCCGTCTCGGTGGCGGGCATCACCTCCATGGTCGCGGCGATTGCCGCCGGTTTCCTCAGCCGGCGGCTGGGCACCCGCACGGTGATGAGCGGCATCAGCATCGCGCTGTTCCTCTGCATCGTCACGCTCGGCTTTTTCGTCGAGACGCTCTCCCCGGTGCCGACCGAGACCGAGCGGCTGATCGTGGTCAGCCTGATCGGCGCCTCGGCGGCGGCGTTCAGCGGCGGCATCGCGACCATGTATGTCATCATGACCCATGGCTATCCGCCCTCCTGCCGCTCGTCGGGAATCGGCTTCGGCATCTTCATGAGCCGGGTCGGCGCGGTGTCGGCCAGCGCGTTCGGCGGCGCGCTGCTGGAGCTGGGCAATGGCAGCGTCATTCCCTTCTTCGCGGTGCTGGCAGTCGGCGCCATTCTCGTCTCGGCAGCCTCCTTCATCGTCGACCAGCATATGCCGCCCGCCGGGCGCCCGGTCCCGCTGCCGGCCTGAAGGATCAAGACCCGGGAACCGAATCTGCGCAGGTCCGCTTAAGGCGCATGCTGGCGCGCGCACCATTTGAGGATGTTCTGGAGGAGATCGCCTCGGGCGACCTCTCGTCCGGCTCCGGCACGGCTGCAGCCTGTGCGCTGGCGATGGCCATTGCCTGCCTGCGCAAGGCGATCGCGGTGAGCCTCCACCATCCCCCTGTCGACCCTGCCTTGCACGATTCGGCGGCGCGCCTTTGCGCCCTGCAGGATCGCGCGCTCGCCGCCGCCAAGGCGGACGCCGTCGGCTTTCCGCGCCTCGTCCGCGCCCGCCCGGAGGGTGAGAAAGCCCAGGCCGCGGACGATCTGGTGGCGCTGGCCGACCGCTTCACCTGGCTCTGCGCGCAACTCATGGCTGAAGCCGAGCGGCTGGCGCCACTGCTGCGCGCCAACATGGCCAATGACATCCTCGCCGCTCGCCGACTGGCCGACGCCGCCTCCGCGATCATGGAGGCCAATGGCTCGGAGAACGCAGGCGACGCAACCGAAGGCGCATAGCTCCCCTACCCAAGCGCCGCTGCGCTTGCTAATCGCGCGGCATGACAGATTTTCGCGATCCGCTGGACAGCATCAAGGACCACCCCTTCGATTCCGCGCTGTCCGAGCGATATCTGGTCTACGCGCTCTCCACGATCACCGCGCGCTCGCTGCCCGATCTGCGCGACGGCTTGAAGCCGGTCCACCGCCGCCTGCTGTGGGCGATGCGCCTTTTGCGGCTCGAACCGAGCGGGCCGGCGCCGGATATTTTGGTCGCCAATCCCGAGCGGAACACCACCAGCTACAAGAAATGCGCCCGCGTCGTGGGCGACGTCATCGGCAAATATCACCCGCATGGCGATGCCTCGGTCTATGACGCGATGGTCCGGCTGGCGCAGGACTTCTCCCTGCGCACCCCGCTGGTCGACGGGCAGGGCAATTTCGGCAATATCGATGGCGATAACGCTGCCGCCATGCGCTACACGGAAGCGCGGCTGACCCAGGCTGCTGCCGATCTGATGGCCGGCCTCGACCATGGCACCGTCGATTTCCGCCCGACCTATAATGGCGAGGAGGAAGAGCCCGAGGTCTTCCCCGGCCTGTTCCCCAATCTGCTCGCCAATGGCGCCAGCGGCATCGCGGTGGGCATGGCGACCAGCATTCCGCCGCACAATGTCGCCGAGGTGATCGACGCGGCCACGCTGCTGATCGACCAGCCGGAAGCCGATCACGCCCAGCTCATGCAGTATATGAGTGGGCCGGACTTCCCGACCGGCGGCGTGCTGGTCGATCCGCCCTCGGTGATCTCGGACGCCTATGCGACCGGCCGGGGCAGCATGCGCCTGCGCGCCCGCTGGCACCGCGAGGATGAAGGGCGCGGCACCTGGATCGCGGTGATCGACGAGATTCCCTATGGCGTCGCCAAGGGCAAGCTGATCGAGCAGATCGCCCAGCTCATCGCCGACAAGAAGCTGCCGATCCTCGCCGACGTGCGCGACGAGTCGGACGAGGTTCTGCGCATCGTGCTGGAGCCCCGCGCGCGCACGGTGGATCAGGACGTGCTGATGGACAGCCTGTTCCGCCTGACCGATCTGGAAAGCCGCTTCCCGCTCAACATGAACGTGCTGGATGCCAGCCACACGCCCCGCGTGATGGGCCTGCGCGATCTGCTGACCGAATGGCTCAAGCACCAGATCGAGGTGCTGGTCCGCCGCGCCCGGCACCGCATCGAACAGATCGACAACCGGCTGGAACTGCTCGACGGCTATATCATCGCCTATCTCAACCTCGACCGGGTGATCGAGATCATCCGCAGCGAGGATGAGCCCAAGCCGGTGATGATGGCGGAGTTCCAGCTGACCGACCGGCAGGCCGAGGCGATCCTCAACATGCGGCTGCGCTCGCTGCGCAAGCTGGAAGAAATGGAGTTGCGGCGCGAGCGCGACGACCTCGCCGCCGAACGCGAGGATCTGCACAAGCTCGTCGAATCGCCCGCCCGCCAGCGCACCCGCCTCAAGCGCGACCTTGCCGATCTGCGCAAGCGCTACACGCCGGAAAAGGGCATCGGCGCACGACGAACCGGGCTGGAGCAGGCCGGGCCGGCGCGCGAGATTCCGCTTGAGGCGATGATCGAGCGCGAGCCGATCACCGTCATCATGTCCCAACGCGGATGGATTCGCGCGATGAAGGGCCATGCCGATCTCACCGCCACCGATGCGCTCAAGTTCAAGGAAGGCGACGGCCCGGCCTATGCCTTCCACGCGCAGACCACCGACAAGCTGCTGCTCGCCGGATCGGATGGGCGCTTCTACACGCTGGGCGCGGACAAGCTGCCGGGCGGGCGCGGCTTTGGCGAGCCGGTGCGGCTGATGATCGATCTGGCCAATGAGACCGACATCGTCGCGCTGTTGCCAGCGAGAGCCGACGGCAAACTGCTGCTCGCCGCCAGCGACGGGCGCGGCTTCATCGCCGCGATGAGCGAGATCATCGCCGAGACCCGCAAGGGCCGGCAAGTAGTGAACCTCAAGGCCGGCGCACAGCTCAAGGTGGTGCGGCCGGTGGCACCGGGGGCCGATTCGGTCGCTGTCATCGGCGAGAATCGCAAGCTGGTCATATTCTCGCTCGCCGAACTGCCGGAAATGGCGCGCGGACAGGGCGTCACCCTGCAGCGCTACAAGGATGGCGGCCTCTCCGACGCGATGACGCTCACGCTGACGCAGGGCCTCTCCTGGACGATGGGCGGGGACAGCGGGCGGACTCGCACCGAAACCGACCTGCTCTCCTGGCGCGCGGCCCGCGGCGCTGCCGGGCGAATGCCGCCCAACGGCTTCCCCCGCGACAACCGCTTCGACTGACCCGTCAGCGCACAAATCCTCCTTTTCCCGTCACGGGACGAGGGGGACTGTTGCAGCATCAACAAAAATAGGGGCTTGCGCCAGACTTTCAGCCTTAATTTACCATGGGCCGTTAACCCGGCGATCCATGACGGCAAGCGCAAAACGCGAGACGGAGCATGTAGAGGCAGCGGCACGCCCGCGGCCTGCGCCCTTTGACGCCTCCATGACAGCGCCCTTGCCGGCGATCGACGACCTGCGCGGCTATACCGCCTTCCTCAAGGCGCTCCCTTATCCCGCCGCGCTGTTGACCCAATCCCCCTCAGGCCTGCACGTTCTGGTCGGCAATGCGGAGTTTTTCAGCTTCGTCGAGGATCAGGCCGCCAACGAATTGCTCGACTGCGAGGACAGCCAGCGCAGGCAGCGTAACTGGCGGCACCGCGCGCAGGCGATGTTCGATTCGCAGCGCCGCTCCGACCGCTTCGAGCTGGAATTTCATGACCGGCTCGGGCTGCGCGCCTACAGCTGCTCGCTGACTTGGGTGGAGGAAGACGATGCGCAGCCCGCCCGGCTGGTGCTCTTCACCGCCACGGACCGCACCAGCGAGCGCAATGCGGAAAGCACATTGCGCAAGGAGCTGATGACGGACAGCCTGACCTCGCTGCCCAACCGCATCGGCTTTGTGGAGCAGATCGAAGGCCTCGCCGAAAACGGCCGCCCGGCCGCGAGCAAGGCGACCTATGCGATCATCGGCTTCGATCTCGTGCGGTTCAGCCGCATCAACGAATCGCTGGGCGCCATGGCAGGTGACGAGCTGATCATCACCGTCGCGCGGCGCGTCAAATCCGTGCTGCGGGCGGGCGACGTGCTGGCCCGAATCGGCGGCAACGAGTTCGCCATCTTCGCCCATGTCGGCCATGGCCTGTCCGAAGTGCTCCAGATCGCCGAGCGGGTGCGCAAGGCATTCGAGGCACCGATCCGCCTCTCCACCTATCTCATCAACGTCGAGGTCGCGTTGGGCTGCGCGCTGGCGCAGGAAGACAGCGACGATATCGAGCGGCTGCTCCGCCAGGCGCAGGCTGCGGTGAAGCGCGCCAAGAAATCCGGCGCGCTGGAGGTCTACCGCGCCAACGTCCTCCGCGAGGCGCTCAAGCGCTTCACGCTGGAGAACCGCCTGCGCGAGGCGATCGACAATGGCGAGCTGACGATGGTGTTCCAGCCGCTGATCAACCTTCAGACGGGCGCGGTGAAGGGTTTCGAGGCGCTCACGCGCTGGGAAGACTCGGTGCTGGGGCAGGTCTCTCCCAATGAGTTCATCCCGGTCGCCGAGGAATCGGGGCTGATCGTGCCGCTGGGGCGCTGGGCAATGTGCGAGTGCGTGCAGACCCTCGCGGATTGGGACAGGCGGTTCGGCGAAACCCTGCCGATCACGATGAACGTCAACCTCTCACCGGTGCAGATGGTGCGCGACAATGTGCCCCGCGCGGTGGAGGAAGCGCTGCGCTATGCCGGCATTGCCGGCAACCGCCTGATCATCGAGCTGACCGAAAGCGCCCTGATCGCCGACCCGGACAAGACCCGGCAATTGCTGGGGGCGCTGCAGGCGATGGACGTCACGGTGGCGATGGACGATTTCGGCACCGGCTTTTCCAACCTCGCCAGCCTCCAGTCGCTCCCCATCGATGTGCTCAAGATCGACCGCAGCTTCGTGACGGACATGATCGGCGACGCCGACAAGATCGCCATCGTGCGCGCCATCGTCAGCCTCGCCGGCGCGCTCGGTATGGAAACCACCGCAGAGGGCATCGAGACGCCCGATATGGCCGATGCCCTGCGCAAGCTCGGCTGCCATTTCGGTCAGGGCTATCATTTCGCGCGCCCCCTGCCGCCGCAGGAAGCCTTCCACTACTGGCTGGAGCGCAGCGCCGCCCCGACCATCTGACGCGCCATCTCGCGCGTCTCATCCGGCTCGGGAAAACCCCGGTCGATCCACGCTCTCTCCAGCGCCTGAAGCGTCCGCGCCACCAGCGGACCTGCCGTCAGCCCCATCGCAATCAGATCGCCTCCCGAAAGCGGCAGGCGCGGCGCCTGCCAGCCGATCAGCGTCGGCGCGCAGTCGGACGAAAAGGCCCGGCCCAGCAGCAGCTGATCGACCGCGCTGTCTTCGCCCAGCGCATAGGCCAGTGCCTGCGGAGTGGCCGCCGAGGTCGGGGTAGCGGCCGCGCGCAAACGCTGGCGCGCCTTGTTGGAGAGCCGCAGCCGTGCGCCGACCTGATCGGCCAGCGCGCCATCGGGCGGAAGCAACGCCGCCAGACGACGCAAGCCGGCCGGCGCGATGCCCGTCGCCTGCTCGGCGGCGATGAGCGCGCGCAAGGCGGCGACGCCCTCCACATCGATCTCCGGCAGCACGGACGCCAGCACCCCGTCGCCCACCATCGCCGCGATCACGTCGGCCGGGTCGGGCAGACCGAGCAGCTTGAGCATCTCGTCCGCGACGCGCTCCCGCGAAAGCGCCATGAGGCTGGTCGCGTGCGCCACGCAGGCGCGATAATCCGGCGTGTCGCGATCCAGCGTGCCAAACCGGGCCGTAAAGCGGAAATAGCGCAGGATGCGCAGATGATCCTCGGCGATGCGCTGATGGGGATCGCCGATGAAGCGCACGCGGCGAGCGAGCAGATCGGCGCGCCCGTCGAAATAATCGGACAAGACGCCACTGGCGGGATCGGCATAAAGCGCGTTCATCGTGAAGTCGCGGCGGGCCGCGTCATCCTGCCAGTCCGTGCCGAACGCGACCGTCGCCCGGCGTCCGTCGGTGGAAACATCCCGCCGCAATGTGGTGATCTCGATCGGGCGATGATCGAGAATGGCGGTGATCGTGCCATGCGCGATGCCGGTCGGCACGGCGCGCAGGCCAGCGGCCTTGACGCGCCGGACCACCTCCTCCGGCAGGTGGACGGTGGCGATGTCGATATCCTTAACCGCGATGCCCAGCAGGGCATCCCGCACCGCGCCGCCGACGAAACGCGCTTCGCCTTGGTCCGCGCCCAGCGCCTCGCAGAGTGCCAGTAGGCCCGGCCAAGCCCGCCACTCGGCATCGGGAAGCCGCTCGGGGAGGGGCGCGCTCATGCGGCCGCCTCGATGCGCCGGGCGAGGTTGACCAGCATCGCTGCCGTCACGCCCCAGATGCGGTGCTCCTGCCACAGAAACTCGTAATAGCTGCGCGTGCCGCCTTCCCAATCCACGGTGCGCAAGGCGCGGTTGGTGGGATCGAGCAGGAAATCGAGCGGCACCTCGAAGATGGCGTCAACCTCCGCCTCGGATGGCCGCAACGCCAGATCGGGCGGGACGATGCCGACAATCGGCTCGATCTCGAACCCCGTGCCGGTGCGGAAGCGATCCGACCGGCCCATCACCTCCACTGCCTCGGGCGGCAGCGCGATTTCCTCATGCGCCTCGCGCAGGGCCGCCTCCACCGCGTCACGGTCGCCCGGGTCCAGCCGGCCACCAGGAAAGGCGACCTGCCCGGCATGGGCGCGTAGCCCCGCGTGGCGCAGGGTGAAGATCATGCCCGGATCAGGGCGGTCGGTCACCGCGATCAGCACCGCCGCGGGGGTGAATGGCCCCTCCGGCTCGGGCCGGTTGCGATACAGGAAGAAATCATGTGTATGCGCCGAGTCGAATTCCGGCCGCAACGAGGCCGTCAGCCGGTCCCGCCAGCTCATGCCGTCGTCTCCAGCGCGTGAAAGACGCCGCCGCTCCACAGGCCCAGGGGATCGTGCCCCTCCGCAATGGCAAGATCGGCCAGCGCATAATAGACCGGGCGGATCAGCCGCGCGCGCAGGCCAGCCTCCAGCCCGAGCGCGGGACGCGGCCCCGCCGCATTCTCTTCCATCCCGAGCGGATGGGCGCCGTCAGCCGTGACCCACTGCCCGGTCGCCCCAATGCGGAACCGCAGCGTGCGCGCCTGCCCGTCCCCCTCGCTCGCCATTTCCACCGCGAACAAAGGCGCGTCCTCGACCTCGATGTCGAGCATCTCGACCGGCGTCACCAGCACATGCCGCCCGTCCGGCTCGCGCCGCAACAGGCGCGCGAACAGGCTCACCAGTTCGGGGCGGCGGATCTCGCGCTCTTCATGAAACCAGCGGCCCTGCGCATCGATTCGCATGGCGCTGTGCCCGCAGCGCGTGGGCGACCAGTCCATAACCGGATAGGGACGCGCCGGATCGGCATCCTGCGGGACGCCGGCAATGGGCAGATCGGAACCGGGATCGAGAGGCGCAACCATGCGCTGCAGATAGGCAAGGCCAGCCGGCTTGGCAAAGGGCGTCTCGCACCGGTGCCACATGGCGTCCGCCGCGATCAACGCGCTCAGACCGCCGGCGTGGCCGTCGCCCCCGCCACCAGGGCCGTGCCGCGCGGGCCAAGACTGCCGGCGGAGGGCAGCACCACGCCGGGCGCCGCGCGGGTCAGCAAGCGGTGCCGCTCGACCGGACCGGGCACGGCCCAATCCCCCGTTGCATCGGCCGTAAAGCCCCAGAAGCGGCCATAATATTCGGGATCGCCGATCATCACCAGCGGATCGCCCGGATGCAGATCGACGGTTTCGATCAGCCGGTCCATCAGCGCGCGGCCGGTGCCATGGCGCTGCATCGCTGGGACCACCGCGACCGGCCCGACCATGATCAGCGGTGTCTCGCGACCGTCCGGGCCGTGCAGGGCCACCGGCCAGCTTTGCAGCGTGCCGATCAATTGCCCGTCCGAATCGAAGGCGGCGAAGGAGAGGTCCGTGAACCAGGCCATGCCCAGGCGGATGCGATAAGCCGTGCGGCCGTGGCGCGCCGGGCCAAATGCCGCATCGAGCAGCGCGGTGATCGCCGCGTCTCCGGTTCCTGCCAGCTCGCCGATCCGTGTCACCGCTTGCCGTCCGCCTTCCAAGCGGGCAATAGCGCCCGAGGCGGCGGCCTTTAGCGCTTCACGCCCAAATGAAAAGGGTTATTCGAGGCTATGATGGCGGGACGCGAGGCGGGAATGCCAGGAACGGGAGGGCACAGCGCCAATCCGGCAAACGGCGTGAATCCCATGGATGACATGCTGCTGCTTGAGATCGAGGATCTTGAGGTGGATGTGCTGACCGGCATCTATTCCGAGGAAACCCATCTGCCGCAGCCGCTGCGAATCAGCATTCGCGCCCTGCTCGAGCATCGCAGCCATTACGAGCCCAACACGCCGCTCAGCACGTCCAAAAACTATATGGACCTCAAGCATGCGGCGACCACGGCGATCACCCGGGGCCAGCACTTCATGCTGGTCGAGGCCGTGGCCGATCACATCATCGACACCATCTTCCTGCAGGACCGCAAGGCGCGCCACGTGACGGTGAAGATCGTCAAGCTGGCCCTCTCCGAGCGGAACGAGAAGATCGGCGTCACCCTCTCCCGCTGGCGGAAATAGGGTTCGCAGACCCACATTCCTCCGCCCGTTCGTGTCGAGCGAAGTCGAGACACGTTAGAACAGCGCTCGCGTGTCTCGACTCGCTCGACACGAACGGGATGTGCTTGGTGAAAACCTAACCCTTCTTCAGCCCGATCTCGCGCAGCCGCTCATGCAGATAATCATGCGCGCTGATCGGCGGTTCACGCAGCGGATTTTCCGCGCTCACGCATTGCGGCAGCGCCTCGATCATCACGTCCGGCTCGAGATGCAGGAAGAAAGGCATGGAATAGCGCGGGATGTGCCGGCGCTCGGGCGGGGGATTGACGACGCGGTGGCTGGTCGAGGGCAGCACATGATTGGTCAGCCGCTGCAGCATATCGCCGACATTGATGACCAGCGCGCCAGCGGGCGGCGTGGCCGGAATCCACTCGCCCTCGCGCGTCAGCAGCTGCAGCCCGCCTTCCTCGGCGCCGAGCAGCAGGGTGATGAGGTTGATATCCTCATGCGCGCCGGCGCGAATGCCCGGCGCCTGCGCGGAGACGGGCGGATAATGCAGCAGCCGCAGGATGGAATTGCCCTCGTCGATCTTGGCGTCGAACCAGTCCGGCGCCAGGCCGAGATGGCGCGCGACGCCGGAGAGGATGCGCGCGCCCACGGCATCGAACGCCGCGAACAGCGCCGTAAAAGTCTCCTCGAACCCCGCGATCTCGCCCGGCCAGATGTTGGGCGGCATATCGGCGGCGAGCGGATGACCGGCCGGCAGGGCGCGGCCGACATGCCAGAATTCCTTGAGGTCGTTCTCGCTGGCGCCCTTGGCGACCTCTGTCCCGAACGCCGTGTAGCCGCGCTGTCCCGCGCCGCCGGGCACGAGATAGGCGCGCTTGACCGGATCGGGCAGCGCGAAGAATGCCTTTGCCAGCGCCCAGCCGCGCGCCACGAGGTCCGGGTCCATCCCATGATCGGTGACGATGGCGAAGCCATATTCGCGGAAGCTGCTGCCGATCGCATCGGCGAAATCCTGCGGCGAGAGGCGCGCGAGCGAGAGAGTGGGGACATGCCCCAGCGGATCGGATGACGTCATGACGGTCTCACTCGAACGTGAAATGATGATGCCTGACTAGGCGTTCGCGGCGCGGCTGTCACGCCGGGCCTGGCGGACGGAAGGCCCTTGCACGCCGCGTACCGGCATGGAATGGCGCCCGGGCAGGCTGGCAAAGGAGGATCGATCGCCCATGCGCTACTGGCTGATGAAATCGGAGCCCGATGTGTTCTCCTGGGACGATCTGGTCGAGAAGGGTCGCGCCGAGTGGGACGGGGTCCGCAACCATGCCGCCAAGCTGAACATGAAGGCCATGGAGGTCGGTGACCAGGCGCTGTTCTATCACAGCAATATCGGCGTCGAATGCGTTGGCATCATGGAGATCGTCCGCGGGGCCGAGCAGGACAGCACGGATGAAACCGGCAAGTGGTTCGCGGTGGAAGTCGCGCCGGTGCGCAAACTCGCCAAGCCGGTCACGCTCAAGCAGATCAAGGCCGATCCTGCATTTGCGAACATGGCTTTGGTGCGACAATCGCGCCTGTCCGTGTCGTCGGTGAGCGACGTGGAATTCCAGAGGATCGTTGATTTATCGGAGCAATAAGCATTCCCGATTGAATGCGCGGGCCACAACGATTGCAGTTTTTGCATTCGTCGCTCGGCGTTTGCAATTGAACTTTGCTGCGTTGCAACACAAATGGCCTCCAGAGACCCGGGCGCTGCGCCCGATCAATTCCGGGAGCCACGACATGACCATTCTCAAGAAGATTTTTGCTGCCTACATCTCTGCCGCTGCCATGAGCGTTCCGTTCGGCGGCCTGTAAGCAGATGACGCACGGCGCGACCCACTGAGGTGGCTCTGCTGCAAATCAAAAGGCGACGCTGCAAGGCGTCGCCTTTTTTGTGCGCCTTTTTGCTGGCGCATCTGCGGCCGCTTCCCTACAGCGCGGAACAAGGATCGGCCCGGCGCGGATTATCCCCGGACTTATCCACACTCATCCACAGTTTTGATCGCGGTCCCCGCATTGCAGCGGCGGATAATGCTTTGCACGACTCGATTCTCGTGAGACCATCAAGCCATAGAGAGACAGAAATATTCTGTTAAATCAGAATGTTGAGTTGATCTTACGGACCAAGACCTGCGCGCGGTGACGTGCTCAGCGCGTTGGTTCGGCCCGCCGCCGACCGCAGGATCACGCTTCCCCCGGGAACAGGATCGCGAGGCAGCGGGAAGGATGCAGGCTCTGCCGTCTAGGCATGATCCCGCATCCGCAAAGGCCGGCACGGCTTGCCCTTCGGGCGAGCCTCGCGCGGTCGATCCGAAGGCGGCCTGCCGCAGCCGGATCAGCACGTCGGACTTCCGCAAGGAATAGGACGTGAGGCGCACGATCTGACGATCGAGAGCGTCGTGCCAGACGCTGGATGTCCCGGAGACGGGCTGGAAGGCGATGGCATCGTGGGGGCCGGTAGCGATGCCGGCCCCCATTTTCATGAGTCGCGCGCGGTGAAAACCCCCGCACGCCCGGCCTTCGATCAGACCATCAGCGCCTCGGCCTCATCCAGCGTATCCGACAGGAGCTGGACGACGGCACGATAGGGCTCCGGCCCCGCCATGTTCAGCCCCGCGCGCTTGAGGATCTCGACCGGATAATCCGAGCCGCCGGCCTTGAGCACGGCCAGATAATTGTCCCGCGCCTTCGCCCCGCCGCGCTTGATTTCACCGGCGAAATAGACGGCGGCGGAGAAGCAGGTGGCATATTGGTAGACGTAGAAGCTGTTGTAGAAGTGCGGAATATAGGCCCATTCATTGCCATAGGCCGGCTCCATGCCGACCTTCGGCCCATGGTAGCGCGCCAGCAGATCGGTGTAGAGCGTGGTGAAGGCGCCACCCGACAGACCATCGCCCGCCTCGGCCCGGTCATGCGCCACCAGCTCAAACTCGGCAAACATCGTCTGGCGGAAGAAGGTGCCGCGAATATTCTCCATCCGCTGGCCGAGATAGAAGAGCTTCTCCTCGCGCGTCTTGGCCTGCGACTCCATATAATCGAGCAGCAGCAGCTCGTTCAGCGTCGAGGCGATTTCCGCGGTGAAGATCGGATAATCCGCTTTCTCGAAAGGTTGCGCGGCATTGGCGAGCAGGCTGTGCATGGCATGGCCCCACTCATGCGCGTAGGTGCTCAGGCTCTCATATTCGTCGCTCAGGTTGAGCAGCAGATAGGGATGCACATCATAGGCGCTGGACTGCATATAGGCGCCCGGCCGCTTGCCGGTCCGCGGCCACGGGTCCATCCACCGCGCGGCCGTCGCGCGTGAGAGGGAGGCGGCATAATCGCGCCCCAGCGGCTGCACCGCCGCGAGCGTCAGTCGCCGCATCTCATCGAGCGAAAAGCGGCGCCCCGTCTCCACCAGCGGCGGATAAATATCGTAATAATAGAGGTCCGGCAGCTTGAGCATCCGGCGGCGTAGCTCGAAATAGCGGTGAAGCTGGGGCAGGCCCTTGTTGGTTTCCGCCACCAGGGTGCGATACACACCCTCCGGCACATTCGATCCGGCGAGGGCCGACGCCAGCGCGGTGGGATATTTGCGCGCCTTTGCATCGAAGATATTGCCGCGGACCTGCGCCAGATAGGTCGCACCGAAGCTGTTGCGGAACTCCCCATAGGTCTTCCAGAAGGCATCGAACACCGCCTTGCGATCCGCCCGCTCGGGTGCCGCGCGGTGGACGGTATAGCCCTGATTGTCGAGCTTCACTTTCTCGCCAGTGGACAGGGTGATGCTGGGCCAGGGGATGTCCGAGCTGCGCAACTGGTCCGAAATGTCGCCCGGCGCCGAAAGCACGGATGTTGCGCTCGCCAGCAGCCCTTCGCCTTCCGGCGAGAGGGTATGCGGCGCGCGACGCAGCATGTCGGCCAGCGCATGATCGAACCGATCGCGCAACACGGCATTCGCGGCGATGAACTGCTTGATCTTCGCCTCGCCAATGCTCAGCACTTCCGGCGCGATCCAGGCGCTGGCCTCGCTGAACGCGGTGAACAGGTCAACCGCCTGCCCCTGCTTCTCCTGGTTCGCAGAGACGCGCACATCCTCGTCGGCACGCAGGCTGGCATAGACATAGACGCGCAGAATCTGCCGGTAGAGGTCGGACTGCATGGTGAAGGCCGCCGCGAGCGTCTCGGCACTTTCGCCGAGCCGCCCCTTATAGGCCGCCATGCCCTTGACCGCCTCGAGCGCGGAAAGGCGGGCGCTGTCCCACGCGGCATCGTCGGCATAAAGCGCGCTGAGATCCCAGGTAATATCCCGGTTGGAGGCGGTTTGCGCGGCAAGCGAAGCAGGCGCCAGCGCGGCGAGGCCGGCAAGAGCGGCGGCGGCCACGGCTTCGCGGCGGGAAAGGTCGGTCATGCGGTCATCCTGATCGGGCGCCGCGGAACAGGCAGCGCCAGGTTGCGATGCCCCACTGTGTCGGCATTGCGCGCCGATGGGAAGATGCTTGTGCGAAACCGGCGGCGCCCGCACGGCCCGCCGTTGCCCAAAGGAAAAGGCCGCCGGTTTCCCGACGGCCTTCCCTGATACCAAAGCGGTGAACTTCTTAGAAGTCCATGCCGCCCATGCCACCCATGCCGCCGGGCATGCCAGCCGGAGCCGAGGACTTGTCCTCGGGCAGCTCGGCAATGGTCGCCTCGGTGGTGATGAGCAGACCGGCAACCGAAGCCGCGTCCTGCAGAGCGGCGCGCACAACCTTGGTCGGGTCGATCACGCCGGCTTCCACCAGGTTCTCATAGACGTCGGTCGAAGCGTTGAAGCCCCGGGTCTCGTCATTTTCGCGCAGCAGGTTGCCAGCGACGACGGCACCGTCGAAGCCCGCATTCTGAGCGATCTGACGCAGCGGCGCTTCGATCGCCTTGCGGATGATGTCGATGCCGCGGGTCTGGTCGTCATTGACGCCCTTGAGGCCGGCCAGCGCCTTGGTGGCGTACAGCAGAGCCGTACCGCCACCGGGGACAATGCCTTCTTCGACAGCTGCGCGGGTGGCGTGCAGCGCATCGTCAACGCGATCCTTGCGCTCCTTCACCTCGACCTCGGACGCACCGCCAACCTTGATGACGGCCACGCCGCCAGCCAGCTTGGCCAGACGCTCCTGCAGCTTCTCGCGGTCATAGTCGGACGTGGTCGTCTCGATCTGCGCGCGGATCTGCTCGGTGCGGCCCTTGATGGCATCCGCATCGCCAGCGCCATCGACGATGGTGGTGTTGTCCTTGTCGATGGTGACGCGCTTGGCGGTGCCGAGCATGCCGACCGTGACGTTCTCGAGCTTGATGCCGAGATCCTCGGAGATCACCTCGCCCTTGGTCAGGACGGCGATGTCTTCCAGCATGGCCTTGCGACGGTCACCGAAGCCCGGCGCCTTCACGGCAGCGACCTTCAGGCCACCACGCAGCTTGTTGACGACGAGCGTGGCCAGAGCCTCACCCTCGATATCCTCGGCGATGATGAGCAGCGGACGACCCGACTGCACCACGGCCTCCAGGATGGGAAGCAGCGCCTGCAGCGAGGAGAGCTTCTTCTCGTGGATGAGGATGTAGGGGTCAGCCAGCTCGACCTGCATCTTCTCGGGATTGGTGATGAAGTAGGGCGAGAGGTAGCCGCGGTCGAACTGCATGCCTTCCACGACGTCCAGCTCGAAATCGAGGCCCTTGGCTTCCTCGACCGTGATCACGCCTTCCTTGCCGACCTTTTCCATGGCCTCGGCGATCTTCTCGCCGACTTCGGTGTCGCCGTTGGCGGAGATGATGCCGACCTGGGCGATTTCCTTGTTGCCGGAAACGGCCTTGGAGCGGGCCTTGAGGTCCTCGACCACCTTGGTCACCGCGAGGTCGATGCCGCGCTTGAGGTCCATCGGGTTCATGCCGGCCGCAACCGACTTCATGCCTTCGCGCACGATCGCCTGGGCGAGAACGGTCGCGGTGGTGGTGCCGTCACCGGCAATGTCGTTGGTCTTCGAGGCCACTTCGCGCACCATCTGGGCGCCCATGTTCTCGAACTTGTCCTTGAGCTCGATTTCCTTGGCGACCGACACACCGTCCTTGGTGATGCGGGGGGCGCCGAAGCTCTTGTCGATCACGACGTTACGGCCCTTGGGACCGAGGGTGACCTTCACTGCATCGGCGAGAATGTCCACGCCGCGCAGGATGCGCTCACGGGCATCGCGGGAAAATTTGACGTCCTTGGCTGCCATGTTGCTAGTCCTTCCTTGAATTCAACGGAGTGCGAAAATCAGGCGATGACGCCCAGAATGTCGCTTTCCTTCATGATGAGCAGGTCTTCACCGTCGACCTTGACCTCGGTGCCGGACCACTTGCCGAACAGCACGCGGTCACCGGCCTTGACGTCGAGCGGCGTCACCTTGCCGTCTTCCGCCTTGGCGCCCGTGCCCACGGAGACGATCTCGCCTTCCTGCGGCTTTTCCTTGGCGCTGTCGGGAATGATGATGCCACCGGCAGTCTTCTCATCGGCTTCGATGCGGCGAACGAGCACGCGATCGTGCAGCGGACGAAATCCCATTATCCAAGTCCTTTCCATAGCGGCGGGCGCTGTCGCTCTCCGATGGATCGCCCGGCCGGCCCTTGCCGAAGCCTGCGCGCCCCCGGATACCGACTCCGGCACCCCGCCTGTGAAACACTGTGTTAGCACTGTCAGTGAGTGAGTGCTAACGGCCGCCATATGGGTCGGTCGAACCCCACGTCAAGGCGCGGTGCAGCAAAAAACTATTCGTTCTTTTGCCGGCGCGGTGGACCGTTCGGCCTTCTCGGCCGTTGGACGGTATCGCGTCGAAGGCGTCGCGATCCATCGATGACGGTCACTCATCCGCCTCAAGGACCGGCTGAACGCCCCCAAATGATATTGCGAACTAATCGCAAAGAAAAGCCGAAATCTGGCCCGATCGTCATTGAACGGTAAGGAAATTGGGCCTATGGGCGCCTCATCGACCACCGCGCAAAGAAGGAGACGCGCATGGCCCGGAAGAAGATCGCGCTTATTGGTGCCGGCAATATCGGCGGCACGCTTGCTCACCTCGCGGCTCTCAAAGGGCTTGGCGATATCGTCCTGTTCGACGTGGTCGAAGGGATTCCCCAGGGCAAGGCGCTCGATCTTTCGCAGTGCGGTCCGGTCGAAGGCTTCGACGCCAAGATCACCGGCTCCAACGACTATGCGGACATTGCCGGGGCCGACGTCATCATCGTCACCGCCGGCGTCGCCCGCAAGCCGGGCATGAGCCGTGACGACCTGCTCGGCATCAACCTCAAGGTCATGAAGGCCGTCGGCGAGGGCATTCGCGACAATGCGCCCGACGCGTTCGTGATCTGCATCACCAACCCGCTCGACGCGATGGTCTGGGCGCTGCGCGAATTCTCCGGCCTGCCGCACAACAAGGTCGTTGGCATGGCCGGCGTGCTCGATTCGGCCCGGTTCAGCCACTTCATCGCCGAAGAGTTCGAAGTGTCCGCCAAGGACGTCACGACCTTCGTGCTCGGCGGCCATGGCGATACCATGGTGCCGGTCGTGCAATATTCGACCGTCGCCGGCATTCCCGTGCCCGACCTCATCAAGCAGGGCCGCTCCACCAAGGAGCGTATCGATGCCATCGTGCAGCGCACCCGTTCGGGCGGCGGCGAGATCGTCGGCCTGCTCAAGACCGGCTCGGCTTATTATGCGCCCGCGACCAGCGGAATCGCCATGGCGGAAGCCTATCTGGGCGACCAGAAGCGCCTGCTGCCCTGCGCCGCCTATGTCGAGGGCAAGTACGGCGTCGACGGCCTGTATGTCGGCGTACCGGTGATCATCGGCAAGGACGGCGTCGAGCAGATCGTCGAGATCGAGCTGGATGACGAAGCGAAGGGCAACCTCCAGGTCAGCGTCGATGCGGTCAAGGAACTGCTGGTGGCGTGCAAGGGCATCGATCCGAGCCTGGCCTAAGCGATGACGCGCATCGCTTGCTCTTCCTGTTCCCCGGCGAAGGCCGGGGCCCAGCAGCGGCGGTGATGCAATGACCTGCGCCGGCTATGTTTACATCATGGCAGGTCGGCGGAACGGGACGATTTATACCGGTGTGACGAGTGATCTGGTGAGACGCGTCACTCAGCATCGGACAGGAGAGATCAAGGGCTTCACCGCCAAATATGGCTGCAAGCTGCTGGTTTGGTACGAAGCCCATGACGATCTTCAGAACGCGCGACAGCGCGAACTGCGGATCATTGAAGAAGTAAACCCGGACTGGAACGATCTGTTCGAGTCCATCTGTCAGAACTGGACCCCGGCCTTCGCCGGGGAACAAGGAAGCGAAGCGAGCCCATGAGCATCCTCGTCGACAAGAACACCAAGGTCATCACGCAGGGCATGACCGGCGCGACCGGCACGTTCCACACCGAACAGGCGCTGGCCTATGGCACGCAGATGGTCGGTGGCGTGACGCCGGGCAAGGGCGGCACCAGCCACATCGGCCTGCCGGTGTTCGACACGGTGGAAGAAGCCGTGGCCAAGACCGGCGCCACCGCGAGCGTCATCTACGTGCCGCCGCCATTCGCCGCCGATTCGATCCTGGAAGCGATCGATGCGGAAGTGCCGCTGATCGTCACGATCACGGAAGGCATTCCGGTGCTCGACATGGTGCGCGTGAAGCGTGCGCTCTCGGGTAGCAAGTCGCGCCTCATCGGCCCGAACTGCCCCGGCGTGCTGACGCCTGACGAGTGCAAGATCGGCATCATGCCCGGCTCCATCTTTCGCAAGGGCAGCGTCGGCGTGGTCTCGCGCTCGGGCACGCTGACCTATGAGGCAGTGTTCCAGACCTCCAATGCCGGCCTTGGCCAGACGACCGCCGTCGGCATTGGCGGCGATCCGGTCAACGGCACCAATTTCATCGACGTGCTGGAGCTGTTCCTCGCCGACGAGGCGACGCAGAGCATCATCATGATCGGCGAAATCGGCGGCGATGCCGAGGAGCAGGCCGCGCAGTTCCTGATCGACGAGGCCAAGCGTGGCCGCAAGAAGCCGATGGCCGGCTTCATCGCGGGCCGTACGGCGCCTCCGGGCCGTCGCATGGGCCATGCCGGTGCGATCGTCTCCGGCGGCAAGGGCGATGCGGAAAGCAAGATCGCGGCGATGGAAGCAGCGGGCATCAAGGTTGCGGCCAGCCCTTCGGAGCTGGGCACGACGCTGCTTGAGGTGCTCAAGGCGTAGGTGGTTAACAGCCGCTTCACCCGGGACGGCTTAACAGGCCGGTCCGGGATGGCGGCACAGGCGTCTTCCGCCCGGCGGAGAGAGGCAAGGATCGAACCGATGGGTTACGAGAATCAGGAATTCAGCGGCGCGCAAGAGGCCGAACAAGGGCCGAGCTGGGCGCGCAAGGGCTGGCCGCTCGACAGCACGGACGATCTGACCGCCGCGCTCGACCCCACGCAGATGCAGGTGGCGATCAAGGCCGCCGCCGCCAAGAGCGGCGCGCCCGCCTCGCAGGCCGATGTCGCCAAGGCAGCCGCCGATTCGATCCGCGCGATGATGCTCATCCGCACCTATCGGGTGCGCGGCCATCTGGCGGCCAATCTCGATCCTCTCGGCCTGAGCCAGCGCGACCTTCCGGCCGACCTGACGCCGGAATATCATGGCTTCTCCGGCGCGGAGCAGGACCGCAAGGTCTATGTCGGCGGCGCGCTCGGTCTTGAGTGGACGACGATCCGCGAGCTGGTGGACATTCTGCGCGCCAATTACTGCGGCAATGTCGGCCTCGAATATATGCACATCTCCGATGTGGAGGAGCGCCGGTTCCTGCAGGACCGCATGGAAGGCAAGGACAAGGAAATCATCTTCACGCCCGAGGGCAAGAAGGCGATCCTCGCCAAGGTCATCCAGGCCGAGCAATATGAGAAGTTCCTGGGCCGCAAATATGTCGGCACCAAGCGCTTCGGCCTCGATGGCGGCGAGTCCATGATTCCGGCGCTCGAAGCCGTGATCAAATATGGCGGCCAGTTGGGCGTCCGCGAGATCGTGTACGGCATGGCCCATCGTGGCCGCCTCAATGTGCTGGCCAATGTGATGGCCAAGGGCTTCCGCGTGATCTTCCACGAGTTCTCGGGCGGCACCGCCAATCCCGAGGATGTCGGCGGCTCCGGCGACGTGAAATACCATCTCGGCACATCGACCGACCGTGATTTCGACGGCATCAATGTCCACATGTCGCTGGTGCCCAACCCCTCGCACCTGGAGACGGTCGACCCGATCGTGCTCGGCAAGGTGCGCGCGCAGCAGCTGTTCCGCGACGATATCGGCCCCGGCAAGCACAAGCAGGTGCTGCCCGTGCTCATCCATGGCGATGCGGCCTTCGCCGGCCAGGGCATTGTGTGGGAGTGCTTCGGCTTCTCCGGCGTGCGCGGCTACAATACCGGCGGCTGCATCCACTTCGTCGTCAACAACCAGATCGGCTTCACCACCAGCCCGCAATTCTCGCGCGGCTCGCCCTATCCGAGCGACGTCGCCAAGGGCGTGCAGGCGCCGATCATCCATGTGAATGGCGATGATCCCGAGGCGGTGACCTTCGCCTGCAAGCTGGCGATCGAATATCGCCAGACCTTCCATCGCGACATCGTGATCGACATGTGGTGCTACCGCCGCTTCGGCCACAATGAGGGCGACGAGCCGAGCTTCACCCAGCCGCTCATGTATGCGCGCATCAAGCAGCATCCGCCGGTGAGCGAGGTCTACGCCTCGCGCCTGCGCGAAGAGGGCGTGGTGGACGATTCGTTCCTGTCCGCGCAGGTCGAGGGCTTCGTCGATCATCTCGAGGAAGAATTTGAATCGGCCAAGACCTACAAGGCCAATCATGCCGACTGGTTTGCCGGTCGCTGGTCGGGCCTGCATCAGCCCGCCGACATCGAAACCGCGCGCAAGAATGTCGAAACTGCGGTGTCCCCCAAGCTGTTCGAGAGCCTGGGCCGCACGTTGACGACGGTGCCCGAGGGCGTGAACGTCCACCGCACCTTGCGGCGCGTGCTCGATGCCAAGGCGGAGATGTTCAAGACCGGCGAGAATTTCGACTGGGCAACGGGCGAGGCACTGGCCTTCGGCTCGCTGCTGTCGGAAGGCTATGGCGTGCGCCTGTCGGGTCAGGATTCGGGCCGCGGCACGTTCAGCCAGCGTCACGCCGTCTGGGTCGATCAGGACAGCGAGAAGAAGTACATCCCGCTTTCCACCGTGCCGCACGGCCACTTCGAGGTCTATGACAGCCCGCTCTCCGAATATGGCGTGCTGGGTTTTGAATATGGCTATGCCATGGCGGACCCCAAGAGCCTGGTGCTGTGGGAAGCGCAGTTCGGCGATTTCGCCAATGGCGCGCAGATCATCATCGATCAATATATCGCCTCGTCCGAGTCCAAGTGGCTGCGGGCCAACGGCCTCGTGCTGCTGCTGCCGCATGGTTATGAAGGGCAAGGGCCGGAGCACAGCTCCGCACGGCTCGAGCGCTTCCTGCAGCTCTGTGCGGAAGGCAATATCCAGATCGCCAACTGCACCACGCCGGCCAACTATTTCCACATCCTGCGCCGGCAGATGCTGCGCCCGTTCCGCAAGCCACTGATCATCTTCACGCCCAAGTCGCTGCTGCGGCACAAGCTGGCGGTGAGCAAGGCCGAGGATTTCCAGGGCGATCGCCACTTCATGCGCATCCTCTCCGACCCCACACCGGCGGCGGACGAGCAGACGCGCCGGCTGGTGCTGTGTTCCGGCAAGGTCGCCTACGACCTCATGGAAGCGCGCGATGCCGCCGGCGACAAGGACGTGCAGATCGTCCGCATCGAGCAGCTCTATCCCTTCCCGACCGAGGCGCTCGCCACGCGCCTCAAGCGCATGACCGCGCTGGAGGAAGTGGTGTGGTGTCAGGAGGAGCCGCGCAACAATGGTGCGTGGTTCTTCGTGGAGCCCTATATCGAGGAGGCGCTCGATCAGGCCGGCAAGGCGCCGATGCGCGCCCGCTACGCAGGTCGCAAGGCTTCGGCCTCGCCTGCCACCGGCCTTGCCCGCCGTCACCAGGCCGAGCAGGGTGCGCTCATCGCGGACGCGCTCGGTCACAATGTGCGCACCGAGATCAAGCGCCAGAAGAAAGCATAGTCCGCGCAGGCCGCGCCGGGCAGGAGGAAAGACATGGCCACTGAAGTGAAAGTGCCGACTCTGGGTGAATCCGTCACGGAAGCGACGGTGGGCCAGTGGCTGAAGAAGCCCGGCGACGCGGTGAAGGCCGATGAGCCGATCGCCAGCCTGGAGACCGACAAGGTTGCGGTGGAAGTCCCCGCGCCGGTTGCCGGCGTGCTGGGCGAGCTGCTGGTGAAGGAAGGCGACACCGTGAATGTCGGTGCCGTCATCGCCACCGTGCAGGAAGGCGCGGCTGCGGCCAGCAAGCCCGCACCGGCCAAGGCGGAAGCCGCTGCGCCGGCCCCGGCCAAGACCGAGGCAGCGCCTGCACCCACACCCACACCCGCGCCCGCGCAGGCCGCGCATGAAGGCGACAGCACGCTTGGCGCCATCACCCTCTCGCCTGCCGTGCGCCGGCTGGTGCTCGAGCATGGCCTCGACCCCAGCAAGATCAAGGGCACGGGCAAGGACGGGCGCCTGACCAAGGACGACGTGATGGCCGCCATCGCCGATGGCAGCGCCGTCGCGAGCGAGTCCGCCGTGGCCGCCGCCGCGCCGGCACCGGCGACCGGCAGCGCCGGCCCGTCGCGCCATCAGGAGCGCGTGAAGATGACGCGCCTGCGCCAGACTGTCGCGCGGCGCCTCAAGGAAGCGCAGAACAACGCCGCCATTCTGACCACGTTCAACGATGTGGACATGAGCGCCGTCATCGCGGCGCGCGCCAAGTACAAGGATCTGTTCGAGAAGAAGCACGGCGTGCGCCTGGGCTTCATGGGCTTCTTCGTGAAGGCCGCATGCATGGCGCTCAAGGACATCCCCGGCGTCAATGCGCAGATCGAGGGCGACGAGATCGTCTACAATGATTTCTGCGACATCTCGGTCGCGGTGTCGGCGCCCAATGGCCTCGTGGTGCCGGTCATCCGCAATGCCGAGACGATGAGCATCGCCGAGATCGAGAAGACCATCGCCGATTTCGGCAAGCGCGCCAAGGAAGGCACGCTGTCGATGGCGGACATGGCCGGCGGCACCTTCACCATCTCCAACGGCGGCGTGTTCGGCTCGCTCATGTCGACGCCGATCATCAACCCGCCCCAGTCCGGCGTGCTCGGCCTGCACCGCATCGAGGAGCGCGCCGTGGTGGTCGACGGCCAGATCGTCGCGCGCCCGATGATGTATCTGGCGCTGAGCTACGATCACCGCATGGTCGATGGCCGCGAGGCCGTGACCTTCCTCGTCGCCCTCAAAAACGCCATCGAGGACCCGACCCGCCTGCTGATCGATTTGTGAGGTTTAGTGCTCCTGCGAAAGCAGGAGCCCAGGGCGGAGACGCGCGACGAAGCCGGGATATGTCTATATCATGGCCAGCGGGCCGAACGGGACGATCTATACGGGTGTGACGAGCGACCTGGCTGGACGGACCTATCAGCACCGCAACGCCCTGATCGACGGGTTCACGAAAGAGCATCGCTGCACACACCTTGTCTGGTTCGAGCAGCATGACGATCTTCAGGAAGCGCGGGCGCGCGAACTGCGGATCAAGAAATGGAAACGACGCTGGAAGATTGAGTTGATCGAACAGGATAATCCGCAATGGCAGGATCTGTTCGACCGTTGGTTCTGAGCCGCCCTGGGCTCCTGCGTTCGCAGGAGCACTGGAAGGAGATATGAGTAATGGCAGACCAGTTCGACTATGACGTTCTCGTAATCGGCGCCGGGCCGGGCGGTTATGTGGCGGCGATCCGCGCCGCGCAGCTTGGGCTGAAGACCGCCTGCGCGGAAAGCCGGGAGACGCTGGGCGGCACCTGCCTCAATGTCGGCTGCATTCCCTCCAAGACGCTGCTGCACGCCTCGCACCTGTTCCATGAGGCCAAGGATGGCGTGCTGGCCAAGCACGGCATCAAGCTCGGCTCGGTATCGCTCGATCTGCCGGCGATGCTGGCGGACAAGGATGCGGCGGTGAAGGGCCTCACCGGCGGCATCGAGTTCCTGTTCAAGAAGAACAAGGTTGAATGGCTCAAGGGGCTCGCCAACTTCAAGGACGCGCACAGCGTCGAGGTGGCCGGCAAGACGGTGACCGCCAAGAACATCGTCATTGCCACCGGCTCCAGCGTAACGCCGCTGCCCGGTGTCGAGATCGACAATGACAAGGGCGTGGTGGTCGATTCCACCGGCGCGCTGGCGCTCAAGAAGGTGCCGGATCATCTGGTGGTGATCGGCGGCGGCGTCATCGGCCTCGAACTGGGTTCGGTCTGGGGTCGCCTGGGCGCCAAGGTCACCGTGATCGAATATCTCGACCAGATCCTGCCCGGCATGGACGGCGAGGTGCGCAAGGAAGCCGCCAAGCTGTTCGCCAAGCAGGGTTTCGAGATCCGCACCGGCACCAAGGTGACCGGCGTTGCCGTCAAGGGCGGCAAGGCCAGCGTGACGGTCGAGCCGGCTGCTGGTGGCACCGCCGAGACGATCGAGGCCGATACGGTGCTGGTCGCCATCGGCCGCCGCCCGAACACGCAGGGCCTCGGCCTCGACAAGATCGGGCTGGAGCTGAACCAGCGCGGCCAGATCGAGACCGGTCCCGATTTCTCCACCAAGGTCGATGGCGTGTGGGCCGTTGGCGACGTGATTCCCGGCCCCATGCTCGCGCACAAGGCCGAGGATGAAGGCATTGCCGTCGCCGAGAACATCGCCGGCATGACCGGCATCGTCAATCATGACGTCATCCCCAGCGTCGTCTATACCAGCCCGGAGATCGCCGGTGTCGGCCTCACCGAGGAAGCCGCCCGCGAGAAGGGCGAGGTCAAGGTCGGCAAGTTCCCGATGATGGCGAACAGCCGCGCCAAGGCGATCAGCGCCACCGACGGCTTCGTGAAGGTGATCGCCGATGCCGAGACCGACCGGGTGCTGGGCGTGTGGATCGTCGCCGATCCCGCCGGCACGATGATCGCCCAGGCCGCGCAGGCCATGGAGTTCGGCGCGACGTCAGAGGACATCGCCTACACCTGCCACGCCCATCCGACGCACAATGAGTCGGTGAAGGAAGCCGCGATGGCAGTGCTCGGCAAGCCCATCCACATGTGACTTGGCGCCCTGACCGGCCTGTCCGGTCAGGAGCTTCCCCTTTGCCCGCGTGTAAGCTTGTTCGCCAGCGAAGCTGAATGCTGGCGGAAGATTCGCGCACGTCTGGCGCCGCGCTGACGAGTCTTCCGCGGCTGAACCAGCCCCCCTACTGCATCCCCGATGGCAGGATCGACGGCGATTCCCGTTGCGGCTGGGGCTGCGCGGGCGGTGCCTGACGCTGCTGCTGCGGCGGGCGTTGCTGGCCTGGCTGGGCGGGTGCCGGGCGCGCCGGGCGTTCATCGCGGCCGAGCACTTCGTCGATCCAGCGCTGGTCGATCCGGCGCGGCGCTTCGGTGCCGCTGGTGTCGCCCGGTGTCGCGCCTTCGGCACCGCTGCTCTGGCCCTCGGCGGGCGGCAGGGGCAGGCCATTCTCGTCCACCATCATGCCATTGTCGGGCGAACCATAGGCCTCTTCGTCCGGTTCGAGCTGCCATTCGGGCAGCACCACCTCGGTCTCGAAATTCTCGACCGGGCGATTGGCCACGGCGGTGCGCATATAGGCCGCGAAGGCCCGTGCGGGCGCGCGCCCGCCGGCCAGGCCGCCCACGGTGCGATTATCATCGCGGCCCATCCACACGCCGGTGGTGAGGCCGCTGGAGAAGCCGACGAACCAGCCATCCTTGTTGCTGGTGGTCGTGCCGGTCTTGCCCGCAACCGGCCGGCCGATCTGCGCGGCGCGGCCCGTGCCGGTGTTCACCGCCGTCTGCATCAGGTCAGTCATCCCCGCCGCAACCCAGGGCGCCACCAGCACGCGGCTGGTATCGTCCTCATGCTCATACAGCGTGGTGCCATCGGCCGTGGTCACCTTGAGGATGCCATAGGGCCGCACCGCCACGCCCTTGCGGGCAACGGAGGCAAAGGCCTGCGTCATGTCGATGAGGTGGACCTCGGACGTGCCGAGCACCATCGAGGGGTGCGTGTTGATCGTCGTGGAAATGCCGAACCGCCGCGCCATGTCGGCGACGGTCGAGAAGCCCACTTCCATGCCCAGCTTGGCGGCAATGGTGTTGATCGAATAGGCAAAGGCGGTGCGCACGTCGATCTCGCCGACATTGCGGCGATTGTCGTTGCGCGGCGACCAGCCGTTGATCGTCACCGGGCTGTCCACCACCCGCGTCTCGGGCGTGTAACCGGCTTCCAGCGCCGAGAGATAGACGAACAGCTTGAAGGCCGAGCCCGGCTGCCGCTGGGCAACGGTCGCGCGGTTATAGTTGGAGCTGACATAATCCAGCCCGCCAACCAGCGCCCGCACCGCGCCATCGCGGTCGAGGCTGACCAGCGCACCCTGCGCGCCGCCCGGCACATGGCCCTTGAGCGCCGCCACGGCGGCCCGCTGCATCCGGGGATCGAGCGTGGTGTAGACGTCGAGCGGCTGCTCGCGCTCGTCGATCAGCGTATCGAGCTGCGGCAGCACCCAGTCGGTGAAGTAGCGCACGCTGTCCTGCGCCTTCTCGGGCACCAGCCGCACGCTATCGAGATCGGCGGCGGCCCGCTCGGCGCTGGTAAGGTCGCCATTGGCCGCCATCACGTCCAGCACCACACGGGCGCGGCCGGCGGCAGCATCGGCATCGGCCGTGGGCGAATAATGCGAGGGCGCCTTCACCAGCCCGGCGATGATCGCCGCTTCCTCGAGGCTGAGCGTCGTCGCGGGGTGATTGAAGAACTTGCGGCTCGCGGCATCCACGCCATAGGCGCCACCGCCGAAATAGACCTTGTTGAGGTACAGCTCCAGAATCTGGGACTTGCTGAACTTGCGCTCCATCGCCAGCGCCAGGATCATCTCGCGCAGCTTTCGGCCGGCGGAATAGCTGTTGTTGAGGAAGATGTTGCGCGCCAGCTGCTGGGTGATGGTCGACGCGCCCTGCAACCGCCGCCCCTCGCCACGGCGGACATAGCCCACCCAGGCCGCACGGGCGACGCCGATCGGATCGACACCGGGGTGCATGTAGAAGCGCTTGTCTTCCACCGAGACCAAAGCGCGGGTCATCACCTCGGGAATCTGTGAATGGTTGAGCCAGCGCCCATAGCTCGGGCCGAGCGAGACGAGCACGGAGCCATCCGCGGCATGGACGCGGATCATCTGCCCATTGGGCGAGCTTTTGAGCGAGTCGAAGCTCGGCAGTGACTGCATCGCGATGACGACCGCAATCACCAGCGCGATCAGTCCGCCGATGGCGAGTGCGATGCCGACCTTGATCAGCCGGATGGTCCAGAGCCTGATCGAGCTCCCCGATTTTGCCTTGGCCATGCCTTGCCTTGTATCGCTCCGAACCGCTGCGTGCTGCAACTGTGCAGGACGCTACAAGCGTCCAGCGCCTTTACAAGCGCTGAATAGGATATCAATCGTCCTGTGCGGTGCCCTGCGGCTCGAAGTCCAGCGCGACGCTGTTCATGCAGTAGCGCAGGCCTTCCGGCCCCGGCCCATCAGGGAAGACATGGCCCAGATGCCCGTCGCAGCGCGCACAGCGCACCTCGACCCGGCGCATGCCGTGGCTCGTGTCGGTATATTCGCTGACCGCCTCATCTTCCAGCGGAGCGGTGAAGCTCGGCCAGCCTGAGCCGCTGTCATATTTATGGCCGCTGTCGAACAGCGGCAGGCCGCAACCGGCGCAATGATAGATGCCGGCATCCTTGAGCTTGTCATAGGCACCCGCAAAGGCGCGCTCGGTGCCATGCTCGCGCAGCACATGATATTGCTCGGGGGTCAGGCGCTCGCGCCACTCGGCATCGCTGAGGTTCATCTTATCCATGCACGGAATATCGGGTGCCTGCCCGGGCGCGTCAATGGCACCGGGTTTGAGGGCAGAAACGCTTTCGTCAGCCCTTCTTTCGTCATCCCGGACTTGATCCGGGATCCCGCTGCCTTGAAGATCGCTGGCCCAGACAGATTAAGAAACCGGAAGCGCGGAATGCCGCCATTTGCAGGCCGTCAGCGCTGAATGTCGATTGGCCCTAGCGCCCGCGTGCGCCGAGCCGTGCGACGTTGATCAACTCCTGCGCCAGCACCGTCTCGCCGATCTGGTGCGAGAGGCGGCTGGTTCGCTCGGCCTCGGCCAACCGGTGAATGGCCTTGTCGAGCGCCTCGGCACTCCAGCGGCGCGCCACCTCCTCGTCGCCGCGCCCGCCAAAGCGCGGCGCCTGTCCGCCCTGCGCCTGCGCAAAGCCGATGGCGCGTTGCAGGGTGAGGCGGGCAAGCCCCGCCAGCGAGCCGCCACTCTGGCGCAACCGGGCCATCTCATGCTCGGTGGCGCGGACATTGCCGGAGAGCACGACCATCGCCGCCTTGAAGAGCTGCTGGTCGCCCCCCTCCGCGCCCAGCGCATCCAGCGCCTCGGGCGTCGCGGCCTTGGGCTCCTCGGGCGAGGCATCCAGATACAGCGCCAGCTTCTCGATCTCGCCGGCCAGCAGCCCCCGCTCGGCGCCGGTCAGCGCCACCAGCCGACGGGCGAGATCGCCCGGCAGTTCCAGGCCGAGTTCGCGCGCCATGCTGACCGCCAGCGCATCGGCATTGCGGCCCTCCGGCGCATAGCTGACAATGGCCATCACCGCCTTGTCGCCTTCGCACAGCTTGAGCAGCTTGCTCGTCTTGCGCAGATTGCCCGCGATCATCACGACCGGATTACCAGTCGCGGGCGCCTGCAGCAGAGCTTCGACCGCCGGCACGACTTCCTCGCCCGCCGGCTGCACGCGCACCCAGCGCTTGTCGCCGAACATGGAGATGGCGGCGGCTTCATCCGGCAGGCGCGCCGGGTCGCTGCGCAGCGTCGCCCCATCCAGGTCGATCCGTTCGGCACCCGCCCCCATGGCCTTGCCCACGCGGGCGCTGAGCGCTTCGCTGCCGGCTTCATCCGGCCCGTACAGCAGATAGAGGCGGATGTTCGGCGCGGGGTCGTCCAGCGCCTTGAGCGCGGCCTGATTGTCCGCCCGCAGGCTCATTCGCGCGCGGCGAGCGCCACGCTGGCCAGCACGCGGTCGGCGACGATCTCGGTCAGTCGCTCCAGCGCGCTATCCTCGGCCGCAACCGTGGCATATTCGCTGGAGGCGACATCGATGCCGGCGTCCCAGCTTGAGGTCTCGTCCAGCACGGTCTTGCCATCCTGCGTGTCGACCAACTGGTATCGCGCGCGCAGGGTGCGGCGTTCGCGTGTCACCGTGTCATCGGCGCGCACGCCCAGACCCTCGATGCGATCATCGAGCTGCACCTTGAGCAGATAGCGCGGGGCGGCATCGCCCATGGCGGCCAGCCGGTCGTTGAGCGCATTGCGCATCAGCCAGCCGCTCTTGCCGGGGATCGGCTCCACCTGCACGCTCGCCAGCGCCTGCGCCGCAGCCCCGCTGCGCCCGCCGGCATACATGGGCTTCAATCCGCAGGCCGAGAGGCTGGCGGCAAGGGCGAGGCCCAGAATGAGGCGGGGGAAAGCGCTGGTCATCAGACGACCAGATTGACCAGACGATCCGGAACCACAATCACTTTCTTCGGCGCCCGGCCTTCAAGCTGCCGCGCGACATTGGGCGCGGCGAGCGCAAGGCTCTCCAGCGTGGCCTTGTCCGTGCCCTTGGCGACGGTGATCGTATCGCGCAGCTTACCCATCACCTGAATGGCGATGGTCACTTCGTCATCGACCAGCAAGGCCGGATCGACAGACGGCCACATGGCGTCGGCGATCAGGCCCTCATGGCCCATCTCGGCCCAGGCTTCCTCGGCGATGTGGGGCGTCATCGGCGCCACAAGCAGCGTCAGCGCGCGAATCGCCTCGGCGCGGGTGGCGGACGGCGCCGCCTTCTCGATTGCATTGGCCAGCTCGTAGATCTTGGCGACGCCCTTGTTGAAGGCCAGTGCCTCGATATCCCTGGCGACGCCGTCGACCGTCTGGTGCAGCTTGCGCTTGAGCGCCTTTTCCTCGCTGCCGTCGCCGGTTTCGCCGACCTGCCCGAAGATGCGCCACAAGCGATTGACGAAGCGCCATGAGCCCTCGATGCCGGCCTCGCTCCACGGCAGGTCGCGCTCAGGCGGCGAGTCCGAGAGCATGAACCAGCGCACCGCATCCGCGCCATAGCGCTCGATGATCTCGTCCGGGTCCACGACATTCTTCTTGGACTTGGACATCTTGATGACGCGGCCGATCTCGACCGGCGCGCCATCGGCCAGCAGCGTCGCGCCCTCGGCGGTGCGCGTCACTTCGCTGGGCGCGTAGTAGAGCGGCGGCAGGCCTTCGCCCTGCTTGCGGGCATAGGTCTCATGCGTGACCATGCCCTGCGTGAACAGGCTCTCGAACGGCTCGGCAACGCTGATCTTGCCGATATGGGCCAGCGCGCGCGTCCAGAAGCGGGCATAGAGCAGATGCAGGATCGCATGCTCGATACCGCCGATATACTGGCCGACCGGCAGCCAGCTCTCGGCCTCGGCGCGGTCGAACGGCTGGTCATCGGGCTGGCTGGCGAAGCGAATGAAGTACCAGCTCGAATCCACGAAGGTATCGAGCGTGTCGGTCTCGCGCACCGCAGCCTTGCCGCATTTGGGGCAATCGACATGCTTCCACGTCGGGTGCCGGTCGAGCGGATTGCCGGGGACGTCGAAGCTCACATCCTCGGGCAGCACCACCGGCAGCTGCGTCTTGGGGACGGGCACCACGCCGCAATCCGAGCAATGGATGAACGGGATCGGCGTGCCCCAGTAGCGCTGGCGCGAAACGCCCCAGTCGCGCAGGCGCCACACCGTCGTGCCCTTGCCCCAGCCCTCGGCCTCGGCGCGGCGGATGACTTCGGCCTTGGCCTCTTCCACCGCCATGCCGTCGAGGAAGCGCGAGTTCACGAGGCGACCGGGGCCGGTATAGGCCTCGTCGTGGATCGGCGCCTGCTCCTCGCCCTGCGGCGCGACGACGCGCTCCACCGGCAGCATATATTTGCGCGCGAAGTCGAGGTCGCGCTGGTCATGCGCCGGGCAGCCGAAGACGGCGCCCGTGCCATAATCCATCAGCACGAAATTGGCGACGAACAGCGGCAGCTTCCAGTCCGGATCGAGCGGATGGACAACGCTCAGGCCCGTGTCGAAGCCCTTCTTCTCCTGCGTCTCCAGGTCAGCCGCGGCGGTGCCCGACCGGCGGCATTCCTCGGCGAACGCGGCCAGATCGGCGTTGTCCTGAGCGAGCGCCAGCGCAATCGGATGATCGGCGGCAATCGCCGCGAAGCTCGCGCCGAACAGCGTGTCCGGCCGGGTGGAGAAGACCTCCAGCTCTTCAATAAGCCCCTCCCCTTCAGGGGAGGGGTTGGGGTGGGGCTGGGTGCTCGCGCCGGGGCGCTCCGCGAGCGATGCTGACGCATCGCCCCCACCCCCGGCCCCTCCCCTGAAGGGGAGGGGTTGGGATAATCTGAACCGGAACTGCATGCCCTGCGACTTGCCGATCCAGTTCTCCTGCATCAGGCGAACCTTCTCGGGCCACTTGTCCAGCGTGCCCAGGCCGGCGAGCAGGTCGTCTGCGAAGTCGGTGATGCGCAGGAACCATTGGTTGAGCTTGCGCTTCTCGACCAGCGCGCCCGAGCGCCAGCCGCGGCCGTCGATCACCTGCTCATTGGCGAGCACGGTCATGTCGACCGGGTCCCAGTTCACCGCGCTTTCCTTGCGGTAGACGAGGCCGGCCTCATACAGGTCGATGAACAGCGCCTGCTCCTGGCCGTAATAATCCGGCTCGCAGGTCGCCAGCTCGCGGCTCCAGTCGAGCGCGAAGCCGAGGCGCTTCAATTGCGCCTTCATCGAGGCGATATTGTCGCGCGTCCAGCTGCCCGGATGAATCTTCTTTTCCATCGCGGCATTTTCGGCGGGCATGCCGAAGGCATCCCAGCCCATCGGGTGCAGCACGTCATGGCCCTGCATCCGGCGGAAGCGGGCCAGCACGTCACCCATGGAATAGTTGCGCACATGGCCGATGTGGATGCGCCCGGAGGGGTAGGGGAACATCTCCAGCACATAGCTTCTCGGCGCGCCCTGGCGGGTGCCGGCCTTGAAGCTCTCCCTGTCGTCCCACACGGCCTGCCAGCGGGCGTCAGCCTGCGCAGGGTTGAAGCGTCTGTCGCTCACTCTCGCCTCGTTCATCAATAGGGCCGGTCCGGCCCCGTGACGGGCGCCGAGGCCGGGCTTTGTCAGCCGCTGATCGCGCGGCGCCGCAGGTCGCGGGCACGCGTCAGGATGATTTCTTCAAGCTTCTGGGTCGTCGCCGCCTGCACCGGGGCGTCGATCCACTGGCCGTTCTGCAGCATCTGGCGGCTGGCCGCCACGCGCAGGGCATCGGCGCGCAGATCCTGGTCGAGGATCGTCACCGTCAGCTTCATGCGCTCGTTCGTCGCGGCGGGATTGATGTACCAGTCGGTCAGGATCACGCCGCCGTTGGAATCGGTCTGGAGCAGGGGCATGAAGGACAGCGTCTCGAGGCTGGCGCGCCAGAGATAGCCGTTGATGCCGATGCTGGTCACGCGCGAGGCGGCCAGATCGGCCTTGGGGCGATCCTTCCCGCCGCCGCAGCCTGCCAGCAGCCCGCAGGAAAGCGCCAGCAGCAGGCCGCCCTTCAAAGTCTTGTGTCCGCTCAGAACCATGCGTTGCCTATCCCGTGATGTCCGGTGGTGACCGGGCTCCCTGTCGATCAGCCTCTATAGTGAGGCAGGGCGGCGGCACAAGTGGCGGATTGCGCGGGCTCTGCCGCTCGCGCCGCTGCCGGCATCGGCCCGGCGCAATTTCAGTTGCGGTGGGTTGATTTTTGCAACCGTGTTGAACAATGGTCGTTTCACGAAGGGATTATAAGGGGATAACCGGCTCGCCGGTGGCCACTGTGGAGAATCGGTCACGCTTTCCAGCGAATCGTCTCTGCTTCTGGTCCGCGCTATCCCCTCATGATATAAGAACACAGACCGGCCCTCAAAATGGAGTCGGCGCAGGGAGCGAACGGTGACGGTGAAGACGGGAAAGATCGCGTTGGTGGGGGCTTTGACAGCCGCCCTGTCGCTCGCCCTCACCCCGGCGCTTTCCGCTGTTCTCGGCGCAGAATCGAAGGGCCTGGATCAAAGCGGCGTGTCGCTGAAGATGCTGGGCAGCATCGGTTCGTTTACGCCGGTCACCCATGATGAGAAGCTGGCCAAGGCCTATGCCCAGGCCGCGCGCGAATCGCAGAGCAAGGGCTTCCGCTTCACGCCGACCAGCGGTTCGGCGGCCGGCAATCGCTCGCTGACCATTCTCGTCCGCACGCCCAACGCCATGGCCTCCGCGCTGGATGGCCGGTCCGAGCGGGTTCTGCCCAATCTCGGCGTCGCGCCTGTCGCATACCGGCTGGGCGTGACCAAGGGTCTCGCGCGGTTCACGCCGGGCACCCGCATCGAATCCTCAAGGCTCGACCCGATCATCGAGAAGTCGATCAGCGAGCCGGTCGCCAGCTTCACGCTGCGCCCGAAGCAGGATCGCTTCTCGGCGAATGTCCAGCTTGAGCACCGCGAAGTCGCGGCTGCCTCGCCAGCGGAAGATACGCCGGCCACGCTCGGCGCCGAGCCCAGCTACGCCGTCGATCTCTCGAGCAGCTACTCGCTGACCCGCAACCTGAACCTGAAGGCTGGCGTGCGCTATGCCGGGCCGAACAACCGGCTCGCGCCGACCGTCACGGATCAGGCGCAGGACAGCCAGGCCGTCTACGTCGGAACCACCTTCAAGTTCTAAGCCCGCCTGTGCGCTGACCTCTTGTTTGCGAACGCGATGAGTCGCGCCCGCAAGTGCTGTGGTTCTTCCGTCTCGATGATTGACACAGCGGCGCCCCACAAGGCAGCACCGCGGTGCGGGCCGCCGAACGGCGCCGCAACGGGGAGAGGGACTATGCAAACAAATCAGATCGCCCATCATCGTCGCGATCACGCCGGGAAAAGCCGGCTCGGACGCACGACGGGCATCGCCGCGATGGCCATAGGCCTGCTTCTCTCGGCCGTCCCCGCGCGGGCGGACTGGATCACCAGCTGGTCCGCCGCGCCGGTCCGCGCCCGCACGGATCTTGGCCCACTGATGGCGCCGAGAAGCTATAATAATCAGACGCTGGTGCAGACGCTTCGCATCGCAGCCGGCGGCACGGCACTGCGGCTGCGCTTGACCAATGCCTATGGCGAAAAGCCGCTGGAGATCGGCGGGGTGCGCATCGCCCTGCTCGATCCGCAAGGCGCCGAAGTGCCGGGCTCGGCCCGGATGCTGCGCTTCGGCGGCGCGGCGACAGCCCGCATCCCGGCGCGCGCGCCATTGCTGAGCGACACGGTCGATATGCCGGTGCCGGACCTCGCCCGCCTCTCCGTGCAAATCTATGTGCCGGGCGACACCGGCCCCTGCACCTGCCATGAAAGCGGGCTGGATACGCTGCGCGTCTCGCCACCCGGCAATTATCTCGGCAAACCCTTCGAGCCGGTGCAGCAAGGCCCGCACCGCCCCTTCCTCGCCGCCGTGGAGGTCGATGCGCAGGACGGTGCCGGGACGATTGCCATGCTGGCCGATTCGATCACCGACGGCATTGGCTCCACGCCCGGCGCGAACCGGCGCTGGCCGGACTTCCTCGCCGCCCGTCTGCTGGCGGCGAATCCCGGCAAGTGGGGCATCGCCAATCAGGGCATCAGCGGCAACCGCGTGCTCAGCGATGGCTTTGGCGATAGCGCGCTGGCCCGGCTGGACCGTGACATCCTCGCCCTGCCCGGCATCCGCTATCTGATCGTGTTCGAGGGCGTGAACGATCTTGGCATCGCCTTTGGCGCCGAGCGCATGGCCCAGCAGGCCGGCCGGCCCAATGTCCTCGCCGATGGCACCAAGGTGACGCTCGAGACGATGCTGGCGGGCTATCGCCAGATCGCCGAGCGCGCACGCGCGCGCGGCATCACCGCGGTCGGTGCGACGATCGCCCCCTATAAAGGCGCGACCTATTGGACGCCGGAAGCCGAGGCCGTGCGGCAAGGCATCAACGCCGCCATCCGCTCCGGCGCGATCTTCGATGCCTGGCTGGATTTCGACGCCGCCTTTGCGGACCCCGCCAATCCCCAGCAGATGCGGCCCGGCTATCATATGGGCGACTTCCTGCACGGCACCGACGCGGGTTATGAGGCGCTGGCCGCGTCCATCGATCTCTCGCTGTTCAAATAGCGCCACCGCGCGGGCCACGTCGGGGCGTCAACCCGTCGATAGCGGCATAGCCCATAGCCCCAAGGCGCCGCACCAGGGCGGCATGGCGCGGGTGGACCCCGCCAAGGGCGATCACCGGCAGGGTCGCAAGCCGCGCGAGCGCCGCAAAGCGGGCAGGGCCGAGTGGTCGCGCGCCGGGGTGCGAACGCGTGCGAAACAGCGGGGACAGCAGGACGACATCCGCACCGGCGCGCTGCGCGTCCCGCATTTCCTTATGGCTGTGCGCCGGCGCGCTATGCAGCCAGCGCGGGTTGCGCGGTCCGGCCGTCGGGCCATGATGGCCATCTGCCCCCCAGTGCATGGCCGTCCTCGCATCGCCGGCGAGCAGGATGCGGCAATGGCGCTTGCGCGCTGCCCGCCGCACCTGATTGAACAAGGCCCGCCGTGCGATGGGGTCGAGGCGATAATGGCGCAAGATGACGGCCGACTGTCGCGGCAGCCGTGCGACCGCGCGCACCAGATCGTCCGTCGCCACGCGCTCGTCGCTCATCAGCCACACGGTCGGGAGCGGAGTGCGCGATTTGCCTTGGCCTGCGTGCATCGCGCCTTTTATAGCGGCGCCGATGAATGGGCAAAATAATCAGATGAGCGCCGAAGGCACGGCCGAGAGCCGGTTGGCACATGTGCGGGATGCGATCAGCAGGGTCGAGCGCGTCGCGGGTCGTCCTGCGGGGTCGGTGACGCTGATCGCCGTCAGCAAGACGCATCCGGCTGAGGCGGTGCGCCCGCTCATCGAGGCCGGGCAGTGCGTGTTCGGCGAAAACCGCGTGCAGGAAGCGCAGGCCAAATGGCCGGCGCTGCGCGAGGCTTATCCCGATATCCGCCTCCACCTCGTCGGCCAGCTTCAGTCCAACAAGGCGGAGGACGCCGTCGCGCTGTTCGATGCCATTCATGGCGTCGACCGCGCCTCGCTGATCGCGGCGCTGGCCAAGGCCATGGACAAGGCGGGCCGCCGGCCGGACTGCTTCCTGCAGGTCAATATCGGCGAGGAAGAGCAAAAGGGCGGCTGCGCCATCGCCGATGTACCGGCCCTGCTGGCACAGGCGCGCGCGGCGGACCTGCCGGTCGTCGGGCTCATGTGCGTGCCCCCCGCTGAGGTCGAGGCCGCGCCCTATTTCGCCCTGCTCGACAAGCTGGCCCGCGATCATGAATTGCCGGGCCGCTCCATGGGCATGTCCGGCGATTATGAGACGGCTGTGATGCTCGGCGCCACCCATGTGCGGGTGGGCACCGCATTGTTCGGCACCCGCGACGCCATCTGACGTCAGCCCGGCTTGCGCTGCGCCTTCACCGCGCCGGCCCACCATTCCAGCTCGTCCGCAAAGCCGGCAAAGCTGCGCACCAGCGCCGCGCCACCCGCGCCGCTTGGTTCGCCGGCCGCATCGAGACTGTCCGTGATCCCGCCGACTGCCACGCTGGCGGGAATCACGGCGATCCCCAGCGTCGTCAGCGTCGGGTGCCAGGCGTAGCTGGAGCGCGCACCGGCCATCCGCCCCGCCGAATAGCTCACGATGCCGGCCGGGCGCCGCCGCCATTCCTGATAATAATGGTCGATGAGGTTCTTGAGGCCCGGCTGCAGACCTGAATTATACTCGCCGGTGACGAACACGAAGCCGTCCGCAGCGCTGATCTTTTCGGCGAGCGCGGTCATCTCCGCCGGGGCGGTGCCGGGCGCATAATCGGAGAGGCGCTTGTCCAGCATCGGCAGGCCGACCGCGCGCGCATCGATCAGTTCCACCTTATGGCCCCGTTCGGACAGCGCGCGCACGCAATAGTCGGCGAGCCTGATGCCGGCGCGCGCCTCCCGATAGGATCCATAGAAGACGAGAAGCGAAAGGCTCATATTGTCAGGCTCCGTGGCAATGTCGGCGCGAGCCTAGCAGCCTGTCCCATCCTGCGCGACGGGCGAAACGCCGTATCAGCAGAGGGGGCAGCAGAGATGGAAAGCCAAGCGATCTGCGCTAAGGGAGGCGCATGACACCGCAGGATCTACCCGTCCCCGTCGATGCCCTGCTCTCCGCCATGGGGCTGGTCGGTATCTTCGTCTTTGCGGCCTCGGGCGCGCTGGCTGCGGCGCGGCTGGGCCAGACCCTCGTCACCTTCGCCTTCTTTGCCATCGCCACCGGCGTGGGCGGCGGCACGGTGCGCGATCTGCTGATCGGCGCGCCGGTCTTCTGGATTCACGATGTGCGCCCGGCGCTCATCTGCCTCGGTGCATCGCTGGTGGTGTGGATGACCCCCGAGCGCTGGTGGAGCGAGCGCGCGCTCGACTGGCTGGACGCCGTGGGGCTGGTTGCCTTCGCCGTGTTCGGCACCGCCAAGGCCATGAGCCTGGACATCCCGCCCTTCATCAGCGCCCTGATGGGCATCATCACGGCCTGCGTCGGCGGCATCATCCGCGATCTGCTCGCAGGCCAGCCCTCCATCGTGCTGCGTCCGGAAATCTATGTGACGGCCGCCGCTTTGTCGGCAGGCCTCTATGCCCTGCTCGCCAGCATCGGCATGGCCGCCCCTTGGGCCGCCGTGCTGGCCGTAATCGCCGGCTTCATCCTGCGCGCCGTTGCCATCGTGCGCGGCCTTGCGCTCCCGCATTATCGCACCGGCAACAGCCCGGATCAGGCGGGTGGCCCCTCGGGATAATGCGGCAGATCATCGGCCGATGTCAGCCAGCTCAGCGCGCTTGACGTCCAGATATGCTCGGTGGGTGGATAGCGCTCGGGTTCATCCAGGCTGCCAATGGCAAGGCCGATCACATGGCCGAGGCGCGCTCCGAGAACAATGTGGTGCCGCACGCGGTGCAGAAGCCGCGTCGCAACGCCGCCGAGCTGTGATGCCATCCCACCGGGCCTTCGATACGGACGGCATCGAGCGGCACCAGCACCCGTGCATAGAGCGGCGCGCCCGTCGCCTTTTGGCAGAGCCGGCAATGGCAGGCGCGAATGTTGATCGGCGCCGCATCGGTCGCATAGCGGCAGGCACCGCACAGGCAACCGCCGGTGATCGCGGCCGCCATTCTCAGAGCGGCCGCTGGGCAGCGCCAAGGAGGATGCCGAGCCAGCCTGCCTGCTCGCCCGACGTCATGGCGCTGGCGGGCGTAAAGGCGCGGCACTCCAGGCAGTCCGCGCGGATGGACGGCCCCTCGACCAGCCCCTTGAGATCACGCATGATGCGCACGGCAATCTGGCGCTGCTGCCGCGCCGCATAGCTCAGCAGATCGCGCGGCGCGGTGATGGCGGGCGCTCTGGCCTCCCCGCTCATGAACATGCCGAGAAACTGCGCTAGCGAATCCGGCTCGGGGTCGAAATAGCGCGCGCTTGCAGCGTCGCCGCTCAGCTTGGCGCGCCGGGCC
This sequence comes from Sphingobium sp. B12D2B, assembly GCF_025961775.1. Classification (NCBI taxonomy): domain Bacteria; kingdom Pseudomonadati; phylum Pseudomonadota; class Alphaproteobacteria; order Sphingomonadales; family Sphingobiaceae; genus Sphingobium; species Sphingobium sp. B12D2B. The sequence goes on from NZ_JAOQOH010000001.1 coordinate 160,922, forward strand.
GCCTCCGCAACGGCATCCTCGACCCCGCCGAAGCGGTCGACGAGCTTGAGCTGATGCGCCATGCCGCCGGCCCACACCCGGCCCTGCGCGATCTCGTCGACGCGCTGCGGCGTCATCTTGCGGTTGCTGGCAACCAGACCGATGAACTTGCCGTAGATATCCTCCACGCTCGCTTGCGCCAGCGCGTTGAACTCCGGGCTCACCCCACCGATCACGTCCGGCTCGCCGGAGAGCGGCGTCGCCTTCACGCCATCGCTGGTGATGCCGACCTTGGCCAACGCATCCTCGAAGCTCGGCAATATGCCGAACACGCCGATCGAGCCGGTGATCGTCGCCGGCTCGGCAAAGATCATGTCGCTGGCCGTGCTGACCCAATAGCCGCCGCTGGCCGCGACATTGCCCATCGAGACGACGATCGGCAGGCCCTTGGCCCGCGCCTGCGCCAGCGCGAGGCGAATTTCCTCCGCCGCCGCCGCCGATCCGCCGGGCGAATCGACGCGCAGCACCAGTGCCTTCACCGAATCCTCGGCCACCGCGTCGTTGATCAGGCTGGCGACGCTGGTCCCCCCGGCTTGGCCGGGCGCCGCTTCGCCATCCACGATTTCTCCGGCGACGGTGACGACGCCGACCTGCCCGCCGCTGCCTTCCTTGTGCTTGCGCAAATAGCCCTCGAACGGGATGGCGGCATAATCGCCCGGCCGCGGGTCGCTCGCTTCCCCGACGATTTCGGCGACATGATTGCCGAACGTGACCGGATCGCCGAGCTTGTCGACCAGGCCCGCCGCCTGCGCCGCCTTGGCGGTATCGCCGCCATTGGCGCGCAGCAGCGCCAGCGGATCGGCCAGATAATCGCGCACCCGCGCCGCCGGACGCGCCTTGCCCACATGTTCCAGCCAGTCGGACCAGATTGCCGTCACCAGCGCCTCATTGGCGGCGCGCGCCTCGGGCGACTGTTCTGCCTGCGTATAGGGCTCCACCGCGCTCTTGAAGCTGCCGACGCGGTAGACATGCGCCTTCACCCCCAGCCGGTCGATCAGGCCCTTGAAGTAGAGATTGCTCCCGCCCGGCCCGGTCACCCCGACCATGCCGAGTGGATCGAGCCACACCTCGCTGGCATGGGCGGCCAGCATATAGCTGGCATCATCATAATAAGAGGCGCGGGTGAGCACCGGCTTGCCCGCGGCGCGCACCTTGTCCAGCGCCTCGCCCACGCGCTGCATCGCGACCTGACCGCCGCCGCCAAAGCCATCCAGATCGAGCACCACGGCCTTGATCGCGCTGTCGCCCGCCGCTGCCTCGATGGCGCGCACCACGTCGCGCAGCCGATACTCGCCCGACCCGCCGGTGCCCGCGACCATCGCATATTGATCGATCGGCCGGGGCTGCTCCACGATCGGCCTGTCCAGCGCAAGATAGAGCGCGCCGCTTGCCGGAAAGCTCTCTTCCATCCGCGCGGCCTTGAGGCCGGCATAGAGCAGCGCGAAGAAGAGGATGAGGAAGAGTAGGACCAGCGCGTCCTTCACCCCCATCATGATTTTCCAGGCAGTTTTCACAAGACTCAGCACGTTGGCGGCTCCTTTGCCGCTTCGCTAGCGCATCTTCCTGCCCGATGCACGTTCCCGTCAGATGCAGCACCTCTGGCGAGCACGCTCACAGGGCGCTCACGGAACAAGGGGTTGTTCTTTGCGGCTTGCGGGAATGTGGATATGCAACAGCCGGGTGGGGGGACGATATGTCAAGTTTTGCTGCATGGATTGGGGATCGGACCTATCGACAGGCGGGCCTTCTGGCCTTTCTAGTTTCTCTCGCGGCCGTGGTCCGACTGTTCTGGATAGAGCATCCGGTTCTTTGGCAAGATGAGATCTTCACCTGGCTCTATACCCGCGAAACTTACGCCCACCACTTCTCGCTTCATCGCACCACGGATGTACATCCGCCGACCTTTACCGTCCTGCTCAAGGCCTGGATATCCGTATTCGGTGACAGCCGCACTGCGATGCGCGCGCTACCGGCGTTCATCGGTGCTCTTTCTGTGCCTGCACTCTTCCTGATTGCGCGGAACTGGCTCGGCCTGCCGGTAGCGATCCTCGCCGGACTGTTTTTCGTTTTTCACCCGCTGAATGTTCATTACACTCGGGAAATCCGCTTTTACGGCGTCATCGCCTTCGCAATGCTGTGGGCGACCTACTTCTATCTCGAGTTGCTCCGACAGCGCGACATGCCGAGGAAGAGACAGTGGCGATGCGCCATTGGCTTTACACTCTTCCTCGCCCTTACATTTTACCTCCAATATGTCTCGCTGCTCTTCATGGTCCTCTTTGGCGCAGCAACGCTTCTGCTGCTGCTTTACGATCGCGACTGGCGACTGTTTTGGCTGCTGAGTGCCTGCATCGCCGTCGCGGCCTTGCTGTGCATTCCACAGTCGGTCCATTTTCTGGGCTACGCGATGACGGAAGGTGCGGTCCGCAACAGCTGGATCGCACCCACGGACGTGAAGGTTTTCTACGAACAGACGATGACGGCCATCGCCTTTCCGGCGCTCGCCAAGATCGTTGTTGTAAGTCTGTATGTCTTCGGGGCCCTGCAACTGTGGAAGCAATCCCCGCGGCTGTTCATCGTCATGATGACCTTTCTGGTGCTGGGGCCACTTCTCTTCGCCTTTGTCGGCGTCTTCAAGCCTATCTACCTCGCACGATCGTTCATGGGCGCTCTTGTGACGTTGCCGATTTTGCTCGCTTTTTCCGTGATGAGCCTGCCGCGCAGCTTGCGCCCGCTCGTGCTTCTCCTCCTCGCGATCGCTCATATCTGGGCGCTTCTGCCTGACTACCCTGCACAGCGCCTGCCCAACCCCGGAGAGGCGATTGCCGCTAAGGCTTCAGGCTGGCGCGGCGCGACCGTCTATTATGATGAGCAGCTCACGCGCGAGCTCGCCGCTTACCGACTCCCTGCCTCGACTTGGCATGTGCTTAGCCGGAGAAGCCCGGAGGCAGATGAAGTCGCAATTGCCAGTCAGCTTAGGCGGTGTGCCGATGCCATCAACAAGTGTCCGCCAACGATTCTGGTTTTTGAACAGCGCCCGCCGTTCGATTCCGATTTGGGCGAGGCTTGGAGCGCCATGGTTACCCGGTTAGCGCGAATTAGCCCGGTCCGGGACGACCGGACCGAGGCTTACCACCGCTTCGTTAGGTTCGAATGATCTGCCACGCTCAGCCCTTCTTCTTCCAGGTGAAGAAGGCGGACATCACATAATTCCACACCACGCTGACCAGAATGCCTGCCAGTGCGGACAGGGCCCAGTAGCCATTGTTGACGAACAGCCAGTCTGCCACGCCGACATTCGCCGCAGCACCGAAGGCACAGACGAGGTTGAAGGTGATCCAGCCGCGCAGCAATCCCCAGCCCTGCAGGCGCTGGTCGCGGTACGTGAACATGTTGTTGAGCAGGAAGTTGCTGGTGATGGCGACGAGCGTCGCTGCGGTCTGCGCCACCGCGAAGCTCACGCCCAGCGCCACGAACAGCAGCGTCAGCACGGCAAAGTGGACGACCACACCCGTGCCGCCGACCATGGCGAAGCTCAGGAAGCGGACGGGCACGATATGGCCCACCGCCTTGTCCATGAGCAGCTGTACATATTCCCACAGCACCAGGCTATCGAGCTTGCTCTCGCCGAACTGGCGCGTGCGGAAGGTGTAGGGCACTTCCGCGACGCGCAGCGGCGTGGGTGCGCTGGCCGCGATATCCAGCAGGATCTTGAAGCCCACGGTCGAGAGATTGGGCAGCGAGCGCATGAAGGCATCCCGCCGCATCATCATGAAGCCGCTCATCGGGTCGGAAATCGGCGTCTTGGTCAGCTTGAGCGCCAGCTTGGTGGCGAACTGGCTCATCCGCTGGCGGCTCTCGCTCCAGTCGCCCATGCCGCCGCCTTCGACATAGCGGCTGCCGACCACCAGATCGACATCGTCCGCCCTGATCCGCTCGAACATGGTCTTGAGCACGGATTCGTCATGCTGAAGATCGGCATCCATGATCGCCACATAAGGGGCGGACGTCGCAAGAATGCCCTCGACACAGGCGCTCGACAGGCCCCGGCGCCCAAAGCGATGGAGAATGCGCACGCGCGGATCGCGCTGAGCCAGCGCCCGCACCTTGCCGGAGGTATCGTCGGGCGAATTATCGTCCACGAACACCAGCTCCCAGGCGACGCCGGGCAGCGCCTTGTCGACCAGATCGGCGAGCAAGGCCACATTCTGCGCTTCGTTGAAAGTCGGAACGACGATCGCAAGCTCGGCCGGAAGCATCTGCGCCGCGACCGGAGCGTCTGTCATGGTCTGGATGGTCACTCGGAAAGGTCCTCAATGGCTGGCGCGGTGGGTTGACGGGTCGGCGCTGATGCAGGGTCGGGATGATGGTACAGCGTACCGGTGAAGGCGAAATTACCGGGACGATCGATTGTTTCCGCCGGGCGCCATCCAGCCGCCGTCAGGGCGGGGACCGGATCCCTCGCCGGCGGGGGCTTCTCACCCCGCGCCAAGGCGCGCAGGTCATTGTGGCTTTTGAGTTCGACATGGCTGACCAGCAATGTCGCGCGGTCGGCCAGCGCCGTCAGCGGCTGCGGCGGCCCACCCGGATCGCCGCCGCGCGTGATCCGGATCGCGGACTGCCCGTCCGCCGTCAGCAGCCATTGCGGCAGATCGTCGCGATGGGTGCGATAGAGCGGAAAATAGGCCCATGCCCAGGCATCGCCGACGTGCAGCACAGCGAGCGGTTTTTCCGCCTCGGCCACCATGGACTCCAGCGTGCGCGACGGTCCGTGGATGAACCAGTCGGCCCGCACGAGAAACATCACCAGCGCCGCCGCACTGCCAATCACCAGAAGGGCGGTGCCCGCGTGGCGAATCCAGTCGGCGATCCGCCCGCGCCTCGCGATGGCCCCGTCAGCGGCGAGCGCGAGGATCACCGCGAGCGGCGCCAGCATCCAGATATTATAGCGCGGCGCGAGCGCATCGAATTGCGAGACCAGCAGCGCCGCCGCGATGGTCACGATCATGCCCGCAGCCAGCGCGAGGATCAGGCCGATGACCGGATCATGCCGGATGGCTGTTCCGCGTGTGGCGGCCTGCCCGCCAAGACCGACTGCCGCGACGAGCAAAAGGATGGCGCCCCCCGCAAAGCAAAAGGCGGCCACCGGCAGATCGACTAAAGTCGCGCCACTCACCAGCATCTGCGCCAGAAAGGCCGCGATGTCGCCCAGACCGACCCCGCCGGCCGGCGCGGCGGAGCCGGGTGCCGGCGAACTCAGATTGGCCGCACCCAGAATGAAGGGCGCAAGTCCTGCCCACAGCAGCAACAGCAGCGCATAGGCCAGCACCACCCGCACGGCGCCGCGCACAGTCCGCGCATCGATGAAGATGGCCAGCGTATAGGCCGATGTCGCAACGATGCCGAAGAAATGCGTGTAGCCGCTCAGCACACCGAGCAGCACGAACAGGCCCAGCCGCCGCACGCTTTGCGCCACATCGCCGCGAATCACCATCGCCGCCTGCGCACAGCTGATCGCGAGAAGGATGGGATAGGCCCGGATTTCGACGGCCATGGAGACCAGCCGGGGGGAAAGCACCAGCAGCAGCCCGGCAATCACGGCCGCGCGCAACCCGTAGCGGGATGCAAGCGCGCGCATCAGGATCAGGATGCCGCCGGCCGTGATCGCAGCATGATAAAGCCGGAACGCCAACTCATTGGCGCCCCACAGGTGCCAGCCGATCATATCGATAAAGTAGCTCAGCGGCGGCATCCGGTCGTCCGGCACGCCGAACCCGGCATCATAGCCGCCGGCCAGCCAGGAGAGCAGCGCGCCCGGCGCGAGCATGACGCCGGAAAGCTGGGTGGTCTCGTCGATCCAGATATTCTGGACACGCGCGAAGAGGACTGCCGCGATGGCAAAAATCACGAGGACGGGCGTGGCCGCAAGCCAAAGCCGTCCTGCACCGCTGGACCCCTGCTTCATTGATTCCCCACGTCCCACAGGCCCACCGGCCCGCATATCAGATCATCATTCAGCTAGCCGCTAGCACCGGCAGCCTAATTTTACGTCAACTGGCGTGCGCGCCATGGCCGAGCGCGAGATACTCCAGCGACTGCATTTCCATCAGGCGGGAGACCGTCCGCTCGAACTCGAACTTGCCATCACCCTGCGGATAGAGATGCTGAGGCAGGGCGTCCGCACCGCCGATCAGCTTGACCTTATGCTCGTACAGGGCGTCGATCAGCGTGACAAAACGCGCGGCCTCGTTGCGGTTTTCCGGCCAGAGCACCGGAATGCCGACGATGATGACGCTGTGGAAGCGCCGCGCAATGGCGAGATAGTCCGCCGCGCCGCGCGCCTCTCCGCACAGGCGCTTGAAGGAAAACACCGCCACGCCCTTGAGGCTCTTGGGCACATGCAGGCTGCGCCCGCCGCCCACGCTCAGTTCCTCGCTCGGCACATTGGCGCTGTCTTCAGGCGGATAGTCCGTCAGGCGGAAGAAGATTTCGCGCAGCTTGGCAGTGGTCTCATCGCCATTGGGGACATGCCAGATGTCCATGCCGCCCAGCCGATCCAGCCGATAATCGGTTGGCCCGTTGAGCGGCACCACGTCGAGCCGCGCCTTGAGCAGATCGATAAAGGGCAGGAACAGCTCGCGGTTGAGCCCATCCTTGTAGAGATCGTCCGGCGCGCGGTTGGAGGTGGCGACCAGCGTCACCCCAGCATCGAACAGGGCGGTAAACAAGCGGGACATGATGGCGGCATCCGCCATATTGTTGACCACCATTTCATCGAACAGCAGCACCTTGGCCTCGGCCGCGAGTTGCGCGGCGACGGGCGCAATCGGGTCGCCGCTCTCGCTCTCGCGCACCGCCCTCAGCCGCGCATGCACATCGAGCATGAACTCGTGGAAGTGGATGCGGCGCTTGGCGGGGCCATCCAGGCAATCGCGCATCAGGTCCATCAGCATGGACTTGCCGCGCCCGACGCCACCCCACAGGTACACGCCGCGGATCGGCTCGGGCGCCTTGCGGAGCATCCGCCAGAGCACGGAGCCTTTCTTCGGCGCGGCTTCCAGCTCCTGCTGCAGCCGGTCGAGCCGGATCGCGGCAGCGCGCTGATCCGGATCGGGTTTCAGCTCTCCAGCGGCGATAAGGTCGTCATAACAGGAGAGCAGGCCACTCATGCGTCGCGCGGGGAGGCCTCCGCCGGGGCGCTGTGCTGCACGCGCGGCTGCATGATCTCATATTTGGGCAGCGCCGGGTCGAAATAGTCCCAGGCCACGGCATCCTTCATGTAGATGACGCTTTGCGGCGAGACGCGGTCGGGCTCATCGAGAGACCCGGCCTGCACCATGATGAACTCGCCCGGCAGCGTGCCGGAGGTGAAAATCCGCCCGCCGCATGTTCCGCAGAAATGCCGCGTCACATCCCCTCCGGTATCGCCATGGTTGGTATAGGTCTTGGGCGTGCCCTCGATGGCGAGCTGGCTGTTATGAATGCCGATGATCGTGGTGTGGCCGGTGCCGGTCGCCTTCTGGCAATCCTTGCAGCAGCATTGGGAGACCCACAGCGTCGGCCCGGTCAGCTTGTAGCGGAGCTCTCCGCACAAGCAGCCGCCATCCAGAACTTCGCCTTCCTTCACCATCGCCGATCTCCGAATTGTCGTTGTCTCGGTCGACTGTGACGTCAAATCGCGCGTTCGACCATCATCTTCCGCGTCTCGGCAATGGCCTTGGCGGGCGACAGGCCCTTGGGGCACACATTGGCGCAGTTCATGATGGTGTGGCAGCGATAGAGGCGGAAGGGATCTTCCAGATCATCGAGGCGCTCACCGGTCATCTCGTCGCGCGAGTCGGCCAGCCAGCGATAGGCCTGGAGCAGGATCGCCGGGCCAAGGAAGCGATCGGAATTCCACCAGTAGCTCGGGCAGCTGGAGGAGCAGCAGGCGCACAGGATGCACTCGTAGAGTCCGTCCAGCTTCTCGCGATCCTCCGGGCTCTGCAGCCGCTCCTTGCCGCTCGGCGGCGGGGTGACGGTCTGCAGCCAGGGCTTGATCGAGCTGTATTGCGCATAGAAATGCGTGAAGTCCGGCACGAGATCCTTGATCACGTCCATATGCGGCAGCGGCGTAATGCGGACCTCGCCCTTGCAGTCCTCGATCGCGGTCGTGCAGGCGAGGCCGTTCTTGCCGTTGATGTTCATCGAGCAGGAGCCGCAAATGCCCTCGCGGCAGGAGCGGCGGAAGGTCAGCGACGAATCCTGCTCGCCCTTCATCTTGATGAGCGCGTCCAGCACCATCGGCCCGCATTTATCGAGATCGATCTCGAACGTGTCGTAGCGGGGGTTCTCGCCGCTATCCGGATCGTAGCGATAGACCTTGAACTTCTTGACGTTCGTGGCGCCGTCCTGCGCCTTATGCACGGTCCCGTTCTTGCGAACGACGCTGTTTGCGGGGAGGGAGAATTCGGCCATCGTCTGTTTCCTGCCGCCTGCTGGCTGATCGGGCGCTTGATGCCGCGCCGCAATAAAAGCAATGCGGCGTCCTAGCGCGTGTGTCCGCGCGGCTCAAGCACCGAGCGGAGGCCAAGCGAAATTGCTTGTAACCACCGCCATCCTGCATCCAAACACCCCGCCAGACGTTCCCGGCGAGCATGACGGTCACAATGAGCGACTCCCTCTTCATCTATAATGAGCGCAGCGGCACATGCGATCCTGCGCTGGTGTCCGCGATCCAGGCCGCGTTCGCGCAGGCCGGACGGCCCATCGGCACCGCCCGGCCCATCGACGACGGCCCGCTGCCAAACGCCGCGCAGGCCCGTGAGCGCGGCATCGGCCTCGTCATCATTCTCGGCGGGGATGGCTCGCTGGCCTCCACGGCGCAGGCGCTCGCCGGCTGGGATGGCACCCTGCTCGCGCTGCCCGGCGGCACGATGAACCTGCTGGCTCACCGGCTCCACGGCAATCTCGATCCGCTCGCCATCGCCAAGGCCTATCTGGCGGACAAGGGGACCGTGATGGCCGTGCCGGTGATCGAGGCAGACGAGATCACCGCCTATACGGGCATCATCGTCGGCCCCACGGCCGCATGGGGCAATGTGCGCGAGGCGCTGCGCAATCATGATCTCGCCGCGCTGGCGGAAAAGGTGCCGGAGGCCATCACCGCCACCTTCGAGGCCCCGGCCGTCTCCCTCGTCGGCGATCCGCGCGATTATCCCGCGATCTTCGTAGAGCCGGCCAAGCAGGGCTTGCATGCCTATGGCGTGCTCGCCCGCAATGCCGGCGAGCTATTCGCGCATGGCTGGGCCTGGCTCTCGGGCGATTTCCGCAATGGGCCTTCCGAATCGCTCGGCGCCGCCGATCATCTGGAGATAGAAAGCGCCGGCAAGACGCTGGACCTGCTCGTCGATGGCGAGAAGGCGACCACCAAGGCGCCCTTCAACCTCCGCAGCGCGCAATCAGGCGTGCGCTTCTTCGCCGCACAGGGCGACGCAGGCTGGCGCTGAGCCGCAGCGCCGCAGCGCCGCCGCCCGCCGTACGACATTTCTCCCCCTCCAGCGCCCCGCCGGCCCCTTCCCACCAGCCCGCGGACATGCTGAAATGCAGCCATGTCCATGCTCACGCGCCTGCTCACCGCCGCTCTGGCTTTCTCCGCGACCACCGCGCTGGCCGAACCGGCCGACCCCGCCGATCCCAATCTGCCGCGCCTCAAGAAAGTGCTCGGCGCCACGCCGCTGATCGATGGGCATAATGACTGGCCCGGCGCCATCGCCGGCCATGATGGCGATGCGCGTTGGTCGGTGGACCTGACGCGGCTGAACACAGAGGATTTCGATACGGACATCATCCGGCTGCGGCAGGGCATGGTCGGCGGTCAGTTCTGGTCCGTCTACGTCCCCGCGACGCTGCCGCCGCTGGAGCAGGTCAAGAAGACGCTGGAACAGATCGACCTCGTGAAATCCATCGTGCGCCGCTACCCGGCCGAGTTCACGCTCGCGCGCACCGCCGCGCAGGTCCGGGCCGCGCACAAGGCCGGGCGCATCGCCTCGCTGATCGGCGCGGAAGGCGGCGGCCAGATCGATGAGAGCTTCTCGGTCCTGCGCGCTTATGCCGAGCTGGGCGTGGGCTATCTCACCCTGACGCACAGCCGCACCATTGCCTGGGCGGACAGCGCCACCGACGATCCGGCCCATGGCGGGCTCACACCCTTCGGCGTGGCGGTGGTGCGCGAGATGAACCGGCTGAACATGCTGGTCGATCTCAGCCATGTGAACGAGGACACGATGCTGGACGCGATTGCCGCGAGCCGCGCGCCGGTCATCTTCTCCCATTCCAGCGCACGGGCGCTGTGCGATCATCCTCGCAACGTCTCGGACAAGGTGCTCAAGGAAGTCGCGCGCACCGGCGGCATCGTCATGGTCGCCTTCGCGCCCAATTATATTTCGGAGGCGCGCCGGGTGTGGGGGGTGCAGCAGGGCGCCCAGCGCGCGCTCTACAACCAGCCGCCGCTCAACGGCCTCTATATCGGCCAGCCGGACCGGGCGAAGGCCGCCATGGAGGCCTGGCTCGCCGCCAATCCCGAGCCGCGCGTGACGGTGCAGATGGTCGCCGACCATATTGATCATATCGCCAGGGTCGCCGGCTATGATCATGTCGGCCTGGGCGGCGATTATGATGGGCTACCAGCCCTGCCGGACGGCATGACCGGCGTGGAAAGCTATCCGCCGCTGCTGCTGGAGCTGATGAAGCGCGGCTGGAGCGATGCCAATATCGCCAAGCTGGCCGGCGGCAACATCCTGCGCGTCATGGAACAGGCCGAGAAGGTCGCCGCCTCCCTGAAGGACGAACCACCCGCCACCGGCACGCGCGAGGCGATGGACGCCGCGCCGAAGAGCTAAGCCATCCCCTCAATTCACCCGCTCAATTCACCCCCTCAATTCACTGGCGCGCGCCGCCTGTAACTCAGCGCTTCCGCCACATGCACCCGCCCCACCGTCTCTGCACCCGCCAGATCGGCAATGGTGCGGGCGACCCGGAGCACGCGGGTATAGCCCCGCGCGCTCAGCTTCATCGCGGCGGCAGCCTGCGCCAGAAGATCGCGGCCCGGCGAATCCGGCGCGGCATGGGCATCCAGCGCATCGCCATTCAGTTCCGCATTGGTGCGCGCGCCCCCGCTTGATGCCGCGCGCGCCGTCTGGCGGGCACGGGCCTGCGCGACGCGGGCGGCGACCTCCGCCGATCCCTCGACCGGCGGCGGCAGTAGCAGGTCCGCCGCCGAAACCGCGCCGACCTCCACATGCAGATCGATCCGGTCCAGCAGCGGCCCCGAAACCTTCGCCTGATAATCGCCCGCACAGCGTGGCGCCCGCGAGCAGGCCAAAGCGGGATCGGCGAGATGCCCGCAGCGGCAGGGGTTCATCGCGGCAATCAGCTGAACCCGCGCCGGGAAGGTCACATGCGCATTGGCGCGCGCCACGCTGACCTCGCCCGTCTCCAGCGGCTGCCGCAAACTATCCAGCACCGCGCGCTGAAATTCAGGCAGTTCGTCCAGAAACAGCACCCCCAGATGCGCGAGGCTGACTTCCCCCGGCTTCACCCGCAGCCCGCCGCCGACCAGCGCCGCCATGGACGCGCTGTGATGCGGCGCGCGATAGGGCCGGTTCTGGCTGATCCGCCCGCCCGAGAGCGTACCGGCCACGGAGGCGACCATGGAGACTTCCAGCGCTTCGGCCGGCGTGAGCGGCGGCAATATGCCGGGCAGGCAACTCGCCATCAGGGATTTGCCGGCTCCGGGCGGCCCGACCATCACCAGATTATGCCCGCCAGCCGCCGCGATCTCCAGCGCCCGCTTGGCGACCTCCTGGCCCTTCACTTGCCGCAGATCCGGCCCCGGCACCGGCGGTTCGACCGTCCCGGGTGCCGGGCGCGGCAGCACCGTCGCGCCCTTGAGATGATTGATGAGACCGAGCAGATCCGGCGCGGCCAGCACGCCTTCGGAGCCTGCCCAGGCAGCCTCCGACCCCTGCGCCGCCGGGCAGATCAGCGTCTTGTCCGCCTGCGCCGCATGGAGCGCGGCCAGCAGCACGCCCGGCACCGGCGCGATGCGCCCGTCCAGCCCCAACTCACCCACGACGAGATGATCGGCCAGTTGCTCGGCATCGACGACGCCCATCGCCCCCAGCAAGGCGAGCGCAATCGGCAGATCGTAATGCGAGCCTTCCTTGGGCAGGTCCGCGGGAGAGAGATTGACCGTGATGCGCTTGGGCGGCAGCGAGAGGCCAATGGCGGCGATGGCATTGCGCACGCGCTCGCGGCTTTCCGCCACGGCCTTGTCGGCCAGCCCGACAACGATGAAGTTCGGCAAGCCGGAGACAAGCTGGCACTGCACCTCGACCGGCCGGGCCTCCAGCCCGAGAAACGCCACCGTTTCCACCGTCGCAACCAAGCTTGCCCCCTCTTTGTTCCCCTCCCTGTCTATGTCGGGTCAGAGGGGCAAAGTCGAGCCGCTTTCGTTGGGCTGGTATCGCGCGGGCAAAGTGAACAGCGCCGCGAAGCGCGCCTCCAGCGCCGCATCGCCGCTCACGCTAAGCTCGCCCGTCTCGGCAAGCTGGTCGACGGGCATCTTGCCGTAGAAGCGCTTGGCGAGGCCCCGCGCCGTGCCCTCATAGGCCAGGTCCGGGTCGGAAACCTCGCCGGCTTCGACATGATAAAGCCCGCGATCCAGACTGGCGCGATAGGGCGTGCCGTCAATGCGAAAGCCGACCTGCAGCACCATCTCCGCCGCCGCTGCCCGATCCAGATTGATCTTGAAGGAGAGCATCATGGCCGTGCCGTTGAGCGGCAGCATCCGGTCATGCGTCGGCGAGCGATAGGCCCATTGCGCCATCGCCAGCACCATCGGCTCGGCCTCCTTGCCCCATGGCGTCAGACCATAGACCTGCACATTGGCGGGCGGCGGCAGGCGCAGGCGCTCGACAATGTGGCGCTCCTCCAGCTCGGTCAGGCGCTGGGTGAGCACATTGGCGCTCAGCCCCGGCAAGGCCGCGCGCAAATCGGAAAAGCGACGCGGCCCGAGCAGCAATTCGCGGACGACAAGCAGCGCCCAGCGCTCGCCGACCAGATCGAGCCCGTGCGCAAGGCCGCAGGCATCGTCAAATCGACGCTTTTGAGGGAGTTTCGACTCGTTAGTTATTTTTTCTAACTCCATGGTTGCAACATTTAAGTCTGTGGGTCAGGATCGTCAAGGCGAACCGAGTCGGTCGGCTCGCTACCGGAGAGGAAACGCGCTGCCCATGGAACGGATGATTTTCGTCAATCTGCCAGTGACCGATCTGTCGAGATCGATGCACTTCTATGAGGCGATCGGCGCCGTCAATGTGCCGGAGTTTACGGATGACAGCGCCGCCATGATGCGCTTTTCGGACGCGATCTGCGTCATGCTGCTCACCCGCCCGCGCTTCTCGAGCTACACCGACCGGGAGATCATCGACGCCCACCGCAGCGCGCAGGCGGCCTTTGCCCTGAGCGAGCAAAGCCGTGAGGCCGTGGACGATATGGTCCAGCGCGGCGCCGGCAGCGGCGGTCTCGCAGATCCCAACCCCATGCAAGACCATGGCTTCATGTACGCGCGCAGCATCGCCGATCCCGATGGGCACATCTGGGAGCCGGTATGGATGGACATGAGCGCAATGCCTGAGCCTGCCTAATTGCCACACGACGGAGACACGCCATGTCCTTTCAGGCCTATCTCGATACCATTCGGACAAAGACCGGCCAGTCGCCGGACGATCTGCGCGCCTATGCCGCCTTTCACGGCTTTCTCGATGACGAGAAGAGACTGAAGCCGGACGTGAAGGCCGCGACGCTGATCGCCAGTCTCAAGCGCGATTTCGATCTTGGCCGGGGCCACGCGATGGCCGTCTACGCCCTGCTCAAGGGCATTCGCAAGGAAGGCGATTGAGCGCGCCCATCGCCTCAGCGCATCCGATGAGAGGAGTTCACCATGCCGCAGAAGACTGATGCGCCGATCGAGGTCACTGCATTTTCATGGGTGCCGCCGTTCGCGCGCGGCCATGTCCGCGATCTGCGGGTGCGCTGGGCGCTGGAGGAGGCAGGCCTCGATTATCGCACCCGCCTGATCAGCGCCATCGACCGGCCGGCGGACTATTATCGCGAGCAGCCCTTCGGCCAGGTGCCGCATTATCGGGAGGGGGATGTCGCCCTGTTCGAGAGTGGCGCCATCGTCCTCCACATCGCCGAGAAGGACGAGCGGCTGATGCCGCGCGATCCCGTCGGGCGGGCGCGGGCGATCACATGGGCCGTCGCCGCACTCAACAGCATCGAGCCGGGCATCATGCATCTGGCCGATATCGACCTGTTCTGCGCCGGGCAGGAGTGGGCGAGGCTGCGCCGCCCGGATGCCGTCAGGCAGGTGGAAGGCCGCCTCGACCGGCTTGCCGCAGCGCTGGGCGACAAACCCTGGCTGGAAGAGCGCTTCACGGTCGGCGACCTTCTGATGGTCGAGGCGCTGCGCAATCTCTCGCCGGATCGCCTCGCCATACCGGACGTGCTGACCGCCTATGTCGCGCGCGGCGAGGCGCGTCCCGCATTCAAGGCCGCCATGGCGGCGCAAATGGCCGACTTCATCTCCGATGATGCGGTCCAATCAGAAGGAGTATCCGCATGACCTATATCGATGGCATCCTCGTGCCGGTGAAACCCGGCCGCAAGGCAGACTATCTGGAGATCGCCCGCCGGGTCGATCCACTCTTCATCGAATATGGCGCGCTGCGCGTGGTGGAGGGCTGGAATGACGATGTGCAGCCCGGCAAGACCAACGATCTGCGCACCGCCGTCCTGGCGGAAGAGGGCGAGGATGTCGTCTTCTCCTGGATCGAGTGGCCGGACAAGGCGACCCGCGATTCCGGCTGGCAGAAGCTGATGGCCGACGAGCGCATGGCGCACGCCCCGGAGGACAATCCGATGGTCGGCCCGCGCATGATCTACGGGGGCTTCACCGTGATTCTGGACGAGCGCAAATAGCATTGGCGGGAGGAGGCGGCCCCATGACCAACAGGCAGGGCGAATTCATCTGGTACGAGCTGATGACCACCGATCTGGAGGCCGCCCGCGCCTTCTACGGGGCCGTGGTCGGCTGGAGCATCGCGGAGCGAAGCGACATGCCGGGCATGGACTATCGCATGATCCGCGCCGCCGATGGCGAGGTCGGGGGCATGATGGCGCTGGATGCCGAGATGATCGCCGGCGGCGGGCGCCCGATCTGGCTCGGCTATATCGGCGTCGATGATGTCGATGCGACAGCGGCGGCGATCCTGGCCATGGGCGGTCGCCTCTACGTGCAACCGCAGGACATCCCCGGTGTCGGCCGCTTCGCCATGGCGGCCGACCCGCATGGCGCGCCCTTCTATATCATGCGCGGCAGCGTCGAGGGTGGCGTCAGCCGCGCTTTCTCGCCGCAAGCGGTGGGCCATTGCGGCTGGAACGAACTATCCTCGCCGGACCAGCCGGCAGCGCTCGCCTTCTATACAGGCCTGTTCGGCTGGACCAACCCCTCCGCCATGCCGATGGGGCCGATGGGCGACTATCGCTTCCTGTCCGTCGGCGATCTGCCCATCGGCGCCAGTCTGGAACAGAAAGACCAGCGGGCCGAATGGCGCTTCTATTTCCGCGTACCGTCCATCGCGACCGCGATGGAAGCCATCACAGCCCATGGCGGCACCATCACCACAGGCCCCCATGAGGTCCCCGGCGGTGACTGGGTCGTCATGGGCACCGATCCGCAGGGCGCGCGTTTTGCGCTTGTGGGCGGTCGATAAGGAGAGCGGAGATGACCAGCGCGATCACGCCCTGCATCTGGATGGACGGGACAGCCGAGGAGGCCGCGACCTTCTACGTCTCGCTCTTCCCGGATTCCCGCATCGACCGGATCGTCCGCTATGTCGATGACTCGCCCTTCCCGCCCAATTTCCCCGCCGGCACGGCCATGCTCGTGCTGTTCACGCTGAGCGGCCGTCCCTTCTCCGCATTGAACGGCGGGCCGATGTTTCCGCAGACCGAAGCCGTGTCCTTCGTCATCCCCGTCGAGGATCAGGCCGAGCTGGACCGCGTCTGGACCGCACTCATCGCGGATGGCGGCGCGGAAAGCATGTGCGGCTGGTGCAAGGATCGCTTCGGCGTCTCCTGGCAGGTCGTGCCGCGCCGGGCGCTGGAGATGCAGGCCAGCGACGACGCAGACGCCGTCCGCCGCATGAGCAGCGCGCTGATGACCATGCACAAGATCGACATCGCCACGCTCGAAACCGCCTTTTCCGGAGACTGACCCCGTGAGTTACATCCTCTTTGCCCATCCCTTCTCCAGCTACAGCTGGAAGGC
The DNA here is from genome assembly GCF_025961775.1 of Sphingobium sp. B12D2B. Classification (NCBI taxonomy): domain Bacteria; kingdom Pseudomonadati; phylum Pseudomonadota; class Alphaproteobacteria; order Sphingomonadales; family Sphingobiaceae; genus Sphingobium; species Sphingobium sp. B12D2B. Next base: position 177,336 of record NZ_JAOQOH010000001.1, read on the forward strand.
GATGATCGCGCTGCACGAGAAGGAACTGCCCTACACGCTGCGCAATGTGGAAGACGAAGGCGTGATGGACGCGCTGCGCGACCAGTGGCCGCTCGGCAAGTTCCCGGTGCTGATGGATGAAGACACACCGGTGATCGAGGCGACGACGATCATCGAATATCTGGACCTGCGCCACTATGAGCGCGCGCCCTTGATTCCCGCCACCGCCCATGACGCGCTGGATGTGCGGTTCATGGACCGCGTGTTCGACAATCATGTGATGACGCCCGTTCAGGCGGCGGTGACCGAGGCCCTGCCCCACCTCATCGGCGCGAGCGATCCGGTGCGCACCCAGCGCGCGCGAGACGCGCTCGAGACCATTTATGGCTGGCTGGAAACGCGGCTGACCGGGCATCTCTGGGCCTCGCCGCAAGGGTTCAGCATGGCGGATTGCGCCGCCGCGCCGGCTCTGTTCTATGCCGATTGGGTCCACCCGATCGGCGAGCGCTATCCGGAAGTGCGCGCCTATCGCGGGCGGCTGAACGAGCGCCCGTCGGTTGCCCGCTGCATCGAGGGCGCGAGGCCCTATCGCCATTATTTCCCGCTTGGCGCGCCGGACCGGGATTGAAATCCTCTAACCATCGGCCGGCTGCCGAGGGGTCACGCTCCCACGCTCCCCCCCGGCCTGTGGCCCCTGTGTGTCATGCGGAGCGCGTGGCGATCAGCGCTGGCTCGCGATCCGGGTTTCGCCGCCCTTGCTGATCTGCACCGAGTCCCCCGCGCCTTCGATCCGCGCGCCGGCATAGCTCAGCTCCTTCTCGGTCACGCAAACCCGGCGGGACATGCGCGTGCCAGTCGTCGCCTGCTGCTTGAAGCAATAGAAGGTCTGGTCGCCACGCTTCAGCACCTTGGCCGGAATCTGATAGGTGGTTTCCGCAGCAGGCGCGGCCAGCGCCGGCTGGGCCAGCGGCAGGATGGCGATAGCGGCAGCGGCGGCGATCAGATGAAATTTGCTCGACATGTTGGTTCTCCCTACTGAATTTTTTCAGTCCCGAATGACTGACACACAAGGCTTTGCACTTTGCGTGCCAAATCATAAAAACACCTCTTTTCAGTATGTTGAAAATCGGGAAGCTCAGCGCCGTCAAAAGCCCCCTCCCACAGGTTGGTTATTCGTCCAGATAGTTGGCGAAATTCACCATCGCGCACCGAGCGCCGTATCGAGAGCACGCTATTTTGTTTGCGCGTCATCCGCTCTACGCTCACCGCCGCAAACAGAATGGTGGGCACACACCCCGTGAGGAGAGCCAGATGATGAGGATGACGAAGGCGGCGTCGAACGCGCCCGCCAAGGCCCGCGAGGCACGGCGCTGAATGGTCTGGCCGCACAGCTTCACCGATCTTCGAGACGCCGCCCGCCGCCGGCTACCGCGCTTCCTGTTCGATTATGTCGATGGCGGGAGCATCGACGAGCTGGCCCTAGCGCGCAACAGCGCCGCCGTTCGCGCCGTCACCTTGCGCCAGCAGGTGCTGAACGACGTCTCGGCATCCGATCTTTCGACCACCTTGTTCGGGCAAAAGCTCGCCATGCCCCTGATGCTCGCGCCGATCGGCATGGGCGGATTGCTGGCGCGGCGCGGCGAGGCGCAGGCGATCCGTGCCGCCCATGCCAACGGCGTGCCGATGGTCGCCTCGACCGTGACGGTCTGCTCGGCCGAGGAAATCGCCGGCACCGGCCTGCCCTTCTGGTTCCAGCTCTACATGGCGAAGGATCGCGCGTTCATCGCCGACCTGCTGGCCCGGGTGAAGGCTCTGGGCTGCAACACGCTGTTCATGACCGTCGACCTGCCCTTGCCCGGCCCGCGCTGGCGCGACCAGCGCTCGGGCCTCTCGGGACCGCCCGGCCTGCGCGGTCAGGCCCGGCGCTGGCGTGAGATCCTTGCCCATCCCGGCTGGGCCTGGGATGTCGGGCTGCACGGCCGCCCGCATACACTCGGCAATCTGGTGCCGATCATGAACGGCAAGGTGCGCATGGGCGATTTTCTGCGCTGGAGCGGCCAGAACTTCGATCCGTCCGTCACCTGGAAGGATCTGGCATTCATCCGCGAGCATTGGTCCGGCACGCTGGTGCTCAAGGGCATCATGGACCCGGCCGACGCGGTCCGCGCGGCGGAGATCGGCGCGGATGGGATCGTCGTCTCCAACCATGGCGGCCGCCAACTCGATGCCACGGTGGGCACCGCGCAGGCGCTGCCGGACATCGTGGCAGCGGTGGGTGACCGCCTCACCGTGCTGATCGATGGCGGCATCCGCAACGGCCTCGATGTGCTGCGCATGCTGGCGCTGGGTGCCAAGGGCGTCATGATCGGCCGCCCCTGGGCCTTCGCCCTCGCCGCCGGGGGCGAAGCCGCTGTTTCCCGGATGCTCGCGCAATATGCGCTCGAACTGCGCTCCGGCCTCGCGCTCACCGGCTGCGCCCGCGTGGCGGACGCCGGGCCGCATTTGCTCGACAAGCGGGGCGGATACTAGCAACCTTATTAAGCCCCTCCTCTTCAGAGGAGGGGTTGGGGTGGTGCGACGACTTCGCCGTCATTCAAGCCTGCGCGATGCTGGCGCATCGCCACCACCCCCGCCCCCTCCTCTAAAGAGGAGGGGAGAACATAGCCTCCTCGTCAGGCCGCCTGTTCAAGGGCGGTCGAACCGCTTTCGAGCAACATCGTCGCCGCCGCCGTGTTCGAGATGGGGATGTGATAGTTCCGGCTGACCTCGGCCACATCCTCGCCCAAGGCCCCGCGCGCCGCGATCCAGTTGACGATCTCGATGCCCTGGCTGCCGGCTTCCTCAACGATATCCAGCGCGCTGATTTTCGTCAGCGCATCCGGATCGGGGCCGAGATTGTCCATGCAGAACTGGTCGTAGCGCTGGTTGATGAAGCCGGCGCGTTCCCCGTCCAGCTGGTGGGAGAGTCCGCCGGTGCCGAACACCACGATCCGCTCATCGCCCTGCCAGCTGCGCAGCGCCTTGCCGACCGCGCGACCCAGCGCCAGGCAGCGCTTGGGGCTCGGCAGCGGATGCTGCACGGTGTTGATGGCGATGGGCACGATGCGCACCGGCCACTGGCCGCCGCCGGGCCAGGACAGCTGGAACGGCACGACCAGCGCATGATCCACCAGCATCGACTGGCAGGTCGTGACGTCGAACTCGTCTTCCACCAGTCCCTCGATGATGTGCCAGGAGAGGGCGGCGTCGCCTTTGAATCCGTTCTGCACCGGCAGGCCCCAGCCCTCATCGGCATTGTGGTAGCTGTCCGCCGCGCCCACCGCGAAGGTCGGCATCTTGTCGAGGAAGAAGTTGAGGCCGTGGTCATTGTAGAAGACCACGGCAACGTCCGGTCTGGCGGTTGCAAGCCAGCGATGGATCGGCTTGAACCCATCGAAGAACGGGCTCCAATAAGGGTCCTGCTCCTGACCGCGCGCAATGGCGCCGCCGATTGCCGGCACGTGGCTGGTGAAGATACCGCCGAGAATATGCGCCATGGCTCAGGCCTCCTCTTGCTGATGGGCTGCGTCGAGCAGCATTTGACGGAAAGCCTCGACACTCATGCCGGTCTGCTGCGCCCCCACATCCTGCACATTGAGGCCGTAGATGCCGGCCAGCTTGGCGAGATAATAGATGTTGCCGCCCGCCTCGATCATCTGGAGGACATTGCGGGCGCGGACCGCCTCGCGCTGCTCCTCAGTCAGATGGAAGCGCTCGAAATAGGCTTCCTCGTCCGCCTGATAGGCGGCGCGATTGGCAGCATCGTTGAACGAAAAGCACATGGCGTTCAGCGCGAAGCCGCGCGCCGCCGCATCACCGTCGAAGACCGGCGTACCGGGAATGATTCGTTTGGCGGTCGTTCCCGCCTCGATCGTTTCGATCGCACCCATTGATCCATGCTCCTGCTTCAGGACTGGATCCGTCACTGCGCTCGCCGCGCCGGGCAGACATTGACCTTGATCAAGCAGGGGATGTTGATCGCGCGGGGGGTCGTCGTCGCAGCGCCCCTGGCGCTAGGGGGTCACCAGAAGGCGCGGCGATTAAGCTCGTGACCGAAGGCAAGCAGGGCGACGCCGAGCAGCGTGTAAGGCGTCTCGCCGGCCCAGCCATGGGGCAGGCTGAGCGCCCCGGCCATGATGCCGAGGCCGAGCGCGCCGACCGCAACCGGCAGCGCCATGCCATGCTTGAGCGCGCCGTGGCCGAGCGCCAGTGCGCCGAGCACCATGGCGATCATCAGGCCGGCCTCATGGATGATCTCCGCCTCGAAAATGCCCGCGACAGAAGACAGCACGCCCACAGCAATCGCCGTCGTCAGGCAATGCACGGCGCACAGGCCGGACAGGCCGATGGCCAGCCGGTCGAGCTGTGGCATTGTCCACATCCGGGGTGCGGTGAGCGTTCTCATTGCAAGGGCCATACGCCCCCTCGCGGGAAGATACAACATATCCTTTGCCTCCGGGTGAGGCCTTTATGCGGGGGGCTTGCTTCCGCCGATCCCGCGGCGCATGGGGACCGGATGGCTGAACTTGCGCACTCGTCCTCGCCCGGTGCGCCCGCGGTCGGCGGGCGCCATCTTGGCCGTCCCGCCCCGCTGGCACGCTGGCTGTTCGTCGTCGCGGGCCTGATTCTCTTCATGGTGGCGGTGGGTGGCATCACCCGCCTGACCGAGTCGGGCCTCTCCATCACCGAGTGGAAGCCGGTGACCGGCACCCTGCCGCCCATGAACGAGGCGCAGTGGCAGGAAGAGTTCGACCAGTATCGCACCAGCTCACAATATGCGCTGATGAACAAGGGCATGACGCTCGAAGCGTTCAAACACATCTATTTCTGGGAATATTTCCACCGGCTGGTCGGCCGCATCATCGGCCTTGCCTATGCCGTGCCGCTGGCCTGGTTCGCGCTGCGTCGCGCTATTCCGCGCGGCTTCGGTGTCCGCTTGCTGGTGCTGCTGGCGCTGGGCGGCGCCCAGGGGGCCGTCGGCTGGCTGATGGTGAAGAGCGGCCTTGTCGACCGGGTGAACGTGCAGCCGGCGATGCTCGCCGCGCATCTGGGCATGGCACTGATCCTGCTCGGCGCCGTGGTGTGGACCGCCTGCGACTTCCTGCGCCTGGCCCGGCATGGTGCCGCCAATCCCGCCAGCGCCACCACTCCCGCCAGCCTCGCGCCGCGACGGGCCGTGCCGACATGGGCGGGCACCATCCCCGTGCTCATCCTCTTCATCCAGTTGCTGCTCGGCGCGCTCACCGCCGGTCTGCGCGCCGGCTATGTCTCCAACACATGGCCGATGATGAACGACCGCTTCGTGCCTGACGGAATCGCATGGTGGGGGTCGCTGTGGATGACGCTGACCAGTGACCCGTTCCTCGTCCACTTCCTCCATCGCTGGTGGGCCATGGTCGCGGCGGGCGCCATGCTGTGGATGGCCGGGCGCCTTCATGCCCAGGGCGCGCTTCGCCTCTCTTATGCGCTGACCGGCGCCACGCTGGTGCAGGTGATGCTCGGCATCGGCACTGTGCTGACCGGCGTGTCGCTGCACATTGCCGTCACGCATCAGGTCACCGGCGCGCTGCTCCTCGCCATCGCGGTCGCCGGCGCGCATCGGATCGGCCAGCGGGATCGCGAATCGGATCTCGCGCCTGCGCGCGCATGAGCGAGATCGCTCTGGTCTACGTGCCTTATGGTTCGCGCGCCGAGGCTGAAGCGGCGGGCCGCCAGATGGTGCAAGAGCGACTGGCCGCCTGCGCCAATGTGCTGGGCGAAGGCTGCTCGATCTATCCGTGGGATGGCGTCATCGAGCAGAGCGCCGAAACGGTGGTGCTGTTCAAGACCGCGCCGGACCGCTGCGCGGCGCTCATGACCGCCATTGCGCAGGCCCATGCCTATGATCTCCCCGCGATCCTCACCTGGCCCGCGCACACCACCGCGGCCTATGCGGCCTGGGTGCACGAAAAAACCCGGCCTGACGCCCGTCTGGACTGATAGGGTATCCTGATACCCGTCAGCAAGGGCGTGCTTTTTCTTGACTCTCCGCCCCCTCATCGCCATTGGGGCCGCGCGGGCGGTGCCTTTTCCGGGGCGCCGCTGTTGTTATTTTCTGGATACTCATTCCTGGAGGCAAGAGGCCATGAAGGCGCTCATGAAGACCACCAAGCCGGCAACCCCGGCCACGGTCGAGAAGAAATGGTTGCTGATCGACGCCGAGGGTCTCGTCGTTGGTCGCGTCGCGAGCATCATCGCGAACATCCTGCGCGGCAAGCACAAGCCCAGCTTCACTCCCCATGTCGACTGCGGTGACAATGTCATCGTCATCAATGCCGACAAGGTGAAGTTCACCGGCAACAAGCTGACCGACAAGCGCTATTACAAGCACACCGGCTATGCCGGCGGCATCAAGGAGACCTCTCCGCAGAAGGTGCTCGAGGGTCGTTTCCCCGAGCGCGTGCTGGAGAAGGCCGTGGAGCGCATGATTCCGCGCGGTCCCCTCGGTCGTCAGCAGATGCGCAACCTGCGCGTCTTCGCGGGCAGCGAACATCCGCATGAAGCCCAGAACCCCGAAGTGCTCGATGTTGCGGCGATGAACCGCAAGAACAAGGTTGGTGCCTGATGTCCGATACCGTCAACTCGCTGTCCGATCTGCAGGACCTCACCCAGGGTAACGCCGATGCGCCCGCCGCCACCGACGCCGTGCAGGCACCCGTGAAGGTGTCGAACGCGCCGCTGCGCCAGCAGGAGCTGGACAAGCAGGGCCGCGCCTACGCCACCGGCCGTCGTAAGGATGCCGTCGCCCGCGTGTGGGTGAAGCCCGGCACCGGCAAGATCACGGTCAACGGCCGCGATCAGGAAACCTATTTCGCACGTCCCACGCTGCGTCTCGTCATCAACCAGCCCTTCACGGTCACCGACCGCACCGGCCAGTATGACGTGATCTGCACCGTGAAGGGTGGCGGTCTTTCCGGTCAGGCCGGCGCCGTGAAGCACGGCATCGCGCAGGCGCTCAGCAAATATGAGCCCACGCTGCGCGCCGCCGTGAAGGCAGAAGGCTTCCTCACGCGCGACCCGCGCGTCGTCGAGCGCAAGAAGTACGGCCGCGCCAAGGCTCGCCGCAGCTTCCAGTTCTCGAAGCGCTAAGAACGTCGGCGTCGTTTCGCGGAGCAGACCATGGTCCGGCTCCGCGGACGCGCAGAAGCTTCAGAATTTCCCGTCCGGGATCGGAACAAGGGCTGCTCTTCAGGGCGGCCCTTTTCTTTTGGACGCGTTGTGGGCGCAGCGCTCATAGGTTCACGCGCGACGGCTTGACCTGCAACAGGGCTCACCTACTTTGGCCTTGCGGGCCGGGCCCCTCTGGCGATCCCCTATGGATCGTGATGTCGGACCGCATCGAGTGCGCTCGGTGCCGGGTCCAGACCCATTGAAGACCTGCATCAGTCACCCGATCGACAGTCGTTCCATCGGAGGTTTTTCATGTCATCAGCCCAGTCCATGCCCTGCCCCGTCTGCCGCGTGCCGCTCGTGATGAGCGAGCGCCAAGGCGTCGAAATCGATTATTGCCCCCAATGCCGTGGCGTGTGGCTGGACCGGGGCGAGCTGGACAAGATTATCGAGCGCGCCAGTGCCGAATTGGCGCCTGCCGCCCCGCCACAGACCCGCGCCGAGCCCTATCCGCCTCAATCTCAGGCTCAGCAGCCGTACCGCGATGAGCGATATCGCGAGCAGGGCCATCGGGATGACGGCTACCGCTCGCATAAAGGCTATCCTAAGCGAAAGAAGTCGTTCCTCGAAGAGCTGTTCGACTGATCGGGGGTTTAGCTCTCACAAGCCGTCCACGCCCAGCCTCAGCCGCCGCTCGATGCCGATCCGGTCCAGAAACGCGGCATCGTGGCTCACGACGAGCAAGGCGCCATCATAGTCAGCGAGTGCCTGCTCAAGGAGCTCGATGCTCTCGATGTCGAGATGATTGGTCGGCTCATCGAGGATTAAGAGCTGCGGCGGCACCGGCCAGCTTGTGATCACGCACAGGGCGGCGCGCAGCCGCTCGCCGCCGCTCAGCACCGCGACATCCTTCAGGGCATCGCGGTTGCGGAAGGCGAAGCGGGCCAGCGCCTCATGCGCCATGTGCAGGGTCATACCGGGATGCGCGGCCAGCATCGCCCCTTGCAGGGTCTGGCCGGGCCTCAGAAGGTCGGCATGCTGGTCGAGCAGCGCGATCCGGCCCGGCCCGCGATGGATGGTCCCCGCGCTCGGCTCGGCCAAGCCGACCGCCAGGGCCAGCAGGCTGGTCTTGCCACTGCCGTTCGGGCCCGTGATCGCGACGCGCTCCGGCCCGGTGATGGCAAAGGACAGCGGGCCGAACAGCCGGCGCCCGCCCCGTGCCAGCACCACATCCTCAAACCGCAGTAACGTGCGATTATGCGGGAGGCCGGCCGATGGCAGATTGATCTGCATCGGCGTCAAAACCTCCACCTGCGCGCGGGCGGCCTCTAGCGACTGGCTGGCGGCGCCGATCTGGCGCTCAGCCTGATGACGCTCGCGCGCCCCGCTTTGCTCGGCTTGCTCCGCCCGCTTGCCGAGCAGAATGCGCGGCTGATCCCCCCGCGCCCGGGCAGTGCGCCCGGCCCTGTCCCGCCGGGCCTTTCGCTCGGCCTGAGCCTGGGCATCCCGCTGCTGCCGGGCGAGTGTGCGCTGGCTGCGATCCAGCTCGTCCTCGGCCCGTGCGCGCATCGCATCGCGACTCGCCACAAAGGCGCTCCAACCCCCGCCGACGCTGAAGGCCCCGACCGGCGAGAGCTGGACGATCCGGTCCATGCCTTCCAGCAGCGCGCGATCATGGCTGGCGACGAGTGCGCCGCCCGGCCAGCAGGCCAGCAACTCCCCCACCGCGGCCCGGCCGGCGTCGTCGAGATTGTTGGTGGGTTCATCGAGCAGCAGCAGTTCGGGCTCGGCAAGCAGCATCGCCGCCAGCCCGACGCGGGTGCGTTCCCCACCAGACAGCGTCGCGCAATCGCGATCAAGGCCGGTGCCGGTCAACCCGACATCGGCCAGCGCTCGCTCAAGGCGCTCGGGCAGAGTCCAGTCCGCCTCCGCTGCATCCTCCAGCGATCCTTCGCCCGCGTCCAGGCGCGCGAGTCTCTCCAGCGCATCGGACAAGCCGAGCGCATGTGCAACGCTGCCAGCATCCGGCTGGATCTGCCGCAAGGTGCCGATGCGCCCGGTCCGGTGGATCGTCCCCGCCTGTGGCGCGCCGCCCTCGGCGATCATGGCGAGCAGGCTCGACTTGCCGGCGCCGTTGCGCCCGACAAGGCCGACCCGCTCCCGCCCGATGGCCAGAGTCAGGTCAGAGAAAAGCGCCGTCCCGTCAGGCCGCGCGAGCGTGACGTGATCGAGGGTGAGAAGAGCGGGATTTGGGCCGGGCATGGAACACCTGTGACGAAGGAACAATCGGGCGGATGTCCGGTGCCTTGTCCATGATGATGTGCTCCTGCCGGCGTTGAAGGGGCGATGTAGGCGCGATCGTGCGCGGAATCAAATCCGCCGCACCAAGCGCGCGACGAGAAGCATCGCGGCGGGAAAGCTGAGTGCCCACAAGGCGCCCACCCAAATCAGCCACGGCCAGAACATCTGCAGCGCCAGCGCCGGCATCAGGAGGCCGTTGGCGAGCAGGGCTGCATGAGCCGCGCGACCGCCCCGCCCGGCGGGAAGCGCGAAGGCAGCCAGCAGGGAAGCGAGGCTCATCAGAGCATAGCCCAGTAGATCCACTGCGAAGAGAAAGCTGCGATAAGGCAGGAAGAGAAAGGGCTCGATGCCGGCCGTATGGCCGCTGGCCAGTCTCGGCGCTACGAAGGTGAGCTGAACGAAATAGACGAGGCCCGTGAGCGTGGCATACATGATCGCGAAGCCAAACGCGCTTTGACTGAAGGCCCGACGCCCCGGCGGCGCGAGCCGATGCAGGGCGGCCATGAGGATCACGAAGGCTGGGCCGAGCAACAGCGACGGCGTGAGCAGCAGCGCCAGCCCGCGCGGGGCGCTGGCAGCATTCGGGCCGCCGGCAGAGCCGAGCAGGCCAAGCCATTCGAGCAGTTGCCCGCAGACATAGGCGAGGGCGAACAACGCGCAGGCCAGTGCAGCCGCATAAGCGAGCCGTGCGGCCATCGCGCGGTCCTGCTGCTCTGATGGATTGCCCATCGTCTGCCGCTCGTCTTCCAACATGTGCACAGGATAGGTCAGCCCCCACCGCCAGGCTTTGCGCGGGATCAACCGCATCCTCCATATTGCCCGCTGGCGGCGGGGATGCTAACCGCCAACCTCATGCACACGCCGCCTGAAATCATTCACGTTCATGCTCGCCGAGTCTCCTGCGATGGCTCGGGCCACGGCATCCCCGCTGCGCTGGGGCATCCGCGCATCTTTCTGGAGATCGACGAGCATGGCTATGTCGATTGCGGCTATTGCGACAGGCGCTTCGTGCTGGCGGGTGGCCCGGCCGACACCCCGGACATTGTGAACAAGCCAGACATTTCGTCCGGCGCCAGCCTCTGAACGGCTGACGCCCCACCCGGCGAAGACCGGGCCATCAACGGAGAGGATCGACCGCCCATGCCATTGCATCCCGTGCCGGTCGACGATCCCGCTGTCTGGACCAGTGCCGAAATCGGTGGACGCGAAGGCTTCACCCATCGGCTTTCCCCTGCGCAACGCGACGCTATCGATCGCGCCGTGCTCCGCGTGCGCGGCCGAGTCGCGCAGGACCTCCGGCGCGAGGATTTCTCCTGCCCTGAAATCGACGCGCTGATGAAGGCAGCACGCTGGCAGCTTTTCCATGGCTGCGGCGCGGTCATTCTCTCCGGGATCGATGCGGGCCGTTATGATCTGGCAGATCATGAGCGGCTCTATTGGGGGCTTGGCACCCATATCGGCACCGGCGTCGTGCAAAGCCCACGTGGCGACCATATCGCCCATGTCCAGAAGGAAGAGGGCGGGCCGCCGCGCGGCTACACGTCCGATCTGGAACTGCGCTCCCATACGGATTTTCACGAAGTGCTCTCGCTCTACGGCCTTCGTGCCTCGGCGCAGGGCGGTGAGAGTGGTGCTGTCAGCCTGCTCGCCATCCACAACATCATGGCCCGCGAGCGACCCGATCTTCTCGCCCGCCTCTACGAGGGCCATTATATCGACTGGCCGCAGCGGCCGCAGCCTCATGAGGAGGCGCTGCCTTTCTTCTGGAACTTGGGCGGCAAGACGAGCGGGTTCAACAACCGCGTGTTCCTGCGCCATGGCCGCGAGCCGGAGAAGCTGCCTGCTGCATTCCGCGAGGCGCTCGCCCTGTTCGACGAGATCGCGCTGCGGCCCGATGTCCGCGCCGATTTCGTGCTGCAGCCCGGCGAGATGTTCTTCTGGCACAATTTCCTCGTGCTGCACTCGCGCCAGCAATTCCATGACACGCCCGATGCGCGCCGCCTGCTGCTGCGCCTGTGGCTGAACATCCCGGACGGACGGCCGATTCATCCCGCCATGCGCAGCCTGACGGCGGAGATTGATGCATATCATGGCGGGGTTGCGGTGCCGGCCTAGGAGGGACCGATCATCTTGGGAGGACGGCCCATGCCTCGTATCCTGCTCGCTCTTCTGTGTTTTCTCATCGCGATGCCGGCGCAGGCCAGCACGCCCTGGTCCCGCCCCGCGGCAACCACGCTGCTCGATTATGGCCGGAAGATCGACTCGCACGGCCTCGATCCGCGCGATTATGAGCTGGACCGGCTCAGCACTGCCCTTGGCGCTGGAGACCAGCGCGGCCTTGACATCGCTGCGACGCGCAGCTTTGCCTTGATAGCCCGCGACCTCGCCAATGGCCGGGTGCCTGCCGACCAGCGCCGCCTCTCCTATTTCCGCACCCCCAATCTCAGCCCGGACGCGGTGCTCGCCCTGATCGACCGCGCGCTGAGCAGCGGCGATATCGCTGCCGAGCTGGACCGGCTGGCCCCTGCCCATGCCGATTATCTCAGGCTTCGGGCCGCGCTGCTGAGCCTGCCGGCCGATGCCGTGGCGGACCGCGCCCGGCTGCGCGCCAATCTCGAACGCTGGCGCTGGCTGCCCCGCGACATGGGGCCGCGCTATCTGATCGTGAACGTGCCGGAATATGTGGCGCAACTGGTCGATCGCGGTGCGGTGCTAGCCACCCACCGGGTGATCGTGGGCAAACCCGGCACGCCGACGCCGCAATTCGCCACCACCGCTACAGGGGTCATCCTCAACCCGACGTGGACCGTGCCACAGTCGATCGTGCGCGAGAGCGTCGGCGCGTTGATCCGCACGCGCCCGGCCACGGCCCGCGCGCGGGGCTATAGCTGGACCCAGCAGGGCGGCAGCCTGCAGGTCGTGCAGCAACGAGGCCCCGGCAATGCACTCGGGCAGATGAAGATCGACATGCCCAATCCGCTCGCCATCTTCCTGCACGATACGCCGAGCAAGAGCCTGTTCGAGAAGGAAGAGCGCACCTTCAGCCACGGCTGTGTGCGCACGGACCAACCGTTCGACCTCGCCGTGGCGATGCTCACCGGTACGGACTGGACGCGAGCGCGGATCGACGCTGCAGTCGCCGCCGGCACCACCGTGACGGCCAAGCTGTCCGCACCGATTCCGGTCTACATCGTCTACATGACCGCGCGTGCCGATGCGAAAGGCCGGCTCAACAGGTTCGATGATGTCTACGGGCTGGATAGCGATATTGCCGCGGCCCTCGGCGCCGGCAGCCTCGCCGCAACCCGGCAACTCTCCAGCATGGGATGTCTGGCCGGCTAGGCGCCCCGTAACACGCTCGGCAGTGCGGCGCCTTACACCTTGTCGGCGTAGAGCATCCGCCCGGGGCCAAGCCAGTCGAGCAGAGGGTTGATCTGCGTTTCGCTCACGGCGAAGCAGCCTTCGCTGCGGCCGAGCTTGCCGAGGCGCTTCACCATGTCGTCATTGCTGTACCAAGCCCCGTGAATCACGATGGCGCGCGATTCGGCATTGTCGTTGCTCGTCTCCAGGCCGATCAGCCGCTGCGAGCGGCCATGCTGGCCGGTATAATGAGCGCCGGTAAGATAGGCCCCGCGCGAGCTGGCGTTGGAGCCGGGCGCATTGCTGAAGCTATGCAGGAAGCCGCTATGCGCCGGGTCGGACCCACGCCCGTGCGCGACGGTGAGCAGCCGATGCAGGCCACTCTCGCGATCGACCAGCAGCATCCGCGCGGCCGCCGAGGGCAGCGAGAAGTCCACCACGACGAACCGGTCGCGCAACTTGACGCTATACTGGTCCATGGCCGCTTCCGCCTTGGCAACGAGCTTGGCCCATTGCGGCGGCGTGCGCACGGCGGCGCGCACACTGGCAGGCACCAGAGCAGCCGATACGGCCGCTCCAGCGAGCGTAAGAAACTGACGGCGATGCACTAAGGACATGACGGCTCTTTTCGATCAATCGATGATTGCAACGCGCCCCGCATCCCGTCCCCGCGGAGGCTTCGATAGATCGGAAAATAGGGGAAGAGCCTCCATTTGCCAACCCCCGTGCGGTGCATCGCGCGTTTCGCTGGCCGCGCGATGGGCAAGAAAACCCCACGACCTGACCACCCCGTGCTCCTGCGAAGGCAGGAGCCTAGGGCGCACGGGACCGCCTAAACCGCCTTGGCCTCCTGCCTTCGCAGGAGCACTGGGTGGATGGGTGGAGAGCAGGTGATCATCTCAAGCTGGCCGAGGCGGGGCATGATTATCTCGGCTGGTGGCCACGCGTGACCAGCCCAGCCGGATCCAGTCCCGAAAGGACCAAAGCCGAGCCGGATACACACCGCACCCAGCCCGCCTCTTCACCCCTTTATCCCTCGAGCTGCTTCTGCAGCGTGCGGATATCCGCATCCATCTCGGGATTGTCGAGGCGCATCGCCTCGATGGTCTTCACGGCGTGGATCACCGTGCTGTGGTCCCGTCCACCGAACACGCGACCGATTTCCGGCAGCGAGCGCGGCGTGAGCTTCTTGGCCAGATACATCGCCACCTGACGCGGCCGGGCAACCGCACGGGCGCGACGCTGTGAGCGCATTTCGGACTGGTCGATCCGGTAATGGGCCGCGCACAGCTTCTGGATCTCATCGATCGTGATGCGCCGATGGCTAGCCCGAAGCGATTCGGCCAGCATCGACTGCGCCAATTCGGTGGTGATCGCCTTGTCGACGAGCTGGGCAAAAGCCACCAGCTTGTTGAAGGCGCCCTCCAGCTCCCGAATGCTGGTGCGGATGGCCCCGGCGAGCAGGGCGATGACGTCGTCCGGCACGGCGATGTCCGCCACCGCCTCGCGCCGCGCTTCCAGAATTTTCATGCGCAGCTCAAGGCCGGCAGGCTGGATGTCGGCGACCAGCCCGCCGGCGAGGCGGGATAGGATGCGCGGATCGACCGAACCAAGCTGCTGGGGCGGACGATCGGCGGCGATTGCGATCCGGGCGCCGGCATCGATGAGATCGTTGAGCGTATGGAGGAATTCCTCCTGCGTCGGCCCCTTGCCGGCGATGAACTGGATGTCGTCGATCAGCAGCATCCGTGCTTCGCGCAGCCGGGCCTTGAACGAGAAGGTGTCGTTGGCGCGAATCGCTGCCACGAACTCGTTCATGAATCGCTCGGCCGACATATAGAGGATCGCCCCCTCCCTCGGCGGCGCGCCGGTGCTGCCGCCAAGCGTCTCGCCATAGGCCTGCGCAATGGCATGGAGCAGGTGCGTTTTGCCAAAGCCGGTCGGGCCGTGGATGAACAACGGATTGAAGGCCGGGCGGGTCGCGCCGGCCATGGCCTTGGCAGCCGACGCCGCCAGCACATTGCTCTCGTCCGTCATGAAGCCGGCGAAATCGTGACGCGGCTCGAAGCGGTGTGCAGCGCGCCGCCCCGCCGACTCGCGGTTGGTCGATGCGTCTTGCGAGGAGGCAAGCGCCCGCGTCGACTGGCTCGGACGCGCCGCGCTCTCCTGTGGGCGGAAGCCGCGCGGGGTGACCGGCACCGTTTCAGGCGCCTCGCTGGCGCGAACGATGCGCAGATCATGCACGCCGACGGGCGTCGTACGCCAGGCCAGTGCGATGCGCGTGGCGAAATTGCTGGAGACGTAGCTCGCCGCGAATTCCGACGGCGCCTCGATATCGAGCGTGCCGGACTGGGCGCAGAAGCTGCCCAGCCGCAACGGCCGAATCCATTGATCGAACAGGCGAACCCCGACGGCCCTGCGCAGCCCTGCGCGGATCTCCGTCCATGCCTGTTCCAACGCCTCGCGCTCGGGCTGCTCGCCAATGTCGGCTGGCCCGATGCCGTCGGCAACGCTGCTGAAATGTTGCTGATTCACGTGTTGCCCCATGTCTTCCCGATCCCCGATCGTCCTACTCCTCGCAGGTGATCTGCTGTCAGACGCTGGACGCGAAAATCCCTCGCGGGAGTGCCCCTCCCACGTCCAGTGTTCAACTCAGACCGCTGTATGACGAGGCTACGATTCGAGCCCCGCCGAGGGCAAGTTGTGGCAGTGCTCGCCCCCCCGATCAAGCACGCCCTCTGTCAAAAATCTGAAATAAAATGCTTGACCACGGAATCCCGACCGGAAGGACGGTTAAACAGATAAGGCACTGATATCTAGTATATTTTTTAGGCATCGGGAAGCCGGAATTTGCTGCGCCCGCTGCGAATCGTTGGGATTCCGAAGATCAGGTCGCGGCGCTCCTGCACCCCGAAAGTTTAACCGTTCGGACACCATTTGCGCTTGTCCTCTTCTTGTTCTCACGCGGCTCGCTCAGCGCGCTCCATCGGGTTCCATCGAGGCCTGCGACTCGGACGTCCAGCCACCGCCCAATGCCTTGTGGAGTGCAATCGCAGCCTGGACCGCCCCCGCCTGCGCGCGGTTCAGCTGCTGCATCGCGGACTGGCGCGCCAGGGCGGCCCGCGCCAGCGCGAGCCGGTCGTCCTCGCCAGCGGCCTGGCGGCGGGACACCAGCGCATAGGCAGCCTCTTCCCGCGCCAGCGTCTCGCGTGCAGCGGTGAGCCCCTCCACGCTGCGGTCGAATCGATTGATCGAGTCTTCACTGTCCGCCAGCGCGCCGACCACGGCGCCATCATAGCGGGCCACGGCTGCCTGCGCGCGCGCATCGGCCGCACGCACCATCGCCCGCGCCCGCCCGCCGTTAAACAGCGGCCAGAACAGGCCGCCCCCGCCCTGCAGCCGGGTGCTGTCCCCGCTCACCAGATCGCCGATCGCGCGGGCCTGCTGGCCGACAGCCAGGCTGAGCGACAGGCGCGGAAACAGATCGGCCCGCGCCGCGCCGATGTCGGCCGTGGCTGCAGCCAGCTCCCGCTCGGCGCCGAGAATATCCGGCCGACGCCGCAACAGCTCGGACGGCAGGCCCGCCGCAATGGCCGGCGGCGGCGCGGGAATGGCGCCCGGCTGCTCCAGTTGCGGGACCAGCGCCGCGGGTTCCTTGCCGACGAGCCGCGCTACCTGCACCGCTGCGCTCCGCACGCCGGCCTGCGCCTGCGTTACCGCCAGCCGGGCGGTCTCGGCCTCGCCCCGCGCGCGGCCCGCATCGATGGCATTGGCTTCGCCAGCACGCTCCAGCAGCCCCGCCAGATCGGCAAGCTGCGTGCGCGCGGCCAGTATGTCCTGCGCGACCGCAAGATCCGCCTGCGCCTGCCGCAGACCGACATAGGCCCGGGCCAGCTCCGCGATGAGCTGCATCCGCGCCGCTTGCGCCGAGAGCGCCGCCGCCTCGCTACGCGCCTGCGCGGCCTCACTCTGGCGCGCCTGCCGGCCCCACAGATCAAGTTCCCAACTGGCGTCGAAGCCGACATCGAACAGCGGGAAGTCCCGCGCGAAGCCCGGGATCTGGCCCACCGGCATCTGGCCATTCTCGCTCAGCACCACCTGATTGCCGCTGGCGCTCGTCGTCACCTGCGGCAGGCGCCCGCCGCGCACGGCATCGCGATTCGCCCGCGCCTCCGCGACCCGCGCCTGTGCCTCGCGCAGATCGGGATTGCCGGCCAGCATCTGCTCGACCAGTCCGTTTAGCATGGGATCGTGCAACTGCTCCCACCACCGCTCGGCCTTCACAGCGCCCGTCCCAGCCTCGCCCAGCCAGCGATCCGCCAGTTGGGTCTGCGGCGGCGCATAGGCGGGACCGAGCGCACAGGCGGAGAGCAGCAGCGGTACCAGCGCAGCGCCGGCGAGCGGAGGGAGAGGGGTAACACGCATGGACTTCACTCCATTCGGGCACGGAACAGCCAGGCCGCCGCACTCAGAGAGACGAGGGCTATGATGCCAAGCGGCCAGAGTTGATGGAACACGACGGCGGCGGGCATGGCCTTCAAGAACAGGCCCTGCACGATGATGAGGAAATAGCGGACAGGATCGGCGTGCGTAATGATCTGCAACCAGTCCGGCATGTTCTCGATCGGCGCGGCATAGCCGGAGAGCAGGATGAGCGGCACGGTGACGATGAACGAGCCGAGAAACGCCTGCTGCTGCGTCATCGACATGGCCGAAACGAGCAGACCCAGGCCGATGAGAGCAAGCTGGTAGAACAGCATCGCAATGAGGAAGAGCAGGAAGGAGCCGGTGAAAGGCACCCCGAACGCCACCTGCGCCACCACCAGAAACAAGACGCCGTTGACCATGCCGACCAAGAGCGGCGGCACCATCATGCCGATGAGGATATCATGTACCCGCATGGGCGAGACCATCAGCTGATCGAACGTCCCAAGTTCCCGCTCGCGCGCCACCGCCTGCGAGGTGATGGCGATGCCGGCTATCGAGATGATCAGCGCCACCAGTCCCGGCAGGGTGAACCACATATAATCGAGGCTGGGATTGTACCAATGCGTCACCGCGCTGCCGCCGGCCATGCGCGCACTGATCGGCGCCAGTTCCGCCCCATAGCCCGCCGCGATCTGGCTCACATAGCCCGCGACGATCTGCGCAGCATTGGACCGGCGGCCGTCCAGCACCAGGCCCAGCGCGGCGCTCTGCCCACGCGCGAGGCGCTGATCGAAATCCTCCTGGATGACGAGCGCCGCCAGCACCTTCTGCTCGTCGATCGCCTCTTCCATCGCCGCCATGGAGGGCAGCACGATGACGTCCCGAAAGCGCGGACTGCCCTCGATGCGCTGGAGCAATTCCTGCGCATGGGCGCCGCCGGAACGATCGACGAGGCCGATGTCGACATTCTTGACGTCCAGCGTGGTGGCGAAGGTGAAGATCAGCAACTGAATCAGCGGCGGCAGCACAAGCACGATGCGCGACTTGGGATCGCGCAGCAGCGCCCAGATCTCCTTGACGATCATCGCGCGCAGGCGGGTGAACCGGGCGGCCATCAGTCAAGGCTCCGCCGCGTGGCGCGGAAGCACAGGATGAAGAACAGGAGGCCAAAGCCCAGCATGATCAGGATGTTGGGCAGGATGATCGCCCAGATGTCCCCGGCCATGAACACGGTTTGCAGCGCGGGAATGAGGTAGCGCGCCGGCACGGCATAGGTCAGCGCCTGGATCGGCCAGGGCATCGACCCGATCTCGAAGATGAAGCCGGAGAGCAGGAAGGTCGGCAGGAAGGAGGCGAGCAACGCCACCTGACTGGCCACGAACTGGTTGCGCGTCGTCGCCGAGATGAACAGCCCCAGCCCCAGCGCCGGCAGCAGAAAGGCGGCAGCGATGGCGAACAGGGCGAAGATCGACCCGTGGAAGGGCAGCCCGAAGGTGGTCACGGCGATCACCGTGCACAGCGCCATGGAGACCATGCCGAGCAGGAAATAGGGCAGCACCTTGGAGAGAATGAACTCGGTCATCCGCATCGGCGTGGCCAGCAGCGCCTCCATGGTGCCGCGCTCCCATTCACGCGCGACGACCAGCGCGGTCAACAGCGTCCCGATCATCGTCATCACGATGGCGATGGCGCCGGGCACGAGGAAATAGCGGCTCTGCAGGCCCGGATTGAACCACATGCGCTGGGAGACATCGATGGGCGGCGCAGCCCGGCGCCCGAGGCGCATCCCCTGCTCGTCGGCCATCCATGTCTGGCGCACCCCCTCGGCATAGCTGGCGACGAAGTTCGCCTGATTGGGCTGAGTGCCATCGGTGACAATCTGGATCGGCTGCGGTGTTCCCTGGGCCATGGCCCGGCCGAAATCGGGCGGAATGACGACGAAGCCGCGAATCGCCCCCTGCTGCATCAGCGCGCGGGCGGGCAGCACGGCATTGAGCGGGGTGACCTGGAAATAGGGCGAATGGGCATAGGCCTGCGCCAGCCGCGCGGCCGGCGCGCTGTCATCCTGCACCACCAGCGCGATCTTGGTGTCGCGCGGATCGAGAGAAATCGCATAGCCAAAGAGGAAGAGCAGCAGCAGCGGCATCGCAAAGGCGATGAGGAAGGTCGAAGGGTCGCGCCGGATTTGGGCATATTCCTTGACGATCAGCGCCAGCAGCCGGCGGTGCGAAGAGCCTGCCATGGCGCCGGCACTCGCCTCCACCTGCGCCAGCGTCGGGTCGGGATCGGTCCCACTCATGCCGCGGCCTCCGCGTCCCTGTCGGCGTCGGACGCCTCAATGAGGGCGATGAACGCGTCCTCCATCGTGGGATCATCCTTGCCGGTCAGTTCGCCAGCTTTCGCCTTGAGCGAGTCGGGCGGGCCGCTGGCGATCTGCCGCGCGCGATAGATGAGCGTCACATCGTCGCAATATTCGGCCTCGTCCATGAAATGGGTGGTGACCAGTACCGTGACGCCGCGCCGGACGAGTCCGTTGATATGCGTCCAGAACTCGCGGCGCATCACCGGATCGACACCGGATGTCGGCTCATCGAGGAACAGCACCGGCGGCTCGTGCATCACCGCGCAGGCCAGAGCGAGGCGCTGCTTGAAGCCGAGCGGCAGCGTCCCGGCATTGCGCTTGAGGTTGCCGCCGAGCTCGAAAATGTCCGTCACACGCTCGATCGCCGCGCGCGCCTGTGCGCCAGCCAGATCATAAGCCCCGGCGAAGAAATCGAGATTCTGGGCGACCGACAGATCGCCATAGAGCGAGAATTTCTGCGCCATATAGCCCAGCGATCCGCGGGCCTGTGCGGCGGCCCGGCGCAAATCGTGCCCGGCCACCGATCCGCTGCCCTCACTCGGCGTGAGCAGGCCACACAGCATCTTGAACGTGGTCGATTTGCCAGCACCATTTGGCCCCAGCAGGCCGAAAATCCGGCCACGCGGAACCGTGAAGCTCACATCACGCGCCGCCGTGAAGTCGCCGAATCTTTTGGTCAGCCCCCTGGCTTCGATGGCGGGTGCGTCGCTGGCGGGAATGTCGCGATAGGCCGCCGCCAGCGCGCTGGTCCCCTCCGGCCCGCCCCCCAGCCGCTCGATGAACCCGTCCTCGAAGCGCGCGGGCGCCCGAGACACCTGCGTTTCCGGCCCCATATCGAGCGCGTCGGCATCCGGCACCGGATGGCCCTCGCCGATGAGCAGGCGGATCGCGCGGCCCTGCAAGGTGCCGTCGATCACGTCCGGCCGGTCGAGCGCGCGGGTGAGCGCCTGCCGCCGGCGCTCGGCAAAGCCGGTGACCCGGATCACGCGGTCGCTGATCGCATCGGTCAGCGTGGCCGGCGGACCCGTGAACAGCGTCCGCCCCTCGCTCAGCAGATACACCGTGTCGCACATCTCGGCTTCATCGAGATAGGCGGTGGACCAGAGCACGCCGATGCCCTCCTTGGTAAGCTCGGCAACCATGGCCCACAGCTCGCGGCGGCTGATCGGATCGACGCCCACGCCCGGCTCGTCGAGCAACAACAATGGCGGCGTGCTCACCAGCGCGCAAGCCAGACCCAGCTTCTGCTTCATGCCGCCCGAGAGCTTGCCGGCCGGGCGCGCCTGAAAGCGGGCAAGGTCGGTGAATTCGAGGAGGCGCTTAAAGACGCTCTCCTGCGCATCGCGCGGCAGACCCCGCATCTCGGCATAAAGAACGAGATTCTCGCGCACGGTCAGGTCTTCATAGAGGCCGAAGCGCTGCGGCATGTAGCCGATCGAATCAAGGCGGTCGGCAGGCGGCGCGCCGAGAATGGAAACGGTGCCCTCGTCCGCCCGCATCAGCCCGGCCAGCACGCGAATCAACGTTGTCTTGCCGGCGCCATCCGGCCCCACCAGCCCGGTGACCTTGCCCGGCACCACAACCAGATCGACCCCGCCGAGCGCGCGTGTATCGCCGAACGCTTTCACGATCCCCATCGCCGTCGCGACCGGCTGGCCATCGCCAGCAACAGGCGCGAGGTCACTCATATCGGCCTACCGCCGTTATTCCGTCGCGATGGCGACGTCCCGCGCATGGTCAGCGCTTCGCTACAGGAGCGGCATCGGCGATGGAGACGCTCACCGGCTGGCCCTGCCGCAGCTTGCCGTCCGGATGATCCACGACGATCCGCAAGCGATAGACCAAGTCGGTGCGCAGGTCGCTCGTCTCCACCGTCTTGGGGGTGAATTCCGCGCGCGGCGAAATATAGCCGATGATGCCGGAATAGGATTTGGGATTGCCGTCCGCCGTGATCGTGACCGTCATGCCCGGCGCTATCCGGCTGAGCTGGTTCTCCGCGACATAGGCCCGCACGCGCACCGGGCGATCGATGGCCAGCGTGAAGACGGTTTCGCCCGGCGCCACGATCGCGCCGGGTTCGCGCGCGCGCGTGACCACCACGCCATCCACGCTGGCGAGCAGGTGCGCGTCGTCGAGATCGGTGCCGACGCCCTTTCGCGCGGCCTCGGCCGCCTGCAGCGCCGCGCGCGCCGCCTCGATATCTTCACGCCGCGCGCCGGTGCGCACCAGGGTCAGCGCCGCCTGCGCTTCAGCGAGCTGGGCATTAGCGCGATCGCGCATGGCGACGGTCGATTCCCACACATCGCGGCTGATTGCGCCCGGGGCGACCAGCGGCTGCCGGCGTTCATAGTCGCGCTGGGCATCGCGCGCCGCCGCCTGCGCTGCCGCAAAGCGAGCCTGCGCCTGAGCGACATCTTCCGGCCGACTGCCGCGCTGGAGCTTGAGCAGTTCCGCGCGAGCCTGCGCCACGCGCGCATCGGACTGGGCGACGGCGCTATCGATGGAGGCCCGGTCCAGCTCGGCCAGCAGCATGCCCTGCTTGACCCGCTGGCCTTCCTCGACCGGGATCTGCGCGATCCGTCCGCCGACCCGGAAGCCGAGATCCACTTCCCGAATGTCGACATTGCCATAGAGCGTCAGAGGCCCGTCATCCCGCCCCAGCAGCCCGAAGCCGCGCGTGCTCACGGCAGCGATCAGCAGGACGGTGACGATGATGAGCACGATCAGGCGCTGGCGGGTCATGGCGTCATTCCTCGGTGAGCAGGGTTTCGGCGGACTTGAGCAGGCTGGCGACCAGCGCCTCGCCCGTGGCGGAATCGAGATCGGGCACTTGCATGGTCCGCACCACGCAGGCGCGGCCGAGGCGCAAAATCAGCGCCATGCCCATGATATGGAGGATCAGCGGGCGGCGCTCCGCTTCCGCGAGCGAGGGCCGTGCGACCGCGGAGAGAAGAATCGCGGTCTCCACCAGCGGCCCTATCAATCCATCGTAGAGGCGCGTGAAGGCCTCGGTCGGGTGCTGCTGCTCGCGGGCCACGAACTGCGCAAAGGTCGCCGAGCGCGACGAGAGCAGGAAGCGCGCCAGCGTCTCCAGCAGCGCCAGCATCTGTGTGCGGGCCTGCGCGGGCGTCTGCGGTGGCTGCTTCTCGATGATGGCGATCAGCGGCGCGTAGATACTCCCCACGACGGAGGCGATATGGTCGGCGCAGGCGAGGT
Organism: Sphingobium sp. B12D2B; assembly: GCF_025961775.1. Taxonomy (NCBI): domain Bacteria; kingdom Pseudomonadati; phylum Pseudomonadota; class Alphaproteobacteria; order Sphingomonadales; family Sphingobiaceae; genus Sphingobium; species Sphingobium sp. B12D2B. Next base: position 200,170 of record NZ_JAOQOH010000001.1, read on the forward strand.
AGAGCCCTTCCTTGGAGCCGAAGTGATAGGTGATCGAGGACATCGCCGTCCCGCTGGCGCGGGCAATTTCGCGCGTGCTTGCCCCATCGAAGCCGAAGCGGCCGAATTGCTCAAGAGCTGCCTCGATAATCTGCAACGGAAGATCGCTTCTTGCAGGGCTTTCCGTGTCCACGGATGCGGCCCCGATATCCGTCGCGAGCGCTTTCTTGCGCGTGCGGGTTACGGCCTCATGCATTTTTCTTTGCCCGTCATGGCGTGGCGGACGTGCTGGTGGCACGTCCCTGAACCGCTCGATCTCGACATCCTTCGTCGAGTGGCGTTCAACGATGACCAGCACAATGACGATGGAGACCGCATGAAGGATATTTGTTCGATCGAACGAACAATGTCAAATGGTGAGAGTAACCATCCGGAAGGCTAGGTTGAACCGCTGTGACGCCCTAGCGATCCGTAGGAGCCTCCTCCTCGCGCCCCTCGACAGGTTGATCCAGCGTGGCCTTTGAATCCGGCGCATCCGTCTTGGCACGGGCCTGCCCCTTGCGGCGGCGCAGATTGGCCCGCAGCGCTTCGGCGAGCCGGCGTTGGCGGTCGGAGGGCGGGGTACTCATGCTCCTGCTTTACGAATCCGGCTTTTACGCTGCAAGTCGCCTTGACAAGGCCAGACGGTAAGGCCATAGGCGCGGCCTTGCTGACGCGGGGTCCCCCTGCGAACGGCAGTGCTGCCGTAGCTCAGTGGTAGAGCGCATCCTTGGTAAGGCTGAGGTCGCGAGTTCAATCCTCGCCGGCAGCACCATTTTCCCCATTTGCTGTGAAGAACCCAGAGCCAGCCCGTGAAGGGTGGTTGCGGGCCACGAGAAATCATCGACTTACGGTGTATGAGTGGCGCTGCAGACACACCTCACCCCGGTGAGTAAACGTGTAATCGACGTTTATTTGCCCCCTCCCCATCGCTCCCTACCTTTCAAGCACGGTTCAAAACATCTGAAAGGTATCCGTCATGAAGTCATCACTGCTTTACACCGCTGCGTTGCTGCTGAGCGGCGGCATTGCTGTGCCAGCCATGGCGCAGGACACCACAGCGCCGGCCACTGCACAGCCGGCGGCCCCCGCGTCGCCCGCCTCGCCCGCAGCGCCGGCTTCTCCTGCCACGCCGGCCGCACCGGCTACGGCAGCGGCTCCCACGAGCTTTACGGACGCGGAGCTGGTCGGCTTTGCCAAGGCCGCTATCCAAGCGGACAAGATCCAGAAGGACGCAACGGTCGCTGCGGACGCCAAGCAGGAGCAGATGCTCGCCGCCGTGCAGTCCAATGGCCTGACGCCGGCGCGCTACAACGAGATTGCCCAGGCGACCCGGACCAATCCGGATCTCGTGAAGAAGATCCAGGAACTGGCCTCGGCCGACATGGCGACCCAGCAGCCGGCCACCGCGAATCCCTAAGACGCGGCGGGCGCAACGCTGAAACGAATTGGGCGGCTCCCTCCGGAGCCGCCCATTTTCATGCCCGGTTGTCCTGCCCCTTCACCCGCAATCGCCACGCATGAAGCAGGGGCTCGGTATAGCCGTTCGGTTGCGCGACGCCCTCGAAGACCAAGGCCCGTGCGGCTTGCAGGGCGAGGCTCTCCGGATGGCCTGCCATCGGTCGATAGAGCGGATCGCCGACATTCTGGGCGTCGACCTTGGCCGCCATCTTCTCGAAGGCCGCATCGACCTGCGCTGGCGTACACACGCCATGGAGCAGCCAATTGGCGATATGCTGGGAGGAAATGCGCAGCGTCGCGCGATCTTCCATCAGGCCGATGTCGTTGATGTCCGGCACCTTCGAACAGCCAACCCCCTGATCGATCCAGCGGACGACATAGCCAAGAATCCCCTGCGCATTATTCTCCAGCTCCTCGACGATCTCCTGCTCGGACCAGTTGGTGCCGGGCGAGAGTGGCACGGTGAGCAGGTCCGAAAGCGGCGCCACCGGCTCGTGTCCGCGCTCCTGCTGGCGCGCCGCGACATCGACGGTGTGATAATGCGTCGCGTGCAGCGTCGCCGCCGTCGGGGAGGGCACCCAGGCCGTGTTCGCCCCGCTCATGGGATGCGCGATCTTCTGCTCAAGCATGTCGGCCATCCGGTCCGGCGCCGCCCACATGCCCTTGCCGATCTGCGCCCGGCCGGAGAACCCACAGGCCAGACCGATCTGCACGTTGCGATCCTCATAGGCCTTGATCCAGGCGGCGCTCTTCATGTCGCCTTTGCGGATCATCGCCCCGGCCCGCATCGATGTGTGAATCTCATCGCCAGTCCGGTCGAGGAAGCCGGTGTTGATGAACACCACCCGATCCTTGACCGCCGAGATGCAGGCCATGAGGTTGGCGGACGTCCTCCGCTCCTCGTCCATCACGCCGACCTTGATCGTGTGCCGGTCCATGCCCAGCAAATCCTCGATCGCATCGAACAGATCGTTGGTGAAGGCGCATTCCTCCGGCCCGTGCATCTTGGGCTTCACGATGTAGACGCTGCCGCCGAGACTGTTGCGCACCGGGCCGGCGCCCTTGAGATCGTGCAGGGCGATCAGGCTGGTGACTATGCCATCGAGAATGCCTTCGGGCGCCTCGGCACCATCGGGCAGCACAATCGCTGGCGTGGTCATCAGATGGCCGACATTGCGGACGAGCAGGAGGCTGCGTCCCTTGAGCGACCATTCCGACCCGTCGCGATCCTTGAAAACCCGGTCCTGGTTGAGCCTGCGCGTCTGCGTTTTGCCGCCTTTCTCGAACGTCGCAGAGAGGTCACCCTGCATCAGCCCAAGCCAGTTGGCATAGGCCGCCACCTTGTCCTCCGCATCCACCGCCGCGACCGAATCCTCCAGATCGACAATGGTCGAGAGCGCTGATTCGATCACTACGTCAGCGATGCCCGAGGGATCATCCTTGCCGATGGGGTGATTGCGATCGAACACCACCTCGATATGCAGGCCGTTCTTGCGGAACAGGCGGCCCTTGGGCGTCTGGCCGACATATTGGGTGCCATCCGCGATCGCGAAGCCCTTGGCGGGATCGCCCATGTCCGCCCAGCTTCCGGACACCAGCGGCACAGCCTGGTCGAGAAAGGCCTTGGCCCAGGCGATGACCTGCGCGCCGCGCTCGGGATCGTATCCGCCCGGCCTGGCCGTTCCCGGCAAGGCATCCGTGCCGTAGAGCGCATCGTACAGGCTACCCCAGCGCGCATTGGCCGCGTTGAGCAGGAAGCGGGCGTTGAGCACCGGCACCACCAATTGCGGACCGGCCAGCGTTGCGAGCTCGGCATCGACCTTTTGCGGATCGATGGTGAAGGGCGCCGGCTCTGGAACGAGATAACCAATCTCGCGCAGGAACGCCTCATAGGCCGGCTGATCGATCGGTTGGCCGGCCCGCGCCTCATGCCAGGCATCGATCTGCGCCTGAAGATCGTCGCGCTTCGCCAGCAACGCCCGATTGCGCGGTGCAAAATCGGCGAAGATCGCCGCCGTCCCGGCCCAAAAGGCTTGCGCAGTCAGCCCCGTACCCGGCAGCGCGCGCTGCTCGATGAAATCGGCCAGTTCCTGCGCCACCGAGAGCCCGGCGCGGTCCACCTTGTTCGTCATGCCTTGCATCCCCGCCGTTCAGCCCTGCGCCTTGAGGCCGGCCGCTGCCAGCCCGGCCAGCGCGGCCGCTTCGTCATTGTCCGACGTGTCGCCGGTCACCCCGACCGCGCCGATCGCCACGCCCTCATCGTCGACGATGATGACGCCACCGGCGGCCGGGATCACCGCATGCGGCGCGGAGGCCGCAAAAGCGCCGATGAACCAGGGCCGCTCCTGCGCCATATCCCCCAGCTTGCGCGACGAAACGCCCATGGCGAGCGCCCCGGCCGCCTTGCCCGTCGCCACCTGCGCGCGCGCGAAAGAAGCGCCATCGCCACGCTGAAAGGCGATCAAATGCCCGCCGGCATCCACGACGGCGGCGCTCAGCGGCTTGAACCCTGCGGCCTGCCCTTTCTCGAAGACACCCTCGATGACCGCATTGGCCTGTTGCAAACTGATCCGGCTCATAAATCTGTTCCTTCCGCTCACGTGCGATCATCGGGATTTGGCTGTGCGTGGACATAGCCGGCCCGTTCAGTCGAGACCAGCGAAGTCCGCGTCGAATCAGCCGCGAAGCGCAACGCCTTGCTGGCGACAGGACATCCGTCACAGCAACTGCCGAAATGCCAACGCCCCGGTCACAAAGCGGTTCAGCATCGTGCCAAAACGCATTAAGGGGCGGCCCACACTCCGCACTCGCGATGAATTACGAGGGACGTCATGACCGATACCAAGCTGATCGCCACCATCGATGCCGCGTGGGAGGACCGCGCCAATATCGGCCTGTCCACCACTGGTGACGTCCGTGCGGCGGTGGAGAAGGCGCTGGCGCTGCTGGACAGCGGCGAGGCGCGCGTTGCCGAGGCTACCGGGAATGGCTGGCAGGTCAATCAATGGCTCAAGAAGGCCGTGCTGCTCTCCTTCCGCCTTAACGACAATGCGTTGATCGACAATGGTCCCGGCGCCGGCCACTGGTGGGACAAGGTGCCGTCCAAGTTCGCCAACTGGGGCGAGGCGGATTTCCGCGCCGCGGGCTTCCGCGCTGTGCCGGGTTCCATCGTCCGCGCTGGCAGCTATGTCGGCAAAAACGTCATCCTGATGCCCAGCTTCACCAATATCGGCGCGTTCGTGGGTGACGGCACGATGGTCGACACCTGGGTGACGGTGGGCAGTTGCGCGCAGATCGGCAAGAACGTCCACCTCTCCGGCGGCGTCGGCATTGGCGGCGTGCTGGAGCCGCTGCAGGCCGACCCGGTCATCATCGAGGATGACTGCTTCATCGGCGCGCGCTCGGAAGTCGTCGAGGGCGTGCGCATCGGCCAGGGCTCGGTGCTGTCGATGGGCGTGTTCATCGGCCAGTCGACCAAGATCGTCGATCGCGCCACCGGCAAGGTCTATATGGGCGAGGTGCCGCCCTATTCGGTGGTTGTGCCCGGCTCGCTCCCCGGCAAGCCGCTGCCGGACGGCACGCCCGGCCCAAGCCTCTATTGCGCCGTCATCGTCAAGACCGTCGACGCACAGACCCGCTCCAAGACGGGCATCAACGACCTGCTGCGCGACTGATCCGGAAAGGGGGCGGGGCCAGACCTCGCCCCGCTTTTCAACATTTTCACGCGGCTTTGAGCTGGCGCAGATCCCGTCCGCTTGGCTCCTGGAACACCCGCAGATCGAAGGAGTCCAGCACGGCCAGCATATGGTCGAAGATGTCGGCCTGGATCGCCTCATAGGCCGCCCAAGCCGTGGTGGTGGTGAAGCAGTAGATTTCCAGCGGAATGCCCTGCGGCGTCGGGTCCAGTTGCCGCACCAGCAGCGTCATCTCCTTCGAGATGCGCCCATTGGCCCGCAGATAGGCGGCCATATAGGCCCGGAATGTCCCGAAATTGGTGACGCGCCGGCTGTTCACCGGATCAAGGCCGTCATGGGCGATGCGGCTGTTCCATCGCTCCAGCTCCGCCTGCTTCTCCGCCAGATAGTCGCCCAGCAGCGCAAAGCGGCGCAGGCTCTGCTCTTCCTGATCGGACAGAAACCGCACGCTGGTCTGGTCGATCATCAGCGAGCGCTTGATCCGCCGCCCGCCGGATTCGGACATGCCGCGCCAGTTCTTGAAGCTCTCCTCGATCAGCCGGTGAGTCGGGATGGTGGTGATCGTCTTGTCCCAGTTCTGCACCTTCACCGTGTGCAGCGCGATGTCGATCACGTCGCCATCAGCATTGAGCTGCGGCATCTCGATCCAGTCACCCACGCGCAGCATGTCGTTGGAGGTCAGCTGGACGGAGGCCACCAGCGACAGGATCGTATCCTTGAACACCAGCATGATGACCGCCGCCATGGCGCCAAGGCCGGACAGCAGCAGCAGCGGCGACTTGTCCATCAGCTGGGCGATCATCAGGATCGCCGCCGCCGCGAACAGCACGATCTTGAGAACCTGGATATAGCCCTTGATCGGCCGGTTCACGGCGTGCGGCCGCCGCTGATAGAGATCGTTGACGAAGGTCAGTGCATGGCTGAGCGCCAGCACGATGGTGAGGATCACGAACGCGCCCGCCACATTCTGCACCACCGTCACCAGCGACGGCGGCAGATGCGGTACGGCCGCGATCCCGCGTGAGACGACCATAGCCGGGACGATATTGGTCAGCCGGGCCACCGCGCGGCCGAGCGCGGGCGTATCGTGCGGCAGGACGCGCAGCGCCATGCGCAGCAGGATCGACTTGAAGATGAAGTTCGCGAGCGCCGCGACCGCAATCAGGATCGCCAGCCCGGCGAGGCTTTCAGCCCAGGCCGGCAGACCGGCGAACCACCGATCAAAAAGGGGAATCGAAAAGGAAGGGTCGGTTGCCGTGGGAATAGAATCAATCATGACAAAGGGCGCGGCCGCGAGCGGGCCGGCGATAAGCTCCTGTTTTATCTCAAATTGGGCGGCCAACCTGCCTGCCTTTAGGCATGAAGTCAAACCAGCGGCCGGATTGTGCGGGCCGCTGGCTGGGCCAGACGATCTAGACCGGCGTTGAAATCTTCATGAGGACGAGGCCCGAAACGATCAGCGCAGCAGCGGTCAGCCGCAGCACTGTAAGCGCCTCCCCAAAAAACGCGATGCCGACAGCGAATGCGCCGAGCGCGCCGATGCCCGTCCAGATCGTATAGGCCGTGCCGAGTGGCAAAACCTTCAGCGACCAGGCCAGGCAGGCAAAGCTGAGCAGCATCGCCGCGATCATGACGAGGGTGGGCCATAGCCGGGTGAAGCCATCCGACTGCTTCATGGCCGTTGCCCAGACGACCTCGAATAACCCCGCGATAAAAAGCGCAATCCACGCCATGACAGCCTCCTGAAAGCGCCGGGCCGTCCCGGTCTTGACGTCAGAGGCGGGAACGTGGTCGCCGCAGAGAAAATTTAGGCGCCACACCACGCCCGATCAAGGGCACTTAGGCCCTAAGTCGATCAAGCCCTCAGCCGCCGCCGAGCAGGCGCTGGCGGAGGCGTTCCATGCCGATGGCGTCAATGGCGACTGCCCGGTCGGACGCCTTGAGCACCTCGGCCAGATAGCCAAGCGTCTGCGCGGCAAGATCGAACTGCTGCAAGGCGGTCGCCCGGCTCGTGACATCAACCGTTTCGACCAGTTGCGTGCCGAGGTCTTCGATCAGATGCCGCAGCACATCCAGTTCCTCGGCGATCCGCCGATCCAGCTCCGCAGTCGGGGTCGAGGCGCGGGGCGCCGTCCCAGCCGCAGCGGGCCGTGATGACGGCAGAGGCGCATCGACGCGGGGCTGCCCGGTCTGACTTGCGGCGGCGATCCAATTGCCCTCGCGCCAGCCGGACACCGAAATCGTGCCCTCAAAGCGCACGCCGCAGCGATTCTTGTCCACCCAGATGACCGTGGCGCCCATCTCCAGCTGCAAGCGCCGCAAGACGAGGCCCGCGCCGACCGGCGGCAGCGCGGCGCCTTCCAGCAACGCGCCGTGCTCGGAGAGATTGCGGATGCGCACCGGAGCGGCGATCCCCTCCGCCTCAATAGTCGCGGACAGGAGCAGATTCGTGCGGGAAGGCCGAGCGGCCGCTGGGTTGGACTGGTCTGCCGGCATCGGCACAATCGGCTTCCTATCCAAAAAACATTCTCTAGATCCGTCGCTCGGCCCGGCGTCCGTCCGACCTCCCGGACGTCTGCGGGGCTGAGGAAATCTCCCCGCAAATAGCAGGCTCGCTTGCCGGCGCAAATCCCATCCGTCGACTCCCGCCCCATGCCGAGTCCCGAAATGCGCCGAACGGGCCGCGTTGCAATTGATTAGCGCCGGCGCCGGCACGTGCCTATATCGACGCTATGGCACCACCCAGAAAGCCCACCCGTCCTCAGCCCGCCGGCCTGCCGACGCGCGAACAGATCCTCGATTTCATCAGCAATGCCGATCAGCCGGCAGGCAAGCGCGAGATCGCCAAGGCCTTTGGCCTGCGCGGCAACGAGAAGATCGCGCTCAAGGCCCTGCTGCGCGACATGGCCGATGAAGGCCTGCTCGAAACCGGCAAGGCGAGAGCGTTCAACCTGATGGGCGGCGTCCCCAAGGTCACCGTGCTGCGCGTGGTCGAGTCCGATGGCGGCCAGGTCATCGCCGTGCCGGAGCGCTGGGAAGCCGAGGGCCACCCTATTCCCAAGCTGCGCGTCATCGAGCGCGGCAAGCGCGGCGCGCTGGGCATTGGCGACCGGATTCTGGCGCGCACCGAGCAGGCCGGTCATGGCTGGGTCGCCCATCCGATGAAGAAGCTGGCCGGCGCGACCGAGCAGATGCTCGGCGTGGTGGCCAAGGACGAGCGCGGCAAGCTGATCCTGCGTCCCGTCGACAAGCGCATCCGCTATGAGACGCCGATCAGTGACCAGGGCGATGCGCAGCCGGGCGATCTCGTGCTGGCCGAGAAGAGTGGCCGACCGCCGCGCGTCACGGCGCGGGTGACGGACGTGCTTGGCGACCCCTTCCAGCCGCGTAGCTTCAGCCTGATCGCCATTCACAAATATGGCATTCCCGACGTGTTTCCCGAGGAGGCCGAGACCGAAGCCGCGAAGGTCCACGACCTGCCCCTCCACGCCGATGCGCGCGAGGACCTGCGCGCCCTGCCCATCGTGGCGATCGATCCGGTCGATGCCCGCGATTTCGATGATGCCGTGTGGGCCGCGCCGGACGATGATCCGGCCAATGAAGGCGGCTTCAAGGCCATCGTCGCCATTGCTGACGTCTCTTATTATGTACGGCCCGGCTCGGCACTGGATCGCTCCGCGCGCAAGCGCGGCAACAGCGTCTATTTCCCCGACCGTGTCGTGCCGATGCTGCCGCACGCGCTCTCGTCGGACATGTGCTCGCTCAAGGCAGGCGAGGATCGCGCCGTACTGGCCTGTCATCTCGTCATCGGACCGGGCGGTGCGCTCAAATCCTGGCGCTTCACCCGCGCGATCATCCGCGTCGCCGCCAACATTCCCTATGAGATGGCACAGGCCGCCGTGGACCGGGTGGAAGGCAAGCCCGAGCGGACCTTCTCCGACACCCGGCTCGATATGGGCCTCATCGACCGCCTCAAGGGCGATGGGCTGATTGACGACGCGCTGGTGCCGCTCTGGGCTTGCTGGCGGGCGCTGGCCAAGGCGCGCGATGCCCGTGGTCCGCTCGATCTCGACCTGCCCGAGCGACGGGTCGTGCTCGACGAGGAAGGCCGCATTGTCAGCATCGCCATCCGCGAACGGCTGGATGCGCACCGGCTGATCGAGGATTTCATGGTCACCGCCAATGTCGCCGCCGCCAAGGCGTTGGAAGCCAAGAAGGCGCCGGTCATGTACCGCGTTCATGAGCCACCCAGCCGGGAGAAGCTGACGACGCTCAAGGAGTATCTCGAAACCTACGGCATCAGTCTGGCGCTCGGGCAGGTGATCACCACCAAGACCTTCAACCGGCTGATCGAGCAGATTCCGGATGATGCCGCCGCGCGGCCGCAGATCATGGAGCAGATCCTGCGCAGCCAGACGCAGGCCTATTACGGCCCGCGCAATCTCGGCCATTTCGGCCTGTCGCTCGGCTCCTATGCGCACTTCACCTCACCGATCCGGCGCTATTCGGACCTTTTGGTGCATCGCTCGCTGGTCGGCGCCTATGGGCTGGAAATGCCCGCCCCGGCGGACAAGTCGCTCCCGCGCGACACGCGGCTCTCTTCGGAAGACGTGGCCGATCTCGCGCCCATCGGCGAGCGGATCAGCCAATATGAGCGTCGGGCGATGGAAGCGGAACGCGAAACAGTCGACCGTTATGTCGCGGCGTTTCTGGCGCAGCATGTCGGCGAGATCATGGCCTGCCGCATCACCGGTGTGCAGAGCTTCGGTTTCTTCGCCACCGTTGTCGAACTGGGCGGCGATGGCCTCGTCCCGGTCTCGACGCTCGGCGGGGAATATTTTCGCTATGACGAAGTGCAGCAGGCGCTGATCGGCGAGGATAGCGGCGATCGCTATGCCATGGGCGACCGCATCGACCTGCGCATCGCCGAATCCGACCCGGTGAGCGGCGCGCTGCGCTTCGAGATTCCGCACGGCGCCAGCCACATGGCCGAGCGCAAGGACCGCCGCCGGCCCGGCAGTGCGCCCGTCCGCCGCACCGGACGCCCGCCGAACATCCGGCACACCGCGCGCCGCAAGGGGCCGGTCAAACGCCGCTGATCGCGCGGGACATTGGATAAAGGGGCGCTCCATCTAGGCGCGCCCCGTCGTTCATTCCTGCGCTGTCAGGTCAAAAGGCATAGAACAGAGAAAACTGCAGCACAGGGTAAACCTTGTACTTGTTGACCTCGTCGTTGACGTCCGCCTGTTCCTTGAGCAACTGCTCCTGGAAAGCCGCGTTGGTCGCGAGGCTACCGGTGGCCCGCAGCGCATCCACGCGCGGCGTGCCCTGGAACATGGCGCCGGCGTCCACGCCGAACTTGATGCCGCGCGTCAGGCCGCCCGCATAGCCCACGGTCAGCAACGGCGCGAAGTCCTTGGCGCGGATCGTGCCGGAGAGCGTGCCGATCTCGCTCGGGGTATAAGTAACATCGCCGATGGTCACAGGCTCGGTCGGCGTCGCCGTAGCGCTGACCCGGTTTTTGGCGATGCGGAAACCACCGGAAAGCCGGAACCCGCCGCCGAACGGATAGACGTCCGCGACGGCGCCATAGGATTCGAGCTTCAGCTTGCCCTCATAGGTCAGGTCGTTGACGTCGATGTCATGGCTGAAATCGAAGAAGGACGCGCTGGCTCGTACGCCAAACGTCTCATTGATCCTCATCCCCACTTCCGGCCCGGCGCCGAGCGTGCCGGCGGTGACGCCAACCGAGTAACGCGCATCTTCTGCGAAGGCGGGCGACACCGCCAGAAGCGTGGCGGTGCTCAGTGCGAGACAGGTCTTCATCTTGATAGGCATTTTGCTTTCCCCCCAAATGTCGTGAGGGCGCGCTCATGCCCGAGCCGGGTACAGGCGTCATATCCTGTCAGGGATATACGCTGCGGAAGCGATCGCTGTGTTTCGGCGGCCGATTATTCGTGCTGCCGCCCGAAGTCAGGCGCGGCGTCGTCCTGCCCTTGCTCGATGATCGAGCGGCGGATCGCCCGCGTCTTGCTGAAATGCTCGAACAGCGCATCGCCATCGCCCCAGCGAATGGCCCGTTGCAGTTGCGAGAGATCCTCCGAGAAGCGCTGAAGCATCTCCAGCACCGCGTCTTTGTTGGTGAGGAAGACATCGCGCCACATGGTGGGATCGGACGCGGCGATGCGGGTGAAGTCGCGAAAGCCGCCGGCCGAATATTTGATGACTTCGCTGCGCGTCACGCTCTCCAGATCATTGGCCGTGCCGACGATCGTATAGGCGATGAGGTGCGGCAAATGGCTTGTGACGGCCAGCACCAGATCATGATGCGCGGCATCCATGATCTCGACATTGGCGCCCAGTCGCTGCCACAGCGCCTCGACCCGCGTGACCGCGACCGGATCGGTCCCGGCCGGCGGCGTCAGGATACACCAGCGGTTGCGGAACAGCGTCGCAAAGCCTGCCTCCGGGCCGCTATTCTCCGTGCCGGCAACCGGATGTGCCGGCACCAGCGTCACATCGGGCAGGACCCTGTGGATTTCGGCGATGATGCTGGCTTGGGAGGAGGCCACCTCCGAGAGGATGACATCGGCTGCCAGATCGTCGCGGATCGCCTCGGCAACCGGCGCCATCGCACCCGGCGGCACGCACAGCACCACCAGATCGGCATCGATCACCGCCGCGCCGGGCGTGTCCGTCACATCATCGCATAGGTCGATCCGCCGCGCGGTCTCTCGCACGTCCGGATTGGCATCATGCCCGACCACCCGCACGGTCGGCGCATAGGCCCGCAGGGCGCGCGCCAGCGACGAGCCGATCAGGCCCAGCCCGATGATGGCAACGCGCGAAAAGGGCAGCATCAGGCGCCGACGATCCGACGGAGTGCAGCGACGAGCCCCTTCATGTCTTCCGGCGTGCCGATGGTGATGCGCAGGGCATTGGGAAGATCCTGCCCCGGCAGCCAGCGCACAATGTAGCCCGCATCCATCAGGCTCTTATAGGCCGTCTCGGCGCTCGTCTCGCCCTCGAACAGTACGAGGCTGAAATTGGCCTTGGACGGCACGGCGCGCAGCCCCTTGTTGCCGAGCGCCCCGATCTCCGTCTCGAACCAGGCGCGCCATTCGCTGTTGTGCGCGCGGCTCTTCTCCACAAAGTCCTGCGCCTCCAGCGCCGCGACCGCTGCGCGGGACGAGGCGATCGGGAAGGAGAAGGGCTGGCGAATACGGTGCATCGCGTCGATCACCGCCGCGCTGGCATAGCCCCAGCCGACCCGGCCGGCAGCAAGGCCGAAGATCTTGGAGAAGGTGCGCGTGACCAGCACATTGGGCGCGGTGCGGGCCAGTTCCAGCCCGCCATCGTCATCCTCGGCGTCGAGATATTCGCTGTAGGCCTGATCCAGCACCAGCAGCACATGCGGCGGCAGTCCGGCATGCAGGCGGGCGATCTCCGCGCGGGGCGTGAACGTGCCGGTCGGGTTGTTCGGATTGGCGAGGAACACCAGCCGGGTGCGGTCCGTGACATGGGCGAGGATGGCATCGACATCCGTCGCATAATCCTTGTCCGCGACCTCGACGGGCACCGCGCCGACGCGCCGCGTCGCGATGGGGTAGACCGAGAAGCCATAGCGCATGAAGATGATCTCATCGCCCGCACCAGCGAAGGTGCCGGCGGCCATGTGCAGCACTTCGTCCGACCCCGTGCCATAGATGATCCGGGCCGGATCAAGCCCGTGCCGCTGTGCAATCGCCTCGCGCAGTTCCACCGCAGCGGAGTCGGGATAGCGCTCCAGGCAATCGGCAGCGGAGCGGAATGCCGCGCGCACCGGTTCGGCCGTGCCGAAGGGATTTTCATTGGACGAAAGCTTCACGACCTCGCGGCCGTCATCCGCCTTCGACTTGCCCGGCACATAAGGCGCGATGGCCATAATCCAGTCTTTGGCGACGGGCGCGGCGGGCTTTTGAAGATCGTCTGTCATGGCGTGGCGCTTTAGCCCCGCTGCGCGCAATTGGCAAAGGCCTGTGCGATTCGCCCAAAGCTCCGCGATGATGCGCTCGACAGCCCCGCCCGGCCGGCCCGATTGACAATATCCGCTCTTCGGCTCAAGCGCTGGATCATGTCCATGGAGAGTGCCATCGCTTCCACAGACCAGCGCTTCGGCCTGCGGCGGTCCATCCGGCTGGCAGGGCCGCTCCGGCTCGATAGCGGCGCTAGCCTGACGCCCGTCGAGATCGCTTACGAAACTTATGGCACGCTGAACGCGCAGGGCAGCAATGCCGTGCTGATCTGCCATGCGCTGACCGGCGATCAGTTCGTGGCGTCGGAACATCCGGTGACAGGCAAGCCGGGCTGGTGGACGCGCGCCGTGGGGCCTGGCAAGCCGATCGACCCCGAGCGGCACTTCATCATCTGCGCCAATGTGTTGGGCAGTTGCCTCGGCTCTTCCGGCCCGGCCAGCATCGATCCTGCCACCGGCGCGCCTTTTGAGATGCGCTTTCCCGTCATCACCATCGCCGACATGGTCCGCGCCCAGGCGATGCTGCTCGATCATCTGGGCGTGGCCCAGCTTGCCGCTGTGGTCGGCGGCTCGATGGGCGGGATGCAGGCGCTGGCGTGGCCGACCCTCTATCCCGAGCGCGTGCGCGCCGTGCTGGCGATTGCCACTACCGCCCGTCACAGCGCGCAAAACATCGCCTTTCACGAAGTGGGGCGCCAGGCGATCATGGCCGACCCGCGCTGGCGCGGCGGCGACTATTATGCGAGCGGCGAGCCCCCGGCGGCGGGTCTGGCGGTGGCACGCATGGCCGCTCACATCACCTATCTCTCCGAAGCCGGGCTGACTGAAAAGTTCGGCCGCAAGCTGCAGGCGCGGGAGGCGAAGACCTTCGGCTTCGATGCCGACTTCCAGGTCGAGAGCTATTTGCGTCACCAAGGCATCAGCTTCGTCGAGCGGTTCGACGCCAACAGCTATCTCTATATCACCCGGGCGACGGATTATTTCGATCTGGCGGAAGATCATGGCGGCAGCCTGGCGAGTGCGTTCGCGCGGACGCAGGCGCGCTTCTGCATCATCAGCTTCGATACCGACTGGCTCTACCCGACGACAGAGTCCCGCAACATCGTGCACGCGCTCCATGCCGCCGGTCGGGCCGCGACCTTCGTCGAGCTTTCGAGCCCCTTCGGGCATGACAGCTTCCTGCTGGATGCGCCGGAGATGAATCGTGTTCTCGACGGCTTCCTAAGGGGCGGCGCGTGACCGGGATGCCCCATGACATCACTTTGAGCGACGATCCGGTCCGGTTGGACCGCGCGCGCATTCATGGTTGGCTAGCCTCGAGCTACTGGTCGCCCAGCATCGCCCGCGCGCTGGTGGACCGGGCCATTGACGGATCGCACTGCCTCGGCGCCTATCGCAATGGCACCCAAATCGGCTTCGCCCGCATGATCACCGACCATGCCACCTTTGCCTGGCTGAGCGACGTGTGGGTCGACGAGGCAGCGCGCGGGGCCGGGCTGGCACGCCGCATGGTCCAGTGGTTTCTCGATCATCCTGATTTCCAGGGCATACGGCGTATCGGACTCACCACGCTCGATGCGCATGGCGTCTATGCCCCGCTCGGATTCCGCAGTCCGCGAAGGCCGGACCGCTATATGGAACGGCTCGACCCCGCCTTCGACACGCTGCTGAATGGCGAAGAGACTTCGCCGCATGACTGACGGCCTGCGTCCGGATCTTGCGCTGATCGCCCGCCATGTCACCACGGGCTCTCGGGTGCTGGACGTGGGTTGCGGCGATGGCGCGCTCATGGCGGCGATGCGCGACGGAGCACACGCGGATGTGCGCGGGCTGGAGATCGATCCGGCCAATGTCGCCGCGGCCGTCGGACGCGGTCTGCCGGTCGTCCAGGGTGATGCCGACACCGACCTTGGCTATTATCCCGACAAGAGCTTCGATTTCGCGATCCTCAGTCAGACGCTCCAGACCACGCGGCGGCCTGACAAGGTGATCGAGCAACTGCTGCGCATCGGCAAACAGGCGTTCGTGTCCTTCCCGAATTTCGCGCACTGGCGCGGGCGCCTCTCGCTGATGTGGGGCGGGCGGATGCCGGTGACGCCGCTGTTGCCCGAGCGCTGGTACGACACGCCCAACATCCACCACCTCACCATCGACGATTTTCGGGCGCTGGTGCGTGAGCGCGGCTGGACCATCGATGCCCAATGGTTCCTCAACCATGGCCGAACGACGGGATCGGCCAATGCCAATCTGTTCGCCGAACACGCCGTCTTCCTGCTGCATGCCTGATGGGCGACACACCATCCTTCCGAACCATGCTGCAGTGCAACAACGGGGTGGCCAGATGGCAACAGGCGGTGCATAGGGCGTGCCACGAACAGAACAGCGAAACGACGACATGACTGCTGCGGCCAAGCCCTTTCCTATGAACGAACGTGAATTTGTCGGCCTGATGGCGTCGATCATGGCGCTCAATGCGCTCGCCATCGATGCGATGCTGCCAGCCTTCCCAGCGATTCGCGCGTCCCTGAACGTGGCCGACCCCAATTCCCTGCAATATATGATCACGGCCTATATGCTGGCCAATGCCGTCGGTTCGCTGGTCGCCGGTCCGCTGGCCGACCGGTTCGGGCGCCGGCCGATGCTGCTGCTCAGCATTACCTTCTCGGCGCTCGGCGGCCTCGCCAGCGCGCTGGCGCCGACCTACGAGATGCTGCTCACGATGCGCGCGGTGCACGGCTTCTTTGCCGCGGGCCTGGGCGTGCTCGCCGTGTCCGTGATCCGCGATCGCTACTCGGGCGACACCATGGCGCGGCTGATGAGCGTGATCTTCATCATCTTCATGCTGGTGCCGGTCATCGCTCCCTCCGTGGGTCAACTGGTGCTGACCGTGGCATCCTGGCGCGAGATCTTCCTCGTCCTCGCAGCTTATGCCAGCATCGTGCTGGTGTGGACATGGCGCCGGCTGCCGGAAACGCTGGATGAAGACCAGCGCCAGCGCATTTCCCTGCCGGTCATCGCCCGCAACTGGGCGGCGGTCGTCAAGGATCGTCAGGGCCTGGGCTATATGCTCGGCGCGGGGATCATGATGGGCGGCATGTTCGGCTTCCTGAACAGCGCGCAGCAAATCTTCTTCGACGTGTTCGATGCCGGGGCTTTCTTCCCGCTCGCCTTCGCCTGCGTGGCGGGGTCGATGGCGGTGGCGAACTTTTCGAACAGCCGCATTGTCGAGCGCTTCGGCGCCCGTAGGGTCTCGCACCTCGCGCTCATCTTCTTCATCGTCGTCAGCGTCGCGCAGCTGCTGGCCAGCCAGATGCATCCCGAGCCGCTGCTGCTGTTCATGGTGCTGATCGCGCTCAACATGGGCATGGTCGGCTTTACCGGGTCGAACTTCGGCTCGATCGCCATGGAGCCCTTCGGTCACATCGCCGGATCAGCCGCCAGCTTCCAGAGCTTTGCGCGCATGGCGATTGCCACGCTGATCGGGGCGGCGACCGGACAACGGTTCGATGGCACCACCCAGCCATTGGCGGAAGGCTTCATGGCCACCGGTCTGGTCGCGCTCGTCTTCATCCTGCTTGCCGAACGCGGACGCCTCTTCACCCGCCCGCGCCGCAACGCCATGCGGCCCCCACTGCCGCCGCGCTGAGCGGTCTCGGGCGAGCGCCGGACGAGCAACTGCGCCGTCCGTCCTTCATTTCCTGAGGCCCTCACCCTATCTGAATAGGGAAAGGCTGGCCCGTGCCCGCCTGCGGAGATCGTTCGTGCGCAAGGCATTTCTCGGCCGTTACGGCAACAATCAGGGTCACTGGGTCGGCGATGGCTTCCCGGTTCGCTCGCTCTTTTCCTATCATGATCTTGGGCAACAGATCAGCCCGTTCCTGCTGCTCGATTATGCTGGGCCGCACGCGTTCGAACCGACGCAGGCGCGGCGGGGCGTAGGACAGCATCCCCATCGTGGATTCGAGACGGTCACCATCGTGTACGATGGCGAAGTGGAGCATCGCGATTCCACGGGCAATGGCGGCATCATCGGCCCTGGCGACGTGCAATGGATGACGGCCGCGGGCGGCATTTTGCACGAGGAGTTCCATTCGCCCGCCTTCGCGCGCGCCGGTGGTCCATTCCGGATCGTCCAGCTCTGGGTGAACCTGCCCGGCAAGGACAAGATGGGGCCGGCGGGTTATCAGGCGATTTCGGCCGAAGACATCCCCACCCTCGACCTCGGTGCTGATACGGGTACCGCACGCATCATCGCGGGCGTACTTGGCGACACTCAGGGGCCGGCGCGCACCTTCACGCCCATCAACGTGTGGGATGTGCGGCTGAACGCAGGCGCGGACACGACGCTCGATCTGCCTGAGGGACACATTGCCCTGATTGTCGCGCTGAGCGGCCGCCTCACAATCAATGGCACCCAGCCGCTTGATGAGGCCGAGGTGTTGCTACTGAGCCAGGACGGCAAGGATCTTCAAATCCAGGCCGCAGGTGAGTCGAGCCTGCTCGTCCTCACCGGCGAACCGATCGACGAACCGATTGTCGGCTACGGGCCCTTCGTGATGAACAGCGAAGCGGAAATCCACGCCGCGATCGATGATTTCAACAGCGGGCGCTTTGGCGCGCCCGTGTGATCGCCGGACAGGATGCTGGTGGGCGATGACGGGCTCGAACCGCCGACATTCTCGGTGTAAACGAGACGCTCTACCAACTGAGCTAATCGCCCCAGCAGCATCGTGACGGTTCGTCCGTCACAGGCGCCCCTTATCGGTCGCTATGGGGGCGGGTCAAGCTGTGCTTCAACGCGGCGGCGCCAGAAGCCCGCCCCTGCGACGCACCTTGTCGACCCATTGCAGGGCTGCGTCCGCCGTCTCGTCGGTCAGGTCGATGAATACCCGCCGTCCATCGGTGGGATCAGCAAGCCGGACCAGGATTTTGCGTTCGGTCAGCTGCGTGATCCAGCGCAGCGCCGTGGTCGGCGGAACGGCAGCGGCAATGCAGAGGCTCGAAACCGAAACGCGCTGGCCGGCAAGGCGGGCCGCCAGCAGGTCCAACAGCATGTCCCAGGCGGGATCGGCGAACAGGTCCGCCGGCAGAAACTCGTCGCGGAGCCGCCGCGCCCGGATGAGGGCGCGGATCTCTGCGGCGCTGGCGCGGCTTTCGATCGGCGACCGCTCCGCCATGGCCGGCTGGGCTGGGAGCGCTGCGGCCTGAGGCTTTTGCGTGGAGGGCGGCGACGAAAGCCCCTGTCCGCTTTGCGATGTCGAACCCTCTAGCGATGAAGCAGGCTTGGCGCTGCCGGACAGTCGCTCGAGCGTCTGGGCGAGCCGGCGGACTTCCTCGCTCAGTCTCTCCAGCCGAACGCCCTCCCCGTCCCCGGCGATATCGCGCATCGTCGCAGGCCCGGACGTCATTGGGCGCAGCCCGGCTGAGACGAGCATCGTGACGATGTCCGCAAGGCTGGGATCGCACAAGACCTCGGCCTCGACGCCTTCGAGAAGCGCAAAAGCGCGCTCGAGGGAAGCCAGATCGACGAGCACACAGACCCGGCGCCCCTTCAGCATGACTTGTGGCGCCAAGGGATGCTCCAGCCAGTCGTGGGCCTCCTCACCCCTTAGATCGAGCAGCAGCAGATCGGGCACGGTCGAGACCGCCGACCAAAGAAGGGCCGTGAGGCTTGTAGACCCGATGCATTGCAGTCCCGCGCGCTCTGCAGCCCGCGCCAAAAAGTCACCTGCCGGGCGATCCCCTCCCACCAGGACCGTGGGCTGCTCCAACGCTTCGCACAGCATCTGGTCGAGCCGGGGCGCAAAGCTTGCATCATAACGCGGGTTGTCATCGAAGCCTGTTAACATTTGGAGCCTCAATTGCTTGATCTGACACCAATATGCGCCATTCGATTAACCTTTTGAACCAGTTTTGTTCCATTTTGGATGAATTGGCTGTCCCGCCACCAATCCAATCCTATCGGCACCGAGCCGGGGCGCCACGTCCGCGCTCTGATTGGCCCGGCCCGCGCTCGCGCTCCCGTTGACAGGTCGCATTGAACCGTTATGGCCCAACCGATCAAAACGCCCTGCGCTGCGACCGCACTGAACGGCTAGAACCATGCGGAGTGCCAGCCACTGATATTTTTCGAGGAGACCCGCTGATGACCGCGATCGGACAGGATACGCTTGGCACGCGCGACACACTGGATGTCGGTGGCAAGCGCTATGGCTATTACTCGCTGGCGAAGGCCGCCGCGAAGCTCGGCGATTGCTCGCGCCTTCCCTTCTCGATGAAGGTGCTGTTGGAGAACATGCTCCGCTTCGAGGATGGCGTCACTGTCACCACCAGCGATGCGCAGGCGGTCATCGACTGGCTCAAGAACCCCACGGCCTCCAGCAACGAGATCCAGTATCGCCCCGCGCGCGTGCTGATGCAGGATTTCACCGGCGTGCCCTGCGTGGTCGACCTCGCCGCGATGCGCGACGCGATGAACGCGCTCGGCGCGGACGCCAGCAAGATCAACCCGCAGGTGCCTGTCCACCTCGTCATCGATCACTCGGTGATGGTCGACGAGTTCGGCACGCCCAAGGCGTTCGAGGACAATGTCGCGCTGGAATATCAGCGCAACGCCGAGCGCTATGACTTCCTCAAATGGGGCTCGAAGAGCCTCGACAACTTCAAGGTCGTTCCTCCCGGCACCGGCATCTGCCACCAGGTCAATCTGGAGCATGTCGCACAGGCCGTGTGGACCTCGGTCGACGCCAATGGCGAAACGGTGGCCTATCCGGACACCTGCGTCGGCACGGACAGCCATACGACGATGATCAATGGCCTTGGCGTGCTCGGCTGGGGCGTCGGCGGCATTGAGGCCGAAGCGGCGATGCTCGGCCAGCCGGTTTCCATGCTCATTCCCGAGGTCGTCGGCTTCAAGCTGACCGGCACGCTGGCCGAGGGCATCACCGCCACCGACCTCGTGCTCACGGTCACGCAGATGCTTCGCGCCAAGGGCGTGGTGGGCCGCTTCGTCGAGTTCTACGGTCCCGGCGTTTCGGCGCTCAGTCTCGCCGACCGTGCGACCATCGCCAACATGGCGCCGGAATATGGCGCGACCTGCGGCTTCTTCCCGATCGACGGCAAGACGCTCGATTACATGCGCCTCACCGGCCGTGACGAAGACCAGATCGCGCTGGTCGAGGCCTATGCCAAGGTGCAGGGCTTCTGGCTCGACCCCGAAGCTGCCGACCCCATCTTCACCGACACGCTGGAGCTGGACATGGGCTCGGTCGTGCCCAGCCTCGCCGGCCCCAAGCGCCCGCAGGACAAGGTGATCCTCACGCAGGTGGACGAGGTCTTCAACGCCGACCTCGCCAAGGTCTACAAGAAGGACGCCGCCGTGCGCGTGCCCGTCGAGGGCGCGGCGCATGACATTGGTGACGGCGACGTTGTGATCGCCGCGATCACCAGTTGCACCAACACCTCCAACCCGAGCGTCCTCGTCGCCGCCGGTCTGGTCGCCAAGAAGGCCACCGAAAAGGGCCTCAAGCCCAAGCCGTGGGTGAAGACCAGCCTCGCACCCGGCTCGCAGGTGGTCACCGACTATCTCGAGAAGGCGGGTCTCCAGAACTATCTGGATGCCGTCGGCTTCAATCTCGTCGGCTATGGCTGTACGACCTGCATCGGCAACAGCGGCCCGCTCGCCGATCCGATCAGCAAGGCGATCAACGGCAACGACATCGTCGCCGCCTCGGTCCTTTCGGGCAACCGCAACTTCGAAGGGCGCGTGAGCCCGGATGTGCGCGCCAACTTCCTCGCGTCCCCGCCCCTCGTGGTGGCTTATGCGCTCAAGGGCACGGTCACGACCGATTTTGTCGAGACGCCGATCGGCCAGGGCAGCGATGGCACGGACGTCTATCTCAAGGACATCTGGCCCTCGAACGAGGAAGTCCGCTCGGTGATGGAAGGCGCGCTCACGCGCGACATGTTCCAGAGCCGCTATGCCGCCGTCTTCACCGGCGATGAGCGCTGGCAGGCGATCGACGTGACCGGCTCGGATACCTATGCGTGGCGCGCCGGCAGCACCTATGTCGCCAACCCGCCCTATTTCGAGGGCATGGAGATGACGCCCGCGCCGGTCGCCGACATCATCGACGCCAAGCCGCTCGCCATCTTCGGCGATTCGATCACCACCGACCACATCTCTCCGGCCGGCTCGATCAAGGCGGCCAGCCCGGCCGGCCAGTGGCTGCAGGAACGGCAGGTCGCCCCTGCCGACTTCAACAGCTACGGCTCGCGTCGCGGCCATCATGAGGTGATGATGCGCGGCACCTTCGCCAACATCCGCATCAAGAACCTGATGCTGGACGGCGTGGAAGGCGGCATGACCAGCTATGCCGGCGAAGTGATGCCGATCTATGACGCAGCCATGAAGCATGAGGCCGACGGCACGCCGCTCGTCGTCATCGCCGGCAAGGAATATGGCACCGGCTCCTCGCGTGACTGGGCGGCCAAGGGTACGCGCCTGCTCGGCGTGCGTGCGGTCGTGGCCGAGAGCTTCGAGCGGATCCACCGCTCCAACCTCGTCGGCATGGGCGTACTGCCGCTGCAGTTCCCCGAGGGCACGAACCGCGAGACGCTGGGCCTCAAGGGCGACGAGAGCTTCACCATCCGCAACGTCGCCGGCCTCAAGCCGCGCCAGACAGTGACGGTAGAAGCGCGCCGCGCGGACGGCACCAGCTTCACCTTCGAGGCGCTGTGCCGCATCGATACGGTGAACGAGCTGGATTACTTCCTCAACGGCGGCATCCTGCCCTACGTGCTGCGCAAGCTCGCAGCCTGAGACGCAGATCGCCGGGCACGCTGACCCGGCCGACGATCAACATGAAGGGGCGATGGACGATAGTCTGTCGCCCCTTCTTCATGTGCCAGAGGCGGCGGTAGACGGCCCTCGCCGGGGTTGTGCTCCCCCTCCCCTCCGCTACACTCGTCGCGATCAGGAGAGACCATGACCCCCACCCTCAGAATAGACTTCGTATCCGACATTGCCTGTCCCTGGTGCGTGTTGGGCCTGCTCGGGCTTGAAGAGGCCATCGGTCGCCTGGCGGGTGACGTGGATGTCGATCTGCATTTCCAACCGTTCGAGCTCAGCCCAGATATGGCGCCGGAGGGACGCACTGTCGTCGATCATCTTGCGCAGGCTTATGGATCAACGCCCGACGAGATCCTCCAGCGCCGCGCCGTGGTGAGCGATCGCGCCGCCGCTTTGGGCTTCGACATGAAGACCTCGCTGGAGACGCGCGTCTACAACAGCTTCAATGCCCATCGCCTGATGCATTGGGCAGGGCTGCAGGGCCGGCAGCCGGCCCTCGCGCGCGCCTTGTTTGAGGCTTATCACAGCCGCAACGAGAATATCGCGACCGCTGCCGTGCTTCTCAACGCCGCCGAGCAAGCCGGACTGGACCGGGATGCCGCAAGCGCGGTGCTCGACTCGGATGAATATGCCAATGATGTGCGTCAGGCCGAATATCTCTGGCAGACCCGCGGCGTGACAGGCGTGCCGGCAGCGATCATCGACGGTCGCTACCTGATCTCCGGCGCGCAGCCCGCGGAAGCCTATGAGCAGGCGTTGCGGCAGATCGCCGCACAGGCCCCATCAGACGGCAACCCGCCCGCCCCCGCATAAAAGATGGGGGCTGCGCGGGGCCGCGCCGCTTAGCCGGGCTTGCGGAACCGCAACGTCATGCGGTCGCTTTCGCCCACCGCCAGATATTTGTCCCGATCGACCGCGCCATTGCGCAGGGTCGGCGGCAGCGTCCAGACGCCGGTGGCCCAGTCCGCCGTGTCACGCGGGTTGGCGTTCACGTCAGAGCTTGCCTCCAGCACGAAGCCGGCATCCTCCGCCAGCTTGCGCACCGTCGAGACTTTCAGATAGCCGCTCGTCTTCTCGGCCGCGGTGTCGCGGTCTTCGGGCAGGCGATGATCGACCACCCCCAGCACGCCACCGGGCTTGAGCATCCGGAAGAACTGGCCGAAAATCTCGCCGCCATTGCCGCGCATGACCATATTGTGGACATTGCGGAAGGTGAGCACAGTATCCGCCGCGCCATCTGGCACCTCGGTCAGCTCGACCAGCTTCACCCCGCCATAGAGCGCGGGATTGGATGCGATCAGCTTCTCTGTGGACTGGCGCCCCTGCCCGCCCGGCTGGACGCCATAATAGGTGCCGCCGCCCTTGGCCGCCAACGGAGCGAGAATCTCGAGATACCAGCCACCGGAGGGGAAATATTCGACGACTGTCTGATTGCCGCTCACGCCGAAGAAGCTCAGCGTTTCGGCCGGGTGGCGATATGTGTCGCGTGCAACATTGCTGGCTGTGCGGGTCGGCGCAGCCACGGCTGCGGCGATGTCCGGCTTGATGGCGACGGCTGCCTCGGTAGCCGCCAGTACCGGAGCGGTGGCGACGGCACTGCCAGCCAGCAGAAACGCACCGGCGAGCATGAGGGATGTCCTGAAAGGCATGGGGTGTCTCTCCGTGAGGGGCGTTATGCGGCAAGATGTCGGAAGCCCGGACGGAGCGCAACCCAATGACGGACGAACGCGCTGCCCTTAGAGGCAGGCTTCCAGCAGCGCCTGATCGAAGCCGAACCCGCGCGCCTTCTCCAGCGTATAGGGGCGCAGGCCCATCGAGCGATATTCGCCGATGATCCGCCCGTCCGCATCTTCATCCAGATACTCGAACTTGAACAGCTCCTGGGTGACGATCACGTCGCCTTCCATGCCGATCACCTCGGTGACGTTCGTGACGCGCCGCGAGCCGTCGCGCAGGCGCTTCACCTGCACGATCAGGTCCACCGAATCGGCGATCTGCTTGGAAATGGCTTCCTTGGGGATTTTGATGTCGCCCATCAGGATCATGTTCTCCATACGGCCCAGGCATTCGCGCGGGCTGTTGGAGTGGAGCGTACACATGGAGCCGTCATGGCCGGTATTCATGGCCGCGAGCAGATCGAAGCATTCCGCGCCACGAATTTCGCCCAGGATGATGCGGTCCGGCCGCATACGCAGGGCGTTCTTGACCAGATCGCCGATAGTGATCGCCCCCTGCCCTTCCAGATTCGGTGGCCGGGTTTCGAGCGGCAGCCAATGCGGCTGCTGGAGACGCAGTTCCGCCGCGTCCTCGATGGTGATCACGCGCTCGCCCGGATCGATCATCTTGGAGAGGGCATTCAGCATCGTCGTCTTGCCCGAGCCGGTGCCCCCCGAAATCACGATGTTGAACCGGCAGGCCCCGGCGATCTTGAGCGCCGTCGCCATCTTGTCGGACATCGAGTCGCCCCGCGCCATGATGTCCAGCGTGATCGGCTTGGCGGCGAACTTACGAATCGAGATCGCCGTACCGCGCAAGGAGAGCGGCGGCACGATCACGTTGACGCGGCTACCGTCCGGCAAGCGCGCGTCGGCTAGCGGCGTGGTCTGGTCGACCCGGCGGCCGACTTGGTTCACGATGCGCTGGGCGATCTGGAACAGATGCTCCTCATCGCGGAAATGAATCTGCGCGAGCTGCAGCTTGCCCTTCTTCTCGATGTAGGTCTGGGCCGGGCCGTTGACCATGATGTCGCTGATATCCGGGTCGGCCAGCAACTCCTCGAGCGGCCCGAACCCGAGCAGCTCATCAACCAGCACCTTCTCCAGTGCAAACTGCTCGCGCCGGTTGAGCGTGAGCTTGAGCTGCGCCAGCACCTCCATGATGATCGGCCGGAATTCCTCGGCCAGCTCATCCTTGGTCAGCGTCGCCGCCGCCTCCGGATCTACCCGCTCCAGCAAGCGCGGCAGCACCTGCTCCTTGATGCGATGGACGTTGGCCTCGAAACCCTGCGAATGATCGGTCTGCGCATGCTCGGAATTCATCCGCTCATTCAGGCGCCCGAGGGCATCGGCGTGGCGGTCGGGGGTGGAGCCTACGCCAGCAGGGGAAATATCTGGCGCGGCTGGTTCTAGCGGCGCGACGGCTGGACTGGCTGAGGGAACGCCCCCATGCATCGGCCGCGCAACCCCAAAGGACGACTTGGCGCCTAAACCGGTCTTTCGTCCAAATGCATTCATCGACAGGTCTGCTTTCAGCTGTCGTCGGCATGCGCCGACCATTGCGCTTGATTTACGCTCAGAACTGTTTGGAAAATGCTAAGAGGTGGTCGGATTTCGACCCAGGTGCAGTGAAACGGCGGTGCGGCGGGGGGGCGGGCAACGCCCAGACCTCCATTTCATAACGGGGCCGATGGGCCTCGTTCATTGGAAGCCTTGCTATCAAACGATAATTGCGCTGCAAGCCCTGCATGAGAATAGCGCGCGTCGCTTCGTTGTGCGGGCGCACGAGAGGGGTGTGTGACAACGCGATCACCGCCGGGCGACGTGAGAGAATTCGCCGCATTTCCTCGGAAGGATCGAGTCCGATGGCGGGGCTTTCCAGCGAAAAGCTCATATGCTGCGGGAACAGCCTGCTCGTCACGTGACAGGCATCTGTGAGTGCGTACAGAACGGGCGGCCCTTCAAACAGGTAGAAGCAACCTCCATGGCGGGCACCGTCAATTGCCCTCGCAAGCTGCTCGATGTATCCTCTGCGCTCCAAAACACGAGAGCGATCTGGCCACCCGCTTATGAGTGCCGCCCAGATGATAAGGACCAAGAGCCAAAGGAAACCGGTCCCTTTGCGCGCGAATATGGGCGAAGCCAGCACGACCAGAGGTGGCAAGAGGGGCAACGCATAATGATCCCAGAAGTTGGGAATCATGAGAAACCCGCCCAGCGCAGCGAACATCCAACAGACCAGAAAGACAGCAACGGTCTTCTTGTCTGGCGTACGGACGAGGTAATGCGCGCCTGCAACACTCATCAAAATCAACGGACAGAGAATAAGGCTAAGCCATTTGGCAACCTGGATTGTCACGTCGAGAGACTGAGGGGCTTTCAAGCCCACTGAGCGGATGGAAGCAAACCAATAGTCTTCGAATTTCCCGATCGCCGCAAAGCCAAAGAAGATCATGAGCGTTGGCGCAGCGCCGAGAAGCGCGAACTGGATGATCCTTACCCATCGGGTTCGGCCCGAGGGGCTGGCCGGGTGGAGCGCGTGATAGGCTGCCACAATGCCCATAAAAACGCCCTCGACGATCGCCGTCGGTTTCACGGTGATCGCAAGGCCGCACAAAAGCATCGCGATATACGCTCGGCGGATTGGCATTTCATCCTGAGCCTGCCGATCGGCTGAGGGCAGCAACAATGAAACGGCAAGGACAATGAAGAGGTTATAGAAGACCGGCGATTGGCCTCCTGCTCCGATCAACATCGGCAAGCAAGCGAGGTAAGCCACACCGGCGAAGCAGGCCGGAATAGCCGGATAGAAGCGGCGGACGATACTGGAAATGGTGAGGGCGGTGCAGAAGGCAAAAAGCCCCGCAACCAGCTGGGTGGCCTCGATGCCATTTCCAGGAAGAAACGCGATCAGCCAGTAGATTATGAAAAGACCGAATGGCTTGCGGTCCCATACATCCACATAGGGAACTGCACCCTGATGCATCGCCTTTGCGAAAACGAGATAATAGTTCTCGTCTTCATGATAAGCGAGGTCGCCAAACCATGGAGCACGGGTCACGACGGTGGCCAAGAGCAAGGCCGCTCCGATCAGTATAGACTGATGCCGTCGGACGAACTGCGATATCTTCTTGGCGTATGTTGCTAAGCGCGATCGTTGCGCTGGAGCTTTTGACTGAACGCGCACATGCTGCATATCGCGAAACCCTGGCGGATTATCGCAACAGGCCGATACACCGCTGCATTGGCCTTGCAGCGAATACGGTTAAAAAACCGTATTGGGACTTTTGTCAGCTACTCTTACCCAGCCTTCTCAGCCAGCACCGTCAACCCAGCCTCGCTCACCTCAGCAAAGCCGCCTTCGACCATGATCACGCGCGGCTCGGCGCCGTCGCGGTCGTAGACTTTCAGGGCGCCGTCCTTGACGGTGGACATGAAGGGCGCGTGGCCTTCCAGCACGCCGAATTCGCCCTCGGTGCCGGGCACGACGACCATGTGGACGTCCTGCGAGAGGACGAGCTTCTCAGGGGTCACGAGTTCGAAGTGCAGTGCCATGGTCTTCTCTCCCCCCTCACAGCGGAGGGGTAAAGGGTGGAATGGTCGCGCCGGCTGTACATGCTCGGCGCCGACCCTGTTTCGATTGCGCCCCGCGAAAGGGCGTTGGCGCCTCCTGCCATCGGCGAAAGGCGCTTCAAGCCGTCAGATCAGGCTGCTTCCGCTGCCAGCTTCTTGCCCTTCTCGATGGCTTCGTCGATGCCGCCGACCATGTAGAAGGCAGCCTCGGGCAGATGGTCGTACTCACCGTCGACCACAGCCTTGAAGCTCTTCACCGTGTCTTCGATCTGGACGAACTTGCCCGGAATGCCGGTGAACACCTCGGCGACGTGGAAGGGCTGCGAAAGGAAGCGCTGGATCTTGCGCGCGCGGGCGACGGTCAGCTTATCCTCTTCGGACAGCTCGTCCATGCCCAGGATCGCGATGATGTCCTGCAGCGACTTGTACTTCTGCAGCGTCTCCTGAACGCGGCGGGCCGTGTCATAATGCTCCTGGCCCACGACGGCGGCGGTCAGCACGCGGCTGGTCGAGTCGAGCGGGTCGACGGCCGGGTAGATGCCGAGCTCCGAAATCGCGCGGTTGAGCACGGTCGTGGCGTCAAGGTGCGCGAAGCTGGTGGCCGGCGCCGGGTCGGTCAAGTCGTCTGCGGGCACGTAAATGGCCTGCACCGAGGTGATCGAACCCTTGTTGGTGGAGGTGATGCGCTCCTGCAGCGCGCCCATGTCGGTCGCGAGCGTCGGCTGATAGCCCACGGCCGAAGGAATACGGCCGAGCAGAGCGGACACTTCCGAGCCGGCCTGCGTGAAGCGGAAGATGTTGTCGACGAAGAAGAGCACGTCCTGCCCTTCTTGGTCGCGGAAATATTCGGCGATCGTCAGGCCCGAGAGCGCCACGCGCGCACGGGCGCCCGGGGGCTCGTTCATCTGGCCGAACACCAGCGCCACCTTGGAGCCTTCCGGCGTCGGGTTGCCGTCGGCATCCTTGGCGATAACCCCGGCATCGAGGAACTCGTGATAGAGATCATTGCCTTCGCGCGTGCGCTCGCCAACGCCAGCGAACACCGAGGTGCCGCCATGGCCCTTCGCGATGTTGTTGATCAGCTCCTGGATGAGCACGGTCTTGCCCACGCCGGCGCCGCCGAACAGGCCGATCTTGCCGCCCTTGGCATAAGGCGCGAGCAGATCGATGACCTTGATGCCCGTCGCCAGAATGCTGGTCTCGGTCGACTGGTCGACGAACTCCGGAGCCTTGGCGTGGATCGGCGCGGTGGTCGCGGCATTCACAGGGCCACGCTCGTCGATCGGCTCGCCAATCACGTTGAGAATGCGGCCGAGCGTCATCGGGCCGACCGGCACCGAGATCTGCGCGCCGGTGTCGACCACGTCCTGACCACGGGTCAGACCGTCGGTGGCGTCCATGGCAATCGTGCGCACGGTGTTCTCGCCGAGATGCTGCGCCACTTCGAGCACCAGCCGCTGGCCGTTATTGTCCGTCTCGAGCGCCGAGAGAATCGCCGGGAGCCGATCCTCGAAGATCACGTCGACGACGGCGCCGATCACCTGGCTGATCTTGCCGACATTGTTGGTGGCTGCCATGTCTCTGCTTCCTTGCCTGCTTGTCCGTTAAAGCGCTTCTGCGCCCGAAATGATTTCCACCAGCTCGGTGGTGATCGCGGCCTGACGGCTGCGGTTGTACTCAATCGTCAGACGATTGATGAGATCGCCGGCGTTGCGCGTCGCATTGTCCATCGCGGTCATCGATGCGCCCTGCTCGCTGGCCATATTCTCCAGCAACGCCTTGAAGATCTGGATGGTGATGTTGCGCGGCAGAAGATCCGCGAGGATCGCTTCCTCGTCCGGCTCATACTCAACCGCGGCGCCCGAAGAGGCAGGTGCGTCGGCCGGCACAGCGACCGGAATGATCTGCTGCTCGGTCGGCGTCTGAACCAGCGGCGAGCGGAACGCGGCATAGAAGAGATGGGCCACGTCGAACTCGCCGGCGAAGAAGCGCTCGGAGATGTCCTGCGCCACGGCCTGTGCTTCGTCGAAACCGGGCGTGCGAACGTCCGTCGTATCGAACTGACCGGCGATGAGGCCGGGGAAGGTGCGCGCGATCACCGCGCGACCCTTGCGGCCGATGAGGTAGAACTTCACCGTCTTGCCCTGTGCGATCAGCACCCGCGCCTTGGCGACAGCCGCCTTGACGATGTTGGCGTTGAAGGCACCCGCCAGACCCTTGTCGCCATTGGCCACAACGAGCAGATGCACGTCGTCCTTGCCCGTGCCCGCAAGCAGACGCGGTGCGCTGTCGCCGGTCACCTTGCCAGCAAGACTGGCAACGACCTTCTCGAGCCGCTGGGCATAGGGGCGCCCGGCTTCGGCCGCCGCCTGCGCCTTGCGCAGCTTGGCCGCAGCGACCATCTGCTTGGCCTTGGTGATCTTCTGGGTCGACTTGACCGAGGCGATCCGACCCTTGAGTTCCTTGAGCGAAGCCACTGGCTCAACCTACCTTTTCATCGTCGTGCCGGTCATGCCGGCATCAGGTCCCCACCGGCTAGGCCGATGGGGATGCGAACCATCTCAGGCGAACGTCTTGCCGAATGCGTCCAGCACGTCCTTGACCTTGGCCTTCACGTCGTCGCCGAGGTCACGGCTGTCGCGAATCGCGGCCAGGATATCGGCATGGTGGGCGCGCATATGGGCCAGCATCGCCGCCTCGTAGCGGGTGACGTCGCTGGTCGCGATGCCATCGAGATAGCCATTGGTGCCGGCGAAGATCGACACGGTCTGCTCCTCGAAGGGCAGGGGCGAGAACTGCGGCTGCTTGAGCAGCTCCGTCAGGCGCGCACCACGGTTCAGCAGCTTCTGCGTCGAGGCGTCGAGGTCCGAGCCGAACTGGGCGAACGCGGCCATTTCGCGATACTGGGCCAGCTCCAGCTTGATCGAGCCGGACACCTTCTTCATCGCCTTGGTCTGCGCCGCCGAACCCACGCGGGACACCGAGAGACCCACGTTAATGGCGGGACGGATGCCCTGATAGAACAGGTTCGTTTCGAGGAAGATCTGACCGTCGGTGATCGAAATCACGTTGGTCGGAATGTAGGCGGACACGTCGCCGGCCTGCGTCTCGATGATCGGCAGCGCGGTGAGCGAACCGGCGCCATTGGCGTCGTTCATCTTGGCGGCACGCTCAAGCAGACGGCTGTGCAGATAGAACACGTCGCCCGGATAGGCTTCGCGGCCCGGCGGACGACGCAGCAGCAGCGACATCTGACGGTAGGCAACGGCCTGCTTGGAAAGGTCGTCAAACACGATCACGGCGTGCATGCCATTGTCGCGGAAATACTCGCCCATCGCAGCGCCGGTATAGGGTGCGAGGAACTGCAGCGGCGCCGGCTCGGAAGCGGTGGCGGCGATGACGATGGAATATTCCATCGCGCCATTCTCTTCGAGCTGACGGACGATCTGCGCAACGGTCGAGCGCTTCTGGCCGACGGCAACATAGATGCAGTAGAGCTTCTTGCTCTCGTCGGTGCCGGCGTTCGGGCCCTTCTGGTTGATGAAGGTATCGATCGCGACGGCTGTCTTGCCGGTCTGACGGTCACCGATGATCAGCTCGCGCTGGCCACGGCCGATCGGCACCAGCGCGTCAATGGCCTTGAGGCCGGTCTGCACCGGCTCATGTACCGACTTGCGGGGAATGATGCCCGGCGCCTTCACTTCGACGCGCGAACGCAGGTCCGACTGGATCGGGCCCTTGCCGTCGATGGGGTTGCCGAGGCCGTCAACCACGCGGCCGAGCAGGCCCTTGCCGACCGGAACGTCCACGATGGTGCCGGTCCGCTTGACGACGTCACCTTCCTTGATCTCGGCGTCCGAGCCGAAGATCACGACGCCGACATTGTCGGCTTCCAGGTTGAGGGCCATGCCCTGCACGCCGTTGGAGAACTCGACCATCTCACCGGCCTGAACCTTGTCGAGGCCGTGGATGCGCGCGATGCCGTCACCGACGCTGAGCACGGTGCCGACTTCGCTGACTTCCGCTTCGGCGCCGAAGTTGGCGATCTGGTCCTTGATGACCTTGGAGATTTCTGCGGCGTTGATATCCATGTTCAGCCTTTCATCGGATTCTTTGGCGCGTTAGCCGCGCATCGCCTGGGCGAGCTTGTTCAGTCGGGTACGGAGCGAGCTGTCGATCATCTGGCTGCCCATCTTGACGACGAGGCCACCCATGATTTCGGGATCGACGGTAAGATCAAGAGCCATGTCGCGGCCCGTGCGCGCCTTGAGCTGCCTGGCCAGCGCGTTCTGCTGGTCCTGGGTCAGCGGGAAGGCGGAGGTCACTTCTGCACGCGTCTCGCCACGATGGGCAGAGAGCAGCGTGGAGAATGCCCGAATCACGGCAGGAGTCTGCGAGAGGCGGCGATTCTGCGCCAGCACGCCCAGCGTCCGCTCCGTCAGCGAATCGAGCCCGAGGCTCTGCGCTACGGCCTTGATTGCCTTGGCAGCATTGTCGCGGCCGACCAGCGGGCTCTGCGTCAATGCTTTGAGATCGTTCGATTCGGCCAGCGCGGCCTTGAGAGTCTCAAGGCTTGCCGCCACCGAATCGAGCGCCCCCTTGTCCCGCGCCAGCTCAAAAAGCGCGAGCGCATAACGCCCCGCCAAGCTAGCCTGAATACCGCTGGAATGCTCCACGCGCGCCTTGCCTCTTGTCCGAATTGAATCGCGCCAGAAAAGGGGAGGTACGGCTGCACCCCCCTTGACACGGGGGGGCGGTTAGCAGGGGTCGCCCTGCGATGCAAGTCGGGAGGGACAGGCCGGGCACGGATGCGCCGGAAGGCGTGACGTCAGCGCAAAATGCGGTACAAACGCGACCCCGGCTGCTGCAGGCGGTCATCGGGGACCAGCCAAGGCGGCACCTGTCCATCCGTCAGACTGGCAGCAAGGCCGTGAGGCGCGGCCTTGAGATAATTGCGCGCCTCCGGCGCGGTCGGGCACAGCAGCAGATATTGCGCGGGTGTCGCCAGAACGATCGCGCGCGCGTTGTCGGGCTTAGCTGTGAAGGCGCGAATGACCGTCGCCATCGCGGCACTGTTCCGATGATAGCCCGCTGCGACGATCGAGAGATCGGTGCGATAGAGAATCAACGGCCCCATATCTATCGGCGCGAAGATCTGGCCGGACCCCAGAGACTTGAACATCGGGCTGGCGATGGCGGTCGGGCAGTCGCCATCCGTCCGCGCGTCGGTGCTGCCCTTATCGGGCGGGAACAGCATCTGGCCGAGCCCATAGGCCGGGAGTGCCGTCGAGAGGAGGAGGGTGCCCGCCATCGTGAGGCTCCAGCCGATTCGCGGCCGAAAACGATGGCGCTGGCCGGCGAGCAGCATAATGGCGGCGGCCATGCCGGGCAGGGCATAGAGCTCTGCCACCGCTGTCGCCCGCATCACGGCCATGCCGAGCAGCCAGGCAAAGGCGGCCGCCAACGCCAAGCCCAGCCACATCATCGCATCAGACGACCTGCGACAAACCCAGGCTCGCCACATAGCGGCGATGACACCGGGGAGAGGGGCCAGAATCATCAAGGTCGCGAACGCGCCGCCCTGTCGCCAGAAGGGCAGGCCCTCGCGGACGCTATAATACCAGTAATCGCGCACCAGAGGGTCCAGCCCGGCAAATGGCCCCGCGAGACAAGCGGGCGCGATCAGCGCGACCGCAGCGGCAGCCCCGGCCCCACCGACAATGAGCGGGGCGAGGCGCATCGTTGGATTGGCAGGACGAAGCAGGCGGTCGACCAGGAAGAGCATTGCGCCCGCAATGAACAGCGCGGCGATGTAGGGTGCAGAGATCGCATCGCAATGGCTCTCCACAAACAGGCCAGCGCCGCGCGTGCCGAGAATCAGCAACAGGCTCGCGCCAATCAGCGTCGCCATGAAGAGTTGGATGCGCCGATCGCCGGTGCGCACGAACGCCAGGGCATAGAGGCCGGCGAACAGCGCCGCATAAGGCAGGCCCTCGATCGACACATGCATCCAGACCGCACAAGCCAGCGCGCATCCGACCGCAGGCCAGCGGCCGGGCCGGGTCCACGCCAGCAGGGCGCACGCCGCCATCAGCAATTGCCAGCCATGATGATCGACCCGCATCGGCGCGAACTGCAGCCCGACCATGAGGCAGGCGGGCAACAGGGCGAGCATCAGCAACGCGACCTCCCGCCCGGCGATATCCCGGAGCAGCCGGCCCATGACGAGCATCAGGGCGAGACAGAGCAGGGCCGGCACCGCCACCAATGCGACGACTTCGGCCATGGGCTGGCCGACAAGGGGCCGAAGCAGCACGATCATCAAAGCGATCGGCAGGTCCACCAGCCGGGACCAGTGCAGGTCCCCACCGGTCGGCAGATTCATGCGATATTGCGTGACGTCACTCCACGCCTGGCCATTCAGCCAGTCGCGGACCTGGACCATGCGCATGTAATTGTCCGGATCGCCGAGCGAACCCGCCCTCGTCTCGGTCCAATTGGGTATGGCGAGAAGGGCCATGGCGAAGAGCCAGATGAGCGGCACGTAGCGGTAAAAGGGCTCAGTGTGCCCGAGGCGCTGGCCCGAAACATCCCCGGCAGTCATACGAAAACGATCGCCTTGCGCAGCATATAGGTTGCCTGGAAACTGACAGCGACCGCCAGCGCCTTAGCGAGCAGGGGCATCACCCCGAGCATCGCGCCAAGCGCGACGATGCCGGTCGTCAGCGCCAGACCGATCAGCGCAGACCCCACGAACAGCGCCTTCTGACGAACGCGATCCGCGCCGCTCGCAGCGACGCCTTGCGCGAAGACCAGACGCGAGGAGATCAGCCAGTGCATGAGGATTCCGGTCATATAACCAAAAGCCGCCGCAGTGGCGGGGGCCATGCCCAGGTGCAGGCCGGCCATGAATAGCCCGACGTCGCCAGCCAGCGCGACGAGGCTAGCAAGACCATAACGCAGATAGGTGTGGCCGAGCAGCCCGGCCAGGAACGCGCCCATCACCCGATCATGCCACCATGCGGCGCCCGGCGGGCACCGCTCGCTGGCTCTCCAGCGCCGCACGCTCTCCCGCGCTCAGGGCGCCCTCATGGCCCGCTTCATGATATTCGGCATCCTCGTTGACGCCCCAAATATCGAACACCCGCTTGCCGGCGATGATGTTGCGCACGGTCAGCATGGCCGTCATCATCGCGTGATCCTGATTGTTGTAGCGATGCATCCCGTTCCGCCCGATCAGGTGAAGCGTGGGATATTTGTCTTCCAGCTCGGCGCGAATGGCCGCGACATTCGCCGCATAAGCCTCGTCATAGACGGGATAGGCTTTCTCCTGACGCACCACAGCGCCGCCGACCACCTGATCCGCGCGGATGAGGCCCATCAGTACCATCTCCTCGGTCGCCAGCGCGATCAGCTCCTCATCGCTGGATGACCAGAGCCCGTCGCCTTCGAAGCAGAAATATTCGAGGCCCACGCAGGCGATATCGGGATCGGGCACCATTTCGGGTGACCAGCTGCGGAAATTCTGCACCCGACCCACCTTCACGCGCGGATCGTGAATGTAGATCCAGTTGTCTGGAAACAGGTCTTCGGAGCGGATCATCAGCGCGACCGTCAGAAAATCGCGATAGTTGAGCGCCAGCGCGTGCCCGAGCGTCTTGGGCACCGGATGGATGCGGCTCGCCAGCTCCCGCATCGGCGCGGAGCTGATCACATGGTCAGCACTGATCGCGACCGTATCGCCGGCCGCCCGCGTCGCGGTAACGCGCCACCGGCCTGTCACCTGATCGCGGTGAATCTGCTTGAGGGCATGGCCCATCAGCACATGATTGCCGCCTTCGACCACGCGGTCGCGCGCCGCATCCCACATCATCCCGGGCCCGAGGCGCGGGTAGCGGAAATTCTCGAGCAGGGTCTTGGCACCCATGCCGTTGTTTGGCTTTTTGTTGAGGCCAAGGCTGCGCTTGAGGCCATCCAACACCGCCTTGCCCAGGCTCAGGCCCTTGATGCGCTGCGCCGCCCAGTCGGCGGACATGGTATCGCACGGCATCCCCCACACCTTCTCGGTGTAGGTCTTGAAGAAGATGGAATAGAGCTTGCGTCCGAACTGGTTGACCACCCAGTCCTCGAAGCTGCGCACCGGCTTGATCGGCGCGACCTTGGCCTTGGCGTAGCTCAGCATGCAAAGGGTCGAGCGAATGATGCCGAGATTGCGCAGCGCCTCGAAGGCGCGCAGCGGATAGCTGTAGAAGCGGCCCTGATAATAGATGCGGCTCATTCTTGGCCGCTCGATGAAATCATGGGGCAGGATCTCGTTCCACAGATCGACCACCTCCTGCGACTTCGAGAAGAAGCGGTGCCCGCCGATATCAAAGCGGAACCCCTCATGCTCGACCGTGCGGCTGATGCCCCCGACCTGCGCGGAATCCTTCTCGATCACCGTCACGCGCAGCCCCGCCTTGGTCAGCAGATAGGCGGCGGTCAGCCCGGCTGGGCCAGCACCAATGATGGCCACATCAACGGAATGGGCGGAATTCGACATTCAGGCAGGTCCCCCGGAACCGAACAGGTCGACTCCGGGAGTGAAGGATCTTGCCTAATATTCCATTAATCCACGCCGCTCGGTGCCTCAGCGCGCCGGGCGCTGCCGGTTAGCGACGAGATGATCCACCACGGCCGGGTCTGCCAGCGTAGAGGTGTCGCCAAGCTGATCCACCGCGTCCTCGGCAATCTTGCGAAGAATCCGGCGCATGATCTTGCCCGAGCGGGTCTTAGGCAGGGCAGGGGCGAACTGGATCGCATCGGGCGTGGCGATCGGGCCGATCTCGTGGCGCACCCATTGCACCAGCGCCTTGCGCAGGTCGTCATCGCCCTCAATGCCGACATTCAGTGTGACATAGGCGTAGATGCCCTGTCCCTTGATGTCATGCGGCATGCCTACCACGGCCGCCTCGGCCACCTTGGCATGCGCAACCAGTGCCGATTCGATCTCGGCCGTGCCCATGCGGTGGCCGGAGACGTTGATGACGTCATCGACCCGGCCGGTGATCCAGTAATAGCCATCCTCATCGCGCCGGCAGCCATCGCCGGTGAAATATTTGCCGGGATAGGTGCTGAAATAGGTCTGGAAGAAGCGCTCATGGTCGCCCCACACTGTGCGCATCTGGCCCGGCCAGCTCTCGGCGATCACCAGATTGCCCTCGCAGCGTCCTTCCAGGACATTGCCCTCTGTATCGACGATCTGCGGCACCACGCCGAAGAAGGGCTTGGTGGCACTGCCGGGCTTGAGGTCGATCGCGCCGGGGAGGGGGGTGATCATGTGGCCGCCGGTTTCAGTTTGCCACCAGGTGTCCATGATCGGGCAGCGCCCGTCGCCGACGACGCGGTGATACCAGTCCCACGCCTCGGGGTTGATCGGCTCCCCGACTGAACCGAGGATGCGCAGGCTCTTGCGGCTGGTCTTTTCCACCCAGGCATCGCCCTCGCGCATCAAGGCGCGGATCGCGGTCGGCGCGGCATAGAAGGTGCTCACGTTGAACTGATCGACCACCTGCCAGAAGCGGCTGAAATCGGGATAATGCGGCACGCCCTCGAACATCACCGTCGTCGCGCCGTTGGCGAGCGGACCGTAGACGATGTAGCTGTGCCCCGTGACCCAGCCGATATCGGCGGCGCACCAATAGATATCGCCGGGGCGGTAATCGAACACATAATGATGCGTCATCGCCGCCCAGAGCAGATAGCCTGCGCTGGTGTGCAGCACGCCTTTGGGCTTGCCGGTGGAGCCTGAGGTGTAGAGGATGAACAGCGGATCCTCGGCACCGATTTCCTCGGCCGGGCAATGGTCCGAGACGCTGTCGCGCAGCACGTCATACCAGTGATCGCGGCCGTCTGTCATCGCAACGGCATTGCCCGTCCGGCGCACCACGATCACCGATTCCACGCAGGTGCAGTCGTCCAGCGCTTCATCCACATTGGCCTTGAGCGGGATGGTCTTGCCCCCGCGCACGCCCTCGTCGGCCGTGATCACCACCGAGGAATCGCAATCGGTGATGCGCCCCGCGAGACTGTCGGGCGAGAAGCCACCGAACACCACCGAGTGGATGGCGCCGATGCGGGCACAGGCGAGCATCGCCATCGCCGCTTCCGGGATCATCGGCATGTAGATGGTGACCCGGTCGCCCTTGCGGACGCCCTGCGCCTTCAGCACATTCGCAAAGCGGCAGACTTCCCCGTGCAATTCGCGATAGCTGATCGTGCGGCTCTCATCGGGATTGTCGCCAGCCCAGAGGATCGCCGGAACATCGCCGCGCTCCGCCAGATGCCGGTCGAGGCAATTGGCCGCGATGTTGAGCGTGCCGTCGGCGAACCATTTGATGCCGAAGTCCGCTTCATGGAAGCTGGCGTCCTTGACCTGGGTGAAGTCCTTGATCCAGTCGAGCCGCGCCGCCTCCTTGCGCCAGAAGCTCTCCGGTTCTGCAATCGATTGCGCATACAGGCGTGAATAATCGTCACCGGTCACATAGGCGCGCTCGCGCCAATTCGCAGGCACAGGGTAGAGGGGCTGGCTCACGCACTTCTCCAAAGACTGTTATGCGCCAACCTTAGCCGTTTTGCCGGCCATGCCAAGTCCATCGCGGATGGCACGGAACGCCGATCCAAGAAGCAGGCGCCCAGTCTCAGGCGTCATTGCTCCACAGCAACTGGCCGTCCGGATCGGTGATCTGGGTCAGCCGGCGCGCTGCCCGCCGCGCAAACCGCTGCACTTCGACTTTGCGCCGCGCGGGCGCCAGAGGCTCGCTGGGTGCGGGGCGGAGGATTTCGGCATCATATTGGTCGGCGACGATAAGGCCCGTGCGCCCTGGCCACAGCGCCTCGGACTCGAACAGGGTCAGATCAAAGCCGGCAGGCACGGCCCAGAAGTAGCGATCGCAATAATCGAAATAGTCCGGCCATTTGCCGTCCCCGAGCAGGTCGGCACGGCTGCATTTGATTTCGACGGCAATGATCTGGCCGCGGGCATCCACGGCCATGATGTCCAGCCGCCGCCCATTGGGGAGCGGCACTTCGGAAATCCCGAAAATATCGTGGCGCGCAAAGAGACGCAGCACTCCGCGCGTGACGGCCAGCGCCGTTCCATCGGTCAATGCAGGATCGCAGGCGATCGCAGTTTCAGGCGCAGGTTCAGGATGTGAGGCCATGGGGAGGGATTAGAACACAATAAGAACAACTGCAAGCCAAGCTCAAACGAGACGGGCCGGCCCAGCGCTCTGCTGACCCGGCCCGGCTTGTGATGATTGGTTGGCTCAGCGGTAGAAGATGTGACCGCCAATGCGCGTGAGGCGATCATGCTTCCAGTTCGGCGACACGCGCGCGGAATGGAAGAACAGGGCGCCTTCGACCGGGTTGTCCCAGCTTCCGTCCAGCGCGATCTGAGCGATGGCACGCGCGGTGCGCCACTGACCGGCATGGGTCGGCGTGGGCAGCTGGCCCTGACGGACGAAACTGAACTGACCCGGCTGCGTGACGACGCCGCACAGGCTGGTGGGGAAACGCCCGGACCGCGCCCGCTCGAGCACGACATTGGCAACGGCGAGC
Source organism: Sphingobium sp. B12D2B (assembly GCF_025961775.1). Lineage (NCBI taxonomy): Bacteria > Pseudomonadati > Pseudomonadota > Alphaproteobacteria > Sphingomonadales > Sphingobiaceae > Sphingobium > Sphingobium sp. B12D2B. The sequence continues at coordinate 239,095 of NZ_JAOQOH010000001.1, forward strand.
TGGCCGGTCAGGCTCTCGCTGCGCGCTTCATAATAAATGGTGGTGGCGAGACATTTCGCATCAGCGTCGGAAATCTCTTCGACATTGGCCTGCTGGACCAATTCGGCCAGCGAATCGACAGAGTCGGCAGAAGCGGCTTCGTTCGGAGCCGTCTCGGCATCGGGTTCAACCGTTGCGGGGGTCGTCAGGCTTGCAGCGACGACGGCGGGAACCTCGAGCATGGTCGAGAAACCTTGGCGGGCTGTTCCCTCAGGAGCAGCAGCCAGAGCGATTGTGGACGAGAGAAGTCCAACGGTCGCCACGATGGCGACCACGACACGATTGGGCATTCATTCTCAGTACTGTGCGGTGGGTCGGAGATCGGAATGCAGGTCGCATCTATCGTGCAACGCTCAGCGCTCCGGTCCGCCCCCCGTCTGCGTGTTTGCGATGACCTGTCCCCATGACGGCCACACGCAACCTGCGCGAGTTGGTGGGGCCTTTGGCCGCTCAGCCGGGAACTGTCAACTCGTGCACAGTATCTCGGCGGCGAGCCGTTCCCCGTCTGCGACATCCAGTTCCACGAACCAGATGTCGGGGTCCACCCGGGTTCTTCTGTCTATATATTGTGATATTTCAGAGTCTTGGGTTAAATCCCGTGGTCCGCAGGGCGTGAGAGAAAGAGTCCCGTCAAGGGACGTAACACGCTCAAAAAGCCCGATTGTCCGGCCGCGATCCACCGCCTGCACGACGATGGTTCCGCTCAACGGCTCCCCCTTGTGAAGCACGGTGCCATGCCCCCCCTGCGCCTGGACACGGCGCAACAGAACCCCGATGAGGATCTGGCTCGTCAGGCGTGCGGTCACCGGTCTCCTACTTCCGGGCGCACATAACCCGGCAGGCCGACCAGCGGGATGGTGGAGCGCATGAACGTGCCGGTCCCGCGACCGACTTCCTCGCCCTCGGCATCGACAAGGCGTGCCTCGGCGACAAAAACGCGCCGCTTGCCGCTCAGCCATTTCCCTTCCGCCACGATCGGCCCCGCCTTGAGCGGGCGGGTGAACAGCAGGTTGAATGCGGTGGTGAGGAGGAAGCGATCCGTGACGAGGCTGTTGGCGGCATAAAAAGCCGCATCGTCGAGCATCTTGAAATACAGCGTGCCATGGGTGGCGCCTGCGGCATGAAAATAGTCCGGCGTCACGTCGATGACGATGCGCGCCTCGCCGGGGGCCGAGATATCCAGCCTTGAGGGGAATAATCCGTTGATCGGCGCCGAGGCATAGAGCCGTTCAAGCGCCCGGAAATGCGCGGCCTCGCCGGATGGCGGCGTGCCGTCAGGCTGCGTCACGCGACTCGCCGCCGGCGAGCAGGGCATAGAGCGCGGCGTCCGAGCCGACGCCCCGAATGCGCGCAAGATGGCGCTCGTTGCGCAGCAGGCGCGAGACACGGGCCAAGGTCTTGAGATGCTCGGCGCCGCTATCCTGTGGGGAGAGCAGCATGAACACGACATCCACCGGCACATCATCGATCGCATCGAACGGGATCGGCTCGGCCAGCAGCACCACGGCGCCATGGACGCTCTCAAGCCCTTCCAGCTTGGCGTGGGGAATCGCGATTCCGCCACCAAAGCCCGTCGAGCCAAGGCGTTCCCGCTCGGTGATGCGCTCGACAACCTCGGCAGCATCGAGCCCATAGGCATCGGCCGCCAACTGACCCAGCTTCAGGAAAAGCTGTTTCTTGTTAGGAAGGGCCACCGCAGACGAAACAGCGTTCGCCGCGAGCAAGTCGCTGAAATTATCCATGTTCAACCCGTGTCCTGCGGCCGACCTGGGGATTTCTGCGCCGGGGTGAAGTCCACCCATCATGGCCGCCTGGAGAAAACTTGGCCGGCTGATAGGCGCAAAGGCCATTCGGGTCAACCGGTTGCCGGGGACGGGGTCAGGGGAGGGAGGGCTGCGCATCGCGCGCAGCCCTCGAGCGCGTTCAGGCGCGGGGCGGCTCCACCCAGCCGATGGTTCCGTCAGTGCGACGATAGACCATGTTGAAGGTGGCCGTGCTGCTGTTGAGGAACATGAGCGCATTGGTATTGCGCAGATCGAGCATCATCACCGCATCGGATACGCTGGCGCGCGGAATATCCACGCGCATCTCCGCGATCACCACCGGTGCATCGACGTCCACTTCCTCTTCCGCTTCGCTGGACTGGAAGACGACATAATTGGCATCGTCGATGCCGGGCGCATCGCGTTGGGCTTCGGCGGCGAGCGCCTGGCTGTGGCGATCTTTCAGCCGCCGCATGTAGCGGCGCAGCTGCTTTTCGATGCGTTCCGCGGCCTGATCGAAGCAGACATGGGCATCATGGGCCTCGCCCGCGCCCTTGAGGATCAGCCCTGCCATCACATGGCAGACGATGTCGCAGCGAAAGGCGCCATGAGGCGCGTTGCTGAACGTCACGCTGGAGGAGATGGTGCGCGAGAAATACTTGTCGGCGATCGCCTGCATCCGCTCGGCAACATGCGCCTGAAGCGCCTCGCCGGTGTCGACCTGATGACCCGATACGCGGATTTCCATCTGATTTCTCCTTCTTGTTGGACCTGATGGTCTATGAACGTGGCGCGCCGCCTAGTGAGGATAATCCTCAGGCCGGGCGATCGAGCCACAAAGGGTGATCGATCTTTTCCAGAAACGCGGCATGACGCGCCAGTTCCTGCGCGCTCGGCGAAAACAGACGGGCCGGGCGGAACGGGCGGGCAGCCGGAATGGCCATGGATTGTGTGGTCGTCACGGTGACGGTGATCTGTTCTTCCGCCATCAAGGTGAGGCCGATCTGACGCCCGCCGGTCAGTTCGATATAGAGCTGCGCGAGCAATTCCGCGTCCAGCAACGCGCCATGCTTGATGCGGTGGCTGCGGTCGATCCCGTAGCGACTGCACAGGGCATCAAGACTGTGCTTGGCACCGGGGTGAAGGGTCCGCGCAATCGTCAGGCTGTCGATCATCCGCCCCATGTCGACGGTGGGATGGCCGCACCGCTCCAGCTCGGCGTTGAGAAAGCCGAAATCGAACCGCGCATTGTGCGCGACCAGCATTGAATCGCCGAGAAACTCGAGCAACTCTGCGGCCTTGCTGCCGAACAAAGGCTTGTCGGAGAGAAAGCGCGCGGACAGCCCGTGAACCGCCTCGGCCGAGGCGGGCATATCGCGCTGGGGATTGAAATAGGCGTGGTAGGTTTCGCCGGTCGGGATGCGATTGATCAGCTCGACACAGCCGATTTCGACAAGACGGTCACCGCTGAGCGGATCAAAGCCGGTGGTTTCAGTATCGAAGACGATTTCACGCATCGTGGCATTTCACTCGTTGGGGAGGCATTATCGGACCAGCGCCGTGCGAAGGCAAGCAACGAGACGAAAAATCCGCGCTCTCATCCGCCATTTTGGCTGTGCCGTATCCAGCACCAGGTCGGCATGGCGTCCCTTGAGGTGATCGGGAAGCTGACTGGCCTTGATGGCTTCAAACCGCTTTGCGGTCATGCCGGGCCGGCGAAGCACGCGCCGCCGCTGGAGAGACGGCGCAGCGGAAACGACGACGACCAAGTCCATGTGCCGCTCGCCCCGCGTTTCGAACAGCAGCGGGATATCGAGAACGACCATCGGCCGGCTGCGGTGACGACGCAGAAACGCTGCGCGCGACCCGGCAACGGCGGGATGCACGATCCGCTCCAACGCCCGCATTTCCTCTGGCTGGCCGATCACCCGGGCACCAAGCATCCGGCGATCGACGCCGGCAGCGCTGGTGGTGCCGGGAAAGCGCGCTTCAATCGCGCCGAGCAAGGCGCCGCCGGGCCCCTGCAAATGATGGACTGCGGCATCGGCATCGAACACCGGCACGCCCGCTGCGCGAAACATGGCGGCTGCGGTCGATTTGCCCATGCCGATCGATCCGGTCAGTCCGATGCGGAATGGACGATGTCTCACGCGCAGACCCGACAAGCGGCGGTCAGGCAGGCACGAGCAGGCGTTCGCGCAACTGCGCATCCAGCTCGCGCGGCGGCTGGGCATCGAAGAAGATGTCAAAGGCGAGCGCGGCCTGGCCGATCAGCATCTCCAGCCCGTCAATGCACATGAGGTCGCGCTTGCGCGCCGCCGCCAGCAGCGGTGTTTCCAACGGGGCATAGACGATGTCGTAGACCATAGCCTTGTCCGGCAACGGTGACAGATCGGGCGTCCATGCCGGCTGCCCGACCATGCCGAGCGAGGTGGAATTGGCCAGCAGATCAGCTGCCGGCAGTGCCGCATCGAAGCCCTGCACCCGGCCGGCCAGACCCAGCCGGTCCAGCAAAGCCTGCCCCTTGGCGGCATCACGCGCGACGATCGTCAGGTCGGTCACACCCACGGATCTCAAGGCGAACCCGATTGCCTGCGCCGCACCGCCGGTGCCGGCGAGAATCGCGCTGGTGCCGCTCCAGCCGCGTGCCAGTAAGGGCTGCAGAAAACCGCCTGCGTCGGTGTTGGTGCCGATCAGCGGCCCGCCGGTTTCGCAGGCGACCGTGTTGATGGCGCCGATGCGATCACGCACCCCGCCGGGATCATCGACATAATCCAGCGCCGCGATCTTGTGCGGAATAGTGATGTTGCAGCCCAGCCAGTCCGGATCGGCCCGGCGCCTGAGGAAATAGCCGGCCAGGTCCTCCGGCGCGACCCGGGTCTTGCGATACTCCGCGTCGATGCCCAGCTCTTCCAGCCAGAAATTGTGGATGACCGGCGACTTGCTGTGCGCGATGGGGTCGCCGATCACTTCGGCATATGGTTTTCCCTGACTCATGCCGGCAAGATAGAGCGCACGCGCAAATAGTCGAGCAAAGGAAGCAGGGGCAGGCCCTGCACGGCAAAGAGGCTGCCGGAAATGCGCGAGAAAAGCTGCGCGCCCGGCCCCTCGATCCGATAGCAGCCGACGCACCAGCGGCACTGCTCCCAGTCGAGGTCCAGATAATGGTCGATGAACGCCGCGCTGAGCGGGCGCATCTGGAGCGCGACGCTCTCGATCTGACGCCATTGCGCCTGGCCGGCCTGCGCGATCACGGCCGCGCTATGGAGCTTGTGCGCCCGGCCGCTCATCCGCGCGAGCAGATCGGCCGCGGCTTCCCGTGTCTCAACCTTGTCGATCAGGCTGCCATCATCCAGCTCCAGCGTCTGGTCGCAGCCCAGCACGAACGCGTCCGGATGTCGCATCGACGGGCGACGGCATTTCCATTCCGCCAGTGCGTCTGCCAGATCGCGGGCGTTCAGGCCTTCGCCGACCAGACTGGCCTTGATCGCATCCTCGTCGACACCGGCTGGAACCGTCTCAAATGGCACGGCAGCGTCGGCGAGCAGCCGCCGGCGACTCTCGCTTTGCGAGGCGAGCAGGAGCGGGGGCGTGGTCATACCGGCCCAAGCCCCGGCAGGCCGCTGCTGCTTTTCAGCCGTTCCTGATACAGGTTGACGATGGCTGCGGCGGTTTCTTCGATGGAACGGCGCGTGACATCGATGACCGGCCAACCCTGATCGGCAAACATGCGGCGGGCGTGCGCCACCTCGCCATTCACGCGTTCGAGATCCACATAGGCGGTTTCCGGCGCCTGATTGAGCGAGAGCAGCCGATTGCGCCGCACCTGCACCAACCGCTCGGCGCCGGCGGTCAGGCCGACGACCATCGGATGCCGCAATTTGAACAGGCTTGGGGGAGGCGGGGATTCCAGCACCAGCGGGATATTGGCCGTCTTGTAGCCGCGATTGGCGAGATAAATGCTGGTCGGCGTCTTCGACGTGCGGGAGACGCCGGCAAGGACGATATCCGCCTCTTCCCAATTCTCCCAGCCGACCCCATCATCATGGGCGATGGTGAACTGGATGGCGTCAATTCGCGCGAAATAGGCTTCGTCCAGCACATGCTTGCGACCGGGACGATTGCGCATTTCTTGGCCCAGCAGATTGGACATGGCATCGGTCACCGGATCGAGCGGCGCGACATAGGGAATGCCGATGGCCCGGCAGCCATTTTCCAGTCGGCGACGCAAGGTGGGGTTGGCCAGGGTGAACAGCACCATGCCCGGATTGCGCGCCACTTCTTCCAAGATGCGCTCAAGATGCTGCTCGGAGCGCACCATCGGCCAGAAATGGCGGATCGTCTCGACATTCTCGAACTGGGCGAGTGCCGCCTTGCCGATATGCTCGAGCGTTTCGCCGGTGGAATCCGAAAGCAGATGCAGGTTCAGGCGGTCCATATCCACCGTTCATGTGGAACATTGCGGGATAACACAAGGGACAGAACTGTGGATAACCGCCCCTCCTCATTTCATGCGCACTCACCCTGTCGGAACCCGATCATCTATCCACAGGCCCACCGGCTTGCCCACAGGCTGTGAATCATGGGGATGAGCCTGGTGACTCGTCGCACCTTCATGGATCCCTTCAGGTCAAGCTGTTGGCAAAAGGGTGATGAGCGAATAATGCCCGTTGTCCACTCCCCAACAGAATCCAACAACCTTCTCTTTTATATAAATAGGATATTGGTCTGTGCATGACTCGTCCGTGATCGATACCGGTGTGACGGCACCGCTGCTGAGCGTCCTGCGCGGCGCTGTTCCGGCGCGTCCGCCCCTGTGGCTGATGCGTCAGGCCGGGCGATATCTGCCGGAATATCGGGCTTTGCGTGCCGAGAAGGGCGGTTTCCTCGATCTTTGCTATGACAGTGAGTCCGCGGCCGAAGTCACCTTGCAGCCCATTCGGCGCTTCGGGTTCGATGGCGCGATCCTGTTTTCCGATATTCTGGTGGTCCCCCATGCTCTGGGTCAGGATCTCTGGTTTGAGGCCGGCGAAGGACCGCGCCTTGCCCCGCCGCTGGTCGAGGGCGAGCTGACAAGCCTCGTGCCAGCGCCACAGCGGCTGGCGCCGGTGATCGACACGGTCCGGCGCGTGAGGGCCGCGCTGGCCCCGCAAACGACGTTTCTGGGCTTTGCCGGCAGTCCCTGGACGGTGGCGACCTATATGGTCGCCGGGCAGGGCAGCAAGGATCACGCGGCCGCCCGTCGCATGGCCTATCAGCAGCCGGCGAAGTTCGGCGCGATCATCGATGCCATTATCGAAACGACGGTCGATTATCTCTCGGCCCAGATCGCGGCCGGCGTGGATGCCGTGCAGCTTTTCGATAGCTGGGCCGGTTCGCTTAGCCCGGCACAGTTCCGCCAATGGGTGATCGCGCCCAACGCGCGCATCGTCAAAGCCTTGAAGCTGCGCCATCCCGATACGCCGATCATCGGCTTTCCAAAGGGGGCAGGGGCCAAACTCGTCGCCTATGCCCAGGAAACCGGCGTCGATGCGCTGGGTCTCGATGAGACGCTCGATCCGGCCTGGGCGGCGCGTGAATTGCCCGCCCATCTGCCGCTGCAAGGCAATCTCGATCCGCTGGCGCTGATCGCGGGCGGGGAGACGCTGGATCGGGCGGTGGACGCCATTCTCGAGGCTCTGTGCGGCCGGCCGCACATCTTCAACCTGGGTCATGGCATCTTGCCAGACACGCCGATTGCCCATGTCGAGCAACTGGTGGCGCGCGTTCGCGGGTGATCGGCGGCTCTTGGAAAACGCAAGCCAGCGCCTCGCACCCCGTTTCAATTCCTGGTCGGCTGGCCTAGAAGGCTTGGCGATCGCGCGCGGTTGTTGAAGCACGACGAAGAGGTTCAGTCTCCATGTCCATCCTGCCCGGCATCGGCTTTCTCGGCGCTGCTTATCCGTGGGTTCTTGCCGCACATGTGATCTTCGTCATCTTCCTGATGGCCAGCCTGTTCATGATTCCGCGCTACTTCATCTACCATCATCAGACCGAGCCCGGCTCGGCCGAGGATCAGGCGTGGATCGAGCGTGAGACGCGGATGAAGCGCATCATCATGAACCCCTCGATCGTGCTGGTCTGGGTGCTGGGCCTGCTGCTGGCCTTTCAGACCGGGGCCTGGAGCGAGGGCTGGTTCCACGCCAAGCTGCTGCTGGTGATCATCCTGTCGGGCTTTCACGGCTGGATCGTGGGCTATTCCAAGAAGCTCGCGCGCGGCCTGCGCCCCTGGCCGGAAAAGCGCCTGCGCATGATCAACGAGGTGCCGGCGCTGCTCGTCACCCTGATCGTCATTCTGGTGATCGTCCGCCCGTTCTGAACGGCCCGTTGCGAGCGGTGAGAGCGCCATCGCTCTGCGCTTGACTTGGAATCGGCCAGTGCGTAATTCGGGGCGTTCCCTTTACAGGCGCTGACCTATGCGCCTGATTGCCCTCTCCAGGCATTCCGGCACAGTCATATTCCCTTTATTTTCACTCCCGCCGTCGGACCCAATCCATGCATCTTAAAGATTTGAAGCGCAAAGCCCCGGCCGAGCTGGTCGCCATGGCCGAGGAACTCGGCGTCGAGGGTGCCTCGACGCTGCGCAAGCAGGACCTTATGTTCGCCATCCTCAAGGAGCAGGCGGAAAATGGCGAGCAGATCATGGGTCTGGGCACTATCGAGGTGCTGGCCGATGGCTTCGGCTTCCTGCGCAGCCCTGAGGCGAATTATCTGGCCGGCCCGGACGACATCTATGTCTCGCCCAATCAGGTCCGCAAATTCGGCCTGCGCACCGGTGATACGGTCGAAGGCGAGATCCGCGCACCCAAGGATGGCGAGCGCTATTTCGCGCTGACCAAGCTCGTCTCGGTCAATTTCGACGATCCCGATGTGGTCCGTCACCGCGTCAATTTCGACAATCTGACGCCGCTTTATCCCGACGAGAAGCTGCGGCTCGACACGCTTGATCCTACGATCAAGGACAAGTCGGCCCGCGTCATCGACATTATTGCGCCGCAGGGCAAGGGCCAGCGCGCGCTCATTGTGGCGCCGCCGCGGACCGGCAAGACCGTACTGCTGCAGAACATCGCCAAGGCGATCACCGACAATCATCCCGAGGTCTTCCTGCTGGTGCTGCTCATCGACGAGCGGCCGGAGGAAGTCACGGACATGCAGCGCAGCGTGAAGGGCGAGGTGGTTTCCTCCACCTTCGACGAGCCCGCGACGCGCCACGTCCAGGTCGCCGAAATGGTGATCGAGAAGGCCAAGCGCCTTGTCGAGCACAAGAAGGATGTCGTCATCCTGCTCGATTCCATCACGCGCTTGGGCCGCGCCTACAACACCGTCGTTCCCAGCTCCGGCAAGGTGCTGACCGGCGGTGTCGATGCCAACGCCCTGCAGCGCCCGAAGCGCTTTTTCGGCGCAGCGCGGAACATCGAGGAGGGTGGCTCGTTGTCGATCATCGCCACGGCACTCATCGATACGGGTAGCCGCATGGACGAAGTGATCTTCGAGGAGTTCAAGGGTACCGGTAACTCGGAAATCGTCCTGGATCGCAAGGTCTCGGACAAGCGCATCTTCCCGGCGCTGGATGTCGGCAAGTCCGGCACTCGCAAAGAAGAACTGCTGGTCGAGAAGGACAAGCTCTCCAAGATGTGGGTGCTGCGTCGTATTCTCATGCAGATGGGCACGATCGACGCGATGGAATTCCTGCTCGACAAGATGAAGGATTCCAAGACCAACGAAGATTTCTTCGCCACGATGAACCAGTAACGCATTTCAACAGGGGTTACGCGCTGCCATGGCTGAAATCTGGTCCCATATCGTCTCGGACGTCTCCACGCTGTTCTCGGGCGATATCAGCGCCTGGTCCGCGTTCGTCAAAGTTCTGTTGATCGACGTCGTCCTGGCCGGGGACAATGCCATCGTCATCGGCGCGCTCGCGGCGGGATTGCCGGCGCATCAGCGCCGGATGGTCATCTTCATCGGTATCATTGCCGCGCTGGTGCTGCGCATCGCCTTTGCGCTCGTGGTCACGCAGCTCATGCAGATCATCGGGCTGATTTTTGCCGGCGGCATCCTGCTCCTGTGGGTATCCTGGAAGATGTACCGCGAGATCGTGCAGGGGGCGGGGCACAATGCCGGCTCGCCTGAGGTCGAGGGTGACGAGCATTCCGGGCTTCGTCCCGCGAAGAGCTTCATCGGCGCGGCTTGGGCTGTGGCGGTGGCAGACGTCTCCATGAGCCTCGACAATGTGCTGGCGGTGGCCGGTGCAGCCCGCGAGCACCCCGGCATTCTGATGATCGGCCTGGTCTTTGCAGTCGCTCTGATGGGAATCGCTGCGAATATAATCGCGAAGTATATTGAGCGCTATCGTTGGATTGCCTGGATCGGCTTGCTGGTCATTCTCTATGTGGCCGCAACGATGATCTACACCGGCATCACAGACAAGGATATCGGGCTGCTCCAGCTCTTCGCCTGAGCCGAGAGGCAAATCGCTAAGCAGGAACCGGCAGCGCTCAGGAAAGGAGCGCTGCCGGTTTCCTTGTTTCTGGCTGACCGTTGCCGGGAGATATCGCCGGCCGAGGGCAATTTGCTAGCGAAATGAGCTCCGATGCGGCATGTCAGACCCACCCTATCTCGCGCGGAGCCCTGCCATCATGAAGTTCAAGGTCGATGTTGAGTGCACCCCGGAAGAGGCACGGTCGTTTCTCGGTCTGCCTGATCTGAAGCCGATCCATGATCTTTATATTCAGGCGGTGCTCGATACGATGAGCGGCCAGACCAACCTTGAGCAGATGGAGCGGATGTTCCGCAGCATGTCGCCGCTGGGTGATGCGGGCATGAAATTGTTTTCCAGCCTCATGGATATTGGCATGGGCGCGGCGGGCGCTGGCTCTCCTGCAAAATCCAAGAATGACGGCTGAGTTTTCACGTGGTTTGACGGTCGATGACGGATCGGGATACGATTTTTGCGCTCTCCAGCGGGCAACTGCCCGCCGCCATTGCGATCCTCCGGGTATCTGGACCTCTCGCGCTTAAGGCTGCTCGGATCATAACAGGCCGAGACGCACCAGCGGCTCGGCAAGCGGCGTTGCGGCGATTTTTCGATCCGGCGAATGGCGACTTGCTCGATGAAGGTTTGCTGATTTGCTTTCCCGGGCCCAATACAGAGACCGGCGAAGACATGGCCGAATTCCAATGCCATGGCTCCCATGCGGTGGTGCGGGCGTTGGAAGCGGCTCTGGCTGCCATGCCGGGCTTTCGGCGGGCAGAGGCCGGCGAGTTTACCCGGCGCGCCTTTCTGAGCGGCAAAATGGATCTCGCCGGGATCGAAGGCTTGGGCGATTTGATCGCGGCAGAGACTGCGCTGCAACGGCGTGCTGCCATGGCGATGATGGGTGGAGCGTTCTCCCGCAAGATTGAATCCTGGACGACAGACCTTCGACTGCTCGCCGCACAGATCGAGGCTCAGCTCGATTTTTCCGATGAAGGGGACGTATCGGGCGCGGACCTCGCGCGCATCACAGCCGCAGCGATTGAGATCAGCGCAGACATGCGTAAGGAACTGCAGCGTCCCTCCGCGGACCGATTACGAGATGGTATTCGCGTCGCCATTGGCGGTCCGCCCAATGCTGGCAAGTCGTCCCTGTTCAACCAGCTGGTCGGACGCGATGCTGCGATTGTCTCCCCTCATGCGGGAACGACCCGCGATGTGATCGAGGCGTCAGTCGCCCTCAATGGCATCGCATTCGTATTATCTGACTCGGCGGGACTGCGCGAAGCCGGTGACGAGATCGAGCAGATCGGCATCGGCCGCGCGGAAGCCCTTTTGGCCGAGGCTGACATCGTGCTGTGGCTAGGGCGGCCTGAAGAGGCGCCATTAGGTCGGGGGGCATTGGTGCAGGTCGCTGCGAAAGCCGATCTTGCTCTAGCAGATCGCGCGGCGTCGCGCCTCCACGTATCGAATGTGACAGGTGAAGGGATTGATTCTCTCATTGAAAAACTGTGTACATTGGCCGGCAGCATGCTGCCGCTCCCCGGCGACTACGCGCTGTCACAGCGCCAACGAGCAGTCATAAAACGAGCAGTTGACGCTTTGAATGCCTGCACTGGTGAGTCAGACGAAATCCTAGTTGCAGAGAATCTTCGGCAGGGGCTGGCCGCTCTGGATGAATTGACCGGGCGCACCACGACTGAGCTTGTGCTGGACGAGGTGTTTCGCGGCTTCTGCATCGGCAAATAGTTGTTCCACGTGGAACGTCGGCCTGTCCGCAATGCTTTGACGCTCTTTGATGTGGCCGCTAGGGGCTGGGACATGAGCAAGCATGCGCAAGCCATGTTCGATGTCATCGTTGTCGGCGGTGGCCATGCCGGCACGGAAGCTGCGGCCGCTGCCGCGCGCCGCGGCGCGCGTGTCGCTTTGGTAACGGCCGATCCGCGCCGCATCGGGGAAATGTCGTGCAATCCTTCAATCGGGGGGTTGGGCAAGGGCCACCTCGTACGCGAAGTGGATGCCCTGGATGGGTTAATGGCGCGCGCCGCAGACAGCGCAGCGATCCATCGCCGAATGCTCAATGCCAGCAAGGGCGCCGCTGTTCGCGGCCCGCGTGTTCAGGCCGACCGCCGGAAGTACCGCGCAGCCATTCAGAGTATGATCGCGGCGCAACCGGGCCTCTCGATCATTGGCGGTGAAGTGGCGGCATTGGATGTCGGCCCTGCCGGGGCTTTGAGCGGGGTTGTGCTCGCGGATGGACAGAAGCTGGGCGGACAGGCCGTTGTCCTCACGACCGGAACATTTCTGGGCGGGCTGATGTTCAGGGGCGCGGAGCGAGTTGTCGGTGGGCGGATCGGTGAGCATGCCGCGAGCGCCTTGGCTCAGCAGTTGCGAGACCTCGATCTCCCAATGGGCCGCCTCAAGACGGGCACACCGGCCCGTCTGAATGGACGCACGATCGATTGGGCCCGACTGGAAGAGCAACCGTCAGATCTCGACGCCTGGTCGATGTCCTATCTAGGCTTCTGTGATAGCGAACAGCTGCCGCAACTTCGCTGCGCCATCACCCGGACCAACGCCGAGACCCATCGCATCATCCGCGATAACCTCGGTCTTTCACCCCTGTTTTCGGGTGATATCGAGGGGCGCGGACCACGCTATTGTCCCTCAATCGAGGACAAGATTGTCCGCTTTCGAGACCGGGAGGGCCATCAGGTCTTCCTTGAGCCCGAGGGTCTGGATGATCATCTTGTCTATCCCAATGGCCTAAGTTCGTCCCTGCCGACGGACGTGCAGATTGCATTCCTCCGATCCATGGAAGGGATGGAACAAGTCGAGGTCGCCGTTCCCGGTTACGCGGTCGAGTATGACCATATCGACCCGCGCGCTCTGGATCGGACCCTTTCGCTCCGCGCCATGCCTTCGCTCTTTCTGGCCGGTCAGATCAATGGCACCACCGGCTATGAGGAGGCTGCGGCACAGGGGCTTGTGGCGGGCGCGAACGCGGCCGCTCATGCCTTGGGTCTTGATCCTTTGCTGCTTGACCGGGCAGAAAGCTATATTGGCGTTCTTATCGACGATCTCTGCCTGCAGGGGATCACCGAACCCTATCGAATGCTGACCGCGCGCGCCGAATTCCGGCTGCGACTGCGTGCGGACAACGCTGCAACGCGACTGACGCCGACGGCTGTTCGGCTTGGCTTGGCAAGCGCAGCCCGAACGACCTGGTGGCACGAGCGGGAAGAAGCACGCGCGGCGCTCGCTGGCGTGTTGGAGAAGCAAGTGTCCGGCACTGATTTACGCACAGCAGGGGCAGATGTTCGCGACGATGGTGTCCGCAGATCCCTTGCCGAGTGGGCTCGTTTCCCGGCAGTGGCGCGCGGGCATCTTGCCAAATATGCGCCGGCCCTGGAAATGGGAGAAGACGGCCTTGTCGAAGAGCTTTTGCAGGACGCGATCTATGCGCCTTACGTCGAAAGGCAGGACGCGGAAGTGAGGGCCCTCCGCGCCAATGACGCCATTGCGCTGCCCGCCGACCTCGATTTTTCTACGGTTGGCGGTTTGAGCACAGAGATGGTCGAACGGTTGACCCTCGCGCGCCCCGAGACGCTTGGTGGTGCCGCCCGGGTCAGGGGAATTACGCCGGCAGCTTTGGCGGCGCTCCTCGTCGCTGCGCGGACTGGTCGGGCTGCATGACAGAGGAAGAGGCGCAAGCCTGGCTCGCTGATCGTGGCTGGTGGGATGGTATAGCGGGAGACCGGCTGCGGACGTTCGTGGGCCTCGTGCTGGAAGAAGCCGACCGGCAGAACCTCATCTCCGCTGCGACTAGGGCATCCATTTGGGCGCGGCATATCGTGGACTCTGCGCAATTGTTGAGCCAGGCGGCGTCGACGGAAGCGCCCACAGATGGAATATGGCTAGACCTCGGGACCGGTGCAGGGTTTCCGGGGCTGGTCGTCGGGTGTTTGCGCGACGCGCCAATTCGCTTGGTAGAGGTTCGTCCCTTGCGAGTCGCTTTCCTTAAACGCTGTACGGAATCTCTCGGTCTTGATCACGTGGATGTGGTTCAATCGAAGGTGGAATCGGCCGGATTTGATCGGCCCGCCGCCGTGATTACTGCCCGTGCTTATGCGCCTTTGGATCGACTGCTCACCACAGCGCATCATTTGGCGGACGAAAACACCATCTGGCTGCTCCCCAAGGGCCGGAGCAGTGAGAAGGAACTGGAAATTGTCCGGCCGCACTGGCAAGCTGTGTTTCACGTGGAACAAAGCGTCACGGACGCCGAAAGCGCCATTCTAACAGTCCGCCAGCTGAAAAAACGTGTCACGATCAGAGCGACCGATAAAAAGCCGAGCAGTTCGAGACGGAATGGCAATAGGCGCAAAGCGGCGACGTCTGCGGGGCCGAAAGGACAGTCATGATCAGCATTGCAATCGCGAACCAGAAAGGCGGCGTTGGCAAAACCACCACGGCGATCAATCTCGCTACTGGCTTGGCTGCCACTGGTCACCGCACCCTGCTGATCGATCTCGATCCGCAGGGCAATGCTTCCACGGGGATGGGGGTCACGACGAAGGATCGCGCGCGGTCGAGCTACGATTTGCTGATGGGCGATTGTGATCTCGATGACGCTGTTATTCGCACAGTGGTGCCGGGCCTGGATCTCATTCCCGCCACGCAGGATCTCTCAGGGGCGGAGATCGAACTAATCGATGTCGAGCAACGAACTCACCGTCTCGCCAACGCTCTGAACAATGCGGAAGCCGGTCGTTGGGAAGTCTGCCTGATCGACTGCCCGCCGTCGCTCGGGTTGCTAACGGTCAATGCCATGGTCGCGGTGCAATCGATCCTTGTGCCGCTGCAATGCGAGTTCTTTGCCCTTGAGGGCCTGTCGCAGCTGCTCCAGACTTTCGAGCGCATTCGTGCACGGTTCAATCCGGACCTCTCGATCCTCGGCGTCGCGCTGACGATGTACGATCGCCGGAATCGGCTGACCGATCAGGTCGCGGACGATGTGCGGGCCTGTCTCGGCGACCTCGTGTTCAAGACGGTCATCCCGCGCAACGTCCGCCTCTCGGAGGCCCCCAGCCACGGGCTGCCTGCCCTTATCTACGACATGCGCTGCGCTGGATCGGAAGCCTATATGGCGCTCGCGCGCGAACTGATCGAGAAGCTTCCCAAGGAGACCGTAGCGGCATGAGCGACGCAGATGTATCCGGCAAGCCGCGCCGTTTGGGGCGGGGTCTTTCCGCCTTGCTCGGTGAAGTCGAACGCGACGTATCGGTGTCCGAAGAGGGCCGGGCCGGGGCGGATAGCGGGGCAGGCGATGCGGACCGGCCCAAGGCCGTCCGCTTTCTTGAAATCGTGCGTGTGTCGCCGCATCCCGATCAGCCGCGGCGACATTTCGACGAAGGTGCCCTCTCTGAACTCGCAGACAGCATCCGCGAGCGAGGAATCATCCAGCCCATCGTTGTGCGACCGCTTGGGAATGATCGCTATCAGATCGTCGCGGGTGAGCGTCGCTGGCGCGCTGCGCAGAAGGCGCAGCTTCACCAGATTCCGGCAATCATCCGCGATTTCACCGAGGCAGAAACGCTCGAGATTGCGCTGGTTGAGAACATCCAGCGAGAGGAGCTGAACCCGATCGAGGAGGCGCAAGCCTATCAGCGCCTGATCAATCAGTTTCACCACACGCAGGACGCGCTGGCCCGGATCGTCGGCAAATCACGCAGTCATATTGCGAACCTGATCAGGTTGCTGGATCTCCCGGAGCCTGTTCAGGAGCTCGTGATGACTGGGGCCCTGTCCATGGGTCACGGGCGCGCCCTTATCGGCTCCGCCGATTGCGCGGAACTAGCAAAAGATGTCGCCTCCAAGGGCCTGTCTGTTCGCGAAACCGAGCGCTTGGTTCGCTTGGCACGTGAAGGAAAAACTGCGCCACGTGCTGAGGGGCGGCCCGCATTGGGCCGTGATCCCGATCTGATCGCCATGGAACAGCATCTGTCTGATCTGCTCGGCCTGCGCGTCGGCATTAATCATGAGGGCGGTAAGGGGACTTTGACCCTGCAATATTCCAGCCTCGAACAGCTGGACATGATCTGCCAGAAGCTGACCGGCGGCGGCTTCTAATCGCCTCCTTCGGGCGTCAGCGTCGCTTGGCCAGCGCGTCAAAAGCCTGAAGGTCGCGGAGAAGCGTTGGCAGGTCGCGCAACGGCACCATGTTCGGTCCGTCGCTCGGCGCGCAGTCAGGGTCTTCATGCGTTTCGATGAATATGGCCGCGACGCCGATCGCAACCGCAGCGCGCGCCAGCACGGGCACAAACCGCCGTTCACCGCCTGAGCTTTCTCCGCGTCCGCCCGGCTGCTGGACACTGTGGGTGGCATCGAACACGACCGGGCAACCCGTCTCTGCCAGAATCGGGAGCGCCCGCATGTCGCTGACCAATGTGTTGTAGCCAAAGCTTGCGCCCCGTTCGGTCACCATGACCTGATCGTTTCCGGCCTTGCGCAGCTTGCGCACGACATTCGCCATGTCCCAAGGAGCCAGAAATTGGCCCTTCTTGACGTTTACGACGCGGCCTGTCGCGGCAGCAGCCAGCAAGAGATCGGTCTGCCGGCAGAGGAAGGCCGGAATCTGGAGGACATCCACCACCTCAGCGACTGGCGCGCATTGCGCCGCATCATGCACATCAGTGATCACCGGGCAGCCGAACTGCGCTTTCACCTCTGCAAACACATCCAGCGCTTGGGCTAGGCCGATGCCGCGCGGCGCATCCACGGAGGTGCGGTTCGCCTTGTCGAAGCTGCTCTTGTAGATGAGCGGCATTCCAAGCGCGCTGGTCATCTCGAGAAGGGCCTGCGCCGTCTCCAGCGCATGCGCCCGCGATTCCATCGCGCATGGCCCGGCGATCAAGGCGAGAGGGCGGTCATTTGCGATGCGCATCTGCCCTATGGTGATGCTGCCCGGTGCTGTCTGTGTCATGCATTCCGCATAGCTGGACTGCGCGATCCCGCAAAGCCTGCGCAGCGCCCACGCATCACAGGGGAGGCTGGCCGTTTATCCCTTCTGCTCCCAGACAGGCGGCGAGACCCCTGCGATAATCTGGAAACCGCGGCTCCCAGCCGAGCAGGCGTTTCGCCTTGCCATTCGCGACACGCCGGTTCTCGCTATAGAAAGCCCGTGCGGCCGGAGACAGGCCCGCATCTTCCAAAGATTGCATGGGCGGGACAGGAAGGCCGAGGAGGGCACAGCCGAACGCGATGACGTCATTCTGAGAACAGGGCATGTCGTCGGCGAGATTATAGATGCCGGAAGGCCCAGCCATGCCTGCCAGTACGCCAAAGACAATATCTTCCACGTGGACTCGGCTGAATATCTGATCCGGGAGGTCTATTCTGCGGGCCCGGCCTTCGCGAATCCGATCCAAGGCACTGCGCCCCGGGCCGTAAATCCCGGGTAACCGAAACACCCGAATGCGCGCGCCAAGCTCCTGCCACGCCAGATCAGCAGCGGCGCGTGCATTGCGCCGGCCTTGGCCGACGGGTGCGCTTTCATCCACCCATGCGCCGCCGGTATCCCCGTAGACCCCGGTCGAGGACAGATAGCCGATCCAACCGGCAGGTGCTTCTTCCAGCAAGGCACCGTAGCGCTGCAGCACGGGATCGCCTTCGTCCGTTGGAGGAACAGAGGACAGGATGTGGGTCGCCCGGCGCATGGCGTTCGTGACCGCCGAGTCGTCATCGAATGCGATCGTGCCGGCACGCCCGGTCGCCTCGACCGTCCAACCGCGCGATCGGAGCGCCTCGGCGAGCCGTGTAGCGGTGTAACCCAGTCCAAAGATCAGCATGTGGGGCATCAGGTCGATATCCGCATATGGCTGCGCCTAATGGGCAGCGCCCCAGCTCGATCCGGTCCCGATTTCCACGCCAAGCGGCACGGTGAGCTTAACGAGTGGCTCTGCGGCGCTGGCCATGACAGACCGGATGATCGGTGTGGCGGCCGCCACATCGTCCTCCGGCAGCTCAAACACCAGCTCGTCATGGACCTGCAGCAGCATCTTCACCCGGTCCAGTCCGGCATCGCGAAGAGCCGGACCCATGCGCACCATCGCGCGCTTGATGATGTCTGCGCTGGTCCCCTGAATAGGGGCGTTGATCGCGGCGCGCTCCGCACCCTGGCGGACGTGCTGCACCGGCGATTTGATCTGGTTGAACCAGGTCTTGCGGCCGAACAGCGTGGTCGTGTGCCCCGTAGAACGCACCTTCTCCAACGTCTCATTGATATAGGCCGAGATGCCGGGGAAGCGGTCGAAATAGCGGCTGATCATGGCCTGTGCTTCGTCCGCGTCGATCTCCAGACGGGCCGCCAGCCCCCAGCGAGAGATGCCATAGAGAATGGCGAAGTTGATGGTCTTGGCCCGCGCACGCGTCTCGCGGTTCATCTCGCCGAACAGCTCCTGGGCAGTCGCCGCGTGAATATCCTCGCCGCGCAGGAAGGCGTCCCGCAACTGCGGCACATCGGCCATGTGGGCCGCGAGGCGGAGTTCGATCTGGCTGTAGTCCGCAGCCAGGATCACATTGCCCTGTTCGGCAATGAAGGCATCGCGAATCTGGCGACCGGTTTCGGTGCGGATCGGGATGTTCTGCAGGTTCGGGTCGGTCGAGGAGAGGCGGCCGGTCTGCGCGCCGGTCAGCGAGTAGCTGGTGTGGACGCGACCGGTATCGCGGTTGATCTGGGCCTGCAGGGCGTCGGTATACGTCGATTTGAGCTTCGAAAGCTGGCGCCAGTCCAGCACCAGGCCGGCGATCTTGACGCCATCCGCCTTCATCCGCTCGAGTACGGTCACGTCCGTGGAATAAGCGCCGGACTTGCCCTTCTTGCCGCCCTTAAGACCCATTTTCTCGAACAGAATCGCGCCCAGCTGTTGGGTCGATCCGATGGCAAAGGGCTGGCCGGCCTCAGCGTGAATCTCTTCTTCCAGCCGCGCCATTTCCTGCGCGAACCGGCCGGAGAGCCGGGAGAGATGATCCCGGTCCACCTTGATGCCGCTGCGCTCCATGCCGGCGACCACCGGAATGAGTGGGCGGTCCACCAGCTCATAGACCCGGGTCGCGCCTTCCTGGGCGAGGCGGGGCTTGAACCGCGTCCACAGCCGCCAGGTCACGTCCGCATCCTCGCCGCCATAGCGTGTGGCGGCATCGAGCGGCACCTGCGCAAAGCTGATCGCCTTCTTGCCGGTGCCGGTGACGTCCTTGAAGCTGATGCACGTATGCTCAAGCACCGCGTGCGCAACCTCATCCATGCCGTGGCCGGCAAGGGACTGCCCGGCATCGAGATCGAAGCTCATCACCAGCGTGTCGTCAAAGGGCGCGACGGACAGCCCATGCCGGGCCAGCACGTTGAGATCATATTTGATGTTGTGGCCGATCTTCAGCACGCTCGCATCGGCAAACAACGGGCGAAGGCGGGCGATGGCGTCCGCCATGGGAATCTGCGGCGGCGCTTCGGCGAACATGTCGTCGCCGCTGCGGTGGCCGAGTGGGATATAGCAGGCCGTGCCGGGGGCCGTGGCGAGGCAGATGCCGACCAGATTGGCAGCCATGCTGTCGAGGGAATCCGTCTCCGTATCGATGGCGATGATGCCGCTGGCGTAGGACTGCGCGATCCAAGCATCCAGCCGCTCCAGCGTCGTCACCGTCTCGTAGCTCTCGCAGTTGATCGGGGGCAGGGGGATGAAATCCGGCGTCGTCGGGTCGAGCGCGGCGTCCACGACCGCCTCGGCGACGGGATCCGCCGTCTGCCGGCCCGGCGCATGGCTGGCCATGCGGGCCAGCAGCGCCTTGAAGCCCTGATCCTCAAGAAAGGCGCGCAGCGGCTCGGCGGGGATGCCATCCAGCTTGAGATCATCGAGCGCGTGCGGCAGCGGCACTTCGCAGTGGAGCGTAACCAGTTCGCGCGAGAGGCGGGCGAGCTCGGCATGCTCGATCAGCCGCTCCTTGAGCTTGGATGGCTTCATGTCCGGCGCTGCGGCGAGCACCGCATCCAGGTCGCCATATTCCCCGATGAGCTTCGCAGCGGTCTTCGCGCCGACGCCGGGCACGCCGGGGACATTGTCGACGCTGTCGCCCATCAGGGCCAGCACATCGCGCAGCTGCTCGGGTGCGACGCCGAACTTATCCTGCACATAATCGGGGCCGCGCCGCTCGTTCTTCATGGTGTCGAGCATGTCCACGCCGGGCTGGATGAGCTGGGCCAGATCCTTGTCGGAGGAGACGATCGTCACGTCCCAGCCCTGCGCCACCGCCTGGCAGGTGTAGGTGGCGATGATATCGTCGGCTTCGAATCCGGCTTCCTCGATGCAGGGCAGCGAAAAGGCGCGGGTCGCCTCGCGGATCAGCGGAAACTGCGGGATCAGGTCTTCCGGCGGCGGCGGCCGGTGGGCCTTGTACTGATCGTAAAGATCGTTGCGGAAGGTGTGCGAGCCCTTGTCCAAAATCACTGCGAGATGGGTCGGCCCCTCCTCCTTGTCCAGCGCGTCGGCGAGCTTCCATAGCATCGCCGTATAACCATATACCGCGCCGGCGGGTGTGCCATGGCGGTTGGTGAGCGGTGGAAGCTGGTGATAGGCGCGAAAGATGTAACTCGAGCCATCGACGAGATAGAGATGATTGCGGGAAGCCATGCGGAGCGGGATAGCGCGGCCACGGGCGGGAGGCCAGCGCCGATCAGGCTCCATCCACGGCGAGGCGCCCCAGAGCCGGGTCATCGGTGAAGAAGCCATCCACCCCAAGCGACAGGTAGCGCCGGATCTCTGCCACCGAGCCGCCCTCATGTCGGGCATTCTCGCCACCGGGACCGCGCAGATCGCTGGGCAAGAAGCGGTTCTCGGGCCGGAAGGTGTACAGATAGACGCGCAGCCCGGCGGCATGGGCATCGGCCACAAGGCGGGTCGGCTGGGCGAGGCGGCCTTCGGCGTCCAGCGGCATGACCGAGCGCGAGGAGGGGCCGACGGCATCGGCATAGCCGGCAATGGCGGCGAGCCCGGCTGGCGATGCCATATCGCCATAAGTTGTCTTCAGCCCGGCGAGGGCGGCATCGGCGGGCTGGCGATCGAATGTCTCGAACAACTGGAGCAGCTGGATGTTCGTCGGCCGACCGATTTTCTGCCGAATGGCGCGCAGATTGGTGGTTTCGAACGACTGAATCACGATCGGGCAGCGGCGCGTATAATCGTGGCCGGCCAGCGCCCTGAGCAGGACGTCTTCAGGCGGCAGGCCGATGCTGGCCAAGTATGTGGAGTGCTTGATTTCCGGAATCAGGCCGATCGTCCTGCCTTGCGTGCCCGCCTGCGCCGCGACGAAGGCGATGATCTCGTCCAGCGTCGGGATGGGGAACTGGCCGTCGTAGCTTTGGCTTTCCGGGCGGATGGCACCCAATCGCTCCACGGCACGCAGGGTCTTGAGTTCCGCGAGCGAAAAATCCTCGGTGAACCAGCCGGTGACCGCCTCGCCATCGATCTGCTTTGTGGTCCGGCGGTCTGCAAATTCTGGGCGCTTTGCCACATCGGTGGTGCCGCCGATCTCGTTTTCATGTCGCGCAACGAGCACGCCGTCGCGCGTCATCACCAGGTCCGGCTCGATGAGATCCGCGCCGTCCGCAATGGCCCGGCCATAAGATTCCAGCGTATGCTCGGGCCGCAGGGCGCTCGCGCCGCGGTGAGCGAATACGAGAGGCTGGTTGCCGTCGAGCGTCTGAGCGCGCCCCGTCTCTCCGCCGAGAGCAGGGGTCGCCAAGGCCGCGACGCCCAGACCGATGGCATCCCTTCGGGTCAACATTCCACCTCCATCGCGAGAGTCAGGACGGGCACGAGCCTATGCGTCGTGCTGGCGCATCTTCGTGACAGGACGATGGCGCTCATTTTGCCTCCTGCCCTCGCGCCCGTTGCCTGATTGGACTTGCCGCGATAGGAGGCCCCCAAGAAAAATCCGGATCACATAATCGAAGGAGCCGGCCGTGGCAGGCCATAGCAAATTCAAGAACATCATGCACCGCAAGGGCGCGCAGGACAAGAAGCGCTCGGCTATGTTCTCCAAGCTCTCGCGCGAGATCACCGTCGCGGCCAAGATGGGCGCGCCGGACCCGGACATGAATCCGCGTCTGCGTCTGGCCATCAACGCGGCCAAGGCGCAGTCCATGCCCAAGGACAACATCCAGCGCGCGATCGACAAGGCGAGCAAGGGTGACGCGGAGAATTACGAGGAAGTGCGCTATGAGGGTTACGGCCCGGGTGGCGTGGCGATCATCGTCGAGGCGCTGACCGACAACCGCAATCGTACTGCGACGAACGTCCGCACGGCCTTCTCCAAGAATGGCGGCAATCTGGGTGCGTCCGGCGCGGTGAGCCATGGGTTCGATCGCATGGGCCTGATCACCTATCCGGCCTCCGTCGGCGATCCGGACGCCATCTTCGAAGCTGCGCTTGAAGCGGGCGCGGACGATGTATCGTCGAACGACGATGAACACGAGATCTGGACGGCCATGGATGCCCTGCACGAGGTCGCCAAGGCGCTGGAGGACAAGCTCGGCGCCGCAGCGAGCGCCAACCTCGCGTGGAAGCCGCAGACCACTGTGGAACTGGACGAGAGCAATGCCGGCACGCTGCTCAAGCTCGTCGACGCGCTGGATGATGACGATGACGTTCAGACCGTCTGGGGCAATTACGAAGTTCCCGACGACGTGATGGAAAAGCTGGGGTGATCGCCCGCATCTTGCGGTCATGATCATTCTGGGTCTCGACCCCGGCCTTGGCACCACGGGCTGGGGCCTGATCCGTGCGCAGGGCAATCGCCTGTCTCATATTGCCAATGGCCAGATCCGCACCGCAGCGAGCGATGCCTTGCCCGCCCGGCTGGTCGCGCTCGATGCGGCGCTGGCGGCCCTCATCGCGGAACATCGGCCGGCGGAAGCGGCGGTCGAAGAGGTGTTCATCAACACCAACCCGCAATCGACCCTCAAGCTGGGGCAGGCGCGGGGTGTTATTTTGCTCGGCGCCGCGCGCACCGGCATACCGGTCGGCGAATATGCGGCCCGGCTCGTCAAAAAAGCCATTGTGGGCGTGGGCAATGCGAGCAAGGATCAGATCCACGCCATGGTGATGCGGTTGCTGCCGGGAACGAGTGTGGTCGGTCCTGATGCAGCAGATGCACTTGCCGTCGCCATCACCCACGCGCATCTTCGCGCCAGTCGGCGGCTCGAACGGGGCGAGTGAGGTCTGGAAGCCGTCCCCGTGCGGGACGGGCGTGCCATCGTTGTAGAAGGAGTTGGGCATGAGGTCGGCCCGAAGGGTTGGTGTGCTGGCAATCATCGCAAGCAGCATCGCGGCTGGACCCGCAGCGGCCGAACTGCCGCCATCGGTCAAGGCCATGCTGGATGCCGCCATCGCAAGCGGGGATGCCGGGGCGCTCGCCACCGTCGCGCGCTTTGCCAAGCAGACGCATCCCGACAATGCCGCGGAGATCGACGAGAAGATTCAGGCGCACAAGGCCGCCATTGATGCCGAGCGGGAAGCCCGGCTGAGGCAGGCGAGCTTCTTTCACGCCTGGTCAGGCAGTGGCGAACTGGGTGGCTTTATCACCACCGGCAATACCGAAAGCTCCGGCATCAGCGCAGGTCTCTCGCTTGAACGGCGTGGGATCGACTGGTTGCACAAGTTCCGCGCCAATGTCGACTATCAGCGCAGCGATGGCGTCACGACGCGCAACCAGTGGCTGGCAAGTTATGAGCCCAACTTCACCCTGAACGACGCGATCTACGCTTATGGGCTCGCGACATACGAGAAAGACCGGTTCCAGGGTTTTTCGGACCGCACCACGGCCTCGGGCGGCGTCGGTGTGCGGCTGGTGCGGCAGGCCGATTTCAGTCTGGACATCAAGGGCGGACCGGCTTGGCGGCACACCGTCGGGATCGACGAGCCCGATACGACTGAACTGAACACGCTCGCCGCCGCCGATCTGCGCTGGCAGATTTCACGCGCCTTCGAGCTCAAGAACAATGCCCAGGCGGTGTGGAGCTCCGGCAATAGCAGCTATGCGAACACCACTGGCCTCACCGGCAAGCTCAACGGTTCGCTCTCCGCGCGGCTCTCCTATGCGGTGCGCCATGAGACGTCGCCGCCCGCAGGCTCGGAGATGACGGATACGATTACGCGCGCGACGCTGGTCTACGATTTCTGACGCGCGCCTCGCTGCTGCCAGCGTCAGGCCTTGCCCCAGAAGAGGAACGCCACCGCGCCGATGAGGCAGGCCAGCGCACCGAAATGGCGCCAGTGGAGCGGTTCACCCAGAAAGGTGACCATGAAGACGCCGAAAACGGTCAGCGCGATGACTTCCTGCGTGATCTTGAGCTGGCCGGCGCTCCAGCCGCTGGCATAGCCGATGCGATTGGCCGGCACCGCAAAGCAATATTCAAAAAAGGCGATGCCCCAGCTGATCAGGATGACCAAGGCGAGCGGTTTGCTCATGCCGCCCTTGAGATGCCAGTACCAGGCCGTGGTCATCAGGATGTTGGAGGCGAGCAGCAGCGCGATCGTGGGCATGAAGCCCAAATGGCAGGTTCGCCGTGGGAAGGCGATGGGGAAAATACGCCGCTCGGGAGCGTGATTTTCCCCGGTGGTGACTATCGCGCGACCATCGTGCTCCGCGCGATCCGAACGACCAGTGGGACCATGCCGGGATAGTTGGCCCGATCATAGGTCGACCCCGCGCCCAGATGCTGCGCGATCCGGCGATGGGCCTCGCCCAGCGCATGATAGGGCATGCTCGGCAGCAAATGGTGAAGCGCGTGATAGCGCAGACCGACCGGTGCCCAGAGCGCGGCCAGTGGCGCGGGTGGCGGCACATTGACGGAATCGAGGAACTGGCCGGTCACCGTCATCGTCTCGCCTTCATTCTCCCAGAGATGGGCGACCAGCGTGCGGAGCTGATTGGCGACCATCGCAACCGAGAGAATCGCGATGTAGGTGAGCAGCGGACGCCAGCCGAGCAGCGGCACGCTGGCGATGAGCGCCATCGACCACAGGCTGGTCCCGGCTTCCTGCCAGGCCCACATCCGCGCAAAGTCACCCTCCGGTGCCCGGCGCCGATAATCTGGATTGATGGACAAGGCCGAGTAGCGCTCCACGATGAACCGGCGCAGCGGGGGAATGACGAGGCTGAGCGGTGCCAGCACGCCGAAGCGCACGATGAACGCCACCGGGGCCAGAGCAGCCACGAGGATGAACAGCGGCAGGCTCCACGGCTTCATCAGCGCAAGCGGCAGATATTCCGGGTCATCGATGGTGCCATAGCGCGTCTTGGCATGATGCTGGGTGTGCACGCCCTCATAGAGAAAGGAGGGGAACAGCAAGGGAATGCCGATCAGCAGGTTCCACGTGAAACGAAAGCCCGGCAGCGCACCCGCCCGGATGTGCGTCAGTTCGTGGATGAAACTCGTCGCCCGATACAGTGCGAGAGCGGAAATCAAGCCAGCGAGGGCCACCACCCAACCTTGCGAGGCCAGCATGGCGAGCGCCATAGCCGCGTAGCCGATCAGCGCGGAGGCCAGGAAATCGGGCCAGTAGATGCCGGGCCGCGCGGTTGCCAGATCGCGCGTCAAATCCACGGCGGCGCGGAGCATCGCCATATCATCGGGCGTGGTTGCCAACGCAGGGCCCGCTGCGGCGGGGGCCTTGCCGGCTGGCGCGGACGGCGCGGCGTCCAGTCTCTGGTCGATTGCGGTCATGCAAAGGGGTCCTATCGGTCGAATGAGCACAGATCATGGCAGCAATGTGATTTTGTTCTGCCGCCACGGCGCGCGGCTTGACAAATCCGCCGCCAGTTCCGCAGTGCTGTGCCCTCTCAGCAGCGCTTCATCGTCGAAGCGCGGGACAGGGGTATCGCCGTGACGTCAGCCGATTTAGTGATCACTCCCGTCTCCGGCAAGGCCGACATGGCGGCGTTCATCGATTTGGCATGGACCATCTATGCCGATGATCCCCATTGGGTGCCGCCGCTGAAGAGCGAAGTGCGCGGCCTGCTGACACCGGGCAAGAACCCGTTTCACGAACATGCCGAGCATCAATATTTCCTCGCGCGGCGCGGTGGCAAGGTCGTCGGGCGCATCAGCGCGCATATCGATCATCTCGCCATTTCCATGCCTGCCGAGCAGGGCATGGGGCCGGGGACAGGCAATTTCGGCATGTTCGAAGCCATGGATGAAGCAACCGCGCACGCGCTGATCGCGACGGCGGAAGGCTGGCTGCGCGAGCGGGGGATGACCCGGGTGCTCGGCCCGATCTCGCTCTCCATCTGGGAGGAGCCAGGCCTTCTCGTGAAGGGCTTCGACCATTCCCCGACGGTGATGATGGGCCACAACAGGCCGGAATATCGCGCCTGGATCGAATCGGCTGGCTATGCCCATGCCAAGCAGCTCGATACTTATGAGCTCGACATCACGCAGGAATTTCCGCCGCTGATCCAGCGGATCGTCCAATCCGGCGAGCGTAACGAGCGCATTCGCATTCGCCATGTCGACAAGAGCGAGTTCGACCGGGATGCGGCAATCATCCTGCACATTCTCAACGATGCCTGGGGCCGCAACTGGGGCTTTGTGCCGATTACCGACCATGAGGTTGCGCATTTCGGCAAGGCGCTCAAGCCGCTGGTGTTCGAGGATCTGATTCGCATCGCTGAGCTGGATGGCGAGCCGGTGGCCTTCATGATGACGCTGCCGGACATGAACGAAGCGCTCGCCCGCCTTAACGGCACGCTCTTCCCCTTCGGCTGGGCAAAGCTGCTCTGGTGGCTGCGCAAGCCCAAGGTCCGCACCATGCGCGTGCCGCTGATGGGCGTGGTCCAGCGGCTCCAATCCTCGCGCATGGCGAGCCAGCTGGCCTTCATGATGATCGAATATATCCGCCGCGATGCCATCACCCATTATGGCGCGACGCGTGGGGAGATCGGCTGGATCCTCGATGATAATCAGGGCATGAAAGCCATTGCCGAGGCGATCGAGAGCCGCATTAACCGCAGCTATGTGATCTACCAGAAGGCGCTTTGACCGCTTCGCAAATCCGTACCGGCAACCCCTCTCTTGCGCGCAGGGGACTGCCGGGCCTAGGGACGGGCAAGGCCCTTATCGGAGACACGCCATGTTGCGGCAACTGACCCCATCCCTATTCGTCGCCCCGCAGATCGATGCGGATGTCGTGGCGCAGGCTGCGGCGATGGGCATCTCGCTCATCGTGAACAACCGACCCGAGGGTGAGTCCGCAGACCAAACCTCCGGCGACACGATCGAGGCGGCGGCGCGGGCGGCGGGGCTCGATTATGTCGCCATTCCCGTCTCGCATAGCGGCTTTGCGCCCTGGCAGCTCGATGCGCTGGATGAGGCACTCGCGAAGAATGGCGAGGGCAAGGCGCTCTGTTATTGCCGCTCCGGCACCCGCAGCACGCTGCTTTGGGCCTTGGCGCGGGCGCGGGCGGGCGATTCGCCCGATGTCCTGGCCGAGCAGGCGGCCGCGGCGGGCTATGATCTCTCGCCTATTCGCGAGATGATGCACGCACTGGCCAACCAGAGGGGCTGACGGCCCCCGCCAGCACTCCTGTTCAGAACGCGAGGCGTAGCGCCGGCCAGAGCAGCATCAGCACGCCGATCATGCTGATGCCGAATACCATCGTCCGCACCACGGGAACCCCTGCAGCATAAAGCGGCAGATACACGATGCGCGCGCCGAGCCAGAGCGCGGCGCCAATGGCCGTCCACCGATCGAACAGGTCGAGCTGCGCATCGATGAGGATGGCGATGGCGACGATCGGAAAGGTCTCGAAATAATTTGCCTGCGCTCGCGCCAGCCGCCCGACGAGGGGCTTGGGCTCGGGCAGCGACTGATCGCGCGCGCCGACATTCCAGGCGGTGCCATATTGCGCGGTCTTGGCCCGCACGGCGGCGAAGATGTGAACGAGGGCCAGCAGGCAGCCCCAGGCCAGAATGATCAGTTCAATCGGCATCGTTCAGTCTCCTCATCGGGCGTCTTTCGCCGGACGAGGAATAGGACGGTCAGGCGCGAAATGAAATTGCCGTGTCCGGGAAGGCAATCGTCAGCTTGCGGGAGCCCGAAAAAAAAAGGCCGGCGCTTTCACGCCGGCCCAGGGATGTTCGCAGGAGGAACAACGGACGGCGGGGACCTTTCGCCCCCGCCGAATTCGGATCAGTTGTAAGCGCGCTCGCCGTGCTCGCCGAGGTCGAGGCCTTCCTGCTCGACTTCGGTGCTCACCCGCAGGCCGGTGAGGGCCTTGGCGATGAACATGGCGATGACGGTGCCCACGGTGGCGATGACGATCGTGGCAAGCACGGCCGTGATCTGCGTGACCAGCTGGCCGCCCATCGCATAGTCGGCGCCACCAGGGCCGCCGAGGGAGGGCGAATAGACCACTGCGGTGCCGATGGCGCCGATGATGCCGCCCACGCCGTGGATGCCGAAGGCGTCGAGCGAGTCGTCATAACCCAGCGCCGGCTTCACCTTCGCGACGAAGAAGTAGCAGACGATGGAGGCAACGGCGCCGAGAACGATGGCACCGAACGGACCGGAGTTGCCCGCAGCGGGTGTCACGGCGACGAGGCCGGCGATGATGCCCGAGCAGAAGCCGAGAGCCGAACCCTTGTGGCCCATCACGCGCTCGGTGAGCATCCAGAAGAGACCGGCCGAGGCGGTGGCGACGAAGGTGTTGATCATGGCGAGAGCCGCAGAGCCATTGGCCTCAAGCGCGGAACCGGCGTTGAAGCCGAACCAGCCGACCCACAGCAGGCCGGTGCCGACCATGGTCAGCGTCAGGCTGTGCGGGGGCATCGGCTCGCTGGGGAAGCCCTTACGCTTGCCGAGGATGAGGGCGGCGACCAGTGCGGAAACGCCCGCATTGATGTGCACCACCGTACCGCCGGCGAAGTCCAGAGCACCCATGGCGAAGAACACGCCGCGCGCTTCCCAGACCATGTGGGCGACCGGGAAGTAGACGATGGTCAGCCAGACGATGGCAAAGACCATGATGGCCGAGAACTTCATGCGCTCGACGATGCCGCCAAGCACGAGGGCGATGGTGATCGCGGCGAAGGTCATCTGGAAGCTGACGAACACATATTCCGAGATCACTTCAGACGTGAAGGTCGCGGCGGTCGAATCCGGCGTGATGCCAGCAAGGAAGAACTTGCCCCAGCTGATGAACTGATTGCCTTCAGGACCGAAGGCGAGGCCGTAGCCGTACATCACCCAGATGAGCATCGCGAGCGCCGCTACGGCCCCGATCTGCGTCATGGTGGCGATCATGTTCTTGGAACGCGTCAGGCCGCCGTAGAACAGGGCGAGGCCGGGCAGGATCATGAGGAGAACGAGGACGGTGGACGTCATCATCCATGCGTTGTTACCCGGATTGGGAACGGCAGGCGCGGCTTCCGCTGCGGCCTCCTGCGCCCATGCGGGCAAGGCGGCGAAGAGCGAAAGGCCCAGAGCCCCCGCCGCGCCGCAGAATGTCTTGAAAGGTGTCATGCGTTACCCCCTTTAACTTACAGCGCGGTTTCGCCGGTTTCGCCGGTGCGGATGCGGATGGCTTGCCCCACGTCGAGGACGAAGATCTTGCCATCGCCGATGGCGCCGCTGTTGGCGGCCTGCTGCACGGCTTCCACAACACGCGGCGCGAGGGCATCGTCACAGACGACCTCGACCTTGATCTTCGGGACCATGTTGGTGGAATATTCCGCACCGCGGTAGATTTCGGTCTGGCCCTTCTGGCGGCCAAAACCCTTCACTTCACTTACTGTCATGCCAGCCACGCCCAGCGCAGAGAGAGCTTCACGCACCTCGTCCAGCTTGAACGGCTTGATGATTGCCATAATGAGTTTCATCTCTTGCGCCCCCATTGGTTGCAGGGGAATGCTAAGCAAGATCTGTGCCAAATCATAAACGAGGCGTTAAAGCGGTCGGCAGTCGGGCCTCGTTGAGGCGATTGCCTCAAATTGAGGCGGCATGCGTGGCCACTGCTTAAAAAGTACGCACAGAGCGTTCGCGATTAAAAGCTAGATAGGGCCCCGACGCCCCGCGACGTCAGATCGAGCGGGAGCGGCCCTGCGGATAACTGCCCAGCAGACGGACCCATTTGCTGTGGAACGCCAGTTCTTCCAGCGCGCGATCGACGGCGGGGTCGCCCGGCATCCCCTCGATATCGGCGTAGAATTCCGTCGCCGAGAAGCTGGCGCCGCGCTGATAGCTCTCCAGCTTGGTCATATTGACCCCGTTGGTCGCAAACCCGCCCATTGCCTTGTAGAGCGCGGCGGGGATGTTTTTCACCTCGAAGAGGAAGCTCGTCATCACCGGCCCGTCACGCGAAGGCATGATCGCATCGCGGCCCAGCACGACGAAGCGCGTCATGTTGTCGCTGCTGTCCTCAATCTTCTCATCATGGATCGTGAGGCCATAGAGTCGCGCGGCGAGCGAGGGCGCAATTGCCGCTGCGCCGGGCTCGCGGACCTCGGCGACCAGCGCGGCCGCGCCGGCGGTGTCGGCATAGACGATCGGGCGGATGCCACGGCTGCGCAGATATTTCCGGCACTGCCCCAGCGCCTGCACATGGCTGAGCGCGCTGACCGGCGGCGTATCGTCGGCGCTCATCAGGCTGTGGTGGATGGGGAGGAAATATTCGTCGATGATCGACAGGCCGGACTCGGGCAGCAGGAAGTGCATGTCCGCAACCCTCCCGTGCAGCGAATTCTCGATGGGAATCATCGCGCGGTCGGCGCGGCCATCGCGCACGGCATCCAGCGCGTCTTCGAAGCTGAAGCAGGGCAGGGGCAGGCCGTCCAGCGCAAAATCCATCACAGCCAGATGCGAATTGGCGCCCGGCGCGCCCTGAAAGCTGATCGCACGCTCAGGCGCGCGCGCGGCGGCGTCCGTCATCTCGGCGACAAGGCGCTGCGCGGGGAGCGGATAGGTGTCCATGATGGCCGCTGCGCTTAGGGCTTTGGGCCCTGCCGCGCAAGGCACCGGCGCATGTGTCGCGACACAGGCCTTCCGACAGGCTTGCACCCGCGCAATGCAGTCATTAAGGGGAGCGCCGACGGGCACCGGCAGCGCCGCGATTGAGGAGGTCGCGCGTCGGGTAGATTTCTGGAGATTGAGGGCGCATGAGCGATCGTTTCAATACCATTGCAGGCTGGGCACTGTTTGGCGGCATCATTGCGCTTGGCAGCGGCATTGTGAGCAGCAAGCTGTTTCACGCCGAGCGTCCCGAGCCGATGGGCTACGCGATCGAGGGCGTTGAGGCGGAAGGCGAGGGCGGTGCGTCCGGTCCTTCGCTGAACACGCTGCTCGCCTCGGCGGACGTGGCGGCTGGTGAGAAGGTCTTCGCCAAGTGCGTGGCCTGCCACACGGTCAATCAGGGGGGCGCCAATGGCATCGGCCCCAACCTCTGGGCCATCGTTGGCGACCCGATCGGCCATGGCCGTGGCGGCTTCGCTTTCTCGGATGCGCTCAAGAAGGTGGGCGGCAACTGGACCTTCGAGCAGCTGGATCACTGGCTGACCTCGCCGCGTTCGTTCGCCAACGGCACAAAGATGAGTTTCGCCGGTCTCAGCAAGCCTGAAGATCGGGCCAATCTGATCGCCTATCTCAACACGCAGGGCTCGAACCTGCCTCTCCCGGCTGCCGATGCACCTGCCGAGGCTCCTGCGGCAGAGGGCGGTGCCGACAATGCAGGCAATGCGGCGGAAGCGGGCGCTGAGGGCGCTGCCGCCAACGCTGCGACGCCGCACGAATAATCCCGTTAGCCAGAGCCCGGCTTGGGTTCGGGTCAAATATTCAAGCAGGCGCGGGGCAACCCGCGCCTGCTTTTGTTATCCGGCCCGCTGTTATCTGGCCCGCTATTATCAGGGGGGCCGAACGGACGCGCGCCTCAGCAGCCCGGCTGGCTATCCGCATAAAAGCTCTCGACCACGGCCCAGCCTTCTTCTGCGGTTTCGACCCAGCTGATCAGATCGAGATCGCGCGGGCTGATCACGCCTTCCTCGGCCAACGCCTCGAAATTCACGACGCGCGTCCAGAAGTCCTTGCCGAACAGCAGGATGGGGATGCGCTTCATCTTGCCGGTCTGCACGAGGGTGAGCAGCTCGAAAAATTCGTCGAACGTGCCGAAACCGCCGGGAAACACTGCCAGCGCGCGGGCGCGCAGGGTGAAGTGCATCTTCCGCAGCGCGAAATAGTGGAACTGGAAGGATAGATCCGGCGTCACATAGCGGTTGGGCGCCTGCTCGTGGGGCAGCACGATGTTGAGCCCGATGGTTTGCGCGCGGACGTCCGCCGCGCCCCGATTGGCCGCCTCCATGATAGAGGGGCCGCCGCCCGAACATACGACGAAGTGATGGCAGCCAGCTTCGTTCGGCGGACATTGCGCCGCGATTCGCGCCAGCTTGCGGGCTTCCTCATAATAACGCGCCTTTTCGGCGAGACGCTCGGCGACTTTCCGGGCGCGCTCGTCGGGCGCGGCATCGATCAGCGCCTGCGCGGCCTCCGGCTCGGGAATGCGTGCCGAGCCATAGAAGACGAAGGTCGAGGCGATCTTTGCTTCATCGAGCAGCAGCTCCGGCTTCATCAATTCAAGCTGGAAGCGGACCGGCCGCAGGTCTTCCCGCAGCAGAAACTCGTTGTCCTGGAAGGCCAGCTTGTAGGATTTGCTTTCCGTCTGCGGGGTGGGGATGATCCGCTTGGCATCGACGGCTTCTTCGCGGGCACGGCGAAACTTGCTTTCGCGCACTGTAGGCTGGTCTGTCATCCAGTGGCGCTAGACGATTTCGGCGGAGAAGAAAACCGGCGGGTTCAGCGGCAAAAACTGCCCCGCCCGCCCATGTCGAAATGGAAATGGTCGCGGTGGGCGCTGTTATAGTCCGGGCCGAGCACGGTGCGGAATCGCTTGCATGCGCTCTGGTGGAGGACCCGCAGGAACTGGGCGTGGGCGCTCTCGCCCTGCCAATCGTTCACTAGGCTGATTCGGCGCCCGTCGGCCAGCACGAAGGCGGAAATGTCCACGGCATTGGCGTGCGCATGTTCGCTGCGCTTGCCGGCGATAGTCCCGCCAGTGCCACGGACATCGCGGCAGGCATAAGTGCCGAAGGTCTCGACGCGCACCACTTCGCTGCGCAGATAGAGTCGCGCGGCGGGGCGCACCGCATATTGCACCCAGGCCGCGAAATTGGCGGCAAGGGGGCAGGTCATCGGCCCCAGATTGGCCACCGGCGTGCCGATTTCCAGCAGGCGGATGGTATCGATTGTCGTGCAGCCGCCGCCGCGATCCTGATTGGGCAGCGGCTCGAAGCGGACCTTCGCGGTCGAGAGGCGCGCGGCGCACATGCGATAGCTCTCGCTGTTCGGCATTGTGCGTTGTGCGGGCGCTGCGGCCACCGGCGCCCTTATACCCGGGCGCGGGCTGGGGCGGTCGGCGCAGGCGGCAAGACTGGTGACCAGCAGCAGGCCGACCAGCCTGCGCATCCCCGCCCTCAATCCGACCGATGACGCCCAATGGACCATAGCGCCGTTTATCACGCATCGCAGCTGAACAAAACCTAGACAGTGCAAGGGGATGCCTCGACCGCCGCGCGCGGTCTGGCGCCTGTCCGCCGAGGCTCCGTTCACCCCGGGCACGGCACGCCGGTCCCGATCTTACATTGACACCTGTCTGCAAATCTCTATGGCCGCCGGCGGGCCACGCGGTCCCAACGCCGCGCGTGCTCTCTGCAAGGAGACGCATACCATGACTGACGTTACGAAGCCGGCGACCACGCCGGCCCGCCCCCATTTCTCGTCCGGCCCCTGCGCCAAGCCGCCCGGCTATGATCCGGCGAAGCTGGCCACCGAAGTGCTCGGACGCTCCCACCGCTCAAAGCTCGGCAAGGATCGCCTCGCTTATTGCATCGCCCTGATGCGCGAGCTGCTGAACCTGCCCGACACGCACCGCATCGGCATCGTGCCCGGCTCCGATACCGGCGCCTTCGAGATGGCAATGTGGACGATGCTGGGCGCTCGCCCCGTTACAACGCTCGCTTGGGAGAGCTTCGGTGAAGGTTGGGTCACCGATGCCGCCAAGCAGCTCAAGCTCGATCCGACGGTGCTGCGCGCCGATTATGGCCAGATCCCCGATCTGAATGCGGTCGACTGGTCGAATGACGTGCTCTTCACCTGGAATGGCACCACCTCGGGCGTGCGCGTTCCCAATGGCGACTGGATCGCCGACGACCGCGAGGGCCTCTCCTTCGCAGACGCCACCAGCGCAGTGTTCGCCTACGACCTGCCGTGGGACAAGATCGACGTGGCGACCTTCTCCTGGCAGAAGGTGCTGGGCGGTGAGGGCGGCCATGGCGTGCTGATCCTCGGCCCGCGTGCCGTCGAACGGCTTGAGCAGTACACGCCGAGCTGGCCGCTGCCTAAGGTGTTCCGCCTGATGTCCAAGGGCAAGCTGGCCGAGGGCGTGTTCAAGGGCGAGACGATCAACACGCCGTCCATGCTGGCGGTCGAAGATGCGATCTTCGCGCTCGAATGGTCCAAGACCATCGGTGGCGCCAAGGGCCTCATCGCCCGCGCGCAGGCCAATGCCGATGCGCTCAATGCCATTGTGGAATCGCGCGACTGGCTCGGGCACCTTGCCGCCGATCCGGCGACCCGCTCGATCACCAGCGTATGCCTCACCGTCGAGGGCGCCGATGCCGACTTCATCAAGAAGATGGCCTCGCTGCTCGAGAAGGCGGATGCCGCTTATGACGTCGCAGGTTATCGCGACGCCCCGGCTGGCCTGCGCATCTGGTGCGGTGCCACGGTCGACACCGCGGACATCGAGGCGCTCGGCCCCTGGCTCGACTGGGCCTATGCCGAGACCAAGGCCGCGCTGAGCGCGACTGCCGCCTGACCCCACTTTCCGGTGCTCCTGTGAAAACAGGAGCCCAGGGCTCAGCAGCACTGCCATCCCGCCCTGGGCCCCTGCTTTCGCAGGGGCACTGTCTCTCTTTGAAGGACAGTAAAATGACCAAGCCCAAAGTTCTCATTTCCGACAAGATGGACCCGCAGGCCGCGCAGATTTTCCGCGAGCGCGGGTGCGAGGTGGACGAGATCACCGGACTGAAGCCCGACGAGCTCAAGGAAATCATTGGCAAATATGATGGTCTGGCGATCCGCTCGGCCACCAAGGTGACCAAGGAGATCATCGACGCCGCGACCAATCTCAAGGTCATTGGCCGCGCCGGCATCGGCGTTGACAATGTCGATATTCCCTATGCCTCGGCCAAGGGCATCGTGGTGATGAACACGCCCTTCGGCAACTCGATCACCACCGCCGAACACGCCATCGCCCTCATGTTCGCCCTCGCGCGCCAGCTGCCGGAGGCCGATGCCTCCACGCAGGCCGGCAAGTGGGAGAAGAACCGCTTCATGGGTGTCGAGGTCACGGGCAAGACGCTTGGCCTGATCGGTGCCGGCAATATCGGCTCCATCGTCGCCAGCCGCGCGCTGGGCCTCAAGATGAAGGTCGTCGCCTTCGATCCGTTCCTGACTCCTGAGCGCGCCATCGAAATGGGTGTGGAAAAGGCAGATCTGGACACGCTGCTGGCCAAGGCGGATTTCATCACGCTGCACACGCCGCTGACCGACCAGACCCGCAACATCCTCTCGGCTGAGAATCTGGCCAAGACCAAGAAGGGCGTCCGCATCATCAACTGTGCGCGCGGCGGCCTGATCGACGAAGCGGCGCTGAAGGCGGGGCTCGACAGCGGCCACATCGGCGGCGCGGCGCTGGACGTGTTCCAGACCGAGCCGGCGACGGACAGCCCGCTGTTCGGCACGCCCAACTTCATCTCGACCCCGCACCTCGGCGCGTCCACCAGCGAAGCGCAGGTGAACGTGGCGCTGCAGGTCGCCGAGCAGCTCAGCGACTATCTGCTGAGCGGCGGCGTCACCAACGCGCTCAACATGCCGAGCCTGTCGGCTGAGGAAGCGCCCAAGCTCAAGCCCTATATGGCGCTGGCCGAGAAGCTGGGCAGCCTGGTCGGCCAGCTTTCGCGCGACGTCATCCCCCGGATCTCGATCCACAGCGAGGGTGCGGCGGCCGAGCTCAATCAGAAGCCGATCGTCTCGGCCGTTCTCGCCGGTTTCCTGCGCACGCAGACGGACACGGTGAACATGGTCAACGCGCCCTTCCTCGCCCGCGAGCGCGGCATCGAGGTGCGCGAGATCAAGACCGAGCGCGAGGGCGACTACAGCACCCTGATCCGCGTCTCGGTGAAGACCTCGCAGGGCGAGCGGTCGGTGGCCGGCACGCTGTTCGGCAACGGCGCGCCGCGTCTGGTCGAGCTGTTCGGCATCAAGGTCGAGGCCGATCTCGATGGCACCATGCTCTACATCGCCAATGTCGATGCGCCGGGCTTCATCGGTGGCGTGGGTGGCATTCTTGGCGAGGCCAAGATCAACATCGGCACCTTCCACCTCGGCCGTCGCGAGGCCGGTGGCGAGGCGATCCTGCTGCTCTCGGTCGACGAGACCGTGCCGCAGACGCTGGTCGACAAGATCTGCGCCCTGCCGAACGTGCACCGGGTCTGCCCGCTCAAGTTCTAAATCACGGCCCGGCCCGGCGTGTCATCACGTCGGGCCGGTCACGCTTGTAATTTATCCTCGCTTGGCGAGCGGAATCGGCTAAATGCCGCGCCATGACTGAAGCCATCGCTCCCGGATTGCTGCCCGAAGGGCTTGCCGATCGTCTGCCGCCCAAGGCGGAGGCCTCCGCCCGCCTTGTGCGCGAAGTGCTCGATACCGTTGCATCGCATGGCTATCGGCGCGTGATGCCGGCCCTGGCCGAGTTTGAGGAAACGCTGGTCGCGCGCCTGCAGTCGGCCCGCGCCGAAGATCTGCTCCGCGCCGTCGATCCGCTCTCCCAGCGCAGCCTGGCGATCCGGCCGGACATGACCGCCCAGATCGGCCGTATCGCCGCCACCCGCATGGCTGCGACCCCGCGTCCGCTGCGCTTGTGCTATGGCGGGCCGGTGATGAAGCTGCGAGCCGACCAGCTGCGGCCCGAGCGCGAGCGGATGCAGGTCGGCGCCGAGATCATCGGCACAGACAGCGTCGCGGCGGCAGTCGAGATCGTCAATGTCGCCATCGAAGCGCTGCAGCGCGCGGGTGTCAGCGGCATCACCATTGACTTCACCTTGCCCGACCTCGTGACGATGCTTGCCGATGGCCCGATGCCGCTTCCCCAGGGCGACGTCGAGGCGGTCCGCGACAGTCTCGACGCGAAGGATGCAGGTTCGCTGGCGGCGCTGGGCGAAGCGGCGCGGCCCTATCTGGCGCTCATTGAAGCGACCGGGCCATTCCACCCCGCCATGGACCGGCTGCAGGCCTTCAACGCGGGGCCAGCCAAAGGCAGGCTGGATAACCTCATTGCGGCGCTGCGGGCGATTGCCAAGCCGATCGGCTGGGACATCACGCTGACGCTGGATCCGACCGAGCGCCACGGTTTTGAATATCAGAGCTGGTTCGGCTTTTCTGTCTTTGCCGAGGGCTTCATCGGCGAGATCGGCCGGGGCGGCAGCTATGCGGTGGCGGGCGCGGACGGCAAGGCTGAGCCGGCCATGGGCTTCTCGCTCTATCCTGATCCGCTCATCGATGCCGGGTTCGGCACCACCGCCGCGCAGCGGGCGTTCTTGCCGATCGGCCATGATGGTGCCCGGGCTGCGGCGCTCCGGGCGGAAGGCTGGGTGACCATCGCCGCGCTGGACGAGGCCGACGACCCGCTGGCGCTGGGTTGCGAAGCGATTCTGGACGGCACCGAGCTTCGGCGATTGTAAGGTCCCGGCTCGCCCGCATGGGCAGCGGACTGGAAACACAGCGATTTTCCCTGCTAGGGCGTCAATGGAATG
Source organism: Sphingobium sp. B12D2B (assembly GCF_025961775.1). Classification (NCBI taxonomy): domain Bacteria; kingdom Pseudomonadati; phylum Pseudomonadota; class Alphaproteobacteria; order Sphingomonadales; family Sphingobiaceae; genus Sphingobium; species Sphingobium sp. B12D2B. Next base: position 277,388 of record NZ_JAOQOH010000001.1, read on the forward strand.
ACGCACGTGGCAGAGGAGCCGATCGCTTGACCAACAAGACCTACGCGGTTTCGCGCAACCCCCTCTGGGTCAGCTGGCGGGAACGCTCGATTGCGACGGTGGATCACGACGCGATCCTGCGGAGGATCGTCGAGGAATCCGGCTGGTCGCCGCGTTATGTCTTCATGACGGTCATATCCGCCGGCATCGCCATTCTCGGGCTGCTGCTGCCGTCCAGTGCGGTCCTCATCGGCGCCATGTTGCTGTCTCCGTTGATGATGCCGATCATCGGCCTGGGCTTTGCGCTTGCAACGCTGGATTTTGCAGAAATGCGCGCGTCCGGCTTCGCGCTGGCGGTCGGCGCGGTGATTGCGATCGCGTTCACCGCGCTGTTCGTCCTGGTTTCACCGGTGCAGACCGTGACGACGGAAATCGCGGCCCGCACGCGGCCCAATCTCTTCGACCTTCTTGTCGCGTTCTTCTCGGCACTCGCGGGCGGCTATGCGCTTATTCGCGGGCGGGGCGAGACGGTCGTCGGCGTCGCCATCGCCATCGCCCTCATGCCGCCGCTGGCCGCCGTCGGCTTCGGCATCGCCACATGGAACTGGACCATCGCGGGTGGTGCTTTCCTGCTATTCATGACCAACACGGTCACGATCACGCTCACGGCCGCATTCATGGCCCGGCTCTACGGCTTTGGCTCCCACCTCACGCCGGCCCATACCCGGCTGCAAAGCATCGTCATGGTCGTCTGCATGACGGCGCTCTCGGTGCCGCTGGCGCTCACCTTGCGACATATCGCCTGGGAGACGTTGGCCGCCCGCCAGGTGCGGGACGTGATCCAGCGCCAGTTCCCTCAGACAGCACGCATCAGCGATCTGGAAACGGATTTCAACCGCCAGCCCATGCGTGTCGTCGCCACCGTGCTCACGCCCACTTATACGAAAGACGCCGAGCGGAACACCGCGACCAGCCTGCGCGACGCGCTGCAGCGGGATCTGGATGTCACCATCGACCAGATCCAGGTGGGGGCGGGCAATAGCGAGGCGGCTCAGGTGGCCGCCGCCCAATCTCGCGAGCGCACGCAGAGCCTTGAGCGCTTTGCGACGACGGCGGTGGACCGACTGGCCCTCGTCGCGGGCGTGTCCAGCGATGCGGTGCTGGTGGACCGGGGCCGGCGCCAGGCCACGGTCGCAGCCGAGCCGTTCACCGGCGCGTCGCTCGATCTCTACCGCCAGCTGGAACGGCGCGCATCCGCCGGCCTCGATGGCTGGACGCTGGTGCTGACGCCACCGCCCGCCCCGCTGCCGGTCATCGGCTTTTCGGGCGAGGCATTGACCCAGCAGGGCGCCGCCGATCTCGATCTGGCCGTGTGGGCGGCGCGGCGGGTGCCATTGGGCATCACCATTACGGGGCAGGCCACACGCGCCGAGATGGTGCGCGAGATCCTGCGCGCCCAACAAATTCCGGACCAGCGCCTGCTGATCGCGCCCAATGGCGATACAGATGTCCGCCTGAACTGGCGCCTGCCGGATTGATGCCGATCCGCTGCGAGCGGCGGTGGGTTACCAGTCGCTGCCCTCCGCCACCGCCTCTTGCTCCTCGGGCCGGGTTTCCCGTCCGAGCGCCGAATTGCGATGCGGGAAGCGGCCGAAGCGGGCGATGATCTCGCGGTGGGCCTTGGCGAATTTCAGATTGTGCTCGAAGCCCGGCTCGCTGAACAACGCGACGCACAAGTCCTGATCGGCCAGATCCTCGCTGTGCATGAACGGCATGTAGAAGAAGGCGCGGGCGCCCTCGACGAATGCTTTGTCGAAGCCACGCTCCAATGCCGTCCGGGCGATCTCGCGGGCGAGCGGATCGGTCGCGAAGGCGCGAGCCTCGCCCCGGAACATGTTGCGCGGAAACTGGTCGAACAGAATGAGCGCCGCCAGCGCCGTGTCGGCATCGGCCATGAACATATCGGCAGGCTTGTCGCGCTGCGCTTCCCAGAGCGAACGGAAGAGATGCGTCAGTCGAACATCCTCTTCCTCGCTTGAATCGAACCAGCCATCCGGGCCGATCTCATTGAGCCAATGGTTGAGCACGGCGGGCACCCAATCGGGGTCGACATGCACCTGCACTGGTCTGCGCTCCGGGAAATGGTCCTGCACGCGCACCGGCAGGCCATCGATACTTTGCGTCCGGGTTGAGATGCGCGCCAGCCGTTCCGGCGTTTCGTTCTGCTCATGATAGCGAGAGAGGGTGTCGCGATCCTTCTCGTGCCGCATGAAGGGCACGCCCCAGCCGCAGCTTTCCTGCACGCTCTCCACCGCGATCATGAAAATCTGCCTTGTGCCGGGAAGAATTGTGAAGGGGCGGGAGGCGAAATCCCATTCATCATCCTGAGGCAGCACTGCCTTGCCGCGCCCATAGAGTCGCAGGATCAGCGGGGGCTGGTCGAACGCACAGAACATGATGGTGATGCGCCCGTCCGATGCGAGATGGGCCTGCGTCTCGTTGCCCGATCCGCCGACATCCAGATAGCCGACCAGGTTGGGCCCCAGCACGCGGAAGCTGTCCATGCCCTTGGGACTGAGGTTGATCCGCGCGCCGTCTGCAGCGGTGGCGACAAAGAAGACCGGCTGTTTCTCGATGAAGCTGCGTTGCTTGTCGGAAATGGCAGTGAAGAATTCAGACATGGGGCCTCAGGTCTTGCTGGTCGGATGCGCACATTGACGCGCATGGATCATGCGCATAGCTTGCGCATATGAAGCTTGATCCTATCGCCTCCGGCAAGCGCAAGCCAGTCAATCTCTCGCTCGATGCTGGCGTGGTGGAAGCCGCGCGGGAGGCCGGGATCAATCTCTCCCAGACTTGCGAAGCAGCCCTGCGCGCGGCGGCGAAGGCAGAGCGCGAGCGGCGCTGGCAGGAGGAGAATCGCGGCGCCATTGAGGAGTGGAACGCCTGGGTGGCGGAGCACGGCCTGCCGCTGGCGAAATATCGCCAATTCTGATGGCGCAGTTCGATGTCTATCGCGTCGCGGGCGGCGCGCTCGTCGTCGACTGTCAAACCGACTCACTATCGCACTTCGCCACGCGGGTCGTTGTTCCGCTCGTGCGCAGCACAGACGCGCCCTCGCCGGCATCGCGGCTTCATCCCGTCGTGGAATTTGACAGCACGGCTTATGTCCTTGCCACACATCTTCTGACGGCCGTGCCGCTTCCCGACCTTCAACAGCGCGCCGGCTCCCTCGCGCAGTAGGAATACCGGATCAAGAACGCGCTCGACATGCTGTTGACCGGGGTGTGAGGGCGCCGTCTGGTCGTTCCGACTGGCGCCTCAGCCCCCGGTGCCGCCGACCGTCAGCCCTTCGAGCAGCAGCGTCGGCTGGCCCACGCCCGCGGGCACGCCCTGACCCGCCTTGCCGCACATGCCGATGCCTTCATCAAGTGCGAGGTCGTTGCCGATGCCGACGATGCGGTGCAGCGCGGCGGGGCCATCGCCGATCAGCGTTGCACCCTTGATGGGGTCGCCGATCCTGCCATTCTCCACCTTGTACGCCTCGGTGCAGGAGAAGACAAACTTGCCCGAGACGATGTCCACCTGCCCACCGCCAAAGCTGCGCGCGAAGATGCCGGTCTTCACGCGGCTGAGCAGCTCGGCGGGATCGTCGTTGCCCGCGCGCGCATAAGTGTTGGTCATGCGCGGCATCGGCGCATGGGCGTAGCTTTCGCGCCTGCCGTTGCCCGTGGGTGCCACGCCCATCAGCCGCGCATTGAGCCGGTCCTGCATGTAGCCGCGCAGAATGCCGTCTTCGATCAGCACATTCTCCTGCGTCGGGGTGCCCTCATCATCGATGCTGAGCGACCCGCGTCGCGCGTCCATCGCGCCATTGTCGACCACCGTCACGCCCGGCGCCGCCACGCGCTCGCCGATCTTGCCCGAGAAGGCGCTGGTGCCCTTGCGGTTGAAATCGCCCTCCAGGCCATGGCCGACGGCCTCATGCAGCATCACGCCCGGCCAGCCAGGACCAAGCAGCACGGTCATCTCGCCCACCGGCGCGGGCATTGAGCGGAGGTTGACCTGCGCCTGTTTAAGCGCCTCGTCGATCGCGCGCTGCCAGGTCGCCTCCTCGAACAGGGAATCGTAGAGATAGCGCCCGCCAATGCCAAAATAGCCGGTTTCGCGCCGCCCATTCTCTTCCATGATGATCGAGACGCTGAGGCGGACGAGGGGACGCACGTCGGTCGCCACGAAGCCGTCCGGCCGCACGATCTCAACGACCGACCAACTACCGGCCAGCACCGCAGAGACCTGCACCACGCGCGGATCGCGGGCCCGCGCCGCGGCGTCAATCTTGGCCATCAGGTCCACTTTCTGCGCGAAGGGGACGAGATCGAGCGGGTTGGCGTCGGTATAAAGATGCCGGTTGGTGCGCTGAGGCGGCGTTGTCATCGGCTCACGCGCCGGGTCGAGCAGCTGGAGCGTCTGCGCTGCCTTGCGGATCGCCCGCTCGCTGATGTCATTGGCGTGCGCGAAGCCGGTCATCTCGCCGGAGACGCCGCGCAGGCCAAATCCGGCATCGGTGGAATAATCCGCTGTCTTCAGCCGCCCATCATCGAAGCCGAAGCTCTCGGTCGCGACATATTGCAAGTAAAGCTCGCCATCTTCGCAGCCGGTCAGCGCCTCGGCGGTGAGCCGACGGGCGCTATCCGGGTCGAGAGACCCATCGCGATACAGGAAGGAACGCACGTCTGTGGTCTGGGGAGCAGCATCTGTCATGGCCATGATATAGGTCCTTTGGGGCACATCGCAAAGCCGCGCTGGAACCGGGACGTGCCGGTCGCCATTTAGAGGCCATGGCCGACTTCTCCTGGATTCGCGCGGAGGCGCATGGGCTGCATGTCGTGCCGGCCAAGGCGTGGGTTGATCCGGCCGATCCGGTGGAGACAGCCCTCGTCACGCATGGCCATGCCGATCATGCCCGGGGCGGCCATGGCCGCTGCATCGCGACGCCGGAGACGCTGGCCATCATGGACCTGCGTTACGGTCCGCCCGGTGCCGCGCAACCGGTGGCCTATGGCGAGACGATCAGCCTGCCGGGGAGCGTGCAGGCGACATTCCTGCCGGCTGGGCATGTGCTCGGGTCCGCGCAGATCCTGTTTGAACATGCCGGCGAGCGGGTGATCGTCACTGGCGATTACAAGCGCCGGGCCGATCCGACCTGTCCGCCCTTTGAGGTCACGCCCTGCGATGTCTTCATCACCGAAGCCACCTTCGGCCTGCCGGTCTTCCGTCACCCGCCCATTGGCGAGGAGATCGGCAAGCTGCTCAAGGCGCGCGAGGCCAATCCGGATCGCTGCATCCTTGTAGGCGCCTATGCGCTGGGCAAGGCGCAGCGCGTCATCGCCGAGCTGCGCCGGGAAGGCTATGCCGCGCCGATCTATCTGCACGGCGCGCTGGAGCGGATGTGCCGGCTGTATGAAGAGCTGGGCGTCGATCTTGGCGAGCTGAGATTGATCGCCGGAATGCCCAAGGGTGCGCTGGCCGGGCAGATCATCCTGTGTCCGCCCTCGGCCCTCAACGATCGCTGGAGCCGTCGCCTGCCCGATCCGGTCACGGCCATGGCAAGCGGCTGGATGCGAGTGCGACAGCGTGCGCGGCAGCGCAATGTCGAGCTGCCCCTGGTGATCTCGGACCATGCCGACTGGGCGGAACTGACGACCACGATCGCGGAGGTGAATCCGGCGCAGACCTGGATCACTCATGGCCGGGAAGATGCGTTGCTGCGCTGGTGCGAGCTGCATCAGCGCCGTGCCCGCGCGCTCGCCCTTGTCGGCTATGAGGATGAGGACGACTGATGGAGGCCTTCGCCGCCCTGCTGGATGCGCTCGTCTACACCCGCTCGCGCAACGGCAAGCTTGCCCTTATCGCCGCCTATCTGCGCGAGACGCCCGATCCGGACCGGGGCTGGGCGCTGGCTGCGTTGACGGACGGCCTCGATTTTCCGGCGGTGAAGGCCGGCACGATCCGCGCCTTGCTGATGGATCGCGTCGATCCGGTTCTGTTCAAGCTCAGCCGCGATTTTGTCGGGGATACGGCGGAGACGGCAAGCCTGCTCTGGCCGGATAATCCCGCTGCGCTCAATCCGCCGAGCCTGAGCGAAACGGTGGCCGCACTGTCCGCCATGACCCGCCAGTCCGTGGCGCCTGCGTTGGCGCAGCTGATGGACCGGCTCGATGTGAATGGCCGCTACGCGCTCATCAAGATGGCGACGGGGGCGATGCGCATCGGCATTTCGGCGCGGCTCGCCAAGGTCGCCTTCGCGCAGGCGTTCGATGTGCCGGTGGACGATGTCGAGGAATATTGGCACGGCCAGACGCCGCCCTATGGCGCGCTATTCGATTGGGCCGCCAAGGGTGGCCCTCCGCCGCGCGTCGACCATATCCCCACCTTCCGTCCCTTCATGCTGGCGCATCCGCTGGAGGATGATGTCATCGCGCGCGAAACGCTCGATATGGCCGACTATGGCGCCGAGTGGAAATGGGACGGCATCCGCGTGCAGATCGTCCATGTGCCTGAGGAGGATGGCGCCGGGCCGGGCGGGGACACGCGGCTCTTCTCACGCACCGGGGACGACATCACCGCCAGCTTCCCGGATATCGCGGCGGCATTTCGCGAGCCCGGCGTGCTCGATGGCGAACTGCTGGTCCGGGGCAGCCATCAGGGTGGCGAAGAAGGCGGCGCGGCGAGCTTCAACGCCTTGCAGCAGCGGCTGGGGCGCAAGACTGTCTCTAAGGCGATGCTCACCGATTTTCCCGCCTTCGTCCGCCTCTACGATGTCTTGCTCTCCGACGGCGAGGATCATCGCGCGTTGAGCTGGGAGCAGCGCCGCGCCGTGCTGGAGGCGCTGATGCCCCGGCTCGACTCCGCCCGCTTCGACATTTCGCCGCTGATCGAGGCTGCAAGCCTTGCCGATCTTGCCGCCATTCGCGAACGCGCACGCGATGATGCCATCGAGGGCGTGATGCTCAAGCGGCGGGATAGCCCTTATGTGGCCGGCCGCCGCACGGGCTTGTGGTACAAGTGGAAGCGCGATCCCCTGTTCGCCGATTGCGTGCTGATGTATGCCCAGCGCGGCAGCGGCAAGCGCTCCTCCTTCTATAGCGATTTCACTTTCGGCTGCTGGGATGGCGATCCCGATGCCGGCGCGGAGCTGCTGCCTGTCGGCAAGGCTTATTTCGGCTTTACCGACGAGGAGCTGAAGTGGCTCGATTCCCACGTCCGTCGCCACACCGTCAATCGCTTCGGACCGGTGCGGGAGACGGATAAGAGTCTTGTTTTTGAGGTGGCGTTCGATTCGATCCACGAAAGCAAGCGCCACAAATCCGGCCTCGCCATGCGCTTCCCGCGCATCAGCCGCATCCGCAATGACAAGCCCGCCCATGAGGCCGACCGGATCGAAAGCTTGCGGGCGATGATCTCCGGCTAAGGGAGTCGGAACGGCTTACCCACCAATTTCGGCAATCAGTTTCTGCCCATCTTCCTCATCCCACTCCAGCGCACCGACGATGCGGGCGACTTCCTTGCCCGCGCCATCGTACAGAATGGTCGTCGGCAGCGTGCCGGTGCCATAATGGAAGCCGAGCGCATTCTCCCGGTCCAACCAGGTCTGCAGCGTGGAGAGCTTGCGCGCCGACCAGAAGGTGGGGACGCCATCCGGCTCCATGTCCTGAGAAACGGCGATCACCTTGACGCCCTTGGCTTCCGCAGCCTTGGCGGCGCGGTCGAGGGCAGGCAATTCGGCCACGCAAGGCGCGCACCAGGTCGCCCACAGATTGACCAGCATCGGCTTGCCCTGCGCAATGGCCTTGAGCGTCGCGGGCTTGCCGTCGATGGTGGTGAAGGGCTTGTCCGGCATCGCCTCGCCCTTGTGGCTGCGGTCGATGACATGGGAGAAGGTCTTGCCCGCGCTCCCCGGTGCAGCTTCGTCCGGGCTCACTTCATCGGGGGAGAGGGCATTGCCGACCGCGGCGTCGTTGCCGGCGCCTTGCGCGTTTTGAGCGGATTGCCTATCGCAGCCGCTCGCGGCCAGTGAGAGGCCGATCAGCATAGCAAGGGCAGAAATAGAGCGCATGGCAGACTCCGCAAGCAAGGGCGCGAACAGCATGTGGGGCGGTCGCTTCGCGGCCGGGCCGGCCGCCGTCATGCGCGAGATAAATGCCTCGCTTCCGTTCGACAAGCGCTTGTGGCGGCAGGACATTGCCGGCTCCATCGCGCACGCCCGGATGCTCGGCGCGCAAGGCATCCTTGCGCAGGACGAGGCAGCGACGATCATCGGCGGGCTGGAGGCGATCCAGGCCGAGTATGAAGCCGGTGATCTGCCCGAGGATCTCGACCTTGAGGACATTCACATGGCCACCGAGGCGCGGCTGGCCGAGAAGATCGGGCCGGTCGCGGGGCGGCTGCACACCGCACGTTCGCGCAACGATCAGGTGGCGACCGATTTCCGCCTCTTCGTGCGCGATGCCATTGATGAGGTGGACGCCAGCCTCAAGGCGCTGCAGCGGGCGCTGATCGGGCGAGCCGGCGAGCACTCAGAGAGCGTGATGCCGGGGTTTACCCATTTGCAGAGCGCCCAGCCGGTGACGCTCGGCCATCACCTCATGGCCTATTATGAGATGATCGCGCGGGATCGTTCGCGCTTTGCCGATGCGCGCGCGCGGCTCAATCTCTCGCCACTCGGTGCGGCGGCGCTGGCGGGCACGGGCTTTCCGACCGATCGGCATATGACCGCGCAAGCGCTCGGCTTCGACGGGCCGACGCGCAACAGCCTCGACAGCGTTTCCGACCGGGATTTCGCGCTCGATTATCTCATGGCCGCCACCCAGTGCAGCCTGCACCTCTCGCGGCTGGCGGAAGAGTTCGTGATCTGGGCAAGCCAGCCCTTCGGCTTCATTTCGCTGCCCGATGCCTATTCCACCGGCAGCTCGATCATGCCGCAAAAGCGCAATCCCGATGCCGCCGAGCTGGTGCGCGGCCATGCCGGGCGGATCATGGGCTGCATGACGTCGCTGTGCGTCACCATGAAGGGCCTGCCGCTGGCTTATTCCAAGGACATGCAGGACGATAAGCCGCCTTTGTTCGAGGCGCATGATCTGCTCGGCCTCTCCATCACCGCGATGACCGGCATGGTGGAGACGACGACCTTCCGCACCGAACGGATGCGGGCGCTGGCCGAAAGCGGCTTCGCAACCGCAACCGACCTTGCCGACTGGCTGGTGCGGGAAGGCAATGTGCCGTTTCGCGAGGCGCATCACATCACCGGGCGTGCGGTCAAGGCAGCGGAAGAGGCGGGCGTGCAGCTTGCCGCGCTGCCGATCGAGACGCTCAAGGCTATCGACGCGCGGATCGACGAGCGCGTCTATGCGGTGCTGACGGTGGATGCCTCTGTCGCCAGTCGCAAGAGCTATGGGGGCACCGCACCCGATCAGGTGCGCGCGCGGATTGCCGAAGCGCAAGCCGCGCTGGATGGAGAGACTGGTCGATGAAAGCGATGAATCACAAGATGATCGCGCGCGCCGCTCTGACGCTGCTCGTGGCGGCTGGTCTTGCGGGCTGCGGCTCGGTGAAGGATCTGCGCCCCAAGGAGGGCATGGGCCAGGTGCCCAAGGCCGCCGCCGCGCCTGAGCGGGAGACGCCCAAGCAGCTCATGACGCCATCCACCCAGGCAAAGCCCGACCGGCAGGCAGATCTGCTCGACCGATCCATGGAGCGCGCCGAGGACCCGTTCGATTTGCCGCCCGGGCCGAACAACGGGCGGAGTGGGGCGGAGTAATCTTGGTATTCTGACCTCCCGTTCGTGTCGAGCGAAGTCGAGACACGTTAGGACTGTCCTCGGTGTCTCGACTTCAGCCTTTAGGCTGAAGTTTATCCTGAGCGCCCGCCCTGCGGGCAGTCGAAGGGCTCGACAGGAACGGATGTTGGGACTTTTACCGCCCGCACCCCGCTTGTGCCCCGCCTGATGCGGGCATAGGACTGAGGCATGGATATTCAGACCACCCAAGCCGCCGCCACGCCGCCTGTCATCCGCCGCGAGGATTATCGCCCGCCGCTCTGGCAGGTGCCGCAGATCAGCCTCGACTTCGATCTCGATGCCCGCGCCACCCGCGTCAAGGCCCGGCTTGAGGTCACCCGCGCCGGCGATCATGCCCAGCCGCTGCGACTGGATGGCGACGGACTGACGCCGCTGCGGGTCGCCGTCGACGGCCGCACGCTCGCCCCCTCCGACTGGCGGCTCGAGGAGGGCGCGCTGCTGATCCCGCTGACCGGCGAGAGCCACGTCGTCGAGACCGAGGTCGAGATCAATCCTGCAGCGAATACACAGTTGATGGGGCTCTACGCTTCTGGGGGCCTGCTCTGCACCCAGTGCGAGCCGGAGGGCTTCCGTCGCATCACCTTCTTCCCCGACCGGCCGGATGTGCTCTCGCGCTATGATGTGACGCTGCGCGCCGACAAGGCGACCTATCCCGTGCTGCTCGCCAATGGCGATCCGGTGGAGGTGGGCGATCTGGAGGGCGGGCGGCATTGGGCGCGCTGGACCGATCCGTTCCCCAAGCCGAGCTATCTGTTCGCTTTGGTCGCTGGCAATCTCGCCTGCAATGCGGACAGTTTCACGACCATGAGCGGCCGGCCGGTGAAGCTCGGCATCTGGGTGGCGGAAAGCGATCTGCCGCGCACGGACCATGCGATGAAGGCGCTCAAGGATTCGATGGCGTGGGACGAGCGCGTCTATGGCCGCGAATATGATCTCGATGTGTTCAACATCGTGGCGGTGGCGGATTTCAACTTCGGCGCGATGGAGAATAAGGGCCTCAACATCTTCAACACGCGCTACATTCTGGCAGACCCGGAAACGGCGACCGACCCGGATTATGACGCCATTGAGGCGGTTGTGGCGCACGAATATTTCCACAACTGGTCGGGCGACCGAGTAACCTGCCGGGACTGGTTCCAGCTCTCCCTCAAGGAAGGTTTCACCGTCTATCGCGATCAGGAATTCTCCGCCGACATGGGCTCGGCACCGGTCAAGCGGATCGAGGATGTGCGCGTGCTGCGCGCGGCGCAGTTCCAGGAAGATGGCGGTCCGCTCGCTCACCCGGTGCGGCCAGAGTCCTATATGGAGATCAGCAACTTCTATACGGCGACCGTCTATAACAAGGGCGCCGAGCTGATCCGCATGATGGCTAGGTTGCTGGGGCCAGAGCGGTTCCGCAAAGGCACCGACCTGTATTTCGAGCGGCATGACGGGCAGGCGGCGACCTGCGAGGATTTCGTCCGCGCGATGGAAGATGGCGGCGGCATCGATCTCGCTCAGTTCCGGCTCTGGTACAGCCAGGCCGGCACCCCGCGCGTGACGGTCGAGACCGCGCATGATGCGACGAGCGGCACGGTGACGCTCACCTTGCGCCAGACCGTGCCGCCGACGCCAGGGCAGGGCGAGAAGCAGCCCATGGCGATCCCATTCCTCTTCGCCCTGTTCGACCGGAAGACGGGCGCCCATGCCGGCGAGGAGTTGGAGGTGCTGACGCAGGCGGAGACGGTCATCACGCGCACCGGTTTCGCGCAGCCGCCGGTGCTTTCGCTCAATCGCAGCTTCTCCGCGCCAATCGTGGTGGAAGCCGAGCAGAGCGCCCAGGATCTGGCCTTTCTCGCCGCGCGCGATGACGATGCGTTCAGCCGCTATGAGGCGTTGCAGCAGCTCATGATCAATGGCCTGCTCAGCCACATTGCGGGCGGACCGCTGGAGAGCGGCGTCATCATCGACTCGATCCGCCGGACGATCAGCGACGACACGCTGGACCGGGCGCTGATCGCCGAAGCGGTGAAGCTGCCAAGCGAGGCCTATCTCGGCGACCAGATGCAGGTCGTCGATCCGGATGCCATCCACGCGGCGCGTGAGGCGCTGCAGCACGAGATCGGCGCGCAACTGGAGCAGGACTGGCGCAGGCTCCATGCCGATTGCGCGCGCAATGGCTTCTCGCTCTCGGCGGACGCGCGCGCGGCCCGCAAGCTGCGCGGGGTTGCCTTGAGCTATCTGGTCGCATCAGGCGCATCGGATGGCCCGGCGCTTGCCCTCGCCCAGTTCGAGCAGGCGGATAATATGACCGAGCGCCAGGCCGCGCTGGCTGTTCTCGCCAATGGCACGGCGGCGGAGCGGGACGCAGCACTGGCGGCGTTCCACGCGCGCTATGCGGGCAACGCGCTGGTCATCGACAAATGGTTCCAGACCCAGGCTTTGGCCTTCCATCCGGAGACGGTCGATAATGTCGCGGCGCTGAGCAGCCACCCCGACTTCACACTCGCCAACCCCAACCGCGCCCGCGCGCTTTATGGCGCGTTTGCCGCCAACCAGTGGGCGTTCCACCGGGCGGACGGCAAGGGCTATGACATGGTGGCAGGCGCCATCATCGCGCTCGACAAGCTCAATCCGCAGACCGCCGCGCGGCTCGTGCCGCCACTTGGTCGCTGGCGCCGGTTCGATGCGCAGCGGGGTGCCGCCATGCGCGCGGCACTGGAGCGGATCATCGCCGAACCCGGCCTCTCGCGGGACGTAATGGAGCAGGCGACGAAGAGCCTCGCCTGAGCGGGATAGGACTTCAGCCGGGCGTCAGGTCCGGCTGGAGACCCAGGTCGCCACGGCATTGGCGACATCGTTGGCGGCGGCGCTGATCGCCGGGGCGACGCCATCTGCGTCGATGCGGCTGACCGGCGCGGAGGCGGTGAACCGCTGGCGCGTCACTGTCAGGCCGTCGGGCGAGAGCATGGTCGCGTCGAACGTGACGACCGCTTCCCGGCGCGTCGCATCGATACCGAATTCGACCAGATCGCCATTGAGGATGTAACCGGTGCGGGCGAGATACTGGCCGGGGTCGAGCACCAGGATATTGCTGCGCGACCGGATCGTCTCCGATAGGAGAGACTGGAATTGCCGGGCTGGCGTATCGACCCAGATCGCATCCTTCACATAGGCAAAGCTGGTGCTGTTCTCGCGCACCGCCACGCGCGGGGTCGCGAGGGCCTTCGGCACGTTCGGCACATCGATGAACAGGGCGGATTCACTGGCACTGGATGCCGATACCCCGGCCGGCACCGTCGCCGTGCTGGCAATCGCGAGCAGCCGGTCGGGCGGCTCGGCACCGAACTTCACGCACCCGGCCGCCGAAATGAGCAGGCCCGTGATCAGGGCCGCCCGCGCTGCGTTGCGCATCGCTGCTCCGCTGGTCGCCGGGGTGGTCTGCACGTTCGCTCTGCTGTTCGTCATGGCTTGTAATCCGGCAATTTGGGCGAGCCGATCAAGGCGCCTGCACCCTGTTGTTCAACGGTATCCGTCACAGCCTGAAGCGAACGGGAGACCTGACGCAGATCGCGGACCAGCAGGCCGATTTGCGGCATGGTGTCGCGGGTAAAGGTCCGCATGCCCGGCTGTGCCTCCTTCAGGGTCGCATCCAGCGTTTCCAGCGTCGCGCCGGCATTGCGGATCGTCGTGCGCAGGTCGCGGATGAGGGGACGACCCTCTTCGTTCACCAGCGCATTGGTGTTGTTCGCGGCCTGGGCGAGCGATTCGGCAGCCTTGGAGGCATTTTCGAGCGTCAGCTTGGCTTGTGTGATGGTATCAGCCAGTTCCGGTCCACGCGCGGCGATGTCGCCTGTCAGCTTGTCGAGATTCTGCAGGATGCCGGCAATATGCTTCTGGTTGCGATCATCCAGCAGCTCGGTCAATCGCTCGGTGAGCGTCGTAAGCCGCTCCAGCAGCATCGGGGCGCTGTTGAGCAGTTCGCCAAGCGCACCGGGTTTGGTCGGGATGACGGGGACGCCTTCGGGGCAGACCGACTGCGCATTGCGCTCCGGGCAGACGATCGGCGGTGCGCCGCGCACCGCGCCCTCAAGCTGAATTTCCGAGACACCGGTAAAGCCCACGCCATTGATCGTCGCGGTCGTCCCTTGCAGGACAGGCGTCGTCCGGCTGACGACGATGCGCACGCGCACGAACTGGGGGTCGCGCTCCCAAAGCTCGATCGACTGGACCTGCCCCGAGGGCACGCCAGCATAAGTCACCGCCGATCCACGGGCGATGCCGCTCACCGACTGCTTGAAGAAGATGTCGTATTCCTTGCGATCGGATTCGCCGATGCGTGAGAACCAGAAGGCTGCCCCGACCGTCAAGGCCATCAGGAGCAGGACGACCGCGCCCACGAACACATTGTTGGATCGTGTTTCCATCTATTTCCTGCTTTCCCCCAACGGCTTTATGGCGCCGTGGTTCCACCCTGTCCATGTCTGCGGCCGATTGTGCATCACGCGCCTCTCATCTTGGCGCTCTGGCCATGGGCAACGCGCCCGCGCGGCCCGTTGAAATATTCCTGGATCCAGGGATGATCGAGCGCCAGCAACTCGTCGATCGTCCCGACCGCGATGACCTTCTGATCGGCGAGCACGGCAACGCGGTCGCAAATGGCGTGGAGCGTGTCGAGATCGTGGGTAATCAGGAACACGGTCAGGCCCAGCGTCTCCTGCAAGGCCCGCGTCTGCTCGTCGAAAGCCGCAGCACCGATTGGGTCGAGTCCCGCGGTCGGCTCATCGAGGAACAGCAGGGCCGGGTCCAGCGCGAGCGCGCGGGCAAGGCCGGCGCGCTTGCGCATCCCGCCGGAGAGCTCGGAGGGGAATTTCGGCCCCGCATTGTCCGGAAGGCCGGTCATCAGGATCTTGTAGGCGGCGATTTCCTCGCGCAACTGAACCGGCAGATCGGGATAATACTCCCGCAACGGCACCTGCACATTCTCGGAGACAGTCAGCGTGGAGAACAGCGCGCCGTTCTGGAACAGGATACCCCAGCGCTTGCGGATTGCCAGCAATTCCGGGTCCGCAGGGTCGCGGTCCAGCATTTGCTCGCCGAACACCTCGATGGAGCCGGCATAGGGGCTTTGCAGGCCGATGATCGAGCGCATCAGCACCGACTTGCCGGTGCCTGATCCACCCACGACGCCGAGAATCTCGCCGCGCCGCACGTCGAGGTCCAGCCCGTCATGCACGGTCTGGTCGCCGAAGCGATTGACCAGTCCCCGGATGGAGATGACCGGATCGTCGCTAGCGCTCATTTCCACCCCAGCCAGGTGAAGAACACCGCGAAGATGGCATCGAGCACGATGACGATGAAGATCGCCTGCACCACAGCGGCGGTGGTGCGCAGGCCGACTTCCTCGGCATTGCCGCGCACCTGCAGGCCCTGGAAGCAGCCTGCGATCGCGATGATGAGGCCAAAGACCGGCGCCTTGATAAGGCCGATATAAAGGTCGGTCAGCGGCACGACTTCACGCAGCCGCTGGAAGAAGGTGACGGGCGGAATATCGAGCGAGACCGCGCACAGGAAGGCACCGCCGATCACCGCCATGACCGAGGCATAGAAGCCGAGCAGCGGCATCATGATGACCGCGGCCATGATGCGCGGCATCACCAGCGCTTCCATGGGCGAGACGCCGATGGTGCGCATCGCGTCCACTTCTTCATTGAGCTGCATCGTGCCGATCTGCGCGGCAAAGGCCGATCCCGAGCGGCCGGCGACCATGATGGCCGTCATCAGCACGCCCAGTTCGCGAAACGTCAGGCGCCCGACGAGATTGACGGTCAGCACCTCCATACCGAACTGCTCGAGCTGCACCGACCCTTGCTGCGCGATCACGATGCCGACGAGGAAGCTCATCAGCCCGATGATGAAGAGCGCCGAGATTCCGACGACCTCGATACGCTGGACGACGGCGATCAGACGGATGCGAGACGGATGCCGCAGCAGCATGAAGGATGTGATGACCACCGCGCCCAGAAAGCCGAGCAGGCCGATCATCGTGTTGAAGGTCATCCGGGTTGCAACACCCACTTCCTCCAGAATGCGCACGATCGGATGGGGCGGCACATTGCGCGTTTCCAGCGGTTGATCGTTGCGCGAGACGACGTCGATCAGCCGCATTGCGTCGTCACTGGCGCCGGTGATTTCCGCCTGCGTGCGTTTGGCGAGGCTGTGGACGATCCACGCGCCGATTGTGTCGATCTGGGTGACCTGCGTGAGGTCGATCCGGGCGACATCGCCCTCTATCGCCTCGGTGCGATTGGGCAGATCGCCAAGCTGGGCGAGCGCAAGGCTGCCGGCGAAGGCAACCGTCCGGCCTGTTGCATCGTTGCTCTCGATGAGGTCGGCAGATTGCGTCATCTGAGCCACAGTGGGCCAGTTTGCGTTGCACGGCAAGCCGAATTGGACCATCTGGCGGGCCGCAGCCCGAGAGTACAGGGAGACATTGAGCGGTGCAGAGGATCGCGATCTACGACATGGACCGCACGATCACCGTGCGCGGCACCTATGCGGCGTTTCTCACGCACATGGCTCTCTCGCTGGCGCCGTGGCGGCTGATTTTCCTGCCCGTGGCGGGCTTGGTCATGCTCGGCTATGTGCTGAGGCTGGTCGATCGCGGCCGGGCGAAGGAACTCAATCAGGCGCTGCTGATCGGGCGACGGGTCAATCGCGAGAGGATCCGCCCGGCCGTGGAGGCCTATGCCGACAAGGTGATTGCGCGCAACATTCGCGCCGGCGCGCTGGCCCAGATCGCGCAGGATCGCGCCTCCGGCTGCCGGCTGGTGATCGCTTCGGCATCCTTCCGGCTTTATGTGGAACCGATTGCGAAGAGGCTGGGCTTCGATGATGTGATTGCTACCGATCATTTCAGCCAGGGTGTCGACTACATCCGGGCACGCATTGCAGGAGAGAACTGCTATGACGTCGCAAAGTTGCGGATGATCGAGGCGTGGATGTCCCGCGAAGGGATTGCCCGGGCCGATGCGCACGTCCGCGCCTATAGCGATCACGTCACCGATGCACCGCTGTTGGGCTTTGCGGACGAGGGCTATGCGGCGAACCCCCATAGTGCCTTGGCGTCACTGGCGGCGGAAGAAGGCTGGCCCGTTCTGCACTGGTGAAGTTGCGCGGCGCGACGGGAATAGCGCCTACGCCGGTAACCCGATGAGCGAAATCTGCCGCCCATAGCCCGGCTCGCCAGCATGGCAGGCGCGACGGTAGGAGAAGAATCGCGCGGGCTGGCTGTACGTGTCCTCATCCAGCAAGGTGACCGTGCCGATGCCCGCCTGCGCCAGTCGCGCTCCGACATAGCCGGCGATGTCGAACTGCAGATGGCCAGGGCGGCCCTCGGCGAAAAAGCGCTCGTCATCCGGATCGCGTTCGAGGAACGGGCGCTCGAAACCGGCACTCACCTCATAGCTCGCCTTGCCGATGCATGGGCCGATGGCGCAGGCGATGGTGGCGCGTGTCGCGCCCAAGAACGTCATTGCGTCGATGGTCGCTTCCGCCACGGCGTGGAGCGCGCCTTTCCACCCCGCATGGGCCGCCCCCACGACGCCATGGGTGGGATCGGCAAAGAGGATCGGCACGCAATCAGCAGTGAGAACCCCCAGCAGCAGCCCGGGGCGCGCTGTCACCAGCGCATCGGCTTCCGGTCGGGCGTCGCGCGGAAAGGCAGCGTCCGCAATGACAACGCGGGCGGAATGGACCTGATGCAGCGTCACGAGCGTCGATTGCGGTAGCACGGCTTCGCGCGCCAGATCACGATTTGTCAGAACCGCGTCGCGCTCGTCATCCGAACCCAAGCCGACATTGAGTCCGGCGTGAATCCCTATCGAGACGCCGCCGGTGCGCCCAAGAAAGCCGTGGGGTACATCGCCCAGCGCGCCGGCGCGCAGCACTTCGATGCTCATGCGAACCCCGCCGATGCCGGCCAGTCCGGGTGACGCAAGGCGAGGGCCTTGAACAGCGTGCCCATCTGATCGGGCTCGACCAGCCGGTCGCGCGCGGCGCGGATATCCTCGGCACGCGCAGGATTTGCGCGGGTAAGCGTGGCTGCGCGCGCATCAATGCCCAGCGTCGTGAGCAGGGCGCCCTGCCCGATGCATGGTTGCGGCCGCAACCCGTGCGCCCGGCCGACGGCGGCAATCATGCCGAAGTCGACATGGGCGGTCAGGTCGCGGGTGCCCGGCGCATCGAGCGGATCGGCAAAGCGGTGCTGGCTCATCGCTTGCAGCGTATCGCCCGATGCCGGTCCCTCATAGCCATAATCGATGGTCAGCAGCGCACCGCCCTGTCGGCAGAACCGCTCTGCGAGATCGGCGACGATGGCTTCGGCCGCAAAATTGCGCTCGACCATGGATCCCAAAGGCGCATCGCCGAGCGCAAGGGGAATGTGCTGGCCGCAATCCTCACCGCCAAGGATGAAAGCAGCGGGCTCGCGCTGCACGAAACGTTCGCGCCAGCCCGCGCCGGTGCGCTGGAACTGGCGGATCGGCAGGGCATCGAAAAACTCGTTGGCGATGACGATCAGCGGGCGATCATCGGGCAGTGTCGCCACGCTGTCATGCCAGATCGCGCCCGGCACGGCGGCCTGCTGGCGAGCACGCAGCGTAGGGCTGGTTTCGACGAGATGGACCGGCGGTACGAGCCTGGCTTGGCCCATCGCTCGCAGGGCGTCGGCCGCGAGCGTCCCGCGACCCGGTCCCAGCTCGACATAGGCGAAGGAAGGGCCGACGCCGGCGCGCAAGGCAAGATCGGCCATCCAAAGCCCGATCAGCTCGCCGAACATCTGGCTGATCTCCGGCGCTGTGATGAAGTCCCCGCGCGCGCCCAAGGGATCGCGCCCGGCATAATAAGCGGCATTGGCTGCCGCCATGAAGTCGTGGAGCGAAAGAGTGTCGCGGCCCTGCCAGATGTCAGGCGACACTGTCCTGCCCGGCAATCGGCTCGACGCGGGTCCGGCGGCCCTTCGCGGTCACCACCAGATAGAGGCCCAGCACCAGCATCGGCAGGGTCAGCCACTGGCCCATATGCAGGCCGGTGCGTTCCGCGAACTCCATCAACTGGGAATCCGCCTCGCGGTAGAACTCGACGAAGAAGCGGGCAGCGCCGTAGCAGAGCGCGGCAATGCCGAACAGCTTGCCGGGCTCGTAGCGGGCCTTGGTCTTCCAGAAGAAAAAGGCGAGGATCGCGAACATCAGCGGCCCTTCCAGCAGCGCTTCGTAGAGCTGGCTGGGATGCCGGGGCAGGTCGCCTCCGCCGGGGAAAACGATACCCCATGGCACGGTGGTGACCTTACCCCACAGCTCACCATTCACGAAATTGGCGAGCCGGCCGAAGAACAGCCCGAACGGCACGACGCAGGCGATATAGTCCGCCACCCGCAGGAAGGAGAGCTTCTCGCGCCGGGCCATCCACCAGATCGCGGCGATGACGCCGATGGTGCCGCCATGCAGCGACATGCCCCCTTCCCATAGCTTGAAGATGTCGATGGGGTTCTGGAGGATCGACGGCTGATAGAAGAGAATATAGCCGAGCCGTCCGCCCACGATGATGCCGAGCGTGGCATTGAAGATGAAATCGTCGGCATGGCGACGTGCCATGGGCGCGCCCGGCTGGCGGAGCAGCACGGTCAGATACCAGTAGCCGATCAGAATGCCGGCGAGATAGGCCAGACTATACCATTTGATCGCGAAGAAGCCGAGATCGAGGGCGACCGGATCGAGCCCGAGATTCTGGAAATAGATGGGCTGAGCAGCGGCCAGGACAGCAAGCGTCAAGTGTTTTCCCCGTCAGTTTTGCGCTGCATAGTGCAAGACGTCAGCAACACCAAGGCCGGAGAATGACAGGCCACGCTGCAAGCCATGTCCTCGGCATGGAAAGCACCCGTGGCGGCGAGAGCCTCCTACCGGCCCCGCGCGTCGCGGATGCGGCCCGCGTCCATGCCAGCGAGTTGCCGCTTGAGGTCTTCCGGCGCCGGGGCGATCAGGAAGCCGAAGCTCACATTGCCCTCGCGCGTCTCCACCACATGATGCAGGCGATGCGCCTGCACGATGCGCTTCATGTAGGGCGAGCGAGCGACATAACGATGCTTCACCCGCTGGTGAACGATGATGTCGTGGAAGCAGAGGTAGATGGCGCCATAAGCGGCGATCCCGGCGCCGACGGCGGTCGCCCAGTTGCCCCAGCCCCATTGCACGCCGCCGAGCAACATCAGGATCGAGGGCAGGGCGAAGATCACGAAATAGAGATCGTTGAGCTCCCAATTGCCCTTTCGCGGCCGATGATGGCTGGCATGCAGAAACCAGCCGGGGCCGTGCATCACCCAGCGGTGCATCACATAGGCAAAGCCCTCCATCAGCGCGACGGTGAGGATGAAGAGAGCGACGAGTCTGAGGAACGACATGGTGCTCCCGCCTATAGGCTTGCGGGGACAGGCTGTGAAGCGAAAGGGCTGCCTTGTCTTGCGGGGAGAGCGCGGGTTAGCATGGCGTCATGATGATCCTCTCACGCCTTCGCCGGCTGACGATGCCCGTCGCCCTGGCCACCCTCTCGGCAACGGCGCTTGCCCCGGCCCACGCCCAGCGATCCGAAGCCGAGATTCAGGCGAAGATCGATGCCGAGCTGGAAGCGATCAACCGTGCCGAGGCCGCCGCGCGGGCGGCCGAAGCGGCCGCGGTCCAACGCAAGGCTGAGGAGGAGGCTGCCAAGGCGCGGGAGGTGGTCGAGACGCAGGTCTTTGAGACCGTGCCCGTCGTCCTGACGACCAGCGCCGGCGCCGTCACCCTTGCGATCGAGACAGAGCGTGCACCCGTGACTGCAGCCAATTTCCTCGCCTATGTCGATGGGAAGCGGCTCGATGGCACGTTCTTCTATCGCGCCTTCAAATGGGAGGACGGCACGCCCGGTGGATTCATCCAGGGCGGAACGCAGAACGATCCAAAGCGCATCCTGAAACCCGTGCCGCATGAGCCGACCAGCAAGACCGGGCTGAGCCATATCGAAGGCGTCATTTCCATGGCGCAAGGTGCGCCGGGGACGGCGACGGGCGATTTCTTTATCATCGTCGGCGACATGCGTGGCTTCGACGCGACGCAGGATCAGCCGGGTTTTGCCGCTTTCGGCCGGGTGATCGACGGCATGGATGTCATTCGCAGCATCTGGAACGCCCCGCGCAGCGCGACGAAGGGTGAAGGCGTGATGAAGGGGCAGATGCTCGAGCCTGCCATTCGCATCATCACGGCCCGGCGGGCCAAGGCCGACTGACCTGGTTCAGGATCGGTTTGTAAGAGCGCGGCCGCTCCCTCGTCGCCCATAATAAAAAGGGGCCGCGACGGATGTCGCGACCCCTTTGTTCAGCCGTCTCCCCCCGGTGACGGCCGCACTTTATTCGATCAGAACGCTGCGCCGACCGAGAACACGACCGCTGCGTCGCTGCCGCGGATCTGGCCGGGCTCGTCGGTGTCGACATAGCGCACGCCGAAGGTCAGCTGCTTCCAGCTGGCGCTCACGCCAGCCGACCAGTCGAACACTTCGCCGTCAACGCCGCCGAGGAAGCTATCGCTCGTTGCGTAGCCGATGCTGCCGTCAACAGTGAACGGCGTGCCAGGGATGGCGAGCGACGGAGCGGCCTTGATGTAGAAGGCATCGTTCTTGCCGAGCGCGTCCTGCTTCCAGGCGTAGTTCGCCGTGACTGCCAGGCCGACCGGGCCAAGCGTGGTCTTGAGCGTCACATAAGGCTCGAAAAAGTCGGTCGCGACGTCGGTGACCGTGTCCTTCGGGTACAGATAATAGAGCAGACCGGCGTCGACCGTCACGCCCGGAGCCAGCTCCGTGGAGTAGCCGGCGAAGAAGTCGAGCTCAGCGGTCGCGCCATTGCCAGCGCCGTCGAGATCCGGGAAGTCGACGTTCGAACCCCAGGTGCCGAAGTAGAAACCGCTGTCGTGCGTCACGGTGATGCCGGCCTGGATGGCAGCATTCTGCTTCGTCTGCGAGAAGCCGCGGAAGCGGTAGTCAGACACAACGGTGGCGGAGCCGGAAACGGTCAGGCCGCTGTCATCGTCCTGCGCGAGAGCAGGGGTGGCAGTGGCAAAAATAGCGAGGGCCGAGAGGCCCAGAATGGACTTACGCATGGGATTCCCCTTAACGAGATAAAAATGCGATCGTCCCTGCCTGCAGCGCCGGGCGATCGCTTCATTTTGGATCCGCATTTTGCTGCGGTTGAGCGGACTTGCCGGCAAGCCGCGATCCTGATGCCTCTGTCTTGTGCGACGCACAAGACAGAAACTGCACATATGTGTTGCGAACTCATGAAGTGTTGCAGCCGCGCCACGCTGGCTATTGACCGAAACCGTAGGGGAAGCAGGCGCATCTGGAGGTTTCGCCAGACTTGTTCAGGCGCGAAGTGCCCCCATCGGCGTTCAGCCAGGGTGCAGTGCAAGCAGCGGGCGACTCAAGGAGCGGCGTGGTGCTCCATCGCAAGGTGCCAACGCTGAAGCCCCTCTTCGAGGTCCGCGATGAGATCGTCAGGCTCTTCCAGCCCGACATTGATCCGCACCAGCAAACCCTTGGCCTCCCACTGTCGCGCCGTGCGCAGGCTGGCGGGATCGACCGGCAGGGCAAGGCTCTCGAACCCGCCCCAGCTATAGCCGATACCGAACAGCGTCAGCGCGTCGATTAAAGCCGCGCGGGCCGAGTCGTCGTTGCTCGCCAGTTCGAAAGCAAACAGGCCGGCGCTCCCGGCGAAATCGCGGCGCCACGCTTCATGACCGGGGCAGGATGCCAAAGCCGGGTGCAGCACGCGCGCGACCTCTGGCCGCGCTTCCAGCCAGCGGGCCAGCGCCAGCCCGCTTTCGCCCTGATGCTTGAGGCGCACGGCCAGCGTCCGCATGCCGCGCAGCACCAGCCAGGCATCGTCCGGGCTGACGGTCTGGCCCAGCATGTGGCCGCGCTTGTGGATGGCCGGCCACAGCGCCGCATTGGCGGTGACCGACCCCATCATGACGTCACTATGGCCGCAAAGATACTTTGTGCAGGCGAGGATCGACACATCAACCCCCAGGCCGAGGGCCGGCAGCAGCAAGGGTGTCGCCCAGGTGTTGTCGATCAGCGTGATGATCCCGCGCGCCTTTGCCACTGCGACAATGGCGGGCACGTCCTGCACCTCGAAGGTCAGGCTGCCGGGGCTTTCGAGGAAGATGGCTCGGGTATGCTCGGTGCAAAGCGCAGCGATATCGGCGCCGATGAGCGGATCATAATACATCGTCCGCACGCCGAACTCGCGCAGCATTCCATCGCACATCGCGCGGGTCGGGCCATAGACGCTGTCGACCATCAGCAGTTCGTCGCCGGGCTTCAGCACCGCGAGCAAGGCGCCGGCAATGGCGGCGACGCCCGAGGGGTAGAGCATCGTGCCGGCCGCTTCCGGCTCCAACTGGGTGATGGCCTCAGTCAGCGACCAGCTCGTCGGCGCGCCACGCCGGCCATAATAGAGGCGGTGCGGATCGGCGGTCGTGGCGCTGCGCAGATGCGCTACATCCTCATACAATATGGTGGAAGCGCGCCAGACGGGTGGGTTGACGATCCCGCCGGGTTGCCCGGGCATCCCGGTCCATTCTGGGCGGCGACCGGCCTGGACCAGTCTTGTGCCGGGGCCAAGAGGTTTGCCGGTCTTTCCGTCGTCGTGGGTGCCGCTCATGCCGGGCCGACCGCCTTGGGCGTCGCAGGATCGGCACCCCATTCGGACCAGCTCCCGTCGTAGATTCGTACATCTTCCTTGCCCAGCAGTGCTGCGCCGAACAGCAGATTGCAGGCAGTGACGCCGCTGCCACAGCTCATGATCAGCGGCTTGTCGAGATCGACGCCTGCATCGTCAAAGGCTTGCCGCAGCGCGTCGCCCTGCTTCCAGCGTCCCTGTTCGTCCAGCAACAGGTTTGACGGCAGATTGGCCGAACCGGGGATATGGCCTTCCGCCATGCCGGCGCGCGGCTCGGCGGCGTCGCCCCGGAATCGGTCGGCGCTGCGGGCATCCACGACTTGCGCGGCGCAACTCTCCAGATTGGCGAGCACATCGGCCTTGCTGGCAATCGCGCTGTCGTCGCAGGCGGCGGTGAAGGCACCGTTGTTCGACCTGGCTGCCTCGCCTGCTTCGGTCGGGCGGCCTTCTGCCGTCCAGCGCGCCAACCCGCCATCCAAAATAGCAACCTGACGTGCGCCAAAGATGCGTAGCAGCCACCACGCCCGGCCCGCGCTGCTCAGCGGACTATTGTCGTAGATGACGATGCGGTCGTCCTGCCCGATGCCGAGGGCCGCCATCCGCTCGGCGAACTGGGCGTTGGTCGGCACCATCGCGGGGCGTGGATCGCTCGCGTCGTTGAGCGTCGAGAGATCGAGGAACAAAGCGCCGGGAATATGCTGCGCCAGATATTCCGCCTTGGGGTCACGCGGGGTGCCCGGCAAGAAGGCCGTGGCATCGAGGACCTTGAGGTCCGGCGCGCCGAGCGCCTTTGCGAGCCAATCGGTAGAAACCAGCATATCCATGGCGAAGCGTATCCTTGAG
Organism: Sphingobium sp. B12D2B; assembly: GCF_025961775.1. NCBI lineage: Bacteria > Pseudomonadati > Pseudomonadota > Alphaproteobacteria > Sphingomonadales > Sphingobiaceae > Sphingobium > Sphingobium sp. B12D2B. Next base: position 301,813 of record NZ_JAOQOH010000001.1, read on the forward strand.
GTGGGATGGTTGGCGCAAGGGGTTCGCGCCGGCCACGAATCATATTAAGGCGCGTGGCATGACACTCAAGCATCTCGGTCAGACAAGCGGCCTTCCGGCAAGCCCGGAGGAGGCCGTTCTCGATTATGTGCCCAATCCCCGCAAGGGCCGGCCCTATCTGGTGCGCTTCACCGCGCCGGAGTTCACATCGCTTTGCCCCGTCACCGGCCAGCCCGATTTCGCGCATCTGGTCATCGATTATGTGCCGGGCGAGACGATTGTGGAATCCAAGTCGCTCAAGCTCTTCCTCGGCAGTTTCCGCAATCATGCCGGTTTCCACGAGGATTGCACCGTCGGCATCGGTGAACGGCTGACGGCCGAAATGCAGCCGCTCTGGCTGCGCATCGGCGGCTATTGGTATCCGCGTGGTGGCATTCCCATCGATGTATTCTGGCAGTCCGGTCCGCCCCTGGATGGCGTATGGCTCCCGGTTCAGGATGTCCCCGGCTATCGCGGCCGGGGCTAAGCGGGCGCCCGAGCGAACCGTTATTTGAGCAGTCCGCCCAACACGCCGCGCACGAGACGCCCGACCAGCCCGCCGCTGCTCTTGCGACTCGATCCACCGAGAATCGCCTTGCCGATCTCATTGGCGACCTGCCGGCCCACCGAAGAAGCGGCCGAGCGCGTCGCGGACTGGATGGCGCGGTCGAGATTGCTCGGCTTGGCAGCTTCTCGTGCCTGAGCACGGGCTTCTGCCTCGCGCTGTTTGGCTTCCAGCCTGGCCTGCTGCGCGGCTGCCTTGTCCGCCTCGGCCTGTGCCTTGGCTGCGTCTGCGGCGGCAGCTGCCGCCTGCGTGCGAGCCAGCAGGATTTCCTCGGCGGATTCGCGATTGATCGCCTCGTCATATTTGCCGTCACAGGGCGAAATGGACTGGATGATCGCGCGCTCCTTGGGCTCTAGCACGCCCAACCGTGAGCGCGGTGGCGCGATCAGCGTCCGCTGGACCATAGAGGGCGCGCCATCTTCCTGCAGCAGGGAAACGAGCGCCTCGCCCACGCGCAGTTCGATGATCGCGGTTTCGACGTTCAGAGCGGGATTGGCGCGGAACGTCTCGGCGGCGGCCTTGATCGCCTTCTGCTCACGCGGGGTGAAGGCGCGCAGGGCATGTTGCACTCGGTTGCCGAGTTGCCCCGCCACATCCTCCGGCACGTCGATAGGGTTCTGCGTCACGAAATACACGCCCACGCCCTTGGAGCGGATCAGGCGCACAACCTGCTCGATCTTGTCGACCAGCGCCTTGGGCGCATCGTCGAACAGCAGATGCGCTTCATCGAAGAAGAAGACGAGCACGGGTTTTGCAGGGTCGCCGACTTCCGGCAGCGTCTCGAAGAGCTCGGACAGCAGCCAGAGCAGGAAGGTCGCATACAGCTTCGGGCTGCGCATCAGCTTGTCGGCGGCGAGGATGTTGATGAACCCGCGGCCCTTCTCATCGGTGCGGATCAGGTCGCTGATCTCCAGCGCGGGCTCGCCGAAGAATTTGTCGCCACCCTGCGATTCGAGCTGCAAAAGCTGGCGCTGGATGGCGCCCACGCTGGCCTTGGTCACATTTCCATAGCGGCTGGTGAGCATGTCGGCATTGTCAGCGCAATAAGCCAGCATCGCCTGCAGATCGCCCAGGTCGACCAGGAGCAGCCCTTCATCATCCGCATAGCGGAAGGCGATGGTCAGCACGCCTTCCTGCGTTTCGTTCAGCCCCATCAGCCGGGCGAGCAGCAACGGCCCCATTTCGGAAATGGTGGCGCGGACCGGATGGCCCTGTTCGCCATAAAGATCCCAGAAGATCGCCGGATTGTCCGAGAAGGCATAGTCAGCCATGCCGATTTCCTGCGCGCGGGCGATCAGCTTGTCGGCGTTCTTTGCCGTCGGCGAGCCAGCCATGGCGATGCCGGACAGGTCGCCCTTCACATCGGCAAGAAAGACCGGAACGCCCTGCGCCGAAAAGCTCTCGGCCAGCCCCTGCAGTGTCACCGTCTTGCCGGTTCCGGTCGCGCCGGCAATCAGGCCGTGCCGGTTGGCGCGACGCAGGACCAGACGCTGCGGTTCGCCGTCGAGACTTTGGCCAATGAAGATGCTCGTGTCGTCGCTCATGCCCGTTCTCCAACCACAGGCCAGAGGTAGCTTGGCAAGGGGAGCAAGAAAAGCGGCACAAACAGAAAAGGGCGCGAGGTCATCGCGCCCTTTCACTCTGTCGGGATGCCCGCTTTTACATGCCGCGCAGGCGGATCGGCACGAAGGCCGGCGGCGATCCGCGGCGGACCACCTGCAGGAGCACGGCGTTGCGGCCGGCATCCTTGGCGGCCTGCGCGGCCTTGCCCAGTTCCGCCTCGCTGGTGACCGGCTGGCCATTGGCCGTGGTAATGACGAAGCCGCGGCGCAGCCCCTTCTGTCCGGCGTCGGTCGCGGGGTCGACAGCCGTCACCACCACGCCGCGCGTATCCGCCGGCACGCCAAGCTGGCGGGCGATGGCGGGCGTCAGCGACTGGACGGCGATGCCAAGCAATTGCTGCGAGGCTTCCTTGGTGGCCTGGGCATCCTGGTCCGAGAAATCGTCCTCGGCCGGCTGGCTGAAGTTGGCCAGTTCCTCTTCCGCCGGACGCTCCTCGATCGTCGCGCGAATGGTCATGCGCTTGCCATTGCGGATCAGCTCGATCGGCACGCTGGAGCCAACCGGCAGATTGGCGACGATGTAGGACAGCGTCTCGTCCGGGTTCACCTCGCGATCGTTGACCTTCACGATGACATCGCCAGCCTTGATGCCGGCCTTGTCGGCAGCGCGGCCCGGCTCGACGCCATGCACGAACTCGCCGCGGTTGCGGGGCAGGCCGAGCGAATCGGCCATGTCTTCGGAAAGCTGGCCGATCTGGATGCCGAGATAGCCGCGCGTGATCGTCTGGCCCTTCCGCAGCGTCTCAATGATCGGGACAGCCTGCTCGGCCGGGATCGCAAAGCCGATGCCGATGTTGCCGCCGGTGGGCGAGAGGATCTGGCTGTTGATGCCGATCACATTGCCGTTCATGTCGAACATCGGGCCGCCGCTATTGCCCTGGTTGATCGACGCGTCGGTCTGGATGAAGCGCTCGCCCCCGCCGGTGTTACGGTGGAGCGCCGAGATGATCCCGGCGGTGACCGTGCTGCCGATGCCGAAGGGATTGCCGATGGCGATCACCCAATCACCGACGCGGGCACGGGTCGAGTCGCCGAACTTCACGAAGGGCAGTGGCTTGGTGGTGGAGATCTTGAGCACGGCAAGGTCCGAGCGCGGATCGGTGCCGATCAGCTTGGCCTCATATTCCGTGCGGTCGGGGAGCGTGACGGTGATCGAGTCGACCCGTGCGCCCCGCGCACCCGGCGCGATCACATGATTGTTGGTGACCACATAACCATCTGCCGAGATGATGAAGCCCGAGCCGAGCGACTGCGCCTGGCGAGTCTGGGGCTGGTCGCCCGAGCCGAACAGGGCACCGAACGGCGTGCCTGCGAACGGGTTCTGCACCTGCACGCGCTGGCGGGTGGAAATATTCACCACGGCCGGCTGCAGGCGCTGCGCCATGTCGGCGAAGCTCATTGGCGCGCCGCGCGGCGCGGCTGCGGCCATATTCTCGTTCTGCGCGGTCTGCGCGACGACGGTGGATGAATTGGATGTCAGGGCAATGGCGGTGCCGCCGAGGAGGAGGGCTGCGGTAATAGCATAAGCGTAGCGCACGAAGATGTTCCTCTTCTCTTCATCTTTCGCCGGGCGTTCCGGAACGGAAGGCCCGGAGCCGGGGAGTGACCCACCGGCCATGGAATCGCCCGGATGAACGGGCATTGAATGGTCAGGGCGCGACGTAAAGACGCCGCGCCCTCAATCAGCCTTAGCGCCCCCGGAACTGGCGGAGATAGTCGTTGTCCGTGGACAGGACGGCGCTGGTTTCGCCCGGCGCCGTTTCGGCAAAGGTCGTCCGGTAGGACTGCATGGCGCGATAGAAATCGTAGAACTGCGCATCCTTGCCGAAGCTGGCGGCATAGACCTTGGCTGCGGCGGCATCGGCATCGGCGCGGATCAGCTGGGCGCGCCGGGCGCCTTCTGCGCGGATGGTCAGAGCCTCCTGCTCGCGCGCGGTGCGCATCCGCTGGAACGCGCTCTGCAGCGGCGTGCCGTCGGGCAGGTCAGCGCGCATGATCCGCACGTCGATGATCTCGGCGCCATACTGCCGCGCGACCCGGTTCAGGCTGGCGGTGATGTTGTTCATCACCTCGCTGCGTTCCGGGCTGAGCAACAGGTCGAAGCGGCGGCGGCCCAGCTCGTTACGCAGGGCCGAACCCAGGATCGGGCGCAGCGCGTCCTCAACTCGGGTCTCGCTACCGGCCGAGATGAACATGCGTCGGGGGTCGACGATGCGGTAGCGTGCAAAGGCATCGACCTGCAGACGCAGCTGATCGGTGGAGAGCACCTGCTGGCGCTCCATGGCGACCGACTGCACGCGCTTGTCGATCCACACGACCTGATCGACGAACGGCAGCCGGACCTTGAGGCCGGCACCGGTGTTCCCGAACACCTCATTGGGCTTGTAGGCATTGTAGATGCGGACCGGTTCGCCGAAGCGCAGCACGACGGCCTGCTTGGTTTCCGGGACGATCGAGAAGGTGCTGGCCAGCAGGATCAGGCCGACAGTCGCCAGAACGGCCAGCAGGATGGGGTTGCGCAAGGAGAGGTTCATTGTGCTCCTCCCTGCTGCTGGGCTTGCGGCTGTGCGGGCGTCTCCACACTCACATTCGCGCGGGGGCGAAGGGCTGGGAGCGGCAGATAGGGCGTCACACCGGGGGTTTCGACAATGGTCTTGTTCACGCCGGAGAGCACACTTTCCATGGTTTCATAATACATGCGGCGACGCGTCACGTCGGGTGCGAGGCGATATTCCTCATACACCTTGTCGAACGCGGCGGCCTCACCCTGTGAGCGGGCAGAGAGCTGCTGCGCATAAGCGCGGGCCTGATTGAGATAGGTTTCGGCAGCCTGCTGCGCAGCGCTGACTTCCTTGAAGGCATCGTTCACGGCAGCTGGCGGATCGGCCTGCTTGATGGCGACGCCCTGAATGCGCACGCCCGCGCCGTAGCTGTCGAGAATCTGCTGCATCCGCTCCTGCACCTGTGCCTCGATGGCATTCCGCCCGGCGCCGAGCGCGTCGGTCAGCGAGACTGTCGCCACCACTGCGCGCATGGCGGATTCGGAAACGGCGGTGATCGTTTCCTCAGGATTGGCGATCTGGAAGAGATATTGCTGCGGGTCGCGGATATTCCAGCGGACAGAATAGCCCAGATTGATGATGTTCTGGTCCCCAGTGAGCACCAGCTTCTCTGACTCATCGCCAGCCGAGCCGAGATCGACGGTGCGGATCTCTTCGACGTCGAGGATGGTCACATTTTCGAGCGGGGCGGGCAGCGACCAGTTGATGCCGGGGCCAAGGGTGCGGCTGTAGCTGCCCAGGATGGAGACGATGCCGCGCTCTTGCGGGCCGATCCGGTGAATGCTGGTGGTGGCGATCCAAAGCACGACGATGGCGATGGCGGCATAGAACCAGATCGCGCGTCCACCCGGGCTGCGCGGCGTACCGCCGCCCTGACCGCCGAAGCTGTCCCGCGCGCGGCGCATCAACTCATCGATTGCGCTCGGGCCGCGCGAATCCGCGCCACCTCGGTCATCCCGGGGCGGTGGGGTCCACGGGTTGCGCGGACCTTCCTTGCCTTTGCCGGAAGACGGCTCCTCGCCCTGCGTGCCCCAAGGACCACCTTCGCTCACTGGCAAAGTCTGGCCGGGATTTTCCATCAATTCCTTACTCATGCCGTGGTTATAGGGACGGTCTTTGCGGAAATACAGGGCCGTGCTGCGATAATTGCCCCTTGGTGAGGGCGTATTCGGGCGCTCTTCGATTCACAAAACAGTCGGCATGTTCTAGAGCGCCCGCATGACTGACTCTCCGATCGATGATGCGTCCGCCCTTCCTCCCGCTCTCACCGCCCGGATCGAAGGCCTGGCAGCGGGCCGCGCCGGCGGACTTCGCCTGCGCGACAATGTCCTCAGCCTGGTGCTGGATGTGAGCGGGCTGGACGCGGAGCAGCGCGATTCCCTCGCCGCGCAGCTCGTCGCGGCGGGAACGAGCGAATTCGGTCTGGAGGATGTCCGGGTCGCGATGACGGCGGAACGCGCCGCGCGCCCCACGATCATCGCGGTAGGATCGGGCAAGGGCGGCGTCGGCAAGTCGACGCTCTCGGTGAACCTCGCCGTCGCGCTCAAGGCGCTCGGCAAGCGTGTCGGCATGGTGGATGCGGACATTTATGGCCCGTCGCTGCCTCGTTTGCTGGACAGCGAGGATGCCAAACCCAAGGCGGAAGGCAACCGCCTGTTCCCGGTCCAGAACGCCTATGGCATCCCGATGCTGTCCATGGGGCATCTGGCCAAAAAGGGGCAGGCGATTGCCTGGCGTGGGCCGATGGCCGGCAATGCACTCGGGCAGTTGCTGGATGCGGACTGGCAGGGCATCGATCTTCTGGTGGTGGATTTGCCACCGGGCACAGGCGACGTGCAGCTTACCATGATCCAGCGCTACAAGCCTGCCGGGGCGGTGATCATCTCCACGCCGCAGGATCTGGCGCTGATCGACGCGACGCGCGCGGTGAGCTTCTTCGATCAGGCAAAGGTGCCGGTGATCGGCATGGTGGAAAATATGGCAGGCTATGTCTGCCCGCATTGCGGCGAGGTGTCCGATCCGTTCGGGTCCGGCGGAGCAGAAGCGAGCGCCGCGCAAATGGGCTTGCCGTTCCTCGGGCGCGTGCCGCTGGATATCGCAGTCCGCACCGCATCGGATGCGGGCAAGCCGCCCGCTGCGGATGAGGGCGTGGCTGGCCAGCCGTTCTGCGCCATTGCCGAGCGGGTTGCCCGCTGGCTTGATCGAAACGGGTCGGGCGCCACGGCCGGTTGATGCGGACGCCGCGCAACAGGATGGGCAGCAGCGGCGGCGCAGAGAAGTCCGGCAAGGGGCTTCCTTCATCCATCAATCGCCGAACGCTTCTGATCGGGGCTGCGGCAGGCGGCGGACTGGCCCTGGCCTGGGGGCTCTGGCCGCGCGACTACGCGCAAACCGCGGATGCATCGGAGAGCGAGACCGCGTTCGGCGCGTTCCTGAAGATCGACCGGAATGGGCAGGTCATCGTCATGGTGCCGCAAGCGGAGCTGGGGCAGGGCGTCTTCACGCTGTTCGCGCAACTCGTTGCGGATGAACTCGGCGCTGACTGGCGCACCGTCGCGGTCCAGCCCGCCCCGCCCGGACCGCTTTACGCCAATCCCACGCTCCTGCGGCAATGGTTCTCCGGGCCGGTCACCAAGCAGTTCGGGGATCTCAGCGATCGGGCGATCGAGGAATATGCGCGTCGGTATAATCTGGTCCTGACGGGCGGGGCGACCTCGGTTGCCAATTTCCGCGACGCCTTGCGCGAGGCCGGTGCAACCGCGCGGGTGCTGCTCTGCATGGCGGCGGCCGATCGCTGGGGCGTCGGCTGGGAAAGCTGCGACATTGTCGCCGGGATTGTCAGCGATGGGACGAACAAGGCGCGGATCGGCGCGCTGGCCGAGGAGGCCGCCGCTTTCACGCCGCCCGAGCCGCTGCCCTTCCGGCCAGAAGGGCGCGAGGATGCCTTGATCGGCACCGAAGCGCCCCGGTTGGATGTGCCGGCGAAGATCGACGGATCGGCCAACTACGCGGCCGACATTCGGTTGCCGGACATGATTTATGCCTCGATTCGGCAGGGGCCGGTCAACGCCGTCGCGCTCGAATCGATCAACGAGGCGGGGGCGCGCGCGGCGCCTGGCATGATCGACATCGTGCGGGAGGCAGGCTGGGTCGCGGTGACCGGCCGCACCTGGTGGGCGGCGAATCAGGCGTTGAGCCGGCTCGATCCCGTGTTCCGGCTCGATGGGCCGGAGCTGGACGACGCAGCCATCGATACCGCGCTGGAAGCCGCGTTCGAGAGCGGCCAAGGCGGGCGCTATTTCCGCCGGGGTGATCTGGAGCAGGTCTTTGCCGGTGCGCAGGTCGTCAGCGCCGTCTACGATGTGGCGCCAGCGCTGCATCTCGCGCTCGAACCCATGGCGGCGACGGCGCGCGTACGGCCGGAGGGCGTGGAGCTGTGGATGCCGACGCAGGCCCCGACACTGGCCCGCGATGCCGTGGCAAAGGCACTGGGCGTGTCAGCCCGCGACGTGACCATTTATCCCTTGTTCGCGGGCGGCTCTTTCGGGCTGAAGATGGAGGTCGATGCCGGAGTCCAGGCAGCGCTCATCGCCCGCGCCGCCAATGCGCCGGTGCAACTCATGTGGTCACGCGCGGAGGACATCATCCGCGATTATCCGCGGCCGCCGGCCCGCGCGCGGATGGTTGCCAAGCTGGGGCCGACCGGTCTGATCGAGGGCTGGTCCGCGAAGGTTGCGGCACCCGCCACGCTGGCCCAGCAGTGGCGACGGATCGCGCATGGCCGCACTCGGGAGGAGGCGCGGGCCGACACAGCAAACAAGGCCGACGCTCTGGCTGTCTCCGGTATGGACCTGCCCTATGCGATTCCCAATTTCGCGGTGGATCATTTCCCCGCCGATCTCGCGCTGGCGACGGGTCGCTGGCGGGGCAATGCGGATAGTTATGGCTGCTTCTTTTCCGAGAGCTTCATCGACGAGCTGGCGGTGGTGTCGCAGATCGAGCCGCTCTCCTTCCGGATGCAGTTGCTCGGCAACAATCCCCGTCTGGCGCAATGCCTCACCGCCGTCACCGCACTCGGCAACTGGCGGGGCGGCGTGCCGGGCAGCGGCCAGGGCATCGCCTGCCATAGCATGGCTGGCGGCCACATCGCGGTGCTGGTGGAGGCCGGCTTGTCGCAGGGACGGGTCGCGGTGAAGAAAATCTGCGCCGTCGCCGATTGCGGGAAGTTGATCAATCCGGGGATCGCCCGTCAGCAGATTGAGGGGGGGCTGATCTTCGGCCTCGCCATGGCGCTCGGAGGCGCGCCGGCCTATGCCGGATCGTTGCCAGCCGGTCTGCAGCTTGGCGATTATGCCCTGCCACGCATGGCGGATGTGGGGGAGGTGAGCGTGGAATTCATCGACAGCAGCGCGGCCCAGTCCGGCCTTGGGGAAATCGGCGTGCCGGCGATTGCGCCAGCGCTCGCCAGTGCGCTGGCGACGGTCACGGGGCGGCGCTACCGTCGCTTGCCAGTCATGGGAGAGGATGGATGAATGAATCGCAGGTGACGGGCAGCGCCATCGGCGCTCAAGGGGGCCGAGTGGCCGTGCTGGTCGTCAATCTCGGCACCCCTGACGCGCCGACGCCGGCAGCGGTGAAGCGCTATCTGCGCGAGTTCCTGTCCGATCCGCGCGTCGTCGAGATTCCGCAAGCGGTCTGGCAGCCAATCTTGCGGGGTGTCGTGCTCAATGTCCGCCCGCGCAAGTCGGCGCATGCCTATCAGCAGGTGTGGACGGACGACGGCTCTCCGCTGGCGATGCACACGCGGGATACGGCGCGGGGCCTGCGGGTCATCTGGGGAGATGCGATCACGGTCGACTGGGCGATGCGCTATGGCGCGCCATCCATTGCCGACCGGCTGACCGCGCTGAAAGAGAGCGGCCATGAGCGCATTCTCATCGCCCCGCTCTATCCCCAATATTGCGGCGCCACGACCGCGAGCGTGATGGATGCGGTCGGTCAGGCGCTGGAAGCGATGCGGTGGCAGCCCGCCATCCGCACCCTGCCGCCCTATTTCGACGATCCTGCTTATATCGAGGCATTGCGCGCCCGCACGCAAGGCCAGTTGGCCGCCCTGCCATTCGCGCCGGATCGCCTGCTTGTGAGCTTCCACGGCATGCCCAAGCGCACCCGCGAACTGGGCGATCCCTATTATGCGCAGTGTGTAGAGACGGCGCGCCTGCTTGGTGAGGCGCTGGGGCGTGAGATCATCGTCACCTTCCAGTCCCGCTTCGGCCCCGCCAAATGGCTGGAGCCGGCGACGGACACCGTGCTCGAGGGACTGCCCGGCCAGGGCGTGCGCTCGGTCGCGGTGATGACGCCCGGCTTCTCGGCGGACTGCCTGGAGACGCTTGAGGAAATCGCCCTGCGCGGCAAGGAGAGCTTCGTCGCCGCGGGTGGCGAGCATTTCGCCTTTTTGCCCTGTCTTAACGCTCAGGCGGACGCTATTGCCATGTATCGGCAGCTTCTCGGGCGAGAACTTGCCGGCTGGGTCGAGCCGTCCAGCATTTGACCGAACCCTTGATGACGCGCAGGAGAGGCATTGAATGAGCAGAGTAGCGATCGTGACCGGCGGAACCCGCGGCATCGGCGAAGCAATCAGTCTGGCACTGCGCGAAAAGGGGTTTGAGGTCGCTGCCAATTATGCGGGCAATAGCGAGCGGGCCAAGGCCTTCATGGACAAGACCGGCATTCGCTCCTACGCGTGGGACGTGGGCGATCATCAGGCCTGCCTGGATGGCTGCGCCCAGGTCGCGGCCGATCTCGGCCCGATCGACGTGGTCGTCAACAATGCCGGCATCACGCGCGACGGCGTGCTGATGAAGATGAGCTTCGAGGACTGGAACGAGGTGATGCGAATCAACCTTGGCGGCTGCTTCAACATGGCCAAGGCCACTTTCCCCGGCATGCGCGAGCGCGGCTGGGGCCGCATCGTCAATATCGGCTCGATCAATGGGCAGGCCGGCCAATATGGTCAGGTGAACTATGCTGCCGCCAAGTCCGGCATCCACGGCTTCACCAAGGCGCTGGCGCAGGAAGGCGCCAAATATGGCGTCACCGTCAACGCGATCGCGCCGGGCTATATCGATACCGACATGGTCGCCGCCGTGCCGGCCGCAGTGCTGGAGAAGATCGTGGCGCGCATTCCCGTTGGGCGTCTGGGCCATGCGGAAGAAATCGCGCGCGGCGTCGCCTTCCTGTGCAGCGAGGATGCCGGGTTTGTGACCGGATCGACCCTGTCGATCAACGGCGGCCAGCACATGTATTGAGCCGGGCGGTGGAAGAGACGCCACCGCTTTATGCCGGCCCGGTCAAGCGCAGCATGACCATTGCCGGCCACACGACCTCGATCAGCCTGGAGCCTGTCTTCTGGCGGGCGCTGGAAGACAGCGCCCGCGCGGCAGACCTGCCGCTGAGCGCGCTCGTCGCCCGCATCGATGCCGAGCGGATTCAACAGAGCGAGCCGCCCAACCTCGCCAGCGCGATCCGGTGCTGGTTGCTGGTGCGGGTAGGATAGGCGCCGGTGTTCCGGCGCCTGCTAAGCCTCAGGCGAGCAGCGTGCCGGCCAGGTCCTTGAGATCGGCCTCGGGCCGCGCGCCATAATGTGAGATGACCTCTGCAGCGGCGATGGCGCCGAGCGTAAGGCAGGTCGTCGGGTCCTGCCCACGCACATGGCCGGTCAGGAAGCCAGCGGCGAAGAGATCGCCCGCGCCGGTCGTGTCGATCACTCGCTCGACGGGCGCTGCCGCCACTTCATAGCGCGTGCCGTTCTGGATGGCGATGGCGCCCTTCTCGCTGCGGGTGACGATCAGCGTCGGCAGCTTGTCCGCAAAGCGCGCAATGGCCTTTTCGCAGTCCTGCGTTTGCGCCAGCGAGCAGATCTCGGTTTCGTTGGAGAAGAGGATGTCGATCATCCCGCCGTCAATCAGGCTGATGAAGTCCTCGCGATGCCGCTCGATGACGAAGGCGTCGGACAGCGTGAAGGCCACCTCGCGGCCCGCCTCGCGCGCGGCGGCGATGGCATCGCGCATGGCGGCGCGGGGCTGCTCGGGATCCCACAGATAGCCCTCAAGATAGAGGATGCGGGCCGAGCGAATCATGTCGAGATCGAGCGCGGCCGCGGGCAGGAATTGGGATGCGCCAAGGAAGGTGTTCATCGTGCGCTGAGCGTCGGGCGTCACCATGATGAGGCAGCGCGCGGTGGGCGGGCCGTCGCTCGCCACCTCGGTTTCATAGCGAATGCCCAGTGCGCGAATATCATGCGCGAAGATGCGGCCGAGCTGGTCGTCGGCGACCTGGCCGATGAACCCGCATTTGCCGCCCAGTGCGGCCATGCCGGCCAGGGTGTTGGCCGCCGACCCACCGGAGATCTCAAGGCCGCTCGCCATATCGGCATAGAGCGCCTCGGCCTGGTCGGCATCGATAAGCTGCATCCCGCCCTTGGTGAGCGCGCGGCTGGCGATGAAGGCATCGTTTTCCTGGGAAATCACATCGACAATGGCATTGCCGATGGCGACGACATCAAGAACAGCTTCGGACAAAAGGCATTCCTTCATGAGGGATGAGGCAGGGCGGGAGAAGCCCGTCCTTATCCGCCTGATCTCGCCCCGGCAAGCAGCGTGGGGCAGCACATGGGGAGCGCCGGCCGCTTGACCGCCGCGCGTGCTCGGGCAAAACCTGTTCCATGGTGTTTCCCGCCTTGCTGCGCGCCCTTCCGCAAATCCTGTTGCCCGGCATCCGCGCGGTGCTCTGGCAGAGTCTGGCCATCACCGTGGCGATCTTTGGGCTTATCGGCGCGGGCGTCTGGTTTGGATTGCGCCTGCTACTGCCCCGGACCGGCTGGCTGGATGCAGACGGTTTTGCTGGCGCAGCGCTCGCCGTCGCGATCGCGCTGGTGATCGGCTGGCTGCTGTTTCGCGCCGTGGCCATCGCCATCGTCGGACTTTACGCGGATCGCATCGTGGCGGTGGTCGAGCAGACGGACTATCCCACACGCCATGCGCAGGCGGCGGCCGTGCCTTTCGCCACCGGAATGCGGATCGCCTTGCGCTCAGCCGGCCGTGCGGTCGGCTGGAATCTGGCGGTGCTGCCGCTCTATGTGGCGCTGCTGGTCACCGGCGTTGGCGCGCCGATCCTGTTCCTTGTGCTCAATGCCTATCTGCTCGGCCGCGACCTTGCCGAACTGATCGAGGGGCGGCATCCGGGCCTGACGGCGTTCACGGCTGGCCAGCGCTGGCGGCTGGGCCTCGTTTCGGCGCTTCTATTCCTGCCACCCGTCGTGAACCTGTTGGCGCCGATCTGGAGCGTGGCTATGGCCGCGCACATGTTCCACGCGCGGCGGAAGACCTGAACAGATGCTCTTGCGCTTTGGCTTTCCCCTGCTTGCCCTGCTCCTCTCCGGCTGCGGCGCGTCGCTGGTCCCGCAGACTGGCGGCCAGGCGCCCGCGGTCGGCTATGCCCCTGCCAAGCGGCCCCAGCCGGGCGGCATCGTCGGGGCGGATGCGCGAGGCCTGCAACGGCTCTTCGGGGAGCCTCGGCTGGACATTCGCGATCCTGCAGTGCGCAAGCTGCAGTTCGCCAACGGCCAGTGCGTGCTGGATGCCTATCTCTATCCCCCGGCCGCGAATCGGGAGCCCGTTGTGACGCATGTCGATGCACGCAACAGCGCGGGCGATGACATGGACGCCGCTGCCTGCGCTGGCCTGCTCCGCAGGCGCTAGGATGGCGCGCCGGGGCGCGTCGATTGACTTCCCGATCAGGCAATGACAGCTTGCAGCCATGACTGAGCATGTTGGCCAGCCTCGTTGCCCGTCGGGCAACCGATCTTATCGAGGTCAGATCCTCACGGGACGATAGCCCCGGGAGTCGGCGCAGCTCGCCCCGACTGTCGGGGTGAATTCGCGCATCTTGCCCAGCGTCCCCCCATAGGTGGCGCTGGCCCTCCATCTTGAAAGATCCATCCATGACCAGCACACAGGCGGGCCGCAGGCCGGCCATCCATATGATCGACACCGAAGCCGATCGCCTGACCGAACTTGCGCTCGGCGCCGAAGACCGGTTTCCCGAGGTCAGCGCCTTGTTGCTCGACGAAATCGGGCGCGCGACAGTGAAGACCGCCAGCCAGATCGGCCCCGATGTTGTGAGGATGCAATCCACGGTGGCGTTCATCGACGAAGAAAGCGGCGCCGAACGGTCTGTCCAACTCGTCTATCCCGGCGAGGCAGACATCAATGCCGGCCGCGTCTCCATCCTCACCCTGATCGGCGCGGCGCTGATCGGCCTGCGCGAGGGTCAGTCGATCAACTGGCCGGATCGCAGCGGCAAGCGGCGGCGGCTGCGCATCCAGTCCGTCAGCCACTGAAGCGCCATGTGGGCAGGCCGGGCGTCGGGACAGGGCGTCGGGACTTAGGGCGCTGTGCCTGGTCCCGCCGTCTTGGGCACCTGCCGCTCGCAGTGATAGACGAGGCGCTCGTTCGGGCTGGATGGCAGCCGCGCCTCGATCTCGCCCTGAATCTGCATCAGCTTGGCGAGCCGCTCTGGGTCGCTCGAGCAGCCGGACCAGCCGATCTTGTCCCGCAGCGCGCGCATCTCGGCGGCGCTCTGCGCGCTCACGAGATAGTTATCGGTGCGGTAGCGGCCGATACCGGGGTCGAAGCGCCGCACCGAAACAGCGGCCTCGTCAGCCGGCACGAGGGCGCGGGACCAGCCGGTCGCTCCGTTCTGGAACTGGGTGCGCCCGTCGAGGCACCCCTGCGGCGTCCAAGCAAAGCTCAGGTCCGCCGTTTCCGAGACGGTCACCCGGCTCAGCCTTGGTTCGAGCCGGCATAGCCAGCGACCGCTTTCGGCCGACGCCGCGCCGTCCATGTCATTGCCGACCGCATTGCCGGCATCCGGCAGCGGCTCGGTCGGTGCGCCGGCGCTGTCGAAACTCGGTCGGAGCGCGAAGGTCAGCACTGCAGCCAGCAGCAGCACGCCTGCCGCCCCGCCAAAGCGCCGGGCGTGGCGGATGTTGCCGCGCGACTGGCCCAACACTGCCGCGCCACCAGTAAGAGCCGCAGCGGCGAGAAGCAGCGCGGCGATGGCAATCATGTTCTCCCGCCGGGCGATGACCTGCTGCTGGGCCTGCTCGCGCGCGGCGATGGCGCGCTCGCGGTCCTTCAGGGCGGCTTCGTTCTGCCGTCGCGCCGCCTCAGCCCGAGCGCGCTCGTCGGCGGCCTGTTGGGCCGCGTCGATTTCCGCCATGGATCGGCAGGTTTCGCTCGATCGGCGTACCTGAACATTGGCCTGCCGCAGAAAGCTCGCAATCTCGCGCGTCGATACCGCAAAACCATATTCAGCATCGCTGCCGTCCGAGAGCGAGCCAAAGCTGTTGATGCCGATGACGCGGCCGCAATCGTCCACTAGCGGCCCGCCACTGTTTCCCGCCGCCAGTGGGGCGGTGTGCAGCACGGTGTCGAACTGGCGGGAGGCGCGCCCTGCCGAGACATTGCCAGAGGTGCGCACGGCGCTCATGGGGCGGATGATATCCTCGATGCTCATGCCCTGCGCGCGATCGACCGAGCCGGGATAGCCAATGGCGGTCACTCGCGTGCCGTCTTCCACCGGGCCGGCCAGGAAGGTCGCTATGGGAATCGACGGCGCGTCATCAACGGCCAGCAAGGCCAGATCATTGCCCGGCGAATAGGCCAGGATGCGGCCGCCATAGCTGTTCGTGCCCTCGGAGGGGATGATGCCGATGACGATGTTGGACTCGCTGCGGGCGAGTTCGACGACATGGGCATTGGTGAGCACGCGGCCCGGCGCGATCATGACGCCGCTGCCATGACCGACGAAATAGGCATTCTGGCCGTCCGTTGCCACCAGCGCCACCCGCACGACGCTGCGCGAGGCGGCGGCGATGTCCTGCACATCTGCCCGTGCCGGCGTCAGGGCAAGAGGCAGCAGTAGCGCAAGGGCGAGGTGGAGGACCGCTTTGAAGGAACCGAACAGTCCGGTGCGAGGCTTGATCATGGGGAACCTTTAACGCGCCCTTCGAGCTCTCGACAGAGGTTTTCACGGTCCACGCGCTTTGAACGCAATTTACGGGAAGCTTACCCGCATTGCCGGTGAGACAAGGACCCGCGGCTGAGCCCGCGCCTTGCGTGAGCATGGCCGGCCCGCTTACATCGGATAGCCTCCGCTCGATTGCGGAAGAGATAGGAAAGTTGTTATGCGCGCCACCGCGCCGGCCATTGATGAAGAGACGGCATGGGCGGCCTTCGCGGCGCGCGACCGCCGCATGGACGGGCGTTTCGTCGTCGCGGTCAAGACGACCGGCATCTATTGTCGCCCGAGCTGCCCCGCACGCCGCCCCCGGCCGGAGCATGTCACGATCCTGCCCGATGGCGGCGCGGCACGAGCGGAGGGTTATCGGCCCTGCCTGCGCTGCCGGCCGGACGATGTCGCGCCGGATCGCGCTGCCGTCACGCAAGCGCTGGCGTTGCTGGAAGCTGGTGAGGTCATGCCGCCGCTGGCCGAGCTGGCACGCGCCGTCGGCTACACGCCCCACCATTTCCAGCGCCTGTTCAAGCGGGCCGTGGGGGTCTCGCCCGCGGCCTACTGGCGCGGTTTGCGGGCGAATCGGCTGACGCGCGCGCTCCACAAGACTGAAAGAATCACAGATGCGATCTACGATGCCGGCTATGAAGCACCCAGCCGCGCTTATGCCGATGCGCGGGCGCGACTTGGCATGACACCGTCCGCTTGGCGCAATGGCGGCGCGGACGTGACGATTCGCTTCACGGTCACGGCGACGTCTCTGGGCGACATGCTCGTTGCGGCGACCAACAAGGGCCTGTGCCGGATCAGCTTCGATGAGGAGGAAAGCGACCTGCGGCGGCATTTCCCGCGCGCGACGATCGTTGCTGGGGGTGCCGATTTTGCGGCATTGGTGGCGCAGGTCGTGGCTTTGGTGGATGATCCCTCACGCGCGGTCGATCTGCCGGTCGATGTCGCCGGTACGGCATTTCAACAAGCGGTATGGGCGGCCTTACGGGCGATCCCCATCGGTGAAACGCGCACCTACACGCAGATCGCAGCAGCGGTCGGCAAGCCGGCTGCCGTCCGCGCGGCGGGGTCGGCCTGTGGCGATAACAAGCTGGCGGTGCTCATTCCCTGCCACCGGGTTCTTCGCAGCGATGGCGGATTGGGCGGTTATGCCTATGGGACGGATCGCAAGACGGTCCTGCTGGAGAAGGAAAAACGGCAGAAGTAGGACTTTACTGCGGGAACATGAGGATAGCGTCGGCCCCCAATAGATCAGTGGCGAAAAAACAACGAAAACTCATTACCTTACGCGCCGGCCGCCAAGTAAATTTTGCGTTCAACTTGTCGCCATTGCCTAACAACTGGCCGGATTCAGCCGGGGGACGCGAAACCAGCAGGCATGTTCGGCGGTTTTTTCCTCACTATGACACGTAACCATGAAACCCCTCGTACAGCGCTGACCGCGATTGCCGCCGTCTTGGCGCTTGGCTCCACCTCGGCTCTGGCGCAGGAGGCCGGAACCGCTTCACCCGCGGTCGATCCCGCTGGTAGTGAGATCGTGATTCCGGATGCGCAGCGTGCGCCTACGGCGGTCCCGCTCCCGACAACCGCGCCGCCGCTGACGACCGTGGCTCCGATCGTCACGCAGAGCCCGGCAGCGCCTTCATCGAGCGCCTTAACGACCGCCCCCATCGTTGCCCCGGAAGCCACAACCGCGGGTGCTGCTGATACCCCTTCCCAAGCGCGTCAGGCTGCCCCGTCATCCTCGGAAACGACCTCTGCGCCTGCCGAGCGCACATCGAGTGCCCGCGCGGTATCGACGCGTCCGACTGCGGCGCGTGA
Source organism: Sphingobium sp. B12D2B (assembly GCF_025961775.1). Classification (NCBI taxonomy): domain Bacteria; kingdom Pseudomonadati; phylum Pseudomonadota; class Alphaproteobacteria; order Sphingomonadales; family Sphingobiaceae; genus Sphingobium; species Sphingobium sp. B12D2B. Next base: position 319,485 of record NZ_JAOQOH010000001.1, read on the forward strand.
ACTGGCTCCGCAGCGGGTCGCCAGCGATGCTGTTGCTCCGGCTGAAGCCCAACCTCAGGCGGTTGAGGCAGCCCCTGCGACTACGGCGCCGATGGTCAATGAGACACCGCAACCCGCGCCGCTTGAAACCACCGGTGAGGCTGCTTCCAGCGATAACACCGCGATCATCATCGGCGGTGCTGGTGCGCTGGTGCTTCTCGGGGCCGGCTTCATGGCCTTCCGTCGCCGCAAGACCTATGATCGTGAGATCGAGGCAGATGCGATGGAGCGGGAGGTGATCCGTGAACCCGTCGTCACGCCGAAGCAGAATACAGTCGTGAATCCAGCCTCTGCACCTGCCATAGCGCCCCGTGCACCGGTTGATTCTTCTGCTCCGATCATGCAGCGCTCCACTGTCGTCCGCGAGGGCGATCTGGAACAACAGGTGGCGGCGGCGCCGTCGCGGGAAAACCCGTTTCTTACCCGCAAGAACCGTCTGCGTCGCGCCAACTTCCTGATGCGCCAAGGCGCTCTGCCTGAGGCTGCGCCGGCGACGATGGACCGCCAGACTGCGGAAGCGGCAGCGCCCGCAACCCAGCCGCAAGCCCCTGCGCGTCAGACGGTTTATAGCTTCGGCGGGACGACCGTCCGCCCGACCCAAAAGCCGCGCACGACCTGATCTCCATCGGTCCGTAGATTCAGATACAGCCGCTCTTCGTAACGAGGAGCGGCTGTTTCATTGCAGCGCCGTTCGCCATCAGACGAAGCTGTAGGGATCGATATCCACGCTCACCCGCGTCGTAGACTTCCAATCGATCTGGCCCAGCCATTTGCGGACGATGGCCTGCAAATCCACCCCGCGCCGGGCGTGGACGAGCAATCGGAACCGGTGTCGACCGCGTAGCACGGCCAGCGGCGCTTCGGCTGGCCCGTAAACGTCCAGACCATCCTGATGGGGTGCAATCTTCCCGATTCGCTGGGCGGTCTCGCGCGCCAGTGCCCCATCGGTATCGCTGACGATGATCGCAGCGAAGCGCCCGAAGGGCGGCGCATTGGCGATTCGCCGGCTTTCCGTCTCCATCGCGTAGAAGCGGGCGCCATCGCCATCGAGCAAGGCGTGGATCACCGGCGCCTCCGCAGCGCGGGTCTGGATGAAGACCCGTCCAGGCTTCTCGCCGCGCCCCGCGCGCCCCGAGACCTGCATGATCTGCTGATAGGTGCGCTCGGCGGCACGCAGGTCGCCCCCATCCAGCCCAAGATCGGCATCGACCACGCCGACGAGCGTCAGTTCGGGAAAGTGATAGCCCTTGGTGACCAATTGCGTGCCGATGATGATATCCACGGCCCCGCCCGCGACATCCCGCACAAAGGCGGCCGCTCGGGCCGGGGACCATAAGGTGTCGGAGGTGACGATGGCGGTGCGCGCCTGTGGGAAGAGCAGCTTCACCTCGTCCGCGATGCGCTCGACACCGGGCCCACAGGCGACCAGCGCATCGCTCTCGTTGCATTCCGGGCAGGCGTCGGGCGTGGGGATGCTGTGGCCGCAATGATGGCAGGCGAGGCGCCGGGTCAGGCGATGCTCGACCATCCACGCGGTGCAGTGCGGGCACTGGAAGCGATGGCCGCAATGGCGGCACAGGGTGAGCGGGGCATAACCGCGCCGGTTGAGGAACAGCAAGGATTGCTCGCCCCGCTCCAGCGTCTCCGCCATGGCCTTGACTAGCGGCGGCGCGAGCCATCGCCCCCGGTCGGGCGGGTCGCGCGTCAGATCGAGGCCGATGATCTCCGGCAGTTCGGCGCCGCCGAACCGGCTAGGCAGGGCAATCTCTTCATAGCGCCCCAGAGCGACCTGATGGCGCGTCTCGATGGCCGGCGTCGCCGAGGCGAGGATGATCGGGCAGCTCTCGAACATGCCGCGCATCACCGCGACGTCCCGCGCATGGTAGCGCACGCCTTCTTCCTGCTTGAAGCTGGTCTCATGAGCCTCGTCCACGATGATGAGGCCGAGCTTGGGGTAAGGCAGGAACAGCGCCGAGCGCGCGCCCACCACCACCTGCGCCTCGCCGCGTGAGATCGCCCGCCAGGCGCGACGCCGGTCGGATTGCTTGAGGCCGGAATGCCAGGGCACCGGCTCACAGCCGAAGCGCGCGGTGAACCGGTCGAGAAACGGCTCAGTCAGCGCGATCTCGGGGAGCAGCACCAGCGCCTGCTTGCCCTGCCGCAGAGTCTCGGCCAGCGCCTCGAAATACACCTCCGTCTTGCCCGATCCGGTGACGCCATCAAGCAGCACGGTCTGGAAGGCATGGGCGCGAACATGCTCTGTCAGCCTGTCGGCCGCGGCCTGCTGGTCGGCGCTGAGCGTGACGGTCACGAAGTCGGGGTCCGGATCGGGATAGGGCTGATCGGTGGAGACTTCGACAGCCTCCAGCGCGCCCTGCTTCACCAGCCCGCGAATCACAGCGTCGCTCACCTCGCCAAGGGCGGCGAGTTCACGCACGAGCCCCTGTCGCTCGCCGATGCGTTCCAGCGCCTGCGCGCGCTGGGGCGTCAGCCGATCCGGCACGGCGCCGGTTGGACGATATTCCACCACTGTCTTCTCGCCATCCAGCGCGGACATGGAGGCGAGCGCCATGCGCAGCACGGCAGCGGGCGGGGCAAGGTAATAATCAGCCGTCCACTCGATGAGGCGGCGTAGCGAGGCAGGCAAGGGCGGCGCATCCAGCACGCCGGAAATCGGGCGCAGACGATTGTCGCCGACCGGCGCGACCTCCGGGAAGCGATCCGCTTCCCACACCACGCCGATCATCGGGCGCGGACCCAAAGGCGCGACCACGATCTGCCCCGGCTCCACGCTCATGCCATGCGGCACCCGGTAATCGAGCGGGCCGAGCGCGGCGTTGAGCAGAATGATCCGGGCGCGGGTCATGCCCCGGCCTTAGAGACTGTCTGGCTCGGAGGAAATGGCATCGTCGCTCTGCCTTGGCCCGTCCCGCGGCAGGCGGGCCTTACATCCGGGGGCGTGCGGCGCTATAGGCGGCGCCAATCTCTCCACAACCGGGAACCTCTGGCCATGAAATTCTTCGTCGATACCGCCGACACTGCCGACATTCGCGAGCTTGCCGCCACTGGCCTGCTAGACGGCGTGACGACCAATCCCAGCCTCATCCACAAATCGGGCCGCAAGTTCCTCGAGGTGGTGGAAGAAATCTGCGGGCTGGTCGATGGTCCCGTCTCGGCGGAAGTCGTGGCGCTCGATCATGAGACGATGATGAAGGAAGCCGCCGTGCTCCGGAAGATCGCCGAGAATGTCTGCATCAAGGTGCCGCTCACCATCGATGGCCTCAAGACCTGCAAGGCGCTCACGCAGGATGGCTGCCAGGTCAATGTGACCCTGTGCTTCTCGGCCAATCAGGCCCTGCTGGCCGCCAAGGCCGGCGCGACGTTCATCTCGCCCTTCGTCGGACGGCACGATGACAATGGCTTCGACGGCATGCGGCTGATCGAGGACATCCGGCTGATCTACGACAACTATGCCTTCGAGACGGAAATTCTGGCGGCTTCGCTGCGTCACCCCATCCATGTGCTCGAATGCGCGAAGATCGGCGCGGACGTGATCACGGCGCCGCCGGCGGTCATCAAGTCGCTGGTCAATCATGTGCTGACCGACAAGGGCCTCGCCGCTTTCGCTTCCGACTGGGAGAAGACGGGTCAGTCGATCCTCTAAGCGCTGCTGTGTTGCAATAAGAAGGGCCGCTGTCTCCCGGGAGGCAGCGGCCCTTTTCTTTAGCTCAAAGGCTGGCGCGATCTAGCGCCCGAAACCCTTGGGCGCGGCGTCCACCACAGTCGATCCGCTCGGGCCGACCTGCTGGACTTCCAACGCGCGCTCGGCGATCCCATCTCGGCCGAAGCGAAAGGCGCCATCGATGCCAGCGAAGCCCTCGGCGTCACGAAGCCGCGCCGCCGGGAAGGCCGTGCCCGGCTTCCAGTCCTGCGCGATCCGCACGGTGAGTAGAACCGAATCATAGCCCAGCGACGCCAGGCGGTAAGGCGCCGTGCCGTAGGATGAGCGATATTTGGTGGCGAGCGTGCGATAGAGACCATCCGAAACGCCTGCATACCACGCCCCCCGCAGCGCTGTGCTGGCGGAAAGACCGGATTCGGTCGCCCATAGCTCGGTGCCGAGAATACGCGCGTCCTTGGCGCCGGCGGTGCGCACCAGCGGCGCGGCCTGCAACGCGATGCGACCGACATCGGCGATCAGCAGCGCATCATAGCTGGAACTGGCCGACAGGCGCTGGACCGCCGACTGCACCGAATTGGCCGAGCGATCGAATGTCTCCATCGCCACGACCGTGCCGCCGGCGGCTTTCACCTCGCTGAGGAAGGCCTTGCCGGCCCGCTCGCCATATACGCCGCGCGGCACGAGCGCCGCGAAATCGCTGAGGCCCCGCGCCCTCGCAAAGCGCACGACCCGGGAGACCGATTGCTCCGGGCTGTAGCCGAGCAGATAGACGCCATTGCCGGCGACGCTTTCGTCATTGGAATAGCTCAGCACCGGGATGTTGGCTGCGCGGGCGATCGGCGCAACGGCGCGCACCTCGTCCGCCGTCAGCGGGCCGAGGATGAGCTTGTTCCCTTCCGCTACGGCCTTGCGCGCCGCCTCGGCCGCGTTGCGCCCGGTGTCGTAGGTGGTGACGCGCAGCCGCTCGGTCTTGGTATCCAGCAGCGCCATGGTGGTGGCATTGGCCAGCGAGCGCCCGACGCCGGCATTCGTGCCGCTCATCGGCACGAGCAGGGCGATGCGGTGCCGCTCCGTATCGGTCGGCAGGCCCTGCGTCACGTCCGGCTGCTGCGTTTTGGGTGGCGGGGGAGGCGGCGCGGCGGGCGGCACCACGCGGGTACAGGCCGCTAGCAGCATGGCGCCGATCAGCACAATGCCCTGCAGAATGCGACGGGGCGTCGGGGTGCCTCCAGCCGCGATGTCGAACCTCACTTGCCCCGCAAGGCTCCTCTCTGCCATGGCACACCTCATGTCCGCTTCACTTGAGCCTGGCCTATATATCGTTGCGGGACCGATCGGCAACTTGTCCGACCTGTCGCCCCGCGCTGCCGCTGTGCTGCAAGGTGCGGACGTGGTGGCCGTGGAGGACAGCCGCGTGAGCGCCAAATTGCTGCGCCATGCCGGGTCCGACCGGCCCATGATTCCCTACCATGACCACAGCGATGAGCGGGTTCGCGCCCGTCTGGTCGAGCGGATGGCGAGCGAAGCGGTGGCGCTGCTGTCGGACGCAGGAACGCCGCTCATCTCCGATCCGGGATACAAGCTGGTGCGAGACGCCCGTGCGGCAGGCCGATCTGTGAATACGGTCCCCGGGCCCTGCGCGGCCATTGCGGCGATCACGCTCTCCGGCCTGCCTAGCGACCGCTTTCTGTTCATGGGCTTCCTGCCGCCCAAGACCAAGGCGCGTACCGATGCGCTGGCGGAGGTGGCGGGTCTGCGCGCGACGTTGGTCTTCTACGAGAGCGGGCCGCGCTGCGCGGCATCGCTGGCGGACATGGCGGCCGTGCTCGGCGATCGTCCGGCCGCGCTGTGTCGCGAGATCAGCAAGGCCTATGAGGAAACGCTGACGGGCACGTTGAGCGAACTCTCGGCGGCGTGCGCGCAGAAGGAGCCGCGCGGCGAGATCGTGCTGGTCGTCGGTCCGCCGGGCGAGCGCGCCCCACCGAAAGCCGACGAGATCGATGCAGCGCTGCGCGAGGCGCTGGAGCGGCTGACCGTCTCGCAAGCGGCAGGCGAAGTCGCACGCGCGCTGGGCGCGGACCGCAAGGCGCTCTACGCGCGCGCCATGGAGCTCAAAGGAAAGTGAAGGGCAGCCCGCCCACGCCGGCGCGGCTCGCTGCCGAGAAGCGCGGCCGGCAGGGCGAGCGGCTCGCGGGCTGGTGGTTGCGGCTCAAGGGCTGGACGATTCTGGCGCGGCGGGTGCGCACCCGCGCCGGCGAGGTCGACCTGATCGCCCGGCGCGGCAACATCGTCGCCTTCGTGGAGGTGAAGACGCGGGCCAGCGAGGCGCTGCTCGATGAAGCGATCGATGAGCGGCGGCTGGCGCGCGTCGCGGCGGCGGCGGAAGCGGTCGCCCATAATTGGCTGGGGCCGGATGATGACATGCGTATCGACGTGATGCTGCTTGCGCCGGGTCATCGGCCACGCCATCTGGAAAATGTCTGGCACGGCGGCTAGCGCCTGCGGTCCCGGTTGCGTCGCGTGTCAGCGTCTCGGTTCAGAACAAGAACAGGGCTTGAAGCAGCCCGAACGGTGGAAGGTAAGAACGGATGTCGCTCAAGGTCGCTCTGCAGATGGACCCGATGGAGTCGCTGAACATTGCCGGTGATTCAACCTTCCACATCATGATCGCCGCTCAAGCACGGGGGCACCGCCTCTACCATTATCGGACGGATGATTTGAGCTGGCGCGGCGGACGGCTCTATGCGCAGGCGCGTGAGGTGACGGTGCAGCGCGTCGAGGGCGATCATTATCGCTTCGGTGAGACGGTCCGGCTGGACCTCGGCCGCGATGTCGATGTGGTCTGGATGCGGCAGGACCCGCCGTTCGACCTCAATTATATCACCGCCACACATCTGCTGGAGCGAATCACAGGCGAGACGCTGGTGGTCAACGATCCGGTGGCCGTGCGCAACGCGCCGGAAAAGCTGTTCGTGCTGGATTTCGCGCGGTTCATGCCGCCGACGATGATCACCCGCAGCCTTGAAGAGACCCGCGACTTCCTTGCCGAGCATGGCGAGATCGTCGTGAAGCCGCTGTATGGAAACGCCGGCTCGGCGGTGTTTCGCATCGGCGCAGATGGCGCCAATCTCGCCGCTCTGGTGGAACTTTTCGGCGAGATGTGGGTCGAAAGCTTCATGGTGCAGGCTTTCCTCAAGGACGTGGCGCAAGGCGACAAGCGGATCGTCCTCGTCGATGGTGAAGTGGCCGGCGCGATCAATCGCATTCCGGGTAAGGGCGAGATCCGCTCGAACCTGGCCGCCGGCGGCACCGCCGCCAAGACCGAGCTGACGGCGGAGGAGCAGGAGATCTGCGCCGCCTTGGGGCCCGAGCTCAAGAAGCGCGGCCTGCTGTTCGTCGGTATCGATGTCATCGGCGGCAAATGGCTGACCGAAATCAATGTGACGTCACCGACCGGTATTGTCGCCATCGATGCCTTCAACGGCACGGATACCGGCGGCATGATCTGGGATGCGGTCGAGCGCCGGCTGGCGGAGCGGGCGGCCTGAGGCTGCTGCAACAACCAGATGATCGACAAGTCGATGATAGGTGACGACAGATGAGCGATTGGGTCGTTCATCTGATCGATGCTGGCGGTTATTGGGGCATCGCCCTGCTGATGGTGCTGGAAAATGTGTTTCCGCCCATCCCTTCCGAACTCATCATGGGCATTGGCGGCATTCGCGTTGGCCAGGGGAAGATGGACATGGTGCCCCTGCTGGCAGCGGGGACCATCGGCACCACTGTTGGCAATCTTTTCTGGTATTATCTGGGGCTCTGCCTCGGCTATGCGCGCCTGCGACCCCTGGTCGAGCGCTATGGCCGCTGGGCGACGTTGCGGTGGCGGGAGGTCGAGTGGCTGGAGCGGATTTTTCTGCGCCATGGCGACAAGATCGTCTTCATCTTCCGCTTCATGCCGGTGTTCCGCACGATCGTCTCGCTCCCGGCCGGGCTGTTCGCCATGCCGTTCTGGCGCTTCGTCATCTGGACGACCGGTGGCGCGCTGATCTGGAACGTCATATTGGTGGGCGCGGGCTATTATCTTGGCGTGCGGTTCGAGCGCATCGATGATTATCTTGGCCCGCTGACCAATATCGCGGTGGCGTTTCTGGTCGTCGGCTATCTCTGGCGGCTGTTCACCTGGAAGAGCGAGCCACGCGACCGGTCGTAATCATGTCTTATCCTTCCGCGCGCGGGTGCGCGTTGCGATAGACATCGAGCAGATGCGCCGCATCGACCTGCGTGTAGATTTGCGTCGAGGACAGGCTGGCATGACCGAGCAGTTCCTGCAGTGAGCGCAGGTCCGCGCCGCGCCCGAGCAGATGGGTGGCGAAGCTGTGGCGCAGCGCATGCGGCGTCGTGCGATCGTGCAGGCCAAGGCGCCCGCGTGCCCCCTGAATGGCGCGACGAATCAGCGCCGGGGAAAGGGGGCCGCCGCGCGCGCCCCGGAACAGGGGTGCGTCCTTGCGCGTCGGATAGGGGCAGAGCGCGATATATTCCTCGATCGCGCTGCGCACTTGCGGCAGCAGCGGCACCACCCGCGTCTTGCTCCGCTTGCCCAGCACCCGCAGCGTTTCACCCAGCGGCAAGGCGTCGCCTGTCAGTCCCAAGGCTTCGCTGATGCGCAGGCCCGCGCCGTAGAGCAGCATCAGCACGGCCCAGTCGCGCGCCCCGATCCATCCGTCCCGCGCGGTTTCGGCAATGTCCTCGGCGAGCGCGACGGCTTCATCCGGGCTGATCGGTCGCGGCACGCCGGGCTTAACGCGCGGCCCGCGCATCACCGGAATCGTGGCGCCCTCGCCGCCCACAAACCGCAGAAAGGCGCGCAGGGCAGAGAGCTCCCGCGCCGCCGAACTGTTGCCGATGCCTTCCGCCCGGCGCGCCGCCAGAAAGGCGCGCAGATCGCTTGTCGTCAGCGTGGTGATGGCCGCCGATGTCGGCGCGCGGCCGTCCATGTCCGCCATCCAGTCGAGCAGGCGTTCGGCGGTGGAGACATAGGCGCGCACGGTGTGAAGCGAGCGGCGCCGGCCTTCGGCGAGATGCGCGCGCCAGCCTTCCAGCAGCCCTGCCCGCGTTTCGCCGGTCATGACGGCACGGTGCCGGCGAGCAGCTCCTGCCAGATGTCCAGCAAATCGACCGGATACCAGGCCTCGTCATGGGCCGCCAGTTCCTGTGGCGTCCACCAGCGGTGCGAAAGCATGACGGCCTTCTCGAGATCGGTGTGACCCGCCGTGTCGATTCGCGCCTCCGCGACGGGGACCGCGTAAAAGCGCTCCTCGGCATCGACGGGAATGCCCTCGAGCGTGACGAAGGTGACATCGCGCACCGCCACGAGCGGACCGGGTTCGAGGTCGAGCCCTGTCTCCTCGCGCAGTTCGCGCCGCGCGGCCTGCTCAAAGGTTTCGCCCCGATCGACCGCGCCGCCGGGCGTCACCCAAAAAGGCGGGCGATCATCGGGCGTGAAGCGGAAGAGCAGCAGCCGTCCTTGCGGATCGGTGACCAGCAGACGGGCCGCCGGACGTTTCGCGCGAGGGCTCATTCACCCGGCGCGCGGGCTCGAATGGCGAGGGCATGCACCTTCTCACGCAGCAGATCGGCGAGCGCCGCGTTGACCATGCGCTGCCGCGCAACGCGGGATTGGCCGGTGAAGGAGTCGGCGACGATCTCCACGGTGAAGTGGCTTTCGCCGCTGCCATCATCGCCCATATGGCCGCGATGCTTGGCGCTGTCATTGATGACGGCGAGCTGTTGCGGGGACAGGGCATTTTCCAGCCGCTGTGCGATCTCTTGCCCGACCGGGCCTAGCGAAGCGTCAACCATGCGCCCTATATAAGCGTTTTGGGTCACGCAGCCACAGGGAAGAGACAGTCGTGTCGGGGTTCAATCAGGGTGCATCGCGCCGCCACACGCGCTTTCACGGCCGCGTGGAAGGCGAGGCGCGCCGCTGCTCGCACCCCGGCTGCATGGAAGCGGGCGAATTCCGCGCGCCGCCCGAGGAGCGGCGCGGCGCACCCGATGGTCCGCCGCAATGGCGCTGGTTCTGCCTGGAGCACATCCGCGCGTTCAACACCGAATATAATTACTTCAAGGGCATGAGCCCGGAGGAAATCACGCAGGCGCAGCGCCCTTATGCCGGCTGGGAGCGAGAGACGCGGGCTTTTTCATCCGCTGCGGCCAGTGGCACGCCGCCGCCGCGCTGGGCCGATTTCTCCGATCCGCTCGATGCGATCGGCGCCCGCTTCAAGATGCGGGCGGCGGAAACCGCGCAACGGCAGGATGGCAAGCCGCTATCCGGCGCGGATCGGTCTGCCCTCAAGACGCTCGGCCTTTCGACCGATGCCGACCGGCGCGCCTTGCGCACCCGCTATACCGAGCTGGTCCGCCGCTTTCACCCGGATCATAATGGCGGCGACCGTGCGCATGAGAAAGCGCTGCAGGATGTGATCGCGGCCTATTCCCATCTCCGCAAGGCGCCGGCCTTCGCCTGACGGACCTTGCCGCGCCCGGTCTGCGCTGCCATAGGCGCCGGCCCGCTTTCAGGAAGGTGATTGATATGGCGACCGGCACGCCGGCCCGCGCGATGGGCTTCGACTTCGGCACCACCAACAGCGTTGCCGCGATGGCCCAAGACGGCACGTCGCATGTGCTGGAGTTCTCGGGCGACAAGGCGACAGGCGCCGTCTTCCGGTCCGCGCTCTGCTTCTGGGAAGAGGGGGATCGCCGGGCTGCGCTGGCCCGCGAGGCAGGGCCATGGGCCATCGCGGAATATCTGGATTTTCCGCAGGGCTCGCGCTTCATCCAGTCGTTCAAGTCGGTCGCCGCCAGCCCGCTTTTCGATCATGCCAGCATCTTCGATCAGCGCATGACCTTCGAGCAGTTGGGCGAGGCCTTTCTGGAGCGCATGGTCGCCCATGCCGGTGGCGCGCTCGGCTCTGGGCCGGATGAGCGGCCCGAACGGATCATCGTCGGCCGACCGGTGCGCTATGCTGGCTCGCGACCGGATGAGGCGCTGGCCCGCACCCGCTACGATGCCATGTTCCGCACCTTCGGCACCGATATCCATTATGTCTACGAACCGCTCGGCGCGGCGTTCAGCTTCGCCAGCCGCCTGTCGGAGCCGGCGACGGTTCTGGTCGCGGACTTTGGCGGCGGCACGAGCGATTTTTCCGTCGTGCGGATGCGCCCGGCGGGCGACGGGCGGCGCTGCGAGCCGCTCGGTCATGCCGGCATCGGCATTGCGGGCGACCGGTTCGATTACCGCATCGTCGATCGTCTCGTGCTTCCCATGCTCGGCAAGGGCGGCAGCTATCGCTCCTTCGACAAGGTCCTGGAAATTCCCCGCAGCCATTTCGCGGACTTTGCCGATTGGTCGCGGCTCGCCCTGATGCGCAACCGGCGGACCATGGAAGAGCTGGCGCGGCTGCAGCGTGCCGCCGTCGATCCTGCTGCCATAGGGCGAATGATCGCCATCATCGAGCGGGAGCTCGGCTATGCGCTGTACGATGCGGTCGGCCAGCTCAAGCGCGCGCTGTCGAGCGAGGATGAAGCGCATTTCCGCTTCGAGAGCGATGATCTGGTGATCGATGCCGATGTGACGCGTGCCCAGTTTGAGCGCTGGATCGCGCTGGATGTCGCGCGGATCGAGGAGACGGTCGATCAGGCCCTGGCAGACGCCGCATTGGACGCCGGCGCCATCGACCGCGTGTTCCTCACAGGCGGATCGTCGCTCATCCCTGCGATTCGCGCCATATTCGAACGCCGGTTCGGTGCCGAGCGGATCGCGACCGGCGGAGAACTGACATCCATCGCGCACGGTCTCGCGCTGATCGGGCTGGAGCACGATCCGGCGGAATGGGCGGTCTGATCCGCCTGATGGAACCCTACCTTCTATCGACAGGGCGCGCGGCAATCGGTTAGGGGCTGTGTGACTCGCAGGAAGATGATGACTATGACCGATCTGCCCAACACCAATTCCGACATGCGCAGCGAGGTGCTGCTCGACGCGCCCGATCGCGTCGTGAGTGCGCGCGAGGTGTTCGGGGTCGATATCGACATGGAGATCCCCGCCTTTTCCGAAGCGGATGAGCGCGTTCCGGATACGGACCCCGCCTATGTGTTCGATCCGGACACGACGCTCGCGATCCTGGCCGGCTATGCCTATAATCGCCGGGTGATGGTGCAGGGCTATCACGGCACCGGCAAGTCGACTCACATCGAGCAGATCGCGGCGCGGCTCAACTGGCCCTGCATCCGCATCAACCTCGATGCGCATATCAGCCGCATCGATCTCGTCGGGCGTGACGCCATCGTCCTCAAGGACGGTCAGCAGGTCACCGAGTTCAAGGAAGGCCTGCTGCCTTGGGCCCTGCAGCGCCCGGTGGCGTTGGTGTTCGACGAATATGACGCCGGTCGGCCCGACGTGATGTTCGTCATCCAGCGCGTGCTGGAAGCGGACGGCAAGATGACCCTGCTCGACCAAAACCGGGTGATTCGTCCGAGCCCCTGGTTCCGCATGTTCGCCACCGCCAACACGGTCGGCCTGGGTGACACCACGGGCCTTTATCATGGTACCCAGCAGATCAACCAAGGGCAGATGGACCGCTGGAATCTGGTGGTGACGCTGAATTATCTGCCGGCCGAGACCGAAGCGCAGATCGTGCTCGCCAAGTCCGGCGAATATGATCATCCGGGCGGGCGCGAGGAAGTCGCCAAGATGATCCGCGTCGCGGAACTGACCCGTCAGGGCTTTATCAACGGGGATATTTCCACCGTGATGAGCCCGCGCACCGTGATCTCATGGGCGCAGAACACGCTCATCTTCAAGGATGTCGGTTTCGCCTTCCGCCTGTCGTTCCTCAATAAGTGCGACGAGGCGGAGCGGGCGCTGGTGGCGGAATATTACCAGCGCGTGTTCGGCAAGGATCTGCCGGAAAGCGTCGTTGGCAAGAGCGCCTGACGCGGCAAGGCGGCCCGAGCGCGGGCCGCCTTCGCGAATGGGTGATCAGGCGATGCGCGTGCGGGTCACCCGGTAGCGCAGGGCGACGCCGGCCAGCGCGAAGCCGGCAATCATCATGGCCCAGGTCGCCGGCTCCGGAATGGCGGGCGGCGGCGCCATCATCGCGCGCATCAGCGGGCCGGCGGTCTCCGTGTGCGACGCTGCCTGCGGCTCCGCGGCCTCGTCGAAATAGCTGCCCAGCACCGAATGGGTGAACTTGTAGGGTGCGCCTTCGAACACGGTTGGCGTCGGTTCAGTCACGGTCGCCATCGGCGTGGCAGGTGCCGGACTGGTGAAATAGCTGTCGAGCACGGAGTGGGTGAATTTGTACTGGCCGCCCTCGAAAACGCCTTGCGAATCCGCATAGTGGCCCAGCCAATTGTTGAGCTGGGCATAATTGTTGAAGTTGCGCACGCCATCCAGGCCCTTGAAGACCATCTGCTGGCTGCCGCCGCTGTTGATCGCAAAGCTGAAATCGCGCTGCGAGAAGCTGGCCTCGGTGTGCAGAATGCTGGTCAGCAGGGCGATGCGCGCATTGAGATTGACCGCCGCGCTGACGCTCTGGATCGGCAGGAGTGCGCCGCTCGTCAGCATCGCGGCAAGGCAGGCAGTCCGGATCATGGGCAATCGTCCTATCACAAAAAGCTGCGCGGCCTGGCCGCTCCAGCACCGTCCCTTGGGGACGCTGATAGGCAGGCAGGCCGCGTTCGAAAATGGATTTAACCAAGAAATCCTAATAATTTGGGTGCTGTTCCACAGCGGCACAGCTGAGCGCGCAAAGGTTGACGGGCTGAGATGGGCCGCTCTGCCAAAGGGCAGGAGGGTTGACAGGATCGGGGCGCTGGACCAGCCCATTGTACATCATGGCTGACCGTTCCCCCCTCGACCGCTTCAAGGAAGTTCTCACCGGCGCCTCGCGCGCTGTCGCGCATGATGCCGAGGTTGAGCTCGGCTTCACGCCCGATGCACCGCACCTCGCCGGCAAGCAGATTAAGGTGCCCACGCCGACGCGCAATCTGCCGGCGGATCAGGTCGCGCTCGCGCGCGGCTTTGCAGACAGCTTCGCGCTCAAGCTTCGCCACCATGATGCGCGACTCCATTCCGCGCGGGCGCCGAGCGAGCCCGCCGCGCGTGCCGTCTATGATGCCGTCGAGATGGTCCGCTATGAGGCGCTGGGGTCCAAGAACTACGCCGGCATGCGGGCCAATCTCGCCGCCGCGCTGGACATGCGCACCCATTCCGACCCGATCACGCGCGCGCAATCGGCCGACGAAGTGCCGGTTCAGGGCGCCGTTGCCTTGCTGCTGCGCGAAAAGCTGACCGGGGAAGCGCCGCCGCCCGAATCGCTCAAGGGCATCGAATTTCTGCGCGAGTGGATCGACGAGAAGGCCGCTGACGATTTTGAAGGCCTGTCTTTGTGCCTCGACGATCAGCAGGCCTTTCAGGACAAGGTGCTCTCGATGCTCCAGCATCTCGAGCTGGTGCGCGCGGAGGTTCCGCCCGAATCGCCCGATGAGGATGACGAGGACCAGGACGAGCAATCCGATCAGCAGGACGAGGACAAGGAAGAAGACGAGGGCGATGAGGACGACCAGTCCCGCGCCGACACGCGCGGCGAGGATAAGGGCGAGCCGGGCGAGGAGATGTCCGAAGAGCGCCAAGAGCAGGACGGCGACTCGGATGAGGATGGCGATGGCGACGCGCAGGATGACGATGGCGCCATGCCCGTGCGCCCCAATCGCCCCTTGTCGGACCTGCCGCCGGACTTCGACTACCACGCCTATACGACGAAGTTCGACGAGGTGGTGACGGCGCTCGACCTGTGCGATGCCGATGAACTCGTGCGCCTGCGTGGTTTTCTTGACCAGCAGCTCGCCCCGTTCCAAGGCGCGGTCTCCAAGCTGGCGCACCGTCTGCAGCGGCGCCTGCAGGCCCAGCAGAACCGCAGCTGGGATTTCGACCAGGAAGAAGGCATGCTCGATGCCGCGCGACTGGCGCGCGTTGTCGTCAATCCCGCGCACTCGCTCTCCTACAAGATGGAGCGGGACACCGATTTCCGCGATACGGTGGTGACGCTGCTGATCGACAATAGCGGCTCTATGCGGGGGCGCCCCATCGGCATCGCAGCGATCAGCGCGGATATCATGGCGCGCACGCTGGAGCGCTGCGGCGTGAAGACCGAAGTGCTGGGCTTCACCACCCGGGCGTGGAAAGGCGGGCAGAGTCGCGAACAATGGCTCGCCGCCGGGCGCCCGCCCCGGCCCGGTCGTCTTAATGATCTGCGCCACATCATCTATAAGAAGGCGGATGAGCCCTGGCGCCGTGCCAAGGCCAGCCTCGGCCTGATGATGCGCGAGGGGCTGCTCAAGGAGAATATCGACGGGGAAGCGCTGCTCTGGGCGCACAATCGCCTGCTCGCCCGGTCCGAGGAGCGGCGCATCCTCATGGTGATTTCCGATGGCGCGCCGGTCGACGATTCGACGCTGTCGGTGAATAACGGCACCTATCTGGAGCGGCACCTGCGGCAAGTGATCGGCTGGATCGAAGGGCGCTCACCGGTCGAGCTGATCGCCATCGGCATCGGCCATGACGTCACCCGTTATTACAAGCGCGCCGTGACGATCATGGATGCCGAGCAATTGGGCGGGGCGATGGTTGAGCAGCTCGCGGCGCTGTTCGACAAGGACTAGTTGGACGAGCCTTGCGTCGGGGAGCATTTCTTCGCCTGGGGAAGCTCCGATCATGACGCCGAAGCGGTCTTCGCCGATCTTCACCGTTCGTGCTGAGTAGGCTCTGAGGAGCGCCGCAGGCGCATATCGAAGAGCCGTATCGAAGCATCGCAGCGTACGGGCCGGTCCTTCGATACGCTGCTTCGACGGGCTCAGCAGCTACTCAGGACGAACGGAGAGCTGCTCGAAGAATATCCGTGCCGACGCCGGCAATGGCGCCCATCAGGCGGCGCTGGAGGCAGGCCGGCCCAGCGTTCCCGCTCAGACCGGCCTGTCCTTATCAGTTCAGCGCGGCGCAGGCTTCCTGGATGCGCGTGCAGGCCTTGCGCAGGATTTCTTCGGAGGTCGCGTAGCTTACGCGGAAGGCCGGGGCGAGGCCGAAGGCGCCGCCGTGGACGGCTGCGACGCCCTTGCTCTCGAGGAAGTAGGTGATGAGGTCCTCGTCCGTGGCAATGGTCTTGCCCTCGGGCGTGGTCTTGCCGATGCAGCCGGCGGCATCGGGATAGACGTAGAAGGCGCCTTCGGGCGTCGGGCAGTTGAGGCCCGGCGCGTCGTTCAGCATCGCCACCACCAGATCGCGCCGCTTGCGGAATGCCTCGTTGCGCTCGATGAGGAAGCTCTGATCGCCATTCAGCGCGGCCGTCGCCGCGGCCTGGCTGATCGAGCAGGGGTTGGAGGTCGACTGCGACTGCAGCTTGGCCATCGCCTTGATGATCCACTGCGGACCACCGGCATAGCCGATGCGCCAGCCGGTCATCGAATAAGCCTTGGACACGCCGTTCACGGTCAGCGTGCGCTCGTAGAGATCCGGGCAGACCTGCGCGATCGTCTTGAACGGCGTCGGCGCGTACCAGACATGCTCGTACATGTCGTCGGTGAGGATCAGCACATGCGGGTGCTTGCGCAGCACCTCACCGAGCGCCATCAGTTCCTCGCCGGAATAGGCCGCGCCCGTCGGGTTGGAGGGCGAGTTGAGCAGAACCCAGCGCGTCTTGGGCGTGATCGCGGCGTCGAGCTGGGCCGGCGTGATCTTGTAGAGCTGGTCGGCACCGGCCGCGATGATCACCGGTGTGCCGCCGGCAAAGTTCACGATGTCGGGATAGCTCACCCAATAAGGCGCGGGGATGATGACCTCGTCGCCGGCTTCCACCGTCGCGACCAGCGCATTGAACAGTGTGTGCTTGCCGCCCGAGTTCACGCTGATCTCGCTCGTCTTGTAGGAGAGCTCGTTATCGCGCTTGAACTTGGCGGCGATCGCTTCCTTCAACTCGGCGGTGCCGTCGACGTTCGTGTACTTGGTCTGCCCACCGCGGATCGCGGCGATGGCGGCATCCTTCACGAAATCGGGCGTGTCGAAGTCCGGCTCGCCGGCGGAAAGGCCGATGATGTCCTTGCCTTCCCGCTTGAGGGCAATGACCTTGTCGGTCATCGCGAGCGTGGCGCTGGGCTGAATACGGCCGAGGGCGGCGGAAGTCCGGGACATGGGAAAGCTCCTGACAGTCAGGGATGATGCGCGTGGCGCCCGGGACGCTCCCGGACGGCGCGGTGCATAGTGCGCTCAGCCGTGCGGCGCAACCAGCCTCGCAGCCATCAGCCCGCGCGCGGCATTGCCGATGAGGAAACCGTCTGCCAGATCTTCCGGCCGCAGGTCGGCCTCCTGCGCCTTGCCCTGGTCGATCAGGCTCTGGCGCAGCACGCCCGGCAGCAGGCCGCGCGCAAGGGGTGGCGTCAGCAGGGTCTCGCCCCGCTGGAGGAACAGGTTGGTGAAGCAACCCTCCGTCAGATAGCCGGCCTCGTCGGTCAGCAGCACTTCGAACGTGCCCGATTGCCGCAGGGGCACCTCATAATGGCGCCGGTCCGTGGTCTTGTGCCGCACGCGAATATCGTCTCCGCCGAGCAGGCGGGGCGCGATGCTCACCGACGCCGGTCCCTCCAGCAAGGGCGGCATTTCGCGAACCTCGATGCTGAGCGTGCCGATCCGGCCGAGCAGGATGCGCACGCGCCTTGGCTCGACAAAGCCGAAGGTCGCGGCCTGCAGCTCGTTGCGCAGCTCATGCCGGTCGAGAATGAAGCCGAGTTCGTGCGCGCTGCGTTCGAGTCGCCGGATGTGGAGATCGAGAAGGGGCAAGCCGATCTCGGGATCGAAGGCCATGGTTTCGATGAGGTCGAAATGATGGGCCTTTGCGATCAAAGCACGTTCTCCTCAACGGCCAGAAACCGTCCCTTGTCGAGGCATTCCTGCCATTCTGCTTCCGGCTGGCTGTCCGCAACGATGCCGGAGCCCAGCCCCACGATGCCCGTCCGGGCATCCTTCTCCAACACGATGGTGCGGATGGCGACATTGAACCGTGCGGTACCGTCCGGTGCAATATGGCCGATGCTGCCCGTATAGAGTCCGCGCCCGAACCGTTCGACCTCGCGGATAATCTCCATGGCGCGCAGCTTGGGCGCGCCGGTGATCGATCCGCAAGGAAAGAGGGCGCGCAGCACGTCCGCCGGGCCAAGTTGCGGTTGCAGCCGGCCCTCGACGACGGAGATCATCTGATGGACCGTCGGATAATGCTCGACATGGAAGAGCGCCGGCACCGCGACGCTGCCCGCCTGCGTTACGCGCGAGATGTCGTTGCGCAACAGGTCAACGATCATCAGATTTTCGGCGCGCTGCTTGGGGTCGCTGGCGAGGTCGCGTGCGGCGGCGGCATCGCGGTCCGGATCGGCATCGCGCCGCGCAGTGCCTTTCATCGGCCGGGTCGTCACCGTGCCATCGGCCAGCGTGAAGAAACTCTCGGGTGAGAAGGAGAGGACATGCCGGCCGTCATGGCGCAGCAAGGCGCCGTGGCCGGCGGCGGCGCGGGGCCGGATGGCGCGATAGGCGGCGAGGGGATCGCCATTGATGGCGACTCGCGCAGGGAAGGTCAGGTTCGCCTGATAGATGTCGCCGGCGCGGATATAGTCCAGCACTGTCCCGATGGCGCGGCCATAGTCCGCGCGCGAGATCATCGGCTCGATCGGGCCGATCGTGACGGGCGTCTCCGGCAACAGCGCATCCACGGCATCCGCCGCGATGGGCTGGGGCGCGTCGAACAAGCCGAACCAGAGCAAGGGCCCGGCATCGCCCTCGCGCGGCACATAGCCGTTCAGCCGCGCCTCGAAGGCGTGGCCCGCCGCATAAGAGAGGTAGCCGGCGGCGTGGAGGCCGGTTTTGACGGCAGCGTCCACCCGCGCCAGCGCAGGCAACACATCGACCAGCCGATCGGCGCGGATGATCTCGACCGGGTCGCGGAATAGCATTGCGCTGCCCGATCCGTCTGCCCGCGCATCATCGAGCAGCACAAAGGGTGCGTCGGACGATATGGGCAGGGCGGGGCGAGTCATGGCGCCCTATTGGCAGCGTGATGGCATCAAGGCCAGCGTTTCAGCACCGTCAGACTCGGTGTAGAAGCTGGACAGGCGGCAGCGTCCAGGAGGTACGTCTCATGCAGGCTTTGATACATCTGGCTCTGGCGATGGGGAGCTTCGTCGGCACGCACCTTCTCCTGTCCCATCCCCTTCGTGCGCCTCTGGTGGCGCGGCTGGGCGAGCGGGGCTTTCTTGGCTTCTATACCCTCACCGCCTTTGCCACGCTGGGCTTGACGATCCTCGCTTTCCGGGCCGCGCCCGCCGCGCCGCTGCTGTGGATGGCGCCCATCGGCCTGTGGCACCTTGGCGGACTCGTGATGGCGCTCGCTGGCGTCATGTTGGTTGGCTCGCTCATCGGCAATCCGGCGATGGTCGATCCCACCGGGCAGATGACCGCGCCCGGGGTGTCTATGCCGTGACGCGCCACCCGATGATGTGGAGCTTCATTCTCTGGGCGCTGGTTCACGCCACGCTCTGGCCATCCGGACGGACGCTGATCCTGAGTGGCGGCATCGCCCTGCTCGCCAGCGCGGGCGCGCTGGGGCAGGACCGGAAGAAGGCGCGGCTCCTGGGTGCGCCATGGCGCCAATGGCAGGCGCGCACGAGCTTTGTGCCATTCGCTGCGCTCCTGTCCGGCAAGGCGGAGTGGCACGCGCTGTGGCCAGGCGTCGTCCCGGTGCTCGGCGGCGTCATCCTCTGGCTCGGCGCCACATGGGCGCATCCGTTAATGGGCGGACCGTTCGTGCCGCCCTGGCTGTGGATTGGATGACACAGTCTCTCCCAAAATCGACGGGCCACCCCGGTTTGGGCCAGCCGGCACCGTCAATGTCGTGGATTGTCAGCCGCTGTTCGGCGCATGGCGAATCCGTGTCATCGGCTATCGCGGGAGCGGAAGGCGTATAATGTTCGGGTTTGGCAGGATCGCAGGCGCAATAGTGGCTCTGTTCGCGGCGCTGGGCCTTGCCCTGTTGCTGCGTTCCGCGCCCGAGGCGGCGCGCTGGTCGCTGATGATCTGCGTGATGGGCTTTGTCGGCGCCACCATGCGTCTGCGCCGACTCGACGCCGGTTTCTGATCTGCGGCCGGGGTCAGCTGCCCCGACGCCCGATCAGTCGAACAGCGAGCTGACCGAGCTTTCGTCGGCAATGCGGCGGATGGCTTCACCGAGCAGCGGCGCAATCGGCAGTTGCCGGATCTTGGTCGAGGCCGCGACGGATGGCGTGGCGAGAATCGAGTCGGTGATGACCAGCTCGCGCAGGGCGGAGCCTTCCACCCGCGCGACAGCGCCGCCCGAGAGCACGCCATGCGTCACATAAGCCACGACGTCGGTCGCGCCGGCATTCTTCAGCGCGGCGGCTGCGTTGCAGAGCGTGCCCGCCGAATCGACGATATCGTCGATCAGGATGCAGAAGCGGCCCTTCACGTCACCGATGATGTTCATCACTTCCGATTCGCCAGCGCGCTCGCGGCGCTTGTCGACGATGGCGAGCGGCGCATTGTCGAGCCGCTTGGCCAGCGCGCGAGCACGGACCACGCCGCCGACGTCGGGCGAGACGACCATCAGATTCTCATTCGGGAAACGGGCCTGAATGTCCGCGGACATCACCGGTGCGCCGAACAGATTGTCGGTCGGGATATCGAAGAAGCCCTGAATCTGCCCGGCATGGAGGTCGACCGAGAGGACGCGATTGGCGCCGGCGGTGGTGATGAGGTTCGCCACCAGCTTGGCCGAGATCGGCGTGCGCGGGCCCGGCTTGCGGTCCTGCCGGGCGTAGCCGAAATAAGGGACCACCGCCGTGATGCGCCGCGCCGAGGCGCGCTTGAGCGCATCGATCATGATCAGCAGTTCCATGAGATTGTCGTTCGCCGGATAGCTGGTCGACTGCACGACGAACACGTCCTCGCCGCGCACATTCTCATGAATCTCGACGAAGATTTCCTCGTCCGCAAAACGCCGCACGCTCGCATCGGTGAGCGGGAGCTCCACATAATCGGCAATCGCCTGGGCGAGCGGCATGTTGCCGTTGCCAGAGATGATCTTCATGTCGGGGTCCCCATGGCTGCGGTTGTCGCGGCCCCTCTAGCGAGCAGGTGCGCCGCTGAAAAGGCGCTTGTGACGGTTCGGGGACAAGGGATTGCGGTCAATGGCGCGGCGCGCCCGCATATCCGGCTCGGCGACGCCCTTGCTCCCGCCCCCGCCCGCCCATAAAGCGGCGCTATGACAGCCTCTCTCCGGATCGCCATGGCCCAGCTCAATCAGAGCATGGGCGATATCACGGGTAATGCGGAGGCCATGCTGGCCTGGCGGGACAAGGCGCGCGAGCAGGGCGCAGATCTGATCGTCTATCCCGAATTGCAGCTCATCGGCTATCCGCCCGAGGATCTGGTGCTCAAGCCCGCGCTGGCCGCACGCGCCGAGACCGCGCTGCATCGGCTTGCCGAGGCGACGGCGGATGGCGGCCCGGCGATGCTTGTCGGCACGGTCATCGCCAACAAAGGCCTGCTGTTCAATTGCGCGGCGCTTCTCGATGGCGGCAAGGTTGTCGCGATCCGCCAGAAGCGCGAGCTGCCCAATTACGGCACCTTTGACGAGAAGCGCCTGTTCGCACCCGGCCCGCTGCCAGACCCGGTCGAGTTTCGCGGCGTGAAGCTGGGTCTGCCGATCTGCGAGGACATCTGGTTCCCCTTCGTCACCGGGCATCTGGCGGAAAAGGGCGCGGAGCTGCTCATCTCGATCAACGGCAGCCCCTATGAGGTGGCCAAGGATGATTTCCGCGTCCGGGGCGTGTGCATGGAGCGCGTCAACGAGACGGGCTTGCCGCTATTGTATCTCAACCGCGTTGGCGGGCAGGACGAGCTGGTATTTGACGGCGCTTCCTTCGTGCTGAATGCGGACGGCGACATCGCCCATATGCTGCCGGACTGGGAGGAAGCGCTGGTCATCACGCAGTGGGACCGAGGCGACGATGGCCGCTGGTTCTGCAAACCGGGCGAGGTCCACGCGCTCGATGCGCATCCGGCGGATATTTATCACGCGATGGTCGTGGGCCTGCGCGACTATGTGAATCGCAACCGCTTTCCCGGCGTGGTGCTGGGCCTTTCGGGCGGGATAGACAGCGCGCTTTCCGCAGCCGTGGCGGTGGATGCGCTGGGTGCGGATCGCGTCTGGTGCGTGATGATGCCCTCCCGTTTCACCGGCCAGGAAAGCCTGGACGATGCGGCGGAGTGCGCGCGTCTGCTCGGCTGCCGGCTCGATACCATCCCGATTTCCCCCGCTGTCGGCGCGTTCGATGCCATGCTGGCGGATGTGTTCGCGGAGCGAACGGCGGACCTGACCGAGGAAAACATCCAGTCGCGCATTCGTGGCGTGACGCTGATGGCGCTCTCCAACAAGTTCGGCCACATGCTGCTCACCACCGGCAACAAGAGCGAGATGAGCGTGGGCTATGCGACCATTTATGGCGACATGGCGGGCGGATATTCGGTGCTCAAGGATGCCTACAAAACGACCGTGTTCGATCTCTCGCGCTGGCGCAATGCGGAGAAGCCGGCGCTGGGCCTAGGGCCGGACGGGCCGGTAATGCCGGAACGGGTTATCACCAAGCCACCCACCGCCGAATTGCGCGAGGACCAGAAGGATTCGGACAGCCTGCCGCCTTATGAGGTGCTGGATCCAATTCTCTACGGCCTGGTCGAGCAGGAAAAGTCGGTCGATCAGCTTGCTGCCATGGGCTTTGATCGCGCGACCGTCGCCCGCATCGAGCGGCTGCTTTACGTGGCCGAATATAAGCGCCGGCAGGCACCGCCGGGAGTGAAGCTGGGTGGCCGCAATTTCGGCCGCGACCGGCGTTATCCCATCACCAATGCTTTCCGGACCGCCTGAACCATGACCGTCATCACCCGTTTCGCGCCGTCGCCGACCGGCCATCTGCATGTCGGCAACATCCGCGCGGCGCTGCATAACTGGTTGTGGGCGCGCAAGATGGGCGGGCAGTGCCTGCTGCGCATCGACGATACCGATACGGCGCGCAGCGAGGAACGTTTTGTCGAGGGCATTCGGGCCGATCTCGCCTGGCTTGGCCTCACGATGGATGGCGAGGTGCGCCAGTCCGCGCGGTTCGACCTTTATGAGGAGAAGTTCGCGGCACTGCGGGCTGCCGGGCGGGTCTATCCCTGCTTCGAGTCGGCGCAGGAGCTGGACTTGCGGCGCAAGATCCTGCTCGGGCGCGGTCTGCCCCCGGTCTATGACCGTGCGGCGCTGGCGCTGAGCGCGGACGAGATCGCGGCGAAGCAGGCCGCCGGCGAGCAGCCGCATTGGCGCTTCAAGTTGGATCATGATGCGCCGATCGAATGGGTCGACCTGATCCGGGGCGACCAGCATTTCGACCCCCGGCTGCTCTCCGACCCGGTGATTCGCCGGGCGGACGGCAGCTGGCTCTACATGCTGCCCTCGGTGATCGACGATATCGACATGGGCGTCACCCATGTGCTGCGCGGCGAGGATCATGTCTCCAACACGGCCACGCAGTTGCAGATGTTTGCGGCGCTGGGTGCGCCGCTGCCGCAGTTTGCCCATATGGCCCTGCTCACCGGCGCGGAAGGCAAGCTCTCCAAGCGACTCGGCGCGGTCGGCGTTGGCGATCTGCGGGAAGCGGGGGTCGAGGCGATCACTATCAGCGCGCTGCTTGCGCGGCTCGGCACCAGCGATCCGGTGGAGCCTGTGATCGACATGGCCCCGCTGGTCGAGCGCTTCGATTTCGCGCATTTCGGGCGAGCGCCCGCCCGCTTCTCGGATGAAGAGCTGTTCGGCCTCAACGCCAAGATCGTCCACATGCTGCCCTATGAGGCGGTCGCCGATCGCCTCCCGGCGCACATCGATGCTGCCGCATGGCCGGTCGTGCAGCCCAATCTCGAGACGGTGGCGGGGGCAGCGGATTGGGTTGCGGTGCTCAGCGGCGAGATCGCGCGGCCCGATCTTGATGCCGAAGACCGCGCATTCCTCGCCCAGGCTGCCGAGGTGGCAGCGGATATCGACTTCGCCGCCGATCCCTGGCGGGCGCTGACCAGTGCCCTCAAGCAGGGCAGCGGGCGCAAGGGCAAGGCATTATTCCTGCCGCTGCGTCTCGCCCTCACCGGCGTGGATCACGGCCCGGACATGGCCGCGCTGCTACCGCTGATCGGGCGGGATCGCGCGCTCGCCCGGCTGCGTGCTGCCGCCACCAGCTGAGCGATACTCGGCGCCGGTAACGCCCACCGGCGGCCGACCCATACGCACTCTGACACCCTATAAAAACCGCTTCGCCTGATCTCTATTTAGTGATAGTATAACATCACAAATAAAATCAGGAGAGGTGTCATGTCCCTTGTGTCGTCTCAATCATCCTATGCCCCCCAGAGCGGCTATGCGGCCCGGCGGTCACCGGGCGCGCTGGCAGCGGCCATTGCGTTTAATGGCGGGCTGATCGGGCTGCTGATCGCCTTGCCGGCCACCCATTATTTGAGGCCCTCACCGACCCCTCCCATTGATGTGCGGTTCGTCCCGACCGCTCCGTTGCCGCCGCCCGTCACACCGGAGCCGGAGGCGAAAGTGGAGACTCAGCCGACTCGCCCGCTCGATACGCCACGCGACCCGGTGAGGGTCGATCCGCAGATCAACCTCGGCACCATGACCGATTTGACGACGAAGCCCTACCCCCCTTTGCCTGACCCGGATGCCGGCAAGACCATCGTCACGCCGCCCGCTGCGCCAGTCATCGTGCCCGCTCAGCCGGATGCGCGGTTTGCTGACCGGTTTCGCCCGCCTTATCCGCCCGCCATGCAGCGCGAAGGGCGCGAGGGCAGCGTCACGGTGCGGGTCAGCATCGACGAGCGTGGACGGGTGACCGCGGTCGAGCAGGTCCGCGCGAGCGGTCCGGCCTTCTTCGAGGCGGCCCAGCGCCACGCGCTGCGGGCTTGGCGTTTCCGCCCGGCCACGCGGGATGGCGTACCGGTCGCGTCCGAGCAGGTGCTCACCTTGCGCTTCGAACTGGAGCGTTAAGCGGGGCGTCACGATGACGCGCTGCTTTTCAAGGCCATGGTGCCTCCCTATGTAGGCGCCATGGCCATTTTTCCCCGCCCGGTTTCTCCACGGAGTGCTGCGTCCGATCTGCGCGAGATGTTCGCGCCCGATCGCCCGCACCGCTGGAGCATTCTTGCGCTCTCGGTGACGCTGACTGGCGTTCTGCTCTGGGGGTTCGCGATCGACTCGCGCAAGCCGGGGCAGGAACGGCAGATCATCTACATCGAGAATTGGGAGGCCAACCGGCCGGACAGTGCGATCATCCAGCGCCAGATTGAGGATTTCGCGCGGTATCGGGTGGCGCTTGAGAGCAAGCAGGGCGAGTTTCAGCGCCTCGCCGATAGTCTCGGTATCGACTGGCGCGAAGATGCCGCGCGCACCAAGCGCGAGCGCGAAGAACTGTTCGATGCGAAGGAAAAGGAGTTGCAGCAGAAGCTTGCTGCGGCTCTGGCCAAGGAAGGCGGCGTAGCGGGCAATACCGCGACGGCAACGCCCTGACTCTTCCGGGCGACAGCGCCTGGCTGATGGCAGCCATCGCCTTGTCCCACCGCTCGCGCGGTCGCACCGCGCCCAATCCCAATGTCGGATGCATAATGCTCGATGCCGCAGGCCGCGTCGTCGGGCGGGGCTGGACTCAGCCTGGCGGCCGCCCTCATGCCGAGGCGATGGCGCTGGCCATGGCCGGGGCATCGGCGCGGGGCAGCACGGCCTATGCCAGCCTGGAGCCCTGCGCGCACCAATCCGCGCGCGGCCCTTGCTGTTCGGATCTGCTGGTGGAGGCCGGCGTGCGTCGCGTCGTCGTGGCGGCGGGCGATCCCGATCCACGGACCAACGGTCGCGGCATCGCGCGCTTGCGGGACGCGGGGTTGACCGTTGAGGCACTGCCAGAACTAGCGTCCAGAGCGCGCGAAGCGATGGCTGGCTTCTTCACGCGCCAGCGGGCCGCGCGTCCTCACGTTACACTCAAGCTCGCCACCTCGCTCGACGGCTGCATTGCGCAGGCAGACGGGACGAGCCAGTGGATCACCGGCCCAGCGGCGCGGGCGCACACGCATCTGGAGCGGGCGCGGCATGAGCTGATCCTGGTTGGGCGCGGCACGCTCACGCAGGATCAGCCCCGGCTGGACGTGCGCCTGCCCGGGCTGGAGGCGCGCTCGCCCGTCCGGGTGCTCCTAAGTCACAGCGGTGCGGCGCCAGATGGTTGGCTTGCGATCCAAACTCCGGCTCAAATCGCAGGCCTTCCCGGCGATCATCTGATGGTCGAGGGCGGCGCGCAAACGGCTGGCGCCTTTCTCGCGGCCGATCTGGTGGATCGCCTTCTGCTCTACCGCGCGCCGATCCTCATCGGGCGCGGCAAGGCGGCGCTGGGCGACATTGGGCTCAATCGTCTGGCCGATGCCCACGGCCGCTGGCGGCTGGTCGACGCGCGCAATTTGGCGCCAGACCGGCTGGAGGTTTACGAACGCGTGCGGCCCGCATAGAGCAGCAGGCATGTTTACCGGCATCATCACCGACATCGGCACCATCCAGAGCGCGCAGCAGCGCGGCGACCTGCGTCTGGTCATCGGCTGCCATTATGACATGGAGGGCGTGGATATCGGCGCCTCCATTGCCTGTTCCGGCGTGTGCCTTACAGTGGTGGACAAGGGCGCCAACTGGTTCGCGGTCGACCTGTCCGCCGAGACCGTCTCGCGCACCGCGCAGGGCGCCTGGGCAGAAGGGCGGTTGCTCAATCTGGAGCGCGCGCTCAAGCTCGGGGATGAGCTGGGCGGGCACATCGTCACCGGGCATGTCGATGGCATCGGCGAAGTCGCAGACGTCACAGCCGAAGGTGATTCGCACCGGGTGACCGTGCGGCTTCCGGCCGATCTTGCCCCCTATGTCGCGGCCAAGGGGTCGATCACGGTCGATGGCGTATCGCTGACCGTGAATTCCGTGGAAGACGGTCCGGAGGGGTCGACCTTCGGCCTCAACATCATTCCGCACACTTGGTCGGTGACGACCTTCGGCCAGCTCGCACCGGGCCAGCCGGTCAATCTGGAAATCGACGTGCTGGCCCGATATCTGGCGCGCATGAAGGATCATCAGGCCCGCAACTAAGGCGCAGCTGCCGGGAAACGTTGGCAATCACATTACAATGTGATATCTGCCCGTCATGAGCAGCGAATTGATCGAAAACGTCCGTAAGCTGGTGCGGGATGGCATTCTGTCCCGCTCCGGTCTCGCCCGTGCCGCCGGGCTCCACGCCAACAGCCTGCGCCGGCTGGATGAAGCCGACTGGAATCCCACCGCCGACACACTGGGCAAGCTGGAAAGCTATCTGCTTGCCCGCGCCCATGGCACGGCTTTGGCCAGCGCCGAGGAGATCATCAACGAGGCGCGCAATGGCCGGATGTTCATTCTGGTCGATGACGAGGATCGCGAGAATGAGGGCGATCTGGTCATCCCCGCGCAGATGGCCACCCCGGATGCGATCAACTTCATGGCCACGCACGGCCGCGGCCTCATCTGTCTGGCGCTGACCCGTCAGCGCGTCGAAACGCTGGGCCTCAACCTGATGAGCGCCAGCAACGGCACCCGGCATGAGACGGCTTTCACGGTGTCAATCGAGGCCCGCGAAGGCGTGACCACCGGAATCTCCGCAGCCGACCGCGCACGGACCGTCGCCGTGGCTATCGATGCCTCCAAGGGGCGCGAGGCCATCGTGACCCCGGGCCATGTCTTCCCGCTGATCGCACGCGATGGCGGGGTGCTCGTGCGCACCGGCCATACTGAGGCGGCGGTGGACGTCGCGCGGCTGGCGGGTCTCAATCCCTCCGGCGTGATCTGCGAGATTATGAAGGACGACGGGACCATGGCCCGCCTCGATGATCTCATCCCCTTCGCGCAGAAGCATCGCCTCAAAATCGGCACCATTCGCGATCTCATCGCCTATCGCCGCCGCAACGATCACATGCTGGAGCGGCGCGCAGAAGCCACGTTCACCAGCCGCTGGGGCGGCGAGTGGCGCGCGGTGACCTTCTTCAATCGGGCGACCGAGTCCGAACAGGTTGCGCTCATCAAGGGGCATGTCACGCCCGAGCAGCCGACACTTGTGCGCATGCATCAGGTGTCTGTCTTCACCGATATTTTCGGGGAAGAAGGGCCGCGCGCCAGCCTGCTCTCCCGCGCGATGGAAATGATCGCGGAGGCAGGGGCCGGCGTCATCGTCGTCATCAATCGCCCGAGCGAAGACCGGTTCAGCCGGCAGATGAAAATCCGTACCGGTGAGGCGAGCCCAGCCGGCATGGACGAGCTGCGCGATTATGGCGTCGGCGCGCAAATCCTGGCCGATCTCGGCGTGCATGACATGATCCTGCTCACCAACAGCCACCACAATCTGATCGCGCTGGATGGCTATGATCTGGCGGTTGTCGAGGAGCGGGCGATCACGGGCGTCTGACCATGATCGAAGGGAGCGCTGCGGCGGTCCTAACCGGCCTCCTGCTCGCATTGTTTTCGGCGCTCGCCTCGGCGGCAGCGCATGCGCTGCTCAAATCGGGCGAGAACAAGCTGGCGGTGCTGGCTTGGATTCGCTGCGTCGAATTCGTGCTCGCCCTGCCATTCGTGCTGTGGATCGGCCTGCCGCCGGCAGTGCTCTGGCCCTGGCTGCTCGCGGCCGTCGTGGTTCATGCCATCTATCAATTGGTCCTTTCCTGGTCCTATTCGGTCAGCGATTTCAATGCGGCCTATCCCATCGCTCGCGGCTTCGTGCCGGTGTTCACCGCCTTGCTCGGTATGGCGTTGCTGGGCGACCGGCTGGATGGTTTCGTCCTGACCGGCATCGCGGTCGTGAGCGCCGGCATATTGGTGCTGGCGAGCGGCCGCTCCATTTCGCCGGCCGGCTTTGCCGCCGCCGCCATCGCCGGGCTGCTCACCACCTGTTACACGCTGGTCGATGCCAAGGGCGTGCGCGCCGCGCCGGATTCGCTGACCTTCATCGCCTGGTTCTTCCTGCTCGGGTCATTCCCCATGCCGGCCGCTCTGGTGGTGCGCCACGGTCGCAACGCCTTGTCCCTCATGATCCGCGACCGGGTCGCCGGGCTCCGGGCGGGGGTGATGGCCGTGGTTGCGTTTGCCCCGGCGCTGTTCGCGCTTGGTCTGGCGCCAGTCGGCGCGGTGGCGGCGGTGCGCGAATCGAGCATCGTCTTCGGGCTTGTGCTCGGCGCGTGGATGCTCAAGGAGAGGCTCGGCTGGCGCCGCCTGACGGGCGGTCTGCTGGTGATGGCGGGCACGCTCGCGGTGATTGCCGGCACGGCGTTCAGATAAGCTCACGAACATATGTCTTGAAAGGAACCGACATGGCCAAGTTTCTGATCGTCGAAGCGCGCTTCTATGACCACCTCAACGATATGCTGATCGCCGGCGCGCGGGCGGCGCTGGAGGCGGCAGGTCATCTGGTCGACGTGCTCACCGTGCCCGGCGCGCTGGAGATTCCGGCTGCCGTGTCGCTGGCCGCAGAGAGCGGGCGCTACGAGGGCTTCGTCGCCATCGGCGTCGTGATCCGTGGCGAAACCTATCATTTCGAGATCGTCTCCAACGAAAGCGCGCGTGGACTGATGGCGCTCACCATGGATGGCATCCCGATCGGCAATGGCATTCTGACCGTGGAAAACGAGGCGCAGGCGCTCGAACGTGCCGATCCGGCCCGCAAGAACAAGGGTGGCGAGGCCGCCGTTGCTGCGATCCGCATGCTGGAGATCGCCGAAGAGTATCGCTGAGACGGCCATGGCGATGGCGGCAGCGATTTCCTCGCGCGTGAAAATGCCGTAGAGCAGGGGCCATGACCCTCGCGCCCCCCACCGCCGCGCCGCAGACTGCCGGTCTGCTGGCTGATGAGACACTGGACGACCTGCGACTGCGGCTCGCGCCGTTGATCGCGGCCAATGCCGCCTTCGATGGCTGGTCCGATGCGGCTCTCGCGGTCGCAGCCGACACAGCTGGTGTGGATCGGGACGTGGCGGCGCTGGCTTTCTCCGGCGGCGCTCTGACTATGATCGATGCGTGGTTCGCCAGCGTCGATCAGGCCATGCTCGATGCCCTGCCGGCGGAGCGTCTGGCTGCGATGAAAATTCGCGAGCGGATCACGGCACTGGTCGAAGCCCGGCTTGCCGTGCTGGCGCCCAATCGCGAGGCGCTGCGCCGCGCTCAGGCCGTGCTGGCGATGCCGCTCAACCTGCCGCGCGCGACCCGGCTGGGCTGGCGCGCCGCCGATGCGATGTGGCGCGCCGCCGGGGACCGCGCGGTGGATTATAATCATTATTCCAAGCGTACCACCCTGGCGGGAGTCTATGCCGCGACCCTGCTCGTCTTCGTCAATGACGAGAGCGCGGATTATGCTGACACCCGCGCCTTTCTGGCGCGGCGGATCGAAGGGATCATGCGGTTCGAGAAAGCCAAGGGCCGGCTGACTGGGCAGACCGACCAGCATTTCAGCATGGCGCGTTTCCTGGGCCGGCTGCGCTACCGGGGGCGCTAAACGTCTGGCGTCCTGCCGATAAGCCACGGCCGCGCCAGCATCGCCTTGCTTCTCTCGGGCGATATTGATAGTCGTTCGCAAAACCACCAGAGATCGATATTGCGTTGCGCCTGACCTCCCTAGAACCCAATCGCCCCGCCTATGTCGACAGTGTCGACTGGAACGCCATATCCGAGATGGACGGTCGCCGCTTGCGTGAGCTCGGCCTGCATGAGGGCGCCAGCGTTGAACTGCTCCATCGCGCCGGATTTACCGGTCGCGGCGCGCATGCCTGCCGCATCGGGCGCATGATCGTCGCCATGAGGGCAGCGCATGCCGATGCCATCCATGTCCGTACTGCGGCTGATGCAGGTGGGGCAGCGGCGTGATGGATGATCGCTTCACCATCGCGCTGGTCGGCAACCCCAATGCCGGCAAGAGCGCGCTCTTCAATGCGCTGACCGGCGCGCATCAGAAGGTCGGCAATTATCCGGGCGTCACCGTCGAGCGCAAGCTCGGCAGGCTGGTGCTGCCGGATGGAAGGATGGCCGATCTTGTCGATCTTCCCGGTACCTACAGTCTCGATGCAAAGAGCCCGGACGAGCAGGTGACCCGCAATGTCGTGTTCGGCCATCAGGAAGGTGAACGGCGGCCGGACCTCCTCGTCATCGTCGTCGATGCCGCCAATCTCGACAATCACCTGCGCTTCGCGCTGGAATTGATCGCACTCGGCTCGCCCTGCATTCTGGCGCTGAACATGGTCGACCTGGCGACCCGCGACGGACTGGAACTGGACGCGACACAGCTTGCGACCGACTTGGGCGTGCCGGTCATCCCGACCGTCGCCGTGCGCCGGCGCGGGCTGGATGATCTGAAGGCGGCCATGGTGGCGGCAGTGCCGGCCCATGCTCCCGCGCCCGCCGTCCTCGCAACGCACGCAGCGCGGGATGCCGATGATCTGCGTCGCGAAGCGCGCCGAATCGCCCAGCGTGCCATCGTCGCCGAAACGCCCACCCGCCGGATCACCGCACAGATCGACCGGATCGTGCTCCATCCACTCCTGGGACCGCTCATCCTGCTGGCGCTGCTGTTCGTCATCTTCCAGGCCGTTTTCGCCTGGTCCGAGGCGCCGATCGCCATGATCGAGGCAGCATTCGCCTCTCTTCAGGCGGCGATGGAAGCGATCCTGCCCGAAGGCTTCGTGCGCGATCTCATCGTACAGGGCGTCATCAACGGCGTGGGGTCGGTGGTCGTCTTCCTGCCGCAGATCCTCATTCTCTTCTTCTTCATCCTCATGCTGGAGGCGACGGGCTACATGACCCGCGCCGCCTTCCTGATGGATGGTCTGATGGCGCGGGTGGGCCTGTCCGGTCGCGCATTCATTCCGCTGCTTTCCAGCTTCGCCTGCGCCATTCCCGGCATCATGGCGACGCGGACCATCTCGGACCCCAAGGATCGCCTCACGACCATCCTCATCGCGCCGCTGATGACCTGCTCGGCGCGCCTGCCGGTCTATACGCTGATCATCGCCGCCTTCATTCCCTCGACCACGGTCTGGGGCGGGGTTGGCCTGCAGGGTCTGGTGCTGTTTGCGCTCTATGTCTCCGGCATCATCGGTGCGGTCATCGTTGCGATGCTGCTGCGCATGGGCGTCATCAAGGGGCCGGGCGGCAGCTTCCTGATGGAATTGCCGAAATATCAGATGCCGATGCTGCGCGACGTCATCATCGGCCTGTGGCAGCGTGCTTGGATTTTCCTGCGCCGCGCCGGCACGATCATCTTCGGCACCACCATTGTCCTGTGGCTGCTGCTCTCCTTCCCCAAGCCGCCGGCGGGCAGTTCGGCCAGCCTGGTCGAGTATAGTGCGGCTGGGCGCATCGCGAGTGTGATCGAGCCAGTGCTGCGGCCAGTGGGGTTCAATCATGAAATCGCACTGGCGCTGATCCCGGCCATGGCAGCGCGTGAGGTCGCCGTGTCGGCGCTCGCGACGGCAAATGCCATCGAGGCCAGTGAGGATGAGGATGAGACCGCCCGCACGCTCGGCGAACGCCTGCAGGGGCGCTGGTCGCTGCCGACGGCGCTGGCCTTCCTCGCTTGGTTCGTGTTCGCTCCGCAATGCCTGTCGACCATCGCGGTTGCCCGGCGGGAGACCAATGGCTGGCGCTGGCCGCTCTTCATGACGGCCTATCTGTTCGGGCTGGCCTGGCTGGCCGCGGGCGCGACCTATTGGACGGCGGTCGCCTTCGGCCTTTAATCGACGCAAGGCGGATGCTGAGCGGTATTGCGATCTGGACGAGACGCCGTTCAGCTTTATAAGCAGCCGTTCGATTTCCTATCCTCGTCGCGTTTTTCGGAGAGCTCCATGGCAGGCAGCGTCAACAAGGTCATTCTGGTCGGCAATCTCGGTGCCGATCCTGAAGTGAAGAGCTTCAGCAATGGCGGACGCATCTGCAATCTGCGCATCGCGACGTCGGAAAACTGGACCGATCGCGCCTCCGGCGAGCGCCGTGAGCGGACCGAATGGCACAGCGTCGTGATCCGCTCGGATGGCCTGATCGGCATTGCCGAAAAATATCTGCGCAAGGGCAAGAAGGTCTACCTCGAAGGCTCGCTGCAGACCCGCAAATGGCAGGACCAGAACGGGCAGGACCGCTATTCCACCGAGATCGTGCTCTCCGGCCCCGGCGCTGTGATGACGATGCTCGACGGCGGCCAGGGCGGCGGCGGTGGCGGCGGTCAGGGCGGTGGTGGCGGCAGCCGCAACGATAGCTGGGGCGGCGGCAACGACGACTTCAGCGGTGGCCGCTCCTCGTCTGGCGGCAGTGGCGCGCGCTCGAGCAGCAGCGCGTTCGACGACGGGCTGGATGACGACGAAATTCCGTTCTGACGGTCGCCCGGCGCACAAGGCGCGCGGGTTCCTTGCAGCGATAAAGCTAGCGCCGGCAGTCTGAATGGACGTGCGGAGCGCTTCTGCGCGTGGGTCTGTCCGCGCCTGCGGCGTAAGCAGTTGGCCGCCAGGGGAGCGACCGCGCCGCCGATCACAGTGAGCATGTCAAAATCCCAGGGTCCGCGTCAGTTAAATAGAGTTTAACTATAGTCTTCAGCGCAATACCGCAGAGCAATTGCGACGCGCGATTAGCGATGCCGCGATGCGATAAGACAAATTCCGCTCCTTATCTTGGCGACTGCCCGGATTATTCCGGAATCCACGAAATTTTCACGCGAACGTGGGTCAGCGTGAAATTTCTATTAATCCTTCATCTTTGCAATCGGCTCTCATTAACCTTGACGGGCTCGATTAACTATGCCCATTAACAGACCGATGAGATCGCCTTGATCTCGAAAGGGCAAACCGTCGGTAACGGCGGGACGCAAAGCCTCCGGTCCTGAGCCTTCAGGATAGCGGGGTTGCCGAAAGGTCGAACATGACACCGCGTGATCTTCCGGGCTCCCCCAGGAGCCTTCGAAAGCCGCCATGCTCCGTAGCGGAGATATGCGGGTTTTCCTTCGAATATCTTGAAAAAAGGCGCGTTTTCGCGCGCCGAATGTGGCGCGCGCGATGGCGTAGCCTTGAGCCGCTGACATCGCTGCCACCGCAGAATGAGCGGGCCGGCACGGTGAGGTGGCCCTGCGGAGCCCTGCGATCACGGGCTTTGCAGCAAGAGCAAAAGGCTTGTCGGGCTTCAGCTGGGCCGGGACTTGGCCCCCAGCCTGTCACGGTTACCGGCCGCCGCGCGACAACCGCTCTCGTTAAAGATTTCAGAGCCGCCTGACGGCGCTCGCACACCGCGATGCAGGGGGGCTGCATCGTGGCGCTCAATCACTTTCCGATGGGGAACAAGGGGATCGGAATGACCATGACGACTCGTAGCTTATTGCTGGCCGCCATCGCGCTGGCGGGCACATCCGCGCATGCGCAGCAGACTGTCGATCCCGGAAGGGTCGACGAGCGTCTGCGCGGGCAGCCGGCCATGCCCTCGGTCTCGCCGGTGGAACTCCCGCAGGCGCCCACATCGGAGGCTGCGCCGGAGAGCACGGCGCCGCTCCGCCTCCCCCTCATCCGGTTCGAGGGAGCGACCGCGGTGCCGCTCGACGTTCTGAACGCTCTGGCCCAACCCTATCTCAACCGCGACATCACCTTGGCCGACCTTTTCCGGCTCGCGGAAGCGGTGACGACGGAATATCGGCGCCGGGGTTTCGTGCTGTCCCGCGCGGTGGTCGCGCCGCAGCGTATCGAAAACGGCGTTGCGACGATCAACATCGTCGAGGGCTTCATCGGTGACGTGCGCGTCGAGGGCGATCCCGGCGGCTATCGCCCGCTCCTCGAAGGCTATTTCGCGCCGGTGCGGGCCGAGCGGCCGACCTCGGGCGATGATCTCGCACGTGCGCTGCTGCTCGCGCGCGACCTCAAAGGCGCCAGCGTGCGGGCTGTGCTGACCCCGTCGAGCGACGAAGGTGCCGCCGACCTCTCTCTCCTCGTCGCGCGCCAACCGATCGAGGCCTTTGTCGCGGTGGATAATCGCGGATCGCGCTGGCTCGGGCCGGTGCAACTCTTCGGAGGGCTGGTCTTCAACGATCTCGCGCAGCTGGGCGGACGCCTCGCCCTCACCGCGGTGGCCGCGCCCGACGAAAGCGGTGAACTGGCCTTCGTGTCTGGTGCCTATGATCAGCCGCTCGGCGGTTCCGGGCTGCGGATGAGCGGCTTTGCCAGCTTTGCGCGCACCAAGCCGGGCGACGAGCTGCGAGTGCTGGCCGTGAAGGGCAAGAGCTTCAGCTGGGGCCTTGCTCTCCAATACCCCTTGGTGCGCAGCCGGCAGACCAACGTTCTCGGGCGGTTCTCCTGGCAATCGCGGGAGAGCAGTTCACGCAATCGCCTGATCGATCCGGTTTTCGATGACCGCATTCGGACCGTCACCGCCGAATTGCTGGGCAATCATGCCGACCGGATGGGCGGCCAGACGACGCTGCGCGCCTCCGTGACGCAGGGGCTCGACGTTTTCGATGCGACAAGGCTGGGTGACCCCGCGAAATCACGGGGTACCGCATCGGCGATGTTCACCCGTCTCAATGGCGAAGTGACGCGGGTGCAGCCTCTCTATCGCGGACTGCATCTTCTGCTCGGCGCCACAGGTCAGTGGTCGGCCGAAAGCCTGCTGGCCTCCGAGGAGTTCGGCTTGGGCGGCGCCCAATACGGCCGTGCCTATGATCCCTCCGAAATCACCGGGGACAAGGGCATCGCCGGCAAGGTGGAGCTTTTCTACACCATCGCCGCGCGCGGCATGGGGACGGTCGAACCCTATGTCTATTATGAAGGCGGCCGTGTCTGGCAGAATGATCTGCTGCCGGGCGAGCGCCCGCGCGCCGGATTGCGATCCTATGGCGTCGGCTTGCGGGCCGGCATTGCCGACCGTTTCAGCCTCTCGATGGAATACGCCAAGCCTGTCCGCCGCGCCGTGAGCGCAGAGGGCAACCGGGATGGCCGCATCTTCGTGTCCCTGAGCGCCGCTTACTGAGCCGGCGCGATCCTCGTCGCGCCGATCGTTCCGATTTCGTGGAGACCTGATATGAGCACGTCCACTCTCGCAGCCCAGCCCGCCCTCTCACCCCTTCGGGGCCGCCGTACCGCGCTGCTGCTCTCGGCAGCCATTCTCGCGCTGGCCAGCGCACGCCCCGCTCTCGCGCAGGACGCCAATGCCCTGCCGACCGGCGGCGTGGTGGTCGGCGGCAGCGCCACCATCGGTGCGCCCGTTTCCTCCACCCTGGCCATCACGCAGACCAGCGACCGCGCGCTGATCGAGTGGAACAGCTTCGACATCGGCTCGAATGCGCAGGTCACCATTTCGCAGCCGGGCGCCAGCGCCGTCGCGCTCAACCGTGTCGTTGGAGGCGATGCGCCGTCGCAGATCGCCGGGTCTCTCAATGCCAACGGCATCGTGGCGGTCATCAACAGCAATGGCGTGATGTTTGCCGGCACGGCCGACGTGAATGTCGGCGGCCTGATCGCCAGCAGCGCCAATGTGGTGGATGCCGATTTCATGAACGGCGGTCCGCTGGCCTTCACCGGCATGCAAGGCTCGACGGCCGAGATCGTGGTCAGCGCTGGCGCCAATATCAGCATTGCCGATCAGGGCCTTGCCGCGTTCTTCGCGCCGACCGTGCGCAATCAGGGCGTGATCTCGGCCCGGCTTGGCCGCGTCGTGCTCGCCTCGGGCAGCAGCGCCACACTGGATCTGGACGGCACGGGCTTTCTGGAGATCGGCCTTGGCGCAGACAATGCGCTGGTCGAGAACAGCGGCACGATTGCCGCGCGGGGCGGCCAGATCCTGCTCACCGCCCGGACAGCCGGTGCCCTGATTGATCAGGTGGTCAATAGCGGCACGCTCACGGCATCCGGCATGACCTCCGAACCCGACGGGACGGTCGTGCTGTTCGCCCAGAGTGGCGATCTTGCGATGAGCGGAACCATGGATGCCGGTGCGGACGGTCTGGTCGGCGCCAGAGCGGCGGGCGGGATCGACGTCACCTCGGCCCTGTCCGTGTCTGGCGATATGCTCGTGGAGGGCGCCCGCATCGGCGGGGCCGGGCAGATCAATGTAGGCGACGGGGCGCTGGAAATGTCCCTCAACATCGGCGGTGCCGATGTGAGCGGCAATGGCGATGTGATCGGGGATGCGCTCGGTGTGATCGGCACCGCCGCCGGTGGCACGCTGCTGAACCTGGGTGAGGGCATCTACGCCGCCGGTGCGACCATTTCACGCGACAATGTGACCATCAATGGTGGCGGTCTGGCGACCATCCGGCTTCCGCTGACGGGCGGCGCAATCAACGGGCTGACCGTCAATGCCGATGACGTGACGATTACCGGCATGCGGTTCACTGGCATGCTGCCCGAAGGCGCGACCGCATCGGGTTTTGATTGGGGGAACTCAGTTACGCGTGGCATCGCGCTGCTCAATGGCGCAGATAATGCAACGATCGCCGGCAACAGCATCATTGGCGTGCGCAACGGTATTCTCGTCGATGGACGCAATGTCACCGATCTGCGGATCACCGGCAACCTGATCGACAACACGAAGAGCGGCATTTCCCTCCAGTATGTCGATGGTTCCGCCCCCGGGTTCGTGATCAGCGGCAACAGCGCGGGTGCTTTCGGC
Source organism: Sphingobium sp. B12D2B (assembly GCF_025961775.1). Lineage (NCBI taxonomy): Bacteria > Pseudomonadati > Pseudomonadota > Alphaproteobacteria > Sphingomonadales > Sphingobiaceae > Sphingobium > Sphingobium sp. B12D2B. The sequence continues at coordinate 357,075 of NZ_JAOQOH010000001.1, forward strand.
AACGAGTGGGGCATGAACCTGCATCTGAACGGGGTGTGGAACGGCACCACGACCACGTCCGGAAACGGCCTGCTCGGTGCCAATATCTCTCTGGAGGAGCAGGCGCGACTGCTAGCGCTGAGCGGTGCCAATGGCGGCATGTCCGTGTTCAACCAGGCCTATACCGCCTCGAACCGGACGCATGTCACGGTCGCAACGAACGGTTCCGGAAGTGCTCAGGGATCAGCGGCGACACCTCTGTTGTCGGTGCAGGATGGCGTGAACGCCGTCGTGTCCGGCGGCATGGTGGAGGTGCGGGACGGCACCTACGATCTTGGCAGTTCGCAACTCGTCATCCGCAAGGCGCTGACCCTGACCGGCCAGTCTGAGAGCGGCGTGATCCTCGATGGGCGCGCGGTCAGCGGCAACGGGCTGGGGACGATCTCGGTCCTTGCCGATAATGTGTCTCTGTCGAATTTCACGCTATATGGCAGCACGCTCGCCGGCGGTAATTACGGCATCAAGGTCCAGCCCAATCCGGCAGGGCATGTCAGCACGCCGGGCGGAACGAGCGAGCGGGTCCATGACTTTGCGATCAGTAATGTGACGGTGCGCGGCTCGCGGCGAGCCGAGCTGGACCTTAATGGTGTGGTCGGCGCCCGCATCACCAACTTCACCGCCGATGGCCGCAGCGTCGCCGACGACGCAATTCTCACGGAAGGGGCCGGTGTGCAGATCACCGATAGTGCCAATGTGGTGCTGGAGGGCGTGCATACCTTTGGCAATGATTGGGGCGGCGTCGCGCTGTATCAGAGCAACAAGAGCAGCGGCTATAATGGGCAGACGACGAACATCACCATCGATGCTGCTCTCAACAGCTTCGAAGAACAGCTGGGTCTGTTCAGCCAGCTTGAATCGACCACGCAGCAGTTCGGCCAGCTCAACCTCACCGGCTTCGATTATGCGGTGCGCAACAGCGATCATCGCAGCGATGATCTCGACGGGCAGTTCATTTTCTATCGCACCGACCTGGCGGATGCGCTCAGTTTCGCGCGGGACGTGGGCAATGCTGCGGCCAGTTCGATCGAGGGATACGGCCCGGGTGGCCTGACCAACATCTTCACCGTGGCCGAAGGTCTGTCGATCAACACCGCGATCGGCGATGCGCGGTCCGGCGCGACCGTGAATGTCGCCGCCGGCACCTATGAAGAGACCGCGGCCGTCACCAAGGCGCTGACCCTGAGTGGCGCGGGCATGAACGAGACGGTCATCACCGGCGGCATGACGATCAGCGGCAGCCCGAGCGGACTGACCCTGCGGAACTTTGCGGTGCGGGGCTCGGCCGGCTCCGCCGTAATCAGCAACAGCGGGACGATCACCGGACTGACCCTGAGCGGCGTGCGGATCGACGGCGAAAATGTCGCGGGTCGCCACGGCTTCATCGGCGGGCAGATCGGTGGCGATATCGCGATCACCGGCTCGGAATTCCTCAATATCCGTGGCTGGGCAGCATTCGATACGCGCAGCGGCGCCGGCGGCGCTAATGACGGCGCACAGATTGGTAGTGTCGTGTTCAGCGGCAATCTGCTCGACCACACGGCAGGGCACATCGCCTTCCGGCAGCAGAGCGGCGACTTCGATTATCCGGATGTGACGATTGCTCAGAATATCGTGCGCAATGGCGGCGATTCGGATCTCTCGTTCGGCGCGATCTTCAAGGCGTTCCGCGCCGGAACCGTCAATTTCGTCGGCAACAGCGTCAGCGATGTCGGCGTGAGCAGTTGGACCCCCAGCGGCGAAGCCACCTACGGCGCCGTGCTGATCATGCGCGGCGTGGAGGCGCTAAACCTTACCGACAACATTTTCACCAACAACAATCAGGTTCTGGCTGTCGAGCCCGGCTTTGGCTTGCCGACGGCGACGACCATCACCGGCAACAGCTTCATCAACAATCGCTATGATTTTTACCTGCCGACCAATGTCGCCGGCGCGGGGACACTCAGCTTCGGCAGCGGCAACAATTTCGTCGCGGGTGACGCCACCGTGCAGCATATTGTGTGGCGCAGCGCGAATGATCTCGATCTGACCGGAGTCAGCTTCAACGGCGTGCTGGCAAGCGCACTGACGCTGGACCAGCTCTTCGCTGTCGAAGATCGGATTACCCATGGCGTCGACGTGGCTGGCGCGGGTCTCGCCCATGTGGTGGCCGGCCAGCTCTTCGTCACCACCGCGTCCGGCCCGGATGCCGTGCGGCGGGCCCTGGGGCTGGGCCAAGATGGCGACAGGCTGAACCTGTCGGCAGGCACCCACAGTCTCGCCGACACGCTGTTTATTACCAAGGATATCGATGTGGTTGGCCAGGGCTCCGGGCTGACCGTGATCGATGCCAGCGGGCACGGCCATTACGGCATAAGGGTGAATGCCGACGATGTCGCCTTGAGCGGCTTTGCGTTGCTCGGCTCACAAGCGAACACCAGCTCCACCTATGGGATCAAGGTTGAAAAGCGCGGCGATGCCGACTCCCGCAACACGGGCTTTGCGATTACTGATGTGGCGATCAGCGGATCGCACAAGACCGGTCTCGATCTGAACGCCGTCGTCGGCGCGACCATCGATGGGGTTTCAGTCAGCGGCGTCGTGGCCGGCAACGGCATTTCGATCACCGACAGCGCCAATGTCGTTGTGCGCAACAGCCAGACGGCCGGCAATGCCTGGGGTGGGCTGGCGCTCTATCAGGCCAACAACATCGACGGTGGTGGCAGCACCCAGCAACTCACCAATATCACGATCGAGGCGAGCAACAGCTTCGGTGAATCGAACGGCCTCTACCTGCAGAATTCTTCCACGATGACGGCGCCCGGTGCGATCAATATCCTGGGCTATGACTATATCGTCCGGAATGCGGAGCACCGGCAGGACGGCGCGCAGTTCACCTTCTTCCAGAAGAGCCGGCAGGACGCCTTCGACTATGCCGTCAACCTTGCAGCGGCGAACGCGAGCCTTGTTCAGGGCTGGTCTGGCACGGCGAGCAGCGGCACCTATTATGTCGGCGAGGGGCAGCTCGATGGCGGGGGGACGGCGATGCTCTCGCTCCAGTCGGCGCTCGACGGCTCCAGCATGGGTGATGCGATCTTCGTCGGTGCCGGCCGCTATAGCGAAGCGGCCAGCCTGTCCGGCTTGCGCGCGCTCATCTTCGAGGGCGCGACTTTGGACGGGATGACACTTGGCGGCGGCGCGGCTGGCAGCAGTGTCAGGGGCTCGGTGACGGTGGGACAGGGCGGCTTCACCGCCGCCGGTCTCCTCACCCTCTCCGGGGATATGGTGATTGGAGCGCCGGCGGGCACGATCAGCCTTGCCTCGGTCGACGGAAACCATGGGCTGAGCCTGAGCGGCAACACTGCCGCCATCGGAAGCGCGGCAATCGGTCGTCTGGACGCCACGGGCACGATGCTCTCGGCCTCCAACATCGCAACGACCGCCACCCAGACCTACACCGGCGCGACCATCCTCTCCGGCACGTTCAGCACAGGCGGAGGCGCCTTCCGCGTGGATGGCGCGACCATGCTCGGTGGCGCAACCACGCTGGTGACGAACGGTGGGGCTGTCCGTCTGGGTGTCGTCAGCGGACCCCAGACGCTGGCCGTGGACGCCGGGCAAGGCGCGATCGAGCTGGGGTCGGTGAACGTCGGCAGCATTACGGCGACCGGGCGTCAGATCATGACCGCGGGCACTGTCACGACGGGAGCGCAGAGCTACACCGGCGCGACGACGCTGGCCGGCACGTACAGCGCAACCAGCTTCTCCGTGAACGGCGCCACGACGCTGGCCGGCGCCACCACGGTCGATGCGCTGGCGGTGGCTAGTTTCCTCGGCATCAACGGGGGTGCAGGCGGTGGCCAGACGTTCACGCTCAATGCGAGCACGGTCGCTCTGGGCAATATCGGCCAGATCACCCGGCTCGGCGCAACGCGTGTAATCGGCAATCAGGTCGTGCTGAACGGCAGCAGCTACACGGCGAGCGGGCTGACGTTCAGCGGAACGGCGACCGGATCAGCGCTGCGCCTGACACAGGCGCTCACCCAATTCGATGCGCGTCCCGGCGGGTCGATCGCGATCAGCCCCAATCTGATCGGTACCGCCAATGCCGCGCAAAGCGTGGCGTTCCTCACCGGCACCGGTCTTGCGGGTGCCACCGGGGATGGTGACGTCAGCCTCGGCAATCTCGGCAGCGAAAGCATAAGGCTGGGCAGTCTGTCCGTCACGGGCGGGAACTTCTCCGCCGCAACCGTCAAGCTGGCGGGCGACTTCACCTCGCAATTGAGTGGCAACCAGCTGTTCAGCGCGAACACGCTGGATACGCTCGGCAATGTCAGCGCGTCGGTGACTGGCAGCGAAAGCGGCCCCATCGTGGCGGGCGGCTCCGTGGCGGTGAGCGCGGGCGGTTCGGGCACGGGCTCGATCATAGCGGGCGGCCCGGTGCAGCTTGCCTATACCAGCAATGTCTCGCGCGACGTCAGTTCGCAAAGCAGCGTCTCGCTCACCTCGAACGGCAGCGTGGGTGGCTCCATCCAGGCGGCCGGGCCGGTGGCGCTGAGCGCGACGGGGCCGGTCAGCTCGTCCGTCACCTCCGGGGGCTCGGCGTCCATCGCCTCGCAATCGGGCATATCGAGCACGGTCAATGCCGGCGGCGGCGTCAGCGTCTCGGCGGGGTCCGGCAATGTCAGCGGATCGATCAAGGCGACCGGGCCGGTCACCGTGCTGGCCAGTGCCGGGTCGATCAGTTCGCAGATCGTCACGGCGGGCAGCGCCTCGGTCACCTCGGGCACGGGCAGTATCTCCAGCGCGATCAACGCCGGTGGCGCCGTGTCGGTGGCGGCGCCGGGTGCGGTGACCAGCACGATCAGCTCGGGCGGCACGATCTCGCTGCAGTCGAACACGCCGCTCAACGTGCAGGTCAATGGCGGCGCGCTCGTCGTCGATGCGCCCGGCGGCACCATCGAGGGTGTGTTCAAGGAGATCAGCAGCAATGGCGACGGGTCGTTCGTGGTCAACGATCAGCCCGTGGTGGCTGGCGGCAAGATCAACCCGAACCAGATTATCACCGACACGTTCATCACGCCCGTCGGTGGCCAGGTGACCGGCACCGGCGAGATCATCCTGCCCGCCAATCTCACGCTGGGCGTAATCGCGCCCGCCACCGCTGCGGTTGGGCCGGCGCGGCCTCCGATCGTCGTCAACACGGTCCAGCGGCTGGGCGAGCTGCTGCGGCAGGGCTACAGGGCGATCATCATCCAGATCGACGAGGGCCAGCAGGAGGTGGAGCGGGAGCTGGAACTAGCCATCGCGCGCTAAGGATCAGCCTCGCCCCCGCTCGCCTAGATTTCCGCGATCTGCGCGCAGATCCGGTCGAGCGAGGCGGCTTCCCGCTCGACTTCCCGCAGGCCGATTTCGAGCGGGCAGTTCTTGATATCCCGGCAGTTCAGGATCTTGCCGGATGCGCCCTGTGCGCCGTCGATGATCAGCTGGCGGAACTGGGCGGTGCGCTGGAGGCTGCCATCGATGGTGGCGATTACCGCCAGCGCATCCTGATCGTGGCGATCGCGCATGGCGACCAGCGCGCGCAGTTCGGCGAGCAGCTTTTGCAGCGTGGGGCGGGTTCGGCCACCCACGGAGCGCACATCGCCGAACGACTCGCGCATGGTGGAAACCTTATCGGCGGTTGTGCGCTCAAGCTGGCCCCAGGCGAGAATCAGGCGACCGACCGCCTGCAGCAGCGCGGCATCGCCATCGGCAGGCGTAGTCGCAGGTCGTGCGCCGGGGAAAAGATCGGGCTGGTCTTCTGAAAGTGGTTCGCCGGTCGGCGTGGGAGAACCGACCGGCGTTCCTTGCTCGACACCGGCATTGTTACCGGGCGAAGCAGAAGTTCGGTGGGAATCGGACATGTTGCTCATCCGTCAGGCAACAGCGCGCATCGGCATGATGGTGGGATCATCACAGCAGACACAATGGCATCTCGCCCCAAGACCAGCGAACCGACTCTTCGTCCCACTCTCTTTGTGGAGTGTTAAGTGTACTATATGACTGATAGCGGCCGATAGTGCATCCGAAAATTGCGTTGAACCAAGGCGAACGCCAAAAAAATGCAACATTGCGTGCAGGGGTCGGCGCTCAGAAATCAACGGCGATGCCCTTGCGCTCCCAATCGCCGAAGCGCGTCGGGTCCAGCCCTTCGTCAGCGGGGCGCGGCTGCGCCCGGGCTTCCTCCGGCTGGGGCACCGGCGGACTTTTCGAAAGGTAGCTCGGCGGCTTGAGATGATCGGGGCGTTTTCCCACGCTTTAATGCTCCGTTTTCGTGCCGTGGCACGCGGTCCGTGACCTGATGATGCCTTAAGCGGCATTTCCCGGCCACGTATCGACTTTAGCTGTTATAGGGCCAAGCCATGTCCCGCCCAACCGTCAAATCGCAGCACATCCCTCAAAATGCCCAGCCTGCCGGGCTGCCGGCGCGGCGGGCGGCGCTCAGCCTGCTCGATGCCGTGATCCGGCGGGGGCAACCGCTCGAACAGGCGCTGGGGGCGGCGGCCCGCAACATCAGTCATCCGCCCGACCGCGCGCTGGCGCATGGCATCGCGGCTGGCGTGCTGCGTTACATGACGGAGCTGGATGCGCTGATCGACAGCGCAACGCCGCGCCCGCTGCCCGTGGACGCGAAAGCGCGCATGGTGCTGCGGCTGGCGCTGGCGCAGGCGCTGATCCTTGAAACGCCGCCTCACGCCGTGATCGCCACATCCCTGCCGCTGGTCGATGGCGGGCCACGCAAGCTCGTTCATGGCGTTCTGGGCACCTTGTTCCGGCGCCAGCTGGCCCTCCCCGAGGCGCCTCGCCTGCCGGACGAAGTTGAGGCGCGCTGGGGCGAGGCGTGGGGCGAAGAGGTCGTCGGCGCGGCGCGGCAGCTGATCGCGCACCGCCCCCCGCTCGATCTCACATTGCGCGATGCCGGAACGACTGATGAATGGACGGAGCGGCTTGGCGGCGTGTCACTTATGCCCGGTCACGTCCGTTTGCCGGCGGATAGCGAGGTAACAGCCCTGCCCGGCTATGCCGAGGGGCAGTGGTGGGTGCAGGACCTCGCCGCCTCGCTTCCGGCCCGGCTGCTCGGGGCGGGGGGAGGCCGTTCCGTGCTCGATCTGTGCGCGGCGCCTGGCGGCAAGACCATGCAGCTTGCGGCTGCGGGCTGGACTGTCACCGCTGTGGACCAGTCCCAGCGCCGGCTGGAGCGGATGCAGGCCAATCTTGCGCGCACCGGGCTTGAGGCAGCTGTGCTGCGCGCCGACCTCACCAACTGGGCGCCGGACGCGCCGGTGGACGCGATCCTGCTCGATGCGCCCTGTAGCGCGACCGGCATTTTCCGGCGCCACCCGGACGTGCTGCACCGCGTTGGCCCGCGACAGATTGCCGAGATGGCCGAAATCCAGGCGGCGCTTGTTGCGCGTGTGTGCGGCTGGCTGAAGCCCGGTGGCGTGCTGGTCTACGCCACCTGTTCGCTGGAGCCCGAGGAGGGCGAGGCGCAGATGGACACCCTGCGCGCGAACCATCCCGAGATGCTGCCACGGCCGATCGACACGGCCTTGCTGCCCGAGGGGCTCGTGGCAGAAGGGCATGTGCTGCGTCTTCTCCCCGGCGCGTTGATGCCGGCGGGCGGGCTTGACGGCTTCTTCATCGCCAGCCTGTCCCGCTCTGACTCGCTTTAGGGCGCGCGGGCCCCAATCCATCCACAACTTTCGGCCTGTGGCAGTTGCACTGTCCGAATCGCAGGGTTAAGCGAAATTCATGATGCCATCCGTGCGTATTTCCCCGTCGATCCTCTCCGCTGACTTCGCGCGCCTGGGCGAGGAGGTTCGCGCCGTTGATGAGGCAGGTGCCGACTGGATCCATGTCGACGTGATGGACGGGCATTTCGTGCCCAACATCACCATCGGCCCGATGGTCGTGAAGGCGCTGCGGCCGCACACTCAAAAGCCGCTCGACGTGCACCTGATGATCTCGCCGGTGGACAGCTTCCTGGATGCGTTTGCGGAGGCCGGCGCGGATATCCTGACCGTGCATCCCGAGGCCGGGCCGCACATTCACCGCACGGTTCAGCGGATCAAGGCGCTGGGCAAGAAGGCGGGCGTTTCGCTCAATCCCGGCACGCCGGCCAAGATGCTGGACTATCTGCTCGAGGATCTCGATCTGGTCCTCATCATGAGCGTGAACCCCGGCTTTGGCGGCCAGAGCTTCATCGACAGCCAGCTTCGCAAGATTGAGGCTGTGCGCAAGGCCATCGACAAGACCGGCAAGGACATCGCGCTGGAAGTCGACGGCGGCGTGGATGCCGTTACCGCGCCGCGCGTCATTGCGGCGGGGGCCGATGTGCTGGTGGCGGGCACCGCGACCTTCCGGGGCGGACCAGCATCCTATGCCGACAACATCCGGATGCTGAGGGGCGGATGAGCGCCCGGCCGCTCCCCACGCCTACGCCGCCCCCGGAACCGCCGGTGGAAGACGGTATTGAGCGGGGCAAGCGGCTGATTCGCGTCTCGGATGATCGCGGTGTGTCGCTGACCGAGCGACTCGCCAATCATTTCTATCGCCTGAGCTGGGCGACGCCATTCCACAATATGCGGCTCAAGGGCAAATATCCGCTCAAGCTGCTCGCCGTGCCGGATGACGGCATTCCGGGCGACGCGCGGGCGGGCAAGGCGCTGCGGGCGGGCTATTTCCTGTTTCGCGGCCTCAAGCAGCCCGTGGCCACGCTGGACTGGCGCCGCATCGAGCAGCCGGCGGAGTTCGTGGATTATCTCCACAGTTTCCGCTGGATGCGCGATCTGGCGGCCGCCACCACGCGGGACAATGCGGTGCCCGTCGCCGAGGCGCAGATGCGGGCCTGGCTGACCGCCCATGCCGAAAAGCCGACGGACCCTGCCTGGCGTGCCGATAATGCCGGCTGGCGCATCCTGTATTGGACGGCCTATTCGCCGCTGATCCTCTCCAGCAACGATCTCGTTTACCGCAGCCTGGTGCTCAACAGCATCGCGCGCACGGCGCGTCATCTCGATCGCGGTGCCGACAAGGCGCCGCTGGGCCTGCCGCGCGTGATCGCCTGGACCGGCATCGTTGCGGCTGGCCTGTTGCTGCCCGGTGGCGATCCGCGAAGGATATTTGGCGAGGCCGGGCTGCGGCGGGCGCTGGAGACGGGCTTTTCGAGCGATGGCGGCATCATTTCCCGCTCGCCGCTGGAGCAGGTCGAGGCGATCACGCTGCTGGCGATGCTGCGCGCCGTCTACGACGTGCGCCGTGCCGACCTGCCGGCCTGGCTGGCTGAAACGATGGAGCGCATCGTCGCTGCCCTGCTCGGCATATTGCATGGCGATGGCGCGCCGGGAAGCTGGCAGGGCGGGGCGCCGCTCGATCCCGCACGGATCACAGCTATCGTCGCGGCCTCCGGGATTCGCGCCCGGCCGCTGCGGCAGGCACGCGACTGGGGTTATCAGCGGCTGAGCGGCGGCACGACTGTCGTTCAGGTCGATGCGGCCCCGCCGCCGGTGGCCCGGCTGGCCTCCAATGGCTGCGCCTCGACGACAGCGCTGGAAGTGTCGGATGGGCCGGTGCGGCTGATCGTCAATTGCGGCGGCGCGGCACTGGCGGGCGCGTCTCTCCCGGCTGATCTGACCCAGGGCCTGCGCACAACGGCGGCGCATTCGACGCTGGTGCTGGACGATACCAATTCCACCGCGATCCTCCCCGATGGCGCGCTCGGCAAGGGCGTGAGCGAAGTCGAGCTGGATCGGCAGGAGCATGAGCAGGGCAGCCGGCTCGAAATTGCGCATGATGGCTATGCGCGGCGCCTTGGCCATTTGCATCGGCGCACGCTGGTTCTCACGCATGAAGGGCGGGAACTGCGCGGTGAGGACGTGCTGCTGCCCGGCAGCCGCCGCCGCAAGCCGGTCAGCTGCCCGCTCGCCATCCGCTTCCATCTTGGCCCCGATATCGAGCCGACGTTGACCGCTGACCGGCAGGGCGCGTTGCTGCGTCTGCCCAGCGGTGCCTTGTGGCAGTTCCGGGTCGGCGCCGGGGAACTCGCAGTGGAAGAAAGCCTCTGGGTGGACGGCGAAGGCAGGCCCCACCCCACGCAGCAACTCGTGGTGAGCGCCACCACGGGGCCGGGCGGAACAAGCATCGGCTGGCTGCTCAAGAAATCGGGATAAGGACAAGACAGATGCAGGATGTGACGATCCGGCGGGCACTCCTTTCGGTGTCCGACAAGACCGGGCTATTCGAGCTGGGTGCCGCGCTGGCGCGCCATGGCGTGGAGCTGGTTTCCACCGGCGGCACGGCCAAGGCGCTGCGCGAGGCGGGGCTCGAGGTGCAGGATATTTCGGACCTCACCGGTTTTCCTGAGATGATGGACGGGCGCGTCAAGACGCTGCACCCCAAGGTGCATGGCGGCCTGCTCGCGGTGCGCGACAATGCCGAACATGTCGCGGCGATGGAGGCGCATGAGATCGGTGCGATCGATCTCGTCGTGGTCAATCTCTATCCCTTCGCCGCCACCGTCGCCAAGGGCGCGGACCGCGACGAGGTGATCGAGAATATCGATATCGGCGGTCCCTCGATGGTCCGCTCTGCGGCCAAGAACCACGCCAGCGTGACGATCCTCACCGATCCGGCCGATTATGCGCGTCTGATGGACGAGATGGACGAGAAGGGCGGCGCGACCAGTTATGATTTCCGGCGCCTCTGCGCCGCCAAGGCCTATGCCGCGACGGCGGAATATGATGCCATGATTGCCAGCTGGTTCGCCACGGTGGATCAGGGCGAGCCGTTCGCGCCCCGCATGGCGGTGCCGCTGCGTCTCGGCCAGTCGCTGCGTTATGGTGAAAACCCGCACCAGCAGGCCGCGCTGTATCTGCCGGCCTTCGCGCCCGAGGGCGGCCTTGCCGATCACCGGCAGGTGCAGGGCAAGGAGCTGAGCTACAATAATCTGGCCGATGCCGATGCGGCGATGGAGCTGGTCAGCGAGTTCCGCGACGGGCCGCCCACGGTGGTCATCATCAAGCACGCCAATCCCTGCGGCGTCGCGACCGGCGAGACGCTGATCGACGCCTATCGCGCCGCCTTCCAGTGCGACACCGTGTCGGCCTTTGGCGGCATCATTGCAGTCAACCGGCCGCTCGACGGGCCGACGGCAGAAGCAATCACCGAGATTTTCACTGAAGTCGTCTGCGCGCCGGATGCCGATGATGCGGCGCGGGCCGTGTTCGCGAAGAAGAAGAATTTGCGGCTCATCCTCACCGGCCCGCTGCCCGATCCGGCGCGCGCGGGCATGACGATGAAGTCCATTGCGGGCGGCATGTTGGTGCAGACGCGCGACAATGGCCGCATCAGCCGCGATGACCTCAAGGTGGTGACCAAGCGGGCGCCGACCGATCAGGAACTGACCGACTGCCTGTTCGCCTGGACCGTCGCCAAGCATGTCCGCTCCAATGCCATCGTCTATGCTAAGAATGGTGTGACGGCGGGCATCGGTGCCGGGCAGATGAACCGGCGCGATTCCTCCCGCATCGCGGCCATCCGCGCGCGCGAGGCGGCCGAGGCTGCGGGCTGGAGCGAGCCGCGCACCGTCGGTAGCGCCGTAGCGTCCGATGCCTTCTTCCCCTTCTCCGACGGCCTGCTCGCAGCGGCCGAGGCTGGCGCACGCGCGGTGATCCAGCCGGGCGGGTCGCTGGGCGACGACGCGGTGATCGCGGCGGCGGATGAGGCCGGGCTGGCGATGGTCTTCACCGGGATGCGTCACTTCCGCCACTAAGCTGTGCCGGCAGACGTAGGCATGCAGCCGGAGCGCGCCTCGGTCCGCCCGGTTCTGCGCGCCGGCGGGTTGATGCCGGGCGCCGCGATGTGACATGGTGCGGCTTCGCCCGCCCTGCCACTGCCCGGATCGATGCTCTTGTTTCTTCAGCCTGTCCCCGTCCTGCGCCTGAACCTCATCTTCCTCGCTCTCTTCACCCTGCTGCTGGTTGCGCTGCCCGGCCCGGTGCTTGCGCAAAGCGCGACGAAGCCGACGCCGGGCTTCATCCGCGTGCGGCTGGAGACGGACATGGGCAACATCGTGCTCGCTTTGAACGCCCGCCGCGCGCCCAAGACAGTCGCCAATTTCATGATCTATGTGGATGATGGCCGGCTGGACGGGACGAGCTTCTACCGCGCCTTCCGCCGCAAGAACGATCCCAAGTCGGGCTTCGTCCAGGGCGGGATCGATACCGAGGCGCGGCGGGTCTACTTCCCCACTGTGGAGCTGGAGCCGACCGATCAGACCGGCCTCAAGCATCTCGATGGCACTATTTCCATGGCGCGCCACAAGGAGCCGAATTCGGGTACCGGCAACTTCTCCATTCAGGTCGGCGCCAACCCCACGCTCGATGCAAGGCCGGGCTATGCGGGCTATGCCGCCTTCGGCCAGGTGGTCGCGGGCATGGATGTGGTCAGGCGCATCATGGCGCGCGACACCTGCTGCGGGCGCGGCGTGATGTTCGGCCAGATGATCAAGGACCGCGTCACGATCAAGCGCGCCGTGCGGCTTGATGGCACGGCCAAGCCGAGCGGCGTGGTGAAGCCCTGGCTGGTGAGCCCGCGCGGCGCGGTTCGCTAGCGGCTGAGCAGCGTTCGGGCCTGTCCGGTCAGTTCTGCGACCATAGCGGCAGAGGGTGCCGGGGCCTGCCGGGCGCGCGCAATGAAGTCCGTGAACTTCTCCACCGCAACCTTGTTCTCCGCGAGCCAGCGATCGAGATGCTCCTCGCTCGTCTTCGCGCCGGCGCGGGCCAGGAAGCCGAGCCGCATCTGCTGCAATTCCCGCGCGCTGCCGGCGACCAGCAAGCGCTCCCACGGGTCGCTCGGCGTCATCTGGGCGGCGAGGGCCTGGAGCCAGTCGATACCGAGCAGGCTGCCCAGCCGCGTGAAGGCGGCGGCAACGCTCAGCGCGTCCTGCGGCCCATTCTGCGCGAGCAGGGCAAGGCCGATGGCGCCATCCATCTTCACCAGCATCACGGTCCGTTCGGCCAGCGCATCCGGCACGCCAAGGCTGGTGAGCATGGCTCTCATGGCTTCGGCGGCCTTGAGCGGCTCGGGCTGCAGCAGACTGTCGACCTTGGTCTTGAGCGTGTCGATGGCGCCATCGAGCATCGCTATGGCTTTGTGCGGCGCGATGCCGGTCGGCAAGGAGCGGTGCGCATCGCCGATATGGCCTGCCATCGCGTTGGCGACGCTGCGGTAGAGGGCGAGCCGCGCCTGCTCGGAGAGATCGGCGCTGTCGATATCGTCCCAGAGCTGCCGCACGCCGAACAGGCGCTCGGCGATCACGAAGGCATGGGCGATTTCATCGAGCGAGCAACTGGCTTCCTCGGTGAGGGCAAAGGGCAGGATCACGCCGAGGCGATTGACGATGCGGTTGGCGATCTTGGTGGCGATGATCTCGTCGCGCAGCTGGTGGGCGGCAATCGCATCCCCCTCGCGTTGCTGCATCAGGGGCGGGAAGGCGCCGATCAGGTCGCTTTCCAGTGCGGGATCGCGGGCGAGGTCGCTCTTCTCGATGGCGTCCTGCAGCGTCAGCTTCGCGGTTGAGAAGAGCACGGCCAGTTCCGGCCTTGTCAGCCCCAACCCTTCGCTGGCGCGGCGCATCAGCTCCTCGTCCGGGGCAAGACCTTCCACCTTGCGGTCGAGATGCCCGCCATCCTCCAGCGTGTGGATCAGGTGGACATAGGAGGCGAGGTCTGCGCTCCCCCCCTGCTCCGCAATGGAGAGGCCGAGTGCCTGCAGGCGGTTATCTTCCAGAACGATGGCGGCGACCTCATCGGTCATGGCCCGCAGCAGGTCATTGCGCGCCTCCTGCGCAAGCCGCCCTTCGGCGACCTCCTTGTTGAGCGCGATCTTGATGTTCACTTCATTATCGGAGCAATCGACGCCCGCGCTATTGTCGATGAAGTCGGTATTGATCCGGCCGCCCTTGAGCGCATAGGCGATGCGCCCGGCCTGGGTGACGCCCAGATTGGCGCCCTCGCCGATTACCTTGGCGCGCACGTCCTCGCCATCCACGCGCAGACGGTCGTTCGCGGTGTCGCCGACCTCGGCGTTGTTCTGGTTGGCGGCCTTGATGTAGGTGCCGATGCCGCCGAACCAGAGCAGATCGGTCTCCGTGCGCAGCAGCGCCGAAATCAGCGCCGCCGGCTCCATGGCCGTCTGGTCGGTGCCGACCAACGCCTGCATCTGCGGGCTGAGCGGGATGCTCTTTTCGCTGCGGGCGAACACGCCGCCGCCTTCGCTGATGAGGCTTTCCTTGTAATCCGCCCAGCTTGAGCGCGGCAGCTTGAACAGGCGCTGGCGCTCCTTCCAACTGGCGGATGCATCGGGGTCGGGATCGATGAAGATATGGCGGTGGTCGAACGCCGCGACCAGGCGGATGCTCTTGCTGAGCAGCATGCCGTTGCCGAACACGTCGCCGGACATGTCGCCCACGCCGATCACCCGCACCGGGTTCTTCTGAAGGTCGACGCCCATTTCCGCGAAATGGCGCTGGACGCTGATCCACGCTCCGCGCGCGGTGATGCCCATCGCCTTGTGGTCATAGCCGTTGGAGCCGCCGCTGGCGAACGCATCGCCTAGCCAGAAATCATGATCGATGGCGATGGCATTGGCGACGTCCGAGAAACTCGCCGTGCCCTTGTCGGCCGCCACCACGAAATAGGGGTCGGCGCCGTCGCGGATGACCATGCCCTTTGGGTGCACGGTCTTGCCCTTGACGATATTGTCGGTGACGGAGAGCAGCGCCCGGATGAACACGCGGTAGCTCTCGGTGCCTTCGGCCAGCCACGCATCGCGGTCGCTTGCCGGGTTGGGCAGCATCTTGGGGTAGAAGCCGCCCTTGGCGCCAGTCGGCACGATCACCGCATTCTTCACCCGCTGGGCTTTCATCAGCCCCAGGATTTCGGTGCGGAAGTCGTCGCGCCGGTCGGACCAGCGCAGCCCGCCGCGGGCGATGCGCCCGGTGCGCAGGTGGATGCCTTCGACGCGCGGCGAATAGACCCAGATCTCGCGCCAAGGCAGCGGTTTAGGCAGGCCGGGCACCAGCGCGCTATCCAGCTTGAAGGCCAGCGCCTCCTGCGCGGCCGGGGTGAAGGCATTGGTCCGCAGCGTGGCGTTGACCACCGCACGGTAGAGCCGCAGGATGCGGTCTTCATCGAGGCCCTTGACGCCTTCGAGTGCGGTGTCGATGGCGGCATTGATCGTCGCGGCGTCGTCAGCATCCTTGCCGCGCGCGGGATCGTGCAGCGCGAAGAACAGGTCCACGATCTGGCGGGCGATATGCGCCTCGCGCCGCAGTGTTTCGACGACGGTCAAAAGGCCGTAGGCAAGGCCGGTCTGGCGCAGATAGCGGAAGATGGCGCGCAGGAAGACGATGTCGCGCGGCCCCAGCTGCGCCGTGACGATCAGTTCGGCAAAGCGATCATTTTCCGCCCTGCCTTCCAGCACGGCATCGAGCGCCTCGCTGACAATTGCCGCGCGGTCGAGCACCTCGGCCGCGGGGCCGCCATCCTGCCGCTCGAGGGTGAAGCGCTGGATATGGCCGAGCGAACCCTCCGCGCCCGCGCTGGTGCTGCGTTCCTCCAGCACCCGGAAGCCGAAATTCTCGAACGCCGGCACCGCCTCGGACAGCACGAGCGGTTCGAGCGAATAGATCTTCACCCGCAGCTGGTGGTCGCCATCCTGCGCGATGCGGTAGAAGCGCACGCTGCGATCATCGGGGCCGGTGAGTTGGTGCAGCGCCAGCACGTCCCGGGCGGCTTCGTCCGGCCCCGCGCTTTCCCGGTAGGACATCGGGAAGGTGGGCGCATAACGCTGGGCGAGCACGGCGGCGCGTGAGCTTTCGCCAAGCTCGATCAGGCCCTGTTCCACGGCCGGGGTCCAGCCGCGCAGCAACTGCGCGATCTGCAGGTCCAGCGCCTCGGCATCGGGCACCTGTCCTTCATCACGCAGGTCGAAGGTGAAGCGCACCAGCGCCAGACCGCTCTCTTCCAGCGCGATGGACCAGCCGAGCAGGCTGGCGTGCGCCGCCGAGGCGATCAGCGCGGAGATGCCTTCGCGACGGCTGGTCGAGAGGTCGTCGCGCATCATCCAGACGAAGGCGAAGAGGTGCCGGCCCAGCACATCGCTCACCAGCTCCAGCTTGGGGCGGGGCCGGTCGGCCAGCGACATGGCGGTGAGCGTGATGCGGTCCCGGTCCTGCGCGCTAAACGCCAGCATCAGGTCGTGCGGCAGGGCGGTGAGGGCGTGCACCAGCGATTTGCCGGCATGACCGGAGGGATTGTAGCCGAACCGTGCCATTAATCCCGAAAGCGTGTCGCGCAGGATGGGCACATCCTCCGGCGCGGTGGCGAGCGCTGCGCTCGTCCACAGGCCCGCATGGATGGAAATGGCGGTGATCTTGCCCTCTTCCCGCACCGGCACAAGGAACAGGTCGATCAGCACATGGCGATGGACCTTGGCCATCATGTTGGATTTGAGAATCAGCGGCCCGGCATGGCCAGACTCGAACCAGGCCAGGGCGGCAGCGGCGGACTGGTCCGAAAGCACGGGGCTTTCGGCAGCCCGGCAAATGCCCCTGCGCCGGCTTGGCTGGGCATTCGGGGTCCAAAGCTCGTGCCCCAATTGGGTGAGATTGCCCTTGAGCAGCCAGCGCAGAAAGTCGCCGCCTTCGCCGGCGCCCAGGCGATTGGCATCGCCATTGAGCGCGTCGATCATCGCCCGCCAGTCGCTCACCGCCGCGCGGACGTGGCACAGGGTTTCCTCCAGCGCCCGACAAAGCTCCCGCCGACCGCGCGCGTCGATGCGGTCGGTCTCGATATAAATCAGCGATTCGCGGACGGCGCCGTCCTCATCGCCAATGGCCAGCAACCCGCCGTCCTCGTTACGCCGCACCGGGAGAATCGGGTGGGCGAGCACGTGGATCACCAGATCGGCCTGGCTCAGGCAATTGCCGATGCTGTCGACAAGAAAGGGCATGTCGGCGTTGATGATGGCGATGCGCTGCCGCCGGCTCGCGGCGCCGGCACTGCGCTCATCGGTCAGGCTGTCAATGAGGATGGCGCTCTCGCCATCCTTGCGCATTGCGGCGGCTTCCAGCACGAAGCGCGCCGCCTCGTTCCATTGGTCCGGCTGAGGCGATTGCTGCTCGCTTTCGAGCACGCCCTTGGCCAGTGCCTCCGCGATGGCTGCCGTCAGCGCGTCGTCGCGATTGGTCTTGATGGTCATGGACATCCTCTTCCACTTGTGCCGGCCCTTGTCTGCCTAACGCACATCTGTGGAAGCAGTGTCGGGCCTGTGTGGTTAAACCCCGCCGGCAGGGTCCGCAACCGGACCATTGCTCGGCCTGCTTATGCTCCGCGCCTGCTCAGGATGCCGGAAGGGCCCTGGCTGCTTTCTTCAGAACCCGTTCGGACAGCTGATCGGCGCCGTCGAGCGCTGCGACCATCGCAAGCGAGCCATCGGCCTCTCGCCGCATGATCACCACGGCCAGCCCTTCGCCGTCCATGGCCAATTGATCGGCGGGGAGGGCAGGGGCCTGCTTCAGCACCCGGCGGGAGCGCATGATGGCCTTATGCGGCTCTTTGGGAGCTTCGTTGCGGCGCGCCGCGCGGACCTGCGCTACCACGCCCTTGAGGCCGCCCACCGTGGCATGAAGATGCGCGATCAGGGCGCCCGGCTGCATCCGCGCGTCGAGCGCGAACTGGATGGCGCAGACGAACTCGGCCAGGCGCGTCTTGTCATAGTGCGTGCCGAAGACCAGCTTCACCAGCGCGGTCAGCGGGCTGCGGGGCTGCACGGCTATGCCGGAGTCGGCGAGTAGCGCGGCATAATCCTCCGGCCGGGCGGCGGCGACCTGCGCCAGCGCATGCGCGAGCCCGACCGCGCGGTAGAGCGCGTGGCGTGTCCGCCCCTCCTGGGCATGGGCGGCCATGGCGGCATCGCGCGCCAGGGCCAGCATGTCGGCCAGCGCCGTATCCTGGTCCGGCAGGGTGATCGTCTCGCTGGTCAGGTCGAGCGCATCGTCGGTCGGCACGTCTTCGGCGAAATCGGTCACGGACGCAGCCGCGATCGTCTGCGCGGAGGGGCCATCGGCCCAGATGGCGGTGGCGTCGGTCGTCCTCACACGCACCGGAGAGGCGGCCTCGGCCTGCGCGATGATGCTTTCGGTCAGCGCATCCGTCGCGACCTCTTTCCAGTTGATCACGCCGTAGACGAAGTCGATCGCGTCGTCGCGGGTCGAGAAGGGCATCATGATGCCGCGATACATGACCTCGACGCCGCGCTGGTTGGTGAACTCCGCCTCGAACCCGATGGGCGCGGCGTTGGCCACGATCTGCAGATAATGGTCGGTCAGGCGGGAGAGCAATGTGCGCGCCGGAACCTGGCTGGCCCGGCGCACGGAGGTGTCGATATCACACTGCGCGGCCAGAGCGGGGCCGATGAAGGCAATGGTCGGATCCTCGACGCCCGCCGTGAAGTCCAGCAGCACGCTGTGCGAGCCGAAATCCTGCAGTTCCTCGGGATTGAGATCCTCGATGCTCGGCAGCGAACGATCGCGCAGCAGCGAAGACCAGTAATTATAGGCGCGGATGTGCATGCGCCGCTCATCGAAGCGGACGAGCGGAGGGGCATCCATGGCTTCGTCCAGCGTGGTGACCGCGTCGGCCTGGCTGTGATGTACGTCCATTCGAGGATTCGCCTGTGGTCGCGTGCAAGGGGCGAACCCTGCGCCATGAAGGGTAAAGGCCCGGTAAAGGCACCAAATATCGCCGCCGGCCCGCGCTACACCAAAGGCGAAAACGCGATCGGCGCTTGCCATGCCCGACACACGCTGATAAGCGCCCCGCCTGCATGATCGTGTCCCGCACTGGACACGCGTCATGATGATCGCCGGTTTGCCGGCGAGCCGGAGCCGCTTTAGCTCAGCCGGTAGAGCATCGCATTCGTAATGCGAGGGTCAGGTGTTCGAGTCACCTAAGCGGCACCATTTTTCCCAACGGGTGATATCCCCAGCTGATCGCCACGCATCTGGGTCTGGCGACAGTCCGCTTGACTTGCTGGAAAATGTTCCTGAAATGTTCTCATCTCAAGGTGGAGGTGGGGCGAATGATCGAGTTATCGGAGGACGAATGGCGTCGTGCCTTTTCGACGTGGTTGCGCACCGGCAAAGTGTCTTCGGTGCCAAAAAACGATGCGATAGAGTGCAAGTTCAATCCTTTGCATGATCCGGAAGATGGCTGGTTCACTTTTGCCGGATCAGGACATTATTATGGCGGAGAACGGCCTAGGCCAGTGTCTTGTACGCCAAGCGGCTCTTGGCAAAGTTTCCGCGTTACGCCGTCTGCGCGGAACCGTCCCTCGCCCATCTCATGAGCCGCCGCAGATCGGCTGGGTTAAGGAAAACCTCGGTCGCGGAACGCTGGCGAAGCGATATAATGATGCCGCGACGGGCGCGCGGCCCGGTCAGGCGCCCACGTTGATGCGGACGATGCCGGATGGCTCGGGACGCCGGGTCAAGTTTGATGGCGTGCAGGGCGACTATGTGATCGACCGAAAGTTCAGGGTCGTGAACCGTCCCAGGGCGCGTGCCCAGTTGTTGCGACAGTCAGAAGCACTAGCGCATAATCGCGCCATTGGAACTTGGGAAGTGCCCATTGAAGCCGAGCGAATCGCTGCGCTAAAGCTGTTTAAAGAGATGAAGATCACGAACATCAAGGTGAGGGTGGTGAAGCCATGAGTGTGCTAGGGGTGGCGCGGATCATCGCTGATTTCATATTGTTTCTCGATCTCACCGATGATGAGGTTCTTGATCCTGATGCAGCTGTCCTCATGATGGAGGATATGGCAGCGAGGCTTCAAGATTTGGACAAAGGTTTTCTTCGAGAGCTGGTCGATGCATTTCCTGTGATCGCCTCAGAATATAGCGGCGAGGCCCACAAATTGGTGCTCGACATACCCTATAGCTTCTACCTTGAGGAAACGCTTGCCGCCGGCGATCCAGTGAGGCTGGCCGAACTGGAAGCGCTCCGCGACGCGAGGGATTAACGTCCGATTTTAGGGTGGGTTGTCTCACGGACCTTTCCAAGCTGCCCTATGACGCGCGATCAATAGAAACTTCTCGGTGATTTGAGTGCCCATCTTTGTCGTCTGTGGCACCATTTTCCCTAAAGGCGGGTCTTGTGCGGTCGTCCCGGTCTGGCGGCTGCTTCGACTTCCTTGCCTTTTGAGCGCTTGCCCTCCCCGAAGCGGTACGCCGCTCCCAACCCGCTTGCTAAGCGCCGGTTCGGCTGGCAGGTTCGGCACCACTCTATTCGACTGGGTGTTGGGGGAACGCGACGGACATGAGCCTGCATCAATCGCCTGCGCGCTATTCGCTTGCCGCGATTATTCTGCACTGGTTGCTTGCCGCTTTGCTGCTCTTTCAGGTGTCGCTGGGATGGCGCCTGGAGGATTTGACGGGCCTGCCGCAGTTCGCGGCCTATCAGCTTCACAAGACCATCGGCATCAGCATCCTGCTGCTCAGCGTGGCGCGCCTGATGATCCGGCTGCTGGTGCCCCGGCCCCGCCCGCTCAACACGAGCCTGCTGCTTGCCGCCCTCGCCGGCGGTGTCCATGCCCTGTTCTATGTGGTGATGATCCTCGGACCGCTCACAGGCTGGATCATCGTCTCGACCTCGGCGATCAAGGTGCCGACACTGCTGTTCGGCGTCATTCCATGGCCGCATCTGCCTGTGAGCGCTGCCCTGCACGACCCGGCGGAAGCCGTGCACAGCCTGCTTGGCTGGCTCCTGGCCGGGCTGGTGATTCTGCATGTCGCGGGAGCACTGCGGCACCACTTTTTGCGCAAGGATACTCTTGGCCGCATGGTGCCTAGTGCCTTGAGCAGACGGGGCGCGCTCAATGTGGTGGCCGGTCTCGCGATTGCGGGCGCGCTAACGGCCTTTGCACTGGCCTGGGTGCTGCCGTTCGGCGGCAAGGCCCCGGCGCAAGCGGAAGCCGGTCTTGCGGGCTCAAACGTGGCGGTCGCGGATAACGCGGGTGACCCTGCTGTCAACGCCAGCAACGCAGTCGAAGACGCGGTGGCGGTCAATCAGGCAGCGGCGCCTGCCGATGAGCCAGCCAAGGATGAGGCGCAAAAGGCCGCCGCCTGGACGGTGCAGCGCGGCGGCACGCTCAATTTCCGCACGGCCTATTCCGGCTCCGACATCGACGGCGGCTTTTCGCGCTGGGATGCCGACATAGTCTTCAGCCCGGATGATCTGCCCGGCTCGCGCATCGCCGTGACGGTCGATCTGGCGTCGGTCGACAGTGCCGACAGCCAGCGCGACGAGATGCTGCGCGGCGACGAGTTCTTCGGCGTGTCGGCGCATCCGCGCGCGACGTTCCGGGCAACGCGCATCACGCATCGCGATGGCAATCGCTACCGCGCGACGGGCACGCTCTCGCTCAACGGGCAGCAAAAGCCGGTAACGCTCGATTTCACGCTGGATATCGACGGAACGGTTGCGCGCGCCCGCGGCACCACGCGCATCGACCGCACGGCCTTCGGCGTCGGAACCAGAGAATGGTCCGACACCAGTACGATTCCGGATGCCGTAACGATCAGCTTCAATTTTCAGGCAAAGCGGGCGGAGTAAGCGGGAACAGGGCGCGCTCGGGTCGCGCCTGACCCTTATTTCTTCTTTCCGAAGTCTACCGTCACCACGTTGGAGCCGTCTTCGGCCTGTGCGACCGGCGTATCGTTCTCCGCCATCTCCATGGTTTCGACGGCTTCGCCGCTCTCCATCACCTGGAATTCCAGCGAGAAGTTGACGGCCGGGTCCACGAAGAAGCGCAGCGCCGCGAACGGGATCACCAGATGCGCGGGCACCTGGTTGAAGGTGAGGCCGACCTCGAAGCTGGTATCGGTAACCTTGAGATCCCAGAATTTGTGCTGCAGCACGATAGTCATCTCGTCCGGGAAGCGCTCCGCCAGCCAGGTGGGGATACTCACCCCCGGCGCCTGCGTCTTGAACGTGATGTAGAAATGATGATTGCCCGGCAGGACGCCCGTCAGCGCAATATCCTGCAAAACGCGCCCCGGAATCGCACGCAGCGCCTCCTGCACGATTTCGTCATAGGGAATCAGGCTGTCTGCTGGCTCTTCCGTCATGGCCACAGTCCTAGCGCGGGGGGCTCGCCGGTCAAGCACAGAGCGTTACAGCCGTTAACGGTCGAGAAGCGCATTGCATGGTCCGCCGCGCGCGTTATAGGCCGCAACCATGCGTAGCGCGGAGATCAGGCGGAAAACCGGCGAGACCGATATCGAGGTGAGCGTCAATCTCGATGGGTCCGGCACTTATTCCATTTCGACCGGCATCGGGTTTCTCGACCATATGCTGGAGCAGCTCTCGCGCCATTCGCTGATCGATCTGAGCGTGAAGGCGGTCGGCGATCTGCATATCGACCAGCACCACACCACCGAAGATACCGGCATCGCGGTCGGCGAGGCGATCGCCAAGGCGCTCGGGGACAAGCGCGGGATCGCCCGTTATGGCGAGGCGCACGCGCCGATGGACGAGACGCTGACCCGCGTCGCGCTCGACATTTCCGGTCGTCCCTGGCTGGTCTGGAAGGTGGAGATCCCCATGCATCGGCTGGGTGAGTGGGACACCGAGCTGATCGAGCACTGGTTCCAGAGCTTCGCGCAGTCGGCGGGGATCACCCTGCATGTCGAGAACCTTTATGGCAGCAACAATCACCACATCGTGGAGAGCTGCTTCAAGGCGCTGGCCCGCGCGCTGCGACAGGCGGTGGAGATCGATCCGCGCAAGAGCGATGCGATCCCCTCCACCAAGGGCACGCTGGGCGGCTGACAGTCCATGACCATCGCGCTCATCGATTATGGCGCGGGGAACCTCCACTCCGTGCACAATGCGCTCCGGGCCGCCGGGGCGCATGGCGTCGTCATTACCGCCGATGCCGAGGTGGTGCGCCGGGCCGACCGCATCGTGCTGCCGGGTGTGGGCGCTTTCCGCGCCTGCATCGAGCCGTTGCGCGCGCTGCCGGGCATGATCGAGGCGATGCACGAGGCGGTGTTCGAGGTCGGGCGGCCGTTCCTCGGCATTTGCGTGGGCATGCAGTTGCTGGCCGATGCCGGCGAGGAGTTCGGGCGGCATGAAGGGCTGGGCTGGATTCCGGGCACGGTGCGGCGCATCGAGCGCGACAATCCGGCGATCAAGATCCCGCATATGGGCTGGAACGATGTTGTCGGCGCGCGCGCCCATCCGCTGGTCGAGCCGGGTGAGGCCTATTTCCTGCACAGCTATCATTTCGAGGCGGCGGAGGCGGCGCATGTCGTTGCCACCACCGACCATGGCGGACCGCTGGTGGCGGCGGTCGGCAAGGACAATATTTTGGGCGTTCAGTTCCATCCGGAAAAGAGCCAGGCCTATGGCCTTGCGACCCTCGCCCGCTTTCTGGAGTGGGCCCCATGAGTGAAATTCCGCCGTTCATCGTTTTTCCCGCCATCGATCTCAAGGGCGGGCAGGTCGTCCGCTTGGCCGAGGGCGATATGGATCGGGCGACCGTCTATGGCGACGATCCCGCCGCGCAGGCCTTGATCTGGGCCGAGCAAGGCTCGGATTTCCTGCATGTGGTGGATCTGGACGGCAGCTTTGCCGGCCATGCCGTCAATGGCGCAGCGATTGCGTCCATCGTCCAGGCCTTCCCCGGCCATGTCCAGCTTGGCGGTGGCATTCGCGATCCGCAGGCGGTGCAGGGCTGGTTCGCGCTCGGCGTGTCGCGTGTCGTCATCGGCACGGCGGCGCTCAAGAACCCGCAGTTCGTCAAGGATATGGCGGCGGAGTATCCCGGCGGCATCGTCGTCGCCGTGGATGCGCGCGACGGCATGATCGCGACCGACGGCTGGGCCGAGAAATCTGACATGCCGGTGGTCGATCTCGCCCGCCGCTTCGAGGATGCCGGGGTTGCTTCGCTGCTGTTCACCGATGTGGGCCGCGATGGCCTGCTCAAGGGCGTGAACATCGATGCGACGGTCGAACTGGCGCGCGCCGTGGACATTCCCGTGATCGCCAGTGGCGGCGTGGCGGATATCTCGGACATTCGGGTGCTCAGCCTCCATGCTGGCGATGGCATCGAGGGCGTGGTGACCGGCCGGGCGCTTTACGACGGTCGTCTCGATCTGCGCGCCGCCATTGCGGTGGCGAATGCCGCGTGAATGTCACGCAGCCACCTCCCGTTCGTGTCGAGCGAAGTCGAGACACGCGAGGACAGTGCTGGCCGTGTCTCGACTTCGCTCGACACGAACGGATGTGAGGATTTAGTCCAGTGACCGTCCGCACCCGCATCATCCCCTGTCTCGATGTTGCCAATGGCCGTGTGGTCAAGGGCGTGAACTTCGTCGATCTGCGCGATGCCGGTGATCCGGTGGAGCAGGCGAAGGTCTATGATGCTGCCGGCGCGGACGAATTGTGCTTCCTTGATATCACCGCCAGCCACGAGGATCGCGGCACGCTGCTCGATATTGTCGCGCGCACGGCGGAAGTCTGCTTCATGCCGCTCACCGTCGGCGGTGGCGTGCGCAGCGCGGAGGATGCGCGGGCGCTCCTGCTCGCCGGCGCGGACAAGGTCGCCGTGAACAGCGCCGCCGTGTCGCGCCCCGAAGTGGTGAGCGAGATCGCGGATCGGTTCGGCAGCCAGTGCATCGTGGCCTCCGTCGATGCCCGGCGGGTCGGTGAGGGCCGCTGGGAAATCTTCACCCATGGCGGCCGTCGCGCCACCGGCATCGACGCGCTTGCTCACGCGGCGCGGCTTGCGGAGCTTGGCGCGGGCGAATTGCTCGTCACCTCCATGGATGGCGATGGTACGAAGCAGGGCTATGACCTTGCGCTGACCCGCGCCATTGCCGATGCGGTCACCGTGCCGGTCATCGCCAGCGGTGGCGTCGGCACGCTCGATCATCTGGTCGAGGGCGTGACGCAGGGCCATGCCAGCGCGGTGCTCGCGGCCTCCATCTTCCATTTCGGCCAGCACAGCGTGCGTGAGGCGCGGGCGGCATTGGCCGCTGCGGGCATTCCCGTCCGTCACCCCTGAGCGTGGCGTCAGCCGGAAAAGCCATTGACGCCCGGCGGCGCAGCGGCAAGGACAAGCGCCATGGACAGCCTCTTCCGCCTCGAACAGACCATCCTCGCCCGGCGCGAGGCCGATCCCGACAGCTCCTATGTTGCCCGCCTGCGCGCCAAGGGGCTGGGCAAGATGACGCAGAAATTCGGCGAGGAAGCCGTCGAGACGGTGATTGCCGCGCTGAGTGAGGACAAGGCGGCCCTGACCGGCGAAGCGGCCGACCTCTTGTTCCACCTGCTCGTCCTGCTCGCCGAGCGCGGCATTACCCTTGCCGATGTCTGCGCCGAGCTGGACCGGCGCGAGGGCGTTTCTGGGCTGGACGAAAAGGCATCGCGCAAAAAGGAGTGAGCCATGGCGATCGACCCGACCCTTCCCTATGACGAGAGCAATATCTTCGCGAAGATCCTGCGCGGAGACATCCCCTGCAACAAGGTGTTCGAGGACGATCATGTCCTCGCCTTTCACGACATCGCCCCGCAGGCGCCGACGCACATTCTCGTGATTCCCAAGGGCGCCTATGTGAGCTGGGATGATTTCTCGGCCCGTGCAAGTGAGGGCGAGATCGCAGCATTCGTGCGCGCGGTCGGCGTGATTGCCCGCGAGGCGGGGCTGGTGGAGCCGGGCTATCGCCTGCTCGCCAATGTCGGCGCGGATGGCGGGCAGGAAGTGCCGCATCTGCACGTTCATCTGTTCGGCGGACGCGCACTGGGGCCGATGCTGGCGCGCTGAGCGCGGTTTGCCTGCCCGCGACGCCTTCCCCTGTCGCAAGCCCCTTGCGCGTCGCCGATAAGCCTATAGGCTTGGCGGTCAGTTCAGGGGGAGCGGCTGCGGCCGCGCTGTATAGAGAGACGCGCATGATCTTTGGCCGCATCAAGCCACTCGACGCCATTCTCGCCACTGCCGAAAAGAAATCACTGCACCGATCGCTCGGGGCCTTCCAGCTGACCATGCTGGGTGTGGGCGCCGTGATCGGCACCGGCATTTTCGTGCTGACGGCGGAAGCGGCGCAGAAGGCGGGGCCGGGCATGATGCTCTCCTTCGTCATCGCTGGCTTCGTCTGCGCGGTCGCCGCCCTCTGCTATTCGGAAATGGCCTCGATGGTCCCGGTTTCGGGGTCGGCCTACACCTACAGCTATGCGGTGATGGGCGAACTGATCGCCTGGATGGTCGGCTGGGCCTTGATCCTCGAATATGCCGTGGCGGCGGGGGCGGTCTCGGTCGGCTGGTCCGGCTATGTCGTCGGCCTGCTCGAACATGCGCTGGGGATCGATATTCCCAACATGCTGGTGCGCGGTCCGTTCGATGGGGGGCTGGTCAATCTGCCGGCCATGGGCATCGCCCTATTGGTCACCTGGCTGCTCGTCATCGGCACGCGTGAAAGCGCGATAGTCAATGCCGTGCTCGTGGTGATCAAGGTCGCGGCACTCACCTTGTTCATCGTGCTGGCGCTGCCAGTGATGAACATGGAGCAGTTCTCGCCGTTTGCGCCTTTGGGCTTCGGCGGCATCGGCGCGGCGGCGGCGTCGATCTTCTTTGCCTATGTGGGCTTCGATGCGGTCTCCACCGCGGCGGAGGAAACCAAGAATCCCCAGCGCAACATGCCGATCGGCCTCATTGGCTCGCTCACCATCTGCACGATTTTCTACCTGTTGGTTGCTGCCGGGGTTGTCGGCACGGTGGGCTCGCAGCCTTTGATGGGCCCGGCCGGGGAAGCGCTGGCGCCGGGCAGCAAGGCGCTGGCCGATCAGTGCGCGGCCATCGGCGATCAGGCAGTGGTCTGCTCGAAAGAAGCGTTGGCCTGGACGATGCGGGAGATCGGCTGGCCGCAGATCGGCAATCTCATCGGTTTGGCTGCTGGTCTTGCCCTGCCGTCGGTCATCCTCATGATGATGTTCGGCCAGACGCGCATCTTCTTCGTCATGAGCCGGGACGGGCTGCTGCCGGCGGTGTTCTCCAAGGTCCACCCCAAGTTCCACACGCCGCATGTCATCACGATCATCACCGGCGTTTTCGTGGCCCTGTTCGCGGCCTTCTTCCCGGTCGGCATTCTCGCCGACATTTCCAATTCCGGCACGCTGTTTGCCTTTGCCGCCGTCTCCATCGCCGTGCTCGTGCTGAGGCGGACGGACCCGACGCGCAAGCGGCCGTTCCGTACACCGGCCATCGCCATCACCGCGCCGGTCGCGATCCTCGGCTGCATCTACCTCTTCTTCAAACTCGGTATCGAGACGAAGCTGATGTTCGTGGCCTGGGCTGTAGTCGGTCTCGTCGTCTATTTCGCCTATAGCCGCTCGCGCAGCCATGTCGGGCGCGGCACCGTCGAGGTGCATGAGGCCGATCCCGACGCGCCGCCGCAGCCCGTGCCGCCCATCGACTGACGGCACCGGTCAGCCGGGCCGCATCGATCATCTCAGGATTTGTTGCGCAGCCCCAGATCGTGCGCGAGAACATCCAGATTGGCGCCGGGGTGGATGATCAGCCATCGGTCCGGCTTGCTGGTGTCGACCACGGTCACCGCGCGCTTGGGGCAGATATCTAGGCAGCCGACCTCGAGAATGCCCGCGCCGGCCTTGCGACCCTTGCCGAGTTGCAGATGCTTGCGCAGGGCCTTGCCGAGGGTCTTGTTCCCCTCCGGCCCAAAACCGCCACCCTTGATCTTCTTCTCGCATTTGCGACAGACCAGCACCGCGTTGGACCAGCGACTGCGAACCTGACGGGCGCTCATGGCGCGGGCTTCCAGCTCTTGCGCTCCTCGGCCACGCGCAGCACGTCATAAGCGGCCTGGATGGCCTGAAAGCGCGTGGCGGCGTCGGCATCGCCTGGGCGCACATCCGGGTGGCATTCCTTGGCGAGTGCGCGCCAGCTTCGCTTCACCGCCTCGAAATCGGCATCGCTCTCCAGCCCCAGCACATCGAGCGCGCGCATCTCGTCGCGCGAGCGGGTGCCATCGCCGGGGCCGGCCCATTGATTATGGGCGCTGGTCCGATAGCCGGAGGCATCGCGTTGCTCATTGTGCATGCGCTCGTTGCGCTCTTCCTCGTCCAATCCCGCGAAATAATCCCAGCCCTTGTTATATTCAGCGGCATGAGCCTGGCAGAAATACCAGCGGTCCGGGCTGTTGGGGGATTTGGGCGCGGGGCAGTTGCCGGGCTGGTCGCAGCCATGCCGGTCACACAGCCGAACGGCCTGCGCTTCCCGCGTGGAGCCATAGCTGCGCCAGCGGGGAAAGCCCCAGTCATTGTTCCGTCCGCTTCTGGCCATCCGATCTCACTTAGTGTGGGTTCGTAGTGAAATCCACCGTAGCGCGGTGAAAATGCGGGTATCGCAGCGGTCGTGCAATTGCCCTGCAGGCGATCAGCAAAATGCCAGGCGGTCTGTAAGCCGGGTTCTGTCCACCGCCGCCGTATCCCGTAAAGGGACGCGCATGCGGATGGGCGACCATTCCTCTAGGGCCATGCTCTCGCAGGGCCTCAAGCAACCAACCCGGGCGATCTCGGCCGAAACAAGCCTAGCAGGCCCGAAGACCTGCGCGCCGCCCCTATTCGGTCTTGCTCCCGGTGGGGTTTACCGTGCCGTCCGCCGTTGCCGGGGACGCGGTGCGCTCTTACCGCACCCTTTCACTGTTCACGCGGCCGAAGCCCAAGCCCGAAGGCGCACGTGACCTGCTCTCTGTTGCACTGTCCCTAACTCCCGCGAGGAGAGCCGCCGGACGTTATCCGGCACCGTTGTTTCGTGGAGCCCGGACTTTCCTCGCCGGACGCAAGCGCCCGCCGCGGCCGCCCGACCGCCTGGCGAACGGGGCTATAGGTGCAGGCGGGCGGAGAGTCACGGGCGGTGTCACGCAGATAGTGCAAGATAGTAACCAGCTCCCCCGAAAGAGGACTTGCACAAGTCAACTTCGCGTTGTTATCTTCCATCAGGTCGCTGCAAAGCGAATGGGGGGATTGCTTGAGACTATTCACTATGTGGCTCGCCTTTGCGGCGGGTCTTTCCGCATCCATTTGTAGCGCGGGCTTTGCGCAGGAGCGTTCGGCCGTGAAGCAGGGCTTCTCGCTGCCGCCAAACAGTCAGAAGAAAATCCTGCTGTTTCGTCCGGCGGTCCGCGTGGGCGCGCAGTCCACTGGCGGGATGTTCGAGCCCAATGCCGAATGGACCGAGAAGGCCAAGGCAAATATCGAGGCGGCGCTGACGCAGTATCAGAGCAGGCTGGGCAATCAGGTCGTCGTGGCGCCCGAAGCCTATGGCGAACAGGACCAGAATCTGCAGGAATATATGTCCCTGTTCTCGGCCGTTTCGCAGGCGGTGATCGAGTATCAGTTCTTCGTCGGCAACCGGCTGCCGACCAAGAAGCGGGACAATAAAGAGCAAGTCTTCGAGTGGTCCCTTGGCGACGGGGTTGCGCGCCTGCCCGGTGCGCAGGATGCCGACTACGGCCTCTTCATCTACAATCGCGATGCTTACGGCTCGACCGGGCGCAAGGTGCTGCAGATCATGGCCTTGATGGGCGGCGTCTCGGTTACGTCCGGCGAGCATATGGGGTTCGCTGGGCTTGTCGATCTCAAGACCGGCGATCTGCTCTGGCTGAACGCGGACGGCCAGATGGGCGGCGATGTGCGTGAGCCGGATGGCTCGGAAAAGCGCGTCGCCCAGCTGTTGGAGGATTTCCCGGGCAGCAGCATCGGCAAGGCTGCGAAGTAATGCGGCGCCTCGCCTGCACCGTCGCGGCGACGCTGGCGGAATTGCTTGCAGCTGGCGCGCACGCCGTGCCGCCGCTTCCGCCGCCTTATGCGGGTGCCTACCAGCCGCAGGGTGTCGATGAAATCGGCATGTGGCGGGAAATGGACGAAGAGGAACGCGTGCTGGCGACATCGCCGCTCGTGATCCGCGACGAGGCCCTGACCGGCTACATCACCAGAGTTTTGTGCAGCACGGTTGGCGACGACCGGTGCAAGGCCACGCGGATTTATGTGATCCGCGAGCCGAGCTTCAACGCCAGCATGGCCCCCAACGGCACGATGCGCGTCTACAGCGGGTTGCTGCTGCGGATGCGCAACGAAGCGGAACTGGCGGCGATACTCGGCCACGAGTTCGGCCATTTCGAGAGCCGGCATTCGCTGCAGCAATTTCGCTCGCGGCGGTCCGGCACCGACCTGCTCGCGTGGACCGCCGTGCTCGCGAGCATGGCCGCACCTTACGGGGGCATGCAGACCTATCGCGACATGCAGTTGCAGGTCTACGGCACCTTGTATCGGTTCGGACGAGATCAGGAGCGGGAGGCAGACCTGCTCGGACTCGCCTATCTGAACCGCAGTGACTACCGCCCGCAGGCTGCAGCCCAGGTGTGGGAAAATTTCATGGGCGAGATGAGTGCCTCCGCCAGCGCGAAGGGGCTGAGCAAGCCCAATTTCAAGAAAATCGCCTTCACGGCCTCGCATCCGCCGGAGGGAGAGCGCGCATCCTATCTGGCCGAGCTGGCAGCACCGGAGGGCGCCGGGCGAGACGATGGGGTGGCGCGATATCGGGCCGCACTGGCGACCTGGACGCCCCGGTTTCTCGAGGACCAGATCAAGCTGAACGATTTCGGCGGCAGCGATTACCTGATCCAGGCGCTGGCGCAGGACGGTTGGACCGCGCAACTCTGGTTCTCCAGAGGGGAGCTGTATCGCAGCCGTGGGCACCCGCGCGATCTGATCCAGGCGGCCGACTTTTACGCAAACGCCATCAAGGCCGACCCGGATTTCGCCGAGGCCTACCGAGGGCTGGGCTTGTCCAAGCTGAAGACAGGCGTGCGCGCCGAGGCGTGGGAGGGGCTGCGCAGCTACCTGCGGTTGAAGCCTGATGCGTCCGACGCAACCATGATTAAAATGATGCTTCCGAAAGAAACGGCCCACCAATGAAACGCACGCATTTCAAGCTTCCGCTCGCTGGCGCCGCAGCGCTCGCGCTGCTGATGGCCACACCGGCTCTTGCGCACAAGCTGCGTCCCGGCGGAGTGGCCGCTCAAGTAGCCGCCTCCTCGTTGACGGTGACGCCCTCCCGCGACTGGAATCAACTCGGCCGGCGGCTGGGCCAGTTTGCGGAAAGCTGGACGGTGGACGGCGCCCAGCTGAACGACGTCACCTTCTACGCCGCCGTGCCTGCGGGCCAGCCCCTGATCAAGGAGCGCAGCAAGAAGCGGGAGCCTCTGCCCAAGTTCACCAGCGAAACGCTGCTGATCGAGATTCCCGAGCTGCTGGAAAGGACGTACCGGACTGCGAAAGATCTCGCCGCCTTTGAACTCATCTCAACGGAGCCCTCGGCATTCGTCGGAGCGGAGGGTGTGCGCTTCCGGTACGCGTTCACCGACAAGGACGGGCTGACGCGACAGGGGGAAGCGCGCGCGGCGATCATCGCCGGTAAGCTGTACATGATGACCTATGATGCTCCGCGGCTGAACTATTTCAGCCGGAACGCGCCGGATTTCGAGGCTCTGGTGGCGAGCGCTCGCCTCAACTGACCTTATTGCAGTGGCCAGGTCCAGATGATGAGCGGGGTGCCGATGAGCACCACCAGTAGCGAAAGGGGTGCGCCCAGGCGGGCATAGTCGCTGAAGCGGTAGCCGCCGGGGCCGAGGACCAGCGTGTTGCACTGATGGCCGATGGGCGTGAGGAAATCGCAGCCCGCGCCGACGGCGGTGGCGATGAGGAAGGCTTCCGGCCGGTAGCCGAGGTCGTGCGCGAAGACGCCGGCGATGGGGGCCATCACCAGCACCGTCGCGGCATTGTTGAGGAACGGCGTCACGGCCATGGCTGCGACCAGAATCAGTGCGACGGCGCCCCAGGGGGGAAGGGCAGCGGCGACATGAGCGAGATTGGTGGCGATGACATCAGACGCGCCGGTGCTGCGGATGCTGTCGCTGACCGGGATGAGCGCGGCGAGCATGATGAGGATGGGCCACTCGACCGCATCATAGGCTTCCCGCACCGGCAACGCGCCGCTGATGACGGTGAGCGCGGCTGCGGCGAAGAAGGCGATGGCTACCGGCACATAACCGCTCGCCGTGGCCGTCATGGCGACGGCGAGGATCAGCAGCGGCAGCCAGCCGCGGTGTGACTTGCCCAGCTTGACGCCCCGCTCCGCCAGCGGCAGCGCGCCCAGATCGCGCAGCCGCGCCGGCAGCAGCCCAAGCGGCCCCTGCAGCACGATGACATCGCCCGCGCGCAGATTGATCTCCCCCAGCTTGCGCCCGAGCATCTGCCCGGCGCGCGAGACGGCGATGAGGTTGACGCCATAGCGCTGCTGGAGGAGCAGCCGCTCTGCGCTCTGCCCGACCAGCGGGGACTCGGCCGTCACGACTGCCTCGGTGACGCCGATCTCGTCCCCTTCACTGCCCTCAGGCAGATCGCGCGTCTCGCCATCCAGCTCCAGCGCGTCGCGGGCGATGACCCGCTCCAGCGCATCCGGCTCGCCATAGAGAATCAGCACGTCGCCTTCCTGCAACCGCGCATTGCCCTGCGTCGAGAGCGGACGCCGGCCGCGCAGACGGCTGGTGATCTGCACCTCATGATCGTGGCGCTTGAGGAAGGCGGCGATCGTCTCACCGTCGGGCGGCGTGTCTTCGCGCACCGTCGCTTCGGTGACATAGCCGGAGATGTCCATGGCATCGCCCATGGTCGCCGCGCCGCGCCGATCGCGCGGGAGCAGCCGGTAGCCGAAGCGCAGGAACAGCAGGCCGACGATGAACAGGCCGAAGCCCGTCGGGAAATAATCGAACATGCCGAAGGGCTCGCCAGTCATCTCCGTGCGCACGCGGCTGACGATGATGTTCGGCGAGGTGCCGACCAGCGTCATCAGCCCGCCCAGCAGCGAGGCGAAGGCCATGGGCATGAGGAAGACCGAGGGACTGGCGTTGTTGCGCTTGGCCATCTGGAAGGCGGCGGGCATCAGCATGGCAAGCGCGCCGACATTCTTGACCAGCGCCGAGGCCGTGCCGACCGTGGCGGTAAGCAGCAGCAGTTGCGAGCGGACATGGCGCACACGGCCCGCGACGAATTTCAGCCCCACCTCGATCGCGCCGGAGCGCTGCACGGCGGCCGAAAGTACCAGCGCCGAGCCAACGATGATGACGATATCGTCCGAGAAGCCGGAGAAGGCGTCGGCCGGATCGACAATGCCGATCAGGACCGCGAAGAGCAGAACGATGACAGCCGTGACATCATAGCGGAAGCGCCCCCACAGGAAGAGCACCATCATGCCGGCAAGCGTGGCGATAGAGAGCCATTGCGGCCCGGTCATCGCATTCTCCCCCCAAGCCCGTCGCGGCGCTGCGCGACCACCCTCGCTGTCATCATCCCCGCCAAACGCCCGAAATGGATTTCAGTGTGCGGGCACTGAAAAATATTCCGGTCCGTCTTGTCCGATCGCGCTCAGTCGTCGCCGCGGGGCCTTGGCAGCAGCAGCGCGAGCAGGATGGCGCGGCATTCCCCGTCGATCACGCCGTCGATCAATTCCGGCCGGAAACGGCGCTGGAACGCCGTCACCGCGGCTTCCGGCTCGGCGATATCATAGCCGAATCGCTCGAGCGCGAGCATGAAGGCGCCGTCGCTCCAGAGTGGGTCCATGAGATTGCGGGTCGGGCGCGGCAGGGCGAGGCGCAGCCGGGAGAGCTTGCTCCAGGGGAACAACTCGCCGGGGTCCTGCTTGCGTGCGGGCGCCACATCGCTGTGGCCGACGACATTGCCGCGCGTGATGCGGTGGCGCTGCATGATGTCGTGGACGAGCGGGATCAGCGCATCGATCTGCGCCTGCGGGAAGGGCCGATAGCCCCATTCATGGCCAGGATTGACGATCTCGATGCCGATGCTCGCGGAATTGACGTCGGTGATGCCGCGCCACCAGGCTCGTCCGGCGTGCCAGGCGCGCTTGGTCTCGTCGACCATGCGGACCACCTTGCCCTCCTCCGTGACGACATAATGGGCGGAGACCTTGCTATCCGGATTGGCCATCCAGTTGATCGCGCTCTGGGCGTCCGGCATCCCCGTATAGTGCAGGACGAGGATGGAAACCGGGAGCGTTCGGTCGTCAAAATTGGGTGACGGCGTCTCGATCATGCAGAACTGGGCCACTTTCCTTGCGCATGCCGGCATGTTGCCGGGCGGTGCGGTCAGCCCTGTCCTAGCTCAATGGCGGGTGCGGAGGAAGCGCCGCCTGCAGGCAGCATCATGCGCGGTTGATCGGGCCGGGCTTCACGGGCCTGATAAAGGCAGCTGAGGCCCCGGCAGGCCAAAAAGCCGGCCTCAGCACAGGCCATTTCGCCGGCCCCGAGCGCGAGATAGCCGCCGGGCCGAACCCGGCTGGACAGCGTTTTCCACGCGCGGCGGCGCCTCTCTTCGGAAAAGTAAAAGAGCACGTTGCGGCACAGGATGAGATCGAACGGGCCTGCGCCATGAACGGGGTC
Source organism: Sphingobium sp. B12D2B (assembly GCF_025961775.1). Classification (NCBI taxonomy): domain Bacteria; kingdom Pseudomonadati; phylum Pseudomonadota; class Alphaproteobacteria; order Sphingomonadales; family Sphingobiaceae; genus Sphingobium; species Sphingobium sp. B12D2B. Next base: position 391,729 of record NZ_JAOQOH010000001.1, read on the forward strand.
GAGCAGATTGTCCTGCTGGAACACGATCATTTGCTGAAGCTCGCCGGCAATCTGCCATTCGTTGTCGACGGGATGGAACCAGCGCAGCAATTCGCTGATCGGCAGGCCGCGCTGCATGTCCATCTGCGAAAACCGACCGCGCTTTGCCTTGGCGATCGCGAGGGCCGATACGTCCGTGGCGTGGATGCTGACCGTGCAATCGGCCAGCGCGGCCGAGCGGTGGACGATCATGGCCAGCGAATAGGCTTCCTGCCCGGTCGAGCACCCGCCGCACCAGATGCGCAGTCGCCGATCCGTGCGCGTCCGGGCGAGTGCGGGCAGGACGCTGTTTTCGATCGCGTGGAAGACGCTGACGTCCCGGAAGAACGAGCTTTCGTGATTGAGCAGGGCGTCAATCACTTCGGCCTGCAGGAGCCCGTGAGGCGCCCGATCAATCGCGTTCACGAGCTCTTCCAGAGTACGCAGCCCGTGCGCGCGCAGCAGCGGTCGCAGCGACGTTTCGATACGCCATCGCCGGGCTTCCGAGAGCGTCTGCCCGGTCTCCCGGTGGAGCAATTCGGCCAGGCGACAGGCGGCGTTGGAAACTGACTGCATGGTCATGCGCCTGCCTGCCATTGCTGCAGGATCAACTCGGCAATCTGAGCGGGGGGCAGAATGGCACTGGCGAGACCTCCCTTCACGACCGAACCGGGCATGCCCCATACCGCGCTCGACTGATGGTCCTGCGCGATCAGCCAGCCGTCCGCGCCGACAATGGCTTGCGCGCCAGCCAGTCCGTCGCGTCCCATGCCGGAGAGGATGACGCCGCAGGCGCCGCGTCCATAATGGCGCGCCAGGGCGGTGAACATCGGGTCGACCGCCGGGAAGCTCTCATGCAGGCAGCGCTGGGTGCTCAATCGCACCAGTATTTGCCCGCGCGCGCCTTTGCCGAGCGAAAGATGGGCAGTGCCCGCTGCCAGATGGATGGTACCCGGCTGCACCGGCATGGCCTGTTCCGCCAGAACCACGGGCAGATGTGTGGCGCGGCGGAGCTGTTCTGCCAGCAGCGGCTGGAAGCTGGCAGGCAGATGCTGGGTAATGAAGATGGGAAAGGCCGGATTGTCCTCAAGGCCCTTGATGACCGAGAGGATTGCGCTGATCCCGCCGGTCGATCCGCCGATGGCCACGGCGCGCACGAGCGTGCCGGGCGGCCGCAGGCGGGCGCTTGCCTCGTCGAACCGCTCCGGGGTGCGGCTTCGTTCGGCCGCCGGCGCCAGATGGGCCAGGCGATCGAGCAGATGTTCCACGAATTGCGGGCTGAAATGGCCGGCGCTGGGCTTGGCGACGACATCACCGGCACCCAAAGCCAACGCCTGCAAGGCGACCTCGCTGCCCTCGCTGCACGAGCCGCTGAGCAGCACCACCTGCCGGCGCTGATCGGGGCCAAGCAGGTGAGGAAGCACCTGCAAGCCGTCCAGCTCGGGCATGTCGATATCGAGAAGCACCAGGTCCACCGACTTTCTGGCCACGAAAGCCAGAGCCTGCTTTCCGCTGGCGACCGTCCCGACCACGCGGAAGCGCGGATCTTCGCCCAGCACCCGGCCAAGCACGCGCCGGACGACCAGCGAATCATCGACGATCAGCACATCGATGCGCGAACCATCGGTTCCGGAGCTGGCATCGGACAGGAGGGCAGCGCACGCCATTCCCGGCGCTCCCGAGCCCCTAGAGAATCCCGACGATCTGGAGCTTGCTCTCCAGCGTGTCGCGATCGAAGGGCTTCATGACATATTCGTCGGCACCGGCATCGACGGCGGCGCGGATATGGTCCACGCCATTCTCGGTGGTGCAGAAGATCACCTTGGGCGGCTGGGCGAAATTGCGGCGGGAGAGTTCCTTGAGGAATTCCAGGCCACTCATCACCGGCATGTTCCAGTCGAGCAGCACCACGTCCGGCACCTGGCCTTCGCACATGTCCAGCGCCTCACGCCCGTCCTGCGCTTCGTGAACGTCGAGATCGAGGGATTCGAGAATGTGGCGCGCCACCTTCCGGATCACCTTGGAGTCATCGACAATGAGGCAGTTCGGCATGAGTCGCGACCCCTGATACTTGCTTGGCTACGTAACCTACGGGCAGAGCGTGTCATTTTGGTAAATTCGTTAAATATCTCAGGCGGCCAGCGCGCCAGACGGGGCGTTGGTGAAATCGGCGAGTGTGAGCAGAAGATGGCTGCGGCCATCATAATCGACGAGGCCGGAAACGAACGGCCGCCAGACAGGATCGATGCGGCCGCGCAATGGCTGCACGCCGCCCTGCGCCTGGCAGATATCGGTCACGGCATCGATGAGGAAACCATAGCTGTGCCCGGCAATGTCTGCGACGATCGCCAGCGGTGCGGTCTGTGCATCCGCCGCCGTGCCAAAGATGCGCGATTGCAGATCGATCACGGTGAGCACCCGGCTGCGCAGCGCCGCCAGCCCGCGCACATGCACAGGCGCTAAGGGCACGGGTACGATGTCCCCCAGCCGCACCACGGCTTCGATGGCACAGGCACGCACGGTAATCGGGGCGCCCGCGATGGACGCGAACAGGAACAGCGAGTCGGTCATGCGGCCTTCCGTGCGAAGCTGGAGATCGCCGCCATCAGCCCGGCGCGGTCATAGCGGTAGATGGAAGGCGGCGCGTCAGGGTCGGCGGGCAGCTGCGGCTGATCCCGCAGGGCAAGCACCGGAACGCCCATGGGTGCAGGGGCATGTCCACTCCCATATAGTACGACATCGGGCGGCGCGTCGCCTGTGGCGCCCAGAACGACGTCATAGCCGGCCTGCACGAGCAGCGGCGCCAGGATGTTGCGCATCCACGGGTCTTCGACATCGGCGATCATGCAGCGCACGGCCTGCGCGGCGTCAGAGGTCGGGCGGGCCGCGACCTCCTCGAACAGCGTGAACGGATCGACCAGTTCCAGTTGCTGCTCGCCGACCAGCACCAGGCCGGCGATCCGTCCCCGGCCGATCGGCACGTCCAGCCGGGCGGGAATTTCGAGGATGTCCAGCACCTCCTCGATGAGGAAGATGAGCAGATCGCGCCCGTCATGCAGGCGCATGGCCTTGAGCACACCGGTCTCATCCGGGCGGACATTGAGCGCCGGCAACAGGCGCTCCTCGATCCGCGCGAATGCGCGCCCCTCCGAGCGGCCGATCTGCGCACAGTCCAGTTCCTCGACGCGCTCGACGATGGGCAGCGGCATCAGCCGTTCCACGCCATCCCGGTCGCGATAGAAGAGCACCTGCAAGGTGTCGATGGCCTCGGTCGGTTCCTGGTTGTGATGATCCCGGCGCGCCTTGTCGGCATCGACCACGGGCAATTGCGCGATCTGGAACAGCCCGGTAGCGTCGAGCAGCAACATTGGCTGGCCGTTGTCGGGGAGCGTCATGCCCGCAAATGCCCCGGCGGATGCGATCACCGGTGAGGCCGGGCGAATGACCAGTTCCTCATTGCTGTCGACGGTTTCGACACCCAGCACATAATTTTGGCCGGCCGAGGAGCGAATGACCATCAAGGTCCGCGGCCCGTTCGCTTCTGCCTGACGGGCAAGGCCCAGCACGTCCTCAAGCGCCACAACCGGATGACGCTCGCCGCGAATGGTCGCGATGCGTCCGCCGGCGACCTCCTCGACCGAGACCATGGCGCTGTTTTCGTGAATGAGTTCCACGACATTGCCACGCGGCATGGCGAAGGTCTGGCCGCCGCACCGCACGATCAGGCCGGGAATGATGGTCAGTGTCAGCGGTACGCGCATGGTGATCACGGTGCCGTCGCCGGGCGCGGTCGTGATGTCGATCACGCCGCCGATCTGCTCGATATTGGCCCGCACGACATCCATGCCGACTCCACGCCCGGAGATGGAGGTCACCTCCCGCGCCGTGCTGAGGCCGGGCAGGAAGATCAGGTTCAGCTTTTCGGCGTCGCTCATCCCGGCCGCCTCGGCAGCGGTGACAAGCCCGGCCGCGACCGCCCGATCGACCAGGGCCGCCCGGTCCATGCCGCGCCCGTCGTCGGCCACCTCGATGACGATTTGGTTGCCCGATTGACGGGCGACGATGTTCAGGCGCCCGACGTCCGGCTTGCGGGCGGCGATGCGGTCCGCCGGCAGCTCAAGACCGTGATCGAGCGCATTGCGGACGATGTGGGTGAGCGGGTCGGCGACCATCTCGATCATTTCGCGGTCCATCTCGACATCGCCGCCGTCGAGAGTCACGGTGACCTTCTTGCCCAGCTCGCGGCTGAGGTCGCGCACCATGCGCGGGATGGCCGCATACAGGCGGTCGACCCGCTGCATGCGCGTCTTGCTGATCATGTCGCGCAGGTCCGCGACATTGGTCGACATCCGCTCGAAGCTGCTCTCCACATCCGGCGCGACGCCATGGTCGCGCATCCGGCGCGCCAGATCGTTGCGGGCGAGCACCATGTCGGAGATGCCGTTCATCAGCTGATCGATGAGAGCCAGCGGCAGTCGAATCGTGCGCGGCGCTTTGTCGCGCGGTGGGGCGGTTGGTTGCTGCTGGCTGGGCGTCGGGGGAGCGGGTGTCTCTAGCGAGTCCGCGCGCTGCGCGGGCGGTTCGTGGGGCGGGGCCGGCATCGTTGCGGCACGCGCGGCGATCGGGTGAAAGAGCTCGAAGCCGCCGGATCGGAGTGACAGGGCATCCAGCAGCCCGTCATCATCGGCTTCATCCGGGACGGGCTCGCCGCCCAGACCACGCGCCAGCGCGCCGATTCGGTCCATAACCGCCAGCACAGCCGTGACGGTGGCGGGATCGGCCAGCCGTTCGCCGCGCCGGATGGCTGCCAGCACGTCCTCGGCGCCATGCGCCAGCCGCTCGAAACGGGGCAGGTTCAGGAAGCCGCAGCTTCCCTTGACGGTGTGGAAAAACCGGAAAAACGCGTCGAGGCGAGACTTGTCGGTCGGGTCCGCTTCCCACGCGACGACTTCGCCGGAGAGGACCTCCAGCGTTTCAAGAGTTTCCGCAATGAACTCCCCGATGATCTCGTCCATGCCGCCGCCTGTGGTTAACGCGGCGACACCTTTGGGGCCAAGTCGTGAAAGCCCGGTTAAGACCTGCCGGTCGGGCTCTCACACAGGCGGGATCAAGCCGGCAGGCGCGCGCCGAACAGCAGGTGGGGCTCATCAGCGCCCGAGATCATCAGCTCGCCGCCCGCTTCGGTCGCCACCGTGCGGATCATCACGGCTGCGGCCGTGCGGGTGGTCAGATCGCCATGCCCTTCCAGCCCGGCGCGAATGGCGGGGTCGAAGGTGATGCGCGTGCCTTCGCCGCGCACCGCGATCTCGGTCGATCCGCCCTGCTGTTCCGCGCCGATGGCGATCACGCCGCCGCGCGGCAGGGCTTCGCCGGTCAACAGCACCAGATTGAGCAAAAGCTTGGCGGCCGGCTTGGAAAGGCTGTCCCCGGCGATCATCCAGTCGAGCGAGATCTTGCCGCCGGGCGGAAACATGCCTTCCACGGCAGAACGGATCTCGTGCACGGGAATGGCCTCGCCATATCCGCCCCCGGCACCGAAGGCCAAGCGGAAGAATTTGAGCTTGCCCGCCGTCGTCCGGGCGCTGTCCGCCAGCAGCGTGAGGCATTGCTCGCGCATCCGCGGGTCGGTCTCATCGGCAAGCAGCTCGATGCCGTTGTTCAGCGCGCCGACGGGGCTGAGCAGATCATGGCACAGGCGAGAGCAGAGCAGGCTGGCGAAATCGATGGAGTCGGACGCGGTGGATTTGACCAAGACGGGGATATCCTCTCTTCAGGCGATGGCCGTGCCCTCATGGCGCTGCGGGCGCGCGGGTGCAAGCCGCCCATGCGGCGAACCGACCAGTTCGACGGGATCGAAAACGCCATGGATGCGGCCTGACGCAACAACTTGCCAGGCCAGAAGGTCGCCGCGCGCGTCGACGAGCAGCCAGATCTCGCCCGCCGCCCCCGCCATGGCCGCATCGATCGCCGAGGGGACGGCCTCGCCATGGGGATGCGAATGATAATGGCCGACAATGGCCGGCCCGCCCTGGCGCGCCTCGCGATGCGCGGCGATGAGTACGGCCGGATCGACCTCGAAGCGGTGCTCGGGCTGCTCCGCGACATTGGCGGCGGCGCGAAGTTCGGTGATGGCGATGGTAGTCGTTCCGCCTTCCGCGCTGGCGAGGCGCCGCCCCAGCAGCAGGCCGCAGCATTCCAGCGGGGCGGCGGCCTTCGCCTGCGCGCGGATCGCATCGCGCAGCGGTCTTGATATGTGCACGGCCATCCCCAGATATTAGGCCGTGGAAACGGGGGTTACCAGCATTACGGCGCTGATCACGCAGGCCGAGCACGGCATGAGACTGGATCGCGCGCTTGCGAGCGTGCTGCCAGCCCTGTCGCGCGAGCGCGTGAAGGCGTTGATCCTGGCAGGTCAGGTGACCGGGCCGGACGGCCGCCCGGCGGCTGATCCAGCCTACAAGGTGAAGGCCGACATGGCCTTTGCCGTAGAGATTCCGGAGGCGACGCCCGCCGAGGCGCAGCCGCAGGCGATCGATCTGGTGATCGCCCATGAGGATGCGCATCTGATCGTGGTGGACAAGCCGGCGGGCATGGTCGTGCATCCCGCCGCCGGCAACCCGGATGGCACGCTGGTCAATGCCTTGCTCCACCATTGCGCCGGGCAGCTTTCCGGCATTGGCGGGGTAGCGCGGCCCGGCATCGTCCACCGCATCGACAAGGATACCTCCGGTCTGCTCGTCGTCGCCAAGACCGATCAGGCACATGAGGGATTGGCCCGCCAGTTCAAGGATCACAGCATCGACCGGCGCTATCTCGCCATTGTGCAGGGGCGGCCCGCGCCGCCCTCTGGCACGGTCAATCAATGGATCGGCCGCTCGGATGCGGATCGCAAGAAGATGGCAGTGCAGCGCGAGGGGCGCGGCAAGCACGCCATCACTCATTATCGCACGCTCGAGCGACTGGATCGGGCGGCGCTGATCGAGTGCCGGCTGGAGACGGGACGGACCCATCAGGTGCGCGTGCATATGGCCCATCTCGGCCACCCGCTGCTGGGCGATCCGGTCTATGCCCGCGGCGGCATCCACAAGGCGATGCTGGCTGACCTTGGCTTTCGTCGTCAGGCGCTTCATGCGGCCCGGCTGGGCTTCATCCACCCGGTCACAAGCCAGCCTCTCAGCTTTGAAAGCCCGATTACGGATGACATGCAGCAACTGTTCAGCCATCTTTGCGTATAAGGATGAGCGCGATGCCCCTTCTTGTTTGCGCGCTCCAGAAGGATGAAGTTTCGTGAGTAACGGCAGTAATCTCCCTGCAACGATCCCTGCGCTTGGCGGCGATGCAAGCTTGAACCGCTATCTGTCGGAGATTCGCAAGTTCCCGCTCCTCAAGCCCGAGGAGGAGTATATGCTCGCCAAGCGCTATCAGGAGCATGGCGATCCGGAAGCGGCGGCGCGGCTGGTGACGAGCCATCTGCGACTCGTGGCGAAGATCGCCATGGGCTATCGCGGCTATGGTCTGCCCGTCTCCGAGCTGATCTCAGAGGGCAATATCGGCCTGATGCAGGGCGTGAAGAAGTTCGAGCCGGACCGGGGCTTCCGCCTCGCGACCTATGCGATGTGGTGGATTCGCGCGTCGATCCAGGAATTCATCCTGCGCTCGTGGAGCCTCGTGAAGATCGGCACCACGGCGGCGCAGAAGAAGCTGTTCTTCAACCTGCGGCGGATGAAGAACCAGATCGAAGCCTTCGAGGATGGCGATCTGCGCCCCGAGGATGTGACGAAGATCGCGACCGATCTCGGCGTCTCGGAAGATGACGTCATTTCCATGAACCGCCGCATGGCCATGGGCGGCGACACATCCCTCAACGTCTCGATGAACGATGACGGCGAAGGGCAGTGGCAGGACTGGCTGGCGGACGAGGGGCCGTTGCAGGATGAGCGGATTGCCGACGCGCAGGAAAGCGACGTGCGGCACGACATGCTGCTCGATGCAATGGACGACCTCAATGACCGCGAACGGCATATCTTGCAGGAGCGGCGCCTCGCGGAGGAGCCCAAGACGCTCGAGGAGCTGAGCCAGGTCTATGGCGTCAGCCGCGAGCGCGTGCGCCAGATCGAAGTTCGGGCGTTCGAGAAACTGCAGCGCGCCATGTTGCGGATCGCCGGTGAAAAGCGCCTGATGACGGTAGCCGGCTGACGAGTTTGCGGATTGCGCTCGTCGCCTAGGCGAAGGGGCAGTCGTAACGAATAGGGGACGCGATGCAGCGCAAGCGTGCCTCTGGCTCGTGGATGGGATTGGCAGGCCGTAGCCCGCGGCAGCAGGTCTGGCGTGTTCTGGCGATCCTCTTCGTCCTGTTCGTCCTGCCGGTGCTCATCGGCGCGGTGCTGTTCACCAGCGGGGCGCCCCTTGCCGACGCCCGCCCCACGCCAACGCCTCTGCAGGTCGGTGCCGGTCGGGCCGCAATCGAGCAGTTGCAGGCCAGCAGGCAGCGGCCCGGCGGTGTCAGCATGCTCACGCTCGCGCCCACCCATCTCGATGGCTTGGGCGCGCTCGCAACTCATGGTTTCCGCCCTGACCGGCTCGATCTCTATCTCCACGATGAGCGGCTTCATATCGCCGCGAGCCATGCCCTGCCGCTCGGGCGCTGGCTGAATGTCGGTCTGGTCGTAAGCGGCCCAAGTAACGGATTTCCCGAAGTAGAGGCGCGCATCGGCGCGGTCTCGTTGCCGGCATATCCGACCCGGCTGCTGCTGGAGGGGTTGCGTCAGCTGCTGCGTCTGCGCGGCGCCGTGATCCCGCCGCTCGACACGGTCGTGCAGCGCTTCTCCATCCGCAATGGCGCGGTGATGGCGGCGGTGCAGTTGCCGCCCAAGACCGGCCTGCTCGATCAGTTTACTGGCGGTGACGCGGTCGACGGCGCGCAGGTGCTCGATCGCTATTGCGCGCTGGTCGCGCTGCAGGCGCGCGATCCGCAAAGCGACTTTGCCATACAGGTCCGCCGTGCGTTCCCGCCGAGCCAAACCGCAACGTCGGAAACGAATCGGGCGGGCTTTGTCGCGCTTGCGATGCTAGTGGTCGATCCGCGCGCCGGGCAACTGGCCGGGCTGGCGCTGAGCGCCACGCGCCGCTGTCCGCCGCCTGCGACAGCAATCACGCTCCATGGCCGGGACGACCTCCCCAAGCATTGGGCGCTGTCCGCCGCGCTGGCTGCGCAGACCGGTGTGCAGTTCTCATCCGCAATGGGCGAATGGAAGGAACTGGCGGACAGCCTGTCTGCCGCGTCGGCGTTCCAGACCGGCACCGCCTCTGGCTTCTCCTTCGTCGATCTGGCGGCGGACCGCTCCGGCTCCCAGATCGCGCAGGCCGCTGGCGATCCGCGCCGGGCGCAGGACGTGGCGCGACGCCTGGCGACCGCGACGCAGGAACGCCTGCTGCCGCCTGCTCTGCTTCAGAACGACGAGGGGCTGAGCGATGCCGCCTTCGCCGCGCGCTACGGCAGCGTCGAAGACCCGCGCTACGCAAGGCTCGTTGCCGAGGTCGACCGGACAGTGGTGCGGGATGGATTGCTGGCACAACCTGACTGAGCAAGCCCCGGCGCGGCCTCGCAGCGAACGCCCATTTGCCTGTTGCGCAAAAGCGGCTAAGGCGTGGACCATGCTCAATACAGTTCTCGTGATGATCGGCGGCGCCATCGGCGCGGCCCTGCGCTACCAGTTGGGACGCGCGAGCCTGCGCATCATGGGGCCGGGCTACCCCTGGGGTACGCTCGCCGCCAACGTGCTGGGCGGGCTGGCCATGGGCCTTGTCGCGGGCTGGCTGGCCGCGCGCTATCAGGGCCAGCAGGGCGAGCAGATCCGGCTCCTGGTCGCCGTGGGCGTACTCGGCGGCTTCACCACCTTTTCCGCCTTCAGCCTGGAGACGATGCTGATGATCGAGCGCGGCGAAGCGCTGAATGCGCTCAGTTATGTGCTGCTCTCCGTCGCCGCCTCCATCGGCGCGCTTGCGCTGGGGCTCACCCTCATGCGGAGTGCCACGGCATGAGCAAGACCGATCTCGCTGGCGTCCGCCAGTTCACCGTGCGCGCCGAGGACGATGGCATCCGCCTCGACCGCTGGTTCAAGCGCCACATGCCGGAAGTGAGCTTCGCCATCGTCTCGCGCTGGGCGCGGACGGGGCAATTGCGGGTCGATGGTGCTCGCGCGACACCGGGCGACCGCATTGCCGAGGGGCAGACCTTGCGCGTGCCCCCGCTCGATGTCGCTGCGGCAAAGGAAGCCGGCAAGGCACCACGCCCGCGACCCATCCTGACCGAGGATCAGATCAACTTTGCCGAGGGTTTGGTCATCCACCGCGACGCGCAGGCCATCGTCATCAACAAACCGCCGGGCCTTGCCACGCAGGGCGGCACCAAAACGCACGAGCATGTCGACGGACTGCTCGATGCTTTGATGTTCGAGCGCGACGACCGGCCGCGCCTCGTCCACCGGCTGGACAAGGACACCAGCGGTGCGCTGCTGCTCGCTCGCACCTCGCGCAGCGCGGCGCATTTCGCCAAGAGCTTCTCGTCCCGCACGGCGCGCAAGGTCTATTGGGCCATCGTGATGGGCGTGCCTTCCGTCTCGGACGGCTTCATCGACCTGTCGCTCGCCAAGCAGCCGGGCACCGGTGGCGAGAAGATGCATGTCGATGAGAAGGATGGAATGCCCGCGCGCACGCGCTACCGGGTCATCGAGCGCGCCGGCAACCGCGCCGCCTGGGTGGAGCTGCAGCCGCACACCGGCCGCACCCATCAGCTGCGCGTCCATATGGCCGAAATCGGCCACCCGATCGTGGGCGACGGCAAATATGGCGGCAAGGAGGCGTTCCTCAGCGGATCGATCAGCCGCAAGATGCACCTGCACGCCCGGCGCATCCGCATCGACCATCCCGATGGCTCCCCGCTCGATGTGAAGGCCGAGCCGCCCTTCCATTTCGCCGAAACGCTGGCGAGCCTGGGCTTCGACGTGAATGAGGGCGATCTGCCGCTGGAGATCGACATCCAGCCGACCGCCTCCGACCGCAAGGCCGCCGACAAGCGTGCGTCCACCGCCCACGCCAAGGACATGCGCAAGGCTCGCCGTGGGGAACGCCGCTCCCGCAGCGCCCCGGACAAGCCCGAGCGCTTCAAGGGCCCGCCGAAGCCGCGCGGCAAGGGGGCCAAGCCGGCCGGGCCAGCCGCGCGCCCGGGTGCCAAGCGGCCCACCGGCGGCGCACGGCCGCGAAAGCCGGAGCGGGATTAAAGACAAAAGGCGCCGCGGAATGACACCGCCTGCTCCCCTCCTCTTCAGAGGAGGGGCCTGCGTATCCTTTTGAAGCGAGGTGTTCTCGTTCGATTTTGCGCTGCAGGCAGGGCCAATGCGCACGTCCGACAGCATCACCCCGCTTGATTTCGCAGGCGCACAATGACAAGGGCCTCTGCCATTGGAAAGGCGCAGGCCTTCCATTATATTCTTCATTCGACCGATCGAAAGGTCCGCCATGCGCACTCGCCTTTATCCGCTCAGCGAGCTGGAAGACATTCCCGGCACGACCGTGTTCAACGCCCGTCGCTCGCGCGAGGCTTATCACCTGCACAAATTCTGCATGTCGCTGATGGACGCGGGCAACCGCGCCGAGTTCAAGGACCATGAGCGCGCCTATCTCGACAAGTTCAAGATGAGCGAAGAGCAGAAGCGCGCCGTGCAGGATCGCGATTTCAGCAAGCTCATCGATCTGGGCGGTAACATCTACTTCCTCGTCAAGCTCTCCAATACCGACGGCTGGAGCACGCAGCGCGCGGTGAGCTCGATGACCAACATGACGCCCGACGAATATGCCGCGATGATGCGGTCCGGCGGTCGCTCGCCGACTGGCCAGCGCTCCAAGCGGGAGGGCAACTGACATGGCACGGATCACTGCCGGCATTGCCACCAGCCACGTCCCCGCCATCGGCGCCGCCTTCGACACGGGGCGCTCGACGGACGATTACTGGAAGCCGATCTTCGATGGCTATGAGTGGGTGAAGACCTTCGAGCAGGAGGAAAAGCCCGACGTCGTCATCCTGTGCTACAACGATCATGCCTCCGCGATGATGCTGGACGTGGTGCCGACCTTCGCGCTCGGCATGGCCGAGGAATTCGAGCCGGCCGACGAAGGCTGGGGCAAGCGCGAGGTTCCGGTTGTCGAGGGACATATCGAGCTGGCCGCGCACATGGCCGAACAACTCGTCATCGACGAGTTCGACATGACCCTGATGAACAATATGGATGTCGACCATGGCTGCACGGTTCCGCTCAGCCTGATGTTCGGCAAGGTCGACAAATGGCCGTGCAAGGTCATTCCGCTTGCGGTGAACGTGACGCAGTTCCCCACGCCCTCGGGCGCGCGCTGCTGGGCGCTGGGCGAGGCGATCCGCTATGCGGTGGAGACCTATCCCGAAGATCTCAACGTGCAGATCTGGGGCACTGGCGGCATGAGCCATCAGTTGCAGGGGCCGCGCGCCGGGCTGATCAATCCCGAGTTCGACAATGCCTTTCTGGACAAGCTCGTCGGCGAGACCGATGAGCTGCGTGCCATCACGCGGCTGGAATATCTGCGCGAGGCGGGCACTGAGGGCATTGAGCTCATCATGTGGCTCATCATGCGCGCCGCGCTCGGCACCGAGGTGGAGGCGTTGCATCGTTTCTATCATGTTCCGGCCTCCAACACCGCCGTCGGCCACATCGTGCTGCGGCCCAAGGAGATCGCGGAAGCGCCTGCGAAGGCGCGCGCCTGAGCGGCTTTGCCTTCTTCACAGCATCCATGAAAGCCCGGCCTTTGCGCCGGGCTTTTTCATTTGTCGGCCCATCGCGTCAGTCTATCACATAAAGCTTCCTATATATAAAGAATCCTTTATATGAGGATTCGTACGGCGTGTGTTGCGCCGGTTGGAGCTGGAGACTGCCATGACGTCCAAACCCCCTTTCCGCGCCGACCATGTCGGCAGCTTCCTGCGCCCGCAGGCGCTTATCGAGGCCCGACACGATCATGCCGCCGGCAAGATCGACGCTGCCGCTCTGCGCGCGATCGAGGACAAGGCCATTGCCGATGTCGTGGCGTTCCAGGAGAGCGTCGGCGTCAAGGCGGTGACGGACGGCGAGTTCCGCCGCAAATTCTTCCACACCGACTTCCTGCTGCAGCTCGACGGCATCGAGGAGCACGGCGGCATGGAAGTGCAGTTCCAGAATGCGATCGGCAAGGACGTGCATTTCGCGCCGCCCAAAATGGTGGTGACCGGCAAGATCGCCCACGCCAAGCCGATCCAGCGCGCGGATTATGAATATCTCGCCAGCGTGGTGAGCGAGACGCCCAAGGTGACCATTCCCTCGCCGACCATGCTGCATTTCCGCGCCGGGCGCGAAGGCATCAGCGAGGCGGTCTATCCCGACATGGCCGATTTCTTCGCGGACGTGGCCTCGGCCTATCAGGAGGAAGTCGCCGATCTCGCCGAGGCCGGCTGCCGCTATCTGCAGCTCGACGATACCAATCTCGCCTATCTGTGCGATGACAAGCAGCGCGAAAATGCCCGCAAGCGCGGCCTCGATCCCGATGATCTGCCGCGCCATTATGCCAAGATGATCAACGATGCGCTGGCCACCGCGCCGGATGACATGTTCACGGCGATGCACCTGTGCCGGGGCAACTTCCGCTCCAGCTGGGCCGCCGAGGGTGGCTATGAGCCGGTCGCCGAGATCATGTTCAACGAGGTCGATATCGACTCCTTCCTCCTCGAATATGACGATGCGCGCTCGGGCGACTTCGCGCCGCTGCGCTTCCTGCCCAAGGGTAAGATCGTCGTGCTCGGCCTGATCACCACCAAGCTGGGTGAACTGGAGACCAAGGACGAGGTGAAGCGCCGGATTGACGACGCGACGAAATATGCCTCGCTCGACCAGCTTGCCCTGTCGCCGCAATGCGGCTTCGCCTCGACCGTCCACGGCAATGACATCGCCTTCGACCAGCAGAAGGCGAAGATGGAGCTGGTCGCCGAGGTGGCCCAGGAGGTCTGGGGTTGACGAGGACTAGACGCGCTCCTTCCCACCGCGCCGCGCGGGGGGAGGGAGCGTTGCTCTTAAAGCGCCCGATCTGGCGGTAGCACCGCCGGGCCAGGCTCGCGCAGATGCGGGTCCGGGTTCATGTGCAGGCGCGGTCCTTCGTCATCCCAGATGAAGCGCAGGTTGCGCACGCGGATCAGATAACTGAGGCCAATCGCTGCGGAGAGAAAGCCGGCCGCGCCGCCAACGCCCATCGCCGCCCGCGCGCCATAGGTGTCGGCGACCCAGCCGATCAGCGGCGCACCGAGCGGCAGGCCGCCCAAGGTGATCGCGACATAGATGGCCATTACCCGCCCGCGCATCGCCCGGTCCGTCGCTAACTGGACGAAGCCGTTGGATGAGGTGAGCGAGGTCTGAGCCGCGAGGCCCACGCCGATCAGCACCAGTCCGAAGAGGATATAGCTCGGCGAGAGCGCGGCGGCGGTCATGAAACAGCCAAACAGGAAGGTGCCGATAACGGCATGATGCATCCGCGGCCGGTCGCGCCGGGCGGTCAGTAAGGCGCCGGTGACCGAGCCGATCGCCATGATGGAGGTCAGCAGGCCATATTCGCTGGCGCCCTGCTGATAGACGGTCGCCGCCATCACGCTGATGAAAATCCCGAAGTTCATGCCCAGCGTGCCGAAGAAGAACAGCATCAGGAACACGGTGCGAATGTCCGGTCGCCCGGCCACATAGCGAAAGCCGTCGAGCAGCCGGCTCACCCCGCGCGGCTGCGCCGCCGCATGGGCATGCCGTGTCACCCGCACGTTGAGCAGGCCGGTGGTGACGATCAGGTAGGACAGGCCATTGATCACGAACACCCAGCCCGTGCCGACCAGCGCGATGCACAGGCCCGCCAGTGCCGGGCCGATCATGCGGGCGGTCTGGAAGGCCGTGCTGTTCATGGCTACGGCGTTGCCGATGATCTCGTCCCCCACCAGATCGGAGACGAAGCTGTGCCGCGCGGGCGCCTCGAATGCCATGCAGCAACCGAGCGCAAAGCCGAAGATGTAGACGTGCCAGAGCTCCGCCAGCCCGGAAATGATCAGGGCGCCAAGGCTGAGCGCCAACAGGGTCTGGAAGCACTGGATCGTGATGAGCAGCTTGCGCCGGTCGACATGGTCGGCGACCGATCCGGTCACCGCCACAAGCAGCACCTGCGGCAGGAACTGCAGCGCGGTGAGAATGCCGACCGCGCCGGCGCTATGATCGGTTAGTTCGGTGAGCACCAACCATGTCTGGGCCGTGCCCTGCATCCAGGTGCCGATGTTGGAAAACAGATTGGTGCTGACCCACAGCCGGAAGTTGCGGTTGGAGAGGGAGCGAAACATGCCATTGCCGCCTGACCTCATGCCGCCTCCTCTATCCTGTTCCGGCACAACGCCCGACGCGGCGTCTGGTCGCATGTCCATGCGGGTGAGCGACGCTGCTTGCCCGCGCAGTGGCAGGCCAGATCGCGCTAGTCCCCTTGTGCGGTCCGGGTCAACCGCACAACCGCCTTTAGGGCGCCTGCCGGCCCTTGAACCCCTGCGCGACGACGAACCACTCCACCGATCCCTTCCGGCTGGACGGCGGCTTGGCGTGCTTGACGGTGCGAAAGGCCGCCTTGAGCTGGCGCAGCAGGCCATCATCGGTCCCGCCGGCAAAAACCTTTGCGACGAAGGCGCCGCCGGGCCGCAGGGTCTGCATCGCGAAGTCCGCGGCGGCCTCGACCAGGCCCATGGTGCGCAGATGGTCCGTCTGCTGGTGGCCGACCGTGTTGGCCGCCATGTCCGACAGGACCAGATCCGGCGCGGCGCCCAGCTCCGCGATCAGTTGATCGGGCGCTTCGTCTGCCATGAAGTCCATCTGGAGCAGCGTCACATCGGGCAGCGGCTCGACGGGCAAGAGGTCGATGCCCACGACCTTCGCTTTGGGCAGTAGCTTCCGCACCACCTGCGTCCAGCCGCCGGGCGCTGCGCCCAGATCGACGACATGGCGGACATCCTTGAGCAGGCCGAACTTCTCGTCCAGCTCCAGCAACTTGTAGGCGGCGCGGCTGCGATAGCCCTCCGCCTTGGCCCGCTTCACATAGGGGTCGTTCAACTGGCGCTGCAGCCAGCGCGTCGATTGGGCCGTGCGCCCGCGTGCCGTGCGCACGCGCGTGCCGACAGATTTGTCACCTCTGGCCATTATCCCAGGTCCCGGCTTGAGGCGCTGTCCGTCAGCGCACGGAGAATCCCTTCGCGAATACCGCGATCGGCGACGCCCAGCCGGTCTGCCGGCCAGATGTCGAGAATGCTTTCCAAGATGGCGCAGCCCGCCACCACCAGATCGGCGCGCTCGTCGCCGATGCAGGGCTGGGCGATGCGCTCCGCTATGCTCATGGTGGAGAGGCGGCCGGCGATTTCCCGCATGGCATCGGCCGGCACGGTCAGCCCGTCGATCGCCTTGCGATCATAGCGGGGCAGGCCCAGATGGACGCTGGCGAGCGTGGTGACAGTGCCGGACGTGCCGAGCAGGCGCACCGGCCCGGTCTTGGGCAGTCGCTCGGCAAAGGCGGCAAAAGCTTCGCGCATCCGCCGGAGCATTTCGGCATAGGCCGCAGCGCGCTCGCTGGCGGTGTCGCCATAGCCCGCCACGGCTTCCGCCAGCGACACGACGCCGTGCGGCGCGCTGTGCCAGTCGACGATGCGCAACTGGTCGCCATCGCCATCGAGCAGCACCAGCTCGGTCGAGCCCCCGCCGATGTCGAAGATGAGCGCCGGGCCTTCGCCACGTTCCAGCAGCGCCTTACAGCCGAGGACCGCAAGCCGCGCTTCCTCGCGGGGCGAAATGATGTCGAGCATGATGCCGGTTTCGCGCTGCACCCGGTCGACAAAGGCGCGCCCGTTTTCTGCCTGCCGGCAGGCTTCGGTCGCAACAGAGCGCGCCAGGACCACGCGGCGGCGGCGCAGCTTCTCGGCGCAGACGGAGAGGGCGGACAAGGTGCGGTCGATCGCGGCGTCCGACAGGCGCCCGGTGGCGGAAAGGCCTTCGCCAAGGCGCACGATACGGGAAAAGGCGTCCACGATCACGAAGCGGTCGCCATCCGGCCGCGCAATGAGCAGGCGGCAATTGTTGGTGCCGAGGTCGAGCGCAGCGAGATTGCCGCGCGGCAGCGGACGATTGAAGGATCGCGCCTTCTGTTTCGCGCTCCCGGCGGACACTAGTGTGCCGGGCTCCTGCCCCATGCGCGGCGCGGGCGTCGCCTTATGCGCCATGACTTCTTGACCTTCTCTTCCGGCGGGACTTCCGCCGGGACTTGCTACCACGCTAGACGTGCGTGGCGGGCGACGCAAGGTGGCTGCCATGCTCTGAACGATGAGGGTGGAAAATCGCCTTGACCGCAGGCAGTCCGCGCCCTATCTGCGCCCGCTCTTGCCCCGTCGTCTAAAGGTAAGACTACGGACTCTGACTCCGTCAATCGAGGTTCGAATCCTCGCGGGGCATCCAGCTTTTCAGATCATCGCGACCGCGTCCGCCCCTTTCGGGGTGGCGCGGCCGGTCGCCGGTTTCGCGGCCGGATCAGCGCGGGCCGCGGGTTCCGCGCGGGTCGCGCCAGCGGAAGGCCGCATCGGCAATGGGCGCGCCATATTTGAGGTTGCTCAGGCGGATGTTGGTGCGATTGCCCTGCGCATCCAGCGCCACCCAGCCATAGAGCGAGAGCCCGCCCGGCACGCCGGCCTTGCGGGTGAAGATGAGCGTGATCACGCCATATTCGGGATGCTGGGGATCGCGCACCTCCACCGAGACGACGCGTGGATCGCCGGTGTCGACGACCTTGCCATAGCGGGTGATATCGCGCTTGGGGTCGAGCAAGGCGCCCAGCGGCGAATTGCGGATCGGCCAGCGCTGCACCTGCGCAACCTGATAGTCGATCATGTAAAGCGAGCTGCCGTCGGCAACGATAAGCAGATCGCCGGCGCCATAATCGAAGCGGATCTTGCCCGGCTGCTTCCAGAGCAGCTTGCCGTTCTGCACCTGCCCGTTGCGGTCGGTTTGGGTGAAGTCGCCGCTCAGCGTGGTGATGCCGCGAACCGCCGTGCTGACGCTCGCGAGGTCGCTCGACCTCGCGGCTTGCGCAGCCACCGGGCTGGCCGGCACCAAGGCCGGCGCCGCGAGCGCGGTCAGCAGCAGAGAGAGGGTGGCGGAACGCCGGGTGAATTTGGGAAGTCTGATCATCGCGCCCGGATAAGTCCCTGCCGTTGAATATCCACTGAATGCCGCGCGCCGCAGCGCGTTCCCGCGCCCGGGGGCGGGGCAACGGACCGCTCTTATTTGGGATTGCCCATTTCGTCGCGCAGCACTTCCCGGCGGCCGACATGGTTGGGCGCGCCGACCATGCCTTCATTTTCCATCCGCTCGATGAGGCGCGCCGCGCTGTTATAGCCGATGCGCATCTGGCGCTGGAGCCAGCTGGTCGAGGCCTTCTGGTTCTCGAACACGAGCTGGCAGGCCTTGCGGAACAGCTTGGCATCGGCGCTGTCATCGCCCAGATCCACGCCATCGAGCGCGAAGCTGCCATCTTCCGGCTCCTCGGTGACGGCGGAGATGTAATCAGGCTGGCCCTTGGAGCGCCAATGGTCGGCGACCCCGCGCACCTCGTCATCGCTCACGAACGGCCCGTGGACGCGCATCAGGCCCTTGCCGCTCGCCATGTAGAGCATGTCGCCCTTGCCCAGCAGCTGCTCGGCGCCCTGCTCGCCCAGGATGGTGCGGCTGTCGATCTTCGAGGTGACGAAGAAGCTGATGCGGGTCGGCAGGTTCGCCTTGATGACGCCAGTGATGACGTCGACGGAGGGGCGCTGCGTCGCGAGGATGAGGTGGATGCCGGCGGCGCGCGCCTTCTGCGCGAGGCGCTGGATCAGGAATTCGACTTCCTTGCCGGCCGTCATCATCAGGTCGGCCAGCTCGTCGACCACCACCACGATCTGCGGCAGGGGCTGATAATCCAGTTCCTCCTCCTCGTAGATCGGCTGGCGGGTCTGTTCATCGAAACCGATCTGGACGCGGCGGCCCAGGGACTTGCCCTTGGCACGGGCGCCGCGGACCTTCTCATTGTAGCCGGCAAGGTTGCGCACGCCGATGGAGGCCATCATGCGATAACGATCCTCCATCTGCTCGACCGCCCATTTGAGCGCGCGGATGGCCTTGGCCGGCTCGGTGACGACCGGGGAGAGCAGATGCGGGATGTTGTCGTAGATGCTCAGTTCCAGCATCTTCGGGTCGATCATGATCAGGCGCAGATCGTCTGGCGTCATCCGGTAGAGCAGCGAGAGCAGCATGGTGTTGAGGCCGACCGACTTGCCCGAGCCGGTCGTACCCGCGACGAGCAGATGCGGCATACCGGCGAGATCGGCGATGACCGGCTCACCGAAGATGTTCTTGCCAAGGATGATGGGCAGGCCGCCCTTCTGCTCGGCGAACTGCTGGCTGGTGATGAGCTGGTGCAGCACCACGGATTCGCGGTCCGCATTGGGCAGCTCGATGCCGATCACCGTCCGCCCCGGAATGGTGGCGACGCGCGCCGAGAGCGCGGACATGTTGCGGGCGATGTCGTCGGCGAGCTGGATGACGCGGCTGGCCTTGATGCCGGGGGCCGGCTCCAGCTCATACATGGTGACGACGGGGCCGGGGCGCACTTCGGTGATCGCGCCCTTGACGTGGAAGTCATCGAGCACGCTTTCCAGCAGTCGCGCATTGCGCTCCAGGCCCGGCCGATCGATCTTGCTGACCGCGCTGGCGGGCGCGGGTGACAGCAGATCGGGAGATGGCAGCGCGCCATTGCCGAACAGGTCTTCCTGTCCCGAGACGGGGCCGAAGGCCTTGGGAATGGCGGCGCTGCTCGGTGACTGGATGGTGATCGGCTGGCGGGGTGTGGTGTCCACCGGGCGGCGTGGTTCCGCCTCGCGCTCGGGATGCGGGTCGCGTTCGGGCTCCGCGACATCCAGGCTGCCGGTTTTCGCCGTCCGCAAGGAGCCAAGGCTGGAGAGCAGCGGCAGGGCGGGGCGGGCGAGATGCCAAAGCGGCTTTTCGAGCGCGAGGCTGCGGACCCACAGCCACAGGCCGGACGCAATGAACGCCGCCAGCAGTAGCCATTGCAGAATGAGGTCGGCGGTTTCGCCAAGGCGCGCCGTTAGGGCCGTGAGGCCGTGGGCGAACAGGAAGCCGATGACGCCGCCCCAGCGGGCCGGCAGCCCGACCAGCGGTTCGGGCTGGGCGATCCACAGGCCGGTGCCGATGAGCAGCAGGCCGCCGATGCATTTGGCGATCTGCCCCTGCCAGCCGCTCATGTCCGCATCGGCCCACAGGCGCCGCGCGAAGACGAGGATGAAGGGCAGCAACAGCAAGGCAGGCAGGCCGGCGAAGGTGAAGAGAATGTCCGCTGCCCAGGCACCGGCGGCGCCCATCAAATTGCGCGTCTCCGGCCCGGCGGCGGTGTTCAGCGCTTGGTCGCTCACCTTGTAGCTGAGCAGGGCTAGCAGCAGAAACAGCGCCAGCGCGTACAGCCCGACCGAGCCAGCAAAGGTGCCGATGCGGATCAGGCTCCGGCGCAGCATCGCCTGCCATTCGGGGGTCCGATTCATCGGTGCCCGACTTGCCATTGCCACTCACTCCTTCGTCCGGCGCGGCGGGGTCACGCATGCGCCGTGCCCGAAATGTTCCGCGCGGCGACAATCCTCTTTCACGGACTCGGCGTCAAGAGTCCCCGGTTTTTCGGCATGCAGGGCGCGCTACGGCAGGCGCCGGCGCTGCGAGCCTCACCGGCGAGGCGTTTCCCCGGTGCGAGTGGCGTTCCCGATTTCCAGCGTGTCGATCCGCAGCCGGCTGATGCGGGCCTGTCCGATGCGCAGTCGCCCGATGGCGAGCGCGCCGATGGCAATTGCGCCCATGGCGAGGGCACCCAATGCGAAGGCGCCGACCGCAATTGCGCCGGTCGCTGAGGCCCCCGTCGCCGTCGCACCGGTTGCCACTGCACCCGTGGCGCTGGCGCCCGTGACCCGTGACGCAGCCTGCGTCTGCGGCGCGCGCAGATCGCGGCTCGGCGCGGACGGGGCCATGTCGGGCCGGTCGGTCATTCGGCCGCCACCGCGCTGGCATTGCCAGCATCGCTCATTTCGGCCTCAAGCTTGGCCGCTTCGATCTCGGCCGCCTTGGCTTCCACCAGCGCGACGATGTGGTCGATCATCTGGGCATCGTTGATGTGGTGATCGGTCACGCCGGAGAGGTAGACCATATGCTTGCCATTGCCGCCGCCGGTGAGGCCGATGTCCGTCTCCCGCGCTTCGCCGGGGCCATTGACCACGCAGCCCAGCACGGAAAGCGAGATCGGCGTGTTGATGTGCTGAAGGCGGCTCTCCAGTGCCTCGACCGTGCGGATCACATCGAAGCCCTGCCTTGCGCAGCTCGGGCAGGAGACGACGCGGACACCGCGTGTGCGGATGCCGAGCGACTTGAGGATTTCGTAGCCGACACGCACTTCCTCTTCCGGCTCGGCGGAGAGCGAAACGCGAATGGTGTCGCCGATGCCGGCCCAGAGCAGGTTGCCGATGCCGATTGCGCTCTTCACCGTGCCGCCGATCAGCCCGCCGGCTTCGGTGATGCCAAGGTGCAGCGGGCAGTCCACCGCGTCGGCAAGCTGCATATAGGCCGCGACGGCCAGAAACACGTCGCTGGCCTTCACCGCGACCTTATAGTCGTGAAAATCCTGGTCCTGCAGCAGCTTGATATGGTCGAGCGCGCTTTCCACCAGCGCCTCGGGACAGGGCTCGCCATATTTCTCCAGCAGATCCTTTTCGAGGCTGCCGGCATTCACGCCGATGCGGATCGCACAGCCATTGGCCTTGGCGGCATCCACCACTTCCTTCACGCGGGCGGCAGAGCCGATATTGCCGGGGTTGATGCGCAGGCAGGCCGCGCCCGCATCGGCGGCTTCCAGCGCGCGTTTATAGTGGAAATGAATGTCCGCGATGATCGGCACCTTGGCCGCGCGGACGATCTGCTTCATCGCCGCCGTGCTCTCCACGTCCGGGCAGGAAACCCGGATGAGGTCGACACCGGCCTCCTCGCAGCGGCGGATCTGGTCGATCGTCGCCTTCGCATCGTGGGTCGGCGTGTTGGTCATCGTCTGCACGGTCACCGGCGCGCCGCCGCCGACCGGCACGTTGCCGACCATGATCTGGCGGCACTCGCGCCGCGCGATGTCGCGCCACGGGCGCAGGCCGGGATTATGCTCTGACATGATTGTCCTTGGAGAAGGGGCGTGTCCGGGGGTCGGTCATCATCCCGGCGCTTATAGCCCCGCTCTAGGGCAGAGGCGAGGGGGGATTGCGCGGATCAACCCGCCGCGGGGGGCAAGGGTCGCACCCCGTCGCAGGTCGCGATCAGGCGCGCGCGGGAAATCGTCCCGACAAGAGACAGGATGCGCCGAGCCGTTGGCATAGGCAGGAACCCGCGAACGCGCGGGACGTTTTCATGGCCGGAAGGATCGTGACATGGCGCATTCACCTGTGCAGGCTTTGAGCTCTGCCGTTCGTCACCCGGGCATTCACGTTAAACCATTCGATGGCACGGCCATTGGCGCGCGCTACGAGCCAGGCAAGCTCAATCACTGTCCCGATTGCGCCAGCACCCAATGGTATGTCGGACGCGTCAGCGCCCAATGCGCCGTCTGCGAAACGGCGCTGCCGCTCGCACAGGCCTGCTACGCGACCAGCCCCCCGGTGTTTGTGACCCGCTTCGCCAAGCGAGCCAACAAAGCCTAGGCTTAGCCGCCAAAGGGTGCCTCGGGCAGGCCCGGCACATCGACGGGGAAGCTGAAAATCGCGCCCGCAAGCGGCTCGCGCGCCAACGCCGCCTCGTCCAGCCCGGCCCGCGCCGTGGTGACATAAGCGGTGCACAGATCATCACCCCCAAATGCGATCATGGTCGGTCGGCTGACCGGCAGTGTCACCGTCTGCAGCAACTCGCCTTCGGGTAAAAGCCGCACCACCCGGCCACCCTCGAACAGGGCGCTCCAGTAACAACCCTCCGCATCGAACGATCCGCCATCGGGGCGCCCGGTGCCGTGCTCGAACTGGTGAAGGATGCGGCGGTTGGAGAGCGTGCCGCTCGCCGGATCGGCATCATAGGCGCGCAGGGCGTGGCTGGGGGTGTCCGCGTGGCAGAAGGTCGTCCCCGACGCATTGAAGGCAGCCGCGTTGCAGGTGAGCATGCCGCCTTCGATCAGGTCGATCGCCCCATCCCTGCCGACGCGATAGAGCGCGGCATCATGCGCGCTCTTGGCCATGTTGACGCTGCCCACCCAGAACCGCCCGGCCGAATCCGTCCGCCCATCATTGAAGCGCAGGTCCGGCCTGTCCGCGAGAATCTGATCGCCAAAGGGCTGCGGCTCGGAGCCCCAGTCGGCCAGAATGGCGAGGCCGTCTTTCATCGCCAGCAGCAAGCCACCGGCTGCGCGGAAGGCGAAGCAGCCGACCGGCTGGGCGAAGGCGCGCAACTCGTCCGCGCCCGTTTCGGGGTCGAAGCGGTGCAGTTCATTGCGCAGGATATCCACCCAGTAAAGCCGGCGCTCGGCTGCGTGCCAGCGCGGCCCTTCGCCAAGCGCGGCGCGGGCATCGAGCGCGACCGATACGGCGGGCGAGGCTGCGGGGGCGGAGGGATGTGACGTCATGAACGATCTCCTGGGCCGGGATTCCCGGCGCTGACGGCGGAAAGGCCTATCAATCCTCGGCCGGGACGAGCCAGACGGTCAGCCCCGGCAGTTCGGGCGGGGCTTCTTCCGCGCTGAGCGGCAGGCGTTCCGCGTCGGCGCGGGCGCGGGCGAGAATGGCGGGCGGGGTGTCGGGGGCGAACAGGATGCGGTCGGCCTGGCCCAGCGTGCGGGCTTCCCGAACCGTGAGGTCATCGGGGTCGTCCGAGCGCAAGGCGATGACATGCACGGCGCGCGAGGCGGGCGCGATGCGTGCTTCCAGCCACGGGTCCACCGCAGGCGTGCCGAAGGGGTCGAGCATGCCGCCCGGCGCCAGCGCCTCGCCAAGCGCGCGGCGGCGGTCGCGGGCATCGGGCCAGGCCTCCCGCATTGCGGCCTTGGCGGCATTGAGCGCGCTGGCGAGGGCGCCGAGCCGGGCCGGGAGGATCGTCTCCAGCCGCTGGCGCAAGGCTGCGGCCAGCCCCGAGGAGGCGCCGCCCGTGGAAACGGCGATCAATACCGGATCGCGGTCGACAATGGCGGGCGTCGTGAAATCGCACAAAGCCGGCCGGTCAACGACATTGACCAGCAGTCCGCGTGCCTTCAGCCGCTCTGCGGCGGCTTGAGCGGCTGTTTCATCCTCCAGCGCCACGAAGGCAATGCGGGCAGTGGCATTCTCGTCCGCAACCGGCACGCCGCCGGCCCGCTCGATCAGCCGGCGCTTGGCGTCGGCGGCCTCGCCGGTGCCGAGCAGGATGACCGGCTGACCCGACAGGGTGACGAAGAGCGGAAGGCTGTGCATGGCGCTCTCCTAGCCGGTCCTGGCCCGTCCGTCTGCCCCTTGCGGCCGATGCTCAGTCCTTAAGAAAATCCGGCAGGCGCTCGGCGGCGATGATCGCCTCGGGCATGATGCGGTCGGCAACGACGGCGAACTGGTCGCCATCCACCATCACTTCGGGCACCAGCGCGCGCGAATTGTAGGTGCTGGCCATCGTTGCGCCGTAGGCCCCGGCGGTGCGGAAGATGCCGAGATCGCCGGTCTTCACCACGTCGATATCGCGGGCCATGGCGAAGGTGTCGCCGCTCTCGCAGACCGGGCCAGCAATGTTGGCCACGATCCGCTCGCCGGTCGGCGCGACAGCCTCGAAGTCGTGGAAGGCATCGTACATGGCCGGCCGGGCGAGGTCGTTCATGGCCGCATCGACGATCACATAGGGGCGAATGACGCCGGGCTTCACCCAGATGACGCGGGTGAGCAGCACGCCGGCATTGCCGACGATCACGCGGCCCGGCTCGAAATAGAGCGTGACGTCCCAGCCCTTGGTCGCCCGCTCCACCATTGCGCCATAATCGGCCGGCGTCGGCGGCACCTTCGTGCGTTCATAGGGCACGCCGAGTCCACCACCCAGATCGATGCGGTCGATGGTGTGGCCGGCCGCGCGGAGTTCGCCCATCAGCGCGCCGATCTTGCCATAGGCGGCTTCGAGCGGGGCGAGGTCGAACAACTGGCTGCCGATATGCGTGGCGATACCGCGCAGATTGAGGCCGGGCAGGGCGCAGAGCCGCTGGAAGATGCCGCCCGCCTGATCGATGGCGACGCCGAACTTGTTTTCCTTCATGCCCGTGGAAATCTTGGCGTGCGTGCCGGCATCGACATCCGGGTTGACGCGCAGCACGGCATCGGCGGTCTTGCCCATCGCGGCGGCGATCTCGGCGAGGACGGCGCCCTCCTCCTCCAGCTCGATGTTGAACTGGCCGATCCCGGCTTCCAGCGCCGCGCTCAGCTCGGCGCGGGTCTTGCCGACGCCGGAGAAGACGATGTCCCCAGCCGGCATCCCGGCCGCCAGCGCGCGCTGCATCTCGCCGCCCGAGACGATATCCGCGCCATAACCCTCGCGCGCCAGCACGCGCAGCACGGAGAGATTGGGGTTGGCCTTGATGGCAAAGGCGATGTGCTTGCGGGGCAGGCCGGCCAGCGCCTCGCGGAACACGCGGGCATGGCGCTCCAGCGTGGCGCGCGAATAGATGTAGACCGGTGTCCCGACGGCCTCGGCAATCGCCGCCATCGGCACGTCCTCGGCGTGCAGTACGCCATCCTTGTAAGCGAAATGATCCATGATCTGCGCCCCTAGAGGCTGGTGCGGCGGATGGAAACCGGCTTTTGCGTCTGGCGGGAGGGGTTATTGCCCCTTCGGCCATCGGCATGTTCATTGCACATGCAGCCAAGGGCAGGCATTGTTCCGGCTCTGGGGGCAGGAGAGTCTTGCCATGCTGATCCGTCAATCTGCCGACCTGACCGAAAACGACGTCACCGATGAAGCGCTGTATCTGCGCCGGCGCGAGTTCATTGCCGGTGTGGCCGGCATCGGCGCCGCCGGACTGATCGCGCCGGCGGCGATGGCGGCGGATGCGCCCGCGACGGTAAAGTTCTCGCCCAACAAGATGAAGATCGACGAGACGCCGACGCCCTTCGCGGGCGTCTCGACCTACAATAACTTCTACGAGTTCGGTACCGACAAGAGCGACCCGGCGGCCAATGCCGGCAGCCTGCGAATCGCGCCCTGGACCGTCACCGTGGATGGCCTGTGCCAGAAGCCGCGGAAGTTCGACATTTCGGACATCGTGCGGCGCTTTCCACTGGAAGAGCGCATCTACCGGATGCGCTGCGTCGAGGCCTGGTCGATGGTCATTCCGTGGATCGGCTTTCCGCTCTCCGCGCTGCTGCGCGAGGTGGAGCCGCTCGGCAGCGCTAAATGTGTGGCTTTCCAGACCCTCAACGATCCCAAGCAGATGCCCGGCCAGCGCCGGAACGTGATCGACTGGCCCTATCGTGAAGGCTTGCGGCTGGATGAGGCGATGAATCCCCTCACGCTGCTTTCGGTGGGCCTCTACGGCCGCCTGCTGCCCCGCCAGAACGGCGCGCCCATTCGCTTGGTCGTGCCGTGGAAATATGGCTTCAAGGGCATCAAGTCGATCGTGCGGATCACGCTAACCGACCGCCAGCCGCGCACGAGCTGGCAGATGCTCGCGCCCGACGAATATGGCTTTTACGGCAATGTGAACCCGGATGTGGATCATCCTCGCTGGTCGCAGGCGCGTGAGCGGCGCATCGGCGAGCTGCTGCGCCGCAAGACGCTGCCGTTCAATGGCTATGGCGATCAGGTTGCGAGTCTCTATCGCGGCATGAACCCCAAGAAGCTTTACTGACGGCATGACCAGGAAGACGCGCGATCGCCTGATCTCTGCGCTGGTCTGGCTGCTGTGCGTGGCGCCCCTGCTGCTGTTCGTCTGGCAGGGCCTGACCGGTGGACTCACGGCCAATCCCATCGAATATGTGTTGCGTGAGCTGGGCCTGTGGGGCCTGCGCTTCCTGTGCATTACGCTGGCGATCAGTCCACTGGCCAAGCTGCTCAAAATGCCGGCGCTGTTGCGCTATCGCCGCCGCATTGGCCTGTGGGCCTTTGCCTATGTGGCGCTGCATCTGATCATGTATGTGGCGGTGGACCAGCAGTTCGGCTGGTCGTTCATCGTCGCGGATATCGTCAAGCGGCCCTACATCACCATCGGCATGGCGGCCTTCGTGCTGCTGGTCCCGCTGGCGATCACCTCCGCCAATCGCATCCGGCGCAAAATGCGCGTGCGCGCATGGCGGCGCTTGCACCAGCTTGTCTACCTCATCGCGATCATGGGCGTCGTGCACTATTTCCTGCTAGTGAAGGCCGATACACGCTCGCCGCTGATCTACGGGGGGATCGTGGCGGCGCTGCTCGGCTGGCGAGCGGTCATGCGGCTGCGCGCAGGGCGTGCGCGGCCGGCTTCCGCAGCATCCCAGCTGGACCAGCCTGCCCCGAGTCTTTAGCGTCAGGCCCGTCACGAGGGGGGTGGGCGCGACATGCCGTTTCGGTTCAGATCGTCCGATACATCCGTGGAGGAGGGTTTCCGCCGGATCGCGTGTGAGCGACTGGACGAGGCCCTCGCTCTCCTTCGCAGCGGTGAGGAGCCGCCCGCTCGGATCGTTCATCAGCTGCGGCGGACCTGCAAGGCGATGCGCGGCCTGCTGCGGCTCGTCCGCCCCGCCTTTCCAGCTTATCAAACCGAAAATGCCGCCTTCCGGGATATCGCAGCAATGCTTTCCGGCGCGCGGGACAGCGCGGTGCTGATCGAGACGCTGGATAGCCTGATCGATGCGGACGAGGCGCGCCAGGACTGGGCGGTGCTGCGGTCACATTGGGCAGCGCCGGGGCATGGTGCTGCCGGGGCTATGGCCGAGCAGATCGAGTCATGTCGGGCGCCGTTGCTCGCAGCCCGCGTCCGCGCGCCGACATGGGCGCTCACCGCGCGGGGCGAGGACGCGATCCTGCCGGGCTTGCGCAAGACGTATCGGCAGGCCCGGCAAGCGATGCGCGCGCTCGAGGCCGTCAGCGGAACGCCCGCTGCTGCGCAAGCCAGTCATGCATGGCGCAAGCACGTCAAATATCACGGCCAGCATATCCGCCTTCTGAGCCGGTTGAACCCGGACCTCGCGAAGCGGCGCCTCGCCAGGACCGATCGTCTCGGCGACCTACTGGGCGACCGGCACGATCTCGACATGCTGATCGCGCGCCTGCGTCAGGATGATGGATTGCTGTCCGACCCCGCTGCGGCGGCGCAACTCGCAGCCCTGGCGCACCAACGCGCCGAGGCTCTTGCCCGCAAGGCCGCCCGGCTGGGCGAGGCGTTGTTCGCGGAGAAACCCTCAGACTTCGCCGCGAACTGGGCTATCCGGCCGCGCCGGCGCTAACCGTTCAGCTATTGCCGCGGATGTCCGAGAGCTTGCGCTCCCATGCCAGCGCGTGATCGACGATGGTGTTGAGATCCGCATAAGCGGGTTGCCAGGGCAGCGTGGCCTTGATGCGGCTGTTGTCAGAGATGAGCGCCGGCGGATCGCCAGCGCGGCGGCCTTCGATGCAGCGCTCCACCTTGCGGTTCGTCACCCGGTCAACGGCGTCGAGCACGTCGAGCACCGAGAAGCCACGGCCATAGCCGCAGTTCATCGTCAGATTGCGCTCCGGCTCCGCCATCAGGGCTTCCAGCGCCAGCACATGCGCGGCAGCCAGATCGCTCACATGGATATAATCGCGCACGCCCGTGCCATCCGGCGTGTCGAAATCCGTGCCGAAGACCGCGACGCTCTCGCGCTTGCCCAGCGCCGCTTCCACCGCGACCTTGATGAGGTGCGTCGCCCCCGCCGTCGACTGGCCGGACCGCCCTTGCGGGTCCGCGCCGGCGACGTTGAAATAGCGCAGCGCGCAGAAATTGAGCGGATGGGCCGCGGCGACGTCCGCCAGCATGATCTCGGTCATCAGCTTAGACATGCCGTAAGGGTTGATCGGCTGCTTGGGGCTGTCTTCGCGCACCGGGCTTTCCTTCGGAATACCGTAGGTGGCGGCGGTGGAGGAAAAGATGAAGTGCGGCACGCCGGCCTGCACCGCGGCCTCGATGAGGGCGCGGCTGTTGGCGGTGTTGTTGCGATAATATTTGAGCGGATTCTCGACGGATTCGGGGACGATGATGGAGCCGGCGAAGTGCATGATGCCCTTGACGCCGTGCTGCCGCAGCACCCCTTCCATGAAAGCCGTGTCGCCAATGTCGCCTTCCACGAACGCGGCATTCTCATGCACGGCCCAGCGGAAGCCGGTGGTGAGATTGTCCACCACGACGACCGGCCATCCGCCATCAACCAGCGCCAGCACGGCATGGCTGCCGATATAGCCGGCGCCGCCGGTAACGAGGATGGTGGGCTTGTCGGTCATCGGGTTTCCTTGCTGCGTGGGGCTGCCTTGCCACGAGCCTGTTGCGCTTGGAAGTGCCCTCGGCGGTCGCGCGACTAGACGAACTGCGCGACGACCGGCAGGACGATCATCAAGGCCAGAACGATCAGCAGTGCCCGCAGCCAGTGCGGGCGGGTGCGATTCATCACCGCTCCGGCCGCTCGTTCAGCGCCGCGACGGCCTTGCGGACCTCCTGAGAGCGCCCGCGCGGCAGGATGACGATCTCGTCGCCCGACGCGATGACGATCAGGTCGTGCGCGCCGACCACAGTCACAGCCGGGCCATCGCTGCGGATCAGGCAGCCCTTGGCATCGATGGCATAGGCGGCGCCCTGCAGGGCATTGTCCGCCTCATCCTTGTCGGCGAGGTCATAGAGCGCATCCCAGCTCCCCACGTCCGACCAGCCCATGCTGACCGGGACGCAGGCGACCTTGTCCGCCCGTTCCATCACCGCATAATCGATCGAGTCGGACGGGCATTGCGCGAAGGCTGCGGCATCCGGCAGAATCGCGGCGCCCTGGCGGGTGGCTGCCGCCATCGCCGCGCGCGCAGCGGCCAGCATCGCGGGCTGGTGCGTCGCCAGTGCGGCCAGAAAGTCGCGGGCGCCAAACAGGAAGATGCCGGCGTTCCATACGTGCCCGCCCTGTGCGAGCATCTGTGCGGCGCGGGTTGCGTCAGGTTTTTCGACAAAGCGGCTGACGGTGTTGACGCCCGCAGCCAGTTCGTCCCCGAGCGCGATATAGCCAAAACCAGTTTCCGGTGCGGTCGGCTCGATACCGAAGGTCACGAGCCAGCCATCGGCGACCAGCGGCCGGGCGCGCTCGATGGCGGCATGGAAAGCCGGGACGTCAGCGATCACATGATCGCTCGGCATCACCAGCATAGCGCTGTCGCTCTCTTCCAGAGCCAACGCGGCCAGCGCGATGGCGGGCGCCGTGTTGCGGGCGCTCGGCTCGAGTATCAGCGTCAGCTCGGGCCCCGCCTGCTTGCGGATGATCTCGGCATGGGCCGCGTTCGCAACAACCAGGGGCGTCGCGCCGCCTTCGAGACCGGCTACCCGGCCCAGCGTCAGCTCGAACATGGTTTCCGGCGCCGTGAGAGCGATGAATTGCTTGGGATGCTCGCTGCGGCTGACCGGCCAGAGCCGCGTGCCCGATCCTCCCGAGAGGATGACCGGCGTGATGATCTGAGCGGGCAATGACGGTCTCCTGATAGTCCGTGCCAAATGGCGATTCTGGCCCTAGTGGCGCAGGGACGGCCTGACCGCAAGGCGGCCCGCGATGTAACCTGAGGTTACAGCAACGCTTTCTTGATGGAGCAGGCCGCCGGGCCGAGGATGACGACGAACAGCGTCGGCAGGATGAACAGGATCAGCGGGATGGTCATGATCGCCGGCAGGCGCGCCGCTTTTTCCTCGGCGCGCATCATGCGCTCATGACGGAATTCGGCGGAGAGGATGCGCAGCGCAGAGGCCAGCGGCGTGCCGTATTTCTCGGTCTGGATCATCGTGGTGACGACACCTTTGAGCGCCTCGACATCCACCCGCTCGGCCAGATTCTCGAAGGCCATGCGCCGCTCGGTGAGGAAGGAGAGCTCGATGGAGGTGAGTTGAAATTCCTCGCCCAGTTCGGGATAGGCCGAGCCCAGTTCGCGGGCGACGCGCGCGAAGGCGGCGTCTACGGTCAGGCCGGCCTCGGCGCAGATCACCAGCAGATCGAGCGCATCGGGAATACCCTTGCGGATCGCATCGGAGCGCTTGGTGACCTTGTTGCCGACATAGAGGTCCGGCGCCTTGTAGCTGAGCAGCAGGGCCCCGGCGAAGGCGCCGAACTTCTTGAGCGGCCCCCAGTGCGGCCAGAGGTCAAGACCGTAGATCAGCAGAGCCGCCGAGCCGCCCACGGCGATCGGCAGCACCAGCCGCGCGAAGATGACCGCGATAGCATATTCCTTGGAGCGGATGCCGGCTTGGGCGAGCTTCTTCTGCGCATCCCGCAACTGATCGTCCTGCAGCACCTTGAGCGAGGACAGGAAGCGCTGCATCCAGTCCGTCGTGTCGCTCTGGTGGACTATCTTGGTCCGCCGCTTGGACGGGGCAACGATGATGCCGGCCTTGAGCTGCTCGCGGCGATCGTTCAGCGCCCGCAGTCGCCGACCCATCGGGTTGCGCACGGTCGTAGCGGCGTAGAGCGCGACCAGCACGGCGAAGGTCGCCATGGCGGCAAGCAAGGTGCCGAGATCGGCTGCGGTGAGGCCAAAGAGCGTGGCGCCGGTGGATTGCATGATCGCGCGCTCCCCTCAGATCTCGAAGCTGATCATCTTGGCCATGATGAACACACCGATGCTCATCCACATCATCGCGCCGATGGCGATGACCTGCATCAGGCTGAGGCCGAACACGCCATTGGGATCGCCGATGAAAAAGGCCGACATATATTTGAAGTTGATCCAGCTGATCAGCCCGAAGACGATGAAGGGCAGAGCGCCGATGATGTAGGCCGATGCCTTGGATTCGGACGACATGGCGCGAATCTTCAGCTTCATCTGCGCGCGCTGGCGCAGAACGTTGCTGAGGTTGGCGAGCGTTTCGGCCAGATTGCCGCCCGTCTCGCGCTGGATGTTGATGGTGATGCAGAAGAACTTGAATTCCGCCGTGCCGAGGCGGGCGGCGGTTTCCTGCAGCGCCTGGTCCATCGACTGGCCGATCTTGATCCGCTCGGTGATGAGCTTGAATTCCTCACCCACCGGCCCGGGGATTTCCTGGCTGACGACCATCATTGTCTCGCCCACGGGCAAGCCAGAACGCAGGCCGCGCACGAGCAGGTCGAGCGCGTCAGGGAAATTGGTAGTGAACTTGTTGACCCGCCGCGCAATCAGCCGACCGACGACGAAATGCGGAATCCCGAAGCCGATCGCAATCGCGACGAGCACCGACAGAAGAAACGAATAATCGCGCAGCACCATGATGGCGAGCACGCCAATCGCCAGCGCGACGGATGTCGTGACATATTGGCTGAGCGTCCATTTCTTGCCCGTCATGCGCAGTCGGGTGGCGAGCAGTTCCGGGTTCGGGATCAGCGATGTGAACAGATGCCCCTGATCGAGCCCCCGCGCGGCAATCGCCTTGCGCATCCGCGCTTCGATCTGGTTGCTCTCGCTGCTTGCATGGCGCCCACGAATGGCGGCGATCCGGCGGCTCCCGACGCGGTCTGCGGACGGCCCCGAGAGGGCCATGACCAGCAAGGCGATGGCCATCGCCGCGAGCAGGATCAGCAGGAGAAGCTGGCTATTCATCAGGGTCTCATCCAGTTACGTCTTGCTCGCAGGCGCTTGCGCCGCGTCAATCATTGCCCGGCACAGGATCGGCATCCATCTTCTTCTTCGCCTTGCCGGGGATCTTCACCTCCAGCAGCCGGCCGATCAGCGATCCGCCGCTCTTGCCTTTGGCGCCCGTCTCGGCGAGGTCTGCCGAGTTCAGTCGGTTGCTCAGATCGAGCAAGGCCTGGCCCAGCTTGCTGGAGCGGCCGCTTTCCGCTGCCGTCTTGCCCAGCTTGGCCGCCTGGGCGGTGACCTTGGCGTCATAGGGCAGCACCACGTCGATGGCCCGCTCGATGCTCTGCTCGAAGTCCTTGCGGGTGATCTCCGCCACGCCGACCTGCACCTTGTTGGCGGCTACGATCACCTGCGATTGCGGGGCGTTCGTCTTGAGCCAGGAGAGGATGCGGATGGTGTCGCGGGCCGCCGCGAGCGTGAAGTCGGTGATCAGCACGATGGCGCTGGATTCGTGGATCAAATGCGGGTGCTGGACCAACATGCCACGCGGCATATCCACGAACGTCCATTCGAAAGCAGACCGCAGCTCTTCCTCCAGCTGGAAGTAAGCCGATCCGTCCGTCAGCAATGGCTGGCTGATCGGCGCTTCGGCCGAGAGCACGGCCAGCGTTTCGCTGGCGCGGACCATGGCGCGCTCGATGAAGAGCCCGTCGATGCGGCTGGGATTTTCCACCGCATCAGTGAGGCCGCGCCCCGGTTCGAGATCGAGCGCGAGGGCGCCGGTGCCGAAATGCACGTCGAGATCGAGCAGGGCAGTCGAGCGCTTGCCCCGCGCGCTGGTGAGATAAGCGAGTGACGTGGCGACAGTGGAGGCGCCGACGCCCCCGCGCGCGCCAACGACAGAGACCATCATGTGCGCCCGCTCACTCGCCACCTCGGCCTTGGGCGTCAGGAAGACCGCCTGAGCGCCGGTGAGAATGTCGCGCATGGTGTCGACGGCGAGCGGTTTGAGCAGATAATCCTGCAGCCCGCTGGCGACGAGATCGCGGTACAGGCGCACGTCGTTCACCTGCCCCGAGGCAATCACCACCGTGCCCGGCTCGCACACCTCCGCCAGACTGTTGATGTCGGTGAGCGGGTCAGCCGATTCGGAGAGGTCGACGAAGAGAATGTTGGGGCTTGCAGACATCGAGAGCGACTGCACGGCATTGCGCAGCCCGCCCTTGTAGAGCTTTTCGGTGGGCCAACCCATCTCCTGCACCGCCGTCCGCAGTACCTCAAGGCTATGATCGTCGCAGACATAGGCGTGAAACGCATCGCGGCCATGCGGTCCGCCGGCTTTCCAGGGTGCGTTCATCTCACTTGCCTCCCACCGACATGCCCTGCAGGCCGCCGGCGCCCGTCGGGGCCGTCTCCTGATAGGTCTTGATGGCTTTGCTGTTCACGACGTTGGTGACGTCCAGACCGCCCTCGCGTCCTTCGACCAGGTCGCGTGGATCGGCGACCATGGCTGCGAGGTTGGTGGCCATGGCACAACCATAATTGTCGCTCAGGCCGCCACTCAAATTGGCTTCCGCCTTGTCCCGCCATGTCGGACAGCCCGGCACGCTGGCGACCGAGCGGCTGACCACGACGCGCAGGCCGCCGATGGGCGGTGCGCCTGCCGTCAGTGGCGCCTCGCCATCCACGAGCAGGCCGTAGCGCCCCACGACCTGCGTCACGCCATCGCGCAGCGCCAGAGAACCGCTGGTATCGCCGGCGAGCGTCACATGGTCGCCATAGCCAAGGCCGAGGGCGTTGAACCAGACGGTCAACCGGCGCTCGTCCATGCGGCTGAGCGTGCCTGCGCCGTCCGGGCTCAGGTCGAAGACGAAATCGGTGCGCTCGACGACCGGCTGATGCACTGGCTCGACCCCGCGATTGACCTCGCGGGAGCGGGCATTGGCGGACTGACCGATGAGGGCCAGTGCCATCAGGGTTGTGGTGCCGGCTGTGCGGAAGAAGCTTGTCTTGGTCATCTCTCGTCCTTCCACCTCAGAAGCTGAAGCCGGGTGCGGCATTGCCCGAGCGCGCGGCGACGCTGCCCTGCTCGACCGTCTTGGGAGGCAGGGGTTGCGGCGTGGGCCGGGCATCGCCGGATCTACCGTCGTGGATCTGACCACCCAGAATGCGTTGCGCGTCATCGGCACTGCGATAACCGTCAGTCGGCAGCGCGATCTGGCGCGCGTCGACCGGGCGCACGAGATAGGGCGTGACGATGATCACCAGCTCGGTTTCCTGGCGCCGATAGCTCTGCGACTTGAACAGATTGCCAAGAATGGGGATGTCGCCCAGGAACGGCGTCTTCTCGATCGTGTTGCCGCTCGCCGTGGAGAGCAGGCCGCCGATCATGAAGCTCTGGCCCGAGCCCAGTTCCACGGTCGTCTCCGCGCGGCGGGTCTGGATGCCGGGAATGTCGAACCCACTCACGCGCACCGCCGAGCTGCTGTCGAGCTGCGAGACCTCGGGCCGCACGCGCATCGAGATGCGGCCATTGGCAAGCACCGTGGGAGTGAATGCCAGACTGACGCCATATTGCTTATATTCGACGCTGACCTGCTGCTGGGTCGCGATGGGGATCGGCACCTCGCCACCCGCGAGAAAACTCGCCGTTTCGCCGGAGAGGGCCGTCAGGTTCGGATTGGCCAGCGTGACCGCCAGGCCCTGATTCTCTGCGAGATCAAGCGTGCTGAGCACGTTGAGGCCGAGCAGATTGCCCGCGAAGGCCATGGACGTGCCATTCTCGATGACGTTGAACTGGCCCGTCGCCAGCGAGCCGGGGTTGCCCCGGCCAATGCCGAACTGGAAGCCGCCCGTCGTATCCTGCGTAAGGATGTTAAAGCCGAGCGATTTCGTGAAGTTCTTGTTCACTTCCGCAATGCGGACCTGCAGGTTGACCTGCAGCGGCGTCGCGGTGCGCAGTCGGCTGACGACGTTGGTGTCGGCGCCCGAGAAGGCCTGGACGAGCCGCTGGACCTCCGCTGCGTCTTCCGGCGCTGCGACGGTGCCGGTGAGCAGCACCATGCCGTTCATGGTGTTCACCTGCACGTCCGATTCGGGCATGGCGAGGCGGAGCATCTGGTCGATGCTGGTGATGTTGTTCCCCACCCGCACGGCATTGGCGTAGAGCATCTTGCCGTCGCGCGCGGTGATGAACACGTTGGTTTCGCCCGATGCCTTTGCGATCAGATAGACCTGCCGCTGCGAGCGGACATGCACATCGACCACATTGGGGTTGGCGATCACCACGTCGGTGAGATTGGCCGGCAGGTTGATCACCCGGCTTTCGCCAACGGCCAGCAGCAGCGTGCCGTCGGTCTTGGGCGCCATGGTCGCCTGGGCATGAAGGGCGGGCGCCACGGTAGCGCTGACGGTCAGGGCGAGCGCGGTGGCAAGAACGCCGGTCGCGGTGCGCGCCATACGGAGCCTAGACGGGCTGCTCATCTCACTTGCTCCCCAGCTCGACATTGGTGACCGCCGTCCCCCGCGCCACGCGCACCATCGGACCATTGCCGGACGGCGCGCCCGAGGGATCGATGGGCTTGGCGGGAACCGTGCTGCGCTGATAGCGCGAGACGTCGGCACCGGTGGAATAGGTGGAGCGGCCATCGACCGGCCGCGCGGCGGTGATCAGCGTGTTGCCGCCATTCTCGGCATCCACCGCATCGATGTCGCCGGAGGCCAGCGCGGCTTCCAGCTCCTGCGTGTTGTCCGCCAGCGAGCGCAGCGCCAGCGACAGGGCACCGACAGTCTGGGCGACGCTGATCTTTTCGGCCATGCGCGGCGTGACTTCCATGGTCACGTTGGAGAATGTCCGCACCACCGGATTGCCCGATTCGTCGAGGGCGTTGGTGCGTTGATCGGTCGCCAGCACGCGCAGGTTACGCAGGATGGTCTCGGAGACCTTGAGGGGCGGGCCGTCGCCGCCGCCAGGCACGCTCTGCGTGAGAACCAGATCGACGCGATCACCGGGGAAAACAAAACCGGCAACGCTGCTCTGCACCGAGACGGGCACCGTCACGGCGCGCATGCCGGGGCTGAGGGCTGCGGCGAGAAAGCCGCGATCGCCCGGCTTGATCAGCGATCCCTGCGTGACCGGCTGCCCAGCAGCAATGGCGGTGCGCACGACCGCGCCCACCATCTGGGCCTCGTCGGCTTTCCCCTGAATATAATAGGCGTCCTCGACCAGTTCCTTCGGCCAGGGCTGGAAGCGATAGGCATCCGGCCCGACGATCGTCCCGACAGGCAGCGGCTTGGTCGCCACCAGCACATGCGGCATCTGCGCGGTATCGGGCATGGCCGATGCCGTTGCCTGTGGCGATCCCCCGCCGCTGGTGAACATGGACCGGGCGAGAAACGCCGCCGCCACCGCTATGATCAACGCGCCAGCAAGCAGCGCGATCTTCTTCGGTTCCATTTCGAAACTCGCCTCCAGTCGGCGGAGCCACCCCCGGCCCCAATCCGCGTGATCATTAAGTCAAATGGTTAAGATAGCGTTCGCCGAGAACCCAAAGGCCCGCGAGCGCAATGGCGACGCCGTAGGGGATCTCCGGCTGGCCGATTCGGCGCGTCGTCCGGTGGTGGACGACGGTCACGATAGTGACGAGGCCGCCGATCAGCGCCATGACGATGATGAGGGTCGACATTGCCGCCAGCGGAAGCCACAAGGCCAGCGCGCCAAGCATCTTGACGTCGCCCCCGCCCATCATGCCGAGCGCGAACAAGCCCGTGAACAGCAGGAAAACTGCGGCGGCCAGGCCGATTTGCAGCAGAACGTCAGGATAGAAGGACAGGCCATTGGCCCACCACCAGCAGGGCGCGAGTAGCGCGATGGCCAGATTGAGGCGGTTGGATATGATTCGGCTGCGCAGGTCCGTCGTCGCTCCCCATATGAGGAGCAAAGCCAGCATGGCGCTGAGCGCTGTCGATATCCAGACACCCGACATGATGGGGCACGACTAGAGTGTACGCCTTACCAAAGCGTAACCACTATCTGGGGCGTATTCCCTGGCTTTGCCGGCCTGCCCCCGCTTCGGAGCGGCGCCGATGACCTCGGTCGATATCCTTATCGTCGGCGGCGGGATCGCCGGGTTCAGTCTGGCCGCAGGCATTGCCGGCAGCGCTCGGGTCATGCTCATCGAGCAGGAAGATCAGCCCGGCTATCACGCGTCCGGGCGGTCGGTGGCGTTCTGGGAAGAGACCTATGGTGGTCCCGGCGTACAGCCGTTGACCAGTGCGAGCGGGCCGATGCTGGCGCGGCCGGAACCGTCATTTTCCGAGCATGGCTTTCTCTCGCCGCGCGGCGCCATCCACCTTGGCCGCCATGATCAGCAGGGGCTTGCCGACCGCTTGATCGCCGATTTCGCGAGCAGCGATGTCCAGTTCACGCGACTCGGGCGTGAGGCGGTTGCCGAGGCCGTGCCGGGCATCCGTGACGAATGGACGATCGGTGTCGCGGCCCCCTCCTGTGCGGACATCGATACCGGCGGGCTTCTCGCTGCCTATCGGCGGGCCGCACGACGCGGCGGCGTGGAAGAGCGGCTGACGAATCGGCTGCTTTCAGCGCGCCGCGAGGGCGCTGGCTGGGCTGTGGAGACCAGCGACGGGCCGCTGTCGTGCGGCATCATCGTCGATGCAGCCGGCGCCTGGGCCGATGATGTCGCCCGGCGTTGCGGCGTCGTGCCGCTGGGCATCACGCCCCTGCGCCGGACGGTCGTGCAACTGCGCTGCCCAACGGCGCCCGCGCATGTCCCGCTGGTCATCGCGCTCGATGGAAGCTTCTACTTCAAGTCGGAAGGGCAGGGGCGCTTGTGGGTGACCCCGCATGACGAAACGCCGGACGATGCACGCGACGTGGTGCCGGAAGAGCTGGATGTCGCGCGCGCGGTCGATCGGTTCATGCAGGTCACCGACTGGCCGGTCGCGGCCGTGGAGCATAAATGGGCAGGACTCCGTAGCTTCGCGCCCGACCGGCTGCCGGTCTATGGCTATGATGCGGCTGTGCCCGGCTTTTTCTGGTTCGCGGGACAGGGCGGTTTCGGCATGCAAACGGCGCCGGCCGCAGCACAGATCGGCGCGGCCACGTTGCTCGACGAGGCGCTGCCGACGGCGGTCCGGCACATCGATGCATCCATCTACGCGCCGGATCGGTTCGGGTCGTCCCGCTGAAGCCGGACCTTATTGGCTCGGCTTCAGCCTGGCGGCTTATTTGAGGGTCTGAAGATAGGCGATGACGTCGGCGCGCTTGGCATCGTCGGCAATGCCCGCGAACGCCATCTTCGTGCCCGGCATCGCCTTCATCGGCGAGCGCAGATAGGTGTTCAGCGCAGATGCCGACCAGGTAATGCCGCTGCCCTTGACGGCCGGCGAGTAATTGAACCCGGCGAGCGTGCCGGCCTTGCGGCCGACCACGCCGTGGAGCGACGGGCCAAGACCATTTTTGTCAGGCTCGACAGAGTGGCACACGCGGCATTGTGCGAACAGCTTGGCACCATTGGCGGCATCGCCCTCCGGCGCGGCAGCCGGAGCACTGGCGGGTGCCGAGGTTGCGACCTTCGCGGGGGCCGGTGCGGCCGCTGCGGTTTCCTTGGGTGCTGCGGTTTCGGCGGCAGGCTTTGTCGCTGCAGCCTCTGTCGCCCCGGCAGCCGGCGCGGGTGTCGCCGCCGCCTGATTGCTGGCTTCATTTGTGACAGGCACCACCGCCGCGTTCACGGCGTTTTCCTGCACATTGTCAGGTTCGGAAACATTGTTCTGGACCGGTTCGGCACTGCCGCCACAGGCCGAAAGCACGGCAAGGCAAGGCAGGATCAGGGCAGCGTGAGCGCGAGTCGACAGCGCGCGAAGGGTGGACATTGCAGCAACTCCCAACAATCTTTTCTGTCGTCCTCTCCAACCCTCACGGGCTTGTGCCCAAGCATCTGGCGTGGCGGACGGGCAGCGTCAACACTCAATTGTGCATTGCGATACGCCGGCCGGCTGGGCGGCAATCCGGCCGGGCTTCAGCTCTCGGGTTGACAGGGGGCAAATGATCGGGCCTTTGGAACGACTTGCAATCAGGCGCGCCGGCCACGTGGGGGTTACTATTGGCTGAGAATTCTGAGGAACCGGCAGCCATCGTCCTGCCGACGATCACCGGTGGGAGCCGGCTGGATCGCGAATATGGGTTCACCTATCGCATGATCCTCGTCGCGCGCCGTTATCGCGCGATGCTGGACGAGCGCTTGCGTCCGCTGGGCTATGGCTCGGCCCGCATGGAAGCGCTCTCGACGATCGCCCGGTCGCCGGAACCGAGCGCGCAGATTGCCATCGCCAAGCGGATCGGCATCGAAGGGCCGACCCTCACACGGATGCTCGATACGCTGGAAGCCGATGGTCTGGTGGTGCGGTTGCAGGACCCCAGCGACCGGCGCACCAAGCTGATCCAACTCACGCCGGCCGGGCAGGAGGCGCTGGATGAAATCATGGCTGTTGCCCACGCTTTCCGTGCGTCCGTGCTGGAAGGGCTGAGCGACAAGGAGATCGATCAGGTCAATGTCGTCACCGACAAGCTCATGAGATTGCTGTACGAATCTCCAATGGGCTGATTGCCCGTCGGGTCCGTTGCATCAGGCGCTGGACTTGGCATGCCGCGCTAGATAGTTGCATTGCGAACGATCTAGGGAGAGCGATCCGCATGGCAACGGGCACGAACGAGCAGGCAGCGCACGGCGCGCCGCGCATTGTGCATCTCGACAAGATAACGATGGGCGGGTTCGAGATTCCCCGGCCCGATATCGCGCATGAGTGGATCGAGCATGATTTCACCGAGCCGCAGGATGTGGCGGCTCGCCTCGCCGGCGCGCAGGTGGCGATCATCAACAAGGTGCGGCTGGACGCCGCCATGCTTGCCGCGCTGCCGGACCTCAAGCTCATTGCCGTGACGGCGACCGGGACGGACGTGGTCGACAGCGTCGCGGCCAAGGCCCGGGGCATCGAAGTGCGCAATGTGGTGGGTTACGCCGGCACATCCGTCGCCGAGCATGTGATGATGCTGATTCTCGCGCTCGCTCGCGGGCTGGTGCCGTTCCGCAATTCGGTTGTCGATGGCCAATGGGAGAATGGCCAGGCCTTTTGCGTCTTCGCTGCACCCGTGCGGGATCTTGCCGGGCAGCGGCTCGGCCTGTTCGGCAGCGGCGCGATTGCGCAGGCCGTCGCCAGCCGCGCGCAGGCGATGGGCATGGATGTTGTGTTCGCCGGGCGCCAGGGGCAGCCGGCCGGTGAGGGGCGGCTGGCCTTCGAGGAGGTGCTGGCGACCAGCGACATCATCAGCCTGCATTGCCCGCTGACGGACGACACGCGGCACATGCTCAACGCGCAGACGCTGGCCGGCATGAAGGCCGGTGCCGTCATCATCAACACCGCGCGCGGCGCCCTGATCGATCTCGATGCGCTGGAGGACGCGCTGGCGTCAGGCCATATCGGCGGCGCCGGAATCGATGTGGCGCCGGTCGAGCCGCCACCACCGGGCAGCCCCATTCTGCGCCTTGCTCAACGCGACAATGTGATCGTCACGCCGCACTCGGCATGGCTGAGCGCACAGGCGGTGACGGAAGTGGCGCGGCGCACCGGCGAGAATGTCGCAACCTTCCTGGCGGCCCGCTAAATGGCGATGAACCGGCGCGCTTTGCTGGAGGAGGCTTTTGCCGTCGCTGTGGCGGCGTGCAAGCGGGCCGAGACGATCATTGCGGCCCTGCCGCCCCGGCCCAAAGGGCGCGTGCTCGTCATCGCCGCAGGCAAGGGCGCCGTGCCGATGGCGCAGGCGGTGGAGCAGCGCTGGCCGGATGCCACCGGCCTCGCCGTGACCCGCACCGGCTACGGCGGCCCGCTCACCCGCATTGAACTGGTTGAAGCCAGCCATCCCGTGCCGGATGCGGCAGGTCTTGCGGCGGCGGAGCGCTGTCTCGCCCTGGCTGAAAGCGCGGGGGAAGGCGATCTGCTGCTGGTGCTCCTTTCGGGCGGGGCCTCGGCCCTGCTCGCAGCGCCATCGCCGCCGCTCGATCTCGCGGCCAAGCAGGCGGTGACCCGCGCGCTGGTGCGCTCCGGCGCGTCGATCGGCGAGATCAACATGGTGCGGCGCCACCTGTCGCGTATCAAGGGCGGGCGTCTCGCGGCGGCTGCCTGGCCGGCGCAGGTCGTGACCCTTGCCGTCTCGGATGTGGTCGGCGATGTGCCGCAGGACATCGGCTCCGGCCCGACCGTGGGCGATGAAAGCACGGTGGCACAGGCGCAGGCCGTGCTGGCGCGCTATGGCATTGCCGATCCGGGCGGCTGGAGCGAATCGATCAAGCCGGATGATCCCCGCCTGGCGGAGAGCCGGTTTGAGGTGGTCGTCCGCCCCGATGACGCGCTGGATGCCGCCGCCGCATTTTTGCAGGCGCAGGGTTATGAACCGGTCATTCTCGATCGGGAGGCCCATGGCGATGCGCGCGAGGTCGCGCGCCGTCATGCCCAGGCCGCGATCCTGACGCATAATCGTGCCCAACGCTGCGCGCTGCTCTCGGGCGGCGAACTGACGGTGACGGTCACCGGCCATGGGGTCGGTGGCCCGAATCAGGAATATGCGCTGGAGCTGGCCGGGCAGATCGCCGACCATCCCGGCGTGGCCGCGCTGGCTGCCGATACGGACGGGGTGGATGGCAACCGGGATGTCGCGGGCGCCTATGTCGATGGGGAGACCGGCTTTGCCCTGGACGAGGCCGGCATCGATGTTGAGG
This sequence comes from Sphingobium sp. B12D2B, assembly GCF_025961775.1. Classification (NCBI taxonomy): domain Bacteria; kingdom Pseudomonadati; phylum Pseudomonadota; class Alphaproteobacteria; order Sphingomonadales; family Sphingobiaceae; genus Sphingobium; species Sphingobium sp. B12D2B. Next base: position 434,423 of record NZ_JAOQOH010000001.1, read on the forward strand.
CGGTGCAGGCCGCCAACGATGCCGGGGGCGCGCTGGGTCAGGTGGGCGCGCTGTTCACGCCCGGACCGACGCTCACCAACGTCAACGATTTGCGGATCATCCTGGTCGATCCTTGACGGCTCGGCATCGCAAGCATTGAATTTGCAAATCATTTGAATCGGAATTAATAGAAGCTGCACAAACGTGTGAGACGGGAGAGGTGCTATGGACGTCAGGAGGCTGCATCCGATTTTTGGCGCCGAATTGTCCGGCCCCGACCTGTCGCAAGTCCCCGATCAGCCGCTGATCGATCTCGTCGAACGCCTGATGGACGAGCATGTCGTGCTGTGCATCCGCGGCCAGGGGCATATCACGGATGAGGAGCATCTGCGCTTCGCCCGTGCCTTCGGGCCGCTCGAACTGCCCGGCGTCTATCGGCCGGATGAGCCGCGCCGGATGGCCTATGGCCTCTACGATGCCTCCAATCTCGACGTGAACGGCGAGATTGTGGTCCGCGAATCGCTGCGGGCCAAGTTCGCCAAGGGCAATGAGATTTTCCACGCAGACAGCAGCTTCAACGACATGCCGAGCAAATGGTCGATGCTGCGCGGTGTGATTGTCCCGCCGGAGCGCGGCGACACCCAGTTCGTGGATCTGCGCCATGTCTATGATGAACTTCCGCAGGCGATGAAGGATCGTATCGAGACTCTTGTTGCCGAGCACAGCTTTGCGGCCAGCCGCATCAAGGGCGGCGCCAGCCCCGAGGAAGCGGCCCGTATCCGCGAGATCATGCCGGGCGCGATGCAGCCTATGGTGCGAATCAGTCCCTCGGGTCGCAAGAGCCTGTTCGTGGGCAGCCATGCGTTCCGCGTCGAGGGGCTGAGCGATGCCGAGGGCACGGCCCTGATCGACGAATTGATCGCCTTCGCCAGTCAGGAGAAGTTTATCTACGCGCACAAATGGCGCCAGGGCGACCTGCTGATCTGGGACAATCGCTATGCGCTGCACCGCGGGACTGCGTTCGATTATGTGCGCTACAAGCGGGATTTGCGCCGCGCCAACGTCAATGAATATGGCGAGGAGCGCAGCGCGATCACCGCGCCGTTACGCGCCATTTCCAGTTGAGCGGCGCCAGCCGGGTTGAACCGAAGGGCAAAGGCGACGGAAATGCTTGCATTGCTCCATGAAAAGCTGCAAGATAGTTAGGTAGCTAATTACATTGCTGAGGACCGAAGGCTGACGGCACAAAGCCGTCCTCGTTTCATTCGGTCTTCAGGCGAGAGGAGCAGGCCCATGGATTATCCGCTGATCAGTTGTGACGATCACCTCGATCTCAATCAACTTCCCACCGATCTCTGGACGAGCCGGCTGCCCGACCATCTGAAGGATCGCGGCCCCAAGGTCGAGATGGTCGATGGCCGCGCCACCTGGATGAGCGACGGTAAAAGCCTGGGCGGCTGGTCGGGTGCGCCGAGCACGATGACCGGCCCCAAGCCGATCTTCACCGCCCTGGATCGCGGTGGCATTGTCGATCAGACCGAGCGTCGCCCTGCGGTCGCCGAACTGCGACTGGCCGACATGGATCGGGATGGCGTGTATGCGCATGTCATCTTCGGCCCGGTCACCTCGCTCGATTTCGACGATAAGGAACTGCGCGACGCCTGCTACGGCGCCTATAATGAATGGCTCAAGGAGTTCTGCTCCGCCGCTCCCGACCGGCTGATCGGCGTGCCGATGCTGCCGCCCGAGCCGGAGGCGGCCGTCGCGATGCTGCAGAAGATCGTCGATCTGGGCGGCTTCAAGCAGGCCAATCTGCAGATCGCCATGGCCCAGCCGCGCCTTGAGGACGAGCGCTGGGAGCCGCTGTGGACCATGCTGGAGGAGAATAATATCATTCTCTCCTTCCACGTGACCGTGTTCCCGAGCGTCAGCCGCGCGTTCGACAAGTATAAGGGCAGCCCCGGCGCCACCTTCCTGCACGTGAAGATGTTCATCGAGCAGTTCATGGATCCGTTCGTGGACCTGTTTGCCTGGGGCATTCTCGAGCGTCACCCCGGCCTCAAGATCGTCATTGCAGAGAGCGGCATTGGCTGGCTGCCCTGGGTGATCGAGGAACTGGATTATCGCCACTGGCGCCTGTGGGAAGCCGAAGAATTCTGGAACGCGCGCGGCGGCATTCCGCACAAGATGAAGCCGTCCGAGCTGTTCAAGCGGCAGGTCTACGGCACGTTCCAGCAGAGCCCGACGGCAATCGCGCTGCACAAGTTCTACGGTGAGGACAAGCTGCTGTGGGCGACGGACTATCCGCACCCGGACAGCATCTGGCCGAACAGCCGCAAGGTGCTGGCGGAGTTCACCGAGGGCGCCGATCCGGCGCTGGTGCGCAAGATTGCCTATGAGAATGCCGCCAAGCTCTATGGGCTGGACATTCCGGCCCGCGTCGACGCGATTGCCGCTGAGTAAGCGCGCAATTCGCTGTGAGATAGGAAAAGGGAGGGCGCGCGCTCTCCCTTTTTTTATGGCCAGCCTGAGGCAGCGTTAGGTAGGCTGCGGCACTACGCGCGCGATGAACCGCTCAACCTCGCGCTCGATTTCCCTGTTCTCCGGCACCTCGCCCCAACCGAACCCGGCGTGCGGCATTGCTTCCCACACCTGTAATTCGGCATCGACGCCCGCTTCTCGCAACTTGCGGTGGAAGAGCACGGAATTGGAGAGGAAGAGGTCGCGCGTTCCGGTCTGCACCAGTGTCGGCGGAAAGCCGCTGGTGAAGTCGGCGAAGAGCGGGGAAAGATAGGCCTGCGTGAGGTCATGGCCGTTGGCGTAGAGCGCGTTGCACTCCGGCAGCCCGCGCTTGAGCACCACATCCAGCCCTTCATTGGTGAGGAAGCTGTCACCCGACTCGGTCAGATCGACTTCGGGCGTCAGCAGCACGAGACCGGCGGGGAGCGGCAGGCCCTGATCGCGAATCATCAGCGTCACAGCCGCGGCGAGATTGCCGCCGGCGGAACTGCCGCCAATCACGATGCGGCGCGGATCGGTCCCGGCCAGCAACGCCCGATATACCGCAAGGCAATCCTCCGGCGCAGCCGGGTAAGGGTGGTCGGGCGGCATACGATAATCCACCGAGACGACCCGGCAGCCCAGCGCCGCTGCCTGCCGGGCGCCGGTCGCCTCTGCAAACGCGCCACCGCCGAAGACAAAGGCGCCGCCATGAATGAAGAGATAGACCGGACCATCATCAGCTGTTCCGGCGTGCGGCACACAATCATGGCAGGTCACGCCAGCGATCTGCACGGTGTCGATGGTCACCGGTAGCGCGGCGAGCATGGCCTGCGCCATCGGCTCCCACATGGCGTTGCTGGCCGCCAGCCGTTCCCGCCAGCCTGCCAGATCGGTTGCGCTCGGCCAGTCCGTCGCCGGCGTGGCGGCGCCATCGATCAGCGCTTGCCGGGCTTGCGGGCTGATCGTCCGGGGTGGCGGGATGTCCCGCGCCGGGAGTTTCACGCTGGTCTGGCCGTGCTCTTCATCCGCCATATTTCTCTCCCGCAGCGACGCCGCCATCCGGTTCAGACAGTGACGACGATCTTCCCGATTTGCTGGTTCGATTCCAGATAGCGATTGGCTTCCACGATCTCGCTGAACGGGAAGGTGCGCGCGATCACCGGTTTGAGCTTGCCCAGCTTCAATCCCAGCAGGATGTGCTCCTGCGCGCGCTTGTACCGCTCGGGGTGGTTCCAGATCTCCGAGGCGACCCAGCCGCGCATTGACAGGCCTTTGAAGGCCATGTTCCAGTGCGGATAGGGGGTCGGCTGTTCGGACAGGCTGCCATAGATGAACAGGATGCCGCGCTCGGCCATCGCGCTGGTGAGCGTCTGCACATACGGCCCCTGCACCGGGTCGAACACAAGCCGCGCACCCTTGCCGTCGGTAATCTGCATCACGGCCTCAACCAGATCCGTCTCCCCGGTCGCGATGACATGGGCGGCCCCGTGCGCCTTGAGCGCCTCGGCCTTGTCGCTGGTGCGCGTGGCCGCAATCGAGACGGCGCCGGCCCAGTTGGCGAGCTGAATCGCAGCGAGACCGACACTGCTGGAGGCTGCGGGGATGATCACATAATCCCCGATGCCGGCCTTGCCGACCTCGATGACCGCATAGGCTGTCATATACTGCATCCACACTGCTGCAGCCTGCGCGGCGCTGAGCCCGGGTGGTGCGTGCAGCAAGCAGCGGGCCGGCACGATTGCCTGCTCGGCCCAGACGCCATATTGGCCGAGCGGATACATGGGCAGGGCACAGACCCGATCACCGACGGCGAAGCCGGACACTCCATCGCCCAGATCTTCTATGACGCCGCAGGCCTCATAGCCGATCAGCGTCGGCAATGTCGGCTTGGTGGGATAGCGCCCTGCCCGAAACATCGCTTCGGAGCGATTGAGGCCAATGGCTTCGACCCTGATCCGCACTTCATCAGGGCCGGGCGCGCCGACCGCGATCTCGTCAAAACGGAGCACGTCAGGAGGCCCCAGTTCATGTACGCGGACGACCTTTGCCATCTGTTCTCTCCTGTTGCGGTCAGCTCCGCCGTCTCAAAGCGGTTCGTCGAGCGGCTGCTGCTCGTCGTAGATTGGGTTGTACATGAGCGTTCCGAACTGGGCGACGAGGTTGGCCCGGGCCTCGTTCGGCGCTTCAACCGGAATGGCACGGACCAGCGCCTTGCTGCGCGCTTCGATCCCGTGCTGGAACTCCGGGTGGGTCATGATGAACAGGTCGCGGCGGCGGATACCGCGCAGCACGCGCTCGCCTACTTCCTCGCTGGACATGAAGAGGCTTGGGTCGAAGCCGGGTGCCGGCCGCGCATCCTTCTTCGCGCCGACGGCCTCGGGGGCCGGGGGCGGCGCATCGTTGCGCAGATGCTCGGGGCGGGTGGCGTTGGTCGTGCTGCCGAGCTGGGTCTGCACCGGGCCGGGGAAGAAGACCGAGGCGCCAAGCGCGGTGCCGCGCAGATCGGTGGCGAGGCTTTCGAACATGCCGGCCACGCAGAACTTGGCGGCGCAATAGAGCCCGGCATTGCCGACCGCAGAAAAGCCGCCGGTCGAGGATGTGACGACGATCTGCCCTTCCTCGCCATGCTTGAGCATCCGCGGCAGCATGGTGACGAGCCCGTTAACGACGCCGCCGACATTGACGGACATGTTGAAGTCCCAGTCCTTGTAGGTCGCCGTCAGCATCGAGCCGGTGACGCCCACGCCGGCGTTGAGCGCCAGCACATGGATGTTGCCGAACTGCGCCTCGGCTTCATCGGCGGCGCGGGCCCAGCCATCGCGGTCTGCGACATCCAGCTTGATGGCGTGAACGGCCAGATTGGTCTTGGCAAAGCCTTCCATCGCCTGGTCGAGCGCGTCCTGGCGGATATCGGCGATGATGACCCGCATCCCCGCTTCACCGAAGGCCTTTGCCATGCCCCAGCCCATGCCGCTTGCGCCGCCGGTGATGAAGGCCGTCTTGCCACTCACGTTCAACATCAGATCACCTCTCCTCAATCCGCCTGCTCATGCGGGATGGCACGGCCCTATCGAGATCAGGATGACTAAGTCCACAAAAAAGCGGCGGCGCGTGCGTGGCGTGACTGCGGTGCGCGACAGTCGATTAGGCGATAAGTCAGAGCAGAGGCGGGTCCGACCCTGCTTGCAGCAAGCCAGCGGTTTGTTGATTAGGTCTTTCCGCCGGATGCCGCGCGCGATCAGCGCACGCGGTTCACGCGCACAGCCGCCTGCCGCCCGACCTGCATCAGATAGCTGCCGAGCGCGCCCTTGCGGATGGTGACCGAGTCCTGGGGGGCGGGCGGCTGGAAGGCGGTCATCCGCTCGGTCATCCGCCAGACCGCGCCATCCCCGAGCGTGACCTGCCAGAGCCCCGGGCCGATCTCGCGCACGCTTGCCACGGTGGCGCTTGTTTCCTTGTCCTCCTGCGATGCGCGGGGCTGGCGCGTGGCGCGCTCCACCTGCTCGGCGCCAAAGCCGCTCGTCGCGGCCGGAGCGGGCGGGGCAGCCGGTGCGGGCGTAGGTGTGCGGCTCGCACTGCCGGAGCCGGCCGCGCCCGGCACAGGCGCGGGCGCAGAGGTGCCGCCTTGCGGCTGATTATACTGCGCCACCGAATCGTAGCAGGCGAGGCGGGCTTCCGTGGACCCAATTCTCGCGCAGGTCGCCAACTGGTCGTTCAGGCTGCCCTGCGCTTGGGCCACGCCGCTCAGTCCGGCTGCGACGATGATGAAGGCGCTGACTGCCGCCACGGATTTGCTGATCACCGGTCCTCTCGCTCCCACATATCTTGTCTTCTCGTGACGCGGTCGTCCGCGTGGCGAAAATCTTACTACGCCATCTATTGCGGGTCTAACGATTTTACGGATCGCTCGGGGATGACGATCATGTCTGATTATTTTGCATAAACATTGACCGCTGCTCGAAAATGCGATGAATCTGGCCGAATCACGCGAAAGGTGGGTCTTTGGGGATCGGTCATCATGAATAAGGGGCGCGCGGCGCTCGGTTCGGTCCGGGCGCGCATCAGCAGGGCTTCGATTATCAGCGCCGGTCTGGCCCTGTTGGGCCGGGCGGGACTGGAGGGATGCACTCTGCAGGCCGTCGCTGCCGACCTTGAAGCCGATCCGGCCGAGATCGAAGAGCATTTCGCGAGCGACGATCAACTTCTGACGGCGTTGGCGCAGGATATGGTGCGTGCTGCCGAGGGCGCCGCCGCAGGCCCGGGCTGGCGCGGTCGCCTTGCCTTGCGCGCGCAGACCAGCCGGGTCGCTATGCTCTCCAGTCGCGATGGCGCCAGGCTGTTCGCGCACGTCGCCTCGCGCTTTCCTCTCGCGGTGGGGACGCCGGACGCCGTCGCACCCTTGTGCGAAGTCGGCCTCGCGCTCGATGAAGCCCGCGTGATCGCGCAGGCGCTCGAGCATTTCGTGATCGGGTGGACGCTGGTCGAGCAGGCCCGCGTAGAGCCTTCCGGGACTGACAGTTCCTTCGATCGCCAGCTGGATGTCCTGCTCGACGGCATCGCCGTCGATGCGCCGTCGCCGGCGCCCGGGCCGCGGGATGAGCGTCAGGCCCGGTTCCAGTCCAAGCTCTGGGTCTTTCTGCGCAATGCCCGCGAGAGCGCGAATATCTCCTTCGCCCGCACCGCGCATATCAACGAGCTGGACCGCCGGATCCTGCTGCTCCTTCATGTCCAGGGCGGCATGACCCTCGCGCAGATTTCCCTGGCCTGCGGTGTCGACAAGGCGCAGATCAGCCGTGCGATCAAGCGCATGGGCGAGGTCGCCCTGCTGCTGCGCAGCGGCATCCGCAGCCCCATCCGGCTTAGCCCGAGCGGCAAGCAGCTGGCGGATCGACTGCAGCGCCATGCCGAGCTGCGCAATCGGGAGCTGACCTTCGGCATCAGCGACGAGGAGCTTCAGACGCTCTCCGGCGTGCTGGACCTGCTGCTGACCCGCGCGATCGCCCTGTTCGAGCAGGAGCGCAAGCAGGCGGCGAGCAACCAGCGGCTCGAAACCGTGGCATTTCAGGATCTCGTCGATGAGGGCCTGCCGGACGAAAACGGTGTGGCGGCGGACCGCTCACGCGTGTTGCCGCCCTTCGTCACTCTGTGCTCCTACATGCTGCGCGGCGGTGCCCTAGCCCATAAGCGCCAGACGAGCCTTTCGAATTTCGAGACCTGGGTCATGGCGGAAATCTGCCGCAATCCCCCGATCAGCTGGCCTCAGCTGGTGTTGGCATTGGCGCGCGACCAGAGCCAGGCGGGCCGCACGGTCAATCATCTCATCGAGATCGGCCTGATCGAGCGCACCGGGCGACCAGGGCGCCGCCACGGCTTCTTCGGTCCGACCGAGAAGGGACGCGCGGTGAGCCAGATCATCGAGGAGACAGCGGTTCGGCGCAGCGAGTTCCTGTTTCAGGGCATCCCTGCCGACCAGCTCGACAGCTTCATGACGACATTCGATGCGCTGACGCACAATGCCGAAGTCCAGCTCGATCGGGAGCGGGCGATCCAGGAAATGGATCGGGATTGAAGGCCTCCGCCCGGCCTGAGATTGCGAGAGCCTAGTCGGGCAGCGGAATGAACTCGCGCTCGCCGGGCACGGTGTCGAACCGGCCCTGCCGCCAGTCGTCCTTGGCCTGCTCGATGCGATCGCGGGAGCTGGAAACGAAGTTCCAGTAAATGTGCCGTGGCCCATCCAATGGCTCGCCGCCGACCAGCATGATGCGGGTCGGGCCATTGGCGCGCAGGACGATCTCGCTATCCGGCTTGAAGATCACCAGTTCGCCGGCGTTGAAACCGCCGCTCTGGCCTTCCACCGCCAGTCCGCCCGAGATGACATAGACCGCGCGTTCGATATGGTCGGTGCCCAGCCGGTAGCGCGCGCCGTCCTGGAGCGTGACGTCGGCGTAGAGCATGTCCGAGAAGGCCTGCACCGGCGAGGTCAGCCCGTCGCTGCTCCCAGCGACGACGCGGATGCGCACGCCCTCTGCCTCCGTTTCGGGAATCGTGTCGGCGGGGTGATGGAAGAAAGCCGGATCGACCTCTTCCTTCGCTTGCGGCAGCGCGACCCAGGTCTGAAGGCCGAACAACGGCCCGCCTGCGGCGCGGGTATCATCGGCGCTGCGCTCGGAATGGACGATGCCGCGCCCTGCCGTCATCCAGTTGACGGCGCCGGGGCGCACCGGCTGGACCTTGCCCAGCGAATCGCGGTGGAGGATTTCGCCCTCCAGCACATAGGTCACCGTGGCGAGGCCGATGTGCGGATGGGGGCGGACGTCCAGGCCCTCGCCGGCCGAGAAGGTCGTCGGGCCGAACTGATCGAAGAACACGAAGGGGCCGACCATCCGGCGATGGGCCGATGGCAGCGCGCGCCGGACCTGAAAGCCGTCGCCCAAATCGCGCACGGGCGGCAGGATGATCATGTCGACACTGTCGATGCCGGTCTGGCGCAAGGTCATCGGGTCTGCTCCTTCAGATAGACTTGTTCATATCCTTATGCAGAATGACCCGCTCCGTTCCCGGCCGTCTGCCGGCCCGTTCAGGCCAACCCGCTTAGGCCAGGCGGGTCATCCAGCCATGCTGGTCCAGCTTCTGGCCGAGCTGCACGCCGACCAGCGCCTCGCGCAGCGCGCGGGCCACCTCGCCGCCATCGCCATTGCCAATGATGAAATCGCCCTGGGTCGAGCGCACCTCGCCGATGGGCGTGATGACGGCAGCGGTTCCGCAGGCGAACGCTTCCTTCAGCCTGCCGCTCTTGGCATCGGCCATCCACTGCTCGAAGCTGTAGGGTTCCTCCTTCACCGTGTAGCCGGCGTCCTCGGCGACGAGCCGCAACGAATCGCGGGTGACGCCGGGCAGGATCGAGCCGTTGAGCGGCGGGGTGATGATCGTGCCGTCATTGAACACGAACATGATGTTCATGCCGCCCAGTTCCTCGATCCATTTGCGCTCGACCGCGTCGAGGAACAGCACCTGGTCGCAGCCATGCTCGATGCCGACGGATTGTGGCTGCAGGCTCGCGGCATAATTGCCGCCGCACTTGGCAGCACCGGTGCCCCCGGGGACCGCGCGGACATAATCATGGCTGACCCACAGCGTCACGGCCGACTTGCCGCTCTTGAAATATCCGCCGACCGGGGACGCGATCACGCAATAGACATATTCGCGCGCCGGGCGGACGCCGAGGAAGGCCTCGCTGGCGAACATGAAGGGGCGCAGGTACAGGCTGCCCTTGTCCGCATCCGGCACCCAGTCGATGTCCGCCGCGACCAGCTTGCGGATGCTCTCGACGAAAAGCTCCTCGGGCAGATGCGGCATGGCAAGACGCGTGGCGCTCTGGTTGAAGCGGGCGGCGTTGGCCTCTGGGCGGAAGCTGGCGACGGAGCCGTCGGGCAGGCGATAGGCCTTGAGCCCCTCGAAAATCTCCTGCGCATAATGGAGCACCGCCGCTGCCGGATCGAGCGGGATCGGCTGGCGCGGACCCAGTACGGCATCATGCCAACCCTGCCCCTCGGTATAGCGGATCGTCACCATATGATCGGTGAAGAGCGTGCCGAAACCGAGCGTGGCCATGGCGGCAACACGGTCCTCGGGCGAGGTGGGGGTGGCGAGCGGCTGGGTCGTGAAGTCCAACATGCGAAATCTGTCCATTGAGGCTGGATGGGTTCAGGTGGCGGAGGCGGTATCAGGATAAACGCAGGCTGTCATGCCCCCGCGCGTCCGCTGGTGGCATCGGTTGCCGCGCCGTTGCAGGTGCGCCGCGCTCAGCTCAGCCAGAACAGAGCAGCGCCCGCCAGCGAGGCGAGCAGGGACGCAAAGAGCGGAGCGGATGCGACGATGCCATTGCGTCCCCCGGCCAGCACGAGCGCCATCACGCCTTTGACGGCGGTATTGGCGAAGACCGGCGCGGCGAGGATGAAGCCCGCCGTGGCATTGTCGAGCGTTTGTGCGGGCAGGCCGGCAAGGGTGAGCACCGCCGCGTCCACATCCATGAAGCCGGTGAGGCCGATGACAACCGCGATGCCTTCGTCGCCCCAGACATCCAGCGCCCAGCGCGCCACCAGCGAGAAGACCGCGACGAAGCCGGCGAGCATCAGTGCCGGGCCAAAATCGAAAGGATTGCCGAGCTTGACCGGTGGCCCATCCGGCGAATCGTCACGGCGCCAGGCGAGCAGGGCCATGATCGCCGAGACGACCAGCGCCGGCGCCAGCACCAGCGCGAGCGTGGGCAGGGCGCGGGGCACGAGGATGGCAGTCAGCACTTGCACGCGCACGAACATGACGATGGTGGCTATGGCGATGCCGGCGGTCAGCACGCCGCGTAATTCCGGCTCGGTGCGCAGGCGGCGGGCGTACCAGGCCGTCACGGCAGTGGACGAGACGATGGCGCCGGTCAGCGCCATCATCAATACGCCCCGGCTGCTGCCGAACCGACGGGCGACGACATAGCCAGCAAAGGAGAGCCCGGCGACCAGCACCACCACCATCCAGATCTGGCGGGGGTTCCAGGCATGGTAGGGGCCATAAGTGGCATCGGGCAGCAGTGGGAGGACGACGAGGGCGACCAGCGCAAAGCGGGCGACGCCCTCGATCTCGCCTTCCGTCAGCCCGCGCAGCAGGGCGTGCATCGAATGGCGGGCGCTCAGCAGCACGAAGGCCGCGCCCGCCGCCGCCAGAGCGATGGCTGGCGAGAGCGCCAGCGCGGCATAGCCAATGGCAAAGGTCAGGAGCGCCGCGACAATCGTGGTGGCGGAAAGCTGGTCGTCGCGAATCGCCTGACCGAAACCAATGAGCAGCGCGCCGACCACGCCCAGCGCCATGATCGCGGCGATCATCTCCGGCAGGAGCGCTGACAGGCCCCCGGCAAAGCCGATCAGGCCGAAGGTCCGAAACCCCGCAACCCGTTGCCCGGCCTGCTTGTCGCGCTGAGTCCAGCCTCGTTCGAGGCCGATCAGAAGGCCGGCGGCGAGAGCGGCGAGAAGCCCGATCAGCGATGGAGACAGAGCCAGGCTCATGGTCAGAGCGTCAGCAGGCGGATGTCCGGCCCAGCCGCCGCGAGAAAGGCAATGGGGCCGGTGATCTCGATACGGGGGTCGAGGCTGTCCGCTACCACGGCCGCCATGGCAAGGCCGCTCTGGCAGAGGCTGACCGCCACGCCTTCATCCAGCGCATCATCCAGCAACTGCGCGAGTGTCGGCTCCCCGGCTGCAGCCCAGGCGGCGTCCTGCGGCGCGCGGATCGGGGTGCGCAACAGGGCAGCGGCATCGCCTTGCAGGAAGATGCGGGCCGCACTCCCCAGAGCGACCTCCGCCCGCGCGAGCGACAGGGCCGCGCGCAACCGAGACGGCTCGGCGCTGACGACGACGAGAGCGAGAGGCGGCCGCGCGCTCATGCGCAGGCCAGCGCGGCCTTGCAGGCCGGGTCCGGCGGAATAGCCATGGTCCGCAGGCGACGGGCGAGCAGATCGAAGACGATCAACTTGCCGGTCGCCGCTTCACCGAAGGGCACGAGGGCGCGGATGACCTCCAGCGCCGCCATCGATCCGATGATGCCGGTCAGCGCCCCGACAATGCCTTCCTCGGCGCAGGTGCGGGCGGGGTCGGTGCGGGTGTCGCCGACCAGGCAACGATAGCAGGGCTGGCCGGCTTCCCATCCCCGCCAGACACCGATCTGCCCCTCGAACTGGCCGACTGCAGCGCTCACCAGCGGAATGCGTAGCCGGGTCGCGGCGTCGGAAGCGGCGAGGCGCGTCTCGAAATTGTCGCAGCCATCCAGAATGATGTCGGCATCGCGCAGCAGCGTCGCGGCATTGTCGGCATCCAGCGCGGTGTTGATCGGAATGGCATGACAATCCGGGTTGAGCTGGCGCACTGCATCCCGCGCGGCTTCCGCCTTCGGACGACCGATGTCGTCGCTGGCGAACAGGATCTGCCGCTGCAGGTTGGAGAGGCTCACTATGTCAGGATCGATGATCCGCAGGGTGCCGATGCCGGCCGCAGCCAGATAGGCGATGGCCGGGCAGCCGATGCCGCCCGCCCCGATGATCGCAACATGCGCGCCGGCCAGCCTTGCCTGCCCTGCGCCGCCGATCTCGCGCAGCACGATGTGGCGGGCATATCGCTCAAGCTGATCGTCGGTGAAGTCCATCAGTGCGGCTGTGCGTCAGACCGTGCGGACACCGGTGGAGCCGAAACCGCCCGCACCGCGCGCCGTATCATCGAGCGTCGCGACCTCGACCATGCGCGCGATCTGCACCGGCGCCACGATCAACTGGGCGATCCTGTCGCCGCGCTTGATCTCGAAATCATCCTCGCCAAGGTTGACCAGGATCACCTTTAATTCGCCGCGATAATCGCTGTCGATCGTGCCGGGGGTGTTGGGCAGCGTGATGCCATGCTTGAGCGCCAGCCCCGACCGGGGGCGCACCTGCACCTCGAACCCCTCGGGAATGGCAAGCGCGAGACCTGTGGCCACCGCATGGCGGGCCATGCTCGGCAGCGTTACATCCTCGGCGGAGACCACGTCCATGCCGGCTGCGCCGGCGGTGGCATAGCTGGGCAATGGCAGGTCTTCGCCATGGGGCAGGCGCTTCACCGCAATGTCAACGAGCGGCCAGTTCATCGGAAATCCTTTCAATCAGCCGCGTGGCGACAAGGGCTTTGGGCATGTCCGGCCAGTCTTCGACGCCCTGCGCCGTGACCAGATGGACGCTGTTATGCGATCCGCCCATGACATCGCCGGACACGTCATTGGCGACGATCCAGTCCGCGCCCTTGCGCTGGCGCTTGGCGATGGCGTGGTCGACGACAGTTTCCGTCTCGGCCGCGAAGCCGACGAGCAAGGCGGGCCGCTGGATGTGCCGCGCCAGTGTGGCGAGAATGTCCGGATTCTCGGCCAGCGCGAGCGGGGCGGGCGTGCCCGAGCCATCCTTCTTGATCTTCTGATCGGCCTCGTCGGCGGCGCGCCAATCGGCCACTGCTGCGACCAATATGGCAATATCGGCTGGCAAGGCTCCCTCCACGGCGGCCTGCATCTCCCGCGCGGTCTGCACGTCGACGCGGGTGACGCCACGCGGCGTGGGCAGGCTGACCGGTCCGGCGACGAGCGTCACGCGCGCACCGGCCTGTGCGGCGGCGGCGGCAATCGCAAAGCCCTGCTGCCCGGAGGATCGATTGGCGATGTAGCGCACCGGGTCGATCGGCTCATGTGTGGGGCCGGCGGTGACCAGCACATGGCGGCCGAGCAGATTGGCGTGGCTGAGGTCGGGCGCGTGGATCGTTCGGCTGGTGTCGGTCAGCAGCGCGGCCGGTGACGGCGCCTCTGCCAGCAGACGCTCGATGTCCTGCACGATGGCGGCTGGCTCGGGCAGGCGGCCCTTGCCCCACTCGTTGCAGGCCATGGCGCCGACGTCCGGCTCCATCACATGGATGCCATCGCCGCGCAGCGTGTCGAGGTTTCGCTGGGTGGCCTTGTGGTGCCACATCCGCACATTCATCGCGGGCACGGCGAGCACCGGCTTGTCGGTGGCGAGCAGCACGGTGGTGGCGAGATCGTCAGCGATGCCCGATGCCATCTTGGCGAGGATGTTGGCGGTTGCCGGCGCGACAACGATCAGGTCGGCCTCGCGGCTGAGCTGGATATGGCCGATCTCGCGCTCCTCCTTGAGGTCGAACATGTCACCATAGACATGATCCTCGGTGAGCACGCCGAAGGAGAGCGGCGTCACGAATTTGGTGGCGGCGTCGGTCAGCACGGCGCGCACGCCAAGGCCCTTGCCCTTGAGCAGGCGCACCAGTTCCAGCGCCTTGTAGGCGGCGATCCCGCCGGAGACGATGAGGAGGATCCGCTGGGTCATGATGGTTCCATAGCGGCTGGGCGCCGGTCCGGCTAGCGGCTCGGCAGGGGCGGGATGTCAGCCAAGGAGCGCCATGGCGCCGGCGCCGGCTGCTGCCGCCAGAATCGCCACGCCCGCATATCGCCAGAACCAGCCGACCTTCACCTGCACCAGCTTCACCGCCGGCAGGGGGGGCGGGGGCGGGGCGCCACCCGGCTCGGGATAGGCTTCCTCCAGCCGCCGGACGAGGCCGGGCAGGCGGCGGATCGTGTCCACGGTTTCATGGATCGAATCGGCGAGCTTGGCTTCGGGGCCTAGTTCGTCGCGCAGCCAGCTCTTCACATAGGGGCCGGAAACGTCCCACATGTTGATCGTCGGGTCGAGCATGGTCGCCACGCCCTCGACCATCACCATCGTCTTTTGCAGCAGCAGCAGATGGGGCTGCGTCTGCATGTCGAAATCGCGGGTGATGGCGAAGAGGCCGTCCAGCATCTGGCCCACAGAGAGTTCACTGACCGGCTTACCGCGCATGGGCTCGCCGACGGCGCGCAGGGCAGTCGCGAACTCAGCGACATTATGGTGGGCGGGGACGTATTGCGCCTCGAAATGGATTTCCGCCACGCGGCGATAATTGCCGGTGATGAGGCCGTAGAGAATCTCCGCCAGCCACAGCCGCGCGCGCCGGTCGATCCGCCCCATGATGCCGAAGTCGATGGCGACGATGGTGCCATCAGCCTGCACGAAGAGATTGCCCTGGTGCATATCGGCATGGAAAAAGCCGTCGGCGATGGCCTGCCGCAGGAAGGTGTTGACGAGCCGCGCGGCCAGATCGCTCAGATCATGCCCGGCGGCGACCAGCGCCGCTTGGTCGCTGATCTTGATCCCGTCGATCCATTCGAGGGTCATCACCCGGCCGTTGGTGCGATCCCAGTCGATTTGCGGGATGCGATAGCGCGGCACGGCGGACATGGCCTCGGCCAGTTCGGAGGCAGAGGCTGCCTCGCGCCGCAGATCCAGCTCGCGCGCTGTCCAGCGCTTGAGATTGGCGACGACCAGACGCGGTCGGAGGCGCGAGGCCTCGCCGCCCAGTTGCTCCAGATGCGCCGCTGCCCATTCATAAGTGTCGATGTCGCGGTTGAATCGCTCGCGAATGCCCGGGCGCAGCACCTTGATGGCGACCGCGCGGCCGTCCGTCGTCACGGCACGATGCACCTGCGCGATGGACGCCGCGCCCACGGCGTGCTCATCGACACTGGCGTAGATCGAGTCGAGCGGTCGCCCGAAGCTGGCTTCGATCTCGGCGCGAATCGCGGAGAAGGGCATGGGCGGCAGCGCGTCCTGCAGCGACAGCAGATCGCGGGCGGCATCCTCACCGACCAGATCGGGGCGCGTCGCCAGCGACTGGCCGAGCTTGATCGCGGCCGGGCCAATGGCTTGAAACGCCTCCGCATAGCGCGGCTCCTTGGGCACGCGCGCACCGAGCCGCGCCAGCCGTGCGAGGCGGCGGACCGGCGCGGGCGTATTGCCATCCCGCTCGATACCGCGCAGCGCGCCATGCCGGGCGAGGGTCCGCCCCCACGAAAGCAGGCGCCAGAGATGGGTGATATGCGCTGTCATGACCTTATCGCCTTACGGAACGCACCATGGGGCTGCTGCGCCGGCCGGTCATATCTTCCACCCCGAGTGGATGGCGACGAGGCCGCCCATGATCGGCTCGGCCTTCGCCTGCACGAAGCCGGCCTCTTCGATCATGCCCTTGAACCTGGGCATGTCCGGGAAGCGGCGGATGGATTCGATGAGATAGCGGTAGCTCTCCGCATCCCCGGCGATCATCTGGCCGAGCTTGGGCACCAGTTTGTGCGAATAAGCGTCGTACACATCGCCGAAGCCCGGCCAGGTGGTGCTGGAAAATTCCAGGCAGAAAAAGCGCCCGCCATATTTGAGCACGCGGTGCGCCTCGCGCAGCGCCGCCGGGATGTCGGTCACATTACGGATGCCGAACGCGATGGTGTAGGCATCGAAGCTGCGATCGCCGAAGACGAGCTGCTCGGCATTTTGCGGCTGCCAGACCAGCCCCTCGATGCCGCGCTTCTGCGCCCGCGTCATGCCGACGGCGAGCATATCCTCGTTGATGTCGCTCACCGTCACGCGCGCGCCATGCTTGGCCATGCGGAAGGCGATGTCGCCAGTGCCGCCGGCCATGTCGAGAATCGCCTCGTCCTTGCGCGGCTTCACGCGGCGGACGAACTGGTCCTTCCACAGCCGATGCATACCGCCGGACATCGCATCGTTCATGATGTCGTAGTTGCGGGCGACATTGGAAAAGACGTCGCCGACCAGCTTCGTCTTTTCCTCGGGGGCTACCTCACGATAGCCAAAGGACACTGTCTCGCTCATGGGGCCGGGCTCTAGCCGACTCTGCCGGTCGCGCAAAGGGCGAACCATGCCGGAGCGGCCGATGCCGCGCGGGATGGGCCACCGTCAGCTCATGCCGGGTCGGCGAGCGCGACCGGCGCGCCGAGATGGGCCAGGAAATCCGGCTTGCCGATCGCGATCCCACGTGCCCGCAGCAGCGCATAGGCCATGGTCGCATGGAACAGGAAATTGGGCAGCATGAAGCCGGTGACATAATCCCGCCCGTGGAACCGATATCCCTGGCCGTTCGGGAAGCGCAGCACGATCTCGCGGTCCTCGCTGCCCTCCAGTTGCGCGGGCGTCACGCTCCGGACGAAGGCGATGGTCTTTGCGCACCGCTCCTGCAGGGCATCGAGGCTCGCCTCGGTGTCCGGCATGGCGGGCGGCTCGATGCCGGCGAGACGGGCGATGCCATTCTTGGCGCTGTCCGACGCCATCTGATATTGCGCCGTGAGCGGGCGCATATCCTCGATCAGACGGGCGGCCAGCAGATCGGCCTGCGTGGCGCGGACATCGTCCCGACCGAGCCAGTTTTTCATGTTGCCGAGCGTGTTGACGAGGAGGGGAACGGTGATCTCGTGCATGGTCAGGGTCATCGGCGCCTCGCCTTCTCTATCTGTAAGATTGCGGATGTGCGCGTGCGGGCCGAAAGAGGCAAGGCGGCATTTCAAAACGCACGACCGCCACGCGTGCCCCTTGGGGTGAGCCGCGCTTGACCGGTTGGCGGCCTCTCTGTATAGGCCCGCCTGCCTCGCGGCCCGCAACCTGTGCTTTCACTAGGATTCGGTCGCTCGTCCGCTGGGTCATACAGAGCTTGAACATTGCCTATGCTCTTGCGGGGCCAGGGGGTCTTTACCGACCGCCGGGTCTCTTGTCGTTTGGAGGTCAGCCCCGGCTGGCCATCGGCCGACCCAGGACATGCAGATGGCAGAGTAACTGAAAAAAGGTGAAGGGCTTCATGCCAACGATCAACCAGCTGGTCCGCAAGGGCCGCGAGCCGCAGAAGGCCAAGAGCAAGGTCCCTGCGATGGAGCAGAACCCGCAGAAGCGCGGCGTCTGCACCCGTGTCTACACCGTGACCCCGAAGAAGCCGAACTCGGCTCTCCGCAAGGTCTGCAAGGTGCGCCTCACCAACAGCCGTGAGGTCATCAGCTACATTCCGGGCGAAGGCCACAACCTCCAGGAACACAGCGTCGTGCTGATCCGTGGCGGCCGTGTGCGCGACCTTCCCGGTGTGCGCTATCACGTTCTTCGCGGCGTTCTGGATACCCAGGGCGTCAAGGACCGCAAGCAGAGCCGTTCCAAGTACGGCGCGAAGCGTCCGAAGTAAGTAGGGGAGAACAGAGATATGTCACGTCGTCGTCGCCCCGAAAAGCGCGTCATCCTGCCCGATCCCCAGTATGGCGATCAGGTTCTGTCCAAGTTCATGAACAGCGTCATGTATGACGGCAAGAAGGCCGTCGCTGAGCAGATTGTTTATGGCGCACTGGCCACCGTTGAAACCCGCGCCAAGAAGGATCCGATCTCGGTCTTTCATGACGCCCTCAACAATGTGAAGCCGGGCATCGAGGTCCGCAGCCGCCGTGTTGGCGGTGCGACCTATCAGGTGCCGGTGGAAGTCCGTCCCGAGCGCGCCCAGGCGCTGGCCATTCGCTGGCTCATCAATGCGGCGCGCAGCCGCAGCGAGACCACGATGGCGGCCCGCCTCTCCGGCGAGCTTCTGGACGCCGCGAACAACCGTGGCAATGCCGTGAAGAAGCGTGAAGACACGCACCGGATGGCCGAAGCCAACCGCGCCTTCTCGCATTACCGCTGGTAAGCACTATATTGGACGCCGGGGCAGTCACAGGACTGTCCCGGCTTCCTGCACCACCGTTCGCTCGGGCCTGTCGAAGGGCTGTTCTTCCGTGAGGGGAGAAACGGGTCCCCGCCGAGCCAACCCGAACGGAGAGGAACCTTTCAGACCGCAGCCCCGCCGCACGCGGGCAATGGAGTAAAGATCATGGCCCGCAGCCACCCGCTCGAGCGTTACCGCAATTTCGGCATTATGGCGCACATCGACGCCGGCAAGACGACGACGACCGAGCGCATCCTCTATTACACCGGCAAGTCCTACAAGATCGGCGAAGTGCACGACGGCGCCGCCACGATGGACTGGATGGAGCAGGAGCAGGAGCGCGGCATCACGATCACGTCGGCTGCGACGACCTGCCTGTGGAAGGCTGACGAGGGCAAGGGCCCCGAGCATCGCCTGAACATCATCGACACCCCCGGCCACGTGGACTTCACCATCGAGGTGGAGCGCTCGCTGCGCGTGCTCGATGGCGCGGTTGCCGCGTTCGACGGCGTTGCCGGCGTGGAGCCGCAGTCGGAGACGGTGTGGCGTCAGGCCGACAAGTATGGCGTGCCCCGGATGTGCTTCATTAACAAGCTCGACCGCACGGGTGCCAATTTCTATTATTGCGTGCAGACGATCATCGATCGCCTGGGCGCGACCCCGGCCGTCCTGTATCTGCCCATCGGTGCGGAATCGGACTTCAAGGGTCTCGTCGACCTCGTGAACAACCGCGCGATCATCTGGAAGGATGAGAATCTGGGCGCTGAATTCTTCTATGAAGAAATTCCGGCCGACCTCGCCGACAAGGCTGCCGAGTATCGCGAGAAGCTGGTTGAGCTGGCTGTCGAGCAGGACGATGCCGCGATGGAAGCCTATCTCGAGGGTAACGAGCCCGACGTCGCGACGCTCAAGAAGTTGATCCGCAAGGGCACGCTGAACCAGAGCTTCGTGCCGGTGCTGTGCGGCTCGGCCTTCAAGAACAAGGGCGTGCAGGCGCTGCTGGACGCGGTCGTCGACTATCTGCCCAGCCCGCTGGACATCGAGGACGTGCAGGGCATCAACCCCGACACGGAAGAGCCGGACAGCCGCGCGACCAGCGACGAGGCGCCGTTCTCCGGTCTCGCGTTCAAGATCATGAACGATCCGTTCGTCGGCTCGCTGACCTTCCTGCGCGTCTATTCCGGCACGCTGAGCAAGGGCACCTATCTGAACTCCGTGAAGGACAAGAAGGAAAAGATCGGCCGTATGCTCCTGATGCATGCGAACAGCCGTGAGGACATCGATACGGCTTATGCCGGCGATATCGTCGCGCTGGCCGGCATGAAGGAAACGACGACCGGTGACACGCTGTGCGCCGAGCGTCAGCCGATCATCCTGGAGCGCATGGAATTCCCCGAGCCGGTCATCGAGCTGTCCGTGGAACCCAAGACCAAGGCCGACCAGGAGAAGATGGGCGTCGCGCTCAACCGCCTGGCCGCCGAGGATCCGTCCTTCCGCGTTTCGACCGATCACGAATCGGGCCAGACCATCATCAAGGGCATGGGCGAGCTTCACCTCGAAATCCTGGTCGATCGCATGAAGCGCGAGTTCAAGGTCGAGGCGAATGTCGGTGCGCCGCAGGTGGCCTATCGCGAATATCTCAAGAAGGCCGTCGACGTCGATTATACCCACAAGAAGCAGTCGGGCGGCACCGGCCAGTTCGGCCGCATCAAGGTGAAGGTCACGCCGGGCGAGCGCGGTGCGGGCATCATCTTCAAGGACGAGATCAAGGGCGGTAATATTCCCAAGGAATATATCCCGGCGATCGAGAAGGGTATGCGCGAGACGGCGGCCACGGGTTCGCTCATCGGCTTCCCGATCATCGACTTCGAGATCAACCTGTATGACGGCGCCTATCACGACGTCGACTCGTCGGCGCTGGCGTTCGAAATCACCGGTCGCGGTGCGATGCGTGAAGTCGCGCAGAAGGCCGGCATCACGCTGCTCGAGCCGGTGATGAAGGTCGAGGTGGTGACGCCTGAGGAATATCTGGGTGACGTCATCGGCGACATGAACTCGCGTCGTGGCCAGATCCAGGGCACCGACAGCCGCGGTAATGCGCAGGTTGTCGAGGCGATGGTCCCGCTGGCCAACATGTTCGGCTATGTGAACTCGCTCCGCTCGTTCACCCAGGGCCGCGCAAACTACTCCATGCAGTTCTCGCACTATGACGAGGTGCCGCAGAACGTCGCGGACGAGGTGAAGGCGAAGCTGGCCTAAGCCGGCACTTTCATCTGGATTTATGTAAATTTGCTGTTATGGGGGCGCCTTCGCGAGGCTTCCCCGAGCGGTTGAACCCAAGCTATTGAGCGAAAAGAGGTAGGAAATGGCTAAGGCTAAATTCGAGCGGAACAAGCCGCACTGCAATATCGGCACCATCGGTCACGTCGACCATGGCAAGACCACGCTGACCGCCGCCATCACCAAGGTGCTGGCCGAAACCGGTGGCGCCACGTTCACGGACTATGCCAACATCGACAAGGCTCCCGAGGAGCGCGAGCGCGGCATCACGATCTCGACCGCACACGTCGAGTATGAGACTGGCGCCCGTCACTATGCGCACGTCGACTGCCCGGGCCACGCTGACTATGTGAAGAACATGATCACCGGTGCCGCCCAGATGGACGGCGCGATCCTCGTGGTGAACGCTGCTGACGGCCCGATGCCGCAGACCCGCGAGCACATCCTGCTCGCTCGTCAGGTCGGCGTGCCGGCGCTCGTCGTGTACATGAACAAGGTCGACCAGGTCGACGACGAGGAGCTCCTCGAGCTCGTCGAGCTGGAAGTGCGCGAGCTGCTCTCCAGCTACGACTTCCCGGGCGACGATATCCCCATCGTCAAGGGTTCGGCTCTGGCCGCTCTCGAAGGCCGTGACGACGCGATCGGCAAGGATTCGATCAAGGCGCTCATGGATGCCGTCGACGCCTACATCCCGCAGCCGGCCCGTCCGGTTGACCGTCCGTTCCTGATGCCGATCGAAGACGTGTTCTCGATCTCGGGTCGCGGCACCGTGGTGACCGGCCGCGTCGAGACCGGCGTTGTGAAGGTTGGCGAAGAAGTCGAGATCATCGGCCTCAAGCCCACCAAGAAGACGACCGTCACCGGTGTGGAAATGTTCCGCAAGCTGCTCGATCAGGGTGAAGCCGGCGACAACATCGGCGCGCTGATCCGTGGCGTCGGTCGTGAAGAAGTCGAGCGTGGTCAGGTTCTGGCCAAGCCGGGTTCGGTCACGCCGCACACCGAGTTCGAAGCCGAGGTGTACGTGCTGTCGAAGGACGAGGGTGGCCGTCACACGCCGTTCTTCGCCAACTATCGTCCGCAGTTCTACTTCCGCACGACGGACGTGACCGGCGAGGTCGTCCTCCCCGAGGGCACCGAGATGGTCATGCCTGGCGACAACGTGAAGCTGGCCGTCAAGCTCATCGCGCCGATCGCGATGGACCCGGGTCTCCGCTTCGCTATTCGCGAAGGTGGCCGCACGGTCGGTTCTGGGGTTGTCGCGACGATCTCGAAGTAATATAGGCAGCGAGCCGCTCGGATCAGGTGATTCGAGCGGCCTGCTTTTTTTCGCCGCTTCGCGCGGGCTCGTGAGTGCCAGAACGGCACCGGGGCCATCAGGGTGAAGCGGTTTTGTTTTGGCTCTTTCACATCGGTTAGTGGACATGGAAACGCAGAATATCCGTATTCGTCTCAAGGCATTCGATCATCGCGTGCTGGATCAGGCGACCGGCGACATCGCCGACACCGCTCGTCGTACGGGTGCTCTCATTCGCGGTCCCATTCCGCTGCCGACCCGCATCGAGAAGTTCACGGTCAACCGTGGACCGCACATCGATAAGAAGAGCCGTGAACAGTTCGAGGTCCGCACCTACAAGCGCATGCTTGATATTGTGCAGCCGACCCCGCAGACCGTCGACGCGCTGATGAAGCTCGATCTGGCTGCTGGCGTGAACGTCGAGATCAAACTGGCCTGATGGCCGTAGCGGGGCGGCCTCCGGGTCGCCTTGCAGGACATTTGGATACCGCCGGCTTCGGCCGGGCAGCGTCCTCCGTCGTTTCCGCCTCGCTTGTCGAGGGTCCGGAAGCATCCAGCCCGGACGGGGGAACGCATCGCAAAATCGGGTTGGCTGCCTGGGTCTTAGGGTCCTGGCGGTTTTTTCGTTGGATAAGCCCCCGCATCATGCAGGGGCCTCTATTGGAGGATTGGATCATGCGTACCGGCGTGATCGCGAAGAAAGTAGGTATGACCCGCCTGTTCCAGGATGATGGCCGCCATGTGCCCGTCACCGTCCTGGCGCTCGAAGGCAACCAGGTCATTGCCCGTCGCGAAATGGATAAGGACGGCTATGTAGCCGTGCAGCTGGGTGCCGGCGTTGCGAAGGCGAAGAATGTCGCCAAGCCGCAGCGCGAGCACTTTGCCAAGGCTCAGGTGGAACCCAAGGCGCAGGTCGTCGAGTTCCGCGTGGCCGAGGACGCGCTGCTCGATGTCGGCGCGGAAATCGCTGCCGATCACTTCATCGCTGGTCAGCTCGTCGATGTGACGGGTCAGACGCAGGGCAAGGGCTTTGCCGGCGCCATGAAGCGCTGGGGCTTCGGCGGTATGCGTGCCACGCACGGTGTGTCGATCAGCCACCGTGCCCACGGTTCGACGGGTAACCGTCAGGATCCGGGCCGCGTGTTCAAGAACAAGAAGATGGCCGGCCACATGGGCGACCGTCAGCGCACCCAGCAGAACCTCGAGATCGTCCGCACGGACGTGGAGCGCGGCCTGCTGTTCGTGAAGGGCAGCGTGCCCGGCTCGAAGGGCGCCTGGCTTCTCGTCAAGGACGCCGTGAAGGTCGATCGTCCGGCTGATGTGCCGTACCCGGCCAGCATCAAGTCGGCTGCGAACAATAACGCCGAGGCTCCGGCCGATACGCCTGCGCAGGACGTCGCGGCGCCCGAGGCCACTGAAGGCCAGGAGGGCTAAGTCATGAAGATCAAGGTTCTCACTCTGGACGGCGGCAAGGCCTCCGGCGATGTCGAGCTGAATGACGATGTGTTCGGCCTCGAGCCGCGCGCGGACATTCTGCACCGTGTCGTCACCTGGCAGCTTGAAAAGCGCCGTGCCCCGGCATCGGCGACGCGCGAGCGTTCTGACGTTGCCCGCACGGGCAAGAAGTTCGGTCGCCAGAAGGGCGGCGGTACGGCTCGTCACGGCGATCGCCGCGCCCCGATCTTCATCGGTGGTGGTAAGGCGCACGGTCAGCGCGCCCGTACCTTCGGGCACTCGCTCAACAAGAAGGTGCGTGCACTGGGCCTGAAGATGGCGCTTTCGGCGAAGGCCAAGGGCGGCTCGCTCACGGTTCTGGACAATCTGGACGTCAAGGACGGCAAGACCAAGGAACTGGCGGGTCAGCTCGCCAAGCTCAACCTCGGCAAGGTGCTGTTCATCGACGGCGAGGCGACCAACCTCTCCTTCGCCAAGGCCTCGTCCAATCTCGTCGGTGTCAATGTGCTCCCCGCCATCGGTGCCAATGTCTACGATATCCTGCGTGCGGACAGCCTGGTGCTGACCCGTGCCGCGGTCGAGCAGCTGGAGGCGCGCTTCAATGGCTAAGAAGCAGGCAGCAGCGGTGGCCACGCGTCATTACGACGTGATTGTCGCCCCGCACATCACCGAAAAGGCGACGCTGGTCTCCGAGCACAACGCGGTTGTGTTCAAGGTCGCGCGTGACGCTTCGAAGCCCGAGATCAAGGCCGCTGTCGAGGCGCTGTTCAATGTCAGCGTCAAGTCGGTCAACACGATCGTCCAGAAGGGCAAGACCAAGCGCTGGAAGGGCAAGCCCTACACGCGCTCGGACGTGAAGAAGGCTGTCGTGACCCTGGCCGAAGGCCAGTCGATCGACATCACCACGGGCATTTGAGGGCGGACTGAACAATGGCACTCAAGCATTATAACCCGACGAGCCCGGCCCAGCGCGGCCTGATCCTCGTCGACCGGTCCGGCCTCCACAAGGGCAAGCCCGTCAAGGCGCTGACCGAAGGCAAGCGCAAGACCGGTGGCCGCAACAACAAGGGTCATGTGACCTCGCGCGGTATCGCCGGCGGTCACAAGCAGCGCTATCGCATCATCGACTTCAAGCGTCGCAAGTGGGACGTCGAAGGCACGGTGGAGCGTCTGGAATATGACCCCAACCGCACGGCGTTCATTGCGCTGGTCAGCTATGCCGATGGCGAGCAGGCCTACATCATCGCCCCGCAGCGTCTGGCTGTGGGCGACAAGGTGATCGCAGGCAAGAAGACCGACGTGAAGCCGGGCAATGCGATGGAACTGGGTCAGATGCCGGTCGGCACGATCATCCACAACATCGAGATGAAGCCGGGCAAGGGCGCTCAGATTGCACGCAGCGCGGGCACCTATGCCCAGCTCGTCGGTCGCGATCGCGGCATGGTCATCGTCCGTCTCGGCTCGGGTGAGCAGCGCTACATCCGCTCGGACTGCATGGCGACCATCGGTGCGGTGTCGAACCCCGACAACCAGAACCAGAACCTCGCCAAGGCCGGCCGCAGCCGCTGGCTCGGCCGTCGCCCGCTCACCCGCGGCGTCGCCAAGAACCCGGTCGACCACCCGCACGGCGGTGGTGAAGGCCGGACCTCGGGCGGCCGTCATCCGGTTACCCCGTGGGGCAAGCCGACCAAGGGTGCTCGTACCCGTCACAACAAGTCGACCGACAAGATGATCATCCGGTCGCGTCACGCCAAGAAGAAGAGGTAAGCGATGGCTCGCTCCGTCTGGAAGGGTCCCTTCGTGGACCTGCATCTGCTCAAGAAGGCAGAAACCGCGCAGGAGAACAACGGCCGTGGCGGTCCGATCAAGACCTGGTCGCGCCGCTCCACCATCCTGCCGCAGTTCGTTGGCCTGACGTTCAACGTCTACAATGGTCGCAAGCACGTTCCCGTTTCGGTGAACGAAGACATGGTCGGTCACAAGCTGGGTGAATTCGCGCCGACGCGCTACTTCCCCGGCCACGCCGCTGACAAGAAGGGCAAGCGCTGATGGGCAAGGCAAAAGCTCCCCGCCGCGTCTCGGACAATGAGGCGCTGGCCGTCGGCACGCAGATCCGCGGTTCGGCCCAGAAGCTGAACCTGGTCGCCGCGCTCATCCGTGGCCGCAAGGTCGAGGACGCGATGAACGTGCTCGCCTTCTCCAAGCGCGCGATGGCGGTCGATGTTCGCAAGGTGCTCGCCAGCGCGGTCGCCAATGCGGAGAACAACCACAATCTCGACGTCGACGCGCTCGTCGTCGCCGAGGCGAGTGTCGGCAAGTCGTTCACCATGAAGCGCTTCCATGCGCGTGGTCGCGGCAAGTCCACCCGCATCCTGAAGCCCTTCAGCCGCGTGCGCATCGTCGTGCGTGAAGCTGCGGAAGAGGAGGCCTGATCCATGGGTCACAAGAGCAATCCCATCGGTCTGCGCCTGCAGATCAACCGCACCTGGGACAGCCGCTGGTTCGCGGAAGGCCAGGACTATGGTCGCCTGCTGCTTGAGGATCTCAAGATCCGCAAGTATGTCATGAAGACGCTGCCCCAGGCCGCGATCTCCAAGGTGGTCATCGAGCGTCCGGCCAAGCTGTGCCGCGTGTCGATCTATGCAGCCCGTCCCGGTGTCATCATCGGCAAGAAGGGCGCGGACATTGAGAAGCTGCGCAAGAAGCTGAGCGCGATGACGTCCAGCGACGTGAGCCTGAACATCGTCGAGATCCGCAAGCCGGAAATCGACTCCAAGCTCGTCGCCCAGGGCGTTGCCGATCAGCTCGAGCGTCGTATCGCTTTCCGTCGCGCCATGAAGCGCGCCGTGCAGAGCGCGCTTCGTCTCGGCGCCGAGGGCATCAAGATCACCTGCGGCGGCCGTCTGGGCGGCGCGGAGATCGCCCGTGTCGAGTGGTATCGCGAAGGTCGCGTTCCGCTGCACACGCTGCGTGCGAACGTCGATTATGCAGAAGCCGAGGCCCACACGGCCTATGGCGTTTGCGGCATCAAGGTCTGGATCTTCAAGGGCGAGATCCTCGGCCACGATCCGATGGCGACCGACCGTCTCATGCTGGAGGCTCAGACCTCCGGTGTGCGTCCGGCTCGCTGAGAATTGAGAGCAAGGTAAAGCATCATGCTACAGCCGAAGAAAACCAAGTTCCGCAAGACCTTCAAGGGTCGCATCAAGGGCGATGCCAAGGGTGGAACGGACCTCAATTTCGGATCCTACGGCCTCAAGGCTCTGGAACCGGAGCGGGTCACCGCGCGCCAGATCGAAGCGGCTCGCCGCGCGATCACGCGTCACATCCGTCGTCAGGGCCGTCTCTGGATCCGCGTCTTCCCGGACGTGCCGGTGTCCAAGAAGCCTGCCGAAGTCCGTCAGGGTAAGGGCAAGGGTTCGATCGAATATTGGGCGGCGCGCGTAAAGCCCGGCCGCATCCTGTTCGAGCTGGACGGCGTGCCCGGTCCGCTGGCTGCGGAAGCATTCAGCCGCGCAGCGATGAAGCTGCCGATCAAGACGAAGGTGGTGGCGCGTCTCGGCGACACCTCGCATCTGGGAGCATGATGGTCATGACCAAGATTTCTGACCTCAAGGCGAAGAGCGACGATCAGCTGTCGACCGATCTGGGCGAGCTGAAGCGCGAGCAGTTCAACCTGCGCTTTCAGGCTGCGACCAACCAGCTTGAGAAGCCGAGCCGCGTGCGCGAAGTGCGTCGTGACATCGCGCGGATCAAAACCCTCCAGGCCGAGCGTTCGCGCTCGTCCGCGAAGTAAGAAGGAAACAGGCCCATGCCCAAGCGCGTGCTGACGGGAACGGTGGTTTCCGACAAGGGTGACAAGACGGTCGTCGTCAAGGTGGAGCGCAAGGTGAAGCACCCGCTCTACGGCAAGATCATCCGTCGCTCGAAGAAGTATCACGCCCACGATGATGCCAACGAGTATCACGAGGGTGAGACCGTCCGTATCGAGGAGACGGCGCCGATCTCGAAGCTGAAGACCTGGAAGGTCATCGCGCGGGTCGACACCCACAAGTCTCCCGAGCAGGTCGCTGCAGACGCAGCAGCCTGAGCAGGTCTCAAGGATTTAACGGAACCACCGGGCCAGACACAGGCTGTGTCCCGGCAGGCCAATTGAGAAGGAACCGGATCGATGATCCAGATGCAATCCAATCTTGATGTCGCTGACAACAGCGGCGCCAAGCGCGTCCAGTGCATCAAGGTGCTCGGCGGCTCGAAGCGTCGTTTTGCCAGCGTTGGCGACATCATCGTCGTCTCCGTGAAGGACGCCGCCCCCCGTGGCCGCGTGAAGAAGGGTGACGTTCACCGCGCCGTGATCGTGCGCACCGCCAAGGACGTTCGTCGTCCCGACGGCAGCGTCATTCGCTTCGACGGCAATGCGGCCGTGTTGGTCAACAAGAATGCGGAGCCGATTGGCACGCGTATCTTTGGCCCCGTGGTCCGCGAGCTGCGCGCGAAGAACTTCATGAAGATCATTTCGCTTGCTCCCGAGGTGCTGTGATGAGCGCTGCACGTATCAAGAAGGGTGACACGGTCGTCGTGCTCGCCGGCAAGGACAAGGGCCGTACCGGTTCCGTCCTCCAGGTGATGCCCAAGGATGACAAGGTGCTGGTCGACGGCATCAACGTTCACGCCCGCCACCGCAAGCCCGACCAGGCAAATCCGCAGGGCGGCATCGATCGCAAGCCAGCGCCGCTGC
Organism: Sphingobium sp. B12D2B; assembly: GCF_025961775.1. NCBI lineage: Bacteria > Pseudomonadati > Pseudomonadota > Alphaproteobacteria > Sphingomonadales > Sphingobiaceae > Sphingobium > Sphingobium sp. B12D2B. The sequence goes on from NZ_JAOQOH010000001.1 coordinate 462,795, forward strand.
ACATTTCCAATGTTGCACTGGCTGTCGACGGCAAGGCCACGCGCGTCCGCTTCGAGGACCGTGACGGCAAGAAGGTCCGCGTCGCGGTTAAGACCGGGGAGGTCATCTGATGGCTGACAAGTACATCCCGCGCTCGCGCAAGCTGTATGACGAGACCATCGTCAAGGCGCTGAGCGAGAAGTTCGGTTACAAGAACCACATGGAAATCCCCCGGATCGAGAAGATCACGCTCAACATGGGCGTGGGCGAGGCGACCCAGGACAAGAAGAAGGTCACCCAGGCCGCCGAGGAAATGGAACTGATTGCCGGCCAGAAGCCGGTCATCACCAAGGCGAAGAAGTCGATCGCGCAGTTCAAGCTGCGTGAAGGCATGCCCATCGGTGCTAAGGTGACCCTGCGTCGCGAGCGCATGTATGAGTTTCTCGATCGTCTCGTGACGATCGCGATGCCCCGCATCCGCGACTTCCGTGGTCTCAACCCGAAGAGCTTCGACGGCCGTGGCAACTATGCTTTCGGCATCAAGGAGCAGATCATCTTCCCCGAGATCAGCTATGACCGCGTCGACAAGGTGCGTGGCATGGACATCATCGTGACCACCACGGCCCGCACGGACGAAGAAGCGCGCGAACTGCTGCGTCTTTTCGGTTTCCCGTTCCCCGCCGAGGCGGAAAAAGAGGCTGCGTGAGCGTGGCCGGATCCAATTTCTAAGGAAGAGAGCTTAAGTCCATGGCGAAACTGAGTTCGATCAACAAGAACGAACGGCGCAAGAAGCTGGTGAAGAAGTACGCCGGCAAATATGCCCGTCTCAAGGCAGTGGCGAATGACACGTCGCTTGATGACAGCGAGCGTCTGATCGCGCGTCTCAAGCTGGCCGAGATCCCCCGCAACGGCAACCCGACCCGGGTGCGCAACCGTTGCGAGCTGACCGGTCGTCCCCGCGCTTACTATCGCAAGTTCCGGCTTTGCCGTGTTCAGCTGCGCGATCTGGCCAACAAGGGCCTGATCCCCGGCGTCACCAAGTCGAGCTGGTAAGGATTAAGAGATGGCACTGACCGATCCCCTGGGTGACCTGCTCACCCGCATCCGCAACGGCCAGCGGGCACGCAAGGACAGCGTGGTTTCGCCCGCGTCCAAGCTGCGTGCGCGTGTGCTCGACGTGCTTCAGCGCGAGGGTTACATCCGCGGCTATTCCGAAGAGCAGGTGGCTGGCCATGATGGCCTGCGCATCGAGCTGAAATATTTTGAAGGCGAGCCGGCGATCAAGCACGTCGCGCGCGTTTCCAAGCCTGGCCGTCGCGTCTATTCGGGCTCCAAGGAGCTTCCGGTGGTACGCAATGGCCTCGGTATCACCATCGTCTCGACGCCCCGTGGCGTGCTCTCGGATGCCGAAGCGCGCGCACAGAATGTCGGCGGCGAAGTGCTGGCGGAGGTGTTCTGATGAGCCGCATCGGCAAGAAGCCGGTCACGATCCCTAGCGGGGTGACGGCCACCATCGAGAACGGTCAGCTTTCCGTGAAGGGCCCGAAGGGCACGCTGGCGCTCCAGATGCGCGACGAGATCAGCTATGAGCTGGAAGACGGTGCGATTTCGATCAAGCCGGCCAACGCCACCAAGGCGGCTCGGGCATTCTGGGGCATGCAGCGCACGCTGGTGCAGAACCTCGTCACGGGCGTGACCGAGGGTTACACCAAGGTGCTCGAGATCACCGGTGTCGGCTATCGTGCCACGGCCCAGGGCAAGAACCTGAAGCTGCAGCTCGGCTACAGCCATGATGTCGATTTCCCGGTTCCGGCCGGGATCGAAATCAAGACCCCCGATAACACCACGGTGGAAATCAGCGGGATCGACAAGCAGCAGGTCGGCCAGGTCGCGGCGGAAATCCGTCGCTGGCGCAAGCCGGAGCCCTATAAGGGCAAGGGTATCAAGTATCGCGGCGAGTTTATCTTCCGCAAAGAAGGCAAGAAGAAGTAAGCCATGGCGAAACTCTCTCTCTTCGATCGTCGCGCCCGGCGCGTGCGTACCGCGATCAAGGCGCGGGCGGGTGGCAAGCCCCGTCTGTCCGTGCACCGTTCCGGCCGGCATATCTATGCGCAGGTCATCGACGACACGCAGGGCAAGACCCTGGCCGCAGCGTCGACCCTGGACAAGGATGTGCGTGGCAAGACCGGCGCCACTTCATCGGCTGCAGCCGATGTCGGCAAGCGCGTCGCCGAGGCTGCCGCCAAGGCCGGCGTTACCAAGGTCGTGTTCGATCGTGGTGGCTTCCTCTTTCATGGTCGCGTGAAAGCGCTGGCCGATGCCGCTCGTGAAGGCGGACTGGAGTTCTGATGATGGCAGACGAAAACACCACCGGTGAGGGCAATCAGCCCGAGGCTGTTCTCGCGCCCGAGACCACGCCCCAGGACGTGACGGGTGTGGCCGCCGAGCCGCAGCAGCAACAGCGCCGTGGCCGTGGCGGCCGCAGCGGTGGCGATCGGGATCGTGGCGGCCGTGGCCGTCGTGACGACCGTCGCGGTCGTGGCGGTGAGGACGACAATGGCGAGGAATTCGTCGAGAAGCTCGTCCACATCAACCGCGTCTCGAAGACCGTGAAGGGCGGCAAGCGCTTCGGCTTTGCGGCACTCGTGGTTGTGGGTGACGGCAAGGGTCGTGCCGGCTTCGGCCATGGCAAGGCTCGTGAGGTTCCTGAGGCGATCAGCAAGGCGACCGCCGCTGCCAAGAAGGCAATGGTTCGCGTTCCGCTCAAGGAAGGCCGCACGCTGCACCATGATGGTCGCGGGCACTTCGGCGCCGGCAAGGTGACCGTTCGTACCGCGCCGGCAGGCACCGGCATCATCGCCGGCGGTCCGATGCGCGCTGTGTTCGAGAGCCTTGGTGTGGCCGACGTGGTGACCAAGTCGGTCGGCACGTCGAACCCGTACAACATGATCCGGGCGACGTTCGCGGCTCTCACCGAGCAGACCAGCCCCAAGTCGGTCGCTCAGCGTCGCGGCAAGAAGGTCGCTGACCTGCTTCGTCGCGGTGGCGCCTCTGCCGAGGTCGCTGCGGCTGACGCCGAAGCGATTGCGGAGTAACTGACATGGCGAAGATCAAGCTGAAGCAGATCGGTTCCCCGATCCGCCGTCCGGCCTCTCAGGAGAAGATCCTGATCGGCCTCGGCCTGGGCAAGATGAACCGTGTCGTCGAGCTCGAGGACACGCCGGAAGTGCGCGGCGCGATCCGCAAGCTGCCGCACATGGTGCAGATCGTCGAAGGCTGAAGCCTTTTACGACCGACATTGAAAACGGAGCGCGTAGCCTTGAGGGTTAGGCGCTCCGTTTTCGTTTGTAGGTAATGCCGAACGCGTACTCGGGAAGGCGGCTCAATGGCCGCGCGGGACGGCCGGGCGGGATGATGTTGCCGGAAGAGCTAGAGCGGATGCAGGTGCACGTGCTTTGACATGCTGGGCCGGCGCGCTGCGGGGCGCGGGCGCCTTGGTCCGGATGCCCAGGGCCAGCGGGCCGACGACGGGCGTCTTGAGCAGAATGAGATGCAGTGCGACAGGGCCGAGCAGCCCCGCGAGAATGCCGACCGGCAGGTGAATCGCGAGCGCGTCGATACCGACTGTGTGGAGCGCCATCCGCGCCCCGGCGGTGGCGAACACATGATAGAGGTAGATGGTAAAGCTGAACTGCCCAACCTTGCGCGCATAGGGGTGGTGTGGCCAGCGGAGCAGAATGAGCAGGCTGACCGACATGCCGAGCAGCAGCGATGAGGCAATGCTCGTGCTCGGAGAGACGCCGAGCATCAGATAATCATAGAAGGCGCCACTGAAGGCGAGCAATGCAGCCAAGGCGGCCAGCGGGACGATCAGCCGCCCATGCTGCGCGATCCATGCCCAGCTTCGATAGACGCACATGCCGAAGATGAAGAAGGGCGCCAGCAGGATCGCTTGCGGCAGTGCGAAAAGCGTCGGGATGGGCGGGGGCCATAAGGCAAGCAGCAAGGCGCCGGCGAACATTGGCCACTGCCCGCGATGATCGAGTGCGATGTCGATCAGGCCGACGACGATGAACAGCGCGAGGATCGCCTGCAAAAACCAGAAGTGCGCATAGGGGAAGATGGCCAGCCCCCACAGGGCTTCGGGCGGGATGCCGAAACGCGAGCCTTGCATGTAGGCAACCGATCCGAACAGGACGGCAGCGATCAGGCCAGGGAGCGCGATCCGCCGCGCCTTGCCGCGCAGAAAGTCGCGCATATGCCCTCGCGTGGGCGGACGCAGGCAGTAGATGAAGCCGGCGACGAAGGCGAAGGCCGGCATCCGGAAGCTGGCGCCCAGATCGACGATGAACCGCGCGGGGTGCCCGTCCTCGATTCGCAGCCCGCTGTCGGTCTGCCCCACGACATGGAAAGCGACCAGCAACACGGTCGCGATAATGCGCAACTCGTCAATGGAGCCGGGCGCGCTCGGGCGCGACTGATCACGAGCGTTAACCATGTAAAGCCCTAAAGCGAATGACTTTTTGAGCCTTCGCACTTGCAAAATTTGTGAATGCCGGGGTGCCGTTTAACCATGAGGCTTGTCACGCCGATAGCGCCGAGCCGTGTTCAGGACGCGAAGGACGGAGATCGGCCGAGACAGATTCTATGGGGTGACAAAGCAAAGTGCGGCGGCTATGGGCCGCACTTTCCACCAGCGCGACAACAGCGAAAGCGAGTGCACTTATGAAGCTGAATGAACTCAAGGATAATGCCGGTTCCCGCAAGGGCCGGATGCGCGTCGGCCGTGGTATCGGTTCGGGCAAGGGCAAGACTGCCGGTCGCGGCCAGAAGGGTGCCAAGGCACGTTCGGGCGTCGCCATTAACGGTTTCGAGGGCGGCCAGATGCCGCTCCACATGCGTCTGCCGAAGCGCGGCTTCAACAACATCTTCCGTAAGGACTATGCGGTCGTGAACCTCGGCATGGTCCAGAAGGCGATCGACGCCGGTAAGCTTGATGCGGCCGCGACCATCGACCAGGCGGCGCTGCGCGCGGCCGGCATTTCGCGCGGCGGCAAGCATGGCGTGCGTCTGCTCGCCAAGGGCGAACTGACCACCAAGGCGAGCTTCGCCGTGGCCGGCGCCTCCAGCGCTGCCATCGAGGCGGTCGAGAAGGCTGGCGGCAAGGTCGAGATTCTCGCCAAGGCTGCACCGGCCGAGGCCGCATAATCTCCTTGATCGGGAGACAGGCCTGACTGTGAGCTTGCATAGCCGACCCCTCCCGCCGATATGGGCGGGTGGGGTCGCTTGCATATGCCGTCATATGGTCAGGCACCGCTATTCGACAGGCGCCGGTCAGACGTCTAAGGGATAAGGCTGTTCGTCCCCCAAATCCTGGGCGAGCATCATTTTTCGGGATTGCAAGCGATCATGGCATCACGCGCCGACCAAATGGCAGCCAATCTGAGCCTCGCTAACTTCGGCCAGGCTACAGAGCTCAAGAAGCGGATCTGGTTCACGGTGGGCGCGCTCATCGTCTTCCGCTTTTTCTCGTTCGTCCCGCTCCCCGGTGTCGATCCGACCGTGCTGGCCCAGCTCTATCAACAGACGCAGGGCGGCATTCTCGACATCTTTAATACCTTCTCCGGCGGCAGCCTGCAGCGCATGAGCCTCATCGCGCTGGGCATCATGCCTTATATTACCGCCTCCATCGTCGTGCAGCTCGGCTCGTCGCTCTCGCCCAAGCTGGCCGCGATCAAGAAGGAAGGCGAAGCAGGGCGCAAGAAGCTCAACCAATACACCCGCTATGGCACGGTCGGCCTCACGGCGATCCAGGGCTATTTCATTGCCGTCGGGCTCGAGGCCTATGGCGCGCAATCCGGGCTGCAGGCCGTGGTCGATCCCGGCATGTTGTTCCGCATCAGCGCGGTCATCTCGCTGATCGGCGGCACGATGTTCCTGCTGTGGCTGGGTGAGCAGATCACCAGCCGCGGCATCGGCAACGGCATCTCGCTGATCATTATGGCTGGCATCGTCGCGCAGTTGCCGGTGACGCTCACCAACCTTTTCGAATCGGGCCGCACCGGCTCGATCTCGGGTCTGGTCATCCTCGGCATCATTATCGTCGGCCTCGGCCTCATCGCGGGCATCTGCTTCGTCGAGCGCGCCCAGCGCCGCGTGCTGATCCAGTATCCCAAGCGCCAGACCAAGCAGGGCGTGATGCAGGCGGACCGCAGCCACCTGCCGCTGAAGATCAACACCGCCGGTGTGATCCCGCCGATCTTCGCCTCGTCGCTGCTGCTGCTGCCGCTCACCATCACGCAGTTCTCCGGTGCAGGTGCCAATGCATCGACCGGCGCGTGGGGCGACTTCGTGCTGTCGATCAACCAGTATCTGTCGCACGGCACGCCGCTCTACATGGCGCTCTACGGCGCAGGCATCATCTTCTTCTGCTTCTTCTACACCGCGGTGGTCTTCAACCCGGAAGAGACGGCGGAGAATCTCAAGCGCAACGGCGGTTTCATTCCGGGCATCCGTCCCGGCAAGAACACCGAGAACTATCTCGATTACGTGCTGACGCGGATCACGGTGATCGGTGCCATCTATCTGGCCCTGGTCTGCCTGATCCCCGAGTTCGCCATCGCCCGTGCCGGGATTCCGTTCTATCTCGGCGGCACGAGCCTGCTCATCGTCGTCAACGTGACCGTGGATACCGTCACGCAGATCCAGAGCCATCTCATCGCCCACCAGTATCGCGACCTCATCAAGAAGGCGCGTCTGAAAGGCCGGATGCGCTGAGCCGGCCGGGGCAACCCGGCCGCAGGCTTATCCTTCTTGTGAATTTTGGGGGAGTGACATGAACATCATCCTGCTGGGACCGCCCGGCGCCGGCAAGGGCACTCAGGCGCAGCGTCTGGTCGCTGCGCGTGGCATGGTTCAGCTCTCGACCGGCGACATGCTGCGGGCGGCGGTGAAGGCCGGCACCCCGGTAGGTCTCAAGGCGAAGGCGGTGATGGATGCCGGCGAGCTCGTCTCGGACGAGATCGTCTCGGGAATCATCGGCGAAGCGCTGGACCAGCTCGCACCGGATGTCGGTGTGATCTTCGATGGCTATCCGCGCACGGCGGCGCAGGCTGAGAGCCTGGACGTGCTGCTGGGCGCGCGCAACCGTCAGCTCGATCATGTCATTGAACTGGCGGTCGACGAGGATGCACTGGTCGACCGGATCACCGGCCGCTTCACTTGCGCAAGCTGCGGTGAAGGCTATCATGATCGGTATAAGACACCAAAGGTCGAGGGCGTTTGCGACCGGTGCGGAAGCACCGAGTTCAAGCGGCGGCCCGATGACAATGAGGAAACGGTGCGCACCCGCATGGCCGAGTATCGCGCGAAAACAGCGCCGATCCTCCCAATTTATGAGGAACGCAACATCGTCAGCCGGGTTGACGGCATGGCGGATATCGATGAGGTGTCGAACGCGATTGTGACCATTCTCGATCGCTGATCCTCCCCTCGTTCGCAAACGAGGCTGGTGCGCTGGGCGCAAATAGGACGGAGCGATAGTGGTGACGGGGATCGAAGCGCGGGTGATAAGCCTTCTGGATGATGGAAGGCGCCGCTACGATCCGGTCAAGCCTGTCATCCGGTCCCATCTCGCGCGCCGCTTCCCTCGCCAGGCCCAGACGCGGATTCTGTTCATCTATGCCGATGACCAGATCGCCTGGCCGCAAATCTACCCTTTCTATCATGACGCGGATCGCTTTGCCCGACAGGGCTATGCGTTCCGCGCCGTGCCCTATCCGGCGGAAAATGCGGAGCATCTGATCAAGGACGCGTCCGCCATCCTGATCCAGTCCTTTTATGTGTTGCCGGATGGCGAGCTCGAGCGCGTATTGGAGCGGGTCAAGTCCGCCAATCCGCACGCGCCGATCACCTATCTCGACTGGTTCGCGCCGACCGATGTCCGCTTTGCCGACCGGGTCGCGGATTATGTCGATCTTTATGCCAAGAAATCGCTGATGCTGGATCGCGATCATTATCGTGTCCCTCAAGCAGCGCATACCAATCTGGCGGCCTATTACAGCGACAAGGCGGGGCTGACTGTGGACGAGCCAAACTGGCGCTGTCGGCCGGACATCGTCGACCGCCTCGTGCTAGCGCCGGCTTTTGCGACCGCGCCGGTGCTGCTCAAGGCGTTCGAACAGCGTCAGGCGATCCCGAGCGGTTCCCGCCCCATCGACGTTCATGCGCGCTTCGCGCTCGCACCTGCGCAGTTACACGCTGAGGGGCGCGTCGACGCGGGTGAGCGCACACATTGGTATGTGATCATGCGCCGCGAGGCCGAGCAGGCCGTGCGAGCCCTCGCTGCGCGCCATCAGGTGGCGTGGCAGGGGCGGGTCGATCGGGCTGCGTTCATGAGCGAGATGGACCAGTCGCAGCTGTGCTTCAGCCCGTTCGGTTTTGGCGAGATCTGCTGGCGCGATCTGGAGGCGGTGCTGACCGGCGCCGTGCTGGTGAAGCCCGACATGAGCCATCTGGAAACCTTCTGCGACATCTACCGCGCCGGGGAAACCTATGTGCCGGTACGCTGGGATCTCTCGGACCTGGAGGATGTCGTCGCGGACTTGCTCAAGCGCCCCGACGAATGCCGGGCCATCGCGGAGCGCGCCTTCGCGGCAATCAAGCGCCATCTTGATGGCCCCAAGCTCGAAATGCTGCTGCAGCGATTGACGGCAGGGACCGCCTCGGCCGGCTAAGCCTTCGTCTTATCGCTCGGATAGTCCGGGCTGGGGCCTTTTGAACCGTCCCAGCTTGCGCAGGACGCCGCTAAAGATTGCGATCAGATCCGTTTCCGGTCCTACAGGCCGTCCGCGCAGGATCCATAGCCCCAGATGGCAGGCGATGTAAGCCACCCCGCCGACCGCAATCGTCGCCAGCAGGCCGGACACGCTGTGCGCGATATGGGTGGGCAAGGCCATCTTGAAGGCGATCACTCCTGCGCACATGCCGCCCACGGCGACAAAGGTGCGCGCGCAGCCGAGAAACTGACGGCGGATGCTGACATGCACGATCTGTTTGGCGAGCAGCATGTTGAGCAGGACAGAGGCAAGGGTGGACAGCACGCGCGCCCCGAGCAGCCCCGTTATGCCGAACAGCAGAAGCCCGGTGATGATAAGCGGCACGCGGAATGCAAAGGTCATGAGATCGCGCACGAACAGCGCGCGGGTCGCGCCCATGGCCATCGCAAGCGGCGCGGTGGCGGTGACCAGATTCTCGAACGCGAAGGTAAAGGCCAGCACCTGCATAATCGGGATAATCTCGATCCATTTCGGGCCGAGCAACACATGAACGAACATGTCGGCAACCAGGCCGAAGCCGGCGCCGGCCGGCACGCAGACGGCGAAAATGACGGTCAGGGTGCGCTGATAGGCCGCAGCGAGCCGGGCGGGATCGTGCCGTACCGCGGTGAGGCCGGGAAATAGCAGTCGGATGAGCGGCGTTGAGAGCTCGCGCGTGGGCATCCGCGCCTTCTCATCGGCGTAGCTATAGAAGCCCACCTCGCGCTGCCCCAGAACACCGCCCAGCACGAGACTGTCGATGCGCGCGTTGACGGTCGTCAGCACGGAACTGAAGGTCATCCAGATCGAGAAGGACCAGATCTCGCGCACCTTCGAGAGCCTGAGGCGCGGCAGATAGGGCGCATAGAGATGCGTGACCACCACGCTGAGGAACTGCATCAACACAATCGGGATCACGATCGCCCAATAGGTTTGGTACAGATAGGCGATCACGACCGAAGCGGTAACGGCCGCCACGCGCGTTACGACCCCGGCGATCGCGTCCGGTGCGAAGGAGAGCTGCTTCTGGATCATCGGCCAGCGGGCACTGTAGAAGCCGCTGATGAAGGCCTGCCCCGCAAGCGCAAGCATGATCGGCGCCAGGCGACTGTCGTCATACATGGCCGCGACCGGCCAGGCTGCCCCGGCCAGCAGCAGCGTGAGCATCATCGCACGAATGAAACCCAGCGTGAACGCGCTGTGGAAGTGATCGTCCTCGATATCGTTGATCTGGATGAGCGCCTCGGATAGCGGCATGGAGGTCAAGGCCGTTACGACCGCGCTGACCCCCAGTGCAATGGCGACCAGGCCGAAGTCTTCCGGCATCAGCAGGCGCGCCAGCACGATCGACGAGGCGAATGACACTGCGTTGATGATGACCTGCGAGGTCATCACCCAGCCGGCCCCCTTCACGAGTCGCGTGGTCACCGAGGATGTGGGAGCGCTTTGGGACATGAAAAGGGGGCTCTGATTCGGAAACGGGCGACAGGGCGGCGGGCCGGAAGGCTCATAAGAACCCGGCAGGGGTTTTGATACTGTTAAAGAGGCGGTCCGTTCCGGCCTGCCGTTGACAGGGCACGAGCGTTGCAGTAACGACCACCGTTCCCAATGCGACGAGGTCAACGGCAGCGCGAGCGAGCGCTCGCCGCGCTTTGCGCGTCCGGGTTCAACGCTACGAGATAGGATGCCCGCCAGAGCATCCTGTGGAGCAGGAGGATATATGGCACGTATTGCGGGGGTCAACATCCCGACCAACAAGCGCGTGATCATCGCGCTGACCTACATCCATGGCATCGGTCCCCGGACCGCCGTGGGCATCGCCGACAAGCTCGGCATCGATCACAGCCGCCGGGTTCAGGACCTGACCGACGCGGAAGTGCTGCAGATCCGTGAAACGATCGACGCCGACCTGACGGTCGAGGGCGATCTGCGTCGCGAAACCGCGATGAACATTAAGCGCCTGATGGATCTGGCCTGCTATCGCGGCCTGCGTCATCGCAAGGGCCTGCCGGTCCGTGGCCAGCGCACGCATACCAATGCGCGCACCCGCAAGGGCAAGGCCAAGCCGATCGCCGGCAAGAAGAAGTAACGCAAGGCCGGATGGCGCGATGCTGGCATGGCTGCGGCCATGCCATCGCGAGCCGCCCGGCGCCGGAGCGATCCGGCTTCTTCTGTTCCGCCGGGCGCATGTGCTGAGACATCGCATCCGCACCCGCCAGAACAGTCCGGACCAGACGTCCTCCGCCGTAGCAGGCCCGCCCCGATAGAGGCGCGCCAGACCCGGCAAGGCCCGCAAGGGCAGGGACGTGCAGGGGCAAGGCGCGACCACCGGACCATCCGGTTCCTCGCTCCCCGCCCCGGCAGCGTGCTAGCGCTCAGGTTCTGGTCCCGCATGGGATCGCTTCTTTCGACGGGCCTGCCGATCATCGGCGTCCGAAGCGGAATGGGTGATCGGCACGGGGGCCGGCAAAGGGACAGTTCTCCCGGGGCGGACAGGCATGGCAGGGTGTGTGCGACGCAGGAATTGCGAAACAGGCGCAGGCACCGGTTCAACCAGTTTCGAGTAGGAAAGTTAGTCAGATGGCACGGGAACCCCAGCGGCTTCGCAGGCGCGAGCGCAAGAATATCTCGGCAGGCGTCGCGCATGTGAACGCCAGCTTCAACAACACCATGATCACCATCACCGATGCGCAGGGCAATGCGATCAGCTGGTCCAGCGCCGGCATGATGGGCTTCAAGGGCAGCCGCAAGTCGACGCCTTATGCCGCGCAGGTCTGCGCCGAAGACGCCGGCCGCAAGGCCGCCGAGCATGGCGTGCGCACCCTTGAGGTGGAAGTCAAAGGCCCGGGTTCGGGTCGCGAATCGGCTCTGCGCGCTTTGCAGGCCGTCGGTTTTACCATCACGTCCATCCGTGACGTCACGCCGATCCCGCACAATGGCGTGCGGCCGAGCAAGCGCCGCCGCGTCTGATTCGGCCCGACGAGCAGGGCGGGGGTTTCTTTGCGGAAACCCCATCCCTGCCCGACCATTCCTTCTAAGGCCGGGGCCGGATCGCAGCTGCACTCCACCGTCCTCCGCCCAACTCCCAGGGGAAATACATGACTGTCAACATCCGGAACTGGCAGGAATTGAAGAAGCCCAATGGCCTCGAGATCAAGGCCGGGGGCGACCCGAAACGCCGCGCGACCTTCGTCGCCGAGCCGCTTGAGCGCGGCTTTGGCCTGACGCTGGGCAACGCGCTTCGCCGCGTGTTGCTCTCCTCGTTGCAGGGCGCCGCCGTCACCGCGATAAAGATCGAGAACGTGCTTCACGAATTCTCGAGCCTCGCCGGTGTGCGCGAAGACGTGACCGACATCGTGCTCAACGTGAAGCAGATCGCGCTCAAGATGGAGGGTGAAGGCCCCCGCCGTCTTCAGCTCAGCGCCACCGGCCCGACGACCGTCACCGCCGGTGACATCGTGGTGACCGGCGACATGGCCGTGATGAACAGCGATCTGGTGATCTGCCATCTGGACGAAGGCGCCAGCTTCAACATGGAGCTGACCGTCGACACCGGAAAGGGCTATGTGCCTGCCGTGAACAACCGCCCGGCCGACGCGCCGATCGGCCTCATCCCGGTGGATGCGCTCTACTCGCCCGTGCGCCAGGTGGCGTACAAGGTCGAGAACGCCCGTATCGGCCAGGAGCTGGACTATGACCGGCTCAACCTGACGGTCGAGACGGACGGCACCGTCAGCCCCGAGGACGCCGTGGCCTATGCCGCGCGCATCCTGCAGGACCAGCTGCAGCTCTTCGTCCACTTCGAGGACGCGCTGCCGACCGCCGGCCCGAGCACGGGTGCAGGCGCCGGTGCCGCTGCCGACGAAGGCGAGGGCGATGCCAACCAGATCAACCGCTATCTGCTCAAGAAGGTGGACGAGCTGGAGCTTTCGGTCCGTTCGGCCAACTGCCTCAAGAACGATAACATCATCTATATCGGCGACCTCGTCCAGAAGACCGAGGCCGAGATGCTCCGCACGCCGAACTTCGGCCGCAAGAGCCTCAACGAGATCAAGGAAGTGCTCTCCAGCATGGGCCTGCGCCTCGGGATGGACATCCCGGGCTGGCCGCCGGAGAACATCGAAGAGATCGCCAAGAAGCTCGAGCAGGAACTGCTGGGCTGATCGGGCTACACCCGAGAAATCATGAAAGGCTCCGCCGAAAGGCGGGGCCTTTTTTATTCGTGCATTGAATTAGTGAGAAGGGCCTGCATTCAGGCAGCCAGCAGCAGCTCGATCCGTTCAACCTGAGAAGCGAACTCGAAGCACAGTTGATCGCGCTCGTCATCCGGCAGCCAGCGCGCCATCTGTGGAAACACAACCTTATGATAAAGGAATGTGCGGGCGTCCCAAGGGGCTATATCCTTGGCAGACCGTGCTATCTCCAGAATTTCCGTCAGTTCCGCGCGAACCTGATCGCGGTCCGGTTCGTAAGAAACTGGCTGGCCGGCGTCTCCCATGTCGAAGCCAAGTTGTCTGGGGCCGCTGTCGAAAAGATCATTCACGCAAACCACCATTCATCGATTGCCGGACCAGTGGCCCTGATGCAAAGATACTAGTCAAGGGGACCTATGACGCAAGCTGAACGCATCAAAAAAGCTGTGGGTGAATTCGGTGTAGCAGCCAAGGCCAAGCTCAATCAGGGAGGTCAGCCGGAGGACCAGCTGCGCAATCCCATCGAGCAATTGTTCGCGGCTCTGTCAGCCGAATGCGGGCTTGCTAAGGGTGCGCTGGCGCTGATCGGTGAGAAATCCCTTTCGGATTTGCGTACCCGTCCCGATTTCGCTGTTCAGATCAACAAGGCGCTGATCGGATTCATCGAGGTCAAGGCCCCCGACAAGGGCGCCGATCCACGCAAGTTCAGAGACAAGCACGACAAGGAGCAATGGGACAAGCTCAAGTCGCTACCCAACCTTCTCTATATGAATGGCCACGCCCTTTCGCTCTGGCGGAACGGCCAACTGGTTGGCGAAATCGTCAGGCTCGATGGCGACATCGAAACCTCAGGTTCTGCGCTCGCGGCGCCTTTGTCCTTGCTTCCACTCATTCAGGATTTTCTGAGTTGGCAGCCGCTGCCGCCCCGAGGCCCAAAGGAACTCGCGATAACCGCTGCCCGGCTTTGCCGCTATTTGCGCGACGAGGTGATCGAACAACTCGGCGTCAAGAATGCAAGATTATCTGATCTCAAGGAGGACTGGAAAGCGCTGCTCTTCCCTGATGCCGACGATGCGAAATTTGCCGACGGTTATGCGCAGGCCGTCACTTTCGGCCTGCTCATGGCCAAGTCGCGAAAGATTAAACTGGCTAACGGGCTGGACGACGTTGCCAAAGCGCTGGGCAAGACGGACACGTTGATCGGCACGGCGCTGCGCCTGTTGACCGAGCAGGACCTTTCCCTCGGCCCTTCGCTCGACACGATGGTGCGCGTGCTCGACGTGGTCGACTGGGCCGTGATTGCCAAGGGCGATGCGGAAGCCTGGCTGTATTTCTACGAGGACTTCCTCGAAGTCTATGACAACCGCCTGCGCAGGTTGACCGGCTCCTATTACACCCCGCCGCAGGTGGTGCAGACCATGGTCCGGCTGTGCGACGAAGCCCTGCGATCCTCCCAGCGGTTCGGGGTTGCAGAGGGTCTGGCCAGCCAGCAGGTCCATGTCGTCGATCCCGCGATGGGGTCGGGCACCTATCTGCTCGCAATCTTGCGGGCCATTGCCGAAAGCGTGGAGAAGAGCGAAGGCGACGGCGCGATTCCCGACGCCATCAGCGCGGCGGCCAAACGCATCTATGGGTTTGAACTGCAATTCGGCGCCTATGCGGTGGCGGAGCTTCGCCTGCTTGCGGAAATGATCGCGCTGGAGGCGATTGGGACGCCGGGCCTGTTCGTGACCGATACACTCAGCGACCCCTATGCCGATGTCGAATCTGGACAGGGCATTTACCGGGAAATCTCCCGCTCACGGGAGGCCGCCAACAAGGTCAAGCGTGAGCAGCCGATCACGGTGGTGATCGGTAATCCTCCCTATAAGGAGAAAGCCAAAGGCAAAGGCAGCTGGATCGAGAATGGCGGCAATCGCGCAGCCCCGTTCAAAGACTGGGTGCCGCCAGCCAGCTGGAAAGTCGGCACCCACGCCAAGCATCTGCGCAATCTCTACGTCTATTTCTGGCGCTGGGCAGCATGGAAGGTGTTTGAGCAGGGCGCGGGCGGGCGAGACAGGCAGCCTCCGGTCGAGGAAAAGCTTGCCGGCATGGTGTGCTACATCACGGTCGCCGGCTTTCTGAACGGTCCCGGCTTCCAGAAGATGCGCAGCGATCTGCGCCGCGACTGCGACGAGATCTGGGTGATCGATTGTTCACCCGAGGGGCATCAGCCGGAAGTGGCGACGCGCATTTTTCAGGGCGTGCAGCATCCGGTCTGCATCGTATTGGCTTCCCGCTCGCCCGCGAACGATCCGGCGAAGCCCGCACGGGTCCGCTTCCGCGCCCTGCGCAAGGGGCGGCGGGACGAGAAGTTCAAGGAACTGGAGGCGCTCACGCTCGAGAGCAAGGGATGGAGCGATTGTCCACAGGACTGGCGCGCGCCCTTCCTGCCGGATCATGCCGGAGGATGGGGCGACTTTGCGGCGCTTGACGCGGTACTCGGCGATTGCGGATCGGGCGTGATGCCGGGACGGACGTGGATCATCGCGCCGGATGCCGAGTCGCTTGAGGCCCGTTGGGCGAGGCTCATTGAAGAAAAATCTTCGGAAGAGCGGGCGAAGCTCTTTCATCCGCACGAGGGCGGCGACAAGACAATGAGCAAAGCGAGTACGAAAGGACTCGCCGGCCATCATGGCGCATTGAGGTCTATCGAAGCGCTTTTGGCTGAGACAAAACACAATGCGACGAAAGCCCAGGCAGAGCAGCAGCTGCAAATTATCCAGCCAATGCATTACGGCTTTCGGTCATTCGATCGGCAGTGGATCATTCCGGACAATCGTCTGATCAACCGTGCCAACCCGAGCTTGTGGAACGCTTTTGGCGGCCAGCAGGCGTATCTGACCGCCCTCACCCGCACTGCTCCCAAAAATGGTCCGTCATTGACTGTCACCTCGAACGTTCCCGATCTGGATCATTATCGCGGTTCATTTGGCGGTCGCGTCTTCGCGCTCTGGAAAGATGCGGCGGCAGCAGAAAGCAATGTCTCGCCGCAACTGCTGGCGATCCTCGCGAAAACCTACGGTACGGCAGTCGATCCGGCTGACGTCTTTGCCTATGTCGTCGCGCTCCTTGCTCATCCCGCATTTGTCGAGACGTTCAGGGCCGACCTGATCCGCCCCGGCCTGCGTGTGCCGATGACCGCCGACGCGGCCTTGTTCGCGCAGGCGGCGGCGCTGGGGCGCGAGGTGATCTGGCTGCATACATTCGGCGAGCGCTTTGCCGATGCGGATGCGGGACGCCCGGCTGGGCCGCCGCGCGTCGCGGTCAATCCGCCGATGGTCCCGAAGGAGGGCCGTATTCCGCCCACGCCCGAAGGGTTTCCGGACACTCTCGACTATGATGCGGGCAAGCGCCGGCTGCGCGTGGGCGGCGGGTTCATCGACAATGTGAGTCCGCAGGTCTGGGCTTATGAAGTCTCCGGCAAGCAGGTGCTGCGCCAGTGGTTCAGCTATCGCCGCAAGAACCGCGAGCGGCCGCAGATCGGCGACAAGCGTCCGCCTTCGCCGCTGGGCGACATTCAGCCAGACCACTGGCTCCACGAATATACCAGCGAACTCATCAACGTGCTCAACGTGTTGACGCTGCTTGTGGAGCTGGAACCGAAGCAGGCTGCCCTGCTCAAGCGCGTGTGCGATGGACCGCTGATCCCGGCCGGCAAGCTGGCGCCCTGAGGGGGGCGACCCGAAACGCCGCGCGACCTTGGTCGCCGAGCCGCTTGAGCGCGGCTTCGGCCTGACGCTGTGCGACACGCTTTCCCTTGACTCTTCGCCCCCAACCCGCTTTAGGGCGGCGCTTCAAGTCCTTCTTGCAGGAGGCCGGGTTTTGGCGGTGCCCGTTATGCATCGCCTGGTACGGGGTGCCTTGCACGGCCCCATAACGAACGAAGGACTGGACTCATGCGTCACAGATATGGCGGCCGCAAGCTGCAGCGTACTTCCGCTCACCGCACCGCGATGTTCCGCAACATGGCGGCCGCGCTCATCAAGCACGAGCAGATCAAGACCACGCTGCCCAAGGCCAAGGAACTGCGCCCCTATGTCGAGAAGCTGATCACGCTCGCCAAGCGTGGTGGCCTCTCCAACCGTCGTCTGGCCCATGCCCGCCTGCTCGACGACACGCAGCTCACCAAGCTGTTCGACGTGCTGGCCGAGCGCTACAAGGATCGCGCCGGCGGCTATACCCGCATCATCAAGGCGGACATCCGCGCGTCGGACGCCGTGCAGATGGCGATCATCGAACTGGTCGACCGCGACGAGAGCGCCAAGGGCCAGGACAGCGGCCCGGTGCAGACCGCTGATGAGGACGAGCTGGAAGCCGCCTGAGGCCGCCACAGCCCGGCCTGACCGGACCAAGCATTTAAAAGGCCCCGCTGGCACGACCGGCGGGGCTTTTTGCTGTCTGCTGACATGGAGCCGGAGGAGACGGCGAACCCGACGATGCCGTGAGCGCGCGGGGCCGCATCCCCGTCCCGCGGCGAAGCCTCTCCGCCATGTCCCTATCGGTCAGAGGCTCTTGCGCTGCCGGCTGCCGCCATGGCCGAGTGCCGCGCTCATGCCGCGCGCGGCCTTGATCACGGCCGCGCTGAGGCTGGGCTGCATCTCGGCATCGTAGCGCACGGCGGGAATGGCCACGCCAAGGCTGCCGAAGATCTGGCCGCGCGCATTGAACACCGGCGCCGCCGTGCCATTGGTGCCAAGCGCGCTGGGGCTGGTCGCCACGAAACAGCCCTGCTTGCGCACGCGCTCATTCTCGGTCTGCAGCAGCTCGTAGGTCATCGGCGGCGTGCCCGCCTCCAGCGGTGGCCCCTGCCGTTCGATCGCGATGCGCACATCGGCCTCGTCCAGCCAGGGCAGCATGGCGCGGCCGAGCGCGCCCCAGACGAGCGCGCGCGTCTTGTAGGTCTCCACGACATATTGCAGCGGGTGGAGCGCGTTGATCGTCTCGATGATCGAGCAGCTATGCTCGTTCGGCAGGTAGAGCGCGAAGGCACAGGTCTCCTGAAACGCATCCGACAGGTCGGCGAGGAACGGCCTTGCGATGGCGCCATAATCGAATTGAGCGGCGACCATTGACGAGAGGCGCACCAACTCGCGGCCGACGCGATAGCTGCCATGGCTCGACTTCTCGACGAAGTTCATCGCGCCCAGCGATTGCAGCAGGCGATAGGCGGTGCTGGTCGGGATGCCGACATCTTCGGCGAGATCGCGCGGGGTGAACTCGCCATGTTCGGCGACCGACTTGAGCGCCCGCAGCGCGCGCTCGATCGCGCCGGTCATTTCGGGAGCTTCACTGGCCTTTGCCATCACCACGCATCCTTCTTGCCGCGCCGGCCGCTTCCCGCCCGCTCCGCGCAGCCCAGCTTCGCAGGCTCTTAGGGAGTGGGCGGTAAATTCGCAATCACCGGACCCCGGTCGCGCGCAATGCCAATTTGCGGCGCGGCTTCAGGGGAAGTTCTTGCGTTGGACCGTCCAGCGCGGATCGGTGCAGAGCGTGCAGTCCGCGCCGACGAACCAGCGCGCGGCGCGCGCATCGCCCTTGAGCTGCCAGTCCAGCCAGGCCAGCGCCACCGTGCCATAAGCCCCGCCATTTTTGAGCAGGAAGGTGCCGGAATGGGCGACATCCTTGCGCACCGCGAGCATCGCCGGGATGCCGCTGATGCGCGAGAAGTCGTCCGTGCCGTTGGGCAGGGCGCTGTCCTTCTCGCCATGAATATAGGCAATCGTGCCGTGGATCGTCTCAAGCGATTTCTTGGTGATCTCGGGCGCGCCGGGCAGGCCGCCGGTGCCGATGTTCCAAACACCGCCATTGAGCATCAGCGTGGTCGTGACGCGCGGATCGGTGGAGGACATCGCCAGCGCCTGCAGCGTGCCGCAGCTATGGCCGGAAACGCCGATCTTGCTGGTATCGAGCCGGCCCTTGAGCGGGCTGCCCTCCTTGCTGTTCTGCGCCACTGCCCAGTCGATCGCCGCCTTCATCTCGTGCGGCAGCGTGCCGGTGGGGCCATCGAGCGGCGGGGGCGTTGCCGGCATGCCGAATTCGCGCGGCCAGCGCCCGAAATTATTCTCCTCGCCCTTGGGGCCGATCTTGCCCAGCGCCACGACGAGATAGCCATGCGCGGCAATGTGGTCGAGCATGTAGCGATAGGCATTGCCCTTGTCCGCGCAGCCGCCATTGGCCCAGATGAAGATGGGGAGCTTCTTGTCCCCGAGCGCGGCTAGATTAGTCGGCTGATAGACGGTGTGATGATCGAGGCCGTCAATCTCGTCGGTCATCGTCACCCGATAGGGGCCGGCTCCGCCGCTGGTGGAGGTGGTCGCTGGGGCCGTCGTGGCCAGCGCCGCACCGAGCGCGAGGGATATCAGGGCTTTGCTGCTGCTGTTCAACATTGCTGCCTCTCCGGCTTCATCGGGGGATTTGAGAAATGGCCGGGGCGGCGGCGGGATGATGGCCATCCCGCCGCCGCCAGCCCGTTCGTCAGAAGGTGCGCTTGAGTGACAGCGACCACTCGCGCGGCATGCCGGGGTTGGCCGCCACGGTGCCCGAGTTGTTGTTGGGGCCGATGCCGGTCCAGTACAGCTTGTTGGTGATGTTGGTCACCTGCAGGGCAAGCTGCCAGTCGTCATCCGCTGAGTTCCAGGCGATGCGGCCGTTGAGCAGACCGTAGGAGGGCAGATAGGACAGCACGTTGTTCTGCACCGTCAGGGTCTGCTGCCGCGAACGCCAGCTCCAGTCGAGGCGCGGCGTGATCGATCCGGCGGAGCCGATATCGAACTTGTACTGCGCGCCGACGCTGATCTGCCGCTTGGGCGCATAAGGTAGCGTCATGCCGTAACGCAGGCCGGCGCCCAGACCGCCCGACGGTGCCGTGCAGGTCGTCGGCGTGAGGGCCGGCGAGCAGCCCGACAGCTGATCGTACTTGAAGTCCAACAGCGCCGCCGATGCATCGATGAGCAGATTGTCGACCGGCTCGAGCGACAGTTCGGCTTCCAGACCCTTGAGCGTCGCCTTGCCTGCATTGACGAAGTAGGAGCAGGTCAGGTCGTTGGGCGAAATCGGGCAGCCCGCATTCGGTGCGGCCGTCACGCGGGAGAAGACGCTCGCGATGAAGTCCGAATATTTGTTGACGAATGCCGAGACGTTCAGCTGCGCGCGCCGATCGAAGAACCGCGACTTGAAGCCGATTTCATACGCCTTGAGGTTCTCGGGATCGAACGGAACCGCCTGCGCCGGTGTATAAGGACGGGGATTGATGCCGCCACCCTTGAAGCCGGTGGCAACGCTTGCGTAGGTCATGATGTCCGGCGTCCACTGATATTGCAGCACGGCGCGCCAATCGACATTGTTGCCCTTGTAATCGCCCTCAGCGCCATTCAGTCCGCAGAACGCAACGTGGACGACGCCATAGTTCACGCCATTGACCGTGCAGGGGAAATAAGGCGCCGGGTTACCGGCCTGCACGCCGGGACGACCGCCCCGGAAGAAGCGGAACGTCTTTTCTTCCTCGGAATAACGGATGCCGCCATTCAGCTCGAGCTTGTCGGTGATCCGCCAGGAGGCGTTGGCGAAGGCCGCCCAGTTGGTGGCGGGGATTTCGTCATATTCGGTGAAGATCAACAGACCCTGGTTGATCGTGCCGCGATAGGTGCCGAAGCGATTGATGTAGAAGCCGCCCACGACCAGATCGACCTTGTTGTCGAACAGGCTGGAGGCAAGGCGTAGTTCCTGGCTGAACTGCCAGTTGGTCGCTTCATAATCGATCAGCGCGTTGCTGAGCGGTGTGGCATCGAAATCCTGCACCCAGTTGGCCGTGAAGCTGCGATAGGCGGTGATCGAGGTCAGCTTGAGATTGTCAGAGAAGCTGTAATCGATGTTGCCGCTGACGCCCCAGCCATTCACGCGGCTCTGCGACTTGAAGCAATAGGGCGCGGAGCCATCCACCGGCTGCGCATCGCAGTAGGTGGAGTAATTGACATAGGGGCTCTTGGTGAAGCTGTCCCCCGCCACACCCCAGGGCGAATAGGGCACGAACGGCGAGGTGCCGGTCGTGGGATTCCACAGGTTGAGGCCGTTTGTGGGGGCCGTGGAATACATGGGATAGTTGCGGCTGAGGTTCAGCCCCGTCGTGCCCGGCGTGTAGCTGGTCGCGTTGGCAGTGCCGACAAAGATCAGCGTCTGCGGCGCGGCCTCCGAATCGTCGCGGGTAATATCGCCACTGATGTTGATCTCCAGATCCTCGGTCGGCACCCAGCGCAGCGAGCCGCGCGCCGCGACATAGGATTTGCCACCCTCCGTGCCGAGCTGGCACTTGCGGCCATCGGCTTGCGAGGGAATGTTGTAGACCGCGTCCAGTTGCGGATGGGTGCAGGCGAAGTCGTAGACCTTCACATAACCGTCCTGATTGCGCGACACGCCCGAGATGCGGGCGAACAGGCGATCCGGCACGATGGTGAAGTTAGCCGCTGCGCGCACGTCCACGCGATTGAGGCTGCCAACGGTCGCTTCCACGAAGCCGCCGTCATTGCCATCGGGCTTCTTGGTGTAGAGCTTGATGGCGCCACCGATGGAGTTCATGCCCGCCAGTGTGCCCTGCGGCCCGCGTAGCACTTCGACCCGCTCCAGATCGAGCAGATCGAGCACCGATCCGGTGAGCGTCGAATAATAGACGTCATTCACATACACGCCCACGCCCGGCTCGAAGGCGAGGCTGAAGTCGGCCTGGCCGATGCCGCGAATATGGGCCTGCAGCGACGGGCCCTGCGGATTGCTCTCGCGCAGGTTCACGTTCGGCGCCTTGGTGGCGATCTCAGTGATGCTGGTCTGGCCGCGTGCCTCAAGCTGCTGCGCGCTCAGCGCGGTGATGGCGATCGGCGTCGATTGCACATTCTGCGAGCGGAACTGGGCGGTGACGATGATGTCTTCCGTCTTCCCGCTCTCTTGCGGGGCGGCATCCGTCTGCGCGGCGGCCGCGGTGGCGAACAGGCTGGCGGGCACGCACAATGCGGCGGCCAGGGTGATGCGTGATATGCCACCGAGGCGGACATGGCCACGCGCGCGTCCTTTCAGAAACTCGGAAATCATTGGCTCTCTCCCTCAACTCGAATTTTGAAAAAATCGGCTGTCTGGACTCAGAATTTTGTCTTTTTACGTCGTCTGAAAACTGGCGTGGCCCGGTCGATGCGGTCTGGCTTCGTGCCTGTATCTGCGCGATTGCGTGAACCGGATCGGGCCCTGCTCCCCCTTCTTCCCCTCCTTCTTCAGTGTCTGGCGCGCACCCTCCGGCAGAGTCGCTCAGGCGACGAGCCATAGGGTGTCGCGAGTGTCGTTACGTGCCTCCCCGCGCATGGCTGTCGCAGCGCAGATCGGCGCCTGGACCGGTCTCGGCGCCCTTGGAGTGTGATGCTTGTGCGGGCCAGGCGCAGAGCGGGCGGGCCGTCGTCACGGTCCCGTCCGCGTCCGCATGCCGGGCGAGGATCGCGCCGGGCGCGGTGCCCTGCTCCACCCATGCCACCAGCGCCGCGAGCAGATCGCTCTCCGGCTTGCCGGTCGCGCTGCGGTCTTCCGATCCGCCGAAGCGGTCGGTGCCGGCCCCGCCCCGGCAGTGCTGCATGCCCGGCACCATGTAGAGCCGGGCGAAGGCGTCGCGGTCCTGCTCCGCCTCTGCGCCCATGCGCGCGAAGAGATCGAGCGTGGAGAGTGGCTGCACGGATGCATCGGCCCAGCCATGATAGAGGATCAGCTTGCCCCCGCGCGCCGCGAAGGCCCGCATGTCCGCGCTGCGGGCATCCATGGTCGCGAAGCTTTTCCGGGCGGCCGCGAGATCGGCGGCAAGATCGAAGCTGGCCGGGTCCCAGCCGGCGTCGCCCCGGCCTGCACTGTGACGCGCATGGCCGAACATCTGGACAGGCAGCGGTGGCAGGCCGCCGGGGCGGGCCGTGATGCCGGGCAGCAGACCGAAATCATGGGTCTTGCCGGTGCTGTCGGCGAGCGGGGCGACGATGTTCGCGATGGTTTTGACCGTGGCGGGCGCAAGGCAGTCTGTAGATTGGCCGGGCTTGCAGGCGAGCTCCTCGACGCGGAAAGCGCAGCTGCGCGGATCGTCGATAATGCCATCGACCGCGCCGTCATTCGCATCGCAGCGCGCAATGGCGCGGCGGGAGACCAGATCCCAGTCCGCCGCGCTGATCGCGACGCCGTCGTTCTGCGTCTGGGCCAGATGCACATGCAGCAGCCGGGCGGCGAGCAGGGGCACGTCCAGACCCGGCGCGCCGATGAGCGCGCCGTCATAATCGCCGGGGTAGAGCTGTAGCTCGCGCAGGCCCTGCCGTCCCCCGCCGGAGCAGCCGAGAAAATAGGCGTGCGCGGCCGGCGCGCCGTAAAAGCCATCGATGATCGCCTTGGAGACCTGTGTCAGCCGGTGATAGGCGATATGGGCATAGGTTTCCGATTTGCGGGCATCGTCGATCCAGCGCTCGCCCTGGCGATGGCCGGTATCGCTGGAGGCAGCGGCAAAGCCCTGCTCCACGCCGCGCGCCATATCGGCATAATTATAATAGCCGGCCTCGCCGCCGACGCCGGTGCCGAGGAAGCGCCGATTCCAGTCGCGGGGAAGCCAGAGCTCGAAGCCGATGTCGCCGTCGATCATGCCGGCCAATCGGCAGAAGTCCGCTCGCACCGCTTCGCCTTTCGGCGATGTCGGCGAGGTGGGACTCTGCCAGTGCGAAGCGGGCGCCACCGTTTCGAGTGTGGTGAGCGTCACGTTGGCGGGCAGGAGGGCGCGGGCCGCTGCGCAGCGATCGGCAAAGGCCGGCGTTCCATTGGCGGCGAGCGCAACGGAGGCGCTGCCGAGCAGGCCCGCCAAAGCGAGGGTCTTGAAAGCTGTGAGGGATCGCGCCGCGATCACAGCACCGCCCAGTAGGAGAACACCGCGCGGTCGGCGCGGCGATCGATCTTGCCCACGAACATCGTGCGGCAGAGCCAGTCATGCGGGCCTTCCGGCGCATCGAACACCGGGCTGGCGCCGGCATAATAGTCCGCCGGGTCGACGGCCTCGTAATTCTGGAGCCGGGCCAGCACATCCTTGTTGCCATGCCGCACGCCGCGGTTCTGCAGCTCGATGATCGTGCCGTCATCCGCCTGGATCAGATAGCGCGCCTCGAACTTGACGGTGTGGTCGGTGCGGATGGTCGGCCAGTCGCCGCCGCTGTGCGGGACGACGATCCCATTCAGGCGCGGGCCGCGTACGATGCCGCTTTCCACGCCCACAAAGCCGCGCTCGGCACCCCAGAAGGTGGGGCCGTAGCGATAGCGCTTGGTCAGCTCGATCTCGATCTCGAAGGCGAAATCGAGCGCGGGCGGCTGGCGCTCGGGCGTTAGCGATCTACTCATTAGCGGCCCCTCCTCATCAGCGTATCCAAGGCCCGGGCGGGCGCGGTTCGCGTTCGCCGAGCTGCTCGGAGCCGAAGCGCGCCATGTAGCTGCGCTGCGCGGCCAGCGGATCGGATTCGAGCCGAACGGTCTTGCCGAAGCGCATCGTGGCCCGCAGCGAGGTTTCGTAGGGCAGCCACACCGGCATGTGCGGATTGTCCGGCCGGCCGGTCCGGGCGAAGGACGTCCATGCGCCGGACATGGCGGCACGCAGGGCATCGGCTTCGGGCGTCACCGTGCCGACGCCGGAATGTGCCTCGATATTGCCGAAGGTGAAGGCCAGCTCAATGCCATGGGGCGACACCCCGTGCAGACTGCCAATGTCAGTCGGCCAGTCGACCAGATAGAGATAGGCCGGTGCCCGCCCGAGCGCGGCCTTGCTTTCGGCCTGGATCGTCGCGTCGAGCAGATAGGACCGGTCGGTGGTCAGCCGTGCGAACAGCCGGGTGTTGCTATGGTCTGGGAACATGCCCCGCCAGGTCTCGATGGCCTTGGGCGCCTCGCCAGACGGGAAGAACCGCAGCGATTCCTCCAGCACCCGCGCATCGCTCATCGTGTCGTAGGAAGGCACATGGCCGAGGAATATCGTCGTTTCCTCGATCGTGGTGCCGAGCATCATCGGCACGTCGGCGCTGAGCAGCGGCGCGTGCGGCAGGAACGGGTGCTGGACCACGCTCAGCCCGTCCACGAAGGGACGGAACTGGCCGGTCTCGTTACGCACCTCGATGCCGGTGGCGGTCAGCGTGCGGGTCGGCACGTCCGCCAGCCGGCGCAGCCCGCCCTTGCGGATGCCCAGCTTGTGCAACAGGCGGTCGGCGCGGTCGAGCGAGATTTCTCGCGAGTCGAGCCGGATCCCGGGGCCGCTTTGCGAGATGGCGCGGTGGAACAGGCCCGAGGCCGACGGCATCGTCATCATCGCATTGATTTTGCGGCCGCCGCCCGAATGGCCGAAGATCATTACCCGGTCGGCATCGCCACCGAACTGGCCAATATTCTCGCGCACCCAGGCGAGGGCCAGCGCAATGTCGAGCGCGCCGGCATTGCCGGAGAGCGCATAGCGCTCATCACCCGCTTCCGAGAGATTGAGATAGCCATGGACGTTGAGGCGGTGGTTGATCGAGACCATCACGACGTCATGATTGCGCGCCAGCCAGGCGCCATTGCTGACGGGATCGTCCGAGCCACCGACTTCCCAGCCGCCGCCATGGACCCAGACCATCACCGGCTTGCTGCCGGTCAGCGAGCCGGTCCAGACATTGGCGACGAGGCAGTCTTCGGAATGCGTGGGCGTGTCGGGACCGCCGAGAAAGCCATGCTGCGGGCAGCGCGGCCCGTAGCGCGAGGCGTCGCGCACATCGCTCCAGGGCTTGCGTGGGACAGGCGGGAGGAAACGTGCGGCGCCCCCCGTCGGCTCGCCATAGGGAATTCCCTTGAACGCATAAACCGCGCCCTCGGTGATGCCCTGCACCTTGCCGGCCGATGTCGAAACAATGGGCCGCTCACCGACGGTGCCGATGGCGGCGAGCGAGGGCGCGGCGATCAATCCGACGCCAGCGCCGAGCAGGCCGCGCCGCGAGAAGGCCATGTGTGGCCGCTGTGACGCGCCGCCTGTGCGCGCGGTGGAGCACGGATCGCTCATCGCATCGCCTTCCGTGATCGAAAGGCGCGCTGAGACACGCGGATGCAGCCGGGATGCAGCATTGTCCTCTCCTGTGAACCAAGCTCCTGCCGCGACTCTTTCCTGAATCGTCTAGCAATCGTGAGATGAAACTTGCAAATTTGTTCATTCAGTGCAAGCTTGTTCCGTTCAATGAGAAAAAATTGCCGTTTCCCATTTCGTTGCGGAGCGGTTGAGCGGGGAAATGCGGATCGCCGAGTCGGGCCAGAGGTCTGAACCAGGGGGCCGCGCGGAGAGGGTGCGATTCGGTCCGGCGCGTGTGCGACGGCTGGCGACACCGGATCGGACGATCATGGGTCGGGGAGAGGTGAGAGGATGAAGATATCGCTAGTGCTGGGTGCCCTTCTGCTGGTGGGCGTGACCGCCGCGATCAGCTGGTGGCTCGGGATCAATCACGAGCGCAGGCGTGAGCAGGCCAATATCGAGATGGTGCTGGCGATGTGGGATGGCGTCATCAATCGCGCCGATCCCGATGCGGTGATGAAATATATCGATGAGGGTTACATTCAGCATAATCCCAATGTGCGGCAGGGCCGCGAGGGGGTGCTGGAGCTGATCTCGCTGATCCGCAATCCCCCGCCCGCGATGATCCCGCCCGGCAAGAAGACGCTGAAGAAGGCCATCGCGCAGGGCGACTATGTGGTGGTGATCTGGACCCAGCCGCAGCCCGATCCGCACAATCCCGGCGAGACCTACTCCGGCGAAGCCTTCGACATGTTCCGCATCGCCGATGGCAAGGTGGTCGAGCATTGGGACGATACCCGCAAGGCGCTGACACCCTGGCGGCGCTAGGCGCTGACCCCCAGTTCGGGCGCCCAAGACAAGATTTGAGACCTGAGGAGAGGAACGTTCATGGCCAGTTTCGCTGACGACCGCGCGGAAATCGAGGATCTGCAGGCGCGCTATCTGTTCGCGCTCGATTGGCAGGACCCGGATGGCTACGCCGGCACCTTCGCCGAGGAAGGCGTACTGGATTGGGCCGGTGGCATCGTGCGAGGGCGCGAGGCAATCCGTGAGGAATGCAAGGGCATGCGCACCTACTTCTCGGGGCGCGGCAAGGGCGAGGAGCCGACTCGCCCGCCGCGGCTGCGCCACTTCATCACCAACATCACCGTGAAAGTGGAGGGCGACAAGGCCTGGAGCCGCTCCTTCTGGTTCGAAATCGACAACGATACCCGCCTGCGCACGCCCTATGTCGGCGGCTACGGCCATTATGAAGACGAGTTGCGCCGCGTCGATGGCAAATGGCTCTTCACCTTCCGCAAGATCTGGAACGAGTGCATGGAGGACCGCGCCGCCGAATATGTGAACCCCGTCACGCAGATGGGTTGAGCAGTGTCCGGGCGTCCTGCCGTGCCGCCATCCGGTGTGTCGAGCCTGCTTGGCGCCATGCTGGGCCTTGCCCTGCTGGCGGCCTGCTCGAACGCGCCGCCCGGCAGCATGGCGGGACCGCCTCCGTTCGGTGCGGGCGACGATTGGGACAATCCGGGCGGGGACTGGGCGGAAAGCCGCTACTCCCGCCTCACCGACATCGACAAGACCAATGTGGGTAGGCTCGGCCTCGCCTGGGATTATGATCTCGGCACCACCCGCGTGCAGGAAGCGACGCCGGTCGTCATCGACGGGGTGATGTATACGTCTGGCAATCTCGGCCGGGCCTATGCGCTGGACGCGGCAACGGGCCGCCAACTCTGGGCCTTCTCGCCCGAGGTCGACATGCAGGTCAATCGCTACGCCTGTTGCGATCAGGCCAATCGCGGCGTGGCCGTGGCGGACGGGAAAGTGTTCGTCGCCGCGCTCGACGGATGGCTCTATGCGCTCGACCAGAAGACCGGCGCGGTCGTCTGGAAGGCCGACAGTTTTCTCGATCGCAATCGGGCCTATACCAGCACGGGCGCGCCGGAAGTGGCGGGCGACCTCGTCATCATCGGCAATGCCGGCGCGGAATATGACACGCGCGGCTATGTCATCGCGTTCGACATCCGCACCGGCAAGGAGGCCTGGCGCTTCTACACCATACCGCGCGATCCCGCGCTGGGGCCGCAGGAAAGCAAGGCGCTGGAGGCGGCGCTCAAGACCTGGAATCCGAAAAGCCGCTGGGATATCGGCGGCGGCGGCACGGCCTGGGATGCGATTACCTACGATCCCGAATTCGATCAGGTCATCATCGGCGTCGGCAATGGCGGGCCTTATGCGCAGGCGATCCGTTCGCCGGGCGGCGGGGATAATCTCTACCTGAGTTCGCTGGTCGCGCTCGACCGCAGGACGGGTGCGATGAAATGGCATTTTCAGGAAACGCCGGGCGACAACTGGGATTTCACCTCCGTCCAGCCGATGATCCTGACGCGCATGGCCGTGAACGGCGCCGAGCGCCCCGTGCTGCTGCACACGCCCAAGAACGGCTTCTTCTTCATGCTGGACCGGGAGACGGGCAAGCCGCTCGCCGTGCACAGAATGGTGCGCACAAGCTGGGCATCGGGCTGGGACCTCAAGACCGGCAAGCCGATCGCCACGCCGGAATATTCGGACATCAATGCCGGCCCCAAGCTGGTCTTCCCGGCACCGCCCGGCGCGCGCAACTGGTATGGCGCGGCTTATGACCCGCAGCGCAAGATGTACGTCGCCCATTTTCTCGACATGGGCAATCTCATCATGGTGCCGCCCGCCAATCTGGCGATGCCGCGGCGCAAGCTGGCGCTGAACGCGGGCACGGAATCGATCTTCACGCCCTTTCTGGAGGCTGCGCTTCCCGGTCTCCCCAAGGATGTGCAGAAGACCATCACCGATCTGCCGCAATGGCAATGGGTGAAGGACAAGCCCTGGGCGGCCGATGTGCGCGCCGTTGATCCGGTGACCGGCAGGACGATCTGGAGCTATCCGCGCGAGGACGGCTGGCAGGACCGCAGCGGCGTACTCGCGACGCAGAGTGGCCTCATCATCTTCGGCACGCTGTCGGGTAAGCTGGTCATCCTGGATTCCGATACCGGCAAGGTGGTGCGCACGATCGACACCGGTCGCTCGATCCTTGCCGCCCCCATGACCTACCGGGTGAAGGGCGTGCAATATATCGCGGTGCAGACCGGCTGGGGCGGGGGCGGCTGGGGGTTGGTCCCCGATTATTCCGCCGCCTATGCCAAGGGGAACGCCAATCGCATCCTGGTCTTTCGGCTGGATGGCGGACCAGTGCCGATCCCGCCGGACGTCCCGCCGGAGGGGCCGATCCCGGCCCCGCCCGTGCAGATCTCCGGCACCGATGCCGATCGGTTGGCGAAGGGACGGGTGCTCTTCTCAAAGAATTGTTCGATCTGCCATTCCAACATGCCGCGCGCGCCGCTGCCGAGCCTGACCCGCATGAGCGAGGGCGCGCATCAGGCGTTCGAGCAGATCGTGCGGCAAGGGCTGCTGTTGCCCAACGGAATGCCGCGCTGGGACGATCTGCTGACGCGCGCCGACGTGCAGGCGATCCATGCCCATCTGATCGATCTGCAGAGCAAGGCATATGCCCGTCAGCAGGCCGGAGCGCCGCCGGAAACCCCGATCTACTCCCGCATCACCACGGCCAACTGATGAGAGCATGAGCGAGATGGATGATATATTCTCACTGTTCGGAAGGGTATCGCTCTCGAGAGATGTGGAGAGGCGTCCCCTGAGGATGAGCATCCTTGTCTGCCCGGCTGCGGACGCGGGTGGTCGCGTATGACTGCCGCAGCGACGGCCCTGCCCGAGCAGGATGGCATCGACATTTTCGAATCGGCCCGGCTCAAGCCGCGCTACTGGCTGCTCGTCGTCCTGTTGATGACGCAGGGCCTGTTCGAGTTTTTCGATTTCTACATCATCGGCTTTCTGGTCAGCGTCATCGGGCCGGAATGGAACCTCACCTTCGGCCAGGTCTCCATCGTGTTGCTTTCGGCAGGCGTGGGCCAATTGGTGGGTGCGCTGCCCTTCGCCTGGTTCGCGGATCGTTACGGGCGCAAGCCGGCGCTGATTTCCGGGATTGTGCTCTATTCGCTGGCGGCCGGCTGCGCGGCCTTCGTGCCGGACGGGAGCTGGATGCTGTTCGCGTTCCTGCGCTTCATCGTCGGCGTGGGCTATGGCGGCACGCAGATCACCTTGCTGATCGAGATCGCGCCGACGCGCTGGCGCACCATGATCGCAAGTGCGAGCGGCCTGATCGCGCCCGGCGGGGTGTTGCTGGCCTCGTTGCTGGTCGCCAATTTCCTGCCGACCATCGGCTGGCGCGGCCTCGCCCTGCTCGGTTTCTTCCCGCTCGTCATCGCCTTCGCACTCTACTTCCTGGTGCCGGAATCGGTCCGCTGGCTGGTCTCCCAAGGCCGCGCGACCGAAGCGCATGATGTGCTCGCCAAATATGTCGATCTGCCCAAGGAGCAGATCCCGCTACCGCGCGTGCCCAAGGAAGTGCGCCGCGCGCGCCTGCGCGACATCGCCTTGTATCCAGGTCGCTTCTGGCTGATCGTCGCGACCAGCTCGGGGCTCGGCATCGCGGGCTTCGGCGTGGCCTTGTGGGGCCCAACGGTGCTCACCATGCTGCTCAAGATCCAGCCGGCCGAGGCGGCTGCCTATTTCGTGTTCGTGAGCATTGCCGGCATCGCCGGCCGGGCGCTGTGGACGGTCACCCCGCACTTCATCGGTCGCTGGCGCTCCGCGCTCATCTGCCTGTTCGGCACGGCGGTGACGATCAGCGCGGCGGCCTTCCTGCACCCTTATTTCGTGGCCGGGGTGCCCGTGTTCCTGCTGTGCCTGATGTGCGGATCGCTGTTCTACGATGGCGGCGCCTCCAACAGCTCGCCCTACGGGACGGAATTATTCCCGGTCCGCCTCGCCGGGCTGGGCGGCGGCCTCGTCCAGATGGTCAGCGGCTTCGGCAAGCTACTCGGGCCGATCATTCTCGCGCTGATCGCCGGCAGCGGCAATCTGCTCTCGCCGCAGGCAACGGAAGCCGCGATTACGCCCGGCTTCCTCACGCTCGCCGCCTTTGCCGTCATCGGCTTCCTCGCCACCTCGATGCTGCGATACGAAACCCATGGCGTCCGCATGGTGACGGACGAGGATGATTTCGTTTCCGGCAAGGTCAACACCAAGCCGCCGCCGCTCGCCTGAGCGCCGCCACCCGCCTCATCCACACACCCACATGCAAGGAACCGGTATGCAACCGCCTGAACTGGAATATGTCTTCACCATCGAGATCGATCTGAGCCCTCGCTTTCGTTACGGCCCGACCACGGACGGGCTGGAGCGCGGCTATGTCGGCGTGCTCGGTGGCCGCATCACCGGTCCGCGCCTCAATGGGCGCATCGTGCCCCACACCGGCGGGGACTGGCCCAGCATCCGCCCGGACCAGACCTGCGACTTCAACGCGCGTTACCTGATCGAGGCCGATGACGGCACGCTGATCCAGCTGCGCAACACCGGCGTGCGTCATGGACCCAAGGAGGTTCTGGATCGCCTGCAGAATTATGAGCCGGTCGACCCCTCCGAATATTATATGCGGGTGACCCCGCAGTTCGATGCACCGGAAGGGCCGCATGGCTGGCTCAGCCGGACCGTGTTCATCGGCAAGACGGATCGGCAGAAGACCAAGTCCGTGTTCAACTATTGGGCGGTGCTCTGAACATGGCGGAGTCCTCTGCAGGGCTGTTTCCGGTGGATCGGGCGATCGCGCAGGGCGCGGTCGTCGATCCGGCACAGGCCGGGAGCGCCGATCATGTCGCGCTGACGGCGCGCAACCGGGCGTTGATGATCGACTTCGTGACGATCCTCTACGAGCAGCGCGATCCCCGCGGGGCCTTCGAGCGATATGTCCATGAGGATTATATCCAGCACAATCCGATCATCGCCGACGGCCGCGAGAATGCGCTCAAATGGCTGGAGCCGGTCTTCTCCAAGGCGGGCACGGAGATTCAGGTCCGGCGGGTGCTGGTGGATGGCGATTATGCCACCGTGCAGATCATCGGACGGATGGGGCCGGAGGATGGCGGCAGCGCGGTCATGAACATCTTCCGCATCGAGGACGGGATGATCGTTGAGCATTGGGACGTGACGCAAGCGATGCCGGCGGAAACGGCAAGTGGGCGGCCTTTGGGTTGAGGGCAGCGCCAATAACTTGAGCCGTCATTCCCGCGAACGCGGGAATCCAGAACCCAGCCGCATTGCCATCGCGCCTCTGGATTCCCGCGTCCGCGGGAATGACGAGAGTGTGATGGTGTCAGCCGCTCGCCGACGCTAGGCTGGGCCGAACGAGAAACACAGGAGAGGCAAGCCATGGATCTGGGCATCAGGGGCCGCAAGGCGATCGTCAACGGCGCCAGCGCCGGCATGGGCAAGAGCGCGGCGATGGCGCTGGCCCGCGAGGGCGTGGACGTGTTCATCTCGGCGCGGGGCGAGCAGCGGCTGATGCGCGCGGCGCAGGAGATTGCCGATGAGACCGGCGCGCGGGTCCTGCCAATCGTCGCCGATCATGCCAGCGCCGAGGGGCGCGAGCGCATTCTGGCGGCCTGCCCGGAGCCGGACATTCTCGTCGGCACCTGCGCCCCGCCGCCGATGACGCCGGACTATCGCGCGATCACCGGTGAGCAATGGCAGAGCGCCATCGAAATTTCGCTGCTCTCGCCCATCGAGTTCATGCGCCGCGTGCTCGATGGCATGGTGGAGCGCCGATGGGGGCGGGTGGTGAACATCGCCACGGTGGCTGCGAAATATCCCGGCGAAATCCGGGCGCTTTCCGGCAGCACGCGGGCGGCGCTGGTGAACTACAGCGTCGCCGTCTCCAAGGTGGTAGCCAAGCACAATGTCGTCATCAACAACCTGCTGCCGGGCATGCACCACACCGCGACAGTCGAGGACCAGTTCAATGCCCGCGCGAAGGCCAAGGGCACGACCTATGAGGATGAGGTCGCCGAGTTCGTGCGAGACTGGCGGATCGCCAGCGGGCGCTTCGGCAATGCGGACGATGTCGGGGCGTTCGTGGCGATGTTCTGCAGCGAGTTTGCGAATTACACCACGGGCCAGAGCCTCACCATCGATGGCGGTGCCACGACCTCGACCTTTTAGAGGACGGTCGGTTGGTCGGGCGGATTATGAGATATATGATCTCCGTTCGCCCTGAGCCTGTCGAAGGGCCGTCCTTCCCTGCTTAGCCTCGAGGGTAGAAGAACGGGGCTTCGACAAGCTCAGCCCGAACGGCGTGGGGAAAGGCCGAACCGTGATTGGGGTTAAGGCATAGATCAGTCCACTCGCCCGCCGCACAGGGTGACGCGGGCCCGGCGATCTGCTATGGGCGCGCGCCATGACGAACCCCAATAGCCTCGATTACGAACGCCCGGTCATCACGCCGCCCGATGGCGAGAAGAAGGTGCTGCTGCACAGCTGTTGCGCGCCCTGCTCGGGCGAGGTGATGGAAGCGATGACCGCGAGCGGCATCGATTACACCATCTTCTTCTACAATCCGAACATCCACCCCAAGGAGGAATATCTGCTGCGCAAGGAGGAGAATATCCGCTTTGCCGAGCAGCATAATATTCCCTTCGTCGATGCCGACTATGACACGGTGAACTGGTTCAAGCGCGCCAAGGGCATGGAGAATGAGCCCGAGCGCGGTGCGCGCTGCACGATGTGCTTTGACATGCGCTTCGAACGCACGGCGCTCTACGCGCATGAGCATGGCTTCCCGGTCATCACCTCGTCGCTCGGCATCTCGCGCTGGAAGAACATGAACCAGATCAACGATTGCGGGGAGCGCGCGGCGGCGCATTATCCCGGCATCAAATATTGGACGTTCAACTGGCGCAAGGGTGGCGGCGCGGCGCGGATGATCGAGATCAGCAAGCGCGAGCGCTTCTACCAGCAGGAATATTGCGGCTGCGTCTTCTCGCTGCGGGATACCAACGCGCACCGGGTCGCCCAAGGCCGTGAGGAAATCCGCATCGGCGAGCTGTATTATGGGGACGAGCCTTCCGCGCAGGGCTGAGCCATGCGGGAGGGGTTTGACCACAAGAAACGGGACGCGCCCGTCCGGCCGCGCGTCTAGCTGATCAGCTCCACTTATGGAGCTGGATCATGACATTACTGGATCGCAAAGTCGCCATCGTCACCGGCGCGAGTTCGGGAATCGGACGCGCCGCTGCTCTGCTGTTCGCGCAACAGGGCGCGGCCCTCGTGCTGGTTTCCCGACGCGAGGCGGCGCTTGAGAGCGTGGCCGAGTCCATCAGAGCGCAGGGTGGTCGGGCGGCCATTGTCGCGGGCGACGTGCGCGAGGAGGAGACGCACCGCCGAGCCGTCGCGGTCGCCTGTGAGACCTTCGGGGGGCTGCATATCGCGTTCAACAATGCCGGGCTTGTTGGGACGATGCAGCCGCTGGCAGATTTCACGCCGGAGGATTGGTCGCAGGTGCTGGCGGTCAACCTGACGGCGGCTTTCCTCGGCGCCCGCGCGCAGATTCCGGCCATGCTCGATCAAGGCGGCGGCGCGCTCATCTTCACTGGCAGCTTCGTGGGCAATAGCGTCGGCTTGCCGGGCATGTCGGCTTATGGGGCGGCGAAGGCGGGGCTGCTTGGCCTCGTGCGCGGCATTACGGCCGATTATGGCGCGCAGGGCATCCGCGCCAACGCTCTGCTACCGGGCGGGACAGCGACAGGGATGGCAGGCGATGCCGATCAGCAGGCCTGGGCGGCTAGTCTTCACGCGATGAAGCGGATCGCACAACCAGAAGAAATCGCGCAGGCGGCGCTATTTCTGGCCAGCGACATGGCGAGCTTTGTGACTGGCTCGGCGCTGTGGGCGGATGGGGGCAACGCCGCCGTCAAATTGTGATGCTGGGGACGTTGATAGTCGGCGGGCGGGCTCTTGAAGGATCGGGCGGCCGTATCAAGGCCGCCCGTGTCAATCGCGCTTAGTTGCCGTCGATCACTTCCTGCCCGGCCTGACCAACCGATTCGATGTCCTTGCCGGCGCCTTTGACAGTCGCGCAAGCCTGGAGTGCGAGGGCCGCGCCGAGCAGCAGAATCAATGTGCCGCGCTGTTTCATGATCGTCTTCCTTCTGTTTGTTCCGGGCGATGAAATGCTTGAGCAACGGTTCGGTTGCGATTCCCGGTCGGCAGGCGCAGGTTGCAGGGAAGGTGTCAGGGAACGCGTGCCTCGTCGGGCCGTTCAGGAAGCTGAGACGGCAGCGCCTCGGTCGCGCCGGATAGCAACCAGATGAAAGGGTCAGTGATGAGCGGGAAGATCGATGTCGCGGTAATCGTGGGCAGTCTGCGCAAGGACTCGTATAATCGAAAGGCGGCGCTGGAGCTGGCGCGCCTCGCCGATGACGATATGGCGCTGCGGATCGTGGAGATCGGCGATTTGCCGCATTATGATGAAGATGCGGAGACCGACAGCCCGCCGGCAGCGTGGACGCGCTTTCGCAAGGAGATCGCCCCGGCCGACGCGTTGCTGTTCGTCACGCCCGAATATAACCGCTCGGTGCCGGGCGTGCTCAAGAACGCTATCGACGTTGGCTCGCGGCCCTATGGCCAGAGCGTGTGGATGGGCAAACCGGCGGCGATCATGACCGTCTCGCCCGGAGCGCTGGGCGGGTTCGGCGCCAATCACCATCTGCGCCAGATGCTGGTCTTTCAAGATACACCCATCCTCCAGCAGCCCGAGGCCTATGTCGGCAATGCGGCCAAGCTGTTCGAGGATGACGGCCGGCTGACGGACAAGAAGACGGAGGATTTTTTCCGCAGCTTCCTCGACGCATTTCGCAAGCTGATCGACCGGGCGGGCTGACCGCCGCTCAGTTCACGATCGCCTTGAGGCGTCGCCAGATTCGCGTGCGCAGCGGCGTGCGCGATTCGATGCTGAGGCCACGCGCACGAGCTGCCCGCATGAGATCGCGGGTCAGCGCGCGCAACTGGCGGTCGTTGAGTGCCGTCGACACCCGGTGATGGCCGCCGCGCATGCCGCTTTCGGCGATATGCAGCGTCAGGATGACGCCATGGTCCGCGCCGCGCCGCTCCCAGTCGATGAGCGCCCCGGAAATATATTCCTGTCGCCTGAAATCCCGTTCCGCCATGCCTTCCTCTGTTGCGTCCGGCTTGCGCGCCGTCCTGCTGGTGCAATCCCTGACCGCCGTTTCTTAACGTTTTGGAAAGGCCGGGCCGAGCCGTTGCCGCACCCGGTGCGCATTGTCTATTGCGCATTGCACAATATTCGCATTCACTGTGCGGATGCTCAAAGCTGCAGTCTATCATCGCACGGCCTATCACTATAGCAGGCCGATCCGTCTCGGGCCGCAGATCATCCGGCTGAGACCCGCGCCGCATAGTCGCACCAAGGTACCGAACTATGCCCTGCGGATCGAACCCGAGGGCCATTTCATCAACTGGCAGCAGGACCCGCACGGCAACTGGCAGGCGCGGCTGGTCTTTCCCGATCCGGTCGACCGTTTCGTAGTCGAAGTGGATCTGCTCGCGGATCTCGACGTCATCAATCCGTTCGATTTCTTCGTCGAGCCTTATGCCGAGGAGTATCCGTTCGCCTATGACGAGGCGCTGAAGACGGATCTGGCCGCCTATTTCGAGGTCGAGGCGCAGGGGTCGCTGTTCGAGGCGCTGGTCGCGCAGCATGCGGGCCATCAGGGCCGCACCATCGATTTTCTGGTGGAGATCAATCGCCAGCTCGAACAGCGCATCGGCTATGTCATCCGCATGGAAACCGGGGTGCAGACGCCGGAAGAGACCTTGCAGATCGGCACCGGTTCCTGCCGGGACAGCGCCTGGCTGCTGGTGCAGCTGGTGCGGCGGCTTGGCTTCGCGGCGCGGTTCGTCTCGGGCTATTCGATCCAGCTCGTTGCGGATGTCGAGCCGGTGGAAGGCCCCAAGGGCGTGACGCGCGACGTGGTCGATCTCCACGCGTGGGCGGAAGTTTATGTGCCGGGCGCCGGCTGGATCGCGCTGGACGCGACCTCCGGCATGTTCGCCGGGGAGGGGCATATCCCGCTCTGTGCATCGCCCCATTATCGCTCGGCTTCGCCCATCGAGGGGCTGGCGGAGCCGGCGGAAGTGGACTTCCGCTTCGAGATGCGCGTCTCGCGCATTGCCGAGGCGGTGCGGATCACCAAACCGTTCACCGATGAGCGCTGGGACGCCGTGCAGGCGCTGGGCGAACAGGTCGACGCCGACCTCGTCGCGCAGGATGTGCGGCTGACGACCGGCGGCGAGCCGACCTTCGTCGCCGAGAATGGCGGGCAGGAGGATGAGTGGAACGGCGGCGCCGTCGGCCCGACCAAGCAGGGTTATGCGGACAAGCTGGTGCGGGCGCTGCGGGAGAAATTCGCGCCGGGCGGGATGCTCCACCACGGTCAGGGCAAATGGTATCCCGGCGAGAGCCTGCCGCGCTGGGCCTATGCGGTCTACTGGCGCAAGGATGGCGTGCCAGTGTGGCGCGACCCGATGCTGATCGCGCGGGAAGAGGCCGAGGGCAAGCCGCTCGCGACGCCGGCGCTTGCCGCGCGCTTTCTGGCGACTATCGCCGCAGGCCTTGAGGTTCAGCCCGATTATGTCGCGCCGGTCTATGAGGATGAGCAGGAGTGGGCACGCAAGGCAGAAGATTTGCCCGTCAATGTGACGCCCGACGATAACAAGCTCAGCGATGTCGAGGCGCGCGAGCGGATGAAGAAGGCGTTTGCGATGGGGCTGGTCGAGCCCGTCGGCTATGCCCTGCCCATCCAGCGCTGGCAGGCCGCGCAAGCCAAGCCACGCTGGCAGAGCGAAGTGTGGGCGGTGCGCCGGGGCAAGCTCCACGCCGTGCCGGGCGATAGCTCGCTCGGCTATCGCCTGCCGTTGGGCTCTCTGCCCTTCGTGCCGCCGGCCGACTTCCCCTACATCCACCCGCGGGACACGAGCGAACCGCGCGAGCCGCTGGCGGATTATCATGTCCAGCGTGCGGAGCGGGCGCACCGGCCGGATGTGCGCGAGCAGATGGTCGCCTCCCGCGCGGAGGCCGGCGGCGCGGCAGCGCAGGAGCGGGTGGAGCAGGAGATCATCGAGGGCGCGGTGCGCACGGCGATCACCGTCGAGCCCAAGGCGCATTATCTCTCCGTCTTCCTGCCGCCGGTGCGCGAGTTGGAGGATTATCTAGAGCTGATGGCGCAGGTGGAGGCCGCAGCCTGCGCCATGCGCGTCGAAGTGCGGATTGAAGGCTACGCCCCGCCGCCCGACCCGCGCCTGCAGGTGCTCAAGATCACGCCCGACCCGGGCGTCATCGAGGTCAATGTGCAACCGGTGGCGACATGGGGCGAGACGGTTGAACTGACCGAGACGCTCTACGATGTTGCGCGGGCGCTCAAGCTCACGGCCGACAAGTTCATGGTCGATGGGCGCGCGGTGGGGACGGGTGGCGGCAATCATCTCGTGCTCGGCGGGCCGAGCCTCACCGATTCGCCGTTCATCCGCCGGCCGGACCTACTCAAGAGCTTCGTGCTCTACTGGCAGCGGCATCCTTCGCTCAGCTATCTCTTCTCCGGCCTGTTCATCGGCCCGACCAGCCAGGCACCCCGCATCGACGAGGCGCGGCATGACGGGCTGTACGAGCTGGAAGTGGCGCTGGCGCAGGTGCCCCACCCCTTTAATTCAGGGCCGGGGGAAGGCGCCACGCCACCCCCCTGGCTGGTCGACCGGCTGTTCCGCAACCTGCTGGTGGACGTGACCGGCAATACGCACCGCACCGAGATCTGCATCGACAAGATGTTCTCGCCCGATGGGCCGACCGGGCGGCTGGGGCTGGTCGAGTTCCGCGGCTTCGAGATGCCGCCGGATGCGCGGATGAGTTTGGCGCAGCAATTGCTGCTGCGCGCGCTCACTGCCTGGTTCTGGCGTGCGCCGCAGGAGGGCAATCTGGTGCGCTGGGGCACGCGCCTGCACGATCGCTTCATGCTGCCCCATTTCGTCTGGGAGGATTTTCTCGATGTGCTCGGCGACCTTCGCCGGGCCGGCTATGATTTCGATCCCAACTGGTTCGAGGCGCAGAAGCAGTTCCGCTTCCCGGTCCATGGGGCGGTGCGGGCCGGCGGGCTGGAGCTGGAGATTTCCCACGCGCTGGAGCCTTGGCATGTGCTGGGCGAAACCGGCGCGATCGGCGGGACCGTGCGCTATGTGGACAGCTCAACCGAGCGGCTGCAGGTGCGCGTCTCCGGGCTGGTCGAGGGGCGGCATGTCGTCGCCTGCAACGGGCGTCGGGTGCCATTGGCAGCCACTGGCGTGGCGGGCGAGGCCGTGGGCGGCGTGCGCTACAAGGCCTGGGCTCCCTCGGACTGTCTCCACCCGCGCCTGCCGGTCAATGCGCCCCTGACGTTCGACGTGTTCGACGCGTGGAGCGGCCGGTCGCTCGGCGGCTGCGTCTATCATGTGGCGCATCCGGGCGGACGCAATTATGACGACGT
This sequence comes from Sphingobium sp. B12D2B, assembly GCF_025961775.1. Lineage (NCBI taxonomy): Bacteria > Pseudomonadati > Pseudomonadota > Alphaproteobacteria > Sphingomonadales > Sphingobiaceae > Sphingobium > Sphingobium sp. B12D2B. The sequence goes on from NZ_JAOQOH010000001.1 coordinate 502,363, forward strand.
TCCGGTCAATGCCTATGAGGCGGAGGCGCGGCGCAAGGCGCGGTTCCAAGATCATGGCCATACGCCGGGCTCCATGGCGCTGCCGCCGGACGAGAAAACGGGGGAATTTCCATTGACGCTCGATCTGCGACGGCCCGCGACCCTTTGAATGCGTCGCTTGCCATGACTGCCGGGGAAGAGGACATCGGCCAGGCCCTCGCGCGCTATGCGCGGGAAGCTGGGCGCGGTGACCTCATGCTCGCGGCGCAGGGCGATCCTGCCATGGCGCATCGCTGGGAAGCGATGTTCGGTGCCATTGCCAGCGCCGCGCGGGGCGGCTTCGCCGGTCTGCAGGCCCGGGCCGACCAGCAGGTCGTCGATCTCGGCATGGCCTTTCGCCTGACTGGTGAGGTCGAGGAGCGCGTCTGGCCGCTCAGTCCCGTGCCGATGCTGATCCACGCGACGCAATGGCAGGGCATTGAGGCGGGTCTGGCGCAGCGGGCCGATCTGCTCGAGCATGTGCTCGATGATCTTTATGGCGCGTGCAGCCTTGTCGCCAGTGGCGAACTGCCGGCGGCGATCGTGGCCGGCGCGCCGGATTATTGGCGGCAGATGCGCGGCCTGCCGCCGCCGCGCGGCCACCGGCTGCAATTCTACGCGGTCGATCTGGCGCGCGGGCCGGATGGCGAATGGCGGGTGCTGGCCGATTATGTCCGCACGCCGGTCGGCGCGGGCTATGCGCTGGAGAACCGCCTCGCGATGACGCGCGCGACGGACGATGCGCTCGGCATCGTCAATTTCGTGCGGCTGGCGCCCTTCTTCTCCGATTTTCGGCAGGGCCTCGCCGCCATCTGCGCCCGGCCCGATCCGCGCATCGCGCTGCTGACGCAGGGGCGCTACAACCAGAGCTATGCCGAGCAAGCACACCTTGCGCGCTATCTTGGCATCCTGCTGGTCGAGGGGCAGGATCTTACTGTGCGCGACGGGCAGCTTTACGTCCGCACCGTCGAGGGTGTGAAGCGGGTCGATGGGCTGTGGCGGCGGATGGGCACGGACCTGCTCGATCCGCTGGCGTTCGATTCGCGCTCGACCATCGGCGTGCCGGATATTTTCGAGGCGATGCGCCACGGCGGCCTTGTCATCGCCAACTGGCCCGGCGCCGGGGTGCTGGAGACGCCAGCGCTCGCCGCGTTCCTGCCGCGCCTCTGCCGCAAGTTGCTCGGCGAGCCGCTGCGCATTCCCAATGTTGCGACATGGTGGTGCGGGCAAGCGAAGGAGCGCGCCCATGTCCGCGAGCAGGCGGACCGGCTGGCCATCGGCTCTGCCTTCGGCTTGCCGGTGCCGGCGATCCCCCATGGCCGCGCGCGCCTGGCCTCGCGCCTCAGCCCTGCCGAGAATGCCGCGTTCCTCACCGAGCTGGAGCAGCGCCCGATGGACTATATCGGGCAGGAGCTGGTGCAATTGTCCACCACGCCGGCGCTGGTCGATGGCGTGCTGCTGCCCCGCCCGTTCATCCTGCGCGCCTTCCTTGCCCGCGATGCGCATGGCCAGTGGCGCGCAATGCCGGGCGGGTTTGCGCGGCTCGCGGCCCATGACGACATGCGGGCGGTGCTGATGGGGCAGGGCGACATGTCCGCCGACGTCTGCATCGTTGCCGATGAACCGCAGACGGCAGTGGTCACGCTCGACAGCGGCGCGCCGGTCGCCATTCGCCGGGTCGCGGGCACGCTGCCCAGTAAGGCGGCGGATAACTTCTTTTGGCTCGCGCGATATCTGGAACGTGGCGAAATGGTGCTGCGCATGATCCGCGTGCTGATCGGCGGCAGCATCGAGGGCGAGGCAGCCTCCGCGCTCGACCGCCCGACGCTCGGCCGCGTGGCCGATACGCTGGTTGCCTGGGGCAGCGCCCGCAAGGACAAGCTGGGTGAAGGCACCGGCAAGCTTTGCGTCCATGCACTCAGCGATCCGGAGATGCCGGGTAGCGTCCAATCCCTGTTCGAGGCGGCCGAAGCGATCGGTCGCGGCCTTCGCGAGCGGCTGGCGGTGGACTTCTGGCGCCTGCTCAGCCGCCAGATCGACCGGGTGAGCGAAGCGCGCGAGTCGCAGCTCATGGCGCATGTCGCGCGGCTGCTGGATCGTTGCGCGGCGCTCTCCGGCCTGTCTGCCGAGAATATGGTGCGCGGTGCGGGCTGGCGTTTCCTGGAGCTGGGCCGGCGGCTCGAACGCGCGATCCATCTGTGCCGGCTGGCGCGCACCTTTGCCGGAGACGATGCCAATGGGCACGATCTCAATCTGTTTCTGGATCTGTGCGATTGCCAGATCAGCTATCGGACCCGCTACCTCTCCGGTCTGGCGCTGGCGCCGGTGCGCGACATGCTGCTGCTGGAGCCGGGCAATCCGCGGTCGCTGGCTTTTCAGGTCGATGCGATTCTCGATCATCTCCGCGCCCTGCCGACGCTGCGCGACGACGGGATGCCCGAGCCGCCGGTGCAACTCGCCCTGGCGCTCTCTGCCCGTCTGCATGCCGCCTCGGCCGAGATGCTCACGGCGCGCGATCTGGAGGTCATCGAGACGGCGCTGCTCGATCTCTCCGACCGGATCGATGATCGCTTCTTCCTCAAGGGCGAGGATGCGCCGCGCGCCTCCGGCATGACGCGGCTGGCATAGATGAGGCGGATGTATAACAGGCGATGAGATATCGGGTCAGCCACATCATCCGCGTCGATTATGATCCGCCCGTGCGGCTGGCGCATTTCAATTTGCGGCTCGCGCCCATCGCATGGCCGGGTCAGCAGGTGCGGGACTATCGCCTCATCGTCGATCCTGTGCCCGACGTGCGCCAGGAGCGCGTCGGTGCCTATCCGTTCAACCTCACCCGCATCGAGATGCTCAAGCCGGTGGCCTCGCTGGAAGTGCGCTCCACCTTCATTGCCGATGTGAGCGAGGCCGAGCTGGATCTGCTTGGCGCCCAGATGAGCGTGACGAAGGTGGCGCAGGCGGCGCTAGCCGTCATGGATGTCGGGCCGATGTCCCCCGTGACCTATATCTTCCCATCCCGCTTGCTACCGCTCGTGCCGCAGATCGCCGCCTGGGCGCGGCCGCATCTGGCGCCCGATGCGGACTGCCTGAGCGCGGCACTGGCGCTGGCCCGGCACATTCAGGCGACCTTCCATTACGACACCAAGGCAACCGAAGCCGATACGCCGGTGGCCGAGGCCTTCTCCATCCGGCGCGGCGTCTGCCAGGATTTCGCGCACATCCTCATCGTCGCGCTGCGTGCCGCCGGTTTGCCGGCGGCTTATGTGAGCGGCTATCTGCGGACCGATCCGCCGCCGGGGCAAGCGCGGCTGGTCGGCGCGGACGCGATGCACGCCTGGGTGGCCTTGTGGTGCGGTCCCCTGCGCGGCTGGGTGGGGATCGATCCCACCAATGGCGTGCTCGCCAATGGCGATCATCTCGTCGTCGGCATGGGCCGGGATTATTCGGACATCTCGCCCATCGACGGCGTGTTCGTCGGCGGCCATTCCCAGAAGACCTTCAATTCGGTGGACGTGTCACCCATGGACAGCCGCACCACCACCGCCTGACCGTTGCACGGTCCAAGGCCTCCCTTATGAGCGACCTCTCCCGGTCGAGCGGACCTGATCCGATCGACGCATCGGCGCGGAACGTCGCTGCGCCCTGATCGTTAGCGTCGGTGAACAGGGAGATGCGCACATGGATACCGGAGCCCGACTGACGATGCTTGCGCGCGCCGGCTTCGCGACCCGTGGCGCGCTTTACATCGTCATTGCCTTCCTCGTGCTGCGGGCCGGGCGGTCCGAGGATCCGTCGGGCGCGCTTGAGTATCTCGGCGATGGCGGCGGCATGATTCTCCTTGGCCTGATGGCGGCGGGGTTGATCGGCTATGGGCTCTGGCGGCTGTCGGACGCCGCTTTCAACATCGAGCAGCATGATGATGATACCAAGGGCAAGATCAGCCGCGTCGGCGCGGCAGCAAGCGGCCTGATCCACCTGTTTCTGGCGTGGCAGGCGATCCGGCTCATGCAGGGCACCTCCGGTGGCTCGGGCGGCGGGACGGAGGAAAGCGCACAGAGCGCCCTCCAACTGCCCGGCGGCTTCATCCTGCTCATCATCGGTGGCCTGATCCTGATCGGTACGGGGCTATACCAGCTCTTCAAGGCCGCCAAGGGCAGCTACTTGAAGCATCTGGAATCGCAGGTCGCGCGCAAGGCCTGGGCACAATGGACCGGTCGGCTGGGCTATGCGGCGCGTGGGGCGATCTTCCTGATCACTGGCGGTTTTCTGGTCTTTGCGGGGCTGGATTCGCAGGCAAGCGAGGCCGGCGGCATGTCGGACGCGCTCGCTTGGCTGACCAACCCCTGGGACATCCTGATTGCCATCGGCTTGCTCGGCTTTGGCATGTTCAGCCTGATCGAAGCGCGGTACCGGCGCCTGCAGACCGTTTCTGCCGGCCCTTTGGCGAGCGGGGCATCGCGCTTCGGCTGGTGAGCGGGAACCCAACGGTACATTGCACAGGCATCGCTAAGCATTAAGCTGCGGCGAACGATAAGGGGGATGTCATGACAGTTCAGCAGCGCGACGCGGATCCGGCGCCGCGCGAACGGCAAGGTCCGGGCGCGCGGATCGCTATGGCGACCGTGATCATTCTGGCGGTCGTGGGCACCGCGTGGCTGTTCGTCAAAATGTCCGGCCTGCTGCTGCTGGTCTTCGCGGCGCTGGTGCTGGCGGCTATTCTCGATGCCATCACCCGCGTCATCTGCCGCATCCCCAAGCTGCCGCGCGGACTTGGGCTGGCTCTTGCGGTGGTGACGCTGCTGGCGGTCATCACCGGCGCTTTCACGCTGTTCGGCACGCAGATCGTGGGCGAGTTCGACACCATCCGGGACAGCATCCCGCCCGCCATCGACCAGGTGCAGGCGCTGCTGGAGCGATTTGGTCTCGGCGACGCCACCCGCGACCTGATCGAGCAGGGTCAGGGCGACCTTTCCAACCTTCTGTCTCAGGCCGGCGGTTATGCGCTCACGGCGGGCAACGGCATCGCCAATCTGGTGCTGCTGTTCGTCGGCGCCATCTTCATCGCCAGCGATCCCGCCGTCTATCGGCGCGGCCTCATCTTGCTGATGCCCCAGCGGGCCGAATCCCCGCTCGGCGAGGCACTCGATGATGCGGTGCGCGGCTTGCGAGGCTGGATGATGGGACAGGCTGTCTCGTCGGTGGTCGTGGCGGCGTTGACCTGGGCCGGGCTTGCGGCGTTGGGCGTGCCCGCAGCAGGCGGCCTTGGCATCATTGCGGGCCTGCTGGATGTGATCCCGATGATCGGCCCGATCATCGCGGGCGTGCCGGCCGTGTTGCTGGCCTTTACCGTGTCGCCGATGACTGCCCTGTGGACCACCCTGGTGTTCCTCGTCATCCAACAATTGCAGGGCAATTTCCTGCAGCCAATGATTCAGAAACAAGCCGTGGACGTGCCGCCCGCCGTGCTGCTCTTCGCGGTAGTGGCGGCCGGGCTTCTGTTCGGCTTCATGGGCATGCTGCTGGCTGCGCCGCTGACGGTGGTGGTCTTCGTGATGGTCCAGCGGATCTATGTGCGCACGCTGCTTGGGAAGAAGATCAAGATCGCCGGGCAGGACTGACGGGCGCGCGAGAACCGTGGCTGATCATGAGGGACGGGCGGGGCCAGCCGCTCGTCCGGACAACAAAAAAGGCGCCGGAAAGCCCGACGCCGTTCTTGTCTTGAAATCCGCGAGAGCGATCAGGCCAGGCCGGCGACGCTCTTGGTCAGGCGGCTGAACTTGCGCGAGGCGGTGTTCTTGTGGAGCACGCCACGGGCCACGCCGCGCGACAGCTCGGGCTGCGCGGCGGAAAGGGCTGCCTGCGCCGCCGACTTGTCACCCGCTGCGACCGCTGCTTCCACCTTCTTTACGAGGGTGCGGATGCGGCTCATGCGGCTACCGTTGATCTCGGCGCGACGTGCGTTGCGACGAATGCGCTTCTTTGCCTGCGGCGTATTGGCCATGAAATTCCTCGAACTCGAAACTGTTTTTGGGCGCGCGGCCCGACTCGCCAGGCGGAAGCCGCAGGCGCGCGAAGGCCGGGCCATTAGCCCTGATCCGGGACAGCGTCAACCGCCTTGTGGCGACGAAGCCGGCTTCTGCGTGCCTGCCGTATCCGTGCGCAAGCGCGCTTCCACCTCGCCGACCGGGACGGAAGCGGCATCCGGCAGGTCGTCTGGCTCCGTGATGGGGAGCGCGGCCTCATCCTGCCCGCGCATCCCGGCCACGATGTTCCAGGTGGCGATGAACAGGGCAGCGATGACCGGACCGATCACCAGCCCGCTGAAGCCGAACAGTTGCAGCCCGCCCAGCGTGGTGATGAGCACCAGATAGTCCGGCATTCGGGTATCCCGCCCGACAAGGATCGGCCGCAGCAGATTATCCACCATCCCGATCACGAAGATGCCGCAGAAGATGAGGATGAGCGCTTGGGCCAGCGCGCCGCTGACCAGCAGGTAGACCGCGACCGGCACCCAGACGATGCCGGTACCCACGGCGGGCAACAGCGAGAAGAAGCCCATCATCACTCCCCACAGCAAGGCGCCTTCGACGCCCAGCAGCCAGAACACGACCCCGCCGATGAAGCCCTGCACGATGGCGACGATGATGCTGCCCTTCACGGTCGCGCGGATCACCAGCACGAACTGGCGGAGCAGTTCCCGGCGCGGGCCATCGCGCAGTGGCGTCCGCTTGATCACGCTCTCCATGAGCGTCTCGCCGTCGCGTAGGAGGAAATAGGTGAGATAGAGCATGACGGTGAACGCGATGAACAGGCTGAACGCACTCTGGCCGATGTTGACGGCCTGCGCTGCCACGAACTGGAAGCTGTCTGCCGCCGCTTCGCGCAGCCGCTCTTGCGCGGCATTGAAATTGTCGAGCCCGTAACGCTGGAGCCAGCTTTCGGACCAAGCGGGCATGCTGGCGCGCAGATCATCGAACAATTGCGCGAAGTTGATCTCGCCGGACTGGATGCGCGCGTAGAACACGCTCGCTTCCTGAATCAGCGCGATGGTGAGCAGCAGCGCCGGTACGATCACCAGTGCGATGATGAGCAGCAACGTCAGGCCGGCAGCGGCGCTGGGCCAGCGCGGCATGATGTCGCGAATCTCGCGATGCACCGGCTGGAACAGGATGGCGATGATCACGCCCCAAAGGATCGCCTGGAAATAAGGCTCCAGAATGAACGCGAAGGCGACCGTGATGAGGATGACCAGCGCGAGAAAGGCGTGATCCTCGATCTTGCGGGGCGGTGGGCTGGCATCCATGCTGGGCGAATTCCGTTCAGTTCGTCTGGCGCGACCTCATCGCAAAAACAGCGCAAAGGCAATGTCGATCCGTTGAGGCCGGCAATTCCTCAGCGCGTGTTGACCCCGACGGCCTGGCTGATCGACGTGAACCCATCCCGGCGCAAGAGATCGGCGAGCCCGGCATTGATGCGCGCGGGCAGATACGGCCCCTCATAGACCATCGCCGAATAGAGCTGGATGAGGCTCGCGCCGGCGCGGATGCGGGCATAGGCCTGCTCGGCGGTACGGATGCCGCCGGCGCCGATCAACGGCAGCCGGTCGCCGAGGCGCTGGCGGAAATCGCGCAGGCGGCCAAGGGCCATATCATGCAGCGGTGCGCCGGACAGGCCACCCGATTCCCCGGCATTGGCGGAGCGGAGGGAGGCCGGACGGCTGATCGTGGTGTTCGTTACGATCAGTCCGTCGATGCGGTGCTGCAAAGCCAGTTCCGCGATGTCGTCGACGTCCGCCGGCTCGAGATCGGGTGCGATCTTGAGCAGCATCGGCGGCCCATCCTCTGCACGCGCGGCCATCACGCGGCCGAGCAGGGCGTCGAGCGCGCCCCGGTCCTGCAGGGCGCGCAGGCCGGGGGTATTGGGCGACGACACATTGACGGTGAGGTAATGGCAATGGGGGCTCATGGCCCGCACGCCTTCCTCATAATCGGCAATGCGATCCTCGGTGTCCTTGTTGGCGCCGATGTTGATGCCGATGATCAGCCCCCGTGGCTTGCCGCGTCGACCGAGCCGGGCGCAGGCCGCCGGTTGCCCGCCATTGTTGAACCCCAGCCGGTTGATGATGCCGCCATCCTCGACCAGCCGGAAAATGCGCGGGCGTGGATTGCCGACCTGTGGGCGCGGGGTCAGCGTCCCCAATTCTCCAAAGCCGAAGCCGAGCGCGCCAACCCGGTCTATCACGTCGCCATTCTTGTCGAACCCCGCAGCGAGGCCGACCGGGCTGGCGAAGTCCAGTCCGAACAGCCGTTGGGCCAGAATTGGGTCCGGCTTGGGGGCTGAGGGCAAAGGCAGGCGCAGCGCGGCAAGGGCGAGGCCATGGGCGCGCTCCGCATCGAGCGCGAACAGGAGAGGGCGGAGCTTCTGGTACATGCCGCGCGCTATGCCAGCGCTCGGTCAAGCGGTCAAAGGGCAGCGCGACGGAGCCGTGGCGTGGAACCCCACCGGGCTGCGATTCGCATTATCATGACGATTCCGTCCAATCCAAGCTGAACGAATCGGGTTACGGTGAGACTGCGACCCGAAGGGCTCTTGGTCATTTGGCTCAGAGACCTTGAACTTTAGCGGTCTGGCGGGTGATATTGCCTGCCGGGCCGCTTTTTTATTTGCCGCATCAGCGATTTGTGCGAAAGGTCGGTCAGGGTGGAGCACGCGATGGCGTGGCCTTGGCCCTGCCGAACTGCCAGTCCTTCCGATCGAACATTTCGGCTCGTCTTTCCCTGGAGAGTGGTCAGGGTCGCGCGTGCGTCACAGATTCTCCGTTGCCGATACTGCGGACATGGTAGCGCTCAGCTACTTCGTTCCGCCTGTCGATCTGGCACATTATTTTGGCGCGATGTACCTGTTCACCGCGGACCAGCCGCGCGTGGCGGACCATACCCGTGCGGACTTCGCGCAAATTCGCTTCATGCTCGCTGGTTCGGGTGCCTATCGGTTCGTGGACGGGCACCGGGCGGAGACCCCTGAATGCTGCCTGCTCGGCGCGACCAGCGCGGCGACCCATTTCGATGTGCACGGGCCTTTGCAGGTCTTCGGGGTTTCCGTTCTGCCGCTGGGCTGGGCGGCGCTGCGGGCCGGCGATGCGGATGCGGCATCCGATGATGTGGTCGATCTCGCTGCGCGGTTCGGCCCCGGCTGGACCGATATGCTGTCAGCGCTGCGGAGGATCGATGATCCTGGCAGTGCGGAAGATATCTTCTGGGCTTTCATCCGCGATCACCTTCATCCCGTCCCGGATGCGGAGCGCAGATTCATCGAGGTCGTGGACCGCTGGCTGGCAGACGAGCAGTCGCCCCGGGTCGAGGTGCTGCAGGAGACGACGGGCCTTTCCGCGCGCCAGCTCGCGCGCTGGTGCAATCGCCTGTACGGCGCGCCGCCCAAATATCTGGCGCGCAAATATCGGGCGCTGCGCTGTGCCCAGGTTCTCGCGCGCGAAGATCTGGAGTGGGCGGAAGTGAGCGGCGATGCTTTCTACGATCAGTCGCATTTCATCCGCGAGATCAAGCATTTCACGGGCCTCACGCCCACGGAGCTGCGCGAGCGGGCCAGCATCGTGATTCGCCTCTCGATGAAGCGCGCTGAGCTCAAGGACGGGATCGCCAGGTTGAGCCAGATCAGCTGACTCGCCAGCCGCTGTCGCCTGCCCGCCCCTGATGGCGTAAGGCAACAGAAGCGCCCGCGCTGCGAATTGCTCTGCTTTCGGGCTTGATTTCCGCCGAGCGTCGGCCCATTTGCGCAATCAGACCGATTTACTCCGATTTGAGAGTCGTTTGCAAACATGCGCCTGTCGAGCCTTGCCGATTATGCCGTGCTGATGATGCGGACCGCCGCCTCGCAGTGCGGTGGCGCGCGGGCGAATGCGGCGAGCCTCTCGGCCAAGGCCGGCATTCCGGTGCCGACGGGACAGAAGCTTGCGAGCCTGCTCGGCCGGGCCGGGCTGATCAAGGCGACGCGCGGCAGCGGCGGCGGCATCAAGCTGGCGCGTCCGGCAGCGGCGATCACGCTGGCCGACATCATCGAAGCGGTCGATGGCCCGATCGCGCTCACTGGCTGCCTCGAGCCGCACGGGGCGGAATGCTGCGCCCTCTCGCAGCCCTGCGACATTCGCCCGCACTGGATCGGCGTCAACGCGCTGGTCCGCGATGCGCTGGCGCATGTCACGCTGGCTCATCTCATCGCTTCCCCTGAAACGCTGCCGGTTGCGGCTTTCTCGCCTCCGGGCCTGACTGGCCCTGCAAGCGCAACCGCCATGGAGTCCGTGCAATGACTGCCCCGGTCGATACCCGCCCCAAGAATGAAGATGCGCTCGCCGCCGCCAAGAAGGTGAGCGACTATGAGTGGGGCTTCAGTTCGGACATCGAGCAGGAGTTCGCGCCCAAGGGCCTGAGCGAGGACACTGTCCGCTTCATCTCGGCCAAGAAGAACGAGCCGGAATGGATGCTGGAGTGGCGCCTCAAGGCCTATCGCCACTGGCTGACGATGGACTCGCCGGATTGGGCGAAACTCAACGTGCCGCCGATCGATTATCAGGACGCCTATTATTATGCGGCGCCCAAGAAGAAGGTCGAGTTGGGCAGCCTGGACGAGCTCGATCCGGAAATCCGCCGGACTTACGAGAAGCTGGGCATTCCAATCGAGGAGCAGAAGGTGCTCGCCAATGTCGCGGGCGCGCGCCGGGTTGCTGTGGACGCTGTGTTCGACAGCGTTTCGGTTGCCACCACATTCCGCAAAGAGCTGGAGGAAGCCGGCGTCATCTTCCGCTCGATCAGCGAGGCGATCCGCGAGTTCCCCGATCTGGTGAAGAAGTGGCTCGGCAAGGTCGTGCCGATGCATGACAATTACTTCGCCACGTTGAACTGCGCGGTGTTCTCGGATGGCACCTTCGTCTACATTCCCGAGGGCGTCCGCTGCCCGATGGAGCTCTCCACCTATTTCCGCATCAATGCCGAGAACACCGGCCAGTTCGAGCGGACGCTGATCGTCGCCGACAAGGGCAGCTACGTCTCCTATCTGGAAGGCTGCACCGCCCCGCAGCGCGACGAGAACCAGCTCCACGCCGCCGTGGTCGAGCTGGTCGCGCTGGACGATGCCGAGATCAAATATTCGACGGTGCAGAACTGGTATCCCGGTGATGCTGAGGGCAAGGGCGGCATCTACAATTTCGTCACCAAGCGCGCGCTCTGCCAAGGGCGCAACAGCAAGGTGAGCTGGACGCAGGTGGAAACCGGCAGCGCGATCACGTGGAAATATCCCAGCTGCGTGCTGAACGGCGAGAACAGCGTCGGCGAGTTCTACTCGGTCGCGGTGACCAACAATCGCCAGCAGGCCGATACCGGCACCAAGATGATTCACAACGGGAAGAACACCCGTTCGACGATCGTCTCCAAGGGCATCAGCGCCGGCAAGTCCAATGGCACCTATCGCGGCCTTGTGCGGATGAGCGCCAATGCGGAAGGCGCGCGCAACTTCACCCAGTGCGATTCGCTGCTGCTGGGTGACCAGTGCGGCGCCCACACCGTGCCCTATATCGAGGTGAAGAACCCGAGCGCCATCGTCGAGCATGAGGCGACGACGAGCAAGATCAGCGACGATCAGCTCTTCTACGCCCTGCAGCGCGGGCTGAATCAGGAAGCGGCGGTGAGCCTGATCGTCAACGGCTTCGCGAAGGATGTGCTCCAACAGCTGCCGATGGAATTCGCAGTGGAAGCACAGAAGTTGCTGGGGATCAGCCTTGAGGGATCGGTTGGGTGACTCCTGCGCTTTCTCCCACCGTCATGCCGGACTTGATCCGGCATCCCGCTTCGTCCAGCGCAGCGCCGAAAGGCAGCTGGACCCCGGATCAAGTCCGGGGTGACGAATTAGATAAGGCCATCGGAGGGTGACCGGCGAGTTCGACGAGGTCAGCGCAAATCCCGCCGAGTTAAAGCGACAAGGCGGTCCCGAGGTGGAAGCGCACGTCCATTGCGCTAACCATCGGACGGAGCTTGATCGAAGTAGCGTGGCGGGTTGTTTTTACTGCTGCACTAGTTTCGCCGCTGCCGGGATAGAGGATTGGGTTGATGATGGCGGAACAGCCTTGTGCCCGAACTGCGGCATCGACTCAGTGATTGGGGATGCTTCTGGTTTCCGGGTTTCGGATGAAGCATTTTTGAAGCGGATGCACAGCATCTGGTTCTGACGATCAAGAATTTAAGAATCGAAGGACAGACTTTTGAGCGACGAAGACGATATTCAGGATGCCCTCGCCGATTTCGCGGAAGATGTCGGCAACGGCCAGTCATGGACGGCGGCGATCCGCATCCTGACCGAGGATTACGAACTGGAAGAGGGCGAGCTTCAGCCGCGTGCCGTCAAGGATTTCGGCGATCTCGATGCTTATCAGGCGCAGTGCCGCGAGGCGCTGGCCAAGGGCGATGCGACGTTCACCGAGCGGCTGCGCACGCACAAGGCGTTCCACAAGGCCAAGGCGCCCAATCTCGCGCGCATGGGGCCGGTGAGCGAGTTCGTCGTGGGCTTGCTGGAGAAGGGCGCACCGGAGCCTGGCGCCGACTGGTGGCCCTATATGCCGATCAAGCGGCACATCGACACGCTGTTCCCCGCCCCCGGCGATGTGCGTGACATGGCCTTCTGGACGGCCCGCACGCTCATCCGCCAGCACGAGCAGGAAGGCGCGCGCTGATGCTGACCATCGACAATCTCCACACCGAAATCGACGGCAAGGCCATCCTCAAGGGCCTCAGCCTCTCGATCAATGCGGGCGAGATCCACGCGATCATGGGGCCGAACGGCGCGGGCAAGTCCACGCTGGCCTATACGCTTGGCGGTCGGCCCGGTTATGAAGCCACGCAGGGCAGCGTCTCGTTCAACGGCGCCGATCTGCTCGACATGGAGCCGCATGAGCGCGCCGCAGCCGGCTTGTTTCTCGGCTTCCAATATCCGGTCGAGATTCCCGGCGTCTCCAATGTCCAGTTCCTGCGCGAGGCGCTGAACAGCCAGCGCCGCGTGCGCGGTGAAGAGCCGCTGTCCGCCGCCGATTTCCTGCGGCTGGCGCGCGAGAAGGCGGCGCTGCTCGGTATGGATATGGAGATGCTCAAGCGCCCGGTGAATGTGGGCTTTTCCGGCGGCGAGAAGAAGCGCGCCGAGATGGTCCATATGGGCATATTGGACCCCAAGCTGGCGATTCTCGACGAGACCGATTCCGGCCTCGATATCGATGCGCTCAAGACCGTGGGCGCCGGGATCAACGCGATCATGCGCGCGCCGGACAAAGCCGTGCTGCTCATCACCCATTATCAGCGCCTGCTCGATTATGTGCAGCCGGACTTCGTGCACGTGCTCGCGGCCGGCCGCATCGTGAAATCGGGTGGACCGGAACTGGCGCTCGCGCTGGAGAAAGACGGCTATGCCGAGGTGGTCGCCGCATGAGTTTGATTGCCGCCTTGATGCTCGCGCAGAGCGCCGTCGCTGCGCCGCCGGTGCCGAATGAGGGCGCGACCGACGGGGACATCACCGTCATCGCGCAGCGCCTGCGCGGCGTCCAGGTGGGCGTCACGCGTGACGCGGCGGGCAAATATCATTGCGGATTGAGTGAATCGACCGGCGTGCGCAAGCTCGATGCGGCCTTGTGCAAGGCCACCACGCAATGCGTGCGCAAGGGCAAGGCGTCGCAGGACGAGGTGCGCGCCTGTGTGGACAAGGCCCGGCCCTCGTTGGTCGCGCGCATTCGCGAGTATCTGTCGACCGAGCGTGCGGGAGGCGGCGCATGATGGCACCGGCAACGCTCCCCACGCGCCGCGACGAGGCTTGGCGCTATAGCGATCTCGACGCTGCGGCGCAGGTCTGGCCCGTGGGCGCCCCCGAGCGGATCGTCGTCGCGCCCGGTGAAGTGCGCACGCTGGCACTGCTGCAGGATGGCGCGGACGGCGAGAGCATCGTGCGCGATCATCTGGTCGAGATCGGCGCGGGCGGCACGCTCAACGTCCATCTGCTGAACAGCGGCGGCACGCTGGGCCGTGTCACCTTCGACGTAACGCTGGCGCGCCATGCGCATTTCGAGCTGAAGGCGGCGTTGATCGGTGGCGCGTCGCAGACCATCGAGCTGGTGACGACGCTCAACCATGCCGAGCCGGAAGCGACCAGTGCACAGACCGTGCGGGCGATCGCGGCGGGCAAGGCGACGACCAATTATCTGGGCCAGATCCGCGTCGCGCGCGATGCGCAGAAGACCGATGCCGCCCAGAGCTTCAAGGCGATGCTGCTCGGCCGCACCGCCACGGCCAATGCCAAGCCGGAGCTGGAGATCTTCGCCGATGACGTGAAGTGCGCCCATGGCGCCAGCATCGGCCAGCTTGATGCCGCTGCCCTGTTCTACATGGCTTCGCGTGGGATCGATCCGACAAGCGCCAAGGCGCTGTTGCTCGAAGCCTTCATTGCCGGGCTGTTCGACGACATGGCCGACGAGGCCGAGCGCGAGCGGTTCGCGACGGTAGCGCGGGCCCGGTTGGAGGCACTGGGATGATGGGGCGCGCTGCTCTTCTGAATGGGTCGCTGACCCCTGCCGCCCCCGTGCTCCTGCGAAGTCAGGAGCCTAGGGCGCAACCGACTGCCCTTGCCGCCCAGGGCTCCTGCCTTCGCAGGAGCAAGGGAAGGGGCCGTGCTGGGTGTGTCTCGACTTCGCTCGACACGAACGGAAGGGTGGGGTTGATCGGGTTATTCCGGCCTCGGGTTCGCGCTCGCGCGCTCTGTTCGGAGATGTCAGCGTGATGACGACCAAGACCCCGTTCGTGTCGAGCGAAGTCGAGACACCCTCCGCCGCAACCATGAACGCGCTCCTCAGCCGTCGCGCCGATTTCCCCGGCCTCGTCACCGTTGACGGCAAGCCCTGGCACTATCTCGATACCGCCGCCACGGCACAGAAGCCGCAGGCGGTGATCGAGGCCACGGTGCGGGCCATGGGCGCGGATTATGCGACTGTGCATCGCGGCGTCTACGCGCGCTCGGCGGACATGACGCTGGCCTTCGAGGCCGCGCGCCGTCGCGTGGCGCGCTTTATCAACGCGCCGAGCGAGAATGAGATCGTCTTCGTGCGCGGCGCGACCGAGGGGATCAATCTCGTCGCGCAGAGCTGGGGCGGGGCCAATCTCAAGGCCGGCGACCGCATCCTGCTCTCGACGCTGGAGCATCACAGCAACATCGTGCCCTGGCAGCTCATTGCCGAGCGGACCGGTGCGCAAATCGACGTCGCGCCGCTGACGCCGGATGGCCGCATCGATCTGGATGCCATGGCGGCGATGATCCGCCCGGAGCACAAGCTCGTGGCACTTGCGCATGTCTCCAATGTGCTCGGCAGCGTGCTGGACGTGCGGCGCGTGGCGGAGATTGCCCATGGTGCCGGGGCGCTGTTGCTGGTCGATGGCTGTCAGGCCGCACCGCGTCTCGCCATCGACGTGCAGGCGCTGGGCTGCGATTTCTACCTCTTCTCCGGCCACAAGCTCTATGGCCCGACCGGCATCGGCGTACTGTGGGCGCGGGGCGAGATCCTCGAGGCCATGCCGCCTTATCATGGCGGCGGCGCGATGATCGACAAGGTGACCTTCGCCCGCACCACTTATGCACCGCCCCCGGCGCGGTTCGAGGCTGGGACGCCTGCGATCATCGAGACGATCGGGCTGGCGGCGGCAATCGATTATGTCGAGGCGATCGGGCTTGATCGCATGGCTGCCCATGAGGATGCGCTGGTCGCACGCACGCGCGAGGCGTTGCGCGGCATCAACACCATCCGCCTGCTCGGGCCGGAGGATGCAGCGGGAATCGTCTCTTTCGTGATGGAGGGGGTTCATCCCCACGACATCGGCACTATCTTGGATGAGAGCGGCGTGGCGATCCGCGCGGGCCATCACTGCGCACAGCCGCTCATGGCGCATCTCGGCGTCGAGGCGACGGCGAGGGCCAGCTTCGGGATTTACAATGATGAAAGCGATATCGAGGCGCTGCTGCGTGGCCTCGATCGGGTCAGGACGATATTCGGATGAATGACGAGAGCAGAATCAGAACCGAGGAAGTCGAAGGCGTCGCTCCGCCGCCGCGCGCTCGCGTGAGCGATGTGGTGGAGGATGTGCCGTCATCGGCTGAAAATGCCTCGGACAAGGTCGCCCGCAAGCGCGACTATCTGGAGGGCTTTCTTGCCCAGAAGCCCAGCGATGCGCCCGCCGGTGAGCCGGGCGGCGCGACCTATGATGCGGTGATCGATGCGCTCAAGAGCATCTTCGATCCGGAAATCCCCGTGAACATCTACGATCTCGGGCTGATCTACGGGGTCGAGGTGGGCGAGGACAATCATGTCGCCGTGACCATGACGCTGACGACGCCGCATTGCCCGGTCGCGGAATCGATGCCGGGCGAAGTGGAAATGCGCGTGGGATCGGTGCCCGGCGTCGGGCTGGTGGACGTCAATCTCGTCTGGGACCCACCGTGGGACCCGCAGAAGATGAGCGATGAAGCCAAGCTGGAACTGGGGATGCTGTAAACACTTAGCCCCTCCCCTTCAGGGGAGAGGTTGGGGTGGGGGCTGGCGGTTATTTCCCGACCTGCCCGACCGGAGTTACTGTGAAGGACGGAGCCATGACCACGACCACCACCAAGCGCCCGCTGCCTGCCGCCGTCACGCTGACGCCGGCCGCCGAGCAGCGTGTTGCGGACCTGATGGCCAAGGCGCCTGAGGGCACGATGGGCGTCAAGCTCTCCACGCCGCGCCGGGGCTGCTCGGGGCTGGCCTATTCCGTTGACTATGTGAGCGAAGTCGCGCCGTTCGATGAGCGGATCGAGACGCCCGGCGGCCTGTTCTTCATCGATGCCGCCTCGGTGCTCTACCTCATCGGCTCGACCATGGACTGGGTGGAAGACGATTTCACCGCCGGCTTCGTGTTCAACAATCCCAACGCCAAGGGCGCCTGCGGCTGCGGCGAAAGCTTCACCGTCTGAAGGCGGGCAGTTCTCCTCTCGTCATTCCCGCGCACGCGGGAATCCAGGGGCGCAATCGCAGTTCCGCGGGGTTCTGGATTCCCGCGTTCGCGGGAATGACCGGAACAGGGGGGCTCGGTTTGGCCAGCCTACGTTCGGCAGCAGTCGAGCCTCAGAACCCCACCGACCAACGCAGAGCCATGCCCAGCTCGTCGGGTATGGCCGCGATGTTGCCGCCCTGCTCGCGCAGGAAGAGGTTGGCGCCGAGCCAGCCGGGGCCGATGCCGCGCCCATAGCTCAGCTCATAATCGCGCTGGCGGCCGCGCGGCACGAGGTTGAGCGGCACGCGCGCGTCGGTCGCCATTTGCTGCTCCCAGTCCCAGGTCTGCGGTACGATCAGCATGAAGCGGCTGGCGATGACACGCGGCGGCTGGGAGATGCGCAGACCCAGCAGATCGCCGGGCGCGAAGAGATCGCCACGGGCCAGATCGGCCGACCAGCTTTGGCTGACCAGCGATCCGCCTTCGCGCAAGGCTCCGCCGGCCGCGGCGCGGGTCCAGCCGCGCTGCCAGTTGGCCGAGAGGCGGACGGCGCCCGGCAGGTCGGCGCGCGCACCCAACCGCGCAAACAGGCTACGCGCCGACTGTGCACCGAAATTGGCGGAGAAGCGGGCGCCGAGCAGCGTGGCCTGCTCGTCCAGCATCGTCGTCCCGGCAGTGAGGCCGATCGCCCCGCGCTGATAGTCGAGCGAGAGCGACGCCGCATGATAGGGCGTGGCGCGCCACTGCTCGGTATCCGCGAGAGCGGCACGTTGCATATCGCCCCGCTCGAACCCGCCGATGACGGTCAGCGCCGGTGACAGCTGCTGCGAGACGGTGACGGCAGCGTGCGCCTGCCGGTCGGCATGATCGGCATCGAAGCCATGATCCGCCATCAGGAAGCTGGGGCCGGCACGGTCGGCGAGGCGCTGTTCCAACGCGGCGATGCCCGTCCGCAAGCCAAACAACACGCGCGCGTGGGGCGCGATCTGCGCGCTCAGCGTGCCGGAGAGCAGCCGGGTGCGGGCCTCGTCCGACTGCCGGAACGCGAAGGGATCGCGCGTGGTGGTCGCCTCAACTGTCGGGCGGAGATTGAGCGACAGGCTAAGCGCCGGCGTCCCGAGGTTGAGATGGCGCTGGGCGGTGTCGAGCGCAGCGGCGAACTCACGGCGCGGTGCAGGGCGGGCGAAGCGCGGGGTCAGGTCCACGCGATAGGCACGCTGATAATCGTCCAGCGCAACCGCATCCAGCGCGGCAGGCGTGGCGTCGCCCATCGGTGCGGACAGTATGCTGGTCGAAAGGGGTGAGAGCGCGATCTGTGTGCCAGCCATGCTGAGCGCCCCGACCGGCTGGAAGGCCTTGGCGATATCCAGGATACCCACGCCATAGCGCGCATCCGCGCCCGGCGCGCCGACATCGCGCGCGCTGTTCTTGAGCAGCGCAACGATCTGCGCGCTGGTGAGATTGGGGAAGGCATCCGCCAGCAGCGCAGCGGCGCCGGCCACCTGCGGCGCGGCAAACGATGTGCCGGAGTAGAGATAGTCGGTGCCGGTGTGATCGAAGGACAGGACGCGACTGCCGAGCGCGGCGATGCTCACGCTCTCGAAGCCGGCAACACCGGCCGAGAAGCTGCTCACCGTATCATTGCTGTTTACCGATGGCGCGATGATCACGAGGCCGTTGCTATAGGCCGGGTTGGCAAAGGATTGCGCCAGCTCGTCCGGCGCGGCCATCATGGGCTGGCCGTCCTCGTTATTGCCGGCGGAAATGACAATGATGATGCCGGCCTGGGTGGCGCGCTTCACCGCCTGCAGCAGATAATTGGGAGCCGCGCCGCCCCCGAGCGAGACGTTGATGATCCGTGCGCCATTGATCCTGGCATGGTCGATGGCGTTGGCAATGGCCGTGGTGCTGTGCTTGCAGCCATCGGCATCGCAGTCGGACTGGTCGTCGGTCCGCAACGCCATCACGGTCGCGCCCCAAGCCATGCCCATCACGCGCCGGTTGTTGCGTCCGGCGGCCAGCACCGCCGAGACCGCCGTGCCATGGCCCTCCACATCCGTGTAGCTGCTATTGCCGGCAAAGTCCGCGGAGGCGGCGCTAATCCGGCCGGTGAACTCGCCGGTCGGATCCGACAGGCCGCTGTCCACCACGCCGACCGTCACACCCGCGCCGCTGGCGCCCGCCTGATAGGCAGTGATCGCGCCATGATAAGGCAGGCCGGAGGAATTGCGGTATTCGCTGGTGTCGTAATTGACCGTGCTGGGGGTCGGCGCGGGCGTGGGTGCCGGGGTCGGAGTCGGTGTCGGTGTGGGAGCCGGTGCGGGTGTGGGCGTCGAGTTAAGCGCGCCACCGCCACCCCCACAGCCGGCCAGCGTCAGCAGCGCCACTACCGAGCCAAAAGCGATCACATGCCGCATGATTGCAGGTTCCCCGTCCGCGCAACGATGCGCGCTGCGACACTAGCGTCGCCTGGTTAACGAGCTGTTCCGCAAAAACAGGGGCTGCGAGGGCGCGGTTGCCAGCCTGTCCAATCAGGCGACGAGATGATCCAGGCGTGGATTGCGCTCGATCAATTTCTGCAGATGCGCGGGCCGGTAGATCAGGCGCGAGAGAGAGAATCGAGGAGAGCGACGCATGGCCCATTTCCCCAACACGTTCGGTTTCACCGGTACACTTCGCCCGCTCCGTTTGCAGGGCGACATTCACGACGTCGAAATCGAGGGGGAAGTCCCCGCCGATCTGGATGGCGCCTTCCACCGCGTCCACCCGGACAATCAGTTCGCGCCCAAATTCGAGGACGACCAGTTCTTCAATGGCGACGGCATGGTCAGCATGTTCCGGGTCAAGGATGGCAAGGTCGATTTCCGCCAGCGTTATGCGCAGACCGACAAATGGAAGCTGGAGAACAAGGCCGGCAAGTCGCTGTTCGGCATGTACCGCAATCACCTGACCGACGACCCGAGCGTCGAGGGGCAGATTCGCGGCACCGCCAATACCAATGTGCTGGTCCATGCCGGCAAGCTCTACGCCATGAAGGAGGACAGCCCTTGCCTGCTCATGGACCCGAACACGCTGGAGACCCATGGCTACACCGACTTCGGCGGTCGGATCGACAGCAAGACCTTTTGCGCCCATCCGAAGATCGACCCGGCCACCGGCAATATGTGCGCCTTCTCTTACATGTCCAAAGGGCCGATGACCCATGACATGAGCTATATGGAAATCTCGCCAACCGGTGAGTTGCTGTTCGAGATTCCCTTCCAGAACAAATATCTGTGCATGATGCATGATTTCGGCGTGACGGAAGATTATGCGGTCTTCTCGGTCATGCCGCTGCTCACCAGCATGGAGCGGCTGGAAAAGCGCCTACCCTATTTCGGGTTCGATACCACCCAGCCGGTCTGGCTTGCCGTGCTGCCGCGCCAGGCGGGTGCCACGGCGGCCGACATGCGCTGGTTCAAGGCGCCGTCCAACTGCTTCGTGGGGCATGTGATGAACGCCTTCAACGAGGGCACGCGGATCTACTTCGATCATCCGGTGGCGGCCAACAACAGCTTCCCCTTCTTCCCCGATATCCACGGCGCGCCGTTCGATCCCATTGCGGGACTGGGCTATCTCAGCCGCTGGAGCGTCGACATGGCGTCCAACAGTGACGAGTTCGAGAGCATCGAGAAGCTGACCAACCTCGCCGACGAGTTTCCGCGCATCGACGATCGCTATGCGACGCAAGCCTATCGCCATGGCTGGATGCTCGTGATGGATCGCGAGAAACCCTATGAAGGTCCGGGCGGGCCGTTCGTCGGCATGATCAACAGCCTGGCTCATATCGATCTGGCGACCGGGAGCACCAAGAGCTGGTGGCCCGGGCCGCAATGCGGCATCCAGGAGCCCTGCTTCGTTCCGAAATCAGCGGATGCGCCGGAAGGCGAGGGCTATGTCATCGCGCTGGTCGACAATCACGTGACCAATTATTCGGAGCTGTGCTTCTTCGATGCCCAGCATGTCGACGAGGGACCGATCGCCCGGGCTAAGCTGCCGGTGCGTATCCGGCAGGGGTTGCACGGTAATTGGTCGACTGGGGCGCAGCTGGCGGGCATTTGAGGGCGAGGTTGCACTCCCTCTAAAGGCCGCCATCCCAACATCCCGTTCGTGTCGAGCAAAGTCGAGACACGCCCAGCGCTGCGCTTTGGTGTCTCGACTTCGCTCGACACGAACGGAGGGGTGGTTTCTGGCGCGCATTAGGGCGGGAGATTTTTAGCCTCCCGCCCCTTCCCATCAGAACGAGACCTTCACCGTTGCCCCCCAGGTGCGGGGGTCGCCGGGCAGGCCGGCGATCAGGCCGGTATTGCCGGGGCCGACGAACAGCTGCTCGTAATAATTCTCGTTAAAGGCATTTCGCACCCATCCGAAGATGTCGAGGCCGGCATCCGTCCGGAAGCCCAGCCGGACGTTCGACAGGCTGTAGCCATCGATCCAGGTATAGGCCGAGGGCGAGGCGTTGGACGAGAAGTTGGAACGATAGCTGCCGTCGTAGCCGAGATACACCTCGCCGGTCTGGCCCAGCAGCGTTGCCGGCACATTGCCTTCCGCGCCGAAGGAGAGCGCCCATTTGGAGACGCCCGGCAGGCGCTGGCCGGAGATGTCGCAATTTGCCGGGCTCAAGCCCCCGGGCGTGCCCGGCGCGCTCGGCGCATTGCTCCCGGCCGCCGTGCCGCCAGAAAGCTCCGGCGGGCAGGGCGCGTCGACGAAGCGCCGATAGGTCGCGTCCGTGTAGGCGCCATTCACATAGGCATTGAAGCGCTGGCTCGGGCGCACCGAGAAGTCGACCTCCACGCCTTGCGAGCGGACCTTGTCGGCATTGGCGAGGTAACCGCGCAGCACCCCGAACTGGCCGTTGTTCACCGTGGCCTGATAGTCCTTGATGTCCGTGCGGAAGGCCGAGAGGTTGAGCGTCGCGCGGCGATCCCAGAACTGCGCCTTGATGCCGGCCTCGAAATGCTGGACCTGCTCGGGCCGGATCTGCCCGGCGGCGAGGATCGGATTGCCGGCGGCATCGGTGGGCAGGCCGTTCTGGTTGATGCCGACCGTCTTGAAGGTCTTGGCATAGGTCGCATAGGTCAGAATGTCCGGGGCCACGCGGTAGCTCACTGTGAGGTCGTAGCTGAAGTTCCAGTCGCTGGCCTCCGGCGCGCTGAGCTGCGGGGTAAAGACACCGAGCTGCGCCGCACGCACCGCGCCCGTGTCCGTCGCGAGGATTTCCACGCCCTGCCCATCGAAGACGCGGCGCTGGTAGAAGCCTTCCTTCTTGTCATAGTTGAGGCGCAGGCCCGGCTGGATGGTCAGCGCGTCGGTGGCCTTCCAGGCCAGCTGGCCGAACAGCGCCAGGCTGGTGCTCTTGAGATATTGCGAGTTGCGCGCGGTCAGCCCGTTGAGCACAGCCGGCTGGTTGGCCAGCGCACTGGTCGGGTTCAGCGTCCAGCGGCTGGATGCCGAACCATGCTGCTCGGTCCCCTGCGTGTCGATCCGCTGGTTGAAGGCAAAGGCGCCGAGGACGAAATCGAACTGCTTGCCGCTGTAATTGTAGCGCAACTCCTGCGTATACTGGTCCTGCTGGGAGGGGTTCTGCGAGAGCGTGACGACCGGCAATCCGGTGAAATCGCGGTCGTTCTCGGGCTTCCAGTTCCAGCTGCGCCAGGCCGTCACGGAGGTGAGCGTGCCGGGGCCGACATCCCACTTCAGCCGCAGGGCGACGCCGCCGATGACGTTACCGGCATTGAGGCTGGCATCCAGATCGGTCAGGCGGTCGAACCCGTTGAGGCTGGGCGGGGCGTAGTTCTGCGCGGCAGCCAGCGCCGCGAACTGGCGATTGAGCGGGCGCTGCGTGGCGCCGGTGCGCACGAACACGGAGCCGCAGCAGATGGCATCCTGCTTGCTGTAATCGCCGACCAGGGTGGCGCTGAAGGTATCGGTGGGCTTCCAGAGCAACTGCCCGCGCAGGCCGATATTGTCCTGGCTCTGAATCCAGCGGTCGGTCGTGACATTATAGATCGTGCCACGCCGGCTGGTGCTGGAGACGGCGATGCGCGCGGCCAGCGTGTCCGAGAGAGGGCCGGAAATGGCGGCCTTAGCCTGCTTGAAGTTCAGGTTGCCGACGCTGACCTCCGCCTTGCCTTCAAAGTCGAAAGTCGGCTGGTTGGTGGTGATATTGATCGCCCCGGCTGTGGTGTTCTTGCCGTAAAGCGTGCCCTGCGGCCCGCGCAGCACTTCAATCTGCGCAACGTCGAGAAAGTCGAAGGTGGCCGAGGCGACGCGCGAATAATAGACGTCATCGACATAGATGCCGACCCCCTGCTCGAAGCCGTCGCTGGTGAGGCCGAAGGGCACGCCGATGCCGCGGATGTTCACGGCCGTGTTGCGCGGGTTGGACGAATAGAATTGCAGCGTGGGCGCAAGCTGCTGGAGACGGCCGACATTGAAGGCCCCGGTGCTGTCGAGCTGGGCGCCGCCGACGACGGAGACGGCAATCGGGATTTCCTGCGAGGTTTCGGAGCGCCGGCGCGCCGTCACCACGATCTCCTGCGGGGCGCTGCGGTCTTCATGCGCTACGGCCGTGCTGCGGGAGCCGGTAGCCGGCGCTGCGCCCGCGGTTTCGTCCGCTTGCGCGGTACCATGAAAGAGAAGAGCTGCGGCGAGCGCGCTCAGCGAAAGAAGCGGTCTGTTGACCATGGTGAAATCCCCTTGTTTGGAAAAGGGATGCCTCCAGTGGTCCGGTCAGCATCATGCTATGGGTCTGTTATCGGTTCGGGCGGCCAGGCGGCCCGACGGAATGGGTCAGGCGGTCAGCCTGGTCTTCTCGGTCACCTCGATCTGGACGAGGCGGCCTTCGTGCACAGTCAGATGCACGGCGCCGAATTTGAGGCGGTCCAAATGCTGCCGAATCAGAGAGAGCGCGCTGCCATGGGGATCATCCCCGCTCTGCGCAGCGGAATGGGGCGTGGGTGTGGACATCGGCCGTTCCTCCTGTTTTGCCGGGTCGGAGGCGCTAACTTAACTTAATCGATTATATTGACAATAGGATTGCGATGAACATTTGCTTTTCCGCGAGGAACAGCAGCTTCCTCCTGCGCCGCCCAATCTCCGCTAAGGTCGGCGCGCAGGCATGAGCCCTTGCACCGACCGGCGCGCGAAGACCCAGCGCCCGTCTTCGCGCACCAGATCGTCCTCATAGGCGGCCATGAGCATGGGCGTGGGCCGGTTCCGCTCATCCGGCACGACGTAGAGGGACATGGACGTCGCCTTCGCGCTGTCCGAGCCGGTGAAGGTCACGACCTCGTTGAAGAACAGGTGATAATTCGGCTCGGCGAAGCCCATGGCATTGCCGGCGAAGACCTTGCGCATCATCTCGCCGGCAGCCGGCCCCCGCGCTTCTGCGCGACCGCCGGCGGCATAGACGCCATCCTTACCGAACAGTCGCCCGAACCCCGCGAAGTCGCGCGCGTCGAGCGTGCTGCCATAAGCGACGAGCAGCGCGTGGATGGCGGCGCGATCGGCGGTCTCGTTGCGCTGGGCGCTGGCCGGAAGAGTCGCGCCGGCGAGCAGCGCGATCGCGGCGATGGAGCGCAGCGCGATCATTGCGCGGCCTGACGCGCGCGGACGACCTTCATCCATTCCTCGGCTGTGGGCATCACCGGATAATCGACGCGGCGCCGGATTTTCCATTCGCCATTCTCGCGGATGAATTCGTCCTCATAGCGGCCCGCGAGCGCCGGCACCGGCTCGCCATTCGGGCCACGCCAGATGAGCAGGTGGCGCGAGTGCGCGGTCGCCCGGTTGCCGTCGATGTCGATCTGGATATTGGACGTGAGGTGATAGTTCTCGTTGTTCACGAAGCCCGCGGGCGGCGTGCCATAGAGGTTGACGAGCAACTGCCGGATTGCCGCGCGCCCCTTGTGGACGGCCTTGCCGTTCGCCCATTCGCCATCAGTGGCAAACAGATTCGCATAGGTGGTATAGTCGCGGGCATCCTGCGTGGCGGCATAATCGACGATGATACGCCGGATCGCCAGCTCATCCTCCACCCGCTGCAGCCGTTGCTCGACGGTGAGCGGCGCTTTTGGCGTCTCCGCGAGGCTCGCCCCGCTCAGTCCGACCATGGCCAGCAGGCCTGCAGCTATAATTGCATCACGCATCGCACTCTCCCTCCGTTCTATGCGCCCTTGCCGGGCATCATCGAGCGGAGGCTAATGGCCGAAGATGGAAATTTGAATGGATGCGCTGTCCTCAAGGCTGACGGCGATTGCTTAGCATGGTAGCGATTGCCAATCGCACGATCGTGTCAGGAGGGAGAGGAGAGGGACTATGGACTATCGCTATCTGGGACGCAGCGCCCTCAAGGTCTCGCCGCTTTGCCTTGGGACCATGATGTTCGGCGGCGCGACGGACGAGCCGACCGCCACGCGGATCATCCACAAGGCGCGGGATCAAGGCATCAATTTTCTCGACACCGCCGATGGCTATAATGGCGGCCAGTCGGAGGAAGTGGTGGGCCGGGCGATCCGCGACCATCGGCATCATTGGGTCGTCGCCACCAAATTCGGCCATGCCTTCGGGAAGGGGCCGAATGAGGGCGGGCAATCGCGCAAATGGATCGTGCAGGATGTCGAGGCGAGCCTCAAGCGGCTGGGCACCGACTATATCGACCTCCTTTATTTCCATAAGGCCGATCCTCATGCGCCCTTCGAGGAAGGGTTGCGGGCGATTGACGATCTAATCGCGCAGGGGAAGCTGCGTTATTATGGCGTGTCGAACTTTCGCGGCTGGCGCATTGCCGAGATCTGCCGCGCGGCGGACGCCATCGGCATGGATCGGCCGATCGCCAGTCAGCCGCTCTATAATATGGTCGATCGCCTCGTTGAGGTGGAGCAGATGCCCGCCGCCGGCCATTATGGCCTGGGCGTGGTGCCCTACAGCCCGTTGGCCCGGGGCGTGCTGAGCGGCAAATATGCCGGTGACGGGCCGCCGCCGGCCGATTCCCGCGCTGCGCGGGGCGACATCCGTCTCAAGCAGACCGAGTGGCGCACCGAATCGCTGGCCATTGCCGAGGCGGTGAATGCCCATGCTGCCGCCAAGGGGGTCAGCACCGTCGCCTTCGCGCTGGCTTGGGTGCTGCGCAACCGCTTCGTCAGCGCCGCGATTGCCGGCCCGCGTACCGAGGCGCAGTGGGATGCCTATCTCGATGCGCTGAGCGTACCGATGGGCCCCGAGGACGAGGCCTTTGCCGACGGACTGGTGGCCCCCGGTTATGCCTCCACCCATGGCTATACCGATCCGGCCTATCCCATCGAGGGCCGGCAGGTGCGGGACTGAGCATGGCCGCTGC
Organism: Sphingobium sp. B12D2B; assembly: GCF_025961775.1. NCBI lineage: Bacteria > Pseudomonadati > Pseudomonadota > Alphaproteobacteria > Sphingomonadales > Sphingobiaceae > Sphingobium > Sphingobium sp. B12D2B. The sequence goes on from NZ_JAOQOH010000001.1 coordinate 528,817, forward strand.
GGCGGATATCTACGCGGCCCCGGCGGTATCGGTCGATGCGCTGCATGATCGGCTCTATCGCGGCGATATCGTCCGCTTCAGGACGCTTCCGGCGATGCGCGCGCTGGCGGATCATGCGCGCGCCTTCGTGGAGCAGCACCTCGCGCCCCACGATCCGGAGCGCATTCACGCGGCGCTGGACAGGGTGGCGCTGGCGGAAACGCTCGACGCCGTACAGCGCGCCTTCTCCAATGACGCGCAAGCCAAGAACTTATGGCGCGCGCTGTTCGAGGCGGTGGGGTTGCAGGCCGACGACGTGGCGCGGGACCGGCTGCTGCTGCGCTTCCAGCCGCCCGTGCCGGCGGATAACCAGCCGCACAACGCGCGCAGTACCGCGACGGTCGGCTTTCATCGCGATAGTTGGGGCACCAATCTGGCGGCGCAGATCAACTGGTGGGCGCCGGTCTGGCCGATCACAAGCGGGCGCACCTTCGCGTTTCTGCCCGAATTGTTCGACCGGCCGATCCCCAATGACAGCGCCGATTTCGATCTCGCCGAAGCGATGGCTCGGCGCCGCACCGGCAGTGCCTCGGCCGATCGCGGTCGCATGGCGCCGCGCCCGCTCGTCCCCATCGATGCCGCCCAGGGCACGCCGGTGCTGATCGCGCCGGGCGAGATCATCGCCTTTTCGGCGCAGCACGCTCATGTCGGGGTGGAGAACCGGACCGGGCTGACGCGCATCTCGTTGGAGACGCGCACTGTTCGGATCAGCGATCATCTGGCAGGGCGCGGCGCGCCGAATGTCGATGGTCGCGCCCGCTGGATTGCCTATGCGCTGTTCCGGCGGCTCAGCGATGGCAGACCGCTGGCCGATGTGCTGGGCGTCAGCCCGTTGATGCCCTTTGGCGAGGGGCCGACCGTTTCCGGAATCTAGAGCCCGAGCACGGCCTTCACCGGCTCCACCTCATAACCCAGCGCCTCCGCGACGGCGGGGCAGGTGACCTTGCCGGCATGGACATTGAGGCCATTGGCCAGATGCGGGTCGCGGGCAAGCGCGGCGCGCCAGCCGAGATCGGCGATGCTGAGCGCATGGGGCAGGGTGACGTTGTTCAGCGCATAAGTGCTCGTGCGCGCCACGGCGCCGGGCATGTTGGCGACGCAATAATGCACGATGCCATCCACGATGAAGGTCGGCTCGGCATGAGTGGTGGGCCGGCTGGTCTCGAAACAGCCGCCCTGATCGATCGCGACATCGACAAGCACCGCGCCGCTCTTCATGGACGAGAGCATGTCGCGTGAGACCAGCTTCGGCGCAGTGGCACCGGGTACCAGCACCGCGCCGATCACCAGATCCGCATCGACAAGGCTTTCCGCAAGCGCCGCGCGGCCCGAGAAGCGGGTCTTCGCGCACCCCTCGAAGTGGGTGCCGAGGCGCTCCAGAACATCCGGATTGCGGTCGAGAATCGTCACGTCGGCGCCCAATCCTGTGGCCATCTGCGCGGCATTGAAGCCGACCACGCCGCCCCCGAGAATGACCACCTTCGCCGGCAGGACGCCCGGCACGCCGCCGAGCAGAACGCCGCGCCCGCCATGCGCCTTCTCGAGCGCGGTCGCGCCGGCCTGTATGCTCATCCGCCCCGCTACCTGGCTCATCGGTTTGAGCAAGGGCAGCGTGCCGTGGGGCCCGGTCACCGTTTCATAGGCGATGGCCGTCACGCCGGAGCGAACCAGATCGGCCGTCTGGGCGACATCAGGGGCGAGATGGAGATAGGTGTAGAGAATCTGCCCGGGCCGAAGCATCGCGCGCTCCTCGGGCTGCGGCTCCTTGACCTTGACGATCATCTCGCACTGCTCGAACACCGTCCGCGCATCGGGCTGGATGATCGCCCCGGCGGCGCGATAATCCTCATCGCTGCTGCCGATGCCTAGACCCGCGGCCTGTTCGACCCAGACTTCATGGCCGTGCGCCACCAGTTCCCGCACGCTCTCCGGGGTGAGGCCGACACGATATTCGTGGTTCTTGATTTCCCTGACTGTCCCGATGCGCATCGAATTTCTCCTGTCTTCTGCACATAGGAGAGGATGTGTTGGAGACAATGAGGCTGCGGGCCGCGCGGGGGCGACGATGCGCCGCCCGGATCTCAGGTGCCCCGCGCGTAGGCCCGCATGAAGATGTGCGTGAAGCGGAGTGCATAGACGTCAATCTCGGCGTCGTTCAGTCGCTCGAATCCCCAGATCGCCCGCATGTGCTGGCCGATGCACAGGCCCATCAGAGCTTCCACCATGACTGCGGGGTCTTCCTCGATCAGCGCGCCGCTGGCGATCTGCCGGGCAAAGAAAGCCTGCAATGCGCCTTGGACAGGCTGCGCGGCCCGCTCATGGAAAATCTTGCCGACCTCGGGAAAGCGCCCACTCTCCGCAACGACCAGCCGCCAGGTGGCCTGCCCATCGGGTGACGTGATCTTGCGCAGGAAGGCGCGACAGAAGGCGATAAGCGTGCACTCAAGATCGGCCTTCGTTGCCAGCACATCTTGAATCTCGGCGCGAAACTGCAGGCTGACTTCCTCAACGACTGCGGCGAACAGGTCTTCCTTGGATCGAAAATAGCCCCACAACGTCGCTTTGGAGCCGCCGAGCGTCTTGAGCAGGCCGGACATCGACGTGCCGGCATAACCATGCTCCAGAAATGAGGTGCGCGCAGCGTCGACAATGGCCTGCCGGCGGTCCTGCTTGCGGCTTTCGCGGCGCGTGACGGGGAGTGTTTCGGTATCCTGCTCCATAACCGTACTATACAGTACAGTTTTCTGTTGACAACCCCGTCATTGAGGATCAGAGCGCTGACTGTACCCAACAGTACGGTTTTTCGACTCATGGCCACGACTTTCCTGTCCCGACGCGCTGGTGCCCTGCTCGCGATGCTGGCTCTCCCCGGCTGCGCGGCCGTCCCTCATATGGGCCCGGCACCGGCGATCGCGCCGGCCGATCATTACGCGGTGAGCCAGAGCCTGGCTCCGACTGCCCCGGGCGCGCCTTGGGTCAAGGCAGATTGGTGGGCCAGCTATGGCGACCCGCAGCTCGACGGGCTGATTCAGGAGGCCTTGGCCGGAGCGCCGGATCTCGCGGTTGCGCTAGCGCGCGTCCGCCGGGCCGAGGCGATCGCCCAGCAGGCCGGCGCGGCCCGCTTGCCCTCGCTTGATGTGTCCGCCGGCGGCTCCGCTGCCAAGCAAAGCTATAATAACGGCATTCCGCCGGCTTTCGTGCCGCAGGGCTGGAACAGCTCGGGCAATGTCCACGCCGCGCTCGGTTTCGATCTTGACCTCTGGGGTCGCAATCGCGCGGCCTATGCCGCTGCCCGCTCGGATGCCGAGGCGGCGCAGCTCGATTATCAGCAGGCGGCGCTGATGCTCTCCACAAATGTCGCGGATGCCTATGCCGATCTGGCGCGGCTGTTCGCGCAGCGAGCGGTGCTGCAGACGGCGCTGGAGGTGCGCGAGAAGACGCAGGGCCTGGTGAGCGATCGCGTGACCTCCGGCCTCGATACCCAGGCAGAGCTCAAGCAGGCCAGCGCTGCCGTTCCGGCCGCCCGCAGCGATCTCGCCGCGACGGATGAGCAGATCGGGCTGGCTCGCAACCGGCTGGCGGCCCTGCTCGGCGCCGGCCCCGATCGCGGTCTGGCGATCATGCCGCCGGCGGTGACCATCGCGGCGCGGGGCATTCCCGAGAATGTCACCACCGATCTGGTCGGTCGCCGGCCCGATATCGCCGCCGCGCGGGTGCGGGTGGAGGCCGAGGCGAGCCGCATCAAGGTTGCCCGCGCCGATTTCTATCCCGCTATCAACCTGTCCGCGATCTTCGGCTTTCAGTCGCTTGGGCTATCCAACCTGTTCAAGAGCGGCTCCGACTATGGCAGTGTCGGTCCGGCGATCACCCTGCCGATCTTTCGCGGCGGCGCGCTGCAAGGGCAGTATAAAGGCGCCCGCGCCGGCTATGACGAGGCCGTGGCGAGCTACGACCGGACAGTGACCGACGCCTATCGCGCCGTCGCAGATGCCGTCGTCAGCCAGCGCGCGCTTGCCGTTCAGCTTGAGCAATCGCGCAAGTCGCTCGCGGATTTCGAAGCGGCTTATGCGATTGCCACGCAGCGTTACGAGGGTGGGCTCTCCACCTTTCTCGATGTGCTGACCGCGCAGGACCGTGCGCTGCAGGCCAAGCGCACCGTGGCCGATCTTCAGGCGCGGGCCTTCACGCTCGACGTCGCACTCGTCCGTGCGCTCGGCGGCGGATTTACCGATACGGGCACGGCTGCCCAAACGACGCCCACCAAGGATGCTACCCATGGCTGAAGCTGACCCTCACTTCCCCGCCGCTACTGCAACGCAAACGTCGGACGCTGCGCCCTCCCGCAGTCGGCGCAAGACGGCTTTGCTGGCGATTGCCGGCGCGGTTCTGCTCGCGGGCATCGGTTATGGCGGATGGTATGCCGCCATCGGCAGCCACTATGTCGAGACCGACAATGCCTATGTCGGCGCAGATACCGCGCAGATTACCCCCATGGTCGGCGGACAGGTGGCGGCCGTGCTCAAGACGGACACGGACAGCGTGAAGGCGGGCGACATCCTTGTCCGGCTCGATGATCGCGATGCGCAGATTGCCCTCGCGACCGCGCAGGCCGAATTGGCCAAGGCGCGCCGCCAGTTCGGGCAGGCGAGCGCGACAAGTAACGCGCTGTCCGATCAGGTTCTCGCCCGGGGCGCGGACATCCGCAGCACGCAGGCCCAACTCGTCGCGGCGCAGGCCTCGTTCGAGAAAGCGCAGGTCGATTATAGCCGGCGCAAGGCGCTCTCCGCCAATGGCGCAGTCTCCGGTGATGAGCTGACGGCGGCGACCAACGCGCTGGCCAGCGCGCGTGCCGCGCTGGAGCAGGCCAAGGCCGCCATGGCGCAGGCCAACGCCTCGCGCGGGGTTGCCGCGGGCAATCTCGCCGCCAATGATGCGTTGATCCAGGGCAGCACCGTGGAGACCAATCCGGATGTGCTCGCCGCAAAGGCAAAAGTGCGTCAGGCCGAGCTCGATCTTGAGCGAACCGTCATCCGCGCACCCATCGATGGCGTCATCGCCAACCGGACCGTGCAGGTGGGCCAGCGCATCGCGCCGGGCGCGACGGTGATGCGCGTGGTCCCGGTCGGTCAGGTGTATGTCGATGCCAATTTCAAGGAAAGCCAGCTCACCAAGGTGAAGCCGGGCCAGCCGGTGACGCTGGTCTCCGACCTGTACGGCAGCAACGTCGAATATCATGGCCGCGTCGTCGGCTTTTCGGGTGGCACCGGATCGGCCTTCGCGCTGATCCCCGCCCAGAATGCGACCGGCAACTGGATCAAGGTGGTGCAGCGCCTGCCAGTGCGCGTCGCGCTCGACGCCAAGGAGCTGGCCGCGCATCCGCTGCGGGTCGGGCTCTCGATGACCGCCGAGGTCGATACATCGGTGCAGTGAGCGCGACCGGATAGGAAGGGCATAGGCATGGCCAGCAAGGCGGATGATTTCACGCCGCTCTCGGGCGCTGCGCTGGTGATTGCCGGCGCGGTGCTCGCGCTCAGCAATTTCATGATCGTGCTGGACACGACCATCGCCAATGTCTCAGTGGCGCATATCGCCGGGTCGCTTGGCATCTCATCGTCGCAAGGCACGTGGATCATTACGTCCTATGCGGTGGCGGAAGCGATCTGCGTGCCGCTGACCGGCTGGCTTGCGGGGCGTTTCGGCACCGTGCGCACCTTCACCTTCGGCATGATTGGCTTTGGCATCTTCTCGGTGCTCTGCGGCCTTTCGAGCAGCCTCGGGATGCTGGTCGCCTTCCGCATCGGCCAGGGGTTGTGCGGCGGACCGCTCATGCCGCTCAGCCAGACCCTGCTGATGCGCATCTTCCCCAAGCATCTGCGGGGGCAGGCAATGGGCCTGTGGGCGATGACCACCGTCATCGCGCCGATTCTCGGCCCTATCCTGGGGGGGACCATCAGCGATAGCTGGTCCTGGCACTGGATTTTCTTCATCAATATTCCGGTCGCCGCGCTGTGCGCTTATGGCGCGACCCGCTTCTTGCGCCACGCGGAGACCAGGACCGAGAAGATGCGTGTCGACACGATCGGGCTGGCGCTACTGATCCTGTGGATCGGCGCGCTGCAGATCATCCTCGACATCGGCCGCGAGCATGACTGGTTTGGGGACAGCAAGATCGTAATCCTGGCGATCATCGCGTTGATCGGCTTCGCGCTGTTCCTCGCCTGGGAGCTGACCGAGGGGCAGCCCATCGTCAATCTGCGGGTGTTCCGGCATCGCGGCTTTTCCGCAGCGGTGCTCAGCCTGTCGCTCGCCTTCGGGACGATGTTCTCGGCGGTGGTGCTCATCCCGCAATGGCTGCAGACCGACCTTGGTTATACCGCCACCGATGCGGGCTATGTGACCGCCTTCATGGGCGTGGCTGCCGTCATCATGTCGCCCATCGTCGGCAAGCTCACCAACAAGGTCGATCCGCGCATTTTGGTGACATTCGGCATCCTGTGGCTCGGCCTCACGTCGCTGCTACGGGCGCACTGGACATCGGGCGCGGACTTCTGGACGCTGGCCTTCCCGCAGCTGATGCAGGGCATTGGTATGCCCTTCTTCTTCATTCCGCTCACCACGATTGCGCTCTCGGCGGTGGACCCGGACGAGACCGCGTCGGCGGCGGGCGTGATGAGCTTCCTGCGCACGATGGCGGGTGCCATTGGCACTTCCATCGCGACGACCATGTGGGCCAATAGTGCTGTGACGGCGCGCAGCGATATGGTCGGCGCTATGAACAGCGAGGCGACGCGAGAGGCGCTGCAAGGCGCCGGCTTCTCGCTGGATCAGGTGCGCGGGGTGATCGAGCAGACCGTCCAGCAGGAAAGCCTGACGGTGGCGATCAACCACATGTTCCTGCTGTCCGCGGCCGCATTCGTGTTCGCTGCCGCAGCAGTATGGTTCGCGCCCCGGCCGAAAAGGGCCGTCGATCCGGGCGCGGCACACTGATGGGCGCCCTCAGCCGACTCGATATCAAGCAGGCCGAGGGCGCCTCATTCCAAGCTGGTTAGTGAGGATGCCTCAAACGTCGAGATTGGCGACGTTGAGGGCGTTGTCCTGGATGAACTCGCGGCGTGGTTCGACGATGTCGCCCATCAGGCGCGTGAAGATCTCGTCGGCGACGTCCGCCTGCTCGATCTCGACGCGGAGCATTGAGCGCACATTGGGGTCGAGCGTGGTTTCCCACAGCTGGTCGGCGTTCATCTCGCCAAGGCCCTTGTAGCGCTGGATCGCGAGGCCCTTGCGGCCGGCGGCCAGCACGGCGTCGAGCAGCTCGGACGGGCGGGTGATCCGCACGCCGCGCGCCTGCGTGGCGGCGGGCAGGGCGGTCTCTTCGCCGTCGCTGTCTTCCGCCTCGCTCTCGGCCTGCGCCTGCGCCGCGGCCGCGCGCGCGGCGAGCAGATGGCTTGGGCTGGCGTAGAGGCTCGCCTGCTCCTTGGTCAGCGTGTCCAGTTTGCGGGCTTCGGCGGAATTGAGGAAGGCCGGCTCGATGATGTGGTGATCGGTCACGCCGCGCACCAGCCGCTCGAGATGATAGCCGCCCTCGGCCGAGAGGCGGCCGGTCCAGCGGCCTTCTTCGTCGGTCCGGTCCAGCCATTCCGCCGCGCGGGCGAGGGCCTGCGCGCGGGCATCGTCGGAGAGATCGAAGGCCAGCGCGCCAGCCAGCGCCAGCGCCTCGACGATCGCACCGTCATAGCGACGCGGCACATAGCGCATCAGCGCGCGGCTGCGCCGGGCATGGTCGATGAGGTCGCGCAGGTCCTGACCCGAGCGGGTGCCGGTTTCCGTCTCCAGCACCAGCGTATCGACACCATTGTCGACCAGATACTGGTCGAGTGCGGCTTCGTCCTTCAAGTAGACTTCGCTGCGCCCGCGCGTGGCTTTGTAGAGCGGCGGCTGGGCGATGTAGAGATGGCCGGCCTCGATGATCTGCGGCATCTGCCGGTAGAAGAAGGTCAGCAGCAGCGTGCGGATGTGGGCGCCGTCCACGTCAGCGTCCGTCATGATGACGATCTTGTGGTAGCGCAGCTTCTCCAGATTGAAGTCGTCGCGAATGCCGGTGCCCATCGCCTGGATGAGCGTGCCGATCTCGCGGCTGGCCAGCATCCGGTCGAACCGGGCGCGCTCGACATTGAGGATCTTGCCGCGCAGCGGCAGGATCGCCTGGAAATGCCGGTCGCGGCCCTGCTTGGCGGAGCCACCGGCCGAATCGCCCTCGACGAGGAACAGCTCGGATTTGGCAGGATCGCGCTCCTGACAGTCGGCGAGCTTGCCGGGCAGGGAGGCGATGTCCATCACGCCCTTGCGGCGCGTCAGTTCGCGGGCCTTCTTGGCGGCCTCGCGCGCGGCGGCGGCATCGACCACCTTCTGGATGATCGACTTGGCGTGGCCGGGATTTTCCTCCAGCCACTCCTGCATCTTGTCGGCCATCAGGCTTTCAAGCGGCTGGCGCACCTCGGAGGAGACCAGCTTGTCCTTGGTCTGGCTGCTGAACTTGGGATCGGGCAGCTTGACCGAAACGATGGCGGTCAACCCCTCGCGCATGTCCTCACCGGTCAGGCTGACCTTCTCCTTTTTGAGCAGGCCGGACTTGTCACCATAGCTGTTGAGCGTGCGGGTCAGCGCGGCGCGGAAAGCGGCCAGGTGAGTGCCGCCGTCCCGCTGCGGGATGTTGTTGGTGAAGCAGAGGACGTTCTCGTAATAGCTGTCGTTCCACTCCAGCGCGACATCGATGCCGATGCCGTCCCGGTCCGCCGAGATGGCGATGGGGTCGGGCATCAGCGCGTTCTTGTTGCGATCGAGATATTTCACGAAGGCCGCGATGCCGCCCTCGTAGAACAAGTCGTGCTCCTTCACCTCTTCATGGCGCTTGTCGCGCAGCAGGATGCGCACGCCGGAGTTGAGGAAGGCAAGCTCGCGATAGCGATGCTCCAGCTTGTCGAAATCGAACTCGGTGACGTTCTTGAATGTGTCGGTTGAGGCGAGGAAGGTGACGCGCGTGCCCTTTTTGGGCTTGCCGTCGACCACGGGCGCATCGCCGCGCACGACGAGCGGGCCTTCCGCATCGCCATAGCGGAAGCGCATCCAGTGCTCCTTGCCCTCGCGCCACACGGTCAGCTCCAGCCACTCGGACAGGGCATTGACGACAGAGACGCCGACGCCGTGCAGGCCGCCGGACACCTTATAGGCATTGTCGTCGGAGGTGTTCTCGAACTTCCCGCCGGCGTGGAGCTGGGTCATGATGACCTCGGCCGCCGAAACGCCTTCCTCGCGGTGAATGTCGGTCGGGATGCCGCGACCATTATCCTCGACCGAAACGGAGCCGTCCGGGTTCAGCTCGATCAGCACCAGATCGCAATGCCCGGCCAGCGCCTCGTCAATGGCGTTGTCGCTGACCTCGAAGACCATGTGGTGCAGGCCGGAGCCGTCATCGGTATCGCCGATGTACATGCCGGGGCGCTTGCGCACGGCGTCCAGGCCCTTCAGCACCTTGATGCTGTCGGCACCATAATCATTTGCGTTCTGAGCGGGGGTCGTATTGCTATTGTCCGTCATGCCCCAGCCTATAGGAAAAGGGGGCGACGAACGGAAGCGAAATGCTGTTTTTTCACCGCGCGGGAAGGGGCGCTCATGGCCCATTCAGGCAGAAGGGGGTAGAGCGGCAATCGGGCGCGGGAAATGGGAAACCGGAAAGGACGCAGGATGCGTTTCATGTCTCGCCTGTTCACAGGCATTATCGGGGTCGCGTTGGTCGCTACGGTGCCCGCCGCTGCCCAATCGACTCGCGCAGCAGAAGCGCAGGCCAAGGCTGACGCCAAGCTCGCCAAGGCGCTGGAAGGGCGCACCGCCGGAGAGCCGGTCCGGTGCATCAGCCTGAGCAGCGTGCGCTCGACGCAGATCATCGACAAGACGGCGATCATCTATGAGGTCGGCGGCAAGCTCTACGTCAACCGGCCGGTGAGCGGCGCCTCGTCCCTTGATGATGACGATATTCTCGTCACCAAGACGAGCAGCTCGCAGCTGTGCGATGTCGATATCGTGCGGCTGGTGGATCGCGCCGGGCACTTCCCGCGCGGCTTCGTCAGCCTCGGCAAGTTCGTTCCCTATGAGAAGGTGAAGACCGCGAGCTGAACTCATTCCGGCATGATCTTATAAAAAAGAGGCTCCCGGCGGTGCGCTGGGAGCCTCTTTCTGTATCTGCGGGGCCCGTGCAGTGGGCCAAACGATCAGGCGGCGCTCTTCGCGGCCTTGTTCTGCTGGTAGCGCTCAATGGCTTCCAGCGTAATCTGGCGAGCTTCCGCGCTGTTGCCCCAGGTGCCGACACGCACCCACTTCTCGGCCTCGAGATCCTTATAGTGCGTGAAGAAGTGCTCGACCTGCTTGAACACGATGTCGGGCAGATGCTCCTTCTCGGTCACGTTGGCGTAATAAGGGAAGGTCGCGTCGTCGGGAACGCAGAGCAGCTTCTCGTCACCACCATGCTCATCCTCGAGATTGAGGACGGCGATGGGGCGGGCGCGCACCACCGAGCCGGGGATGAAGGGCGAGCGGGCTACGACCAGCGCATCGAGCGGATCGCCATCGGGCGAGAGCGTGTGCGGAACGAAACCGTAATTGGCGGGGTAGCGCATCGGCGTGTGCAGGATCCGATCGACGAACAGGGCGCCCGATGCCTTGTCGAACTCATATTTCACCGGCTCGCCACCGGTCGGCACTTCGATGACGACATTGAGGCTTTCCGGCGGATTGCTGCCGACAGGAATCATATCGATGTTCATGGTTTTTCGCACCCACAGGTTAATTGACGGAAGTCTCGCCGGTCCGCGCTGTCAGCAGTCGGTCGAGACTGGTTGAACCCTCTTGTGATTTTTCGAGGCGCGGATAGCGCAGGCCGCCGGAATAATCGAGCGTGATCGTGCGATATCTTTTGTCCCGCCTCAGGGTCAGGACGAGCGGATGTTTTTGGGCCGTTGCCCGGACCCCCTCGCGGAAGACATCGGCGGAAAACTCGGTGTCGCCAACCGCCGTGATCGAATCGCCGACCGCGATGGCTGCCTTGAAGGCGGGGCTATCCCAGGTGACGGAGCGCACGACGCCATCTTCCCCGACGATCAGCCCGGGGCCGAAGCTCTGGTCGACATATTTGCTCACGGTCTCGGCGGCCCGAATCGTCGAGTTGGTGATAAGGCCGTAGGTCAGCTTGTAGCCGCCAAGGTCGAACCCGGCCTTGGTGACCTCGCTATTGGTCTGCTCTATCCGCTCGCGCAGTAGCCCGTCCCAATCATAAGCGACGACGCCGTTCAGCGTGTCGATGACATCCTGACGATTGTAGGTCAGCACGCCCCAGTCGCGATCGTTCACGCCGAAGAAGGCCTTGGCGAAATCATCGATGCCGCGCGCGCCGGCGGTTTCGCGGCGGATGATGGCATCCACTTCCAGCCAGATCATCAGGCCTTCATTATAATAGTCTTCCGGGCGCTGCCAGCTCGTCCAGGCCTTGGGGCGGCGGGCCGCTATGATCGGATCGTATGTGGTGTCGATCACCGGGCGCCAGGTGCGGCCTTTGGTCGCGTCGAGCCGCGCCGCGATGGCGGCCAGCGCATCGAGGGTTTCGGCCTTGCTCAGCAGTCCCGAGCGGGCGGAGAGCACATAGCCCCAGAACTGGGTCTGTCCTTCATACACCCAGAGCAGATCGTCCTGCATGGGGGTGGCGAAATCGGGCGTCCAGAGCATCTCCGGGCGGCGATATTTGCCGTTCCAGCTATGCACATATTCGTGGGCGAGCAGGTCGCGGTCGCCCAGCGCGGCCTCCCATTGCGTGAAGTAGCCCAGCGAGACGCCATTTTCGCTGAGCCGGTGATGCTCCAGGCCGATGCCGCCCAGCTTGTCCGAGATGGAGAGCAGGAAATTATAGCGATCATAATGGCGCGCGCCGAACAGGGCGACCGCCTCATCGACAAGGCGGCGATGCAGGTTGATCTGCGGCTCGGTGGCTTTGAGTTCTTCCGGCGTATCGGCAAAGACGCTCAGCCGCACGTCTGGCGCCAGCGCGATCTCGCGGCTGTGGAGCCCTGCGAAGATCGGCGAATCGACCAACGTTTCGTAATCGGTCTCCTCGTAGCGGACCGTCTTGCCGTCGCGCTCACTGGCCAGCGCAGTCGCCGCGCTCCAGCCTTCCGGTAGCGTGACGCTGGCCTGAATCGGGATGCGGCGGGTGTAGAAGCCGGCCGGATAAAGCGAGACGCTGTCCCACTGCAGGTTGAGCAGCGAGTCGGTCATCACGATCCGGCCCTGATTGCCTGCGGTGGGCGCCAGAAACTGGAAATTGGCGATCACGGAGCCTGCCCCGTCCGGCACGGAGAGGTGGAAGGCGTAGACGTTGAGCGGGTCGCGCTTCCAGCGCAACGGCCGGCCGTCCGCCGCGGTGAAGATCAGGCCCGCGATCTTCTCGATCTGCCCGCGCGGGGCGTGGTGGCCCGGCAGCCATTCCGGCAGCAGCAGGGTCAGCGGGCCACCGGTCGACATGGGGATGGTCTCGCGGATGGTGATGATGCGCCGGTCCACATCGGTCGCATCCACCTCCAGCTTGAGCGTGCCGCTGGTCCAGGCGATGTCCCGCGCTTGCGGCACGGTGCTCAGGATCGGGAGAGCCGCGGGGGCAGAGCGCGGCGGCGGCGCGGCGGCATCCTGAGCGAAAAGCGCGCTCGCGGGCAGAGTCAGCAGAAGAAGGGCAGGCAAAAGGCAACGGCGCATCATGGCACTCCGGGGAAATAGATGCGCCCAGCATGACAAGGGGGTGGCAAGGCGTCCACCCCCTCGGTCTATATCCTATGCTCGGCCTCAGGCCGCGCGCGGCAGCTTGCTGGCGTCCGCCCAATTGCCATGCAGGCCCGAGCGGATGCGGATGGGCAGCTTGGCGCGGGCGATTGGCCCGGCGGGCAGGTTGAGCGCGTCGAGCACCACCAGGTCGGAATAGTTGGTGATGAGATTGTCCACGAGCGCGATGATGTAGCCATCGCCCTCCGGCGCATCGGCCGAGCGCGGCACGAAGCAGGGCTCCTGGATGATCGATTCCGGACCCGCCCACCAGCAATCCTCGGTGCGTGCGACGAGATCCCAATGGCCGATCTTGTTCATCTTGAAGCCGCTGGCGCGACCACGGAGGAAGTCCATCGGCATGTCCGGGTCCATCACCAGGCCCCAGCCGTGGCGATAGGGCTGGCCGACGAAGCGCTCGTCGATGCGGGGAAATTCGTCGATCCAGTCGGTGAGCTTCTCGATGCTGGCGAATTCTTCGCCATTGGAGGCGAGGTCGACCGTCCAGCGGGTCAGGAAGGGACGCGCCGCGACCGGATCGAAGCTGTCGTCATGGATGTCCGGGAAGAAGGGGAAGCTGTTCCCTTTCGCCTCGCAGGTGTCGAAGTGGATCTTGGTGCCGTCCTGATAGGCATTCATGACATGGCTGGCGAAGCAGTTGTCGCGCTTGAACCAGCGGATGTCCGCGCCATCGCCGCCGCGCTTCAGCACGCCGAGATAGACCGGGAGCGTCTTGTCGAAGCCGAAATGCGGCTTGCCGGCCTTCAGCCGATCCCAATTGCCGGTGATCGGCACGATGTGGAAGATCACATAATCCTGCGTCAGGCCGAAGTCGTGCATCATGCAGTAATAAGGGACCTTGAAGAAGGTCTCGAACAGCACATTGCCCTGCGGGTCGATCTCGAAATAGCTGACATCGTCGGTCAGCACGCCGGTCGCGGCATAGCCATGGTTGCAGAAATTGCCGGTGACGGGGTCGATCTTGCCATGGCCGGAGAAGGTCTGGTTTTTGATCTTGCCGTCAAAATTCGTGTAGCCTTCGGTCTCGAGGCTGAGCGGGTCCATGATGAGGCAGGGGCTGTCCTCCTTCATCGCATAAAGCTTGCCGGCATGGACCATCACATTGGTGTTGGCCGTGCCGCGGATCATGCCCTTGACGCTCTCGTCATCGGTCAGCGGATTGCGATACATGCCGAACAGCGACTTGCCGGCGGCCCGCTCGGCCTTCCACTTGTCGGTCTGCGCGTAGCGCTGGCGGAAATCGACCTTGCCATCATGGAAGTGGAACAGGCTGACCATGCCGTCGCCATTGAAGAACTGATCGTTCTCGAACATCGGCGGGAATTGCGCATCGGGGTGGACGCGATGGAAGGTGCCATTGAGTTGCGTGGGGATTTCCCCCTCGACTTCCATATCCAGAATGTCGCCTTCGATGCGCAACGGGCGCAGCACGCCTGTCATGCCGGGCGTATTGGGGTAGTGGGCCATCCGACTCTCCTTGATTGATCTCTCAACAAGTCGAGTGAATGGCCGCTTTCGACAGGGGCGGCGTTGATCCGTGTCAAACCCTCCGCCTCGTCGCGCTTCAGGTGAAGTGGATGGGGCGAACCTTATTCGCCAGGAAAGCGCGCGAAGCTCGGCAGGGCATCCAGCGTGGTCATCCAGTGCGGCCGCTCGGCGGTCTGGATCTGCACTTGCGGCGGCAGCGCCTCGGGATCGTCGAACGTGGCAGCCTGGATGTCGATCAGCCCCGGCAAGGCCTCCGGATTTGTGAAGAACAGGCCCGTGCCGCAGACGGGACAGAAGCTCCGGGTCACCGACGGCGAGGACTGATAATCGCTGACAGAACCGGTCAGCACCGTCACCGCCTTTTCGGCAAAGGCGGCCCAGAGCACCATCGGCGCGCCGGACGATTTGCGGCAGTCTGCGCAATGGCAGAGCGCCACATGCTCGGGCGTTCCTGTTGCCCGGTAACGCACCGCGCCGCATTGACAACCGCCTTCGAAGCTGTCGCTCATCATCGTCTCCTCAAGCTCACGAAGGAACATAAAGAGAACAAGCTGCCCTTGCAAGCCGGTTTCCTTAAAGCGCGATTCCCGCTAGAGGCGCGGCCATGGCGAAAATCGAGACACCCCGGCCCGTTCGCGGCACTCAGGATATGATCGGCGACAGCGCGGACCGCTTCGCACATGTGGTCGAAACATTCGAGAAAGTCCGCAAGCTCTATGGCTTCCGGCGGATCGAGGTGCCGGTATTCGAGCAGACGGCGGTCTTCTCCCGCTCGCTGGGCGAAACCACCGATGTCGTCTCCAAGGAGATGTACAGCTTCGAGGATCGCGGCGGGGATTCGCTCACGCTGCGCCCGGAGTTCACCGCCGGCATCGCGCGGGCCTATATCACCGAGGGCTGGCAGCAATATGCGCCGCTCAAGGTTGCGACGCACGGGCCGCTGTTCCGCTATGAGCGGCCGCAAAAGGGACGCTATCGCCAGTTCCACCAGATCGATGCCGAGATCATCGGCGCGGCCGAGCCGCTGGCCGATGCCGAACTGCTGATCTTCGCCGATCAGTTGCTCAAGGAGCTGGGCATCAGCGAGGGCGTGACGCTGACGCTCAACACGCTGGGCGATGCCGCGAGCCGCGATGCGTGGCGCGCGGCGCTGGTTGCGCATTTCGAGGGGCACAAGGCGAGCCTGAGCGAAGACAGTCTGACCCGGCTCGAAAAGAACCCGATGCGCATCCTCGACAGCAAGGACCCGCGCGATCAGGCGGTCGTGGCGGACGCGCCGGATATCGACGCCTATCTGACCGAGGAGGCGCAGGCCTTCTTCGAGAAGGTGACCGACGGGCTGAAGGCGGCCGGCGTGGCGTGGACCCGCAATGCCCGGCTGGTGCGCGGGCTGGATTATTATCGGCACACCGCGTTCGAGTTCGTCACGGATCGGCTGGGCGCGCAGGGGACGGTGCTCGGCGGTGGACGCTATGACGGGCTGATCGAGACGCTGGGCGGGCCGGCGACCCCGGCGGTCGGTTGGGCGGCGGGGATTGAGCGGCTGGGGATGCTGCTGGGTGACAGTGGCTCGCAGAAGCTGGATGCCGTCATCGCTCTGGAGGATGATGGTCTGCTGAGCCTGGCCATGCGCGGCCTCACGGCTTTGCGCCAGGCTGGACACTCCGCTGACCTCGTAGCGACGGGCTCGGCTCGCAAACGCTTTGACAAGGCGGCGAAGATCGACGCGCATGCCCTTATATCCCTCGGGACGCGCGACGGTGCGATTTATCTCAATGTGCGCGGAGACGGCAGCGATACAGCAGCGCGTGCCGAAGCGATGATCAGGTCCATCGGATGATTGGTTGCACTGCTCCTTTCTCCCGTCACCCTGAACTTGTTTCAGGGTCCATGGAGCAGCGGCTCGGCCAGTCCCCACGTCACGGCGAGGTCGGCCCAGTCGGGATTGTTCGCTTCAATGAGGTTGATCTTCCAGGCGCGATGCCAGCGCTTGAGTTGCTTTTCGCGGCTGATCGCCCCGTCCATGGTCTCGAAGAACTCGGCATGGACGAGGCGGTAAACGCGGTAGCGCGAGGTGAAACCCGGACACTCGGCGGACCGGTGCTGCCCAATGCGGGCGGGGAGATCGGACGTCACGCCGACATACAAGGTTCCGCGTTTCTGGCTGGCGAGAATATAGGTGCACGGATTGCGACGTCGCATGCCCCCATCATTGCCGTGCCATGGATGCTGAAACAAGTTCAGCATGACGGGGGCAGGGCGCAGGCATGACCACCATCTCCCCCGATCGCATCGCTGCGATCCTCCGGCGGCAGGATGAGGTGCAGGCGCAGATGGCGCGGCCGGATCTTGATCCGGCGGAGTTCGTGCGGCTGTCCAAGGATTATGCCGAGTTGGAGCCGGTGGTGCAGGCCGCGCGAGCGGTGGTGGATTTGCGCGCCGAGCAGGGCGAGCTGGAGGCGATGCTCGCCGATCCCGAAATGAAGGCGATTGCGCAGGAGGAACTGGAGAGCCTGCGCGCGCGGCTCCCGCAGGCCGAACATGCGCTGGCCGTGGCGCTGCTCCCCAAGGATGCGGCGGATGCCCGCCCGGCGATGCTGGAGATTCGCGCCGGCACCGGCGGCGATGAGGCTGCGCTGTTCGCTGGCGATCTGTTCCGCATGTATCAGCGCTATGCCGAGACGCAGGGCTGGCGCGTCGAGATCATCTCGGCCAGCGCGTCCGAGGCGGGCGGTTTCAAGGAAGTGATCGCCAGCGTGACCGGCACTGGGGTGTTCGCGCGCATGAAGTTCGAGAGCGGCGTCCATCGCGTGCAGCGCGTGCCGGTGACGGAGAGCGGCGGGCGCATCCATACCTCGGCGGCGACCGTGGCCGTGCTGCCCGAGGCCGAGGATGTCGACGTGCAGATCAACGAGGCGACCGACCTGCGGATCGACGTCTATCGCTCGTCTGGTTCTGGCGGGCAGCATGTGAACACGACCGACAGCGCCGTGCGCATCACCCATTTGCCGACGGGTCTCGTCGTGACGCAGCAGGACGAGAAGTCCCAGCACAAGAACAAGGCGAAGGCGATGAAGGTGCTGCGCACACGCCTCTATGAAGCCGAGCGCGAGCGCACGCAGGCGGAGCATGCGGGCGCGCGCAAGGCGATGGTCGGCTCGGGCGACCGCTCGGAGCGCATCCGCACCTATAATTTCCCGCAGGGCCGCGTGACCGATCATCGCATCAACCTGACCCTGCATCGCCTGCCGGAAATTCTCGAAGGCCCCGGGCTGGACGAGGTGATCGCCGCGCTCATCGCCGAGGATGAGGCTGCGCGGCTGGCGCAGCTCGACATGGCGGCGTGAGCGGCGGGGGTGTGTCGACCATGACGCCGGGAGCGGGGGGCTGCTTTGCCCTGGGCTCCTGCCTTCGCAGGAGCACGAGCTAGTGAGCGGGCTGGCCGATTGGCTGCGCGCCGCCACGACCGCTCTGGGCGCGGTCAGCGATACGCCCCGGCTCGATGCTGAACTGCTTGCCGCCCACGCGCTGGCGATGAGCCGCGAGGAGATGATCCTCGCCATGCCCAGGCTCTCCTGCCCCGAGGGCGCCGATGCGCTGCTCGCCCGGCGGCTGGCGCATGAGCCGATCGCCTACATCACCGGCACGCGGGATTTCTGGACGCTGACCCTGAAGGTCGCGCCGGGCGTTCTGGTGCCGCGACCGGACAGCGAGACCCTGATCGAGGCGGCCATCGCGCAGTTCGAGGGGAGGCGGGCACCGGGTCGCATCCTCGATCTCGGCACCGGCTCGGGGGCGCTGCTGCTGGCGGCGCTGGATGTCTGGCGGGAGGCGAGCGGTGTGGGCGTCGATGCCTCTGCGGCCGCGATCGAGATCGCGCGGGAGAATGTCTTGCATTGCGGGATGGATGGGCGGGCGGAGATCCGCGCGGGGGACTGGGCCGAGGGGATCGACGAGCGCTTCGACCTCATTCTCTGCAACCCGCCTTATATCAGCACGTCCGCCATGCTGCCCCCGCAGGTGCGCGATCATGAGCCAGCCAGTGCCCTGTTCGCGGGAGCCGACGGACTGGACGATTATCGGCGGCTTGCCGCGCAGACGGGCGACCGCCTCGCCGCAGGGGGCGCAGCGATCTTCGAGATCGGTTTCGACCAGGAGGAGACGGCCGGCGCACTGTTTCGGGAAGCCGGCTTCCATGTCGCGGCGCGCCGCGATCTGGCCGGGCGGGCGCGGGCGCTGGTGCTCACCAGGGCATAGGGCTGCGCTTTTTCACGGCTCCCAACGATTTTCGCTTGGTTTGATGCACGGGAACGACTATCTGCCAGTTTCAGGACCACTGTTGCAAACGCGCGAAGCGCTTGCGTGAGTGGTCTGCTCCCACAGTTTTGGCGGCGTTCTGGAATTGGAGCCGTTGGCCGAAGCGCGGGGCGAGAGCGGTGTCAAAACCGTTCCGCCAACGATGTGTTGTATAGCGCTTGGGGCCATTGATCGGGAACGCCGGGTTTTAGTCGAGAGCATAGGGACGAACCTTTGATCAATAATCGTCAGGCCGGTCGCCGTCGCGGTCGGAATAACCCGCGCCAAGGGGGCGGAGGCAATCGCGGTAACGGCGATTCGGGCAACCGGATCGACAGCCGCGCACGGGGCAATGCGCCCCAGCTTCTCGAAAAATATCGCAATCTGGCGCGCGACGCCCAGATGTCCGGCGATCGGGTGAACGCGGAATATTATCTGCAGTTCGCCGATCACTATTTTCGCGTCCTCGCCGACAACCGTGCGCGGCAGGAGGAGCAGCAGGGCCGCTTCCGTCGCAACGACGATGGCGATCAGGACAACAGCTTCGACAATGACGAGCTGATCGACGGCAGCGAGGATGGCGACGAGTTCGCGCCGCGTCATCAGGACTTCCGTCAGCAGGACAATCGCAATCAGGACGAGCGCGCGCGCCGCGATCGTGGGCGGGACCGGGACGGGCAGGATCGCCCGGCACGGCAGGAGCCGCGTCAGGACCAGGGCGAGCGTGCGGAACGGGCAGAGCGGCCCGAGCGTGCTGAACGCCCGGAACGCGCCGAGCGCCCGGAGCGTGCTGAACGCAAAGAGCGTCAGCCCCGCCGCCCGCGCGTTGCCAATGATGACGAAACCGATCGGGATGAGGGCGAGATCGGCCTGCCCGGTCTGCCGCCCTCCATCGCCCGCATCGAATCGGACGAGTCCGAGGATCGGGCCGAAGCGCCGGTCGAGGTGACCGATGCCACGGAAGCGCCCGCAAAGCCGCGCCGGGGCCGTCGCCCTCGTGCGACCGAAGCGGCGGAATGATCTGATCTGGAGCCGCGCTCTTTGAGGGCGCGGACGTTCGCGGGCTGGGCTATGATCCGGTTCGACCAAATCAAAAGAGCACGATCGGCCATGCAGGCTGATCGTGCTCTTGTCGTTTCAGGCGCTGAGTGGGCCTAGCGCTCGGTTGCCTCGAGCAGATCGTCGCTCAGCGGATCTTCGACGCTCTGGTCATGTCCCGTCCCGCTCGAGAGGAACATCAGGCCCATGAGCGCCGCCGCCATCATGATGGTGGCGAACACGCCGCCGACGACCATGCCGAGGAAGACCCAGGGCAATGGGCCGCGCAGCCACCAGAGCAGCCCGGCGACCGCAAGACCGACCAGCAGCGATACGCCGGCGATCAGCCACAGGATTTTGCGGAAGCGCGCCCAGGCAAAGCGGGCGTAGCGGGGATCATCAAGAGTGGAAGGTTCGGCCATATGCCGCCCATATGGGAGAGCGGCGGTGCGGATCAACCATCGTGAGCACGCCTCCTTTGACGCTCGCGCCCGACGCGCGCATAGTCTGTCGCAACGAGACCGTGCATCCGGTCTGCAGCCAGGATGTCGACCGGCCGGTCCGTGCAGCGCCCTCATATGGAAGGGCTGCAAGACAGAGGAGAGGCCGATGACCATCAGAACATTGCTGGGCTCACCCTATAGGGACGTCATCTGTGCGGCGCGGACGGACAGCGTCGGCCATGTCGTCGCGTTGCTGGCGGAGCGGCGCATCGGATGTGTGCCGGTTGTGGAGGACGGAAAGGTGCTCGGCATCTTCTCCGAGCGCGACGTGCTTTATGGTCTGGCCCGGGAAGGCGCGCAGCTGCTCGATCGTCCGGTCGAAAGTGTCATGACTAGCCCTGCCGTCACCATCGGTCTGGATACGCCGATCATCGCCGCCCTGTCCCTGATGACGACGCGGCGGATCCGTCATCTGCCTGTCATGGCGGATGGGGAGATGGTGGCGTTCGTCAGTATCGGCGATCTGGTGAAGCACCGCATGGACCGGATCGAGGCGGAGGCCGATGCCTTACGCCATTATATCCAGAGCGCCTGAGGGAGCGGATGCGGCTTGTGCCGCCCTGACGGAGGCGGTGAGATTCGGGTGAGGGGGGTGGCGTTCCGATTCAACGTCGCAATTCCGCCATTTCTGAATGATGAGGCGTAGGACTGGCGGGAGTTCCGGCACGCGTTTCTCGTGTCGACGCGGCCTGTCTGCAAAGGCGTAAGTGGGGATAGGTCGCCGGCCCGCTTATGGTCTTGCGCGGATATCTGCGGCTTTCCGGATGGGGAGGGCCGTGACCGCAACAAAAATGCAAAAAGTGTTTGACGACTCAGGGAGGCCCCCTTAGAGACGCCTTCACCGACGCGGTGGTGCCACACGGTTCTCGCCGCAATCGGTCGCCAACATAACCGGACACTAAGTCCCCCGAAAGAAAAATCGGGGAACCTTCAGTGTCCGCTTC
>NZ_JAOQOH010000001.1:562500-3416167 GCF_025961775.1 Sphingobium sp. B12D2B
AGCGTGCGCAGGATATCGCGCCGTTGCTGGCCATGGCAGAAGACGTGCTTGCGGGCGGCGATGCGGAGCGGGCGATCGCCATCTTCGCCCAGATTAGCGAGATGGCGCCGGACAATGCCGAGGCCCTGGGCGGGCAGATCCGCGCCCTGGTGGCGGCCGGTCATCTCGATGAGGCGGACGGGCTCGTGGCCAGCCTGCCCGAGGCACTGGCGCACGACAAGGCCATCGAGCGCGGACGCTCGGCCATCGCGCTGGCGCGGTCCGCCACGCCGGGCGTGGACGTGGCACCGCTGCAGGCCCGCATCCAGGCCAATCCGGACGATCATGACGCGCTGTTCGAGCTGTCGGCCGCCCATATGGCCAATGGCGACCGGGATGCCGCCGCCGAGGCGCTGCTGACCAGCATCGCGCGCGACCGCAGTTGGGAGGATGGCAAGGCGCGGACGCAGCTGCTCCAGCTCTTCGAGGTGGTCGGGCTGGAAGATCCCTGGGTTGCCGGCCAGCGCCGTCGCCTTTCGCAAATTCTCTTCGCCTGAGGCTGTGATGCAGCGCAGGCTGGCCATCTTCCCGCTGGGCGGGGCGCTGCTGTTCCCGCGCATGCACCTGCCGCTGCACATCTTCGAGCCGCGCTATCGGGCGATGGTCTCGGAGGCGATGGCCAAGGACCAGCGCATCGGCATGATCCAGCCGAGCGGACCGGGCGAGCCGGCGCCGCTCTTCTCCATCGGCTGCATGGGGCGGATTACCGAGATCGAGGCGCTGGATGACGGGCGCTTCAACATCATCCTGGCCGGGGAGGCGCGCTTTCGCGTGCAGCGGGAGCTGGATGTGCCGACCGCCTTCCGTCAGGTGGAAGTCGAGATCATCGAAGGCGTCGAGGATGAACCCGGCGTGCTGGCGCCCAGCGAGCGCGCGGCGCTGGAGGATGAGGCCCGGGCGTTCGCGGCGTCGCTTGGCTATGAGGTCGAGTGGGATGCGGTCGAGACGCTGGACGACGAAATGCTGGTGAATGCCATCGCTCAGATCGCGCCCTTCGATCCGGCGGCCAAACAGGCCCTGCTCGAAGCCGATGCGCTAAGTGACCGCAACGAACTGATCATCCAGCTCATGCAATTCGCGCGGCGGGGCGATGGCCAAGGGAGCCAACGCCTGCACTGATCGTCAGGCAGGCGCGGGAGCCCAATGGGGTCAGGCGGCTAGGGGCAGGGGCTGTGGCGCGTGGGTGCCCTGATCGATGGGCTCTGCAGCCAGCTCGGCGTGGGCGGCTTCTGCGTCGACCACCACGACATCTGCGATTGGGCGCGAGGGTGCAGGGAACAGCCAGCGGCTGACGGCGACGACAAGCCCGACGCCAAGATAAATGCCAACCGTTGCAGCGAGATTGAAGAAGGCACCACAGGCAAGCGCCGCGCGCACCCAGGTCGGGTTGATGCCGAGATCCTCGCCAATGGCCTGGCAGATTCCCAGCAGCGTATCGGGGCGTGCGAGCATCGAGGGGTGTGAGGCGGACATCGGTTGGCTCCTTGAAGGCGGGCCGATCCGTTCGACCCGCTGTCCTCTCCAAAGCATGTGTCGTGCCAATTTGTGGCTGGGGCTGCTTTTACGCCATTTCGCTGAACGTCAGCGGAACGGACATGGCAGAAAGGTATGAAAATTTTCCCGACGTGTGGGAGATTTCACTAACCTTGCCCACGTCCCGAGGCATTCCTTTGATCGCGGCGCTAGACCGCGATATCCATGGCGGGGCTGGGCGCGAGCAGGGATCGTGCAGCCCGGAGCAATTCCTCCGCGCTGAACGGCTTGGTCACGATCGGTTGGCGCGCGAGCAGGTCCGGCAATTGCGCCGCACCATAGCCGCTGACCATCAGGAACGGGATGGCGCGGGCCTGCAGCAGCGCTGCGATGTCCTCGACCGTCTCGCCCTGCAGATTGCCATCCAGCAGCACGAGGTCGAACTGGCCGGTCCGGGCCTGCTCCAGTGCCTGGTCATGCGTGGTGACCGGCCCGATGACCTGCGCGCCGCTCTCGCCCAGCACAGTCAGGATATCCAGCGCGACCAGAGGCTCGTCCTCCACGACGAGCACGGACTTGCCGTCCAGCGAGCCTTCGGTGGTAACCTGGAGGACGGGCTGGGGCGCCGTCCGTGGGATCGCGGCGGGGGCAGACTTCCTCACGACGGCACAGGGCAGGGTCAGGGTCCAGCGCAGGCCTTCCGGCTCGTACGTGGCGGTGGAAGCCCCGCCCTCGCTGCGCAGGCTGCGCTCGATCAACATGCTGCCGAAACCGGTGCGCGATGGCGGCGAGACGGGCGGCCCGCCACGCTCCACCCATTCCAGATGCAGTTGCTCATCCTCCAGCGTCCAGTTCAGCGCGACGTGGCCTTCTGCGGTGGATAGCGCGCCATATTTGAGGGCGTTGGTCACCAGTTCGTGCAGGACCATGGAGAGATGCAGGGACGGCTCGGGCTCCAGGTCCACGTCGGGCCCGGACGCGGAGAGGCGGTCGGGACCGACCACGCCCATATCGAACTGGCCGTGGATCAGCTCGCGCAGGCTCGCGGCTTTCCATGTCGCTTCGCTCAGCAGCGAATGCGCCTTGCTCAGCGCATGGATGCGACCAATAAAGGTCGGCGCGAAATCGGCGGGATCGGCCGAATGGCGCAATGTTTGCGAGGCGATGGCCTGCACGGAGGCCATGGTGTTCTTCACCCGGTGGTTGAGCTCGCCCACCAGAAGCCGCTGGGTTTTTTCGGCCCGCCGGCGCTCGGTGACGTCGAGAATCTGTACTTCCACCGAGAGCAGCCGCCCGCCGGCGCCATGGACCGCGGAACAATAGCATTCCGTGTCGATGTCCGTCCCCTGGCGGCTGTGCAGCACGAGGCTCAGCATGTCGCGCTGTTTCACGCCGGCGCGGAAGTCCGCGAACAGGCTGTGCAGGGGGGCAGTGCCATCGGCATCGCTCCAGGCTGTCGTGGCGAGGTCGCCGCCCAGCATTTCCCGCTCGCTCCAGCCGAACATGCGCTCGGCGCCCTTCGACCAGCCGACGATCCGCTCGCTGTCATCGAACTCCACGATGGCGAGCGGGCTATTGTCGCGGTGCGCCTGCAGCCGGCCCAGTGCGCGGCTCAATTCATCGCCATGGCGCGCCAGTGCCTGCCGATGCCGGTGCAGCTCGACAAACACCTCCACCTTGCTGCGCAGAACGAGCGAATCGATCGGCTTGAGCAGATAGTCGACGGCGCCGGCTTCATAGCCGCGGAAGCGCCGCGTCTCGTCGGTTGCGACGGCGGTGAGGAAGATGATCGGGATCCGGCGGGTCCGCTCGGTGCCGCGCATCAGCTCGGCCAGTTCGAACCCGTCCATGCCCGGCATCTGCACATCGAGCAGGGCAAGGGCGAACTCGTTCACCAGCAACAGCTCCAGCGCCTCGGCGCCCGAACCGGCGCGGGCCGTTTCCACGCCGTCATGAGCCAGCAGCGCTTCGAGCGCTTCGAGATTTTCCACCACGTCATCGACGATGAGGATGCGGACCGGATCAGGCGACATGGCCGGGCTCCTGTGACGGGACGAGGTTGCGGCGATAGATTTTTTCCTGAGGCACGAAGTCATCAAAGCAGCCTGACGTCCGCGAGAAGCGCAGCGTCTCACGCGAGCCTAGGCCGAGATAGCCGCCGCGCACCAGCGAATTGGCGAAGAGATCGATCGCGCGGTCCTGCAGGTCGCGGTCGAAATAGATGAGCACGTTGCGGCTGGAAATCAGATGCGCCTCGGCGAACACCTGATCCGTCGCAAGGCTGTGCTCGGCGAACACCGCGCGCGACCGCAGCGACTTGTCGAACACCACGCCGCCATAGGCTGCGGTATAATAATCGGAGAGGGATGTATGCCCGCCGGACAGCCGGTGGTTCTCGGTGAACTTCGCGATGCGGCTCTGCTCGTAGACGCCGCTCTGCGCATTGTTGAGGGCGCCGGGGCTGATGTCCGTGCAGTAGAAGATCGTGCGTTCCTCCAGCCCTTCTTCCCGGAACAGGATGGCCATGGAATAGAATTCCTCGCCATTGGCGCAGCCGGCGATCCAGACCTTGATCGAGGGGTAGGTCCGCAGATGCGGGATCACCTGCTCGCGCAGGGCCCGAAAATAATCGGGATCGCGGAACATCTCGCTCACCTGGATGGTCAGGTAGCGCATCAGCTCGCCAAAGGCGGCGGGGCTGCGCAGCACGATATGCTGCATCTGGGAGAAGCTCTCGCAGCCAAGATGCGGCTGGGCACGCAGCAGGCGGCGGTGGAGCGAATTGCGCGAGTATCCGCGGAAGTCATAATGATAATGCCGCCAGATCGCCTCGATGAGCAGATCGGCTTCCAGCACGTCCAGCGGGGCAAGCTCGGCTTCGGGGGTCATCGCGGCATCCACACGCGCACCAGCGACAATAGCTTGTCCACGTCGAGCGGCTTGGAGAGATAATCATTGGCGCCCGCTGCCAGACATTCCTGCTGGTCGCGGTCCATGGCCTTGGCGGTCAGGGCGATGATCGGCAGGTTGCGCCACTGGTTCTGCCCGCGGATGTGGCGGGTGGCGGTCAGGCCATCCATCTCCGGCATCATCACGTCCATCAGCACCAGATCGACCATCGGCGCCTCGCCCTTTGCGGACTGGTCCAGCGCGTCGAGCGCTTCCCGGCCGTTGCGGGCGATGCGGATGGTGGTGCCATGCGGCTCGAAAATGCTGGTCAGTGCATAGACATTGCGAATGTCGTCCTCGACCACGAGGATGGTTTTGCCGTCCAGCGCGACATCCCGGT
Source organism: Sphingobium sp. B12D2B (assembly GCF_025961775.1). NCBI lineage: Bacteria > Pseudomonadati > Pseudomonadota > Alphaproteobacteria > Sphingomonadales > Sphingobiaceae > Sphingobium > Sphingobium sp. B12D2B. The sequence goes on from NZ_JAOQOH010000001.1 coordinate 567,302, forward strand.
TGAGCGAGCGGACGACCATCTCCTTCTGCGCCTCGGGCAGTTCGGAAACGACTTGGTGCAGGAATAAGGTCACCTCATCGAGCAGCCGCTCGGGTGACTTTGCGCCCTTGACGATGATCGACTTGGAGTAGCGGCGCAGGCGCAGCTCTTCCTCGGGGGAGATGTCGCGGCCCGTATAGACGATCACCGGCGGGAAGCCGATCGTCTCATCCTCGCTCAGCCGTTCGAGCAGATCGAGGCCCGGCGTATCGGGGAGATTGAGGTCCAGCACCATGCAGTCGAAGCTGGTCGTGCCCAGCTGGTCGAGGCATTCGGCCGCGCTGTGTGCGGCCACCGTCTCGACATCGCGCGAGCCCAAGAGCAGGCCGATGCTCTCGGCCTGGCGGGCATCGTCCTCCACCACCAGCACCCGGCGCACGCGCTGCGAAATGCGCGTCTCCAGCGCTTCGAGCATGTCGACCAGTTGCTCGCGCCGCACCGGCTTGAGCAGATAGCCCACGGCGCCATTGGCCAGCGCCGCCTGTGCATCCTCGCTCACCGAAACGATATGCACCGGGATGTGCCGCGTGCGCACGTCGCGCTTCAACCGGTCGAGCACGGAGAGGCCAGTGTGGTCGGGCAGGTTCATGTCGAGGATGATGGCGTGGGGCAGATATTGCCGGGCCAGCAAGACGCCTTCGTCCGCCGTTCCCGCGACGAGGCACTGGAAACCGAGTTCGTGCGAGAGGTCGGCGAGGATTTCCGCAAAACGCGCATCATCCTCAACCACCAGGATCAAGCGGGAATCGCCGGAAAGCACCTCGCGATCATCCGCCACCGGCGACTGGCGCGGCAAGGCTGGCATCGCCGGCCCACGCGCGGGTTCCGGCAGGGCAGGGCGGGATTGCGAGCGGCCCTGATCGAGCGCGGATGGCTCCAGCTCGAGCGGCAGCGTCAGCGTGAACACGCTGCCTTCGCCGGCGGCGCTCTCGACGCCGACCGAGCCGCCGAGCAGCCCGGCCAGTTCGCGAGAAATCGACAGGCCAAGGCCGGTGCCGCCATATTTGCGGCTGACCGTCCCGTCCGCCTGACGGAAGGCATCGAAAATGATGCCGAGCTTCTCTGCCGGGATGCCGATGCCGGTATCCCGCACGCTCAGCGCGACCCCGCCGCCCGGCGCGGCCGATGCCCGCAGCGTGATCTCACCGGCGGCGGTGAACTTGATCGCGTTGGAGAGGAAGTTCTTAAGCACCTGCTCGACGCGCTGGGCGTCGGTGCGGATGTCGGCTGGCAGGCCGGGGTCGATTTCTGTCCGCAGCGCAAGCCCCTTCGAGGTCGCGCCTGCGGAAAAGGTCGCGCTCAGGCGCTCGAACATGGTCGAGAGCTTGGCCGGGCGGATGTCCAGCTCCACCTTGCCCGCCTCGATCTTCGAGATGTCGAGAATGTCGTTGATCAGCGCCAGCAGATCATTGCCGGAGGATTCGATCGTGCGGGCGTGCTTGACCTGATCGGCCGAGAGATTGCCGGCGCGGTTCTCCCCGAGCAGCCGCGCCATGATGAGCAGCGAATTGAGCGGCGTGCGCAGCTCGTGAGACATGTTGGCGAGGAATTCGGACTTGTAGCGGCTGGCCTTCTCAAGCTCGGCGGTCTGCTCCTCAAGCGAGGCCTGGGCCTGTTCCAGCTCGTCGCGCTGGGCCTCAAGCTCATGGGCCTGATTTTCCAGCGAGGCGTTGCTCTCCTCCAGCTCGGCCTGCTGCGCTTCCAGCCGCGCCTGGGATTCCAGCAGCCGCTGGCTCTGCGCTTCCAGCTCCTCATTATTGGCTTGCAGCTCTTCGCCCTGCGCCTGCAGTTCCTCGGCCTGATGCTGGGTTTCCTCCAACAGCGCCTGAAGCTGCGACCGATAGGCTGCTGAGCGGATCGAGACGCCAAGCTGCGCGGCGATCCGCGTCATGAAAGCTTCGGCATCTTGCGTGGTCTTGCCGGTCAATCCCAGTTCGATCACGGCGTTGACTTCGCCATCGGCGCGCGCGGGCGCGACCAGAATCTGCTGCGGGACCGCCCGGCCGAACGCCGAGCCGTAATAGAGATAATTTTCCGGCACCTCGGTCAGCAGAAAGCTGCGCTTGTCGCGTACGGCCTGACCGAGCAACCCATCGTCTGGCGTGATCTCTTGCGGAATGGGGGCGTCCTGCGGAACGCCATAGACGGCACGGCGCTGAAAGCTCGCTTGCTCGCGCACGAACAGGGCAGCCGCTTGCGCGCCGAGATATTCGGCCAGGTAGCGCAAGGCCCGCTGGGAGACCTCTTCGATCGACAGGTCGCCAGCAACGGCATTTCCAAGCCCGACCTGCCCGGCCTGCAGCCAATCCTGCCGGGCGATTTCCAGCTTGCTGCGGATGAACATGACGCCAACGGCAGCCAGCAGCCAGTTCACGGAGGCGCCGATGACGCGGTTGACGATGGCGATGTTCGGATCGACCCCATCGCGCGCGAAGAAGAAGCCCATGATCGTCAACAGCGTCGCCAGCGACGCGGTGACGAGCGGCGCGAGGGGAGCAGACGCCAGGAAGGCGAGAACGGTAGGGAGGAGGTAGATGACCCAGACAGCGGTACCGAGGGGAAAGATCAGGTCTCCGGCGAACGGGATCGCCAGAAGAAAGGCGATGGCGGCATAGAGAAACACTTCGCGATTATTATGAAGCACTTAATGCCCGCCCTTTCAGATGCCAAAAGGGCAGATAGCTCAGACCCCCGAGGGGAACGCCAATCAGGCATTTTGGTTCCCGCACCGTTTAAATGCGTGAAGAAATTTCTCGGCGGGGCTGTTCGGCGCCTTGATAACCGGGGAATCCGGACAGGCAGGATGATGCGCATGGCCGGGCCTGGCTGACCCGGCCATGCGCGTTGTGCGTTTAAAGCCGCCTCATGCGGGCGCGCTTTCCGCCGCTGCGGCGATGGCGTCGTCGAGATCCTTGGCGCTGTGTCGCTCGGCAATGCCGCCGCCCGGGCGTCCTGCAGCATTGACGAGCAGGCCGCGGCTCACACCCTTGCGGGCATGGAGCTGCGTCACCCAGCGGTCGACATTGCGATACTCATGGACCGAGAGGAACTCCTGCGCATCATAGGCACTGCGCATCATCGATCCATACCAGGGCAGGATCGCGAAATCGGCGATGGTGATCTCGTCGCCGATGATGAATTCATTGTCGGCCAATTGCTTGTCGAGCACGTCGAGCTGACGCTTGGTTTCCATGGCGTAGCGGTCGATGGCATATTCGATCTTGATCGGCGCATAGGCATAGAAGTGCCCGAAGCCGCCGCCGACGAACGGCGCGGAGCCCATCTGCCACATCAGCCAGTTGAACGTCTCGGTGCGCTTGCGCAGGTCGGTCGGCAGGAAGGCGCCGAACTTCTCGGCCAGATAGACCAGCATCGATCCGCTCTCGAACAGGCGCAGCGGCGGGTTCTGACTGTAATCCATCATCGCCGGAATCTTGCTGTTCGGGTTGATCTTCACGAAATCGCTGCCGAACTGCTCGCCGGTGTAGATCTTGATCAGCCAGGCATCATATTCCGCGTCATAGCCCGCGGCCAGCAGCTCCTCCAGCATCACCGTGACCTTCTGGCCATTGGGTGTGCCCAGCGAATAGAGTTGGAGCGGATGTTCGCCGATGGGCAGGGTGATGTCCTGCCGCGCGCCCGCCGTCGGCGCATTGATGCTGGCGAACTGCCCGCCATTCTCCGTCTCGTTGCGCCACACCTTGGGCGGAACATATCCGGCGGGCAGATTGTTGGCGGGGTCGCTGTCGGCCATGGTCTTGTCTCCTGTGCGCGGTGTTATGCCGCCAATCTAGCGCCTGCGCGCGCACAGACCAGCGCTGCGTGGGATGAGTTTGTCTCTGCCCGCGCAAAGCGGCGCTTTACCCGATCGGTCGAGCGCCGCTCGCGTGGATGCTCAGAAGGGCAGCCAGTTGCGCTTTTCGCTGAACTTCATGTAGCCGGCGTTGACGCCCAACCGATAGCCGACGCCCAGCCGGATGGGGATGAGCACGATATCACCCCAGCGCATGTAGCTCGCGTTGAAACCGCCGACGAGATAGGCGGCGCCCTCGCCGGCCGGGAAGCGCTTGTAGAGCTCCTGGCTGTCATAGAGATTGTAGACAAGCACGAAGGTCTTCGCGGCATTGCCGCCGAGGTCGAAGCCGATGGACGGGCCGGTCCAGTAGACGTCGCGTTGGCCCTCGATCTTGTGGAACAGCGTACCCGATCCGTAGCGCAGGCCGATGCCAATGGCACCCGAGGCCTCGCGCCCGGCGATGTAGGCGATCGGCTCGCCCTGATCCTTGAGGATGTTCTCGATGATGCCGGCGAGCCCTTCGGCGCCCTTGCCGAAGACGCCCTCGGCCGCGCCGATCAGATCGTCCTTCTTGTAGGTGTTTGCGGCGGCATTCTCGGGCACGCCGGCGGCCTCGGCCGGTGTGGTCGCGGTCTGGGCCGTGGTGCTCGCCGGGGGCGCGGGAGGCGGGCTGGTTGCCGGATCGTTATAGACCGGATCGGCTGGCGGGTAGGACGGCGCAGGCTCGGATGGCAGCGGCGTCTGGTTCGCCGGCGCGCCGGGCGCGAGATCTGCGTCGATCTGCGTGTTGGGATCAACCGTGTTGATCTGGGCCGCGGCAGGCGCCGCCACCAGTGCCGCGCTGGCCACCAGCCCGATCGCCCAAGTGATGAGAGGCTGGATCGGTGCTCTCGTCCGGTTCATTCAAATGTCTCCCGCAATCGCAGATCGGCCAGCGGTCGTGCCGCAATATCGCTGGCACGATCAGACCCCCGCTCGAGCTTAGCTATCCGTTCGCCCGGATGAAACGACAATGAACGAACGGTGAGTCGAATCGATTTCGCGTCAAACCGAATCGATTTCCCGCTCGGCCGCTGGTCCATTGAGGCTGTTGATCGCCTCGAACAGCTGGCGTTCCGCTTCCGCGCGAGGCAGGCCGGGCGGAATGAGCGGCGCCAGCCGGTAGGTGATGACGCCGGAGCGCTTCAGGAAACTGTTGCGAGGGGAAAGCCGGCCCGTATCCAGCGCCACCGGCAGCACGGGCACGCCGAGCATGGTATAGAGCCCGGCAAAGCCAGCCTTGAGCGGGGCACGCTCGCCATGCGGCACGCGCGTCCCTTCCGGGTAGAGCAGCACGGGGCGGCCCTCGGCAAAGGCGGAGCGCGCTTCGGCACGGATGCCGCGCAGCGCGCTGGCACCGCCTGCCCGATCGACGATCATCAGCCCATAAGCGCGCGCCACCGCGCCCCAGACCGGGATGTCCCCCAACTCGCGCTTGGCGGCGATCACCGGGCGATGGAAGAGGATCACGGCGTCCAGCGTCTCGAACATCGATTCATGCTTGGAGACAATGAACACCGGTTCGTCCGGGAAGGCGCCCTCCACGACGATCTTCTGGCCAAGCACCCAGCGCGCCAGAAACCGGTGAATGCGCGACCACACCGCCGCGAGCGGCACGACCTTGCGCGCCCCGAACGGCATCACGCTCAGGCAGGCGAGCAGCAGGAAGACGGTCATGCCGTAGAACAGCACCGAAAACAGCGCCGAGCGCAGCGCCGTGACCAGCGTGCCGAGCGGGGACAGGGGCGGCATAGGCTGTCCGTTCCCGCTCAAATGCCGAGGAGACCGGCAATCCGCCGCAGGGCGAATTTGTGATATTCGCGGAACAGCACGGTCAGGCTCGGGTGAGACCGCACGGCGTCCGGCACGATGCGGACCGAAGGATCGATCTGGCGCGAGAGTTCATATTGCGCGCGGCGCATGTGCCAGTCGGTGGTGACAATCCGCACGGAGGTGTAACGGTTGCGGCGCAGCCATTGCGCCGTCTCGATGGCATTGGAGCGGGTGTCGATCGCCTCACGACCCAAGGTGATGCAGCAGCTCATCAGCGTCGGCGAAACCCTGTAGAGCGCAGCAAATTCGCCGCGCCGCACGTCCCGGTCCACGCCCGAGACCAGCAGATGGCGGCTCTGGTCGCGGCGGAGGAGGGCCAGCCCGCGCTCGATGCGTCCTGCCGAACCGGTGAGCACGACGATGGCGTCGGTCTTTTCATCGTCCTGCGGCTGGGGCAGCAGCAGGGCGAACCAGGCAAAGCCGAACGCCCAGATTAGCAGGATGATCGAGAGAAACCGCCGGATCACAAGGAGCGCTCCAGCGCTCGCCGCAAGGTGAGGCGCGCCGATAGCGACGCGACGCCCACGCCCGCCACCGGCAGCAGCGGGAAGATGATCCACGCGATGCCGGGCAGCGAGGCGCTGCTCATGAGATCGGACGCCACGGCCGCCATCGAGCGGCCGACAAGGATGATGACGAGCGTCGCCGCCGCATAGCCCACCACGCCGCCGAACAGCGCATCGAGCATCATCCGCCGCTGGAACAGGCGCACCACCTGCGCATCGGTGGCGCCCAGCATGTGCATGATGTCGATGGTGCCGCGATGGGTGGCGTGCGCGCCTCGCGCGGCCAGCACGACCACGGCGCCGGTCGCAAAGGCCATCAGCGCGACCACGGCGAAGGCGACGAGGCCGATGGACCAGACAAGCTGGGCGAGGGACGAGAGATAATCGCCATGCGGCTCGACGCGGGCATGGGCGTTGATCTCTTTCACTGCCTTGTCGAGCACAGCGAGGCGCTCGGTCCGCGCGCTCTCCGGGGTCAGCAGCTCGGCATCGATCAGCGCCGGCAGCGGCACGTCAGCCAGCTTGAGGTCGTTGCCGAGCCAGGGCGCGAGTTGCGCCGCCAGTTCACTCTCCGGCACGACATGCACGGTGCCGACATCCTCGGCTCGATCGAGCAGGCCCACGATGCGGCGCACCGCCTCGCCGCGCGCCCGCGGATCGGCCTCGGCCACCTGCACGGTCACGCGGCCGGAGACCTCATCCACCAGCGCCCGCGCGCCTTGATTGAGGGCGAGGCCGGCGGCGGTTGCCAGCACGGTCAGGAACATCATGATCGCGATCACCCACGGCATCGGACCGGTCAGCCGGCCCTGCGGCAGCAGCGGGCCAGGGCGATAAGGGCGGCTCATGCCTTCGAGCGGATTGCGCGCCATGGCTCAGGCTGGCCCCGGCTGATGGGGCGCGGGGCGATAGGGGGAGGATAACGCGCTGACGCCATCCTGCCCCTCGATCGGCGCCATGCGTCCACCCTCCAGCCGCATGGTCCGCGCGCCGGAGACCTTGCCGAGCAGGGCAGTGTCGTGCGTGGCGACGACGATGGTGGTGCCGAGCTTGTTGAGCGCCTCAAACAGGGTGATGAGCCGGGTCGCCATGTCCCGGTCCACATTGCCGGTCGGCTCGTCGGCCACCAGCAGTTCCGGCCGGCCGATCACGGCGCGTGCAATGGCGACGCGCTGCTGCTCTCCGCCCGAGAGGGTGGCGGGCAAGGCATGGGCGCGGTCGGACAGGCCGACCCAATGCAGCATCTCCTCCACGGGCGGACGGATCTGGTCTTCGTTCACGCCGGCGATGCGCAGCGGCAGCGCGACATTATCGAAGGCCGAGAGGTGCGAGACCAGCCGGAAATCCTGAAACACCACGCCGATGCGGCGGCGGAAACTCGGCAGACGGGCGCGGGGCAAGGTGACGATATCGGCATCGAACAGCCGGATCGCGCCGCGGCTGGGGCGCTGGGCAAGATAGAGCAGCTTGAGCAGCGAGGTTTTGCCCGCGCCGGACGCGCCCGTGAGGAAATAGAAGGCCCCTTCGTCGAGCGAAAAGCTGAGGTCGGACAGCGTCTCCGGGCCGGGCCCGTACCGCAGCCCGACATTCTCGAACTGGACTATTCTAGCCATCGCCGCGATTGCATGTCCCCATTATTGGCGCGCGGCCACGCCCGCCGATGATCTGCCGCGCCGTGCATGGCACAGGCCCCCATTGCGGGCAAGGTGGCGGATGGTGCGCCGGCCTCGCGCGCGTCCCGCGGGCCCTGTCGTCCGTCGCTGTGGGGATATCCCCGGCCACGTTCAAACGCCCGCTTGCCCTCTGCGGGAAACCGGTGTTTATGGAGCGCGATGATCCTCGTCTGCCCTCAATGCGCCACACGCTATGTTGTGCCCGATAGCGCGATTGGTGCTGCGGGCCGTCAGGTCCGGTGCGCGTCTTGCCGCCACAGCTGGTTTCAGGAGGGCGCGCCAGTGGAGCGCCCCGAGCCGGCGATGGCCGATGCTACGGCGGACGCCGGCCTTGCGCCGCATGAGGCCCCCGCATCCGCACCCGTCGAGAGTGCAGAAGCGCATGCTCCTGTGGCGCCGGTCGCGGTCGGCACTGAGGAAACCGCCGCCGCAGCGCCCCCGGCTGAACCGCGTCACGACCCGATCGATCCGCCGCCTGCTGCCGCGCCGGCGCAGGAGTTCGTCCATTATCCCGACGAGCCAGCCGAGGCGCCCACCCGTCCGCGTCGCAATCCCGCCAGGCTCTGGACGGCTGCGGCGCTCGCCTTCTTCGTCGCCGTGAGCCTTGCCGGCGGTGCGCTCGCTTATTTCGGCCCGCCCAACTGGGCCGTTGCGCTCGGCTTTGGCGGAGCGCCTGCGACCTCCGGCCTCAATTTCTACCTGCCCAAGCCTCCCGAGCGCCGCAACCTGCCGACCGGCGAGGAATATTTCGCGTTCAGCGCCCGCATCCTCAACGATAGCGACCAGGAACAGACCGTTCCGCCGGTGGTGGTCGAACTGCGCGACGATCAGGGCCGGCTGGTGTTCAGCTGGATGACCAAGGCGGACAAGTCGACGCTCAAGCCCAATGAGGAAGCGCGCGTGTCCGAGAGCCGGCTGGACATCCCCAAGAACGCGCGCAACCTGGAACTCAGGTTCGCCGATAACGCCGGCTGACCTGCCAGAAGCGCGCTGCCTGCAGCACCATCGCCGCCGCCATGCCGAGCGCCGCGGCGAACGCCAGTCCCGCCGATCCCCAGCCCTGCGCATGGCCGTACCAGCCCATCACGCCCATCACGCCGAAGAAGGCGATGATGCCATTGATGCTGGCCACCACCTGGTCGCCCAGTGATCGCAGCGCGGCGACGAAGATCGCCTGGATGCCGTCGCACAGGATGAACGGTGCCAGAATGAGCAGCATGACCAGCGCTTCCCGCGCCACGGCGGGTTGCGCGGTCAGCCCAGCAACGATCGGCCGGCCGAAGAGCAGATAGGCAAGCACCACCGCACCCATGAACAGGATGGAGAGGCCGCACGCGATCATGGTGCGGCTGCGCGCTTCCCATGGCTCGCCCGCGCCCACCGCATTGCCGACCCGCACGCCCGCGGCAGAACCCAGCCCCAGCGCCAGCGCAAAGCCGAGATTATGCAGCGAGAGCATCACCTGAAAGCCGCCGGCCACGATCTCGCCCATCTGCGTGGAGAGGATCATGAGATAGGAGAAGCCGAGCACTTCCATGGCGGCGCCAATGCCGGGCATGGCGCCGAAGCGGACGATCGCGCCGATGCCGCTCAGCGCGCTGCGCCAGGCCGCCAGGTCGAGACGGCGCAATCCGCGCTCGCGCGCGCTTGGCAGCGTCCACGCCATATAGGCCATGGCCAGGCCGCCGCCCAGCGAGGTCAGCGATGTCGCCAGCGCGGCGCCGAACGCGCCCATCGCCGGGAAACCGAGATGCCCGAGCGCCATGGCCCAGGTCAGCACGGCATTGACCGGCAGGGTGGCGAGGTTGACGATCAGCACCCGGCGCGGCGCGCTCACCCCTTCCAGAAAATAGGCGCAGCCGATGGAGAGCATTTGGCCGGGCAGCCCCAGCATCATTGCGGCCAGCACATAGGCGCCGGGATCGACCAGTGCATCGGCGACGCCGGTCAGCGCCAGCAGGGGGCGGGCGAACAGGGCGATGACGATGGCGCTGGGCACGCCGAGCAACAGCCCGGTCAGCACCGCTTCCCGCCATAGCGCCCCGGTGCGTGCCAGATCCCCGCCGCCATCGGCGCGGCTGGCGAAGACGATCACGCCGGACATGCCGGCCAGCAGCAGCATCAGGATGACGAACATCACCACCCGGCCGGCTGCCAGAGCGCCCAGTTCGCCGGTGCCGGCATAGCCCACCACCGCGACATCGACGAGGTGCATGATCGTCCAGTTGAGATTGGTCAGCACGATCGGCCAGGCTAGCCACGCGATGCGGCGGGCCTCGCTCAGCAGGCCGGTGTGGCGGGGTGGAAGGATGGTGTCAGTGTCGGACATGAAGCTGCTTGATCAGGAGAGGAGGGGAAAGAGCGAGCGGGACCGGAAGTTATGCACTCCGCGCACGCGTGGGGCATACTGATTCGCGCGGCGCAGGCTGCGGAGTATCGAAGTGACGAAACGCATAGTCAGCACAGCCGCGTGGCATCGGATCGGTCCTTCCGGCGCAGCCATGGTCGGGCTTTTAGCGCCCGCGACACAAGGACTGCGAAAATCGTGATAAAAGCGCGTGCATTGGGCACGTCAGCGCCCTGCTGGATCGCCTGCAGGGGCGTGCAAGTCAAGCCAACAGCCCAATCCCACGCCGCGTTTCACGCTATATCACGATGAAGTGCGAAGGACGGTTGCATGCCCCGAATCCCTTTGCTAAAGGCCGCCGCCTACCCGGGGGCCATCGGCTCCCACCTCCCTGATGTGCGGTCGTGGCGGAACTGGTAGACGCGCAACGTTGAGGTCGTTGTGGGCGAAAGCCCGTGGAAGTTCGAGTCTTCTCGACCGCACCATACAGTCCATGAAAAACCAGTAGAATCGGGCAGGCTAGCAGCCTGGCCCCATTTGTCGCGCAGTTCTGCGACTCTGAGTGCGATGATCACGCAAAGGTGCGGTCAGAGACGCGCAAACTCTGCATTTTCCGGGTGCAACAAATCAGGGCCGTCTCTGGCCCTGACTTTCTGACTGCAGTGGGGTGTGGGTTCAGGTGAACCCGAGCGCGCGGCGCTGATCAGCCCAGTCGAGTGGAAGATCGGTGCTGGTGAGCGAACGCACGGTGAAGTTGGCCGGCTGCCGACCTTCGAGAACAGCCGTGACGATATTAGGTGCTAGGCAGGAGAGGGCGACCAGCTTTCCGAGCCGCGTGCGACAGCGTCCCTGCTCGGACGCGATGGCAGCGATGGATCGATCCGGACTACCGAGGATGAGCTGGCGTGCCCAATGTGCTTCAGCCAGCAGCGTGACCAGCTTCTCGTCTCGATTGGCTTTGGTGGGGCGGAGCATTTCCGGGCCTGGAATAATGAGACGCAGCTGATGTCCTCGCCGCACCTTCAGCACCGGGAGGATCAGCTCTAATGCTTCTCGTTCGCTCGACTGATCGAGGCCGAGCAGCGCCGCGAAGCGGTTTTGATGGATCAACAGCTCGATGCGGTCTTCGCGCATCATGATCCGATCGATCGCGGCGAGGATCGGTAGCTTGTCGGCGTTGGACCCACTGGTGATCGCGCTCGCTTTAAGCGCTGCGGTCTTTAGCGCGCGATCAAGCACGTCCGCTGAGACCTCGCCAGCCAACGCCATGACCGCGTGACGGTCCATGAGATGCGTCGATAGCTGACCCAGGATCAACTTCTCAAGATCGTGGGCGCCGACCCGCCAGGCCGGTGTCCCGTCGATCAGGTCCGGCCGGGTAACATAATAGCGATAACGCTTGCCCGGCTTGGTCGCGTGGCTGCTGGTCATAGCGCGACCTTCACCATCGAATAGGAGGCCAATGAGCAGGCTCGGCTGGATCGCCCTGATTCGTCGCGAGCTGCCCGAAGCGTTGGCCTTCAGCTTCTCCTGAACGGCTTCCCAGAGCGAGGTCGGGACAATCGCCTCATGCTCACCATCGAACCATGCTCCCTTGTGCGAGAGCTCTCCTATATAAATGCGGTTGGAGAGCATGTGGAACAAGGTGCCACGGCGGAAGATGCAGCCGCCGCGATGAGGACCGCTAGTGCGGCGCTGGACCTTGGTGCGATATCCTTGCGCATTCAACTCTTCTGCAAGTTGGACAACCGAGCTCAGCTCGAGATAGCGTTGCATGATATGCCGGACTAACTCTGCCTCCCCCAGGTGAGCAACGAGCTTGCGATCATCGACCGCATATCCCATCGGTACTGGGCCACCCATCCAAAGCCCTTTGCGCTTCGACGCTGCGATCTTGTCACGAATGCGTTCGCCGGTGACCTCGCGCTCAAACTGCGCGAACGAGAGCAGCATGTTGAGCGTAAGCCGCCCCATGCTGGTCGTGGTGTTGAACGACTGGGTGATCGAGACAAAGCTGGCCTTTGCGGTATCGAGCACATCCACGATCTTGGCAAAGTCGGCAAGGCTGCGGGTCAAACGATCGATCTTGTACACCAGGATGATGTCGACCTTACCAGCCGCGATGTCGGCCAGCAGCCGCTTGAGGCCGGGGCGCTGCATATTGCCACCCGAGAACCCGCCATCGTCATACCGGTCCGGAACCAGCGTCCAGCCTTCGTGACGCTGACTCAGCGCATAGGCAGCGCATGCTTCATATTGCGCGTCGAGGCTGTTGAACTCCTGATCGAGCCCGTCCTCGGTCGACTTGCGGGTATAGACCGCGCAGCGCAGGCGCTTCTCAGCCACCCCGCTTCAGGCCGGACCAGTGTGCACCGGTCACCAATTTGGCGATCTCGCTGAGCGAGCGATAGGGGCGCTCCTGCCAGACGAATGCCTTCTCTTGGACCTCGACCACGATGGTCTGGCCGTTCCACTCACGGATCAAGCGTGTACCCGGCGCCAGCACAGGGGCAGGGGGCTTTGAACGAGTAGCAGCACCGGAAGAGGCCGCTGCTCTCGTCAGCTCCCGTGCAACCAACACTGGCAAACCACCCAGGCGTCGTTCCTGGGCGACCTGTGCCACCAGCCGCCTGAGCAGAGCGACTGGCACGTTAGGCGGGTCCATCTTGGACAGCTGTTGCCATCGTTCGCGCAGTTGAGCGGCGTCGAGCGAGGGCGGGGCAGCAAGCTCCTTGTCGAGCTTGCTCATTGCTCCTCGGGCTCCGAGCGACCGATGATTGTGTAACGAGTGATACCATCGACCGACGTGCGAGCGATTTCATATCGTTTCTTACGCAGGCCGGTCAGCGCAGCCCGGGTGGTGTTGGGCTGCCAGCTCGTCAGCTGGATCATCTCTTCGAGGCTGGCGCTTTGAGTGCGCTGCAGAATCGAAATGACCTGCGCTATCTTAGAGGCGAGCGGAATAAGCTTATCAGTATTAGCCTCGGTCATGGGTGGTCTCCTGGTTGTGAGCAGCGACGTGCTGCTCCCACCACCCAAGGCCCCGGGAATCACATCCTCCAGGGCTAGGCCGCAGGCTTTTCCGGCTCTGCGAATAGCAATGCTCGGTTCGTGGGCGAAGTCGACTGGAAAGTGCACGCCTGGCAAAGCTGGATATCGAGGGGGTTAAGGTCAGACAGTTTCGACACGCGTCTTCTACGTAGGAAAACCGGGAAGCGGCCGTTCATTTATAGCTCCGCGAACACGGCTGGCGATTTCCGTATTGGGGACGGTCTGGAAAGGCAGATGCAGGGCGCCAGTGGCCGCAAGCTGCCCTTCCTTCACGCGCGCTGCTGAACGTCGGCTAATGGGGACGGTCCGAACTGTCCGCTTTTAAACCTGTCCAGGCTGCAAGTCGACGTTCGTTCAGCCCGCCAATCCAATGTCCGTTTAATCGGACTTTGCTGCCGTTCGCGTGCGGCGTGTCGAACGGCGCCTCTTGTTAAGAAGCCAACGTTCAACGTTCGCCCGACCGGCATCTGGGAACGTCAGAAGCTGGCCGGTTGCGGACTGACAGCTTTGCGACACGCAACGCGGAGAGCAGTCGTTGGCGCGGTGTTAACACTGCCCCGATGTTCGCCGATAGGGCCGCAACCGAGAGCCGCCACTGTCCATGGTGGTGGCAATTCCGAGGATGCGCCTCACCTCATCACGAATCAGAGCGAACTCGTACTTTTCACCGAGAATGACGCAGATTCCGTTGTCGGGATCGACCAGCTTGAAAATATTGCCCAACGCGTCATCGGCCAGCTCATGGTGAACGACGATTGGCGAAGGGAAAAAATGCCCGACGCGACGTTGAAGCAAAAACTCGTCCAGATACTCGTCGTAATGCTCTAGCGCATTGCGGAGCTTGCGCTGACCAAGCGGGCTGGATTCATCGACGGCGAAAGCGCTTCGCAGATTTTCACCACGGGCGAGGCAGAGCGTTGAATGTCCTGAGCTGGGCGGCTGTAGACCGGCGTCAATTTCTTCCGGACTAGCGACGCCCCACCAACATACGCCGTTCCTGATAGAGCTCGCGGGCGACCGCTCCCAACGAAAGCAGCCGTCGCTGAGGCAAACTGGACGTTCGTCTGCCGGAAAGTTGAATCAACCGTCACGCCCATTGTTGCAACATAGATTTCGAGGTGGGTTTTCGGATGCCCATTCGGCAAGCCCAGCGTTCCGGGCTCCCGCGCAAGGTCTGTCTCGAGGGGCAGCGCTTGCGCGAGAGGTATACGGTGGTTTCTAAACAGCCTTCCGGCAACGTGACCGTAGTTCTTACCGCCTCAGTCAACATCACGGCTTGACGCCACTGATACAGTATGACAGGTTTCCTTGTCATTACGAAAAGGATGCTTGTCATGGCTGGAAACGCGCCGATGACCACTAACCGCATAAAAGTGTGGCTTGCTCTTGCCGCCCTCCCACTGGCCATCGCACCGATCGTTCTGTTGGCCACCGGGCTTTGGCTCAGAACGCACGACGCCAAAACTCTTGGTTTGATAGCCGTAGCTGGCCCCGGATACGCCTTGGCCTATGCCACATTCATAACGCATCATTGGCAGCGCAAGGCTGATGAGGTGGAGCGGGCGAGTATCGGTTTCTCCGTGAAGTGGGGCATGTGGGTTGGTACGGTCGCGTTCATACTGCTTTTGATGGTGCCCATCTTCCAGAACATGGCGGCTTCCTTCGTCTGGAACTTCATGAGCGTTCCGCGCCCGGCTGTTGGCGAAAAGATTGTCGTGCTCGCAATGACTTTGGGATTGTGTGGGGTCGTGTTGCTACAATCCATCGGAACATTGATTATGAGCGCGGTCTGGTGGTCGAGGAAGCGGTAATCCAGGGTCGTTTGATGAGGAATCGGATTCGCGTTCTCCGGGCAGAAAAGGGCTGGAGCCAGGCCGAGCTTGCAGAAAAGGTCGGCGTTTCCCGCAACTCGATAAATGCGATTGAAAACGGAAAATTCGATCCGTCGTTGCCGCTCGCCTTTCGTATCGGAGACGCCTTCGCGCTAAAAGTCGAAGATGTATTCCTGCGAGATGACTAGCCCCCAAAGGCCAGTCCGTCAGGTTCTGCTGTCCACCAAACGTCCAATTTCAAGATCGTTGAGCCAAGTAGCAGGGTGAGTGCCGGCGTGCTCTCGAAATCCTTTCAACAACAGCCCCCACCATTTAACTGTCAGAGATCCCGGCGATGCCACGCGGATCAGCCGGTGCACTCCACATGGAAGTGGCATCCTGGCCAGTTAAATATTGAGTTTTGACGAGAGCTGTCGCTCCTTGCAGTCTTCTGGAACGGCCGCAAAGTCCCAGTGCTGGTCGGGTCGTTGTACCCCAGCAGCCGGATGAACGAGCGGCGGCTTTCAACGAGAAGCTTCGGGCCGTCTAATGTCCCATTTTAGGGCGATTTGCGAAGCTCGGAAGCAGGTGCCAGGGGAACGAGCGTCATTAACACTTATTTTACCACGCCTGCGTCCACTTGAGCTCCCCGCCCGTATCTCGCGCGCGGGCACATTTCTGTCGCCTGCATGAAGAGAAATGTGGGAGACGATTAATGTTCAAAAAGGCAAGCGGGCTCATCGCGATTGCGGCGCTTTCATTTAGCCTGCCGGCTCACGCCGCGCAGTATATGTTCAACTTCACGACAAGCACTCCCCTATTCGGTGGTTCGGTGACCGGCAGCGGAGTTTTCACAACGTCTGACACCCCGATGATCGTCGGGGGGCAGACGGCCTACGCCGTCACCAGCATCACCGGCCAGGTGAACGGCTTCGACATCATCGCTCCGACCGGCAGCTACGGCAATTACTTCACAACCGGCCCAAGTTTTCTTGATGGCACCGGCGTCACATTCAGGACCACCGGCAGCAACAACCAGAATACGGTCACTTTCTTCAACCAGAGCAGCAACGGCATCTACCGGGTGAACACCTTCTCGCCTGGTAGCTCGTCTTTCGTGACCGCCAGTTCCAGCGCAGTGGCACCAGTCCCCGAACCGGTCAGCTGGGCACTGTTCATTGTCGGCTTTGCACTTGTAGGTACAGCATTACGCACGCGCCGGCCATATCTCGTGGCACTCACGGCCTGAACATGCCGCGGTTGGTCGGACGCTGCCTCACCGGTGCGTCCGGCCGGCTGCAATATGAATTCCCTATGCATAACCTGACAGGCCGCTATGCTCCCGCGCTCTGGGAAAACCGCCGAACGATATGACCGAGGCCGCCGATCGTAACCGCGAGAAGCTGGTGGCAGCACTGGCTCAAGTGGCGCGTGCCGATCCAGCTGCGCTGCGGCAGGTTTATGAAATGACCAGTGCGAAACTATTCGGCGTCTGCCTCCGTATCTGCCAGGATCGAGACATTGCTGCGGATATCGTGCAGGAAACCTACCTCAAGATATGGCAGCGCGCCGGACGTTTCGATCCGGCCAAGGCAAGCCCGATCACATGGCTGTGCGCCATTGCGCGCAATGGGGCGATAGACTGGTGTCGTGCGAATCGTCGGATGATCATCGTCATCGATGACGCCGGCACGATTGCCGATACGCGCGCCAGCGCCCCGCAACAGATCGAAGAGGCGCAGAGCCAGGCCCGCATCGTCCATTGTCTGGAGGAACTCGGCGGTAATCCAGCCGAAGCGATCCGCGCGGCCTTCTTCGGCGGTCTCACCTATGTGCAGCTCTCTCATCGCATGAATGTCCCACTCGGCACGATGAAGAGCTGGATCCGCCGCGGGCTCGCGCAGCTCAAGGAGTGCATCGGCGATGGCTGACGCAGCGCTCACTCCGGAAGAGCGCGACATGCTCGCCGCAGAACTGGCGCTCGGCATCCTCGACGGGGACGAACGCGCCATCGCGCTTCGACTGCAGGTGTCCGATCCGGCGTTCCGGTCCGATGTGCTCGCTTGGCAGGCGCGCTTCGAGCCGCTGCTCGACGACTATGAAGACACCGAAGCGCCAAATCTCTGGCACGCGATCGAGAAGCGGCTGCAGACCGGCGGAGCGGCAAGATCAAGCCAGCCCGAAGCAATCCGGCGCAAATTGGCGGCTTGGCGCTTCGGTACATTCTCAATGGGCGCCATCGCCGCTTGCCTAGCAATATTCCCGCTGGTCCGTCCTGCGCCACCCCCCGTACGGACCCAAACTCAGGTCGCCCGTGTTGGCCAGCCCGCCATCGCACAGCTGGGCACGGGTGAGGACGCGCACCAATTCGCCGTCAATTACGACACGAGCAGCGGCGAGCTCAGCATTCGAACGCTCAAGATGCCGTCAAGCCCGCTCTCGCCCGAGCTTTGGATTATCCCGACCGACAATGTACCACGCTCGCTCGGCCTCGTCTCAGCGACGGGTTCAAAGCGCATCATCGTCGCACCGCAGTTGCGTCCCTTGTTGAAAGACGGCGCCACACTCGCCATCACGCTCGAAAAGAGTGAGGGCGTCCCGCACAAGGCGCCAAGCTCTGCCCCTGTGGCCACCGGCTCGATCAACATAATCTGAGCCCGACTGCATCCGTGGCCGCCATCCTCTCGTAAATGTCCCGTCTCCACCATCGGGGACGGGAGTTTGAGAGAGGACATGTCTTCATGCGTAAATCCAGCACAGCCCTGCGGATCGCTAGCATCCTTGCCTTGACGTCGATAGGTACGCTTGCCGTCGCAGCAACCAATCCAATAGTCGGCGGGGCGGCAATGTATCCGACCAAGACCATCGTCGACAACGCGGTCAACTCGAAGGATCACACGACCCTCGTCGCCGCCGTCAAGGCCGCGGGCCTCGTTGACACACTCAACGGCAAAGGCCCGTTCACGGTGTTCGCACCCACGAATGCCGCCTTCGCCAAGCTCCCTGCCGGCACCGTCGACAATCTACTAAAGCCCGAGAACAAGGCGACACTGACCAAGGTGCTGACCTATCATGTTGTGCCAGGCAGGCATAACGCCAAGGAAATCGCGTCCATGGCGAAGAGGCACGGCGGAAAAGCGGTGTTTAAAACCGTCGAGGGGGAGAACATCACCCTCTCTCAGGACCCTAAGGGTGCCTGGTGGGTGACAGATACGAAAGGCGGCAAGGCCCGCATCACCATTGCAGACGTCAACCAGTCCAATGGCGTCATCCATGTCGTCGACAAAGTTCTGATGCCGTGAGGCCTATCAGCGCCGATTGGCCTTCTGGTGGCCCTTCTGTGGGCAGTCACCTTCCGCGAAGACCTACGCCAGCTGTTGCGTGATCATCGTGCGCATCTGATGCCCGAGCCGGATTTAGGGCGCGCTAAAAGCGATTGCTGGAGTGGTCGAAATGCCACCTCAACCACGCAGAATGCGGCGGGACTGGTGCCACATCTGTCCCGCAAACATCTGATGGGGGCGGACATACCCTGGCCTCGGTGCGGGCTCGGTAATTAACCGAGCCCGCATCAAAATTGTCCAGGCTCCAGCACATGAACGAATGTCGGCTTTCAGACAGACTAGAAGGGGAGCCGAATGACCTCTTTGGCGGCGCATGTCGCCGTCCTTCTTTGAACCTAGGCAGCACAACAAGCGTCAGATAACGTCGTTTTTGAGCGTGCGCGATGCTCTCCAGTAATGAAAGCCAGCCCAAATGGCGAAGGACGCACAGATGATCATCCCATAGCGGATGCCGACGGTTCCGGCCGCCGCGCAATCGATAGCGGCCTGCCCTACTGCGCCGTGGCATTCTGCCGCATAATTGCCAGCATAAGCCCGGGCGGCAAAGGTGTCGCTGAGAAATCCCACGAATAGGGGGCCAATCCCCATTCCGACCAGATTCTGGAAGAAT
Organism: Sphingobium sp. B12D2B; assembly: GCF_025961775.1. Lineage (NCBI taxonomy): Bacteria > Pseudomonadati > Pseudomonadota > Alphaproteobacteria > Sphingomonadales > Sphingobiaceae > Sphingobium > Sphingobium sp. B12D2B. The sequence continues at coordinate 586,351 of NZ_JAOQOH010000001.1, forward strand.
ATGATGATCGCCGACGCGGTCCCGCGCATACGCGGCTCCACCATGTTCTGGATCGCGCCGAAGGTGGGCGCGTAATAGGTGAAGGCGAGCGTCGCGCCGATCACCACCAGAGGCATGGCAGTCTGCCAGTTCGGCATCGACAGCCCGATCATGTAGAGCGGCGCTGCGCACAGAAGGCAGAGCGCGGGCAACCAGGCGTACCAGCGCTCGTCCCGCTTGCCTGCCCAGTCGGCTCCCATGCCACCCAGCAACGTGCCGGTGCCATTTGAAATGGCGGTGACGATGCCGAACAGCAGGCCGGCCTGCGTCATGCTCATCTCATAGGCCCGCCCGAAATACATCGGCAGGAAGAGCAGAATGCCGAAGTTAACAAAGCTGTTGAGACCGCAGGCCATGCCGAGATGCAGGAATGTGCGCTTTGCCCGCAAAATGCCCAGCATCGCCACAAAGCTGGGCATTTCCCGCGCCATGCTGGCAGGGTCGTCAAAACGGCCACGGATGGGCTCTTTGACGGTCAGGATGAGGAGCGCGAGCAGCAGGCCGGGAGCTCCGACGATCAGGAAGGTGTGCCGCCACCCCACGGTCTCGCCAAGCCAGCCGCCGCCAAATCCGCCGATGAGCGAACCGAACGAAGCCCCGAGCGCCACCACGGCAAGCGCAGTCGCCCGCTTGTTACGGGGGAATTTGTCCGAGACCATGGACACCGTGCAGGGACTGGCGGCCGCCTCTCCGATGCCAACGCCCAGCCGCAACAGGAGCAGGTGCCAGTAGCTGGCCGCGTAAGCGCTTGCCATCGTCATGAGCGACCAGATGGTCGTCGCGACGGCGAGTAACGTCACCCGCCTGCCCTGATCGGCCAAGCGGGCCACCGGGATACCTGCAGTCGTGTAAAGCAAAGCAAAGGCCAGACCCGTCAACAGGCCGAACTGTGCATCGCTGATGCCGAGGTCGGCCTTGATGGCCGGGCCGAGCGCGGCGACGATCACCCGGTCGATGAAACAGGACAGCGCGACCAGCAGAAGGATGAACATCATCCAGTATGGATAGGGCGAATGCTCTGCTGCCTGCGTTTCTTTATCGTCCATCTTGTCTCTCCCCTCCCGGTCCGTTTCTTTTCTCTGTCAGTCCTTTGTGCCCGGCATCCCCGGTCCGCGCTCTACCAATGCGGTTCCGGCTCCGAGTGCGGTATCCGTCCACATCCGCACGTCCAGGTCCGCGATCCTCCACCCATCCTCGGCAAACCTAAACAGGGCATGCCATGTGCCCATCCGCCAGGAGGCACCGCGCGGCCAATATTGCCGGTGGAACTCATGCCGAAAGATCATGCAATACGCTGCCACGTGGATGTCATCCCCTTCCTTGCTGAGCTGGGGGGCGTTGAACTGGTGTTGATGGCCATAGCTTTGCGTAGCGCGTTGACTGATGCTGCCACCGATGAAAGCCTCAATCCCCTCTCGGCCCATAAACACGCCGGGGCTCCCATCCCGCAGCGGATGGCGAAGTACGCCATCGCGCGTGAAACAATCCAGGTAGGCAGGCAGATCGCCTGAGTCGATCGCCCAAGAATAGCGCGCCATGCGGTCGGAAATCATAAGCCGATCACGAATGGAGATGCCGTCGAACTGGCCGCTCATGCCGCATTCACCCCGTGGTTCAACTGCTGATATATTTTCATTTTTGCCGGCATTCGCCCTCCTGAACATTTCCACGATCGCCTTTGTTTTAGCGATCTTAAGTGCCGAATCCCCTTCAAGCAGAACCAACACCATATGTAAAGTTTGCATTATATGTTGCATTTCGCAGCGACCTAACTGTATCAGCATACATCAAACCGGCGTGAATCCGGTCCGTTCCTCATTGGGGAACGCCCACCATCAACAGGGAGAGGAGACGACATGATCTTTCGTGAAATTCTGAAGCAAAGCGCGCTGAGCAGCGCATCGCTGCTCGCTTTGAGTGCGCTTGCGACCGCAGCCCATGCGCAGGACAACGACGCGCAGGACATCGTCGTGACCGCGCAGTTTCGATCGACCAATCTGCAGGACACCCCGCTCGCGATCACCGCGATGACGGGGGAACAGCTCAGCGAGCGCAGCTTCGGCAACATCGCCGATGTTGGCAAGGCCGCGCCCAGCGTCACCCTGCGCCTTGGCAGCTCAGGCTACGGCAAGTCCACGCAGGCCTATATTCGCGGCATCGGCCAGTCCGATTTCAACTTTGCACTGGAGCCGGCCGTGGGCTTCTATGTCGATGACGTGTATCATGCGTCACTGTTCGGCACGTCCTTCGACCTTCTGGACCTTGAGCGGGTCGAGATTTTGCGCGGCCCGCAAGGGACTCTGTTCGGCAAGAACTCCATCGGCGGCGCTGTTCGCCTCATTTCCCAGAAGCCGCAGGACTCGTTCGGCGCCTCGGTCGGAGGCACCTATGGCAGCTATGATCGCATCGACCTGCGGGGCATGTTGAACGTGCCGCTTGTCGCGGACAAGCTGGCCTTGCGCGTATCCTTCGCGTCAAAGGAACGGAACGGCTATGTGGACAGGGTAGATTTTGCCTGCGCCTATCCGGCCCTGGCAGGCAATCTCACGCCGACGGTTTCCAATCACGGCAACAGTTGCAAGCTCGGGACCTTGGGCGGCGAAAGCGTGCGCGCAGGACGCGCCGCGCTGCGCTGGACGCCTTCGCCTAACATCGAGGTCAATGTCGCTGCAGAGATCATCCGTGACAATTCAGAGGGCGCAGCTGACTCGCTCATTTATGTGAACACGGCAGCGGCGGCGCTGGTCAACCATAACAATAATCGCCTGATCCCGGCGTTCGGCATCCCCTTCGATCAGCGGTTCATTGTCGACCCCTATGTCACCTTCGCGAGCTACGACAGCAAGTTCCTCGGGCGGGCCGTGCCGGCCGTGAACACCGTTCACTCGGAAAGTTACTCGGGCGATATCAGCTGGACACTTGCAGAGGGCGTGCAGTTCAAATCGATTACCGCCTACCAGACGTTCAGCGGCCGCTTCACCCAGAACGCCAATAACGCGCCGCTCCCGGTCGCACTGACCGACAATCTGGCGGGGTTCGATCAGTTTACCCAGGAATTCCGCCTGGTGGGCACCTCGTTCAACGACATGCTGGATTGGGCAACGGGCGTATTCTATTTTGAGGGGGACAGCTCCTTGGGCGGCGGCGCCTATCTTGCGGCCTCCAACATCGCCTTCGACCAGAATGACAGCACCCACGCCACCAACCGCTCCGCTTTCGCGCATGGCACGCTGCATCTGACCGAGCAGTTTTCCGTGACGGCCGGCCTGCGGTACACCAAGGAATCCAAGACCTATCGCTTTGACCGGGTCAATGTGCCGTCGGGCACGTCCTTCTTTGCAGGCGGCCCCTTCACCTCTCCCAAGTCGGAGATGGAACGCGTCGACTACAAGCTCGGGATGGATTACCAGTTGACCAGCGATGTCATGGTCTACGGCCAGTTTTCGACCGGCTTCAAGGGCGGCGGCATCAATCCTCGCCCCTTCACGCCCGCCACGGCAGTGCCGTTCGGGCCTGAAACGCTGAATGCTTACGAGATCGGCCTCAAGAGCGACCTGTTCGATCGACTGGTTCGGCTCAACCTGGCCGCCTATCACAGCGACTATTCCAACCTGCAGTTGAGCGCGAATGGGTATGATATCAATGGTGTCCCCAGCATCGTGGTTGCCAATGCCGGTAGCGCGCGCATCAACGGCCTGGAAGCTGAACTGGAGATCCGGCCGGCGCGGGGGCTGCAAATCGATATGTCCGGCAGTTACACGGACTTCAAAATCAAGGATCTCGGCGCTGCGGCAGGCGTTTCAGGCGGCCCGTCGCTCGCCAGCAAAGCGCCCGGTTCGCCGGAATGGAAGTATAATGCGGGCATCCAGTACCGCGCCGATCTGGGCAATGGCGGCACGCTGACGCCGCGTTTCGACGTCTACTACCAGTCCAAGGTTTTCAACGAGTGGACCAACAATCCCCGTGCGGTGCAGGAAGGCTATGCAGTGGCCAACGCCCGCCTTGGCTATAATGCCCCGGATGACGAATGGTACGCGGCCGTCTCGGTCACGAACCTGTTCGATCAGTTCTATTATGTGAACAAGTTCATCCAGTCGGGAAGCTACATCTTTACCGGCCAGCCCAGTCGCCCGCGTGAATGGGCAGTGACGGTGGGCCGCCGCTTCTGAACGCTTCCTTCGCTCAAGGGGATGTCGCCCAAGCGGCATCCCCTCCTTTTCGAAGCCGCTTCGAACTATCGGCCCAGCCAAGGGAAGGAGAACCGTAAGGCACATGCCGTCTGAAGCTTTCTGCAGAACGCCTAGCGCGGACATCGACTGAATGAAATTATTTCATATTAGTCCTGATATGATCGTCATCATGATGTAATTCTTGCATTGAATTTCAGCCCGGGCTATTCTCTCATCAAGGAGAGAATGATGTCCGTCAAAGCCCCCCCCAATCTTGGCAATGCCGCTTTTTCCAAGGCCTTGCGCGCGTTCGAGGCAGTCGTGGGATCGCAGTGGGTCCTTTCAAGCGATGAGGATCGCGCGACCTATATAGACCCCTATGCGCTCGGCGATGGGCTGAACCATGAAGCGTCCGCCGCCGTTGCGCCAGCCAGCGCGGAAGAAGTGCGCGCCCTCGTCCGCCTCGCCAATGAATATCGCGTCCCGCTGTGGCCCACTGCCCGTGGGAAAAATCTGGGCTATGGCTGGGCAGCGCCGGCGATGCCGGGATCGGTCGTTCTGGACCTCGGCCGCATGAACCGCATCCTGGACGTGGATGTGAAATATGGCCACTGCCTTCTCGAGCCGGGCGTAGGCTTCTACGATCTCTACAACTACCTCCGGCAGAACAATATTCCGCTCTGGATGTCGACGCCAGGCAATGCCTGGGGCAGCGTGATGGGCAACGCCCTGGAGCGAGGCTTGGGCTACACCCCCTATGGCGATCACGCGGCGAAAATCTGCGGTATGGAGGTAGTTACGCCCACAGGCGATCTGCTCCGGACCGGTATGGGCGCGATGGCCGGGAGTAAAACCTGGCAGGCCTATCAGCACGGCTTCGGCCCCTCCTGGGATCAGGCCTTCGTTCAGTCGAACTTCGGGGTGGTCACCAAGATGGGCCTGTGGCTGATGCCCGAACCGGAAATGACCTTGCGAGCGAAAGTCGAGCTACCTCAGGCCGACGACATCGAATGGGCCATTCGCGAACTCCACCAACTACGCGTAAACAACGTCGTCGACCACAATTTCGTGTTCGGCAATTATCTTCACGACGCGGCCGTGCTGTCCCAGCGCAGCGAGTGGTACGACGGCAAGGGCGCCCTCACCGATGCCATCGCCGAGAAGATGATGAAACATTATGACATCGGATGGTGGCGCTTCAATCTCGGCGTCTATGGCCACGAAGGCATTGTCCGCGCCAAGGAGCAACTGATCCGCAAAGCTCTTGAGCCCCATCTCGGTAAGGCCATCGAGTTCGAGGTATGGCGGCGGGGCGATCCTCTCGACAAGGCGGCCGCGCGGGCGCCGAGCGCGACGTCTCTCCAGATCGTCAATTGGTGGGGTGGCCGCGGCGGCCATATGGGCTTCTCCCCGGTCATGCCGCCCGATGGCGCCCTGGCCCGCAAGACCTTCCGCGCGATGAAAGCGCGCTTCGAGGAACATGGTCTGGACTATTACACCTCCTTCACCATGGGCCATCGCCACATCAACAATGTGAACATCCTGCTTTATGACCGTGACGACGCCGACATGGTGGCTCGGGCCAACAGGCTGTTCCACGTGCTGATCGCCGACGCCAAAGCGGCCGGCTTCGGCGAATACCGCACCCATCTCGATTTCATGGATCCGGTCGCGAAGAGCTTCGATTTCAACGGCGGCGCCTTGGCGCGGTTCAACGAGACCGTGAAGAATGCGATCGATCCCAATGGCATCATTGCACCCGGTAAAAACGGCATTTGGCCAACAGCCTACAAAGCCCACGGTCAGGGAGAGGAAGCGTGAATGCCATCCACTGGAGTGCCGTTGCGGCGCTGATTATTGCGAGCACGGCTGCTGCCTTTGCATCGTCTGATGCGGCCGCGCCTGTGTCGGCATCAACCACGGCATCGGCTACGGCTTCGACCGTGAAAGACGGGAGAGCGCTGTTCCTCCAGCATTGTGGCTACTGTCATTTGCCTGGAGGCACGGGCACCATCCAGCTCGAACGGCGCTGGGGCAAGGAGCGCGCGCTTCTTGCTGAACGGACCGATCTTCCGGCGGACTATGTGAAGGCGGTCGCACGCCACGGCTTGTTCAGCATGCCACCGATCACACGAGTGGAAGTGACGGACGATGAGCTTGAGAAGCTCGCGGCATTTCTGGCCATGCCCAATAAGGACAAGGCGCAGGCGCGATGATAAAGCGAGACCTTCTGAAGCTCGGCGGCCTGGCCACCGCTAGCCTTATCCTCCCGCCGCCTCTTCGGGCTGCGCAGGTCAGAGCGCAGATGCGACATGTGATCGTGGACCCCCGTTTCGCTGCCACGAGCGCTTTTGCTGCGGCGGCAATCGGTGCCAAGGCTCAGATTTTGCACAGCCACGGCGATCTTGCGACGCTCTGGTATGGAGCGTTGCGCGAGACATGGTCTGGTAGCCTGATGGGTTTGACAGGCTATGCCGATATGGTCGTCGCCCGTGGCATCGCGGCAGAGATGCGCGGCACGCTGCGATTGTGCATGTCGCATCAAACAGTGGATGAGCGTGCTGCACATCGCGTATCCATCGGTCCGGCCGCGCAAGCGGATGTGCTGGAGGCTGCAGGCAAGCAATGGCCCCATGCGCTCTGGACGATGATGAGCAACCGTGCCGACGCTCCAATTGACAGCCGCCTGCCGGAGCGAGACAGAGAAAAGCGCAAGGGAGTCCTGTGGTCCTGGGCCATTGCCTAAGCGGCGCGGATCGCTCAAGCTCCTCGCCTATCAGAGCCGGTTCAAGGAGTGACGGAATAAATGGTAACGGTGTCGAGTGAAGGAACGGTCCGCCGCCGTGCGGGCGCAACCCTCGCCGACGTTGCCAAGGCAGCGCAGGTCTCGACGGCCACCGTCTCAAGGGCGTTGAATACCCCCGATCTTCTCACCAAGGAAACGCTCGGGCGTGTTCATGCCGCCATTGCGGAAACGGGCTATATCCCGTCGCTGACGACCGGGACGGTGATCACCAACCGCAGCCGGCTCATCGCGATCATGGCGCCGCCGACCCCGCTCGAACTGTTCGACACGACGGTGCGGGCTGCGGTCGCGGCGCTCGATGATGGCGGCTATCAGACGTTGCTCGGGATTTACGAGAGAGATGCGACCCGAGAGAAGATCGTGACCCAAATTCTGAGCCGCCGCCCTGGCGGTCTCATTCTCATCGGCCTCCCCATTTCGCCAGACGTGCGCGCTTTGCTGGTCGAATCCAACCTGCCGATCGTCGAGACGTGGGAAACCCCGATCAGTCCCATCGATATGGTGGCGGGAATTTCTCACCATGATATCGGCATCGCAGTGGGCAACTTCCTGATGCGCAAGGGCTATCAGCGCCCGATGATCTTCTCAACGGACAGCAGCAGAGGGCACATCCGTCGCTATGGAATTTCGAGGGTGTTGATGGAAGCAGGGCGGCCGGAGCCTCGCAGTATCGACCACAGCCTGCCCGGCACCATCGGCGAAGGCCGGCGCAGCTTCGGCCGTATATGGGAGGCGGGCGAGAGACCGGATGTGATTGTCTGCTCTTCTGATTGGCTGGCGCAAGGCGTGCTGATCGAGGCAGCCGTCCGCGGCGTCCGCGTTCCCGATGATCTTGCCGTGATGGGTTTTGGCGATTTCGATTTCGCCCAGGAGTTGGAGCCATCCTTGACGTCCGTCCGGATCGACGGCGCCAAGATGGGGCGTCAGGCAGCGGCCCTCATGCTCAAGGCCTTGTCCAAGAACCAGCGTGATCGCACCAAAGCAGCGCGCGTGGACATCGGTTTTACCCTTGTGGAGCGGCGCAGTACTTAAGCGCGCTCTTGTCCAGTCGATGGGGGTGACCCACTTTCTCACCAACAAAGGTACTGGTGTTGCACAACTTCGACTGCTCCCCTGTGTCGCTACACCCTCATGAACAAAAACCAGCTCCAAGGAGCCGTTCAAGCGCCGCGAATGGCCGCTAAGGCGGCGGCACCTGCCAGTCCGCTGGCCGGCTATGCATTGGTCGCTTCCGACCAATGCCGGTCGTTCAGATTGAAAAGCGCTAATGTCTGCTCCAGACGATAGCAGTCATTGAGTTACTTTGGCCCATCCGACGGGACCCGCCCTCAAACCCGACGTGCAATCGTTCGAACCGGTTCCCGAAACCTGCCTTTCATTCATCTAATGACAGGACATTCGTTGACGGTAATCATCCATCTCAACCAGAGCGTGAGATGCGAAATGCCCCGCAATTCCTCTTCGTCAAAGCGGCCGATTGGCACTGCTGATCGAGGACTTGTACAATCGATTATCCAACGTCACCCGCGCCACAGTTTCTCCCTCAGCCGTGACGCGGGTAACGGTGCTGCTCAGGCCGCTTCGTATTCCACCGCCTTTTCCTGCCGGACGATGCGACTGGTGCGGCCATCGATGCTCACCGGTGCCTCGCCATGGATGGTGGCGCGGCGCAGGGTGCGGCGCTGCAGTCCGAAGTCGGCGACGGCGCGGTGCTGGGTCGCCTGATTGTCCCAGAAGGCGACGTCACCGGGTTGCCAGCGCCACCGCACGAGGTTCTCCGGCCGGGTGACATGGTCTTGGAGAATGCTGAACAGCCGCTGGGAATCCGCCTGATTGAGACCGACGAAGTTCTTGACGAAATGTCCGAGCAGCAGGCTGCGCTGACCGGAGACGGGGTGGACGCGGACCACCGGATGCTCGGTTTCGTACACCGTGGAAGCGAACACGTTGCGGTGCCGCTTGATCTGCTCACGCGCTGACGCGTTGTCCTTCGGCGCATTGCCCAGGATCGCGGCATAATCGTACAAATTGGTATGGACGGCCCAGAGATTGTTGACGAGCTGGCGCAGGGATTCCGGCAACGCCTCATAGGCGGTCTCGCCATTGGCCCAGAGCGTATCGCCGCCCGCCTCCGGGATGGTGATGCCACGCAGGATCGAGCCCTTCGGATAGGCATCGACGAAGGTGACGTCAGTATGCCAGCTCGAGGCGGCGTATCCCTCGCGGCTGTCCAACTCCAGCAGGTAGCGCGATCCTTCTGCGACCGGCACGGTGGGATGCGCAACCGGATCGCCGAAGAGTGCCGTGAAATTCTCATGCTCAGCGTCATCGAGATGATGCTGGCCACGGAAGAAGATGACCTTGTGGCGAACCAGCGCGTCTTGGATCGCCTGTACGGTCGCAGCGTCGAGATCGCCGGAGAGCACGACGCCCCGGATTTCGGCGCCGATCGTGCCTGTTACCGGCTTGATGTCGAGCGGGCTATTGAGGTCTGCGGCATTGGCATAGGTCGTGATGGACATGATGAGGCTCCTTGCCTTGGGGGTGCTGGGGGGAATTTCAGTTGGGCGATTGGGGGCCGCGCGGGCGCTCGCCGACGATGGTCACGCGCTCCATCTCGCGATTGCCGCGATAGTCGGGCACCGCGTAGTGCTGGGTCGCGCGATTATCCCAGAAAGCGATCGAGCCGGGCTGCCAGCTCCAACGCACCTGGAATTCCGGCCGCTTCACCTGGTCGAAGAGTCGGGCGAGCAGCGCTTCACTCTCGCCTGGTGCAAGTCCGACGATCTCGCGGGTGAAAACGGAATTGACGTAGAGCAGCTTCTCGCCAGTTTCGGGATGGATGCGCACCACCGGATGCTCGACCGGCGGATATTGCGCTTGCAAGGCGGCCCGCTTTTCAGCGGACTCGATGAACTGCAGGAAGACGCGCGTGTCGTGGATGGCGCTCAGCCCGTCGATCCGGGCTTTGGTCTCCTCGTCGAGCGTTTCATAGGCTGCGACTGCGTTGGCAAAGACGGTATCGCCACCCAGACCCGGCGAGACGCGCTGGATGAGGATGGATGCCGCAGACGGTTCAGCGCGGAAGGTGGTGTCCGCGTGCCAGTTGCTGTCCGTGGTGCTGCGATACTTGCCGGCGAACTCCTTGGAGCGCAGAGGCAGAATTTCCGGATGATCGGGGTGCGCGAAGACCGGGTGGGTCTCCAGATCACCAAACGCTGCGCCCAGGGCGATATGCTGTTCATGCGTCAGATGCTGATCGCGGAAGAACAGCACCTTGTACTGCAGCAGGGCGGCGTGGAGCGCGGCATGCAAAGGCCGGGTCAGGGGTTGGGAGAGATCGATCCCGCTGATCTGCGCGCCCAGACTGGGCTGAAGCGGCGTGATTTCGAACAGGTCGGTATCGGAAGCAATGAGGGTCTCTTCGAGGACGGTCATGACGTGCATCTCCTTTCAGGGATTTCATTCAGTGCGGGTCATTCGGCTGGGGCGAGAGCGAGGGGCTGGTCGTCCAGTTGGCGGCGGATTTCGGAATGGGCGGCTTCGTCGAGCGGGAAGCGGGCGAGGAGCAGTGCGGAAAAGGCGTGGCCCAGCGCAGGACCAAGCGCGAAGACATAGGCAAGGCCAAGCAGCGCTTGCGGGCTGTTGCTGCCCCGGGGATCGAAGCCCAGCCAGGCGACGAGCGGCAGGGCCACACCGATAGCGATGGCCGAGGCGCCTTTGCCCGCGAGGCTGAACACCGAATAATAAAGCCCGGTGCGCTCCTCACCGGTTTCGAAGCGGTGCTTGTCGGCGATATCGGCGACGATGGCGCGCAGCATGAGGTTGCCGGAGCCTTGCGCGAGCCCCTGCACCAAGGTCAGCGCCAGCAGCAGACCGAAGGTGTCCGGCGTGACCAGCAGCAGGCTGAGATTGACCGCGACCTGCACCAGCTCGCCCAAGACCGCCGTTCGGTGCTTGCCGAGCTTGAGGCCGATGCGCAGCCAGATGGGACCCGCGAAGATGCCGAAGATGAACTGGAAGAGGAACAGCGCCGCTGCCCAGTCCGGCCGGCCCATATAGAAGCTGACGTAGAAGACGATGAGCGCGGCGCGAATGCTCTGAGCGAGCGTCACGGCGAAGTCCGAGGCGAGCACGCGCAGAAGCAGGGTATTGGCGAACACCGCGCGCAATGTGTGCTTGATCGACAGCGTCTCCGCTGGCCCGGCCGGAGCCGGAACTTCCGGGAAAGCCGTAAGCGACAGAAAGACGCCGGGGATGACGGTGGCAAGCACCAGCGCGCCCATCAGGGACATTTGCAGGTGCCCGTCGCCCGGCCGCAGTTGATCGGCGAGCGCGGGCAGCAGCAGCGTGACGAATAACGCCGCCGAACCCACGACCGTCTGGTAGGTCGCGATGCGGGTCCGCTCGTGATAATGCCCGGAGATCTCGCCGGACCAGGCCAGGAAGGGAATCTGGATCGCCGTCCAGCCTAGGTAAAAAGCGAACAGGACGCCGCCAAGATAGAGCGGCGTGACTTTCGCGACCGGAAAGAACAGGAAGATGGAGGACAGGGTGAACAGCACGGCCCCTGCCGCCATCCATGGCTTACGCCGCCCGAAGCGGCTGCGGGTACGGTCGCTCAGGGAGCCGATCAGCGGATCGGAAATGGCATCCCACAAGCGGCCGATCAGAAAGATGAAGCCGATCATGCCGAGCGACAGGCCAAAGTCCCGTGCAAAAATAGCGGGGAGGTAGACGCCGATGGGCATGGTCGCGGCGGCGATCGGCACGGCAACCGCCGAGAATCGGATGAGCCGAAAGGCGCTGGAGCGCTCGTCGCCCTTGCTCTGCGGCGGCGACAATGAGGACGAGGGGATTGCAGTGAGTGCGGTCATGGCGTGCCTCACAATTTTGCGCGGAGTGTGATGCCGTAGGTGCGTGGGTCGCCGATCAGCCCCGTCACCAGGCCGGTGTTCCCGGCCGACAGCGTCTGGAAATAATTCTCGTCGAGCAGGTTCTTGCCCCAGATCGAGAGGTCGTAGCGGCCGTCGTCGAACCGCAAGCCGATCCGCCCGTTGAGCAGGCCGTAGCCGTCCACGATCGCCAGCCGCGAGTTGGAGGCGGAGGTGTTGAAGCTCGACCGGTGCGACCAGTCGGCGTGGCCGTAAATCTCGCCCGTGCTGCCCAATGCGGGAACCGGTGTCGAGACATCTGCGCCCAAAGTGTAGGTGAACCTCGGCACGCCAGGGAGCTGCTGGCCGGTGAGGTCTTGTACGGCAGAAATGTTCAGGCGTTCGACGGCCTGCGGCGCGTTCCTGTAATCGCGATAGCTGGTGTCGGCATAAGCCAGCGACGCATTGAGGCTGAAGTGCTGCGAGGGAGCGTAAACCGTGTCCAGCTCGAAGCCGCGTGAGCGTACCTTGGGAATGTTCGCGATATACTGCCGGTAGGTGACCGTGTTCGCCACCTGCTCGGTGATCGCCGTCTGATAATTGGCGGTGTCGATCCAGTAGAGGGCGCCGTTGAAGGTCAACGCGCGATCGAACAGCTGCGACTTGAAGCCGACCTCATAGGCGTCGACTCGCTCCGGCGCGACCTCTGGCGCGATACCCGCCGGCAAGGCAGTCAGATTGAGCCCGCCTGACTTGTTGCCGCGCGAATAGGTGCCATAAATGATCGCGTCGCGCGTCGGTTGCCAGCGAAGGGTAACGAGGCCGGAAAGGCTGTCATCCGAGAAAGCGGTCGCGAAGGTCTGCACCGGGTTGAACTGGGCGCGGATGGCGTTCGCTGTCGCCTGCTGTGCGGGCGTGAGGCCGGAGAGATCATTGCCCGCCACCCAATATTGGCGGAACGCGCCTTCCTTCTTCTCGTGGGTGTAGCGCAGGCCGGCGGTAAGCGTCAGCGCATCGCTGATCGACCAGTCCGCCTGCCCGAACAGGGCGAGGCTCCTCGTCTGCGGCGTAGAGGTGGAGTTCGCCTCGAACCCGTCAAGCGCTGCGTTGCCGACCACGGGATCGACTGCCGGCAAGTTCCAGGCCGCCGCCGCCGAGCCGTAGCGGCTTGCGCCATAACCGCGAATGATCTGCCAGAAATAATAGCCGCCGATCACATAATCGATTGGGCCATCATCCTTGGACGCAAGGCGGATTTCCTGACTGAACTGGCGTTGGCGGTTAGCCTGCTGCGCCTTGGTGACGACAGGCAGCGCAGTGGAATCGCCATCATTGGCCGGGTTCCAGTCCCACCAGCGATAGGCAGTGATGGAAGTGAGCGCGGCGCCGCCCAGATCCCAGTCGACCTGACCGGACACCCCATAGCCATCCATGTTGGACTGGTAATGACTGTCGGACTCGCCCCGTCGCGCGAACGGATCGATGGCCGGCAGTGACCGGTTGAACCGCGCCAGGCGCGCCGCGAAATTGTTCGGGATCGTCGCGCCATTGTCGTAGGTGCCGACATAGTTGGCAAAGACGTTAAGGGCGTAATTCTGCTTCTGGCTGGCATAGTCGCCGATCAGCCGGACCGAGAGATCGTCTGTCGGCTTGACGAGGAGTTGGCCGCGTAAACTCGCATTCTCATAGTCCTGCGCTTCCTCTCCGGTGGTGGTGTTGAAGAGGAGGCCATCGCGCTTGGTGTAGGCACCGCTCAGGCGCACAGCGAGACGATCGGTGACGATCGGGCCGGATACCGAGCCGCGAACTTGCCGATAGCCATAATTGCCGATGCTCACCTCGCCGGAAGCGTCCGGCTCGAAACTTGGCTTGCGGGTGCTGATGTTGATGACGCCCGAGGTCGTGTTCTTGCCGAACAACGTGCCCTGCGGGCCGCGCAGCACCTCGATCTGTTCGAGATCGACCAGATCGAACTGCGAAAGGCCGACGCGGCCATAGTAGACATTGTCGATATAGAAGCCGACGCCGTTCTCCAGCCCATCATTGGTCAATGCGACATTGCTGCCGAGGCCGCGAATGTTGATGTTGGTATTGCGCGGGTTGAAACTGAATACCTGCAGCGCCGGCACTTGTTGCTGGATCTGGCCGAGGGTGAAGTCGCCGCGACGATCAAGCGTCGCCGCGTCGATCACACTGATGGCGATCGGCACGTCCTGCACGGCTTCCTCCCGGCGGCGGGAGGCCGTGACGATGATCGGCGAGCCTGCGTCCTCCTCCGCTGCGGTCGGCTCGGTCTGCCATGGCTCTTCGGCCGCATGGGCGCTGATCGGCACTGCGAGCGACAGGGCTGCAGCTGTTGCACGCAGCATCGTCCGGAGCGCGCCGGTAGGCGAGAAGCGCTCGCCTGTATATAGCCCGATAATATACTGATTAAGTGTCATTATTATGGTTGTCCCTGAGCGTGACTGTATTTGGTCGACCGTCGGTTTTCGCCGTCACGGTCTTCGGGGCGGACAGAGCGCAGGCTTCCCCCCGGCAGCTGCGACCAGATGGCCAGCGCCGATTGCTGAAGAGACAGGGGGTAGCGCGCCAGGTCCGCCAAATCGGAACTGGTGAGCCTAATCATGATGATCCTCGCAGAGCGAAAGGCGCAGCCACCGGATGGTGGGCGCGACATCATCACGCGCCGGTCCCGAGTGCTTCCGGACGGCATAGGCCGTTTCGGGCGCTGGCTCGCGATAACCGGCACGCGACTGCGTGCGGGCTAGGTCAACAGAGCTGGTGGGTCATGCGCATCGGATCACCTCATCGTTAGAGAGGGGAACACGACGCCTGGCGCGGTCGCCTGAGCATCGTGCGCTTTAGCGGTTGGTCACGCGGAGCAAGCTGCATCCCTATCAAAAGCCGCGGGTCAGACACTCGTGATGATGCGGGAGGGGCCTGACCAGCCATCCCGCTCGAGGTATTTCAACCTAATCGATAGAATATGATTTCGTCAAGGCAAGTTTTGCTTTTGCCACGGCAAAGTTTGGGTGCGGGCGAAGGGCCGGCTCCAATCCCTAAGATAAGTGCGGGGGGCTCAGCCATTAGGAAGATTGCCGTCTACGCCCTCAAAAACGACATTCGGTGGGCCAAAGCTGCTCGTCGAAACCCGTCCTGCTTTCATCCACCTGTCGGGGTCCGCGACCGACAATACCTGGGTCCGATGCCAACCAAACTCCGTCGTTCAGAGCGAGCGAAGCTAGCGTCTGATCCGAACAATAGCAGCCACTCGATCCTCTTCAGCCCATCCGGCGGAACGCGCCAACAAAGCGGTCGTTGGAAGCAAGGTTTCGGTGACCCAATAGCTGCCGCTCATTCAGGTGAGCATTACTCACCAAATGTGAAACGGTCAGGTGGCAAAGAAGCCATCGTCATATTTGTTCACAAATGGGCTGCGTCTTGTTCGCCTGCGAGGTGCACGATGGCATTGGGGGCGCACATTCGCTTTAACTCTTAGACAGACGGTCCTCGCGCATTACAATTCCTTGATTGAGTAGGATTTCGAAGCGCTGTTCGTCGAGCGGCGGCGCGAAGAGGTAGCCTTGTCCCACCGAACAGCCCAGTGTCCGCATCATCACTCGATCGGCCTCAGTCTCAATGCCTTCCGCGACGACGCGCGCGTCGAGCGCCACTCCGAGCTTCACGATGCTTTCAACGATGACGTGCTTGACATGGTTGTGCGCCACTTCCCGCACGAAACTACGATCAATCTTTATCTCGCTGAGTGGAAACCGTTCGAGATAGCGTAGGTTGGAATAGCCCGTGCCGAAATCGTCGATCGAAATGCCGACCCCCAGGCGCCGCATATGTTCGAAGGATCGGCGTATATCGTCCGACTCAGGGGCCATCAGCTCTTCGGTAAGCTCCAGCGTCAGCCATTCGGCCTTGCACCCGGTTTCGTTGAGCACCTGTTCGACAAAGGCGACGACGTCCCTTCGCGTGAACTCCATCACCGACATGTTGAAAGCGAACCGGAGCGGTATCCGACGGTTTTGATTGACCCGCGCTGCATACGTCGCGAGCGTACGCAGGCCCCACGCTCCGATCTCCATCATGGCGCCGGTCTCTTCAGCAACGGCGATGAACCGGCCGGGTAGCTGGAGGCCGAATGCGCCGTGGTCCCAACGGAGCAGAGCTTCAGCGCTGATCAGGTCACCGGATTGCAGATCGACCTGGGGCTGATAATGAAACAGCAGCTCGTCATTGGAAACGGCGGATTGCAGTTCGTTCGCGAGCCGAATGCGATTACGCGCGTCTCGGTCATCTGCTTCCTCAAACGGATGGGGGCCGTGGTCGGGCGTCGCTTTGGATCGTTGCATCGCCGCACCTGCATGCCGGACCAGTAGAAGAGGATCGGTTCCGGCGAGCCCGACAGCGAAGCCAGCGGCAAACTGCACTGTAAGCGATGCGCCAGGCAGGACAAATCGGGGTCTCAGCAAGTCGAGGACCTCATTGACGATCTTGCCCGCACGGCTGGCATCATCGAGCGCGAAGGCCAGGATGAAGTTATTGCTGCCGACGCGAGCGATAGCCAGGGCTGGCACAACAGCCAGACGCGCTGTCGCCGAACGAAGCAGCGCATCACCGACATCGTAACCGAAACCGTTGTTGACGTCACGGAACCGCAGGACGTCGAGCTTGATGACCAGCAAGGCGGAGTTCGCCGACATTTCGATCTGTGCCAGCCGGTCGAGCAACCCATAACGATCCAGCAGTCCGGTAAGCCGATCGACACCCGGTGCGTGCGTGACATCCCGGATCAGGCCCACGAAATGCGTGAGGCGCCCTAGGTAGTCCCGAAACGGCTCCAGACGCAAAGCATTGCGAAACATCGTTCCGTCCCGCTTGTAGTTGCGCAGTGTCACCGAGCAGGCGCGCGCCTCCGCAAGCGCAGCCCGTATTTCCGTAAGTTCCGGCTGCAACCGATCGCTTCCCTGGAGATAGCGGCAGTTCTTGCCGATGACTTCGTCAACAGAATAGCCAGTAATTTTTTCGAATGCTGGGTTTACCAGGACTATGGGCTGCCCCCGGAGGCGCATGTCCGCGACGAGCAGGCCATCGCTGACATGATCGAGCGCAAGTTTGGAAAAGAGCTCTGTTACACACTGGCCTCTGCGCCCACCGAGGAGGCGAGGCCATCGCAGCAACGGGGAACCAGTTCTACCGGGCTCCACGATCGTGCCGTCGGCCGCATCGGGAGTCATCTCGCAAACGGGCTTTCGAGTTTCATCGCGATGAGCGCGTAAAGATCAGATCTCATCCCATGCCTCCGTGCTAGAGGATGATGCCGTGGTGCCGACGTTTCAATTTCAGCGGCGCGGCGTTTCGAGACAAATCGACGCCAGTTTCGTCGGGGTACGGCAAACGTCTCGTGGCCTGGTCGAGCGGGTCACCAAGCTGCGATATCCGGTAAAGATATTTTTGGATTTACGTGTCGCTCTGAGGTGCGGGCGAAGACGCGTCGTCAGCAAGCGGAGGCATCTGACATGCAGCCTGAAGGCTACTTTCTATGAGGCGAAGATGCGCCAGGACCGTATTTTGCAGCTCGCTGCATGCCGACACGATTGCAGAGGCATATTCCTGCTGGGTTGCCCCAAGGTTTCCATCGAGCTTGAGAAGCTCAGCAAATCCCGTGATGTGGGTGAGCGGTGTCCTGAGATCATGCGACAAAGTGTGGAAGTAAGTATCGAAAAGAGAGTCCTTGCGGAGCGGAACATTTTGCCATTGCTCAACAGCGTTTTGTATCATTTGCTGAAATCTCCACGCTGGGGTGGCGAGACTGCCGCGCTTTATGTCTTTTCACTTATCGTGAGCCTGCGGGAACGAGTTGCCATCGCCTCTTGGCACCACGATGTCGTCCCGCAGCGCTGTTTTCAACTTCGCTGATGCGACCATTCAGGACAGAATAGCGGCTCTTTCGACGTTGATCGGCTCTCCGCCTCCGCTGCTGTGAAAGCGCATGCGATACTCCAGGGGCGTGACGCCCATCCTGCGCAGGAATGCCCGTCTGAGCGTAGTCGTCGAGCCGAACCCGGCAGTGTAGGCAATCGCTTTTATCGGAGCGGAACTTTCTTCCAGCAGTCGTCGCGCAATATCGATCCGGGTCAATTCGACATATGCGATTGGGTTCATGCCGAGTTCGGCGCGGAACAGCCTGGAGAGATGGCGCGAGCTTACGCCAGCAATCTTTGCAAGGGTTTCAAGGGTCAGCTTCGCGCGGGGATGTTCGAGGATGTGAAGTCTTATCTTGTCGATCGGGCTGTTGGAAACAGTTTGTGCGGTCAACAGTGCGCTGAATTGCGACTGACCGCCGGGTCGCTTCAAGAAGACGACCAGCCGCCGTGCCACCCAAAGCGCCAGTGCCCGCCCGTGATCCTCCTCGATCAACGAAAATGCGAGGTCTATCGCTGCGCTTACCCCTGCGGAGCTGAACACTGGTCCGTCGCGCACGAAGATGAGGTCGGGTTCCACCAGAATGTCCGGAAAGTCGGCGGCAAGGCGTGCAGCATACTCCCAGTGGGTTGTCGCACGACGACCCGCCAGCAATCCGGCATGAGCCAGCAGGAAGGCCCCGGTGCACGTCGATCCGTGACGCCGGGACTGCCGTGACTGCTCCCGCAACCAATCATTGACTGCTTCGCTTTGGGGCGACGGGACGCCATATGGCCCTGCTACAATCAAGGTGTCGCACGGCTCTGTCTCGTCGTGGATGCTGGCGTCAGGCAGATAAACGATGCCGGAGGCGCTTTCCTCCGGCATGCCCCGTTCTGTCACCAGCTTGACGCGATAGCGATTACTGGACCCCATTTTGCAGTTCGCTTCAAACAGCGCGTCTCGTACACCGGCTATTTCCAGCAGATGTACGTTGCTTGGGGCAAAGATTGTGACGAGCATGGCCTGAAGCGCTCCGCGGCGACGCAAGATCACCGATCAGAAACACGATACGCCTCGGGTGCTCAATTACCTACAACAATGGGGTCTGTCAGAGCAAATGCAGCTGCGGATGTCCGAGCGGCGCAGCTCGACATAGCATGTCAGCTTCTGCTGCCGTTACCCATGGCAGAGCATAGCTCTTTTAATCCCTTGAACTCAGCCAGCGCGCACAGATACGACCGACTTCGCCGACAGAGCGGTCGTTCGATCATGCAAAACGCCTCCCTGAAAGCTGCCTTCCATTCATCGCCCCGCTCCCGCAGCAGCGATCGACCGACATGGCTCAAAGCTGTCCGAATCGCTTTGTGAGCACCAGGCCGATCGTGCGCGGATTGGGGGGATTATTATATGGGTCGTAGCCGAGCACAGAGTCTGCGATATTTGGGGGGCGGTTATTGAACAGGTTGGCGATGACAAGCTGCACCTCGCTCTGGTCGAGCGTAGGTGTGGATGTAAGGCGCCCGAGGTCGAAACCGAAGAATAGAGACGCCGTGGTATAGGCCGCGACCTTGCGCGGGGGCCGGCCGGGGCGATTATCGGTGAACCCGTCGACATAGTTGACGACCGAGCCGACCGACACGCCGTCGCGTCCCCAGATGAAGGTCCCGTTCAGTCGGAGGTCGGCCGGCTGCGCATAGCCGTCCAGCCGCGAGACTGCGCTGCCGGTACCGGCGCCCAGCGTGAGATTGAGGATATATTGGCCGGTCAGGTGCACGGAGGCATCGCCACCCAGCAGCGGCGTGCGATAGCGGAGATCGAGATCGATGCCGTCGGTTTTCTCGACCGCGAAGTTCTGCGGGCGAATATCCGCCACGGCTTGCACCTGCGAAATCAGGCCTTGGGGAATCTGGTTCGCGCTGCTGTAGATTTCCGTTCCGCCACCACCGATGAACGGGATATCTGCCGTGAACCACCGGAACACTGCAGGATTGTTGATGATGCTCTCGATCTGGGCGAGGCTGGGATTGCGGATGTTGAACCCTTGAAGCTCGGGAAGCGACACGCTGTCGTCCTGCGATGGCGTCACGACCCGCCCCGCGATTTTGATGCGATAATAGCCCGCCCTGATCGTCAGGTTGGGAATGAAGGTGGGGGTCAGATCGAGGCCGAGCGTGAACGTGTCGGCCTTCTGCGTTTTCAGGTCGGGATTGGCGCCTGCGCGAAACATGACGATCGCATTGCCGGTCGGTAGCGCCGGATTCTGCTCTCCTGCGCCCAGGAAGGCGTAGGGGTAGTTCCAGAACGAGACCTGCTCGGCGATGCCGATTGTATTCCGAAAGCGCGGGACGAGGAAGGAGCGGGCATAGGTGCCGCGCAGCGCGACGGAACGATCGATCTGCCAGCGGAGCCCGAATTTGGGCGCCAATGCGTCGTCAAAGCCGAAATCCTCATAGCGCGCCGCCGCCGAAAGCGTCAGGGAGCGGATAAGCGCAATGCCCTGCTCGGCGCCCACGATCGGCACGTTCACTTCGCCATAAGCGGATTTTGCCGTGCGCTCGCCGCCGTTGAGATTGAAGAAGATCTTGGCGTCGGTTCGCAGCGTTTCCTTGCGATACTGAACGCCGCCGGCGACGAGGACCGGTCCCGCCGGAAGCGTCGCCAGGGCCGTCTGGCCGGTCAGCTCGGCGACGAAGAGCGTGTTGGTATCGCTATAATGCGTGCTCGCCGCGGCGAAAGGCGGCAAGCCGCTGAATACGTTACTGCTGGTCTTGTTGCGCCCATAATCGATATTGAGGTCGATCGAAGTTGCGCTGTCGCCCTGCCAATGGGCATTGCCATTCACGGCATATCCGGTGGTGTGGGTCTTGAAGAAACGGTTATATCTGGGAAAGTCCGGATAGTTTCTAATCGCCTCGCGATCACGCTGGAAGCGAGAGGCATCGACCGACAAGGTCAGGTCGCCGACCTCCTGCCGAACGCCGCCGTAAAAGCCGCTCACCTGCTCGTCGGGCAACTGGCTTTGCTGAAGGCGCGTCCCGCTCGCCACGATCGGCTCTTCGAGGAAAGCCGAGCGCTGCTGATACATCGCCATGCCATATACGCTGCCCGTGCTCCAGCTATGCCCGGCGAGCGCGTTCGCTTCCCAGTTCTTGGCGCCGGTGTCGGTCATGGTCGCCCCGCGCACGCGCAATTCAAGACCGCCCTTGGGCTTTCGCGTGACGATGTTGACCACGCCCGCCACCGCATCCGCGCCATAGGTGGCTGAGGCGCCGTCAGAGATGACGTCGATGCGCTCTATCAATCCCGCTGGGATGACCGAAACGGTTGGCGCCTCGACCATGCCCACTGACGCCATTCGCCTCCCGTTCAGGAGCGTGAGCGTCGCATCGGAGGCAAGGCCGCGCAACGCGAAGCTGGCAAAGCCGTCATACTGATTATAGGTCGTGCCCGTGCTGAGAGTGGATCCCACACCTGCGGCCGTGCTGCCGAAATCGCTCAGGTCCGCGGTGAAGTTCTGGGGAATGGTAAGCATATATTCCGACACCGATCCGGCACCGGCTTGGACAATGTCCGCCTGCCCATAAGTGAATACCGGGCTGGCGACATATTCTCTTGGAAGGCCGCGAATGAGCGAGCCGGTGACGACGATATCGCTCGCCGCCGCCGTCGCCTGATCTTTGGCCCCCTCGGTCTGGTCGGGCGTGTCGATGGACTGCGCCCAGGCTGGCGCGCTGACGACGATACCGGCAGCCACAGCCGCAGTTTCCAGAAATCTCATTGTTCCCCCAATTCCGTTTGATGTTCGGCCGTTGCTGCTGGCGCCCACCCATCCGCAGGGCGGCTCTTGGGCTATGATATGTTATCATGTATCATAATTCGCAACTGAATTGGAATGCAGTGCGTGCCTGGGGTGCATTTTATCATGGATAGAGAGGGTCGGGTGCTGGCTGCTCGCCTTGGACGTTCCAGCGGCATTACTGACCTCGACCGTAAGGTCGTCGCGCTGCCTCGCCGTGCTCAGCCACCAGCCCACAAGGCAGGGGAGACTATTGAATTTGTGGTCCCGGTCGAGTTCTTCCTGTCTCCCGGACTATCAACAGCCCCCGGCGCGCGGTAGAAATAAGGAAGAGCGAAGGCTCGCTGGCTGCGTACTTCTCGCGGCATCAAGAGATGCCGGAACTCACGCCGTGCCGCAGTCCGTCTCGACATCCGCTGCTTCGGCAGCCCGCATCGCCTGCTGGTGCGGTCAAACGAGGGACTTCAATGCCGACCCTCTTGATCCAAGCAGGGTCAAGGTGTGCCTCATGGGACCCGTAGCAGGTACAGTGTCGAACGGCATTCATCACGAGTTGCTGTAAAAACAGACGATATTTCCATCCATCACCCCTCGCTCCCGGATCAAAAACGCTATTGATAGGCAGTCGCATAAACTCTAGGGGCTTGCACGCAAGAAGCGCAGCGACAGTGAAGGGGCGTACAATGGCGAAGATGATTATGATGGTGGGACTGGCGGGCCTTTGCGCGAGCCAGGCGGCATGGGCCGACGAAGTCGCGCCAGCGGACGAGAATGGCGATGCGATTATCGTGACCGCCGCTAGAACCGGTACAAAGACCGATACAGCGCTCATCGAGCTGCCTCAGCCGATCAAGGTCATCACATCTGAGCAATATCTCGCGCAGGGCGCAATCAGCATTTCCGACACGGTAAAATATGCCGCAGGTGTCCTTGCCAATCCTTATGGCCGCGATACGCGCGTAGACGGCTTCAACGTGCGCGGGCTGGATGCGCTCCAGTTCCGCGACGGCATGCGCGACATCTTTTCTTATTATGCCAGCATCACCGCGGACCCGTACAACTTCTCCCGCGTGGAAATCGTCCGCGGCCCGGCGTCGGTGCTGTTTGGCCAGGGATCGATCGGCGGCCTGGTCAACCTCGTATCCAAGACGCCGGAGTTCCGGACGGGTGGCGAACTGAGCTTGGTATATGGTAGCTACGACCGCAAGGAGGCGCTGGGCGATGTCAACATCGCGCTGGCCGACAATCTGGCGATCCGCGCCGTGGGCCGCGTCCGCGATGCCGACACCTATGTCGATCATGTTCCCGACGATCGCGTGATGTTCGCGCCTTCGATCCGCTGGCAGCCTACCCCTGACACGGATATCGTGCTGACAGGCCTCTATCAGGAGGACGATACCGGATCGACCTCCCAGTTTCTGCCGATCGTCGGCACGTTTCTGCCCAATGCTGCCAATCCCTCTGGCAAGCTGGATCGATATACATTTGTCGGTAAGGCCGGGTGGGACCGCTACGCCGGACGCTCCTTGCAAGGCGGCGGCTTCATCACGCACAACTTCTCTGACAAGATCACGCTGAGCCTGAAGGCCCGCTATATCGATAGCAATCTTGAATATAAGACCCACTACGCCGACAGCTATAGCAATCCGACCGATCCCTTCTCGGTCTACGGCACCGACGGGCGGACTATTGGTCTTTATGCCGATGCCAGCGACGCGCGGATGAATGTCTTCTCCACCGACAATAACCTGCAATTCAACTTCAACACAGGCGCGAATATCGAGCATAAGCTGCTCGTTGGCATTGATTATAGCTGGAACGAGGTCGCCAAGCGCTATGCTGCCGGTGTGGAGGTCGTGGATCTCTACGACATCGACTATGATGCGCTCCTGACTTACGAGCCGTCCGGCCCGTTCACCGCGCAGTCGCAGAAGCAACTGGGCATCTATGTCCAGGATCAGATCCGCTTCTTTGATCGCGTCTCGGTTGTGCTGGGGGCTCGCCGTGACCGCGTCACGAACTCTGCGGGTCAGGAGGACAAGGCCACCACCTTCCGCGCTGGCATCATCGGCGAGATCGGCGCCGGCATCTCGCCCTTCTTCAGCTATACGGAAAGCTTCCTGCCTGTCGCGGGCTCCATCGACAATGGCGACGGCACGTTTGGCGCACCTTATCGCCCGCAGACCGGCACGCAATTTGAGGCCGGCGTGAAGTGGCAGCCGGCTCCCAGCACGCTGGTCACGGCCACGGTCTTCAAAATCAAGGAGCGCAACCGCGTTCTCTATCTCGCAGCAGGCGGCACGGCCCAGTCGGGTGAACTCAACACAGAGGGTTTTGAGATCGAGGCCAGCCACACCCTGCCCGGTAATTTCGAGCTGCTGGCCAATTATGGCTATTCCAAGCTCGAGTCCGAAACCAATACCGACCTCGACTATATGCCCCGTCACACCGCGTCGCTGTGGTCCACCAAGACCTTCGGGCTGGCTGGTGAGGCGCAACTGCGCTTGGGCGCCGGCGTCGTGCATAGCGGCAAGAGTGTTTCAACCAGCGCGATCTGGTCGATCGTCACGCCGTCCCGCACCACTGTGGACGCGCTGGCGGAAATCAGCAAAGACAATTGGCGCATTTCCCTCAACGCCACCAACCTTCTCAACGAAAAATATTTCGCGTCCTGTCTGGCGCGCGGCGACTGCTTCGTCGGCGCACCGCGTAACGTCATGGCAACTCTGGGCGTGCGTTTCTGACAAGAGGGAGCGGCGCGGAGGCGCGTCGCTCATTGGAAAATCCGGGAAGGCTTTGGTCCTGTTGCGACGCTGCGTCGCTCCGACCCTGGCCTTCCCGGTCGTTTCATCCGTTGCGATGGCCGGCAAAGCGTCTCGTGCCACGGGATGTGACTGAAAAGCTCAGCGTGTGCGGGCCTTCGCTACCAAGCACTTGCCGGTCAGAGCGCGCTGCTCACGAGCAATGTTCCCCGTATTGAAGGCGGGAAAATAGTCTCTCAAACCATTCCCGGACTTGATCGGCGGTGCTGTCCGGCTCGGAGCGCGGCAGACGTGAACATGGGGCGTCCCTGACCTTGACCGTCGGGCAACTGAGCGGCTCATAGGGAGTCGCGAGGCGATGAGCGCAGGCTGCCTAGAGCGCCTTTGCGAATGCGGCGATCTTCCAGACCCACCCCCGATGCAACGCTCCGCAACTTCCACCGCTGCCAAACTGGCGGTGCTAAACAGCCTTGGGCGGCGCAAACCGAACGGGTGATGGCCGCGCCGTTGAACGACGGGCCAATGTCACCCGCTGCCCGGAAGCGACCGGCCCGAAGCCGCTCTTCTTCTATCCGCGCTGAGAGCGCCCTTTGAACGTCAGGTACGCCGCCACGGTGGCGGCGGCAACGCCGAGCAGCATCGGCCAGACCAGAAACGCCATCGAGATAGGGTCGGCCATTGCACAAAACGCAAAGGAAATGCCGAGCAGCAGCACACCAGAAGCTTGGCAAAATGCGCGCGCGCCGGCTGACTGCGGGCGTTCGCGGAACAATTGTCGCCAGTGCGTGTCGTTCGCTGCCGCAAAGCCAGCCATGCCGATGATGGCAGCGAGCAGCGCGAGAGTGAGCAGAACGCCGTCAGACATGGGCTGGCTTCCCGATCGCCGATGGCATCCGCGCAAGCCGTTCAGCACGGGCGCTCAGGCGAACTGCCGTGTAGGCAGCGACACCTGCTGTCGCGAGAAGGACGAGGTCGACGCCCGCCACTGGCCAATATCCATTTGCGATCGTCGCGATAAGATGATCGCCGGTCGTCGCCCAGTTAGCAATGGCTGCACCCACAGCCAGCAGCGCCACCAGCCAGCATTGTTCGGCCCATGCTGGCGAAACGCCGATATGGGCCGACGCGCGGGACCGCAGAGCGGCATGGCCCAGCGTCGCGAGCCACGTCAGCCAGAAAATGCCCTCCTGCCAGGCGTCATGCCCCGGCAGGCTTGTGGGGAGCAATCGGTTCGCCACCATCATCGTGCCGGTCGCGATCAGCATGCCGGTCACGCTGGCGACGGCGACGGCCTCCGCGATGCGCGCACCGGGAGCGCCGGTGGCCGCATGCTTCTTCTTGCGCTTCTCGACGAAGAACAAAAAGCCGCTCGCAATGCAGGCACAGCCTGCCAGACCGCCCGCGAATAACAGCCAGCGCAGCGGCCAGTGGCGGAACTGCTGGAAGTGCAGCCCGTAGAGGAATCCTTCCGTCGTGCGGATGCCGCTCGCTGGCGGATCCTCGTAAAGCAGCGCCCCGGTGCTTCCCTTGAAGTGAAGGGTCTCGCTCGTCGCAACACGATCGACATTGTCACGCGCGATCGAGACATAAGCATCGGCATCGCCATAATGGACGATCACCACCGATCCGACTTCGCCGGGCACACCCTTGGCCGTCCAGCGCGCCTTTGCAGCGTCCATCATCGCATCGACGGATGCGAGTTCACCGGGCCGGCCTGACGGGTCGACGGGCAGTCCTGTTCCGGACGCTTCCACCAGTTCCTGAGCCTTCGCCAGCGGGCGCATGAGGCTCGTGGGAGATGGCAGATACATATAGGCAAAGATGAGCAGGCCCGACAGCGTGATGACGAAGAGGAATGGCAACGCCAGAACGCCCGTCATGTTGTGAAGGTCGAGCATCGAGCGCAGTCGCGCCTTTTCCGGGCGGAAGGTGAACAACTCGCGAAAGATCTTGCGATGCATCACCACGCCGGAGACGAGCAACGCCATCATGACCATGCCCGCCAGACCGACAATCCAGTAGCCGATCTCCATCCAGTCAAGGTGGAGCATATAATGCATGGGGAAGAAGAAGCCGGTGCCAAGATTGAGCCGATCCTGAACATCGGCAGGCAGACGTTCGCCTGTCTGTGGATCGACCGCCGCAAAGCCATACACATGGGCATGATCCAGGTTGGCGTCGCGCGGCTTGTTGGGCACATCAAAGGCCACGTACATCCGCAAAATGGGGTCACGGTGATTGGTATAAACACCGACATCGCCGACCTTCATCGCATCGGCCGGAGGCAAGGCGCCGATGACCTCTGCGGCCGTGTGCTCGATGCTCTCGGCATCGGGCTTTACCGCTGCAATGACGGGCAGCACGGACCGATCAAACGAGGGAAAGGGCGCTGCCTGTGCGCGCGTCTCCGGCACGCTCCACCGGTCGATCTCGCGGTCGAACACGGAAAGCGACCCAAAGAAGAAGACGGCCATCAGTACGAAGCCAACCACAAGGCCGAGCCAGGTGTGCAGATAGGCCATCGATAGCCGGAATGTCTCACGCATCGATTGTTCCTTCCCGCTCAGACTGTCAGACGCGAAAGCGCCCAGGCGGCCGATCCCATTGCTGCACCGCCGCCTGCAAGAACGGCCCAGGCCGTTGCTGCGGTGCGCGGCACGAAACCCCACAGCATCGCGCCCAGATAGACTAAGGCTCCAAGCATCCATGCGAGCACCTGTGCCTCCGAAAACGGGAGGCCCAGACCAAAGCCAATGAACGTCGCCAGCGCAGTGAATCCATAAGCAAACAGATAGCCACCAAGGATTGCGGCTGCGAAACGGTTAGCCGTTCTAACCGCTTGGGCCCGTGAGACCGAAGCCTTTGCCCCACCATTTCTCGCCATGACGTTAGCACTCACGATCTAAGAATCCTGCTGTTTTGAGCCTCTCCGTCGGAGTAGCCGCGATCCCGCCTGCATCCTATCGCTTAATCGATAATGAGTTGCAATAGTTTGCAAGTAGCAGGAACCGTTGGAATTGAGACTGGATGGGAGGTGATACTCCACGGCGAGGGCGCAGCACGCGCTGCACGCTGTCACTGACCGGGTTTTGTCCGGCCAGGGCGGTCATGTTCTGCCAGCAAGCAGCGGATCGCATAAGAAGGCCGTTCGCAGGCCTGGTGTCAGACATCCAATCCCGCAGGAGACGGGAGAACCATCAGTATCCCACTCCGAGATAATGATATTGACTCGCAATAGACATAATATTACGGCGCCCTGCATCTGTAGGGGGTTCTAATGCCAAAGTTTATTGCGCCAATTTTCTCTCTGTCGCTGGTGCTGGTTTCTGTAATCGCGCCGCGCGCGCATGCCGCCGAGGCTGCGGCGCCGGATGAAGAAGCGGCGGAGGACGCGAGAAGAACGATATTCGTTACCGGTCATCGCTCTGACGAAGACCAGATTCGATCGGCCAGCAATGGCGCCTTGGGCGCGAAAACGCTGCTCGACACGCCTTATTCCATAACCCTTGTCGATCAGTCGGATATCGCCCGCCGTCAGGTCACGAGCATCGGGCAAGTCTTCCAGAACGATCCGTCGGTTTATTCCTCTGCGCCATCGGGAGCGGTCAACTGGTGGGGGACTCAAATCAGAGGATTAGGCGTTCGTAACTATTATATCGATGATGTTCCCCTCCTGCTCTACTGGGGCGGGGACTTTCCGCTGGAACCGATCGAAAGCGTTTCAGCGCTCAAGGGCCTCACCGGCTTCATGTACGGCATCGGCGCGCCAGGTGGCGTCATCGCCTATCGCACCAAGCGCCCTACGGCCGAAGCGGTGCTGACCACGGAAGTCGGCTACCGCACCAACAGTGTCTTTTATGCAAAAGCCGATGCGGGTGGGCCGCTCACACAAGACGGCCGCCTTGGCTATCGCGTCAATCTGGCCGGAGAAAAAGGCACGGCCTACAATAAGGCAGGGGTCAATCGCTTTGTCGCATCTCTGGCGCTCGATTATGCGTTCAGCCCCGATCTCAAATGGTACGCCAGCGCCACCTATGAAGACAGCAATCTAGAGCACGAGCCATTCCAGTTTTACTGGGACGAGTATGTCGGGAACAAGCTCCCCCGGCCTACCTACGATTATGATAACTTGAATGTCGCCAACAGCTTCTACAAGGCGCGGACACTCGCGACGGCTACGGGTCTTGATTGGTCCTTCGCTCCCGGCTGGTCTGCTCGACTGACCTATGGATATACCAGCAAGCGGCATCATTCGAACAAGATGTTCGTGTACATGCAGAACGCGGACGGTGACTATAACGGCTACGCCTATAACTTCGCCGAACTGGACAGGAATCACTTTGCTCAGTTTCTCGCGCAGGGCGATATTACGACAGGATCGATCCGCCACGAGATCGTCGCTGGGGCATCCTATCTCGCGACCGACAGCCTGTTCGGATTCAACGACCGAAATTACTACTGGGGCAATGACTTCAACGGATCGGTCTACCAGGATCAGCCGTTTCTGGTAACGCGCGCTTTGTACTTTGATACCGAGGGTTGGCCTACGAAGGACCGTCAGCGCGGTCTGTTTCTCAGTGACACTGTGCATTTCGGCGAGCAGGTGCAGGCTGTAATCGGCGCGCGCTATACCCGGTACAAGCTGCTTGATGTGGATGGAAATCCGTCAGTGGATTCATCCTATCGCACGTCTGCAGTGACCCCCACTTTCGCGCTCATCTACAAGCCAGCACCTTATGTGTCGATCTACGGCAGCTACGCCGAGGCGATGGAGCCGGGCAGTCGTGTCGGCGGCGAATACGCCAACGCCGGCGAGGTGCTGATGCCAACCCGCAGCCGCCAATATGAGCTCGGCGCGAAATATGAGCATGAAGGTCTGAGCATGTCGCTCGCAGGCTTCCGCATCGAACGGGCTGCCACCATCGACCAGATCCTTGACGGTGCTCGCCGCCTGACACAGGACGGCCTGACGCTCTACAAGGGCATTGAAGCTGTCGCGAACTATCGGTTCATGCCAAACCTTAAGCTGGGTCTCGGCGTTCTTCGGCTCGATCCGTCCATCCGCGATGTATCGGCGGGAAATGAAACGCTGCTGGGCAATGCACCCGGCGGCGCGTCCAAATGGCAGGTAACTGGCAACGCGCAATATGATGTCCCCGGGGTTCCAGGCCTCAGCTTGCACGGCAATGTGCGGTACATTGGCAA
The DNA here is from genome assembly GCF_025961775.1 of Sphingobium sp. B12D2B. Taxonomy (NCBI): domain Bacteria; kingdom Pseudomonadati; phylum Pseudomonadota; class Alphaproteobacteria; order Sphingomonadales; family Sphingobiaceae; genus Sphingobium; species Sphingobium sp. B12D2B. Next base: position 615,918 of record NZ_JAOQOH010000001.1, read on the forward strand.
GGCTCCGACAAACGACGCTAACAGTCTCGTCATTCCGTCTTACACTGTGGCCAATGCTGGGTTTCAGTATGAGACGCTGGTCGGTCGCCGCAAGGTGACGTTCCTGGGCAACGTCAACAACCTGTTCAATGAAAAATACTGGACCCAGACCAACATCGGCGAAGGCATCAATGGTGCGTTTGGCGTGCGGATTGGTTGGTGATGTTGACGATCGATCGCCAACATGACCGCATCCGACCATCCGAAGCGGATCCCTAAAATCGGCCGTCTATTACTTGGGCTGCTGGGGCTTACGACCTTTAGAGCCGCCTACCCACAGATAGCGCTGGAGATCATTGGCTCAGTGGCCCTCATTAATATGGGAAACAGGGAGGCGGATTTAGCGCTCCCCGTTGTTGTCAATGGCGGCTCACTGCCGAACGCGTTGTATGCCTCGAGGCTCTGCGCCTGCTACACGGCATTCTACTGCCATCGCGACCTACTGCGCGAATGCCCGACGACATCGCCGTGGCTGCTCGGACTCGACGAGGCAGCCCCCGACGACTGGCAGCCGCAGAAGCGGCTTGAAGTTGCAACCGGTCCCCAATCCGTTTTGCCGAGATGCGGTCTCAGTTCGAAGCTGCGCGAGCCGGGATGAAGGCCGTCGCTTTACAGCGCGAGGCCCAAGCGCTCAGTGCAGCGAACAGCAATTCCGAGCACAAGGCGTATAACGACCAGATGGCAGCGGTGAAGCTTGCCCAGGTCGAAGTGATATTGGGCACGAAGACAGGCAACGCAGCGCAGATCAAGGCGGCCATTGGCAATATGACGAGGCGTTGCAGGTTTTTGCCGATGACCAATATAAAATCATGCATGGGCCCACTCTCCAATTGAAAGGGATCGCCCAGACGAAATTATGGACGCTGACCAAAGACATTGCGCAGTTGGATGAAGCAGAGATGACATTGCGTCTGGCCGTAGATGTCCAAGGCCTCGTTAGCGATGGCGGGCGTCGTTCTGCCATGGATTTGGCCGACGTCCTCTTCCAGCGCGGCATTGCGCATAAAATCGGCCCGAGACATCACGCAGTCGATGCCATTTTACAGGAATGCCGTCACCGCAGAGGTGAAGCGCGTCGATCCGACCGATTGGGCGAGGGGGGCGATGGGGGTTGGCTCTGCACTTCAAGTGAGAGCCCTTTGGGCGCAGAGTTGTCCGGATGTGCAGGAAAGCCTGAAACAGTTCACCAGCGCCCGACCAATCGTAGAAATGAGTGATGGCGGGGACAATTTGGCGCTGCTGGACAATAAGGTGCGTGTCGCCGAGCAGATGCGAACCAAATTCTGCCGCTGAACATCGCTCGCGGTCTTTCAGTCCCGGCGGGGGGGGGGAATAAGTTGTCCTGCTGGTTCACCGACTTGCTCTGCGCGGCTCGCGTGCCGGTGCCGACGTTGGCAAAGCATGAAACGATAAAGCGCAAACCCGCATTCAGCGAAAGAGCCGGGAATGACCTGAATTTTGCAAACCGGTTCCTTTTCTTGCCACGTCAGAACGTCTGCTTGCGCTTTATCGTTATCATAAGCGGACTGTCCGGATCGTCCGACATCATGGCCACTCAGAGCCTCACCATCGGAGGTCGGCTGTTGGCCAACTCTGCCGTTCGATGATCGGCTTGGGAACGACAGCAATGTCCCAAATCTTGCCATAATTCGCGGGATAGACGAGCGCCCCATGTGGGGTGTTGCGAACGATAATAAGCCAACTTCAATTGCGAACTGTTCTCAGTTGTTATATTCGCTGCCGCGTGCTGACCAATTCTGCTGCCTTATCCCTCCTGATGCTGAGCGAACGCCCTTCGCTCCTTCGGCGCGTAGGGCGTTTGGTTGGCGCAGACAGCGCAGAAGACGTTGCCCAGAAAATCTGGCTCAAGGTGCAGGCGATCAGAGACGATCCGCCCATCATTGACAAGACCGCCTATCTTCATCGTCTCGCCCATAATGTGGCCTTTGATCATATCAAAGGCGAGCAGCGGCAACGCGACATCCAGGCGGAAGCAGCGGCATTGTTGCATGACGGCGTCGATGGCATCTCGGGCGAGCGCATTGCCCTCGCGCGCGATGACCTGATGCGCGTGCAGTCGATGATTGCCAGCCTTCCGGACCGCACGCGCGAGATATTCCTGCTCAGCCGGCTGGAAGGCCTTCCCCAACGTGAAATCGCTGCGCGCCTCGGTGTGTCGCGACCGACCGTGGAGAAGCATCTGTGCCGTGCATTTGATGCTGTGGCAGCCATTTTTATCGAGCGAACGTTGAAAATTCTCGACAGGGGTTGGCCAAGGACGTCTCCTGCAAGTCTAGGCTTGGAGAGGTAGGGTGCTTCACGCCAGGCCACAGGAAGCTGGATGACCAACGACGCCACAACACCATCACAGGCTGTTGCTAGCCAGGCGCGGCACTGGGTTTTGCGTCTATCGTCCGGTGAGATGGATGAGGCGGAGATGGATAGCCTGAAAGCGTGGCTTGCTCAGAACGAGGAGCATGTCCGCGCTTTCGAGCAGAACCGATTGCTGTGGCTTCAGCTGGGCGACCAGCCTGATCTCTTCCGCGCCAACACATTCGTTCCGCCACCGCGTCGCCATTGTCGTTCATGGGCACGATTGACCTCACCTCGACGCGTCGGCATCGGCATTTCCGCGATTGCCGCGAGCCTGCTGATCCTCCTTCTCGTCCCTCAGGCATCGCTCTGGTTGCGCGCCGATCATCTCACCAGCTCGACGATCGCGAGGTATGAATTGCCCGATGGCTCCCTCGCCTGGCTCGATGCCGGATCGGCGATCAGCGTGAACTATGACGATCGCGAACGCCGCGTGACGCTTCTGCGCGGCAATGCCTTCTTCACCGTGCGTCATGGAGAAAGGCGGCCATTCAAAGTGGCCGCCCTAGACGGCGAAGTGCAGGATATCGGCACAAGCTTCGAGGTGCGCCGAAGCGATGCGCAGGTCGATGTGGCTGTGACACAAGGTGCCGTTCGTGTTTCACCCGCCAGAGATGGCCGGAGCGGTGTCATGCTGCGCGAGGGTGAAGGCCTCGCCTATGGCTCATCCGGCCGACTTCTCAGCCGATCCGAGCCACATCCCGCCAGCGTCGCAACCTGGCGCCGCGCCGAGCTCATGATCGACCGGCAGCCCATTGCCAAGGTCATCCGTGAAATCGCCCGCTATCGTAAGGGACAGACCTGGATTTGGGCCGACCTGCCCGAGACTCTGATGGTCAATGGTGCATATCGCGTCGACGACGCAGATCGGGCGCTTGACGATCTTGCGGCCGTCCAAGGCCTCACCATCACATGGGCACCGGGCAACATCGCAATCATTCGCGCCATCCGGCCGTCGCACTAATTATTTCAAATCGGGGTTAGCCAAGACGGCTCACTCGCGAGTCTACCCACTGCGAACGATGCTAGTGCGTCGCAACAGCAGTTTGCGTCAGAGGATGACGCACCAGACCATTGGGGGTTTTTGATGATCAATTTGCCGCTTAACGGCTTCCTCGTTCGTAACGCGTGTCGAGCCGTTCTCCTCACGACCATCAGTGGCTCCGCTCTGCTGCCGACGCCTTCGATCGCTCAAACCCCTTCGCCTTCCGCTCGACAGTTCGACATACCGGCACAAACGCTCGCTGCAGCGCTCCAGCGCTTCATGCAGCAGTCCGGTATCCAGATTTCCTATCCGTCCGCTCTGGCGGACGGCCGCACCTCCAGCGCGGTGGTGGGCAGCATGGGCTCAGGCGAGGCTTTGAGCCGCCTTCTATCCGGTAGCGGTCTTACATACCGCTTCGTTACGGCAACCATGGTGACGCTTGAGACGGCTCCGCAGGCCGCTCAAGGCACCGTCCAGCTTGGACCGGTTCGCGTTGAAGGCCGAGGCAGCGCCGGAACAGCCGTTGATGCGCCGGTCAGCGAAGCCGGCGGTGTCGGCCCGGTAGGCGGGATCGTTGCGCGGAGGACCGCTACGGGATCGAAGACCGATACCCCGCTCATTGAGATCCCGCAAAGCGTGAGCGTGGTCAGCGCGGAGGAGATGGAGTTGCTCAAGCCGCCTTCGCTCATCGCCGCGCTCAACTATACGGCGGGCGTCTCACTCGACGTTGGCCATGATTCCACCGGTGACGGCCTGGTGCTGCGCGGGTTCAGGGCGCTTGCCTATTATGGCAGCCTCTATCGCAACGGCATGAAGTTCACCGTTAATTTCTTCGAAGGCCGGCAGGAGCCCTATGGCCTGGAGAGAGTTGAGGTGCTCAAGGGCGCCGCTTCCGTCCTCTATGGCGCAACCGCACCGGGCGGCATCGTCAACTCGGTCAGCAAGCTGCCCACCCTCACGCCGATGCGCGAGATCATCGTGGATGGCGGCTCTTTCGATCGCAAGCAGATCTCGGCGGACTTCAGCGGCGCGCTGACCAGCGATGGCAAATGGTCCGCGCGCATGACTGTCGTGGCACGAGATGGCGGCACCAATGCCGATCATGTGAAGGACAATCGCCTGTTTTTTGCGCCGGCGATCACCTGGCGGCCAAGTTTGGATACGAGCCTCACATTGCTCGGTTATTTTCAGCGAGACGATACCGATTATACCTATGGCGTTCCGACAGCCGCGTTTCTGACACCCGGACCGCTTGGCCGGCCCAGCCGCAGCAGCTTCTATGGCGAGCCCGCCATGGGCTATCAGAGCGATCGCTATGTGGCCGGCTACCTCTTTGAGCATCGTTTGTCGGATCGGCTCAAGCTGCGCCACGCGCTCAACTATTACAAAGCCAATACGCGCTACGACATCGTATCCGTTGAGAGCATCGCCGCGGACGGACGCACCGCCTCGCGCTATGGTCAGTATCGACTGGACAAGGCCGACGCCATTACCGCCGACACGTCGCTCGAACTGCGCCAGGACGTTGGTGGGATGGAACATCGTGTTCTGATCGGCACCGACTACACCTATCAATATATGTCGCAATTCCGTCAGGACTTCGACATCGGCTCGATCGATCTTTATCGACCCGTCTATGGCGGGCAGGCGACCAATATACGGCCTAATAATTTCGGCGGCATTTCTCGCACAAACCGCATCAGCGTCTATGCGCAGGACCAGATCAAGATTGCCGAGCGGCTTAACGTTGTGCTTGGCGGCCGGCAAGAATGGTCGCGGATGCGCGACAAACCTTATTTCGAGCAGTTCCTGCCAGTCTATCCGAAGGTCGATGAACGTACTGACGCCTTCACCTGGCGGGCAGGCCTCGCCTATGTCGATGACAGTGGCCTCGCTCCCTATCTAAGCTATTCGACCTCCTATGAACTGACGCCGGGTCGCGACCGTCAGAATGCACGGTTTAAGCCGACATCAGGCAATCAGTATGAAGTCGGTCTGCGCTATCAGCCGACTGGCGCCAACCTGTCGGCATCGATCGCGTTGTATCGGCTCACGCAACGCAATGTCCTGACCCCCGATCCCGTCGACCCCACTGGCACATTTTCTATCCAACAAGGCGAGGTGCGCTCGCGCGGCGTTGAGGTCGAGGCTCGAGCCCAGCTTGTTCAGGGTCTCAATGTTATCGGCGCCTACAGCTATACCGACGCCAAGACGACGAAGAGCAATGTGCCCGGACAGGCAGGGCGCGCGACCGACAATGTTCCACGTCATCAGGTCTCACTCTGGGCCGGATATGACGTTCAAAGCGGCGGCCTCAACGGCTTGTCATTCGGCGGCGGCGCCCGTCATACGAGTTCCAAGCCCCAGACGGTCCCGGTCGGCCCCGAGAAAACGCCTGCCGTGACGGTGTTCGATGCCATGATCGCCTACAATCTGACCGATGAATGGCGCCTCGCGGTCAATGCGACCAACCTGTTCGACAAGGACTATTATATCACCTGCAACTGGTCGTGCTTCTTCGGCGAACCGAGAAGAGTGATCGCGAGCCTGCGCTACCGCTGGTAAATCGCGATGCGACTGCTTCTTGTTGCCCTGCATCGATACACGGGTCTGGCGATCGCGGGCTTTCTCGCGATCGCCGGTCTTACCGGAAGCGTCCTTGCCTTCGAAAAGGAACTCGACGCCCTGCTGAACCCGCATCTCTTCCAGGTGGAGGCGGGACGGCCATCCCTCTCGCTGGCGCATATCGCCGACCGGGTCGAGCAGGCCGATCAGGGCGCCCAGGTCTTCACCATCGTTCCACCTTCCAAGCCTGGGCAGAGCGCCGTAGTCTATGTCGGCCCTCGAGATGGCGCCCCTGATCTTGATCACAATCAGCTCTTCGTCGATCCGGCGGATGGCTCGATCCTCGACAAGCGGATGAACGGCGCGTTCCGTCTCGACCGCGAGCACATCATCCCCTTCCTGTATCGTCTGCACTACACACTCACGATACCCGGAGGGTGGGGTGTCTGGCTCCTCGGCGGGGTCGCTGTCGCCTGGATGATGGACTGCTTCGTCGGCTTTTACCTAACGCTCCCGCGCGGCGAGCCATTCTGGAAGAAGTGGCTTCCAGCTTGGAAGATCAAACGCAAGGCAGGCGCCTACCGGTTCAATCTCGATTTGCACCGGGCCTTCGGCCTTTGGCTCTGGGCAGTCCTCTTTCTGATCGCCTTCACCAGCATGTCGTTCAATCTCAATCGCGAGCTTTTCCGACCCGTGCTGACTGCTCTTCTGCCAACCAGCCCCAGTATCTGGGACCGTCCGGCACCGGCGCATACTCCGAGCCTTACAGTCGGCTGGGACGCTGCCGCCGCAGCCGCAAAAGCGGAGGCAGCCCGGCGGTCATGGGAGATGCCGGTGCGTCAGCTTTACAGGGATCGCTCGCTCGGCTTCTACATGGTGCGCTTCGGAGCACCTCATGAGCCGGGCTTCGGTGCCTCCGATATCTTCGTATCAGCCGTGCATGGCGGCATAGTCTCGGTGGAGGAAGCTGGGGCTGGACAAGCAGGCGATGTGGTCGCCGGGCTGATGCTTCCCATCCACTCAGGACAAGTCGCCGGCCTCCCTGGGCGCATCCTCATCTGCCTCGCTGGCCTCGTCGTCACGATGCTGTCCGTCACCGGCGTCTATCTGTGGTGGAAGAAGCGGGCAGCTCGCACATGGCGGCGACCAGTGCGCAACACTTCCAACGCACTACGCAGGGACGAACTTCGTGCTAATGAATAAGCCCTCAAACCGTTATCATGCAACGGTATCAGATGCACCCGCCAGGCCCGACAGTGCTCCTGATGAAGCGAGCTCCCACGCAGAGCGTCAGGGATATCGCGCGACGCATGGAAGCCGCTGGATGGGCATGAGCTTTACGATCGCGCTCTACGCGTTCATCCTCGCGCTTGCCTTTCTCACCATTAAAACCGTGTTGCCGCCCAAGCCGTCGCGGTCTTCCTTGACGGTTGTCAGCTTAAGGTCCGAGGCATCGCCGCCCGAGACGCCTCCGCTGGAAGAGGAGGCTCCCAAGCCAGTCGAAAAGAAGATTGATCCTCCTCAGCCACGCCCGGCGCATTTGGAGCTCTCCATGATCCCGACAGCTCAAACAATCGCGCCCATTCCGCCTTTGGAGCCCACGCGATCCGATCCTGCACCTGCCGATCATCAAAGCGCTGCACCGAAAACCGCGCCTGCTCCCCCGGTACCGCAGCTGTCGAGTGACGCGCCGGACAGTTGGGAAGGGCGCATCTTGGCAGCCCTGAACAAGCGACGCCGCTATCCGCCCGGCGCGGCCCGCCTGCGGCAGCAAGGGGTGCCCTACGTCCGCATCATCATTGACCGGGAAGGAAAGGTGCTCTCGTCACGTCTGGAACGCTCATCGCATTTCTTCGAGCTCGATCGGGAAGCGGTCGCTCTCGCGAAGAGAGCCTCCCCACTTCCCAAACCGCCTTCAGAGCGGCTCGGCGACACGCTCGAACTGGTCCTGCCGGTTGAGTTTTTTATGCAGTAGAATACGACGCTCCAAAGTCCGCTCGCTCACCAAAAGACGACATTTTTTATGATTTTGCGAACAGCAGCTTAGTCCCAGGGCGGTCGGTTGCGGGCCGCGACAGTTGGATGAACGAAAGACCGGTTTAACGAGCAGTTTTGAGTCGGCGAATGTCGCCTTTGATGGCGGTTTCCACCACGATGGAGACCAGGTTAAGTCGCTGATGGAAACTGACGCCTTAGAGGTACGAGAAGATCTTCGATTAATATGTTCCGATCCAGACTTAAGGCCGCACGACGGACCGTGAGAATGATAGGCAGCCGCTCGCGCTCCCCTCCTATCCCCATCTGGACGGAATTCGGGCTTGCCGCATGCTGCGCCTGTGTTCGCCAGCCGCGGTGCTCTACCCCGGTCAAGCGCAGCGCGATAATCAGATGCGTAAACCGCTGGGTACGGTCGATGTGATCGATGGTTTCTGCAGCGAAATCGAATGCGACGCCGAGGCGATGATGAACCGTCTCCTCAACAATCACCATCCCGCTCATGTAATCCATACCTCGCCCTTGCGAGCGAGCCTCGTCTAGAGGAATTCTTACAACGACCGACCCATTCTCAGTCAGACGTGTGCTGGCCCCACGCTCTTGGCGAACCACGAGGTCGGCCCCGTCAAGACTGCTGGTGGTTCCAATCGAACGATCAAATACCCGCTGCTTTCCGTAAAGCGCCGACTGCTCCAATCGCTCTATGAGTGTCTGGTCTTCAAGTTGGGCGGGCCGTAATATTCGCTGCTGCGGCCCTCCGACGATCACCAACTCGAGCATGGCGGACGTTACGTGATTTCGACTTTCAGCTGGAAGCATAGCCAAAGCACGAGCAGCCATTTCCTGTTCATCGACAGGCCCTGTCGCGTTTGCCAATGTCACGTCGTGAAGCGCTCGCGTCACACTGTCCTGAAGGTCGTCAGCGTTTACGAAACTCCCGCGAAACAGCCCCCCTCCCAAGCCTGTACCTCCGCTATGAAAGCCGCCTGTTCTGGCCCGGGAGAAATCCCTTCTTGAACGAATGCGAGAACAGGCTTGGTTTCGCGCGCCTCGCGGTATTCCTGATGGGTCGCCGATAGGGTCGAGTTTGGTGGCACAAACCCATAGTGCTCCCCAAGGATCAGAACCACGACGTCACTCGCTCGCAAGCCCTGCAGACAAGCGATCTGGGGTGAGTTTGGCTGGGCACCAAAGTCCTCTGCCATCACTGGCTCGTGGCGGAGCGTGGTGGAAGCCCTACGGGCAGCCGCCCGTTGAGCTTCGAATCCAGTGATGAGTGAGCTGATGAAAATCCGCATCAGGTAAATTTAGGATGTGATCACGCTTTGTCCACCGAGGGCCGTGTGAACAAATGGCCGCTAACAAGATGCCACAGGCGGCATGCGAACGTCCGCAACCTTGGCAATTGCCATCGCTGCACCGCAGAGGAGAAATTGGTGTTTCAAACGAATTCTGTGTCACCTTAGGGCGTTCAAGATAATATGCATTGGGTGCAAATTAGGCAGGGCGGCTCTGGGAGCAGGGGAAGTAACCGCATTAAGGCTATGCTGTTCGAACTTGGCGGCCTCATTGTCGCTTCTCGCTAGGTCCCAGGGATCATCGGACTCAAAGATGCCCTCGGAATAGTCCGCATGCGGGCTTGTTCCGGTCATGGTCGGCTGCTCCTCACGGTGAGTAAGTCGCTCATCGGCATCCGCAGCCTGTCGGGAGGCAAGCGAAAGCCTTCAACAACCGTTCGTGGTTTAGGCTATCATAGTCTCTGAGCCACTTAGCGGGGCAGATCAGTTTGTCATCCTTCTGCCAGTGGGCCGTGTTGCGATAGGCCTGTTATGTTTGGAGCATTATTCTGGCGACCTGCGCTTAAGCCGTGCCGTCAGACTCCGTTCTCCGCAGCGCATGCGCGCGCCGATACCTGCTGGGTGTGACGCCAAAATGTTTGTGGAAGCTGCGGGTGAAGCTGGCGCTTTCCGAAAAGCCCGTTGCCAGCGCAATATCCGCGATCTTCCTGCGGCTCTCCTGCAGCAGCCGCGCTGCGATTTGCATGCGGCCTTCCCGTACCATCGTCTTCCACACCATCCCTTCGGCCCGCAGCCGCCGGTGCAAGGTCGGAACGGACACGCCGATGCCGGCTGCGGCGTCCGAAATGGAAGGCCTTTGATCGAGAGGCAAAGCTTCGATGAGGGCGCGCAATTGTCCGACCGTCGTGCCGCCGTTGTAATGTTCCTCGGCCTTTCGGCGGAGATGATCTTCCAGAATCGGATGGAGCGTCTGACTGAGCACCCTCCCCGGGCAGTCGAGCAAAGCGGCATCGAAGGAAAAGGAGTTTCGGTCCTGTGAGAAGAACACATCACAGTCGAAGTAATCGCGATAGCGCGCATAGTCCCCGACCATGTCATGTTCGAGACGAACCTCCCGTAACGAGAACGGTCCGCCGACGAACTGCCGGGCCAGGGTGTAGGTCGCCCCGATCGAGTATTCGGTATCTTGTCGCCGCTGGCTCGGGGCTTCATGCGTGACGCCATATTCGAAGGTTGCAAGATCCTGATGTGCCACGAAGAGATTGCGCGAGCCCTGCTGCATCGTTTCCAGATAGCGCGTGAAGCTAGAGAAGGCTTCACGCAGCGTCGGCGCGCTCAGGAACAGGAAGCTGAGGGGGCCGAGGCTATCCTCGGGGCCGCTGCGGGGTATTGCGGAAGCCTTCGACGGTCAGAACGAAACGCGGACCACTCTGGAGACATTCGCCATCGGTGCGATGTTCGATCAGGTTCTCGAAGCAGCAAACCTGCGCCTCGATCCTATGACCAGCGGCCGATACCGATTCGAGCGCGACACCGAAAGCATCGGAGGACGCTCAAAGCGAGGGCTGGACGTTCGCGTCCACGACATCGAGACCGGACGTGCCCGCGAGATCATCACACTGTCCGGCGGCGAGACCTTCATCGCTGCCCAGTCCTTGGCACTCGGCCTTTCCGACATCGTGGAAATGACAAACGGGACCATCAGGCTCGACACAATCTTCATCGATGAAGGCTTTGGCAGCCTTGACACGGAAAACGATGCCGGCACCTTAGATCAGGTTCTGCAGGTCCTCCAGAACATCGTCGGGGAGCGACGTGCCGTGGGACTGATTTCCCACGTGCCACTGGTTCAACAAGCCGTCCCCAATGGATTCTCTGTATGCAAGGGTGTGAATGGCAGCAGGATAGAGATCAGGTCTGTTTGACGCAGAACCTATTTCTCATCAGAGTCATTCGCTACCTCACCCCTGGATACCGGTACAGGATCTACTCGACGGCCGCGGTCTGCAAGCTACTACAATCATCGTAGTGCCGGATCGTTCACTTCGCTCATTCTGGAGCCAGATGCCATAGCTTTCGCACACGTCCGCTCCTGACCAAAGCCCGTTGTTCAAATCGGCCGCCATGGATGCCCGCTTCTGGCAGAACTGCCTGGGGGCACTTGGAATCGGAGCATCGGTAGGGCACCCCGGCGCCTATCGTTTATCGATCTGACGGACGATCCTACGTCAGTTGTCGGACACTTCGCGCTTAGCGTATCGCGTTGATTTTGCGTGCGGCAACTTATCCTGTCTGCCACTTGCCTAAATCGATTTGACCCTTGCATGAGTCGCCAGTGGAAGTGCCCGGCAATGCCTGCAATCTGCGATTAGGTTATGTTGTCGCTGGACCTGCTCGTTTGAATCGGAGAGCGTATCCGGAGGCTACTCATCGTGATCGTTAGGGGCGATATCGCAGTTACAGCACAACGTGAACGCCCCTGTAGCCGCTGGCTCTAACTACAGGAAAGGGCACATCTTCGCCGTGGCAGATATTTCAACAGTCGAAGCGGCCGAGCCGCAGCGGGATCTCCATAAAGCAGGTCGCCAGGCTGCGCTGCTGATTTGGGATGACGATGAAGCCGCGCCCTCGATCGAGGATCCACGCGACCCCGACTTCTCGGCGGGCGTAATGGCCGGCCTCTCGCTTGCCATGGCGAAGGCGCCGGGGCTCATGCGCAAGGTCGTCCGCCATGCCGCCGCCGCCGCCGAGGATCTGAACGTCGAGGCCTTTCAAGGCATCGTCGAAGTGCTGCAGAATGCCGACGATCTGGGCGCGACAAACGTCCGCATCGCGCTCCGGACGGTGGACGACAAGCGCCAGCTGCTCATCGTCCATAACGGCAGCCCGGTCACATGCCATCACGTCCTCGCAATGACCTTGCCCTATCTCACAACCAAGTCGGGCGATGCCGAGCAGAAAGGCCGGTTCGGCATCGGTCTGAAGACATTGCGGCGCATCTCCTCGCGCATCGCGATCCACGGCGATCCCTATCATTTCAGCGCCGAAGGATTGGACATCCACGCCAAGGCTGCGGCGGAGGCGATTCCCGACTTCTACGATCCTGCGATCGACACGATGCTGGCGCTCGATCTCGTTCCTGAGTTCAATCCTGCCGCCCTCGACACCTGGTTCGACGATTGGGACGAGGACGGACTCTTGTTCTTGAAGTCGGTGCACCGCTTCGCCTTTGTCGATCTCGATGCGGGCACGACGCGCGAACGTTTGGTTACGCCGCTGGAATGGACGCCGATCGCGGTCGAGAGCGCGTCCGGGCTCAGCCTTGAAACCCGGACCATCACCGGCTCAGCCGGCAGCTGGACGGTGTACCGCGCCAAGGTCCCGCGCGCGGCGGGGATCGACCGATCGCACAAGGCGACTGGCGACACCACCGGCATCTCGGTCGCGCTGCCCGCCCACGCCCATCCCGGCGGCCTCTTCATCGGCTTTCGCACACGGATTCCTGTCGTGCTGCCGTTCAGCATCGATGCGCAGTTCGATCCGAGTACCGCGCGCGAGGGGCTGATCGACAACGCCTGGAACAAGTGGCTGATTGGCCAATGCGGCACGATGCTCTCGGCCGTCGCGCGGCACCTGCTCGCGACCGAACCGGCAAGCGCCTGGAGCTTCGTGCCGACCCCCGATGAATATGTTGGTCTCGCCGATGATGTCTGGCCGCACGCTGCCTTTGCTTCGGCGTTTCAGCAGGCTCGAAGCGAAGTCGGCGCCGCTTCGCTGCTCATCGATGGGCAGAGGATCGCCCTCGACTCAATCGCCTATGAAAGCAGCGCGCTCGAAGGCTTTCTGGACGACAATGATGTCCGGCGGCTTGCCGAAGACGCCACCGCGCTGGGGGCTGGCCCACGCGATCAGGCCGGCCGCTGGCGCCGCGTGCTCGACGCGATCGGCGTTTCAAAGGTCGTGGGCGTCGACGCGCTCGCCGGCGGTTTCCGCGACAGCCGCTTCGGTGACCGCGATGTCGACTGGTGGGTGGGCGCTGCCGATCGCCTGACCCGGAACCTGACGATCGCCGCGCTCAAGAACACGCCCTGCTGCCTGACCGACCAGATGTCCCCGGTCAGCGTCGCGGCCAAGGGCGAGACCGCGCGCCCGCTGCTCATCGGCGAGCCGCTGTCGGACTTTGCCCGCAGCTGGAGCCTCTTCGAGCGCCTGCACGATCGATACGCTGAACTGGACGAGGGCAAGCGCGTGCTTGCCTGGCTCAACACCCATGCATCGGTCGCGGCGCTTGTCGACGCGGCCGACGAGCTCGCCGCCTTTGCGGAGGCGTATCGCGACCGCCCGATCGCCGTGACCGATCTCGAGTTACGCACCATCCGCGATCGTTTCGACCTGCTGACCGACCGCCGCGCCGAGCCGCTTGGACCACGGGTCGGGGCCGCATTGCTGATCGACGGCTTCGTCTACCTCAACGGCAAAAGGAGCGAGATCAAGGTCTCGCCGGCATCGGCATATCTGTCCCGAACGCTTGACAGCGATCATCCCTATTGGCCCGATGCCGCCTGCCAGCTGCCCGAGATCGCCTGGATCGCGTCGTCCTATGAAGAGCGCCTGAAGACCGGCGCCACGCGAAGCTCGCGCAAGCGTTCGGACGGGACGATCTCGCGCGCGGCGCGCAAGTTCCTGACGCTGCTCGGCGCTGCCTCCGCCCCTCGGGTCGTTGCCGTTGGTCGGCGCGACGGCGGCACCGGGGTCAGGAAAGACGCGCTTCACGCAAACGGCGCCGAATATGTGAAGCAGGACTTCACCTCGCCGGATCTCGACCGCGTGCTGGCGGGCATGCGCCGTTTGCCGAAGAAGGAGCGCAAGCCGAGAAGCGCCGCGCTGCTCAAGGCATTGTCGCGCCACTGGCCGAGCTATGCCGACAAGATGACGACGCCGGCATTCCACATGGCGATCAAATACGAATATGAGAAAGCCAAGATCGAGGCGGACTGGCTCTGCCGTCTGCGCGAGACCGAGTGGGTCGCGGTCGGCACCGGTGAGCTGACGACCCCTGAGCGTGCCGTGGTTCGCACCTCGCAGACCCAGACCCTCTATTCGCCGAAGACCTTCATCGCCGGCATCAGCGCCGAGGATCTCCGCGGCGACTTCGCCAGCGCGTTGAAGCTGATCACCGACGTGCGCGTCAGCGATCTCGTGACCCTGCTCGAGACCGTGAAGGCCACGCCCGGCGCTGTCGATGGCGAGCGGGTGCTGCAGGCCTACCGCGCGCTCTCCAAATTCTGCCCGTTCCCGATCGGCTGGACGTCGAAGATCGGCGACATGGCGCTTCATGCGCTGAAGCAGCGTTTCTCGGCGGGAACCGGCCTGATCTGGGTGCTCGACCGGCATGGCCGCGGCGACTGGCGCCGGCCGGCGCAGCTTTTGAGCGGCAAGGACATCTTCCACGACCCGAGCCGCTTCGTGCCGGGCGGCCCGAGCAGCTCGGCCTTGTGGGGGGCGCTGGGCGTGACCCGCCCGGGGCTGGACGAGTGCATCGACGTGCTGCGCAGCCTCGCGGCTGAGCCCTATTCCGTATCCGCCGAGGCGATCCTGATTGACATCTATCGCTATATCGAGCCGCTGCTACCCAAGGCGACCCGCGCGCAGCGCGACCGGCTGCGGTCGCTACCGCTCGGCACCACTGCGGGCTGGGCGAAAGCGCGCCCGATCCACCATGTCGAGGATCGCGAGCTGCGCGACCAGCTGGCGCTGGCGCGGCCGGACCTCCGGTTCTGGAGCCCGCCCTGCGACACGCATGCGCTGCCCAATGTCGTCGGGGCGCTCGGCCTGACAGCGACCAGCCCCAGGCTGGTCGTCACCGAGGATGCCGCCGCCCGCGCACAGGGCGACGGCGTCGCCCCGCGCTTCCAGGCCTGCGTCGACCATCTCTCCAACGAGCTCGCGCGTCACGACCCGGCAGCGCGCGACCGGATCGGCATGGCTTGGGCAACGCTGCGCGACATACCCCTCGCGGTCCACCCCGGGCCGTTCCAGGTCCGCGTGCTCGACGAGCGCATCGCGTCCGTGCCGATCCAGGTCGAAATGCAGGCGGTGCTGCATCGCGACCCGCCGCTGCTGACCATCGCGGAGAACGCGTTTCAGCAGCGAAACCGCTGCGGCCGCGTCATCGCCTCTTTGTTCGCGCCCGATGCACGCCACCGGATCGAAGCCGAGTGGGTGGCATCCTGGGTCGCGAGCGGCGAAACGTCGGTCGAGCGGATGACCCTCGCTTCCGATGAAGAGCATGCCCGGGCGATGGCGGCCCAGGCCGCCGCCGCGACCGTCGCCCCGGGCGCCAAGATCAAGGTGACCCCGCCGGCGAGCCGCAAGACCGTCACCCTGCCGCCTCGACGGCTCAAAGCGGCGCATGGCGGCGTCGCCAAGGTCGAGATCGTCAAGGGCGTCCCCCCGAAGCCAGCGCCGCCCAAGAGCCCGCTGGCGACGGTGCCGCCCCCCTGGACGCAGCCAGTGCCCCCGGTTCCGCCGACCACGGGTCCGGTCGAATATGACACCCGCGATCTCGAGCAGCGCGGCTGGGAGATCCTGCGCGATGTTCTCAAGAATTCGACCTCGCCGGAGATCGTCGATTTCCGCAAGCACCATCATATCGGCGCCGATGGCGTAATCGACTGGAAGACCTTCGTCGAGCTGAAGGCGACCGGACGCGGACCGCAAGCTTCGGTCGAGCTGTCCGCCACCGAATACGAGCGGGCGCGCGAGCAAGGCATCAACTTCATGCTCGCCCTCGTGTCGGGACTGGAGGAAGGCGAGCAGACCAAGGTTAGGCTCATCCTCGATCCCGTCAATCGCACGGCGGTTCGCGCGGTCGGATCGATGCGCCTCGTCGGCCTCGCCGATGCGCCGGCCGTCGTACTCCACCTGAACGACACTGGTCACGACGCTTAAGAGCGAAGTAAGCGTAAGCGCGATCCGGCGCTCACGCCGCGCGCCCGCCACCGCACGCTCTATGCTGTCACTGACGTCGCTGCTGGCCAGAGCTCCTGTTCCACAAGTTGCCAGGAAGCGGCAGTAAAATTCCTATTCACGCTATTCCCAGCACCACTCGCTGTGCCTGCCAATCTGAAGGCAGCTCATTGTCGAGTAAGGCCTTTGCAGTTAGCCTTGGCGGCTGCTTGCCCTCGACGACCGCTGTAACCAAGTCGGGCGCCAAGCAGGATATGGCCGCGAGCCTGCCCAGCCGAGTCCGGCATCGGCCATGCTCGGCGCCGAGGGCGTTCAAGGATTTGTCGGGGTTGGCCAGCACGATTTTGCGCGCAGCCATGGCCTCGGCAAGCAGAGCCAGAAGTTTCGGGTCCCGCTGCGCCTGCTGCACCGACAGCGATGTCGGCCCAGGAATGACGAGCCGGAGCTGATGTCCCCGCCGTACACGAACGATGGGCAGCAACAGTGTTATGGATGCGGTTGCCGTCTCGCCATTCCCAGCGGCGTCATCCAGTTCCAATGCATGCGCCAGCATGGTCGGCGGCACCTTCAGGTGATGTTCTCGTCGCCCACCTCGACACCTTCAATGGTTTTTGCGATGATTTCCTTGCGATCGAAGGTCGATCCGCTGCGTATCGTAGACGCAACAAGGTCGGCCTTGCCAAGCATGCGCTGTATGGACTCCGCAGTCGCGCCCTCGGCGAACGCGCAGAGCGCATGCCGATCGCTCAGGAAATCGGCAAGCCTGTCGCAGACCAACTTCTCGACATCGGGCGCCGACACGCGCCATGCTGGCGATCCGTCGATCAGATCAGGCCGTGTGATATAATAGCGGTAGCGCTTGCCGGGCTTAGTCGCATGGCTGGGCGTCATAGCCCGGCCATCGCCGTCAAAGATGAGACCGATTAGCAGGCTCGGTTGCTGGATGCGAAGCCGCCGCGAAGTGCCCTGAGCGCGGTCCTTAAGCTTGGCCTGTACTTCGCTCCACAGATCCATGGACACGATCGGCGCATGTTCGGCGGGGAAGGATTCGCCCTTGTGCGTTAGCCGCCCGATGTAAATCGGGTTCGCCAGCATGTGATAGAGCGTGCCCCGGCGAAACACGCAGCCGCCACGATGCGGACCACTGGCGCGGTGCTGGATCTTAGTGCGGTGCCCCTGTCGATTGAGCTCATCAGCGAGGTTTTCGACCGAAGGCAAGGCCAGATAGCGTTGGAAAATGTGCCGAACGAGCCCAGCCTCAACCTCGTTCGCGACCAGCTTGCGGGCATCTACATCATAGCCCAACGGCACGGGGCCGCCCATCCATAGGCCCTTGCGTTTCGAGGCGGCGATTTTGTCGCGAATGCGCTCGCCGGTGACTTCGCGCTCAAACTGGGCGAAGGACAAAAGCATGTTGAGGGTCAGTCGCCCCATGCTGGTAGTCGTGTTGAACGACTGGGTGATCGACACGAAACTGGCACCCGCCTTGTCAAGTATCTCCACAATCTTGGCGAAGTCGGAGAGCGCCCGGGTCAGCCGGTCGATCTTGTAGACGAGGATGATATCGACTTTACCAGCGGCGACATCGGCCAGCAGCCGGGTCAGTCCCGGTCTAGCCATGTTGCCGCCCGAGAAGCCGCCATCGTCATAACGCTCAGGCAGCAGAGTCCAGCCTTCGTGCCGCTGGCTCACGGCATAGGCCGCGCATGCCTCATATTGCGCGTCGAGACTGTTGAACTCCTGTTCGAGTCCATCCTCGGTCGACTTGCGGGTATAGACCGCGCAGCGGAGGCGCTTCTCAGCCATGGCGGTTCACCCCGAAGAAGCGCGGCCCAGACCAGTGGGCACCGGTGACCGCGCGGGCGATCTCGCTGAGCGAGCGCCAGACTCGGTCGTCCCAGCCGAACCCTTCGTCGAGTACCTCGACGGCGATTGTCTTGCCGTTCCATTCGCGGATCAACCGCGTGCCTGGAGAAAGCACCGTCGCGCGCGACGGCATCTCCGCAGGGCTTCCACCAGCGGCGATGCGCTCCAGCTCGCGTGTTACCACAGCCGGCAGGCGCCCAAGCCGCCGTTCCTGAATTTGCTGCGCGAGCAGGCGCCGCAGCAGTCCCGTCGGCAGCTTTGGGCATGGTCCCACACCCAAGGCATCCCAAGCCTCGCGCAGTTCGGATGGCGACATCGCCGCCACCCGAGCCAGTTCGTTTGCCAACCGGGTCATTCCGCTAGTACCGGCATGATCAGATAGCAGGTGGCGCCGTCGATCTTGTCCCGGACGACAGCATGGCCCTTTTTCCGCAGGCCAGTCAGCGCCGCCCGCGTCGTGTGCGGCAACCAGCCGGTCGCGGCGATGAGCTCGTCGATGCTGGCACCTCCCTCGCGCCGCAACAGGTCCAGCACCAAGGCAGTCTTGCTGGGTTTGGTGGGTGCGAGAGACCTGGGATCTGCGGCCTCGGAATTGTCGGGCGGCGTGTTGTCCGCCTCGGGCGCGATCAAGGCGATGCCAGCATGGCTGATGAACAGTCCGATGCGCTCATCGTCATGTTCGCGCCAGCAGTGGCCGCGCTCCTCGATCGCGCGCTCCTCGACTAGGCCACGCTCGAACAGCGGGACAATGGCCTTGTCCGCCCGGTCGCGGTCGCCACCGATGCTGTCGGGCAGTGGGAGTAGATTGCCGTCGGGCCGCGCGCTGGCGGTGGACAGCAAGATCAGCTGTAGGTCGGTGAGGCGTGTGGACTTGGTCATGGGTGGTTCTCCTCGGGAACCGGCATGATGTCGCTCCCACCACCCAAGGCCCCGCAGGCAGGCGCCGGTCGGGGCGGCGGCCAGTTCACCGGCCGCGATTCACGGGCACAGCAATGCTTGCGCTGACAACGAAGTCGAGCGGAATATCGGCCCACGGTTCAAAGCTGCGTCTGGACTTCGCGGGCCCGTGACGGCTTGGGTCATCTTCATGGACGAAGAGACTATTGACCTGATCGCGCGGCTCGGAACCCGCGTCGCCATGATCATGGAAGATCATTGTGATAAGGCCCTGTCACTCAGGGGAATGGATCGCGAGGAACTGACGCAGGCGGTCAAGGATCTGGGCGAAGCCGTCAACCAAATGGCCGCGTTACTGGCCACCGCCAAGGTGCTTCTGCCCTGATATTCGCTGAGATCGGCAAGGAGGGCGGCACATGCTATTCCGGTTCCATGACGAACCACATCATCGACTGGAGATTTGTCCACCCAGCGGACGGCTGGGAGATCGAGCCGGATGCCGTGGTATGGATCGATGTAGTCGCGCTTGACGCGGCTTGGCGTACCACCGACCAATATATCGAGCCCGGTGGCGCCAATGGGCAGGATAATCGCTACGCCAAGGTCGGGGCATGGTTCGACCGCAACCGACATTGCAACATGGGTTTCGCTAGTTTTGATGGCAACGCGTTCGGCTTTACCGATGGTCGCCATCGATTTTCCTGGCTGCGCGATCATGGCGTATCGGTTCTGCCGCTTCAGGTTCCACTGGATCAAGCCGAGCGGTTCGAGCGCGAATTCGGCACAACTGTCCACCTTTCGATCCTGCCGAAACGAAGCATGGACAAGAATTGAACGGTGACGACGCAACCGGGGCTTTCAATAGAGGCCTTAGCGGAGGGTTAGCAAGAATGACCGACACCCTCTCTCCCGATGCTCGCGCGGAGCGCATGAGTCGGGTGCGCGGGCGCAATACCGGGCCAGAGATGGTGGTTCGTCGGCTGCTTCACGGCATGGGCTACCGCTACCGGCTACATGCCAAAGAGCTACCCGGGCGGCCGGACATCGTGTTCCGCAAGCGCCGTATCGCGATCTTCGTCCACGGCTGCTTCTGGCACCGTCATCCCGACCCGAACTGCAAACTCGCGCGTCTGCCAAAAAGCCGACTGGACTTCTGGCTCTCCAAACCCGAGGGTAATCGTGCGCGCGATCTCGCCAATGTGGAGAAGCTCGAAGCTGCTGGCTGGCGGGTCTTGCTTGTGTGGGAGTGCGAGTTAGGAAATAAGGAACAATTGAGAAACACGCTTCGCCGATTCATCACAGGGGATTCATGAGAGCCATCGAACTTTTCGCCGGCGCCGGGGGACTGGGACTGGGCGTGGGACGCGCCGGTTTCACCGCCGTTGACGTCGTCGAATGGAATCGGTGGTGTTGCGATACATTGCGCGAAAACCGCGCGCGCGGCGCTGAAATCATCCGCCATTGGCCAAGCCCACGCGAAGGCGATGTGCGCGGTTTCTCGTTCCAGGACTTCGAGGACAAGGTCGATCTCGTCGCAGGTGGCCCGCCGTGCCAGCCATTTTCGCTAGGCGGTCGTCATAGGGCTCAACACGATCATCGCGACATGTGGTCGGAAGCCGTGCGCGTGGTGCGCGAGACGCGGCCCCAAGCCTTCATTTTCGAGAACGTGAAGGGCCTGACACGGGCGACCTTCCAGACTTATTTCACCTATATCTTCCTCCAGCTCTCTTACCCCGAAATCATCTTGCGCGACGGAGAGAGCTGGATCGATCACCGCGCACGGCTCGAACGTCACCACACGTCGGGCAGCCGCTCGGGGCTGTGCTATCAGGTTTTACCCCCCGAAGTGCTAAATGCCGCTGATTTCGGGGTGCCACAGAAGCGCGAACGGGTGTTCTTCGTTGGTTTCCGAACGGACCTCGGCGCCAATTGGTCGTTCCCGCTCCCAACCCATTCGCGCGAGGCGCTGCTGTGGGATCAATATCGGGGCGGGACTTATTGGGATCGGCATTCCATTCCCCGAAATGCTCGCCCCCTGGACTCGAAAGCAAGTCTGGCGGCAAGCCGAGTCCGCGAATACCCCGACACTCTCCCCTGGCACACCACGCGTGACGCGCTGGTCGGCTTGCCGGAGCCCACATTTCAGAGCCGAGGATCGACGAATTTCGCCGATCATCGTTTCCAGCCCGGTGCCCGCTCTTATCCGGGACACACCGGCAGCCCGCTCGACGAGCCGGCCAAGACGCTCAAGGCCGGCGTTCACGGCGTACCCGGCGGCGAGAACATGCTGCGACGGCCCGATGGCTCGGTACGCTACTTCACGATCCGGGAAAGCGCGCGCCTACAGACCTTCCCCGACGATTTCGTGTTTCATGGCGCTTGGTCCGAGACCATGCGTCAGCTCGGGAATGCCGTGCCGGTGAAACTCGCCGAAGTGGTTGCGCGGTCCGTGCGCGAGGAATTGGATGTCGTTCAGGCGCGTTCCGGCCGCGCCTGATGATCGACGTCTACAATCCGCTCGACAAGATAAATCTCGGCAAATCCGTCGCCGATGCATTGCTCGCTCAGCCGGTTCACGCGCTGGGCGACATCCCGCCATTCGAGGGCGCGGGCATATACGTCATCTATTATCGAGGGCCTTTTCCCGCCTACCAGCCGATCGCCGAAGCCAACACGCAAGAAGCGCGCTGGCCTATCTATATCGGCAAGGCCATTCCCTCGGGTGGGCGCAAGGGCGCGAGCCTGACCGCCAGCGCGCGCGGCAAGGCACTCTACAACCGTCTCGCCGAACACCGCGACAGCATCCGCGATGTGGAGAAGGGATCGGGCACGCTAACGGTCGCGGACTTCCAGGCGCGCTATTTGACCGTCGATGACATCTGGATCCCACTTGGCGAAAGCCTGCTCATCGCCCGGTTCCGTCCGATCTGGAACCGCGAACTCGACGGTTTCGGCAATCACGACCCCGGTAGCGGACGCTACAACGGCCTCCGCCCGCTCTGGGATCACCTGCATCCCGGCCGGCAATGGGCGACGCGCTGCGCCATGCGGACCGAGGCCATCGCCGATATCGAGCAAAAACTCGCCGACTATCTGATCGCGCATCCACTCAAAGAAGAGTAGGTTAAACTCGCGATGACCAAGGCGGTGTTCACGACCAAAGTGTCGCCGGTCTACGATGACCTGCCCGAGCACCGCTATCACTTCCCCCGGAGCTATCTCAGACAGGTGGAGCAAGCGGTGGGCGACTGGATCGTCTACTATGAGCCCCGCCGCGCGACCGGCGATCTGTCGAGCACCGGCGGACGCCAGGTCTACTTCGCGACGGCTCGCGTGGATCGGATCATCCCGCACCTGGTCCGCGCTGACCACTACTACGCCGAAGTCTCGAACTTCCTGCCGTTCACGCGGCCGGTGCCATTTCGCGAGGGCGGCAATACCTATGAAAGCAGGCTCGAAAAGCCGGACGGCTCCACGAACAAGGGTGCATTCGGTCGGGCGGTGCGAAACATTCCCGACCAGGAATACGACCTGATCTGGCGCTCCGGCTTCGGCCACGTCATCGGGCTCGATCCGCGTCCCCGCCCCGAACCCGACGTTCCCGAGGACCCCTGGCGTCCGGCGAACAAGGTCACCGAGGAGCGCGTTCCGTTCCAGTTCGATGTTCCGGAAGAAGTCGATCGCCGGATCGTCGAGCAGCTGATTTCCAGGCCCTTTCGCGATCGTGCATTCACGGCGGCGGTAAAGAGCGCTTACAATGACACCTGCGCGATGACCGGCCTCAAGATCATCAACGGCGGCGGGCGATCAGAGGTCCAGGCGGCGCACATTCGCCCTGTCGAGCATCGCGGTCCCGACAGCGTGCGCAACGGCATCGCCCTGTCGGGTACCGTGCACTGGATGTTCGATCGTGGCCTTATCTCGATCGACGACGACTATGCGCTCCTCGTGGCCCAGGATCGCTTGCCCAATACCGCGACGCGACTGCTCAATCGGGATGGCAAGCTCAGGCTACCCAACCGACCGGATCTGCTACCCCATCCCAAATTCCTCGAGTATCACAGGCGCGAAGTCTTCAAGGGTTGAGTGCGATGCCAATCAAAATGGATCAGCTTTTGATCACAACGATGGACTTGTGACCGCGATAGCGAAAGCCCCTTTACTTACGGCCGCGTTCGAATGACCTACGGAAAGCAGGGGGCACGGCATGACGTTATCAATCGAGGCTACCGTTTCGGGCAAAATCGGCTTTGCCTCGCACCAGAATTCGGCGCCGGTCGTCCGGGAACTCGCCGTCCGCAATGGCGGGGACGTGGCGATTGAAGGATGTCGACTGGTCTTGCGGGCGGACCCGCCATTCCTGACCGAGAAATCCTGGCGCATCGACAGAATTTCCCCGCTGGACGAAATCGTGATTTCCGACCGCGATGTTCATCTCAATGGCACCTTGCTGTCGGGCCTCACCGAGGCGATGACCGCATCCGCGATTCTCACACTGCTCGACCCCACCGATCAGGAACTCGCTTCGTTCCGCCAGCCGGTGGAACTTCTTGCTCATAACGAGTGGGGCGGCGTGGGCACCATGGCCGACCTGATTCCCGCGTTCGTGATGCCGAATGATCCGGCCGTGGACCAGGTACTCAAGGCCGCGTCGGACTGTCTGCGTCGGACGGGTAAGCCCGACACGATCGATGGATACCAAAGCCGTGAGCGGACCCGGGTGTGGCAGCTCGCCGCGGCGATATGGTCGGCGGTCGCGGGCCTCCGGCTCTCCTATGCCTTGCCGCCGGCAAGTTTCGAGCGCAGCGGACAGAAGGTCAGGACACCATCCCAGATTCTGGATGGCGGGATGGCCACCTGCCTCGACACGACCCTGCTCTTCGCCGCCGCCCTGGAGCAGGCGAGCCTCAATCCCCTGGTGATCCTGACCAAGGGCCATGCCTTCGTTGGCGTTTGGCTGCAGCCGACCGAGTTCAGCTCGCTCATCATGGATGAAGCTGCGGCAATCCGGCGGCGGTTCGATCTGGACGAGCTAGTCGTCTTCGAGACCACGTTGGTCACTCAGGAAAACCCACCCAGTTTTTCGCAGGCAATCGCGGCCGGCCATGGGAAGCTCAACGAAAGACTGGATGGCGAATTTGAGATGGCGGTCGATATCCGCCGCGCCCGGATGCAGAAAATCCGGCCCTTGGGCGTTGCCCTCGCGCCAAGGGGATCAGCGGAGCCGGCCGTGTCTGTGGCGGAGGCGGTAGAGGAAGCGCCATCGCTGCCATCATTCGACGCCGAAATCGTGGAGGAGGTGGTCACGCCGGGTGGGCGGGTGCGCCAGTGGCAACGCAAGCTGCTGAACCTGACGACCGCGAACCGGCTGCTGCATCTGTCGGATACCGCCAAGGCCGTTCGGCTCTTTTGTCCAGATTCCGGCAGGCTGGAAGACCTGCTCGCCGCTGGCAAGAAGGTCCGCATCCGCCCCATGCCGGATCTCGATACCGGTGACCGCGACGAGGAACTCTACAATCAGCAGAACAGCTCCAGCCTAAGGCGGGAGGTCGCATCGGAGGCGCTGGACCGCAGCGAGGTGCTGGCGCTTCTTCCTAGGGACAAGCTCGATGGTCAGCTGATCGATCTCTACCGCAAGGCCAATTCCGATATCGAGGAAGGCGGCGCCAACACGCTGTTCCTCGCGGTGGGCTTTCTCAAATGGAAGAAGTCCGACAAGGAGACCAAGGTCTACCGCGCGCCGCTGATCCTGTTGCCGGTCAAGCTGGAACGCAAGAGCGCCCTGTCCGGCGTGGTCATGGTCCAGCACGAGGATGAACCGAGATTCAACCTCACCCTGCTCGAGTTGCTGCGGCAGGATTTCGAGCTGACCATTCCCGAACTGGAAGGCGATTTGCCGCGCGACCACTCGGGTATCGACGTGGCCCGGATTTGGCGCTCCGTGCGCCATGCCGTCAAGGAAATGCCGGGATTCGAGGTCGTCGAGGACGTGGCGTTGGGAACCTTCTCCTTCGCCAAGTACCTCATGTGGAAGGACCTCGTCGATCGCGAGGCACTGCTTCGCGAAAGCCCGCTTGTGCGGCATCTCATTGACCGCGATGGCGCGGTGAACCTCGATCAGGGCGGTCTGCCGCGTGTCGAGGATCTCGACCGCGAGATCACGCCGGCGGAGCTGTTCACCCCCTTGCCGGCGGACAGCTCACAGCTTCGCGCCGTCATCGCCTCGGCGCGGGGCCACAATTTCGTGCTCGATGGGCCGCCGGGCACCGGCAAGTCGCAGACCATCGCCAATATGATCGCGCACAATCTGGCTCTCGGGCGACGGGTGCTCTTCGTCGCGGAAAAGAAGGCCGCGCTGGATGTCGTCCACCGGCGCCTGACCGACAAGGGACTCGCCTCGTTCTGCCTCGAGTTGCACTCCGCAAAGGCTACCAAGTCGGCTGTCCTCAAACAGCTGGGCACGGCGTGGGATACCCGCGATGAGCTCTCCGCCGCCGTCTGGGAAATGCGGGCGGATCAGGCGAAATCGCTGAGAGACCGGTTGAACGAGACCGTTGCCCTGCTCCACCGAGAGGAAGAGTGCGGCTACACCATCCATCAGGCCATTGGCCGGGTCGTTCGCGACGGCAAGGCATACACACCGCGATTTGGGTTCCCGCCAGCAACCCGGCATTCCAGGGCGGACATGGACTCCATGCGCGATGTCGCGCGGCGGCTCGGCATCGCCTATCAGTCCGTGAGCGATCTTCCAGTGGAACTGGATGACGTAACGCACGCCGACTGGACCAATGGCTGGCAGGAACAGATCGTCGCATCCGCCCGGGCGATGCCAGCCGTCCTCGATGATTTCGAGGAAGCAGTGGCGGGGCTCGCAAAAGCCAGTCAGCTTCCCACGAATGGCGACAGCCGGAAGGATGGCAAACGCCTGACGGTGCTGGCGAATGCCTGCCTCGCGGCGCACGGGCACGATCTGCGTTTCGCCTTCGCGCCGGACATGGCGGAAAAGGTGGACGCGGCCCGAAAGGGGATCGATCTCGTCGAGGCTTATCTCGCCGAGGAGCAGGCCCTGAGCGCCAGCTACGCCCCCGAGATCGCGAGGCGCCTTGATCTTGCGGAGCTTCGGGAGGCCTGGACGCAGGCTGGCACGAAATTCTGGTTCCTCTCGGCGTTGGCGAAGCGCAAGGTCGCGCGCGGTCTTGCTCAGGCGGGCGGCGCGACTGGCAAGGTCGATCCGGAAAACGACCTGCCACGGCTGACCGCCATGCATGATCTGCTGGAACGGATCGAGGCATTGGCCGGACAGGCATCATCGATACCCGGATGGCGGGGATTGGCCACGAAAAGAGAGGATGTCGAAGCCGCGACCCGGCGCGGCGAAGAGCTCCGGCATGCTCTTGCCGCCGAGGCTGACGGGACAGAGGATCTGATTGCCCTGCGTGGCGCCGTTACCCGGCTCGTGGTGGACGCCAACGAACTTCTGGGACCCAATGGCGCCATAGACCGTGCCGCCAAGCGCCTTGATCGCGCGACCATCGCGATGGCCGAGGCGGTGGACGCGTTTGATCGCCTCAGCCGAGCGGAAGGCGAAGCTGGTCTCCCCGAGCTTCGAGCCCGCGCGTCCGCGATCGTTTCGCATGAGCGACGCTTGCGGGACTGGGCGAACTGGCAACGGGTTGTCGAGGAAGCGATCCGGCTGGACCTGTCGCCGCTGGTCGAGGGGCTGGAAAACGACGACTTCGCGGCGACCGACGTCGTGCGCGAATTCGAGACTGGTTATGCGAGATGGTTCGCGTTTCATCGCATGGACGCCGAGCCTCTGCTGCGCAATTTCATGCCGGGCGAGCACGCGGATTGCATCGAGCGCTTCCGGGCGATCGACGACCGCATGAGTGAGCTGGCTTCGCAGTACATTCGCGCGAAAATCTGTGGCTCGATCCCGGACAAGGACGGGGTCGGCAAAAGCAGCGGCTATGGCGTGCTTCGCCACCAGCTCCAGCTCCAGCGGCCGAGCAAACCGATAAGGCAGTTGGCGAGCGACATGGGAGACGCCTTCACGCGCCTTGCGCCGTGCATGTTGATGAGCCCCCTTTCGATCGCCCAGTACCTTCCGCCCGATCAGGCCCTGTTCGACATCGTCATCTTTGACGAGGCGTCCCAGATCACGCCCTGGGATGCCATCGGCGCCATGGCGCGGGGAAAGCAGGTCATTATCGCCGGTGATCCCCGCCAGATGCCGCCGAGCAACAACTTCGAGCGTCAGGGCAACGCGGCCATCGACGACGACGACACCGAGGAGGACATGGAAAGCATCCTCGACGAGTGCCTCGGCGCCGGAGTGCCGCAGATCAACCTGGACTGGCACTATCGAAGCCGGCACGAGAGCCTGATCACCTTTTCGAACGTCCGCTATTACCAGAACCGGCTGGTCACCTTCCCCGCCCCCGATACGCGGCCGAGCGCCGTCAAGTGGCGCCGTGTCGATGGCATCTTCGCGAAGGGCAAGGAGCGCACCAATGGTGTCGAGGCTCAGGCGATCGTCGACGAGGCCGTGCGGCTGCTACGCGATCCGGCCTTTATCGACGAACAGGGCCGGCCACTCAGCCTCGGCATCATCACCATGAACATCCAGCAGATGAAGCTGGTGGAAGACCTGCTCGACAAGGCCCGCGGCAGGTATCCGGCGATCGAGAGGCACTTCAACCCCGAAGCCACGCTGGAACCGGTCTGTGTCCGCAATCTGGAGACCGCCCAGGGCGACGAACGCGACATCATTCTGCTGGGCGTGAGCTTTGGCCCGACCGAACCAGGCGGCAAGACCATGTCGATGAATTTCGGCAAGCTGAATCCCAACGGCGGCTGGCGGCGCCTCAACGTGGCGGTCACACGGGCGCGGCGCGAGATGCAGGTGTTCACCTCGTTTGATCCAGGAATGATCGACCTCACCCGCACGAACGCCGACGGCGTGCGCGATCTCAAGGCATTCATCGAATTCGCCCATCGCGGCAAGGATGCCATCGCATCGGCCGATCGGGGATCGCAGGGCGGCTATGACTCCCCATTCGAGGAGGCGGTCGCCCAGGAACTTCAGCGGCGCGGCTGGCAGGTCGTGCCGCAGGTGGGCGTTTCCAAGTTCCGCATCGACCTTGGCATCGTCCATCCCGACTGGCCGGGCGATTTTCTGGTCGGCGTGGAGTGCGACGGCGCGGCATACCATCGCGCCGCGACCGCGCGTGATCGCGACAAGGTACGCGCCGCCATCCTGGAGGGATTGGGCTGGAAGCTGCTGCGCATCTGGTCAACCGAGTGGTGGTTCAATCGTGAACGCGCCGCTGATCAGCTGCATGAAGCCCTGCTACAGGCGCTGGAAAGTGACCGCCAAATCAGGGCTGAGTCAGCCGAGATGGCGGCGGCCAGCGAGGATCAGGCCTCCCCGAACGTGGAAGCGGATATTGACGAGCACGCTACCGAGGACAGCGAAACCGTTGTTTACGCGGAGCGCGCGACGGTCGATGACCTCTTGCCCATGGCGTTTCCAGCGACAGCGGGTTCAGAACCCGGCATTTACAGGTTCACCGATTTCGGGGATCTGACCAGCCTGATCGATCCCGCTAACTTCTATGAGGCCAACTACTATCCGACGTTGCGCAAGCTGGTCGCTCGCGTGGTCGAAAGCGAAGGTCCCATCGCCGAAAGCCAGCTCGTCAACCGGATCGCCAGGGCTCATGGCTTTCAGCGCTCCGGGAACCGGATTCATAACAGGGTCATGCACCTCGCCCGCCAGCAGCACCATTTGGCGTCCGATGGCGGTCGCGAGGCTTTTGTCTGGAACAGCGTGAAGGCGCAGGCAATGGGTGTGACGGCCCGCTTTCCCGCCAGCGAGGATCATATCAGACAAATAGAGGACATCGCCTCGGCCGAGCTTCGCGCGACGGGTTGCGACGACCCCGTGGAAATCGCCCGCATGTTCGGGGTGCGCCGTCTGAGTGCTTCAGCGCGAGCAAGGATCGAGGTGGCGATAAGGTGAATGTCACCCATGCTGACATGATCCGACAATGACGCTCATAGCCGTCGTTCGACCTCCTAAGTGCCCCTCAGCATTTCGTCCCCGCGCATCCGCACGACAGCACCTGGGTAGCGGGCGCATGACGGGGGCGACCAACGATTCCCGGTGACGAGCATGAGCGCAGCCAAGCCGATAAAGTGGGCAGATCGTCTTCGCGAGTTCCGTTCACACGATGCCCTTGTCCGCCAGCGGCGAGATGAATCAAAGCATCCGGCAATAGCCGTGGCTCATCTCCGAAATACCAGGTCGCCTGTTCGTCAAAGACAAGCGCTGGAGCCGACAGATCTTTTCGGATCTCGCTGGCACCCGAATGATAATGGGGCTGGAGGCGCTTGAAGTTGCCGTCGGCCTTCTGACGGTAAACGGCATCCGAGCGCCTGCGGAATTCGCGTTCGTAATCACCCGTCTCGAGCTTTCGCGCGACACGCCCGGCCCATGCCACGAGGCCCGGCTCGAACGGACGTGGATAGAAGCCGAGCACCCAGTCGCCGGGCTGGGCGCTGGACCGGATTTTGGGTTTGCAGGTCGCCAGGGTAAGGCGGCCGCGATCAATGCACGGTGCCATCCCGGTGTCGGTTTGCAGAATGTACCGGAAGATCCGCGTCATCCCGCGATTATCCCAATGATGTCTTCTAGCCAGCGGCGCGGCTCCTCTCGATCGCCAATATCCGCCACGAATTCCTGCCCGCGCGAGACGATCTCGAGGCGATTACCATCGTGCCAGCGGTCCGCGCGGCCATGGTAGCTGAGCCCGGTTTCGGTCAGCCAGGCGGGAACATCCCATAACCGCAGCGGCCCGCCCGCAGTGGTTAGCCGCAGGCGCGGGTCGGCACTGCCCGCGAGTCTGCCATGCCCGACATAAAGGCAATTGTTCGCGTTCCACTCACCGATGGTGTGGGGATGCGGCCGGGGGGCTGCCGCGACCCGGGGGTGCCCGGCACTCAGGCCATCCCCCTCGATCACGCTGTCGACGCGCATATAGCCATACAGACGGTGATGACGTTCGCGGCCGTCATCCTCCGAGAACAGGCCGAAAAACAGGAGAACGTCGCCCGGCCCGACGCCCTGGCGTCGCAGGTGCGACTGGGCGGCGCCGCATTGCCCGAACAGGCAGCGACCATCGAAGAACATGGGGTCCTCGTGACACAGGTGGTCCGCACAGATCCGGCCCTTGGTCACATTGGCCACCGTTTCGCCAAGCCCGAGGTCGCCATAGCAGGTGGATGAGCGCCGTTTCGTCGGGATGGGCAGGGAAATGGGCCGGCCATCAATGATCGGCGAAGGCGCGCCACCCGAACCGGTATCGAAGCCCTTGCGGCTGAAGATGATGCGCATTCGCTTGCCTTTCAACCGGTCTGAAGGGGGATTTTCCAGTAGTCGAGTGCCCGCGCCACCTCTTCCCTGGGATAGTATTCGCCAGCCGTCGCGAATTCCTGCCGAATTGTGGCCAGCCTCCTCGTCGCCTGCCTCTCAATGTCTGGCGTCAGATCGACCACCCCGAGAGGTCTCCGTGCGCCGGCCTCGCGTGGCCAGCTTTCCGGATACGCCGACCAGTCGCACCTTTGGTCCAGCGCGGCGTTGACCACCTCCATGGTCTCGTGGTCGCATTGCCATCCATACAGGTTGCGGGCGCAGATCCGCAGCATCGCCTTGATCTCAGGCATGGTGTCGGTGAACGCCTTGAGCGGCGTCGGAAGCAGAACCATGTTGCCGACGCACGAATAAAAGCGATGGTCGGAAACGACGGCATTGCCGGTCTGGTAGGTCGCGTCATCGACGCCCCAGATGTGGCAGCATGACCAGTTCGGGCGGTTTGCCTGCCGAAGCCCCAGCGCGAGAGTCAGTGCCTTGTTGGCGTAGACGTTGCCCTCGGTTTTGTGGACCGTCACACCCGTCGTCCGGTTCCGGTTCATCTGCGGGGCAGACCAGCCACCCTTGTAGAAGTGGCGGCGGCGCGCATGCTCGGGATACCAGAGCGGTAGCAGACTGAAGGTCTCGGGCGATACCCAGCGCGCGGTACGCTCGATAAGGCGCGCGATCTCGGCCACACCGATTTCGAGGCGCAGCGCGTCGAGCCCGTCAACCGCGGTCATCGGGCTCCTCTCCCGCGACGGCTGGCCGGCGATCAAGGGCGAAGTTGTTTTCCCACTCCGCGAAGATGCCAGCGACCTGATCGACCCGAAAATAGCGCAGATGCGCAGTCCTTGGGCTTCGGTCCTTGCGCGCTTTGCTATCGGCGACCTCGCGTGGAATGAGGAACAGTCGGCGCTTCCCTGCTTCCAGTATTACCGCGCACGACCACTCGAACTCGTCGTGGCTATTATAGTCCAGATAGGCCGCGCCCCGCTTCCATGTGCGGGACTTCACCGAGACGCGCTGGGGTGGGCCGGCGACCGGCTGAGCGATCACGTCGTAGTGCGGCCAATTGTCTGGGACCTTGAGTGCCGGCACGCCGGCCAGGGTCAGTTCGGCCGCGACGAGCATCTCGCAGGCGTCGCCCATCTGCTTCGAAGTGAACTTGCGCGGCGGCGATAAGGTCGGCGTGGTCATGGCCCGGTGATAGATGGGCGATCGGCGAAGAACAATTCGCCGTCATGATGTCCGTTCAGCCGAACAACCGACTTACCCAGCCACTTGCGGAGGCTGGGCGGCGCGCGCCGATCCACATCGCATGTACGTCGAGAAGGTCGAACCCGGCACGCGTTCCTTCAACGGTAATCCGCCTGCCGAGCATTCGCCGGGACCTGCGCCAGGACAAGACATCGAGCGCCCAAACGCCACCACCATCGACATGCAGTTCGAATCCCCGCCTGCCGGTCAGCAGTATTCCGGTGAGAATGTGGTGGGTGCCACGGGGCATGACTCGATCCTATGCATACGATCAGTGACATCGTGAAGCCGGACGAGAGCCGGCAAGTCAAGCAGAATGTCACTGATCGTCTGTAGACGGATCGGCTGCATCAGCGTGTTTCTCTGGCGATGGATGATGTTCGCCAGCGCCTCGCGGGAAATCTGCGCAAACTGCGCACTGCCAAGGGCTTAAGCCAGGAGGCTTTTGCCGATCTGGCGGGTATTCACCGAACCTATGTGAGTGACTTGGAGAGGGGCGCCCGCAATCCGACGATCACCGTCGTGGAGAAGCTGGCGCATGGGCTCGGCGTGACTGCGGGCGAGCTGCTCGCCTGAGTGTCGGGGACGCCACCGCCCGGGTGGGCTAGCGCTTCAATATTCGTCATCGAGAGCTTTAGCCGCCGCCAGGAAATCGGCGAGGAACTGTTCGTCCTCGCGGTCCAGCCGCATCGTCACGGCCTCGGGCGGGAAACGGGTCATCATCTCCAGGAAGAGCTTGAAGTGCTTGTCGCTGCCGCTCGCTGCCTTGTTGATGATCTGACTCAACACGACTTCCAGCTTCGCCATCGTCCGCTTGCGACCATTTTCGGAGACGGTCACGCTTTCCCGCAGCAGCCGGTGAAAAATCTGGCCGGGCCCCTCCTGCGGCCGTTTCTTGCCTGACGGGTTCCCGGACCTGCCCTTCTGAAAGCGCGTATGCTTGGGCGGCCTGCCATAGCCCACCTCATAACCGTCATCGTCAGCCATGGTGGGCGTCCATTGCGGCGGCGCGCTGATCCGCGAGTTCGGAGAAGGTGAGGCCGGTCTCGACATGGATTGCATCCTGGCCGCTGTGCCGCTCGTAGCGACGGATCGCGGTATCGGCGTGCACCGGGTCGAGTTCCATGCCGTGAGCGCGCCTGCCGACCCGTTCGGCGGCGATGATGGTGGTGCCCGAGCCGATGAAAGGATCGAGTACGATATCGCCGCGCGCGGTCACGTCGAGGATGGCATCGGCGATCATCCGTACCGGCTTCACGGTCGGATGAAGTCGGAGCAGATCGCCTTCGTCCGAGTGGCGAAAGCCGCCAATACCCGGGTACTCCCAGACATTGCTGCGGTTGCGGCCGTTGCGGCCCAGCTCGACATTGTTGCGGTGGCGCTCGCGGCCCGCTTTCCAGACGAAGATCATCTCGTGCTGGGAGCGGTAGAGGGAACCCATCGCCGGGCGGTCCTTGGCCCATACGCAAACATTCTTGAGCTCGCTGAAAACCGCGTCGCCGGCGGTCTGCATCTCGCCGAGGTGACGCCAATCCATGAAGATGTAGTGCAGCGAGCCCGCGCGGCTATGGCGGACAATGTTGCCGAACGTTTGGTGCAGAAACGCCGTGAACTCGGCCTTGTCCATCTCGCCGGCGGCCATGGGAAACTCCGCGTGGCGGACCTCGCCAAGCCCGGAGACATGGCCGTTGATCTTCACGTTGTAGGGAAAATCGCTGCAAGTCATTGCGGCCTTCTTGCCGCCCATCAGCTTGGCCCAGTTTGCCTCGTCGAGCGCGTCACCGCACAGGAGACGGTGATTACCCAGCTGCCAGAGATCGCCGACCTGGTTGACTGCGAGCCCTGACACGTCATCAATCACGGCATCGTCGGGGTCATCATCCGGCAGCGATTCAACGCCCTCGATGCGCAGATCGATCTCGCCCATGGTAAAGCCCGTCGCCTCGATGTCGAATTAAGCTCGACCTCGGCCAGAAGCCTGAGGTTCTCCGCGAGCAGTGCGTCATCCCAGCTCGACATGTCGGTGAGCCGGTTGTCGGCAATCATCAGGGCACGCTTCTGGTGCTCGTCGAGGTGTTCGACGCGCACGACCGGCACTTCTGCAAGGCCGACCCGCTTGGCGGCCTCGACACGCGCATCACCGGCAATCAGCACATCGTTCTCGTCCGCGATGACCGGCGCGACAAAACCGAAAGCGTCGATCGATTTCGCTAGCGCCTTGATCTGGCGCACCCCGTGAACCCGGGGGTTGTGCTTCGCCGCCACGAGGACCGAAGGCGACACATACTCGATGCGCAGCCTGATATTCGAGAAACGTTGATCATACCGCATCGCGATCACTCCTCCGAATGTAATTTATCACTTATAAAGCTCTGGTTTGGCTTCCTTGCTTACCGGAAACGATCGCAGGCTACCTGCGACCTGGCTTGATATCGGGGGCTTCTAGCGCCCAGGCGACCCACTGGAGCATGAGCCGTTTGAGCGGAATCAGGCGACGCGGCGCTACGCTGCCGAACCGCTCCACGGGTTCGAGCATGGGCAGCGCGTCATCTGCTTCTTGCGCACCGATGAGATCGATCTGCCCCCATTTTTCCCCGCGCCGATCATGCAGACGGACGAATATCTCATCCGCGATCAGGGGCTTGATCCGCCCCCGGCTTTTGATCCAGTCCGCGACAAGCGCGGCATCGGGCAGGTCCAGCCAGGCGTTCGCATAGAGCCGATGCATCCCCTCGCGCTGACCGACCAGCACCACCGCGATATCCTTGGGCCGGAAGCCGAGATCCAGACCCGTGACCGCCAGTCCGAGCTCGACCAGATCGGCGAAACCGTAGCGAATACGCTTGCCGGGACCGCTGGCCTGGGTTGCCGATGCCCCCGGGATATCAAGGAGTCGAAGATAGCGGATCTCATCCCGGAAATGCTGGTCGGGTTCGTGCCCATAACGAACCGCCCAGAGCATCTGGCCAAGGGTTAGATCAAGGTCGGGCAACACGGTCGGCATGGGTAGAGCCTATAGAGTGACTTTTTACACCCATATATCCTCTCTCACTCCTGGTCAATCATCCCTTCGCGGAAGCTGTAGTCGGTCGAAGCGCCAGCCATTCCGTAA
Organism: Sphingobium sp. B12D2B; assembly: GCF_025961775.1. Lineage (NCBI taxonomy): Bacteria > Pseudomonadati > Pseudomonadota > Alphaproteobacteria > Sphingomonadales > Sphingobiaceae > Sphingobium > Sphingobium sp. B12D2B. Next base: position 650,690 of record NZ_JAOQOH010000001.1, read on the forward strand.
AATGCGCGCTATTCAACGCGTAGGGCACCCCCCGGCCGGACAGGACAGAAAAGACGACATGCTTCTCACAAGAGCGCAACTACGCGGACTTCAAGGACGAGACACGCTCGTCGGACACATCCAACGGACCGGTTGCACCATTGCCGGACAGCCCGTTTGGACAGCCATTGAGTTGGAGGCACTTCGCTTGCTCTACCCCGACAAGCAGGCGCTCAAGGTGGCACTGCCTCGCCGGACCGAAGGTGCTATCGCCCATAAGGCTCGAACGATTGGACTGGTGCCGCCCCTGCGGATTTGGACCGATGGCGACGCCGCGCAACTTCGGCGTCCCTACGTGGCCGGTGTGCCTGTAGCCGCGCTCACGGAGATGTTCCCCGGCAAATCGAAAAGGCAGATCTGGGGCAAGGCCTCCGCGATGGGGTATCGTCGCCCACGGCGCCCGCCGAAGTCGACTGGTATGCCTTTGGTCGATAGTATTCGCGCACGGGCTTTTGACCTTCGCATCACCATGCCAGAGCTCGACTCGTACGTGGCGCGAAAGCAGTATTTTGTGAGCCCGCGGCACATGGACTGGACCGCGCTCCAGCGCGCGATGACGCTGTTGGGCGGAACGCCTGTCGTTCGATGGCGGGAGCCATGAGCAAGCCCCCGGACGCCTTGGGGCAAGCGGTGAGATGGACCGCTGAAGAGGACGAACAGCTGCGGAGCCTGTATCCCCATTACGACCAGTTGCGGGCGGCCTTGCCGTACCGCTCGCTCGCCGCACTAAAGCACCGCGTACGATGCCTCGGCATCGTAATCCGTCGTCACGTTTGGACGAACATCGAGGTCAGGCGTCTGCGCGAGGCCTTCGAGAACCATGTCCCCGACAAGGAACTCGAATCCCTCTTCCCCGGGCTTCGGCTAAGCCAGATCAAGTCCAAAGCCGGGCACGTCCGGGCACCCCATCGCCGCGCTCCACCGGCAATCTTCGAGGTGCAGGCGTTGAACGCCATTCGCCACCGTGCCAAGGTCCACGGCCTTTCCTATGTCGAGCTCGACCGGCAGGCGCGGACCGGAAAATTCTTTCAGAAATCCCGCCGCCAGCCGATGCTCAAGCCGATCACTCGTGCGGCCGCGTTGCTCCAGGGAGAGGTGCATATCGAGTGGCACGATCTCGACTAGTTTGTGTCCGCTCAGCTGATTGAAATCCTGAGAGTACAGGCAGACAACGAATGGCGGGCTCGGGATTCTTTAAGCCGATTGGGATTGGAGCCGCGAGCAGACACAGGCAGCGAGCCGGAGGCGGGCGTTGAACTACTGGTACCACAGAAACGAAATCATGGTCCTGCCTGATGACCTCATCGCGTTCGCTTGGTCCGCTCCCATGCGCGACCTCGCCGCCAAGGTCGGCCTGAGCGATGTCGGCCTGAAAAAGCTGCTCAAGGGATTCGGCGTAGTCACGCCGCCTCAGGGGCACTGGAACCGGGTCCACGCGGGCAGGAAAGTGCCGGCACCGCCGAGAGCGCCTCACCGCCGTCCCGGTGAAAGCGGTCGGCTAATGGTCGACTCCCGCTTCTCGTCCTTCATCGCGCAAGCACTTCCAATTTCCGCAGACGGACCGTTCGAAACTCCGGAAGTTCCGGGAGATCTGGGGGCACTGCGGGAGAGAGAATTGAAGGCGCTGGGCAGGGTGACCGTGCCTCGAACCCTCGAAAGCCATCATCCCGGGCTCAACGACATCACTGGGAAGGAGGAGCGCCGTCGCCAGAAGGCGGCAACCAGCTCGTGGCACTGGGATGCACCGAGATTCGATAACCCGGTCGACCAGCGCCGCCTGAAACTGTTCAACGGAATCCTCCTCGCTCTGGCGAAGCGTGGTCATAGCGGAGACGCGAGCGCGACCGACACCGAAATAAGCGCGCGGGCTAGGATAGGATCGACGTGGCTCGGCCTTTCATTGGAGATCGCGGGTAAGCACCGAACGATTGTCAGCCACGGATACCGCCGCCCAGACCCCGCCCTCCCCGTCGGCACACCTCTCATCCTGCGCGTGAAGCCGGGATTCGATCGGGAAATCGGTGACACATGGCAGGATGAGGACGGCAACAGGCTGGAAAGCAGGATCGCCGAAATCACGGCGGCGCTCATCGTCGCCGGCGAAGCCAAATTCAGGCAGCGCCTCCGCGAAGACGAGGAACGCGCGGAACAGGAACGCATCGAGCGGGAGCGGGAAGCCGAAGAGGCACGACGCGAACGCGAAAGGCGTCGTCTCGAACGGACCCGCGAATTGAACGAGCAGCGCGTAACGGACCTGCGAACGAGCGGGGAACTCCTCCGGGCCGCACGGGACCTGCGCACTCTGATAGCGGAAGTCCGTGAAGCCATGCGGGATCGAGTGGTTGTGGACGCTGAAACGCTGGAAGCATGGGCGAGTTGGGCGTTGCGGGAAGCGGACGCGCTCGATCCGATCCTGTCGGGTCAAGTACTGAAGCACCTGCACCCACCGCAATTGCCGCCCCCCGAAGACTGAAGGGCAACGGTTAGACCAGACCCGTCGGTTTGATTGAAAACGTTAGCGTGGCGTTCGACGTTAAGGAGTGAGGCGCGTGCAAGTTGAACTGATAACTGGAGAAGATATTCCGACCCAGCTTGTGCGCTTAATCGACGAGCACGACCAGATTCATATCGCCGTAGCCTGGGCTTCGGATCACGATCTGGCCAGGGCGCTCACCAACAAGGCAAACGCCAAGAAAGTCCGCGAGCTGATCGTTGGCGTCGATGGATTCGGCACGCACCCCGACTTCCTCGACCGTGCCGCAAGCATCGCCAACGCATATGTCGCGGAAAGAGGGCCGCCAGCAATCTTCCATCCCAAAATCTACTACTTTCAGACCGGCAACTTAGCGGAAGCCATCGTCGGAAGTGCGAATTTCACCAATGGCGGGATGGGGCGGAACACAGAAGCGGGGTTGCTGATTGCAGGCAGCGCGAGCGAACATGTCTTCCAACAGATCCTTGCCGAGATTCGGGGGTACGAGAGGCACTCCAAACCGCTGACAAAAGTGCTTGCGGACGAATATCGCGCAAAATTCAAGCTGCGTGGCGGGCGTCGCAAGCTCGACAACCCTAATCTTGGGGCACCAGCGCGGGACTGGAAGGGACTCAATTCGGAGATAGCCAGTTGGACGTGGCAGGAATACCTGCGGCACATCAACAGCTTCGCCACCACTGCCATTGGCAATGGACACAGGCGATTGGAAAACGGCCTGCAAGTTCTGCAAGCCGCGCAAACCATGTTCGCAGGCGTGGCTTCCTTTGCCGACCTGCCCGCCCCAGAACGGAAAGCTATTTCCGGTGTGATCGGCCGGCCCGACATGAAAAACCTGCAGATGACCTTAGCACACACACTGGATTTCGGGCAGTTCGGCACCATGCGCGGAGCCGGTGATTTTGCTGGCCTAGTCGGAACGAGCGAGGGCGCACAGGGACTAGCCGCAGCGATCGACCTTATCCCCGCAAGAGGCGAGATCACGCGCGGGCATTTTGATGAGTTCGTCGTGCGCTTCCATGAGGCATTCGCGCTGAGAACCAGAGGCGGAGGCATCCCTACAGCATCACGCCTCCTGGCAATGAAGCGGCCCGATGCGTTTGTCTGCGTAGATGGCGCAAATCGCCGGGGCCTCGCACAGGACTTGGACTTCAAGCCCAGCACCATAAGTATCAAGAATTATTGGGAAAGGGTGATCGAACCTGTTCGCAGCGCACCTTGGTATCAATCCCCAAAGCCTGCCGGCCGACGCGAGCGACAAATTTGGGAAGGTCGCGTCGCGTTGCTCGATATCATTTACTATGAAGGCGATTGACGCTGGCCAACGCAAATCCGCGTCATCAAGGTTGGCGCTCACTTACGTTTCCCTGCTCCGCCAAAATTATTCCCTGCTCACCGCAGTAGGGAATTTGGTCTCGCGCACTTGGCATTCCGGGCGTCTCACGACTGCAGGATCCGCTTGATGAGCAGATTCTCCTTAATTTCCCTGCAAAATACCCTGCTGGCAGGGAAACAGGCTCCCAGACGCGTTCGCTCAGGACTGCGCTACGCACCATTCCCAGTCAAAGATGAGCATTTAGGCCTTCTTTGAGGCGGCGGCGGAAATCGCTGCCGTTTCGATGGCAGCGTGTGCGCCATGCCCGATGACGTGGGATTCGCTACTCTCGCCGACGATCACTTCATTGATCAATATGCGCACATGGCTTCATCGAAGCGGTGAATTATTGCCGCAGACGGGCCGCTTTGAGCGCTCGACCATGTGGGACGTCACGAGGTTGCCACGGTGGAGCTGGCACTCCAGGAGAGTGCGGGTTCTGACAAGGCCGCGATAGGTGGCGCTCCCGACGCGGTTACCTGCTTTGATCCGAACGGCTCAGTTGCTTGCCTAAAAAGGCATACTGACCCAATTGCCGATAGTTGGTTTGCCAAGGCCCAATCTCCATTCTAGGATTTACCGGAAAAGTTACCGGTAATCTAATCGGGCGATGGGGAGAGATAGACGGTGAGGCAGAACATATCGCGGAATCACTTGTTGGCATCTGTTGGGGCGGTCGCCCTAGGATGCATTTGCTCAGCAGCGCCTGTGCATGCGCAAGACGGGGAGGGGGCAGGGTCCCCTGAAGCGCGGGCCGCTGCGGAGCAGGAGTCGATCGTCGTCACCGGATCACGCATCCGTACCAGCGGTTTCAACTCCCCTCAGCCGCTTACCGTGATTGGCGCCGAGCAGATCAGGAACCTCGTGCAGACCAATTCGCAGGATGTTCTCAACAGCATCCCTCAGATCACCAGTGCCATTTCGGACACCAACCCGGGCAATGCGTCTGGCGCGGAGGTGGGGTCCGCGACGGCGAACCTCCGTGGCCTGAACCCTTTTTACGGAACACGCACGCTCACGCTGGTGAACACCCGCCGCTTCGTGCCGACCGGGGACGGCGGGGCCGTTGACCTCAACCTCATTCCCAGCGCCCTGATTGCGCGGGTGGAGACCGTGACGGGTGGGGCCTCGGCCGCCTATGGCTCGGATGCTGTCGCGGGGGTCGTGAACATCATCCTGGACAATAAGATGACGGGCCTTCGCGCACAGGTTGATTCCGGCCTCACCTTTCGTGGCGACGGGCGCAAGATCCATGGGTCGCTGGCCTATGGCACCTCTTTCGCGGGGGATCGCGGTCACATCATCCTCGGGGTCGAATATCAGGATCAGGACGAGATCGAGAGCTGTTTCAATGCCCGTCGCTGGTGTCAGGCCGGCTGGGATATCTTCGAGAACGCCAATAATATCCTGCCCAATGGCCAACCGTCGGGATACAATGTTCCGGGCTCGCCGGGCTTCGGGCTGCCCAACTATGTTTTGGGCCGGGATTCCGCGCTGGCATTCAACACACCTTATGGCGTCGTGCGCAATCGCGCGCCCGCCCCGCTCGCGGCACGCAACTATCGGTTCACGGCTGATGGCAGGGGAATCGTGCCCTTCGATCAGGGCGAGTTCGTCAACAACAGCACCATCGGCCAGGTCCAAGGCAGCGATGGCATTTCGAACTATGACGATGCCAGCCTTCAGGCCGGGCTGGAGCGCATTGTCGCTTATACGGCCGCGGAATTTGCGCTCAGCGATAGCCTGACGCTTTCCGGAGAGTTCAACTATGGCAAGCGGATCGCCCGGGCCGCCACGCTGACGGCAGGTCCGCGATCCACCTTCTTCGTGAAAGCCACCAACCCTTATGTTCCGCCCGAGCTTGCCGCTCTGCTGGGCGGTGCCTCATTCAGTTTCGGCAAGGATCTTGACGGTCAGATCCCGTCCTACAGCCGCGCGGAGGTGGAAGTGTACCGGGGCGTGATTGCCCTCTCGGGCGATCTCGGCGGCAGCTGGAAATGGGATGCCTATTACCAATATGGGCACAATGAGCGTAATCAGATGCGCAATCGCTCGCGCGTCAACACGCCTTTCATTTTCGCTCTCGATGCCGTTCGCGCGCCGGCGGGCAATGTGCTGGGGGTGGCTCCTGGCACGATCGTATGCGCCGAGTTGTTGAAACCGAACCCCAACCCCATTGCGGTCGGTTGCTCTCCGGCAAACTTCTTCGGCCTCGACAATCTAACGCAAGCCGCGATCGATTATGTCTATCGGCCGGTGTTCGAAGACTTCGTCTATGATCAGCACGTCCTGGCCGCCAGCATCACCGGCGATCTGTTTGGCGGCATTGGCGCGGGGCCGATCGGCTTTGCGGCGGGCGGCGAGTACCGGACGGAAAGCGGCAATGTCACCCATGGCGACATTCCCAACTATCTTGATTACGCCTTCACCTTCGGCCTCGATTACGGCGGAAGCATCAAGGTTCTTGAAGGCTTTACGGAACTCAACGCGCCTTTGCTGGCCGGGCTGCCAGGAGCCGAGCGGCTCGATCTGAACGGCGCGATCCGGTACACGCGCAACAGCGCCAAGAACCGCATCACCGACGAAGCGAAGTCGACGACAGCCACCAGCTGGAAGCTCAGCGCCATTTACGAGCCACTAAGGGGCGTGCGGTTTCGTGGATCGCGGTCGCGCGATATCCGCGCTGCGGGCTTCCGGGAGCTGTTCCTGCAGCAGGTGCCGACCGACCCTGGCACCTCGCAGGGCACCGTCCGCAATCCCAATGGGCCCGGCGGCAACGCTAATGATGCCACGCCGATCCTGAGCGGCGGCAGCTTCCAGCTGGGCGCTGAGAAGGCGGACACGACGACAGCGGGGATCGTGCTGCAACCTGCCTTCGTCCCGGGCCTGCGCTTTTCGGCGGACTGGTTCGAGATCAAGCTCAAGGATGCGGTCACCACGCTGTCCGGGCAGTCGATTGTCGATCTGTGCGATCAGTTCGACACCTTCTGCGACCGCATAACATTCAGCGGCGGCAATCTAGCCGACATCAGCTTCATCGATGCCCGTCAGGTCAATCTGGGCCTGATCACTTATCGCGGCCTTGATTTCGAACTGGAGTACAATCTCCCGCTGTCCGACGTGGCAAGCAATTGGGACGGCGCGCTGACCCTGCGGGTACTTGCGGCGCATCAATATGATCTCAAGGTCCAACCCGATCCCAATGTCCGTGCCCTCGATTATGCCGGCATGACCGGGCCTCTCGTGGGCCGAGCCGACTTCAATCCGGCACCCGCATGGCGGTGGAATGCATCGGTCACTTACAATCAGGGTGGCTTCACGAGTGTCTTGCAGGTGCGGCGGATCGGCTCCGGCATTGGCGACGTGACCAAGGTCGGTCCTGAGGACGAGGGCTATGATCCTTCTCTCCCCAACAGCATCAGCGTCAACCGTTTCGACGGGGCGACCTATGTGGATCTGGCGATGACCTATCGCATCCCCTTCGGCTCGGGCGATCAGAACTTCGAGATTTTCGGAAAGATCGAAAATCTGTTCGATAAATCTCCGCCGATTGCGGTTGCTACCGGCGGGAGCGGCGGCTCGCCTTACCCCACGAACCCTGTGTTCTTCGACACGCTGGGCGCTCGCTTCCAGACCGGTGTGCGGGTGAGATACTGAGGCTGAGGGAGGGCCGGTCTCCGGCCCTCCCGTGCAAGGCTGGGGCGCCTAGCGTGCGGTGTTTCGTGCAAGTTCTGAAACCGCCTGTTCAGACGCGCTCCACCGCCAGCGCCAGACCCATGCCCACGCCCACGCAAAGGGTGGCGAGCCCGCGTTGGCCACCGGTCTGTTCCAGTTGACGCACCAATGTCAGCGCGAGGCGCGCGCCCGACATACCGAGCGGATGCCCCAGCGCGATGGCGCCGCCATGCGCATTGACGTGCGCCGCATCGTCTTCCAGCCCGAGCGACCGGAGGACCGCCAGGCTCTGGCTGGCAAAAGCTTCGTTCAGCTCGATCGCGTCGAAGTCACGGATGGTGAGATCGAGCCGCTGCATCAGCTTTTGCGTGGCCGGCACCGGGCCGATTCCCATTAGCCCGGGCTCTACGCCCGCTGCGGCCGCGCCGAGGATGCGCGCACGCGGCGTCAGCCCGAAGGTCTTCGCGGCCTGTTCGCTCGCGATGATCATCGCCGCCGCGCCGTCATTGATGCCGGACGCATTGCCGGCGGTGACGGTGCCTTCGGCACCGAACAAGGGCTTGAGCCGCGAGAGCGTTTCAAGGGAGGTGGTAGGGCGCGGGTGCTCGTCGAAGGACACGAGATCCGTCTCTCCACGCACCTTTCCCGGCACCGCGACGGGCAGAATTTCACCGTCGTGGAAGCCGCTGCTTCTTGCCGCGGCGGCGCGCTGCTGGCTGCGGAGCGCAAATTCATCCTGATCCGCGCGGCTGATCTTGTATGCCGATGCGACATTCTCGGCCGTTCGCGGCATCGTCTCCGTGCCATAGGCGGCATCCAGTGCCGGATTGATGAAGCGCCAGCCCATCGTTGTATCCATCAACTGCTGATCGCGGTCGAAAGCGCTTGTGGCCTTGCCCATGACAAGCGGCGCGCGGCTCATGCTCTCCACACCGCCAGCCAGCGCAAGCTGCATCTCCCCCGTGCCGATCGCGCGCGCGGCCGCGCTGACGGCCTCCAGCCCCGAAGCGCACAGGCGGTTGTGGGTGACGCCCGGCACCGTCACAGGTAGCCCGGCAAGCAAGAGGCTCATCCGCGCGACATTGCGATTGTCCTCGCCCGCCTGATTGGCGCATCCGTAGAACACCTCCTCGATCGCGGCTGGGTCGAGTTGCGGATTGCGTTCGAGCAGCGCCTTGATAGGCAACGCGCCCAGATCGTCCGCCCTTATGCCGGAGAGGCTCCCGCCATAGCGCCCGATCGGGGTGCGGATGGCATCGCAGATGAAGGCCTCTCTCATGCCTCTTGCCCCGATCCGCAGAGGCCTCGCGCTCCGGCCGTGAGTTCCAAGGGCACTCCGGTGAGCGCACGGAGATCGTCAAGGCCGAGGCCATCCACCATGTCGATCACGCGGGCGCCTGCGTGCCCCACTTCGAAGGTGGCAAGATCGGTATAGACGCGGGACACGCAGGCCAGCCCTGTCAGCGGATAGCTGCACTCGGCCACGAGCTTGCTTTTCCCTTGGCGGGTCAGCAGGTCCATCATCACAAAGGTCTGCCGGGCGCCGATTGCCAGATCCATCGCGCCTCCGACAGCCGGGATCGCGCCTTCCTCGCCGGTATGCCAGTTGGCGAGATCGCCGGTCACGGACACCTGATAGGCGCCCATCACGCATATATCGATATGGCCGCCCCTCATCATCGCGAAGCTGTCCGCATGGTGAAAATAGGCGCCGCCGGGTAGCAGGGTGACCGGCTGCTTGCCTGCGTTGATCAGTTCCCAATCCTCCTCGCCCGGCGCTGGCGCAGGCCCCATGGCGAGCAGTCCATTTTCGCTCTGGAGGAAAATGTCGCGGTCTGCTGGCAGATAGTCCGCGATCTTGGTTGGCAGTCCGATGCCGAGATTGACGTAGGCGCCCTCCGGGATGTCCTGCGCCACGCGCTGGGCAAGCTGATTGCGATCGCGTCGGTTCATGGCAGGCTTCTCCTCATGCGGCGGCCACGTTCCGGCGATCGACCTGCACCACTCGCTGGACAAAGATGCCGGGCGTCACGATCGCTTCAGGATCGAGGGCTCCCAGCGGGACGATTTCGGACAGCTGAGCGATGCATGTTCTGGACGCCATCGCCATGATCGGGCCGAAGTTGCGGGCCGTCTTGCTGTAGACGAGATTGCCCCAGCGGTCGCCGCGGTGTGCCCTGATCAGCGCGAAGTCCGCCGAGATCGGATATTCCAGCACATAATCGCGCTCGCCGATGCGGCGGGTTTCCTTGCCCTCTGCGAGTTGCGTGCCAAAGCCGGTGGGCGTGAAGATTGCGCCAAGGCCCGCACCGGCGGCCTGTATCCGTGCTGCCAGATTGCCTTGCGGCACGAGTTCGAGCTCGATCTCTCCGGCCCGATAGCGCGCGTCGAAATGGTGGGAATCAACCTGGCGCGGGAAGGAACAGATGATCTTCGCGACGCATCCGGCCCGGATCAATGCTGCGAGGCCGGATTCGCCATTGCCCGCATTGTTGCTGATGATGGTGAGGTTGCCCACGCCCCGCGCAATCAGCGCGTCGACGAGGTCGTCCGGCATGCCAGCGGTTCCGAACCCGCCGATCATCACCGAGGCGCCATCAGGAATATCCGCTGTCGCCTCGATCAGGGATGCAAAGGTCTTGTCGATCATGATGTTAAATCCAGGAGGCCAAAACCGAGTGGATCACGCGGGGTAGGGCAGGGGGCGAACGCCGATCCGCCCAAGGCGCCCATGTCCCGCCGCCATCGGCTAGCCGGAGCGGGTTTGCTCCGTCTCAAACCGGGAGGCGACGAAGATCAGAAAGCCGCCAACGGCCGCCGAGCACGCCACGATTCCCATCGAATAGCGCAATGCGTGGACGCCAAGATCGGCGAAGATCGTATCGTTCATCAGGCCGATGCTGGTCGGCCCGATGAGATCGGCTAAGAAATTGCTGGCGAGGAGCGCGAAGGCCAACCCTGTCGCGCGCAGACCGGCGCCCGATACGTCCATGCAGATGGCAACCGTCGACGCTTGCGACCCCATGATCAGCATTCCGGTCAGCAGATAGGCGGGCATCCACACCCAATAGTCGTCTGCCATCAGATAGGTCATTTCGGCGGGCGCGCCCAGCATCAGCATGATCCCCGGCACCCAGAAGCGCCAGCGATGGTCACGCCGGGCAAGTCGGTCGGTGACCCATGCGCCGACAAGCGCGCCGATCAGCAAGGCCGGGCCGCGCGAAATTCCCGAAAGCACGCCAATTTCCGTGGGAGACAGTTCCCGAACCCGGACCAGGAAGGCCGGCGCCCATACACTGTTGGCCTGCAACGTCACGCCAGCCAGCGCGAACCCGGTGATCACAAGCAGGAAAGCCGGTGAGCGGCGCCACTGAGCCCAGGCCGCTTTCAGGCTGACCGGTGCAATGGCCTTGCCCTGGGCGTCCTTCTCGCGCTCCGGCTCGCGCACGGTGAAGATGGCCAACGGCACGAGGATGATCGCCGGCAAAGCCAGAACGTAGAAAGACGCACGCCAGCCGTAGCGATCCGTGACGTAGCCGAGGCTGCTCATCATCACGAGAACGATGATCGCGCCGAAAATCCGCAGGCTCGCAAGGGCCATCCGGCGGTTTTGCGGCGGCACCAGATCGTTGACCATCGCGCTGGAAGGGGCGTTACCCGATGCCTCGCCGATCCCCAGCAGCATGCGCGTGAACAGCAGGCCGACAAAGCTGGTGACCATCCCCATCAAGCCGATGATGAGGCTGTAAAAGCCGAAACCGATGGCGATGATGTCGCGACGGCTGTAGCGATCGGCCAGACGCGCCAGGGGCACGCCGGCGACGGCATTCAGCAGGAAGAAGCCGATGCCCGCGGCCAGGCTCATCTGGGTATCGGTCGCACCGAGCTCGAGTTTGATCGGCTCCAGATTGAGCGCCAGCAAGCCGCGATCGACCATGTTAAAGCCGCTGAAAATCCCCAGGATCGTCAGTGCCCAGAGCTGGTGACTGGAGAATTTGGTGGCGGCTGGCTTGAGAGCGCCACCGGCAAGGCCCGGCCGAGCATCCATAATCAATCCTTCCGAGCAGCGCCGCGCCGAGACCGGACCTCGGCGGGTTCAAGGGTGCCGTTGCGGTTGGTATCCTGGGCATCGAAAGCGGCAGCCTTTCGACCGCCAGATGCCCATTCCGCGCGCGAAAGCTGGCCGTTTCCGTCGCTATCCAGCGTCGCGAGGGCGCCCAGCCGGGCTGATGGCGGTAATGGCTTGAGCGTGAAGAGCCCGAAGGCGCCGACGCATGACGATGTCACTGCGCAACCTATGCCGATCAACTGTGGCCAGTTCATTGCATCCCTCCGGCTCGACAGCGCGCCCTCATCAGCGCACGCTCTCTCTCACACAAAACCTATATATCCAGATTAACGGCCTAGTAAAGCGGAGATTGGGAGGAAATGGCCACGAAATGACCGTTTCAAGGCTATTTGGACTTGATGTTGAGGCGAACGACGTCCCCTCGATAGGTGTTCCGCGCAAACAGAACGAGAATGCCGTCCGCATCGACCACATAGCGCTCGATCTGCGCGACAGGGGCGTTGAGCGGGATCTGGAGAGAGATCGACGCGTCGAGATCCGCCACGCCGATGGTCATGATCTGCTCCACATCGGCAATGGCGAGGCCATCGATGTCGGCGACCAGCTTCAACGCCGTCTTGCTTGTGAACGCCGCGCGCGGAATCTTGTTCGCCCAGCGCTCGGAAATGAAGACCTCGGCGATCATATAGGGCTGGTCATCGCGCCAATGCCGGCGGCTGAGCTTGCGATAGGCCCCGTCGGCAACGCCAAACTCGATCGTTCCAGCGATGCCGACCTTGCGCTCTTCGCCGATCAGTTCGATCTGCGCGCCTTCGCGCGCCTGGAGCAGGCCGAGGAAGTTGGTCTCCAACTGGCACCAGATCTGATCGCGCGGTGCGCCGGTGACGAACGTGCCTTTGGCGCGGTATCGGCGGATCAGACCTTCCTCGGCCAACATGCCGAGGGCCTGCCGCACCGTCTCCCGCGCCACATCATAGGACAGGGCCAGCTCAACGACGGTCGGTATCTGGCTGCCGACTTCCCACACGCCCGTCTCGATATGGCGGCGGAAGACGGCCGCGAGTTGATGATAGCGCGCGATGCCCCGGCTGCCGAGATCGGCGGCTCCTGCGGGCCGGCCACCGGGGCCTTTCGGATTGGACCGGGTTGAATGCGTGCTCACAGCCTGTCTCCGTTACAAAGAGTCCGCCATTAGCTGCCGGGCTGCCTTCCGTAAAAGGCTTTGATCGCTCCCCATGATATACCAATTGGCACCCATGTCCGAGAAGTAACGGCGCTCCGCCTCGCTGGAGACGACGACGCCCTTGATCTTTTCGCTGTCTGCCACGGCCTGAAAAATCGAGGTCACGATCGCTTCGACAGCAGGGGAGGAGGCGTCGCTTTCGCCCAAGGCGACGGCGAGGTCCGCCCGACCGATTACGATCCCGTCGACGCCCTCAAGCTCCAGAATCGCTTTCGCCTCAAGTGCCGCGTCCGGATGTTCGATTTGCACCAGAACAAGGACATCGTCCGCGGCATCGATGACGTCGCGCATCGAGCCCGAGCCGTAATTTGCGTGGCGCGGCGCGCTCGAATAGCCTCTTTTGCCGCCCTTATAGCGGGCGCTCGCGACCACGGCGCGTGCCATCTCCACCGACGCGACATGGGGAACCATGATCCCGGCGGCCCCAAGATCCAGAGCGCTGCAGATCGAGCTGCTCTGGGCGTCGGCAACCCGCACCAACAAGGGCAACTGCGCCGCGCGTCCTGCCAGCATCATGAGATCGAGCATGCCCCGGTCGAAAGGGCCATGCTCCGCATCGATCACCGCGAAGTCCGGCTTCTCCAGCGCCAGGATCTCGACAATCTGGGGCGCCGGAGTCTTGATGAACAGCCCGCGAGGCGCTTCCCGGCTCATGCCGCAGGCTCCGCCTCGGCATGATATTCGTGCGCGTTGAACACCCAGCCCTTCGCAATGAAGTCGGCGCGAGGGGGCGCGAACACGTCGACCAGCACATGCTTGCCATCCCCCACGCCCTCCGTGGTGTGGATGATCTCGGGCGGAATGACGACCACGCTGGAAGGGCCGGCAGGCAGATGCTGATCCTCCTGCCAGAGCCGCGCATCGCGGCCCCAAGGGGTCCGCAGATGGTGGGTGAACTGGCCTTCGATGGCCAGGCTTGCCTGCTCCAGATCGGCATGGGCATGGGGGCTTAGCGCGCTATTGTCCCGCAGCCCGTCATATTCGACCCAGTTGATGCTCATGGTTTCGCTTTGAAGGAAACGCAGCCTGCCATTGTCGGGCGGAATGGTCACATCCTCGATCCGGTGAATGCGGACATCCCCCCCATGCGCGATGCGCTCATAAGCCTTGCCCACGGGACGCACCCGCGCGTCATGCGAAGCGTAGGCGTCGGCATTGCGGGGCATCGCCATGTCGGCCTGCTCACGATGGGTCGCGAGAAGATAGAAGGCCGCGGGCCGGTCCAACTCGAAGGCATAGGCGCCGGCCGGGATGATGACCACGCTATGGCCGGGGAGCGCCATGGCCCGATCTCCGCTCAGCGTTCCGCCAGCATGCGGAAGAAGCAGGATGATCTCCCGCTCCGAAGCGAAGCGATGCGATGCAGCGGGGCCGCTCTCGACCCGCTCGATGGAGAAATTCTGCGCTCTGGCAGCGGTGCGGCCAAGCTCATCGGCAGGAGCGGGCATCAGGTCCACGAGCATGGGCGTTCGCACTGGCTTGTTCATGTGTTCGGCCCTCAATAGGTTGCTTCATTGGCGCGCTTGAACTTGCGCGCCAGTTCGAAGCTCTCCTGCGTTACCGCATATTCGGCGCCGCCCAGTCGCGACACCGGACGGGCCGCGAGCGTGTCGAAATGCCCGTCTTCGTGCAGATAGCCGGGCGCAATATGCATCCCCACCACCTCGCCGAACGTGACATTCGTCTCCGGTCCCAGATCGCCGCCGCCGAACGAGATCACCTTGATGACCCGGCATTCCAGGCTGCAGGGCGAGGCGGCAACGCGGGGCGCGGCGACGACCCGGCAGGGCGCTTTCTCGATCCCGAAATGTTCGAATTCGTCGACGCCATAAGGCACCGGCGAGGAGGTATCGTTCATCGCTTCGAGCTGACTGGCAGCGACGAGATTGAAGACGAACTCGCCAGTCTTCCTGACGTTCGCCAACGTGTCCTTGGCCGGCCGATCTTCCGGCGTGTTGCAGGAGAACATGAGGATGGGCGGCAGGTTCGAGACGATATTGAAATAGGAGAAGGGCGCCAGATTGGACTTGCCGTGCTCGTCGACCGTGCTCAGCCAGCCGATGGGCCGGGGCGCCACAATGGCGTTGAAGATACCGCGTTTGAACGACGCGCTGTCCTTCGGATCGAAAAAGAGGGGCTGAACATTGGCCATGATTATTCCGATCTTTCGGCTGCTACGCGACGCTGCTTGAGCGTCTGCATGATTGCGGGCAGGCGACTGCGCGCCTGATCTTCAAGAGACTGGTAGATGGAGCGGCCCCGGGCATCGATGCCGACGGTGAGAGGGCCGAGATTTTCGACTCTCATCTTGCTCAGCCTGAAATGCGATGGAAAATCCCGCCATTCGACGGCGAGAACCTCTTTGATCGCTTCGGACAGGATCGGGCTCCCGCCGCCAAGCAGCGACAGGTAGACGCAGCCTGTTTCTGCCATGACCTTGGCGACGTCCGCGCCCAGGCCGCCCTTGCCGCCAACAATGCGCAGGTCCAGATCCCGGATAAGCTGCGGCATAAAGGCATCGAAGCGGCGGCTGGTCGTGGGATTGACGTACTGCACATCATAACCGCCGTCGGGCCGCGCCTCGATCATGTGCGGGAGATGGATGAAAACACCTTCTATCGCGAGCGGCAGTGGCAAGCCGCGATCAAGACAGTCGATCATCCGCTTGTGGGCCGGCAGGCCGCCGGTGACGACGATGTCGCCGCTCAAAAAGACCAGATCGCCAACATTGAGCGCGGCCACCGCTTCCCGGGAAGGCGGGCATGTGATCGAGACGACCGCCATCAGAGCAGTCGTTCCACGCGGCCATCGCTATGGAGCCGCGCCTTCGCCCGCCGGTTGATCCAGCAATTGAAGCAGACCGCGACCGGCGTGTAGCCATGACCGAAAGCGTAATCGATGTGGACGGCAAGAGCGGTGGTGCTGCCGCCAACCCCCATCGGGCCGAAACCCGTTGCATTGGCCGCCTCAGTCAGCCGGTCTTCCATGGCCGCGAGCGTTGGATTGGGGTTGAGAGAGCCGATCTCACGATAGGTCGCGCGATTGGCGAGCTTGGCCGTCAGGTCGAAATTTCCGCCAATTCCCACGCCAACAACGACGGGGGGGCAATGCTGAGACCCCGCTTCGATGATGGCATCCAGCACGCAGGCTTCGATGTCTTCCAGCGAAGGCGAGATCAACGTGCGCAATGATGCCCAGCGTCCCGACCCGAGCGCCTTGGGCACGCAGGTGATGTCGATATAATCGGCATTGCCGAGCAGATCGACGGTAATAGCGGGCATGTCCTTGCCCGGCCCGCCGCGCTCGTTCGTCAGGGGATTATTGACGTGTTTGAGAAGGGGCGGTGAAATGGTCTCGACAAGATGATCGAAGCCGCGGGTAATGGCGGCCTTGAGGTCGCCCTGCCACTGTGCCGCCCCGCCGATTTCGACGAAATAGGTCGGCACACCACTGTCCGAGCAGACGAACGTGTCTTTCGCCTCTGCCAGGCGCGCGCTCCGCACCATGAGATCGAGCGTTGCCCTGGCGCCCTCCTGCGCCTCGTGTTCCCGTGCTGCTTCCAGCGCCTGGACCGTATCCGGCGGAACCCTCCGCAATGCGGCTGAGTAGAGGGATTCCGATATCTCCTGGACCAGATCCTCGGTAATCATGACAAGAGAATACCCATATAACTAGGTTTTAGTTCTAGGAGTCGGGATTGGCACGGTCAAGGCATTTTCATCCCGAGAAGGGCGGCAGGATTGTCTGAAAGGCAGCGACGGAAAGCCTCTTCTCCCATCCAGGACCGGAGCTGATTGAGCAGGGCTGACGGGTCGGGCACCTGAGCGGTCCGTACAAAGGGCCAGTCCGATCCCCAGATCACCCGGTGGGGTGCCGCGTCTACAAGTGCGGATACGACCGGCTGCATGTCGCTATAGTCGCCCGGCAGTGCCGACCGCCGAAAATAAGTCAGCTTGACCCAGGCCATGCCGGTGGCGACGGCATCCAGCAGCCGGTCGAAGCGATAGGTGCCCGGACGGTCATCCGGGTAGAGACCGGCGAGGTGATCGAACACCAACGGCATATCGCTCCCAGCGTCGCCAAGCGCCAGATCAGCGCATTGCTCCAAACTTCCCCACACATGGGCGTGAAGCCCGAGAGTGCGCATATCGCTGCGCAGATCCTCAAGCTGATCAAAGCCTTGCGTCCCCGGATAGGGGCCGCCGTCCGGCCCCGGAACGCCGACAAAGCGAAGGGCGACGACGCCTGCGCTTCTTAATGCTGCCAGTCTATCCCGATCGATCGTCGCGCTGACAGAGCCGACTCCCAGCAGCCGGCCCTGGCCGTGGCGCAAAGCATCCAGCAGGGCGCTATGATCGTCGCCATAGAGGGAGGGCTGGATGAGAAGCGCATGATCGAACCCCAGCCGGTCGAGCGTCGCAAGATGCAGGTCGCGGTCGGCGGACGGAGGCTCGTAAGCGCCGCCTGCTGCGAGCGGAAAGTGCGGACGCGGCCCGAAAACATGGGTGTGGAAATCCCAGGCGCTGGCCGGCAGGATGTGCGGAGGACGACCGTCGCCGGACATTCCGGAGTTGCTGGTCATGCTTCTGCCTCCTGACGTGCTTTCACCGTCGGACGACGGCCGGGTTAGCGCTATTGACCTATTTCTTTAGGTCATGCAAGTCGGCCAGAAGGAGCGACTATGAACGAGCGACCCGAAATTGCTGTCATCGCCGAGCTGCCCGCAGACCTGCGAACCGCGCTCGAACGCGATTTTCGGTTGATCCCCGTCCCGCTCGAAGGCGCGAATGCGCAGCCAGTCACGGCAATTCCATCGACTGTGCGCGCTGTGGCCACGCGGGCGGTCCTTGGCATTCCCTCGGGCCTTCTGGAAGCGCTGCCGGATTTAGGACTCGTGCTCTCCCTCGGCGCGGGTCTGGACAATATCGACGTCGAGGCGCTGGCCGCACGCCAGATCGTCCTCGCGCACACCCCCGACCAGTTCACGGAGGATGTCGCCGATTTTGCACTCGGGCTCATCTACGCCGCCGAGCGCAACATCGTCGCGGCGGACCGGTTCACGCGCAGCGGACGTTGGGCGGAGAACCGCTTCATGAATGGCCGTCGCGTGAGCGCCCGGCGGGTCGGCATTGTCGGGCTGGGTCGGATCGGGCGGAGGCTCGCCCAGAAATGTGCCAGCCTGGGCATGTCTGTCGATTACCACGCGCGCGCCCCGGTCGCGGCTTGCGCCTACACTTATCATTCCGACGTAACCGCGCTCGCTGCCGCGTGCGACATTCTGGTGCTGGCCTGCGCGGTGACGGATCGGACGCGGCGCGTGGTCACCCGCGAGGTCCTGGACGCGCTTGGCCCGCAAGGCATTGTCGTCAACATCGCGCGCGGCGCCGTGATCGATGAAGAGGCGTTGATCGACGCCCTGCAAGATCGCACCATCGCCGGCGCGGCGCTCGATGTGTTCGACAAGGAGCCGGACTTCGACCCGCGCTTGGCCCGCCTCGAGAATGTGATCCTGACGCCGCACGCCGCAAGCTTCACATTCGAAGCGCGGCAGGCGGTCATCGATCACCTGATGGACGCGGCAAGAACCTACTTTTCGAGCGTTGATGCTTCCCAGGCCCCAACATAGCGGAGAATTGCGATGCCCAGCCTGTCTGAGATGGAAATCACCCGGCGTTGGCCGGCCGAACATCCCGATCGGATTCAGCTCTATTCCGTCTCCACGCCCAATGGCGTGAAGGTCTCCATCATGCTTGAAGAGACGGGGCTGCCGTACGAGGCGCATCTCGTCGCCTTTTCGACGGACGAGCAAAAGAGCCCGGAGTTTCTCTCGATCAGCCCGAACGGGAAGATTCCGGCGATCGTCGATCCCTCCGGCCCGGGAGGAGCCCCGATCGCGCTGTTCGAGTCCGGTGCCATTCTGCTCTACCTTGCCGACAAGACGGGGCAGTTCATACCCACCGACGCATCCGGTCGCTGGGAAGCGCTGCAGTGGTTGATGTTCCAGGTCGGGGGCGTCGGTCCGATGGTCGGGCAGCTGGGGTTTTTCCACAAGTTCGCGGGCAAGGACTGGGAGGACAAGCGCCCCAGAGACCGCTATGCGGCGGAAGCGGCTCGGCTGCTCAGCGTCATGAACACGCGGCTCGCAGATCGGGAGTGGTTTCTCGGTAAAGATTATTCGATCGTTGACATCTCGCTGCTCGGATGGATCCGCAATATTGTCGGCCTGTTCGACGCGGCAGAGTTGGTTGACTTCGGATCAATGCCCCACGTCGCGCGATGGCTCGAACAAGGACTGGCGCGGCCGGCAGTTCAGCGCGGGCTGACCATGCCGCCGCGCCCGTCCTAAGTCCGGCTTTCCGGCGACGGCGGTGGTCAGCGCTCGTCCAGCCCGTGCCGGTGAAGGAAGGCCGAGAGGAGGTCGGCCACGGCCACATTATTGAGGTCCGCAAAGGGGAGGTGGGTGTTCCCCGAGAGGCCGGCGGCCGGCAAGGACAGGATTTCCGCCTTACCGCCATGGGCGTTGACGATCGCTACAAAGGTCGTCGCCGCGCGATAGGCCGCACTCCAGTTCGTCGACTGCGCAATGTGGTCGCCGAACACGATCTGGATCGGAATGCGCGTGAGCCGTTTGAATTGCTCGGCGGACACCTTGACCGGGCCGAACGGTCCCTTTCCAGCCGGCGGGCCTTCCCCTTCAGGAAACACGAACCCGGGCGGCTCGTAAGCGACGATGCCTTTGACATTGTCACTCTCGAGCGCGGTCATGAAGGCCCGGAAACCGCCGCCGGAATTGGTGACAAGCACCGTTGGGCCGATCCGGTCGACAGCCTTCGCCGCTGCCGCGCTCTGCAACTGGGCGTTAGGCACAGTGTCGAACTCATCGTACCGCGCGCGCATCGCCTGATCCCAGGCTTGCGGGTCGTCCTTGGGGAACTGGATGCCCGGGAACCAGTTGGGGTAGGCTTCCCCCAGGCGCCAGGCCTTGAAATTCCCCTCATCTCGGCCGGGCACTGCCTTGTAGGTATAGTCCTCGCAGCCCCAGTTCGCGCGGCCAACACGCGGGCCATCCCAGAGGTAGATCGGGAAGCCGCGGCGCAGGAAGATGCTCTGGAAGCCTTCGCCGCCATCCCACCGGTTTTGCCACACGGCCACGCTGGAACTGTGCCACAGCAGCAGCGCTGTCTTCCGCGCCCGCCGGGGGATCTGATATTCCACGAAACCGTGATCGCACGACAGATGTCCCGATGCGGCGTCACCCAGCAGCGCACCTCCGACCGAAAACGAACCTTGCCGCTCAAGGACGATGGGCGCAGCGAATGCCGGAGTTGCCTTGAACGGACTCGCGGCGACGCACAAGCTGCCGATGCTCGCCAACGTTAGCAATCGGCGCAGTGATCTTCTCATGGATTCGGTCTTCCCCGGAAAGGCAGATGAAGAATGTCAGGAGGCTCGCAGGGCGCGGAGGCAGTTTCCCACCGCCGGTCTTGCATCATCCATTGATCCGCAGATGCTACCGGAGAAATTTCCGCTTCTCAAGGCCGGAGGATGGCTTGCGCTGCAGACAAAGCCATGCAATTTGTGAATCCGGAATATTTTCCGGCTTATTGCGGCGCGGGCAGGTTTCAGGAGCGTCCCAGCGGCGTCTTGAACAGGCATCCGCCCAGACAAGAGCAATGCATCGCGGGGTTCGGAGAGGAAATTTGGACGACATTTCAGTCACGCGGATCAACGGTCTCATCGGCGCCGAGATTGGCAATGTGGACATGTCCAAGGATCTTGATGACCGGACGATCGAGCAGATCACAAAAGCTCTCGCCGAGAATGGCGTCATCTTTTTCCGCGATCAGGATCTCAGCGCCGACCGGCAACGCGCATTTGCAGGCCGCTTTGCCTTGCCGGGCGCAAAGCGCGCGCCGGTGGCGGACGCGCAGATCACGATGATCGAGAAGGAAGAGCAGCAGCTCAAGAATGTGGGCGGCGGCTGGCATGCCGACCAGACGTTCAACGAGATTCCATCCTGGGGCTCTATCCTCGCGGCGAAGGTGCTGCCGTCAGCCGGCGGCGACACGGTGTTTGCGAGCCTCGCTGCCGCTTATGATGATCTCTCCGAGGGCATGAAGACCCAGCTCGAGACGATGCGCGCAGAGCATAATAACGAGCGGGTCGTCACGTCGATGTCCCTGCTGCCCCAATATGCAGGCGCCAAGGCGAAGGTCGTGAAGGCGACCCATCCCGTGGTCATCCGGCATCCGATCACCGGCCGTAAATCGCTGTTCGTCAACCGCGGCTACACGACCCATTTCGAGGGCTGGACGCAGGAAGAGAGCGCGCCCTTGCTCCAATATCTGTTCCAGAAGTGCGAACGACCGGAATATCAGGTCCGTCTCAAGTGGCGCCCGGGAACGGTAGCGTTCTGGGACAATCTCCAAGTCCTGCACTATGCCGTCAATGATTATCACGGCGAGCGGCGGGTCATGCAGCGGGTCTCCGTTTCGGGCATTCGCCTCGATCGGGCGGGGTGCACAGCAGCGGCCTGCGTGTCCCAGCCATGATGTTCAATCACATCTTTGTCGGAACGAACGACCTGGAGAGAGCGCGGCAGTTTTACGATGCCGTGATGGGGGCACTGGGGCATGCCAATGCCGCCGCCCCGGACGCGCCCCTGCTTTCTTATCGCTGTGGCGAGCAAGGGTTCGCCGTCAGGGCGCCCCGCAATGGCGATCCGGCAACCTTCGCGAACGGCGGCACGATCGGCTTTCGGGCGCCAAGCCCGGAACATGTCGATGCGTTTCATCGTGCCGGGTTGGCCAATGGAGGGGTAGACGATGGCGCGCCTGGCACGCGGCCGGGCAGTTACGGCCAGCCATATATCGCCTATCTGCGTGATCCTGACGGCAACAAAGTCTGCGCGACCTGGAAAGCTTCCTGGAAGGATTAGTTGCGCCGGTGCAGCTGCCCTCAGAGCAGCGAAGACGCCGCCTGTTCGATCTCGATCGCAGCCTCCTGCAATGGGCCAAGCAGATCGGCCACCAGCCGATCCAGGGACGCACTGCTGACCGAGGCGGCTGCGACAATCGAAGCCGCCTGAACCCCGCCCAGCGACAGGGGGACGGCAATGGAGCGTTGGCCGAGGAAGATCTCCTGATCGTTCAAGGCATAGCCTTTGCTCCGCGCCTCTTTCACATCGGCCTTCAGCGCTGCGGCACTCGAAAGGGTGTTAGGCGTGAAGGATTGGAAGTCCCAGCCTATCAGGCGCTCGTCCAAGACGTCCGGCGCCAATCCGGCGAGCAGGACCTTGCCGGGCGCCGTCGCATAGGCCGGTAGTCGCGCGCCGACATGCACGTAAAAGGGCTCGATCGGCTTATGCGTGCCCCGCGCGATATAGACCACATCCCGCTCGTCCAGCACCGTGATGCAGCACGTCGCATTCAGCCTGCGCGCAAGCTGGGTGAGAAGAGGTTTCGCGATGGCGGCGAATGGCTGCGACGAGAGGTAGGAAAAGCCGAGTTTGAGAACCCGGGGGGTGAGGCAGAACCGGCCTTCGTCGGCTACGGCATAACCCAACTTCTCCAGAGTCCGCAGAATACGGCGGGTGGTCCCGGGGGTGAGCTTGAGCTCCCGCGCAATCTGACTCAAGGTCCAGTCAGGATTGTCCGATCCGAACAACTCCAGGACGGCTAGCCCTTTTTCCAGCGAGGGAATGAAGTCGTCATCCACCGCGCGCACGCCCTCCTGCTCCCCGGTCTGCGTTTTCGATTTGGCCATGTTCAATATTCCGACTTTTTCGCGGGGAATGATGCTGCTCTGCTTTCCACGGCTGGCGGTCAGAATCAAGCTGACGTCCTTAGCCGATCCTGCATGGCGGACAGAGCCAGAAGCAGACAGGGCCGCCGGCGCCAGCCGACAGCCCTGTGTTGCTTTGGGGTAAGCCGAATGCTCGGCTCAGCGCATTATTAGAAGCTCTTCTCCACAGTCAGGTAGAACTGGCGCGGCGCTGCCGGCTGAGCGTTGGTGTAGGCCGCCCCCAACGCCTGGGAGTCGAACACGTTATAATAATAAACCTTGTCAAACAGGTTCGTGGCTCCCACCGCAATCGAGAAGTCATATTCGTCGTTGTCGTAGGTCAGGCGGGCATTGAAGACCGAACGCGCCGGCATAAGGTTATCAAAGGTGGTCGACGTGCCAGACACCACCTGGCTCGATTCATAGATCCAGTCCACCCGGGGCGTGATCGATCCGGCCAGTGACGGAAGCTCCGCCGTGTACTGCACGCCCGCGTTTGCCGTCCAGAACGGCGAATTCTGCCGCCGGTTGACTGCGCGCTCCCGAATGTCCGGCGCCGTCAGCTTGGTGTACCCCACCGAGCCATTGATGAGCAGGCCATCGACGGGATTGATGGTATACTCGGCTTCAAAGCCGCGGATTTTTGCGGCCTGATTGCGATAGTAGGTCCGTCCGAGGCAGGTAATGCCGGTGCCTGCCGCCACGACCGCACCGCAGGTGGTCGACCCCGCAGGGCCTCCCGCGAGTGGGACGAGCGTGCGATTTCCGGGCACGGGCTGACCATTTGCGTCCAGCAGGGCCTCGGATCCTGAAATCGAAGTCGGGCGGTTCTTGAAGTCGGTATAGAAGGCCGCGAGATTCAGGCGCACCCGACGATCGAAGAGATCGAGCTTGGCGCCGATTTCGTAGGCGATGTCGTCATTGCCATCATATTGCGCGATCTGCGAGGGCTGTTGCGGGCGCGGATCGAAGCCGGGAAGCGAGTTGCCGGTCGCAGCGGACACATAGATGAGCGCGTTGGACGCCAGCTGGTAATTGACGCCGGCCTTCCAGTCGAACCGCGTCTGCTGCGGAACGACGTAAAAGACCGTGTCGCTGGCGCTGGGTGAGGTGTCGAGGACGTTATAAAAGTCGACGACCTTCTTGTCGTCCGAATAGCGCAGGCCGCCCACGAAGCTGAGCGCTTCACCAAATGGCCGGATCGTGGCGTTGGCGAAGACCGCCTTGCTCGTCGGGTTGAACTCAGAATCGATCAGCCGCTGGAACGAGCTCTGGGGCGAGATGAAGGCGGCGTGCTGCGAGCCATCGGCCGTGAAGTAGAAGCCGCCCACGACCCAGTCGATGAACGATGACTTGCCGGACAGGCGCGCTTCGGCCGTCCAATATTCCTCCGAGAAGGTATTGGACCGCAACACCACATTGAGCGGCGAGCCATCATCGTCATAGGAATGGGTCTCGACCATCTCACGGTGCGCGACCACCGCGAGGAAATTGATGTCGGGATTGATGTCCCAGCTCATCTTGGCTGAGACGCCCCAGTTCTTGAGGTCGATGAACGGCGAAAAGCTGGCGCCGCCGCGCACGGCCACACCATTGATCCGCAAACCATTATAGAATGTGTTGCCCGGGATGACCGTGCCTGCGGCGATGGGATCGCTGAAGCTGGCATAGGTGCTATAGGGATCGCCCGTCAGGAAGCGAGTGTCATAGGCCAGACCCAAGGTGTTGGCGGCGGACACGACCGTCCCGGACACCCGGTTGTTGATGATCCCGACGATGCTATCGGCGTTATTCTCGCTCGTATCGCGGATATAGTCGCCCGTCACCGTGAACCGCAGATCCTCGGACGGCTTCCAGAGCAAGGACCCCCGGTAGGCCTGCACATCTTCGCCGCCCTGATGGCCGACGACGCAATCCTCGGGCGTGAACCCGGCGGTCGGCATGTTGAGGGTCGAGGCATAAGGCAAGGAGCCCGATAGCGCAGGCGTGCCGCGCGCGCGCATCTCGCAGGTGAAATCGAGGATCTTCTGATAGCCCGTCCGCTTCTTCGAAAGCGCAGAAACGGAAAGGGCGAGCTGCTCGTTCAGCGGCAGATTCAGCGAGCCGCGGAAGTCCATGCGGTCATAGGATCCCGCCGTGATCTGAATACGCCCATAAACATCGCTGGTGGAGGGCTGCTTGCTGATGATGTTGACGGCGCCGGCGAGCGAATTCCGCCCAAACAGGGTGCCCTGCGGACCCCGGAGCACCTCGATATGCTCGATATCCAGAAGATCGAAGTTCGACCCGAGCAGCGTCGGGAAATAGACGTCGTCGAGATAGAAGGCGACGACAGGCTCGCTGGCGAGGCTCGTATCCCGATTGCCGATCCCCCGGATCGTCGCATCGATACCGGGCCCGAATGCACCCTGTGACTTCCGGAATTGCGTGTTGGGAACCACAGCGGTCAGTTCGCCGACGCTGGTAATGCCCTTCTGCTCGATCGCCTCGGCCGTGACCGCGGTGATGGCGATCGGCGTATCCTGCAAATTCGTCGACTGGCGCGTGGCGGTAACCACGATGTCCTCAAGGCCGCCTGCCCGGCTGTCCTGTGGCGTCGCTTGCGGGGCCGCCGATGCCGATCCAACCTGTGCGCTTGCCGGCCCTGCTAACAAAGCGAGAACCAGCGCTGCCGAGCTTATGGTTGCCAATTCCAGGTTTTTCATCTCAGTCTCCCTCGGGCGAATTCTAGCGAAATGGAGACCCTCTCGTCGCCTCTCGCGATGCTCGCCATATTTCCGGATATTTTTCCGGTTAGCGATCTAGCGCGCATTTTCGGCAGCTGCAATCCTAATAATCGGCGAACTCCAGAGGAATTTGGCGGAGGTGCGATGTATCTATTTTGTAAAAATGAGACAGGACTGTGATGAGTCGGGCGATAAAATAAGTGATCAACTACAGATATGTCTTGTCTACATGTATGATCTCGCTGAGAGAGTTCATGTATATGTTTATCGATCTACGACAATTTTCAGATGTTTTCCGAAGAATGGGAGGACTTCTTTTTGCAGTCTTTCCGGAACTTTACTGCTGTGATCGCCCGGATAAATGTCCAGTTGATTGCTTATAGCATAGTTATCTAGGTTTTTATGGAGCTCGGTTGCTGCGGTGACGATCGTGTCCTGATCGCCGACGTCGATGCCAATGGCGCGATAGGTCCTGAGAGCAGAGACGTACTGGTCGATGAAACTGAGCGGGGCATTGGCTGCGCGCTTGGCCATGATCGCCTCGCGCGACTCGCCCTGTTCCGTAATCGGCAGATCGACAAAGAGCGGCGGCTTCGCCGGATTGGGCGAGAAGGCCGCCGCTGTCGCAAGTGGCCCTGCATATTTGAACGGAAGCCCCCGGGCTGCCTGAGGGGATGCAAGATCGTTGATCTCCCTCACTTCTTTTGCGGTCAATCCCTGCGTTCCGAGAGCGCTCAGGCAACAGGGCGACATCATGTAGAGAACGCCAAACCGCCCTGGGCGCTTCATGCCAATGCGCGCGACGCCGTAGCCGCCCATGGAATGCCCCATCAAGCCACGCGCGGCCGCCTCTGGAATCGAGCGGAACTCCCGGTCGATATAGGCAGGCAATTCGTCCGCAACGAATGTCTCGAAGTCGCCGGTGACGATGGAACTGCCATAGAAGGACCCGCCATACTCATTGCTCCCATCGGGGAACACGACAATGACCTCCGGCACCCCCGCAGCAAAAGCTGCAGCGATCCGCCTGGCCGCATCGAGTTTCTGCATCCAGCTCGCCGCGTCGATGGAGAAGCCGTGCAGGGCGTAAACCACGGGGTATCGCCGCTTGATGTCGCGGCCATAACTCGGGGGAAGAACGACAAAGACCTCGCGCTCGGCGGAGGTTCTGAGAAGATTGCCGGCAATGGCTTGCGAGTGCACCAACCGTCGCTCCACCCGAACCTGGGTGTTGGGGGCTTCGGCCTGGCTTGCGATCGATGGAGCGGCGGGCGCGGCGCCGGCAGCCACCGAGGCAGTGACAAGGCCAAGACCACCCAACAATCGCATCTTCATATCTGTATCCTCTCTGATCGTCAGGCCAGGAGCGGTTGTCACGGCCAGCTCTCTGCATCTTGGGCTGGTACGACGCAGCGTTGCGGGATCACTTTAAACATATGTTTACATGTTTTATCGGTCAAGCAATGCTTGCCTTGACGCCCTTCGCGCGGTCACGTGGCCGGCCTGCGGCGCTGGTCAGAAGCTTGGCGAGTGTAATTCCTCTTGGTCAGGAGCTAAGGTCGCCTCATGCCCGAACTCGGCCCAGTCCCACATAGCCAACATGCGCGGTGAATGACCCTGATTTGGGCACCGCGGACTTCAATCAGCGTCAGCGTGCGACCCAGCGGAGCACGGATTTTCACCATTTAAATCGCCGCCGATCATGGGGTCTCCACTCGGCTCACCGCGCTGGAAGTATTTGATTAACATCGCATCCCTAGCCCGGTCGCTAAGGAGCCTGCCATGCATCGCATTTTATATATCAGCACTGTCCGTCGAACGCTTTCGGATGCGGAGCTTGGGGACATTTTGGTTGCGTCCCGACGGAATAACCGGCTCGCTGATATAACGGGCTTGCTCGTGGTCGGGAATCGGCGCTTCCTCCAGGTTCTCGAAGGCCCGGAAGATGCCGTCAACTCGACGTTCGCGCGCATTTCAAAGGATC
Source organism: Sphingobium sp. B12D2B (assembly GCF_025961775.1). Lineage (NCBI taxonomy): Bacteria > Pseudomonadati > Pseudomonadota > Alphaproteobacteria > Sphingomonadales > Sphingobiaceae > Sphingobium > Sphingobium sp. B12D2B. Next base: position 678,075 of record NZ_JAOQOH010000001.1, read on the forward strand.
AGCGTCACTATGCCGTGGTCCAACTGAATAACAAGACGATCGCCGCACGGTCGTTCGCGCGTTGGGAGATGGGATTTCAGCGGGGTGGCGACGTCAACGAGGGCTCGACCCTTGAAGAGCAGGTGGCAAGCTTGCTGGAACCTGTCACCGACGCAAATCTGAAAGCCTATTTCAGCGGTTTCGCTAAATCCCAAAGTCAGCCGGCCTGAGAAACCACCAACATTCGTGATTAGCGGATCCAAGCTCAGGAACCACCCGCATGTTTCCTCGTAGGAAGCCCGAATAGTCATCTTGGGCGCCGACGATTGACACTCATCGTCCAATCCTCAGTTGGAGCAGAGCGCGGCCTCGATGAGAGCAGAATGCCTCGCAACCATTGCTTGGCCTCCACGACATGTCTTCCTCGCGCCTTATCTTAGGCAGTCCTGCGCTACCGCACTAAAACCTCGTCGGCGCCAGCCTAAACCGCCTTCGGTAAGCGCGAGAGATGCTTGTCCAAGGTCATCGGATAATCCCGCAGCCGCACGCCGGTGGCATTGTAGATGGCGTTGGCGACCGCGGCTCCCACGCCGCAAATCCCAAGTTCCCCAACGCCTTTCGCCTTCATCGGCGTGGACCAGGGGTCGGTGGTATCGAGAAAGATGACGTCCTGATGCGGGATATCGGCATGGACCGGTACTTCGTAACCCGCGAGGTCGTGATTGACGAAGAAGCCGAACCGCTTGTCGACGACGAGTTCCTCCATCAGGGCCGCGCCTGCGCCCATGGTCATGGCGCCGATCACCTGGCTTCGCGCTGACTTGGGATTGAGGATGCGACCGGCATCGCACACAGCGAGCATTCGCCTGATGCGGGTTTCGCCCGTGAAGGCGTCGACCCCGACCTCCACGAAATGACCAACGAAGGTGGATTGCTGCGCCCGGTCGGCGAAGTCGTCGGCATAGTCGATGCCATCCTCGGCGACGACCTCCCCATCGCGCGCCGCGTCGCGCAAGGGGACGGCGCGATCGCCCGAGCGGACCTCGCCGTCGGTAAACGTCACATCTGCATTGTTCAGCCCCAAGCGCGCCGCCACCTGGTCGCGCATCTTGATGCAGGCGGCATAGACGCCAGCCGTCGAGTTGGCAGCGCCCCATTGGCCGCCGGAGCCGGCTGCGGCGGGGAAATCAGAATCGCCCAATTTCACGATGACATCGCCCAGGTCCACGCCCATCATCTCGGCGGCGGTTTGGGCGATGATCGTGTAGGTGCCGGTGCCGATATCGGTCATATCGGTCTCGACGGTGACCTTACCGTCGCCCGACAGCCGGACCCGTGCCGCGGATTTGGTCAGCTGATTGTTGCGAAAGCCGCCGGCCACGCCCATGCCGATCAGCCAGCGACCGTCACGCACCGACCCCGGGGTCGTCTTGCGCTTGTACCATCCGAACCGCTCCGCGCCGGTCCTGAGGCACTCGACGAAATGACGCGCCGAAAAGGGACGCTCGGGCTTCATCGGATCGACCTGCGTATCGTTCAGGATACGAAATTCCACCGGGTCCATCCCCAGCTTCTCGGCCATTTCATCCATGGCGATCTCCAGCGCCATCAGCCCCGGCGCTTCGCCAGGCGCGCGCATTGCGTTGCCTTCCGGGAGATCGAGCTGCGCCAGTTTCATGGCGACTTCCCGGCTTTCCCCCGCGTAGAAAAGCTTGCTTTGCTGGACGGCGGTCTCCGGCTCGCCATCCGGCAGATTTCCCGAAATGCTCTCGTGCGAGATCGCAAGAATGCGCCCATCCTTGTTCGCGCCGATCCGGATATGCTGCAGGGTCGCGGGCCGATGGGTCGTGTTATTGATGATGAGCGGACGCGTGAGCGCGACTTTCACCGGCCGCCCGACCGTTTTGGCCCCCAGCGCCGCAAGGACGACATCGGAGCGCAGAAACAGTTTTCCGCCGAAGCCGCCCCCGACATAGGGGGAATCGAGCCGCACCTGCTCAGGCTTGAGCGACAGGGCCTTGGCAAGATCGCGCTTGCCCCAGGCGATCATCTGGTTCGACGTCCAGACGGTGAGCTTCTCGCCCTCCCATGCGGCGATGGTGGCATGCGGCTCCATCATCGCATGGCTCTGGTCCGGCGTGCTGTAGCGCTGGTCAAGCTTGACCTCAGCCTTGGCGTAGCTGGCTGCGAAATCGCCGGCTTTGTTGGTTTCGTCCTCGTCCGGAACGGGCTCGGCCCGGGACGCCTCACGCTGGAGATCGAATTTGCCATCCTCCCGGACATAATCGACCTGAATCAGCGATGCGGCCGCGCGGGCCTGCTCAAAGGTCTCGGCGACCACCAGCGCGATCGCCTGATGATAATGCTGGATCTTCGCTCCGCCGAACAGATTGGCGGTGTTCTGGTCGCCGAGCGGCAGGGGCTTATGGTCCAACGTGGTGATGATCGAGAGCACGCCAGGCGCGGCCTTGGCGTCGACCAGGTCGAACGACCGGATCGTCCCCTTGGCGATGGCCGCGCCGACGACGAAGCCATAGGCCTGGTTCGCGGCGACATCATGCCGCTCATAGGCATAGGGTGCGCGCCCCGTCGTCTTGAGTGGCCCGTCGATGCGATCGGTGGACTTGCCGACGACCTTGAGCTGGTCGATCGGGTTCTGGGTGGCGGGGGCATCGAACTTCACGGCATCAACCCTTCGCGTCGTGCAAGATGCCGGCGAGCGTCCGCTCGACCAGCTCGATCTTGAATGCATTGTCCCTGGTCGGCGCGGCGCCGGCGAGGAGGTGCCGGGCCACCGCCTCCGCCCCTTGCGGGAGCGCGGCATCCGCAGCGTCCATGCGCCAGGGCTTGGGCGCGATCCCGCCCACCGCAACGCGGCCAGAGCCATCCGGCTGGAGGATCGCCGCCACCGACACGAGCGCAAAGGCATAAGAGGCCCGGTCACGCACCTTGTGGTAGACATGCTGGCCGCCAATAGGCTTGGGCAGCAGCACGGCCGTGATCAGTTCGCCAGGCGCCAGCGCGGTTTCCACATGCGGTGTGTCGCCGGGCAATTTGTGGAAGTCGGCAATGTCGATCGACCGGACATTGCCCTGTGCATCGACCGTCTCCACGCGCGCATCCAGCAGCCGCATCGCAACGGCCATGTCGCTGGGGTTCGTCGCGATACAGGCAGCGCTGCCGCCAATCACTGCCAACTGGCGGGAGGCGCCCTCGATCGCCGCGCAGCCGGTCCCGGGCTGACGTTTGTTGCAGGGTTGGTTGGTATCGTAGAAATAGGGACAGCGGGTCCGTTGCAGAAGATTGCCGCCGGTGGTCGCCTTGTTGCGCAGTTGCCCGGACGCGCCGGCCAGAATGGCCCGGCTCAGGACAGCATAATCGCTGCGCACGCGCCGATCCGCCGCCAGCGCCGTGTTGGTGACGAGCGCGCCGATCCGCAGGCCGCCATCGGTCTCTTGCGTGATCTGATCGAGCTTCAGATCCTGCACATCGACCAGATGGGTCGGCGTTTCGATCTGCAGCTTCATGAGGTCCAGCAGGTTCGTGCCGCCGGCAATGAAGCGCGCCCCCTGATGGCTCAAGACGGCCGTCGCGGCTTGAGCGGGCGAGGTCGCGCGCTCATAGGTGAACGGCCTCATGCCTTGGCCTCCGCGACTTCGGTAATCGCCTCGGCAATGTTGGAATAGGCGCCGCAGCGGCAGATATTGCCGCTCATCCGCTCGCGCAGTTCCGCGTTGCTGAGTTGCGGCTTAGCCGACAGATCATCGGTGACATGGCTCGGCACGCCAGCGGCAATCTCATCCAGCATGGCGACCGCAGAGCAGATCTGGCCCGGCGTGCAATAGCCGCACTGATAGCCATCATGCTTGACGAAGGCGCGTTGCATCGGGTGGAGCTGGTCTGGCGTGCCCAGTCCTTCGATGGTGGTGACCTTGTCGCCATCATGCATCACCGCGAGCGTCAGGCAGCTGTTGATCCGGACACCGTCGACCAGCACGGTGCAGGCGCCGCACTGACCATGATCACAGCCTTTTTTCGTGCCGGTGAGTTTGAGCTCTTCGCGCAGCGCATCGAGCAATGTGGTGCGCGTGTCGGTTTGGAACCTGTGCGGCTGACCATTCACGCTCAGGGTAACCTCGACCATCGCCTCGCGTGGTTGCGGCAAGGGCTGCCGAGCATCGGCGTTGTTCAGGCTCATGGTCGCCGCCGTGGCCGAGCCGCCAACCAGCACGCCGCGTCGAGAGACGTGCCACTCCTCCGATCGATCCATGGCATCGTCGTCCTTCGCACCTGCTGATTGGATAATCCCATGCTGGCCGAACGCAGCAGCTGCGAATTGGCTTCCAAATTATCGTGAGTGGCGGACAGGCGCGGCACTGCCCGGCCTGTTCAGCACCGCTCGGGACAGGTTGGCTTTACAGGCTCCCACTGCCAATGTTGCGGGATGACCAGTGATCCATTCGATCTGAACCGATTTGTCGACGCCCAGCAGGGACGCTACGCGCAGGCCCTGGCGGAAATCCGCAGCGGTGCAAAACGAACGCACTGGATGTGGTTCATCTTTCCGCAGATTGCGGGCCTGGGGACCAGCCCCACGGCGCAGCACTTCGCGATCCGCTCGCGCGCCGAAGCCAAAGCCTATCTGGCGCATCCGGTCCTCGGCCCGCGCTATGAGGAATGCGTCATCGCATTACAGGAGCTGCATGGCTCCAGCGCTGAGCAGGTCTTTGGCGCCATCGACGCGATCAAGCTCAGGTCATCACTGACGCTGTTTAACAGCGCTGAGGACAGGCCGATTTTCCGTGCCGCGATCGAGCGCTGGTTTGACAGCCCTGACGAACGCACCGTCGAAATTCTGGGGCAGATGGGTTCATCAGCCTGAAAGAGAGCAGTTGATGAAGCCGAGGCTCATATCGCCCGACGAACGTATCGCCAACCTTCCAATAAAAATTGGCCCCATCGCCGATTTCAACCCACGCTTGTCACAGCCGAACCTCCCGTGTATTGAATGGCAATCGATTGCAAAATTGCTTTCGGACCTACGAGTTCGGGTCGCCCGAACCCTCTGCCCGGCCATCCTGCACACCTGGCCGGGCAGAGTTGGGCGACCCATGCGGATAAAGTCCCTAGCCGCCGGATGAGGGATTGACTTGCAATCGATGGACAATAGCCTGTCGCACATAAATGCGGCGGGCGAGGGGAGTGGCTGATGGATCTGGATGGCGATCATGAACTTGCGGCCATCAGTCGCGATCCGCACTATCAGGCTCTCGTCCAGGCCCGTGGCCGCCTCGGCTGGATTCTGAGCGGCGTGATGATGGCGATCTTCTTCGGCTTCATCCTGCTGGTGGCGTTCGGGCGGACCATCCTTGGCCAACCGCTGCCGGGCATGACGACGACCATTGGCGTGCCTTTGGGCATGGCGGTGATCCTCTCGGGCATCGCGCTGACCAGCCTATATGTGTGGATTGCCAACCGCCGGTTCGATGCCGAGCTGGATGCGTTGCGGGCGGAGCATCGCCTGTGAGCGGTTCGCGCTGGGCGGCGCTCGCCCTCATGGTGACCATCGGCGCGTTGATGCCCGGCATCGCCCGCGCGGCCACGCCGGGCAATGCCGGCCCCAACATGCCGGCCGTGGTCACCTTCGGCCTGTTCATCATCGTCACATTGGGCGTCACGGCCTGGGCTGCACGGCGGACGCGCACGACGAGCGATTTCTATACGGCTGGCGGCGGCATCAGCGGTCGGCAGAACGGTCTGGCCATCGCCGGTGACTATATGTCCGCCGCCTCGTTCCTCGGCATCTCCGCGCAGATTTATGCCGATGGCTATGATGGGCTGATCTACTCCACAGGCTTTCTGGTCGGCTGGCCGATCATCCTGTTCCTGCTCGCCGAGCGGCTGCGCAATCTCGGGCGCTACACTTTTGTCGATGCCGTCGCGTTCCGCTTCGCGCAGACGCCGGTGCGGATTTCGTCCGCCTTCAGTTCGCTCATCGTCGTGCTCTTTTACCTGATCGCGCAGATGGTCGGCGCGGGGCAGCTCATCCAGCTGCTGTTCGGCATTCCCTATCCTTATGCGGTCGGCATCATCGGCCTCGCGATTACGGCCTATGTGCTGTTCGGCGGGATGATCGCGACGACCTGGGTGCAGATCATCAAGGCAGTCATGCTGCTCGGCTGCGCCACCTTCATGTCGCTCGCCGTGCTGTATCGCGTCGGCTTCTCGCTGGACACGCTGTTCGAGCAGGCCGTCGCCGCCAAGCAGGCGATTGCCCTGGCCGCAGGCGCCAGCGCCGATGCCGCGGCGGCGAGCGCGCGGGGCATTCTCGCACCCGGCGGCTTCATCAAGGACCCGCTTTCGGCGATTTCGCTCGGCATGGCGCTGATGTTCGGCACCGCTGGCCTGCCGCATATCCTCATGCGCTTCTTCACGGTGCGCGATGCCCGCACGGCGCGCGCCTCCGTGCTGTGGGCGACGGGCTGGATCGGCTATTTCTATGTGCTCACCTTCATCATCGGCTTTGGCGCGATCGTGTTCGTCGGCAGCAACCCGGCCTATCTCGATGCCTTGAGCGGCGGGCTACGTGGCGGCAGCAACATGGCTGCCGTCCATCTCGCGGACGCGGTGGGCGGCGAGGTGTTCATGGGCTTCGTCTCGGCGGTCGCCTTCGCCACCATATTGGCAGTGGTGGCCGGGCTCACCCTTTCCGGCGCCTCGACGATCGCGCATGATCTCTACGCCTCGGTCATCCGCAAGGGCAATGTCGACCAGGCGACCGAACTGCGCCTGTCGCGGATCACCGTGCTGGTGCTCGCCCTGATCGCGGTGGGGTTGGGGATCGCGTTCGAAAAGCAGAATGTCGCGTTCATGGTGAGCCTGGCTTTCGCCGTGGCTGCCTCGGGCAATTTCCCTGCCCTCTTGCTCTCCATCCTGTGGAAGGATTGCACGACGCGCGGCGTTGCCTGGGGATCGGCCATCGGCACGCTGACCGCGCTGGCGTTGACGATCCTCTCGCCGGTGATCTGGGTCGGCCAGCTTGGCGCTGCGCACGCCATCTTCCCGCTCGCCTCGCCCACTTTGGTGTCGATGCCGCTGGCCTTCTTCACCATCTGGCTGATCTCGACGCTCGACCGCAGCGCGCGGGCGCAGGTGGACCGCGCCGGCTACACCGCCCAGCGCATCCGGTCCGAGACCGGCATCGGCGCCGCCGGCGCCAGCGATCATTGATCTGACTCATGCGACAGGAGACGCATTCATGAAGTTTCTGAACCGATCCTCGGCCTGGCTGGTGGCGACGCTGCTCGCCACGACCGGCCCGGCCCACATGGCCAGCGCCCAGCCCCTGCCCGATCCCGCCGCCGTCGCTGCGGCCCCGCTGAGCGCTGAGGACGCAGCCAAGCTCGCGCCCGTCGCGCCGGAACTGCACGGCGCCGCCCGCATGGCGCTCTATTATTCGACGCTGATGGGGCAAATGACCGAGGACTCGGTGCGCGCGTCGCGCAAGTCGGGCAATATGGGGCCGCCCCCGCCGCCGCATCACCGCGACGTTCCGGTCGTCGAGCAGATGATCCCCGGTGCGGCCGGCGCGCCGCAGGTGAAGCTGTACGTGATCAACGCGCAGGAAGGCGCCTGGCGCGGCGGCATCCTGCACACCCATGGCGGCGGCTATATTCTCGGCACGGCCGCGACCGACGTGCGTCGCCTGCAGGAGATGGCCAAGGAACTGAACGTGGTCATCGTCTCCGTCGAATATCGCCTCGCGCCGGAAACGACCTATGCCGGGTCCATCGAAGACAATTATGCCGGCCTGCGCTGGATGCATGACAATGCCGCCAAGCTCGGCCTCGATCCCAAGCGGATCGCCGTGATGGGCGAGAGCGCCGGTGGTGGCCATGCGGCGCTGCTGGCGCTGACCGCGCGCGACCGCGGCGAAATCCCGGTTGCTTTCCAGGTGCTCATCTACCCGATGCTGGATGATCGCACCGGCGGCGTGGTGAAGGTGCCTTCGCACATCGCCACAGTCGGCTGGGACGCGCAGCAGAACCAGCTCGGCTGGAAGGCGTTCCTCGGCCAGCAGCCGGGCACGAACAAGGTGCCGGCCACCGCCGTGCCGGCACGCGCTGCTTCGCTCAAGGGTCTGCCGCCCGCGTTCATCGCTGTCGGCGGTGTCGATCTCTTCGTGAGCGAAGACATCGACTATGCCCGTCGCCTGACCGAGGCCGGCGTGCCGACCGAGCTGCTCGTCGTGCCCTCCGCCTATCACGGCTTTGACGCCATGGCGCCGGACTCGCCGCAGGCCAAGCAATTCAACAAGGCCCGCATCGAGGCCCTGCGCCGCGCTCTGGCGACGCCGGAGAAATAAGCTATAGCTTGATCTACAGCGTCTTCCGGCCCTTACCGGTCGGAGAGCACAAGGGGGCGATCGCAAGGTCGCCCCCTTTTCCTTACCGTCGACCGGGCGTGGGTGTCAGCCTTTCATCGCGGCGAGCTCGGACTCGTCCCAACCAGTTCGCATGGCCGAGACGGTGTCGAACCGCATGGTCTGTGCGCCATGGCCCACCACAGGGTCCCATTGCGCCAGCCCGCCATGATTGGGGTTGCCCGTCCGCGCGAAAGCAATCCACGCATCGGCCATCTCGGCCTCCAGCTTGAGGGCCTCGGCATCGCCGCCGGTCATGCTGGCACATCGTTCGGCATTGGCGAAGACATAGGGGATTTCCGCGCAGTGGAAGGCGCGCGGACGCCCGTCCAGCACGGGCGTGCTCCGATCAAAGCTGTAAAGCCATGCCGGGGCACGACGCAGCGCGGCCTTCCCGCTCGCCTGATCGATGGCGGTCTGGCGGATCGGTGCGGTGGCGATGCGTGACCAGATGTCGCAGGGCAGGGCCTCCGGCGTCGTCCGGCGGAACGCGGCCACCACCGCCGCGCCGCGCCCTCCCGTGTAGCGATCAGCCCGGTTCAGCAGCTCCGCCTCGCTCATCGTGAAAAAGTCGGGCTGGTTGATCCCGGTGGTGAACTCGTTGAGGGTCGTGCCGACGATCAGCGGCACATCGGCCGACAGCGCAAGGGACTGCGGTGCGTCGGGATTGGCGGGCAGCACCGCGCCATCCACTACCGGGGTAAAGCCGTAGCGGCCGCGGGTCCGAGCCTCCATAGAGCCGCCTTCGGGCAGTGGCGGATTCTCCCGGCGGAAGATGGCCGAGCTCGCCGCCAGCAAGCGATCATAGGGTAGGGAGTGCAAGGCACGCAGATCGGTTTTGCCGATGCCCAACTCCGCCAGCATGAGTTCCCCCAGCTTACGGGCCTGAGCGTGGGGCGTGGCCTTGGCGAAGGAGCCGCTCTGAACAATCGCACGGTGAAACATGCCGCGCGCGGCGGGCATGGCCATCAACGTCGAAACCTTGGCGCCGCCCCCGGACTGGCCGAAGATCGTGACCCGACCGGGATCGCCGCCAAAGGCTTCGATATTGCGCTTCACCCATTGCAGCGCCGCGACGATATCCAGCATGCCGACATTGCCGGACTGCGCATAGGCCGGGTCCACGGAGGAGAGGTCGAGAAAACCGAGCAGGTTGAGACGTTGATTGAGCGTGACGACCACCACGTCGCCCCGCTGGGCGAGATTATAGCCCTCGAAGGCGGGGACGTCGTGCCCGGAGCCGGCGACAAACCCGCCGCCGTGGAGCCAGACCATCACCGGTCGTCGGGCATTGTCCGTGCCGGGCGTCCAGATATTGATGCGCAGACAATCCTCGCCGTCGAAGCTGTCATTCCACTGGAAAATGAAGGCCTCTTCGTCATTCTGGCGGCCTGTGCCCTTGTCCTGCGGGCAGATCGGCCCATAGGCGAGGCTGCTGCGCACGCCGGTCCAGGGCTTGGCTGGCTTGGGCGGAAGGAAGCGATTGGCGCCGCCGGTCGTGTCGGCATAGGGGATACCGCGAAACATGGTGATCCCGCCCCGCATGAAGCCGCGCACCCGGCCGCTGGCGGTCTCGACATCCGCCATGCCTGTGCCGGTAAGAATGGGACCTCGCCCGCCGATGGCTCCGGGACTCGCCTGCGCCGGTCGCGCCCCGCTGGCTAAGGCACCGGTGGCGACAAGCCCTTGCAGAAGCGCCCGACGACTTGCGCCCTCTCCGCGCGAACCTGTCATGTTCCTCTCCTTGCCCTAAGGTCTTCGCAATCGATTACAGGTTTAGGCCCTTCGCGCGCGGAAGCAAGCCGGGTGAGGCCCACAATCGGGCTGTGCCGCGCTACCCGCTTGATCGTTGGGGAGGATCAGCCCCTGCTACGGCGCCAGCCGGAGAGGCGGCGCAGCAGGCCGCGGTTGCTGAGGGCTTCGAACATGTCGTCCGGCCCTTCGGGGTCGAGGATCTGGTTGTCCGCCAGCCAAGCCTCGACGCCTGTGAGGTCGGGAATCTCATAGGGCACCAGCGTGCGCCGGCGGCTCTTTGCATTTTTCCGGCCCTTGAAGCGGAGCGCCTCGATCGTCTCGATCAGCGATCCGCTGGCGGCTAGCTTTTTCTCGACCTGTGAGATGCTGGCATCGAGATGCTCGGCCAGCAGATCGTTGCGAACCTCCGCGATGGCGGCGCTGCATCCAGAATTGCTCGGCCGCGAGCAGTCCACGGCCACGTCGCATTCCGTATCGAGCCGCAAGGAGCGGGCATTCATGTTGGATGAGCCGACGCGCAGGATCATATCATCCACGATCATCACCTTGGCGTGGACGTAGATCGGCTCCTGATCGCGGGTGACGGGGTGGTAGAGCCGGAACCGGCCATGCTTGTCCCGCCGCCGCAGCGCGGCCACCAGTCGGGCGCGCGCGGTATCCATGGCCAGCGGTTCGAGCCAGCCTTGCGCGGCCTCGGGATTGACGATCACGATCTCTGGCCCGTCCGGCTCGTCCAGTCGCCGGGCCATGGCTTCGGCGATCCGCCGGGAGGCGAAATACTGGCTTTCGGCATAGATCCACCGCTTCGCGCGTCCGATCTGCTCGATGTAGAGCTGCTCGATCTCGGTTACCTCGCGCTGGTCCGGCATTTTGGGTGCCGTGCGGGCGATGAGAACCTCTACATCCTCGAATTGCACCGGCAGCGCTTTCGGCCAGACGTCATGCTTGCCGCGGATGCCGGCAATGGTCTGCCCCGTCGCCCGCTTCCAGCGGTCGCGCGAATGCTCGCCCAGCGCCGCCGCTGCCGGCCCCTGCAGAGCGGTCGTCGCATCGTGCCAGGGCATATAGGCCGGCCCTTTGCCGGGGCGATGCCGCTCGGGTTCCTCATCGCGATGCGCGCGCGTGTCCCACCGGTCCCCGGTCATGTCGATCCCGCCGCAAAAGGCGAAGCAATCGTCGATCACGACGATCTTCTGATGATGCGACCCGCCGGTGGGGTGATGAGCGTCCAGCTTCACATGGATGCGCGGATGGATGGCCCATTTGGCCACGGTGAAGATGGTCTTGCCCCGGAACAGCGACCCAATGGCCCCGAGATCCCAGCGCAGCAGATAGACTTCGAGCTCGGGATTGGTCTCGACCAGCCAGTAGATGAGATCCCCGATGGTGGTCGGTTCCGGTCCATCGGGTTGCCCCTCTTCCTGGTGTGCGAGTTCGATCCGCGCGTCGAAGTCCCAGCCGACCAGCATGATGCGCTTGCGGGCGCGGATCATGGCCTGCCGCGCGAACCGGAAATAATCCTCCGCGTCGACGATCACGCAGGCTTTCGCGGCCTTGGCAGCCCGCCAATAATTGCCCTTCATGCCGACGCGCTCCCCGCGACCCCCGCCTCGACGTGTCCGCGAGGGTGGGGCTGTAGGCGGCCTGCTTCGATCATGCTTTCCCCGTTTCAAATCGCCATCGGAACCCTGAGGCGTAACGGCTATCATTACGGTTGCAACGCAAAAGCGTGCCCGGAGCCTTGCCACTTTTCGCGCGGAACTGTGCGCGATGGCTCGCGGGGGGGCGGAGTCTGTCCGTCGCGCCGGGGACTCGGTTCGTCCCCGCAACGTTGCTGCTGCGGAACCGCACGCTTAGCCAACGCGAGCCCAGTCTCCGGAGTTTTCAAGATGACGACCATTCGCACCGCCCTGATATCCTGCACAGCGCTTGCGCTGGCGGGCCTTGCCGTCCCCGCGCAGGCAGAAGGGCTGGGGGCGGAGGGCAACTATGCCCGTGCCAATGGGCGCTGGGGTGCTGAACTGGGCGCTGGTTATGCGGTGGACTTTGCAGGCTTCAGCCTCACGCCGGGCGCCGGGGTTTATCTGCGCGATGGCGGCACGGCAGCCTATGGCCGGGTGGAAGCGGCTTATCAGATCCCTATGTCCCTGCGCATCGGCATCGGCGCGCGGATCAGCGGCGAAGAGCCGCGCGTCTATGGCACCATCGCCATGCCCCTGCTGCCCCGCATTGCCGTGAAGGGCAATGTCGGCGACCGTTATGTGTCCGTGGGGCTGACGGTCGGCTACTGAGCGTCGACGATGGCGGTTGGCTGACAGCCGAAAGTCGCGCAGAAAGACGACATGCCGACCATTTTCAGCCACGCCGCCATATCCCTGTTCGCCGGCGGTGCGCTGGGCCGGTGCCGGATTGCGCCAACCCTTGCCATCATCGGTGGTGCGCTCGCTGCCCTGCCGGACCTCGATGTGATCGGCTTTCCCCTCGGCGTCGGCTACGCCAGCCAATGGGGGCATCGGGGCTTTACCCATTCGCTGGCGTTTGCATTCGGCGTGGTCGGCCTGATCGCGCTGGTCTGGCCGCGCGCGCGACGTCCAGCGGCCTTTGCCTTTCTGTTCGCCTGCGCAGTGTCCCATCCTCTGCTCGATATGCTGACCGACGGAGGGCAGGGCGTGATGCTGTTATGGCCGTTCGACCATCAGCGGCTGTTCCTCGACTGGCAGCCGATCCGCGTCTCTCCGATCGGCGCGCGCTTCTTCTCGGCACGCGGGCTGGAGACGGTCTACTCCGAACTGCTGCTGATCTGGCTGCCCGGACTGGCTATGATGACCGCCGCGTGGCTTTGGCGCCGCTGGCGCCGCCTCAAAGCAAAGTCGTCCCACAATCGCGCATAAAGAAAGGCCCGCGCCGATGGCTCGGGCGGGCCTGTTTCTTTGAGCGCGGGGGGCTAGGCGCCGCGCTGCCTCAGAAGCGCTGTTGGCGCTCGTAAAGCGACTTGTAATGCTGGATCCGCGTGACCCGCAGCCCCGGCATGCCGGACCGGTCCACCGCGCGCTGCCAGCTGGCGAATTCCTCGAGCGTCAGATCGTAACGCGCACAGGCTTCGTCCACTGTCAGCAGGCCGCCATTGACGGCCGCCACGACTTCCGCCTTGCGACGCACCACCCAACGGGTGGTCGACGGGGGCGGCAGCGAGTCAAGCGTCAGCGGCTCACCGAGAGGGCCGACAACTTGAGCAGGGCGAATCTTCTGGTTCTCGATCATTCTTTCCTCATTCACCGACGGGGATCGGTCTGACACGGTCTTCTTGCTCATGATGTTGACCCCAAAAGCTTTTCACTCCGGCTAACCGCCAGAGTGAACGGCGCCTTCACCATTGGTCCCCACCGCCATGAATGCCGCCACGGATGCATTGAACGATCCCGCCGCGCGTCGCAGCGTTGCGGGGCTCGGTGTGTTCGATGCAAAGATCAGGCTCAGCCGTGACGGCTCATCCGCAAGCACGACCGGAAGATCGGCTTCACGAATGGCCCGGGCCGTCGGTGTCGTATCCTGGCGCGCGGCGTGAACCGTGAGCAGCAGGCGCAGATCCGGAATCCGGGGGCTGCGTCCACTTGCCAGGGCGACAGGCAGGGCCTGATCATCGAGGTTGGCACTTATGTCCATGGCCACCCTGCTAGCAGCCAAAAGATAAGCGCTCGTAAAGGCCGTGGTGACAGGTTGTTAGGTGAGATTACCGGTGCATAGACCGCGACGGACGGTCTTTACTCGCTGGTCACCGGTTGCGGGTGCTGGTCGCTGCGCCCCAATGCGCTTATATGGTGCCAATGGACGGACTTTTTCAGCTTCCAACGCCTCTGCAGGGCAAGCGCATCGTCGTTGCCATGTCCGGCGGCGTGGATTCCAGCGTGGTTGCGGCGCTGGCCGCACGGTCGGGCGCGGAAACGATCGGCGTCACGCTGCAGCTTTACGATCATGGCGCCGCCGTGGGGCGGACGGGAAGCTGCTGCGCCGGGCAGGATATTCGCGATGCGCGGGCGGTCGCAGATAAGCTCGGCATCGCGCATTATGTCTTCGATTATGAAAGCCGCTTCCGCGAAAGCGTGATGGACCGCTTCGCCGATGAGTATCTGGCCGGCCGCACGCCGATTCCGTGTGTCCGCTGCAATATGGGCGTCAAGTTCACCGACCTGTTCGCGCTGGCCCGCGATCTGGGTGCCGATTGCCTGGCGACCGGCCATTATGTCCGGCGCGTTGAAGGCCCGGCCGGGGCTGAGTTGCATCGCGCCGTCGATCCCGCGCGAGACCAGAGCTATTTTCTGTTCGCAACGACGCAGGATCAGCTCGATTATCTGCGCTTTCCCCTCGGCGGCATGGAAAAGCCGGTCGTCCGGCAGATCGCGGCAGAACTGGGGCTTGGGGTTGCGCTCAAACCGGACAGTCAGGACATCTGCTTCGTGCCGGATGGCGACTATGCCGGCGTGGTGCGGAAAATCCGGCCCGAAGCCGATGATGCGGGGGATATCGTCCATATCGATGGTCGCGTGCTGGGGCCGCACAAGGGCCTGATCCATTATACGGTCGGGCAGCGGCGTGGGCTGGAGATCGGCGGCCTCGCAGAGCCGCTCTATGTCGTGCGCCTGGATGCCGAGCAGCGCCGGGTGGTGGTGGGGCCGAAGGCGGCACTGGCCGTGCGCGCCGCGCGCCTTGACGAGATCAACTGGCTCGGCGGGACGTTCCATGGAAGCTTGAGCGCGAAGGTGCGGTCCATGGCCCGTCCCGTTCCCGCCCGGCTGAATGGCGACCGGCTGATCTTCGAGAGCGAAGAATTTGGCGTGGCGCCGGGTCAGGCGGCAGTGCTCTACGATGGAGACCGGGTGCTCGGCGGCGGCTGGATCGCGGAAACGGAAGGCGCGGAGATGGCCATCGCGTAAGGGCCGCGAGCCCTACCGTGAAACAAAACGTCAACTCCCATGGCTTAGAGGTGAGTGGCGGCTTGCGGAGTGCGTCCATGGCAATTTTGAAAAGGATCAAGGGTCGGGCGAATCGAATCGCAAGGAACCTTTCAGGTCGGGTGGTGGATGTTTTCCATGATCGGGCGATCGATCCCAAAATCGCCCGCTTTCGGGCCTCCGAGCACTTCCAGTCCATGCCGAGCCTGCGGGTTCTCGTGGTCGGCGTTCAATCGAACCGCTCGCCGCAATCGCTCGGCGAAATCTATGGCCGGATGCAAAGCGACCGCCACCGCATCACCTTTGACAGCAAGGGCGTCGATAATCTCGGCAAGCTGGACAACACCAACGTCCTCCTCGCGCGGCATGATCTCAACGCGTTCGACTGGGTGGTGATGACCGATGACGATATCGAACTGCCCGATCAGTTCATGGACACTTTCCTTGCGCTCGCCGAATATGCCGAGCTGAAGATCTGCGGTCCCGCGCAGCGCGGCTATTCTTATTGGAGCCGCGAGATCATGCGCCGTCGCAAGGGCGCGTTGGTGCGCGAGACGAACTTTGCGGAGGTCGGCCCGCTGGTCGCCTTCCGCCGCGAGGTGTTCGACATCGTCTTTCCCTTCCCCTCGCTGAAATACGGTTGGGGCGTCAACACCGTCTGGCCGGTGCTTGCGGAGAAGGAAGGCTGGAAGACCGGGGTCGTCGACGGCACGGCGCTCCGGCACACCAAGCCCATCGGCGCGACCTATGATTTCCGCGAGGCGGCGCGCGAAGCGGAAGAGTATATGAACCGCTTCGGCATCGTCACCGGCGTGCATGTGCTGCATACCTACCGGACATTTTACGAGGCGGGCTGACGATCCTGTGCGCTTTGCCGTGAATAAAACGTCAACTCCCATGTCGTAGGGCGAGTGACGGTTTGCGGGAGTGCGTTCATGGCAATTTTGAAAAGGATCAAGGGTCGGGCGAGTCGAACCGCGAGGAATCTCTCAGGCCGGGTGGTGGACGTTTTCCACGATCGCGCCATCGATCCCAAAATTGCCCGCTTTCGGGCTTCCCAGCACTTCCAGTCCCTGCCGAGCTTGCGGGTTCTCGTGGTTGGCGTTCAATCGAACCGCTCGCCGCAATCGCTGGGCGAAATCTATGCTCGGATGCAGAGCGAGCGACACCGCATCACCTTTGACAGCAAGGGCGTCGATAATCTCGGCAAGCTGGACAACACCAACGTCCTCCTGGCGCGGCATGACCTTAGCGAATTCGACTGGGTGGTAATGACCGACGACGATGTCGAACTGCCCGACCAGTTCATGGACACTTTCCTTGCGCTCGCCGAATATGCCGAGCTGAAGATCTGCGGCCCCGCGCAGCGCGCCTACTCTTATTGGGGGTGGGACATCATGCGGCGGCGCAAGGGCGTGTTGGTGCGTGAGACGAACTTTACGGAGGTCGGCCCTTTGGTCGCCTTTCGCCGCGAAGTGTTCGACATCGTCTTTCCCTTCCCCTCGCTGAAATATGGCTGGGGGTTGGACCCGGTGTGGCCGGTGCTCGCGGAGAAAGAAGGCTGGAAGACGGGCGTCGTCGACGGAACGGCGCTCCGACACACCAAGCCCATCGGCGCGACCTATGATTTCCGCGAGGCGGCGCGCGAGGCGGAAGAGTATATGAACCGCTTCGGCATCGTTACCGGCGTGCATGAGCTGCATACCTACCGGACATTTTGCGAGGCCGGCTGACGATCTAGCGGGCCCGTCCCTCGCCGGCTAGTTAATCACCGGGATGAGGTCGTCCTCATTGGAGGCGGGCGTGTCAGCCACTTCACCGATGCGCAGCATGGCGAAGATGACGCAGCTCAGCACCGTCATCGCGATCAGGATGACCATCAGCCAGGCAAGGCCGCTCGCGCCATAGATCCACGCATAAAGGCTGGCGCCCAGCGCGACCGGCAGGTTGGACAGCGAATTATAGATCGTGAACTGGGTGGCGCCGACCCGCTTGTCGGACAGACGCATCCGCAGCGGGTTGGAACTGATCGACGTCAGAATGTCCGTCGCCTCGCGCCCGATGGAGAGCAACACGAAGACGGTGCCGATCATCGCGACCTCGGGCGAGAGCAGGAAGACCAGCGACATGACCGCATAGCCGGCATAGGTGATGACGGTCGCGCGGCGCGGCCCGATCTTCCCGACGAGGAGGGAGCCGACGCCCATGCAGGAGATCGACACCAACAGGCCGACCGTGGCGACCATCCCCGAATAGCTGCTGGTGCTGAAATTCGCCTGTGTGGTCGCGAAGACCGGCCAGAAGGCAGTGAATGCCCCGCCCACCGCGCGGCCGAGCACGCTGGCGGCGAGCAGCACCAGACTGTCGCGCTTGATCATCGAGCGGAAGGTGATGGCGAGGATGCGCAGCCAGGGCAGGCCGTGGGCGCTCAGCGCCTCGGCCGAGGCCCGGCCTTTTGTCCATGGCAGCAGCTTCTCGCCCGGCCGCTCGCGCAGCACCAGAGCGAGCAGCAGGAAGCCGGCATTGAAGGGCAGGAAGGCGGCAAAGGCGATCGCGGCGCCATAATGCTGGAGCAGATAGCCCCCCATCGCGCCACCAATGGCCATGCCCAGCGCCTGTCCGCCGAACATGAAGGCGCTGGCCGTTCCCTGTTCCTCATCTGGAAGGATATCGACCGCGAGGCCATCGACCGCTACGTCCTGAATGGCACCGCCGGAGAAGATCAGCACGCCGAGCACGGTGATGAGGCCGAGATCCTGCGGTCCCGGTGCGGCAATCGCGGCAACGGTGAGGCCGATCAGGATGACAGCCTGCGATCCGATCAGCCAGGCGCGCCGCCGCCCCATCGGCAGATAGGCATAACGATCCATCAGCGCCGCACCGATGAACTTGAAGCTCCACGGCAAATAGGCGGTCGCCACCAGCGAGGCGATGGCGGCAGGCGGCATCTGGTTCGAGGCAAGCCAGGCTGCCACCGCTGTCAGGAAAAGCCCGAGCGGGAGCCCCTGCGCCACGTAGAAGGTCATCATGCTGCCGATGCGCAGCCGCTTGCTCTCGCTCAATATCAGGCTGATGACGCGTCCCCTGCGGCTTGATTGTCCGGCCGCTCAGGATGCTAGAGACTCATCGGCAAAGTGCAATGGCCTGACTGACGACCCCGCCGGCAGGGCGCGGTCAGCGCGTGGGGCGCGACATGACCTGCGCATTGCCGTCCGGCTGGACCATGATGAGATGAGCATCCCCTTGATCGCACTGGGCGCGCCAGGTGGGCACGCCGCCTTCCGGCTCGAGCCGCTCGACCTTCGTGACGTCGCGGCAGGAAATATCGGCATCGCGAATGGCGCGCAGGAAGACCGCCTGCTGCTGCGTTTCGGAGAGATTTTCGATGGCCGCGACATGGTCGATCGCGTTGGCGGCGTTGTCCATCGCATTGCGGGCCAGCGCGGCATTGTTGGCTGCGCCTGCGCTATTCTCTTGGCTGGCGCCGCCGCCACAGGCAGCGAGCGAGAGCGTGGCCAGGCCGATCAGGAAAACACGCATGGGTCTATCTCCGGGGCGTTCTTGCTGGGGCGGGCATGATAGGCCGGCGCAACCGCGATTGCGACCCTTATCGCCGGCTTATGGCGCGCTCAGCGCGCGAAGAGCGCCTTGAGCCACTTGTCGAGCACCGGCGTGGCGGGATAATCCGGGTCGCCCAGCCGACGATTGATTTCCATGTGGCCCTGCAGGCCTTTGCCCTCGAACCGGTCGACCTGCACCGGCGTTCCGGCCTTTCGCAGAGCCTCGGCCAGCGCGCGGGCCTGCGCGGTGCCATCCTCGCGGTCGACATGGAAGATGAGGAAGGCCGGCGCATTGGGCGCAGCGGCGTGCAGCGTCGGAGAGAGAGCCCGCTGCCGGGCCGGATCGTTGCCGAAGGCCTCTGTGTAGGTCTTGCCCATGATGCGCGGCCCGGACTTCATTTGGGCCGGCACGTCATATGCGGCGCCATCCAGCGCCACGATGCCGGCGGCGGCATCTGGTGCCAGACCGGCCTCGCGCAGATAGCGCGGGTCCGTGCCCACCAAAGCGACGAGATGCGCGCCCGCGCTGTGCCCCATCAGCAGGATCCGCCGGGGGTCGATGTTCAGCTTGTCCGCGTTGGCGATGACATAGGCGAGGGCGCTGGCCACATCCGCCGCCTGCTGCTCGACCGTCGCCTGCGGCACCAGCCGGTAGTCGATGGAGGCGAGCGCATAGCCCTGCGCCGTCAGATGCGCGACCTTGCGCTGGCCCGTGGCATTGGTCTTGTTGCCATGCTGCCATCCGCCGCCATGCACGAAGATGACGAGTGGCACCGGCGCGGACCTCTGCCCAACAGCGGGCCAGAAGGCGAGGGTCTGCGCCGGGTCGCGCCCATAGGCCATTTCGCGCCCGTCCACCGTCTTGTCGGCTGCGATATCCTGCTGCATCCGTCCGGCCATGCGCTCGCGAATGCGATCGCGCAGGCTTGCATCGGCGGGCAGGCTGGTAACACCGACCGTGGCCACGATTGCGGCGATGAGCGTGACGCGAGGTAAATGAGAGCGAATCATGAGCCTGACTTTCGAAAACGCCAGGCCTTTTGATTGGGAACTTTGCCTTACAATGCGATGAACGGAAGTTTGCTGCTGGTGAATGGTCCCATCTCCTGACATGCCTGCTCGCCGCACCTGCCTTGACGGAAGGTCCATCGAGCGGCTAACGGGCGCCCCGGACCGGGTGCGATGGCGCGCCCGCTTTGATCCAGTCCGACCACCGAGTCCTGTCGAAGGGTGGTCGCGATCCGCCCGGCAGGCGGAGACGTGTATCCATGGCAAATGTAACCGTGATCGGCGCCCAGTGGGGCGATGAAGGCAAAGGCAAGATTGTCGATTGGCTGGCCAGCCGCGCCGATTGCGTCGTGCGCTTCCAGGGCGGTCACAATGCCGGGCACACGCTCGTCGTCGGCGAGCAGGTCTACAAGATCAGCCTCGTGCCTTCGGGCATCGTCACGGGTACGCTCTCCATCATCGGCAATGGCGTGGTGCTCGATCCCTGGGCGCTCAAGGCCGAGATCGAGAAGCTGCAGGGTCAGGGCGTGCATGTGACGCGCGACAATTTCGCCGTCGCCGACAATTGCCCGCTCATCCTGCCGATCCACCGCGATCTTGACGGCCTGCGCGAGACGGCCGCCGGCAAGGGCAAGATCGGCACCACGGGCCGTGGCATTGGTCCGGCTTATGAGGACAAGGTCGGTCGCCGTGCGATCCGGGTCTGCGATCTCGCTCATCTTGATTCGCTGGAGCCGCAGCTCGATCGGCTGTGCGCCCACCATGACGCGTTGCGCGCCGGCTTTGGCGAGCCGCCCATCGACCGGGCCAAGCTGATCGCCGATCTGCGCGAGATCGCGCCCTTCGTGCTGCAGTTCGCCGAGCCGGTGTGGAAGCGCCTGCGCGATGTGCGCAAGGGCGGCAAGCGCATCCTGTTCGAGGGCGCGCAAGGCGTTCTGCTCGACGTGGACCACGGCACCTACCCGTTCGTCACCAGCTCCAACACGGTGAGCGGTACGGTCGCCTCGGGCTCCGGCATGGGGCCGAGTGCGGCTGGCTTCGTGCTCGGCATCGTGAAGGCCTACACCACCCGCGTCGGCTCCGGGCCGTTCCCCACCGAGCTGGTGGACGAGACCGGCGAGCGCCTCGGCCAGCGCGGCCATGAATTTGGCACCGTCACGGCCCGCAAGCGCCGCTGCGGCTGGTTCGACGCGGTGCTGGTCCGCCAGACCTGCGCGCTTTCGGGCGTCACGGGCATCGCGCTCACCAAGATCGACGTGCTCGACGGGTTCGAGACGATCAAGATCTGCACCGGCTACCGGCTGAATGGCGAAATCATCGATTATCTGCCCGCGCACGCGGCCGATCAGGCCGCCGTTGAGCCAGTGTATGAAGAGATGGATGGCTGGGAAGGCACCACCGTCGGCGCCCGCTCCTGGGCGGACCTGCCGGCGCAGGCCATCAAATATATCCGCCGCATCGAAGAGCTGATCGAATGCCCGGTCGCCAGCGTCTCAACCTCTCCACAGCGTGAGGACACGATCCTGGTGCGCGATCCGTTCGAGGATTGAGGACAGGCGGGGCGCGCGTTGGCGCGCCAGCATGCTTTCGCAAGGAAAAAGGCGGATCGACGCCGGACGGAGCTTCCTGTCCGGCATCGGTCCGCCTTCGCGGTCTTCGGGTCAGAAGAGCAAATAGAGCAGGATGATGATGGGAATCGGGATCCCGATCAGCCACAGCAAGATGCCTTTACCCATGTCATCAGTCTCCTTCTTGTCTCCTTGACCAATGCCTCGCGCGCCAATCCGTTGCCTTGATGGGCGAATGCGGCCCGCAATTGCAGTTTCGCGCGTGAGGGCCTAAAGCGCGCCGGCTATGAGCCGCTCCATCACATTCGCCATTCCCAAGGGACGCATTCTCGAAGAGGCCCTGCCGCTGCTGGCGCACGCGGGCATCGAGCCCGAGGCGGAGTTCCATAAGAAGGAAAGCCGGGCGCTGCGGTTCGCGACCAATGTCGAGGGCCTGTCCATCATCCGCGTGCGCGCATTCGATGTGGCGACCTTCGTCGCGCATGGCGCAGCCCAGGTCGGCATCGTGGGGTCGGACGTGATCGCCGAGTTCGGCTATTCCGAGCTTTATGCGCCGGTCGATCTCGATATCGGCCATTGCCGCCTGTCCATCGCCGAGCCGGCCGATGCCGTGCCCGAGGTGCTGGGGGCTGCCAGCCATGTCCGCGTCGCCACCAAATATCCGCATCTCACCCGCGCTCATTATGAGGCGCTGGGGGTGCAGGCCGAGTGCGTGAAGCTGAATGGCGCGATGGAACTGGCGCCCTCGCTCGGGCTGGCGCGGCGGATCGTCGATCTCGTCTCGTCCGGCGCGACGCTCAAGGCCAATGGCCTCGTTGAAACCGCGAAGATCATGGACATTTCCGCGCGGCTCATCGTCAACCGGGCGGCGATGAAGATGCGCGCTGCCGAGCTGGTGCCAATGGTCGAGCGCTTCCGCGCTGCCGTGGAGGCCAGCCGTGCCGCTTGAGTTGGATGCCCGTGATGCGGGGTTCGCTGCGCAGTTCGAGGCGCTGGTCAACGCCCGGCGCGAGGCGGATGAGGATGTCGCACAGGCTGTGCGCGATATCGTCCGGCGCGTGCGAGGCGAGGGCGACGCAGCGCTGGCCGACCTGACCGCGCGGTTCGACCGCTTCGATCTTAATGCGCAGGGCTGGTCGATCAGCGCCGAACAATGCGCGCAGGCCTATGCGCAGATCGACGCGCCGCTGCGCGATGCGCTCAACCTCGCCGCCGAGCGGATCGCGACCTATCACGCGAAGCAGAAGCCCGAAGATGCCGGCTGGACCGACGAGGCCGGCGTGCGGCTCGGCGCGCGGTGGAACGCCGTGGAAGCGGCGGGCATCTACGTGCCGGGCGGGCTGGCTGCCTATCCCAGCTCGCTGCTGATGAATGCCATTCCAGCCAAGGTCGCCGGGGTCGAGCGCATCGTGATGATGTCGCCGACGCCGGGCGGGCAGCTCAATCCCGCCGTGCTGGCGGCGGCGCACATCGCCGGCGTGAGCGAAATCTGGCGCGTCGGCGGTGCTCAGGCCGTGGCGGCGCTGGCCTATGGCACGGAGCGGATCAAGCCGGTGGACGTCATCGTCGGGCCGGGCAATGCCTGGGTCGCGGAAGCCAAGAGGCAGGTTTACGGCGTGGTCGGCATCGACATGGTGGCGGGGCCGAGCGAGATCGTGGTCGTCGCGGACGGCAAGAACGATCCCGAATGGATCGCCGCCGATCTGCTCAGCCAGTCCGAGCATGACGAGACCAGCCAGTCGATCCTGTTCACCGATGATGCGGCCTTTGCAAAGGCCGTGGCTGCGTCGGTCGAGGGCTGGCTCAATCGGCTCGAAACCGGCGCTCGCGCGCGGGTGAGCTGGACCAACAATGGCGCGATCATCCTAGTGCCGGACCTTGAGGCCGCGCTGCCGCTGGTCGACCGGCTGGCGCCCGAGCATCTCGAACTGGCCGTGGACGATCCGCAGCCGCTGTTCGACAAGGTGCGCCATGCCGGATCGGTGTTCATGGGCCGGATGACGCCGGAGGCAATCGGCGATTATGTCGCCGGGCCGAACCATGTGCTGCCGACCGGGCGCCGCGCGCGCTTCTCCTCCGGGCTTTCCGTGCTGGATTTCATGAAGCGCACCAGTTTCCTGCAGCTCGATGCCCGCGCCATCGGCGCCATCGGCCCGGCAGCGCTGGCGCTGGCGCAGGCGGAGGGGCTGCCGGCCCACGCGGCCAGTGTGGCGGTGCGGCTGAAATAGACAGACCCGATGCAGAGGCGCGCGGAACGGGATGGTGAAATCCCGTATCCATCGCGCGCCCGAACCGATATGAAGGACGCAATGAAGCCAACGAAATCAAAGTCCCGCTCTGCGGCGCGGCTCGCGGCCGTGCAGGCGCTCTACCAGCAGGAGATGGAAAGCACGCCGTTGCCGCTGCTCCTCCATGAGTTCCATCAGCACCGCCTTGGCGCAACCATCGAGGACGTGACCTATCACCCCGCCGAACAGGCTTTCTTCGATGATGTGGTGAAGGGCGTGGACGCGCGCCGCGACGAGATCGACCAGCATATCATCGACCGGCTGGCCAAGGGCTGGTCGATGGAGCGCCTCGACAAGCCGATGCGGCAGATCCTGCGCGCCGGCACCTATGAGCTGCTGGCCCGCGCCGACGTGCCCACGGCGAGCGTCATCAGCGAATATGTCGATGTCGCTCACGCCTTCTACGACAAGCGCGAGGCCGGCTTCGTCAACGGCCTGCTCGACGGCATCGCCAAGAGCGTGCGCAGCTAAGATGAGCGCGGAGGCGGACCTTCTCCGCCGTCTGCGCGCCATGGCGAGCGACCCCGCGGCGCGCGGCCTGATGGACGATGTCGCGGTGATGCCCACCATGGGGCAGCAACTCGTCATCACCAGCGACACGATGGTCGAAGGCGTGCATTTCCGCGCCGACGATCCGGCCGAAACCGTTGGTTGGAAGCTCGCGGCGGTCAATCTCTCCGATCTCGCCTCCAAGGGCGCGGTGCCGGTCTCCTGCCTGCTGAACTATGGACTGACCGGTCAGCCCGGCTGGGACGAGGGGTTCCTCGATGGGCTGGGTCGAGCGCTGCGCAGCTTCGGCATGCACCTCATCGGCGGCGATACCGTAAAGCTGCCGGCGGGCGCGCCGCGCGTGCTTAGCCTGACCGCCATGGGCGAGGTGCCCGCGCATGAACAGGTGCCGGCACGCACCGGCGCGCGACCGGGCGACCGCTTGTTCGTCTCCGGCCCGATCGGCGATGCAGGAGCGGGTCTCGCCTTGCTCGATGAAGGGCTCAAGGAGCCGGCGGAACTGATCCGTGCCTATCGGGTGCCAACGCCGCATATCACGCTCGGGCAGACGCTCTCGTCGCAGGCGCATGCGATGATGGACGTCTCCGACGGGTTGCTGATCGATGCGCAGCGCATGGCGCTGGCCAGCGACTGCGCGGTGGAAATCAATCAGGTGCCGCTGTCGGACGCCTATGTGTCGCTGCGCGGGAACGGCATCGAGGCGCGGCTGGCTGCTGCGACGGCCGGCGATGATTATGTGCTACTCGTTGCCTTGCCCGGCACGCTGGCGCCGCCGCGCGGACTGCTGGAGGTCGGGCGGTTCAAGCACGGCGACGGGTTGACGGTGCGCCTTGATGGCAAGGCAGTGCCGTTGCCGGCGCGGCTGGGCTACGAGCACGGTTAGAAGGGGGTGACGGTCGCTCTCGTCCGTTCGTGCTGAGTAGGCTCTGAGTAGCGCGGTGGCGCGTATCGAAGCATCGCGCCGCGAGCAGTCCTTCGATACGCCATTTCGACAGGCCCAATGGCTACTCAGGACGAACGGATTAGGGGAGTGCGGCCGTTGGGCGGATCGCAAGGCCGGCGACCTGTTCGTGAGCTGTTACGGCCTTATTCCTGGCCCCGTTCGTGTCGAGGCCTTCGACTGCCCGTAGGGCGGGCGCTCAGGATAAACTTCAGCTGTAAGCTGAAGTCGACACACAGCAGGGCGGCGCTTGCGGCATCTCGACTTCGCTCGATGCGAACGGACGCGTAGCCCCGATCCCGCCCCTCCTTTTAACCGCTTGACGGCACGGGAGAGCGCTTTACCTTCCGCTCCAAAGCCGAACATGGGCGGTCAACGCCCGGGCACCGTCACAGGGGAGAACGCGATATGACCTCGGTCTTGATCGCCATTGGTTGCGGCCTGCTTGCCGTGATCTATGGTCTGGTGACCAGTCGCCAGGTGCTGAGCGCGCCGGCCGGTAGTGCCAGGATGCAGGAAATTGCGGGTGCCATTCAGGAAGGCGCCAAAGCCTATCTCGGGCGACAATATACCACCATCGCTATCGTCGGCGTCATCGTCGCCATCATTCTCTTCTTCACGCTCGGTCTGCTCTCCACCGTCTCATTCCTGATCGGTGCGGTGCTCTCGGGCGTCGCCGGTTATGTCGGCATGAACATTTCCGTGCGGGCCAATGTCCGCACCGCGCAGGCCGCGAGCGAATCCCTGCAGGGCGGGCTGACGCTGGCCTTCCGGTCCGGCGCGGTCACCGGCATGCTCGTGGCGGGCCTCGGCCTGCTCTCCATCGCCGGGACGTTCTGGTATCTGACCGGGCCGGGCGGCCTCGCGCCCAATGATCGCTCGATCATCGCCGCGCTGACGGCGCTGGCTTTTGGCGCCTCGCTCATCTCCATCTTCGCGCGGCTGGGGGGCGGCATCTTCACCAAGGCCGCCGATGTTGGCGCCGATCTCGTCGGCAAGGTCGAGGCCGGCATCCCAGAGGACGATCCGCGCAATCCGGCGGTCATTGCGGACAATGTCGGCGACAATGTCGGCGACTGCGCCGGCATGGCGGCCGACCTGTTCGAGACCTATGTGGTGACGCTCGGCCTCACCATGGTTTCCATCGCGCTGCTGGTCGATGCGCCCTCCGCGCAACTCATGGCGCTGATGTCACTGCCGCTGGTGGTCGGCGGCATCTGCATCATCACCTCGATCATCGGCACCTATTTCGTGCGGCTGGGCAAGTCGCAGAACATCATGGGCGCGCTCTACAAGGGCTTCTGGGTGACGGCGGGCCTCTCGGTGCTCGGCATCTATTATGTCACCAACCGCGTGCTGGGCGACATGGATGTCGCGATCGGCGCGGGGCTGGATGGCACCGGCGGCTATACCGGCATGGCGCTGTTCTGGTGCATGCTGATCGGCCTGATCGTCACCGGCCTGCTGGTGTGGATCACCGAATATTACACCGGCACCAATTATCGACCGGTCAAGTCCATCGCCAAGGCAAGCGTCACGGGCCATGGCACCAATGTGATCCAGGGTCTGGCGATCAGCCTTGAATCGACGGCGCTGCCGACGTTGGTCATCACCATCGCGGTGATCGCGACCTACCAGATCGCCGGGATCATCGGCGTGGCCTTCGCGGCTACCTCGCTGCTCGCATTGGCCGGCATGGTCGTCGCGCTCGATGCTTATGGCCCGGTGACCGACAATGCCGGCGGCATCGCGGAAATGGCGGGCCTGCCCGATGATGTGCGCCACCGCACCGATGCGCTCGATGCCGTGGGCAACACCACCAAGGCGGTGACCAAGGGCTATGCCATCGGCTCGGCGGCGCTGGCGGCACTGGTGCTGTTCGGGGCGTACACGGCGGATCTGGAAATCTACTTCCCGGGCATCGCGGTCGATTTCTCCCTGAGCAATCCCTACGTCATCGTGGGTCTGCTGCTGGGGGCGCTGCTGCCCTATCTGTTCGGCGCATTCGGCATGACTGCCGTGGGCCGGGCAGCGGGCGCGGTGGTCGAGGACGTGCGTGAGCAGTTCCGCAGCGATTCGGGCATCATGGCCGGCACGTCCCGGCCCAATTATGCCCGAACCGTGGACATCGTGACCAAGGCGGCGATCAAGGAAATGATCATTCCCTCGCTGCTGCCGGTGCTGACGCCCATTGCGGTCTACTTCATCATCACCGCCGTGGCCGGGCAGGCGCAGGGCTTCGCGGCGCTGGGCGCGCTGTTGCTTGGCGTGATCGTTTCTGGGCTGTTTGTCGCGATCTCGATGACGAGTGGCGGCGGCGCCTGGGACAATGCCAAGAAATATATCGAGGATGGCCATCATGGCGGCAAGGGCTCCGAGGCCCACAAGGCTGCCGTGACGGGCGACACGGTCGGCGATCCCTACAAGGATACGGCCGGCCCGGCGGTCAACCCGATGATCAAAATCACCAATATCGTGGCGCTGCTTCTGCTCGCCGCACTGGCGCACGGGGCGATGTAAAGATCCCGGCGCACATCCCGGAAACGGGAGAGGAGGAAAGCCCGTCCGGATCTTGTCCGGGCGGGCTTTTCACGTCTTGGCCGATGGGCCCTCTCCGCGATGCTGGCGAGCCGGAGGCGCCGACGCTATAGCGCCCGCCATGTCTTCTGCGCTTGCCTCCTTCCAGTCCCAGCTTGACGCTTTGGAGCGTCGCGCGCGCCGGCGGCGCCTTATGCCGCGCGCGGGCCATGATTTTGCATCTAACGACTATCTCGGCCTTGCTAGCGACCCGGCGATTGCGGCTGCGGTGGCCGATGCGCTGGCGCGGGGTGTGCCGGTCGGGTCGGGCGGGTCGCGGCTGCTGCGCGGCAATGCGCCGGAGCATGAGGCGCTGGAGGCGCAGGCCGCGCAGATATTCGGCAGCGAGGCGGCTTTGTTTCTGGCCAATGGCTTTGCCGCGAACATCGCCATTCTTGCCGGCCTGCCGGGGCCAGGCGATCTTGTCGTCGCGGATTCGCTCATTCATGCCAGTGCCCATGACGGGATGAAGCTCGGCAAGGCCCGCTCCGTGCTCGCGCAGCATAACGATGCCGACGCCTTTGCCGACTCCATTGCCGGCTGGCGGCGCGAGGGGGGCACTGGGCGGGTGTGGATCGTCGCCGAAACGCTCTATTCCATGGACGGTGACAGGGCGCCGGTCGATGACCTTGCTGCCGTCGCTGCGCGGCATGATGCGATGCTGGTGCTGGACGAGGCGCACGCCACCGCCGTTCACGGGCCGGGCGGGCGGGGCCTGGGCGCGCATCTTGAGCCGGCGGAAAATGTCATTGCGCTCCACACCTGCGGCAAGGGGCTGGGCGCGGAGGGGGCGCTGGTGACGGCCGCCCGGCCGATCATCGATCTGCTGGTCAATCGCGGGCGCAGCTTCGTCTTCTCGACGGCGCCATCGCCGCTGATGGCGGTTGCGGTGCAGGCCGCGCTGGCGCGCGGTCTGGAGGGCGACGATCTGCGCGCGCGCCTGAGCGATCTGATCGACCATGCTGCGCAGCATTTATGCGCGCCGCTGGGGCTTCCCGCGCCTGCCAGCCAGGTCCTGCCGATCGTGCTGGGGGACGATGCGCGGACGATGCAGGTTGCGGCCTTGCTGCAGCAGGCCGGGTTCGATGTGCGCGGTATTCGCCCGCCCACGGTGCCGCGCGGCACCGCGCGCCTGCGCGTGTCGCTCACGCTGAATGTCGATGAGCAGATCATCGCAGAACTGGGGGAAGCGTTGCAGCAAGCGCTCGGACAGGTGCCGGCATGAGCGGCGCCCTCATCGTCTCGGGCACAGATACCGGCATCGGCAAAACGGTGGTTGCGGCCGGTCTCGCTGCGGCTCTGGGCGCTTCCTACTGGAAGCCGATCCAGGCCGGCACGGCCGATGGCACGGACAGTTCGGATGCGGTGACGCTCGGCGTTGCGCCGGGCCAGTGCCTCCCGGAGG
Organism: Sphingobium sp. B12D2B; assembly: GCF_025961775.1. Classification (NCBI taxonomy): domain Bacteria; kingdom Pseudomonadati; phylum Pseudomonadota; class Alphaproteobacteria; order Sphingomonadales; family Sphingobiaceae; genus Sphingobium; species Sphingobium sp. B12D2B. Next base: position 707,036 of record NZ_JAOQOH010000001.1, read on the forward strand.
CGTATCGGCTCGCGCTCCCGGCCTCGCCGCATCTGGCCGCCGAGCGGGAGGGGCTTGTGCTGGACCCGTCCCGTCTAACCCTCCCACCTGCGCGTCCCCTGATCGTCGAGGGGGCCGGGGGCCTGATGGTGCCCGTCCGCCGCGATCCGTCGATGCTGATGATCGACCTGTTCGCGGGCTGGGGCGCGCCGGTGTTGCTCGTCGCGAGGACGGGGCTCGGCACGATCAACCACAGCCTGCTGAGCATCGAGGCGCTGAAAGCGCGGTCCATCGCCATTGCCGGGCTGATCTTCGTCGGGGAGGTACATCCTGATAATGAGGCGATCGTGCCGGCGCTGACGGGCGTGCGCAGCTTCGGCCGTCTGCCGATGCTGGACCCGCTCGATGCGGCGCATCTGCGGCAGGCCATGCACGCGCATATCGATCTGGCTGCCGTGCGGATGGCCCTGGGTGGGCCGTCATGACCTCCCCGGTCTGGCATCCCTTTACCCAGCATGGGCTTGGCGAGCCGATCCCGCAGATCGTCTCGGCCTGCGGCGCGTGGCTGACCTGCGATGACGGCCATCGGCTGCTCGACGGCATCTCAAGCTGGTGGGTCATCACCCACGGCCATTGCGAACCGCGCATCGCGGCGGCCATCGCGGCGCAGGCGGGCACGCTCGATCAGATGATCTTCGCTGGATATACCCACCCGCAGGCGGAGGCGCTGGCCCGGTCGCTGGTGTCGCTCACGCCGGCTGGCCTCGACCATGTATTCTTCTCGGACAGTGGGTCGACCGCGGTCGAGGTGGCGCTCAAAATGGCGCTCGGCCATTGGCACAATCGCGGCGAGGCGCGGCACCGCCTGCTGGTGCTCGAGCATAGCTATCATGGCGATACCATTGGCACGATGTCGGTGGGCGAGCGCGGCGTGTTCAATCGCGCTTATGCACCGCTGCTGTTCGACGTGGAGACGGTGCCCTTCCCCGCGCGAGGGCAGGCACAGGCCAGCCTCGATGCGCTGGAGCGGCTGTGCCGGACGGGCGAGAAGCCCGCTGCGTTCATTGTCGAGCCGCTGGTGCTCGGGGCCGGCGGGATGCTGTTCTATCCGCCCGAAACTCTCCGCGCCTTTGCCGAAATTTGTGCGCAGCATGATGTGCTCTTCATCGTCGATGAAGTGATGACCGGCTGGGGCCGCACCGGCACGCTCTTTGCCTGCGAACAGGCCGGCGTGGCGCCGGATATCCTCTGCCTGGCGAAGGGGCTCACCGGGGGCGCAGTCCCCCTAGCGGCGACGTTGGCCAGCGCAGCAATTTTCGAGTCGCACCGCAGCACGGACCGCGCGGCGATGTTCTTCCACTCATCGAGTTTCACCGCCAACCCCATCTGTTGTGCGGCAGCCAATGCCAATCTGGCGATCTGGCGGGACGAGGATGTGGCGGGGCGCATCGTCGCGCTGGGTTCGGCCCTCGATGAAGGGCTGGCAACGCTCGCCGGCCATGGCCGCCTGCACAACCCCCGGCGGATCGGTGCCATTGCGGCAATCGACATGGTGGTGCCCGATGGCGGCTATCTGTCGGACGTCGCGCCCCGCTTGCGGGCGCATGCGCTGGCGCGGGGGCTCTTGCTACGGCCGCTCGGCAACACCATCTATCTCATGCCGCCTTATTGCACGACGCCGGCCGAGATTGCGCAGGCTTTCTCCGTCATTGCGGACGCGGTGGATACCCGCCCGAACTGGCAAGCGCGCTGAAATTCACCGGACGGCTCAATCGCTTCCCAATCCGCCCTTTTGCGGCTATGGGGCGCCATTCGCGAAAAACTGGAAGATTATGGCCAAAGAAGAACTCCTCGAGATGCGCGGGCAGGTGGTTGAGCTGCTGCCCAACGCCATGTTCCGCGTCCGTCTGGAAAATGATCACGAAATCCTCGGTCACACCGCAGGCAAGATGCGCAAGAACCGCATCCGCGTGCTCGTCGGTGACGAAGTGCTGGTCGAGCTGACGCCCTATGACCTGACCAAGGGCCGGATCACCTATCGCTACATGCCCGGCCGCGGCGGCCCTGGCCCCGGCCAGCCCTGATCGGCAGCGCGGTGGCGTCTCCGCCCCGCGATAGCCGGACAGGCGATTCCATGCGCCTCATTCTCGCATCCGCCTCGCCGCGCCGACTGGACCTTCTCGCCCAGATCGGCGTGACGCCCGATGGCGTGGACCCTGCCGACATCGATGAAACGCCGGGCAAGACCGAACTGCCCGCGCCCTATGCCGCGCGCATGGCCGCGCAGAAGGGCGCGGCGGTGGCGGCGCGTCATCCCGGCGCGCTGGTGCTGAGCGGCGATACGGTGGTGGCCTGCGGGCGGCGCATTCTGCCCAAGGCGGAGGATGAAGCCACGGCCCGCGCCTGCCTGACGCTCCTTTCCGGCCGGCGACACCGCGTGCTGAGTGCGGTCACGCTGATCGACGCCGAGGGCAAGGCACGCCACAAGCTCTCGACCAGCACCGTCACCTTCAAGCGCTTGCATCCGCAGGAGATCGACGCCTATCTCGCCAGCGGCGAGTGGGACGGCAAGGCGGGTGGCTACGCCATTCAGGGACGCGCGGCGGGACTGATTCGCGCCCTCTCCGGCAGCCCGTCCGGCGTGATCGGCCTGCCGCTCTACGAAACGCGCACGCTCCTCCTTTCAGCAGGCTATTCTTGTGACTGATACACCCACGACGCTCCACTGGCTCTATGAAGAGGGCATTGGCGAGGCCCGCGCCGCGCTGGTGAGGGGCGGGCGGATCGTCGAGGCGCAGATCGAGCGGGAAGACAAGCGCGCCCGCGCTGGCGGCATTCATTCCGGGCGGCTGGTGCGCACGCTCATTGCCCGCAAGCGCGGCATCGCGCGGCTGGATAACGGCGAGATGGTCCTGATCGAGCCGATCCCGCCCAAGGTCGCAGAGGGCGCGCCGGTGCGCATCGAGATCCTGCGCGAGGCCATAGCCGAGCCGGGGCTGGACGAGGCGCGCGAGAAGCTGGCCAAGGGGCGCATCGCGCAGCCCGGCGTACAGGCCGGTCCCGGGCCGAGCCTGCTCCAGCGCCTGCAGGCGAGCGGCGTGCCCATCGTGCCATGCCCCGCGCATGAGGCCGACCGGATGGAAGCGGCCGGCTGGAGCGAATTGCTGGCCGAGGCGATGAGCGGTGAGGTCGGCGCCGAGGATGCCGCGTTGCGCATCTTCCCGACGCCGGCGATGACACTCATCGATGTCGACGGCGCCGCGCCGCCCGCCCAGCTCGGCCCCAAGGGCGCCAAGCTCGCGGCGCAGGCCATTGCGCGCATGGGCATAGCCGGCTCCATCGGCATCGATCTGCCGACGATGAATAACAAGGACGAGCGCCTGATCGCGGCGGCGCAGATCGACAAATATCTGCCCCAGCCCTTCGAGCGCACGGCGGTCAACGGTTTTGGCTTCGTGCAGATCATCCGCAAGCGCGAACGGCCCTCGCTCATGGAACTGCTGCGCGCCGATCCGGTCCGCGCCGCGAGCCTGGCGGCGCTGCGCGCGGCCGAGCGGCAGGAGACTGCTGGCGGCGGAGGCGGGCCGGTCGTGCTGACGGTGCCGGCTGCGGTGGCCAAGGATATCCGCACTCATCCGGACTGGATCAAGCTGCTGGAGCGCCGGCGCGGCGGGTCGCTGGACCTGCGCATCGACGACGCCTTGCCGCTGGGGGCGCATCATGCCCATTAAGAATGTCTGCCCCTTGTGCCGCCAGCCGAGCGTGCAGGAATTTCGCCCCTTCTGCTCGCGCGGCTGCCGCGACCGCGATCTGATCGGCTGGATGGATGAGGGCTATCGCGTCCCCGTCCGTGCCGATGATGACGAGGATGGCGAAGGCGGCAGTGCCGGGCCGGCCAATGAGGACGCTTCGCGGGGCTGACCGGCGCGCAACGCCCGCCAAATGCGGGCGGAATGCGCATCTTCGGCTCCCGTCACTTTCTTGAACGGAAAAGGGCGAAACGGGGCTGGACATGCCCCCGCGACCATGCTTATAGCGCACGCTCTTTCGCCGGGTCTTGCACCAAAGGCGATCCCCGTGCCCGGGTAGCTCAGTTGGTAGAGCATGCGACTGAAAATCGCAGTGTCGGCGGTTCGACTCCGTCCCCGGGCACCACTTTCCTCAGAATCTGAAAGTCTGCTGCCCGTCTCAGGCGGGCGCCTGCGCTATTGCAAGTTCTTCTGCCGCACGACCCAGCGCGGGTTGCGGCACAGGCCGCAATCGGTGCCGACGAACATGGCGCGCGCCTGTGGATCGCCCTTGAGGCGCCAGTCCAGCCAGCCGACAGCCACCTTGCCGAACTCGCCGCCATTCTTCTCCCAATAGGTGCCCTCATGCGGGGTCTGCTTGCGATAGGCGCGCAGGGCCGGAATGTTCGGCAGATGGGCGAAGTCGTCATTGGCGTTGGGGAAGGCGACATCCATCTCATCGCCGCTAATATAGGCGACCGCACCGTGCAGCTTCGCCAGGTCGGCCTTGACCAGCGCCTTGCCGCCGGCGGTGGCATTGAGGCCGGACTCGTCAGGGAACAGGCCCATATTCCACACGACGGTGGTGGTTACGCGCCTGTCGGCGCCCGCCTCGATCGCCTGCACGCCGCCGCAGGACATGCCCATCACCGCAATGTTCGCCGTGTCGATGCGGCCCTGGTAGGGGCTGCCGGCGCGGCTGTTCTCGGCGATGGCCCAGTCGATGGCGGCAATCAACTGCCGGGCCGATGTCGGGGCGGGCGGCGCCGTTGCCGGATCGGGCGGGCCCTGGTTGGGCGCAGGCTCGGGTCGCCAGCTTTGATCCTCCAGCGCGCCGATCTTGCCGTTCGACACCACGAGATAGCCGTGGGAGGCGACCTCGCTGAGGAACCAGCGGAACCACGTGCCCTTGTCCAGACAGCCGCCAACGCCCCACACGACGATGGGGAGCTTCTGCTTTGGCGGCGTACGCCCGCGCAGGGGATCATAGATCGTGTGATCGGGCAGGCGCGCATCGGTGGACGGGGTCACCGGAAAAGGGCCGGAGCCGAGGGGCGTCTCGTTCGACACTGCCTTTGGCAGACCACTGGTCGCGCAGGCGCTGAGGCCAGCGACGCCCGCTAAAGCCATCATGCCGGAGAGGATGATTTTCCGAACAGCCTTCACTCGCAACGCCCTTGTTCTCACGATCTTCATAGGGCGCACAGTGCCGCGCGGGGCGGGCATTGGCTACATAAAATTGTTAGGCAATGCAGGTCGTCTTCAGCTTGCGCCGCCGATTGCTCCGGGCGTCAGCACCAGCGCCAGCAGGATGAGCGCGGTGGCGATATAGGCCCAGACGCCCATGCCGGCCCAGGCCGCGCGCAGGGCGCCGCCCTCCATGCCGTCGGCCTTCTGCAGCCGGCGGGCGTAGATGATTGTCCCGGTGACCGCGAGGCCGGTCATCAGCACGCCGAACAGGAACCAGACGAGCTTGGTCGGCAGGCCGCCGAAGTCGCCAAAATGGAGCGGGTCGGCCATTTCCGAGATGCGCTGATGCACGTCGAGGTCGCGCCCATCCAGCAGGGCGGTCACGCGGCCGGTCGCGGGATCGACGGCGACGCCATTGGCGCGGTCCCGCACCAGCCAGGCCTGATCCTGCCCGAGGAAGATGACGCCATTGTCCGGCGTGAAGCGGATTTCCCTGATCGAGAGTGTCGGCTTGGCCGCATGGGCGACCGCTACCAGTCGATCCAGCGCGGCGCCGGTCGGCGGCGGCGCAGTGGCGGCGGCGATCTCGGGCAGTTCCGGCACCGGCGCCCGACCGCCGAGCGTTTCGACCAGATACCAGAGCCCGGTCAACGTGATGAGCGCGACGAACCACAGGCACCACAGGCCGGCAAGGCGGTGCAGGTCGCCATGGAAGCGTCGTGAGTCCCCGCGTCTTGGCGCGCGGAAGAAGCCGCGCCACCATTTCTTGTACGTCACGATACCCGTGACGAGCGATGCCAGTAGCAGCAGCGAGAGCGCGCTGACGATGGGAATGCCGATCTTGGTCGGCAGCATGAGGTGGCGATGCACCTGCCGTAGGAAGCGGTGGACATTGGCCCAGCCATGGGTGCCGGTTACCTGCGCTTCCCAGGGATCGACATAGACGCGGCGGGGCGAACCCTTGCCCATGTCCACCCACGCCTCCGCGGCGAACCAGGGATCGAGTGGGGCGTGGACCATCTGCAGCCGCCCCTCCGGCTCCGCGCGGGCGGCCGCCTGCGCAATCGCGCCCCAGCTTGCCACGGGCCCATCCTGCTGGGTGACGCGCATGGCCGGGGTCACCAGCCAGTCGATCTCATGCGCAAACACCGCCAGCGTGCCGGTGGCGAGAATGAAGGTCAGGAAAATCGAGAGCTTCAGCCCAGCCCAGCTATGGACGCGCCACCAGATCGAACGGGGTTTGGGCTTCCGGGCGACTGTCATGGACGCGCTTAGAACTTGAACCGCAGCTCGGCGAGGAAGGTGCGCGGCTCGCCGGGAAAGTGCCCGCTCTGCGCGCTGAAGCCCGAGGCGGCGTAGACCGTGTCGAAGATGTTATCCACCCGCAGCAACACCTCGGCAAAGCCCAGCCCCTTGGTGATCGAGGCATCGAAGATCGTGTAGGGCTTCACCGTCTGCCCGGATAGGCTGATGCGGCGCGAGACATGCTCGCCACCGAAAGCGAAGGCGGTGTCGATGACGGGCAGCTGATACCGCGTCCAGAAGCCCACCTTGTGGCGTGGGGCATTAGCGAAGCGCGAGCCAAACGCGTTGGTGATGGTCTGGTTAGGGGCCGTGTCAGTGATCCGGGCATCGTTATAGCCATAATTGACCAGCAACACCCAGTTAGGCGTGATGTCCGTCGCGAGGTCGATCTCGAACCCCTTGCTGGTGACTTCGCCAACCGGTGTCAACATGTTGAGATCTTTAGGATCCGGCTGCAAAATATTGCGTTTCACGATGCGATAGATTGCCATGTTGGCCTGCAGCTTGCCGTCCAACAACTGAGTCTTGATGCCGCCTTCGATTTGATTGCCAGTCACCGGTGCGAAAGGACCGCCGACATCTGGATTTTGACTGGCAGTACTCTGCGGCTCGAAACTTTCAGACCAGCTCACATAAGTGGAAATGTCAGGCCGGGGTTTGAAGATCAGGCCGGCACGGAAGGTGACATCGCTACCCTTGTAGGATTTTGGGGATTGGGTTGCGCTACCCGTGCTCGTCGTCGTCTTGTCCTCAAACCAGTCGTAGCGCATCCCGCCAACCAGCAGGAATGCGTCGGTTAAGCTGATCTGGTCCTGCAGATAGGCGCCGCGCCGTTTCGAGCGCGTGTCGCTTGTGTCGAAATCAAGCAGTGCGGCCCGGGCGGCGTCCCCCTTGCCTGCACCGTAGACCGGGTTCGAGAGGCTAAGCGAGCTGACCCCGGTACGCAGGATGCGCGAATCGAGAATATTCGTCTCGTCATACCAGTCCGCTCCAGCCTGGAACTTGTGCTCCACGCCAAACAGATCCACGCGCGCGGTGGCGTTGGTCATGAAGGACAGGCCGTCGACCGGGCGGATCTGGTCGCGAAACTCGCGGCGGACAAGATCGGAATTGTTGGGGTCCAGCCCACGCGGCTCATGATATTGCTGGACCTCGCGCGCGGTGAAGTAACGCACGCCGGCATCGAAGGTGACCCGCTCGCCGATCGCGGTTTGATAGCGCGCCTGATAGGCTTCGCTCGTCAGGTGCAGGAAGTCGGTTGGCTCATTGGCATTCCAGCGAATGTCGGTGAGGAAATTGCCGGCATTATCGACAAGGACACCGCGTAGGCGATTGGCGCGCAGCTCATTGTCATAGATGGTCGCCTGCAGCGTTAGCTTGCCGCCTTCATTGGTCTTGATGGCGATGCCGGCGTCGGCGACGCGCGACTTGTTCTGAGTGTTGAGCCGGTAAGGGTCCATGGACTCATAGAAGCCACCCGCGCGATAGGTGACGATGCCTTCGGCGTCGATCGGCCCTGTCGCCTCGGCGGAGATGCCGACGCGGTCGTAATTGCCGCCGGTCACGACCATACGCAGCCCGCGCTTGTCGGATGGTGTCTTGGAGACATAGTTGATGATGCCGCCCGGGGAGCCCGGGCCGAAGAACAGGCCGGATGGCCCCTTGAGCACTTCCACCCGCTCGATGTTGAACAATTGCGGCACGGAAAAGCCGATGAACGGGTTGCCGCGCTGCCCATCGTAGAAGGACTGGTCCTGACGGAAGCCCCGGAAGGTGACGCCGGCATAGCTGAAGGCGCTCACGCCGGAGATGTTGCGATAGATGTCGGTCGCATCGCGCGCGCCCTGATCGGCAAACAGCTCGGACTTGATGACCTGCACGGCCTGCGGGATATTCATGGGGTCTTCGGCGGCCTTGCCGACTGTCGTCTCATCCGCGCGGTACAGGCGCTGGACGCGGCCCGTCACGATGATCGTGTCTTCCCCATCCGCGCCAGCCTCCGCCGGGGCGCCTTCCATCTGGGCCATAGCGGGGGCAGCGGACAGCGCCACGGACGCGAGCAGAACGGATCGGAGAAAAGACAAGAAAGCCCCCTGAATGAATCGATAATGCGAGTAAGTCGCAACTATGTCGATTGTTCGGGCGATGCAATCCCTTGCCGCAAGAAAAGGAGGGTTGCGCTCGGTTCAGGATTTAGGGCTACGTCCGATCAGGCCGATAGGCTGGCGTCCCGCTTGAGCGCGCAGGCCGCGCGCCAATAATGGAAGGCAGCCAGCGCATAGAGCGCGATGCTGGCCAGCAGGGCGTGGCGCACACCCCAGGCCGAGGCGGTGGCGCAGGCGCCGGTGAGGCGGGCATCCGTGCAGACGCTCTTGAAGCCGGGCATTGCAAGACCTGCGAAGATGTCGCTCGCCAGGCCGATGATCGGCGGGCCGAGGCCAACGCCGACCAGCGTGGCGATGAAGAAGTAGATGAAGGCCGCCGTCGTCCGCGCGTTGGGCGCGACGAGGTTCTGCAGGGCGACCAAGGTCGGCACCGAATAGAAGAACAGGAAGACCCCGGCCACGGTCAGGCAGACGAGCGCCGGCAGCGGGCTGCCCAGCGAATAACCGACCAGATAGAGCGGCACGCTGGTGGCGATGCCGCAAAAGGGCAGCAGCGCATACCAATGCTGTCCGCGCCGGGCGATGAAGTCGATCCCGACGCCGCCCAGCACCATGCCGGCCGTGGCCGCCGTGGACGAGATGATCGCCACATAGACGCCGGCCTGCGTAATCGAGAGATCATGGACGCGCATGAAGAACGGCGCCGTGAAAGCGCCGCCGGCGTAGAGCGCCATGCTGGAGAGGGCGAGTCCGATGAGCAGATTGCGGAACACCGCCTTGCGCGCCATCATGCTCATGACCTCTCCCATCGGCGGGGGCGGCGTCGCGGCTTTGCTGGTCGGCCGGGCGCCGTTGTTCAGGCCATCGCTTAAACCTCTGGGCGGATCGCGCAGCAGCAGGCGGAAGAGGAGGGCGACGATGAGGCCGGGGCCGCATACCGCGATCATCGCGGTCCGCCAGCCATGGTCCTTGGCGATCCACACCGCCGCCAGCGCGCCGATGAACGAGCCGAGCGGAGAACCGAGCCGCATCATGGTGATCGCAAAGCCGCGCTGATGCGGCGGGAAATGATCGCCGATGAGCGACGTGCTGGGTGCCTGCACGCCTGCCTCGCCGATGCCGACGCCGATCCGGCACAGGAAGAGCTGCCAGAAATTCGCGGATAGCCCGCACAGCGCGCTCATCAGCGAGAACAGCCCCACCGAGACGGAAATGATCGTGATCCGGTCGCGTCGTTCCGCAAGGCGCGCGATCGGCAAGCCCAGCGTCGAATAGAGAATGGCAAAGCCGAGCCCGCCCAGCAGCCCGAGCTGGAAATCGGTGAGGCCAAGATCCTCCTTGATCGGCTGGCCCAGCGTCTGCACGATCACCCGGTCGACATAGGCGAAGGCGGCGACCAGCATGATCAGCGCCAGCAGCATGGCGCGATAGCCGGGGCCATAATGTCGCTGCGATGGGGTGGTCGAGGCGTCGTTGGTCATGGGGCCTGCGCAATAGGGGGGGACGAAGGGCGCTTGACGGCGCGCAGACGGTATAGACCGGCCAGTCGGCGACGCAAGACTGTTGATGACTCAATGAATTGCTTTTGGGATGCAATTGTTGCAGTGGAAGAGTTTCGCGACGTGGCTTGGGGCGCGTAGCCCGCAGCTTGACCGCTGGGGCGTGGGCCGAGCAAGGGGGCAGCGATTTGAAAGATGAGCGATGAGAAAGTGCAGTCGAAGGTGAGCGGTCGTAAAGCAGGCCCGGCGGACGAGGTCCAACTCCCCGGCTGGAACCTTGATGAGCTCAACTATCCGACGTTCCGGATGACGCTGATCGCCAAGATCATGGATCGCCTGACCATTCGCAATCTCGCCGAGATTGAGGACATCACCTATGCGGAATGGCGGGTGATGGCGCGGCTCGCCACGATGCACCAGGGGGGAACGGTGCGGCAGGTGGCCGAGATGGCCTGGGTCGACCGGGCTGAAGTCAGCCGCGCCGTCAGCACCCTTGAAGAGAAGGGCTATACGCTGCGCATGGAGAACCCCCATGACCGGCGGGCGCCCATTCTCAAGATGACTGCCGTGGGGCTGGAGCGATACCGCGCGGCGCTGGCCGAACGGAAAGCCTTCCACGAACTGCTGACCGCGAAACTCTCCGACAAGGAGTGTGAGACGCTCAACCAGCTGCTCGCCAAGATCGGCGAGCAGCTGGTCGTGCTTTCGCAACCGGTGTCGACCGACGCGGTTAAATGATCGCGTAATAGCGGAACAGCGAATGGTCCGGCGCGTCGTCGGGCGTCAGTTTCGGGCGACGCTGCCCAACGCCGACGATCACGGTGCGGTTGAGCCAGCCATGCGGCCCGTCCGGCGCGCGGAAATAGGGCGTGCAGCGGAAGTAGGACGATGTCTTGGTGCCATCCGGCAAATCCAGCGGACCGTGCACATAGCCAAGGTTGCGAATATAGATCAGCGCGCCGTCATCCGCCTCGATCATATAATGGGCATTGAGCTCCACCACCTTGTCGGTGCGGACCACCGGCCAGTCTGCGCCGCTATAATCGACCAGCTTGCCATTGAGCCGCGGCCCCTCGACGGTGCTGCCTTCCCCTACGGACGTGTAGCCGTGATTGGGGCCGCCCGCATGGATGGCGCCAGTCGCCCAGCGCTTGTCGAAATTGATGCGGATATCGAAGACATGATCGTAGCGAAGGGCGAGGGGATCGTCAGTCATGGATGTCCTTGCGGCTTGTGTTGATAGATCAACTTATAGAGCAGGCGGGCGACAGTGCGACCCCTTAAGGTCGCGCTTCACGCTGCCACTCGTGCGCCGCGCAGCAAATCCACGAGCGAGGCTGCATCGTCGATAGCATCGCCGCGCCAAGCGACATGGCCGTCCGGCCGGGCCAGCAGCAGGCGGTGGCGGTAGACCTCCGGCACATTATCGAGCGCGCGATCCACGGCGAGGACCGTGAGCGGCATCCCGCAAGCCCGCGCCGCTGCAACCAGCGGCTCGACGTCCGGCGCGGCCTCACCCTCGTCTTCAATGCAGATCAGCGTGTAGCCCGGCCCGCAGAGGTCATAGAGCGAGCGCCCGTCCGCGAGGAAGAAATGCGGCACGCGGCACCCCGGCGCGGTTGATGGCGTATAATCGTGCATGGTGTAGGCGGGCGCGGCTTCGCCATCATAAGCGATGATCGGCGAAGCATCGTAGAAATAGCCGTAGTTCAACCCGGCGCAGGCATATTGCTGGACATTGAGCGCATAGGCAGCGGCGCCCACGGCCCGCCGCGCCGCCTCGCCTTCGGGCGTGCCGTCCTCGATCTCCGGCGGCAAGGTATTACGCTCCTTGATGGCGCCGCTGGCATGACCCATCGCAAAGCGGGAAACCTGTTCGGTGATGGGTTTGCGTTCTGCGACATAGGCGTCGAGAATGTTCTCGGGCGCCCAGCCCTGCAAGGTGGCGGCGAGCATCCAGGAGAGGTCCATGGCATCGGCGATGCCGGCGTTCATGCCATAGCCGGCATAAGGCACCCACAAATGCGCGGCATCGCCGGCGATGAAGACGCGGCCTTGGCGGAAGCGGTTGGCGACCAGTCGCCGGCCGATCCAGTCCTCATTGGAGAGTTGCGTGAAAGGGAAGTCCGGCCCGACGCCCAGGATGTGCCGAATGCACCGGTCCCGGTCCCACTCCTCGAACGTCTCCTCATCGGGCCGCAGATAATTGTGGACGAGCCACCGCCGCTCGCCATCAATGGCGAGCACGGTCCCGGCGCGATCGGGATTGTAATTATAGTTCATCCACGCCGGGCCACTGCCCAGCGCATCGAGAAGTTCGGGCGCGTCGATCAGGGTGGATTGCACGCGCTGGACAACGGCATCGCCCTCAAGCTTTCCGCCGATCTGCTTGCGCACCGCTGAACTGCCCCCGTCGCAGCCGACCATGTAGCGGCAGCGGATTTCTCGGGGCGTACCGGCGGGCAGGTCGGTCAGTTGCGCGTACACGCTCTCACCCTCGTCTTGCACGCTGTCGAACCGCGTCTCGTTGAGCAGCGTGATGTTCGGGTGCTGCGCGGCATGGGCAAAAAAGATCGGCTGGAAATAGATCTGGTTGACCCGGTGCGGCGGTTCGGGGGTGGGCCACCAGCCATCCGGCCCGCTCCTGTCCTGATAGCGGTTGCGCCGCGACGGGATGGGGATGCGCGCGAGTTCGGTGCCGGTCATCCGCGTGCGGAACACGATGTCATTGGGGTAATCGTGCGGCAGGCCGACCGCGCGCACCTCCCGCGACAGGCCGAGGCGGCGCAGCGTCTCCATCGTGCGCGAGGACACGTGGTTGCATTTCACGCTGGGTGGCTGGCCGGCTGGGCGCGTCTCGGCCACGACGACCTGGATCCCCCGCGACGCCAGGTCCAGCGCGAGCAGCAGCCCCACGGGCCCAGCGCCGATAATCAGAACTTCGGTGTCAGTCATCCGTCCCTCGTTGAGTAATCAACGAAACCGATAGCAGATGCGAAAGCGGGATCAATTTCTTTTTGTTCGTCTCTCCAGAGCGTTGAAGCGGGGTTGGCCGCAAAGGGCAAGTGGAGACGGGAACCTGACGCCCGCAGGGCCATTGAGCTTGGGGAAAGAGCCGTCCGGCGAAAGCGGTTTAAGGGATTCGCCTCTCTAGCATCGTCATCTTCGTGACAGCGGCAAGGGGACTCGGTTCCAGTTCGGCAGGCGGACGCGGCTTTGTCCGGCGGATGACGACCGAGAAGAGCTTGGCGTTAATTGCCCTCTTGCGTAAGCAGGGCGTCCAAAAAAATGGCTACGGACGTAAGGGAATCTTGGAAAGGAAGGAGATTGATGATTGAAGAAGGAAACGTTTAAAATAGTCAACAATAATGGTTAGTACGCAATATTTAAACTATAATTAATTCTATTTAATTTTACTGGAAATTCCTGATTTGTTAGGAGTCTCGTGTATCCGACCTGCTTCATCACTGTGCAGTCGGAAGCCGGCGCCGCCATCACGGTGACCTTCACCAATGGCAGCAAGAGCGTCACCAAGGCGCTGACCGGCACGGGATCGGCGCAGGCCGTGGTGCTGAGCGCCGCTGATCTTGCGACGCTGGGAGATGGCACGATTGCCATCAGTGCGAGCGCCAAGGACGCCGCCGGGAACACATCGCCCGCAAGCACCAGCAGCTTCACGCTGGACAGCATCGCGCCGGTTTCGCCTACCCTTGTGCTCGGTACGGGCATGAGCGACGGGGCCACGCTGGCGGAAGCCAGAGCGGCGACCGGCGCCGTGCTCGTGACAGCGGAAGCTGGCACGACGGTCACGGTGACGTTCACCAACGGCAGTGCGAGCGTCGAAAAGTCGATCGTGGCCGCCAGCGGTCCGAACCCGGTGACGCTCTCGGCATCGGATCTCACGTTGCTCGGTAACGGCACGATTTCGGTTTCCGCCGTGACCAAGGATGCGGTGGGCAACGCCTCGACGCCGATGACCGCCAGCTTCACGCTGGATATGGTCGCTCCGACATCGCCGACGCTTGCCTTGCTGGGTGATGCCACCAAGTCGTCCACCGGCGCTGCGGCCCCTTCGGGCGTGGTGACGGTGACGGCGGAAGCCGGCGCCGTGGTGAAGGTCACCTTCGCGCGTGGCAGCAACACGGTCGTGAAGACCCTCACAGGAACTGGGACCGCACAAAGCGTCGCGCTCTCGGCGGCCGAAGTGGTCGCCCTGGGCGATGGCACCGTGGCCATCACGGCCGTGGCGACTGACCCGGCGGGCAACGCTTCGTCTATTGCCTCGGGGGTCCAGTTCACGCTGGACCGTGCAGCGCCGGGTGCACCCACGATCACGCTCGGCACGGGCGTCGCCGACATCGCTTCGGCGGCGGAGGCCACCGCGGCAAGCGGTGTGATCAGCATCACCGGCGAAATCGGTTCCAGCATCTCGGTGGTGTTCTCGAACGGCTCGAACAGTATCGTGAAGACGCTGACGGCGACTGGCTCGCCTCAGGCTGTCGTGCTGACCACGGCTGATCTGCAGGCGCTGGGTGATGGCACGATTGCCGTCACCGCGCAGGCGAAGGATCCGGCGGGCAACGAGTCGGCCGAAACGGCCAGCAGCTTCGTGCTCGACCGGACGCCACCGGCGACGCCGACCATGACCCTCTCGGACGGCATCGCCGGTGGCGCTACCGCCCTTGAGGCGCTAGCGAGCACGGGTGTGGTCAAGGTGACGGCGGAGGCCAATGCGCTGGTCACGGTCGTCTTCACCGCCGGGGCCAACAGCGTCACCAAGACGTTCACCGGCAATGGCCTCACCCAGACGGTGTCGCTGACCGCGAACGATGTGGTGAAGCTGGGCAACGGTGCGGTGTCGGTCGCCAGCTTCGTGACGGACGCGGTCGGCAACCAGTCGGCAGCCGCCACCAGCACATTCACCATCGACACCGTGGCCCCGACCAGCCCCACGCTGCTGCTCTCTGGCACGGCATCGAAGAACACGGCACTAGCGACCGGCACGGTGGCAACGGTGACCGCCGAACAGGGCGCGACCGTTACCGTGACCTTCATCCAGGGCTCGATCGAGATCACCAAGACGCTGGTCGGCACGGGCGCGGCACAGGATGTCGTCCTCACGGCGACCGACGTGGCCAGCTTTGCGGACGGTGCCATCACCTTCTCGGCGTTGGCGCGGGACCCCGCGGGTAATATTTCTGCCGCCTCACCGACCCGTCAGTTCACGCTCGACCGGGTGGCGCCGGCAGCGCCGGTCATCGCGCTCGGAGCGGGAGTCGCCGATGGCGCTTCCTCTGCGGAGGCGGTAGCCGCGGGCGGCGTGGTTACAGTGGCTGCTGAAAATGGCGGCACGATCCAGGTGGTTTTCATCGGTAACAGCGGCCCGGTCACCAAGACGGTTGCCGCAGATGGAACCGCCAAGCCGATCGTGTTGACGGCGGCCGATCTCGTGACACTGGGCAATGGCAATGTGCTCGTCTCGGCGCAGGTGACGGACGCCGCAGGCAATGTCACCACCGCCGATCCACTGACCTTCCTGCTGGATACCGTCGCGCCGACCGCGCCGGTTATCACCCTGCCGTCTTATTTCACGGGCGGTGCTTCGAGCGCCGAGGCGTTGAATGCCGCAGGTGCCGTTACCGTGACGGCCGAGGCCGGTTCGGTGGTCACTGTGACGTTCGCCGGCACACTTGGCCCTGTGGTGCGGACGGTGATCGGCACCGGCTCGGCACAGGCGGTGACGCTCGATGCGTCCCAGCTCACCACGCTGGGCAACGGCACTGTCACCGTCACGGCGACAGCGACCGACGCCGTGGGCAACATCTCGGCGACAAGCGCCAGCACCACCTTCGTACTCGATACCGTCAATCCGACTGTCGTTCTAAGCACCGGTAGTGGTGCAAACACCAACAGCGCCACGGTGCAGTCCTCGGAACTCGGTACGGTCTATATCGTCAATACGGCGATGATCCCGACGGTGACGAAACTAGAGGACATTACTGGCATCGACGGGAAATATTGGAACTCCGTCAACATAACCACCGCAAACAGTAACACGACCATGCAAATGCTTGGCTTGGCTAGCGGAAGTTATAAGGCCTATTCGGTCGATAATGCCGGGAACATCTCTGCGGTTAGCGCGAATACCTACACGGTGAATGCCGTGGTTGAGGCCGGCGCCGTCTTTCAAGCGTCGAATTCGATAGGTTTTGGCTTCTTCGGTTCGTCGACCAACGAGTTCGTCGGTAACTCAATCGATTACGCCGGCGATGTGAACGGCGATGGCTATGGCGACTTCATCGTGGGCTCTACGGCAACGGGCAACTGGGCCCGTGCCTATGTCGTCTTCGGCGGCCCGACCAATCTGAGTGGCCCGTATAATGTCAGTTCGCTCATAGCCAGCAACAACACGCTGGGCTTCTACATCAGTGCCTCTCAATATGCTGAATATGCAGGCCATACCGTGTCCAATGCCGGCGACGTCAATGGCGACGGCCTGAACGATCTTCTGGTCGGCGCCTATGGCCGCGACAATACCAATGACCTGGCCGGGGGTGCCTATATCGTTTATGGCAAGACCGGCGGAACCTTCGTCGATCTCGCGCAGCTGCCCGGTGCGGTCGGCGCGACAAAATCGAACGGCTTCGCTCTGATAGGCAGCAATACGGATGGTCGCGCCGGTTGGTCCGTCTCTGTCGCAGGCGATATTAACGGTGATGGCTACGCTGATTTTCTTGTCGGTGCCTATTATCAGGATGTCGGGTCTGCCAATGAGGCCGGGAGAACATATGTCGTTTACGGTCGGTCAAATAACACCACCATCGACCTCTCGGCGCTCACGGCGGCCAGCAATACGCTCGGCTTCATGGTCGAAGGGTCGAGCACCAGCGATCAATTGGGCTTCTCGGTCAGCGATGCCGGGGACGTCAATGGCGATGGGCTGAGCGACTTCATCGTCTCGGCTAACGTAGCCGATACCCCTGGGAGCAACTCTGGTGCGGCCTATGTCGTGTTCGGCCAGACTGGTATCAGCGGCGCTAGCCTGAATGTCTCGGCCCTGACAGCTGCGACCAATACGCGTGGTTTCATGATCAGCGGGTCGAGTGCGGGTGATTATTTGGGTTTCTCCATAGCCGGCTCGGGCGACATCAATGGTGACGGCCTGTCCGATCTGGCCTTTGCCGCCGCCTATGCGGATACGTCTGCATCGAATGTAGGCAAGTTCTACGTAGTCTTCGGCAAGTCGGACGGGGCTGGCGTTGGCGCCAGTGCCCTGTCCGTAGCCGGCAACACGCTTGGCTTCGTCATTAATGGGTCCAGCACTGACGATAATGCTACCAGCATCTCGGTGATCGGGGACATGAACGGCGACGGGCTGGCCGATCTGCTAGTCGGCTCAAGCGTTTCCGATTCGAACGGCGGCACAGATGCAGGCAAGGCCTATGTCGTCTTCGGTAAGACGGACAGCAGCGCCGTGGACCTTTCCGCCCTCTCGGTTGCCGGCAATACGCAAGGTTTTGCGATCAATGGCACGGGGCAGGTGAGTGCGTTTTTTGGCAAGTCCGTGTCGGCGGGCGATCTCAATGGCGACGGCTTGGTCGATCTGATGATTGGCGCGAACTATTACGACTACTGGAATGCCGAGGGCGGCGGCGTCTTCGTCATCTATGGCTCGACCTCGGGCGTATTTTCCAACGCGGCCAAGGTCAGCCAGATGGGAACCAGCGGAGCCGACACGCTGATCGGCACGTCCGGCAACGACTCGCTTGTCGGTGCCGTGGGCAACGACGTGTTACGCGGCAATGGCGGCGCGGACGTGCTTTATGGCGGTGCGGGCAATGACCGGATCATCGTCAACGCGGACAACGTTGCCAAGCTCGGCCAATCCGGCGCGAGCATCCAGGGCGGCCTCGGTACCGATACGCTGGCACTGGACGGAGCGGGCATCACGCTCGATCTCACCACGCTGAAGGATGCCTTCGTCAAGGGCATCGAGAAGATCGACCTCACCGGCTCGGGCAACAATACGCTCAAGCTGAACCTGACGGACGTGCTCAACCTGCACGATCCGGAGGAGAGCGCGTTCAACGAGTTCGAGGCGCTCACCGGCAAGGTCGGCAAGCAGCAGATGATGGTCGATGGTAACAGCGGCGATGCCCTTCAGCTCGTCGGTAGCTGGCTCGACAGCGGTGTGGACGTGCAGGACGGCACCCGCAGCTACAGCGTCTACAATTATGCCGGGGCTGCGGTGCAGTTGCTGGTGGACAATCAGGTCACCGTGACGGTGCAGGACAATGCTGCTCCGGCGCCGAGCTTTGCGGACACAAGCGTCAGCGGAAGCGGCACGGACTTGGCCGTCGTCCGCTCGACCGAAGTGGGCACGCTCTATCTGGTAAACACCACGGCCATTCCCACGGTCACCACGCTGGCGGACATCACCGGCAAGGACAGCAAATACTGGAACTCGGTCGCCATCACGGCGGCCGGAACCGACACCAACCTCAGCCTGCTTGGCTTGGCCAGCGGCACGTACAAGGCCTATGCGGTTGACGCTTTGGGCAATCTCTCCTCGCCCAGTGCCAACAGCTTCACCGTGACGCCCGTCATCCAGGCGAGCGCGATCATGCAGGCCAGCAATTCGCTGGGCTATATGATCGCCGGTTCCAGCGGCACCGAGTCCTTCGCGGCATCGGTGAGTGCGGCGGGCGATGTGAACGGGGACGACTATGCCGACTTCCTCGTGTCGGTGGGGGGCGCCAACCAGACCGCCTCGAAATCCTATGTCGTCTTTGGCGGACCCAACAACATCTACGGCAGCGTGATCGACAGCATCTACACGGTGGCAACCGGAACGGCAGGCTTCGCCATTCTGGCCTCGTCGGCAAGCGATTATCTTGCCAATGCGGTGATTGCAGGCGACGTGAACGGTGACGGGCTGGGCGATCTCATCGTCGGCGCCACGGGTGTCGACAATGTCGGTACGAATGCCGGGGCCGCCTATGTCGTCTATGGCAAGACCAGTGGCGCGACGGTCGCATTGTCGAGCCTGTCCACTGCCGTATCGGCAGGCTTCCAATTGCTGGGCGGTACGGCGAATGAACAAGCCGGCTTCTCCGTGTCCGCCGCTGGCGACATCAATGGCGATGGCTATGCAGATCTGCTGGTGGGGGCGATCTCGACCGGCGCTAGCGCTCAGGGTCGGGTCTACGTTGTCTATGGCCGCGCCAACAACAGCAGTATCAACCTGTCGGCGCTGACGGTGGCGACGAACACGCTCGGCTTCATGATCGATGGCTCCAGCGCCAACGACCAACTCGGCTGGAGTACGACCGCACTTGGCGACGTGAACGGGGACGGTCTGGCCGACTTCCTGATCGGTTCGCCATACATCGACGCGAATGGCACGACGGACGCGGGCGCGGCTTATGTAGTGTTCGGGCGGGCAGGTACCAGCGGAACGCCCATCGCCCTAACCGCGCTGACCGCGGGGGGCACCAGCACCCTCGGCTTCGCAATCAGCGGCTCGGTTGCCAATGATCATACAGCATGGTCGATCGCCGGCAGTGGCGATATCAATGGCGACGGTCAGATGGATCTCGTGATGACGGCCCGTCTCGCGGATGCGTCCGCCGGTGGCGACGCCGGCAAGACCTATATCGTTTACGGCAAGACCGGCGGTGCGGGCATTAATCTGAGCGCGCTCTCACTCGCCACGAACACGCAAGGGTTCATCATCAATGGGTCCAGCGCGAACGATTTGCACAATAGAGTTTCGGTGATCGGCGACATGAATGGCGATGGTCTGGCCGACCTCGCAATCGGGTCTTGGCAGGCGGATACCAGCCTGGGGACCGATGCCGGCAAGGTCTATGTCGTCTTCGGCAAGACCGACGGTAGCGGGGTCGATCTTTCCGCGCTCAGCGTGGCTGGCAACACACAGGGCTTTGTCATCGAAGGCAATCAGGCCGGTACGTTGACCTTTGGCGCGGTGGCCGGCAGCGACCTCAACGGCGACGGCCTGGCCGACCTGATCATCGGCAGCAGCAATGCGGATGTGAATGGCCTGACCGACAATGGTGCTGCCTTCGTGGTCTACGGCTCGACCTCGGGTGTCTTCTCAACCACCAAGGTCAGCCAGATGGGCACCAGCGGTGCCGATACGCTCACCGGCACCTCAATCAATGACTCGCTGATCGGCGGTCAGGGCAACGACGTGCTCTTCGGCAAGGGCGGCATCGATACGATCTATGGCGGTAGTGGCAATGACCGGATCGTACTCAATGCCGACAATGTGGTGAAACTCGGCCAGTCCGGTTCCAGCATCCGGGGCGGTCAGGGCATCGACACGCTGGCGCTGGAGGGAACGGACATCATCACCCTCAACCTCACCACCCTGAAGGACGGTGTGATCAAGGGCATCGAGAAGATCGACATCACCGGTGCGAGCAACAATACCCTGAAGCTGAACCTGACCGATGTGCTCAACCTGCATGATACGGACGAAAGCGCGTTCAACGCGTTCCAATCCATCACCGGCGCGACTGGGAAACAGCAGTTGATGATCGACGGCGATGCCGGAGACTCGGTACAACTGGTCGGGGCCGGCCTGTGGGTAGACAGCGGCCAGGACTATACCGACGGCGGTGTCAGCTACAGCCTGTACAACTACAACGGTGCTGCGGTTCAGTTGTTGATCGACAACGCGGTCACGACGACCGTTCTGGCAGCCTGAGGTCGCTGATCCATGTTCCAGGGGCAGCGACCCGATCCGGAGCAGGCGGTCAAGGCCCAGTCGCGTGGCGACTGGGCCAGGGCGGCCGCGCTTTATGAAGACCTGCTTGCCGAGCAGCCGGACGATCCGGTGTTGCTCGGCAACCACGGCCAGGTGCTGCGCAAGCTTGGCCGGGACGATGAGGCGCTGGTGCAATATGGCCGGGCGATCGAAAGCCCGGAGGCACCGGCGGCGGTCTGGTTCAACTATGGCAATGTGCTCTACGACAAGAGCAAGTGGGAGAAGGCGCAGGCGGCTTTCGCGCAGGCGCTGGCGCTGGAGCGGGCGGATGGCCCGGCCGTCGTGCCCGCGACCATCCAGCTCGCCCGCTGCGCGGTGCGGCAGGGCGAGTATGAGGAGGCGCGGCGGCTGTTCAGCGATGTGCTGCGCCGCGACCCCAACAACTTCACGGCCTGGCTGGAGGCGGGCAATGTCTGCCGCCACCATGGCACGCTGGAGGAAGCGCTCGACTTCTATCGCCGGGCGGCCGAGGCGGCGCCCTCGCGCTATGGCGCGCATCTGAGCGTTGCCCGCGCGCTCGAACAGGTCGGGCGGGAGGATGAGGCGGTGCTGGCCTGGCTCAAGGCGCTGGATTGCGCGGGGCCGGACGATCATGCCGATATCCACCACCGCATGGGGCTGGGCCGGGCAGAGCGGGGCGAATGGCACCGCGCGGTCGAGGCCTTCCGTCATGCGCTGACCGCCGATCCGGCGTTCCATAGTGCCCGCATCGATCTGGCCGATGCGCTCATGCAGATGGGCGCGACCGAGCAGGCCGAGCCGCTGTTCGCTCAGCTGGAGGTGACGGCGCTGGAGGAAGAGGACGAGATCAAGTTCGCCGGCACGCTGATGAAGCACAATCAGTACGACCGGTGCGACGCGGTGTTGCGCGCGCGGATCGAGAAGGATCCGGACAATTGGCGGGGCCATTTCAACCTCGGCAAGGTGCTCATTGAGGGGATGCGCACCGAGGAGGCCGAGGCCTGCTTCGCCCGGGTAGACGACCTTGCCGGCGACGATGCGCCTGACCTGCGGGCGATGCGCGGCTCGATTGCCGGCAAGCGCGGCGATGTCGACACCGCGCGCGATATCTATACCGAGCTGGGCGAGGAAGAAGGCCCGGAATCGCCGTTCCGTGGCTCGGCGGCGATGGCGGCGCTCTACAGCGAGACGATGACGGCGGAGGAGACCCGCGACTTCCATCAGGCCCTGTTCGCGCCGCTGGCCGAGGGTGCGAGGGCGGCGACCTCGTTTGCCAACGATCGCTCGACCGGGGCCGGCGCTGCCGATGCCGGGAAGCGCAGCCGTCGCCTGCGCATCGGATATGTCACCGCCGACATGCATGGCGAGCATCCGGTCAGCCTGTTCATGCGGCCGGTGCTGGCGCGGCACGATCGCGAGGCCTTCGAGATCACGGTCTATTCGCTCAGCCCGCTGACCGACGACATGACCCGCCGCGCGCGCGGCCATGTCGATCGCTGGCGCGATGCCGCGAGCATCAGCAATACGCGCCTCGCGCAGATGATCGAGGATGACGGCATCGATGTGCTGATCGACCTCATTGGCCACACCGGCCGCAATCGCGCGCCGCTGTTCGCCCGCCGTGCGGCGCCGGTGCAGGCGATGTTCCTGGGCTATCCCTCGACCACCGGCATTCCCAATATGGACTGGCTGATCAGCGATCCGGTGACCTCACCAAGCGACCATGCCCATCTCTACACCGAGCGGCTGGAGCATGTGCCGGGCTTTGTGTTTTGCTACGCGCCCGAGCGGGAGTTTCCGTTCCCCGATTATGGCAAGACGCATTTGGAGCGCCCGCTCACCTTCGGGTCGTTCAACAATGTCTCCAAGCTCACCCCATACACCATTCGCCTGTGGGCCAAGGCGATCGTCGCCACGCCCGGCTCGCGGCTGGTGCTCAAGGGGCCGAGCTTCCTCGATTCGGTGGCGGTGAACCGCTTCGGCGATCTGTTCGTGGACGCGGGCGTTGCTGCTGACCGGCTGGAATTCCGGGGGCCATCGAGCCTCGATGAGATGATGGCCGAATATGCCGACATCGACATCGCGCTCGACTGCTTCCCTTATAATGGCGGCACGACGAGCTGTCAGGCGCTGTGGATGGGCACGCCCGTCATCACGCTGGCGGGCGAGAGCTTCGTGCAGCGCATGGGCGCGGGGCTGATGAGCGCCATCGGCCGGCCCGAATGGGTGGCGCAGGACGAGGATGCGTTCGTGGAGATCGCCGTCCGCCTTGCCTCGGACCGCGCCGCGCTGCTGGAGGAAAAGCGCAGCCTGCGCACGCGCTTCGCCGCATCGCCGGCCGGCGACATCGATCGATACACGCGCGAGCTGGAAGACGCTTATCGCCGTATGTGGACCGACTTCGCGGCCGGGGGGGCATGACCCGCGAAGAGTTGAAACCGGGGAGACGAATGGAGCGGCCTCGCGCTTCATGCTGGGGGCAGGGTTATGACCATATTCGATAGTGACTTCGAGAGCGTAGGGGCCGCCGTACCGCGATCGGCCGCCGGAATCGCGCTGATGGTGCGGCGGCTGGGGACGATGGAATCGGCCTATGCGCGGCTGATCTGGTCGCGCGCGCTGGCGGAAGCCATCGAGAAGATGGAGCACGCCTCTGCGACCGACCTGATCGACAGCCGGACGGGAGAAGGCGATGCCCGCCGTTCCGCGCGGCAGGGCGACACGCAAATCCTGCGGATGCTGCAGGCGCATATGAATCTGCGCAGCCCCAGCGCCGTGCGCCTGCTCATGTGGCTGATGGCCAATCCGGATGTGTTCCACGCGCCGCATGAACTGCGGGCGAGCCTGGGATTTGCAGAAAGCTCGATCAAGGTGTTCGTGTCCGAGCTGCGCAAGGCGTTTCGCAACAAGAATATGCCGGACCCGATCGTCTCCTTCTATCGGCGCGGCTATTGCGTGCCGGCCGATTGTGCGGCGCTGATCAAGGACGTCATCTCCCGCCTCGCCCTTGAGGAGACGAGCCTGGGGCGGACCAAGAGTCCGTCCTGAGGGAGATGCATCGCGCGGAAGGTGCATGACGGGGTGGTTGCCGCACCACCCCCAACCCCTCCTCTGACGAGGAGGGGCTAAGATTGTGGTGATCAGAAGAAATAATGCTCGGTTGCGGCAGGGCTGGCATTGCGCCGGGCTGCTACCGATCCGGCACTGCGGTGGTTGGCGGATGGGACGCGGCGCTGCGCGAGGTCGCCGGCGCGGATGCGGCTCCAGATACGCTCGACGATCTCGCGCTCCTCGGGGCCGACCGCTACCGCATAGATGCTCGTGGTTTCGATATTGGCGTGGCCGAGCCATGACTGCACGAGATTAAGCGGCGCGCCCGCCCCGAGCGCGGCGACGGCAAAGCCATGTCGCAGGCCGCGCGGGCAGGCTTGCGGGCCTTTGATATGCGTCCGGTCCATATGCTCGTGGACGTGGCGCCAGGCGGTGGTGCGGGACCAGCGCCAAAGGGGGGCGGCGCGATCATTGCCGGCAATATCGGTGAGCAGGCGCACCAGCCCCGACGAGATCGGCACGCGGCGGAAAATGCCTCTCTTCCGCTTCTTGAGGCTTTCGAAGATGACGACACAGGCAGCGGGGTCGATCCGCCCTAAGGTCAGGCAGAGCGCCTCCGAAATGCGGCACCCGGTTTCGGCGAGCAAGCGGCAGAAGGCATGGACGGAAGGCGGGGCAGTCTTTGCACTATCGAGGAAGCAGCTCATTTCGGATCGGTTCAAATATTTTCGACAGCCATATTCGTCGAATACAGACCAGTTCATCGATTTCGTCCCCCGTTGATGATCATTCTAATTTGGAACAGTTCCGTCATGATTTGGATCATGCGGATGCTGCTCAAATTATCGTTCCGTTAACCATCAAGTAACAAATCTGGACTTGGGCGGAAGCTCCCGCCGATCCGAAATGGATGCAATAGCGCTTGATCGGCGGATAGGATGCGCGCGGCCGGGTCGCGGGGCGCAAGCCGTGCGGTGAAGCATCCGATATGGCGTAATATCCCCACCGCCTGTCGATCCGGTCCCGCTTGCGATGCGGGCCGGGCCAGGCAGCTTGGCCTGTGAGCGTCAGGCGGTGGCCTAGAGGCGCGGGCCTTGCACGGCGCCGCTGACCTTGGGCTTTTCCGCGCTGTTGAGCAGATCGATCAGGCCGCTCATCGGCGCGCCGGCCTTTGCGTAATCGAGCGCCGACATGCCGGCGAGTCGGTCGCGGCGCAGCGGGTCGGCACCGTTGGTGACGAGCAGCCGCACCATCTCCATATCGCGCATCTGCACCGCGCGGATCAGCGGGGTTTCGCCGCTGCTGTTGGTCTGGTTGGGATCGGCCTTGTGGGCGAGCAGCAGCTGTGCGCCTTCCACGAAGCGGCGTTCAACCGCGAGCATCAGGGGCGTGCGGCCGTTATTGTCGGTCAGGTCCGCGCGCGCGCCCTTGGAGAGCAGATAATTGGTCATCATTACGCTGCGCTGGCCGACCACGATCAGCAATGCGGTCTCGCCGCTGGTGCGATCCTTGGTGTTGATCGGGGTGACGCCGGGGGTTTCGAGCACTTCGGCAATCTTGGCGGTATCGCCTTTGCGCACCGCCTCGAGGAAGCGGTAGCTGTCGGAGAATTGCGCCATGGCGGGCTGTGCCGTCACCGCGACGATCAGCGGCGCCAGCGCGAGCGCCAGTGGGCTGCCCATGCGGACCAACATTCCCCTGCGCCGTTCGATCTTCACCCTGTACCCCCTTCGCCTTGCGTTCGTCTCAAGCAGTTGCCTTGGCTCCAATAGCAGGGCATGGCTGGCCCTGTCATGAATAAAGCCTGCAAAAAAATCCTCGCGCTTTCCATCGGCTTGGCGCTGGCCGCCTGCCAGGGCCAGAGCGGCGGCAACCAGGCCGGCGGCAATGAGTCGCTTCCTGCCGAGGGCAACCTCGTCGGCGCCCGCATCGGTGGCGATTTCACGCTGACCGACCAGAACGGCAAGAGCGTGCGCTGGGCGGATTTCCAGGGTAAATATCGCCTCGTCTATTTCGGCTACACCTTCTGCCCGGATGTGTGTCCGCTCGATCTCAACCGAATCATGCTCGGCTACCGGATGCTGGAGAAGGACCATCCCGAGGTTGCGGCCAAGATCCAGCCGATCTTCATCACCGTCGATCCCGA
This sequence comes from Sphingobium sp. B12D2B, assembly GCF_025961775.1. Classification (NCBI taxonomy): domain Bacteria; kingdom Pseudomonadati; phylum Pseudomonadota; class Alphaproteobacteria; order Sphingomonadales; family Sphingobiaceae; genus Sphingobium; species Sphingobium sp. B12D2B. The sequence goes on from NZ_JAOQOH010000001.1 coordinate 733,072, forward strand.
GCGTGACACCGTCGATGTGGTGAAAGGCTATGTCGCGCATTTCCATCCCCGGCTCATCGGCCTCACGGGCACGCCCGAGCAGATCGAGAAGGTGAAGACGGACTTCGTGGTAGTCGCCAGCAAGGAGGGCGATCAGGCCGCCAAGCAGGATTATCTTGTCAACCACACCCGCACGCCGTTCCTGTTCGGGCCGGATGGCAAGCCCATCGCGCTTGTGCCGGTCGAGGAACTGGCTTCCGCGGATGAGACGGTGGCCAAGGGCGTGCACGATTTCCTCGTTCACTATGTCCGATGAGCTTCTGGGAGCAGCCTCTCGAAACGCTTGACCGCGCGCAGTGGGAGGCGCTGTGCGATGGTTGCGGCAAATGCTGCCTGCACAAGGTGGAGGATGCCGACACCGGGCGCATCTACCCGACCAATGTCGCCTGCCGACTGCTGGATCGGAACACCGCCCAGTGCAGCAATTACCGCCAGCGCCGCGCGTTCGTGCCTGATTGCCTGCGGCTGAGCCGGGCCAATCTGCAGGAGATCGAATGGCTCCCGCAGACCTGCGCCTATCGCCTGCGTGCCCATGACGAGCCCCTGCCGGACTGGCATTATCTGATCTGCGGGGATCGCGAGGCGGTGCATCGTGCCGGCCAGAGCATTCGCGGCTGGACGATCTCCGAGACGATCGCGGGCGATCTGGAAAATCACATTGTCGACCGCGCGCTCTGAGCACAGGCTCACGCTGGCGGACGGGGCGGCGCTGTCTGTCGTCGTGATGCGCCATGGGCGGGCGCGGCGGATGAAGCTGCGGTTCGATGAGTTGGGCGACCGTGCCCTACTCACCATTCCCCCGCGTGCGTCCCTGCCGCGCGCCTTGGACTGGGTCCGGGCGCAAGGGGAGTGGATCGAGGGGCAGCGGGGTCGCAATGGCGGGCTCGTGACGCTGGCCGATGGCGCGCTTGTGCCCTTCGAAGGGACGCCGCTGCGCATCGTCGCGACCGGCGCGCGTACCCGGCATGTGCTGGCCGAGCAGGGCGAGCTACTGGTGGGCGGACCTGCCGATCTGGCCGGCGCACGAGCGCTGCGCTGGCTCAAGGCGCAGGCGCGAACGGCACTAACGACCGAAACGCAGGCACTCGCCACGCGGCACGGCCTGCCGTTGCGGCAGGTGGCGATCGGCGATCCCCGCGCGCGTTGGGGCAGTTGCTCGGTGGACGGCAACATCCGCTACAGTTGGCGGCTGATTCTGGCGCCCCCGCATGTGCGGCTGGCCACCGTGGCGCACGAGGTCGCGCATCTGGAGCATATGCACCATGGACCGGAATTCCATGCGCTGGTGCGGGCGATTTCGCCGGTTTGCCCGGATGCGGCCCGCGCCTGGCTGCGCGCTGAAGGGCGTAGCCTGCATCGCTATACCGCCTGAGCGACCGCGTTCTTGATCTGTGAAAAACGTCGAAGGGCGCGGCTCGCACCGCGCCCTTCCGTCGTCCTGGCTATGCCCGCTCAGAAGCGGCTGCGCACCGTGATGCCATAAGTGCGCGGCTCGGCGAGATAGGCCGAGAAGAGCTGGTTCGACATGGCGCCGAACCGACCCAGTTGCGCGCGCGACTGGTGATTGGGGCTGGAGCTTTGCAGCGGGCTGTTGAAGGCGACCTGGCTGTAATCGCTGTCGAACAGATTCTGCGCCCACAGCTCGATGGCCCAGGCCTGTCCCGGACCGCGCAGGCCGATGCGGGCATTGGTGACGATGTAGCCGTCCTGCGCCTTCTCGGGATAGAGGTCCGAGCCGGTGTTATAGTCGCCGGTGATCCGGTTATCGACATAGACGAGGCCGCTGAAGCCACCGCCCAGCTCCGGTGTCCAGGCAATGCTGCTGGTCGCCACCCAGCGCGGCGCGTTGCTGTTATCCTGCCCTTCGAGCAGGAACAGCGCGGGGTCGAGCGGCACCGAGCCATCCGCATTGCCGACGAGCTGGTCGGCGAACTTGGCGCGGGTGTAGGTCACGCCCGCCGTGGCCCGCAGCGAGCGAACCGGCTGGACATAGGCCTCGATCTCGACGCCCTGGCTGATGAGGCCGGGCTTGGTCTTGGCACAGGTGCCGTTCGCGGCCTTGGCGCCATCGCAGCCATTGATGTTCTGGACGACGAAGCTGGTGCCATTGAAGGTGTTGAGCTGGAAGTTGCTGAACTCCTGCCGGAAGGCGGCGAGGTTGAAGCCCCATTCGCGGCGCGCATATTTGACGCCGATCTCGTAAGCGTCGACCGTCTCCGCGCCGAAGGCTAGGCTCGCCGCATCGGCATTGCTGCGCGGTGAGAAGTAGGTAATCGGCGCGATGCCGGTGCCGACCCCGGTATTGCCCAACTCGAACCGGTCCAGATTGTAGCCGCCAGCCTTATAGCCGCGCGAATAGCCGCCATAGACCATCAGGCCGCCGCCGACCTTGTAAGAGAGCACGGCAGTTCCTGAGAATTTGCCCTCGGTCTGCCGGTCCTGCAGGTCGAGCGCGTTGAGGCCGGTGCTGGCATTGCCCAGGCAGCCGAGCGTGAGGATGCCGCCCGCCAGTTGCGCGGCCGAGCCGAGCGCCGGATTGGTCGCGATGCCCGGCAGGGCGGAGGCCTGCAAGGCGGCACAGGTCGCATTGTTATTGTTGAGATCGCCCGAGAAGCGCTTGGTCTCGCGCGTGTAGCGCACGCCCAGGGTCAGATCGAGCGCATCGGTGAGATGGATGATGTTGTGGGTGAACAGCGCCCAGTTCTCGCTGCGCTGATAATAGCGGCTGTCGGTATCGCCGGCCCCGTTGGGGATGGTCGCCAGCGCGGTGAGGCCGGTGCCGAGGCCACCCGAAATCGCGCCCGCCTGCGCTGTTGCCGTCGCATTGGCCACCGTTGGCGAGGCACCCTGGCCGATCGCCCGGGCGTAGATGGAGGCATAGAGGCCGGCATTCAGACTGGCTTGCGTTGCGCTGATCAGGTTGCCGACGTCCGGCGTGAGCGCGTTGCCGTCGATCGGCGCGGCGCACAGGCTGAGCTGGGCGGGTGAGAGGTTGCTGGCGGCGCCGGTGCCGGCCATCAGGCGGCAGGCTGCGAAGCGGCCATAATCAGCGCCGAAGCGGATATTGTCGCGCAGCGTCAGCTTCTCGTTGGCGTAATAGCCGCCCACCAGCCAGTCGAGCATGCCGCCCAGGGCCGAACCCTGCAGGCGCAGTTCCTGCGTGAAGGTGCGGAACTGCCGGAAGGTGCCTGGGTCGCGATAGAGCAGGTCGGCGGTGGAATAATCATAATCGCCATAGTCGGATGACTTGTAGTCGCGATAGGCAGTGATGCTGGTCAGCTTGGCATTGCCGAAATCATAATTGATCTCGCCCGAGAGGCCCCAATCCTCCAGCTTGCTCACATAGTCCCGGCCCGGCGTGATGCTGATGTTCCGCTGATAGGGATTCTGGGCATAGGGCGTGGGGCCATTGGGGAAGCGCGTGCCGAGCGCGCTCAGGATCGTGACGATGCGGTTTGTGGCGTTCTGCGTGTAATTAGTGGGCGAGCTGCCCACTTCCTCGCCGGTATCGATATAGACGGCGCCGCAGCAGCTTTCGTCGCGGTTGGTGTAGTCGCCGATCAGGCGGACGGAGAGCGCATCCGAGGGCTCGAAGAGCAATTGCCCGCGCAGGAAGTAGCGGTTGCGGTCATTGGTGTCGCCGATCTTGGCGCCCGAGCCGTCTACGATATTGAGGAACCCGTCACGCCGCGAATAGACGCCGTCGATGCTGGCGGCGATGGTCTCACTGAGCGGGCCGGTGATCCGGCCGGCGAGCCGCCAAGCTTCATAATTGCCGAAGCTGGCTTCCGCGCTGCCGCCCCACTGGAATTCCGGCGCCTTGCTGACGATGTTGAGCAGACCGGCCGAGGCATTGCGCCCGAACAGCGTGCCTTGCGGGCCACGCAGCACTTCCACCCGCTCGATCTCGCCGAGATCGGTCAAGCCCGCGCCCGTGCGGGAGCGATACACGCCGTCGATGAACACCGCGACGGAGCTTTCCAGACCCGGATTGTCGCCCACCGTGCCGACACCACGGATGCGCGCGGCGCCATTGGCTTCCGATCCGGTGGAGGAGACGAGCAGCGAGGGCGCAAGCTGGTTGAGCTGGCGAATGTCGTTCGCGCCGCTGTTCTGCAGCGATTGGGCGGTCACGGCTGAGACGGCGATCGGCACATCCGAGAGCGGGCTGGCGCGCCGCGTGGCGGTGACGATGATCTCGCCCATATTGCTTTCGTCGCCGCTCTGCGCGGTCGCATCGCTCGCGTCCTGAGCAAAGGCGGGGGTCGCAAGGGCGCATAGCAGTGCGGCAACACTGGCAGACGCAATGAGGGATGGCTTGGGCATCATTCGCTCTCCTGCACGTTTGTCCGGTCCGGCATTTGTGCCGGTTATTCGAGAGCATATGCCAATAGCCATAGGGCGCAACTCCCTCATTTCCGGGATTTAGCGGTTTGTTGCATAAGGGTTACAGTCGGCGGAGGCCGCTTATCGCCAAAGAGCGAAACGCAGCAGCCGATCCTCCAACGCGATAAGCGCTTCGCTGTTCCGGCCGACAAGAGAGGCGATTGCCGGTGACGCTGCGTCAAGGCCACCGGTGAACGCCCCGAAGGCGGGCACGATGATCTTGCTGCCGCCCTTCACGAAGCAGCGCCGCGAGATATGCCGCCCGCGCAGGCTCATTCGCAACTTGGGATGAAAATGTCCGGAAATTTCCGGTCGCACCTCTCCCGGCATGGCTTCGTGGCGCAAGATGACGCCATCGACGAGCGCTTCTGCCCGATTTTCACCCCCCAGCGGCGAATCAACGCCCGAGGCGCCGAGGGGATCATGATTGCCGGTGATCCAGGTCCAGCGATAGGTGGCCGTCAGCTGCGCGATCCGCGCGCGCGTCTCGCCGCTCATCCGCTCGTGTGCGCCGCCATCGTGGAAGCTGTCCCCCAGGCACCAGATCTCCCGCGGCTGGGTGAGGGCGATCACCGCCGTCAGCGCATCCAGCGTGGCGCGGCTGTCATAAGGCGGCAGCATCTGGCCGCGCCGGGCGAAAGCACTGGCCTTCTCGAAATGAAGATCGGCGACGATCAGCGCGGCCCGCTCCTGCCAGAACAAGGCGCCCTGCGGCAAAGCCTGCCAGCTTTGGCCGGCAAAGCTGAAGGCCGGGCCACAGCCTGCCGCGCGCGGCATGGGTTGATCGATGAGTGGGGACGACCTCATGGCCTTGCTATGCCGTCGCAGCGGGCATGGCGCAATCGGGCAGTTGAACAAAAGTGGAACTTTTGCGATGGCCCGCAGGCTCTGGCTCTCCCCGCTCGGCTGGTGTAGGCGCGCGCCCATGTCGCACGAACCCGCATCCTTGCTGACCGTCGCCGCCTTCTACCGCTTCGCGCCCTTGCCCGACCCGGAGGCGCTCGCGACCGACCTGCGCGCGTTGGGCGCGACGCTGGGCCTCTCCGGCTCCATCATCCTCGCGCAGGAGGGCATGAATGGCACCATCGCGGGGTCGGCCGATGCGGTGGAGCGCCTGTTCGCGCGCCTGCGCGCCGAGCCGGGCTTCGCGCCGCTGGCGCCGCGCCTGCACAGCACGGAGCGGCATCCGTTCGCGCGCTGGAAAGTGAAGGTGAAGCCCGAGATCGTGACCATGGGCCGGCCCGGCGTCGATGCGGCGCAGGGCGCGGGCACGCATGTGCCGCCGGCGCAGTGGAACGCGCTGATCAGCGATCCGGACACGATCCTCATCGACACCCGCAATGATTATGAGGTGGCGCTGGGGCGGTTCGCCGGCGCTGTCGATCCCATGACGGCGAGCTTCGGCGACTTCCCGGACTGGTTCGATGCGCAGGCGGCGCAGTGGCGCGCGGAAGGCCGCAAGCCCCGGATCGCCATGTATTGCACCGGCGGCATACGCTGCGAGAAGTCGACGGCTTATGCCCGCGCGCAGGGTTTCGAGGAGGTCTATCACCTCAAGGGCGGCATCCTTGCCTATCTCGCGGAAGTGGAGGAGGCCGCCAGCCTGTGGGACGGCGCCTGCTTCCTGTTCGATGATCGCGTCGGCATCACCCATGGCGAGCGGGTCGTCCCGGCCGCGCTGTGCCCCGCCTGCGGGCAACCGCTTGCCGGAGGTGCGGATGAAGGAGGCTCAGCGCCCGCTTGCGTCCGCTGCGCCGGTATCGGCGAAATCTAGCCTGCCCCGTTGCCGGGCATCGCCGCCGGCGAGGTGGAAATCGACATGCCGCTGGCCGAAATCGATCGCGATCCGGTCGAACAGGCGCAGCATCCCCATGCCGAGCAGCATGGCTGGCCGCTCGCCCAGGCCAAGCTCGGTAAAGGGCGCGGCATCCAGGAACAGCATGGGCACATTGTCGAGCGTCGCGTCGCCGATGGTGAGTTGGCGCACGACGGCGAACTGGGCCGGCACATCGACACCGGTGACGCTGGTCAGCACGGTCGGCGTTGGCGGCACCACCAGCCGCTTGGCCTTGAGGCTGCGGAACAGCGCCATATTGCCCACGCTCTGCTCGGCGCCGGTGTCGAGGATCACGTCTACCTTACGCCCGTCCACCCGCGAGTTCATGAGGATCAGTTGGCCATAGCGGCTGCGCGCGCGCACCACGATGGCGTCCTTCTCGTCACGCACGGCGGATGAGCGGCGGCTGCGGCTGACTTCCATGCGGCGCTGGTTGAAGTCGAGGATGAGGCGCTTGTCCGCGAGGCTGTCCAGCCCGATGATCCCCAGGCTGCCCATGTCCGCGCGAGCGATAGTGAGCGCGGCAAGCGAACTGACCGCATGGTCGCCAAAGCGCAGATCGCTCAATTGAACGGATGAGACCGTGACGCGCCCGGCCATGCTGATGATCTCGACCGGCTGGAGCTGGGGCAGCATCAGCCGGGTGGCCAGCTCCGTGGCGATGATGGTGCGCTGGGAGCCGGTGTCGATCATGAACGGATAAGGGCCGCGCTCGCCGATCCGCACCGGCATGGTCATCCGCATCCCCGGATCGCCGCCGATGGGCATGACCGGCTCGTTGAGGTCGAAGGTGCCGGGATCGACCGGTATCTCAGGGCCGCGCGGCGCGATGACGAAATGGTCGCTCGCGCTCGGGATCTGGCTGGCGATGCCGAACGGCCCGGTCAAAGCCGCAGCGGCCGTGATTATAGCCTTTGCCAGGGTCAGCCGAAGCGTCGAGCCGAAAACCATCCCCAAGGTCTCCCAAGACGGGCAGCTTATCACGGTTTTGCGGTCCCGCCAAAAGGATCGAGGCGGGCGCGGGCGATGCTAGCTGGCCGGCGCGTCGGGCGTCATGGCAATGCGGGCGAGCGATTCGGCCTCCGCGAGCAGGCTGTCGTCGGTCTGCGGGCCGGCCACATGCTCGCGCCCGATCATGATCAGCACCGGCACGGCCAGCGGGCTCACCCGGTCGAGCGGCTTGTGCAGCATGGTGGCGCTGGCCCGGTCGATCAGCTCACCAAGGCGCCCCACGTCAGTCATGCGCGCGCGGGCATCGGCCCAGGCGGCCTTGAGGAGCAGATGCTCCGGCTCATAGCGGCGCAGCACGTCATAGATGAGGTCGGTCGAGAAGCTCACCTGCCGTCCGGTCTTGCGCGCGCCGGGTTGCTGGCGTTCGATGAGGCCGGAGATCACCGCCACGTCGCGAAAGGCGCGCTTGAGCAGGCTGCTTTCCTCGACCCAGGCGATGAACTCGCGGTCGAGAATGTCGGCGGAAAACAGCGGGCGGGGGTCGGTAACGGGCTGCAGGCCATAGACGGCCAGCGCATAATCGTTGGAGACGAAGCCGACGGGCTTGAGGCCACGCTCTTCCATGCGGCGGGTGAGCAGCATGCCCAGTGACTGGTGCGCGTTCCACCCCTCGAAACTGTAGACCACCATGTGGTGCAGCCCCTCATGCGGGAAGGTCTCGACCAGCAACTGCTCGGGCTGCGGCAGGACGGAGCGGACCGCCTGCATCGCCAGCCATTCATGAACATCGGGCGGGAAGCGGTTCCATTGCGTCGGGTCGGCCAGGAAAGCGCGCACGCGGCCGGCCAGATGCGTCGACATTGCCATGCGCGTGCCGCCCCAGCTTGGAATGCGGGCCTGCTGGGATGTCGCCTTGACGAACAGCTCGGCCTCGGTCTGGCGGACCAGCTCCAGTGAGAGGCCGGAAAAGAAGAAGCGATCGCCCGGGCTGAGCGTCGCGGCAAAACTCTCCTCCACCGTCCCGAGCTTGCGGCCGTTGCTGAAGCGCACATCGAGCGCCGGCTGGTCGACGATGATGCCGGCGTTCAGCCGATGCTGCTGGGCAAGGCGGGGATGGGCAATGCGCCAGAGGCCTTCGGGCGTGCGGACAAGGCGCTGGAACCGGTCATAGGCACGCAGCGCATAGCCACCGGTGGAGACGAACTGGAGAATGTCCTCAAGCTGGGCCGCGTCCAGCCAGTCATAAGGCGTGGCGGTGCGGATTTCGGCAAGTAACGCGGCAGGATCGAGCGGGCCGGCGCAGGCTAGCCCCATGATGTGCTGCGCCAGTACATCGCGCGCGCCGGGGCGAAAATCGTCGGCATCGCGCTCACCGCTCATCACGGCGTCCCAAGCGGCCTGCGCTTCGAGATATTCGAAGCGGTTGCCGGGGATGACGATCGCCTTGCTCGGCTCATCCATCCGGTGATTGGCGCGACCGATGCGCTGGAGCAGGCGCGAGCTGCCCTTCGGCGCGCCCATCTGGATCACACAGTCGATGTCGCCCCAGTCGATGCCCAGATCGAGACTGGCGGTGGCGACAAGGCCGCGCAGCTTGCCGGCCGCCATTGCGGCCTCCACCTTGCGGCGGGCCTCGCGGGAGAGGCTGCCATGGTGTATGCCGATGGGCAGCGTATCCTCATTCTCCGCCCACAATTCCTGAAAGATGAGTTCGGCGAGACCGCGTGTGTTGCAGAACACCAGCGTCATGCGGTGCTGGCGGATGATGTCGATCACCTGCCCCGCCGCATATTTGCCGCTGTGGCCGGACCAGGGCACGCGGTCCTGCGGCATGAGAATAGTGAGGTCCGGCGCGGCGCCCGGCTCGCCTTCGACCAGCGCTACTTCTTCCTGCGCGCCGGCCGGCGCCAGCCACCGGCGATAGGCATCGGGGTCGCCCACGGTTGCCGACAGGCCGACGCGGCGAAGTTCGGGGGCGATGCTCTGCAGGCGGGCGAGGGACAGGGCGAGCAGATCGCCGCGCTTGCCGCTCGCGAAGGCATGGATCTCATCGATGATGACGGTTTTAAGGGACGCGAAGATCAGGTCCGCATCGGGATAGGTCAGCAGCAGGGAGAGCGATTCGGGCGTCGTGAGCAGGATGTGGGGCGGCTTGGCCCGCTGCCGGGCCTTGCGATCGGACGGCGTATCGCCACTGCGCGTCTCGATGCGGATGGGCAGGCCCATCTCACTGACGGGGGTGAGCAAATTACGCTGCACATCCACGGCCAGCGCCTTGAGCGGGGAGATATAGAGGCTGTGCAGGCCTTCTGTCGGCGCCTCCGCGAGGTCGGCCAGCGTGGGCAGGAAGCCGGCGAGCGTTTTGCCGGCTCCTGTGGGCGCGACGAGCAGAGCATGGCGCCCCGCCTGCGCTGCCTCCAGCATCGCCTCTTGATGGCGACGGACGGACCAACCCCGCCGGTCGAACCATCCGGTGATGAGGGGCGGCAGGGATGGGGTCATGTGCGCGCGCGGGGCCATGCCTTCAATGTGGATGCCCCGCCATGCTTACTCAAGCCCGGGTGGAATAGGGCTCCTTACGATCCCGGCGCTTGTCTTCGCGGTCGAGACTGTCGCGCAGGTCTTTCGCGGCGCGGTCGCTCCGCGCTTCGTCGCCCGGCTTGGTGTCGCGCTTGTTGCGCCAGATTGCGTAGACCAGCACCGCGGCAAACAGGACTGGCCCGACAACGGTCATGAGGCTCCAGAGGCTGCCCATGTTTCTCTCCTATTTTCCAAACCCATCAAACGCATGGACGTCGCCTGAGTTTCGCGTCTGGCCGCGCAGCGGGTTCGGCGCGCCTCGCTGGGTGACGGATGGCGGGCGGTAAGCCAAAAAAAAAGGCCGCCCCGAAGGACGGCCTGGAAGTTTTAGGAGAGGATGCCTGAAAGGCAGGAACTGTATGCGTTACATACGAATTTCCTGCAATTGCGAAATGAAGAGTGTTGATTGCACAATTTGCAATCGATCTCTTCAGTCTACGCATTTGGTTGACGTTAATGCCCAGCGGCAGGACCACGCTCCAGACCAGAAAGTGCAAGCTGTTCATCGACTTGCGCCAGCAGGCGGTCCAGTGCATCAGCATCGCGCGCCTCGGCGCGGGCGACCAGAACGTCCTGTGTGTTGGATGCACGCAGCAGCCACCAGCCGTCCGGCGTGGTGACGCGGGCGCCGTCCGTTGCGTCGATCGTCGCGCCGGATTCGGCGAGTCGGCGCAGCACTTCCTCGATCACGGCGAATTTGCGGCTCTCATCGACCTGGAAACGGAGCTCCGGTGTGTTGACCATGGCCGGCATGGCACCGCGCAACTGCGTGACACTGCGCCCCAGCGTGCTGGCCGCACGAATCAGGCGAACGGCCGCGTAGAGGGCGTCGTCGAAGCCATAATATTCGTGCTTGAAGAAGATGTGCCCGCTCATCTCGCCCGCCAGCGGGCTGCCCGTCTCCTTCATCTTGGATTTGACGAGGCTGTGGCCGGTTTTCCACATCAGCGGCTTGCCGCCCAGTTCCGCCACCCGGTCGAACAGCGCCTGGCTGGCCTTCACATCGGCGATGATCGTGGCGCCCGGTTCAGCGGCGAGCACCGGCTCGGCGAGGATGGCAAGAAGCTGGTCGCCCCAGATGATGCGCCCTTCGCCATCGATGGCGCCGATCCGGTCGCCATCGCCATCGAAGGCGAGGCCGAAATCGAGGCCCTTCTCCGCGACCAGCGCGCGCAGGTCAACGAGGTTCTTCTCCTCGGTGGGGTCGGGATGGTGATTCGGGAAATGTCCGTCGACATCGGTGAACAGCGTGTGGTGCTCGCCGGGCAGCAGCTTCACCAGCCGGTCGAGCACGGGGCCGGCGGCGCCGTTGCCGGCATCCCAGCCAATCTTGTAGGCTTGGCCGTCGAAGCCCTCCATCAGCCGGGCGACATAGCGGTCGAGAATGTCGACCTGCTCGCTGCCGGCGCTGCCCTCGACCCAGTCGCCGGAAGCCGCCATCGTGCCGAGGCTCTGGATGTCCTTGCCGAAGAAGGGGCCTTTCTGGAGCACCATCTTGAAGCCATTGTAATTGGCCGGGTTGTGGCTGCCGGTGATCTGGATGCCACCGTCCACATCCAGCACGGCCTCGGCATAATAGAGCATCGGCGTCGGGCCGAGACCGATGCGGACCGCGTGAATGCCGCTGTCATTGAGGCCGCGCACCAGCGCTTCTTCCAGCATCGGCGAGGAGAGGCGCCCGTCATAGCCGACCGCGACGGCCCGTCCGCCGAGCCGCGCGACACGCGTGCCGAAGCCCCGGCCGATGGCATAGGCATCCGCCTCGCCCAGCGTTTCGTCGATGATGCCGCGAATGTCATATTCGCGCAGCGTGGTCGGATGGAATTGATGCGTCATGAAAAGTCCCGGAGAAGGTCGAAGGAAAGCGAACCGACTAGCTTATGTTTCTTGCGATTTTAGCAACGTATCACGCGCAGCATTGATCCGCGCGGCGAGGCCGGGCGATCCGCCGGCGTCCGGATGATTTCTGGCGATGAGCTTGCGATGCGCGGCGATGATCTCGTCGCGGCTGGCATTCATCGACACGCCAAGCAGGTCGGCCGCTTCCGCGCGGCTGAGATCGCGCGCAGTCAGCGGAGCGGGAGAGGGCGCGCGCCCGCCTGCCAGACTGTCCCCAAAGCGCAGCCACAGGCCGGAGACGGTCGCAACCAGCGCGCCTGTCACCGCCATGCCCTTGGTCATCATGATTGTGCCGATCAGCGTGCCGGCGACGCCCAGCCAGGCCGCCGGCACCTTGCGCCCGCTCTTGCGGAGGCGGTACCAGAACCAGAAGCCCAGCCCGCCCAGTGCGACAGCGAGCAGCAGCATGCCTCAGGCGGCGCTCTTTTTCTGGGGAGCCCCGCCGAGCATCGGCAGCGCAAGGCCGGCGATCATCTCGCGCAGTTCCTGCCGTGCCGCCAGATGGCTGACGCCCAGCTCACCGAGATGGCCGCGATCGAGCAACGTCAGGCCCGAGGGGAACAGTTCGCGGAAGATCACGCGTTCGGACAGGCCGGGAATGACGCGGAAGCCCACGCGGCGGGCGAGTTCCGAGAGCGCATCGCCGACGCGCTTCTGGTTGCGCGCTTCCATGTGATGCAGGCGGTTGCGCAGCACCACCCAGTCGATCGAGGCGCCGTCGGCCTTCGCGCGGGTCTTGCGGGTTTCCCACATCAGTTCCGAGTAGAAGCTCAGCCGCTTGACCTTGAAATTCTCAGGATCGACCTGCCCGATGAGGTCGAAATCGACAAAGCTGTCGTTCATCGGCGTGACGAGCGTGTTCGCCGCCGCCGCGGCATAACGCGCCATCGGATCATCGCGGCCGGGCGTGTCGATGATGACGACCTGCGCCTGGCTGGCGGCCTTGGCGATCGCCTCGTTGAGGCCCGCCGTGCTGTCGCCATCATAGACGGCGTAGCTGGGGGAGGGCAGGTCCACCTCACGGCGGCGCGCGGTCGCCTCGCGATTCTCAAGGTAGCGAGCAGAGGTGCGCTGCCGGTGATCGAGGTCGATCAGGGCCACGGACACGTCCTGCGCAGCCAGCGCGACGGCGGTGTGGACGCAGGTGGTGGATTTGCCTGTGCCACCCTTTTCATTGGCAAAGACGATGAGATGCGGCGCGGCGCTGGACATGGGCTGGGTCGAAACTCTTCCTGGGTGGTTACGGCCTCTTGACCGTCCGGTCAGGACAAGCGAAGCCAGCCCCGACCTTCTCCGCCGGCCTTATCGGAGCCTCGTGCCGCGTGCAAATCTTCCGTGACCTTCCCTCGCTCAGAACCGGTCTCGCCTCGCTGCGGGCGGATGCGGGCCGCATTGCCTTCGTCCCCACCATGGGGGCACTGCACGCCGGGCACATGGCGCTGATCGCGGAAGCGCGGCGCCGGGCAAGCCATGTCGTCGCGTCGATCTTCGTCAATCCCACCCAGTTCGGCCCCAATGAAGATCTGTCGGCCTATCCCCGCCGCGAGAAGAGCGATGCCGCGATGCTGGCGCAGGCGGGCGTTGCCGCCCTGTGGCTGCCGGACGTCGCGACCATGTATCCCGCCGGCTTCACCAGCCATGTGAATGTCGATGGCCTCTCCGCCCGGCTGGATGGCGAATGGCGACCCGGCCATTTCGAGGGCGTGGCGACGGTCGTCACCAAGCTCTTCAATCAGGTCCGGCCGGACATCGCCTGTTTTGGCGAGAAGGATTATCAGCAGCTTGCCATCATCCGGCGGATGACGCGCGACCTCGATCTGGGGGTCGAGATCGTCGGCGTCGAGACGCAGCGCGACCATGACGGCCTCGCCCTCTCGTCCCGCAACGCCTATCTCACTGCCGACCAGCGCGCGCGTGCGGCCGCCTTGCCGGAGACGCTGGTCGGGGCAGGGGAGGGCATCAGCGCCGGTGAGGATGTCGCCGCCGTGCAGGCCTGGGCGATCCGCTATCTGCTCGATTCGGGCTTCGATTCGGTCGATTATTTCCTGCTTAGCGATGCTGACACGCTGGAGCCGATGACCCGGCTGGACCGGCCCGCGCGCCTGCTGGTGGCGGCGCGGATCGGCAGCACGCGTCTGATCGACAATATCCCCATCCACCCCTGAAGACATGCCCGAGCAAATCCAGGCGCTAACATCCCTTCTGCCCCGTTAACCATTTCGCAAGAGCTGGCGTGCTTGGTTGCGGTATCGCGAACCTGTGTTTGGGGGGAATTCGTGGGTACAAGCATGAACAATGCCAGGGTCCTGATCGAAAGCCGCACGCGCGCCGCGCTCGGCAATGCGCAGGCCTGTTTCGATCTTGGCGTGGCCTATAGTTGCGGCACCGGCGGCCTGTCCGTCGATCTTGTGGAAGCGCATCGCTGGTTCAATCTGGCTGCGCAGGCAGGCAGCCGCGAGGCACAGACCTGCCGCGCTGAAATCGCCGAGGAAATGACCGCGCGGGAAATCGCCGAGGCCCAGCGCCTCGCCCGCGCCTGGACGATCGAGACCAGTCAGCGCGTCGCGGCTTGATCGGCTTTAGCCCGCGTCTCCGCCCTTGCGGAATGGCGCGCGTTCATCCAGCCATTCGCGTTCATCGGCGACGGCGGCGGCCTCGCGCTCGACGAAGTCGGCCACGGCGCGCCTGAAATCGGGATGCGGGATGTAATGCGCTGAATAGGTCGGCACCGGCCGATAGCCACGCGAGAGCTTGTGTTCACCCTGCGCGCCGGCCTCGACCCGGGCCAGGCCCCGCGCGATGGCGGCATCAATCGCCTGATAATAGCACAGCTCAAAGTGGAGGAACGGCACCTCCTCGTTGCAACCCCAATAACGCCCGTACAGCGTATCGCCGCCGATGAGGTTGAGCGCCCCGGCAATCGGCCGTCCGTTACGATAGGCGAAAATCAGCAGAACCCGGTTCGCCATGCGCGCGCCGAGCAGCGAGAAGAAGGCGCGGGTGAGATAGGGGCGGCCCCATTTGCGGCTGCCGGTATCCTGATAGAATTCCCAGAACGCATCCCAATGATGTTCCTCAATGGCGTCACCGGTCAGGTGCCGGATGTCCAGCCCGGCCTGCGCCTTGGCGCGCTCCTTGCGCAGATCCTTGCGGTGGCGGCTGGAGAGACGGGCGAGAAAATCATCGAAGCTGGCATAGCCTTCATTGGCCCAGTGGAACTGGCTGCCCTGGCGGATGAGCCATCCCGCCGCGCGGTACAGGTCGCATTCCTCCGGCGTGATAAAGGTCGCGTGGGCGGAGGACAGCTCATTCTGGTCGACCACCGCCTCGATACCGGCGATCAGCGAGGGGCCTTTACCGGCGTCGCGCAGCAGCAGGCGCGGGCCCGGCACGGGGGAGAAGGGCGCGGCGATCTGCAGCTTGGGATAATATTGCCCGCCAGCGCGCTCCCAGGCGTCCGCCCAGCCATGGTCGAACACATATTCGCCCTGACTATGGCCCTTGAGATAGGCCGGCGCTGCGGCGATCAGGGTGCCACGGCCGTCTTGAATGGTGATCGGCGCTGGCGACCAGCCCGTGCCGCGGCCGACGCTGCCCGATTCTTCCAGGATGGAGAGGAAGTCGTGGCTGACGAAGGGATTATCCGGGCCGGCGCAAGCGTCCCACTGCGCCTTGTCCAGCGCCGCGACGGATTGGGTGAGGTGGACGGTCAGCGCGTCGCTCATGAGGACGGCGCCTCTCGGTGCGCCAAGGAGGGCGGAGAGCGAAACGGAGCGACGTCGTGCAGCACGTGCGGAACATGGGGCGTCTGGCGCGAAATTGCCAGTGCCCGCAGGTCCATCGCGCCCAGGGCCGCCAACATGCCGGCCGGGCGCGGTAGCTCAGTCGCGGATCTGCACGATGGCGTCGATTTCCACCGATGCATCCAGCGGCAGCACTGGTACGCTCACGGCGCTGCGGGCGTGGCGGCCGGCATCGCCGAAAATGCGGACCATCATCTCCGAGGCACCATTGGCGACCTTGGGCTGATCGGTGAACTCTGCGGTGCTGGCCACAAAGGCGCCGAGCTTCACGATGCGCTCGACCCGGTCGAGATCGCCGCCCAGCGCCGCTTTCATCTGCGCCACCAGCATCAGGGCGCAGCGTTCTGCAGCCGCGACGCCCCAATCGAGATCGCGCTCGCCGCCGATCTTGCCTTTCATCAGGGCGCCATCGGCCGCGAAGGGCAGCTGGCCACTGATGTGCAGCAGGTTGCCGGTCTGCACCGCAGCCACATAAGCGGCGACGGGAGCGGCGGCTTGCGGAAGGGAGATGTTCTCCGCGGCGAGGTGTTGGTCGATCTTGCTCATGGGCGGAGCCAGAGCATGAGGCCGCAGACGCGTCAAGACCGGCTAGGACAACGCCCCGGTGGCAATCGCGTCATACTCGTCGATGCGGGCCATGATCCATGCCTCGGCACGGTCCCAGTCGTCGATCCGCTCATGCGCCTCGCGCACCGGCTCGACATGGGGGGCGAACTCGGGCTCGCCGACCATGTGCAGCCGCCAGCATTCCGGCACGTCCCGCGCAACAGAAACATGATTGGCACCCAGATCGTCGATGAAGATGCTCAGGCCCGGCTTGCGCTCGTCCAGCAGCTTGCGCACCGCCGGCCCCTTGCCGCCGCGATTGCCGATCACCGGATAGGGGAGGCCGTGCGCATGGATCTGGTCGGCGCGGGCCTGCGCGCGTTCCTCGCCGATATTGGTGACGATCACGATGTCTGCCCGCTGTGCGATTCGCGCCATCGATTCCACCGCGCCGCGAATTGGCGTCTGGCGATGCATCTCCGTCTCGAAGAAGGCGCCCAGCAACGTCCAGACCAGTTCGCGCTCGATCAGGTCGCCGCTGGTCTTGTGGCGCAGTGCACGCTCGAAACCGCCGGAGAAGCTGAAGTCGATGCCGTGCTGCTCTTCCAGCCAAGACCGGAAGGGGACGACCATGTGCATCAGCACTTCGTCGCAATCGCTGATGATAAGCGGGCGGCTCATCGGCCGAGCCGCTCGCGGGCGGCGACGAGATCTGCCGGCGCGACTTCCAGGGCTTCCGCGCAGGCCAGGAGGTCCGGCTCGTGATTGATGACAAAATCCATCAGCGCGCCCAGCGTGGCCGGGTCGGTCAGGGCTTGCCGCAGCGCATCCGGCTCCAGCCCGGTGAGGCTGAGCATCCGTTCGGCACGGACCGAATCAGCCACAATCCATCCCACGAGGCGCAGCGCCATGGTTTCATCATCTTGAGGGATCGGATAGGTCCGCATTGTTCACCTGTATGCCGGGCAGCGGGAGGTTCTCCCCTGCGCGGCTGCAAAAATGGCTTTGTCCATCGGCATAAGGACTGTTCGTGTCAAAACGCATATTGGTTGTCGAGGACAATGAGCTCAACATGAAGCTCTTTTGCGACCTGCTCCGCGCGCATGGGCATGAGACAGAGCCGGTGCGGGACGGGCGGGAGGCCTTCGCCCGCGCATCCGCCTTTCAGCCCGATCTCATCATCACGGATATCCAGTTGCCGCATGTGAACGGTCTGGACCTCATCGCCTCCTTCCGCGCGGACGCGGCTCTGGCAGAGACGCCGATCATGGCTGTGACGGCCTATGCCGCCCCGGGCGATGAAGCACGGATTCGGGAGGCAGGCGCGAATGCCTATGTCTCCAAGCCGATCTCGGTGCTCATGTTCATGAATGTCGTCAACGGACTCATCGCGCCGACTGCGCTGGCGAGCTGAGCCCACCCGGCGCGCCATCGCCCCACTTCATCGTCACGCTGCCGCACGCAAAAAGGCCCGGATCGCGCGATCCGAGCCTGAAGCGTCATGCACGAGCGAGCGGACCGACAGGCCCGCCGCGGCACTTACTTGATCTTGGCTTCCTTGAACTCGACGTGCTTGCGCACGACGGGATCATATTTGCGGAAGGTGAACTTCTCGGTCTGCGTGCGGGGATTCTTCTTGGTCACGTAGAAGAAGCCCGTGTCAGCGGTGCTGACCAGCTTGATCTTCACTGTGGCGGGCTTCGCCATGGCCAATTCCTCAAATAATTGAGCGACCTCCCTGCGGGCAGGTGCGGTGCGCTGACATACATGCAAAAGACGGGCTCCGCCTCTGGCGAGACCCGTTCGGCGGCGGCCAATGCGGGAAAAGCCGGCCCTTGTCAAGGGAAGGAGTCGCCGCAGTCGCCGCTCTTCGCTGCAAAACCGAAGCTTAACGATGGGCGCTTATGGTGCCGTTGTCACAAGCCTGACTCGCGAGGCTGGCAAGAACCGATTCGCGATGGACAAGGCGGGATGGGAGAATCGGGATGTATCAAGGCTCGGACCGTCTGGTTCGCGATCAGATGCTTGGCCGCATCGAGGCGCTGGAGGGGGCTTGTACGGGCCTGTCCCTCTTCTCCCTGTGCGAGCGGCTGGAAGATTTGCGGCTGTTCGCGCGCCGGCATGACTTTGCCGCGGTGGAAGGGCTGGCCAGCCTGCTGGAGTCGGTCGTGGCCTATAACGGCCACCGTCAGGTCGCGCAGACCTATCTCACGCTGATGCGGGACGCTGCCCAGGGTGATTCGGCTGCGCCGCAGACTGCGCGCGTCTACCTTGCCGCAGCGGCCCTGCGGGGGTGTCGCTGATCGCTTCATTGCGCCGGCGCATCACCATTGATTGATTTCGTCGATCAATCTGTGCGGGCCTATCTGTTCGTCATTCCGAGTTCCATCTGGCATAAGCGGGGCGTGGGGAACGTTTCGGCGTTCCGGAATTTACGCCAGACACATCAACCATTGGAGGCCTTTCATGACAGACAAAGCGCTCAAGACGCCCACGGACCTGAAGGGAAATGCCATCAAGGCCGTCGCCGACGCGCTGAACGGCCTGCTGGCGGATAGCTATGCGCTTTACCTCAAGACCAAAAATTTCCACTGGCATGTCTCCGGCCCGCATTTCCGCGATTATCACCTGATGTTCGACGAACAGGCGGCCGAGATTCTTGCGACGACGGATCTGATCGCCGAGCGGATTCGCAAGACCGGCAACACTGCGCTGCGCTCCATTGGCGACATCGCCCGCAAGCAGAGCATTCAGGATAACAATGACGACTTCGTCTCCGCTGCGGACATGCTGGCGGAGCTGCGGGCCGACAATATGGCGCTGGTGGAATCGCTGCGTGCCGCCAAGGAACTGGCCGAGGCCGCCGGCGACAATGCAACCGATGGGCTGATCGACGACTGGACCGATCAGGCCGAGCAGCGGGCGTGGTTCCTGTTCGAAACGAGCCGCAACGGCTGATCCATTTGGACTGAGCCATCGCCGCGCTGCAGTTGCGGCGATGGACACACAAAAAGGGCCGGGATTTTCATCCCGGCCCTTTTTCTTGCGAAGTGAGTCGCCTGTTACTCGGACTTGGGCTCGAGATTCACGGCGGCATATTTGCCACGACGGTCGACTTCCAGTTCGAAGTCCAGACGGTCGCCTTCCTGCAGCGAAACCATGCCGGCACGCTCGACAGCACTGATGTGCACGAACGCATCGGGCTGGCCGTCATCGCGCTGGATGAAGCCGAAGCCCTTCATGGCGTTGAAGAACTTCACCGTGCCGCTGGCCCGCTCACCGGTGAGCTGACGCGACGGTCCGCCACGCTGCTCGGCCGGCGCGCGGTCTGCAGCGCGCTCGGGAACCGGGAGCGGCTCGCCGTCGATCACCAGATCGGTTGCGGAAATCTTGCCGCCACGGTCCACCAGCGTGAACTTGAGCTGCTGCCCTTCGGCGAGGCCGGTCAGGCCAGCCTGCTCGACAGCGCTGATGTGCACGAACACGTCTTCCGCGCCATCGTCACGGACGATGAAGCCGAAGCCCTTCTGGGCATTGAAGAACTTGACCGTGCCGGAGCCTTCGCCAACGACCTGCGCGGGCATGCCGCCACGACCGCCGCCGCCGCCACCACCGCCACGGAAGCCGCCGCCACCGCCGCCGCCGCTGCGGAAACCGCCGCCGCCACCGCCGCGGTCACCGAAACCGCCGCCACCGCCGCCGCCGCCGAAGCCGCCGCGATCGCCAAAACCGCCGCCGCCGCCGAAGCCGCCGCGATCACCGCCGCCGCGAGGTCCACCGTAACTGCTGCCACCATATTCCGGAAAGGCGTCGAACTGGGGTTCTCCGAAGCTGTCCCGCTTGTCCCTGCCGCGACCGCGGCGCCCTCTATCAAAACTCATGCCCTGTTAATCACTTTCGCTCGTCCACTCTCGATCCGCACCCATGCCGGACGACATGCACAGGGACTCGACCAAGGCCACACTCGGCCAAGCATCGCTATAGCGGCCTTTTTCGCAAAGCGCGAATGATTTTGGCGCAATTGCCGCGCTGAACGTCGATCCCGCTCGCGGGCGACATCGGCCCGATCCGCAGCGCTGGGGAGGCGCTCTGCCGTCTTGCCTTTTTCGGAGGTTTCCCTGGCCCGGTCATGCAGCTAAGAGGAGCGGCATGACCGTTTATTTTCATGAAGAAGACCTGCCTGCCGATGTGCTCGCGCCGGGCGCCGTTGCCATCGATACCGAGACGATGGGCCTGATCACCCCGCGCGATCGCCTGTGCGTCGTGCAGATCAGCGATGGGCAGGGCGATGAGCATCTCGTCCGCTTCTCGCCGGGGAGCAGCTATGCCGCGCCGAATCTGCGGGCGGTGATCGCCGATCCCACGCGACTCAAGCTCTTCCACTTCGGCCGCTTCGACATCGCGGCGCTTCAGCATTATCTCGGCGTGCTGGCAGCGCCGGTCTACTGCACCAAGATCGCCTCGCGCATGGTGCGTACCTATACCGATCGCCACGGCCTCAAGGAGCTGGTCCGCGAGCTTCTGGGCATGGACATCAGCAAGCAGCAGCAGAGTTCCGACTGGGGCGGCCCGGTGCTGAGCGAGGCGCAGCGCGATTATGCCGCGTCCGACGTGCGCTTTCTCCACCAGTTGAAGGCGGAGCTGGACATAAGGCTGGAGCGGGAAGGGCGCACCGCGCTCGCCCAGGCCTGTTTCGACTTCCTGCCACACCGGGCACTGCTGGATCTCGCCGGCTGGCCGGAGACAGATATTTTCGCCCATGCGTAAAGGGCGTGCCCTGCGCGGGACGTCCGGGTCCGAGGACGAGCTGGCGCCATCGGCGCTGGCACGGGCCGAGCACAGCCGGCTGCAGCGCTGGGCCGCGCCCGGCGGCAGCCATGACCGGCTGGTGACCCTGCTCAAGCGGGTATTGCCGATCTCTGCCGGCGTGCTGGGCGCCTTCCTGCTGGCGGCGCCGTTCACCCACCAGACCGAGGTCAGCTTCGTGCTCGACAAGAACAAGGTCGATGTCGCGAGCGAGCGGTTGAAGGTGACCGAGGCGCTGTATCGCGGCGAAGATGGCGAGGGCCGGCCCTTCTCGCTGCGTGCCGGCTCTGCGCTGCAAAAGACCTCGCGCGATCCGATCGTGCAGCTCAACGAGCTGGAGGCGCGGCTGCAGATGGAAGGCGGCGGCGCCGTCGTCACCGCGCGGCAAGGCAATTACAACATCGAGAATGAGACGGTCGCGGTCAACGGGCCGATCCAGTTCCAGAGCGCCAATGGCTATCGGCTGACCACGCGCGATGTCGACATTCGACTGCAGGAGCGGGACTTGCGCAGCCGGGGCGATGTCGAGGGGCGGATGCCGACCGGCACGTTCCGCGCCGATCATCTTAAGGCCGATCTGGAGGGGCGCACCGTCACGCTGGAGGGCAACGCCCGCTTGCGCATGGAGCAGGTCGGGCGCTAAGGGCATGTCGATGCGCAGACCCTTCCTTCTTGTCGCTGCCGGCGCCCTGGCCGGGTCCACTCTGGTCGCGATTGCCGGCGTTGCCGATGCGCAGGTTCTGCGGGGGCACAATACACGCGCGCCGGTCGATTTCTCGGCGGACCGTATCGAGGTGCAGGATCGCGCCGACCGCGTCGTCGTCTCCGGCAATGTGCAGGTGACGCAGGCCGGCATGACCATGACGGCGCAACGTCTTACCGTGGCCTATCACAACACCGGCGGCATCGAGATCGACCGACTCGACGCCTCGGGCGGTGTCGTCGTGACGCGCGGCAACGAGCGGGCCAGTGGCTCGGTCGCCATTTATGATCTCAATCGCCGGCTGATCACCATGATCGGCAATGTGCAGCTCAATCAGGGCGGCAACCGCCTGACCGGTTCGCGCCTCGTCATCGATCTGGCCAGTGGCCGCTCGACGGTGGACGGCTCTGCCGCCGGTGGCGCGCCGGGCACCACCCAGTCGGGTGGTCGCGTCTCCGGCACGTTCCAGGTTCGCCAGAGCGGCGATCAGTAGGAAAAGGCCGGACGCAGCGCCAAAAAGCTTGCCTTTTTCGCTGCCTTGAACGATTCGGTCTCCATGCAATTTTCCTGCCAGATCGTGGAAGCTGCGGAGGAACGTCGGTTCGATAGGGCCGGCGATCAGGATGATCTGGAAATGAGGACAAGGCGATGAGTGAGGCAGACACGATGCGCGATCCCGCAGTCGCGGACGACCCCGCCGGCGCGTCAGAGGATCATCGGCTGCAGGTCATTTCCATCGCCAAGAGCTACGACAAGCGTACCGTCCTCGCCGACGTCAGCCTGGAGGTCGGCCATGGCGAAGTGGTCGGGCTGCTCGGGCCGAACGGTGCAGGCAAGACGACCTGCTTCTATTCCATCATGGGGCTGGTGAAGCCCGATTCGGGCCGCATCCTGCTGGAAGGTACCGATATTACCGGCCTGCCCATGTATCGTCGCGCGATCCTGGGTCTGGGCTACCTCCCGCAGGAAACCTCCATCTTCCGCGGCATGACCGTGGAGCAAAACATTCTCTCGGTGCTGGAACTGGCCGAGCCGGACAAGGCGGCGCGGGCACAGAAGCTGGAGACGCTGTTGGAGGAATTCGGTCTGGCCCGCCTGCGCGCCAGCTCGGCCATGGCACTCTCCGGCGGTGAGCGGCGGCGCTGCGAAATCGCGCGGGCGCTGGCGGCCAATCCGTCCATCGTGCTGCTCGATGAGCCCTTCGCCGGCATCGACCCGCTCTCCATCGCGGATATTCGCGATCTGGTGAAGGATCTCAAGACGCGCGGCATCGGCGTACTCATCACCGATCACAATGTCCGTGAGACGCTGGAGATCGTCGATCGCGCCTGCATCATCTACGATGGCAAGGTGTTGTTTGCCGGCAGCCCCGCGGAACTGGTCGCCAATGCCGATGTCCGCCGCCTCTATCTGGGCGAGAGTTTCTCGCTGTGATGGCGGGCCGGTCGCGGACAGGCTGAGGGGCAGCACCACCCATGGCGATGGCGCCTCGCCTCGATCTTCGGCAAAGCCAGTCGCTGGTGATGACGCCGCAGCTCCAGCAGGCGATCAAGCTGCTGGCGCTGTCCAATCTGGAGCTTGAGGCATTCATCGGCGGCGAGCTGGAGCGCAATCCGCTGCTGGAAGCCGGCACGGACATCGCGCTGCCCGCGCGGGAGCAGGCCGAGCTTCCGGACGGCGTAGAACCGCAATCGGGGCCCGACGCTCCGGCCGACGTGCTGATCGGCAAGGGCAGCGGCGAGGCGGACGGGCCGCTGGATGTCGATCACGGCGCCGAGACCTTCATCGATGATGGCCCAAGCGACCGCGCGCTGCCGGGCGGGGCGGACACTGGCCGGACATCCGGCGACTTCGGTAGTGAAGGCCCGGACTTCGACAGTTTCGCCGCGCCCGAGCAAGGGCTTTACGAGCATCTGATGCATCAGGCCGGCGCAGCGCTCTCCGGCCGGGCACTGATGATCGCCGAGCAGCTGATCGGCCAGATCGACGATGCCGGCTATCTGGAAGCGGACCTGCTGGAGACCGCCTACCGGCTGGGCGTTCCGCTGGCAGAAGTGGAGGTGGTGCTGGCCGTCATCCAGGGGTTCGATCCCGCCGGCATCGCGGCGCGGAGCCTCAGCGAATGCATCGCGCTGCAAGCCAAAGAGGCGGATCGCTACGACCCCGCCATGGCAACGCTGATCGCCAATCTCGACATTCTCGCCAAGGGCCAGATCGCGCATCTGCGCCGGATTTGCGGGGTGGATGAGGAGGATATGGCGGACATGATCCGCGAGCTGCGCGGCTATGACCCAAAGCCCGGCCTGCGCTACGCCAATGATCGGCCTGCAGCCGTGGTGCCGGATGTGCTCATCGCGCCGGTGCGGGACGGGTGGTCGGTGGAGATCAACGGCGCGACGCTGCCGCGCATCCTCGTCAATCGCCGCTATCATCACCAATTGGCGAGCGGCGCGCGGGACAAGACGTCCAAGGCCTGGGTGTCGGATTGCCTTGCCAGTGCCAACTGGCTCATCAAGGCGCTCGATCAGCGCCAGCGCACCATCCTACGGGTGACCGAGGAAATCCTGCGGCGGCAGGAGGGCTTCTTCCGCCATGGCGTGGCCCATTTGCGTCCACTTACTCTCCGCGTGGTCGCCGATGCGGTGGGGCTGCACGAGTCCACGATCAGCCGGGTGACGAGCAACAAATATCTGTCTTGCCCGCGCGGGACCTATGAGCTCAAATTCTTCTTCACCAGCGCAATTGCCGCAGCAGATGGCGGTGAGGCAGCATCGGCCGAGGCTGTGAAGAGCCACATCAAACAGTTGATCGCCGATGAACCGCCGAATGCGATCCTCTCCGATGACTCCTTGGTAGACCTGCTGCGCGAGCGCGGGTTCGACATCGCTCGGCGCACGGTGGCCAAATATCGCGAGGCGATCGGGCTGGGATCGTCCGTGCAGCGCCGCCGCCAGAAAG
Source organism: Sphingobium sp. B12D2B (assembly GCF_025961775.1). NCBI lineage: Bacteria > Pseudomonadati > Pseudomonadota > Alphaproteobacteria > Sphingomonadales > Sphingobiaceae > Sphingobium > Sphingobium sp. B12D2B. The sequence continues at coordinate 757,580 of NZ_JAOQOH010000001.1, forward strand.
CCCTGGGGGGGCGATAACAGCGCGGTTTAGTCGAGCACGCGGGACATGCGGCGCCCGGCAAGGATGCCGAGCACCAAGAAGATCCCGAACAGCGCGAGGGCGATGAAGAACAGTACCTTCGCAATCCCGACAAACGCCCCCGCCACGCCGCCAAAGCCCATCAGGGCGGCCGCACCGGCGATGAGCAGGCTGAGGATGGCAAGACGGATCATGAGGGGCTCCTGTTGCTGACAGGGGTTTTAACGTCTCGCGCAGGGCGGCGGTTCCCGGCGGGGTGGGGGAGGACGAGCGACACGCGGATATCCCTACGTAAATCTGCCGAACCCGCCCGGCCGGGGCGCCCACCGGTGGGCGGCATTGCTTCGTCAATGTTGATGCGCGAAGGCACCTTGCGAAACCCGCGCGACCCCGCTAGGGCGCACGGCTCCAGTGCATGCGGAGCGGTGGCCGAGTGGTCGAAGGCGCTCGCCTGGAAAGTGAGTATACGTCAAAAGCGTATCGAGGGTTCGAATCCCTCCCGCTCCGCCAGACTCCGAACATCAGCGGTTCGGGGTGAACCAAAAAACGATTAAATTCAGACAGTTTAGTGAAATTATCAGGATTATCAGTTTATGTGGGATCGCCAAAGATCGCGTGAAACCGGCGCCGAAGTTATGCCCAATGGTATGACTTAATTCCTAGCCGGGGCGTTGATGGCGCCGCGTCCTGCTAAACTGAACGTCAGCAGATCGATCCACTCACGCAGCCTGGGAAGCTGGTCAGAGACAGAAGCGCCCCTGAATCCATTTTTCTCGCGCTTGTCAGAGATGAAGCAATTCTATCAGAATTCAAGAAAATCAACTGCTGGCACGATAGAGTCAGCTTTATGTCTGCTGCGGTGAAGCACGCAGCGGGCAGCAAAGCAGCGGCCAGGGTCAGCGCTTTGGTAGGTGTTATCTCGACAGCATCAAAAACGGAACGGGGTAATTCATTGCTTTTGAATAGCTTGCCAGAGTCTGCCCACCAATTTGACGGCGTGCACGGCCGAAGCATTCACTCATGCGACATTGACGGCAGAAGCGGTTAGTTGAGCACAGATGGAATTGTGACAGGACGATTTCCTTTCAGACACGCGAATTATGGAGGAATGTCATCTCCGCAAAACACGTGAAGAGTGCGAAGAAATCCGGAACCTGCTGGGCAGAATTTTGGACCGAAGACTCTCTGAGGTAGCGAAGCTGGATTAAGATAATCCTGTTGTAAGAGCAGTTGGACATATCGGAGTGGCTTTCGGTCTCCAAAACGCTTAAAGAGAGATTAGGCTCAGGACCTGTTAAATTGCTTGCGTGAAGCGTCCTCGGTTGGTTCAACTGCAGCACTGAGGAGGTGCCGCGATGCGTGCTCCGTTTTTTGCAGAGCGAAGCGCAGATGCGCCGGAGCGAGCCAGTTTTTCCGTTGTCGCACAGTGTGCCGAGAGTCGATAACCGGCGGATCGTTTCGGGCATGATCTACGTTATCAAGCACGGCTTGATGTGGCGCGATGCCCCCACAGATTATGGCCCGCACAAGACGATCTACAACCGCTTCATCCGTTGGAGCCGCTTGGGCGTATTCAACCGTATCTTTGCAGAGTTGGCGGCCAAGGCGGGCAAGCCCGACCGGATTATGATCGACACCACCCACCTCAAGGCGCACCGGACGGCGGCCAGCCCGTTAAAAGGGGGGGGCTCTTTCCCGATTTATCGGACACACCAACGGCGGTCTGAACTCGAAGCTCCAGCTGTTTGCGACGGTTTGGAGCGACCAATCATGATGCTGCTCACCGAGGGGGAAATGAGCGACCACAAGAGCACATTTTGCTGCTTCCCGCCTTACCTAACGCCAGGGAACTGCTAGCGGACAAGGGCTACGACAGCGATTGGTTCGGGGCAGCACTGGCCGAACGTGGCGTCACACTGCGCATCCCGCCACGGTCAAACCGCAAGGTCCAATACCATTACGACAAGACACTCTACCGCCAGCGTCACAGAATCGAAAATGTCTTTGGTAGGATCAAGGACTGGCGACGCATTGCAACCCGCTACGATCGCTGCACACACATTCATGTCCGCCATCTCCATCGCCGCAACCTGCTGCTACTGGTTGTGGTCAATGAGTTCTGAGTCTAAAATGTTGGGGGACTTACATTACGGGCATGCGTGGGCTTGAACAATTCGGCCAGAGCAGTTTCTCCTATACTCAGTCAATGTGACCGCTTAAGAGTCAGATTTACGGTTTCGTGCTGCTGAGCCGGCTAAAAGGACAGTCGCATTAAATGACTAAGGACGCAGAAGATTCATATCTTAGTATGATCGGCGAATAAGCCGCCGCCATGCTTTGAGGAAGCCCTTTTCTGATCAATATTGCGAGGTCAACTTGTCATCTATAGGATCGCTAATTTCATTAATCTATCCGGTTCGGGCTCGTTTACTTGACTTGGGTTGCAATAGCGGATGGATTGGCAGGTTCTATGCGCGGCGCAGGTTTGACGTAGTCAGCAAGGATCGGGCCCCAGATAAGATCAATCTGGCGCATCAAAACAAGCATCAGAGCAACACCGATAGAGCACTACGGTTCATAACATCAGAATATGAAACACTGCCGTTCAAACGGGAATTTCGCTGCGCCGTATTTTGCGATTGCCTGCACCATGCTGATGATGAATCAGCTGCGATCCGATCGGCCTATGGGGCGATCAGGCCTCGCGGCGTCTTGCTGACCCATCAACCAAGCGTGGGCCATTCGCCGGCTCCCGTATCGTTGGAGGCGATGCGCCTTTACGGCGTGAATAAACGCGATATGACCCAAACATGATTATTGGACTTGGCCGTGAGATCAGCTTTAGCAGTGCGCGTATCTGATGCAGGATAAATTACGAACCCTGTCCTGCGGCAGATCGCCGCCGCGCTTGATAAATACGGCGGGATCACGGTTGGCCGAGCGCGTCTTGCGTTTAGCTTTCAATGCATTCGACCGTGCAAGTTCGATGGTAGATATGATAACTAGAAACGGTGTCGACTATGCGTCGCGAGTTTTGACGGTGTTACGATTAAGCAGTAAGATTCCAGAATACCTACTTTCAAGGACAAAATCACTCCTCAGAACATGACGAAATTCTGGTCCGTATGCTAAGTGCTCAACACATAATAACGGAATTTTGAAACCAAGATGGCTGACGTAATATTTAATTCCGCTGATGCGCTCCTGTCCTTAAGTGACGATGCATTTATTGATGCTGCTTATATGGCGCTAATGGGGCGAAAGGCCGATCAAACGGGTAAATATTTCTATACGCAGTTTCTCGAATTTGGTGGCGACAAAATCGATGTTATAGCGCAAATTGCCAGATCCAAAGAAGCTCGGGACTTCAATGCCAACATTGCGGGATTGAAGAAAATTTTATGGATTTCCAAGTTGAATGGACTGCCGGTCACGCCCCGGTATTTCAAAAAACGTCGGCTACTTGCAAAGAGGATGGAATCTTCAATTATTCTAGCCCGGGTCGGGGAGTCCTTGCCAGAGATAAGCTCTGTTTACGACATCCTTGAATTATATGATCAGACTTTTGTAAACGCTGCTTTTGAGTCCGTTCTCGGAAGGCCTGCCGATGTCAAAGGGATGCGGCATTACCTTTTTCTTTTGCGATCCGGTGTCGACCGGCGGCAGTTGCTCGCTGACCTCTCGAATTCGAAGGAAGGGCGCGAATATAATGCGAGCCTCCCCGGCCTGAAAGCCGAGATAAGGCCGTTTAATGGCTTGCGCAGGGCCACAACAGCCCTGAAATCACGGCTCAATCGATCCAAAAGTCAAGCAACTAGAATTGCCGCCATTGAGAACATGCAGCACGCTTCCGACGTGCGAAATGAACAGAGATTCTTGGAACTGCGCGATTTGGTGAAATCGCAATCTTATGAGCGGTCTGCCTTCACGCCTCCTCCTCTTGGTAGCGATTTCGCGCTAGTGCGATCCGACTTTCGCGGCCTTCATGCACAAATCAGAGAAAAAAGCGATTTTCTTGGGCTGACTAAGGACGCGGGAGGCAGCAGACTGCCCAGCGGATCCAGATTGATTATTTACTATGTCGATCACACGATCAATTGCCCGGCTAATACAGGAATGCAGCGTCTTGTACGGCAATTGGCGCGCGGGCTAGTCGAAGCGGGCGAAAACATTCGCTTCGTAAAGTGGATACCCGAAGACAAGCGGTTCGGTCTCATCAACAAGGCTGAGCTAAATCATTTGGCAGCGTGGAACGGCCCCAAGCTGTCTGATGGCGAGATTGCACGCTATCCAGATGCTGACAGCGTTCGGAACGATCTGCAGGATCCACTAGAAACACTCGACTGTTGGTTTCTGCAGCCCGAAGTCAGTCACATCACCTACCACGACGTACCCCCGACCGTGGATGCGATCTTGGCAGCGCGGGCGCTCGGCGCAAAAGTCGCGGCAGTCTACTATGATGCAATCCCGTTGCGCCTGCCCTCATATGCGGCCGGATTAGACGCGCACGAAAAATATATGCAAGGCCTGCTCCTAGCTGACCTCATTCTTCCGATATCGGAACGGTCGGCCGAAGAGTTAAGGTTGTTTTTTGCCCAGCATCAAAGAGCTCGGTCTCTACCAAGTATCCGCAGTGTGCTGCTGCCGGGTGAAACCAACTTGGCAGACCGGGTTCGCGCCGTTGAAACGCCACTCGAAAATATCATTCTTTCCGTTGGATCGATGGAGCCGAGGAAAAACCATAGTCGGTTGATAGAAGCGTTTCATTTGTTTTCGCAAACGGCTTTGGGCAAGGAGTGGCAACTCGTACTTGCTGGCAATATCCACAGTGATGTCGCCCCGTTCATTAAAGCGGGAATGAAGAAGAATCCGAGCATAAAATTGGTACCACATCCCACTGACGAAGAACTAGATCGCCTTTATCGGTCTGCCAGCTTCACCGTCTTTCCATCGTTGGAAGAAGGGTTTGGCTTACCGATTCTAGAAAGCTTGTGGTATGGTGTACCGTGCATCTGCGCCAACTTTGGTGCCATGGCCGAAGTCGCCGAAGGTGGCGGAACGTTTACTATCAACACGCGCGAAGTGGGCGACATTGCAAGCGCACTGAAAAGGCTGGCCGGCGATAGCGACCTGAGGGAGAAGCTTCGAACACAAGCGACAACGCGCGAAATAAAAAGTTGGGCGGGATACGCGCAGGAAATTGGGGCCTGTTTAGCCACAGCATCTGACCATGCGGCAAGACTGAACTCAATCTACTTCTGGATCAGCGACACCGCCACGCAAGTCTTCAATACTGGCATTCAGCGTGTCATCCGGCAAAGCGCTCGCGGGCTCATGGAGCAGGGCTTAAAGCTCATCCCGGTTGTTTGGGATGCCGAAGCAAAGCGTATGATACCGGCCAACCCAGAGGCATTGCTGCATTGCGAAAGGTGGAACGGCCCACGTGTTAGCGACTGGGCCGAATGGATCGAGCCGTCAAACCATCAAGCCCCCAAGTGGATAATGGTCGGCGAACTTGTACACATCTATCTGGATGACGTGACTACCTATGCCCGTGAACAGGGATTGAGAACCGCCACCATTTTTTATGATGCCATTCCCTACAAAATGCGATCGATGTACAATCAAGAGTGGGTCAAAAATCATGGGAAATACATGGAAGACCTCATCGCATTCGACAAAGTCTTTGCGATATCAGCATCGGCTCGGGCAGATCTCATAAACTTCTTCCTCTCGACCTCACAAAAGACCCATAGCGTTGATCATCGCGTTGTAACGCTCCCCCTACCTTGCGAACTCGTTGGGTATCCACGCAACCGAAAGATCAAAAAGAATAATTCGGAACAAATAAATATTCTGATGGTCGGGTCGATAGAACCACGCAAAAATCAACTCCTTCTTTTGGAGGCTTTTTCTCGTGCATCCTTCATCTGCTCCAAAGAGCTGAATCTGACGATCGTAGGTAAACCAATGCAGCCATGGCCGGAAATGACGGAGATGATGCATACGAAGTTAGAAACCATTCCCAATTGCGAATGGCTGATAGACATAGATGATGATCGTTTGCACCAACTCTACGAGGGCGCCGATTTCACTATTTTTCCGTCTTTAGAAGAGGGCTTCGGCTTGCCGATTGCGGAAAGTCTCTGGAACGGCCGCCCCTGCATCGTGCACCAGACTGGTGCCGTGGCTGAAATCGCTCAAGGGGGAGGATGCCTCACAATCGACATGAAAGACAAACAGGCTATAACGGATGCTATTTTGGAAATGGCGGAAAATGAGAGGTTCAGGCGAGAAGTTGCAGTCCAGTCAGTAACCCGTGAACTGAAGACATGGAACCAATATGCCCGTGAAATAATCGAACAACTGTCACAGGACAGGCTGAGTGACGCTCTGCTCATACAAGAGGGTATCGTCCAAAGAGATGTTCGTGTTGAGTTGCCGAATCTGCGTCCGCGGCCAAAATTATCGATTTGCATTAGCACCTATAACCGAGCAGGCTGGCTTGGCGTCAACCTAAAGAATATCTTTTCGCAATTGCCTAACCCTAGCGAAGAGATCGAGATACTTGTGGTGGATAATACGTCCACCGATAATACCAGTGAGATCGTTCGCCCCTATTTGGACCGACAGGATTTCCGCTATCTCCGAAACTTGAAAAACGTGGGCATGCTAGGGAATTTGACCGTCACTGCACACGAGGCACGCGGGGATTATATATGGATACTGGGAGATGACGACCTAACAAGAGCAGATGCAATTGACCGGGTATTACGCGCCCTCAAGGATCATCCGGATGTAGCACTAGTTTACCCGAATTATGCATATACTTATGAAACAGAGCCCGCGAATGCTCAGGACATGGAGGCGTTTTTGGAGCCCTGCCCAGCGATCGTGCCCGCTGGGCCAGACCTTTATGCACCTGTCAAGGTAGTTGCTTGTCAGAACGAGAACCTGTTCACCGCAATCTATTCATTGATATTGCGGAGGGATCACGCGTTGCGGGCCTATTCACAGGATACGTCAGGTCGCGCCTTTTCAACGATGAGGACGGCAATACCGACAACCTACTATGTTTTAAATTACATGATGGAAGAACCAGCGTACTGGATCGGCGATCCGATAGTCGTGGTCAATTTCAACGTATCATGGAATGCGTATGCCTCTCTCTTCATCCTTGAGCGTTTTCCCGAGGCGCACGACCTTGCCGAACGCCTCGGGTCGGACGGTGAAGCTATGGATCGCTGGCGGGAACATTTTCTCTCGAGCCTGAGTCATTACTGGAGGGAAATCTTTGAGAATGATCCGTTAAACAACGCCGCGCATTTTTCTCCAGAACGCGTTGTCTTGCGCTATAAACATCTAGATGGGTTCAGAAAAATCGCGCCAAGAATGCGCGAAGTTTATGATCATGCCTATCGAAACCTTCATCCCGCCGCAAATCTTCCCCCGGAAGTTCTGTTCGCCACCATTTAATCGTTGAGGACGTGCCATCAATGCATCATTTCGCGCAATTCGCTTGTCTAAACCTAACAGTCTGTTGTGCGTGTTAGCGATAATTGGCAAAACCGAGATAGTGGCCAACGCATGCGATAGTTCCTTATGAGAGCGGATGTGCAAAGGCGAGGCAGACTACTAAGGCACGACGTTTTGAGGTAACGGTCGACGTTAGCGCAAAACTCACTAGGGCCGGGACCCATAAATGGGATTCCCTTGGTGGCTCGGATGTGATTCAGGCTCTGCGACTGCAGGAGCCTGGGTTTGAGCGAGTTCTGTTTGAGTGAGGCACAGTTTGAGCGGCTTCGGCCGCTGCTTCCGGACAAGGAGCGGGGCGTTGCCCGTGTTGATGATCGTCGCGTGGTCAGCGGCATCATCCACGTCTTGAAGTCGGGCGGGCGATGGGTCGATGCGCCGGCCTGCTATGGGCCGAGGAAGACGCTCTACAACCGGTTCGTGCGCTGGGCGGCGAAGGGCGTGTGGCAGGAGCTGTTCATTGCGCTGGCAGCCGCAGGTGGGCCACCCGCCGAGGTTCTGATCGACAGCACCCACATGAAGGCGCACCGCTGCGCGAGCGGCGGAAAAGGGGGGGCGCTCGTCCAGGCGATCGGGATCAGCCGCGGCGGCCGCAACAGCAAGCTCCACGCGCTCACCGACGGCGAAGGTCCGCCGCTCCGCTTCCTGCTGACCGGAGGTCAGGTCGCCGACTGCCGCGCGGCCGATGTGCTGCTCGATGACCCTGCGCCGCGCACCATCGTGCTCGCGGACAAGGCTTACGATAGCAATGCGATCCGCGACCTGATCGAGCGGCAGGGTGCCGTTCCAAACATCCCCTCCAAGGCCAACAGGCGCTGGAAAAGCTGCTTCTCCAAGACACTCTACAAGAACCGTAACGCCGTCGAGCGCATGTTCTGCCGCCTCAAGGATTATCGCCGCATCGCCACCCGCTACGACAAACTCGCCACCAACTTCCTGAGCGCCATCTACCTCGCCGCTGCCGTCACATGGTGGTTATGAGTCCCCACCCTAGTGAAAATATTCTCCATTGGGCCTGAACCATCTTGTATTTCTTCTTCTTTCATGCAGTCGGCAGTGATGTGCTCCCCAAAGTTCATCCACTAATAACTAGAGTCCAGAGTTGTCGTGGTGCCCGTCTAGGCGGTGTTGCGCCTGCCGCCTGCCGCCTATCCCGCTATGCGGCCGCACATGGTCGTAATCGTCGCGCCAGTTGTACAGCACCGACCGGGCATGGCTGAGCGACGCGAACAGCGTCTCGTTCAAGCACTCGTCGCGTAAGCGACCATTGAAGCTCTAGACGTTTTCTGCGGTCCTTCGACAAGCTGAGGAGAGCCTTGCCGAGCGCGATGTAATGCCATTCGACGCGTCGGTCCTGGGCCCACCGCAGAATCGCTAGGCTGGTCAGCTCTGTCCCGTTATCGCTCACGATCATCAACGACTTGCCGCGCACTGCGATGATCGCGTCAAGCTCTCGACCGACACGCGCACCTGACAGCGACGTATCCGCCACCAGCGTCAGGCACTCGCGCGTGAAGTCATCAACCACGGCAAGGATGGAGCATGCCCGACGCTCGCTGATCGCAAAGAGCTGCCGAACAGTAAGCGTGGCGTGAAGGCCGTGCCCCTGGTTGGGCAGAGGTGTCTCACCTCAGATATGATAGGCGAACTCGAAGAGCTTAAAAGCTTGCTCCTAAATGACTGGGATCCAATTGGCGTGACGGGTATTCCCGAGGCGGTCGATGAGTATGATTCATACGCGCTCCACTTTCACGGCATGCTGGCCGCTGGCACGACTGTTGAGGCAGTCGCCGAATATCTGAATTGGGTTGTGACGGTTCGAATGGAGCTAACCGGCAATCTCGCCCACGGCCACGAGATAGCGAAACGGCCATAGCCATTTACGTTCGCACCGACTGAATTGCCCGGAGCTAGGCGGCTTCGGCGATCATCTGCTGATCTGGCTGCCAGTCCAAGGCATGAGCTCGTCCCAGCGCGAGGTTGGCCAGTCGCTCGCGATCTTGGCGATGACATCGGCGATATAGGCTTGCGGCTCGATGCCGTTCAACTTGGCCATCTCGATAACGGAATAGATGGTGGCGGCGTGCTCGCCCCCGGCCTTTGATCCGGCTAACAGCCAGTTCTTGCGGCCGATCGCGATGGACCGGATCGCCCGCGGGCAATGTTGTTATCAATCTCGGCTGTGCCATCGTCAAGGAAGCGGGTGAGCGCCGTCCAGCGCTTGCGGCCATAGGCGAGTGCCTTGGCCATTGCGGACTTGGGCTACAGGCTGCGCAGCGCATCGTCGATCGCTGTGCGCAGGTCATCGATCAGCGGCTTGCTATGCTGTTGCCGGTGTTGGCAACGGACATCGGGCGGTTGTGCGCGAATATCGGCCTCGTGCCGGTATAGCGCTGCGATCTGCTCCAGCAGGTCGATGGTCAGCGACGTTGGGCTGGTGGCGTGGTTCTCGAAGATCTTGGGCCGGAATGCGCCCAGCAGGCGACCTCTCTCACCCGGCCATCCTCGTAGAGCTTATCGTAGCCGGCATAGGTCCACAGCCGCGCCGTGGCGGCCTTGCCCTTGCCCGGATCGAGCATCGGCACCGGTGTATCGTCGGCATGGAGCTTGCCGGCCTTGAGTCCTTCCTTGCGAATGCGAGCAACGATGGAATCGAGCAGTGCGGCAGCCTGTCCGGCCCAACCGGCTAGGGTCGAGCGGTCAATGTCGATGCCCTGTGCCGCCATCATCTCGGCCTGGCGGTAGAGCGGTAGATGATGATTGAACTTGTTCACCACCACATGCGCCAGCGTTGCGAAGCTCGCCTTGCCGCGCGCAATGGCCTTGGGCGGTGCCGGCGCCTGGACGATCTTCTCACAGGCCCTGCAGCTATACTTGGGGCGCACGGTGGGCACGACGCGCCATTGCACCGGCAGGACATCGAGCATCTCATCGCTGTCCTTGCCGAGTGGGCGCAACGCGCCGCCGCAGTCGGGACAGGTGCAGGTGCCGGCTGGCGGTTCGATCCGATGCTCCTCGCGCGGCAGATGCGCCGGCAAGGAGCGGATCGGTGTCGGCCGGTCGCCCCGGTCGACGGAGGGCTTGCGGACGTCGGCGCGCTCGGCATCCCCCTCCAGTTCTTCCAGCGCCGGTTCCAGCTGCTCGATCTGCAGGGAAAGCTTCTCAGACGACTGGCCAACGGCAATCTGCCGATTATCCGGCCAGTAATGGTGCTACCGTGCGTTCCGGCCGGCGCCAGTCAATGCCCTCCAGCAGCATCGACAACTGTGCCGCGCTGAGGGTCACCTTGCCCGTCTTCATCGCCGGCCAAACGAACTTGCCCCGGTCCATCCTCTTGGAGAACAGGCACAGGCCCTGACCGTCATACCAGAGCAGCTTGACCAGATCGCCGCGACGCCCCCGAAAGGCAACAGCGCGCCCGAATGCGGGCTCTGCTCGAGCACCTGCTGCGCCACACCGCCAGCCGGTCGAATCCCCTTGCGCATATCGGTTGCACCGCAGGCCAGAATATCCGGGTGGAGCCTGTGCCCGCAACGCCGGGGAGTGGCAGCGGGATCATCGCGTCAGAACGCCAAGCACGCGCGCCAAGGCGTCGGTATCCATCGCCGCGTCCACAGTCAGACGGACGCCTGAGGGTAACTCGATCCCAATCTGGCCACTTGGGAGTGCCGGTTCCGGTTAAGCCATTGTCGGCACCGGCGGCGCGGCCACTTCAACTTCGGCAAATGATGGCAGCGCCGGCGGTTGCACTCCGGTCAACTCGCCCGACATTGCTTCCCGACGCCATGTGTAGAGCTGACCGCTGCCACATCATGCCGCTCACACGCATCGCGAACCGACCCACTCGAACCGAAGGCATCGCAGGATCGCCAGCTTCTGCTCCACCGTCCAGCGCCGCCGGCCCGATACCCGGCCAACGACTTCGATCCGAGTGGTCATACGACCGCTGGTATGACTAACCGCTCCATCAGCCTCCTTGTCGTCCAACTTCGCCGCTCCCAAAGAGCGGCAATCAGCCTAGGACACGCGAAAAGTTCAAGGCGTCCTTCAAGCCACGCTTACGCCGAACATGCTCGACCACCTTGCGCTGAGCGGCAGGCTTCACCAGTTTTTTGAGGTTACTTCCTTCAGCACAGCATTATCGAGCATCGCGTCAGCCAGCAGTCGCTTCAGCCGGGAATTCTCGTCCTCCAGCACCTTGAGCTTGCGCGCCTGTGACACGTCCATGCCGCCATAGGCTGCCTTCCACTTGTAGAACGTCGCGCTGCTAACGCCGTGCTTGCGGCACACATCCGCTGTCGCCGTTCCGGCTTCCTGCTCCCGCAGAACCGCAACGATCTGCCCCTCGGTGTTTCACGTCGCACGCCTTCTCGAAGTGGACTCTCATCAAGCTGGAGGAGTTTCCGGGTAGTACGTCAGCCCGTGAGTCGATAGCGCCCTGTTATACGCACTAGAAATAAACTGAACGTCAGGCACCCGGAGGGGACAATCCGGCGCAAGTCAACGTGCGATAAACCAGCGATGCACATTTCGCTTCAAGCGGCGCGAGACCTCGGAATTTAGCAGGCGATCGCCTGCATTGACCTGGCGCGAACAGTAGCTATAGTCTGGATCATCCCAATTGAATCGGTGGGTGGTTTCCAAGTTCACCGGTTGTACTTAAAACTGCTAGATAAGCTTGGAGGGAGGAAGAGAAGGCGAGAGCTTATCTGATGATCTTCGGGAGCGTGTTGCAGCGTCGGTTGTAGATTGGCGATCAGTCCTTGAACCCGCCCGGCTGTTGGAATGACTGGAAGCGGAACGAGGTGAACACCAGTCAGGCAACGACGCGTGACGGCCTCTGACCATCTGTCACGAGTGATTATAGAATTCGAAAGCCTGTTCGATTTCATCGAAGCTATGGAGACGACCACGATCGAGCACGACGGCGCGGTCGCAATGCGCACGAATATAGCCTGCATCGTGCGATACAATTACGAGTGCGCGATCGGCGCGCTTTTCGAACAACTCGATCCGGCACTTTTCGTGAAAGCGCGAGTCGCCCACGGAGATCACCTCATCGATGAGGAAACAATCGAACTCGATGCTCATCGAAACGGCGAACCCCAGGCGCGCGCGCATCCCGGCGGAGTAATTTCTAATCGGCTCATGCAGATATTCGCCGAGATCGGAGAATTGCTGGATAAACGGAATTCGTTCCTCGATATCCACGCCGTAAATGCGGCAAATGAAGCGGATATTGTCGACGCCGGTCAGTGCGGACTGGAAACCTCCGGTATAAGCGAGCGGCCATGAGGCCGTCATGTTCCGCTCAACCCTGCCACTGGTCGGTTGTTCAGCACCGCTGATGATGCGGATCAAGGTCGACTTGCCCGCACCGTTGCGGCCAAGGATGCCAAGTTTTTCGCCGGGCGCAATCGCCAGGTTGATGTTGTCGAGAATCTGCCGCGGCCCACGTCGCGTCTGGTAAAATTTATCGACATCGTGGAGCGTGATCATTCGGGAATGACCTCTCGACTGACCTTCCGCAATTGCGCCAGCGCAATCAGGGTCATGCAGGCGCTGACGATCAGCGCGTACGACATGTCGTAATGCGCGTGGAACTTGCTTCCGAAAAAACCCTCTCGAATGTATTCGATACAATGAACCATCGGCAGATACAGCACGATCTCCTGCGCCTGCTTTGGGAGCATATCCACGAGGAATGCCGCGCCCGACAGTGGAAAGAGTAGGTAAGCGGAAGGGTGCCAGAATTTGTCGACAAGCTCGGACTGTTCCGACCAAGCGCCGAGCAATAATGCAGCTGACATACCGAACCACGCAAGCGCAAGCCAGCCCCCGATCACCTGCAGCAGATCTTCGGGTGGATTCAGCCAGCCGATCGTGATGAAGAAGATCCCTAATACGAAGAACGACGTTGTAGTACCAGCGACCTCAAGCAGGAGCCTAGCGATAAGAATATCTAGAACCTTCACCTGACGGTGATAAAGCAGTGACAAGTTCGGCTTGATCGCATCAATGCACCGCGCAGGCATGTTACGCCACAAAAGCACTGACGAATACCCGGTCAGCGCAAAGGCAACGATTGGCAGATCTAACCCATGCGTGGCTTTAGTAAGACTCCATAGGGCGGTCACGCCGAGCGTGAACAACATTGGCTCAACGAAAAGCCAGAGGAAACCGATGTTGTGCCGACCGTAACGGGTCAGCACTTCCCGCATGAAGAGCGCATGGATTACCCGACGCTGGACGGCCCATGCAGATGCATAGGACCCCCAGGATTGGCGATCAGCCGCCATGTCAGCCCTTGTGCTCACGCACACCCGCCAACAGCATCGACAGAATTCCCCACGCGATCAGACCCAATACGAAGGTCGCGAGAATTCCGCGCAGGCGGCGGGGTTCAAGTGCTTCGTCCGGCTTGCTCGGCTCGACGATGCGTTCCAGATATGCCTGCTTGCGACGTGCCTCATTGGACGCGTCCTGCAATGATGCCATCGCTCCGGCGAGCTGCTTATCTGCGAACTGGCTCTCCAGTTGTAGGCGCTGATACCTTGCGGTGGTCGAAGAGAGTGATTTGCTGCCACCCGCGACCAGCGAGAGTTGCTGTTCCATTTCGCGCTCCAAGCCCTTCACCTTCGTCGCGAGAACGTCGATCTGCGGGTTTTGTGGGGTAAACGACCGTAGCTGTAACAACTCGGAGCGTGCCCCAATAACTTCGTCCTGAAGCTTCGAGATCATCTGGATCTGGACGGTTGCCTGCTTTTCGGGATCGACGACGCCTTGGCTGTTGCGAAAAGCCGACAGGGCCGAGGCCGCCGAAGCGGCCCGTGCCTTTGCTTCTTCCACCTCGAAGGATGCGAAGCGTATTAGATCCTGCCGACCACGTACGTTCAAACGGTTGACCATCGCCTCCGCCATGCCGATCAACGCGGCGTTTATGCGATAAGCCTCCTCGGCAGAATAAGCGCGGACCTGCAGTGTCGTTATCGAGGCGTTCGTCTCATGCTCGATCGAAATCTTGTTGCGATAATATTTGTAAAGTTCTTCTGAGCTGGGATCACCACCAAACCCATTGAAACGATCGAACAGGGAAATTTCCGGAGCACCATAGGCCTTTTCAAACCGGCCACCCTTGTTCAAGGCGGCCAGTGCGTCACGCGACATTATAAAGCTTTCGGCCGCATATATTTCATCGCTTCCACTCGTGAAACCAGAAGATTTGAGCAGAACACCCAAGCCGGTCGAGGCGGGTTTGTCAGGACTGCGAACAACAAAGCGCGATTCCGATATATATACGTCCGAAGCAAATAGACCTAGATATATGGTCGCAATAATAGTCGGGATGATGACTATGATCAAAAACAATCGATCAACGTTCTTTATCCGGCTGAAAATAGTGTTCTGCATATAATTCCGTATTCTGCAACGATCATGAATGCCGCATTTTCTAAAGCGACCTATCCGAAAGTCCGGGCACCCGCAGTTCGTTGATTGTAAGAAGATCGTTACAAGCCGATTGTGCTGAGCGCAGCAATCGGGAAGACCGTCGACGAGATAACGCCGACAAACTTCTGGATGTCGGCGAGAGGTGCAGTGGACACGTAGACAACGTCTTTATCGCGAATCGGGAAACTCTGCGCGACGAAGAAGATTGATGGATCCTTGAGATTGACCCGGTAGATCACAGGCACCTTCCCGTCAGGCGTAAGGTGGGCACTTTCTCGCACCGTTGCATCAAGCGCCGCAGGTTCCTCAAGCCGAAAGATGAAGACGCCCTTCACGTCGGCGCGCGCATCTTGCAGGCCGGCGAACCGACCGAGCGCCTGCGCAAGCGTCAACCCCGCCCCCTCAAAGGGAATTTCATCATTTTTGGTCGTGGCGCCGAGCGCGGTAAAGCTGTACGGCTGATAAAGAGCCGTTATCACGTCGTCGGGCTGCATACGAATATTCTGCTGCGGATCTCGAATGATCGCACCCAAGGGCATAGATGCCACCTGCGGACCGCGCGTGACTTGGATCGACACCTTTCCGACTGGCTGGCGTACCCCACCAACCGTCGCCAACACGTCAAGAAGTCGCTCTCCCTTGGCGGTAACGGGTACACGTGCGCTGTTCGCAACATCGCCAACGACCGTGACGTTGGAACTGGCGTTGCTGATAACGCGCACAATGACCTGTGGCAAATGCGCCTTGCCGGCCAGACGGCCGACGATCTCTCGCTCGATCTGCGTCGAGGTGCGACCTGCCGCGACAATCGAGCCGGCAAACGGGATGTTGATCTGCCCGTCGCTGTCGACCACCTGTTCCGGCAGCGATGAAGCTCGTGCGAGCACCGTGGAACGGGTTGAGCGGCTCAGCTGAGCCTGCCCGCCTGCGGACCCAAACAAGGCTGCCGGCGGCGCTTCCCAAATCGCAATATCGAGGACGTCGCCGCGTCCTATGACCGAACCGGCCGCACGGCCGTCCCCTAGAGATTCGGAAAAAAGTGTGGCCCGTTGGCTCGCAATCACCCGGCGCGCAACGTCATCAGTTACATCAACGATTTTGATATCCGCATTCGCCAAGGTCGCACCGTCAGCCCGCGTCACCGCACGCGACGAGGGCCCCGTCCCGGGCAGCACCGCGCAGGCTGACAGGGAAAGAGCGCCGAGGAGGACAGGACCAAACTTGTAAATCACGCTGTTTCGTCGGGTGCGCCGAGAATTCGTCATCATATTCCTTCAGTCGACCCCATTTATCGCACAGTGCGGCCGATGGCCTTCTTAAATACACCGTTGTCAGCTGTAGTTTGCACCGACCGCCAACTTGGGCCCATAGCCTGATTTGCGTCAAATGTCATCAACCAAAGCGATCGTGTCCCACCAAGTCAGGCAAGGGAAAGGACGAGCTTCACGCCATGACGATCCCGGCCGACCAGACTGCACAGAACGTCGGTTCAAGATGTCTCTGTCTTCCGCGCGCCGAACACCTCGCGCCGGTAAGCGCCACTGCGACGATGCGGATGTTATGGCGGACTTTGAGGGTAGCTCAGACCATACCGTCAGGGAAGACGCCCAAGTAGTCAACGCCACTCATGTGCTGCGGGCGCAAGATCAAGGTGTGAGTTGACAGCGACGACGCACGCTTGCAGTGGCACACCTTCCGATAGAATATTGAGCATGATAGCGGATTGGAAACGCAGAGGACGGCGGATCTCTCGACTCAGTTACCGAATACCGGTCAAGCCTCGAACTCGTTTTTGAAAGAAACCCAGACCTGGCGATGCTTTGGTCTGTCGAAGAGGCTTCATGCCAAAGTACTAGCAGGTGAAGTCATGACCATGGAAAATTCTCGCTTAGTTGACGCCTCGGATGGTCAAGATATCCGCTGGTTCCATTCATTCGAACTTCCCGGGGGGCGGCATATCAAAGGGATCAAGCCGCTGGACGTCCAGCTTGCCGAAGCCGATTTGTTTTTTGCCGAAAGTCTCTCAGGCAAGACGGTTCTGGATATCGGCGCTTGGGACGGCTTTTTTTCGTTCGAAGCAGAACGACGTGGTGCCGCACGCGTGTTGGCGACCGATCATTTCTGCTGGTCAGGCCCCGGCTGGGGGACACGCGATGGCTTCAACTTCATGCATCGTCAGCTCGACTCCCAGGTCGAAAGCCTGGACGTCGACGTGCTTGCGCTCGATCCTAACGTGTTGGGACAGTTCGACATCGTGCTATTCTTGGGGGTGCTTTACCACGTCAAGGATCCGTATAGCTGCCTCGAAGCGGCAGCTGCAATGTGCTCGGATCACCTCATTATCGAGACCGTGACAGCATTGCCGCTTGAGAGCCTGCCCGCAATGCGGCTTTACAAGCCCGGCGAACTCGGCGGCGATCCAACCAATTTCTGGGCACCGAACGTTCCGGCGCTCGAAGTGATGCTGGAAAGTTTTGGCTTCTCGAAGGTAAAGGCGATGCCATCACCGGTATCGCTCGGACACCCCCTCAAACAAGGCCGTGGCCTGCAACTGCGATCAAAGGCTAGCCAGGCCGCGACCCACCGCACAATCATTCACGCTTGGCGGTAACGAGGTCGTGTCCCAGCAAACCTAGTATCGTGTCGGCGGTTTCCCGCCATTGTGGAAGAGGTGCTGGCGAAGCCGATGTTCGCAGTGCGGTACTGTCGTGCAGCGTCTCCGCGATCGCATCGGCCAACTGGCCGGGACCGGCGTCCGCAGGAAAATAGCGCAGACCGTGTCGGGCATGAACGCGAAAGGCTGGAATATCCCGGGCTAAAACCGGGCAAGAGCGTGCAACCGCTTCCAAAACCGGCAGACCGAATCCCTCACCATAGGACGCAGCAACGAGGGCACTCGCGCACTCATACAATATCGCCAGGCCCGCATCGTCCAAGGTCGGTAACCAATGCAACCGACGGCCAAAATCGGGATGATTTAAGATGCGTCGCCGCAGAGCTTCGGTTTTCCACCCGCTACGGCCGACGATAACCAGCGTCGCATCGGAACCCCGTTCCCACAACAATTCGAACGCGTCTATAAGCAGGCCATACCCCTTGCGCGGTTCTAGGGTGCCGACTGCTAATACCACTTCCTTGGCACTGATCACGGTAGCCAGATCCGCTTCCTGCACAGGCGGCTTCCCGGCAGACAGACTGTCGAAACCCATCGGTATGACCTCAATGGCGACCTCGTCGCGCATCGCGAACCTTTGCGCCAGCACTGTGCGCAATTCGTCCGCGACGTGTGGCGAAATGCAGATATATCCCTCCGCCAGCCTCGCTGTGGCAACCAGCCACCAGCGGAAGCGTACGGCTACCTTGGCCGAGAAATACTGCGGGCTCTGCAGCGGTAACAAGTCGTAAATGACGAACCAGAAGCGCGTGCCGGACCGCTTGTATCGAAGAAATTGTTTCGCGTTTCGGCGAACCGCGTCGAACGACAGGTCCAGCCCTAGAAAGATGTCGCCCGGCCGCGGATTCATTATCACGTCTGGCGTTACCTCGGCGGCTGGCCATGCCGTATGACGGAAGGCGCCACGCTCATACCGCACCGCCTGAATGTCCGCGCCGCGTGACCGGGATCGCATCTGGGTCACGGTCGATCGCACGACGCGCTGAATGCCAGAGCGCGCATCGTGGCGCGCGATGGTTGTAAGATCGACCAGAAGACGACCTGACGGCTTGGCCGGTGGCGAAACGACCGGATCGACGCGGCGGGCCGATTCGATGCGCCGCCGTTCCAGCCAACGCGGCGACAGAACCGGCAGCAGAAAACGTACCATCGACCAGATCATGTCGTCCCTGCCGCTGCATTCTTTTCCACATCACCTCCTTGGCGATGCGCCAGGGTGCTCCAGTAAAGCGACTGCTTATAGAATTCGAACGCTTTTTCCGCGTTACTGTACTCATCAATCACCACCCAAGCCCGCGCCATGACCCAATCGCAACGCCCGCGTACGGGATTGTTGCTGCGCCGTTTGGTACGTTGCTGCGGCGGGAATTTCGTATAGGCGGTCACGCCCCGCGGCCCGTGACGGGAAAGATCGACTGCACGTCTGCCGGATTGACCTTCTGGTGCCGGGGAACGGCCCAGCATATGCGCCGGGCGCTAATGGCCTGCCGGGACTGCGCCGACAAGCCATAGCTCCTCTCGGCCAAACGCAGCCTAAGCGGACCCCTACAGTCATGACGCGGTCGATCTCGTTCACCGCAATGCCAGGCTTTGTGCGAGAGAAAGGTTCGGGCACTGCGGGCCGGCCATCCGGCCAGCAATCTCGAACTAGCGGCCAGCGCTCTCGCGATTACGTCGTATTTGTTCAAATCCCGAGCTGAACTCGGGCCAATGTAGTGCTAGGCGATCAAGTCATTACATAAACGGTACACGTCGACGGTTTGCTCGATACACCGTGCCCAGCTATAGTGCGCGCCCACCGCCAGTCCGGCTCGTATGGCGCCGTCGCGCCAGATGTCATCATTCAAAGCTCGCTCGATGCCGGCGCTGAGGCGATCGACGTCGTCCGGGTCGATCATCATTGCGGCGCCGCGTGTGACCTCGGGCAGGCACGACCGATTGGACACGATCGTCGGGATGCCGCAAGCCATCGCTTCGATTGGCGGAAGGCCAAAGCCCTCATAGATCGATGGGTAAAGGAAAAGGCGCGCACCAGCATAAATCGCCGGGAGATCCGCGTCATCGACGAACCCCAGCATGAGCAACCGGCCCTTGCGCTGTTCATCCTCGATCAGCGCATGCAATCGGTCATTCGCCCATCCCTTTGCCCCAACCAGCACAAGCGGGATATCATGGCCGGTCCGGTCGCAATAGTGCGCATGGGCGAGTATTGCTGCCTCGATTCGCTTGCGCGGCTCGAAGGTAGCGACCGACAGGATGTAATCGCCGACTGGACGCCCGAAAAGACGCAGCAGATCTCGATCCAGCATTGCTCTGGCTTGCGGCCGAAAGCGTTCGGAAACCCCCAAATGTACCGTGCTCACCTTTGCGGCCGGATAGGAAAGATGCGTGATGAGATCGCGCCGAGTAGCCTCGGAATCGGTGATGACATGGGTAGCGCGATCTAGCGAGCGTTCGAAGTTCTTCTCGAAATCGCGGATACGTTCGGAAGGGTGGGTTTCGGGATGCAGATAGATCGAGAGGTCATGAACTGTGATCACGCCTTTTTCTGCCTGCACAGGAAGGAAATAATTGGTCCCGTGCATCAGGCGCTCTTCGAACCCTTGGCGCGCGCGTCGCCGCCGTATTAAACGGGGGATCAATGACCCGGCGCGTCGACGCGCCTTGCCTGTGAGCAGCCCGCTTGGGTCGGTATGCCAATGATCCATCAGGAAATACGTTAGATCGTCGATCCCAGGGTGACCCGCGAGACCCTGACACAATTGCCAGGTATAGCGCCCGATACCCGTGAGATTTGGCGAAAGAGGATCGACCGTTATACCAAGTCGCATGCCTATGACCCAATCATCCACCGCAGCATGGCTTCGAGGGGGGCATGGTAACCAAGCCGATCAAGCGTTCCAATTTCTTATGAGATTCCTGCAATAGTTAGACTTTTAATTGGCTAGAACGAATGTGTGGTTGATCTCTATCTCCTAAGTGGGAATCCGACAAGCCATTGCGATGACCGCGCGCTTTGGGAGCGGCCTTGCGGGCGAAGACGAGGGCGTTCAACATAACAGTACGTCCCGGATCGTGGCCTAATTCAAGAAGATATTGGAGACGGGCTGCCTATCTGTTTTGATCGCGGTTTTCGAGGGCAGGGCTACGGCGGCGTTCTGCGACAACGGCTTGACGCCCATCGTGGACGCCTCGAGCTGGATAACCTCAAGCTGATACATACCGAACTCTCTGGTTATTGGAGCGCAACGTCACTATCGACGCGATGCCACATCATTAAGGGACGAAAATATGTCAAAGACCGCCATCGTTACGGGAATCAGCGGCCAGGATGGTGCATATCTGGCAGAAAACCTGTTGAGCAGCGGCTATACCGTCTACGGTACATATCGGCGGACCAGTTCAGTTAATTTCTGGCGGATAGACGAGCTCGGAATCACCAACCATCCTCGGCTCAAGCTCGTGGAATACGATCTCACAGACATGGGTTCGGCGATCAGACTGATCGAAACGTCCGAGGCGACCGAAGTCTATAACCTCGCAGCGCAGAGCTTTGTGGGTGTCTCGTTTGACCAACCGATTGCCACAGGTCAGATTACCGGGCTGGGAGCCGCCTATCTTCTGGAGGCGATCCGCACCGTCAATCGCGACATCCGCTTTTACCAAGCTTCAACGTCCGAAATGTTCGGCAAGGTCCAAGCGATCCCGCAGACGGAGGATACTCCTTTCTATCCGCGCAGCCCATATGGCGTGGCGAAGCTTTATGCGCATTGGCTGACCGTCAATTATCGCGAAAGTTTCGATATTTTCGGAACCAGCGGCATTTTGTTCAATCATGAATCCCCGCTGCGTGGCCGTGAGTTCGTTACGCGCAAGATTACCGACACTGTAGCTAAGATAGCGCAGGGCAAGGCCCAACTTCTCGAACTCGGCAATCTCGATGCCAAGCGCGACTGGGGCTATGCCAAGGACTATGTCGAAGGCATGCGGCTGATGCTCCAGCACGACGTCCCAGGCACCTACGTCCTGGCGACTAACCGCACCGAGCCGGTCCGCCGCTTCGTCGAACTCGCCTTTGCCCATGTCGGGATCGAGCTCGATTGGTCGGGCAAGGAAGAAAACGAGAAAGGAATCGACCGTAAAAGCGGCAAGACACTCGTGCGCGTCAATCCCGTCTTTTACCGCCCGGCGGAGGTCGACCTGTTGATTGGGGACGCTGGAAAGGCCGAACGCGAGCTGGGCTGGACACCAAAAGTCAAGCTAGAGGAGCTCGCACAGCTGATGATGGAAGCTGACATGCGCCGCAACACTGCGGGGTGGTCGTTTTAAGGTGCGTTTGACGTGCGCCCCTAAACGTTACCGGCCAGGCGCAGCGTGGTGCTCCTTCATGATAAATCGTTGGACTGATGCCAGCATGGTTTAGGGCATGCCCAACCATGCTGGCCGGCGATCCCGGCGGGGCTTCTCGCCCGGTTTCGACTGCGGTCTGACGTAATTGTACCTGTGACGCTAGTCTCGAGTACGAAGCGGGCCTAGGGCCCCGAGGTGGAAGCGCCTCGTTGGGGCATCCTTGCTGGAGGCCTTTCCGCAAACCCGTTCTGCATGGCTTGCCTGGAGCGATGAATGCCATTCACACGCCGTTCCTGCGACGAGCGCAAGATAGCCGACCAGCTCAGCGCCGTGCCGTTGATCCCTATATGCGGCTCGCCGCGCAGGCCATTCTCACTGAATTGACGCGAAGAGAATATCAACCGGCGTCTTAGCAACGGATTTATCCGAAGCGCGCGCTTGAGGATAGATCAGCTTGAGCTGTTCCGATATTTTTTCAAACTCTTCCAAGTGCCTAACGCGCATAATCACTGTCTCTGGCGAAAAATAGGCGCATTGCCGACCGGATCACCGCCCAGGATTTCATTCCACCAATGCAGGAAGCCTTGCATGACATGCGCGCGCCATTTGTCTACCTGACGACCGTCCGCACCCAGCCGGTCTGCAAGATCATGCGCTTCGGGAAAGCGCTCCAGAATGAATAGCGCCGCGAACTTGGTCCAGGAAACGTTCAAATTGACCACAATGATCGAATCCCCGATCCAATAGGCATCTTCCTCCATCATGTAGTTGACGACGTAATAAGTTGTCGGGATCGCGGTTCGCATCGATGAAAATTCGCGTCCGGCTGTGTCCTGAGAATAGGCTCGGATCGCATGATCGCGACGCAAAATGAGGGTGTAAATCGCTGTAAAAAGATTTTCGTTATTCATCCAGAAACCTGACCGTGCTAATTTGATCAGGAAAAGGCGAGGCAATTGGGGAAAATTATTCTAAAAATAGAGAGATCGCGCATTTTTTTTGGGTCATTTTCAGACGTGTAATCATAGTTATGATAAATTATAGATACGTCAGGATATTTTTTGTAATACTGATTAATTTGGAAAATGCACGATTATAAATGAGGTCGTCGTCGCCCAATATCCAGATATATTCTCCTCGTGCCTCGTGAGCCGTTACCATCAGGTTGCCAAGCATACCAACGTTGCGAATATTTCGAACGTATCGAAAATTGCGATGACCTAGAAACGGCTCGATCACATTTGGGTATGATCAGTAGAGGCGTTATCGACCACCAACACCTCTACATCCGTCAATTCTCCATCGATCTGGGAAAAGATATTTTGCAAATTGAGGCTGAGCCAACGAGCCCGGTTGTACGTGCTTATGCACAGTGAAAGCAGCGGACTGCTCTTCAACTGTGGCAACTCCTCATATACGTTTTCCGGTGACCCCGTCAAAGTTACCAGGTTTTCCGACAACCGTTCCGACGCTATATC
Source organism: Sphingobium sp. B12D2B (assembly GCF_025961775.1). Taxonomy (NCBI): domain Bacteria; kingdom Pseudomonadati; phylum Pseudomonadota; class Alphaproteobacteria; order Sphingomonadales; family Sphingobiaceae; genus Sphingobium; species Sphingobium sp. B12D2B. The sequence continues at coordinate 781,082 of NZ_JAOQOH010000001.1, forward strand.
CGCGATGATATCCCGCGCGTACTCTTCCCACGTCGACATCGGTCAGCCACGCGCAATCCGAAATCGCCTTCACCCGAATAGCGACTTCCTCGGCAAGCGTCGGCCAGGCTGACGATGCTTTACCTACGAGCCTCAGAGATAGTCGCTTCGTAGAAACCTTTGATGCGCGCTGGAAGACTTCCAGTAGCGCAAGATGGTTCTTGCGAGGCTCGATCGATCCAACCGACACGATCTGGATCTCCGCCGATTGAGCCCGTTTGATAGAGTTATCCCGTTGATAGCCGTTTAGTTCGCAGGCCAGCGCTATCGTTTTAAAACGATGATCAAAACTACTCGTCTTGTCAGGCAAAGAAAGAAAGAAGTTTTGAAGATCGGTTGCAGCCGTATTTGATATAGAGTAAATCTTGTTGAAATTCCCGACATTTTACATACAGCCTCGGTGGCTAGCGTGCCATCCTTTGCTATATAGATCTCGGCGCTTATAGGGGATAGCGTCGTAGGCCTTAGACTCATAAGCGCGCAGCCACGACCGCATTGAGGCGAGCTGGACCATGGCTAGGAAGTTGGCGGCGAGCTTGTCGTAGCGGGTGGCAACCCGCCGGATGTGCTTGAGCTTTGAGAAGAAGCGTTCGATCAGGTTGCGCTCACGATAGAGCCACTTGCTGAAGCAGGGTTTCCATTTTCGATTAATTTTCGCCGGGATGTTCGGCGTGGCGCCCTGATCCTCGATCAAGGCGCGGATGCGGCCAGCGTCATAGGCCTTGTCGGCCAGCACGATTGTGTGCGGACCGAGATGATCGAGCAGCGTGTCAGCGACCTGCCCGTCGTGCGCTTGGCCGGCGGTCAGCCGAGCCGGATCGGGAGCCCTTGCGCGTCGACGACTGCGTGGATTTTGGTCGTGAGGCCGCCTCGGGAACGACCGAGACAATGATCTCGATCCCCCTTTTTTGCCGTCGCAGCTTGTTGATGGGCGCGAACTGAAGTGCTGTCGATCGTCTGTATGTCGCCGTCATGTGCAGCCGTGATGGCATCCATCATCCGAGACGCCCGCCTTCCGCCATCGCACGAAGCGGTTGTAGCAGGTCGTGCGCGGGCCATAGCGCTCCGGCAGATCACGCCATGGCGGACCAGAGCGCAACACCCGGAAGATGCCCGTTCAGCACCCGGCGATCGTCAACGCGCGGCACGCCTCTCGGTTTGTTGGGCGGTAGCGGTTCGATCACGCGCCACTCGAAGTCGGTAAGGTCATATCGGCTCATGAAGGGCCTGAATCAGAAACTGCCTCGAGATGGAAGCATGAACCCACTCTTGCCGACGTTGCCCACCATCGTCAGGCTTGATAGCCTAACCACATGTGGACCTCTTACCTCTGGAATTTTGCGGCTCTTGCCGCCGCCATTTACTGCACAGCCAAGGCGGCCATCGACCTCCGTGCCCAGCGGTACGCTTGAGGGATTGTCGGCTTGGCAAGCGCGGCGGTCTTTCTACTCACCCCATCCCAAACTCATGCAGTAGAGGTCGACCTGCCCGCAGCCTCAAATTAAGCACTGGGCAAATTTATGAGTTCCCGACCTAGTGGGGCATTTGATCGTGTGATCGACGTAGAACAGCACCACGCGCTTAGCCGGGTAACGCCCCTGAGGCGTTGCGCCGAGGCCAGCGCTTTACCGCGAGCGATAACCTGCGCATGCAATGTACTACGTCCGCCGGTTTCTGCCGCGATCAATCCAGCGTCGAGTTTCTTGCCGAGCGCCACTTGCGCTCCTTGAAGTTCTGTGAGTTGTCGCTTCAGGGCCTCGAGGCGCGTCTGAACGCGCGCGTCTTGTGCGTACAGGGCGTTCTGAAGCGCGGAAAACTGCATCGCGGGCTTGGAATTGGACCGGCCGATTAAGCGTGACAGCTTGCCGTAAGGCTCGATCGAGCGAACCACCGACCTAAGGCCGGGCAGGTTCGCAGCCCGGCCCTCCTTGCAGGATGCCATATCGGCTAAAATACGGCGCCGATCGACGCCGCCGCGCAACTGCAGCACGTAATGCGCGAGACCGGCCGGGTCAGCTTCCCGCTTTAGAATAGCTAGATACGCTGCCTTGACAAAATCCTCGTCCCAGAAATTGAGGAGATCGTAGGCAGAAACCACTTTGGCCCCGCGACAACTGATATTGGAGGCCGACGAACGCAGAGACAGAATTTTATGGGCTTTCCGTCTCTTTTTCCAATAAGTTATTCCCGACGAAAATTTGGACAGTCGCGCAAAAAGCCTTGCCTGTTTAAGTCCTTCGATCTGAGCATCGAATGCTCTACCTTCTCTGGATTCATGGAGCTGGACAATGATACGCAGCCTGCTCTCACCCATTCTTAGGGCGTCCGCATAATGTGCCCGTCCTACTTCGTCCGCAGGGCGTCCAAGTAAGGTCAGGTATGCGCTGTCGATAAAGGCATCGTCGCTCAAACCAAGTAATTGCCGCACCGATCCTGCAGGTTTCCGGTGTCGATATCGCTCTACCATCTATACGCTTCCAAAAGGCATTTCTGCCAGACGGCAACCATCACGTTGCGCCACGCCACTCACCAGCTACATAACTCACAGCGGCCCGGAAATCATCCAGCGCAACGTGTCTTCCAACTCGATCCTCTGGAGAGGGCCAACGAGTGTTTCGAGTCGCGATGAATCTCCCCATAACTGCTTGACGTCGTTGGCGCGAACCAAAGTCGGATCGACCTGGACCTTCAAGTCGTAGCCGACGATCCGGGAAACCATTTCCAGAATGGCAGACAACCGATATGCGCGGCCGGAACTGACATTCACGGTTGCACCAATGGCGTTGGGACAAGTCAGGAGCCTAGAATAGGCCTCCGACACGAAGCGCACATCCGAGAAATCCCTTGCGACGTCGAGGTTGCCAAGCGACAGCGTGTCGTCACCGGCGTGAATGCTCGCGATGATCTTAGGTATGAGAAAATCCCGGGATTGACCGATTCCGGTGTAGTTGAAAGGGCGGGCCACGATGAGCGGCAGTTTGTCTTTAAAAAGGCCAGCCACAAGTTCGGTAGCCACTTTACTCACCGAATAATCGTTCACTGGATCGATAGGGGAATCCTCCCGCATAATCCCTTCCGTCCGGTTGCCGTAAACATTCGAGCTGCTCGCCACCAGCACGGCGGACAGCGGCTCGCCGCTTCCCGCAAGCGCCGCCAGAAGGTTGCGCGTTCCGATCACGTTCGTGCGATATATTTCCTCTACATTGCTGTGGAGGATGAAGGAGATTGCGGCCAAGTGTACGACATAATTGGGTTTTTCGCGTGCCACGATGTCGCTGACCATCGCGCCGTCCGTCATGTCGCCCACATGGATCATTTCTACGCCGGGAAGCGTACAGTCGGAGTGCGACAGTCCGACCACGGTGATGCCCCGCGCGAGCAAGGTTTGCGCGAGGTAACGGCCAGTGAAACCTCCGATGCCGGTGATCAAAGCCTTCATGTGCCGACATACCTTAAGGCTACGTGTCGCGGACCCTTTCTGACCCGCACCACGTTCAATCGCTCATGTTTCATTTTCCGCTCCCAGCCGACGTTTCCGCCGACTCCTTTAAGACATGCGACACCAGTCCGATCTTGCGTCAGACGATCTCGATTTCGGGGAAGGGGAAGATGAACTTGCCGCCTGAATTGAGGTATTCTTGCTCCCGCCGGACGATACCGTCCTTGAAGTGCCAAGGCAGGACCAGATAATAATCCGGCTTCATCGCGTGAGCGTCAGTTTCGCTGATGATTGGGATGTGCGTACCGGGCGTTACTTTTCCAAACTTTTCGGGATTAACCTCGGCAATCGCGGGAATATCTTCCGTGGTGAAACCGCAGAACTGCAGGACAACATTGCCCTTCGTCGATGCACCGTAACCTAGCACCGTCTTGCCGTCGCCGCGCAGAGCGCGGATCAAGCGCACCAGGTCGTCGCGATGGCGGAACACCCGCTCCTCGAACTCGCGGTACGGCTTGGGCGTATTGATGCCCATACGGTCTTCTTGCTCGAGCAACCAGTTCACGACCGCCTCATTCACGCGGACGCTCGTGTTTGACTTGTGCGCGGCAGTCACTGCGAAGCTACCGCCGTTGATGTTGTTCATTACCACGTCGACGATCTTGAGACCCGCTGCCTCAAGGATCAGACGCACAACGCCGAGCGAATAATATTCAAGATGCTCGTGGCAGATCGTGTCGTACGAATTCAGGCGAAGCATCGAGGGCATATAGCTCTGCTCGAAATGCCAGATGCCACCCGGCGCCAGGCACTGGGCGATCTGTTGCGCGAAGGCGATCGGATCGTCGAGATCGTAGAACATCGCGATGGAGGTGATGATATTCGCCGGCTGCGCACCGGTCGAGGCATATGCAGCTGCCGAGAAGAAGTCTGGCACCAGCTTGACGTCATCCGGATAGTAGGCCGCAAACTTGGCGCCGGTAGGATCGATGCCAATACGGTTCAGCGAAGGCCTGTCGTACGCCTTCAGCGTAGTGCAGTCATTCGAACCGATGTCGAGAACGGTATCGCCGGCCTTCAGATCAGCGAGCTTTTCGAGATATCGGACTTTGGCCGTCAAGTGCTCGACCATAGATTTATTGAGGCCAGATCGGTAGCCGTAGTTGTCCCCGTACATTTCTGAAGTGTCATAGGTATGATTGAGCTGCAGCAATCCGCTTTCCGGGCATAGCACCAGCTCGAGCGGGCCGCGCGTTACCGTTTCATCCGCGCTTTTTGGGAACACGCCGGTCAGTTCCTGTTGGCCCAGATTCAGCACCGATATAAGATTGTCAGACTTTGATACGCGGCAACGTTCCAGGGGCTTATAGGCTTGCATCAAATTCTCCATTAAATTAGCGTTGAACGGCGGCGCCATCTGACCGGGCGGCTCTATTGAATTTCGCTGGCGGCGGCAACGCCTCCCTCACCCTAACTACGGTCAAATGCCGGTGAGCCGTACCTTTTCCCACGCAGCCGCCGAAAAGACCTTGGCCCGCACGTCATTATCGTTCACTTGCGGATGATCAAGGGATCTCGTTTCCCGATGCGAGAGATTAAGTGGAAAATCGCCGCGCCGCTCACGTGTTAGTGACCGATCCTTTTTGTTGGTCCGGGTCCGGTTGGGGCGCACACGACGGTTTCGACGTCATGCGCGACATATTTGCATCTGATCGAGAGTCTCGATGCGACTTGCTCGCGCTCGATCCGGCAACCGTCAGGCAGTTTGGCGTCATGCTATGGCTCTGAGTCCCTCATCACGTCAGGGCTCCCTTATCCAGGCTACAGGTCGCCGTGCGCATGCGCTCGGGGTAACTTATCGTTGAGACGGTCACCACGCTACGCGGGAAACGCTGCCCGCCATGCCTCTTTACGCGCCGGGCAAGCTCGGCGGCGGCCCGACCAAATTCTGGGCGCCCAACGTGGCAGCCCTGCCGCTAACGCTCAAGACCTTCGATTTTCGAAAGTGGAAAAAAGGGGGGCAGATCACTGTCTCGGTCGATCACGCGGCGGGCTCACGACCAAGATCGACGTCGTCGTCGACGCGCAGGGCCTCCCGATCCGGCTCGGTCTGACGGCTAGGCAGACGCACGACGGGCAGATCGCTGACACGCTGCTCAACCACCTCGGGCCCCGCACCATCGTGCTCGCGGACAAAGCCTACGACGCCGACCGCATCCGTGAGCTGATCCAGGACCAGGGCGCCACGCCCAACATCCCGCCGAAGAGCAACCGGCGCTGGAAGCCCTGCTTCAGCAAGCGCCTCTACCGCGAGCGCAATCTGATCGAACGCTTTTTCTCCAAGCTGAAGTACTTCCGCCGTGTCGCCACCCGCTACGACAAGCTCGCAGTCAACTTCCTCGCCATGGTCCAGCTCGCCTCAATGCGGCTGTGGCTGCGAGCTTACGAGTCTACGGCCTAGCTGGGGACCAACTCGCCTCAGTGCGCCTTTGGCTGCGCGCTTGTGAGTCTACGACCTAAGCAACTCCGCACGTCCCTCAGCCATAAACAGACGTCCGCGTAATTCCGCCAGCCTTTTCCAGCGCCTTTCCTCACCCAGATCAATGCGCTGCCAGCGCACACAATTCCGGCACGCTGCTGATCCCCAGTCGCTGGTAGGCGCGCTTTCGGTAGGTCATGACGCTCGTTTTCGCGATACCCAGATCCAGCGCTGTCGCCTCGACCGACATGCCGGCGGTTGCGCGGGCGCAGACTTGCCGCTCGCGCCGCGTCAGATTTGGGAAGAGGTGCCGCAGTCGGCTTTCGATGTGCTGGGCGGAGGAGAAGCAGGAAAGGGCGCGCCTGCGGTTGAGGGGCAGCATCGGCAGCGCCAGGCGGGCCAGACCCACCAACGCGTCCAGCTCGCTATCCGTAAACAGGCCGGTGGAGCGATGGCGCGCGACATTGATGACGCGCCAGGCCTGTGGTCCGCGCTGGATGATCGAGACGCGCTCAACGATACCGGCCTGATCGAAGAAGCGCCTGCGGAACTCATCGGAGCTGATGTCCGGCGGCCGGATGCGCTGGATGGCAAGGTCGCTCACGCATGGCGCTGCGCTATAGGCGTCGCACACCGGGTCGATATTGTGATAATGCTGGCTGTAGGCCGGCAGCATCGCTTCCACGCGTGGCTCGCCGAAGAAATATTGCAGTTCGCTGGTTTCTCTGCCCGTCGCCTCGAACAAGTAAATTCTGCGCGCCCCACCGGTGACCGTCATCACCGAATCATGGACGGCGGTGCCGAACTGGTCGGTCCCGGCGGTTTCCAGCAAGCGTTCATAGATGGCACCCATGGAGACGGGGGCGCGCCATTCCTCGATCTTGCGGATGTAGGACATTCAGCTCTCCTGCCGCCTCTGGGATTATACCCCCTCAGTCGCGACTCCACGCCTCTTGAACACCTTCATGGCGATCAACGCAATCGCTGCCGCGATGGCCGGCACCGCAAAGGAGGCCAGAATGGTGATCTCCGCAATGCCCGCCTCGAGCTGCGTGCCAATCAGGACCGGCGCCGCGACCGTTCCGATGCGGCCGACACTCTTGGCCCATCCGATACCGGTCGATCGCAGGCGCGGCGGGTAGAAGCTGGCGAGGATGACATTCACGCCGCCATAAGCGCCGAGGGCAAAGAAGCCGCATGCCGCGAGCACGAGTTGAAGGATCAAGGCCGAGGACGCGCCCCCAATCTGGCCGGCCACGAAGAAGAACGCTGCTGCGATGAGCAGGGACGAGACGAGAACGCGATAGGCGCCGTAGCGGTCGATCAAAAGCCCCATGCAGAGCGCCGCAGCGATGCCGCCGAAGGAAAAAATGGAGAGCGCCAAGGCTGCGAAGGCCGGCGCATAGCCGAGGCGGACGAGCAGAACCGGCAGCCACGAGCTGAGGCAGTAGCTGATGGTCAGCATGGCAATGAAGACGAGCCATAGCATCAGCGTGCCCAGCCGATAGTTTGGCGCCAGGAGGCTCAAGGGGCTGGCGGTGGGCTGCGGCGCATCGCTTTGCGGTGCTACCGCCTCGGCGTCCCGCAGAACCATGATGGTGATGACGGAGGTTGCAAGGCAGAGCAGTCCCACGGCGCCCATCGCCACGCGCCAGCCGCCTAGTCCGGTAAAGGCGATGGCGACGATGCCCGCGATGGTGGCGCCGAGGCCGTAGCCGGTGAACAGGAAGGTGATCGCCAGGCCACGGCGTTCGAGGGGGGCGGCTGCGGTGACGATTGCAAGGCAACTCGGCAGGCAGCCACCCAACAGGACGCCGGTTATCAGCCGCATCCAGAACAACTGCTCCCCACTGTTCGCCAGACCCGTCAAGGCCTGAGCGGCGCCAAAGCCGGCGAGGGTCAGCCCCACCGTCCACCGGTCGCCAAATCTCGCGGCCAGCGGAGGAAACGCAATCAGGCCGATGCACTGGCCGATCAGGTTGGCCGAAAAGATCGGACCGAGATCGGCATCACCAAGGCCGAGCATCGGCGCGAATTCGGGAGCGAGCGGCCCCATGATCGTGTGGACCAGCCCGTCCAGAAAATAGACCATCGCACAGATCGACACGATCAGAAGCGTCGAGGCTTTCGCACTTGGCCGTTGGAGTGATGCGGGTGAAATCAAAAGGTTCCCGACAGTCGCACGCCGTAGGTCCGTGGCGGGCGAAGCGACGTCGCGACCACACCAATGGTCGAATAGGCCGGGTTTGGCGCCACATTGTTGACGACGACGTCATCCTCGATGTTGTTGACGAATGCGCTGATGCTCATGCCCTTGCCCTCGAACGCATAGGTCAGAACTGCATCCGTCCGGGTCGATCCGCCAACGCGCGTTTCCGGCGTGTAGGCCAGATCCAGCTCGCGCGGCCCTTCATAGCGGCTGAAGATGTTCGCGATGATGCGGTCGCCCGATCCGAGCGTAAAGCTCTGTTCCAGCGAGGCGGCGACCACCCACTCCGGCGACTTGAGCGCGCGAAGCCCGCTGCAATCGACCGTGGTGCCGGCGGTGCGGCATTGTGAGGTCGGGCCGGGGGTCGAAACCGAATTATAGACGAGCTTTTTCACCCGGGCATCCAGCCATTGGGCCTGCAGCCCAATCCGGGTGGTCGGGGAGACCAGCAGTTCTGCTTCGGCCTCCACGCCCTTGGTGCGAACCTGGCCGATATTCTCCGTCACCAGAACCACCGCCGGGGGAATGAGCTTCACATAGCCGAGCTGCTGATCCTTATAATCCAGCAGGAACGCCTCCACGTTGAGTTGCAGGCGGTTGTCGAGGAAGCGGTTCTTCGTGCCGATGGTATAGGCGGTCACCTTTTCCGGCTCGAAGCTGTTGGCGCCCGGCGGGCCGAGGAAGAAACCGCCCGCTTTGAAACCGGTGCCGACATTGGCATAGATCAGCGAGCGCGGCCCCGCATCAAACTCAAGGCCGGCACGCCATGTGACCGCTTCAAAGGTCAGCGATCGATCGACCACAAATGCCGGCGCGCCGACCGGGACGAGGGGAATGACCGGGTCCGGCCCCGGAGCATTGCGGATGGTGTACCGCTCGCTGTCGCTGGTCTTGCGCTCCCAGGTGTAGCGCAGGCCCCCGGTCACGCGGAATGTGGGCACGATCGCAAAGGTCAATTGGCCGAAACCGGCGGCGGTCTTGCCCGATGTGTCGATGATCTGATCGCTATAGGTGAGGGCGGCCGCGCTTTCCGTATTGGAGCGGGCGGTGACATGCGTGTCGAGATAATAGCCCCCGACGAGCCAGCCAAAGCGGTTGCCCGATGGCGAGGCGAGCCGCGCTTCCATGGAGATCTGCTCGGGCTGCTGCTGCTCGATGATCTGGAAGCCGGTCTGGGCGCTGTTGTAGCTCAGCCTGGATGTTCGATAAGCGGGGATCAGCGTCAGCGTGCCGGCATCGGTCTCGACATTCACGTTCGCGAGCAGCCCATAATAGTCGCTGTCGATGAACGAATTGTCGGTCTGCCGCGCGAGTGGGGCAAATGCCGCATCCTGTTGGGATAGGCTGGTGCGTGGGTCGCCGAAATAGCAGATGTCCGGCCCGCAGCGCTTGCGCACCGTCGAGCCGCCGCCGCGGCCGCCCTGATGGGTATAATCCCCGACGATGTCGATGGTGACGGCGCTGCTCGGTTGGAGCCGGTAGGAGAGACGGACGGCCTGACCGCGCTCATCGTCGAGCCCGTCCGAGAAGAAGCCATCGCGTTGCAGGATTTGGAAGGCGGCGCGGAAGGCGCTGGTCTCGCCGACCGGGAGGTTGACAGCGCCGGACGCGGCAACCCGCGCATAATTGCCGACCTCAAAATTGAGTTGCGCGCCACGCTCACCGATGCGGGCGTGCTGCGGCAGGATGTTGATGGCGCCGCCCGTCGCGTTGCGGCCATATAATGTGCCCTGCGGGCCTTTCAGCACCTCGACGCGCTCAAGATCATAGAACAGGCCCTGCACCGCCGTGGGACTGGCAAGATACACGCCTGAGAAATTGACGGCGATGGCCGGGTCGGAGAAGGCGTTGCCGCCAAAGTTGCTGACGCCCCGGACCGTCAGGACGGTATAGGGCCCGGTTCCGGCCGTGACCTGCAGCGCAGGAGCCACCTGGGTCAGCGCCGCTGCCGTGGTCACGCCTCGCGTCGTCAGATTTTCGCCGGAAAGGACGGTGACAGAGACGGCCGCGCGCTGCAGATTCTCTTCCCGCCGCTGCGCCGTGACGACGATATCCTCAAGCCCTGCTGCGCCATCCTGTGGGGCAGCAGCCGTGACGGCTTGCGCATGCGCAAGGGCGGGCATGATGCTCAGGGCTGTGCCCGATAACAGCACGATTAGCCGGCTCGACATACAATCTCCCTTTGTTTCTGTTTATTCTTGTGACGTAGCGGCTCTGCGGGCCGAAATATGTCCTTCATCCGAAGGACAGGCGGCCTCATGATTTGAGGCCGAACCTTGCCCGGGCTTCCTCGACCGTCGCGGGCTTTGCGCCATAGAGCGCCGCGATCTGCGTCGCGGCGCGCACCATGTCGGTATTGTCCCGCGCGATTGAGCCGTCCGGCATGTACAGGCTGTCTTCCAGGCCGACGCGCACGAGATCGCACCCCATGGCGATGCCCAGGGTGACGAAGCGGAACATGTCCTGCCCGGTGGCGGTGACGCCGACGATGGCCTTGGGGAAAAGCCGCAGGCCCTCATCGATCGAGAAGATCACATTGCGAGCGATCGCCGGCGTTGCCCCGAAGCCACCGCCATGGAGCAGCCACATATTGTCCCGATCACGATCGAAAATGCCCTCATTGGCATAGCGCAGCAGGCGATGGAGGGCGCTGGCTTCCACCACTTCATATTCAAGTGCCGAGCCGCGTTCATAGACCGCCTTGATCGTGCTCTTGAGCAGTTCGGGCGAATTCACATAGGGCGTTTCGCCCGGATAATTGCCGCCCGGATTGTAGAAATCCGCCGAGCCCGCGGCGATGCCGAACAAGTCCTGCGACGGCTCAATGGAGAGAATACCGAGCCGCTCCTTGTCCGATGGCCAGTGCAACTGCCCGGTCAGTTTGTCCCGGCGAACGCCAATGCCGTTGGTGGTCTGCACAAGGATCGGCGAACGGGCGCGAATTTCGCGGATCGCCTCGGCATAGATCGCGGGATCGCCGCTGTTCATGCCATCGGGGCCGCGTGCGTGAAAATGCACCATCGCCGCGCCCGCCTCATAGCAACGCGCGGCCGCTTCGCCGATCTCGACCGGCTGCTTGGGCACCACCGCTCCATCGCGGTCCTGCTGCATTCCGCCGTTGATCGCGACTGTAATTATGACCTTGTTGTCAGCCAGCATTCCGCTTTTCTCCAGATGATGTCTGGAGCCATATGGAAGCGCCGCCGCGCCGTCTGTCCTTCGGATGAAGGACAGGATCGGGGCAATGAGTCAGGTCCAAGCAGCCGGTCTCGCAGCAAGCTGGTGACCAGTTCGCTACCCTAGTGTCCCGCCCTGATCTCCCCGCGCTCGCGATTTCCGGTTGGCTTTGGCGCGTTTCATTGCATAACGCGCATCATGTCGCGAGAACCGGAATTATCCGCTGGCAAGGCGCCCGAGCGCACGCCTTTTGGCAGGCTGATCAACAGTCTTCTGGCGACCGCGCAAATGTCCAGCGCACGGCAGATCGATGCCGAGCTGGATCTTGCCAATCTCGATCGGCGGCTGCTGTCTTTGATCGGTCGCCGGGGCAAGGTGACCTTCACGCAGATTGCGCGCCTCTCGGGCATTCAGCGCGCGCAGATCAGTCGGTCGCTGGCGCACCTGACCGCCAAGGGCCTCGTGCACCGTCCCGACGTGCGCTCCAAGGCGGAATTCACCGAGAAGGGCCGGGCGGTCTACGAGGAAATCCTCGCGGTTGCCATTGCTCGCAATGTGGAGGTCTGCGGCGGGCTCGATGCGCCGACGCGGGACTTTTTCATCCGCGCGACCCGCTTCATGATCGACGAGGCAGCGGCGATGCTCGACGCGGAAATCCAGCTGTCCGGCGGGACGCAGGAGCCGGGGGCGGAGCGCAAGTCGGAGCGGCGCCCCAATGAACGAAACGAGCCGGGCATTGCCGATGCGCGCGTCCATGTGATGGTTCTGCCGCCATTGACGACGCTGGCCTCCTATCTCAACCGCACCGCCACCCTGCTGGCCAAGCGGGTCGGAGCGATTTCATCTTTTGAGGCGGATATGCTGCTGCTGATCGGCAAGAACGAGCCGATGACCCAGCTCAGCCTGACGCGCACGACGGGGGCCAGCAAGAGCCAGATCGTGCGCGCGTTGACGCGCATCGAGAGCATCGGGCTGGTCAACCGCACGAAAGTGCCGGGCCGCCGCGACATCCTGCTCGATCTCTCGGCGGAGGGGCGCGGCTTGTGGCGCCTGCTGACCACGGCGGAGGCTGATCGGGACGCGCGGTTGCTGGGGGTTCTGGAGCCCGGAGAAGAGGCCCGCTATCGCGCCGTCCTCACTTTGCTGATGGAAAATGCGCGCGCGATGGCGCGCGGCTGATCGATCGATCAACCGGTCCCCGGCGATCGTTCGGCGGTATTCAAATCAACAACAGCATTTAGGCAGAAACGCGTCGCGCAGATGTGCGTGACGTGCTGATTCTGGCTGGAATGCCGCTGGTTTCTGGGAAACTGTTTTGGCTGTTCGAGACCTCGTCAAGCTATCTGCCTGAACGGATGATCCATTTCGTTATCAAAATCAACAAAACTCTTGTGCATCGATAATTGGCCTGCAATACCCCTCCCTGCTTCGGTCACCGACAAGGTGCGGGGCCGGAAGCCAGAGGTTTCCATCTAGGGGAGGTTACATGCAGATCGTTCGACGGGCGCCCTTGCGGCGCAATGGATTGCTATTGGCTGGCGCCGCGTTGATGGGGGCGGGCGGCGTCTCTCCGGTTTCCGCGCAAGACGTTGATAATGACGATGAGGACAAGACCTCCGTCATCCATGACATCGTCGTCACCGCCGAGCGGCGCGCGATGAACCTGCAGGATACCCCGCTCTCGATCGTCGCCGTGAACGAAGAAATGGTGGAAGCCCGCGGCATCGAGGATCTGGAGGATCTGGCCAACCAGACACCCAATCTCAGCATCGCCCCGCAGCGCGGCGGCAGCACATCCACCCCCTCCTTCACGATCCGCGGCATCGGCGGCGGCGGTGGCGCACTCGGCGAGCGCGGCGTGGGCCTGTATATCGACGGCATCTACATGCCGCGCACCGCCGGCTCGGTTCTCAAAGTGATCGATATCGACCGGATCGAGGTGCTGCGCGGCCCGCAGGGCACGCTGTTCGGCCGCAACTCCACGGGCGGTGCGGTGCGCTACTTCACCAAGCAGCCGCGCCTCGGCGAGACGGAAGGCTATGCGCAGGTGACGGCCGGCAATTATGACCGGGCGGATATCGTCGGCGCGATCAATATTCCCATCGGCGATACGCTGGCCGTGCGCGCGCAGGGCGCCTATCTGCATCAGGGCGGATGGGTGCAGCGCGGTACCGAGAAGAACGGCGCGTCCACGGACTATGTCGGGCGCGTGCAGGCGTTGTACGAACCCAATGACCGCTTCAGTGCCACGCTGGGTTTTCTCTACACCGATTCCCGCGCCAACGGGTCGCCGATCGTCACCGAGGAGCTCGATCTGCGACCGGGCATCGAGCCCGCCCCGGGCTTTGTCGGCATTCAGGGCAATTATGGCGACTGGCTCAACGATGCCTTCAAGTCCGTCGGTCAGGCGCCGATTGCGCCTTATAACGATCCGCGCGTGGTGACCGGCGACAAATATCGCCAGCACGACATCTGCCTGCTCGATGATTTCAATCCCGACTTCGGCGAAGAGTGCGTGCAGCGGAACACGTCGGTCTATTGGCAGGCCGATCTGCGAATGTCCTACGAGCTGTCCGATGATGTGACCCTGTCCTCGACCTCGGGCTTGTCGAAGCTCGATTTCAACGGGGTGATCGATTATCAGCAGTTGGGCACGGAAAATCGCAAGCTCGATACCGGGTCGAGGGTTTTCTATCAGGAACTGCAGCTCAACGCGGCGCCGTTCGGTGGCGCGCTCGATGTCGTCGGTGGCCTCAATTATTTCTACGAAAAGTCGGATGAGCAGGGCCTAACCATTACCCGCAAGGGCACCAGCGTCTATCCGAACAGCCCTAACGGCAATGCCGATGGCGGCCTGGTCCGCCGGCAGGACGCCGACACGACGCAGGTGGCCAACTCTTTCGGTGCCTTCGTCAGCGCGACCTGGCACGTGACCGACCGGCTCAATTTTACGGGCGGCCTGCGCTATGCGTATGACCGCAAGCGGATCGAATCGATCGAATATGCCTCGTCGGACTTCACGCCGGCGCCCGGCACAACATCGACCTTCGTGGACAGTTCGCGACATTGGCAGCAGGTCGATTATCGCGCGACCATCGATTACAAGATCACGCCGGATATCCTCGCTTATGCGACGATTTCCAAGGCGTACAAGGCGGGCCTCTATAGCTTCTCGATCGCCGACAACATTCCCGGCCCGGCGCAGAGCGGCGACGGCGTGCCGACCGTGCCGCCCGAGACCGTCCGTAACTATGAAGTCGGCCTGCGTATGGCGCTCTTCAACCGGGCGTTCATCGTCAATCCGACCGTCTTCTACATGCAATGGGGCAACCGGCAGTCAGCGCGTCGCGTGACCTGCACGACGGGGCCGTCCTGCCCGCTGGGGTTCAACCTTCAGGTTGTCGACGCCGGCGACATCGACGTTTACGGACTTGAACTGGATAGCCGCCTGCGCCTCTCGCGGAACTTCTCGCTCGATGCCAGCGGCTCGCTGACCGGCGTCAAGCTCGATCCGGTTCGTAATGGCGGGCCCTTCCTCTTCCCGGATATCCCGCGCAAGCAATTGAGCCTCGGCGGAACGCTCAATGTGCCAGCCGAATTCGGCGAGTTCACGGTCAACATGAACTGGAGCTACACCGACGATCAGGCCACGCTGAACCTCGATAACCCAGATTCGAAGTATCAGCTTCCGGCCTATAGCCTCGTCAACGCCCGCGTTCGCTTCATGCCGAAGAACGTGCCGGTGGTGATCTCGGTCTTCGCGAATAATCTGTTCGACAAGACCTACGCAACCGGTGCCACCCGCTTCGGCGGGGCCTATTTCGACAGCTTCACGCCCACCGGCGTGGGCGCGCCGCCGCGCAACATGCTCTCGGTGGTGCGCGGAAAGCCACGCATGATCGGCGCGTCGATCCGTTACGACTTCTGACGGGGGCGGGTGCCCCCGCACCCGCTAACAACATTGCGGCGGGCGGATCGGGTAATCGATCCGCCCGTTTTTTATGAGGCTGGGCTTGGAACGGCTGGGCCATTGCACGAGCGGCGGGGCGTGGATCGGCAGGGGCCCACATCCGCCAGCGGGATCGTTGTGAGATTTTGAAGACAAGCCCGGCGGGTCTCGCCTGGCCGCTTGCGGTTAAAGGCCGAGCACCTTGGCGATTTTGGCGCGGATGTCCTCGGGTGCATTCAGCTTGCCCACCGTGCCTTCCGGCAGGGCGCCGGCCTCGATCCACCAGCCGATGACCGCAACTTCATCCGGGGTGAGCGGCGTGCGGCCGTTCTTGGGCATGAAGTCCTTGTGGTCGGCACGCAGGGTGATGCGGCGATACAGGTCGCTGCGCTGCTTCTCGCCCGGATCGATCACCGCGCCGCTCTCGCCGCCTTCCATCAGGCTCTTGTAGGTCGCCATGGAGAGGGCGCCGCGGCGCTTGTCATCATTGTGGCAGGAGGCGCAGCGCGTCTGCAGGGTAGGGTGGACCACATCGAGGAAGATGTCCGCATCGGCAACATTGGTCACCGGAGGCCGGCCACCGGGGCCAGAGCGTAGCGGGCCGGGCGCGAATTCGGTGAGGTAGGTAGGGCCGTGCGTCAGATTGCCGCCGAAATGGCCGGTGGCCACGAGCAACCCTCCGGTGATCAGGCAGGCGAGCGGCCAGCCTCGGTCATAGATGTTCGGGAATTCGCGCTGCCAGGCCCAGACCAGCAGCGCGCTGGCTGCCAGCAGCACGCCGCTCCAGCGGTGCCAGTTGACCGCCTCGCCGGTGAAGCCGGGCTCGCTCGCGTGCATATAGCCCAATGTCACGGTCAGAAAGGCGCAGAGCGCGCCGATCAGCCATGTCGCCGGGACGGCAGGACGCAGGGCGGCGAAGCGCGGCCAGCGCGTCGCGATCTCCAGTCCGATCGCCAGCATCAGAATGCCGATCGGCAGGTGCAGCACGAGAACGTGGAAGCGACCGAGGAAGAAGATGAAGTCCTGCACGAAAATCCCCCGAATGATGCGGTCCGCTGTGTCCGGACGATGTCAGTTGATGCCGCAGGATTGCCCGGTACGCGCGCAGACCTGCTCGATCAGCTTCATGGACTCCGGCTTCGGTTCTGCGGCGGTCGTCGCCAGGAATACGCCCTTCGCCCAGGTGTAGGGCGTGCGGCCCTCGGCATCCCGAATGTCGAAGCGCGCGCCCTTGCTCGCCAGATAGGCCAGGATCTTGTTCGATCCGCGATTGGCAGCCCCATGAACGGCGGCCAGCCCCATGGCATTCGTCGCGTTCAGATCCTGCCCGAACCGCTCGTGGCAAAGGCGCACGGCTTCGAGCAGCTTGTCCTCGCCCTCGTCGAACGTCTGGAAGAACACCCAGTTGATGCCGGCGGCGGCCATCAGCGGCGTCGTGCCGTTGTTCGTCGTGATATTGGGGTCGGCGCCCTTGCTGGCGAGCAGCTTCATGGCGTCCACATCGCCGGAAAGGGCGGCACGCAGAAACGCCGTCTGCCCAGTGAAATCGACCCAGGACAGGGAGCCAGCCGTCAGCAGCCAGAAGCGGGTCGGCGGATAGCGCATCACCCGCGCATTGGGGTTGGCGCCCTTGTTGAGCAGCGCGCCGATGAACTTGAGCGCACGGGGACGATCCACGCCCTTCTGTTTGGCGGTGTCGGTATCCAGCTCCATGTTGCGCACGTCGACAGCGGCCCAGAGCGGCGTGCGGCCGTACCAATCGGCGGCGTTGGGATTGGCGCCCTTGTCCAGCAGATATTGGGCGACCGGCACATTGTCATTGAGCACCGCCACGAGCAGCGGGCGCGCATCATTGGCCTCGGGCTGCTCGATCTTCGAGCCGGCCTCGACCAGCGCCTTGGCCATCTCGACCGTGCCCTCGCGGGCGGCGAGGTGGAGCGGGGTGATCTTGCCGGGCCACTCGGCGCGCGAACCCTCGGGCGGCACGCCGCCGCGCACGATGCCATCGCCATGCGAGCCGCCGCCTTCGCCGGGCGCGCGGAACTCGGGCTTCCTGCCCAGCTTCGTGGCCGCATTGACGTTGGCGCCGGCCTCGATGAGCGCCTGCACTGCCTCCACGCTGCCGCCGCGCACCGCGAGCATCAGCGGGGTCTGGCCATAGGCCTTGTCGGTGAAATTGGGGTTCGCGCCGGCCGCCAGCAGCGCCTTGACGTTGGCGCCGTCCCCTTCGCCTGCGGCAATCATGAGCGCGGTCTGGCCGGTGTGGGAGAGGGTATCCACAGGCGCGCCGGCCTTGAGCAGGCGGCGCAGCACTGCCGACGCGCCAAATTCGGCGGCCACATGCAAGGGCGTCAGGCCATATTCGTTCGCGAGCCCCGCATTGGCGCCAAGATCAAGCAGGCGGTCGACATCGTCCGCGAGGTTGCGCCGCGCCAGCCAATGCAGCGCAGGCGTGCCGTCGGGCGAGCGGGCATCGAGATTAGCGCCGCTATCGACCAGCTCGTACATGCGCTTTAGCTGATTGTCGCGCGCCGCCGAGGCCATCTGCACGCCCAGCTCCTGCGCCTTGGCCGGCGGCAGCACCGGGCGCTGCGGACGCAGCAGCAGGAAGGCGACAAGGGCGAGCGCCAGGAGCGCCAGGCCTGCCAGCGCGATGCGTTTGCTTGTGGCCGGCATCAGATGTCGATCGTGCCGTCGCTGTCGCCGAAGCTTTCCACCGGTGCGCCCGCCTTTTGCAGGATGGAGAGCAGCAGGTTGGAGAGCGGACGATCCTTGCCGACGCCGCCGCTGATGTGGCGCTTGCCAGCGATCTTGCCCGAGCCGCCACCCGCGACGACGATCGGCAGAGGGCCGTGATTATGAACGTTGGAATCGCTCATCCCGCTGCCCCACATCAGAATGCTGTTGTCGAGCAGCGAGCCATTGCCATCGGGCGTGCTGGCCATTTTCTCGAGCAGATAGCCGAACATGGAGACGTGATAGGCATTGAGCTGCGCCAGCCTGTCCTTATTGGCCGGCACGTTGCTGTGGTGCGAGAGCGGATGGAAGCTCTCCATCACGCCGCTGCCCGGGTAGATGCGGTTGCTGTTCTCGACGGCCAGCATCAATGTGGAAATGCGGGTCAGTTCCGTCTGCCACGCCAGCACCTGCAGATCGAACATCATCTTGATGTGCGTTTCGAAATCCTCGGGAATGCCGATGGGCTTTTCCGGCACCACGATGTCGTGGCTGGTCTGTGCCTGGGTCAGTTCCAGCCGCCGTTCGACCTCGCGCACGTCGGTGAGATACTGGTCGAGCCGCCGCCGGTCCTCGGCCGGCAGATCGGCTGAGAGCTTGCGCGTCTGGTCGGTCACCGTGTCCAGCATGCTGCGCGATTCACTCCAGATCGCGGCGCGTTCCTCCGGCGTGCCACCGGCGCCGAACAGGCGCTCGAACAGCAGTTGCGGGTTGCGCTGGATCGGCAGCGGTGTGTTGGCGTCCTGCCAGCTGATCGTGTCGCGATAGGCGCAGCTCCAGCCTTCGCCGCAGATCGCCGAGGGCTCCTCGATGCCGAGTTCGAGCGAGGGCAGGGGCGTATCCTGGCCCAGATGCTTGGCGGCGACCTGATCCGCCGTCATGCCGAGCTTGTTCACATTCTTGGTCATCGCCGTGCCGGAGAGGTAGACGGCGGAGGAGCTGCTGTGATTGGCCGCAGCCGAGGCATCCTGCGTGTAAGCGAGCGGCAGCGTCAGATCGCTGATGACGTTGATCTTGTCGTGAAAGGCCGCAAGCGGGCGCAGCGTGGGCGACAGCTCGAAGCCGGCCCCCAACGTTGCCGGCCGGAACCTGTCCATCACCGCGCCATGGGGCACATAGAAGAAGCCCAGCCGCGTCCGCGCCGGTGGCAGCCCTGATGATGCGGCGGGTATCATCGATTCCAGGAAGGGGAGCGCAAGACAGGCGCCGGCCCCGCGAAGCACGGTTCGGCGCGAAAGCGATTTGCGGGTAAGGTAGGTCATCGACGTCTCCAGACCTCAGAGCCAAGCGGAAAAGGGCGGGGCGGGCCGGCGCATCAGCCGGCCATCTTCATCGTGAGCGGCAAACCATTGGGATCGAGCAGGCGCAGCGTGCCGGGCGCGGAAGGGAGGATGACTGCCCCCATCTGCGCGAGCGCGGCGGCGACCTTGCCACTGTCGAAGCGGCGGCAACTCACCGTCCAGTCATCCACGGCCGGCTTTTCCCGGCCCACCGTCTGGCGGATGGCGATGGGGGTGTTCGCGGCGGCGAACCAGCGCTGGCCCGGCACCGGCGCGCGCATCTCCTTGAAGAAGAGCGACATGAACTTGCTCGTCGCAGCCAGATCGCTGACGCGCAGCAGGATGCTTTCCATCTTGAGCGGGGTGACGAGGGGCGCGCCCTCCACGATGTTTCCGGCCGGCACCGTCGTGATGGCGAGGCCGGCCGGTTCTTCCAGCAATTGCAGGCCAATGTGATCGGGATCGTAGACGATGCCGCGCATCGCCGGGGCCAGCCCTTCACGCTCGAGGCGCGCATCCATCGCCTTGCGGTCGTATTTCTCGAGCAACACGCAATAATGGTCGATCGCCGGATCGGGCGCGGTGGCGCGCGATCCCAGAGCGATATAGCCCTTGCCCAGCACGACATAATAACGCAGCGGCGGATCGGCCTCCTTGTGGACCGCCGGATTGAACAAGCGGCCATAGAATTGCGCGGCCTTCGTCACGTCCGGCACCAGCATGCCGATATGTTCCAGACCCGTGGTGCGCAGCGGTAGTTCGTCACCGCGCAGGGCTTCCGCGGCCATCGCCACACCCGACGAGAGCGCCAGCGAAAGCAGCGAGCCGGCGGCGATCACGCTGCGCCGGTCGAATATGCCCGCGCCATCGCCCGAAAAGTCATCGCCGTTCATCACTTCTTTCTCCCAATCATGGCGGGCGGCTGCCGGCTGGTGTTCCAGGTCAACTGGCTGGGCGACACGCGCAGCCGATCTTTCTGGCTGCCCGCCGGCATCCGGAACTGCCGGCTGGTGACGACGCCGCGCAGGATCGTCTGGAAGCGATCGCCATTGCCGGCGCTGGTCCGAGCGATCCGGCGTACTTCCGGCATGTCGGCAAAGGTAAGTTCGCGGCCGATGGCGAAGGTCATCAGCTTCTCGATGAAGGTGTGGGTGAAGGCGTCCGAGCGGGCGAGGATGGCGTTGCGCAGATCGCGCGGGCCATTGATCTTGGTGCCGTCGGACATCACGCCGGAGGCATCGACCGGGAAGGCGCCGTCCCGCGTCCGCCACTGGCCGACCAGATCGTAATTCTCCAACGCCAGGCCGATGGGGTCCATCATATTATGGCAGGAGGCGCACACCTTGTTCTCGCGATGCACGGCAAGGCGCTGGCGCAGGCTCGTGGCCTCGGCATTCGCGTCGAGATTGGTCTCCACGCCCGGCGGCGGCGGCGGCGGCTTCACGCCGAGGATGTTCTCCAGCACCCACGCACCGCGAATGACCGGCGAGGTTCTGTTGGCGACGGAGGTGACGGTGAGGATCGCACCTTGCCCGAGCAGGCCACGGCGCACGCTGTCCTTGGGCAGGCTGACCTTGCGGAAATAGTCGCCGCGCACGCCGCTAATGCCATAATGCTGGGCCAGCCGCTCGTTGACGAACGTGTAGTCCGCATCGAGCAGATCGCGGATCGGGCGGTTCTGCAGCATCACATAGCGAACGAGGCCCTTGGTCTCATTCTCGAAAGCGACGCGCAGATTGTCATCGAACGCCGGGCTCTCGCGCTGGACCGAGCGCAATTCGCGCAGATGCAGCCACTGGGTCGCGAAATTGTCGACCAGCGCTTCCGCCCTCGGGTCCGCGAGCATGCGGTTGACCTGCTGGTCCAGCACGGCCGGGTCGCTGAGCTTGTTCTGCGCCGCCAGATCGAGCAATTGCTGGTCGGGGATGCTGCTCCACAGGAAGAAGGAGAGGCGCGAGGCGAGGTCGAGATCGCTGATTGCGAACTTGTCCTGCGCGACCGGCTGCTCGAACCGGTAAATGAAGCGGGGATCAACGAGAATGTAGGAGAGGCCCGCGCGGACACCGTCCTCGAACGTGCCTTGCGCCCGGCCCGCGTCATACATTTTCATGATGGCGTCCACCTCGCCGCCCATCGGCTTGAGCGGGCGGCGGAAGGCAAGGCTGCCGAGGCGCGTCAGGATCGCGCGGGCGCAGGGCTTTTCCTCCATCCAGCTCTTCGGGCGGCAGGAGAAGACCGTGGCGCGTGGCGCGCTGCGGCCCGGCCCCTGCGTCGTGAATGGCCCGTTGACCGCGACGTTGAGGACGAGGCCCTTGGTTAGATAATTGGCATAGATGTCGTTCACGCCCGCGCCGGCGACCTCATCGAGCAGCGCCGCCGTGATCGTTCGCCGCCCGGCGCCCAGCTTCACGCGGACCTTGTCGCCCTTGCCCAGCGCGACCCGGCGGCCATCGATGGTGAGGTTGACGGCCGGCATGGGGGCCGGCGCCCGGCGTCCGGCGATGAATCCGCCGGTGCTGGTGCGCACGCTGATCTCGTAGGTGCCGTCGACCGGGAAGAAATGGTTGACCCGCATCCCGCCCCGGGTGCCGAGCGGCAGCCCTTCCAGATGCTTGGTCTGCACGAGTTTGCCCGGCGCGTTGTAAACAGTCCGCGTCAGTTCGAGCGTTGAAGCGCCCGTGGCGATGCTGCTGATCTTGAGCCCGGCATTGAGATAGCCCTGAATGAGCGCCGGGGAGGTGGTCAGTACGCTGGAGATATTGTCGAACCCGCCGGTCGCGGCATCGGGTGGCAGGAAGTCCGCCGGATTGATCTCCAGCCCGATGAGATCGCGCACGGCATTGGCATATTCTGTTCTGTTCAGGCGGCGCAGGTTGGCCGAGGGCAGTGGCGCGGGCGTGGAATCGAGCCGGTCGGTCAATTCGCCCAGAAAGGAGGCCAGTTCGCCCGCCTCGGGCCGAGGGCTGTTGAGCGGCGGCATGGCACCTGCGCTCACCTTGCGCACCACCTTTTCCCAGATGGCCGCATTCTTGCCGGTATGGTCGAAGTCCATCCCCTCGAAGGAGAGGCCAGCCACGCGCTCCTCCGAATCATGGCAGGACATGCAGTATTTGCCGATCATCGGGTGCGGCGCATTCTCCGCCACGGCGGTCGGCTCGTCGCCCTGCACAGGGAAGGCAGCGCCGAGCGCGGCCAGATAGACTGCGCCCGCCGCAAGAATCACAGCAGCGCCCTGGCGTGATCCGCCGAACCGGGCTGCCTCTCCTGCCATCGCGCTCATTCTCTTGCGCGCCGTTTCAGAAATCCCCTTCATGAGTCTCGGTATACAAAATCAATTTTCTTTTGTCACGCGATGAAGGCAGGATTTCTAATATATGGAAGGAGGGCATGGCGGCGTTGAGCAGCGAACACGATTTCCGAAATCAACTCGTCGCGCAGTGCTGCTCAACCCTCCTCATTCGCGGTGCGCACGTAGAGGCGCGAGGCTTGCCAGAAGCAGGCGCCGGCACAGAGCGGCGTGATCGCGATGAGCAGCAGGGAATAGCGGATGGCGGACTGGCCGAAGTCCGCCGCCAGCACATCGTTGAGAATGCCGACCGCCGTCGGGCCAATGATGTTGCCGACGAGGCCGCCGCCCAGCAGCAGCATCGCGATGGCCAGCGCGCGCTGGTCGGGCGCTACCACATTGACGACGGCGGCGTAGATCGGCCCCTGATGCAGCAGGGTGAAGAAGCTGGCGCCGGCAAAGCCCAGCACCCAGATCGCGGTCTCCTCGCCGAGCAGAAACAGCAGTTCCGCGGGGCCGATCGCCAGGCAGGCGAGCGCCGGAATGCCGACCCGCCAGCGCAACTGGCTCTTACGCAGCCTATCGACCAGCAGGCCGCCCAGGAGAATGCCCGCCGCGCCGAGAAAACCGCGTGAGGGGCCGATGATCGTCGCCGCTTCCGCCATGGTCAGGCCGTGGACGCGCTGGAAGAAGGTCGGCGTCCAGGAGCCGGTCGCCCAGATGTTGGATCCCATGAACGTCATGCCGAGCAGCATCCAGGCATAGCATCGGTTGGCCAGCAACGCGCGCACGTCGGTTCTGATCGCGACAATCGGCGAGCGGTTGTGCGCCGGCCGAACAGCCGTGCGGGCCGGCTCGCGGACCGTGAGCCGAAAGACCAGCGCAGCCACGATGCCCGGCACGCCGGCGGCAATGAACATGGCGCGCCAGCCATAGGTTTCCGCGATCCAGCCGGCGACCGGGAACAGTACGATGTGCGAAATGGTCGCCGCGACGCCGTAGATCGCCAAGGCCAGCGGGCGTCTGGTGGGGTGAAACAGGTCGGCGATCATGGAATTGGCCGGCGCCGTGCTGCTGGCCTCTCCCGCGCCCAGGCAGAAGCGTGCGAAAGCAAGTTGCCAAATGTTGGTAACCCAGCCAGTCGCGAGTGTGACGGCGCTCCAGAAGGCGAGTCCGATGGAAATGATCGTACGGCGATTGAACCGGTCGGCCGCCCACGCGATGGGCAGGCCCATCAGCGAATAGATCACGATGAAAGCAACGCCCGAAACCAGCCCGAGCGCGGTGTCGGAAACGCCCATCTCCGCCTTGATCGCCGGCAAGGCGAGGCCGAGCAGGGACCGGTCCAGATAGTTGAAGATGGAGACGACCATCAGCATTGCGAATGGCCAGGTCGATTGCCAGGGCCAGGGCGCCCGCTGTTCCTTGGGCAGAGGGGATGGGCCGGCCGCGCTCTCCCGGCCGATGGGCAGCGGCTCAGTAATCGGGCGCACGGCGCTTGCCCTGTAATCGGCCAATATGTGTCACCCCGCCTCTCCCCATTGCGCACAGTGTGCAGCTCTGCCTGCCAGACAGGGACGGGGCCCCCATGGCGTCAATCCTCTCAATGGACATCGGGGCGCAATTCCGGAATGTGGAAGGGATGGGCGCGCCCTGTGCTGTCGGCAGCGCGGCCTGCGAAGCTGTTCGCGGCCCTCACCACGTCACGGACGAGATCGGCATCGCGCGCCGCGTGGAAGCGGGGCAGGGGCATGACGACGCCGAGCGAGCCGATCAGCCGTCCCGCGCCATCGAAAACCGGCGCTGCGACCCCGGCGAGGCCAAGCTCCTCATCCAGATTGCGCGCGACGCCCTTGTCGCGGATGCACCGCATCTGCTCGAGGAATTGGGCGCGCTTTGCCGGCGGTCTGCCCGCGATGGGGCTGCGGGTGATGGACCGGAAGATGGCCTCGCTCTCACCCGGTGGCAGGCTGGCGAGAATGGCTTGGCCGAGCGATCCCCAAGGCAATTCGATCTCGATGCCTTCTTCCAGCGCCGGGCAATGGTCGCAGGCGGCATTGGCCACAGCGGCGACCACGGCGCGGCGCCGAACCGGGGCATAGAGGCATAGCACGGCCGTCTCCGACCATTTGCGCACCAGCCCGGCAAGCAGCGGCCGCGCGCTGCGCACCGGATCGAATTGTGCCATCAGCTGTGAGGCCAGCCGCGTGAGTTCGCGCCCGGTGCGGTAGGTCTGGCCATCGCCGCGCTCGACGATGCCTTCGGTGAGCAAGGGGCGCAGCAGGCGGTGGACGGAACTGAGCGGCAGGCCCGACCGCTCCGCAAGCTCGCCGAGCGTGAACTGCTCGCTGCCCTCGATCACCAGCCTGAGGAGATAGATGACTCGCTCTGCCGAGCCGCGCGGGCTGGTCATTCCGCGTGCATCCAGGCGGCGCGCGAGGTTGGTGCGTGCGCCCGGTGCTGCGTAACCCATGGACATGAAAATGCCGCGCCGATCCGGCCCCGGCTTTGCGTGCCGCCCATCATTCCCCTCCATTGCGCGTGCTATTCGGATAGCACTGTCAATCAGCACCTGTCAGTTTTCCGAGTGACGGAAAAACACAGTGCAACGTCATGATCCAGATACAAATCTGTTCGCAAATCCGTCAATGGAGTTCACAAAGTCAATTGAAAAGTCTCGGGGCAGACGGGGAGGGATCACATGCAATCGGGAGCAGCGGAGGATATTGTCGGCGGAATCGGGCGGCGTGCGTTCATCGCCTCGCTCGGTGGCGCGGCCGCTGTCGCGGCGATGAGCGCGGAGGCTAAGGCCGATGCGCTGGAACATGCGCTGGCGGATAATCTTGGTCCAGTGGGGCGCACCTTCCCCAGCGTCGCGCAGGTCGATGCGCAGATCCCCACGCGCCACTACCGGCGGGGTGTCGGCAATGTCTTCATCGCCGAGCAGGGGGCTGTCGACGTGTTGGCGCCCATGCCGGAAAAGCCCAAGCTCGCCGATTTCATTCGCCTGCGCTTTCAGAGCACGTCCAACCACTGCCTGCAGAGCGCCACGCAGGCGCGCAAGCGCAACATGGATGAGGATATCGTCTTCGCCTGCCTCGTCCATGACCTGTCGATGGCGATGATGCGCGCGAATCACGGCTTCTGGAGCGCGCAGCTTTTCGAGCCTTATGTCTCCGAGAAGGTCGCCTTCGCCATCCGGCATCATGCCGCGCTGCGCTTCTTCCCGGACGCGGAGACGGGCTACACCTATCCCGATATCTACCGCGAGATGTTCGGCGAGGATTATGTCCCGCCGCCGCATGTGCAGCGCGAATTCGCGATGGTCCGCAAGCACCGCTGGTACATGGCGGCCCGCCTTGTGACCGTGAACGATCTCTACGCCTTCGATCCCAGTGCGCAGGTCTCGCTCGATCCGTTCGAGGATGTGATCGGCCGCCACTTCCGTCAGCCCGCGGAGGGCCTCGGATTCGATAGCAGCCCGAGCGCCCATATGTGGCGGACCTTGTTCAATCCGGATTCGCCGCTCTGAGCGCCCGATATCCCTACGCCTTTTCTTGACTGGTTGGAGGACCGTGGAATGATGAAAAGAACGAAGATCGCTCTGGCGACCGCATTGGTGGCCCTGCCGGCCATTCTGGTCGTGGCGCCGCTGGCCGCGCAGAATGATGCGCAACTGCCGGGGCAGAAGGATGCCAGCCGGGTCGCGGCCGGCATCTACAAGGCCGATCCGGGCCATACGCTCGTCGGCTGGCGCGCCAATCACTTCGGCTTCAACGACTATTTCGGCATTTTCGGGGACATCACCGGCACGCTGGAGATCGATCCGGCGAAGCTCTCCGCCGCGAAGGTGGATGTGTCCATTCCGGTCGCGCGCGTGGTGACGGCCAGTGCTGGCCTCAACGGCCATTTGCTGCGCGCCGGCAAGGATGGCGGCAAACCCGACTTTTTCGGCCCCGATCCGGCGCCGGCCCGCTTTGTCTCCACCAGTGTCGTCGCGACGAGCGCCACCGCCGCGAAGATCACCGGCGACCTGACACTCAACGGCGTGACCAGGCCGGTTGTGCTGCAGGCAGAGTTCACCGGGGCCGGCAAGCATCCTTATAACGGCAAGGCGACGCTCGGCTTCGAGGCGACGGCGGCGATCAAGCGGTCGGATTTCGGCATGACCTATGCGATCCCCATCGTCTCCGACCAGGTCGAACTGACGATCAGCGCGGCCTTCGAGAAGTAAGTCGCGCCAGCGCTCAGCGGCGGTTCAGCTTGCCGGCGCTAGTGCGGCGGCATGAACTCCGGGGATGAGCGTGGGGCGGCGGCAGCGCTGACGATCCGGCGCGCCAGTACAGGCGCGCCGTGACCGTACCCCTGCACCTGCCGCCCTCTGGCGATCCTCACCCTGCCACGCCTCGGACCGCCCGCCGTCGCCGTCCGCTGCTCTGGGCAGCGCTGGCTGTGCCGCTGCTGGGTTGGGCGGGGCTGGCCGCCGGTCTTGGCACCGCGCTGCTGCGCGAGCCGATCGAGCGCCGGGCGAGCGCCGCGCTGGGCCGTGCCGTCGCGATTGAGGGCGATGTCCGCCTGCTGGTGACGCCTTTCTCCCTGCAACTGGCTGCGGACGATGTGCGCATCGCCAATGCCGGCTGGGCGCAGGCGCCCGATCTGCTCAATGTCCGCGCTCTCACCGCGCGCTTCTCCACATTCGATCTGCTGATCGGGCGCTCTGGCCCGCGTGCGCTCGGGTTGCGCGGCGGCACGCTTGATCTGGAGCGGCAGGCGAGCACGGGCGCGGCCAACTGGAAACTCGGTGGCAGGGACGGTCCGTTTGCCGTCGCCGGAGTGCAGAGGGTGGACGCGGACGATGTCGTGCTGCGTTACCGGGACGAGCGTGACGGGATCGAGAGCTGGCTCAAGCTGGTCGGCAGCGGTCCGGGCGCGGTGCGTTTCGCCGGGCGAGCCAGCCTTGCCGGCGATGCCTTCCGCATGAGTGGCTCCAGCAACTCGGCCGAAGGGCAACCGTTCCGCTTTGCCCTGCGTGCGGGCGCAGAGACACTGGACCTGCGGCTGGAAGGGGAAAGCGACAGCCCGTTCCGGCTGGCCGGGGCGGACCTGCGTGTGGCAGCGCGCGGCCCCGACCTTGCGGCGCTGGCGGCACTGGCGCGCATCGATCTTCCGGCGGGGCCCTCCTTTTCGCTGACGGCCCGGCTCGCGCAACGGCGTGGCGGCTGGCATTTCAGCCGCATCGCAGGGCAGATTGGCGAGACCGATCTCAGCGGCAGCCTCACGCTCGATCAACGCGGCGCCCGTCCGCGCGTGGTGGCGTCTCTGGCGTCCGAGGCCCTGCATCTGGCGGACGGCATGGCTGTGCTGGGGTTGCGCACTGCGACGTCCCCATCCGATGGCGAAGGTCCTCAACCCGTCGCCTCATTGCTGCCGGATGCCACCCTGTCTCCCGGGGCGCTGCGCAGTTTCGATGCTGTGGTCGACTACAAGGCCGAGCAGATCGAGGGCGTCGGGGACGCGGGCTCCGCGCTCAAGGCCGCGCATCTCGCCATGCGGCTCGCGCTGATCGATGGGCGGTTCATGCTGTCGCCGGCCAGTGTCGATCTGGCGGGCGGCTTCGTCTCATCGGATATCTACATCGATGCGCGGCAAGGCCCGGCGCTTGCCCGCTACGATATCCGCCTCTCGCCGACGCCGATGGGGCCGCTGCTGGCCGGCTGGGGCCTCGCCCCGCGCGAGACAACGGCGCTGGCGCGCGGGCGCATCCAGCTGAGCGGGCGCGGCGAGACCCTGCGCGAGACGCTCGGTCATGCCGATGGCCGCATCGCCCTGGTGCTGCCGGCCGGGCGCGTGGGCATGGCGCGGGCAAGCGCCTCGGAGCTGGATATGACCAATCTGCGTGCTGCGATGTTCGGCACGCGCAGCGGCAACGGGGTGGATTCGGCGGGAGGCATATTCTGGCGCCTCGGCCAGCGCCTAGGGATCGGCGGCGATGGCGAGGCTGCCGACAATGCGACCCGCCTCAATTGCGGGCTGATCGCCTTTTCGGTCCGCGACGGGCTGGCGACGGCAGACCCGATCCTGATCGATACCGATGGTCATGTCCTCACCGGGCGCGGCGAGTTCGATCTGCGCGGCGAACGGCTCGATCTGCGCTTGCAGGCGCAGGGCAAGAGCCGCGAATGGTTCGGTCGTCCCTCGCCGATCCTGATCGGCGGCACGCTGGCCGCGCCGACCGTGCTGCGCGAGCCGGTCGATCTGTTCCGGCCCCAGCGCCTGTTTGGCTTGTCCATGATGCTGCCGGATGTGCGGGCCATCTTCGGCTTTGTCGACCCGGACGAAGCGCAGGCGCCGGCTTGCGGGACGCTGCTGCGCGGCGGGGCGACGGCCGACGCGGCGGCGGCTGGCCCGGCGCCGAAGCCTGCGGAACTGGCCTTGCGCTAAGCGGGCGGGGCGGCTGCGGCGTGGCGCCGGTCTGCCAGCCAGAGCGACAGGCCGGTCAGGCCATGGAGCAGCACGATCATCGTGAGCAGGAAGAAGGTGGCGCTGACAAAGCGCGGGAGGAGCAAGAACTCGACCGCGCATAAAAGGAACACCGCCATGGTTAGCAGCAGATTGGCGATGGAGGATGGCCCGCGCCGCGTCGATCGCACCACCTCGACCAGCAGGAAGACGATGGTGAGCAGCAACAGCATGTCACCCCAGCTCAGCATCAGCACTACGCCTGAGAGCATGGGCAGCGTGAAGGCCTCGCCCCGCATCACGGCGGCCAGCGCCGGCTCGGTCTGATCCGGCTGCGGCGCGCCGGCGAACAGCGCGACCAGATTGTAGATCAGCACCGGAATGAGCAGCAACGGGAAGCTGTTGAGCAGGTCTACGGCCCGGCGATTGTTGCGGTCGTCCATGCGGTCTCTCCCTCAGGCTCGCCAGCATGAGACTTTTGCGGCACAAAGGCCAGAGCCGCTGGCACTGATGGACGGGCGGAACGGAGAGGGGAGAGAGCATGAGGATTTTTGCGCGTATTCCGGCCATCGCGGCGCTGTTGGTTGCCATGACCATGGTCACCAGCTTGGGGCATGCGCAGGTCGCGGCCTCGGCCGAGGCGCAGCAGGCGATGCTCGCCAGCCCGGACCCAAAGCTCGCCGCCAACAAGAAGCTCGTTTACGACATGTATCGCCATATCGTGCAGGGCGGCCATGCCGATCTGGTCGAGCGCTTCTTCACGCCGGAATATATCCAGCACAATCCCAATGTCGCCTCGGGCCGGGATGCGCTGGCGGCCTTCCTGCGCGGCTCGCGCCCCGCCCGCCCGATTTTGCCGATCATCACGCTGCCGATCATCAGGATCGTGGCGGAGGGCGATTATGTGCTGGTGATGAGCGAGCGCCCGATGAAGGACGAGGCGGGCAAGCCCTATGTCACCAGCTGGTTCGATGTGTACCGGATCGAAAACGGCCTGATCGCCGAACATTGGGACCCGGCGCTCAAAAGTGCGGCGATGCTGAAATTTGACCCGAATGAAATGGGGAAATGAAGGCGAAGTAACTGGCGGGGCTCAATTGCCCAGCATCTCTGCCAGCGCAGGGCTGATCCACTCGCGGGTCGTCGCGCCGTCCTGGGCGAGCATGTGGACGGCCAGTCCCTCGCGGATCGCCAGTGCGGCGCCGGCGTGCAGTCCGAGCACGGTGAGCGCGCTGGCCCAGGCGTCGGCATCCATGGCGCGGGCGTGGAGGACGCTGACCGAGGCGACGCCGTTCTCCACCCGCCGCCCGGTGCGCGGATCGAGCGTGTGGGCGCCGCGCACATAATTGCCGGAGGTCGCAACGGCCAGTTGATGCAGGGCGATGCGGATCGGCCGGGCGCGCATGGACGGCGGAATTTCAAGGTCGACCCACCACGGGTCGCCATCCGGGCGCATCCCGCGGCCCACCAATTCGCCGCCCACCTCGACAAGGCAATGCGCCACGCCGCGCTCGGCCAGCAGGTCCGCCACGGCATCGACGGCATAGCCCTTGGCGATGCCGGAGAGGTCCAGCCAGAGGCCGCCCGGCTGACGCAACCGGCGGGTCGTTGGCTCGAACGCGAGGCGTCGCCAGCCCGATTGCGTCAGCGCCTGCGCAAGCGCTTCCTCCGTCGGCTCGCTTTGCATGGGGTTGGGGCCCAGCCCATAGAGATCCGTCAAACGCCCGATGGCCGGATCGAACGCGCCATCGGTGCGCTCGGCAAGAGCGAGGCCGGTCTCCATCACGGCGGCAAAGTCGGCGGACAAGGTGGTCCAGTGCCCAGCCGGCGCCGCGCCGAAGCGGCTGAGGGCGGAATCCGGCGCCCAATGGCTCATATCCGCCACGATGGCATCGAGCCGTGCCTGCACATCCTGCTTGAGCCCTTCGGCATCCACATCCGGCGGGGCGCAGAAGCGCGCCCGCCAGATGGTGCCCATGGTTTCACCGCCAATCTCCCGCACCGGCGCGCCCGGGTCGATCCCGGCGAGGGCGCCGGACTGGATCGGGGGCACGACGATGCGCGGGACGGCGCCGAGCATGGTCAGGGCGCCATCACTTCCAGCGTGGCGGTGTAGCTCATCCGCCGCGCCGTGACGCGCGGGGTGGCCGGCTTGTCGTCGCTCAGCGAGGCGTTGAGCCAGATCATGCCCGCCATCGGCCAGTTCACCGTTGCCACGCCGTCGGCATCGGTCGTTACCTCGAACACACCCTCATTATCGCGATAGCGCTTGCCGCCCGGCACCAGCGTGACCTTGAGGCCGGCCGCCGGTTGACCATCGACCAGGAAGCGCAGCTTGGCCGGCTCGTCCTGCACCAGCTCCGCCGGGTGGGTAATCGGCACCATCTCCAGCCCCTTGCCCAGCGGCTTGATGGCGCTCGGCTCGCCCTTGGTGGCGAAGAACTCATTGCGGCCGCTCGTTTCGGTCAGCTTGAGGTCGGTCGCATTGGCCGGAATCTCTGCGACGCTGCTCACCTGATTGGCGGGCGCCTGCGCGCCCGGTGCCGGCGGCGGTCCGCGCCGTCCACCCAGGCGCCACTCCACGCCATCGACCTTGAACGTGCCCATCACGCCCGATTGCGCGCTGCCGATCCGCCAGGTGCCCGGCTGGTCGAGCTGCACGTCGAACACGGAGCGATAGCGGCCGGTGGCGGCATTCTTGATCTGCGCTTCGCTGCCGTCCGGCCGCCAGGCCTTGACGGCTTCGAGCCGCATGGCGTTATGATCGGCATAAAAGAGGTCGTTGGAGCTGGCCGCGTCCACCGTCACCCACGGGTCTTCGCCAGAGAAGATGGTGCCGGAGGGGAGCAGCCACTGGCGGTGAGCATTGGCAGGCATCGCCGTGGCGGCGATCAGCGCGGCGGCGGCAAGCAGAGCGGTCTTGATGCGCATGGGGTCGTGGCCTTTCGGGTCTTGGAAAGCTCAGCGAGCGGAAATGGTGATGGCGCCCAGTTCGGACTTGCCGGTGGCGGAGCCGCCCTTGGCCGGCACCTGCAGCGGAATGGAGACGATCTCGCGCCCGCCGGTCTCGCGCGCGGCTTCCACATAGAGCGTGTACTGGCCCGGCTTGAGCGTGGCGGGCAGGGCGATCTTGTGCGTGCCCGGTGCGCGGGTGGCGCTACTCACGCCATCGGCGGGCAGCTTGAGGCTGCGGCCGCCCTTGCGCCACCAAGTGCGCAGATCGGAGAGCCACTTGGTGCCGGGCTCGCGGCCCTGCAGCTTGACGTCATACCAGACGAAGATGGTCTGCGCCGCGCCGCCGCCGGTCGGCTCCACCCATGCCGCGACATAGGGGCGGTGATATTCGGCGACATTGAGGCGGGGAATGGTCACGCTGATCGTGCCGGCCGTGGCAGGCGTGGCAACGAGACCGGCAAGGACGAGGGAAGTCTTCTTCATTGGAGAGCGGGTCCTCAGTGAATGAACAGCAGGGCGATGACGAGCGGGATGAGCAGCCCCAGCCCGACCAGCGGCCAGGTGGAGGGGCGATGCCGGGCGTGAAGCTGGAGCAGCAATAGGCCGGTGAGGGTGAAGACGATGCAGGCGACAGCGAAGATGTCGATGAACCAGCTCCACGTGCCACCGGTGTTGCGGCCCTTGTGCAGATCGTTGAAGTAGGAAATCCAGCCGCGATCGGTGCGCTCGGCCGTCACGGCGCCGGTCGCGCGATCGATAGTGATCCACGCATCGCTGCCGGGGCCGGGCAGGGCGACATAGACCTCCTCGTCCGACCATTCCGCCGCGCGCCCGGTTGCGTCGAGCGAGACTGCCTGACGCAGATGCTTGGCGACGGGGGCGGGCAGCGGCGCATCGGCCGAATCGGGCGCCGCCTCGATCTGGGCGAGCAGGGCCGACGGCAGCGTCGCGGTTCGCTCCTCGACCTTCGGCGCGGCGCCGATGGAATCGGCGTGGTTGAGGGTGATGCCGGTGATGGCGAACAGCATCATGCCGATCAGCGAGATCGCCGCGCTGATCCAGTGCCAGCTGTGCAGTTGCTTGAGCCAGAAGGCGCGTGCCTTGCGCTTGCCCGGGGCCTTGTGCGTGGGCCGAGCGGCGCTGGAAGGCGATGCCGATACGGGCGCCCCGCGCGCGATGGCTGCCGCGCCGCCGCCTGCCGCTACCGGCTCATCCGCCCGCTGCCTGTCCACCCGCTGTCCGTCCACATGCCCCCCGACGATGATTGGCGACGCGCAGCGATCAGCCTGCGCGAATCATGTTCGAGCGCCTCCATTGCATATATTGAGAAGCATTCGCAAGACGAGATCGCGGTATCGGACCGCTAAGCCGCTCTGAAGCACAGGCCGATCAGGGAGAGTCTGGAGCGATCCTCAGCCGGTGGCAGGCTGCGGCGGCCAGTAGGTCGCGTAGCGTTCGTGGCGGATTTGATAATAAGGGATCAGCCGCACGGGGCGGCCCTCCCGGTCGGCGGTGATGAATTCCAGCGGGGCGGTGCCGGGGCGGAGCTGCCCCGCGATCGTCTTGGCATCGCCCACCAGTTGCGGCGGGGAGAAGGGCGTATCGTTATACTGGCCATAGAGGCGCTCGTTGACGACCACATCCGATCCCGGTGCCAGCCCCTCCGTCCCGAGTGCGCCAGCGAGCACGACCGGTCCATAAGTGAACGCGACGATCCCCGGCGCCGCGGGCGATTCTTCGACGCGCACCTGCATGTCCAGTTGGAGTGTCAGCACGTCGCCATCCCGCCAGTTGCGGTCCAGCTCCAGATAGCTGCCCGGCTTCGTCGATTGCGCCAACGGGGCGCCATTCAGGCTGACGCGCGCTGTCCGGCTCCAGCGCGGGTGGCGCAGGCGCAGGGTCGCGCGGATGGGGCGGGCCAGAGACCAGCGCAGGGTGGTGGACGGTTCTTCGGGGAAGTGGGTGGTCTGGGTCAGTACCGCGCCCTTCTCCCGCCAGCGCACCGATGAGGGGATGAACAAGTTGACGACCAGCGCCTCGGCATCATGAAAATAGATCGAATCCCGATACTTCGCATGGTTCTCCATGCCCGATCCGGTGCAGCACCAGAAGGAGTCGACCGGGGTGCAGTAGAGCTTCATGTAGCCCGGCCGCGCGCCCTGAAAATAGGTGACGAGGCCGGTCTCCGGGTCCTGTGACGCCAGAATGCCATTGTAGAGCGCGCGCTCGTAAAAGTCGGCCAGCTCCACCTGCGGATCGTGCAGGAACAGCGCGCGGGTGAGCTTGAGCATATTATGCTGGCCGCAGGTTTCAGAGCCCTTGGCCGAGAAGACATGCGCGGCGAAGTCGGCGGGCGGATAGAAGAACTCGGCATCGCCATGGCCGCCCGTCGCATAGGAGCGGGTGCGGGCGACTGTGCGCCAGAAGAAGGCTGCGGCATCGCCATAGGCCTTCTCACCATTCACCTCGTAGACGCGCTGGAAGCCGACGAACTTGGGCACCTGTGTGTTGGCGTGCATGCCATCCAGCAGGTCCCGCCCCTTGGCGGCCGGCTCCATCACCGCCTTCTGGGAGAAGCGCTCGGCCAGGGTGCGGTAATCGGCCTTGCCGGTCAGCACATAGAGATCGGCGAGCACCTCGTTCATGCCACCATGCTCGGTGGCGAGCATCGCCTCGAAGGCGGCGGCGTCGAGCGGCCGGGTGGCGACCACCGCCCAATCGGCCATGCGCAGCAGCACAAGGCGAGCAGTGTCACTGCCGGCAAGCTGCCAGGCATCGCGCAGTCCGGCGAAAATCTTGTGCAGCGTGTACCAGGGGACGCCGGTGATCGGCTCGCCCCGGATATGCGCGGCGACGAGCGCGGCGCCTTCGGGAAAGGCGCAGACCAGCCCCACGCCGGATGCGCGCTGGCAGGCATCCAGCTCGTCGGCGATATAATCGATGCGCTGCTTGAATCGCCCACCGCCGGTGGACCGGAACATCAGCGCGCAGGCGGAGAGATAATGGCCGAGCGTGTGGCCGTGGCAGTGGATGTCGGCCCAGGTCGCCTCGGATTCCCAGCCGCCATAGACCGGCGCCTTGGGAGCGAGCCCGGCATTTGTGCGGAAATTGGCCAGCATCCGGTCCGGTTCGAGCGAAAGCAGATAGGCTTCCGTGCCCCGTTGCGCGGCTAGGAACGGACTTTCCAGTAGCGTCACATCCGCCATGTCGAAGGGCTGGAGACGCGGCGCCACGCTGAGCGCGCCCTTGGACTGAGCTGATGGCAAGGCCGCACGCGCGGTAACTGGCGCGAGAATCCCGCTCGCCAGTGTGGCCGAGGCTACGGAAGCCAGCAACTCACGGCGAGACGCCGACACGCCCCTTGCATGCATATGACAGGACGTAGCCGCCATCTGATCCTCCCCAATCGCGTTCAACTTCGCGTTTTGATAACGCTACCATAAACGAGGCGGGCGGGAAGGCAATTCTTTCGATCGGATGGCGATCATCCGCCACTATCGGCGGGGCCATCAACGCCGATAGTTTGGCCCGCGCGCCTGTGCGGGCCATGGCTCAGTCCTGCTTGGCGTCTTCGAACCAGGCCTCGACCGGGCCGGAGAGCTTGATGGTCAGCGGCTGGCCATGGCGGTCGCGGGTCTTGCCGGCGGCGACGCGGATCCAGCCTTCGGAGATGCAATATTCTTCCACATCGGTGCGCACCCGGTCCTTGAAGCGGATGCCGATGCCCCGCTGCAGCGTCTCCACGTCGAAATGCGGGCTGCGCGGATTGGTGGAGAGGCGGTCGGGCGGCGTCTCGCTCTGCGGTGCGGCGGGCGTGTCGGATGCGGGAGTATCAACCATGGCTCGTCCTTGCCGAAGAGCTTTCGGCCAGTCAACGCTTCTCAGGAGCGCGCATGGGGCAGTCCGCGAGGGCGACCGGGCCGGAGACTGTCCGGCCCGGTCGTGCGGGTGGCATGATCAGCGGCAGATGCGCACGCGATACCGCTCGCCGCGCCAGCGGTCCCAGCGGGTTTCGGTCCAGCAGCGGCGGCGGTCGTTATAGCCATAGCCGCTACGATAGCCGCGGTCGTGACGTCGCCAGTCCCGGCGGTCGCTGCGATAAGACCGTTCGCGATAATGGCGGTCGCGGCGGACTTCGCGGTAGCCATCATGATAGGCGCCACGATCATAATCCCGATAGCTGATCGACAGGCTGCTCTGGGCCTGAGCCGGTGCCGCAGCGAGCGGCATGAGGCCAAATGTGGCCGCAACGGCGAAGGCGACCGAAGCGAGGCGGGGGGTAAGAGGCATGTCATTCTCCTATGTCCAATGTCGGCGTTGCGCGCGGCCTTCGCTCGTCCGATCCATCCTTTCTGCCAGACCGGCCTGAACGCCCACGAAACAGGCCGTTCATCTGCCCATGGGGCGTGCCCTGGATGCGGTGATATGTGGAAGGACGGTCGCGGATCGCGTGGGACACGTAAGGCGTTAAAAGCCGGTTCAGCCGCGACGACCTAGAGGTCTGCTCTATGCCCCGTTTCTCCTTTCCCTCCTTGCTGGTCGTGCCGCTTGCTGCGGTGGGGCTTCTGATTCCCGCTTCCGGTTTCACCGTTCCCGCGCGGGCTCAGGACGCCGCCCGCCAGGTCGTCCCGGCATTTGACGAGGCCGGCCGGCGCTTGCTGACCGATCTGCAGGGCGCGGGGCAATTGTTCGCGGCGCAGGCGCTGGCGAGCTGGATCACCGCCTCGCGCAACGATGCGGTGGCTGCCGGCGTCGAGCCGATCCCGCCCGCCATTCGCGCGCGGCTGCGCGGCCATATGCCGGACGCCCTGCTGGACCGCGTGCGCTATCGCGTCGGCCAGGGTCACGAGTTCAGCCTGCAGACCAATACCTTCAACCGCAGCAATGCCGCGGCGATCACGCTGGACGATGTGGTGCTGTTCCGCTCCGCCGAGGATGCCGCCTCGGATGTCGGCCTCTGGGCGCATGAGCTGCATCATGTGCACCAGTATCGCCAATGGGGCGTCCAGGGCTTCGCCCAGCGCTACACGCGGGATTATCAGGGTGTCGAGGCGGAGGCCCATGCCGAGGCGGAACGGGTTGTCGCCGCGATGCGGACGACTGGGACAGCAACGCCCACGCCTGCGCGCTAGGTTGCGAGGACGATGTGGCGCGGGTCAAATTCAACCTTCTCCCCTTGAGGGAGAAGGATACGGAGCCTTGTCGCCATCTGGCGGTTAGGCGGAGTTGGATGAGGGGTGGCGGATCTCTGATCCGCGAGATCCTTTGGATCGCTTACCCCTCTCCCAGCTTCGACTAAGGCAGCAGGCTGCCAAGTCTGCGCATCCCTCTCCCTCAAGGGGAGAGGGTTTGGAGCTTGTCCCTCGCGCGCACAACGCCCTTGAGCGGGACTGGGAATGGGGTCGTTCGGCGCACGCCGCCTCTTCCCCCAAAAAGAAGGGCGCTCGTCCGGTTGGACAAGCGCCCCTTGGCTCAAGCGGCCTTGGACCGCGAGGCGCGCTTGCGCTCGTTGGGGTCGAGGTAGCGCTTGCGCAGGCGGATGGTCTTGGGTGTCACCTCGACCAGCTCGTCATCGTCGATATAGGCGATGGCCTGCTCCAGCGTCAGCTTCCACGGCGGTGTCAGGCGGACGGCGTCGTCCTTGCCGCTGGCGCGGAAGTTGGTGAGCGCCTTGGACTTCATCGGGTTGACCTCAAGGTCTTCCGGCTTGGCGTTCTCGCCGATGATCATGCCTTCGTAGAGCGCTTCGCCCACGCCGACCATCAGCACACCGCGCTCCTCAAGGGGCCCGAGCGCATAGGCATTGGCCTCGCCGGCGCCGTTGGAGATCAGCACGCCGTTCTTGCGGCCTTCGATCTTGCCCTTGTGGGGACCGTATTTCTCGAACAGCCGGTTCATGATCCCGGTCCCGCGCGTATCCGAGAGGAACTCGCCATGATAGCCGATGAGGCCGCGCGAGGGCGCCGAGAAGGTGATGCGGGTCTTGCCGCCACCCGAGGGCCGCATGTCGGTCATCTCGGCCTTGCGCTGGTTCATCTTGTCGACAACCGTGCCCGAGAATTCATCGTCCACGTCGATGACGACCGTCTCGTAAGGCTCGGTGCGGTTGCCGTTCTCGTCCTCGCCGAACAGCACGCGCGGGCGCGAAATGCCGAGCTCGAAGCCTTCACGGCGCATCGTCTCGATCAGCACGCCGAGCTGAAGCTCGCCGCGACCGGCGACCTCGAAGCTGTCCTTGTCCGCGCTCTCGGTGACCTTGATCGCGACATTGCTCTCGGCTTCGCGGAACAGGCGGTCGCGGATCATGCGGCTGGTCACCTTGTCGCCTTCACGGCCCGCCATCGGCGAATCGTTCACCGCAAAGCGCATGGAAAGCGTCGGCGGATCGATCGGCTGTGCCTTGATCGGCTCGGAGACGGAGGTGTCGGCAATGGTGTTGGCCACGGTGGCGACGGTCAGGCCGGCGAGGCTGATGATGTCGCCGGCGCGCGCTTCATC
Organism: Sphingobium sp. B12D2B; assembly: GCF_025961775.1. NCBI lineage: Bacteria > Pseudomonadati > Pseudomonadota > Alphaproteobacteria > Sphingomonadales > Sphingobiaceae > Sphingobium > Sphingobium sp. B12D2B. The sequence continues at coordinate 819,588 of NZ_JAOQOH010000001.1, forward strand.
GACCGGCACGCGGTCGAGGCCCTGGAACGTCATGATCTTGGAGGCGCGGCCGGTCTCGATGATCTTGCCGTCCATGTCCAGCGCGTGGATCGGCTGGTTGATCTTCACCGTGCCCGAGGTCACGCGGCCCGTGAGGATACGACCGAGGAAGTTGTCGCGGTCCAGCAGCGTCACGAGGAAGGTGAACGGCGCGTCGATGTCCAGCGCCGGTGGCGGCACATGGTTCACGATCGTCTCGAACAGCGGCGTCAGCGTGCCTTCGCGCTTGGTCGGGTCGGTGCTGGCGTAGCCGTTGCGGCCTGAGGCATAGAGCACGGGGAAGTCGAGCTGCTCGTCGGTCGCGTCGAGGCTCACGAACAGGTCGAACACCTCGTCCAGCACTTCCTGAATGCGCTGGTCGGGCCGGTCGACCTTGTTGACGACCACGATGGGACGCAGGCCGAGGGCCAGCGCCTTGCCGGTCACGAACTTGGTCTGCGGCATCGCGCCTTCGGAGCTGTCCACCAGCAGCACCACGCCATCGACCATCGAGAGGATGCGCTCCACCTCGCCGCCGAAGTCGGCGTGGCCGGGCGTGTCGACGATGTTGATGCGCGTGCCTTCCCACTCGATGGAGGTGGGCTTGGCGAGAATCGTGATCCCGCGCTCCTTCTCCAAATCGTTGGAGTCCATGGCCCGCTCATCGACGCGCTGATTGTCTCGAAAAGTGCCGGACTGGCGGAAAAGCTGGTCGACGAGGGTGGTCTTGCCATGATCGACGTGCGCGATGATGGCAACGTTCCGCAGAGCGTTGGGACGGGGGCTCATGATAATCTCTCTGGGCTTGTGGACGGCCGACACGGGTCATCCGGCCGGAATTTCTCGCGGCCCTTAGCGGAAAGCGGCGCTCGGCGCAACGGCCAGCAACGCGGATGGTCCGCGGCCTCGTCGCAGCCGGTGTGGCCAGCCTAAGTGCTTGAAGGCAATGACCATCGTTGCGCATGGTCGTCAAGCCATTAAAGTCCTTGCGACGAAGCGACGGTTGCAGCGTCGTGCGATGCCTTTCTGGCAGAGACGCTGCAACATTCGCGTTCCGCACCATAGGATTTCGCCTCAACAGGAGCTGCCATAAAGGATGCCGCATTACACGCCGCTCATCGCCACGGTCGTCGCCGGCCTCGTCGCGGCCTTTTTCATGGGCGCGCTGGCGATGCGGCTGCGGGTCTCGCCCATTGCCGGCTATCTCGTTGCCGGCGTGATGGTGGGGCCGTTCACGCCCGGCTTCGTCGCCGATCCCAACCTCGCCAATGAACTTGCGGAAATCGGCGTCATCCTCCTGATGTTCGGCGTCGGGCTTCATTTTTCGGTGAAGGATCTGATGGCGGTGCGCCGCATCGCCGTGCCCGGCGCGATTGTACAGATCGCCACGGCCACTGTGCTTGGTATGGGACTCGCCTGGCTGATGGGCTGGGGCGTGCTTTCCGGCTTCATCTTCGGCCTCGCTTTGTCTGTCGCGAGTACCGTCGTGCTGCTGCGGGCCTTGCAGGTACGCGATCTGGTCGAGACGGAGCGCGGGCGCATCGCCGTGGGCTGGCTGATCGTCGAGGATCTGGTGATGGTCCTGGCGCTGGTGCTGCTGCCGGTACTGGCCGGCATTGCGCTCGATCCGCAGAGCGAAGGCCTCTCGGCGATGGGTTGGCCGGTGCTGATGACCATCATCAAGGTGAGCGGCTTTGTCGCGGTGATGTTGCTGGTCGGGCGCCGGATCATTCCCTGGGCGCTACACTGGGTGGTGCATACCGGCTCACGCGAGCTGTTCCGCCTCGCGGTGCTGGCGATTGCGCTGGGCGTGGCAGCGGGATCGGCCTTCATCTTCGATGTGTCCTTCGCGCTCGGGGCCTTCTTTGCGGGCATGATCCTCGGCGAAACCCCGCTCAGCCGGCGCGCGGCCGAGGAGACGCTGCCGTTGCGCGATGCATTCGCGGTGCTGTTCTTCGTGTCGGTTGGGATGCTGTTCGATCCAATGGTCATCCTTCGCCAGCCCTTGCCGCTGCTCGCCACGGTGCTGATCATTACGATCGGCAAATCGCTCGCCGCTTATGCCATCGTCCGCGTTTCCGGCTATCCGCGCGAGACGGCGATGACGGTTGCCGCCAGCTTGGCGCAGATCGGCGAATTCTCGTTCATTCTTGTCACGCTGGGTTTTGGGCTCGGCGTCCTTCCGTCCGAGGCGCGCGATCTGATTCTGGCCGGCGCGATCATCTCGATCTTCCTGCACCCCTTCCTGTTCTCCTACATCACCCATCGCGCGAGCGAGGCGGCCAAGGTCGATGCGCCGCCGGTGGCAGCTCCGTCCGCCACGCTCGTGCATGTCGTGCTGGTCGGTTATGGCCGCGTCGGCCGGCTGATCGCCAAGGCCCTGCGCGAGCGGAACAAGCCGCTGGTGGTCATTGAGAGCAATGCCGAACTGACCGATGCCGCGCGGCGCGACGGTCATGAGGCCGTGACCGGCAACGCGCTGGACCGGCGGGTGCTGGAGGCGGCCGGCATCGACCGCGCGACCAGCCTGCTCATTGCGATTCCCGAGGGGTTCGACGCCGGGGCCATCGCCCAGAAGGCGCGCGCGCTGCGCCCCGGGATCGGCATTGTCGCGCGGGCCCATTCGGACGGCGAGGTGGATCATCTGATCAAGCTGGGGATCGGTGACGTCGTGATGGGCGAGCGCGAACTGGCGGCGCGGATGCTGGAGCTTGCGCTGCGTGGAAACATGCAAGCGCAAAGCATTTGATGTCGCGCGCATCACCGCTCGACAGAGGGACGGGACATTGTCATCTATTGAGCAAGCGGCCTGCCGGACAGTCATGACGGCAGGGGCCGCATCATGGGTCGGGAGACAAAGGCATGGGTGCCGATAACAGCGGGGTGGGGATCAGCAAAACTGCTGAAGGCTGGGCAGGCGACATGGGGCGCAACTGGCTCGCCAATCTGGATCGGCTCGAGGGGATGATTGACCCGATTGGCGTGGTGGCGCTGGCTCGGGCGGACTTCCAGCCGGGCGAGCGCGTGATCGATGTCGGCTGCGGCGGTGGTGGCACCAGCCTTGCGATTGCCCGGGCAGTGGCGCCGGAGGGGCATGTCACCGGCGTCGACATCTCGTCCGACCTCATCCTGTCCTGCGGCGCGCGTGCAACGCTCAGTGGCCTGCAGAATGTCAGCTTCGTCTGTGCCGACGCCGGTGCCGCGCCGATCAACGGCGCGCCATTCGACCGGCTGTTTTCGCGCTTCGGGTCGATGTTCTTTGCCGGGCCCAAGGCGGCGTTTCGCAATCTGCGCGGGCAGGTCCGCGACGGCGGCCGCATCGATCTCGCGGTCTGGGCGGCGCCGCCGGAAAATCCCTGGATGCAGCTGATGCAGCAGGCGCTGAAGGATCTGCTGCCGGCGCCGGATGGGCGGCCGGACCCCAGAGCCCCCGGCCCGTTTGCCTTTGCCGATACGGCATGGCTGGGAGAGGTGCTGGCGCACGCAGGGTTCGCAAACATGGACGCGGCGCCGTGCCTGCGGGACCTGCCGGTCGGGGGACCCGGCGCGAGCGCGCAGGATGCCGCGACCTTCGTGCTGTCGGCCATGCACATCGGCAATCAGGTCGCGCCTGACCGGATGCCTGAGGCGCAGGCTCGCCTCACGGCGGCCTTTGCGCCGCATCATGTGCCGGGCCAGGGCGTCATGCTTGCCGGCAAGGCTTTGCTGGTGAGCGCCGTCGCCGCCTAGATCGGAACCGGCGCGCCTGGATTGGCCATGTCGCGCACAAAAAAGAAGGGCCGGCGCTAGGCCGACCCTTGTCGTTTAGCGAAAACGCTGGATCAGAACTTGCCGACGAGGCCGACCATGACCTGATGGCGCTGCATGCTGATGCCGGTGTCGACGTCGTCGAACTTCAGCTTGCCATAGTCGGAGAAGCGATACTCGCCACGGATGCCGAAGCGGCCGAAGCTGTACTCAACGCCGGCACCGAGACGATAGCCGTCGAGGTTGTCGCCGTCGCTGACGGAGTCGACGCCGTCGGTGTAGCTCACCTTGAGGCGGGCGTTGGTGTAGCCGGCCTTCGCGTAGATCAGCGCGTTGGGGGCGAGCTTGGCGCCAGCGCGGACGCCGACGTACAGATCGCGCGCTGCTGACAGGGACAGCTCGTCGCCCGTCACGAACTGGTCCGTGACCGATTCCTTGACCTCGGAGTCAGCGGCTTCCACTTCGACGCCAACCACAGCGGAACCGAGATCGGCATTGTATCCGAGGCTCACGCCATAAGCGAAATCATCGCTGCTTCCATTGTCGACGCCGTCGCTCAGCCGCACCGAGTCATAGCCGCCGAGGACCGCGAGGCTCAGGCCGGAGAAGGTGGGGCCTTCCTGCGCAGCGGCAGGGGTGGCAACGATCACGGCGGCTGCGGAAGCCAGAACAGCAAGTTTCATTGTATTTTCCTTGTTTTAATCTCGCCTTCTGCACGAGGCGGACGGGCCGCTTATGGAGCCCGGTTAACGGGGTCAACCATCTCGTGGTTGCGATGCATCACTAGTGAGGCCGGATTGTTGCAAATAGGCAACATATCCGGACGAGCGAACTTGGGGTTTTCGTCCGTCCTCGGGGACGCTGAGGCCTAGCTGTCCCGCGTCAGCTCATCAGGCTTGCCGGGATGGCGCTCCAGCTCGTCGCTGAGCGGATCATGCGCCAGCCCTTCCAGCCGCGTACCGGAAACATAGGCAGCGCGGCCGAGCAACTGCGCGCCGATCGGGAGGGTAATGAGCAGGAACAGGATCGTCAGCCCGCTGGTCCAGTTCAGCTCCGCGATGTCGGCCGCCAGCACGACGCCGAGCAGCATCAGCGTTGCCCCCAGTGTGCCAGCCTTGGTGGCGCTGTGCATCCTCTGCAGGGGATCGCGCAGTCGTACGATGCCAATGGCGGCGATGAGCAGAAAGGCCGTGCCGGCAATCAGCAGGGCCATGGCGAGGACCATCATTGCCGCCTCCGCTTGCGTTCCAGGAACACGGCGAAGGCTGCCGTGGCGACGAAGTTGATGAGCGAGATGCCGAGCGCAATGTCCAGAAAGGCGCCGCGCCCGGTCGCGAGCGTGGTCAGTGCCGCGAACCCGACGGCGATGGCGGTCAGCATGTCGAGGGCGACAAACCGGTCGGCAAAGCTCGGCCCGGTCACCATGCGCCAGCCGGCCAGCAGGAAGGCCAGTGCCAGCGGCACGGCGAGAACAGTGGTGAGCGTCGACATATCGATCATCGCTCCAACTCCATGATCCAGCGCTCGTAGATCCGCTTGAACCGCGCGATTGTCGTCGCCGCATCGGCGGTGTTGAGCACATGGACGTAGAGGCTGTGCTGGTCCTCGGAGACATGCAGGCAGGTCGATCCGGGCGTGAGCGACATGAAATAGGCGAATAGGGCAACGGCCCAGGGCCGCTCCAACTCCGTCTCCACGCGGATGATCGCTGGGGCGGTGCGGATGCGCGGGGACAGGACAATCCTGGCGACCGCGAGGGATGCGACGAGGAGATCCCACAGGAACATCGCGACCAGCGTCAGGCTGGCGCGCAGGCGGCGGGCGGGTCTCATAAGCCGCCCCCACTGACGGCGGCCAGCGCGCGGCTGGCGAGGAGCGAGAGCGTCCACAGGCTTTGTGGCAGCAGGCCGATGGTGATGGTCGCGCCGGAGAGGATCGCCATGGCGATCAACCCCGCCAGCGGCACCTTGCGCACCGGCTTGCCGCGCGGTTCCTTCCAGCAGGCATCGGACCAGAAGATGGACATGGAGACGATGGTCATCAGCCCGGCGATCAGCGCGATAATGCCCAGCCAGGCCATGCCTGCATCAAAGCTCTCGCGAATGACGATGAACTTGGCCCAGAAGCCCGACAGGGGCGGGATGCCCGCCAGCGACAGCACTGGCACTGCGAGCACCAGCGTGAAGAGCGGGTTGCTGCGGGCCATGCCGCCTGCCCGCGTGAGATCCCAGCTTCCGCTCGCCCGGCGGATCAGGCCTGCGCCGAGGAACAGATTGGCCTGCACGATGATCGAGTGGACCATATAGAACACCGCGCCGGCAATGCCCTCGCGCGTGGCGATCGCCAGCCCGATGGTCATGTACCCTACCTGCGCGACGATATGGTAGGCGAGGATGCGGCGCATGTCTGTGTGTGCCAGCGCGCCCGCGCAGCAGATGAGGATGGTCGCAGCCGCGATCCAGCCGAACACCGGCACCATCTGCGCGGCGCCGATGCCGCCCGCGCCCACGCCGAACACCCCGGCGAAGACCAGCAGCAGCGCATAAAAGCCCATCTTGGTGAGCAGGCCGGCAAACACGGCCACGGCGGTGAGTGGCCCGGTATGGTAGGAGGCCGGCAGCCAGAGGTGGAAGGGAAACAGCCCGGCCTTGAGCGCGAAACCGGCCATCAACAGAGCGGTCGCAGTGGCGGAGGCGAAGCTGGGCGGGCGGCTGGCGAGCGCAGTGGCGGCTGCGCCGACATCCAGCGTGCCGGTGATCCCGTAGATCATGCCGACGCCGAGCAGGATGAAGGTCGCCGCCAGCATGGAGAAGCTGGCATAACGGATGGCGCCGTCGATCTGCGCCGGGCGGCGGTCCAGCGTTAGCAGGCCCAGCGCGGCGATCAGGGCCAGCTCGAACCAGACGTAGAGGTTGAACAGATCGCGCGTCAGGAACGCGCCGTTCACCGCGCCGGTCATCGCCAGCATCAGCGCGTCATAGCCGGCGCGGCGGCGGCGCGGGCCGACGTCGACCAGCGCGTAGATCGCGGCGGCAAAGGCGATGAGTGCCGTGACGACCACCAGCACCAGCCCCGGCATCGTCGCCGAAAAACTGATCGAGATGCCGTGCGGCCAGCCGCCGAAGACGGTGAGCGGGACGAGGTTGCCGCCATTGGCCTGCACGAACAGCAGCAGCGAGACGACCAACAGCAGGCCGTTCGTGATCAGGCCGATGGCGCGGGTAAGCGCGATGCGCGCGCGCAGGATGAGCACCAAAGCCGCCCCGATGAAGGGCAGGATGACGGGCGCGGGCAGCAGCAGCGCATCAGTCATCGGTCAGTTCCCGCTCCTGCGGCGTGCCCAGCGCTTCGGCGGAATCGACGTTGCGCGCATCGATGCTATGGCTGTGGCGCCAGGCGCGCAGCACCAGCACGGCGAGCATCACCGTGAGCGCGAAGCCGATGACGATCGCCGTGAGGATCAACGCCTGCGTAATCGGATCGGCGGACTCGCCCAGCGCGCGCTGGCCTTCGCCCACAATGGGCGGCTGCCGGCTCTGGATGCGCCCGGCAAGGAAGATGAGGATGTTGACCCCCGTCGCCAGCATCGAAAAGCCAAGCAGCATCTTCACCAGATTGCGCGAGAGGATCATGTAAAGCGCGCAGGCGATGATGCCTGCGCCGACGGCGCCATAGAGCAGCGTCATCGCGTTGCCTCCCGCTGGAGGCCGAAGTGGAAGGCCAGCACGGCGCCGAGCACCACGAGATAAACGCCCAAATCGAAGATCAACGTGGTCGAGAGGGCCGGGATGAGGCCGCCCGGCTCCCACCAGAGATGCGTCAGGAACGGCTCCCCGGTCATCAGGCCGGGCAGGCCGGCGAGCAGCACACATAGCATGCCAAGGCCCACCAGCGTCAGGGTGCGCAGGCGCAGCACGCGCTGGGCGTGGTTGACGCCATAAGCCAGCGCCAGCAGCGCAAAGCTGAGAGCTGCGACCAGCCCGCCCACAAACCCGCCGCCCGGCTGGTTGTGACCGCGGAACAGAATGACCAGCGAGGCGAGCAGCAGCAGCAGGCTGATCCAGCGCCCGGCAACCTGCAGGGAGAAGTGGACCGGCTCGGGACCGGGCACCGGCCCTTCACTGCCCCGGCTGCGCAGCAGCGAGCGCGCCATGACGGCGGCAATGGCAATCACGATGGTCTCGCCCAGCGTATCGATGGCGCGGAAATCCACGAGGATGACGTTGACGACATTATGGCCGTGCGCCGCCACGAGGCTCATCTGACCAAAGAAGTGGCTGGCGGCGGACACATGTTCGCGCGCGGCCATGTCCATCACTGCCAGGAACAGCAGCGCGCTGATGCTGATCGCAAGCAGGGCGTCGCGCTTGCGCATCGCACGGGTGCGGGTCGCCGGGCTGGCGAGCGGCACTGCCAGTAACAGCGCGGAGAGCAGCACGACCAGCAGCGCTTCCACGGTGAACTGGGTGAGCGCCAGATCGGGCGCGCCGTTCATCAGAAAGGTGATCGCGGCGGCAAAGCCGGCAAGACCGGTGGCGATCATGCCGCTCAGCAGCGTATTGGCGCGCGCGGCGGCAATGGCCCCGCCCAGCCCGACCAGCGCGACCAGTGCCTCGCCCGGCCGGAAATCGTTGGGGAACGGGATGTCAGGCCCAACGCCGGCTTTCGCCACCGACCAGGCGATCAGCAACCCGGCGCCGCCGACCACGGCCAGCAGATAGCGCCGCAGATCGCCATGCTGGAGCGCGTCGGTCAGCCTGCGGGAGGAGAGGATGAGGGCGCGCAGGCTGATTTCCCACAGCGGCTCGATCTCATAGGTGTTGAACTGCTTGGTCTGCCGCAGCCAGATGTGGATCTTCCGCCAGAAAGCCACGATCAGGGCGCCGATGGAGACGACGACAAAGCTCAGCAGCAGCATCGGCGTGAGGCCGTGCCACACCGTCAGGTCCACTTCCACGGCCCGGCCATAGACCGAGGCGACCGCCGGGCGGATGGCGACGCGCGTGATCCAGTCCGGCGCGAGGCTCATGAACAGGCCGGCGGCAGAGAGTAGTAGCGGCGGCATCACCAGCGAGAAGGTTTCGCCATGCTGCACCTTGTTCACCTTGCCGCGGCCCATGAAGAACGGACGCAGCGTCACTACCCCGGCCACGCCGACCATGACAGCGTTGACCATCACGGCGATGGCCAGCGGGATGACTTCCCAACTGCTCTCCAACTGCGCCTGAAACAGGAATTCCTTGGAGATGAAGCCGATGAATGGCGGGATGCCGGCCATGGAGAGGCTGGCACCGAGGCAGGCCAGCGCCGTCAGCGGCAGATGCCGGGCAAGCCCGCCCATGGCGCGCAAGCTGTAGAGGCCCGTCGCGTGCAGCACAGATCCCGCGCAGAAGAACAATGCCGCCTTGTAAAGGGCGTGCGCGAACAGGAAGCCGATCATCGCCACCGATGCCGCCGGCCCGTCCAACCCGACGAGGAGCACGAGAATGCCGAGTGATGCGACCGTGGAATAAGCCAGCGCGGACTTGAAGTTCTCCGCCCGCAGGGCCTGCAACGCGGCGACGAGCATGGTGACGCAGGCCACGGTGATCAGCGCGCCCCGTCCCCAGCTTTCCGCGCCGATCACCGGCTCGAACCGGGCGAGCAGATAGATGCCCAGCTTCACCATCGTCGCCGAGTGCAAATAGGCCGAGGCGGGCGTTGGGGCCTGCATCGCGTTGGGCAGCCAGAAGTGGAACGGGAATTGCGCGGACTTGGTGAAACCCGCGATCAAAATGCACACGACGATCGCCGTGCCCCACGGGCTGTCATGCAATTCGCCAACCCGCGCCACCGCCTGCGCCATGGAATAGGTGCCGAGCACATGGCCGATCATCGCGACGGCCATCAGCAATGCGAGACCGCCGAACGCCGTCACCTGCAGCGACATCAGGGCCGCCCGGCGGGCGCGGGCGCTGCGTCCCTCAAAGCCGATGAGGAGGAAGGAGAGAATGCTCGTCGCTTCCCAGAAGACGAGGAAGACGAGCAGGTTCTCGGCCAGCACCGCCCCCAGCATCGCGCTGAGAAAGAGCAGGATGTAGCAGAAGAAACGGGCGCGTTCGGCCGGCGACTTGTTGGTGAGATAGCCGCCGGCATAAATCGTCACCAACCCGCCCAGCCCGGTGATGAGCAGGCAGAGCAGGAAAGAAAAGCCATCGAGCCGAAGCGTGAAATCAAGGCCGAGCCAGGGTGCCCATTCGGCTGCTTCCCCCTTCACCCAGCCCCGTTCCACGAACTGCGCCATGTTTACGAACGCCGCGAGCAGGCCGAAGGGGAAGAGGGCGATCACCATGCCCGCACCACGCCCAATGACGTAGGCCAGCAGCGGCATCAGGCAGGCGCCGAGGAAGGAAATCAGCAATATCGTCAGCATCTGACAAACCTAATGCACAGTTTTGCCTGATGATGCAGCACCCAATGGCCGCGCGGGGGCGTTTTCTCGCTCAGAATGCAGAGGCAATGCGCGGCGCAGTCAGGAAGGGTTGGCGAAACCGGTTCGTCCCGCTTATCAAAGCCGGATGATCGATCGTCGCGATTTTGCCCTGGCTATGGGCGCGAGTGTTCTGCTGGCCGGCTGTGCCGACAAGCGGGAGGGGATGAATGACCCGGTGGCCCGCCTGCAGGCGATGGAGCGCGCGATCGGCGGCAGGCTGGGCGCGCTCGTGCTCGATACCGGCAGCGGACGCAGCTTCGGCTGGCGGACCGACGAGCGCTTCTGTCACTGCTCGACCTTCAAATTGTCCTTGGCGGCGATGGCCCTGCGCGAAAGCGACGCCGGGCGCCTCGATCTGGCGGAAGAGCTGAGCTTCAGTCAGGCGGACCTCGTCGCCTACGCGCCCGTGGTGGAAGAAAATCTCGCCAAAGGGCGCTTGCCGATCCTCAGCTTGGCCCAGGCGATCCAGATCACCAGCGACAATGCCGCCGCCAACATCCTCATGCGCCGGCTCGGCGGCCCCGAGGCGTTGACGCGCTTCTGGCGGGAGATTGGCGACAACACGAGCCGGCTGGATGGCTATGAGCCGGAGATCAATGTGATCCCGCCTAGCACAGAGCAGAACAGCACCACGCCAGAGGCGATGGCGCAAACGGTGCGCAAGATCGTGCTTGGCGATGTGCTCAGCGCGGCCAGTCGCGACCGGCTGAGGGAGTGGATGGTGCAGACCCAGAGCGGGCGCAATCGCATCAGGGCCGGCATTCCCACCGATTGGCAGGGCATGGACAAGACGGGCACCGGGATGCGCCGAGGCGTCGGCAACAAGACCAACGATCTGGCGGTGTTGGTTCCGCCGGGCGGACGCAGTCCGCTGATTGTGATCGGTTATGTCGAGACGCCGACCTTCGCCGAAGATGTCCGCCCGCAAGACGAAGCCGCGCTCAAGGCGCTGGGCGCGCTTGCAGTCAGTTGGAGCGCCTGATCGCCGTGGGCGACCAGGATTTCGTTATTCCCGCGCTCGCGGAAATCCAGTTCCACGCCTGCGCCGGGAGGTAACGTCCGAGCTGGATTCCCGCGTTCGCGGGAATGACGAAGGTGAAGCGCCTTCGCGATTAACCCTCTGCACCTAAAACCTAATCCACGAACGCCCGCTCGATCACATAATCCCCCGGCTTGGCGTTCGAGCCCTCCTCAAAGCCGAGCGCGTCGAGGCGGGCGGAAAAGTCGCGGATCATCGCCATCGATCCGCACATCATCACCCGGTCTGTTTCCGGGTCCAGGCGCGCGGGGCCGCTCAGGCCGCGGAACAGCGTGCCATCGTCGATCAGGGCATCGATCCGCCCCGTGGTGCGGAAGGGTTCGCGCGTCACCGTGGGGCAATAATGGAACTGCAGCAGGGCCTGATCCTGCACCAGCGGATCGCCGGCGAGCTGGCTTTCCAGATCGGTGCGGCATGCCAGATCGGCGACCGTGCGCACGCTGTGCGCGAGCATGACCTGGCCGAAATACTCATAGACATCCGGATCACGCACGAGGCTGAGGAAGGGCGCGAGGCCCGTGCCGGTGGAGAGCAGGAACAGGCGGCTGCCGGGCCGCAGGGCGTCCATCACCAGCGTGCCGGTGGGCTTGCGGCCAAGATAGAGACTGTCGCCGGGCTGGATCTTGCACAGGCGCGAGGTGAGCGGGCCATCCTCGACGCGGATCGAGAGAAATTCCAGTTCCTCGGCATAAGCGGGGCTGGCGATGGAATAGGCGCGCAGCAGCGGCCGCCCATTCTCACCCGGCAGGCCGAGCATCACGAACTCGCCGGAGCGGAAGCGGAAGCTCGCCGGCCGCGTGATCGCGAAGCTGAAGAGATGGTCGTTCCAGTGCTTCACCCAGCGAACGGATTCCACGCTGAGTGCGCCGGTCGGCTCGAGCTCGAAGCCGTGATGGGTCATGTCATTCATTGGGGAACCTTACAGTGGCAGGATCGAACATGGGCAGCGCGGGCCAGAGTTCAACCGTCCGTAGCGCCGCGCCGAGCGAATCCAGCGCCATACGCAGCGCCGGGGCGCCCTCGGGCTGCACGACAAGCGCGACCGTCGCGGGCGTTTGATCCGCGTGTGCCCCGCCGGGCAGGCGGATCAGGCTGAGCAGAAGCGCCTCGCCATCGCTGAGCCGGGGGCAATCGACGTCGGCAAAGGACAGCTTCTCGCGCGCGTGGCGGTTGACCACGGCCATCATCATGTGGAAATGCGGGAAGCCGGCCATGAGATCCGCCTTGTGAAAGGCCGGGCCGACATCGCCGCACGGGCAACGCCCGCAAGAGACCGCCTTTGCCCAGTGCCGCATGGCCCAGACGAGCAAACGGCCGCCACGATCGAGCAACGAAAGCGGGCAATCCAGAAACGCATACATGGGCAATCTCTCCCGTGGCAGTCAGGGGCGATGGCAGGCGGCGCTGGCGCCGGCAAGGCAAGCGCGCATATCGCCGATGGAAGGACGTCCCCGGCCCGCTGCACCTGCAGGCCGGGAACGTCCGCGCCGCGCGAAGAGGGGTTCGCGCGGGTGAAGGCGTTGCGACTGCACTGATCTGCTAATGACAATGAATCGCATTAACAGCGTCATGCCGATCCCTGTGGACTTCGTCAAGCGCGATCTGCATCTTTCGCTTCATCCAAGCACCGAACGGTGATGCGAAGGATCAACTGGCATCCCGCACCATGCCCCGCTATGCGCGGCCAGCGGCGATTGCGTGGCATCGAGTCAGCGCCGTCGCACGAACGGGCAGCATCAGGATGCGCTGCCTGAAGCAAGGAGAACCATCTATGCCCGCCCTGCGCCCCGATATCGATCCCGATGGCCTGCTCGAATATTCGGTGGTCTTCACGGATCGCTCGCTCAATCACATGAGCCAGGCTTTCCAGGGCGTGATGCGCGATATCCACGCCACCTTGTGCGAAGTCTACAACGCCGAGCGCGCGGTGGTCGTCCCTGGCGGCGGCACCTATGCGATGGAGGCGGTCGCCCGCCAATTCGCCACCGGCGAAAAGGTGATGGTCATCCGTAACGGCTTCTTCTCCTATCGCTGGACGCAGATTTTCGAGGCGGGATCGATCCCCGCGTCGGAAACGGTCATGAAGGCCCGCCGCATCGGCAATGGCGGCGCGGACCAGCCTTTCGCGCCCGCGCCCATCGATGAGGTCGTCGCCGCCATCCGTGCCGAGCGGCCCGCCGTCGTCTTCGCCCCGCATGTCGAGACCGCCTCGGGCATGATCCTGCCGGAAGATTATATTCGCGCCGTCGCGGACGCGGTGCATGAGGTCGGCGGCCTCTTCGTGCTGGACTGCATCGCCTCGGGCTGCATCTGGGTGGACATGGTCGCGACCGGCGTCGACATCCTCATTTCCGCCCCGCAAAAGGGCTGGTCCGCGCCGCCATCGGCTGGGCTGGTGATGATGAATGCCGCCGCGCTGGAGCGCTGCCGCGCCCGCCAGTCGACCAGCTTCGCGATCGATCTCGCCAAGTGGAACAGCATCATGGAAGCCTATCTGAATGGCGGCCATGCCTATCATGCCACCATGCCCACCGATGCGCTGCGCACCTTCCACAAGGCGATGATGGAGACCAAGCAGATCGGCTTCGAAACGCTGCGCGCCGCGCAGTGGGAGCAGGGCAATGCCGTGCGGGCGATGCTGGCGGAGCGCGGCGTGCGGTCGGTCGCCGCCGATGGCTTTGCCGCGCCGGGCGTGGTCGTGGTGTTCACGGAGGATGCCGCGATGCAGACCGGCAAGCCCTTCGCCGCGCTCGGCCTGCAGGTCGCCGGCGGCGTGCCACTGATGGTGGATGAAGGCCCGGATTATCGCAGCTTCCGCATCGGCCTCTTCGGCCTCGACAAGCTCAAGGACGTGCCTGCCAGCCTCAAGCGGCTGGAAACGGCGTTCGATCAGCTGTTCTGAGCTGGTCCGTCAGCCCTCTCCTGCCAGCAGGAGAGGGTTGGACTGGGCTGGAAATCAATGCTGCTCTTCAACGGAGTGAGAGCGAAAGGGGGCCTATTTGGAACCCACGCCATTGCGGACGATCAGCTTTCCATTGTCTTCCGCGATCAGAGCTCTGTCGCCGTTATAGCGAATATGGCTGCGCGCCATTTTTGCACATTCGGCGTCATGATTGATTTGGCGCGCGACCCATCGTTTCCAGGCAGGCTGCTGCAAAGCCCGGCACTCGGCTTCATAAATGCCGCAACTATGGGCGGCCCGCATTTCTTTGATTAACAGCAGCCAACGACTTCGATCTTTCGGAATGCCCTCCTCTGGAGGCTGGCGGTCATAGCCCACACGGTCTTCTGGGCTTTCCATAAGCCGATCATAGCGATCACTATGTTCACTGCCCATGCCTTTTCTGAGATATTGCTGTGGGCCACAGAGCATCAAAGTGGACTGACTGCATCCCCAGCAGGTTCTGCCAGCCGACATGGCCTGAAGCCGCTTCCTTCAGCCGTGCCAGGCCTGCGAGCCATTGCCGCAACCCCGCCCGCTACAACAGGCCGTGTCCGGCGAAGCTGAAGACGGCCTGACCGGCAAAAACCCAGTGGTCTGCGACATGAATGTCCAAGGGGCGCGCCGCTTTGCAGATTTGGTCCGTCATGATCCGGTCGGCCTTGCTGGGTTCGGCGATGCCGGAGGGGTGGTTGTGGGCAAGAATGATGTGCGCCGCCCCGAGGATGATCGCGGTCATGACGATTTCGCGGACATAGACCGGGGTGCTGTCATATCCCCCGGACCAATGAGTACGGCTCTCGATGACGTGTTTGAGCTGGCTCAGATAGACCACATGGAAGTGCTCGATCCGGCAATGCCCGATTTCCGCAGCAAGGTGACGCTTCAACTTTTCGACATCGAGGGGCTGCGTGGTCTTCAACGCTTCGGATGCCAGCACGCTGAGATGAAGGCTCCGAAAGTCCTTGATCGCGCGTATCTGCGCCTCCGAAGCGCCCCGCAATTTGAGGACGTCCGGTGGAGCGTGGACCAACTCAGCCAGCGAGGCGAATTGCCTCGAAAGCTGCTTTGCGATCGCCCATGGCCGCGGCAGGCCGTAGAGCGCAAAAAGACCTGTCAAATGGCTCAAGGAATGCTTCATCGGCCGTTTGATGATCCGTTAAATGGTCATGCTTCTGAGATGCATTAACCATAATTTGGACCATAGGTGCCTGTAAAGCGGACTTGTGTCTACAAGTCTACATAAGTTGTGGACAAAATTCCGGACTCTTACAATTCCCGCAGGGCCCGCGAGGGCCGCAGCGACATCAGTGGGATCGATCCGGCCAGCCCGATGCCCAGCGTGATGATCGCGCCGCCCGCCAGTGTCGCCAGCACCACGCCCCAGTCCGGTGCCCAGCCGAATTCGAAGACCTGCACGATAACATACCAGGCCGCGCCCATGCCCAGCGCCAGCGAAACCAGCGCCAGCGTGGCGGCGAGCAGGGCATATTCCATGGCCTGCGTGCCGAGGATCTGCCAGCGCGTCGCGCCCAGCGTCTTGAGAATCACGCTGTCATAGCTGCGCGCTTGCCGCGAGGCAGCGATGGCGCCGATCAGCACCGCAACGCCCGCGAAGATGGCGATGGAGGCCGCCGCCACGATGGCGCCGGACATCTGCTCCAGCAGCCCGCTGATCTGCTCGACCACTTCGGCCACCGCGATCACCGAGACGCCCGGGAAGGCGGCGAGCAGCGCGCGCGTCACGCCCGCGCCTTGCGCCTCGTCCATGGTAATGGTGGCGGTGAGGCTGTGCGGCGCGCTTGCCAGAGCGCTGGGCGAGAAGACCATGACATAGTTGAACCCCATGCTGTCCCAGTTCACCTTGCGCAGCGAGGCGATTTTGGCTTCGATCTCGCGGCCGAGCACGCTCACCGTCATGCTGTCGCCGATCTTGAGGTTGAGCGTCTTCGCCGCTTCCTCGTCCAGCGAGATGAGCGGCGGACCGGCATAATCGGGCGTCCACCACTGGCCCGCGACCAGATCGCTTCCCTCCGGCAGCGTCGCGCTATAGGTCACGCCGCGCTCGCCGCGCAGGAACCAGGCGCCCTCGGGCAGTTCCTCCATGTCGGCGACGCGCTGCCCGGCATAAGCCACGATGCGCCCGCGCAGTGCCGGCACCACGTTCAGCTCCGCCGCCGGCGCCTCTTTCGCTACGATTTGCCGGAAGCGCGCCTGCTGATCGGAAGGAATATCGAGCACGAACTGGTTGGGCGCCTTCTTCGGCACCGTCCGGTCGATCTCGGCGGTGAGGCTGGTCTGCACGCCGGCCAGCGTGACGAACAGCGTGAGCGCCAGCCCCAGCGCGATCACCAGCGCGGACGTCTGCGCGCCGGGGCGATAGAGATTGGCGATGGCGAGGCGCCAGAGCGGCCGACGCGGGCGCGGCACGCGCCGGGCAATCGCGCTGATCCCCCAGCCGAGCAGCAGCAGCACGCCCAGCACCGCCGCCGTCGCCCCCAGCACTGCAGCCGAGAACAAGGGCTCGCGCGCCGTGCCGAGCGCAATCGCCAGCACCGCCAGCACGCCCAGCACCACGCCCGCCACGCTGCGCCGGTCCAGCCGGCTGCGCGGCTCGACATGCGCGCGCAGGATCGCGGCGACCGGCAGCGTCCGCGCCCGGTCGAGCGGCGGAAGGGTGAAGATATAGGCGATCAGCAGGCCATAAGCCGCGCTCGTGATGAGCGGCAGCGGATGGATGCGGAAGCCCGGCTGCACCGGCAGAACATCGCCCAGCACGGCGATCAGCGCCGGCGGCAGCAGCGCGCCCGCGATCAACCCGCAGGCAATGGCGATCGCCGCGACCGTGCCGATCTGCATCAGGTAGATGCGCTCGATATCCGCCGAGGTTGCCCCCAGCACCTTGAAGGTCGCGATGCCGCCGCGCTTGATCGCGAGATAGGAGGAGACGCCATTGCTCACCCCGATGCCCGCGATCACCAGCGCCGTGAGGCCGATGAGCGAGAGGAACTGCCCCATCCGCTCGATGAAGCGGCTGGTGCCCGGCGCCGCATTCTCCCGGTCACGGAACGACCAGCCCGCTTCGGCCTGCTCGTCTTCCAGCCGCGTGCGCAGCGCCTCGACATCGGTGCCCGGCGCCACGCGCACGCGATATTTGCTCTCATAGAGGCTGCCCGGCTGGATCAGCCCGGTGCGCCGCAGACCTTCTAGCGAGACGATGGCGACCGGCCCCAGCGTAAAGCCTTCGCCCACCCGGTCCGGCTCCTCGGCGATGATGCCGGCGATGGTGAAGGTCGCGGTGCCATAGCGCAGCGCATTGCCGGGCTTGATCTGCAGCCGCTCCGCCAGCGCCTCGCCGATCAGGATGCGGTCGGCGGGCAGCGAGGCATAGCTCCCCGCGCGGAGCAGCAGCGTGCCATAAAGCGGATAGGCGCCATCAACGCCCTTGAGTTCGGTCAGCACCGCCGCCGGGCCATCCGTATCGCCGGCCCCCACTGCATTCGCCATCGCCCGCAGCCGGATGGTCTCGCTCATCGTCCCCAGCGCGCGCAGCGTCTGCTTCTCGGCTTCGCTCGCCTCGCGCTGGCTCATCCGCGCCTCGATATCGCCGCCCAGGATCGTCTGCCCCCGTGCGGAAATCTCGCTGGTGATGGAGGTCGTCAGGCTGCCGATCGCCGCCAGCGTCGCCACGCCCAGGAACAGGCAGACGAAGAGCAGTCGCAGCCCCCGCAGCCCCGCATTGAGGTCACGCCGGGCAATCGACCAGCTCGCCCGCAGGCCCAAAGTCCTCATGCGCGCCGCCCTAATGCGGGCGCGCCCTCCACGATCAGCCCGTCGCGCATTTCCACGATGCGGTCGCAGCGCTGGGCAAGATCGGGGTCGTGGGTGATGATGATCAGCGTTGCCCCGCTCGCCTGCTGACGCGTGAACAAAAGGTCGATGATCGCCGCACCGGTGTGCCCGTCCAGATTGCCGGTCGGCTCGTCGGCAAAAATGATCTGCGGCCCCGGCGCCACCGCGCGTGCAATCGCCACGCGCTGCTGCTCCCCGCCGGAAAGCTGCGCGGGATAATGGTCGATGCGGTGGCCGAGGCCCACCGCCGTCAGCTCCGCACGCGCGCGCGCAAAGGCGTCCTCAAGCCCCGCCAGCTCCAGCGGCACCGCGACATTCTCCACAGCCGTCATCGTCGGCAGCAGGTGGAAGGCCTGCAGCACGATGCCGATCTGGCCCCGTCTCGCCCGCGCCAGCCCGTCCTCATCCAGCGTGCTGAAATCCGTGCCTGCCACGCTCACGCTACCGCTGCTCGCCTGCTCCAGGCCGGAGAGCACCGCCATCAGCGAGGACTTGCCCGATCCCGAGGCGCCGAGGATCGCAATGCTCTCCCCGCGCATTATGTCCAGGTCCACGCCCTTGAGGATATCCACCTTCGCCTCGCCCGTGCCGAGCGAGAGGGTGACATTGCGGGCGCGGATGGCGATATGGGAGGCATCGATGGGTGCATGCATGCGGAAAGGGCCTCGCGTGGCAAAGACGTTTACTCGTTATGGTGTCTCACTGCTGCTTGTCCAAGCACTGCTCGCCTGTTCTCCACAAACTCCCGACACTCAGGGGGGTGCTGGTGCCGGCAATAACGCCGCCGCAGCCCTCTCCAATACGGCAAATGGCCCTGACGCCCGCAGCGCCCCGGTCGCGGACCGCAAGCTGGTCGTGGTGTTCGGGGATAGCCTCTACGCCGGCTATAATCTTGGGCCACGCGAGGGCTTTGCCCCGGTGCTGGAGCGCGCGCTGGGGGGGCAGGGCGTGCCCGCGCAGGTGGTCAATGCCGGCGTCTCGGGCGATACCACCGCAGCCGGCCGCCAGCGCCTCGCCTTCACGCTCGACGGGCTGGAGCGCAAGCCGGATCTCGTGATCGTCGGCCTCGGCGGCAACGACATGCTGCGCGGCCTGGAGCCAAAGGAAACCCGCGCCAATCTCGATGCGATCCTCGCCGAGCTGCAAAAGCGCGGCATCCCCATCATGCTCACCGGCATGGTCTCCGCCCCCAATATGGGCGCGGCCTACGCCAAGGCCTTCGATCCGATCTTCACCGATCTCGCGAAGAAGTACGACGCGCCGCTCTACCCCTTCTTCCTCGATGGCGTGATCGGCAACCGCACCCTCATGCTCCCCGACGGCATCCACCCCAATCCGCAAGGCGTGGAGACGATTGTGGGGCGGGTTGGGCCGCTGGTGGCGGGGGTGTTGAAGGGGGAGGGGGAGTAGAGCGCACCCGCGCGACGGTTCCGCCACTCCACGCGCGGCATCCCCATAATCCCATGCGCGTCATGCTGAACTTGTTTCAGCATCCATGGCACGAGACTGAATTGATCTCGACTGCAAGATGATCCGCAGCGTCATTTCTCGACCGATAGACGTGAGGCGAGGGCGCAGGCTAACAAGGGCCTAAGCGGCGTCCAGTGAAGGTCCTTATTATTTCGTACCCATATAGCCGCATGGTTTCGGTAACTGTGACGCTGCTATCACCGTAGTGGCCATTTACTTCTACGGGGATTCCCTTGATCTCACGTTCTGGTGTGTCAACTCGTGTAAATCCGGTAATACGACCTTTCTCCATTACAGCGCTATCAAAGTGTTTTGGTGCGGCAGGGTAGCGATGGAATAGAAGAGATTTTACAGTAATCGACTCCGCCTCCTTCTTTGTAATGCAAAAAGAATGAGTGGCAATATCTGGAGGCGCACCTTTTACGTTCAGTCTCGCAACTGTTATTTCCCATTTCCCGTCCCGGATTCCCTCAGCAGACGCACTATCGCACGCGGTCAACGGGAGAATGGCACTGATCAACAGTGCTAAGGCAGTTCGTCTCTCTTTCATGGTTCTGGTTCTCTGCCGAACTTGTTACCGAAATACATATGAGCGTGCCGGAGATCAGTGATCAATTGGTCGCAGAAATTCTACGATCTGAATACGAGTTACCCGCCCGGCTTTGCGACCTAATCGCCCCGTTACCTCAACTGCGCCGCGCTTGCCGGCAGCTACAGTGTAGGGATTGGATTCATTCTCAAAAACTGGGTCAAGTACCTCCGCCATAAGGAAGCCTCCATCCGGATTTTCTACGCTTAGGCCGTTTGTGTGGAAACGAAAGCCGTCCGTGCGGAGTGTTAGGTCACCCAGAGGAGTCCAGTCGAGCTTTTGAGATTCTCTTATCGCCTCGGCATCATCTGCGTTCACGATGAGTGGCTTGGCGTCGCCGGATACGAAGCTTGCCGTGCTGACAGACCGGCCCACGGGAGCCACATAATCGGTCGCTGCTTGTCCACTGCCTGAGATCGCTGCGCGAAGAACATCATGTAAGCTTATTATTTCACGGTGACGCCGCTCGTCAGAACGATCTACACTCTCGTGTGCCATCCGCTGGGATTTGCTCATGGCGCCCAAAGCCGCCTTGTGCATCTCTGCCATTTTTTGAATCGCAAATTCCACGGTGTCATCCTTTCCACGGAACTTGTCGATTATCGCAGTGACGTAGTGGGTGAGGATATCAGGACCAATTGCAGCGATAATTGGTATGCCATAACTCAGGGCTGTAGACACTTCGCCGAACAGGCCATCCATGCCATATGAACCTCTTTTAGGCTCGTGGACTTTCAGAAGAAGGGGCACCTTCTCGTTTCGGTTAGGCAATCTCTCGAAGGCAAAAATAAAGAGGCAGTCTGAAACCATCCTCCCGATCCCTTGGAGGGATTTTCCAAGTAGCCGAGCGTCGATCGTATGGTTAGCGGCATCGCCGCCATCATAGACGATATGGATTGCACTTTCAGACACTACTAGTTCCCCCAGTTCTAGGTAGGTCTAGCGACAAACCGTGCATATTTTGAGTCCCGAAATACTGTAAGAATTGAGGGTTGGAATAAGGGTAAATCCCCGTCCCCCATTCCCCTCCCGCGCCACACGCGCTAGGGCCGGGCCATGATCCGCCTGACCGGTCTCACCCTGCCCCTCGATCACCCGGACGATGCACTCGCGCCCGCCATTGCAGCGCGCCTTGGCATTTCGCAGGGCGATCTGCTCGGCCATGAGGTCGTGCGGCGCGGCAATGATGCGCGGCGCAAGAGTGCGATCCTGCTCGTCTATTCCGTGGATGTCGCCCTGCGCGACGAAGCCGCCGTGCTGGCGCGGTTCGTGGGCGACAAGGATGTGCGCCCGCGCCCGGACACGGATTATCATTTCGTCGCCCGTGCACCGGAGGGCTGGTCCGGCCTGCGTCCGGTGGTCATTGGCGCCGGGCCGTGCGGGCTGTTCGCGGGGCTGATCCTCGCGCAGATGGGCTTTCGCCCGATCATCGTGGATCGCGGCAAGGTGGTGCGGGAGCGGACCAAGGATACCTGGGGCCTCTGGCGCCGCTCACAGCTGAACCCGGACAGCAATGTCCAGTTCGGCGAGGGCGGGGCGGGCACATTTTCGGACGGCAAGCTCTATTGCCGGGTGAAGGACCCGCGCTTCCTCGGTCGCAAGGTGCTGGAGGAGTTCGTCCGCGCCGGCGCGCCGGAGGATATTCTCACCGAGGCGCATCCGCACATCGGCACCTTCCGCCTCGTCACCATGGTGGAGAGCATGCGCCGCACCATCGAGGGGCTTGGCGGCGAATATCGCTGGCAGACGCGGGTGGACGGGCTGGAGCTGGATCGCAGCCCGGATGGCAACATGGCCCTGCGCGGGCTGCATCTGCACGATGGCAGTTTTCTTGAGGCCGATCATGTCGTCCTCGCGGTCGGCCACAGCGCCCGGCCGACCTTCGAGATGCTGCACGAGCGCGGCGTGTTCATCGAGCCCAAGCCCTTCTCGCTCGGCGTGCGCATCGAGCATCCGCAGGCCTGGGTGGATGAGGCGCGCTACGGCCGTTACGCCAAGCATCCGGTGTTGGGCGCGGCGGCCTATAGCCTCAGCCATCATTGCGCGAACGGGCGCACCGTCTACAGCTTCTGCATGTGCCCCGGTGGCCGGGTGGTCGCGGCGACATCCGAGGAAGGGCGCGTCGTCACCAATGGCATGAGCCAATATTCCCGCGCCGAGTTCAATGCCAATTCGGGGCTGGTGGTGGGCATCGATCCCGCCCGCGATTATCCCGATGGGCCGCTGGCGGGCATCGCGCTGCAGCGGCATTGGGAGTCGCTGGCCTTCGTCGCGGGCGGCTCCAACTATTGCGCGCCGGGGCAGAAGGTGGGGGATTTCCTCGCCGGGCGTGCCTCCACGGAACTGGGCATCATCACCCCCTCCTACAAGCCGGGCGTCAAGATGACGGACCTCGCCACCTGCCTGCCGGAGTTCGTGCTGGAGTCCTTCCACGAGGCGATCCCCGCCTTCGGCCGCCAGATTGCGCGCTACGATCATCCCGATGTGGTGATGACCGGCGTGGAAACGCGCACCTCCTCGCCGATCCGCATCACCCGCGGCAAGGATTATCAGAGCCTCAACGTCGCGCGGCTGTTCCCCGCCGGCGAGGGCGCTGGCTATGCCGGCGGCATCCTCTCGGCGGCGATGGACGGCATCAAGGTCGCCGAGGCCGTGGCGCAGAGCATCACGGCGCGGCGGTGAGGTAGCGAGCCGAAGCCTGCGCGGATAACTTCACGCCCGGTTCCTCTTCGTCATTCCCGCGAACGCGGGAATCCAGGTCAGCGCTTGCGCTATGGGGCAGTGTCGAAGCTGGATTCCCGCGTTCGCGGGAATGACCAAGGATGAGGATCACGGGAAGGCCGATCCGCACCCGCCGTTCACCCCGGCCTGCGATCCCAAACCATAATCGTCCCGGCATCGCCATCCACCCGCACCCAGTCGCCGGTGCGGATGGCGTCGAGCGGGTCCTGGTCGCACTCGGTGACCGTCGGCGTACGCATCACCACGGCGCCGAGCGCGGCTTTGGTGGTCATGATGTTGAACACCATCGCCACCGGCGAGGCGCCGCGCAGCTTGGACATGTGGAAGATGCTCGACCAGCCCGAGGAGCCCTTGGCGCCGGGGAAGACCAGCACCTTGCCGGCAAAGCTCTGGCCCTTCAGCTCATGGCGGCTCTCGATCACCGTGCCGCTCATCGGGTTGACGCCGCCCCAGCCGGAGATCGTCTCGCGCGTCACCAGCGCCTCGCCCTCGGCGATGCCCGGCACCACGGCGCGGCCCCGGATGATAAGGCGGGGCTTGTCCAGAACGTCGCTCATGCCAGGGCTCCTTTCCACTTGCCGGTACAGGCGGCGTCCACGCAGTCGGCGGTGGTGCCGTACCAGCCCTCGATGCCCATCATCGCGGGCAGATAATGCACCTGCTTGGCGCTATCGAGCGCCGCGACCTTCGTGCCCTTGGGCACCGCCTGGCTGATCGCCGAGCAGGTGTCGGTCATGAGGTAGGCGCCGGCATCGCGCAGGATCTTGGAATAGCCGTTGGCATCCGCCGTCGCCTTCACCGCGCGGCTGGTGAACACCCACAAGGCGCTGTTGGCGCTCACCTTGCGCCCCTCGATCAGAGCGCAGACCTGCGCAATCTGCTCGATGGAATAATGCGGGCAGCCGAGCATGACATAATCGACATCCTCGCTGGAGCCGACGCTGTTCAGCGTCTCGTAGATGCGCCGCCGCGCCGCCGCGTCATAGACGAAGCGCTCGCCTTTCGCCGCGCCGCCGAAGGCCGTCTCCACGCTCGGCGCCTCGGGGGTGATGCCGACCATGTGATACATCTCGACGCCGCCGGACGAGGCCGCGGCCGCGCCGAAATGCTTGTGGCGGATGAGGCTCGCCTCACTGATGTCGCCAGTGATGACGGGGATGGTATCCTGCACGGCATCGCCGACGAAATAGCCGAGCATTCCCCATTCGAAGATGCTGTCGACCGGCACCTGCACGTCCACGCTATGCTGCCCCTTGCGGAAGTCGTCGCGGTGGAAGCCCCAGTCGGGAATGCGCTTGGCCAGCATCGCGGCGCTGGTGGATTCGCGTCCCTCGCAATTGGTCCGCGCGCCGATGACGGAGTTGGCGAACACCACCGCGCTCGATTCCATCCACGCGCAGTGCTCGCCCATCACCGGCACGTTGCCGGCGAGATAGGGCGTGCAGGTCTTGAGGATCTGGATACCGTGGGCGGCGACTTCCGCCTCGTCAGAGACGAAATTGTCGTGCGCCTCCGTCGTCATGCCCTGCTCCTGCCAGAGCGTGGGGTCCATGCCGCCCTGCAGATGGCACGAAAAGGCGTTCATGCGCGGCACTTCCACAACTTCGTCGCTGTCGAGATCGAAGCGGGAAAAAACGGCGCGATAATCTCCGCCATCTGCGGCATAATAATCCTTCACCCATTGCGGGGCGGAGCCGGGCACGCCGGCAACGTTGTTTGTCTCGACGAAACGCTCCGCGCCGAGCGCGTCGGCATAGCGGATCAGCAGTTCCATGGCCTTTTGCGTCGCGGCGCCGGACTCTCCGTCCAGCATGGCTTGTTCGGCATCGGTCAGCATAACCATGGCAGGCTCTCCATTATTCGTTACCTTACTATCGATCAGGATGGCGCGAGAAGCAAGGCTCGTGATTGTCGCGCAACGCGAAGCCTGCCCCTTCGGGCACCGAAAAATCCGTGGTAAATGCTCTTTTCACACTGGGGGGATAGAGGCATAGTCTCCTGAGCCATTGAATCACGGGCCTTTGCCGGGCCGCTGGGAGTTGATGTGAGCGCTGCTTTCCGCTTTCCGCGGTTCTTCATGACCAATGCCGGACCGTGCCCCTATCTGCCTGGGCGCACGGAGCGGAAGGTGTTTACCGAACTGACCGGCGAGCACGCGTCCGAGCTCAATGACGCGCTGGGCCGCATCGGCTTTCGCCGCAGCCAGAACGTCGCCTATCGCCCGAGCTGCGCGGATTGCACCGCCTGCGTCTCGGTGCGGATCGTGGCGAACGAATTCAAGCCCAACGCCACCCAACGCCGCCTCGTGCGCCGCAATAGCGACCTGGTGGTGCGGGCGTGCAAGCCTTGGTCCACCGACGAGCAATTCTCGCTGCTCCAGCGCTATCTCGCCGCCCGCCACCCGACTGGCGGAATGACTGAGATGGACGAGATCGATTTTGCCGACATGGTCGAGCAGACGCCGGTCGAGACCTATCTTATCGAATATCGCGAACCGGGGGAAGACGGCCGCCCCGGTCGGCTGATCGGCGCCTGCCTAACCGACAAGCAGGGCGACGGGCTGTCGATGATCTACAGCTTCTTCGAGCCGGAGCTGGAAGGCCGCAATGGCCTCGGCAGCTACATCATCGTCGACCACATCCTGCGCGCCCAACGCGCCGGCCTACCCTATGTGTACCTCGGCTACTGGGTCGAAGGCTCGGACCGGATGAATTACAAGGTCCGCTATCAGCCGATGGAAAAGCTCGGCCGTGCCGGCTGGGAGCGGCTGGTGCTGCCGGCTGGCCAGTCCGATGCCCCGAATGCCGGCCGCCCGGAACAGAGCCTGACTCGCGACCATGAGGGGCGCGTGCTTAAGTAATCGGCCTGCGGCCGTCTGGAGGGGCTTGTCGAGGGTGCGCGGCGACTTGCGCTGGGAGGGGCGCCAATGGGGAGCAGGTAGGCATCTCCGACCTTCACCGTTCGTGCTGAGTAGGGTCTGAGTAGCGCCGCAGGCGCAATCGAAGAGCCGTATCGAAGTATCCCCGCGCATGGGCAGTCCTTCGATACGCCGCTTCGACAAGCTCAGCGGCTACTCAGGACGAACGGAGGTTCGGGCTGCATTGGCGTCGTGTCAGCAAGGGCAGCTTTCGCATTTACAATCGAAAAGCCGCCCTTTCGTGCAAGAGCGCCTCGTGCACGCCACCCGTCCATAAACGCTAAGGGTCCGGCCGCTCGAAAGCTGCCGGACCCCTGCTGGAAAGCCCCCCGGTTCCAGTTCGCTCTTGGCGTTTGGCCGCGATGTTGCGCCTTGCGGCCATGCGCCTTGGTGCGAGCGATAAGGGGAGGCTATCAATGCCTTAGCGGCTTGGCGAGTCCGCTCGCCCCGTCGCGCGTCCCAAAGTGGATCAGCCGAAAGGCCCGTGCGTCAGCCTGCCAGAGCGGGGGCGATTGCCGCGCAGAGCGCGCCCAGCCCGGCGGCGTCGGCCTCGTCGAAGCGGGCGGGGCGGGGACTGTCGAGATCGAGCACGCCGATCAGCGCGCCCTCGTGGATCACCGGCACGACCAGTTCCGATGCGGAGGCGGCATCGCATGCGATGTGGCCAGGGAAGGCGTGGACATCCTCGACGCGCTGGATCTGCCGGGTCGCCGCAGCCGTACCGCACACGCCGCTGCCCAGCGCGATGCGGATGCAGGCTGGCTTGCCTTGAAACGGGCCGAGCAACAGCACGTCATCCACCAGCCGGTAGAAGCCGGCCCAGTTGAGGTCCGGGACATATTGCCAGATCAGCGCCGCGACATTCGCCATATTGGCGATGGCGTCCGGCTCGCCCTCGGTCAGCGCGCGCGCCGCAGCGAGGAGATCGGCATAAAGAGCGGGCTTGTCGCTGCCCGTCGCGGGAGAAAAATCGTACATGCCTGCCATTTAGGTGCCGCTTGTCCCCCGCGCCAGCCTCTTGGCTCTTGCGGATCGGGCCGCCGCATGGTCTTCAGGCGCTGGATTATCGGGCGGTTAACGAAACGGGGAAGCAGCCATGGAGCCGATCGGGCAGACAGGCGTGAGCGAAGTGGAGGAGATGCGGGCGCTGGGCCGGGACGTCGGGCGCCGTGGCGTCGAGCGGCTTGGCACCGGCATGACGCGCTTGGTGGAGGAGACCTCCGCGCTCTATCGCTGGGCGCTCACGATGCTGGTTCTGCTGAATGCAGGCGGCCTGTGCCTGAGCCTGCTCGCGCGGGACAGCCTCGGGCCGGATGCCCTCCCGCAAGTGGCGCTCACCTTCTTCGGCGGCATGATGATGGCGCTGCTGGCGGCGCTCGTCGGCCTTGCGCTCACGGTCCCACTGGCTGGAGCGATGCGGCGTGCAATGACGGATTGGACCGAGGTTTCTCTCTCCGGCGAGCTGAGCGATGCGGCGATGACCTCCGCCCGCCACGTCCGCCGGATGGGGACGGTGTGGATCGCCGCAATGGGCCTGGTCGGGCTGATTGCGCTGGCGTTGTTTGCGGCGGGGGCGCTCATGCTCGGCGAGCGGCTGGGCGCCTTCGGTCCCTCGAGCGAGCCCGCCGCTGCGGTGGAGGGCGCGGCGCCCGAGGCCGCCGCGAACAGCACTGCGCCCGCCAGTTCTCTGCCTGACGCCGCCGCGCCCCGGGCGTCGGCGGTTGCGCCGGCGCCTAGTCCTGCCGCGCGCCCGGCCCAAATTCGAACACAGGCGCAGCCACGCGCCGCGACAGCCGCACCTGGGCCCGCAGCGCGGAGCGAGCGGCAGGCCTCACCGCCGCCGGTCCGATCCGCGCCTGCACGCACCACATCGCAGCCCGCGTCTGCGAATCCGGCCCCGCCTCCCGCCGCGTCCTCGCCTTCGGTGCCGAGTGAGGCGCCGCTGCTGTCTCCCGGCGCCCCCACCACCGGAAACTGATCGTCAGGCCCGGCAGCGATTGGCTCTTGCGACAGTGCCCCGCGCCGGGTGATGAGGGGCCATGCCGCGCATCCAGATCACGCGATCGATCAGCATCGATGAGGACGAGCTTCTCGAGAGCGCCACGCGCGCATCCGGGGCTGGCGGTCAGCATGTCAATACCACCGACAGCGCGGTCATTCTGCGCTTCGATGTCGCCGGTTCGCCGTCGCTGCCGGAGGCGGTCAAGGTGCGCCTCGCAGCGCTGGCGGGCGCAAGGATGACGGGGGAGGGCGTGCTCATCCTGCGCAGCGAGGGCTCGCGCTCGCAGTTCGAGAACCGCCGCGAGGTGCGCCAGCGGCTGTGCGATCTGATCGCACAGGCCACCATCGTGCCCAAGAAACGCAAGCCGACCAAGCCCACCAAAGCCTCGCAGGTGCGCCGCGTTGAGGGCAAGACCAAGCGCGCGTCGGTAAAAGCCGGGCGGGGGAAGTGGCGGGAGTGATGGCCTGCGAGGTCATCCGCCCCCTGTCGGATCACATTTTCACGCAGCCCCGCAAGGCCGCGCGCAGCGCCATCGTCGCATTGCTGAGCGATGCCTCGCCCTCCAGCCTGCCGTTGATCCGCAGCATCGCCGTTCCTTTCTGCTGGGTCAGCAGCGGCACCAAAGGTGTGCCGGTGATGCCGCCGATCCAGTGGGTGCCGTTGGCGCTGCCACGCTGGACGGGAATGTTGACCAGACGGCCGGCGAAATTCCAGGTCATCGTCAAGGCGTTGCCGGCGGTCGGCTTGTTGAGCAGCATCGCCATATAAGGCTTCCCGCCCTCGCAATAGAGGCTGAGGGCTTCGATGTTGGGGGATGCTGCGGCGCTGACATAGGCCATGGGCGCGCGCCCGGCGACGGGCACGACTTCCCACGGCGTGCCGGGCAGGGCCACCGCCGTCTCGGGCGGACTGTTATCAAGCAGGGTCTTGATCTCGGGCGCGACGGGCAGCCGTGTACCGGTGGCGGGGGCGTAAACGCTCAGCTTGCCGCGTTCCCACAGGCCCACCTGCACCGCCCGCCGGGCGGGGTCGATCATGATATAGGCCTGCTCCTCGCCGCCCTTGTGCTGGGCGTTGCCGGAGAGATAATAATAATTCCCGACGCGCTTGAGCGGGGTGACGACCGAGAGATTGGTCCGCAGCACGTCCATCTTCGGCCCTAGCCGGGACTTGAGCGCCGTCGCGACGGCGCCGCGATCCAGCAGATCGATATTATCTTTGGCGTAGCTGCCCGGATATTTGCCCACGAGGCTGGCGAGGTTCGTCCATTCCGCCGGGATGCCCTCTACGGCGGCGGCCGGTGTTGCCGCTGGTCGGGGCGGCGTCGGGGCTGGCGTGCCGACGGCCGCGCTGCTCTTGCAGAGCATGAACAATCCGCCTGCCGTAAAGGCGGCATGAAAAGGGTCAGGTCTCTGACCGCGCATCAGATTGTCCTCGAACCGGATGACCCCGGCCTTTTCGTCATCATTGACGTACATATAGACGCGCCCGGAATCGCTGGGGCTGATCGGGAACGGCATGAACACGGCCGTGATCCCCTCATAGCTCGGCCCCATGAAGCTCACTGCATATTCGACGCGCGGCGGCGTGACGGTGCGGCCATGGGCGCGGAAGGTCATGCCCTTGTCGTCGATGGTGACGCGGGGCTCCGCGCTGCAATCGCCGCGCGGCGCGTAGCTGCCATAGATGTGATCGAGGCCCTGGCCCTTAAGACTGGCGATTGTCAGGGCCTGCGTAGCGCTCCCTTGCAGCGCCAGCGCACAAGCAGCGATGATCACGCCGGACCGGCGCGATGCGATTTCGGAAATGGTTGGAAAGGCCATGTCTACTCCCCCACGAAGTTGACGCCTTCCCTCAGATGAGCTGACTCGGGTGGGAAGGACTGTGGCCATTATTCACGAGTTAACCCAAATGGTCGAATGGTTAATGAGGGCGGCGGGTGGTCGCCTCAGCCTGCGATTACGATCTCCGCCAGAATGGCATCGAGCAGCAGCATTCCGGCCGGGGTGACGCGTAGGCGCTCACCGGTTTGCTCCAGCAAGCCATGGCCGGCCAGCTTTGCAATGGCGTGCTCGTCCACCAGCGCTCGGCGGTCCAACCCGGTGCGCTGGCTGAGCGCGGCCAGATCGATGCCTTCGGCAAGGCGTAGGCCCATCATCAGCGCTTCGGCCGCCTGTTCGCCGGCGGGCAGCACGCGCTCCTCGGCGAGGCCATGACCATTGCGGTCCAGTGCCGCCATCCAGTTCTCGGGCTTGCGATGACGCACGGTGGCCATGCCACCGCGCCGACCATGCGCACCGGGACCGACACCGGTATAATCGGCATAGCGCCAGTAAGCGAGGTTGTGCCGGCTCTCCTGCCCGGGCGCGGCATGGTTGGAGACTTCATAGGCCGGGCGGCGGGCCGCCAGCGTCATGGCCTGCGTCAACTCGAACAGCGTCGCGGCATGGTCCGCATCGGCGGGCACCAGCGTGCCCCGGCGCACGTCGGTTTCGAACCGCGTGCCGGGCTCGATGGTCAGTTGATAGAGCGAGAGATGATCGGTGCCGAAGCTGAGCGCGCGGGCCAGTTCGCGCTCCCAGTCCGCCTCGCTCTGGCCGGGGCGCGCATAGATGAGGTCGAGGCTGACGCGCGGCACGCAAGCCTGCGCTGCCGCCAGCGCTCTGAGGCCTTCGTCCACGCCGTGCGCCCGCCCGAGAAAGCGCAAGGCATGATCGTCCAGTGCCTGCAGGCCCAGCGAGAGGCGGTTGACGCCGGCAGAGGCCACCTGCGCGAACCGCGCGGCCTCGGCGCTGTTCGGATTGGCCTCCATGGTGATCTCGATGTCGTCCGCGACCGCCCAGTGCCCGGTCGCCGCATCGATCAGGGCGGCCACCGTCTCGGGGGGCATCAGCGAGGGCGTGCCGCCGCCGAAGAAAATGCTGCCCAGCGTCCGCCCCGGCAGCAGCGCGGCCTCATGGGCCAGATCGGCGAGCAGCGCGGCGCGCCACGCTTCCTGATCCACCGTATCGCGGACATGGCTGTTGAAATCGCAATAGGGACATTTGGCCACGCAGAACGGCCAGTGGATATAGAGGGCAAGCGGCGCGGGAGAGGCCATGGCCGCCGCTATAGCGGACTGCGCGCCAAAGTCAGCCCATGGCGAATAAGACACGGTTTGATGGTTAAATATTAATTAACAATGATTTAACGCAATTTATTGGTGAAGAAAATGTTTTCCCAACCGTTCATACTGAGCTAGGTTCCACACCGGAACCGCAGGGGGAACGGCGGACGCACATGGACGCGGGCAAAGGGCGAGAAGTGGTGCGACGGCGTATGCGGGCGGCGATGGGCCTGCTCGCGCTCTGCACCCTGACGCCGGCGCCCGTGCTGGCTGGCGATGCGCCTTCTGCTGCCATGCCGCGCGATGCGGCGCATTTCCGCGATATCATGCTGGCTGCTCACAATGGCGAACGCGCCGCGCGGGGCGTGCCGAAGCTGGCGTGGAGCGATGAACTCGCGGCCGATGCGGCGCAGAGCGCCACCCGGCTGGCGCAGGAGCCGGACCCGATTGCGGCCCATCACAAATCCGGCGGCGCGGGCAACTATGGCGAGAATCTCTGGGCCGGCACCCGCGATGCCTATGCCTATGAGGAAATGGCGGCAAGCTGGCTGGAAGAGCGCGCGCTCTACCTAGATGCGCCGGTGCCGGACATTTCGCGCAGCGGCAATTGGGCGGATGTTGGCCATTATTCACAGATCATCTGGGCCGGCACACGCCGCGTCGGCTGCGCGCTCCACCCCACGGCGACGCTGGACGTGCTGGTCTGCCGCTACGATCCGGCGGGCAATGTCTACGGGCACCGCGCGTCGGTCGATTACGCGGGGCGCTGAGCGCGCGGCGTCCTTTCAGAACAGCGCAGTGACCAGTTGCTCGAATGCGCGGGCGCGGTGGCTGACCGCCTGCTTCGCCTCGATGGGCATCTCGCCAAAGGTCTGCGTCGCCCCGGTCGGCAGGAACACCGGATCATAGCCAAAGCCCTGCGCGCCGCGCGGCGGCCAGACGAGACTGCCGGCGACGCGGCCCTCGAATAAAACGGTCTCGCCATCCGGCCAGGCGAGGCAGAGCGTGCAGACGAAGGCCGCGCTGCGGTCCACCTGCGGGCCTTGCGCGCAGAGCAGCCCCTCCACCTTGCCCATCGCCATATACCAGTCGCGCCCGGGCTCGCCCTCGAACCATTGCCGCTCTGCCCAATCGGCGGTGTAGACGCCGGGCCGTCCACCCAGCGCCGCCACATCGAGGCCGCTGTCATCGGCCAGCGCAGGCAGGCCGGAGGCGGTGGCGGAGGCGAGCGCCTTGAGTGCGGCGTTTTGCGCGAAGGTGGTGCCGGTCTCCTCCGGCTCGGGCAGGCCGAGCGATCCGGCAGACACCGGCGCCATGCCATAAGGCCCGAGCAGCGCGCTGATCTCGCGCACCTTGCCTTCATTGTGGCTCGCGATGACGAGCTTGCCGGGTGTGAGTTTGCGGGTCATTCAGCGCTCTCTTTCCGTTCGTGTCGAGCGAAGTCGAGACACGTCCAGCACAGTCCTTCCGTGTCTCGACTTCGCTCGACACGAACGGGAGGTAACTCACCGCCTCGTGGCGCGGTCCTGCGCGGCGAAGATCTGGGTGCAGCCGATACGTGCGAGGCGCAGCAGGCGCAGCAGCGCTTCCTCGTCATAGGTCGCGCCTTCCGCCGTCGCCTGCGCCTCGGCGATATTGCCGTTGGAAAGCAGCACGAAATTGGCGTCGGCATGGGCATTGCTGTCCTCGATATAATCGAGGTCGAGCACCGGATTGCCCTGATAGATGCCGCAGGAGACCGCCGCGACCTTGGCCTGGATCGGATCAGCGGTCAGCGCGCCGCTGGCGAGCAGCTTGTCCACTGCGATCCGCAGCGCCACCCAGGCGCCGGAGATGCTGGCGGTGCGGGTGCCGCCATCGGCCTGGATCACGTCGCAATCGAGCGTGATCTGCCGCTCACCGAGTGCCTTAAGGTCCACCACCGCGCGGAGCGAGCGGCCGATCAACCGCTGAATCTCCTGCGTGCGCCCAGACTGCTTGCCCTTGGCTGCCTCGCGTGACCCACGCGTGTGCGTGGCACGGGGGAGCATGCCATATTCCGCCGTCACCCAGCCTTCGCCCTTGCCGCGCAGAAACGGGGGCACCCGCTCTTCTACGCTCGCCGTGCAGAGCACCCGCGTGTCGCCAAAGGAGACGAGGCAGCTGCCTTCGGCATGAACGGTGAAGCCGGGTTCCATGGCGATCGTGCGCATTTCGTCGGGGGCGCGGCCGGATGGGCGCATGAGCATGTCCTTTTTGTCTGCTGAAATTTGCCCGCGCTCTAGCGCCCCTGTTGCGACTTGGCCAGCGCCGCGCGCCGTCCTACATACAGAGCATGTCCGGCCCGCCCATCAACCTTTTGAGCGATCGCGCGCGCGATATCTTTCGCGTCGTCGTGGAATCCTACATCGGCACCGGGGCGCCGGTCGGCTCGCGCACGATCAGCCGGTTGAGCGGGCTCAATCTCTCGCCGGCGTCGATCCGCAATGTGATGCAGGATCTCGAGGAAGCGGGGTTGCTCGCTGCGCCGCACACCTCGGCCGGGCGGATGCCGACCGAATCCGGCCTGCGTCTGTTCGTGGACGCCATGATGCAGGTCGCCGAGCCCTCCGAGGACGAGAAGCGCGCCATCGAGCGGCAGCTGACCGGGGAAGGGCCGATCGAGGAAGCACTCAACGCCGCCTCGGCTCTGCTCTCGGGCCTGTCTGCCTGCGCCGGGCTGGTGATGGTTCCGCGCCGCGAGACGCTGCTCAAGCAGTTCGGTTTTGCCTGGCTTTCGGACCGGCAGGCGCTGGCCGTGCTGGTCGGGCAGGATGGCACCGTCGAGAACCGCATTGTCGATCTGCCGCCGGGCACGACGCCATCGATGCTCGTGGAAGCGGCCAA
This sequence comes from Sphingobium sp. B12D2B, assembly GCF_025961775.1. Classification (NCBI taxonomy): domain Bacteria; kingdom Pseudomonadati; phylum Pseudomonadota; class Alphaproteobacteria; order Sphingomonadales; family Sphingobiaceae; genus Sphingobium; species Sphingobium sp. B12D2B. The sequence continues at coordinate 853,348 of NZ_JAOQOH010000001.1, forward strand.
TTATCTCTCCGCCCACGCCACCGGCCGCACGCTGAGCGAGGTGCAGGCCTGGCTGAGCGGACAGATCGAAGCGGAGGAAACGGCGCTTGATGAGGCTTCGCGCCATTTGGTCGCGCGGGGCGTGGCAGCGTGGAGTCGCGATACCGAGGACCGGCCCGTGCTCATCGTGCGCGGCCAGGCCAATCTGCTCGACGAGCAATCCGCCGCCGATCTGGAGCGCGTGCGCCAGTTGCTGGACGAGCTGGAGGGCAAGAGCGAGATCGCCCGCCTGCTGGACAGCGCCCGCGCCGGTGCCGCGACCAAGATCTTCATCGGCTCGGAGAACAAGCTCTTTTCCCTGAGCGGCTCTTCGGTCATAGCAGCGCCATATCGCGGACCCGGCGGGCAGGTGGTCGGCGTGGTCGGTGTGATCGGCCCAACCCGGTTGAACTATGCCCGCGTCGTCCCCATGGTGGACTTCACCGCACAGACCCTCAGCAGATTGATGAAATGACGGAAGACATGACTGACCAGACCAACAATGAGAATGAGACCCTGGCCGCTGACATCGCCGAGGGCGCGGGCGAGACGCTGAGCCGCGAGGAGATCGCCGCCGCGCGTATCGCCGCGCTGGAGGAAGAGCTGGCCAACGCCAAGCAGGAGACGCTCTACGCCGTCGCGGATACCCAGAATGTCCGTCGCCGGCTGGAGAAGGAACTGGCCGATACCCGCGCCTATGCCGCGACCGCCTTCGCCCGCGACATTCTTTCCGTGGCCGACAATCTCAGCCGCGCGCTGGAGGCCATTCCGGCCGAGCTGCGCGCGGACGAGAAGGTGAAAGGGCTGATCGCCGGCCTCGATGCCACCGGCAAAGAGATGGAGAGCGCGCTGCGCAAGCACGGCGTGGAGAAGTTCACCTCGGTGGGCGAGCCGCTCGATCCCAACAAGCATCAGGCGATGATCGAGATGCCCTCGGCAGAGGCTGCGCCCGGCACCATAGTGCAGGAGATGCAGGCCGGCTACATGATCAAGGATCGCCTGCTGCGCCCGGCTCTGGTCGGCGTGGCCAAGGCGGCGGAGTAACAGGCGTCGTGCGCGGCGCGGCCATGGCGGTCCTGACCGGGCTGGTCGCGCTCGCCTTGCCGGTCGCGGCGCCGCTGGCGGCACAGGCACCTGCCGCGTCACCCGCACCAAGTCCGGACGCACTCTCGCATGCCTTGCGGGATCATGGCAGCGGAGAAGTGGATGCCGGTGATCTGCGCGCCGTGACCTGCGTGGAAACCAGCGAGGCGCCCGGCGCCTTCGATTGCCAGTGGGAACAGCGCCGGGACGGCAACTGGCATCCCTATACGAGCTGGCTGGCGCTGGTCGGCGCGCAGTGGACCATGCTCGATGCGCCCATTCCGGTGCCGGATTTCAATCGCGGAAAGCTCAAGCCGCTGGCGCCCACTGCGCCTTGAGCGGCGGCGCCTCGGCTGGCGTCAATTCAGGCCGGGTCCGTGAGCAGCACCGCCGTGCCGGTGGCCGAGACCATCAGCATCGATCCGCCCGAGCCGAGCACTTCATAGTCCAGGTCCACGCCGATGATCGCATTGCCACCGGCTGCGGCGGCGCGCTGGCGCATTTCCGCCATGGCGTCCTCGCGGGCGCGGCTCAGCACTTCTTCATAGGCGCCGGCCCGCCCGCCAACGATATCGCGCACGCTGGCAAAGAGATCGCGGAAGAGATTGGCACCCACGATCACCTCGCCGGTCACCACGCCGCAATAACGCTGCACCGTACGGCCATCGATATTGTTGGTGGTCGTGACGATCATCTCGGTCGGGGCATTGCCCCAGGGATTATCGGCCATCTCTCCGCTCCTCTCGCCGCGCGTGCGGCTTATTCCATGCCAAGGGCCGCCAGATAGGTCTGGAGGATTGCCTCCATCTCCTGGCGATCATGCGGCGGCAGCTTCCGCAGGCGGACGATCTGGCGCATGATCTTGACGTCATAGCCTGTTGCCTTGGCTTCGCCATAGACATCCTTGATGTCGTCCGAGATGCCCTTCTTTTCTTCTTCGAGGCGCTCGATGCGCTCGATGAGAAGGCGCAACTGGTCGGCGGCGATGTTGTCGCTCATGTCTGCAAGGTCTCCGGATGGAATGTGTCAGAATCGAATGCGCGGTCCTAGCCAGCCGCTGCCCTCCCTGTCTAGGCATCGATCGCACCGGACGGCGTAGCCATTGCGCCGGCGGCAGAAAAAATTTCCCGCCATGTCACAATCGCCGTCCGCCCACTCGTCATGCCTGTGCAAACCCGATGGACAGGAGACACGATCATGACCGCACGCCTCGATCCCTTCACCGCCGCGCCCGCGCTCATCAAGCAATGGATGGCGACCTCGCTCGCCATCAACGACAGCCTGGAGCCTGCGCTCGTGGAACTGGTGAAGGCCCGCGCTTCGCAGATCAACCAGTGCGCCAACTGCCTCAACATGCACACCGCCGAAGCCCGTGAAAAGGGCGAGAGCGAGCAGCGCCTCTACTTGCTCTCGGTCTGGCGCGAGGCGCCATGCTATAGCGCACGGGAGCGGGCCGCGCTCGCGTGGACCGAGGCGCTTACGCGTCTGTCGGAAGGGCATGGCGGAAAGGACGAAGCCTATGCACAGCTCGCGGCCCAGTTCAGCGAGGAAGAGCAGGTGAAGCTGACGCTGCTGATCAACATCATCAATGGCTGGAACCGCCTCGCGGTCGGCTTCGACTTGTGGATCGAAACGCCGGCGACCCGCAAGCTGGCTGCCTGATGCGCGCCGGGCATCCCATGTCCCCTCATCAGCGGGAGGATGCAGCGATCAGCTTCGATCCGCTGCGTCCCCGGCTGGTGCGGATCGCCTACCGAATGCTCGGTTCCGTCGCCGATGCCGAGGATGTGGTGCAGGAGGCATTCATTCGCTGGATGCGGGTCGACCGTGCCGAAGTGCGCGAGCCGGAGGCGTTCCTCCGCCGCACGGTCACGCGGCTTTGCCTGGATCATGCCAAGTCGGCGCGGGTCCAGCGGGAGCATTATGTCGGGCCATGGCTGCCCGAACCGGTCATCGAGGATGAGGAGGAGCAGGAGGATGTGACCCTGCCGCTGATGCTCGCACTGGAGCGGCTCTCACCTCTCGAGCGAGCGGCGTTCCTGCTGCATGATGTGTTCGGCGTCTCGTTCGAGGAAATCGCCGCCACCATCGATCGGGAGCCGGCGGCCTGTCGCCAGCTTGCCGCTCGGGCACGGGACCACGTGCGGCAGTCGCGGCCGCGCTTCGAGGTTGAGAAGCAGCGGGGTCTGGAGATCGCGAGCGCCTTCTTTGCGGCGTCGCGCACCGGCGACATGACCGCGCTCAGCGCGATGTTGGCTGCTGATGTCAGCATGCACGCAGATGGCGGGGGCAAGCGTTCGGCAGCGGTCGCCGAGGTTCTCGGGCGACGCAATGTGCTGCTGTTTCACAAGGCGCTGGCGGTGCTGTTTCGCAAGCATGGCTCGCAGCTTGTGCGCACAGCGCTCATCAATGGCCTGCCGGGGTTCGTGACGCGCGAGGCCGATGGCGAGCTGCAGACCACGGCCTTCGAGATCGAGGCGGGGCGCATCATTGGCATCTATGTGGTGCGCAATCCCGATAAATTGCGGCACTTGCACTAGGCGGAATGCAGTGAGGGGGAAGCAGCGCTCCCCCCTCATCGGATCTCAAGGATATCGGCCTGACGGATCAGCCCGCGCGACCGGCGCCGCTGCGACGACCGCCACCGGGATTGCCTTGCGGACGTCCGCCGCCGAAGTGGCGCGGACGCTGACCGCCCGGCTTGCGGGAGCGGTCGCCCTCGGAGCGGGTGTCCGTCTGGCGCTGTTCGCCCGATGCGGCAGCATAGACCGGGCGCAGGCGCTTGGGCAGGCGCTCGGCATCCATGGTCGCGGCAGGTTCAGGGCGCTGGGCCAGCGGGTCGAAGCCGGGACGGTTCGGGGCGTGGCCATCATAATAGCGGCCGCCGGGATTGCGCTGGCCGCTGCGCTGGGCGTCCTGCCCATCGCGAGGCGCGCGCGCCGGGCGGGCGGTCTGGCCGTCCCGCTCGCCACGGAAGGGGCGTTCGCCGCGTTCACCGGCATTCCGGCGCTGGCCATCCTGACCGGGCGCGTGGTCGAAGCGGGCCGGGCGCTCGCCGCGTCCCTCACCCCGTCCATCATGGCGCGGTGCGCCGGCGCCGGCTTCGCGACGGTCGTCGGACCGGCCGCGTTCCGGGCGATCGCGGCGCTGCTGCGAGGCGGGGCGACGGCCCTGGCCCTGGTCTCGACCCTGGCCCCGTCCTTGCCGGCGCCCGTCGGCATCGCCGACGGCTTCGGCCACAGCTGCCTTGGAGGGCAGCGGCAGGCGGCGGGCTTCCACCACGAAGTCCTCGGGCAGCGGCATCACCGCCAGCTTGACGCGGGTCAGCTTCTCGATGTCGCGCAGATAGGGCTTCTCGTCCGGCGCGACGAAGCTCATCGCAATACCGTCGGCGCCGGCACGGGCCGTGCGGCCGATGCGGTGGACATATTGCTCGGCGACATTGGGCAGCTCGAAGTTGAAGACATGGCTCACGCCCGACACGTCGATGCCGCGCGCGGCAATGTCGGTCGCAACCAGTACCTGCACGCCCCCGGTACGGAAGCCCTGCAGGGCAGCGGTGCGCTGGCCCTGGCTCTTGTTGCCGTGAATGGCCGCCGCGCTGATCTTGGCAGCGACGAGGTGCCGCGCCACGCGGTCCGCACCATGCTTGGTGCGGGTGAAGACCAGTGCCCGGTCGAGCGCGCCGGAAGCGATGGCATCGCGCAGGCGCAGGGTGAGCAGCGCCTGCTTCTCCTTCTGGTCGATGAAGGTCGCATATTGCTCCACGCGCTCGGCGGTGGTGGATTGCGGCGCAACCTCGACCTTGACCGGATCGTTGATGAAGCGCTTGCCCAGCTCGGCGATCGCCTGCGGCATGGTCGCGGAGAAGAACAGGCTCTGGCGCTCGGCCGGCAGCATCTTGGCGATCTGCGTGAGCGGCTTGATGAAGCCCAGGTCCATCATCTGGTCGGCCTCGTCGAGCACGAAGATTTCGACATTGCGCAGCGTCAGCGCGCGCTGGTCGATCAGGTCGAGCAGGCGGCCCGGCGTCGCGACCAAAATGTCGGTGCCCGGCACCAGCGCGCGGGCCTGCTTGCCCACCGGCACGCCGCCGAAGACGACCTGCACGTTGAGGCTGAGATACTTGGCATAGCCGCGCATGTTCTCGGCGATCTGCGCCGCCAGCTCACGCGTGGGCGAGAGCACCAGCATCCGGCAGGAGGCTGGCTTGCGGGGCTGGGGATTGTTGAACAGCCGGTGCAGCGAGGGCAGCGAGAAGGCTGCGGTCTTGCCGGTGCCGGTCTGCGCGATGCCGAGCAGGTCGCGGCCCTGCATCAGCGCCGGAATGGCCTGCTGCTGGATCGGCGTGGGGTCCGCATAACCCTTGGTCTCAAGGGCGCGGAGGATAGGCTCGGCAAGGCCAAGCTCATTGAAAAAAGACATGAATAGACTTTCGATATGACATGCGTCGCCCTCGCGTCTGTCGCGAGCGGGCGCAGCAGTGGTCTCCAAACGGGCGACCCTGCGTGAATAAGGAAGCTTGAGCGATTCTCGCATCCGTCCGTCCCGGCGGCCCTTGTGCAAGATGCGGGGCCTCACGCTGCGCGGGATTGCGCCGGATCACTAGTCCTGGCGCCGAATGCTGCGATGCACATAGAGGGCGTTTGTGGAAAAAGCAAGTATGCTCGCGTGGGCATGCGATTTCGGGCGAGCCGCCGAGCCGGTCGTCAGCCTTGCCATGCCCAGCATTCGGCCTACTAATCAGCCTATGCCGCTTCATATCACCGTGCCTGAACAGCCCTCCGAGGCCGACCGCAATGCCGTGTTTGCACCCTTGCGGGCCTATAACATCGCGCAGGCAGGGGATCCGAACATCCGCCCCGTTGCCATTCTGCTGACCGATGAGCAGGGCGGGCGCGTGGGCGGCATCTGGGGCAAATGCTCCTATGACTGGATGTTCGTGGAGCTTCTCGCCATCGCGCCGGAGCATCGCGGCGGCGGCCATGGCAAAGCGCTGATGGCCGAGGCAGAGCGGGTGGCGCGGGCCCATGGCTGTGTCGGTATCTGGCTCGACACCTATGCCTTCCAGGCGCGCGGCTTTTACGAGAAGCTCGGCTTTAGCGTGTTCGGCACGCTGGACGATCATCCCGTCGGCCAGCAGCGCTTCTTCCTGAGCAAGCGCCTCTGAGAGCAGCGCTCTATGTCCTCCCCGACCAGCGGCCGGGGAGGCACGATGTGGGTTTTAGCGCCCGGCGAGCACTTCGCCGATCTGCACGGCATTCAGCGCGGCGCCCTTGCGGAGGTTGTCGCCGACGACGAACATGGCGAGGCCATGCTCAACCGTGCGGTCGGGGCGCACGCGGCCCACGAACACCGGGTCGGCCCCCGTCGCGTCGAGCGCGTTCGGCACATCGCTTACCACCACGCCCGGCGCCTTGCCGAGCAGCGCCAGCGCCGTCTCCGCATCGATCGGCCGCTCGAACTCGGCATTGATGGAGAGGCCGTGGCCGGTGAACACGGGCACGCGCACGCAGGTGCCGGAGACGGGCAGGCCCGGGATCTCGAGGATCTTGCGGCTCTCGTCGCGCAGCTTCAGCTCTTCCTCGGTATAGCCGTCCTCACCCAGCACATAATTGAGCGGCACGATGTTGTTGGTGATCGGCACCGCCCACTTCTCGGGCTGGGGTACGAAGTCGGCCTTGCCGTTGAAGGCGAGCGCGGCGCCCTTGTCGCCCACGGCGGCGATCTGGCGCGCCAGCACGTCGATGCCTTCCATGCCGCCACCGGAGACGGCCTGATAGGTGGCGACGATCAGACGCTTGAGGCCGGCGGCTTCATGCAGCGGCTTGAGCACGGGCATCGCTGCCATGGTGGTGCAATTGGGGTTGGCGACGATACCCTTGGGCAGGTTTGCCAGCGCATGCGGGTTCACTTCGGAGACGACGAGCGGCACGTCCGGGTCGGAACGCCAGGCCGAGCTGTTGTCGACCACGATGGCGCCGGCTGCGGCAACCTTGGGCGCCAGCGCCTTGCTGGTGGAGCCGCCCGCGGAGAAGAACACAATGTCGAGCCCGGCGAAGTCGGCGGTCGCGGCATCTTCCACCGTCACTTGCTGGCCCTTGAACTCGACCTGCGAGCCGGCCGAGCGGGCCGAGGCGAACAGACGCAGCGTGCCGACCGGGAAATCGCGCTCGGCGAGCAACTGGCGCATCATCGAGCCGACGAGGCCGGTGGCGCCGACCACGCCGACATTCAGGCGGGCATCGGGGGAAAAGCGGGCAACCATCTATACGTTCCTTCCTGTTGATTGAAGGACGCGGCGGTCAGGCTTTCGTCTGGAAAGTCGGCCCCGCGCACTTCGCGGGGCTTCCTGTCCGGCTGATCGTGGCTCTTTAGGCCGCGCGCATCCGAACCGCCCCGCTGATGCGGGTCGGTTTGGTAATAATCGGCTGAACGATCATCATGGACATGGCGCGCGCCTCTAGCGAGCGTGGCGCCTGCTGTAAATGGCAAAGATGCCTGCTCTCGGGAGAAAGCAGGCATCCATGATCTTCAGATTTTCGGTGGATCAGCGGCAGCGCACTTCGCCCCGGTCGATCGAGCGACCGAGCAGGCCACCGCCAACCGCACCGAGCAAGGTGCCAACCGTGCGGTCACCCTTCGTGTCGATCGCGCGGCCGGCGAGCGCGCCGACGCCGGCACCGATCAGCAGACCGGTCGTGCCGTCATTGCGCTTGCAGCGGTACCGGCCATCGTCGCCGCGCCATATGCGGTCGTTATGGGAAAGGGCGCGGCCATTGTCCCGGTCTTTCGCGCGCTTCCCGTGCGCGGGCGCCCAGTGTGGCGGATCGGCCATGGCCGGTGCCATGGGCATCGCAAACGCCATCAGCGCCGTGGCGAGCAGGATCTTCTTCATCGGACTCATCCTCGTAATATCAAACAAGCGACCGGCACGTATCGCGCCGGCTCGTGCTGAATAACGCCGTACAACCGCCCTTGTTCCGGCGGTATCACGACTCATCGCTCGATCAGCCCGCCATGGCGGCTCGGCTTCGCCAGCGTCCCATCAGCATGTCGAGCGCCAGGGCGGCCGCCAGCGTGAGGCCGGTCAGGGGGAGGCACAGGCCGATGGCGAGCATGATCGCCGCGACGCCCTGCGCCTTGCGGGGATCGGCGGGCCGGGCAGGCGCCTCCAGCCGGCCGTTCTTGCGGCGTTTCCACCAGAGCACGGGCGCGGTGAGGCACAGCAGCATCAGCGCGAGGCAGCCGAGCAGCATGAGCGTGCGGTTGATCTCGCCATATTGCTGGCCCTGATGGGTGGCGATGCCCCATTCGATCGCCCGCGCGCCGATGCCGAAATGCGCAAAGCGGGCATCCTGCATCACCGCGCCGCTTGCCGGATCGATGTAGATAGCACGCGCATCCTGCGCCCGGCGTACGGTCTGCGAGATGAGATAGGGCGCGCCGTCCGCCATCGGCAGGGTGAGCGTCCAAGGGGCGGCGAGGCCGCGCTTGCCGGCGATCTCCGCAGCCCGGTCGACGCCGATGTCGTCGCTGCCCGATGCGGCGGGCGGCGTCGCTTCCTGCATCGACCAGGGCAGGCTCTGCTTCGCGCCCTCGTCATGGCCGTGGCCGTGATGCGCGCGTGGCGCCGGCGCCTCCCAGGGGTTGGGACCGGGCGCCTTGGGGCGGCCCAGCTCCGCACGGGCGACCCAGCCCTGCAACTGCTTGCCGGCAAAACCGGACCAGGGCAGGCCAGTGATCGCCAGAAACAGGATCACCCCGCCGGCGAGCAATCCAGTCGAGGCATGCAGATCGCGCCAGAACAGCCGCCCGCGCGCCTGCCCACGCAGGCCGACGACCGGGCTGCCGCGCCGGGGCCACCACAGGTAAAGCCCGCTCAGCACCAGCAGGATCGCCCAGCCCGCGACGATCTCCACCAGCGCATTGCCCACCGGTCCGGTGATGATGAGGCTGTGCAGATCGCGCACGGTCTGCATGATGCCGCCGGCCTGCGCGGTGCCGAGCAGCTTGCCGCGATAGGGATCGACAAAGGCGAGCCGGCGCGCGCCGTCCGCGCCCTGCAGGGTCATGCGCCAGCTCTCTGTCGGCTCGGCAGGCCGCTGGATCTGGCTCACCTGCTGGCCGGATTCCCGCTCGACGGTGGCGATCATCTCGCTCAGCGGCTGGGGCGCATCCTTTGGCGTCACATGCGACCAGTCCGCATAGACCCGCCGCTCGATCTCCGGTTTGTAGAGATAGAGCGCGCCGGTGATCGCCATCCACAGCAGCACCGGGAGGACGATCAGGCCGGCATAGAAATGCCAGCGCCACACGGCCTGATAGAAGCCGCCGCCGGTCTTGGAGCGCGCGCTCATCGGCGGCCTCCGGCGGACAATGGCGCACGGGCGAGGGGAGGGCGGCGCATGGCTGCGCAGCAGAAGAGCAATCGAGTCATGAAAGGGTCAGCCTTGACGGGCAGCGCGCGGGCGCGTGCCGAAATGGGGATGTCGCGCGAGGCGACAGCGAGGGGAGCGTCAGGGCTGATGCGGCGGGCCGGTCTGCGGGGGCGGCGGCGCGGCCAGACCGCGTCCGATGCTCACGGCCGTGCTCGGGCTGAGGATGGGTACCGTCACTATCGTCATGGCGACCCGCGCGATCGCGGGCGGGATGCTGTCCAGCGAGGCGCCGATCCCGGCAAAGGCGCAGGGCGCATCCGGGGCGGTGTTCTGCTTGTCCTGCTGCTTGCGGACGGTGCCGTCCGCATCGATCCAGCCGGTGATCATGCCGGCGCCGGTGCAGAGCACGACCGCGGGACCGTTTTGCACGGCGGGCATGAAACCGGCCGGCACCAGCAGCCGCGCGAGCAGCACAAGCGCCAGCCACGCGGCGATCAGGCCACGGGCCTGCGCGGTGCCGGTATCAGTGCTGGTATCAGTGCGGGTCAGGCGCGCGAGCATGTCCGCGCTTTACGGGATCGCGCGGCGTATGAGAAACGGCTTTTTAGGCTTGCCGTCGCTCAGTGATTGTTCTTCGCGACGCTGTCCTTCATCCGCGCGAGCTGCTCCGGCGTCGCCTCGGTCTGGTAGCGCGTCTTCCACTCATCCTGCGGCATGCCATAGATAAGTTCGCGTGCAGCGGCCTTGTCCAACGCGCCGTCGGCCTCGGCCACCCAGTCGGCCAGGCAGTTGCGGCAGAAGCCCGCCAGACCCATCAGATCGACATTCTGCGCATCGGTGCGGTGACGCAGATGGTGGACGAGCCGGCGAAAAGCTTCTGCCGCTGTCTTGTCATCGAGCGTGTCTATCGTCATTGCTTGCACCTTCATGTCCGGTTCCAACCTCGGGCCACGCCGGTGGCCGCCACGGCATTCGCCATGTGGGCAGAGAACGCACCGAAGCAAGAGGCCAAATGAAGAAGCTCACTCCCCGCACCCGCAAGGTTCGCATTCTGGCGACCCTCGGCCCTTCGAGCAGCAGCGAGGTGATGATCCGCAAGCTGTTCCTGGCCGGCGCCGATGCCTTCCGGCTGAACATGAGCCACGGCACGCACGACGTTCATGCCGCCAATGTCGCGATCATCCGGGGACTTGAAAAGGAATTCGGCCGCCCGACCACCATCCTCGCGGACCTTCAGGGACCGAAGCTGCGGATCGGCACCTTCGCGCAGGGCGCGGTCTTTCTGGAAAAGGGCGCCGCCTTTCGGCTGGATCGCGACCCCGCGCCCGGCGACAGCAGCCGCGTTACTTTGCCGCACCCGGAGATTTTCGCCGCCGCGCAGGAAGGGATGCGCCTGCTCATCGATGACGGCAAGCTTGTCCTGCGCGTGCGGGCGGTGCGCGACGATGTCATCGATACGCTGGTCGAGGTCGGCGGCTCGTTGTCCGAGCGCAAGGGCGTCAACGTGCCGGACGTCGTGCTGCCGATGGCGGCGATGACCGAGAAGGACCGGCGCGATCTCTCCTTCGCCATCGAGGCCGGCGTGGACTGGATCGCGCTCAGCTTCGTCCAGCGGCCCGATGACCTCGCCGAGGCGCGCAAGCTGATGGGTGGCTATGGCTATCTGCTCGCCAAGATCGAAAAGCCGGCCGCGCTTGGCCGGCTGGAGGAAATCGTCGAGATGTCCGACGCGGTGATGGTCGCGCGGGGCGATCTCGGCGTGGAACTGCCGCCTTATGCCGTGCCGCCGCTGCAGAAGCAGATCGTGGAGAGCGCCCGGCGCTTGGGCAAGCCGGTGGTCGTCGCTACGCAGATGCTGGAATCGATGATCAAGGCGCCCACGCCGACCCGCGCCGAGGTCTCGGACGTCGCCACGGCGGTCTATGACGGCGCGGATGCAGTGATGCTCTCGGCGGAGACGGCGGCGGGCGACTGGCCGGAGGAAGCCGTGGCGATGATGGACAGCATCGCCCACAGCGTCGAACATGATCCGGGCTATCTGGACCGGCTGCACTTCACCAAGACCATGCCGGACCCGACAACGTCGGACGCACTGGCCGGCGCCAGCCAGCACATCACCAACACGGTCTCGGCCAAGGTGATCGTGTGCTTCACCACCTCGGGCAGCACCGTGCGCCGCATCGCGCGCGAGCGGCCGGGCGCGCCGATTCTCGCGCTCACCCCGCGCATGGATACCGCGCGGCGCATGGGCCTCATGTGGGGCGTCCATGCCGTGCGCACCAAGGATATCGGCAGCTTTGAGGAAATGATCGGCAAGGCCAAGCGCATGGCCATGCGCCACGGCTTTGCCGGCGCGGGCGACAAGATCATCGTGCTCGCCGGTGTCCCCTTCGGTACGCCGGGGTCCACCAATGTGCTCCATGTCGCGACCATTCGGGGCGACGAGCTGCGCACCCACCGCGAGGAGTGAGGCGCTCCGGGCGCGCCTTCTGCACCTAACCCCCGTCATTCCGCGAACGCGGGAATCCAGCTGCAACGCTGCTCGTCAACGCGAGGCCGAACTGGATTCCCGCGTTCGCGGGAATGACGAAGGGTGAGGGCGAGCCGGCGACGTCGTCCTGCCCCTCAGTTCTTCACGGCGCCCTGCAATTGCGGCGGCAGCGGTGGGCGCTCTGGATTGTCGCCATCGCGCCATGGGATCACGCCATGGCTGGTGCGCGTCTTGATTTTCCAGGCGCCATTCTCGCGCACGAAATGATCGACATAGCGACCGGCCAGCGTGGTCGCGGGTCGGTTCTCGCTATCGGCAGTGTAGAACATGTAGCGGGAGCGAGCGACGGCGGTGTCGCCAGTCACGTCGATCACCTCGGTGGTAACGAGGTGGAAGCTGCGCTTGTTGACGAAGCCCGCTTCCGGCTTGCCCAGCTTCTCCTCAAGCAGCTTCTGGATCGCCGCCGGCCCAGTGGCGCTGCCCAGCCCGCCGGACCAAGTCCCGTCGCTGGCGAACAGCCCGGCATAGCCGGCATAATCGCGCGCATCGAGATATTCGCCATAAGCGATGATCGTGCGGCGGATCGCCTCGCGGTCTTCCAGCACTTGCACGCGCTGGGCGAGCGCTCTGTCAGGAGCACCACCCTGCTGCGCCATCGCCGCGCCGGGCGCGATCAGCGCCAGAGCCAGCGCTGCCCGCAGGAAGCTGCTCATGGCAGCGTGTCCAGCTTGCGGCTCTCGATCGTCCACGCGGGGTCGCTGCACAGCTTGCAGTCATCCCCGACGAACCACGCTCGCCCCGCCTTGTCGCCGCGCAGTTGCCAGTCGAGCCACGCCACCACTGCCTGCGCCGCGCGTCCGCCATTCGGCTCGGCATAGGTGCCAGCATGCGTCACGTCGGTGTTGATCACGGCGGAGGGGATGTGGGTGAGCCGCGCATAATCGTCCATGCCATTGGGGTAGGCGATGTCCGTCTTGCCGCCGAGCACATAGAGGGTCGGCTTGTCGATCTTCTGGAGCAGGCTCTTCTGCGCAGACATCTCGCCCGAGCCGCCCGGGACCGGACCGTTCATGATACCGCTGTTCATGATGACGAAGGTGCTGACGCGCTTGTCGCCGGCATATTTGAGCGCCTGAATGCCGCCGCAGGAATAACCGGAGGCCGCGACATGCGCAGTGTCGATCTTGCCCTTGAACGGGCTGCCCGCGCGGCCATTCTCGGCCGCAGCCCAGTCGATGGCCTGCCCCAGCTGCTGGTAGCGCGTCTTGTCGCGATGCTGCTCCCAGCTCTGCGGCGTGACGGTCACGCCCGGGCCGCTGTAGATGCCGCCCGGCGCGATGACGAGATAGCCATGGGAGGCGACCTCCAGCAAATGCTGGCGGGATGAGGCGCCATCTTCGGTGCAGGCGCCGTTGCCGAACACATAGACCGGCATCTTGCGAGCGCCCAGCGCGCTCAGGTCGGCGGGCTGATAGACGACGAAGCCGGGGAAATTCTCATATTGCCGCTTGATGGCCTTGTATGGCCCGGTGCCTGTGCTGTCTGGCGCCCGGCTTTCTTCCATCATCTGGACGGCGGCCTGTGCGGCGAGATCGGCGCCCACGCCCGGCGGCGGCGCTGAACTCGGCTGGGCCTGGAGGGCCGCCGGGACGGTCATCGCCAGCAGGGACAGAAGGAATGCGCTCGAACCGGTCCGCCAATATGTCATGCCACTCTCCCAATTTATCATTCTGTCGTCGCCCCAGCGACAAAGAGGAGAGGGTTGCCCCTCTCCTCTTCTTTCTATCGGATCAATCTGTGTTGCGCACCGCTTGATCAGAACTTGCGGCGCACGGTCACGGCCCACTGGCGCGGCAGGCCGGGCTGAGCCGTCGCATACCAGGCGTTCGTGAACTTGTTGAGGTAGACCAGCTTGTCGAACAGGTTGGTCACTTCCAGCGCGACCGACCAGTCCTTGTCCACTGTCTCATAGGTCAGGCGGGCATTGGCCAGCGTGTAGCTGTCCACGATGGCGATCGGCGTGCAGAGGAAGTCGCCGCAATAGCCGTCCGTATAGGAGACGTCGATGCGCGGCGTCAGCGTGCCAACATTACCCAGATCAGCCTGATACTGCGCGCCCAGGCTCCACTTCCACTTGCCCACGCCGGGCCGGCTCGCGCCGACGACGATGGAGGTCGTGGGATAGTTGATGGAGGTGAACTTGAAGTCGGTGAGGCTGAGCGAACCGTCGATGGTGAAACCCTCGACCGGGCGCAGCGTGGTTTCCAGCTCGAAGCCGTTCACGCGGGCATCGCCGATATTCAGATACTGGCCGCACAGGCCGGGTACGCCGCCCTGGTTGACCGGAAGCGGATTGTTGTTGGAGTCGAGGCAGACCTGCGGAATGCCCTGATAGTCGGTATAGTCCATGCGGAAGCCGCTGGCGTTGATCCGCAGCAGCCGGTCGAACAGGTCCGCCTTGATACCGATTTCATACGACTTCAGCTTTTCCGCGCCGAACGGACGAATCTGCTGGAAGCTGTACGGACGGGGTGCCACGCCGCCACCCTTGAAGCCGGTCGCGAACTGCGCATAGGCCATGATGTCGGGCGTGATCTTGTAGGAGAGCGCCGCACGATAGTCGGTCAGCGTTTCCTTGTAGGTACCCACCTGGCCGGTCAGCGGATTGGTGGCGTTGCTGAGCGGCAGATAATCGCCGACCCCATTGGGGTTGAGGCGGTTGTAGAGATAGTCCTTCTTCTCATGGCTCACGCGGATGCCGGCTTCCAGCGTCAGCGCGGGCGTGATGTTCCACGCAACGTTACCGAAGCCGGCATAGGTGCGCAGGCTGGCTGTATCGTCGTTGATGAACGAGAAGGTCGGCTTGGCGATCACGCACGCCGGGAGCGCGCCACCGCAAGGGGAAACGGCATATTCGCCGAAGCCCGAGAACGGCGTGTGGATGCGGGCGTTATAGCGCGTGTCCGCATCATAATAGAAACCGCCGACGGTGAAGGAGATCGCATCGTCCAGCACCTTGCCCGAGAGGCGCAGTTCCTGGCTGAACTGCTTGTGCGAGAAGTCGCTGTAGACGCCGCCGATGAAGGCAATCGGCGAGTTGTCGTTGTCGTCCGAGCTGCGCGAATCATATTTGCGGTAGCCGGTGATCGACTTGAGCGCGAGATTGTCGCCCAGCGTGTAGTTGATCTCGGCGGACACGCCCCAGCCTTTCACACCGCTCAGGGGTTCGGCATAGGTTGGGCCATTGGGCGCGCCGGCCGTGCCGGGGCCACCCGCAGACGCCGTCGTCGCCGCGCGATAGGTCACGCCCGGATCGTAGAAGTTGGCGTAGGTCGCATAGGGATCGTTCAGCACCGCGCCGGCGCGACGATACTGGCCGTAGGTCACGAAGCGGTTGTCGAACGGCGCGCCCTGATAGGGAATGCTGTTATTTTGCCGCCCAGTCAGCTCGGCGCTGGCGATGAGCACGGAGGCCTGCGTCGTGGAGGTGTCGTGGGTGTAATCGCCCGACAGGTTGATCTCCAGCGGGCTGCCGACCGGCGCAATGCGCAAGGATCCGCGCACGGCGTACATGCTCTGGCCGCCCAGCGTGCCGAGCTTGCAATTGCCGCCCGATGCCAGGCTGGGGATCGCCGCGCCGCCCGGCTGCACCACGCTGGTGCCCGGCTGCACATAGGGATCGTTGGGATTGAGGCAGGCATAATCGTAGCGCGTGACATGGCCATCGCGGTTGCGTGACACGCCAGTGATGCGGGCGAACACGGCATCGGGCACCACGGTGAAGTCGGCGCTCGCCTTGATGTCGCGGCGGTTGAGCGAGCCGGCGGTCAGTTCGACATAGCCGCCTCGGCCTTCGGGCTTGCGCGAGTAGAGCTTCACCGCGCCGCCCAGCGAGTTCATGCCGGCCAGCGTGCCCTGGGGGCCGCGCAGCACTTCGACGCGCTCGAGGTCGGTCAGGTCGAAGGCCGAGGCCGTGACGGTGCCGAAATAGATATCGTCGACATAGATACCCACGCCTGGCTCGACCGAGGGGCTGGCATCGCCCTGGCCGACGCCACGGATGTAGGCGCGCATCGAGTTGCCCGAGCCCGAGGGGTTCTGCTGTAGGATGACGTTCGGTGCCTGCGCGGTGATGTCGGTCAGGCGCGTCTGGCTGCGTGCTTCGAGCTGGTCGCCGCTGATGGCGGTGATTGCCAGCGGAATGTCCTGCACATTCTGCGCACGCATCTGCGCGGTGACGATGATGTCGTCGACATTGCCCTCGGCGGCGCCCTGCGGCGCGGCGGTCTGGGCAGTTGCCGGCATTGCGAGCATCAGCGCGCAGGACAACATCGTCCCGGCGCTCAGCGCCATGCGCGACACGGTGCGTGCGCGGTTATGACGAACTTTGTTCATTGGTGAATCTCCCCTCCTCTTCGCTTTGCCGGTCGTTTCTTCGTCCCCGCGCGAGCCGCCTGCCCGCCTCTGTCAGGCGGAAAGGTCGGGCGGCTGTCGCCGTTGAGACGCAATGACCGGCAGCCAGACGACGCGGCGCGAGGCTCTCATGGAGCGCCCCGTCCGTCCGTTGGCTAGGAAGCTCACTATCCTTTTGCCCGAAGCGAGGCTTTGACTGAGATAGAGCCACGCTTTGACGCAGACGGAAAAGCAGCGGGGTCGCGCGGAGGCTGTAGCACTCATCTAAACCTCCTCGCTGCGAATCGCGCGCAGGCCCCGCGTCTCGCGCCCGGTCACGGCGGCGCCGGTATCCTTCGCAAGGCGCGCGTAGAAAGGCGCGGCGGCCAACGCGAGGCCGGCGAAGACGAGCATGGCGATCTGGAAATCGGCGAGGGTCGGCTCCGCGACACCGAGCGAGAGCAGGTTGAGCAGGGCGGCCGCGGCGGAAATCGCCAGCGCCTGCGAAATCTGGTTGGCGATATTGCCGAGCACCGTCGCGCCGCCGACTTCGCTTTGCGGCACGTCGGCAAAGCGCAGCGCCATGATCGCGGTCATGTGGACCGAGCGGGCCATGCCCACGAAGACCATAATCGCCACCAGCAGCCAGAAAGGCATGGTGGGCGTCAGCAGCGCGCAGGCGGCAAAGGAGAGCGCCATGGTCACCACGCCGCTGGTCAGCGCCATCCGGATGCCGAGCCACCGTACCGAAGGCGTCGCGATCGCCTTGAGCGCCAGGTCACCGGCATTCTGGGCGAGCAGCAGCAGCCCGGCCTGAAAGGCCGTAAGGCCGAGGCCGACCTGCATCATCAGCGGGATGATGAAAGCGGTTGCCATGAAGGCCGTACGCGCCGGCATTCCCGCGCCGATCGTGGAAACGAAGAAACTGCGGTGGCGCAGCGCATCGAGTGGAACGACCGGGTGGGGCACGCGACGGATGTGTCGCAAGCACAGCCAGCCCAGGAAAATCCCGAGCGCGATCAGCGGCAGCCCTTGCTGCCAGCCGCCGCCCTTGGCGCCCAGCCGCTCGAACCCGGCAATGATGCAGGCGAGGAACCCGCCGACTAGCGCAAAGCCGCGCCCGTCAAAGGGCCTTCGCTCGACAGCATGGATATTGGGGATGAAGCGCAGGGTGAGGACAAAGGCGAGGAGGCCTGTGGGCACGTTCAGGAAGAACACCCAACGCCAGTCCAGAAAGGTGGTGATGAGGCCGCCGATGGGCGGGCCGATCACCGGCGCGATCAGGGCCGGGGTGGAACTGATCGTCATCGCCGTCACAAGATAGCGCTTGGGTGTAATGCTGAGCAGGGCGATGCTGCCGACCGGCACGATTAAGGTGCCAAAGGCCGCCTGACACATCCGCATCGCCAGAAAGACCGGAAGATTGGGCGACAGGCCAGCCCCCAGCGAGGCCAGCACGAACCCCAGAATCGCGAGCGTGCAGACCCGGCGCGTGCCGAAGCGCTTGCCCACCCAGTCGCTGATCGGCAGCACCAGCACGGTGACGAGAATGTAGATGGTGATCGTCGCGCTCAGCAACGTCAGCGGCACGGCGAAGTCCTGCGCCATGCGCGGCAGCGCGGTCAGTAGCACCATCAGATCGATGGCGACCATGAAGGACGTTGCGGCCAGGACGACGGCGGCCAGCCGCGAGCGACGCAAGGCCGCGGCGTCGTCCGACGCTATGCTGGCTCCTCCCTCCGATGGATTGTTAGTCAAACTCATTCTGCGCCAGCCATGACAGGCGGGCGCGCTTTCGCCAAGAGGCGCCGAAGAATAGTTGCCGATGCAGGCGCTTGCGGGGGAGCGGGATAGCCTGCCATGGTGCGGCAAAAGAGTCGGGCGTCGCGTAGGAGAGCAGATTATGAGTAACGAGGTCATGGATCCCGAAGCCACGGTGCGCAGCGTCGAGGCGCAGCTTCAATATCTGCTGCCCGGCCCCGCGATCAATCGGCGGTTCGTCTCCGCCGGGGTGGAAGTGAACACCGGCCGCTACGGGCCATTCCCCGTCACGATCCGTGACGCGCGCGCCATCCGCCCGCATTTTACGCTCGATCGGCAGGGCTTCGTGCTACTCGATGCGCCGAGTGACGTCGCCGATTTCACCGACCGGGACGAGGTCAATCGCGTCTACCCGGGCGAGGTCTCCCGCTATGTCCAACAGGCGACAGGCGCCGATCTCGTCGTCGTCGGTGGCTGGATGATCCGCACGTCCGGCGATCTTGCCAGCCGGCAGAAGAAGCTGGATGCGCCCTATCGCCATGCCGAGGGCGTGCAGCCGCCTGCTGGCGAGGTACACGTCGATACCGACCCCGCCCGGCAGCAGCGCGCCGCCGAGGTCGCCTATCGCAAGGCCCGTCCGGACGGGCCGGGGTTCCGCCGGTTCATCGTCTCCAGCTTCTGGCGCAGCTATTCGCCGCCGCCACAGGATTGTCCGCTGGCCCTGTGCGATGCGCGCAGTGTCGGCGATGATGAGGGCACCACCAATATCCTGTGGATCGTCGACAAGATCCCCGAAGGCGACGCCATGTTCGCGCCGATGGACGATGACCGCCAACCGGCTGCGCACATCTTCCGGCACAATCCCGCTCACCGCTGGTGGTATTTCTCCAACATGGTGCGGGATGAAGCCCTGCTGTTCAAATTCCACGATAGCGACCGCAGCGGCGCCTGGCGGGTGCCGCACACGGCATTTTGGGATGACAGCCTGCCCGACCCGGTGCCGCGCGAGAGCATCGAATGCCGGAGCATCGCCTTTTTTGAATAGCCCTTTGGTCCACGATCCAAATAGTCGGGCACCACAATCATTGCTATAAGTTACACAAGCGGCAAGCCAAATAAGGCACCGGGTCGAAGGGGAGTGTTATGAAAGACGGGAAGCGGCCGGAGGAGACCGGCCTGAACTGGGGTGCGCTCGATCAGGCAGTGGGCACAGTCGTTCGGCTGTTACGGAATGAGCTGTCGGTGCGGATCGTGGACGTCTATTCGTCCTTCGGCCTTCGCCACGGCGCCCTCTCTACCATGGCACTGATCGAGGCGAATCCCGATTGCTCCCAATCCGAAATCGCGCGGGAAGTTGCGATGGACGACTCGGCGATGGTGGCGATCATCGACGATCTGGAAGCCCGCGGTCTTGCCCGCCGGATGCGCTCGACGCGGGACCGGCGGCGCAACACGCTGTCGCTCACGCCCGAAGGCCAGCGCCTTGCCGCGCAGATGATCGCCCGCGCCCAGGACGTCGAGCAGCCGATTCATGATGCCTTGTCTGAGGAAGAGGTGAAGACGCTGCAGCAACTGCTGCGCCGGGCCTATGAGGCGATGCAAAAGTCTCCGCCAGCCGCTGCTTAGCGCCATCCTGGCGGCGGTCAGCCTTCAGCGGGGGCGGTGGTCAGTCCGAGTTCGGGAATGCCAACCGAGCGCCGCCCACCGAAGTCGGTCCGCACGACAATGAGGTCACCCTTCTCCAGATAATCCAGCAACCGCCGGATTCGACCTACCGAGCGCGTGCCATAGGCGCGGGCCAGCGCTTCGTCGTCGGGGCAGGGCTGCCCTTTGATTGCGGCGCGGGCGATGAGCAGGAACGGCGCGAGCACATCGTCCTGCACCCGGCTGGAGAGCGCGAGCGCGGCCTGCCAGCGCGGGTCTTCATCCTCCTCGCCACCCGCCACGGCGACCGCGAAGCGCCGGCGAAAGCTGAGCAGATCGATGCCGGGATTGCCGATCCGCTGCATCCGGCAGCGCACCGCGAAATCCTGGAATAGCGCGGCGGTCGAGCGATAGGTGCAGTCTTCTTCCGCAGCCATGTCGGCCAAAACCGCGCGGATCACCGGCTCGCGGGCAGGGCGGTCCGGCGTCTCGGTGGCGGCAGGACTGGCTGTCTCGACGGCCGACTCTTCATCCACAGACAAGGGGCCCTCGGCAGTGGGCGGGTCTTCGCGCTCCAGCCGGGCGCTGTTGTCGACGGCCGGGGGCGGCGCGATCAGCGCGGCGAACAGTTCGGGCTGCTCCTCGCCAGGTTGCGGCGCGAGCAGATCCTCAAGGTCGCTGGTCGGCTCGCCGGGCAGGGGAATGAGGGAATGGGAAGAGGTCCGTGCGCTGGTCTTCACCGCGCCGATCCTCACGGAAACGGGGCGGCGGCTGATCGCCGGGCCGAGCGCGAGGAAGCGCCCGCGCTCTAGGTCGCGGATCTGCTCGGCCTGCCGCCGTTCCATGCCGAGCAGGTCGGCGGCGCGCGCCATGTCGATGTCGAGGAAGGTGCGCCCCATCAGGAAGTTCGAGGCTTCCGCCGCCACATTCTTCGCCAGCTTGGCAAGGCGCTGGGTGGCGATCACGCCGGCGAGGCCGCGCTTGCGGCCTCGGCACATCAGGTTGGTCATCGCCGCGAGCGACATGCGACGGATGTCGTCAGCCACTTCCCCAGCGGCGGCCGGGGCGAACATCTGGGCCTCGTCGACCACCACCAGAGCGGGATACCAGTGCTCGCGGGGCGCATCGAACAAGGCGGCGATGAACTGAGCGGCGCAGCGCATCTGCGCTTCCAGCTCCAGCTCGTCCAGCGCCAGCACCACGGAGGCGCGGCGGGCCCGGACCTTGGCCGCCAGCGTCTCGATCTCGCCGGGATTATGCGCCGCGCCGTTGATGACGATGTGGCCGAACGGCTCGGCCAGCGTGACGAAATCCCCTTCCGGGTCGATCACCACCTGCTGCAGCAGGCCGGCGCTTTCTTCCAGCATCCGGCGCAGCAGATGCGACTTTCCGGACCCGCTATTGCCCTGAACGAGCAGCCGGGTGGCCAGCAGTTCTTCCATGTCCATGGGCACCGGCGCGCCATGCGCATCCGTCCCGATCACGATTGAAGAGGTCACCGCGCCGTCATAGCCATGGACGGCGTGGGGGCAAGGGCTGGTTGGCTGTGCTGTTCGCGCGACAACCCGTCCGCGCCAATCGACGCAGGGCTTATGCGCCGAATTGCCGCCGGCTCATGTTGCAATTGCGAGGGCTTCCTATTAAGCGCCCATGCAAATCGCTCGCAATATCAAGGTTTGTGTCTCGTTGAGAACGCGCAGTCTCCGCATCTGGTATCTCGTCCATAAATGGACGAGCCTGATTTGCACGGCGTTCCTGCTGATGCTCTGCCTGACCGGCTTGCCGTTGATTTTCCATGACGAAATCGAGGTGATGACCGGGGAGGCACCGGCGATGCAGGGGGCGGGCTCGTCCGGCGACGGGCCGGGCCTGCAGCCGCTGGACGTCATGCTCGGCAAGGCACTGGCCGCACGACCGGGCGAGGTGCCGGTATTCATGGCCTTCGACAATGAGACGCCGATTCTCACGGTCACCACTGCCCCGGCACCGGATTCGCCGGGCAGTGCCATGACCATCCAGCTCTTCAACCGCGTGACCGGGGAGCCGGCGGGGCAAGTGGTCGAGGAAGGCGTGATGCACTTCCTCCTGCAGCTCCATACCGACATGTTCATGGGGCTGCCGGGCATGCTGTTCCTCGGCGCGATGGGCGTGCTGTTCTTCGCCGCAATCGTCTCCGGCGTGGTTCTCTATGCGCCCTTCATGCGCAAGCTGGAGTTCGGGACGATCCGGGTCAGCCGCAGCCGCCGGCTCAAATGGCTGGATTATCATAATCTGCTCGGCATCGTGGCGCTGGCCTGGATGAGTGTCGTGGGCCTGACCGGGGTCATCAACGCGCTGGCGACGCCCATCATCAAGGTGTGGCAGATGAGCGAACTGGCCGAGATGACCGGCGCTTATGCCGGTCGCCCGGCCTTGCGGCCCGAGCGCTATGGTTCGCTGGACAAGGCCATGGCCGCCGCCCGGCAGGCGTTGCCCGGCAACAATCCCCAATTTATCGCCTTTCCCGGCGGCTCGTACAGCAGCAAGCACCATTATGCGGTGTTCTTCCAAGGTAACACGCCGCTCACCCAGCGCGCCCTCACCCCGGCGCTCATCGATGCCGAGACTGGCGAACTGACCGACGTGCGGCCGATGCCCTGGTACACGCTGGCCTTGCTCTATTCGCAGCCGCTGCACTTTGGCGATTATGGCGGGCTACCGCTCAAGCTGCTGTGGGCGGCGTTGACGCTGTTCACCATCGTCGTGCTCGGCTCTGGCCTGTATCTCTGGCTCGGCAAGCGCCGCGCCCCGCTCGCCGCCCGCGTGCGGGAGGTCGAGAGTGGCGGCCTTGTGGCGCCAGCCGAATGAGCCGCCGCGCGCCGCTCGGCCGCATCTTCGCGATGCCGCTCGCCCTCGCCCTGCTCAGCATCGTCGGCCTAGTCAGCGCGCTGACCGGCGATGGCTGGGCCGACGCTTTGTCCTGGATCGCGCTGGCCGCGCCGCTCGCTGCCACACTCTGGGCTTTCCGATATCGCCGATCATGAGAACAAGCCGCGCATGCAAGCGCGTTTCAAAGGGAAAAAGCATGAATTTCCATCGTTCCAGCCAAATTCTGAAAGCCGCGCTGATTGCCTCGGTCGCCGCGGTGGCCATGCCTGCCGCGGCGCAGGAGGCCAGCGAGATCATCGTCACGGCGCAGCGCGAGAATCGCACGCAGGTCAGCCGTGAGGGGAGCGTCGGCGTGCTCGGTAATCAGCCGGCCGAGAATGTGCCGTTCAGCGTGAAGAGTTATAACGCGGCGCTCATCCTCAACCAGCAGCCGCAGACGCTGGGACAGGTCTTGGAGAACGATCCCTCGGTCCGCACGACCTACGGCTTTGGCAACGCCCAGGAAGTGTTCGTCATTCGCGGCTTCACGCTGGCCAGCGACGATGTCGGCTTTGATGGCCTGTACGGCATCGTCCCCCGCCAGCTCGTCGCGCCGGAGCTTTACGAGTCAGTGCAGGTGCTGAACGGGGCGAGCGCCTTCCTCAACGGCGCGGCGCCCGGTGGTGGTGGCTTGGGCGGCAGCGTCAACCTCGTCCCTAAGCGGGCGACGGCGGACGGCCTGAAGCGCGCGACGCTGAATTATACCTCCAGCGAGCATTTTGGCGGCAGCCTCGATGTTGGCCAGCGCTTTGGCGACGGTGCGTTCGGCGTGCGGCTGAATGCCGTGGCCCGTCGCGGCGATGTCGCTATCGACGACGAGTTCCGCAGCACCTATCTGGTCGGCGGCGCGTTCGACTATAGTTCCGGGCCGCTGCGCATGTCGCTGGATGTGGCCTATCAGCGGATGCATGTGCGCGGCCTGCGGCCCAAGCTGCGTTTCGCTGGCGCCATTCCGGCCGTACCCGCGCCCGACACCAATTATGCCCAGCCATGGACCTACACCACGGCGCGCGACATTTTCGGCATCGCCAAGTTGGAATATGACCTCGCCGACGACGTGCTGTTTTATGCCTCGGCCGGCGCGCGCGACAGCAGCGAGCATGGCATCTACGGCAGCATCGTCTTGGCGGACGCCGTCACCGGCGCTGCCGATTATTCGAGTTCGTACATCCCCCGCACCGATAACAATGAGAGCGTTCAGGCCGGCCTGCGCGCCAAGTTCGGCAATGATGTCGTGAGCAGTCAAGCCAATATCGGCGGCTCGGTGAACTGGCTCACCAATCGTAACGCCTATGCGTTTTATACGTCGAGTGGCACAACGAATATCTACAATCCGGTCGTGCTTCCCCGGTCCTCGACGCTTTCTTTCCCGGTTGGCGGCAATCTTGACGATCCCTTCCCGATCGAGCGCAGTCGTTTGGCGAGCGTGTTCGCATCCAACACGCTTGGTTTCTTGGATGACCGCGTTTTGCTCACCGGCGGCGTTCGCATTCAGGCGATCAAGAGCAGGAGCTATTCTGCGTTCGGCGGCGCTCTCACCTCCACCTATGACGAAAGCGAGCTGACCCCGGTCGCTGGTCTCGTCATCAAGCCGGTGGAGGGCCTGTCGCTCTTCGCGAACCGCATCGAGGGCCTGCAGCGCGGCGCCACCGCGCCGAACGAGGCGACCGTCATCAATCGTGGCGAGGTGCTGGCGCCGTTCAAGTCCACCCAATATGAGTTTGGCGGCAAGCTCAACATCGGCGGCATCGCGGCTTCACTTGCCTTTTACCAGACCGATAAGCCCAGCGCTTATGCGATTCCCGATCCGGAAGGGTCGGGGCTGCTGCGCTACGGCGCCTATGGCAAGCAGCGAAATCGGGGCATTGAGGTCTCGCTGGATGGCGAACTGACGAAGGACCTGTACCTCATTGCCGGTGCCTCGGTGAATGAAGCCAAGTTCCGCGAGACGCTGAATGGCGTCAATGAAAGCAACAGCGTGCCGGGCATTCCGGACTATCTCGTCAATGCCGGACTCGAGTGGGACACCGCATTTGTCCCCGGCCTCACGCTCACCGGGCGCGTTGTCCACACCGGCAAGCAGATGGCCGACAATGCCAACACCCTGCGCCTGCCAGAATGGACGCGCGTCGATCTTGGCGCGCGCTATGTCGCGGTGTTGGGTTCGCGGCCGGTCACCTTCCGCTTCAACGTCGATAATGTCGCCAATGAGCGGTACTGGGCTTCCGCCTTCGATGCGTTCAGCCCCCAACTCCTGCAGGGCGCGCCGCGCACCTACAAAGCGTCGCTCTCGGTCGACTTCTGATCGGATTGAAAGATGCAAAAAAGGGCCAGACGTCGATGACGCCCGGCCCTTTTTCCTGCGCTCAATGAGCGCCGTCAGTCGGTGAGCGGCGCGATGTGGAAGATGCGCTCGGCATTGCCGTGGTACAGCGCGTGGCGCTCCGCCTCCGTCACCGGCGCCGCATCCATGAAATCCACTGCCGGCTGCTGCGGTTGATAGGGGTAATCAATTGCCCAGAGCACATTATCGATGCCGAGCTTGTCGATGGTGTAGCGCAGCGCCAGCGGGTCCTCGACGCCGCTGGTCGTCACCACAAAGTTGCGCTGGAAATATTCCGCGATGCTCAGTTTCGTCTTCGGCGCACGGCTGATCTTCTGGGCGCGGCTGTTCATGAAGTTGATGCGCCAGATCCAGAAGGGAATCGCCTCGCCCATATGGCCGATGCAGATCTTGAGCTTGGGGAAGGCATCGAACACGCCGCTGGCCATCATCCGCACGACATGCGTGCCGACCTCCACGCCATAGCCCCACATAGCGCTGTCCATGCCGTAATCCTGCAGCGGGCCTTTCAGGGTATCCGAGGCGGCACGCGGGTGGATATAGATGCAGGCATCGAGCGCTTCGGCGGCTTCGAGGCAGGGCCAATATTTGGGATCGTCCAGATATTCGCCATGGGTGTGGCTGTTGAGGATGAAGCCGTTGAGCTTCAGATCATTGATCGCCCGTTCCATTTCCTTTGCCGCGCGCTTGGGGCTGTGGGGGGCGAAGCTGGCGAGGCCGGCGAAACGGTCCGGGCGCTTGCGGCAGATCTCGGCCAGCCGATCATTGGCGAGCGCGGCCAGATCGGTCGCGGTGTCGGCATCGAACATCTGCACGCCCGGCGCGGTGAGCGAGAGCAGGTGCATGTCCACGCCCAGCGCGTCCATTTCCGGCAGGCGCTTTTCCTCGATATCGAGCAGGCCATCGAGAAAGTTCATCGCGGCATAGCCGGTCGCGTTTTCGGGCGGATCGTAGATGCCGCCGACGAGCAGCTTGTCGAGGCTTTGCGATGGCCCGCGCGTCACATCCCGCAGGGCATGGGCGACCTCGGGGATCGACCAGGCTTCTTCGGTGGCGATCTTGCGCATCTTCGTCATCGGGCAGTCTCCATGATGGGGGCGGAAAGGGGAGCCGGGCTGTCCTGAGCGCTGGTCTCGGGCGCGGCGGGGCCGATCCGGCGGGCGAGCCAGAGCGCCAGCGCGGCCGCGATCACCAGCGGAATCACCGGCAGGATGAAGAAGGTGCGCGGCGCCGAAAGGCCGAGCAGCACCGCAAGCGAGCCGACCAGCGGCCCGGCGATCGAGCCAACGCGCCCCATGCCGAGCGCCCAGCCAAGGCCGGAGGCGCGCATGGTCGAGGGATAGGTGGCGCCGCACGAGCCATTGAGGCCATTCTGCGTGCCGGTGCTGAACAGGCCAACCAGCACGAGCAACACGGTGAGGCCGACAATGCCCCAATCATGCACGGTGATGATCGCCAAGGTAAGCGCGCCAAGCCCTGCGAACAGCGCCACGACCGACCAGTTGCGGCGCACCAGCAACAGGCTGGCGACCACACCGCCGACCACGCCGCCGGCATGGGTGCCGGTGGCGATCCACGAGGCGGTGGTCGTCGAATAGCCCTGATCCTTGACCAGCAGGGGCACCCAGCCGCTCACCAGATAGACGACCATCAGCACCAGCGCGAAGATGATCCAGATCGCGATCGTGCGGGCGCGCTGGGCGGGGGAAAGGATGGCCGAAAGGCCGCGCTCGCCCGGCGCATGGGTCTGTGCGCGGTTGAGGACCGGGCTTTCCGGCAGGCCGATCCACAGCAGCGCCGCAATCGCGATGGGCAGGAGACCGCCGAGGATGAACAAGCTCTGCCAGCCATAAGGCGCAAGCAGCTTGGCGGCGGCGATCCCGGCGAGAACCCCGCCAAAGGTGATGCCGATGCCGACCAGCGCCGTCGCCCGCGCGAGATATTTGCGCGGCGCCAGTTCGCCGGCCAGCGCCAACGCATTGGGCAGCACGGCGCCAAGGCCGATGCCAATGAGGAAGCGCAGCACGATGAGTTGCGTGAGGTTCGTCGCCAGCGCGCCCACCAGCGACATGATGCCATAGCCAATGCAGCAACTGATCAGGATCGTCCGGCGGCCCAGCCGGTCGCCCTGCGGACCGATGAACACGGCGCCGATCAGCACGCCGAACAGGCTGGCGGAGAGCAGCGGTCCGATCTCGGCGCGGCTGACGCCAAAGTCCTCCAGGATGGAAGGCGCAGCGAAGTTTGCGGCCTGCAAGTCGAAACCTTCGACCATCAGCGCGATGAGGATCAGCAGGAACCCGCCCCAGCCGCGCGCGCTCGTCGCTTCGCTCGTCCCCGTCATGACCTCTCCTTCACCCGCTGGCGTTGCGCCATCATAGCGCGCTTTGCGGCGGCCAATGCAAGTTGAAAGATCATCAATGCGAGGCTATTGAGCGGTTCAGGGCACCGGTTTAGCGCCCCGCTTCATCACTCGCCTTTGCGGCGCGTGCGCACCCATTCGGTCTCGCGCTTCTTGACCAGCCGCAGATAGACGGGGACTTTCCACAGAATGTAGAGCGGGATGCGCGCCAGCGTTGCCGCCGAGACCGTGTCGCGCCCGTCGCGCATCCAGGCGAGGGCCAGTAGCAGCGCGACCAGCGTCAACAGACCCGCCAGCGTAGCAGGCGCGGCAGTGGTGGCGCCCAGCAGCGCGAGCCCGGCGCTCACCACAAGCGCCATCAGGCTCAGGCTCATCAACAGGGCCAGCGGCGGTACGAGCAGGCTCAGGCCAAACCAGGCGAGGCTCGGCTTGGCCTTGGCGATACCCTCAAGCATGACCGGTGCGCCTTGCTGCAGGGCGGTCTGGATATAGCCATGCTCCCAGCGCGCCCGCTGTGTGAGCGTGTCGCTCTGGCTCGCAGGGTCGCTCCAGGTCGTCGCGGCCTCCAGATAGCGGGGCGCTGCGCCCGATCGCGCGAAATGGAGGCCGAGCACAAGGTCTTCGACCAGGTGGCTCGTCGCGAGCGGCGCCGATTCGATCAGCGCCCAGGGAAAGGCCATGCCGGTGCCGCCGAGAATGGCGGGCGATCCCAGAACAGAGGCGCCGCGCTGGCGAACGCGATTCTTGATGAGCATCGCAAAGTTGGAAATCTGCGTCATCGCCCCGTCATCGGCGGCCGAGCGGAGCAGGTAGCAGCTCTGCACCGGGCGCTGGAGGACGCAGGTCTCGTCGATCAGCGCGCGCAGAGACGCTCCGTCGATTTCGCAGTCGGCGTCCAGCACGACAATACAATCCGGCGGCGGGGCGTCGGTCGCGGCCTTGATCCAGTCCCGCCCGAAGGCCAGCGCATGGCCCTTGCCGCGCTGGCTCGGGTCATTGCGCTCGATAACCTGTGCCCCAGCCGCGCGCGCGGCGGCGGCGGTGTCGTCCGTGCAATTGTCGGCAATGACGATGAGGTGGATATGCACATCCAGCGCCGGCTGGAGCAGCGCGATGGTACGGGCAATGCCGGCGGCCTCATTATGGGCGGGCATGAGGATGATGGCGCTGTGGGGGGCGGCAGTGCGCGGCCTTGCCGGGCGGCCGGCGATCAGGCCCAGGGCCAGCTCCACGGCCAGCACGGCCAGCAGGAGCACGGGTATGGCAATGATGAGCCAAGCCAGAGAGTCGAGGGTCATCATGCCTTCATTCCCGCGTCTGGCGACTGGCGCGTCGACGCTTCGAGGGGGTGGAGAGGAGGCTGGTGCCTCCTCCCCTCATATCGTGCGGAAAACGCCTCGCCGTTACTTGGCGGCGGGCGCCGCGGCGTTGCCGGCTGCGGGCAGGGCGCCGGCGGCCTTGGCATCGTCCTTGGGTGCATAGCCCGGCTGATACTCGATCTTGGCCTTGGCCTTGGCTTCCTTCAGGCGCGATTCGCCGATCTTGTTCAGCTCCTCGTTGCGCATGGCCTGCGCGGCAATCTGGCGGGCCTGCTCCTGCGGGACCGGGGTCGCTTCGCTGCCGGTGATCACGCTCACGACCAGCTTGCCATTGGCCGGCACGATGAACGGCTCGCCCGGGGGCAGCGCCTCGATGCGGGCGAGCATCTGCGGATCGATCACGGCGGTGTCGAGCGAGCCCCGGCCACGCTCGAAGGCGATGCCCATGGCTGTCAGGCGGGATGCGACCTCATCGAGCGTCTTGGCGGTTTCCAGCTCCTTGAGGCCGTCCGGCTTGGAGGGCGGGTCCATCTGCAGCTGCTCAAGGGCGAAGCGCTTGCGCTGCGCGAAGGCGTTCGGGCGCTCGCTAATATATTTGTCGATGGCAGCGTTGTCCGGGACCTTCACCGTGTCCATCGTCTTGCGGCCGTACAGATTGACAAGCAGCTGCTCGCGCATCCGGCGCTCCTGCGTCAGATATTCCGGGTCGCGGTCCAGCCCGGCTTCCTTGGCGGCCTGCACCAGCAGCCGGCGGTCGACCATGCGCTGCAGCACGCGGCTGCGCACCATGTCCTTGTCGGCGCTGGCAGGGACGTTGAGATCGGCGATCTCGGCGTTCAGTTCGGTCAGGGTGATTTCCTCACCATTGACCACGGCCACGACCTGACCTTCGGCTTTTTTCTCGCAGCCGGCGATCGTGAGGGAAAGGGAAGCGAGCGCAACGAGCGAGACGTTCCTCAGCAGTGACATCCATAGTCTCCAGAACAAGCGTGAAGTGGTAAAAATCGGTTCTCGGTTGAAGGCCCGGCGATCCCCCGATCGAGCCTGTCATCCTAGAAAGCAGTGGGCGAGGCAAGATGCCTACAAATCATTACATGTGCGGCGGGAAGATTGCGGCCAGTATATGCCCGGCCATTGGCTGCCTGAACATCCCCCTCATCTTGTCGAGCAACATGGATCGGCTCGTCGTACTTTGTGGCACCTATTAACTCGCCGCTGGAGCGTGAACAAGCGGCAACCATGGCAGCCGCACCGGGATCGGACAGGGGCGTTCTATCAGCCCGGCGTTAATATTAGGTGGATTGTCGCGGGCGCCAGACCTGGCCGACGCTTGCCCTTAACGGACGTTGGCTGCTTGGTGAGACGGCGCCGAACCGGCGGTGGCAGCTGCGGGCTGGCCGGTCGGTGGGTGAGGATCGGCCTTGGGCAGCGCGGCGATCTGCGCAGGGGTGAGGCTGGTGACGATCGTCCAGTCATCGCCCTCGCGCAGGGGCGCAAGACCATCGAGGGGGAGATAGACATGCTGCTCGGGCCCGCTCCCTTCGACAGCGATCACCAGTCCCTCGACAGCGCCGCCCGGGCCGCGCTTCAGGGCGATCACGTCCCCCAGCTCCGTGCCGTCGGTATCAACCAGTTCGGCATCGAGCAGTTCGCGTTCGGTCAGATTCAGTGCTGCCTTGCCCTTGGCGGCCTGAGAGCCGGGGTGGGCGATCAGCTGGACGGCAGGCTCATCGGGATGCTGATTGGCCGCATCATCGCGACCGCTGCAGGCCGCTAGTAGAAGGGCCAAGGCGAGCGCGGCCGCAGGGTCGATTTTCACCTATGTTCTCCACTGTTGCGGCGCATTCGCATGATGGCCGACCAACGTGGGAGATAAATGGGCGTTCCCTCAAACGGGACGAACGGTTTCGGGTCAGGCCGTTGCGCGGGCCGTCACCGGCATTCCGGCGAGGCGCATGAAATTGGCCAGCATCGCGTGGCCGTGCTCGGTCGCGATGCTCTCCGGGTGGAACTGCACGCTGTGGATGGGCAGGCTCGCGTGGCGGAATGCCATCACCGATCCATCTTCACTGGTGGCATTGACCAGCAGGCAATCGGGAATGTCCTCGACGATCAGCGAGTGATAGCGCGTGGCGGTGAAGGGCGAGGGCAGGCCATCGAATAGCCCGGTGCCGTCATGGGTGACCGGTGATGTCTTGCCGTGCATCAGGCCGCCACGCACCACCTTGCCGCCGAAATGCTGGCCGATCGTCTGATGGCCCAGGCACACGCCGAGCAAGGGCTTGCCGGCATCGGCGCAGGCCGCGACGAGATCGAGGCTGATCCCGGCTTCATTGGGCGTGCAGGGCCCGGGCGAAAGCAGAAAGGCTTCCGCACCGGAGGACATCGCCTGTCCGGCCGACATGGCATCGTTGCGCACCACCTCGACCTGGGCGCCCAGCTCCATCAGATAATGGACGAGATTCCAGGTGAAGCTGTCATAATTGTCGATGACGAGGATCATGGCCGGCTTCTACGGGCCGGCGCTCCACCGCGCAAGCGGGACAAGGCCGCACCGACCGGTTATAAGCGCGGGCATGACCCAGCAAGACCCGCGCATCCATGTGCTCACCACCGGCGGCACCATCGACAAGCTCTATTTCGATGCGCTGAGCGAATATCAGATCGGCGAGTCGATCCTCGCGCGCCTGCTGGAGATCGCGCGGGTGAAGCTGCCGGTCGAGATCGAGGAAGTGGGCCGCAAGGACAGTCTGGAGCTGACCGCCGATGATCGCGCGCTGATCGCGGCACGGGTTGCGGCCTCGCCCGCCGAGCGCATCGTTATCACCCACGGCACGGATACGATGACGGACACGGCCGCCGCGCTGGCGGGCATTGCCGGCAAGACCATCGTGCTGGTGGGCGCGCTGGCCCCGGCGCGCTTTTCCGAGAGCGACGCCACCTTCAATCTCGGCATGGCCTTCGCGACGGCGCAGATCGCCCCGCCGGGCGTCTATATCACCATGAATGGCACGGTGTTCCGTGCGGATCAGGTGGTGAAGGATCGTGCCAAGGGGGCGTTTGTCGCGCGGTCAGAGGGCTGATCGGGGTATTTGAGAACCTTCGTGTCCCTGCGAAGGCAGGGACCCAGGGCGCAACGGACGACCCTACCCGCCCTGGGCTCCTGCCTTCGCAGGAGCACGACACTGCTGAGAACAGGCTATTACTGCCCGAAGCGGCCGTCCTGCGCGACCTTCACGGCCTCCCGCGCGGCCGCAAACAGCGCGCCGGCCTTGTGCTCGCATTCGCGCTGTTCATAGGCCGGCTCGGAGTCCGCGACGATGCCCGCGCCGGCCTGCGCGTGCAGCACGCCGTCCTTCACCAGCGCGGTGCGCAGAACGATGCAACTATCCATGTTTCCATCCGGCGAGAAATAGCCGACGCCGCCCGCATAAGGCCCGCGCGTTTCCGGCTCCAGCTCGGCGATGATCTCGCAGGCGCGGACCTTGGGCGCGCCGGATACCGTGCCGGCGGGGAAGCCCGCGAATAGCGCATCGAGCGGATCGTGCTTCGGGTCGAGCTTGCCGACGACATTGGAGACGATGTGCATCACATGGCTGTAGAATTCGATGGTGTAGCTGTCCGTCACCTTCACCGAGCCGGCGCTGGCGACGCGGCCGACATCGTTGCGCCCCAGGTCGAGCAGCATCAGATGCTCGGCGCGCTCCTTGGGATCGGCGAGCAGCGAATCGCGATTCTCAGCATCCTCGCTGGCCGTCTTGCCACGCGGGCGGGTGCCCGCAATCGGCCGGATCGTCACTTCCCCATCGCGCACACGGACCAGAATCTCCGGGCTGGAGCCGGTGAGCGCGAAGCCGGGCAGATCGAGATGATAGAGGAAGGGCGAGGGATTAATCCGCCGCAGCGCCCGGTAGAGGTCGATCGGCGGAAGCGGGAAGGGGGTGGTGAAGCGCTGTGCCAGCACGACCTGAAAGATGTCGCCCGCGACGATATAGTCCTTGGCCTTGCTCACCATCTCCGCATAGGCGCCCGGCGCCATCACCGGCGTCGGCGTGATCGCGTCCAGATCGATGGCGGGGGCCTGACTGGTCTGCGCGGCGAGCGGCCGGGCGAGCTGCGCCGCGACATCCTCGATGCGCCCTACAGCCGTATCGATCAGCGCGTCGATGGGGGCCTCGCCGGTGCCGAGCCGGTCGGCCCAGGTCGGCGCGACGATGTAGAGCGCATCGGCCAGCCGATCGAACACCAGTACCACCGTCGGGCGCACAAACAGCATGTCTGGCGTGCCGAGGCCATTGTCGGCGGGACGCGGCAGCTTCTCGACCAGGCCGAACGTCTCATAAGCGAAATAGCCGACAAGGCAGGCGAGCGCAGCCGGCAGCGCCGGGTCGACGTCTGCCCGGCATTCCGCCACCAGATCGCGCAGCGCGGCGAGCGGATCGCTCTCCAGCGGCGTGAAGGCGGTCCGGTCGGTCCGCCAGTCGCGGTTGATCTCGGCGCTGCGCCCAGTGGCGCGAAACACGAGGTCCGGCGCGATGCCGATCAGGCTGTAGCGCCCGCGTACAGCGCCACCCTCCACCGATTCGAGAATGAAGTCGCCCCGTTCCGGCTCGATCAGCTTGAGCGCGGCGGAGACCGGCGTTTCGGTATCGGCGATCAGCCGTGCCCACACGAGCGCGGAGCGCCCGGCGGAGAGGGCCGCGCGTGCGGCGTCGATGCTGTCCTGCGCGATGGTCAACGGGTCCGCCTTATTCCGCGCTGCCGCCATAGGCGCGGCGCAGTTCCTGCTCCACAGCCGCCATGGCCGCCTCGCTGCGCTTGACGCCCAGCTCCTGCTGGATCGCTGTGACGAACTGCTGCGCATATTCCCCGCCCAGCACATTGCTGAGGCCGGCCGCAGTGGATTGCATCAGCTGGGGCACCTGTGTGGGATCATTCTGCGTGATCTTGTCCAGGCGCACGACGATGAAGCCCTGATTATTCTCCAGCGGTACCATCTGCGTACCGCCCTGACGGATGCTGAACAGCGCCTTCAGCGGCGGCGGGATCTGACCGCCCTGCTGGTTGATGTCGGCGCGGCGCGCAGAGAGCGGCTGGCGCGGCGCGTCGGCGATGCCGAGCTTGGCGAGCAGCGGCCCCGGTTCGGCGCCCTTGCCCAACTGCGCCGCAAGCTGCGTGGCGATTTCGCGCGCCTTGCCAACGCCCTGCGCCAGCTTCCAGGCGGCTTCCACAGCGGGCTTTACCTGCGCGAAGGGCGGCGGGCCGGCGGGCACCACTTCGGCCACGGTCAGCAGCGCGGCTTCCTCGTCGGGCTTTACCGGCACGATCTGCGCATCGTCATCCTGCCGCGCCGCGAAGCCGCCTTCGAGCAGCGCCTGCAGCGTCGCGTCGGGCTTGAACGCCGGGTCGCGCAGCGACTGGCCGTTGCGCACGATCAGCGGCGTCTCGACGATGGTGAGGTTGTGCTCCTTGGCGATGTCGGTCAGCGTCGCGCCGGCGCCCAGGCGGCCATCCATATCGTTCAGGAATTCGCTGAAGAGCTGGCGCTCCTTGATCTGGCGCACTTCGGCGGACAGTTCCTCGCGCGCTTCGGCCAGCGTCTTGCCGGGCACGTCACGCTGGGCTTCCACGCGCAGCACTGCCCAGCCCGCGGGCGAGCGGACCGGACCGACGATGGCCCCCTGCGCGGCGGCGAAGCCGGCCTTGGCGATCTCCGCATTCATCTGCGTGGCAAGCTGCTTCTCGTCCACGCCATCGACGCGTGAGGCGGCGAGGCCGAGGCTCTTGGCGACATCCTGCAGCGACTGGCCGGCCTTCGCCTTGGCGGCGGCGTCCTTGGCGAGCGCTTCCGTCGCGAGGATCAGCTGGCTGAAATCGCGCGTCTTGCGGCCGGCGAACTGGCTCTGGCGGCTCTTGTAGAGATCGGCGATTTCCGCGTCGGTCGGCGTCGCCTGGGGCTCGAACCGGGCGAGATTGACGAGCGCGTAGCGCAGCTGGCGCTGCTCGGGAATCGCGAACTGGCTGCCATGCTGCTTGTAATAATCCTGCAGTTGCGCCTCGGTCGGCGCGGTCTGCGGCGCGAACCTGGCGGCGGAAATCGCGAACATCTCGCCGGCGCGTTCCTCGATCAGCATCGCGGCATAAGGCGGCACCATGCTGGCCGGCGCCTTGGTGCCCACGCCCACCGGCTGGAGCAGCTGCTGCTGGATGATCTGCGCGGCAATATCGTCCCGCAGATCCTGCTCGGAGACGCGCTGCTGGGCGAGCATCTGGCGGAATACCGTCTCGCTGAAATTGCCGGTCGCGTCCGTGAAGGCGGAATTGCGGGCGATCTCCGCATCGATGAGCGCCTTGCTCACCCGCATCCCGTGCTTCTCGCCATAGGCAATCAGCGCGCGCGAGGAGATCAGCTCGTCGGCCACGCGCTTGAGGCCGCCCTGTGCCAGGAACTGGTCGATGGTCAGCGCGGGATTTTCCTGCCGCTGCCGCTCGAACACCATCTGCGTGCGGCTCTGCAACTCGGCGACGGTCAACGGGCGGTCGCCGATCTTGGCGACTTCCGTCTTGGAACTCCCGCCGAAACTGACGTTGTTGCCAGTGAGATCGCCGGCGATGAAGGCAAAGGCGATGATCGCGAGAAATCCGATTGCGAACAGGCCGCCAAATTTCGAACCGAGAAGACGACGGAAAATCTGCATGGGGTCTTTGTCCAGAAAGGCGGCGAAAGGCTGGGGGCTGCTTTAGGGCGGGCGTCCGACGGCATCAAGCCTTTGCGCGCTCGGCTGTCCATGGGGCTTCCGCAGCCATGCGGTGCCGGCTGGACAAAGCCGTCCTGCCCGTTCATCCGGGCCGCCAGATCATTGATCACCTGTGCAGGAGAGTGAAGCTATGACCGTCCGCCGCAAATTCGTCGCCGGCAACTGGAAGATGAACGGCCTCAAGGGGCAGCTTGGCGAGGTATCCGCCATTGCCGAGCTTGCCGCCGCCCGCAACGATATCGATGTGGCGCTCTATCTCCCGGCCACCCTCATCGCGGCCGCCGCGCCGCTTGGCGGCGCCGTGCTCATCGGCGCGCAGGATTGCCATCAGGCGGAGGCCGGGGCCTATACCGGCAATCTCTCGGCCGCCATGCTGGCCGAAGCCGGCGCGCGCGGCACGCTGGTCGGGCATAGCGAGCGGCGGCAATATCAGCAGGAGAGCAATGCCGATGTCGCCGCCAAGGCGCTCGCCGCGCACAAGGGCGGTCTCTCGGTGGTGCTGTGCGTGGGTGAGACGCTCGATACGCGCGAGCAGGGCGACGATGTGGCGCACGCCTTCGTGGCCGATCAGCTTGTCGCCTCGCTGCCCGAGGGCGCCGATCCGCAATGGCTGACCATCGCCTATGAACCGGTCTGGGCGATCGGCACCGGCAAGGTCGCCACCCCGCCGCAGATCGCCGCCATGCACGCCGCCCTGCGGGCCGCGCTCGTCAAGGCGCTGGGTGCGGATGCCGGCAATGCCATGCGCATCCTCTATGGCGGCTCGGTGAGCGGCGAGAACGCCGCGGATATCCTCCACACCGACAATGTCGACGGCGCGCTGGTCGGCGGGGCGAGCCTCACCGCCGCCAAATTCGGGCCGATCATCGCTGCAGCCTGATCGGCATCGCTAAACCGGTGGCGAGCCGGTAGATAAGCGCCCATGTCCACGCTCGCCGCCACTGCCATCGTCTGCGCCGTTCGGGCGCATGGCGAGCATGGCGCGATCGTGCGGGCGCTCACGGCGGATGCGGGGCTGGTCGCGGGCTATGTGCAGGGCGGCCGCTCGAGCCGGATGCGCCCGGTGCTGCTGCCCGGCAATATCGTGCGGGGCACCTTCCGCGCTCGCACGGCCGATCAGCTCGCCAGCCTCTCGGCCGAGCTGGAGCATAGCCGGGGGCCGCTGCTCGCCGAGCCGCTGCCCGCCGCCGCCATAGACTGGGCTTGCGCCTTCACGGCGATTACGCTGCCGGAAGGCCATCCCTATCCGGCGCTCTTCGCCGCGCTGGGCGCGGTGCTCGACGCGGTGGAAGCCGCGCCCGCCGCGCGTGGCTGGGCCGTGGCGCTGGTGCGCTACGAACTGTTGCTGCTCGCCGAGCTGGGCTTCGGACTCGATCTGGCGGAATGCGCCGTCACCGGCGCGCGCGAGGGGTTGGCCTATGTCAGCCCGCGCACCGGGCGCGCGGTGACGGCAGCGGCGGCCGGTACACACCGCGACCGGTTGCTGCCCTTGCCCGGCTTCCTCACCGAGGGCGGCGAAGCCGGCTGGCCGGATATTCTCGCCGGATTTGACCTGACCGGCCATTTCCTCGCCCAGTCGCTGTTCGATCCACGCCGGTCTGACGTGCTGGCCGCGCGCGAGCGGCTGATCGAACGGCTCAAAAGAGCGGTTGCGTGACCCGGCCTGCTTGAGGCAATGGCTCAGCCCACATCCTCAGGGCCGGCGCGCCTGTCTCGCAGCCACCGCCCGTCTTCAGATTGAGAAAGGGAAACCCATGCTCGTTGCGATCCTGCCCGGAGACGGCATCGGCCCGGAAGTCACCGCGCAGGCCAAGCGTGTGCTCGATGCGCTGGCGATCCCCGGCCTGACCTATGAGGAAGCGCCGGTCGGCGGCGCGGCCTACAAGGCGCAGGGTCATCCGCTGCCGCCCGCTACGCTCGATCTGGCAAAGCGCGCCAACGCGATCCTGTTCGGCGCGGTGGGCGATCCCGATTGCGATTCGCTTGAGCGCGCCTTGCGGCCAGAGCAGGCCATTCTCGGCCTGCGCAAGGAGCTGACGCTCTTCTCCAACTTGCGCCCCGCAAAGATGTTCGCCGAGCTGGCCGATGCCTCCACGCTGCGCAAGGAAGTCGCCGAGAAGATCGACCTGCTGATCGTCCGCGAACTCAATGGTGACGTCTATTTCGGCGAGAAGGGCATCCGCAAGACTGCCGACGGCCTGCGCGAAGGCTATGACATCATGTCCTACAACGAGGCCGAGGTGCGCCGCATCGCCCACAGCGCCTTCCGCGCCGCGCAGGCGCGCAGGGGCAAGCTTTGCTCGGTGGACAAGGCTAATGTGCTGGAAACCAGCCAGCTGTGGCGCGACGTGGTGATCGAGGTTGCCGCCGAATATCCCGATGTCGAGCTGTCCCACATGTATGTCGACAATGCCGCCATGCAGCTCGTGCGCAATCCGGGGCAGTTCGATGTGATCGTGACCGGCAATCTGTTCGGCGACATTCTCTCCGATCAGGCGAGCATGTGTGTCGGCTCTATCGGCATGCTGGCCTCGGCCTCGCTCGATGCCAACGGCAAGGGGCTGTATGAGCCGATCCACGGCTCCGCGCCGGATATTGCCGGGCAGGGCAAGGCCAATCCGCTGGCGACGATCCTCTCCGCCGCGATGATGCTGCGCTTCTCGCTCGATCAGGCACAGGCGGCCGATCGCATCGAGGCCGCTGTGGCCAAGGCGCTGGCCGGTGGTGCCCGCACCGCCGACCTTGGTGGCACGATGAGCACGTCTGCCATGGGCGATGCCGTGCTCGCGGCGCTCTGACGCCATTGGATTGACCGACCCCTGACAGGGTCTAGAAGGCAACGTCATGAAGAGACAAACCGGACAGGATCGTTCCCGCACCAGCCGCTGGCGGCCCGCAACACAGGCCGTGCGCGGCGGCACCTGGCGCTCCGAGCAGGGGGAGACGAGCGAGGCGCTCTTCCTCACCTCGGGCTATACCTATGACAGCGCGGAGGAAGTCGCCGCCCGCTTCGCCGGGGAAGCGACGGGGATGCAATATTCCCGCTTCCAGAACCCGACGGTGCAGATGCTGGAAGAGCGCATCGCGCTGATGGAAGGCGCGGAAGCGTGCAAGGTGCAGGCGAGCGGCATGGCGGCGATGACCAGTGCGCTGCTCTGCATGCTGAGCGCGGGCGATCATGTCGTTGCCGGGCGCGCTGCCTTTGGTTCGTGCCGCTGGATTCTCTCCAATGTCCTCAACCGCTTCGGCATCACCCACAGCGTGGTCGACGCGCGGGACAATGATGCGTGGGAAAAGGCGATCCAGCCTAATACCAAGGTGTTCTTCTTCGAGACGCCGGCCAATCCCACGATGGACATTGTCGATCTTGAGCATGTCTGCGGCCTTGCCCGTGCGCATGGCATCACCACGGTGGTGGACAATGCCTTCGCGACGCCCGTCCTCCAGCGCCCGCTCGATTTCGGGGCCGATGTCGTCGCCTACAGCGCCACCAAGCTGATGGACGGGCAGGGCCGGGTGCTCGCCGGCGCCATTTGCGGCACGGATGCGTGGATCAACGGCGTGCTCTCGCCTTTCCAGCGCAACACCGGGCCGATCTGCTCGCCCTTCAACGCCTGGGTTGTGCTCAAGGGTCTGGAGACGCTGGACCTGCGTGCGCATCGCCAGTCCGAGAATGCGCTCAAGGTCGCGCGCTTCATGGAGCAGCGCGGCGTCGATGTGCTGTATCCCGGTCTGCCCAGCCACCCGCAGCACAATCTCGCGATGAAGCAGATGAGCGCCGCCGGGCCGATCTTCTCGTTCAATCTTGCCGATCGTGGGCAGGCCATGGCCCTGCTCAATGCGATGGAGTTGTGCGACATCTCCAACAACATCGGCGATTCCCGCACCCTGCTGTGCCATCCCGCCTCCACCACCCATAATAATATGGGGCCGGAGGGCCGCGCCGAGGCCGGCGTGGGCGAGGGCATGGTGCGCATCAATGTCGGGCTGGAAGACCCGGAGGACATCATCGCCGATCTGGATCAGGCATTGACCGCTGTCGGCCTTTGAGTAGGGTCGGTCTCGGGGCCAGGCAGGACACAGGACGGGTCGTAGCATGAATGCCTTGATGAACGCCCTTTTCGCCTATGCCGAGACCACGCATGACGTGACCGTGCGCGTGTCCGTCAACTTCCTCTCCGAGCAATCGGAGCCGGACATGGGCAAATGGTTCTGGGCCTATCACATCCGCATCGAGAATGGCCGCAAGGCCCCGGTGCAGTTGCTTACGCGCCACTGGACCATCGCGGACGGACGCGGCGCGCTCTACAAGCGCGAGGGCAAGGGCGTCGTCGGCGAGGAGCCGGTGATCCATCCCGGCGCGGCCTATGATTATGTCTCCGGCTGCCCGCTCTCGACGCCGACCGGCTGGATGGAAGGCAGCTACCAGATGCTCGATGCCGGCGGCAGCCTGCTGGATGTGCGTATTCCCCGCTTCGCGCTTCAGGCGCCGGCGGTCTCGGGATGAAGCGCACCCACCTGCCGCTGAACGGCCTGCGCGTATTCGACGCGGCGGCGCGGCATCTCTCCTTCACCCGCGCGGCGGATGAGCTGGCGGTGACACCCGCCGCCGTCGGCCAGCAAATCCGCGCGCTGGAAGATATGCTCGGCGTCGTGCTGTTCCGCCGGACGCCCCGCGGGCTGGAACTGACGCCCGAAGCGGAGGCTGGCCTGCCCGCACTGCGCAGCGCCTTCCTGGAACTCGAGGAATCGGTCCGTGCCATGCAGGCCGGGCAGAGCAGCCAGCATCTCACCATCGCCGCCCCGCGCGATCTCACCGCCAAATGGCTGAGCGCACGCCTCGCCGCTTATGCGGCGCAGGAGCCAGGCGTGCAGTTCATGCTGGTGGCTGCCGACGATGCGCTCGATTTCACCGAGGCCAATCTCGATCTCGCTTTGCGCCTGACCGACGGTGCCGGCGAGCATGAGGGCGTCGCCCTCGGCGAGCCGCGCTTCGTCACGGTCGGCGCGCCCGATGGCGGCGGACTGGAGTCGCCCATCGCCTGGCCCGGCTGCCCGGTCGATGACGGCAAGGCCATCGTCCGCGTCGCCGACGCCGGCCTCGCCATCGATGCCGCAGCCAACGGCCTCGGCCGCGCCTGCGTACCCGCGCTGCTGGCGGCCGCGGACATCGCCGCCGGCCGCGTGGCCGCCCTTGGGGAACCGCGCAACGGCCCCGGCTACTGGCTTATCGCTCCGCTCCCGCAATGGCGCCAGAAGAAGGTGAAAGCCCTAGTGGCTGCCCTCAGTGAGGGCTGAGGCGAGCGGTTCTCGCGCCGACTACCCTCTCACCGTTCGCCCTGAGCGAAGTCGAAGGGTGAAGCCGAGCGCAGCGAGGTTCGCTTGGCTTCCGCTCAGCAGGGCCCTTCGACTTCGCTCAGGGTGAACGGAAAAGGGAAGAGCGGGATTTACTCCCACCCCTACCCCCGTTCGTGTCGAGCGAAGTCGAGACACCATGCGCAGTTCTGGCGTGTCTCGACTTCGCTCGACACAAATGGAACGCGGGCATGATACTCCGGCCCGCCCACCCCCCCTAGCTGCCCTCAGCCCGCTGCGGCGGGAAGAACGGCTCCGGCTCCGGCGTCACCATATTGCCGCGCATCAGTGAGCGCCCCGCCGTGATCCCCCCGACCAACTGCAGCTCCACCCGCTGCGCATCGCGCTCGCGCACGTCCTCGATTGCCTCGCGTGCGTTGTCCTCATCGACACCGAGGTCGGTCAGCACCGCCTCGCTGAAGGCCAGCGCGGATTCGAACGTCTCGCGGATCTGATAGTCGACGCCCGCCTTGATCAGGCGCAGCGAATGGCCGCGGTCGAAGGCGCGCACATAGAGCTTGGCGAGCGGGAATTCGTGCCGGCACAGCTCGACGATCTTGTCGGCCACATCCGGCTTGTCGACGCAGACGAGGATTGCCTCGGCCCGCCCGGCGCCGGAGGCATGAAGCACGTCCAGCCGCGTGCCATCGCCATAATAGACTTTGAAGCCGAAATTGCCGGCCGCCTGGATCATCTCGACATCATTTTCGATCAGCGACAGCTCGAAGCGCCGCGCGAGCAGCGCTTGGCTTGCCACCTGCGCAAACCGGCCGAAGCCAATGCACAGGATGCGGCCGGTCAGGTCCTTGGCCTTGTCTACGCCGTCGAGCGAAACCGTCGCGTTGCGGCGCATCCGGTTCTGCACGATGAGCACCAGTGGCGTCAGCGCCATGGAGAGGATGACGATCGCGCTCATGATCGCCGCGATCCGCGCATCGAAAAGGCCGACCGCCAGCGCCGCGCCATAGAGCACGAACGCGAACTCGCCGCCCTGCGCGAACAGCGCTGCGCGGTGGCTCGCGGCGCTGTGGGCCGAGCCCATCAGCCGCGCGACGGCATAGATGCCGATCGCCTTGACGACCATGAAGGCGAGGACGCCGCCCAGCACCAGCTGCCACTCGCGGAGCACCGTCGAGAGATCGAGCGACATGCCCACGCTGATGAAGAACAGGCCGAGCAGGATGCCGCGAAACGGCTCGACATCGGCCTCCAACTCATGGCGATAGCTGGATTCGGAGAGCAGCACGCCAGCGAGGAAAGCGCCCATCGCCATAGAAAGCCCGGCGGCATCCAGCAGCACGGCTGATCCCAACACGATGAGCAACGCCGCGGCGGTGAGCACTTCGCGTGCGCCGGCCCGCGCGATCAGGCCGAACAGCGGATCGAGCAGCCAGCGCCCCGCCGCGATCAACGCCGCGAGCGCCGCCAGCGCCAGGCCGATGCTCTGCCAGACGGGCGGCGCGTCCTCCACGCCCGCCGCGCCATGGAACGCCGCCCAGAAGGCGACGAGCGCGAGCAGCGGCACGATGGCGAGGTCTTCCAGCAGCAGGATCGAGATCGCCTTCTGGCCTTCCTCGGTGCCCGCGTCCCCAGCTTCGTTCAGCAT
The DNA here is from genome assembly GCF_025961775.1 of Sphingobium sp. B12D2B. Lineage (NCBI taxonomy): Bacteria > Pseudomonadati > Pseudomonadota > Alphaproteobacteria > Sphingomonadales > Sphingobiaceae > Sphingobium > Sphingobium sp. B12D2B. Next base: position 895,769 of record NZ_JAOQOH010000001.1, read on the forward strand.
TTGCATGATGACAGCGGTGGAGGAGAGGACGAAGCCCATCGCGCCTGCCGCCGCTACGGCCGGAGGCAGGCCGGCCGCCATGCCGAGCAGGGTCAGCAGCGCCCCGCACAGCAGCACCTGCGCCGCGCCAAGGCCGAAGATCTGCTTGCGCAGGTTCCACAGCTTGCGCGGCCGCATCTCGAGGCCGATGATGAAGAGGAACATCACCACGCCTAGCTCGGCGATGTGCAGCAGTGCTTGCGGATCGTTGATCAGCCCTAGCCCGAAGGGACCGATGGAGAGGCCGGCGGCGAGGTAGCCTAGCACCGATCCGAGACCCAGCCGCCGGAACAGCGGCACCGCAATCACGCCGGCCCCCATCAGGATGATGGCCTGCCCCAGCCCGAAACCCATCGATGCGTCCGCCATGCTGTCCGTCCCAATCCCCGGCAGCCGTCAGGCCGGCGCGGTCAGCGCGGACAATCGGGCGGTTCCATGCTCGATGAGGCAGATCTCAGCAGCCCGTCCGCGCGTTCATCGACCGGGCAACCTTGGATGGTCAGTGCAGCAGAGTCAAACCGCTGCGCGTACCCTCCTAAGCCCATCCCTTTCAGGGGAGGGGTTGGGGTGGGGAGCAAGCTCGCACCTGTGCCTGCCGTCGAGGCAGCGGCACATCACTCACCCCCCACCGCCTGACTTCAGACCGCCTTCAATCCCAGCAACTCCCGCGACTCCGCCGCGCTCATCGGCTCGATGCCCATCTCGTTCATGATGCGCACCTGCCGCTCGATCAGCTGCAAATTGGTCGCCTTCACACCGCGCGAATAATAATGATTGTCCTCCAGCCCCACGCGGACATGACCGCCGAGCAGCAGCGCCTGCGTGGTGGCCGGAAGCTGGGCCGGGCCGATGCCGGAGATACACCAGATCGACTGCGGCGGCAGGCACTTCACCATGAAGTCGAGAATGTCGGTGCTGTAGGGCATCGCGCCCTGAAAGCCTTTCTCGCCGCCCAGCACGATGTTGATGTAGTAGGGCGGCTTGTCATAGCCCTTCTGGATCAGGCGCGTGACGTCCTGCAGGATGTGGTCGGGCGAGAAGACCTCCCACTCCGGCTTGATGCCCTTGTCGACCATGGCCTTGACCAGCGTTTCGCAGCGCGAGGGTGGTGTGATGACCAGCACGTCCTTGCCGCTGATCGTGTCGACCACGGTCACACCGTCGAAGGTGCACATTTCCGCGCCGCCCTCGGTGCCCTTGAGACGCTCCTCGAAGCTGTTCTCGAACATGCCGTCGGGCCGCTCGATGAGCATGTCCCCGCTGTTGCCACCGCCCGTGGAGTTGTTGAGGATGATGTCGCACTTGGCGCGGATGCGCTCGTTGATGTCGCGATAGATGGCCGGGTTGCAGGTCGCCTCGTCGTCCGGGCGCCGCGCGTGGATGGCTGCTATCGAGGCGCCGGCCTTGTAGCAGGCATAGACGTCATCGGCGATTTCCTGCGGCTGGGTGGGCAGCGCCGGGTTGGCGCTCTTGAAGGTGGTGCCCCCGGTGGGCGCAATGGTCACCATGCGGCGATCGCTCATATTCCGGCTCCTCTCGAAAAGTCTCGTGCTGCCGCTGCTGCCCGCTTGTCCTCCGCCGGTCAAGCCATGCGCGATGGTTGACGTTGATAAAGTCCGAAAAGCCGCTCAGCGGAGCAGGCGATTGATCAGCGCGACCAGCTCGGCTTCCCGATTGGTGCCGGTCTTCTCGAACAGGCGCTTGATCTGGATGTTGACCGTGCCAAGGCTCGTGCCGCGCTGCTGGGCGATCATTTCGCGGGAGGTGCCTTCAGCCAGCAGCATGGCGATCTCGGTCTCGGCCCGCGTCAGGCCCATCATGCGCTGCAATGCCTGGCGCTCCATCGCGCCAATGTTGCCAGCCGCGCGTACAGTGACGAGCACCCGCGGCTCGAAACCGAGCGCGGCGGGTTTGGCCGGCAGGCGGAAGATCTCGCACAGGCGGCGCTGGGCGATAGGGCGCTGCTGGCCCAGCCACACCCCGCAACTCGGCAGCGCCAGGTCACCTGCCTGCAGCATCGCGCCGATCTGCATCCGCAGCTCGCGCGCTTCGGCGCTGTTGGGCGCGGTCAACCGCTCATCGCGCAGCATGATCAGATCTTCGGCGCGGAGCAGCGCCTCGCCGGCGCGGGTGGTGGCGCACACCCGGCCCAGCCCGTCGCACACGAAGGCGGCGGTGTTCATCGTGTCCAGCGATCCGGCGAGCAGCTTTGCGCCTTCGCCTTCCAGCGTGCGCTGCATCCGGACGGCGGACTGCATCAGCGGCGCGGCCTGCGTGAAAACGGCGCGATCAGCCTCGGTGGTACGCCCATCCTGATAGGTACGCAGAACGGCCAGTCCGACCATCACCTGCCCGTCATTGACGAGCACCACCTGGCAGCCATGTGGCATGTTGGCGTCATGCGTGAAGTCGTCATAGATGTCGGTGTTCTGCGCGGCCTTGATGGCATCATAATGATATTCGTGGCGCACATCGAGCGGACCGCTGGCAGCGGCGACCCGCCAGTTTCCATGGGAATAGTTGGCAACCTCGCTGTCAAACTGGCGGCAGAGACGCTCGTTCACCGGATCAGTGAGGAGGTTGAAGGCCAGCGTGGTTGGCGATCCGATCCCGAGCAACTGGCCGGACAAGGACCGCGTCTCTCTGGCGAGCGCACGCAAGGCGCCCTCCCAGCCGCCCTCGGTGAGAGGCGCACTCAGGATAGCTTCGGTCAGACTGGGCAGCGCTCTTCCCAAAAGCGATCAATCCTCCCACCCCCGCGACCGAGCCTCCCGGCGTTCGGTAGCGACCTAAGCTCCATGAAAAAGCAGGGTCGTGGCGTCAACCACTGGTTTCGACGCGAGGAGCGGATTGATCCAATCCGGGATTGCGCGAGGGATGGGGTCAGTCCACCCAGTCGAGACCGATGTCACGATAAACGTGGCGGTCCTCGTCCCAGCCTTCCTTCACCTTCACATGCAGGTAGAGGTGGACGGGCACGCCCAGCAGGCTCGACAGTTCGGCCCGGGCCTTGCTGCCGATCTCCTTCAGCCGCTGCCCGCCCTTGCCGAGAATGATGCCGCGCTGCGTTGCCCGCGCGACGAGGATCTGCTGGTGGATCTCTACCGACCCGTCGGCGCGCTCCTTATATTGCTCGGTCTCGACCGCGCTTTGATAGGGCAGTTCGTCGTGGAGCTGGTGATAGAGCTGCTCGCGCGTGATTTCGGAGGCGAGCAGGCGGTCTGTGGCATCCGAAACCTGATCCTCGGGGAAATGCCATGGCCCTTCCGGCACGGCGGCGGCCATGGCGGCCTTGAGGTCGACCAGCCCGTCCGCGGTGGTGGCGCTCACGAAGAAGGTCTCAGCGAAATCCACCCGCTCGTGCAGGCGCTGGGTCAGCGTGAGCAGCTTGTCCTTGGCGGCGATGTCCACCTTGTTGACGATCAGCCATTTTGTTTCGCGCCGCTGGGAGAGGCCGTCGAGGATCGGCTCCATCTTGGGCCCAAGGCCGGCGCGGCCATCGACGATGAGCGCGATCAGGTCGGCATCCTGCGCGCCGCCCCACGCGGCCTGCACCATGGCGCGGTCGAGCCGCCGGTCCGGCTGGAAGATGCCCGGCGTATCGACGAGGATGATCTGCGCAGGACCCTCGATGGCGATGCCCATTACCCGCGTGCGGGTGGTCTGCGCCTTGGGGCTGGTGATCGCGATCTTCTGGCCGACCAGGGCATTGGTCAGCGTGGACTTGCCCGCATTCGGAGCCCCCACGACCGCGACGACGCCGCAGCGTTGATGGTCAGGCGATGGCGTTGAGGTCACTGGTCACTCCGTCGGGCGCATGGCGCGCGCTGGCTGAAAAGGGGGTGCGGATCATGCCTTGAGCTTGGCGAGCAGGGCAATGGCGGCGGCCGTCTCGGCCTCCTGCTTGGAATGGCCCTCGCCCTGCGCCTCACCCGCACTGCGGATGGACACCGAGATGGTGAAGCGCAGGGCATGTTGCGGCCCGCTGCGCTCCAGCAGCTCATAATGGGGCGGCTGGCGATTATGGGCGGCCGCCCATTCCTGCAGCGCTGATTTGGGGTGTTTGGGCGCGCTGGCCTGTCCCTCGACCATCGGCTCCCACATGCGGTGGATAAACGCCCGCGCGGCATCCATGCCGATGTCCAGATACATGGCGCCGATCAGCGCTTCCACGACATCGCCGAGCACATTGTCGCTCTCGACCGCCCCGTCGTCGCGCGCCTGCTTGCCGAGGCGCAGATGCGTGCGCACGCCAATCTCGCGAGCAACCTGCGCGCAGCTAGTGCCGGTCACCAGCTGATTGAACCGGCGGGAGAGCTGGCCTTCCTTCTCGGCGGGAAAGCGGACGTAGAGCCAATCGGCCATCACCAGCCCCAGCACCCGGTCGCCCAGAAACTCCAGCCGCTCATAATGGGTCGCGCTGGCGCTGCCATGGGTCAGCGCCTGCTCATAGAGCGCCCGCTGCCCCGGCGCCTGACCGATAAGGTCGGCGAGCCAGGCGTCGAGATCGGCCGTGCTCAAAAGCCTTCGCCGATACGTTCAGGCCGGGCGGCGGTGAACCATGTCCAGGGCAGGAGCAGATTGGCCGAACCGTCGGTGGAGAAGAAGCTGACCAGCGCCCGCCCGATCAGATGGTCGATCGGCAACGGTCCGACGCCCCGGGCGTCGACGGGAATGCGGCTGTCGGCACTGCGGTCGCGATTGTCGCCCATGACGAAGACGTGGCCCTCCGGTACAACAGAGACGGCGCTATTGTCCGCCGGACCGTCGATAAGGTCCAGCACTTCGTAGCTTTTTCCGTTCGGCAGCGTCTCGCGATAGCGCGGGTAGCGGCAAAAGGCCTCGCCCTTGGCATCCGTGAACTCGAATTCCTCGATGAAACAGGGCGAGGGGCTGCGCTCGGTATTGGCTGCCTGCAGCATGTTGGCGGTCACCGGGATCACCAGATCATCGATTCGCCGCTTGGGAATGGCCTTGCCGTTCAGATAGACGACGCCGTCCTGCATCTGGATGGTATCGCCCGGCAGGCCAATGACGCGCTTGATCCAGTCTTCCTTGGGATTGCCCGGCGAGGCGAACACCACCACGTCCCCCCGCTCGGGCACTTTGCCCATCACTCGCCCCTCGAACACAGCGGGCTGGAAGGGAAAGCTGTAGCGCGAATAGCCGTAGGACCATTTGGAGACGAGCAGATAGTCGCCGATCAGCAGGCGCGGCTGCATGGATTCGGAGGGAATATTGAACGGCGCGATCAGCAGCGAGCGGATCGCCACCACGATCACCACAAGCTTGACGAGGAACCACAGGAAATCCCGTGTCTCGGATTTGTGGGACATCGAAGGGCAGCTTTCCAGACAGGTTCGTCGCGATGACGGGGAATATAGTGTCTTTGCGGGGCGGGGGTGGCGGCGTCAAGCATTGTGGCGCGCTTCGCACGTGCAATAGGCCTGCGCATTGGATATGCCGCCCCTTAATGAAGCAACGCCAGACCGGAGCGCTTACGCACCATGACCGACCCTGATCGCATCACCGCTTGCTGGACCGACATCAAGGCGGCGCCGATTCCCGATCTGCGCAGCCTGTTCCGCGACGATGCGGATCGGCTGGCGGGCCATGTGGTCGAAGAGGCTGGCCTGCGCTTCGATTTCTCCAAGACGCACCTCACCGAGACGACGCTCTCGGCCTTCGAGGCGCTGGCACAGGCAGTTGATTTTAACGGCAAGCGCGCGGCGATGTTCGCCGGCGAGGTCATCAACGTGACTGAAGGGCGCGCTGTCGAGCACACCGCGGAGCGTGGCGAGGGCAACCCGGACAGCGTGGCCGCCGCACGCGAGCACAAGGTGCGGATGCGCACGCTGATCGACGCCATCGAGGCCGGCGCGCTCGGCGATATCCGCCACATCCTGCACGTCGGCATCGGCGGATCGGCGCTGGGGCCTGATCTGCTGGTCGATGCGCTTGCTCGTCATGCCGACCGCTATGACGTCGCCATCGTCTCCAATGTCGATGGCGTGGCGCTGGAGGATGCGATGGCCCGGTTCGATCCGGCCTTCACGCTGCTCGTCATCGCCTCCAAGACCTTCACCACCACCGAGACGATGCTCAATGCCGCCAGCGCGATCGCGTGGATGACGCAGGCCGGGGTAGACGATCCCTATGGCCAGGTCATCGCGCTCACCGCCGCGCCGGACAAGGCCATCGAATGGGGCGTGGACGAAACGCGCATCCTGGGCTTTTCCGAAAGCGTGGGCGGGCGCTATTCGCTCTGGTCTTCCATCGGCTTCCCGGCCGCGCTGGCGCTGGGCTGGGATGCCTATGAGGCGCTGCTAGAGGGTGCTGCGGCGATGGACCGGCATTTCCGCCACGCCGACGCTCGCGACAACGCCCCGCTGCGCGCTGCCTTTGTCGACCTGTTCTATGCCCGCGTCCTAGCCTGCCAGACCCGCGCGGTCTTCGCTTATGATCAACGGCTGCGGCTGCTGCCTTCCTATCTTCAGCAGCTGGAGATGGAGAGCAACGGCAAGTCGGTGAAGGCGGATGGCAGCCCGGTCGATGGACCGACGTCTGCAATCACATGGGGCGGTGTCGGCACGGACGCGCAGCACGCGGTCTTCCAGCTTCTCCATCAGGGCACGCATGTCGTGCCGGTGGAGTTCGTCGCGGTGACCGAACCGGGCGACACGCTCGACCCTGCCCATCACCAGACGCTTCTGGTCAATTGCTTCGCGCAGGGCGCCGCGCTGATGCAGGGTCGCGAGAATGCTGCCGATCCGGCCCGGGCCTATCCGGGCAACCGTCCCTCAACGACGATCCTCATCGATGAGCTGAGCCCGCACACGCTGGGCGCGCTGATTGCCTTCTATGAGCACCGCACTTTTGCCAATGGCGTGCTGATGGAGATCAACAGCTTCGACCAGTTCGGCGTGGAGCTCGGCAAGGAGATCGCCAAGTCCATCGAACAGAATGGCGCGCAGGGTTTCGACCCCTCGACCATGGCGCTCATCGAGCGCGCGCTCGGCTAAGCGCGCCTCAAATCTCCCCATAAATGGGGAGGTGGCAGCGCGCAGCGCTGACGGAGGGGGGGACGATAACCCCCTCCACCGCCTTCGGCGGTCCCCCTCCCCGCAAGCGGGGAGGATCTGGCTAAGTCATCGTCCTTATGCCGCAGCCGCCGGGCGTTCCGGCCGCTTGAGCAGCATGTTGATCACGAGGATCGAGAGGAAGAGGATGAAGGGGCAGATCGCCGCCAGTGCATAGGTACGCACGGCGGGGATGCCGCTTGCGAGGATCGCGCCGCCGATGAGCGGGCCGACGATACCGCCGATCTTGCCCACCGCCGAGGCCCAGCCACCGGCGCTCGCCCGGATCGCGCTCGGATAATAAAGCGCGAGCTGGCTGATGATCGCCGCATGGCAGCCGCCGACCAGCATGCTCTGCACCACGATGGTCGGCAGCAGCATCGCGCGAGGAATCCACTCCATGCCTATGCCAACGGCCATGGGCACGATGAGCAGCGTGCAGGCAGCCGCGAATTTGAGGCCGTAGCGGGCGGAGAAGCGCATGATGACCACGCCGGCAACCGCGCCGAGCAGCGCGCCGATGGCCGAAACGTTGGCGGCGGTTTCCCGCGCCACGTCCATCCGCTCCAGCACCAGGGGGCCGAAGGCGGACTTGAAGAAGATGCCGAGGGCGCTGGCGCCATAGCCGATCCAAATGATCGGCGTGAGCAGGCGCAGATTGCCGACGAACAGGTCGCTGAAACGGAAGTTGCGCTTGTGCTTGCCTTCGTCGGCCAGAATGAACTGGTCGTCCGCCTGCACGTCGATGCTCTTGTCCAGCCGCTTGATGGTCGCGACGATCAGCTCGGGCTTGATGCCCTTACTGGCCAGGAAGCGCGGGGATTCCGGCAGGAAAATCGCGATGGCGAGCGCGCAGACGACCGAGCCGATACCGCCGGCGAAATACACGCCTTCCCAGCCATGGATGGGTGCGATCATGTTGGTGAGCGGGGCAGCGGCCGCGCTCCCGAGGCTGAAGCCCATCATGATGAAGGCGATCACTGTGGCACGCAGCTTGGGTGGCACGAATTCGACATTGAGCGCCCAGGCGAGCGGCAGAGCGCCGCCAATGGCCAGACCATCGAGGAAGCGCAGGGTGAGCAGCGCCGGATAATTGGTCGCGAAACCGGTGAGGAAGGTCAGGATGCCAAAGGCGAAGGTGCACATGATGATTGTCGGGCGGCGGCCGATGCGGTCGCCGACATAAGTGAAGATCAACCCGCCGACGACCATGCCCACCGTGCCGGCCGAGAAGGCATTGCCGATCTCGATGTCGGTCAGTTGCAGTTCGTCCTGCATATAGGGGGCGGTGAACGACATCATCATCATGTCCAGCCCGTCGAACAGCGTGACGAGCCAGGAGAGCATGATCAGCAGATAGTTGAAGGGCGTGAGCTTGCGTCCGTCGAGCAACGTCGCAAGATCAACCGTTTTTGCCGCTCTGGCCATACCGCAGGCATCTCCCTCTTCGCGCAGATTATCCATATCTCGCCGTCCTTTGCCGGGACCGCGATCATTTCGCTACCTGTTTAGCTACATCTGAACTAATAATTAGCAAGCTCTCTATACACGAGCGAAAATTTGTTGCCTTGACTATGAAGCAAGGCGAATCAGTGAGGAGAGAATGTCAATGGCTGAAGAGCAGACGCCGAAGGTCCGTCAGGTTCGCCAGTCGGAGGATCGTTTTCTGGCCTCTGACGTGTTCGAGACGGGTGGTCGGGTGCTGCCGCGGGCCAATGGCACGGGGACCTGGGTCGAGCCCGCGCGCGAGATTCCGGTGTATCACAGCTGCGACGTGCTGGTGGTCGGCGGCGGGCCTTCGGGCACGGCGGCGGCCTGGGCAGCGGCGCAGGCTGGGGCTGATGTGGTGCTGATGGAGCGCTATAATCATCTGGGCGGCCTTTCCACCGGCGGCCTCGTGATCTGGATCGACCGGATGACCGACTGGACCGGTCGCCAGGTCATCCAGGGCTTTGCCAATGATGTGCTCGGGCGCCTGCCCGCCGCTGGCCTTGCCGGACCACCGCGCGCCGACTGGGGCTCGCGCGATCCCAAGAAGGCGAGCTATTGGGGCCAGCGCACTGCCGCGTTCCACGGCACGGTCTGCTGGTCGCCCACGCTCGATCCCGAGCGGTTGAAGCTGATCAGTCAGGAGATGCTGCTGGCAGCCGGCGTGCGGCTGGTGTTCCACAGCTGGGCAGCAGTGCCGATGGTCGCCGACGGCAAGGTCGAAGGGGTGGTGTTCGAATCCAAGGCCGGGCGTCAGGCGCTGCGTGCCAAGGTGGTGGTCGATACCACCGGCGATGGCGACATCTTCGCGCGCGCCGGCGCCGAGTTCGACACCGATATCGAGGAAGGCGACGTCCACCACAGCGCCAACACCGGCTTCATGCTGGGCGGTGTGGACATGGACCGCTGGCTGGCGTTCCGCGCCAATGAGCCCGAGCAATATGCCGAGTTCGCCAAGCTCGGCCGTGAGCGGCTCGGCTTCTTCCAGCCGCCTTATGTCTCCTGGCGCAACGACATCGCGCTGTTCCTCGGCCCACGCCAGTCCGGCCTGTCGGCGCTGGATGTCGACGACCAGACCGAGCTGGAGATCCGCTCGCACCGGTTCATGCAGACGCATTGCGAATTCTTCCTCGCCCATGCGCCGGGGTTCGAGCAATGCTATATGCTGCAGAGCGGCTCGCAGCTTGGCGTGCGGCACACAAGGCGTCTGGCCGGCATGGGCAAGATCCTGCGCAGCCAGTGGGCCGATGGCATTGCGCTGCCTGACGAGGTCGGGGTCAGCCCCTCGGTCAGCCTCAAATATCCGGTGATCTCGGTGCCCTATGGCGCGCTGGTGCCGCGCAAGCTCGATGGCTTGCTGGCAGGCGGCAAGCACATCAGCTGCGATGCCAACTCGCATGGCTTCATGCGCGAGATCCCGCAATGCTGGCTGACCGGACAGGCCGCTGGCGCCGCAGCCGCGCTCAGTGTGAACGCCGGCGTCCAGCCCCGCGCGCTCGATGTGACCAGCCTGCAGGCAGAGTTGCGCAGGCAGGGCGTGTTCCTGCATGACCAGGCAGGCAAGATGCCGGAAGCCGAACAGGCCGCCGTTGCGGAATGATCCTGCGAATTGAGAGTATTGATGACTGACAGCGCGACCCTATCCCGCCCCGACCCGAGCGAACTGACCCGTCTCGGCAAGCCTTCCGGCGCATGGACCGGCACGCTCGGCGGGGGTGCCGAAGGCCTGACCCGGCGGCTGGCACCGGCGCAGCTCGACGCGCTGGACGCTGCCGTCCGCGCCACGCAGGGCCGCGCGCCAACATCCGTCACGCGGGAGGATTTCTGCGCGCCTGAGATCGCGAGCCTGATGGCAGCGGTGAATTACGACCTGATGGCCGGGCGCGGCGCCGTGTTGCTGAGCGGGATCGACATCGCGCGCTACGATCTGGAGGCGTTCCAGCGCCTGCACTTCGGTCTTGGGACGCATCTGGGCCGCGCGGTCGAACAGAGCGCGCGGCATGATCGCATCGGGCTGGTGCGCAAGGAGCCCAATCCCGAACGGCGCGGCTATCTTAACGATACCGAGCTCGGGCCGCACACAGACTATCACGAGATTCTCAGCCTGGCTTCCGTCGTCACCTCGCCGGAAGGCGGGGTGAGCGGGCTGGTCAGTGCTGCCGCCGTCTATGCGGCGATCCAGGCGGAGCGGCCGGACGTTCTGGCGGTGCTGGAGGAGGGCTATTATTACCCGACCAGCCTGGAGAGCGTCACCGATTACAAGGTGCCCAGCTTCTCCGTGATCGACGGGCATATCGGCATCTACAATTATGTGCTCTTCATCGTGCAGGCCGCGCAGATCAGGGGCGAGCCGGTGCCGGAGCGCTTCGTGGAGGCCTTGCGCGTCTTGATGCGCATGGCGGCGCGGCCGGAGTTGAAGGTATCCTTCACCCTGCAGCCGGGCGAGATGATCTTCTGGCACAATTTCCGGGTAATGCACTCGCGCACCGGCTTTACCAACACGCCCGGTCGCGAGCGGTTGCTCCTGCGGCTCTGGCTGGAGGCGCATGAGCGCTACCCGCTCGCGCAGGGCTATCGCGAGATCGGTCGCCTGCTGGAGCAGCAGCATGCGCAGGGCTGGTCGATGCTCGTCAATAGCGATGAAAGCCTGCGGGCCGCCGGAACCTTGATCCGCGGATAACGCGCCAACTCCGCGCGTAGGGAACCACTGCGCCGTCTTGGCATTTCCCGTCTTTTCCGGCTCCCGGCGAACATTCTCGGCGCCCGTGTGTTTTGCTGGTACAAAGGGGCAGGGAAGAGGGCCAATGATCAACCGGCAGGTGCTGCTCGCAGACAAGGTGTATGTCGAACTGGTGCGCAGCCTGTTCGTCAATGTGACGCCGTCTGCCATCATGGCGGTCGCCTTTACCCTCAGCGTCGCCCTCATTGTGAACGAGACGCGGGACCGGCTCACACTGACGCTCGGCGTGGCCGGAGTGCTGGCGATGGGGGTGCGGATCATCGTCACGCTACGCTTGCGCGGGCAGGCCCTGGCCAGCGACCTTCACCCGGTTCGAGCCAGACAGCTCGAGCTCATGTTCCTCATACCCCAACTCAGCTTTGCCCTCGCGCTTGGCCTGTTCAGCGGGCTCGTCATCCTGCAGAAGTCGGACGGGCAGCCATTGATGGTGTGTCTGGTCGTCGGCTTCTGTGCCGGCCTCGCCGCCGGGTCGGGCCTGCGCCCCCCCGTTGCCGTGCCGGGCATGCTGGCGGCCAGCCTCCCCACCGCTCTGGCCGCCTTTATCCGTGCCGATGCCATGTCGATCGCCACCGGCGCCTCCATTCTCGCCTTCCTCTATGCCGGCGCGCAAAGTCTGGCGACGCGGCATGAGTCTGCCGTGACAGGCATCAGCAAGCGGCTGACCTCCGGGTCATTGGCCCGGCGCGATCCTTTGACCAACCTCGCCAATCGGCTCGCCTTGCGCGAGCGGTTCGATGAGGCCGTGGTCCTCAAGCGGGGAAAGGGGATCGTGGCCGTTCATTATCTCGATCTCGACGGGTTCAAGCCGGTGAACGACACCCACGGCCATGCCGCCGGCGATACGCTGCTGCAGATGGTCGCTAAGCGGCTGAGCAGTGCCATCCGCAGCGAGGATATCGTGGCGCGGTTGGGCGGCGATGAGTTCGTCATCGTGCAGTTCGGCCTCGATAAGGCGGAGGATGCCACGCTGCTGTCTGATCGCGTGGTCCGCGCCATCGCGCAGCCCTTCGTCATCGAGGGCAACCGCATCCGCATCTCCACCTGCATCGGCACCGCGACCGCGCGCGCCGAGGAGAGCCACATGGAAGTGCTGATGCGCGAGGCGGACGAGGCGCTCTATGCCGCCAAGCGACGGCGCGCTCAGGCACAGGCGGCGCGGGCTTAACTTTCCCGGCCTTTGCTGACGCGAAATGGAAGAAGTGGCGACCCCGGCAGGATTCGAACCTGCGACCATTCGCTTAGAAGGCGAATGCTCTATCCGGCTGAGCTACGGGGCCACGGAACGATCCGCTAACCGCATCGCCGGGCGTCTGGCAATGGCAAAGCGATGCCGCGCGCGGTTTTGGGCGGGAGCAGGAGGCTGCAAGATCGATTGCAGGGCGCGATATCGCGCGGCATAGTCCCGCGCCATGGCTGCTCCCTCCGACGCCGCGTCCGCCGCGACTCCGCCCTCGATCGCTCCCCATTCGATCGCTCATGTCGATGCCAGCGCGCTCGCGGGCCACCGGCTGCAATATTATGATTTCGTGATGGCGGCCTTCGTCGCGGTGCTGTTGCTCTCCAACGTCATCGGCGCCGCCAAGCTGGCGAGCCTGTGGGGCTTCACCTTCGGTGCCGGCATCCTGTTCTTTCCTTTGGGCTATGTGCTGGGCGACGTGCTGACCGAAGTCTATGGTTATGCCCGCGCCCGCCGCTGCATCTGGGCCGGCTTCGCCGCGATGCTGTTCATGGCCCTGATGAGCTGGGTGGTCGTCTCGCTGCCCCCGGCGGACGGCTGGGACGGGCAGGCAGCCTATGAGTCGGTCTTCGGCCAGGTGCCGCGGATTGTCTTCGCCTCGATCTTCGCCTTTTGGGCCGGTGAGCTGACCAACAGCTTCGTGCTCGCCAAGATGAAGCTGCTGACCAAAGGCAAGCATCTGTGGACCCGCACTATCGGCTCGACCATCGTCGGGCAGGGCGTCGACAGCCTGCTCTTCTATCCGCTGGCCTTTTATGGCCTATGGTCCACCGATCAGGTGCTGACCGTGATGGTCACCAATTGGGCGCTGAAAGTAGGCTGGGAAGCGGTGCTGACGCCGGTCACCTACCTCGCCGTCAATTTCTTCAAGCGGCGCGAAGGGCTGGACGTCTATGATGAGCAGACTGACTTCACGCCGTTCAAGGCGCAGGTCTGACCAGCCCCGTTAGCCCTCGGCCGGTGAGGGCGCATCCCGGTTAAGCGCCTGGGCATCGGCGAAGCCCGCCGCTGCAAAAGGCGCCGGCAGTGGGGCTTCGGCCTCGACGGGCGGCTTGCCTGGGCGGGGCAGCTTGAGGCTGACCGCGTGCAGCAGCATCCGGCCATCCCATGGCGCGCCGGGTGGTGCAGAGGGGTAATAACGGTCGCCCAATATGCCGAGGCCAAGGCCGTGCAGGGCATGGGCGCGCAGCTGGTGCGTGCGCCCGGTTTCGGGGCGGAACTGCACGAGGGCGCGGCCATCGCGCGCCTCCAGCAGGCGCCAGCGCGTCACGGCCGGCTTGCCCTTCGGGTCCGGCTGCATCCGCCAGCCATCCTCGCGCGTGCTGGTCTTGCCCAGCGGCAGGTCGATCACGCCTTCGCGCGCCATCGGCACGCCGTCCAGCACGGCAAGATAGACCTTCTCCACCTCCCGCGCTTCGAAGGCCTGGGTGAAGCGCTTGGCGGCTTTGGGGTTGCGGGCGAGCAGCAGGCAGCCGCTGGTGTCCCGGTCCAGCCGATGCACCGCCACCGGCCAGCGCTGAAAGCCGAAGGTCAGGCTGTCGAGATGATTTTCCAGGCTCAAGGCACCGTCGCGCGGGCGGTCGACGGGCAGGCCCGCCGGCTTGTCCAGCACGATGGCCTCGCCATCCATGAAGATCACCCGGTCGGTAAGGGGGGACAGATCGCCCGCGGGCGACCCTCTGCGGCTATTCCGGGGATCATGGGTGAAGGACATGGTGCCTCCCTAGGCGCTATCGCCCGCAGGGGGAAGACGCCGGGATGGACGGGCTCCATTTACTTGCCAGCGGCGGAGGGGGCCGCATTGATTCTCACCCCATTAAGCACGCAAACGGCCCGCGACTCGTGCTTTCAGGCCAGTTTACGTAAAATTAACCTTTTGCGTTCACTCTTCATATGGTTAATAGTTACTGGTGGTTGGATTGAGTGACGAGCAGCTCTCCGGCCAACTGAGCAAAGGGGCTGGTGTATGCGCGTGTTGCTGATCGAAGACGAACCGACGACTGCCAAAGCTATCGAGCTGATGCTGACCACCGAGGGGTTCAACGTCTACACGACCGATCTGGGCGAAGAAGGCCTCGATCTCGGTAAGCTCTACGATTACGATATCATCTGCCTGGACCTGAACCTGCCGGACATGCACGGCTATGACGTGCTCAAGAAGCTCCGCGCATCGCGCGTGCAGACCCCGGTCCTTATTCTCTCCGGCATTGCGGAGATGGACAGCAAGGTCCGCTCCTTCGGCTTCGGTGCAGACGATTACGTCACCAAGCCGTTCCACAAGGAAGAGCTGGTCGCGCGCATTCATGCCGTCGTCCGCCGCTCCAAGGGCCATTCGCAAAGCGTCATCCGCACCGGCAAGCTGTCGGTCAATCTCGATGCCAAGACCGTGGAAGTGGATGGCAATCGCGTCCACCTCACCGGCAAGGAATATGCGATGCTGGAGCTGCTCTCGCTCCGCAAGGGCACCACGCTCACCAAGGAGATGTTCCTCAACCATCTCTATGGCGGCATGGATGAGCCGGAACTCAAGATCATCGACGTGTTCATTTGCAAGCTGCGCAAGAAGCTGAGCCTCGCGTGCAGCGGCGACAATTACATCGAGACCGTCTGGGGCCGCGGTTATGTGCTGCGCGATCCCGACGAGATCATCGACGAGCTGGAGACGGCGCAGGTCGCCTGACGTCACGCTGCGAACGGGATTTAGGGGAAAGGCCGGCGGAGCGATCCGTCGGCTTTTGCTACGCGGGCCTCGCCGGCGCTGGAAGACGCGGGATAGGGGGTGCAGGAACCCAACCGCATGCGGGCGGCCTATAGGCCTTATACCGGACACGGCCGACCACCAAAAACCACCCCGTGCTCCTGCGAAGGCAGGAGCCCAGGGCAGACAAGCGCCTCGATTGGACTTGGCGCACCCCCCAGATAGATGCAGTCTCGGATGGAGTAGCCGCCGCGTCATCTGCGACCGAAAACGGCATCCGGACGATCGTTCTCTCCTATGGAGCTTTGCTGGCCTACGGCTCGCAGGAGGGGCCGGGGGCGGCATGGAAGTTAGTGACCGAGGCGTTGCTGCACCACCCCAACCCCTCATCTGAAGAGGAGGGGCTAAGATTGCTTCCTAAACCCAGCACGGTCTTCCGAACGGCGGCAAACTGCCTATGCTCTAAAAGCGGCCGGTCCGGGCACGACACCGTAGCCTCATTTCCTCCGTTCGTCCTGAGTAGCTGCTGAGCCTGTCGAAGCAGCGTATCGAAGGACCGGCCATGCGCTGACCCACCGGCAAACGGGGGCTTTCGAGCCCACTGCCGCCCCGGCTCGAATGTTGCCCTACTCGCTCAACCAATCGGCCTTAATCTCGCCCCTGTGCCCCTCGGGTGCCAAGACGGCCCGCAGGGCTTCCAGCAGAGGCGGCAGCGCCTGCGTGAAGGCGTAGGGCGGGTTGACGATATAAAGCCCTGCGCCGTTGTAGATGCCCGGCTGGTCGGCATCGTACAACCAGTGATCCACCTGCAGGAATTTCGGAATGCGGAGCTTGCGGAGCTGCCCGCTCCACCGCTGATGCGTGGCGCGGTCTTTGAGCGGGTACCAGATCACCGTCACGCCATGTGCCCATTTGCGGTGAGCGGCGGCGAGGGTGGCGGTGATGCGGGCGCGTTCGTCCGTTTGCTCATAGGGCGGGTCGACCACAACTACGCCGCGCGCGGTGCGGGGCGGCACCATCGCCAGCCAAAGCTCATAGGCATCGCGCTCGTGCACGGCGGCGGACGTGCCGCGCATTACACCGCGCAGGGCATAGGCGTCTTCGGGATGCTTTTCGTTGAGGATCAGTAAATCCTGCGGGCGCAGAAGCTGCGCCAGAATCTGCGGCGATCCGGGGTAGAGGCGCGGCTCGGCTCCCACGTTCACCGCCTGCACGGCGGCGCGATAGTCGCTCAGCAAGGGGTTCGGATCGGCAAAGGCGCGCAGCACGCCGTTCATGGCCTCGCCGGTGCGTTGGGCCTGCTCGCCGCCAAGGTCGTACAGCCCGCAGCCGGAATGGGTGTCGATCAGGGTCAGGGCGCCGGGCTTCTGCTGCAAGGCGCGCACAAGGGCGATCAGCAGGCTGTGCTTCACGACATCGGCGCTGTTGCCGGCATGGAAGGAATGGCGATAATTCATGGTGATTCAAATTCCTGACACGCGCGGCCGGGCGGGCGCGGCGGCCGACAAGGCGCTCGTAGTGCGTGAGCGGAAGCCTTTAAAGCACTTGCGCGCGGCCTCAACCCCGTGGCGATGGCACCATCGGTGCGATCGCATCATGTCCTCACAACAGACGCGCCGTTCGTGTCGAGCCTTTCGACTGCCCGCAGGCGAGCGCTCGGGATGAACTTCAGCCTTTGGCTGAAGTCCAGACACGCGAGGCCTGTGCCAACCGTGTCTCGACTTCGCTCGACACGAACGGAGCGGTGGGGAGCCGTAGGTGACGGGAAGCGAGGGCAGTCCGGCTGCACTCATCGCAATGTCTGCGTTGTGCCTGACGGAGCCGACCTAGCCCCCCGATTTACCGGTCGAGAGGAACCACCGCTCCGTGCCCTCAAGTCCGGCCGCTGTCAGCACGCCGGACTTGTACGCGCCGGTGTCGATTCCCATCCGGTTTTCGCGCTGCTCGACCGCCTCGGTAATCGAGTGGCCATGGACGATGAAATAATCGTGCGGGTCGTCATAGAACAGGAATTCCTCGCGGATCCAGCGCAGGTCCTTTTCGTCCTGCTCGTCCAGCGGCACTTCGGGCCGGACCCCGGCGTGGACGAAGGCGTAGTTGCCGATGATCGCCTTGTCCGTCAGGCCGGCGAGGAAGGCGCGATGCGTATCCGGCACGGCGCTCGTCAGCCAGTCGCGCAGTTCCCCCAGCGTCATCGTATCGAGATCGGTCTCGCTCGCGCCATAGGAGAGGAGCGTCTCGCGGCCGCCGATGCGGGTGAGGAAGCGCAGCGCGCTCTCATCGCCCTCTACGGCCATGGCGAACACTTCCTCATGATTGCCGCGCAGGCAGAGGATGTTTGGCCACCAGTCGCGAAGTTGCAGCACATAGTCGATCACGCCCCTGCTGTCCTGCCCGCGATCGACATAATCGCCCAGGAACACCAGTTGCGTGCTGCCGGTCGGGCCACGGCTATGGTCGTCGGCCGCGATCAGATCGATGAGTTCGAGCAGCAGATCCAGCCGGCCATGAATGTCGCCGATCGCGTAGACGCGGCGGCCCTCGCCCAGGTCTGGCGCATGGGTCAGAGGTTCAGGCTTTGACTTGGATTTGAAGAGGCCAAACATGTGCCTCTCCATATAAAACGAGCGGGCGCGATCCGGCCAGCGCAATCGTGCTTAGAAAAAGCTTTCCGGCGATATGCCGGCGCGATCAGAGCTTGGGTAGAGTCACGCCCCGCTGGCCCATATATTTGCCGGCGCGGTCGGCATAGCTCGTCTCGCACGGCTCATTGCCTTCCAGGAACAGGAACTGGCAGGCGCCTTCATTGGCGTAGATTTTGGCAGGTAGCGGCGTGGTGTTGGAGAATTCCAGCGTCACATGGCCTTCCCAGCCCGGCTCCAGCGGCGTCACGTTCACGATGATCCCGCAGCGCGCATAAGTGGATTTGCCGAGGCAGATCACCAGCACATCGCGCGGGATGCGGAAATATTCCACGGTCCGCGCCAGCGCGAAGCTGTTGGGCGGGATGATGCACACGTCCGTCTTGCGGTCGACGAAGCTGTTGGCGGCGAAGTCCTTGGGGTCCACCACGGCGCTATCGACATTGGTGAAGATCTTGAAATCCTCGGCCACCCGCGCGTCATAGCCGTAAGAGGAGAGGCCATAGCTGATGCAGCCCTCGCGCCGCTGGCTTTCCACGAACGGCTCGATCATGCCGTTTTCCTGCGCCTGACGGCGAATCCATTTGTCGGAGAGTATGGCCATGGGGGCGTTGCTAATCGCTCGCCGCGCCGAATGCCAGAGGCGATGATATGGTGAGGATCAGCCCGGGCCGATGCCGAGATTGGCCGGGCCGAAGGCGTGCGGCAGCAGCGCGTCGAGCGTAAGGCGCAGCACGGCGCTGCCATCCGGCGTGGCGCACAGGATCGCGAGCGGGCGTCCGCTCATATCCTGCGCTTCCTTGATGATCTGCCGGCAGCGGCCACAGGGCGTGATGATGTCGCCATCTCCGCCCGCCATCGCACCGCCCGTCACCGCGATGGCCGCGATGTCCCGCAGCCGCCCCTGCGCATTGGCGGCAGCGATGGCCACGGTCTCGGCGCAGAGCGACAGGCCATAGCTCGCATTCTCGAAATTGGCGCCGGTGAGGATGGTCCCGTCGGTCAGCCGCAGCGCAGCGCCGACTGCAAAGCGGCTGTAGGGCGCATGGGCCTGCGCCATGGCCCCGCGCGCGGCGTCGATCAGCGCGCGCTCGTCCGGGGTTGGCGGCGTCGGGCCTTGTCGGGTCGCTTCTTCGCTCATTGCCGCACCGCATTCCATTCGATCGGCCCCTCGATGCCGTTGATCCGCTTCCAGGTGGAGGCGGTCCACATCGTCCAGGGACGCGTGGTGTAATCGGGCACGAAGAAGTCGCCGTCCACCCACAAGGTGCGGTTGATGCCACCGGCCACGTCATAGGCTGCCTCGAATTCGCGGCTGGTGCGGATCACGGCGGGCTTGGCCGCGTGGGTTTCGATCTGGTTGAGAAAGGTGTTCAGCTCGGCGAGCAGCGTATCGCGGTTGGGCCGCGCCGTGCAGGGCAGGTCGAAGCCCATTTCCACCACCGGCGGCAGCATCTGTGGGTCGCGCGGGACGGTGGCGATGAACCGCGTGGCCTGCGCCGAGGCGCTGCTGCACAGATCATAGCGATGGATCGCGCCGTGGCGCATGTCGTTGGCGACCGCGCCGGCGAGATAATCATTAAAGGCGCTGTCCCGCCCGCGCGCGCCATCAGTGGCGCGCAGATAGACGAAGTCGGCACCTGCCGCGCGGGCCATCCGCCAGTTGATCGTGCCGCTCTGCGCGCTCAGCGTGATGCCTTGCACGGGGAAATATTTGGCAGAGGGCGTCCAGCTGCGGGCGAGCGTGAAGAGGCCCGCCACCAGTCCGCCGCCGATCACCAGCAGCAGCATGAAGAGGCGCAGCGGCGTCACCTTGATCCGCCGGCGCCGGGCGCCCGGAGCGCTGGTCATGCGCTTGGCCTTTATGGTGCTCATGTCGTTTCGTCAGTCCTGTTATGCGCGGATATGCAGCACGCAGATCAGCGTGAACAGCCGCCGCGCGGTATCGAAATCCACGTTGATCTTCCCCTCCAGCCGCCCGCGCAGCAGTTCGGCGGCATCGTTGTGGACAGCGCGTCGGGCCATGTCGACGGTCTCGATCTGGCTCGGCGTCGCTTGCCGGATCGCCTGATAATAGCTCTCCGTAATCGCGAAATAGTCCCGGATCGCGCGCCGTAGGCTGGCGAGACCCAGGATGATCGCTTCCAGCGCGCTGTCGTCCGTGCGCCGCAGTTCGATCACCAGCCGCCCGTCCGCCACGCGCAGAAACACCCGGTAAGGGCCGGCATAGCCGTCCTCATGCTGGCGCACCGGCGCGAAATGATTGTCCTCCAGCAGGTCGAAGATCGCGATCCGTCGCTCCTGCTCCACATCCGCGCTGCGCCACAATATCGTCTTCTCGTCGAGCACGATGTCGATGATGCGGGGATCGGCCATGGTCCCTTGCTTCCCTAGGCGCGTGGGCCAGCGGCGGCAAGAGCGTGGGGCCAGGAGGGCGGGGGAGGCTCCGAGAACGCAGAGCCTCAGGCGGGCTTGGCGCCCTCGTGCCGGGGCATCGGCCAGATCAGGCCGATGAACGGCAGAACCAGCATCGTCAGACCGGAGAACAGCAGGGCGCTGGCAACGCCATGGGCCTGCGCCACATGGCCCCACAGCCAGCTCCCCAGCGCGATCCCGCCGAAGGTGAGGCTGCTCACCATGGCGGTAATGCGCCCGATAAGCGGGGCGGGCGACCACATCTGGCCGGCGACGGCAAAGCCGGAGAGCGCCTGCACCCAGCCGGCGCCGCCCAGCACAAGCAGTACGAGCGTGGGCACCAGCCCGATGCCGAGCGCGACGCACACGCACACCGCGCCATAAAGCAGGCCGGCGCCCCGGATGATCGCCTCGCTGGAGAAGCGCTGGCGGAACCATGTGCTGCTCGCCGCGCCGATCACGGCCCCAAGGCCGAGTGCGCCGAGCAGCAGGCCGAAGGTCATCGATCCCTGGCCGAGCATCTGCGTTGCAACGAGCGGCATCAGCGCCCAGGCGGCGCTGCCGGCGAGCGTGAAGCTGATCGCGCGGACCAGCACGGTGCGGATCGCCGGGGAGCCGAGCGCGAAGCGGAAGCCCTCGCCGATCACCGTCAGCAGGGGGCGCCTTGTGGCCGGTGCCGGCGGCGGGGTGCGCCAGCGCAGCAGGATGATGATGACCATCAGATAGGAGAGGGCATTGACGACGAAGGCGGCCTTCGCGCCGCCCAGCGCGACGATACCGCCGCCGATGGCCGGGCCGAGGCTGCGGGCGATGTTGAAGGCGAGGATGTTGAGCGCGACGCCCGCCGCCAGTTCGTTGCGCGGCACGATGCTGCCGATGGAGGAGGCCAGCGCCGGATTGAAGCAGGCCACGCCGCAGGCGAGCAGAGCGGTGAGGCCGATGAGCAGCCCCGGAGGTGTCGTCCCGACAAAGGCGAGCGCGGCCAGCAGGATCGAGAGCGAGACCATGCCCGTCTGCGCGCCGAGCATCACCAGCCGCTTGTCGAACATGTCCGCCCAGGCGCCGGCCGGCAGGGCCAGCAGCATGATCGGCAGATTGGTCGCGCTCTGGACGAGGGCTATGACGTCAGCCGGCTGGCCGGTGATGGTGAGTTGCCAGGCTGCGCCCACGGACTGGATGGCATTGCCGAAATGCGAGAACAGGCTGCCGAGCAGGATCAGCAGGAAGGTCCGGTGGCGCAACGGAGAAAAGGTGCCCCCGCTGCTCATGGCCGTTGGTCCCTCATCTGCTGCGCGCTCATCATGCCTGGCCCCTCCGTGCTGTCGCGATCATTGATCCGTCACACGGTTTCGCCCTAGGCGCGTCGTTCTCGCCCGGCAAGACTGATGCGGCGGCGCGTTGGTGATGGGCAAGCAGGCGGGTGACGGGCCGACCAAAAGCGGCTAACCGCGCCGACGATGACGGGCGTCCTGATCATAATCGCGGCCTTCGCCACCGCGTTTCTTTCCGGCATCTTCGGCATGGCGGGGGGATTGCTGCTGATGGGCATCCTCGCCTTCCTGCTGCCGGTGTCGGCGGCGTTCGTTACGCATGGCATCCTCCAGCTTGTCGCCAATGGCTGGCGCGCGGTGGTGCATCGCGAACATGTCGTCTGGCCGATCATGCGCACTTATGCGCTCGGCGTTTTTGCTGCGGGTGCGGTGGTGGCCTTGGTCGGCTTCTCGCCCTCGCGACCCTTGCTGTTCCTGCTGCTCGGTCTGGTGCCGCTGGTCGTCTGGCTGCCCCGCCGCTGGATCGCTCTCGATGCATCCCGGCCCTCCCACGCCTTCCTCGCCGGGTTCACCGTGTCTGGCCTCAACCTGACGGCGGGCGTTGCCGGCCCGATGATGGACGTGTTCTTCGTTCGCACGCCGCTGACCCGCCACCAGATCGTCTCGACCAAGGCGGCGGGACAGGTTTTCAGCCATATCGCGAAGATCGGCGTGTTCGGAACGCCGATGCTGCTTGCGGGGCGGAGCGCCATGCCTCCCTGGTGGGTGTTCGCCATCGCGGTGCCGCTGTCCATGGTCGGCACGATGCTCGGCGGACGATTGCTGGATCGGATCAGTGACGGCCACTTCCGCCGCTATACGGCGTGGATCGTCACCGCGATTGGCATGCTCTACATCGGGAAGGCGGTGATGGAATGGCTCTGACCGAACTCGCTACCTTGGGCGAGGCCTGCGTTGCAGTGCTGCAATGCAGCAATCCGCGCGAGAAGGTGATGGCGGCGCGCAAGGCTGCGCGGGACTGGCGCCTCGGGCGCCTCTCGCACCGGTTCGATACGCCCCCGCCAGACCGACCCGGCCGGCCCGAGCGCCCTGAGCTTCTGCCGCCCAACCGCATGCCCAAGCGCGGCAAGGGTGGCTCGGAGCGCGCCCGCATCGCGATGATTCACGCGCTGGCGCATATCGAATTCGTCGCCATCGACCTGGCCTTCGATCTCATCGCGCGCTTTGGCGCGGACTTCCCGCCCGACTTTGCCGACGACTGGCTGCGTGTGGGTGCCGACGAGGCAATGCATTTCGCGCTGCTGGCGCGCCGGCTGGAGGAACTGGGCAGCGCCTATGGCGATCTGCCTGCCCATGATGGTCTATGGGAGGCCGCGATC
Source organism: Sphingobium sp. B12D2B (assembly GCF_025961775.1). Taxonomy (NCBI): domain Bacteria; kingdom Pseudomonadati; phylum Pseudomonadota; class Alphaproteobacteria; order Sphingomonadales; family Sphingobiaceae; genus Sphingobium; species Sphingobium sp. B12D2B. The sequence goes on from NZ_JAOQOH010000001.1 coordinate 918,757, forward strand.
GAAACCGCGCATGACGTCGCGGCCCGCCTCGCCATCGTGCCGATGGTGCTGGAAGCGCGGGCGCTGGACATCACGCCGGAAACCATCGTGCGTTTCAGGCATTTCAACGATGAGCGGACCGCGCGAATGCTGACCCGAATCGTTGACGACGAAGTTCGTCATGTCGGCGCAGGGACGAAGTGGTTTCTGTGGTCGATGAATCGATCCGGCGCAAACCCGCAGGAAAGCTACCAAATGTTGGTTCGGCGCCACTTTCGCGGTGCCGTTAAGCCGCCGTTCAACGACTCAGCGCGGAGTCAGGCCGGTTTGACGCGCGATTTCTACCTGCCTCTTGCGCCTTAACCCGTTCTTCGCTCGAAAAGCCCCAGCCGGTTCACATGAGCCGGAAACACAAAAACATTGAGGGGTCGGTCACGGCCCATCACGGGGTCCAAATGATCGATTCGAGCGCTATGACCTTCGCCAAAGAGGGTGTCCTCAAAGCTGCCGCGAAGGTTCTGGCGATTGCCGGTCTGATGGTTGCCTCTCCTGCTCTGGCCGATGCCGGCCACGACGCCCAGTTTGCCTCGCTCTTCTCGGCGATGGTCCAGATGGAGCAGTCCACCGAGCAGAGCACGGACAGCAAGGCCTCCATCCCGTCGCGCCAGCCGGTCGACGATGTGCGTCTCACCTCTTCCTTCGGTACTCGCAGCGATCCGTTCAACGGCCGCGCTCGCATGCATCAGGGCATCGACATTCCCGGCCCGATCGGCACGCCGATCTATGCGACGGCCGATGGCGTCGTGCGCCGCTCGCAGTGGGTGAACGGCTATGGCAATCTCGTCGAGATCAACCATGGCAACGGCCTCGAGACCCGCTACGGCCACATGTCCAAGCTGATCGCCCAGCCCAATGAGCGCGTCCGTCGCGGCCAGCTCATCGGCCTGATGGGCTCCACAGGTCGCTCCACCGGCAGCCACCTTCACTATGAAGTCCGCATCGCAGGCAGCGCCGTGAACCCGATGCCCTATCTCGAAGGCACCAATTACGAGCTGGCTCTGGCCGAGGCCAAGGAGCACAGCGATCGTCAGGTCGCCATGGGTGGCCCGGAAGCCAACCGCCCCACCGACAACCGCGATCGTTGATCGCCGCTCGCCCGCTCGGGTGAGCAGGCTGTCCTGAGTTTCTTTCTCCATCGTCAAGCGCGGCGCGGCTCCCTTGCGGGCCGCCGCTTGCCGTTGCGGCGTGTGCGCCCTATCTAGCAGCCATGGATATCAGCCTCTCTCCCACCGCCGCCGCGCGGGTCGCCTGGATCGCCGAGCGCCAGAGCAAGCCGGCCATTCTCCGCCTCGCGGTGGAAGGCGGCGGGTGCTCCGGCTTCCAGTATCGCTTCGGCTTGGCCGATGCGCCCGAGGCGGATGATGTGATGGTCGAGACGGATGGCGTGAAGCTGGTCGTCGATTCCATGAGCCTCGATCTGGTGCGCGGCTGCGTGGTTGATTTTGTGGACAATCTCGGTGGTGCGGCTTTCAAGGTGGAAAATCCCAATGCCACTGCCGGCTGCGGCTGCGGAACCAGCTTCTCGGTCTGACTTTCTGAGCGTTTGCGCCGGGACGCGCTTGTCGAAGCGCCCCGCTTCTCCCTAAGACGGACCCTCACTGGCAGGTGCCGGCAAAAGGGCTTTAGTTCATGCGGATCGCGACCTTCAATATCAACGGCATCAAGGCGCGGCTGCCGCGTCTGGTCGAGTGGCTGACGGAAACCCAGCCGGACGTCGCCTGCCTACAGGAAATCAAGACGCAGGACGAAGGCTTCCCGATCAAGGATATCGAAGATGCCGGCTATGGCGCCATCTGGCACGGCCAGAAGGGCTTTAACGGCGTCGCGATTCTGGCGAAGGGCGCTACTCCGCAGGAAGTGACGCGCGGGCTGGAGGGCGAGCCGGAAGACGAGCACAGCCGCTACATCGAGGCGGATGTGAACGGCGTGCGCATCGCTTCCATCTATCTGCCCAATGGCAATCCCGTTCCCGGTCCCAAGTTCGAGTATAAGCTGCGCTGGATGGCGCGGCTGCGGGCCCGTGCGGCGCAGATCTGGGCGGAGGAAGTGCCCGCCGTGCTCGCCGGCGATTATAATGTCATCCCGTTCGATCGCGACGTCTGGTCGCCGCCCGCCATGGCCAGCGACGCATTAATGCAGCCGGAGAGCCGCGCCGCCTACAAGACGCTGCTCAACGACGGCTGGACCGATGCGCTCGCGACTCGCCATCCGCTTGGCGGCATATGGACCTTCTGGGATTATCAGGCCGGCGCCTGGCAACGCGATGCAGGCTTCCGCATCGACCATCTGCTGCTCTCGCCCACTGCTGCCGACCGGCTGGTCGATGCGCAGGTGGACAAGGCTTATCGCGCGCGGGAGAAAGCCAGCGATCACGCCCCGGTCTGGGTCCGCCTGAAGGACTGACGGCGCCCTTTCCAACCAGATGCCCAATTCAGGAGCCAGGAGTCGACCCGCGATGAAGGCCTTTGCTTATGACGCCGCCCACCCGCTGACGGACTTCGCGCTCACCCTGCGCGACCTGCCCGATCCGGTGCCCGGCCCACAGGATCTGCTGGTCCGGGTCGTGGCGTTCGCGCTCAATCCGGTCGATACCAAGATCCGCCAGCGCCGCGGCGGCACGGCGAATGCGCCGGTCGTGCTCGGTTGGGATGCTGCCGGCATCGTCGAGGCCGTTGGCGCGCAGGTGCAGGGCTTTGCGGTTGGTGATGCCGTCTATTATGCCGGCGATCTCAACCGACCGGGCAGCTATGCCCGTCTGCAAGCGGTCGATCATCGCCTTGTCGCGCACAAGCCCGCGAGCCTCGATTTTGCCGATGCCGCCGCCCTGCCGCTGACCGCGCTCACCGCCTATGAGGCGATGCTGGAGCTCGGCATCGTCTATGATGCGGACAGCCGCGTGCTGATCATCGGCGGGGCAGGGGGTGTCGGCTCGATGGCGATCCAACTGCTCAAGGCGCTGACCCCGGCCACCGTCATCGCCACCGCGTCCCGGCCGGAGACGGTCGCCTTCGCGCAGCTTATGGGCGCCGACCATGTCATCGGCCGCGACGTTCAGCCCGAACTGGCGGCGCTGGGCCTGCATGATCTCCATGCCATCTTCAGCACCACGCATACCGATGCCTATCTGCCGGTCATCCCTGCGCTGTTGCGCCCCTTTGGCCATCTCATGGTCATCGACGATCCCGCCGCGCTGGACATCCTGCCGTTCAAGCAGAAGGCGCTCTCGGTCCACTGGGAGTTCATGTTCGCCAAATCGATCAACGGCTTTCGCATGGCCGAGCAGCAGGCGGTTTTGCGGCAGGTGGCGGCGCTGGTCGATGCGGGCACGCTGGTTTCCACCCGCACCCGAACGCTCACCGCCAGTGTCGACACGCTGCGCGAGGCGCACGCCGCGCTGGAGGCCGGAGCGCTGATCGGCAAGACCGTCATGCGCTGGGATTGAGCCATTTTACGTCGGTTTGATGACTCTTTTCGTCGCCCGGTCTGTTATAGAGGGTGAGCTTGAACAGGGAGCATGGATCGATGGATGACAGGTCGAAGCCTTGGCTGACCGGTGAAGCCCCCGCACGGGGCGGCAAGCGTCATGCCCCCGCCACGGTGCGCAACCGCGATGCCATCGCCCAATTGCTCGCGCAGACCCTGCCGGCCACCGGGCTCGTGCTGGAGATCGCCAGCGGCTCGGGCGAACATGCCGTGCATTTCGCGCGCTGCTTCCCTGCCTTGCGCTGGCTGCCGAGCGACCCTGACCCTGTCGCGCGCGCCTCGATCACCGCCTGGGCGGATGAGGTCGCGCTGCCCAATCTCGCTCCGCCGCTGCAGATCGACGCTGCCGATCCCGAGGCCTGGCCGATCGGCGAGGCGGACGCGATCCTGTGCATCAACATGGTGCATATCTCGCCTTGGGCTGCGACGCTCGGCCTGCTCCACGGCGCGGCGATGCTGTTGCCGGAAGGCGCGCCGCTCTTTCTTTACGGCCCCTATTTCCGCCGCGAGGCGGAGACGGCCCCAAGCAATCTCGCTTTCGATGAGTCGCTGCGCGCGCGCGACCCCGCCTGGGGCCTGCGCTGGGTGCATGATGTCGAGGCGGCAGCGGCGTCCGAGGGCTTCGAGCTGAAGCGCGTCGTCGAGATGCCGGCCAATAATCTCAGCCTGATCTTCCGGCGCGGTCCTCATCCGGGCTGACGGTGAGCGCGCGGCGGCGCACATGCTCGCGCCAGGCGATGTAGAGGCCGCTCGCCGCGATCAGGCCCGCCCCGACCCACGTTGAAGGCTCCGGCCAGTAGGACCAGAGCAGCCAGCCGGCCAGCGTGGCCCAGATCATCTGGCTGTAATCCATGGGGATGACGATGGAGACCGGCCCGTAGCGCAGGGCCGAGGTCATAAACAATTGCGCCGCCCCGCCGGTCAGCCCAAGGCCGACGAACAGCAGCCATGCGACGGGATCGTGGCTTTGCCCGTACCAGATCAGCATCAGCCCAAGCGGTGGCAGCGAGAGCAGGGTGAACCAGAAGACGATGATCGGGGCCGATTCGCGCTTGCCGAGATCGCGCAATACGATGGCAACGAGCGCCGTCACCATCGCCCCACCGAGCGCCACGAACACGCCGGCAGAGGCGAAATTGGCGGAGTCCGGATGGGTCATGATGACCACGCCGACAAAGCCGAGCAACACGGCGCTCCAGCGGTGGATACCGGTCTGTTCGCGCAGCAATAGCGCCGAAAGGATTGTGGCGAAGATCGGCATGGTAAAGCCGATGGAGGTCGCTTCCGCCAGCGGCAGCAATGCGACCGCGCCGAAGTTGAGCAACATGCCGATCATGCCGAGGCTGGTGCGGGTGATGTGGGTGCGCATCGGTGCCTTGGGCAGCAGGGCCGTGCCCATCAGTGCGACCGCCCAGAGCGCGGCGACGGGGAAGGCGAATAACTGCCGGTAGAACACCACTTCGGCCAGATTGGCGCCGCGCTCGATCAGCAGCTTGCCGATGGCGTAGGTCGCGCCGATCATCATCATCGCCAGCAGCCGCAGCATGATCGCGAACAGGGGCCGGTCGCGGCGTGCGGGTGCGGAGGGGGCCGCGGCAGCGGCGGCGCTGCTCATGCCAGCGTGCGCCGCCGCGCGCGAGCGCCGCTCAGACTGTCCCACACGAACAGCGCGAGGGCGACCCAGATGAGCAGGAAGCTGCCCCAGCGCCCGGCGGACATCGGCTCGCCGAACAGGAATACCCCGCACAGGAACTGCAGCGAGGGAGCGATATACTGCATCAGCCCGAGCGTCACGAGCGGCAGGGCGCGCGCGGAAATAGCGAACAGGATCAGCGGCACGGAGGTGAGCGCCCCGGTGCCGATCAGGCCGATCGTCACCCAGCGATCGTCGCCGAACGCCAGCGTGCCCTGCGCCGCATAAAAGCTGACCAGTGCGAGGGCCGGCGCGCATAGCACGAGCGTCTCGACCGCCAGACCGGAGGTGGAGGGCACCGGCGTCAGTTTGCGGACAAGACCGTAGAAGGCAAAGCTGATCGCCAGCGCGAGGCTGATCCAGAGCGTCTGCCACTCGCCGATGGCGAGCAATGCCACGCCCACCGCCGCGATGCCGATGGCGACAGCCTGCCGGCGGCGCAGCACTTCCTTGAGCACCAGCGTGCCGAGCAGCACATTGACCAGCGGGTTGAGGAAATAGCCAAGGCTCGCCGCCACGACATGGTCGGTATCCACCGCCCAGATATAGACCAGCCAGTTGATGCCGATGAGCACCGCGCTCAGCGCCAGCGCGGCGAGAATGCGCGGCTGGCTGAAGATCGCGACGAAGGCGCGATATTGCCGCATCGCCGCCAGCACGATGGCGAGGAAGGCGACGGACCAGATCACCCGATGCGCCACGATCTCGAAGGGAGAGACATGGCCGAGCAGCTTGAAATAAAGCGGCATCAGGCCCCAGATCGCATAGGCGCCGACGCCGGCGAGCAGACCCGCGCGCCGTTGGGCCGCCTGTTCGGCATCCGCGATGTCGGTGGGTTGGCTGCTCATATTGCCGCTCTCGTTCAGAAAATTCCGCCGCCGGCCCACAGGCGCAACATGCCGAAGGCGGCCACGGCGAGGCAGAAATTGCGCGCTCCGGTGCCCGCCGCGAACTGGCCGATCAGCGCCCCGAACAGGGCCATCGGCACAATCACCCAGTTGGCCCAGCCAAGGCCGGGGATGATGGCGGGAATGGCAAGAATCAGCGCGACCGCGCCGATCAGAATGGAGAGCAGCGAAAGCATCCCCATCCCATGGGCCTGACCGGGGATATTGGCAAGTGCAGGTGGCACCAGAGACTTGAGGTGTTTGCAGCCTCAGCCGAGGGAGCGCGAATTTGGAATGATTGATCTTAAAGAATATTCCAAATAGGTTTTAGATCGTCCTTCAGTCCGTGCCCTGAATCAGCGGCTTCACCCAATCCAGCGCCGTCTCCGCGAAGAAATGGCGACCCGGCACCACCCAGCTCGTATCGTCCAGCGTGCCCGGCTTGAGCGTCTGCATGCCTTCATGTCGATGACGACGATGGACCAGCCGCGACCCACAGTCGGCGCAGAACAGGCAGTCGAGCCGATGGCCGGCGTCGGTGTCACGCGTCCAGATCGCCGGCGTCCCCTGTGTCAACGCCAGGCTCTCGATAGCCACACCCATGGAGAGCCCAAAGGCGCTGCCGCTCTGCTTGCGGCACAGGCTGCAATGGCAGGCCCAGATGCCCAGCGGCGGCGCGCTCAGTTCATAGCGCACCGCGCCGCACTGGCACCCGCCGCTCTGGGGAAAGCGCACGTCAGAAAAGCGCGTTGTGTTTGCCTGGCCCATGGCTCTGCTCCTCTCGTCTTGTCGCGCGCGTCAGCCGCCGTTCAGCCGCCCCGGTTCAGGCGTCGGGACGAAGGCCTTGAGCGTCAGGCGCGGTTCTGGACTTTTTTGTCGATCCTGACTTAGGGCGCAGATGATTAGAATGGCAATGATTCGGATGGAGGGATTTTCTGTGACACGCGCAAACGCCGCCAAGATGTCGAGCATAGCAGCGATTGCCGCCCTGCTCGACGCAGCACCGCTTGCCCTGATTCCGGCGCAGGCAGCCGATGCGCCCGCCGGCGATCCTGCCCATGGCAAGCAGGTGTTCGAGAGCACCGTATGCGGCGCCTGTCACACGCTGGCCGCAGCTGATGCCAGCGGCCCCATCGGCCCCTCGCTGGATGGCAATGCCAATCTCACCCACGCGCTGATCGTCGAGCGCGTCACCAAGGGCGCCGGCGCCATGCCCGGCTATGAGGGCCAGTTGAGCGAGAAGGACATCAACGACGTCGCCACTTATGTGATGAGCGTGGCGGCAAAACCGCAATAAGCGGCAGATCGGCGGGCCTCAGTCCGCCGGTCGCCGCATCACGCGGCGCAGAATATCGGTCGGAGCCAAGGCTGTATGCCCTCGGCTCCGTCCTGCTGGTCAAGGGGGGAGGGAACACTCCCCGTTACTGAACGACCAGCGGAGTATTCATGCGTCATTTCCTGCTTGCTTCCACCTGCGCCTTCGCTCTTGCCAGTGCGGCCTCAGCGGAAACCTCGATCACGACCAAGCGGACCACCGCAATCGCGACGGCCACCGCAAACAATGGCGCGGCCGACGATATCAAGATCGCCTCGGCGGGATCGATCGAACTGACCGGCGCAGGTAGCGTTGCGGTCACGGTCAACAGTGCCAACAAGATCACCAGTGAAGGCACGATTCAGATCAGCAATGCGGACAATGCCGCGGGCATCGTCGCCAATGCCGGCACGTCGGGCGGCATCGTCCACAGCGGCAAGATCATCATTGATGAGAGCTACACGCCCACCGATGGCGATAATGACGGCGATCTCGACGGGCCGTTCGCGGTCGGCACCGCTCGCCACGGCATCCGCACGCTGGGCGCCTATTCCGGCGCCATCACCGTGGCGCGCGGTGCCACGATCCAGGTCGAGGGCAATGATTCCTTCGGCATCCGGCTGGGCGGTCCGCTCACCGGCGCCTTCTCGCATGATGGCACGACCAGCGTGCTGGGCGATCGTGCGATCGGCGTGCAGGCCGGGGACATCAGCGGCAATGTCCGCCTTGCCGGCACGGTCGGCGCGCAGGGCGTCAATGCGGTCGGCGCGGCGTTCCTGGGCAATGTCGGTGGTACGCTGACCATTCAGGGCGCGATCAGCGCCACGGGCTATCGCTACACCACGCCGCCGTCCGACCCCTCCAAGCTGGATGCAGACGATCTGCTGCAGGGCGGTTCGGCGGTCATCGTGGAAGGCAGTGTTGCGGGCGGCATCATCCTTGCCGTACCGCCAAAGGACACCAGCACCACCGATGATGATGAAGACAAGGACGGCATCAAGGACAGCGAGGAAGGCTCCGCCGTCGTGCGCTCTTATGGTGCAGCCCCGGCAATGCGGATCGGCGCGGCCGGGCGGGATATCGCCATCGGTGCGGTGCCGGCGACGGGCAGCGGCTATGGCCTGATCATCGACGGCACCGTGTCCGGCAGCGGCCTTTACACCGGCGTGCAGGGCAATGGCCTGCTCGTCGGCGGACAGGGTGGCGCCGTGACCATCGCCGGAGGCATCGGTATCAGTGGCAGCGTCGAGGCCTCCGCCCGCGATGCTTCGGCGACGGCCCTGCGCCTCGGCGCCGGGGCATCGACACCGCTGCTGCAAGTCACCGGCAAGGTCGAGGCGACCGGCACCAGCAAGGATGGCACGACGGCGACCGCCGTGCGCGTCGATGCCGGCGCCAGCCTGCCGACCCTCCGCAACGCCGGCACGATCAAGGCGACGACCGGCGAGGCCGGCAGCGCGGTCGCCATCGTCGATGCCTCGGGCGGGCTGACGCTCATCGAGAATAGCGGCGCCATCTCGGCGACCGGCGCCAAGGCGGATTCGGGGCGCAACATCGCTATCGATCTCGCCGCCAATAGCAGCGGCGTGACCGTCAAGCAGACCGAGGTCGCCGCCAGCGCCACCGCGCCCAGCATTGTGGGCGATGTCCGCTTCGGCAGCGGCAATGACATGTTTGACATTGCGGACGGCACGGTCACCGGCAACACCAGCTTCGGGGCCGGAGCCGACACGCTCCAACTACGCGGCGATGCGGTCTACACCGGCAATGTCGCCTTCGGTACCGGCACGAGCACGATGAGCCTTGCCGGCACGTCGCGCTTCAAGGGCACGACCGATTTCGGCAGCACCGCGAGCACGCTCTCGATTGGCGGCACTGCCGTCTATTCCGGCACCTTCGCCAATGCCGGCCAACTGGCGCTCAGCCTTGCGGGCGGCGCACTCGATCTCACGGGCCCGGCGCAGATCGGCAGCCTGGTCGTGACCGACAAGGGCGCGCTCGGCATCACGCTGGGGGCGGCGGGCAACAGCACGGCCTATCTCTCGGTCGCCGGCACCGCGAGCTTCGCGGCGGACTCGCGGCTGGTGCTGCGGGTCAGCGATATCGAGAATGCGGTGGGCAATCATCTGGTGCTGACAGCCGGCACGCTCACCGGCGCCGGCAACCTCAATGCCGAAACCGCGCTGGTGCCCTATCTCTACAAGGCGACGCTCAGCAGCAGCGCCAACACGCTCAGCGTGACCCTCGGCCGCAAGACCACTGCGGACCTTGGCCTCAACCGTTCGGAGGCTGCTGCCTTCGATGCGATCTATGCCGCGCTCTCCAAGGACGAGCGGGTTGAAACCACCTTCCTCGGCATCACCGATGGTGAGGACTTCCGCACCAGCCTGCGCCAGCTCCTGCCCGATCATGCCGGCGGCACCTTCCAGGTCGTCACCCAAGGATCGCGCACCTTCGGTCGGATGCTGGATGACCCCACCGGCCCGTTCAAGGATCAAGGCAAATGGGGCTACTGGATCAACCAGCTCGTTTGGGGCGTCGAAAAGGGGCGCAGTGACACGGCGGCCTATGAGACCTCCGGCTGGGGCTTCGGCGGTGGCGCCGAAATCAAGACCGGTCTTGGCAGCTTCGGCACGTCGGTAGCCTATCTGTGGGGTCGCAATCGCGATGGCGACACGGCCAATCAGGTGACCGCCAACCAGATCGAGGTCGCCGGCTACTGGCGCCTGAAGACCGGGCGCTTGCGGGCGACGGCGCGAGGGTCGGTCGGCTTCGTCGACCTGGAAGGCAAGCGCAGCTTCGACGGGCTGAAGGATGGCACCGCCACCACGCTGACCGCCAATAGCGATCGCAATGCCCGACTCTATTCGGCCATGGGCACGCTCTCCTACGACTGGGTGTCGCAGGGCGGAATCTCCTTCCGCCCGGTCGTGTCGCTCGATTATTTCCGGCTAAAGGAGAATGGCTACACCGAGACGGGCGGCGGCGATGCCATGAACCTCATCGTGCGCTCGCGGACCAGCGACGAGCTGGCGGTCACCGGCACCGCAGTGCTGGGCATCGACATGGGCGGCCAGGATGAGTGGTCCGGCTGGTCCCGGCTGGAGGTAGAGGCCGGTCGTCGCGAGATCGTGAGCGGCAATCTCGGTACCACGGTGGCGCAGTTCATGGGTGGCGAGGCGTTCACGCTGTTGCCCGATGATCGGGAAAGTGGTTGGGTCGGGCGCCTGCGCGGCGTCGCCGGCAACAGCGGCTTCCAGATCGGCGGTGAACTCGGCGCGGAGCAGTATCAGGGCAATTGGGCTCTGTCGCTGCGCGCCAGTCTTCGCATCGGCCTCTAAACGGTTCTTGAGGCCGATGTGCGGGCAAGAGGGAGCGTGGAACCGTGCCCACCACCCCCCCACTCCCTCTTGCCCAACCCGGAGTTGAATGGAGATGACCGTCCTTGCGATCGACCGCTGCACGCACGCTGGCTCACAGTCCCCTTGCGCCGTTCGCTCACGGGGCGTGGAGCCCGTGTGGAGCAGGCTGCGCCGGCCCTTGCGCGTCGGTGTCAGCGGGCTATACCGCGCAGGAGCTTCAGGTGCGACCCGGGACACAGGTCGCCGGGCGATGAAGGCACGGGGAAGCCACAACGGACGGGCCATGAGAGGTGAAACGGGAACCGATACCGGTCCTGTCGAAGGGCAGGGGCTGGCCAGTGCGCTGATGGCGCATCGCGTCCAGCTCATCCGCTTTCTGGTTGCCCATGGCGCCGGGGATGCCGCCGAGGATCTGTTTCAGGAATTGTGGATGCGCGTCACCCAGCGCCCTACCGGCCCGGTCGGCAATCCGCTGGGCTATCTGTATCGCGCCGCCAACAACCTCATGGTCGATCGCTATCGTGCCGAGCGGCAGGCGCGGGCCCGCGATCAGGCCTGGACGGAGGCGCGCGGCACGGGGGAGGTCGTACCCGAGCCGACTGCGGAAGCGCAGCTGATTGCGCGCGAGGATTTGCGGCGGTTCGACCGGGCACTGGACGCGCTCGGCTCGCGCGCCTCCCAGGTTTTCCGCCGCTATCGTCTTGATGGCGTGCCCCAGCGCCAGATCGCCGCCGAGCTGGAGGTAAGCCTCAGCACGGTCGAGAGCGATTTGCGCCGTGCTTATGCTGCCCTGCTGGCCGCGAGGAGACAGTCCGATGACGCATGATCGGCAGGCGGGGATGAACCCGGCGGACGCTGCGGCCATCGACTGGCTGATGCGCCAGCGCGATCCGGCCTTCAATGCTTGGGAGGCCTTCACCGACTGGCTCGAGAGCGATCCGGCCCATGCGACCGCCTATCACCAGCTCGCCGCGCTGGATGCCGATCTTGATACCTTGCCCGCCCGCCCCGAGGATATCTGGCCGGAGGGCGCCGCCGTGGCGCGGGACGGGGGCCGGGCCGCTCCCGCCACACCGTCCATGCCGCGTCGCTTCAGCCGTCGGCTGTGGGTCGGGGGCGCGCTGGCGGCTTCCATCGCCGGCATGGTCGGCATCGGCCTGTTTCAGGCGTCGTCGGATAGCTACCGGGTGAAGACCCCATTGGGCCGCTCGCAAGTGGTCACCCTTGTCGATGGCAGCGAGATCGCGGTGAACGGCGGCTCCTCGGTCAAGCTCAGTCGCAGCGATCCGCGCCGGATCGAGCTGGAGGAAGGGCAGGTGCTCGTCTCCGTCGTCCACAAGGATGCTGCGCCATTCCGTGTGTCGGTCGGCGGCGCCGAGCTGGTCGATGTCGGCACGGTGTTCGATGTCGCGCGCAATGACGGGCGGATCAGCGTGGCCGTGTCGGAAGGCGCGGTGGTCTACAATCCGCGCGGCGCGGCGATCCGCGTCGATGCCGGCTATCGCTTCACCGTGCGGGATGATGGCAGCGCGACGGACCTGAGCGCGGTCAGTCCCGCAGCGGTAGGCGGCTGGCGCGCCGGCCAGCTCGTCTATGATGGTGTGCATCTGGATGATGTCGCGGCGGAAGTCGCGCGCACCACCGGCATTGCCCTGCGCACCACGCCAGCCGCGGCAGGCATCCGCTTCCGCGGGGCCCTGCGCACCGATCTGCCCGAGGAACGGCTGGTGAACGATCTCGCGGCCCTTTCCGGCACCTCTGCGACAAAGGAAAGCGGAGGGTGGACGCTCTCAAGATAGCTCGTGCCCAGCTGGCGCTGTTCGCCACGGCGGCGCTGCTGGGCGTCGCCGGGCCGGCCGCCGCGCAGGCGCCGCAGACCCGGCCCATCGACGTGCCTGCAGGGCGCTTGTCCGATCGGGTGCCGCAACTCGCGCGGCAGGCGGGCATCAGCATCAGTGTGACCAGCGACGCGCTCTGGCGCACAAAGGTCAAGCCCGTGCGCGGCACCATGACGCCGGCCGAGGCCATTGCGCGGATGCTGGCCGGCACGCGCAGCCGGGCCGTGCAGTTGAGCGCGACCAGCTGGCGGATCGATGCCGTCAGCGCGCCCGTTACCGCGGCCCAGGCGCAAAGGCCGAGGCGTCCGGTCGCCGCGCCGCCCCCTCTGGCCCCGCCGGCCGAGGTGGAATCCTTCGTCGTCACCGCGAGCAAGCTCGATCAGCGCTATGAGGATTATCCGGGCGCCGTGCATTTGCTGGATGGCGCAGAGCTGCGGTTTGGGGGTGAGCGTGGAACGGACTCGATCGCCTCGCGCTTGGCCAGCGTCGCCTCGACGCATCTGGGCTCCGGGCGCAACAAGCTGTTTATTCGCGGCATTGCCGATTCCAGCTTCACCGGGCCAACGCAGGCGACGGTGGGCCAATATCTGGGCGATTTGCGCCTCACCTATAATGCGCCGGACCCGGATCTGCGCCTGCAGGACATCAAGCAGGTCGAGGTGCTGGAGGGCTCGCAGGGCACGCTCTATGGTGCCGGCTCGCTCGGCGGCATCATCCGGCTGGTGCCCAATGATCCTGATCCGCGCGGGTTCACGGTTGAGACCAGCGCTGGGCTCAGCGTCACCCAGCATGGCGAGCCGGGTGCCGATGTCGCCGCGACCGTCAACATGCCCATCGGTACGCGCGGCCATGCCCTGCGCCTGACCGGCTATGGCATCACCGACGGCGGCTATATCGACAATCCGGTGCGCGGCGTGAACGACGTCAACCGCACGCGCATTGCTGGCGGGCGCGCCGTGCTGCGGTTGGACCTGGGCGATGCATGGACGGTGGATGTCGGTGGCATCTATCAGTCGACGCTCATCGACGATTCCCAATATGCCGACCGCGACGCCCCGCCGCTCACCCGCAACAGCTTTGTCGTCGAGGACGCCAATGCCGATTATGGCATGGCGACGCTGGTGGTCCGCAAGGATTTCGGCGCGCTGCGCTTCCAATCCTCCAATGCCTATGTCAGCCACGGTCTGGACGAGCGCTTCGATGCGACGCGGACCGACACGCTCCCACGCGTGTTCGAGCAGCGCAACCGCACGCGGATGCTGACCAGCGAGACCCGGCTATGGCGCCCGGTCGAAAATGGCTTTGGCTGGGTGCTGGGCATCAGCGCCATCGACAATGAGGCCGAGCAGCGCCGCGCCTTCGGGCTCACCACGCTGCGGGCCGCTGCCACCGGCGTGCGCAATCGCGTCACGGAGCTGACCGGCTATGGCAAGCTCAGCGTCGAGGTGTCGCGCGGCATTTTGCTGAGCGGCGGCGGGCGGATCACGCACAGCCGGTTGAGCGGCAGCGCGGAGGATGTGCAGCCGCTGTTCGCGTTGCAGGGCGGCGAAATTGTCGCGAGCCGGACCGAGACCAAGCTGCTGCCCTCCGGCGAGGTGCTGGCGCATCTGGTGCCGGGCCTCACCGTCTATGCCCGCTATGAGGAGGGCTTCCGCCCCGGCGGCCTTGCCATCGAATCCCAATTCGTCCGCCAGTTCCGCAACGATCACATCCAGAGCCTGGAAGGCGGGGTGCGGATGGGTAGCGCTTATTATGGCTTCGCGGCCAGCCTTTCGGCCGCTTACGCCTATTGGCGCGACATCCAGGCCGATTTCATCGACGGCAATGGGCTGCCGACCACGGCCAATATCGGCAATGGCCGCATCACCTCCATAGCCGGCAGCCTCTCGCTCTTCCCGCTCGAGGGGCTGCAGATCGATTTCAATGCCGTCTACAATCACAGCCGCGTCATCGCGCTGACGCCTGAGGCGTTCCGGCTCGCCGCGCTGCGGGCCGCCGATTTGCCCGTGACCAACGCCCTGGCCCAGCTTCCCGCTTTGGGCTCTCTCGGTCAGCTCAGCGCGGATGCCTCGCCCGGCAGCATTCCCAATGTCGCGGAATATGCCGCGCAGGCGCGCATCGACTATCGCGTGCCGCTGGGTGCGGCGGATCTGCGGTTGGCCGGCTGGCTCAAATATATCGGCCCCTCGCGCCTTGGCATCGGGCCGGTGCTGGGCGACGAGCAGGGCGATTATGTCGATACCGGCGTCACCGTCCGCTACGGCGATGCGCGACGGGGTGTGACGCTGTCGCTCACCAACCTGCTGGACACAACCGGCAACCGCTTCGCGCTCGGCACGCCCTTTGGCACCGGCACCGGCGGCTACACCACGCCCCAGCGCCCGCGCACCGTGCGCATTGCGGTGGATTATCGCTATTAGGTCTCACGCGTGCTCCTGCGGAAGCAGGAGGCCAGGGCCCAACCGACCACCTTAACTGCCCTAGGCTCCTGCTTTCGCAGGAGCTCTGGATCGCCTCCAGCCCACCACCCGCCTTGCCCCACTCGCGCCGTCGGGTTAGCACAAGCCAAGCGATCACAATCACATAGCGAGGGCTCGTGGCACAGGCGGGGACGGACAGCGCACCAAAGGGTATCCTCGGCTGGATCGAGCGGACGGGCAACAAGCTGCCCGATCCGGTGTTCATCTTCTTCTACCTGATCCTCGCGCTGGTACTGATCTCGCTCGTCGCCGCGCTGGCCGGCCTGTCGGCCGTGCACCCGACGCAGGTCGATGCGCAAACCGGCGCGCCGGTAACGATCACCGCCCAGAGCCTGCTCGGGGCCGAGAATATCCGCCGCCTGTGGGTCGAGATGCCCGCCACCTTCACCCATTTCCATCCGCTCGGCTATGTGCTGGTGGTGATGCTCGGCGCGGGCGTGGCCGAGCGCTCCGGCCTGTTCGGCACTGCCATGCGCGCCAGCGTCGCCAATGCACCGGCCGCGCTGCTCACGCCGATGGTCGCCTTCGTGGCGATGATGGGCAATCTCGCGGCGGATGCGGCCTATGTCGTGCTCGTGCCGCTAGCCGGCATCATCTATGCGGCGGCGGGTCGCCATCCCGTCGCCGGGATCGCAGCCGCCTTTGCCGGCGTGTCCGGCGGCTTCTCGGCCAATCTCCTGCCCGGCCAGCTCGACGCGCTACTCTTCGGCATCACCCAGCAGGCCGCGCAGTTGCTGGATGCCGACTGGCAGATGAACATTGCCGGCAACTGGTTCTTCATGGCCGCTTTGCTCATCCTCTACATCCCGGCCATCTGGTACGTGACCGACCGGATCATCGAGCCACGCCTTGGCGGCTACGTGCCGCAAGGTGAGGCGGCGATGATCGCGGGAACGCCGGATGCCACCGCCGAACAGCGCCTCACCACCGCCCAGCGCAAGGGCCTGCGCCACGGCGGCCTGGCGATGCTGGCGGTGGTCGCGCTCTGGGCGATCATGGCGCTGATGCCGGGCGCGCCACTGGTCGACGCAAATGCAGCGGTGCCGGAGGCGCGGCTGACGCCTTTCTACCAGTCGCTGGTCGGCGGCTTCTTCCTGCTCTTCCTGGCCGGCGGCTGGGCCTATGGCAAGGCGGCGGGCACCATCGCCGATCATCACGACGTGGTGAAGATGATGAGCGGGGCGATGGGCGACCTTGCTTATTATCTCGTCCTCGCCTTCGCCGCAGCGCATTTCGTGGCGATGTTCGGCTGGTCCAATCTCGGCCTGATCTTCGCAATCCACGGCGCGGGCGGTCTGCAGGCCGTCGCCTTGCCGACGCCGGTGCTGCTGCTTCTGATCGTGCTGTTCACCACCGTGCTCAATCTGTTCGTCGGCTCGGCCAGCGCCAAATGGGCGCTGCTTGCCCCGGTCTTGGTACCGATGCTGATGCTGCTCGGGATCAGCGCGGAGACGACGACGGCCGCCTATCGCGTCGGCGATGGGGCGACCAACATCATCTCGCCGCTGATGGTCTATTTCCCGCTAATCCTCATTTATTGCCAGCGCTGGGTGCCGAGCTTCGGCCTTGGCAGCCTCGCGGCGGTCATGCTGCCTTATTCGCTCTGGCTGCTGCTCTTTGGTGGGGCACTGCTCGCCGGCTGGACGCTCCTCGACCTGCCGCTCGGGCCGAATGCGCCCGTGCATCTGCCTGAGGTGCTACCTGCCGACTGATTGCTGCCTAGGCTTTCCCGCGCCCTTCTGCCGGGCTTGAAATCGGTCCGGCGAGCAACCTTATTGGATGCACGCCGCGCATCTCGCCCGGTGAGCCATGGGGAAGAGGGCGCGCATGACTTCGCGGAACAGGCACTGGATGTGGGCCGATGCGGTCGACCTGCTGGATCGCATGCAGCGCCTCCAGCAGCAGAATTATGCGCCCGTCCGCGCCGCCAGCGGTCCGCCGGCCTGGGAGCCGCCCGCCGACATGATCGAGACGGCGCTTGAGGTGCTGGTCATAGTCGCGCTGCCCGGAGTCGATGCCGAGAAGGCGGAGGCGTTCATCGAGGATGGCGTGCTCATTGTGCGCGGCCAGCGCATCCTGCCGCCGGAGCTGCGCACCGCGCGCATTCATCGCCTCGAACTGCCGCAGGGCCGCTTCGAGCGCCGGCTGCCGCTCCCCGGCGGCCAGTATCACGGTGTGCGTCGCACCGCCGTGAATGGCTGCCTGCTCGTTACGCTCAGCAAGGTCGATGGAGGCCGCTTCTGATGGAAGTTCTGACCACGAACACCGCCAATCCCACGTCCACCGGCGCCGCGCAGCCCCAGGGCGCCGCGCCCGGCGAGACGCAGCCTTTCCGGACGCTGCCGGAGGATGCGATCATCATCGTCCCCGTGCGCGGCTTCGTGCTGTTCCCCGATGTGGTGATGCCGCTGGCGCTCAGCCGCGTGATCTCGGTCAACGCTGCACAGGCGGCGGTGCGCGAGAGCCTGCCGATTGGCGTGCTCACCCAACGCGATGCGGGCGTCGACGCGCCCGTCCCGGCGGACATGCACGCCATGGGCACGCTCGCCAATGTGCTGCGCTATGTGACCGCGCCCGATGACACCCATCACCTGATTCTGCAGGGCGAAACGCGCTTTCGCATCGTGGAGTTTCTGGAAGGCTGGCCGTTCATGGTCGCCCGCGTCGAGAAGCTCGCCGAGCAGGAGGACAAGACGCCGGACGTCGAGGCGCGGCTGATCCATGTCCGTAAGCAGGCGCTGGAGACGGTGCAGCTGCTGCCGCAGGCGCCGCAGGGTCTGGCCGAGGCGATCCAGAACATCGCGTCGGCCTCGACGCTGGCCGATACCGTTTCCGCCTATCTGGACGTGGATACCACCCAGAAGCAGGAACTGCTGGAGACTGTCTCGCTGCCGGCGCGGCTGGACCGTGTCTCACGGCTGCTGGAGCAGCGCCTGCAGGTGCTGCGCCTCTCGGCCGAGATCGGCAAGGACGTGCAGGAGACGCTGACCAGCCGTCAGCGCGAAGCGATCCTGCGCGAGCAGATGGCCGCGATCCAGCGCCAGCTGGGTGAGGATGATGGCCGCGCGGCGGAAATCGCGGAGCTGACCGAGAAGATCGAGGCCGCCAAGATGCCCGAGGCGGTCGAGAAGGAAGCGCGCAAGGAACTGCGCCGGCTCGAGCGGATGCCCGAGGCCGCCGCTGAACATGGCATCATCCGCACCTATCTCGACTGGTTGACGGAACTGCCCTGGGACATCCCTGAGGAGCAGTCCATCGACATCGCCAAGGCGCGCGAGACGCTCGATGCGGATCATTATGGCCTCGACAAGATCAAGCGAAGGATCGTCGAATATCTCGCCGTGCGCAAGCTCGCGCCCGGCGGCAAGGCGCCGATCCTGTGCTTCGCCGGCCCGCCCGGCGTCGGCAAGACCTCGCTGGGCCAGTCCATCGCGCGGGCCATGGGCCGCCCGTTCGAGCGGGTGAGCCTGGGTGGCGTGCATGACGAGTCCGAGATCCGCGGCCACCGCCGGACCTATGTCGGCGCCATGCCCGGCAACATCATTCAGGCGATCCGCAAGGCCGGGCGGCGCGATTGCGTCATCATGCTGGACGAGATCGACAAGATGGGCCGCGGCGTGCAGGGCGACCCCTCGGCCGCGATGCTCGAAGTGCTCGATCCCGAGCAGAACGGCAGCTTCCGGGACAATTATCTCGGCGTGCCGTTCGATCTCTCGCGCGTGGTGTTCATCGCCACCGCCAACATGCTGGAGACCATCCCCGGCCCGCTGCGCGACCGCATGGAGATCATCACCCTCTCGGGCTATACCGAGGATGAGAAGCTGGCGATTGCCCAGCGCTATCTCGTCGCGCGCCAACTCGCCGCCAATGGTGTCACGGCCGAGCAGGTGACGGTGGACGATGCCGTGCTGAGCGAGATCATCCGCTACTACACCCGCGAGGCGGGCGTGCGGAACCTGGAGCGGGAGATCGGCAAAACCATCCGCAACGCCGCCGTGCGGATTGCCGAGGGCAGCGCCGCGCAGGTCTCAATAGGTGTCGATGATCTGCACGAGGTGCTGGGCGACCGCATCTTCGAGAATGAGGTGGCGCAGCGCACCAGCGTGCCCGGCGTTGCCACCGGCATGGCCTGGACGCCCGTCGGCGGCGATATCCTGTTCATCGAGGCAACGAAGATGTCCGGCTCCGGCCGGCTCATCCTCACCGGCCAGCTCGGCGACGTGATGAAGGAAAGCGCGCAGGCGGCGCTGAGCTTGCTCAAGAGCCGGGCCGACAGCCTCGGCGTCTCGGCGGAGCTGTTGGAGAAGAGCGACATCCACGTCCATGTCCCCGCAGGCGCCACGCCCAAGGACGGGCCGAGCGCGGGCGTCGCCATGTTCATGGCGCTCACCTCCCTACTCACCGGCCGCACGGTGCGCAGCGATACCTCGATGACCGGCGAGATCTCCCTGCGCGGCCTCGTGCTGCCGGTGGGCGGCATCAAGGAAAAGGTTGTCGCCGCCGCGAGCGCGGGCATCACCCGCGTGATGCTGCCCGCCCGCAACAAGCGCGACTATGACGACATCCCCGCGAATGCGCGGGAGAAGCTGGAGTTCATCTGGCTGGAGACGGTCGAGGATGCGCTGGCGGCGGGGCTGGACGATCCGATCCTGCTTGCGAAGGAGCCGGCCGAAAGCTGACCTCCATCAACCCCTCCCCTTCAGGGGAGGGGGAGGGGGTGGGGGCGATGCGCAGCATCGCTCGCTTTGCGAACATTCGTAGGCGTTGAGCCCCACCCCAACCCTTCCCCGAAGGGGAGGGGCTATAATTGTCCGCGAACGGCTCGACCCCTGCTTATAGCGCGAAGGTCACGCGCCCCTCGGCATCGATCGGCCAGGCCGGGTTCCACGCAATCTCCCAGGCATGGCCGTCCGGATCGGCAACATAGCCGCGCATCCCGCCATGGTGCGGCGCGTCGGCGGGCCGCAGCAGCTCGCCGCCGGCCTCGACAAGCCGGGCAATCAGCGGCGCGACCTCCGCCTGCGTCGCGACATTATGCGCCAGCGCGAAAGGGGCGGTGGACCCGTCACCAGCCACCGGGCGCCGCATGTCCTGCGCCAGCGCGTCCTTCGCCCAAAGCCCGAGGACGAAGCCGTTCATCTGGTAGAAGAGGATGTCCTCCCCCTCGTACACCGGCGTCCAGCCGAAACCCTCGCGATAAAAGCGCCGCGCGCGTGCCAGATCGCCGATGCCCAGCGTGATGACGGCGACCTGTTGCTGCACGGGCGGCCTCCGCTCTTAGTCCTTTACCGCGACATTGCGCAGCTGGATCAGCCACTTGCCA
The DNA here is from genome assembly GCF_025961775.1 of Sphingobium sp. B12D2B. NCBI lineage: Bacteria > Pseudomonadati > Pseudomonadota > Alphaproteobacteria > Sphingomonadales > Sphingobiaceae > Sphingobium > Sphingobium sp. B12D2B. Next base: position 939,177 of record NZ_JAOQOH010000001.1, read on the forward strand.
TTGACGCGCACCACATCGTCGCGTCCGCGACCGGCAGCGGCGAGCCGCGGCGGGGGATTGAGCGCGCGGTCGGCGAACACCGTCTGCCAGTAATAATTCACCTGCGCATGGTCGCGGTCGATGAAGGTGATGGTCTGGTTGCTCATCATGTGGTGCATCGCGCCGATATGCTCGCCCTTGGCCCGGCGCTCCTCCTGGCTGGTCTTCATGGCGGTGATCATCTTGCGCAGCGCCTCGCTGCCCTTGACGTCGTTGAAGGCGCCGTCGGGCGTAAACTGCGCGGCGTAGGCATCCGCATTCAGACTGTCGGCCGCGCGCACATAATCCCACATCAGCTTCTCGATCTGGGTGCGATCCTGCACTTCCTGAAGGATGCGGGCGTGATCGGCCTGATCGCCATGCCCGGCATGTTGCGCGAGCAGCGGGGCAGGCTGAGCGACCAGCATGAGTGCGCTCAGCGCCACGCCGGTCAGAGTTGTGCGTGTCGTCATCTGTCCTCTCCCTGTTTATGGTTCAGCCGGCCGGCGGCGGCACGGGCTGGGACGGCGCGGCGGGCGCCGCCGTCGGGGCTGCGGCGGGCGGCGGGGCGGCGGGCAGCGTCGCCGGGTCCCAATGCTCGTCGGCCTTGCCGTCTACAAAGCGCCACATGTCGAACCAGGTCGTCGTGTAGGTCTTGGAGGGATCGTTGGGGTAGGGCACTTCCCGCACGAAGCTGACCGTCACGAAGTCGCCCTCGGCCTGCACCGCCACCACCGGGGTCTTCATCTTTTCGGGGATCGGCGTGGGCGTGCGCTTGGCGACGTTCATGAAGAAGTCCATCACCGCCTTGAGGCCCGAACCCGCCATCGGATTGTGCTGGATGTAGCGATCGGTGAGGTAGAGCGGCGCGCGGTCCCAGTGATTGGCCTCCAGCAGCTCCTTCACGATCTTGAGCGCGGCCTGCTTGTTGCGATGCAGCTTCGGGTCCGGGCTGGTGAACAGCGATTCGGGGTCGGGATGCGCCACCACCGCGTCATTGAGTGCTCGCATCTGGGCATAAGCAGGCGCCGTGCCCAGCAACAGCGCAGCGGCGATCAAAGGCAACGAGATCTTGGTCGGGGAGACACGCATCGGGCAGATCCTCTCGCTTGGTCTTTTAAACCATTAGAACCGTATGTATCGCCCGGCGCGAACCCCGGCACAAGCCCAAAGCGGCCCGGCTATTTGCTCAGCACGAAGCGGGCGCCAGCCTCGGCATGGATGGTCGTGCTGTCGTAGATCGGCAGCACATTGGCATTCACGTCCACGATCAGATCGAGCTCCGTGCAGGCGAGAACGACGGCCTGCACATCCTCCTTGGCGATGTTGGTCAGCTCGGTCTTCATGTAGCGCTCGGCCTCGCGGGTGATGATGCCGGCGGCCAGCTCGGTATAGACGAGCTTGTCGATGCCCTCGGCCAGATCGGCCTCTGCGGGGAGCAGGGAGACGCCGCCTTCCTGTACCAGATGCTGGCGATATTCGCGGTCGCTCATCACATTGCTTGTGCCGACCAGCGCGACCGATTTCACCTTGTCCGCCTTCAGCCGCGCACCGATCTCGTCGATGATGTGGATGACCGGCAGGTCCACGCTTGCCTCGATCTGGGGGATGACCTTGTGCAGGCTGTTGGCGCAGATCATCAGCGCTTCCGCGCCGGCCGCCTGCAGCCGTTTGGCGGCGCCAACCATGTGGCCGGCGCCGCAATCCCAGTCATTGGCCGAGGCGCAGCGGGCGACATCGGCAAAGTCGAGGCTGTCGATCAGCAGGGTGGCGCTGTGCAGCCCGCCCAGCTCGCGCTGCACGGAGCGGTTGATGAGGTCGTAATAGCGGGCCGTGGACGTCCAGGAGATGCCACCGATCAGTCCAAGCTTGCGCATCAAAACTCCATCTTGCGTGTCAGTGCCCGAGCGACTTGACGATCTCTTCGACCATCTTCTTGGCATCGGCGAGCAGCATCATAGTGTTGTCCATGTAGAAGACGTCATTGTCCACCCCCGCATAGCCCACGCCGCCCATGGAGCGCTTCACGAACAGCACGGTCTTGGCATTGGCCACATCGAGGATCGGCATGCCGTAAATCGGCGATGTCTTGTCCGTCTTGGCCGCCGGGTTGGTCACGTCATTGGCGCCGATGACGAAGGCGACGTCGGTCTGCGAGAACTCGCTGTTGATGTCCTCCAGCTCGAACACTTCGTCATAGGGCACGTTCGCTTCGGCCAGCAGCACGTTCATATGGCCAGGCATCCGGCCAGCGACCGGGTGGATGGCATATTTGACGCTCACGCCTGCCGCCTTGAGCATGTCGCCCATCTCGCGCAGCGCGTGCTGCGCTTGGGAGACGGCCATGCCATAGCCCGGCACGATGATGACGCTATCCGCCTGCTTCATCAGGAACGCCGCGTCTTCCGCGCTGCCGCGCTTCCACGGGCGCTGCTCCTTGGCCTCGCTATCGCCGCTCGCCGCTTCCGCGCCGAACCCGCCGGCGATCACGGACAGGAAGCTGCGGTTCATCGCCTTGCACATGATGTAGCTGAGGATCGCGCCCGATGAGCCGACCAGCGCCCCGGTGATGATCATCGCGCTGTTGCCCAGCGTGAAGCCCATCGCGGCGGCCGCCCAGCCGGAATAGCTGTTCAGCATCGAGACCACGACCGGCATGTCCGCGCCGCCGATGGGGATGATGAGCAGGAAGCCGATGACGAAGGCGAGGACGAGGATGATCCAGAAGTCCATCGGCGCCTGGCTGTGCCAGAAGCCGTAGGTGAAGAAGAGGATCGCCAGCAGCGTACCGATGTTGATGATGTGCCGCCCCGGCAGCAGGATCGCCTTGCCGCTCATATTGCCGTTGAGCTTGAGAAAGGCGATGACCGAGCCGGAGAAGGTGATCGCGCCGATTGCCACGCCCAGCGCCATCTCGATGCGGCTGGCGGCATGGATCGCGCCGGTCAGCTCATCGGCGATGCCGAAGGAAACCGGGCTGAGGAAGGCCGCGACGCCCACGAGCACGGCGGCGAGGCCGACGAGGCTGTGGAACGCCGCGACCAGCTGCGGCATCGCCGTCATCGCGATCCGCCGCGCGATCACGAAGCCGATCACGCCGCCGATGATGAGCGCCACGCCGATGCGCGGCATCGCCACCGCATCGTGCGTCGCCACCGTGGTGCCGACCGCAATGAACATGCCGAGCATGCCGAAGCGATTGCCGCGCCGGCTGCTCTCCGGGCTGGAGAGCCCGCGCAGCGCCAGGATGAACAGGACGCCGGAAATGAGATAGGCAAGGGCCGCCAGCGGGCCGACAGGCAGGAACGCCAGCATCACTTGCGCTCCTTCTTCTTGTACATCGCGAGCATCCGCTCGGTCACGGCAAAGCCGCCGAAGATGTTGATCGAGGCGAGCACCACACCGATCAGCCCCAGCCACTCAGCCAGCGGATTGCCAGCCTCCGCCGCCGCGATGAGCGCGCCGACGATGATGACCGAGGAAATCGCGTTGGTTACCGCCATCAGCGGCGTGTGCAGCGCGGGCGTGACCGACCACACGACATAATAGCCCACGAAGCAGGCCAGCACGAAGATCGAAAGAACCGCAATGAAGTCCATGATTCTGGTCCCCTCCCATGGAGACTAGGTGCTGCTTGTCTGCAGCCTCTCATTCACCACCTTGCCGCCCTGGGTGACGCGGATGCCTTTTACGATCTCGTCGTCATCCGGCAGCACCGGCGTATTGGCGTCTTTGTCCCAATAAGCGGAAAGGAAATTATAGAGATTGCGCGCGAACAGCGCCGAGGTGTCCGCCGCGAGGCGCGAGGGAACATTGCGGTGGCCGACGATCTTCACGCCATGGCGCTCCACGATTTCGCCTGGCACCGCGCCTTCGACATTGCCGCCCTGTTCGACGGCAAGGTCCACGATCACGCTGCCCGGCTTCATCGAGGCGATCTGCGCGTCCGAGATCAGGCGCGGGGCTGCACGACCAGGGATCAGCGCGGTGGTAATCACGATGTCCTGCTTGGCGATGTGGCTGGAGACCAGCTCGGCCTGGGCCTGCTGATATTCCGGCGACATTTCGGTGGCATAGCCGCCGCTGCCTTCGCCCTCGATGCCCTTCACCGCATCGACGAAGATCGGCTTGGCGCCGAGCGATTCGATCTGTTCCTTGGTCGCGGCGCGCACGTCGGTCGCGCTCACCTGCGCGCCGAGCCGGCGGGCGGTGGCGATGGCCTGCAGGCCCGCCACGCCCACGCCCATCACGAAGACGCGCGCGGCGGACACGGTGCCGGCCGCCGTCATCATCATCGGGAAGGCGCGGCCATATTCCGCGGCCGCGTCCAGCACCGCCTTGTAGCCCGAGAGGTTGGACTGGGAGGAGAGAATGTCCATGCTCTGCGCGCGGGTGATGCGCGGCATGAACTCCATGGCCAGCGCTTCCAGCCCGGCCGCCGCATAACGATCGATCCGCGCGCGCTCGCCAAAGGGATTGAGCGATCCGACCAGCCATGCGCCCGGCGCCGCGCCCGCAATGCTCTCGGGCTCCGGCCCCTGCACGCACAGGATAATGCCCGCGTCCTGCACGGCGGCAGCCCGGTCGGTCACCGTCGCTCCCGCGGCCTCATACTCCGCATCGGAGACGCTGGCAGAAAGGCCCGCGCCCGTTTCCACCGCCAGCTCCGCACCGAGCGCCTTGAACTTGCGGACGGTTTCAGGCGACGCGGCCACGCGCCGCTCGCCAGCGGCGGTCTCGCGAATGACGGCGATTTTCATGAACATCCCCCCGTTCGGAGGGATCAGGCGATGATCATGATGACGATGAGCGCGGCGATTGCGCTGAGAATCGTGCCCCACTTCATCAGCGCCACGAAGCCGCTGTAGCTGCCGGTTGCCTGATTCATGTCCTGTTCGTGCGCCATGGCTATCCTGTTCCAGATTGTCGTCTTCGCAATGTCCTAGCGGCATTATTTGGCGGCCTCAAGCAGCTTGCCGCAAAGACAGGTCGGCTTAACAGCCTCTTTACCCCCGCTCTTTAATTCCGGCGGCTGCAACGAGCGGAAGAGAGCATGACCGATCCCGAAAATCCTGTTCTGCTGCTGGTCGACGACGAGCCGGCGCAGCGCCGACTCAATATTGCCATGGCGCATCGGGCAGGGTGGCGCGCGATGAGCGCAAGCACGGCGGAGGACGCGCTCGAGCTGCTCGAGTCCCGCGAAGGCGCGCGCATCAATGCCGTGATGATCGACGACTGGACGCAGGAAGGCGAGGCCAGCGACCTCATCCGCGCCATCGGCATCCGTCGCCCGCAATTACCGGTTCTGGTCATCACCGCCAATGGCTCTGCTGAGCGGGCGGTGGATGCGATGCGGGCCGGCGCCCATGATTTCCTTATCAAGCCGATCGCGCCGGACAGTTTCCTGAGCGCGCTGCAGGCTGCGCTCAACCATGCCGGCAGCGCAGGGGAACTGCGTCCGCTGACCGAGAAGAACCGGGCACCGCTCGGCTTCGACGAGATTGTCGGCTCCTCGCCCACCTTCCGCTCTGCCCTGGCCATCGCCGCCAAGGCGGCGCGTGCCCGCGTGCCCATCCTCATCGAGGGGGAAAGCGGTGTCGGCAAGGAAGTCATCGCACATGCCATCCACGCCGCCAGTCCGCGCGCCCGCGCGCCGATGGTCACGGTGAATTGCGGTGCGATTCCGTCGAATCTGGTCGAATCGGACCTGTTTGGCCACGAACGCGGCGCCTTTACTGGCGCGTTCGATCGGCATGTCGGCAAGTTCAGCACCGCCAATGGCGGCACGATCTTTCTCGACGAGATCAGCGAATTGCCGCTTGATGCGCAGGTCAAGCTGTTGCGGGTGTTGCAGGATGGCGAGATCCAGCCCGTCGGCGCGCGCCTGCCCAGTCAGGTCGATGTCCGCGTGATCGCGGCGACTAACAAGCGGCTGCTCGACGAGGTGGAGGCCGGCCGTTTCCGCGAAGATCTTTATTACCGCCTCAACGTCGTCCAGTTGACCATTCCGCCGCTGCGGGATCGTCGCGGCGATATTCCCGCGCTGGCGCGTCATTTGCTGGAGCGCGTGGTGGCGCAGCCGGGGATGCGCAACCTCGGCATCACCAATGAGGCGATCAACCTGCTCGCCCTGCACGATTGGCCGGGCAACGTCCGTCAGTTGCACAACACGCTCTTCCGCGCGGCTGTGCTGTGCGAGGGGGATGCTCTCACGGCCGCCGATTTCCCGCAACTCTCCGGCAAGCTCAACCAGAGCGAGCCGGTGCGGCGCGAGAACGGGCAGGTCACGCCCATGGTCCGCAACGCGCAGGAAAGCGGCATTGGCGTCACGCTCTACGAGCCGAACGGCCATTTGCGCGCGCTGGCCGATATCGAGGCCGACGTCATTCGCCTCGCCATCGGCCATTATCGCGGCCGCATGACGGAAGTGGCGCGCCGCCTCGGCATCGGCCGCTCGACCCTCTACCGCAAGCTGGCGGAACTGGGCATCGATACGGCGGCCTGAGAGGGCCGCTCTTACCCCTTTGCCGGTAAGATCGGCGGCAGAGTCATCCGCCGATTTCCATCACCGTCATTCCCGCGTTCGCGGGAATGACGAAAGATTAGCGATTAACACGCCGTGCAGACCGCCCCATCAGACCTGCGGCGGGGGCTTAGCCGTCGCTGTCGCGCTCGATGTCGGCGCCGACTGCGCTCAGTTTCTCTTCCAGCCGCTCATAGCCCCGGTCGAGATGGTAGACGCGGCTCACTACGGTTTCGCCCTGTGCGGCGAGGCCGGCGAGGATCAGGCTCATCGAGGCGCGCAGGTCGGTCGCCATCACCGGGGCGCCGGTCAGCTTCTCGACGCCGCGCACCACGGCGGTGCGGCCGTTCACGGTGATGTCCGCGCCCATGCGGGCCAGCTCGGGCACGTGCATGTAGCGGTTCTCGAAGATCGTTTCGGTGAGCACGCTCGCGCCACCGGCCAGCGTCAGCATCGCCATGAATTGCGCCTGCATGTCGGTGGGAAAGCCGGGGTGCGGCGCCGTTGTCAGCGTCAGCGGCTTGAGCGGGCCATCGGCCGCGACCTTGATGCCGGTCTTGCTTTCCTCGATGTGGACGCCGGCATCGCGCAGGCCCTTGAGGATCGCGTGCATGTCGTCGGCATTGGCGCCGATCAGATCCAGCTCCCCGCCGGTGATCGCGGCCGCGCAGGCATAGCTTCCCGCCTCGATGCGGTCTGCCATCACCCGATAGGTGGTGCCATAGAGGCGCTGCTTGCCGTGGATGACGATCCGGTCCGTGCCGATGCCCTCGATCTCGCAACCCATGGCGACGAGCAGGCCGCACAAGTCGACAATCTCCGGCTCGCGCGCGGCATTCTCGATGATCGTCTCGCCATTGGCGAGCGCGGCGGCCATCAGCGTGTTCTCGGTGGCGCCGACCGAGGGGAAGGGCAGGGTGACGAGCGCGCCCTTAAGGCCACCATCCGGCGCGATGGCGCGGACATAGCCATTGGCCATCTCGATCGTCGCGCCCAGCGTTTCAAAAGCGCGCAGGTGGAAGTCGATGGGGCGGTTGCCGATGGCGCAGCCGCCGGGCAACGACACGGTCGCCTCGCCGGTGCGCGCCAGCAGTGGCCCCAGCACGACGATGGAGGCGCGCATCTTGCGCACGATGTCATAGGGCGCGACCGATGAGGTGACGCGCGCGGCCTTGAGCGTCATCACCCGGCCGAAATCTTCCTGCCGGGATCCCTCGATGGTGGTCGATACGCCAAGCTGGTTGAGCAGATGGCCGAAGCTGTCCACGTCCGCCAGACGGGGCAGGTTGCGCAGGGTCACCGGCTCCTCGGTCAGCAGCGCGCAAGGCAGCAGCGTCAGCGCGGCGTTCTTCGCGCCGGAGATGGGGAGTTTGCCGGAGAGCGGCTTGCCGCCGCGGATGAGGATACGGTCCATCGCGGCTTCTTAGCGGCTCCAGAGCCGCGTGCAAGGGGCAGGGCGGAGACGGGTTCCCTGGCTCAGGCCAGCAGTTCCACATCCCAGTAGAGCCAGTCGTGCCAGCTCTCGTGCAGATGGTTGGGCGGGAAGGCGCGGCCATGGTCCTGCAACTGCCAGGTTGTCGGGCGGATCGGCATTTGGCGCAGCGGCATATGCGCCTCGCGCGGGGTGCGCCCGCCTTTCTTGAGGTTGCACGGCGAGCAGGCGGTGGCGACATTCTCCCAGGTCGTGCGGCCCCCGGCGCGGCGTGGCACGACGTGATCGAAGGTGAGATCCTTGGTCGATCCGCAATATTGGCAGGAGAATTTGTCGCGCAGGAAGAGGTTGAAGCGGGTGAAGGCGGGGTGCTCGCTCGGCCGCACATATTGCTTGAGCGCGATCACCGAGGGGATTTGCATCTGGAAACTCGGCGAATGAACTTCCTGCTCATAGCTGGAGACGATATCCACCCGATCCAAAAAAACCGCCTTGATGGCGGTTTGCCAGGGCCAGAGGCTCAGCGGATAATAAGAAAGCGGGGTGTAGTCGGCGTTCAGCACGAGCGCCGGGCAATTTTCTGGATGGCGTATTCGATCGGGATGATACATGCGCGCTCTTGCCCCTTTCGTTTCGCCGCACTCTCTCCAAGAGAAGCGTGACGTGCATATGACAGCAGAGACGATGAGTCTTCGTCAAGGCCTTGTATGATGGAAAACGACTCTCCACGACATGTGGTGACCCGTTTCGCGCCCAGCCCGACCGGGCGCCTGCACATCGGGCATGGCTGGTCGGCGCTGCAGGCCCATGACTTCGCGCGGGAAAAGGACGGCACCTTCCTGCTGCGCATCGAGGATACCGACGTCACCCGCTGCCGGCCTGCGTTTACCGAGGGCATTTACGAAGACCTGCGCTGGCTCGGCATCGGCTGGGATGGGCTGCTGATCCAGTCGACGCGCTTCGATGCCTATGAGCAGGCGTTGGACCGACTCAAGGCAACGGGCGTCGTCTACCCCTGCTTCTGCACGCGCGGGGATATCGCGCGGGAACTGGCCGCGAGCCTGCATGCCCCGCACGGTGCGGACGGGCCGCTCTATCCCGGCACCTGCCGCGCGCTGTCGTTGAACGAGCGCGCCGCACGCATCGCGGCGGGTGATCCGCATAGCTGGCGGCTGGATATGGGCGCGGCGCTGGCGCGCACTGGTCCGCTGGTCTGGCAGGACGATTTTGCCGGCACCGTCCCGGTCGAGCCGGATGCGTTGGGCGATCTGATCATCAAGGGGCGGGACCGGCCGGCCAGCTATCATCTCGCGGTGGTGGTCGATGATGCGGCACAGGGCGTCACGCATGTCATTCGGGGGCGGGACGTGTTCGCCTCCACCCACGCCCATCGCACCCTGCAGGCGCTGCTCGGCCTGCCCAGTCCGCGCTACCGGCATCACCGGCTGATCGTGGATGCGGCAGGCAAGCGCCTTGCCAAGCGCGCCGATGGCCTGAGCCTTGCGGAGCTGCGCGATCAGGGCCTTTCCGGCCCGGCGCTCGCCGAAGATTTGCGGGCTGGCCGCTTTCCGGTTGGAATCAGGGTCGAAGCCTCCTAAATCGGGGCCACAAGGAGACAAGCTATGGGCAATGCCCTCATGATCATCCTGCTGGTGCTCGCCATGCTAGGCGCACTTTTCATGCTCGTTCGCGGCATCGTGACGTTCCTGCGCACGACCGAGGCGGAGCTGAAAGGCGATGGCACCGGCCCGAGCCAGTCTAGCCTGCGCCAGAACAAGGCAATGATGGGCCGCGTGACCTTTCAGGCGCTCGCGATCCTGATCGTGGCCATTTTGCTGCTGGTCAACAGCGGCCGCTAAGCGGCCTGCGTACACCAAATGACATGGCCGCCCACCAATAGGCAGGCGGCCATGGGCAAGTGCTGGTTTCAGTAGCTGGTGATCGTCACCTTCTCGATCGTATCGGGGAAGTTCAGCGGCCCCGTGCGATCATCGATCAGCGCATGGCCGATCATCGCCTCGCCGGTCACGATCTTGATGACGCGGGGGATCGATGCCGTTGCTTGCGACTTGCCGTCGACCAGCAGCGAGATCGTCAGCCCTTCGCTCGCCGGGGCGATCTGGGCGGTGATCACATGGTCGCCCGCACCGAGCGCCTGGTTGCCACGCAGGATCTTGCGTTCCTGCGCGCGGCCCGAGGGATTGTAGGTGAAGACCGGCACGCCGTTCTCCATCGCGAGCGTATAACCCGCAAACTTGGCGCCCTGGGTCAGGATCGGCCCACTAACCGCTGATCCGCTGAGTTTGACACGGGCTTCGGCGGTCCAGTTGGGGTTGAGTTCCGGGAAGGTCACGGCCGGGTAGCGGATGTCGCTCGTGTAGTAAGTGCGCGTCCGCTCGGGCGCGAGGGCGTTGGGGCGATATTTGTAGTTCAGCCGCTCGAAGAAGTCGGCCGAGAGCGGATAGACATGGAACTTCTGGGCTGCCGCCTCGAAGTCCGCCTTCAGTTCGGCCAGCTTGTCGGGATATTGCGCGGCGACGTTGCGGGTCTGCGACCAGTCCTCGTTGAGATTATATAACTCCCAGCCGGCCTTGGTCGGGTCGGTCTTGTTCGGTCCCCATGGCTCCCAATTGACCTCGGTGCCGGCGAACCAGCCATCCTTGTAATAGCCGCGGCTCCCCAGCATCTCGAAATATTGCTCGCGCCGCTGCGACGGGGCCTTGGGGGCATCGAAACTGTACTTCATCGAAATGCCGTCGATCGGCTGCTGGGCTACCCCGTCCACCATGGCCGGCGGGGTGATCCCCACCACGTCATAGATGGTCGGCGCGATGTCGATGACATGGCTGAACTGGGTGCGGACGCCGCCTTTGTCCTTGATCTTGTCAGGCCAGGAGACGACCATCCCCACACGCAGCCCGCCGAGCTGGGAGGCGACCGTCTTACCCCATGGGTAGGGCGTGTTGAGCGCATAGCCCCAGCCGACCGGATAGTTTCCGAAGCTTTCCTCTGTACCGAACTTGTCCTTCTGCGGCAGCAGCGTTTCGGGCGTTTCCTTGATGCCGGCGAACTGCGAGTAAGCGTTGATCGAGCCGTACATATTGTGCAGCGCCGCGCCGTTATCGCCGTTGATGAAGATCACCAGCGTGTTGTCCAGCTCGCCATCCTGACGCACCCGCTCGATCACGCGACCCAGTTGATCGTCGAAGAAGGCAAGCTGCGCGGCGGCCACTTCCATCATATGCGCGTAAAGCGCCTTCTGATCGGCAGGCAGGCTATCCCAGCGCGGCACGCCGGGCAGGGGCGGTGCCATGCGGGCGTCCTTGGGGATGATGCCCATGGCTTTCTGACGCGCGAAAATCTGGTCGCGCATTTTGTCCCAGCCCATGTCGAACTTGCCCTTGAACTTGGCCACCCAATCGGCCGGGGCCTGCTGCGGGCCGTGCATGGCGCCGGGCGCGACATACAGGAAGAAGGGCTTGTTCGGGTCCTGCGCCTGCTGCGCGCCCAGCCAGCCCAGCATCTTGTCGGTCATGTCACGGTCGAAGATATAATTATCGTCCGTCCGGTCGCGCCGCACGGGGTTGATATTCTCGACAATGGTCGGGTTGAACTGGTCGGCACCCGCTCCGTTGAACCCGTAGAAATAATCGAAGCCCAGGCCGATCGGCCAACGCTTGAACGGACCCATCGGCCCGGTCTCCCAGTCGGGGATATTGTGGTTCTTGCCGAACCAAGACGTGTCGTAGCCATTGTCGCGCAGCACCCGGCCAAGCGTCGCGGCGCTGTCCGGCATCACGGAGGTGTAGCCCGGCGCATCGATCGATACGTTGGAGATCGATGCATTGCCGACGGCATGGTGGTTGCGGCCAGTGAGCAATGCGGCGCGCGTCGGCGAGCACATGGCGGTGGTGTGGAAGCGCGTGTAGCGCAGGCCGGAGGCAGCGAGACTGTCGAACACCGGCGTCGGAATGGGCCCGCCATAAGAGGTGGAGGCGCTGAAGCCCACATCGTCCATAAGCACGAGGATGATATTGGGGGCGCCCTTGGGGGCCTTGGTCGGCTGCGGATAATAGGTCCAGTCAGGGCCGACCGGCGGCGACCCCTGCTGCGAATTCGCGCCTTGTTGTGCCATCGCGGCGGAAAGCCCAAGGCCCGCACATGCCGCGATAATCAGCCGGCTGGCGCCACGCCACGCGGCTTTTGACGCCATTTTTCTCGAATAGCTCATCGTTCCTCTCCCTATTTTGAACCACCTTGTCATGCGGAGAGGCAGGTAGAAGCAACGGCCTGTGAGGCTATAAGTTATAGCCACTCGCTAATAGGTGATAGGGACAAAAGGGATGAAGGATTGGCGCGATGTCAGGCCGGAAACAGGCCCGGCGCGACGCCCGTGAACCGCGTCTCGATCTCGAACAGGGCGCCGTCATAGTCGGACGGAGGCAGACCGGTCGCCGCAGAGGTGACGAACATTCGGTCGAGCCGTTCACCGGCAAAGGCGACATTGGTGATCTGGGATGCGGGTAGCGAAATGCTGTGATCCAGCGTGCCATCGGGGCGGAAGCGGCTCACCCGGCCGGCCCCCCAATGCGCGACCCACAGCCCGTCCTCGGCATCGACGGTCATGCCGTCCGGCCCGCCATCTCCCTCGCCGAAGCGAATGAAGACCTCGCGGTCGGTAATGCCGCCATCGGGCGTGCGCGCGAACCGGTAGATGAGGCCGCGCATCGTGTCCGTATGGTAGAGCCAGCGGCCGCAGGTCGAGAAGGCGGGGCCGTTGGTGACGGTGTAGCCGCTGTCCATCGGCGTCCAGCGACCATCCGGTGTGAACCGGTAGAGCGTGCCGGTCTCGCCCTCGATCCGGCTGTGCATGGTGCCGCACCAGATCGTCCCGCTGGCATCGGCCTTGCCGTCGTTCATGCGATTGTCCGGCAGATGCGGCTCGGGGTTGCCAATTGGCTCGATGGTGAGGGGATCGAGCGAGAGCCGCGCAAAGCCGCTCGCGAACCCGGCAATGAAGCCGCCCTCATCGCGCTCGACCACCCAGCCCAGCCGCTCAGGCATCGCCCAGCGGTCGACCGTGCCATCGGGGAGCGAGAGCCGGTTGAGAGCCGGCGCGAGAATGTCCGTCCAGTAGAGTGCGTTGTCGCGCGCGCTCCACAGCGTTCCCTCGCCAAGCTCGTCGCGCACGTCGCGCTCGACGATCCGCCAGCCCGTCATCCTGCTGCCCTTTCGGCCTTAGTGGTTGTCCCGCGGCAGGCCCTGGGTTTGCGCGATGCGCTGGAACTGCTCGCTGCCTTCCAGAATCGCGCCCTTGTCCAGCTGCCCGACAAGCGAACGCTGGATGTCCTGCCATGGGGTCTGGGACGCGGGATAGGCATAGCCACCCTTGGCTATCAGGGCTTCACGCCGCTCGGCAAGCTCCGCGTCGGAGATCAGCACGTCCACCGTACAGGCATTCAGGTCCATGCGCACCCGGTCGCCGTCGCGCAGCAGGGCGAGACCGCCCATGGCCGCCGCTTCCGGGCTGGCATTGAGGATCGACGGGCTGGCACTGGTGCCGGACTGGCGCCCGTCGCCGATGCAGGGCAGGGCACTGATCCCTTCCGTGATGAGATAGGCCGGCGGCCGCATGTTCACCACCTCTGCCGCGCCGGGATAGCCAATGGGACCGGCGCCGCGCATGAATAGAAGCGTGTTCTCGGTAATGCCGGTGGCGGGATCGTCGATGCGCTTGTGATAATCCTCGGGGCCGTCGAACACGATGGCGGGGCCTTCGAACACGCCCGGCGCGTCCGGGTTGGAGAGGTAGCGGTCGCGGAAGTCCTGGCTGATCACGCTGGTCTTCATGATGGCGGCATCGAACAGATTGCCGCTCATCACCAGAAAGCCGGCGTCCTCGACCAGCGGCTGCTCGAATGGATGGATGACGCGCTCGTCCATGATCCGTGCATCCCGGCAATTGTCGCCCATGGTGGCGCCGTTCACGGTCAGCGCGCCTTCGCGGATCAGGCCGTGGCGGATGAGCTGCGCGACCACGGCAGGCACGCCACCCGCGCGATAATAATCCTCGCCGAGATACTCGCCGGCCGGCTGGAGATTGACCAGCAGCGGCACCTTGTGGCCGAGCCGCTCCCAATCCTTGAGCGGCAGATCGACGCCGATATGGCGCGCTATCGCCGCGAGGTGGATGGGCGCATTGGTCGAGCCGCCAATGGCCGAATTCACCACGATGGCATTGTGGAAGGCATCGAGCGTCAGAATGTCCGAGGGCTTGAGGTCTTCCGCCACCATCTCGACAATGCGCTTGCCGGTGCGCCAGGCGACTTCCTGCCGGTCGCGATAAGGCGCGGGAATGGCGGCGGAGCCGGGCAGCATCATGCCCAGCGCCTCGGCCAGGCTGTTCATGGTCGTGGCCGTGCCCATGGTGTTGCAATAGCCGGTTGAGGGGGCTGAGGAGGCGACCAGCCTGATGAAGCCTTCATCATCGATCTCGCCGGCGGCGAGCATCTGCCGCGCTTTCCACACGATGGTGCCGGATCCGGTGCGCTCGCCCTCATGCCAGCCATTGAGCATCGGGCCAACGGAGAGCGCAATCGCGGGAATGTTCACCGTGGCTGCGGCCATCAGCGCGGCGGGCGTGGTCTTGTCACAGCCGGTGGTCAGCACCACGCCATCGAACGGGTAGCCATACAGCGCCTCGACCAGACCGAGATAGGCGAGGTTGCGGTCCAGCCCGGCGGTGGGGCGCTTGCCTGTCTCCTGAATGGGGTGGACGGGGAATTCGATGGCGATGCCGCCTGCCTCGCGAATGCCCTCGCGCACCCGCTCGGCCAGCACCAGATGATGGCGGTTGCAAGGCGAGAGATCACTGCCGGTCTGGGCGATGCCGATGATCGGCTTGCCCGAGCGCAGTTCCTCGAGGCTGAGGCCGAAATTCAGGTAACGCTCCAGATAGAGCGCCGTCATGTCGATATTGTCTTCATTGTCGAACCATGCGCGCGAGCGCAGGCGCGAGCCCTTGGCGTCTGTCATTTGTGGTGCGTGCCCTGCTGGATTGAAACGCGGTAGATCATGGCGTGCCGATAGGGCTTGCCGGGATCGACGCGGGCGGAAATGAAATCGGGATGGTTCGGCGCATCCGGGAATTTCTGCGGTTCGAGCGCGATGCCATCCCCCATGCGATACAGGCGGCTGCTCTTGCCGGGCACCGTGCCATCCAGAAAATTGCCGGCATAGAATTGCACGCCCGGCTCGGTCGTCAGCACTTCGAGCACGCGGCCGGAGGCGGGGTCTTCAAGCCGGGCGGCCAGTTCGGGCTTGGCCGTCACGCCCTTGTCGAGCGCGAAATTATGGTCATAGCCGCGGCCGGCGCGGATCTGGTCGTCCCGGCCATCGCGAATGTCCTGCGCGATGCGGCGCGGCTTGCGAAAGTCGAACGGCGTGCCGGCCACCGGGCGCAGCTCGCCGGTCGGGATCAGTTTGGCGTCGACGGGCGTGAAGGCCTTGGCGGGTATGGTCAGCAACTGGTCGAGCGCGCCGCCGGGTGACTCCTCGCCGGCCATGTTGAACAGCGCATGGTTGGTCATGTTCACGATGGTCGGCTTGTCCGTCCTGGCCTCGAAGGCAATGCCGAGCGCGCCGCTCTCATCCAGCGTGTAAGTGGTGGTAACGTCCAGCTTGCCGGGGTAGCCGGCATCGCCATCGGGGCTGACATGGGCGAGCACGACGCGCGCGGTCGGGCCGCTCTCCACCGAGACGATCTTCCACACGGCGCGATCGAAGCCCTTGCCGCCGCCATGCAGCGAATTGGTCCCGTCATTTTGCGTCAGCTGGTAGGTCTTGCCATCCAGCGTGAACCGGCCGTTGGCGATGCGATTGGCGAACCGCCCGACGGTTACACCGAGATAATTGGGGTGCGCCTCATATTGGGCCGCACTGTCGAAGCCGAGCACGACATCAGCCCGCTTGCCGTCGCGCCCGGGGACGAGCAGCGACTGCAGCGTGGCGCCATAAGTGATGATCTTTGCTTCCACGCCCTGCGCGTTCTTGAGCGTGATCGCCTCAATGGCGGTGCCATCGGCGAGGGTGCCGGCAGCCGCACGGTGCGCCTCGGCGGCCTGAACCACGGAAACCGGCATCGCCATCGCCAGTGTTCCGGAGATGATCGCTATCCAATATGCACTTCGCATCCCTGCCCCAATCCTTTTGTCTCTGTCCGCGCTGTGCGGGTTTATAGTCAGACAAATGACATTGACGCAAGCCGACATTCCGGCGAAAACGCCTCGGTAAAATTGATGAGGGGATGGAGCCGATGGCCGGACCGGCAGGGGTTGCAAATGGGGTGAGCAGGAACAGCGGCGGGGTCAATTACACCCCGGCCTTGGTGCTGTTGGCCAGCCTGTTTTTCATGTGGGGTTTCATCACCGTCATCAACAACACGCTGCTGCCGCATCTGCGCAGCGTGTTCGATCTCAATTATACGCAGACGACGCTGATCGAATCGGTCTGGTTCATCGCCTATTTCGTGGCGTCGATCCCATCTGCCTGGCTGATCAAGCGGATCGGTTATCAGAAGTCGCTGGTCGTCGGTTTGCTGGTGATGGCGGCGGGGTCGCTGGGCATGATGCTCGCTGCCAGCCTGCCGTCTTATGGCGTCACCCTCGTCATGCTCTTTGTGATCGCGAGCGGCATCACGCTGCTGCAGGTTGCCGCCAATCCCTATGTCGCAGTGGTCGGCTCGCCGGAAACGGCATCCTCCCGCCTCAATCTGGTGCAGGCCATGAACTCGGCGGGCACCATGTTCGCGCCCTTGTTCGGCGCCTATCTGATCCTCGGTCGATCCAAGGGCGGCACGGCGGAAGCGGGCGTCGTGCTCACCCAGGCCGAGCGCCTTGCCGATGCGCAATCGGTGATCCTGCCTTATGGCCTCGTCGCGGTCGTGCTGATCGTGCTCGCCATCGTCATTGCGCGCTTTCCGTTGCCGGCTATGGGGTCAGCCGCCAATCGCGCGAGCAAGGAGGAGCGCCGCAACCACTCGCTCTGGCGGCACCGCAATCTGGTGTTCGGCGTGCCGGCGATCTTCATCTACCTGATTGCCGAAATCGGCGTCGCCAATCTGTTCGTCAACTTCGTCAGCCAGCCGCACATTGCCAACCTCACCCATGAGCAGGCCGGTCGCTACCTCACCTTCCTGTGGGGCGGGATGATGGTCGGCCGCTTCGTCGGCTCGGCGATCATGCAGAAGATTCCGGCGGAGACAGTGCTGGCGGCCTTCTCCATCGGTGCCTTTGTGGTGATGCTGGTGACGGTCTTCACCACCGGCCCGGCGGCGATGTGGGCCTTGATCCTTGTGGGCTTCTTCCACTCGATCATGTTCCCGACCATCTTCACGCTCGGCATCAAGGGGCTGGGGCCGCTGACCGAGGAAGGCTCGGGCTTGCTGATCATGGCAATTGCCGGCGGCGCGCTGGTCATCGTGCAGGGCTGGCTGGCGGACAGCTATGGCCTGCAAATGTCCTTCCTGCTGACGGCGGCGTGCGAACTCTACGTGCTGTTCTATGCGTTGTGGGGGGCGAAGCCGACCAACGCCTTGCCCGAGCCACAGCCGATCGAGGAATAACTCTGACTAAATTGCTTTGATTTATCCAGCGGCAAGGTCGAGCGCTTTCATGCGCTCGACCTTGCCGAACAGGAAGAGCAGGCTGAAGGCGGCGGTGAAGCCGCAGCCGGCGAGGAAGATCAGCACCAGCTCGAAAGATTGCGTCTGCTGCAGGATGAAGCCGATCACGATCGGTGTCATGATGGACGACATGTTGCCGAACATGTTGAAGATGCCGCCGCTCAGGCCCGCCGCACCGGGCGGCGCGATGTCGGACATGACGGCCCATCCCAGCGCGCCGAAGCCCTTGCCGAAAAAGGCGAGGCTCATGAAGATCATGATCATGGTCTGCGCGCTGGTGTAATTGCAGCCGAGAATGGCGAGCGAGCCCATCATTCCGCTGACGATGGGGAGTTTGCGGGCCAGCGTCAGGCTATGCCCGCGCTTGAGCAGCCAGTCCGACCACAGGCCGCCCAGCAAGCCGCCAAGAAAGCCGCAGATCGAGGGAATGGCGGTCATCAGCCCGGTCTCGATGATCGAGAGGCCACGCTCTTGTACGAGATAGACGGGGAACCAGGTAATGAAGAAATAGGTAAGGGCGTTCACGCAGAACTGGTGGAGATAGAGCCCCCAGAGCGACGGGGCGAGAATGAGGGCGCGGACGTGCCGCGCCGTCTCGCCATCCGGCCGGCCTGCCGGTTCGGCCTTTTCGATCAAGGCGCCGCCATCGACGATCAGTGCCAGCTCTGCGGGCTGGATGCGCGGGTGACGATGCGGCTCGTGGACCGTGCGCGCCCAGGCCGTGGCCGCGACCAGCCCGACCCCGCCCATGAACAGGAAGACCTCCGGCCAGCCGATGACCCCGATGATCCAGGCCATGATGGGCGCGAACAGGATCGTGGCGCAATATTGCGCGGAGGTGAAAATGGCGGTGGCGCGGCCGCGTTCGCTGGCCGGGAACCAGCTGGCGACGATCCGCGCATTACCGGGGAAGGACGGGGCTTCGGCCAGACCAACGAGGAGCCGGAGCAGAAAGAGCGCGGTGATGGCGGCGGCGCCGGAGAGGAACACCACCAGCCCTTGCGCGGCCGTAAACAGCGACCAGCCCACAATGGCAACGAGATAGACGCGCCGAACGCCAAACCGGTCGAGCAACCATCCGCCCGGCAGCTGCGCGGCGACATAGGACCAGCCAAAGGCCGAGAAGACGATGCCGAGTTGCAGCGGATCGATATCGAGATCGCGCGTCATCAGGGGCGCGGCCAGCGAGAGGATCGCGCGGTCCGCATAATTGATGACGGTGACGCCAAACAGCACGGCGAGGACGCCCCAGCGAAGCCGGCCTGCCAACAGCCTCGTAGTTTGACTCATCGCGCCTCTCCCTGCCGGCGCTGCATGTCCGCCCCTTCGGAGGCGGATACTGTCTGACAAACAGGGCGGCGGTGGCGGGCGTAAAGCGGATCGTAGACACACGCAAGGCTATCAATCCGGACATTTCTCTGCCCGGCTATTCAAACGCTGGCCGCTAAATGTCCTGCTATTGCGCCAGCCTCGTGCGGGGCATTAGCTCGGGCAGCGCACGCGCTTGACGGACCCGATGGTCAACACGTCGCCCCCGCCGGAGAGAGTCAGCGCGGCAGTATCCGTCCAGCTTTCGCCCTCGCCCGAGTAAGTGGCGGTGACGCTCAGGCGATTGGGCGAGAGCGGGCGGGCTTGCGTCACCTTGCCCACGCTCTCGTAGAATGTGATGTCGTCCGCGCCCACCGCTAGCCGCATATTGTCGCCGGGCTTGCCGCATGCCGCGGTGCTGGACGACCAGTTGCCCCGGAAGGCCTGCGGAATGGCGCCGGCGCCTGTCTCGCCGCCCGGCGGGATGATCTTCACCGTGCCGCGCGGCGAGAGGTCCGATTCCGTGATCAGCCAGGCCATCTGGCCGCTCTCGCCTTTCTGCCCGCCGGGGTTGCGCACCAATGTCATTGTTCCGATCATGTTGAATGGGCGACCATCCTCGCGCATGCGGCCATACATCTGCACCGGCACCTTCACGCGCTGATTGCCGGTCGACTGCGGACGGCCGACCAGAACCTGCACATCGCTGTAGCGGTTATAGGCGCTCGAAAACTGCGCCTCCGTCATGCCGCTGCCGCGCCCGGAATCGGCGTAGAGCCGGTAGGCATCGCCAAAGCGGCCCTGCGCCAGCGCGAGGCCCCAAAGCTGGATGGTCGCGCCGGAAGCCTCGACGCTGGTCGGCACGCGCGCGGCCGCCTCGTTGAGCGGGGTGCGGTCATCGGGCAGGCCGCCCTGCTCGCCAGGGGCAGGGGGAACGAGCGTGCCGAGAAATTCCGGCTGTACCGAAGTAGTCCCGCTATCATTGGCATTGAGCGCGTTATCGAGGGCTTCGTCCGCCTGCGCCGCGTTCATGCCATTGGCCTGATTGTCCGCATCGGGCGACACCTGGCATCCCGCAAGGATGAAGGTGAGCACGGCAATCGAGGAAATCTGGCTCAGTCGGTTCATGCTCGTCTCCCTGTTGGGCATCGCTCGCGGTTCCCTTCGGCTGAAAGGGCAAACGCTCCGCCATGCGTCGGGTTGCCGCCATTTGCGCGACTCTCTCCCCATGCTATGGGGAGTGCCCTCCGCCGGACAGGACGACTCTTACCATGAATGATCTCACGCAGACGCCTGAAATGCTCATTGCCCAGATGGGTGCGCGTGCTCGCCGCGCCGCTGCGGACATGGCGCAGGCGCCGAGCGAGCTGAAGGCGCAGGCGCTGGTTGCCGCGGCGCGCTCGCTGCGGGAGGCAATGCCGAAGATCATTCGCGCCAATCGCACCGATATGGAGCGCGGCGCCGCCAATGGCCTCTCCTCCGCCATGCTGGACCGACTGCGGCTGGACGAGGCGCGGATCAATGGCATTGCGGACGCTGTTGAGCAGGTCGCCAATCTTGCCGATCCGGTGGGGCAGGTCATCGATGAATCCGAGCGGCCCAATGGCCTGCGCCTCAGCCGTGTACGGGTACCGCTCGGCGTCATCGGCATCATCTATGAGAGTCGCCCCAATGTCACCGCTGATGCGGCTGCGCTGGGCCTGCGTTCCGGCAATGCGGTGATCCTGCGGGGCGGATCGGAAGCGGTAGAGAGCAACCGGGCGATCCACGCTGCCATGGTACGCGGCATTACCGAGGCCGGCCTGCCCGCCGATGCCGTGCAATATGTTCCCAGCACCGATCGTGCGCTGGTGGGCGCGATGCTGCGCGCGGTGGGGCTGATCGACATCATCGTGCCGCGCGGGGGCAAGAGCCTCGTCGCGCGCGTTCAGGACGAGGCGCGGGTGCCCGTGCTCGCCCATCTCGATGGCATCTGCCACACCTATGTCCATGCCGCCGCCGACCCCAAAATGGCCCGCGAGATCGTGGTCAATGCCAAGATGCGGCGCACCGGCATCTGCGGCGCCACAGAGACGCTGCTGATCGACAAGGGCTATGCCGAGCCGCAAGCGCTGGTGGCGGCGCTGCTGGATGCGCAATGTGAGGTGCGCGGTGACAAGGCCGTCACCAAGCTCGACCCCCGCATCGAGCCGGCGCAGGATGGCGACTGGAACACCGAGTATCTCGATTCCATCATCGCGGCGCGCTTCGTGGATGGCGTGGATGAGGCGCTCGATCACATCGCCGTGCATGGCAGTCACCATACCGACGCGATCATCACGCAGGACGCGGCGATTGCCGAGCAGTTCCTTTCCCGCTGCGACAGCGCGATCTGCATGTGGAACGCCTCCACACAATTTGCCGATGGCGGCGAATTCGGCCTCGGCGCGGAGATCGGTATCTCGACGGGGCGGATGCACGCACGCGGGCCGGTGGCGCTGGAAGGGCTGACGACGTACAAATGGGTCGTGCGCGGCACCGGTCAGGTCCGACCCTGATCATGCGCATCGGTAGAAGCATCGCGCCGCATATGGCGGCTTCCCACGTTATTATCGCGCTGGCTGGCTGTCAGGTTGTGCCGGAAACGGGCGGCCGGCAGCCCTCGCCTGCGCCCACGCCTGCGCCAACTGCTCCGGCTCCCGCGCCCGTCCCTGCCCCGTCGCAGTCGAGCGATGCCTGGGAAGTGGCGCCGGTGACGTCCGGTAGCTGGGGTTATGAAAGCCGCACTGGCGAGAGTGTCGCCAGCTTCGGCGCCTCGCCTGTCGCGCCGCTGGTGATCCTGCGCTGTCAGAAGAGCAGCCGGCAAGTGTCGATGACGCTGGCGGGGAGCGCCAGTCCGCGCGTCACCCTGCGCACCAGCAAGGGCGTGCTCGACTGGAGCGGGGCCACACAACCGATGGCCGGCACCAGCGCGCTGGTCATCACGCGCCCCGCCAGCGATCCCGGGCTGGACTGGATGGCCTTTTCGCGCGGTCGCGTGTCCATCGAGCCCGCAGGCGGGCAACGGATCATTCTGCCGGTGGTCTCGGAAATCGGGCGCGTCGTAGAGGACTGCCGGAGCTAGGCCCTTCCGGCTGCGTCGCCCTAAAATCGGCGAGCGCATGATTATGATTCGAAAAAAGATAATTACAAGTCTTGTTCGCAGGCGCGGAATGACTCACATCTAAGCCATCGCAGGGACGCACGGCTTCCAGCCAACCCGGCGAGAGAGTTTCAACGCAAGCGAAAGGAGGTGATCCGATGTCTCATGGTTCAGCAATGGGGTCGGTCAAGTCCGTTCGGGGAGCCTGCCGCTAAGGCATTGGTGGCGGGTCGCGCGAGGGTCTCCTGAGGGAAACCGGACCGCGGCGTAAATCCCCGGGTGGCGGCACTTCCGGCCGCTGACCATGCTGATGGGCCGCTCGGCACCTCCGATGGGAGGTTCCGGCGGCCCCTCTCATTTGGGCTTATGTCTCTTTGGTCGCGAGGGTGGCGAGCACGGCTTGCCGATCGTCGGGCGATTATCCCAGCATGATCCGATAGCGCGCCGCGCTGCCGCCACCGTCACCGGCGTCCTTCTCGATATGGTCGACCAGAATCCCGCCACATCGCTCGATTGTCCGGCGCGCCGCGTCGTTGTCGATGTTCGTCGTCAGGTCGACATGGGGGAGGCCGCGTCCGCGTGCCTCAGGGAGCAACGCGCCCAGCGCCTGCGCCGCATAGCCGTGCCCGCGCTTCCAAGGCACGACGGAAAAGCCGATATGGCCGGGGCAATAATCCGGTATCGCAGCCGTGCCCTCCTGCCAGCGCAGGCTGATGCTGCCGCAGAACTCGCCATCCCACATCCAGCGGCGATAGCCCGGTAGACGTGGCCGGGGCGTCCCGTCCCTCATCAGCACCGGCGGCCCCTTGGCCTTGGGATCATCCAGTGACAGCAGAAAGGCCATGGCGTCGCGGTCGATCCGGTCCAGCTCGCGCTGGGTCGCCAGATTGCCCAGCACCGTATCCGGCGACCAGCCCGCTTCCAGCGCCGCACGATAGGCAGGCAGGTAGATGGGCGCCGGCATGACGAGGCGAAACGGCTCGGGCATCGGGCTTAGTGCGACTGCCTGACCTCGGGCGCGGGAATGGCCGGCTTGCTCGGGCGCGGCCCTTCGCTCAGCTGCTCGCTCTCTACCTTGTGATACAGCACCTCATTGCGGATGTGTGTTACGCGTGAGCCCAGCCGGGTCTCGTAGAGAAAGATCGCGAATGCGGCTGCGATGGAGGTCATCGATCCCACGAACAGCAGCGAAATGACGGTGCCCAGATTCACCTCGATGAGGTTGGAGGCGAACAGCAGGATGACCACCGCGCTGATCGTCAATGCGGCGAGGACCGAGAGGAAGATCGCCGCATTCACCACCGTGATGCGCCGGTCGAGAATGCGGATCTCGTCGATCAGTCGATCATGTTCCGCGCCCGTCGTGCGCATCACCTGCGCTTCCACCGCCCGCGCCCGGTCGATGACGCGGGCGAGGCGGCTGGCGCAGACGTTGAGGAAGCCGCCGATGCCTGCGAGCAGGAACACCGGCGCCACCGCCAACTGGATCGTGTGCGCGACGAGGCTGACCTCGGGCGCTTCCAGCACCGGCACCGGCATCAGGCTGCGCCTTTGGTCACCGGTGTATTGACGCCCATGGACTGCAGATATTTCTTCACGTTCCGCGCTGCCTGACGCAGGCGCTGCTCGTTCTCGACCATGGCGATGCGCACGAAGCCTTCGCCATCCTCGCCATAGCCGACGCCCGGCGCGACCGCGACCTTGGCATGGGTGAGGAGCTGCTTGGAGAATTCCAGGCTGCCCATCTCCTTGAGGGCCGGGGGCAGGGGCGCCCAGGCGAACATGGATGCGCGCGGGGAAGGAATATCCCAGCCCGCCCGCGCAAAGCTCTCCACCATCACGTCGCGGCGCTTCTGGTACAGCTGGCGGTTCTTCTCGACGATATCCTGCGGGCCATTCAGCGCCGCGCAGGCCGCGGCCTGAATGGGCGTGAAGGCGCCGTAATCGAGATAGGACTTCACCCGCGTCATCGCCGCGATCAGCTTCTGGTTGCCAACCGCAAAGCCCATGCGCCAGCCGGCCATGGAGTAGGTCTTGGACATGGACGTGAACTCGATCGCGACGTCCTTGGCGCCCGGCACCTGCAGAATGGAAGGCGTCGGGTTGCCGTCGAAATAAAGTTCGGAATAGGCAAGGTCGGAGAGGATCCAGACCTGGTTCTCCTTCGCCCAGGCCACCAGCCGATCGTAGAACGCCAGGTCCACCGTCTCCGCCGTGGGATTGCCGGGATAATTGACGACGAGGATGCTCGGGCGCGGCACGGTGAAGTGCATCGCCCGCTCCAGCGCGCGGAAATAATTTTCGTCCGGCGTCGTCGGCACCGAGCGGATGGTCGCGCCGGCAATGATGAAGCCGAAGGTGTGGATCGGGTAGCTCGGATTGGGCGCCAGCACGACGTCGCCCGGCGCGGTGATCGCGGTGGCGAGGCTGGCAAGACCTTCCTTGGAACCCATCGTCACCACGACTTCGGTCTCCGGGTCCACCTCCACGCCAAAGCGGCGGGCATAATAATTCGCCTGGGCACGGCGCAGGCCGGGAATGCCCTTGGACTGCGAATATCCATGCGCATCCGGCTTTTGCGCCACTTCGACCAGCTTCGCGATCACATGATCGGGCGGCGGCAGATCGGGATTGCCCATGCCGAGATCGATAATGTCCTCGCCCGCCGCGCGCGCCGCTGCCCGCATCGCATTCACTTCGGCGATGACATAAGGCGGCAGTCGCTTGATGCGGTAGAATTCGTCGGACATTGGGATGTCGATCTCCATTTGGGTTGAAATGGCCGTGTCACACTGCAAGTGGTAAGGACCGGCCAATGCTGCATATAGCTTGCGCCAGCCAGTCGTGCCACCAAAACAACGGGCGGCGAGTCTGGAAAACGGACCGTCCGGACAATCGAGCGAGGCATCTCCCATGGATCAGGACCTGAAAGACGCGACCGGCCTTGCTCAGCTGCAGCACTGGACGCGAGTGGTGGGGCTTGCCCAGCAGGCGATACTGGAGCGCAGCGCCGAGCTGGCGGAGCAGGCGACGCGCTTTCCCGGGCATGAGGCGCGGCCCAATCTGGAGAAGATTGCGCGCATCCAGTCGCAGGCGGCGGAACGCAGCATGGCGGTGTGGCAGCAGGTGCTGGCGCGAGCGATGGACGGCATCGGCGCAGGACCGGACGGCGATGCGAAACCTGCGCCTGCCAGTCGTGATCGGCGCTTTGCCGATCCGAGCTGGCACGACAATCCGGTGTTCGACCTCATTCGCCAGATGTATCTGCTGGCCTCCGATTATTTCATGCAACTGGCCGATAGCGTCGATGGTCTCGATGTGCGGGACAAGGAGAAGCTGCGCTTCGTGACCGAGCGGTTTGTCGAGGCGGCCAGCCCGGCGAACTTCCTGTTCACCAACCCCGCCGCGCTTCAGCGGCTGATCGAAACCAAGGGCGAGAGCTTGCTGACCGGGCTGGAGCATATGCTCGCCGACCTCGATCGCGGCCAGCTCACCCATACGGACGGCTCCGCCTTCGAGCTGGGGCGCAACATCGCCACCACGCCGGGCAAAGTGGTCTACGAGACCCCGCTCTACCAGCTCATCCAGTATGAGCCGACCACGCCGCAGGTGATGAAGACCCCGCTGCTGATCTTCCCGCCGTGGATCAACCGCTTCTACATTCTGGATCTCAACCCGGAGAAGAGCTTCGTCAAATGGGCGGTGGATCAGGGGCTGACCGTGTTCATGGTGAGCTGGAAATCCGCCGATGCCAGCATGGCCGATTTCGACCTGGGCGACTACATGCTCAAGGGGCAGGTGGACGCGATCGATGTGGTGCGCGATCTGCTCGATGTGCCGAGCGTCCACACCATCGGCTACTGCGTGGCGGGCACTTTTCTTGCCGCGACGCTTGCATGGCTGGCCGCGCGGGGTGAGAGCGACAAGGTCGCCAGCGCCACTTTTTTCACCACCCAGGTCGATTTCTCCGAGGCCGGCGATCTCGCTCTTTTCGTCGACGACGAGCAACTGGCGCTGATCGATGGCTTCGTGAAGGACGGTTATCTGGATGGGCGCTATCTTGCGGCAACATTCAACCTGCTGCGCGGGCAGGATCTGATCTGGAACTATGTGGTCAACAACTACCTGCTGGGGAAGGATTATCCCCAGTTCGACCTGCTCTACTGGAACGGTGATACCACCAACCTGCCGGCGAAATGGCACCGGGCCTATCTCACCCAATTATATCGCGATAACCGGCTGGTCGTGCCGGGCGGCCTTGAGGTTGATGGCATCCATATCGACCTGCGCAAGGTGGAGACGCCTTCCTATATTCAGGCCGGTATCGAGGACCATATCGCGCCGCCCTGCAGCGTATGGAAGCTGATGGACCAGTTCTCCGGGCCGCGGCGGTTCGTGCTGGCGGGCTCGGGGCATATTGCCGGCGTGGTCAATCCACCAGCGGCAGGCAAATATCAATATTGGACCAGCGCGGCGCCACAGCCTGACTTTGCCGCGTTCCGCAAAGCCGCGCAGGAAACGAAGGGGAGCTGGTGGCCGGATTGGCGGGCGTGGCTGGCAGAGCTGTCGCCAGAGACTGTCAGTGCCAGCGGTGCGCGGATGCCGGGAGAAGGCAAACTTCCCGCGATCGAGGATGCGCCCGGACGCTACGTCACGCAGCGTTGACCGGCGCTTTTGCGTTGATTCACCGCCTGTAAGACAGTTTTGTTGCACTGCATCATTTTACTTGCAGATTCGATCCGATTCGCTTATGTTGCATCGCAGCAAAGTTCGAGGAGTGAGTCTGTTGGCAACCCCGCGCAAGTCCCGTTCGTCCAAAGCCGGTCCCCGGCCCGCGACGTCCGTTGCACGGAGTCCGGCCAAGAACGACGTTTCCAAGCCTGTGGCCAAGCCCACGGGTGAGAAGGTCGCGGCCGCCGCTCCGATGCCGGTCAAGGCGCCGGTGACACCGAAGGCGTCACTCGCGCCCAAATCTGTCGCCGCGGCGGCTCCTAAAGCCGCACCTGCGACTGCGGCGATTGTGGAGAAGCCGGTCGTGAAAACGCCGGTTGAGTGGCCCGTCAGCGCTGCCCCCAAGGCTGAAGCCGTTGATGCCAGTCCGGCGCCCCTCTCACCTGTCTCGAACCCAGAATTGGCGGATGCAATCCCCCTTCCCGACACCGGGAAATCCGCCGCAGCGAAAGGCGAACCGACCATGACCGATATGATGGACACCGCGAAAACCTATGCCGAGGAGGCCAAGACCCGTATGCAGAGTGCCTTCACTGAAATGAACGAGAAGACCAAGGCGGCCATGGAGAAGTCCGGCCGGGCTTTCGAAGAGCTGGGCGAACTGACGCGCGGCAATCTCGAAGCGATGGTCGAATCCTCCAAGATCGCTGCCAAGGGCATGGAAACGCTGGGCCAGGACGCCGCCGAATTCGGCCGCAAGTCCTTCGAGAAGTCGAGCGCCACGATGAAGAGCTTTGCCTCGATCAAGTCGCCGGCCGAGTTCTTCCAGCTTCAGAGCGAGCTGCTCAGCCAGACGATGGACAGCTTCGCGTCCGAGGCTGCCAAGAACAGCGAAAAGATGCTCAAGCTGGTGAGCGACATTTCCCAGCCGATCAGCAACCGCGTGTCGGTTGTGACGGAAAAGGTGAAGTCGATCGCAGCCTGATCGGGCCGATCCGATTCAGAAAAGGCGGCTCGCTCCGGCGGGCCGCCTTTGCTTTTTTGGGCAGTCCGTCTCTGTGCCCTTGCAACCAAGGGGGGCGATGCCCTATTTTTGGGCCATGCAAGACAGAAGCGCGATCATGAATCAGCCGCTCATGGCTGGGCGGCCCGACGAGGAAGGGCCGGGCGATCCCGGTCTTGGCGTTGCCACCCGTACCCGCGCACGCACCCGCAAGCCCACGCCTTACAAGGTGTTGATGCTCAACGACGACTATACGCCGATGGAGTTCGTCGTCGATGTGCTGCAGCGCTTCTTCCGCATGGACATCGAGCAGGCGACCCGCGTGATGCTCCACGTCCACCAGCGCGGCGTCGGCGTGTGCGGGGTGTTCAGCTACGAAGTCGCCGAGACCAAGGTCAATCAGGTGATGGATTACGCCCGCCAGAACCAGCATCCGCTCCAGTGCACGCTGGAGCACGCCTGACCGGCCAACGGGTGGGTGAACTTGCGGCCCGCCCGCCCAATCCGTTCTTGACCCGTTGATCGCTGCAATGCAGCATGGCGTGCATGTCACCCATGCGCCCCGCCATCACCCAAAATCCTGACATTCGCTATCTCGGGCGCCTGCTCGGGGATGTCATCCGTGTCTATGGCGGCGAGCGCCTGTTCAAGCAGACCGAATATATCCGGTCCGCCTCCGTCGACCGGGCGCGCGGCGTGGCCCCGGCCGAGGGCGTGGACAGCGGTCTCGATGCGCTGACGCTGGACGATACGCTCGCCTTCGTGCGCGGCTTCATGCTGTTCTCCATGCTCGCCAATCTCGCGGAGGACCGCCAGGGCGTCGCCGCCGAACCGGGCGCGGACGTTGCCAGTGCCACCGCCAAGCTGAGCGAGCATGGCATCAGCCCCTCCGATATCGTCAAGCTGCTGGAAACGGCGCTGGTGGTGCCGGTGCTGACCGCCCACCCGACGGAAGTGCGCCGCAAGTCGATGATCGACCATCGCAACGTCATCTCCGATCTCATGGCCCTGCGCGATACCGGCGCGAGCGAGACGGATCATGGCGAGCCGATCGACGAGGCGATCAGCCGTCAGATCGCCCTGCTTTGGCAAACGCGGCCACTGCGCCGTGAGCGGCTGTTCGTGCGCGACGAGATCGACAATGCGCTCTCCTATTTTCGCGACATCTTCATGCCGGTTCTGCCGAGCCTTTACGCCCGCTGGGACCGGGTGCTGGGGCAGCGCGTCCCCAATTTCCTGCGGCTCGGCACGTGGATCGGTGGGGACCGGGACGGCAATCCCTTCGTCCAGGCTGAGCAGTTGCGCACGGCGCTGGGCCGGGCGAGCGGATCGACCCTGCGCTTCTATATGGATGCGCTGCACGAGCTGGGCGCGCAGCTCTCCATCTCCAGCGAGCTTGCGGCCATCCCTGCCGGCGTCCGCGATCTGGCAGCGGCCAGCGGTGACGAGGCTGCCAGCCGGCGCGACGAGCCCTATCGCCGGGCCGTCGCTGGTATCTATGCGCGCGTCGCAGCGACCTATGAACAGCTCATCGGTACCCCGCCGCCGCGGCCCTCACGCCTTGCAGGCGAGCCCTATGCCGATGCGGGCGAGCTGCGCGCCGATCTCGCGACGCTTGGGCGCGGCCTCGCCGTCGAAGGCAATGGCGCGCTCGGCAGCGGCGGCGGCCTCGCCCGGCTGATCCGGGCGGTCGAGCTGTTCGGCTTCCACCTCGCCACGCTGGACATGCGCCAGAACAGCGCGGTGCATGAGCGCGTCGTCGCGGAATTGCTCAAGGTCGCCGGTGTCGAGCCGGATTATCTCGCGCTCGATGAAGAGGCGCGCGTCGCCTTGCTGCGCGGCGAGCTGGCCACCAACCGCCCGCTCGGCTCCCGCTTTGCCGACTGGAGCGAGGAAACCGCCACCGAACTCGGCATCGTGGAGGCCGCCGCAGAGGCGCATCGCCGCTATGGCGCGGCCTGCATTCGCCATTACCTCATCTCCAAGGCGGAGAGCGTGTCGGACATGCTGGAGGTGAACATCCTCCTCAAGGAAGCCGGCCTGTGGCGCGCGGCGCAGGACGAGGGCGCGCCGCATGCCCCGATCATGGCTGTGCCCTTGTTCGAGACGATCGCGGACCTCGAAAAGGCGCCTGCCATCATGTGCGATTATTTCGGCCTGCCGGAGATCGGCGCGCTGGTCCGGGCGCGCGGCCATCAGGAAGTGATGATCGGCTATTCCGATTCCAACAAGGATGGCGGCTATCTCACCTCGACGTGGGGCCTGTACGAAGCCAGCCTTGCGCTCACACCGGTGTTCGAGGAAGCCGGCGTTGCGATGCAGCTCTTCCATGGGCGCGGCGGTGCGGTCGGGCGGGGGGGCGGCTCGTCCTTCGCAGCCATTCAGGCGCAGCCGCCCGGCACGGTGCAGGGCCGCATCCGCATCACCGAACAGGGCGAGGTCATCGCCGCCAAATATGGCACGCTGGAGAGCGCGCGCACCAATCTTGAGGCCGTCACCAGCGCGGCTTTGCTCGCCAGTCTGGAGCCCGAGCGGCTCTCCCCCGCTGACAACGAACGCTTCACTCAGGCGATGACGCGCATTTCCGGCCTCGCGTTTGAAGCCTATCGCGGGCTGGTTTACGAGACCAAGGGCTTCCGGGAGTTCTTCCGCGAGCTGACCCCCATTCAGGAGATCAGCGGGCTCAAGATCGGCTCGCGCCCGGCCAGCCGCACCAAGAGCAATCGCATCGAGGATTTGCGCGCGATCCCATGGGTCTTCTCTTGGGCCCAGGCGCGGGTGATGCTCCCGGGCTGGTATGGCGTCGGGCAGGCGCTGCGCGATTTCGGGGACGACGCGCTCCTCAAGGACATGGCGCAGGCCTGGCCCTTCTTCCGGGCGAGCATGGCAAACATGGAAATGGTGCTCGCCAAGTCGGATCTGGAGATCGCCGCCAAATATCTGCCGCTGGTCTCGGATCGCGCGGTGGGCGATCCGATCTTCGAGCGCATCCGCGAGGGCTGGCATCTTGCCCATGACCAGCTGCTCGCTGCCACCGGGCAGACCCATCTGCTGGCGGACAGCCCGGCGCTGGACGCCTCCATCCGCTTGCGGCTGCCCTATATCGAGCCGCTCAATCTCCTGCAGGTGGAGCTGCTCAAACGCCACCGCGCCGGGGAGACCGATCCGCGCATTCGCGAAGGCATTGAACTCTCGATCAACGCCATTGCGACGGCGTTACGCAACAGCGGATAAGGAACGGCTGGCGGGCAGGCGTTGCGGCCCCCTCTCACTCGTCCCGTTCGCCCGAGCTTGTCGAAGGTCTGCTTTCCTCTTCCCCGGCCAGAGGAAAAGGACGGCCCTTCGACAAGCTCAGGGCGAACGGAAGGGTAAGCCATTAAAAAAAACGGCCGGGAGGAAACTCCCGGCCGCTTCTTTTCATGCGATCTGCTCAGATCGAGCGGATCGCAGTCACTGGTGATCAGAACTTGGCAACAACACCGACCATCGGGCGGAAGCTGTTGAAGTTACCGCGCGTGTCGACCTGCGCACGCAGACGGATGTTGCTGGTCTCGGCCGTGCTGCCCATGTCGGCCAGCGAAAGCTCGACGCCACCGCCATAAGTCACGCCGTGATAGTGGCGATCGGTGTCGGCCAGCGGCACGGTCTTGTCATTGAACTGGGTCCACTGATAACCGACCTTGGCGAAGAACATGCTGTCCTTACCGGCCTTGAGGCCCAGACGGCCTGCGGCGCCATATTCCCAGTCGATGTCCTTGTCGAAGCCCTTGGCGACGCTACCTTCGGCACCGACCACGACGGGGCCGAGGTCGTAGTTCAGACCGGCCACGCCTTCAGCGACCCAGCCGCGATAGCCGCTCGGCGGTCCACCTGCGGGCTGCTGGTTGTCGAAGTCATGCAGGCCGCCCATCACGCCGACATAGGGCTGCAGGCCCTGCGCGTCCTGTGCCAGAGCCGGGGCCGAGAGACCCGCTGCCAGAGCAACGGCGAGGGTGAGGGGAAAAGCTTTCATAACACTGAACCTTCTATTAACAGAACAGGACTGTTTAGGTCCTCGTTTCGCGACCGACCTGCGTCGATCACTGTCCCTAAAATGGCTCAGCCAGATGAACCGTTCCCGAATGAATTGTGGAGCAATTGTGGAAAGGCCCCGCTGTTGCACATGTGCTACACAACGGGGCCATTCACTTGGCGTTCAGTTTTACTTGAAGACTTCGCGATAGTATTACAATCGCGCAGGCAATCTTGCCTTAGGCTTCACTCACCGTAGCCTTCACGATCTTGCCCGGCTTTGCCGGCGGCTCGCCCTTGGGCAGCGCGTCGACATGCTCCATGCCTTCGGTCACAACGCCCCAGACGGTATATTGACGATCGAGGAACGTCGCATCGTCGAAGCAGATGAAGAACTGGCTGTTGGCGCTGTTCGGGTTGGAGCTGCGTGCCATAGAGCACACGCCGCGCACATGCAGCTCGCTGTTGAACTCGGCCGGCAGATCGGGAAGCTTCGAGCCGCCCATGCCGGTGCCGGTCGGGTCGCCGCCCTGCGCCATGAAGCCGGGGATCACGCGGTGGAACACCACGCCATCATAAAAGCCGTCCTTGGCAAGCGCGCTGATGCGCTCGACATGCTTGGGGGCCAGATCGGGGCGCAACTGGATCACGACGTCGCCGGTGTCGAGCGTCAGGGTAAGGGTCTGGTCGGCCATGGGGGCAGTCTCCTTGTCTCTACCGGCCTCGGGTCGCAATGCGGAGCGGAAGCGGGCGGGGGAATGGAGCCGCCTCTATAGTGACTGCTTTCGTCAAGGGAAGGCTGCATGACGTTGCATTTGCCCCGGGCATGGGCAAAAGGAGCGATTATCGAGAGCAGGCGTGGCCAGTGGCGGCCGCAGCCGGAAAGGGAGGCGCCGCATGAGCGAGACCGAGGCCGCATCGCAGCCCGGCGCGATCCCTCCCGAGGAGGAAGACGCGCTCGTCGATACCAATCTGGACGAGGACGATCGTCTTCGGCCGGAGTTCGTCTCTGCCGTTCTGTCCGCCGTCGAGGAGGGCAAGGACGATGCAGCGCAGGCGTTGGTCGAGACGCTGCACCCCGCCGACATCGCCGATCTTCTCGAGCTGACGCCCGAGGATCGCCGGGCCGGGCTGGTTCATGCGCTGGGCTCGCTGGTCGGCGCGGAAGTGCTGTCCGAGCTGAACGATTATGTGCGCGATACCGTCGTCGAGGCGCTCGAGCTTGAGCAACTCGCGGAACTGGCCGGCGAACTGGATACCGACGATGCCGTCGCGATCATCGAGGATCTCAACGAGGAGGACCAGCAGACCGTCCTCGATGCGATGGAGCCGGAAGACCGCGCCGCCATCGAGAGCGCGTTGGGCTATCCCGAGGAATCCGCAGGCCGACTCATGCAGCGCGATCTGGTCGCGGTGCCTGAGCATTGGACCGTCGGCCAGACCATCGACTTTTTGCGCGATACCCGCGACCTGACATCGGATTTCTGGGAAATCTTCGTCGTCGACGCGGCCCATCGGCCCATCGGCTCCTGCCAGCTCTCCTGGGTGCTGCGCTGCCCGCGCGAAATCGCCATGAGCGATGTGATGAAGCGCGAGCAGACGCTGATCCCAGTCGACATGGATCAGGAAGAGGTCGCGCTGCGCTTCCAGAAATATGCGCTGATCTCGGCAGCGGTGGTCGATCCGGGCGGGCGGCTGGTCGGCATGATTACCGTGGATGACGTGGTCCACATCATCCAGGAAGAAGCCGGCGAAGACATTCTCCGCCTGTCGGGCGCCGGTGAAGGCGACATCAACGAGCCGGTGCGGGAGAGCTACAAGGCGCGCGTGCGCTGGCTGCTCGCCAATCTCATCACCGCGTTGTTCGCCACCGCCATCATCGCTGCCTTTGAGGATGCAATCGCGAAGATGGTTGTGCTGGCGGTGCTGATGCCCATCGTCGCCAGCGTGGGTGGCAATGCCGGCAGCCAGACCATGGCGGTCACCGTCCGCGCCCTTGCCACCAACCAGATCACCGCCTCCAACACCTGGCGCATGATCATGCGCGAATTGCGCGTGGCCGTGCTGAACGGGGCGACGGTCGCGGTGGTGCTCGGCATCGGGGTCGGGCTGTTCTTCCAGGACCCCTTGCTGGGCGGAGTCATCGGCTCCGCGATGGTGCTGAATATCGTTACGGCCGGCTTTGCGGGAGTCGCCGTGCCCATCCTGTTCGAGCGGTTCAACGTCGATCCTGCGGTCGCCTCCTCGATTTTCGTGACGACGGTCACCGATTCGATGGGCTTCCTCTCTTTCCTGGGCCTGGCCACGCTGGCGGGACTCACCAGCTGAACCGTATCGTTTGACGTATGACGATATGAACCATATATGGTCCGCATATTGTCTATATGCGGAGCGGTTCATGGGTTTGGTCAAGATCGAGGATGGGTTGCATGAGGAAGCGCGCCGCACCAGCGCCGTCATGTGCCGCTCCATCAATGCTCAGGCCGAGTTCTGGATGAAGATCGGGATGCTCGCCGAGGCCCATCCCACATTGTCGTTCAACGAGATCGTGAAGATGGAAAAGGACCGGCAGGACCTCGCCACCGCGCAGGCCGCCTGAGATGGTCAAGACGCCGGACGAACTCGCCCTCATGCGCATCTCCGGCCGCTTGCTCGCATCGGTCTTCGAGATGCTGGACGGCGAGGATCTTGTCGGCCGCTCCACCATGGCGGTCAACGATCTGGTCGAGCGCTTCATCGTCGATGATCTGGCGGCACGTCCAGCGAGCAAGGGGCAATATGGCTTTGCCTATGTGCTCAATTGTTCGATCAACGAGGTCGTCTGCCATGGCGTGCCGGATGCCGACCGGATCATTGCGGATGGCGACATCATCAATCTCGATATCACGCTGGAGAAGAACGGCTTCATTGCCGACAGCAGCAAGACCTATCTCGTCGGCACGGTCTCGCCCGCCGCGCGCCGGCTTGTGCGTGTTGCCCAGCAAGCGATGTGGCAGGGCATCCGCCAGGTGCGCCCCGGCGCGCGCCTCGGCGACATCGGCTTTGCCATCGAGCGCCACGCCAAGAAGCAAGGCTACTCGGTCGTGCGGGAATATTGCGGCCATGGCATCGGGCGCGAGATGCACGAGGACCCGCAGGTGATGAACTTCGGCCGTCCGGGCACTGGCCTCACACTGCGCGAGGGCATGGTGTTCACCATCGAACCGATGGTCAACCAGGGCACGCGCGGCGTGATGACCAAGGGCGACGGCTGGACGGTGGTGACGAAGGACCGCAAGCTTTCCGCGCAGTTCGAGCATACGGTTGCCGTAACGGCGACCGGCGTCGAGGTGCTGACGCTGCGGCGGGACGAGCAGCCGCTGGCGGCGTGAGGGAGCTTTGGGCTGCGTGGCTGGTGCATATGCCGGCTACTCGCAGCGATTATGGAGGCTGCTCGGCCAGAGACAGCGACATTGCAGACGGTATTTCCGTTCGTCCTGAGTAGCTGCTGAGCTTGTCGAAGCGGCGTATCGAAGGACTTGCCCTCGGGCTGCAGTGCTTCGATACGGCTCTTCGGTACGCGCCTGCGGCGCTACTCAGACCCTACTCAGCACGAGCGGTGAGGGTTGGGGGGAGGGCGCGCCGTACTATGCTTGCCATTCACTCGCTGTATCTGAGCGGGGGAGGCTGCCCGCCAGTAGGATGTCCGGGCGTTCTGATTTGGCGGAGACGTCTCCCTCCTCTTCAGAGGAGGGGTCGGGGGTGGTGGCGATGCGTCAGCATCGCGCGTTCAGCGGATGACGGCGCGGTCGCTGCACCACCCCAACCCCTCCCCTGAAGAGGAGGGGCTAACAACTGGCTCCCACGACGGCTCGGGCCTATCGCCCTGGCTTTACCCCTCGCGAGCCTTCACCGATCCGCCACAATCGCGCGCAGACCTACGCCGATTGTCGCGCGGGGCTGGGGCATTTCGGATGAAGCGACGGGGTAAGCGCAATGGTCGGCCATATAATGGCCGCCGGGGCGGTGATTGCCTGACAGGCCGATACCGCCGACCGGTGCATTGGGCGCGAGCGCATAGGTGGGTCGGTTCCAGTTGACGATGCCGGCGCGGCTGTTGGCCCAGAAGCGATCATAATGTTCGGGGCCACCGCCGATCAGCGTCGCGGACAGGCCGTGGCGGGTGCTGTTGGCTTCGATGATCGCATCGTCGAAGCTGGCGACGCATATGACCTGCAAGATCGGGCCGAACAGTTCTACGTCGCTGCGCGGTGCCATGGCCGTCACGTCGATGATGCCGGGCGTGACGAAGGGCAGGCCTTCGACCGGGCGCTGCATGTGCCGGATCGGCCGGCCGCCATGGCTCATCAGATAGAGGAAGCTTTCGGTGAGGCCGTCGGCAGCGTCCATGTCGATCACCGGCCCCATGAAGGGGAGCGGATCGGCGGTCGGCGGGCCGACGATCAGGCGGTCCGTCAGCGCTTTCACCGCAACGAGCAGCGGCTCGGCGAGGGTGTCGCGCACGATGAGGCGGCGGGCGGACAGGCAATGCTGCCCGCTCATGTCGAAGGCCGACTGGACGATGAGCGCGGCGGCGCTGGCGATGTCCGGCGTGTCCCAGGCGATGATCGGATTGTTGCCGCTCATTTCCAGGGCCAGCAGCTTGCCGGGCTGGTCGGCGCAGGCGCGGTTGATGGCGCGGCCGGTGCGGGTCGATCCGGTGAAGAGCACGCCGTGAACGTCCGGCGCCGCGGCCAGCGCTTCGCCGGTCGCCGGGCCACCGATCACGCATTGAACCTGATCGTGCGGCACGCCGGCCTCATGCAGCAGACGCACCAGCATTTCGCCGGTGGCGGGCACCTTCTCCGAGGGCTTGAAGAGCACGCCATTGCCTGCAAGCAACGCCGGCACGATATGATCGACCGGAATGCGCGCGGGCAGGCAATGCGGGGTGATGATGGCGAGCACGCCATGCGGCTTGTGGCGCAGCGCGGTGCGGGCGCCCATCGCGCCTTCGCTCTGCCGCTGGCCCGTGCGTTCGGAATAGGCCTGTACGGCCTTCTCGACCCGCTCGAACAGGCTGATCACCTCTTGCCGCGTGGACCAGAGCGGTCGCCCGGTTTCGCGCGAGATCAGGGTCGCGAAGGCCTCCTCACTGGCGCGCACGGCATTGGCGAAGCGGCGCATGGTCTCGATGCGGACGGCGGAGGAGAGGCCTGCCCATGCGGTCCATTGGTGCGCCACCAGCGCGATCTGCGCGGCGGGGTCGGCCTCCTGCCCCTGCCAGACGACCTCGCCCGTCGCCGGATCGAGCGATTCGACGACTGAAGGCTCGTGCGGAGCCTCGGTGGCATGAAGCGGCGCGTGCAACATGGAGCGGCTATGCGGCGCAATTAGTTTCCAGCGGATTTACGACGCGCGCTCCGGGGCGCGCACCGGCTTATGCGCTGCGCGAGGCGAGCGGCTGGCCGGGCACCGGGCCGTGCGCCGCCCCCATGGCGCGGATCGCCTCGATCTTGGCGTAAAGCGGGCTCCAGTCATCGCGCTCGGCGATGGACGCCCAGAGGGCCTCGACTTCCTCGATGTGCATCGAGCAGGGCGCATCGCCGTGCCAATAGGGATGGTCACCAGCGCCGGGCCGTAGGGTGAGGGGCTCGCGCGCGGTCCGGACCTTGTCCCACGCTGCGCCCGAATAACGCGATTCGGCACGGTCGCCACGCCGCCAATCGAAGAAGAAGCGGTCGATGAGCACATCGCTGCCGCGCAGCGCCTCGACAGCGGCGACCACGAAAGCGCGGCCGGCCTCCGAGTCCGGCGCGTCGAGGCCCAGCCGCCAGAGGAACCGCTCGATCAGGCGACTCTCATAAATGGCCGGAAAACGCCGAAGCACCTCGACCAGCGCCTCCGTCTCCGCATGCTCCACCAGCGATTGCGCCAGTTGCGCGACATCCCAGTGGATTGCCTCGGCCTGGCGGGAGAAGGCGTAGAGGCCGGTCTGGTCGAAATAGGCGGCGGTAAAGCCCGGCTCCCAGCGCGGGGTGAAGCGCCATGGCCCATAGTCGAAGCTCTCGCCCGTCACCGCGATGTTGTCGCTGTTGAGGACGCCATGGACGAAGCCGGCGACCATATAGCTCGCGGCGAGATCGGCCGTGCGCGCGACGACCGCCTCCAGCAGCGTGAGCGCGGGCACCTCGCCCGGCTCCACCGCCAGCAGATGGCGCAGGCAGTAG
Source organism: Sphingobium sp. B12D2B (assembly GCF_025961775.1). Taxonomy (NCBI): domain Bacteria; kingdom Pseudomonadati; phylum Pseudomonadota; class Alphaproteobacteria; order Sphingomonadales; family Sphingobiaceae; genus Sphingobium; species Sphingobium sp. B12D2B. Next base: position 977,155 of record NZ_JAOQOH010000001.1, read on the forward strand.
TCGATCAGCCGTGCGCTCTCCTCGCGCTGGCCGAGATAGGCGAGCCGCTGGAAGCTGCCGATGCGGATATGGCCGTGGCTGAGCCGCACCATTACCGCCGAGCGGGTGGGGGAAGGCTCGTCGCCGCGCACCAGCGGCTCGCCGGTTTCGACGATCGAGAAGGTGCGCGAGGTGGTGACGCCCAGCGCTTCCAGCATTTCGGTCGCGAGGATTTCGCGCATGCCGCCCTTGAGGGTCAGCCGTCCGTCCGCGGTGCGGCTCCACGGGGTGCGGCCCGAGCCCTTGGTGCCCAGATCCAGCAATCGGCCGCCTGCGGGCGCGGCCTCGCGGATCTGGGCGAACAGAAAGCCGCGTCCATCGCCAAGATCGGGATTGTAAGTACGGAATTGGTGACCGTGATAGCGCAGCGCCAAGGGTGTCGGCTGCGCGTCGGGCAGGGGCGTGAAGCGGCCGAAATGGCTGATCCATTGCGCATCGTCGAGTGCCGCCAGCCCCACCGTGCTGGCCGCGCGATCATTGCGGAAGCGCAGGATCGTCTGCGGGAAATCCGCCGGCTGCACGGGGTCGGCCAGAAAATCCGCAATTGAAGCTATTGCGCGTTCCGGATGAAATATGTCTGTCTTAAGCGCTGCGTCCATGCTCTGATATGGGGGGCGCCCCGGGAAAGGATCAAGCTTGTCGGGCTATGAAGACAAATATTGGTGGTCGCAGGACAATTTACGGCTGCATTACCGGGACTATCCGGGCCGGGAGGATCGGCCGCCGATCCTGTGCCTGCCAGGCCTGACGCGCAACGTCCGCGACTTCGAACCGGTGGCAGAGCGGCTGGCGGGCGAATGGCGCGTTATCGTGGTGGAACTGCGCGGGCGCGGCGAGAGCGCCTATGCCAAGGATCCGATGAGCTATGTGCCGCTGGTCTATCTGCAGGATCTGCTCAAGCTGATCGATGAGCTGGCCCTGCCGCGCTTCGTGGGGGTCGGCACGTCGCTCGGCGGGATCATGCTTATGCTGATCGCGGCGACGCGGCGCGGGAGCCTCGCGGGCGCGCTGCTCAACGATATCGGGCCGGAGATCGCCGAGGAAGGGCTGGAGCGCATCCGGCAAGGGGTCGGCACCGGTAGCGCGCAGCCGACCTGGGTGCACGCCGCGCGGGCGGTGGCGGATGTGCAGGGGGTGATCTACCCCGATTACAAGCTGACCGACTGGCTGCGCATCGCCAAGCGGCTATATCGATTGACGAGCCAGGGGCGCATCGTGCTGGATTATGACCAGCGCCTCGCCGAGCCGTTCCGGGCGCCCGGCGGTGCGGCGGGCGTCGACCTGTGGCCGGCGTTCGAGGCGATCGGCGATATCCCGCTCACCTTGGTGCGTGGCGCGCTTAGCGATCTGCTGACCGTCCAGACGGCGCAGGCGATGCAGACGCGCCTCCCGCAGCTGGATCTGGTGACGGTGCCGCGCGTGGGCCATGCACCCACGCTGGAAGAGCCAGAAGCGGTGGCGGCGCTCGACAGGCTGCTCGCCAGGATCAGCGAGAAGCCATGACGCGGCGGGCGGCCCGGCGCGATCTCTCCCGCGAGCCGCTGCGCGTGCTGCAAATTCACCGCACCTTCGATCTGGGCGGAAAGGAAGCGCGCCTTGCCCGGCTGATGAATCATTGGGGCGCGCGGATGCAGCACGACATCCTGCTGGCCGAGCCGGGTGCCACTGGGGCGCAAGCCTTGCTCGACCCCACGCTGAAGGTGCGCTTTCTCGATTCGCCCGCGCTGGAGGGGCCCGCGACCTTCGCCCGGTTCAACGTGCTGGCCAAGGCGATGCGCGGCTATGATCTCATCCTGAGCTTCAATTGGGGCGCGATCGATGGCGTCATGGCGCACCGTCTCTTCCGCCGGCTGCGCTGCCTGCCGCCGTTGATCCACCACGAAGAGGGCTTCGATGTGGACGAGGCGTTCGTCCGCCAGGCCGCTCGCAACCGCTACCGCCAGATCGCTTTGCAAGGCGCGCGGGCGCTCGTCGTCCCCTCGGCGCAGCTGGCACATATCGCTCAGGCGGAGTGGCGGCAGCCCGCCGAGAAAGTCCACCAGATCCCCAACGGGCTGGATGTCGCCGCCTATGAGGGCACCCGGCCGGTCACTGCGATTCCCGGGCTGGTACCGGACGGACGGCTGATCGTGGGCACCGTCGCCAATCTGCGTGCGGTCAAGAACCTGCCCCGGCTCGTCCGGGCGGTGGCGCCGCTGCGCGACCGGCTGCGCCTGGTCATCGTCGGTGACGGGGAGGAGCGGGAGGCGATCCTTGCGGAGGCGGAGCGTCAGGGCATGCACGATCTGCTGATGCCCGGAGCCCTGCCGCGCCCACAGGATTATGTCGGGGCTTTCGATATTTTCGCATTGTCCTCCGATAGTGAGCAGTTCCCCACGGCCCTGATGGAGGCGATGGCGGCCGGCCTACCGGTGGTCGCGACCGACGTCGGCGATACCCTTGGCATGGTCGCGCCGGACAACCGGCCCTTCATCGTGGCCCCAGATGCGACCGATGATTTTCAGGCTGCCCTTGCAGAACTGGCCGGGGATGCCGATCTGCGTCGGACCATCGGCGCAGCCAATCGCGACAGAGCGAGGCGCTGTTTCGATGAAGCCGTGATGATCCAGCTCTACGCCCGGCTCTATGGTGAGGCGGTCGGTAACGAACTGGCGTTATTTTGAGTTTTGTGGCATTTTAGCACTTGGTTTGAGGAAAATGCTGGTAAAGGCGCTCGTGGCTGGCTTGCGAAGCTGGCCGATGGGGCACTGAGGAGTTTCATTTGTTCAAGGGCTTGAAGCCGATCGTCTATGGCGGTCGCGAGGTGTGGCCGGTTATCGAAGGCGGCAAGGGCGTTGCGGTCTCCAATCACATGAGCTCCGGGGCATGGGCTGCCGCTGGCGGCATCGGCACCGTGTCGGCCGTGAATGCGGACAGCTATGATGCCGACGGCAATGTCATCCCGCAAATCTACCATGGCCGCACGCGCCAGCAGCGCCATGAGGAGCTGATCGCCTACGCCATTGAAGGTGGTGTGGAGCAGGTGAAGCGCGCTTATGAGATGGCCGGCGGCAAGGGCGCCATCAACATCAACGTGCTCTGGGAAATGGGCGGCGCGCAGGCCGTGCTGCAAGGCGTGCTGGAGCGCACCAAGGGCATGGTCGCAGGCGTGACCTGCGGGGCCGGCATGCCTTACAAGCTCAGCGAGATTGCTGCGCAGCATCAGGTCAGCTACCTGCCGATCGTCAGCTCAGGCCGCGCTTTCCGCGCGCTGTGGAAGCGGGCCTATCACAAGGCTGCGGAGTGGCTGGGCGCGGTGGTGTATGAAGACCCCTGGCTGGCCGGTGGCCATAACGGCCTGTCCAACGCGGAAGACCCAACCAAGCCGGAGGATCCCTATCCCCGCGTGAAGGCGCTGCGCGACACGATGCGCGAGGGCGGCATCAGCGACGAGGTGCCGATCGTGATGGCCGGTGGCGTCTGGTATCTGCGGGACTGGAGTGACTGGATCGACAATCCGGAGCTGGGAGCGATTGCCTTCCAGTTCGGCACCCGTCCGCTGCTCACGCAGGAAAGCCCCATTCCGCAGGCGTGGAAGGAGAAGCTGATGACGCTGGAGGAAGGCGACATCCTCCTCCACCGCTTCTCGCCGACCGGCTTCTATTCCTCCGCGATCCGCAATCCCTTCCTGCGCGATCTCGAGGCGCGCTCGGAGCGGCAGATCGCCTTCTCCATGGAGGAAGCGGGCGACCATAACCATCAGCTCGATGTCGGCATCAAAGGCCGCAATTACTGGGTGACCCGCAACGATCTGCTGCGCGCTCGCGAGTGGGTGCTGCAGGGCTATGAGACTGCGCTCAAGACACCCGACAACACGCTGGTCTTCGTGACCGACGAGGACCGGGCTGTCATCCGCAAGGATCAGGCTGATTGCATGGGCTGCCTCTCGCACTGCGGTTTTTCGTCGTGGAAGGACCATGACGATTATTCGACCGGTCGCCTCGCCGATCCGCGCAGCTTCTGCATCCAGAAGACCCTGCAGGATGCGGTGCATGGCGGCGATGTCGACAAGAACCTGCTGTTCGCCGGCCATGGCGCCTATCGCTTCAAGCAGGACCCCTTCTACTCCAACGGATTCGTGCCGACCGTGAAGCAACTGGTCGACCGCATCCTCACCGGGGATTGATGAGCATGATGCGCACGCCGGACATGCCGGGCCTCGCCATCCTCAAATATCGCGCGGCGGATTATCAGGTGGTCCGCTCGGGCCGCTTCGTGATCTGCGCGGTGAGCGGGGTGGAGGTTCCCCTCGGCGAACTCGCTTACTGGAGCGAGGCGCGGCAGGAAGCCTATCGCAGCGCGATCGAGGCGACAAAGGCGCTGGCGGGTTAAAGAGCGGAAGCCAGCCCCACCTTATCCCTTTCTCGTCACGCCGGACTTGATCCGGGGTCTCGCTGCCTTTGCGGTGAGCGAAGAAGAAGCGGGATCCCGGATCAAGTCCGGGATGACGTGAGGTTAGGAGCGCGCTGTTCGCTCAAACCCAGCCTTCGAGAATCTGATCCGGCGGCCGGTCGCCGCCGACCCACATGCGGATGTTCGCGATCACCCGTTCGCCCGAGGCGATGCGGCCCTCGAAGGTCGCCGAGCCCATATGCGGGGTCATCACCACATTGGGGAGAGCGAGCAGGCGCGGGTCGATCTGTGGCTCGAACTCCCACACATCAAGGCCGGCGCCGGCAAGCTGCCCGGCTTCCAGCGCTTCGATCAGCGCCTCTTCATCCACGATGCCACCGCGCGAGGCGTTGATGAGGTAGACATGGGGACGCAATAGCCCGATGCGGCGCCGGTCGATCAGGTTCTCGCTCTGCGCATTGCGCGGCGTGTGGATCGTCAGGATGTCAATGCTCCGCAGCATCTCGTCGAGGTCGGGGTGCCAGATCGCATCCACTTCCTGCTCGGCGACCTCGGGCAGGCGCTGGCGATTATGGTAGTGGATGGAGAGGCCGAAGGCGCGGGCGCGGCGGGCGACGGCGCGGCCGATGCGGCCCATGCCGACGATGCCGAGCGCCTTGCCGCCGATGCGGTGACCGAGCATGTTGCTGGGGCTCCAGCCGGTCCACTCGCCGGAGCGCACCAGCTTCTCGCCCTCGGCCAGGCGGCGCGGCACCGAGACGATGAGCGCCATGGTCATGTCCGCCGTGTCCTCGGTCAGCACGCCGGGCGTGTTGGTGACGATGATGTTCTTCGCGCGGGCGGCGGGCAGGGCTATGTGGTTCACGCCGGCGCCATAATTGGCGATCAGCTGCAGCGCATCGCCTGCGCCGGCGACCAGATCGGCATCGAGATCGTCCGTCACGGTGGGCACCAGCACGTCGCACTGCTGAATGGCTTCATGCAACTCGGCGCGGGTCATGGGATGATCGTCGACATTGAAGCGGGCGTCGAACAGCTCGCCCAGCCGGGCTTCCACCGCTTGCGGCAGACGCCGCGTCACGATCACGCGGGGCGAAGCGGGCCGGGGACGCCTGGACATGTGGCGGGAATGCTCAGGCGAGAGCGGAAAGGCAAGCGGCAATTCGCGCAAGGCTGCTTCCGGTTGATGCCATGCGGTGGCCGTGGCAGAAGCGGGCCTTATGGTGTGGGCATTTTCCGGGAGATCGATGGCATGAACGCGCGCGGGCTATTCACGGCTTTTGCGGCGCTGGCCCTGGGATTGGGCGCTGCCGACGCGCAGGCGCAAACCGGTCGCCCAACGCCTTATTGGGCCTCACTCTCCAAGGGGGAGGCCAAGATGCGCGTGGGGCCGAGCGCCGACTATCCGGCGAGCTGGATCTACCGCCAGCGCGACCTGCCGGTGAAGGTGATCGAGGTCTATACCAATTGGCGCAAGATCGAGGATCCGGACGGCACGCAGGGCTGGATGCACGTGCGGCTGCTCAAGGATGAAGCGACCGCGATCGTGAAGGATGGCATTGCCCAGATGCGCGACGGCCCCTCCGAGAGCGCCCGCCTGCTGTTCCGGCTGGCGCCGGGCGTCGTGGGGCGGCTTTCCGGCTGTTCGGATGGCTGGTGCGCCATGGAGGTGAACGGCCGGCGCGGCTATGTGCAGGCCGCGAGCCTGTGGGGCGCGCTGGACTGACGGAAGCCTCGGCGTGGGCGTGCCCATCAAGGCACGCCAGCGGCGCCTCTCCGATTATCGCGGAAGCGTCGCAGCTTCCCTCGCCAGCGCTTCTACGGCTGCGGGGTCAAGCGGCCCCTTGGGCACGACCCAGCTTCCGCCCACGCACCCGACGAACGGCTGGGCCAGCCATTCCGGCGCATTGGCCGCCGTGATGCCGCCGGTGGGGCAGAAGCGCACGCCGCCGAACGGCGCCGCCAAGGCTTTGAGCGCGGGCAGGCCGCCGCTGGTCGAGGCCGGGAAGAATTTGAAGCGCTCAAGCCCGAGATCCAGTCCGCGCATGATGTCCGCCGCCGTAGCGACGCCGGGGAGCAGGGTGGCCCCATTGGCGATCGCGGCCTTGCCGAGCGGCTCGGTGAGGCCGGGCGACACGATGAACTGCGCGCCCGCCTCCAGCGCCTGATCGAGCTGGCGGGGGTTGAGCACGGTGCCGGCCCCGACCACGGCGCCGGGGACCTGCGCCATTTCGCGCATCACCTCGAGCGCGACTGGGGTGCGCATGGTGACCTCGAGGGCCGGCAGGCCCCCGGCGACCAGCGCCTGCGCCAGCGGGACGGCATCGGCCACGGACTCCACGATCAGCACCGGAATCACCGGCGCCAGCGCTATTACGTCATCGACAGTCATGCTCATGCTTTCTTCTCCCGCCATGCAGCGGCGGCGCCATAAAGGCCAATTTCAGGATGGGTTGCCAAGCGAACCGGAACGGTTCTCATCAGGGCTTCAAAGCGACCTTTTGCGGTGAAACGATCATGGAAAGCGCTGTTGTTCACGAGGAAGTCGCGCATCCGCTGCGTCAGTCCGCCAGCCAGCACCACATGATGCGGACCATGCGCCAGAGCGAGGTCGCCGGCCGTGGCGCCATAGCTCATGCACAGGCGCTCCAGCGCCGTGCGGGCGAGGGGATTGCTGCCATCCAGCGCGGCAGCCCACAGGTCCGCGTCGTTCATCAGCGTGACCGGCGCCTGGCTGATCGTTGCCAGCGCCCGATAGAGGGTGTTGAGCCCCGGTCCGGAGACGATCCGCTCCGTCGAGACCCGCACGAGATCGGTGCGCAATTGGGCGAGGATGCGGCCTTCCAGCGCGTCGAGCGGCGCGAAATCGACATGGCCGCCCTCGGTCGCAACGATATGCGGCACGCCCTCGTCAAAGGCGATCATCGCCACGCCAAGGCCAGTGCCGGGGCCGAGAATCGTCACCGAGCCATTTTCAGGAAAGGCCTCATCCGGCCCGAACAGCAGCGGCAGATCGCTCAGCGGCAGCCGGGCAATGGCGTGGGCCACCGCCTCGAAGTCATTGACCAGCCGCACCGCCGCAACGCCGAGATCATCGGCCAGCTGGGCAGGACGGATGATCCAGCTTGAGTTGGTGAGTTTGATGACCTCCCGCCCGATGGCCGTGGCGAAGGCGATGGAGACCCTCTCCGGTGCTGGCCCATCGTCATCGGCCAGAAAGGCCTGCCAGCAGCTTTGCAGGCTGGCATGATCCGCGACCTTGTATTTGCGCACGGTGCCCAGCGTGGGCACGCCGCGCGCATCGAGCGTGGCACGGGCGAAGCGGGCATTGGTGCCACCAATATCGGCGGCGACGAGATCGGTCATAGTTCCGCATCCATGGCTGCCAGCAGCGGCGAGGCGCCGGCTTCCGCCAGATCGCTATTATGGCGGAACAGGGCGAACAGTTCCCGACCGGTGTCATAGGGCGGCGGTGGCGCATCGGCCTGATCGCGCGCATCCCATTCCGCGGCATCCACCTTTGCTTCCAGCGTGCCGCTCTCGGCGCAGACGCGGACGATGTCGCCATCGCGCAGCTTGCCGATGGGGCCACCGCCCAGCGCCTCGGGCGAGAGGTGAATGGCCGCCGGCACCTTGCCGCTCGCGCCGGACATGCGCCCGTCGGTCACCAGAGCGACCTTGAAGCCCTTGTCCTGCAACACGCCCAGCGGCGGGGTGAGCTTGTGCAGCTCTGGCATTCCATTGGCGCGCGGCCCCTGGAAGCGCACGACAACCACGACGTCCCGATCCAGCTCGCCCGCCTTGAATGCGGCCATGACCTGATCCTGATCGGAGAACACACGGCAAGGCGCCTCGATGGTCCAGCGCTCGCGGTCCACGGCGCTGGTCTTCATGATGCAGCGGCCGAGATTGCCGGCGAGCAGCCGCATTCCGCCATCCGCGCTGAACGGGTTGGAGAGCGGGCGCAGGATCGCGTCGTTGCCGGGCGCGGTTGGCGGTTCGTCCCAGACGAGCGCGTCATTCTCCAGCGTCGGCATCCGCCCGTAATCCGTGAGATCAGCGCGGGCGACGGTCATCACGTCCCGGTGCAGCAGGCCGCCGCGCAGCAATTCGGTGATGATCCAGGCCATGCCGCCCGCAGCATGGAAGTTGTTCACGTCATCCGCGCCATTGGGGTAGACGCGCGCCAGCAAGGGCACCGCGGCGGAGAGATCGGCGAGATCCGTCCAGTCGATGACGATCCCCGCCGCCCGCGCGATGGCGGGCAGGTGGATGGCATGATTGGTCGATCCGCCGGTCGCCAGCAGGCCTACGGCGGCATTCACGATCGCCTTCTCATCGATGCACTTGCCGAGCGGGCGATAATCATCGCCATCCCACCCTATGGAGGCGACACGATGCACAGCGGCGCGGGTCAGCTCGCTGCGCAGCTTGGTGCCGGGATTGACGAAGGCAGCGCCGGGCATGTGCAGGCCCATTACTTCCATCATCATCTGGTTGGTGTTGGCCGTGCCGTAGAAGGTGCAGGTGCCCGCGCCATGGTAACTGGCGCTCTCGCTCTCCAGCAGTTCCTCACGCCCCACCTTGCCCTCGGCATAGAGCTGGCGGATGCGCTGCTTTTCCTTGTTGGCAAGGCCCGAAGGCATCGGCCCGGCGGGCACGAAGATGGTGGGGAGGTGGCCGAAGCGCAGCGCGCCCATCAGCAGGCCGGGCACGATCTTGTCGCAGATGCCGAGCATCAGCGCGCCCTCGAACATCGCATGGCTGAGCGCCACGGCGGTCGCGAGCGCGATGGTTTCGCGCGAAAACAGCGAGAGCTCCATGCCGGCGAGGCCCTGCGTCACGCCGTCGCACATGGCCGGCACGCCACCCGCAACCTGCGCCGTCGCGCCCACTTCCCGCGCCGCGATCTTGATCGCCTCCGGGTAGCGGCCATAGGGCTGATGCGCCGACAGCATATCGTTATAGGCCGTAACGATGCCGATGTTCATGGCATTGCCGGCGCGGATCGCCGGCTTGTCCTCACCGCTCGCGGCAAAGCCATGGGCGAGGTTGCCGCAGGAGAGTCGATCCCGGTTGGTGCCGGCATCGCGCCCGCGCTCGATGAGGTCGAGATATTTGCGGCGACTGACCGCGCTGCGCTGGACGATGCGTTGCGTGACGGCGGCGACGGTGGAATTGAGATCAGTCATACCAGCTTGCTCCATCGCGCTCGATCAAGGCAATTCCGGCCGAGGGCCCCCATGTGCCAGCGGCATAGTGCACGACTTGCTGGCCGGATTCCTGCCAGCTCTGGGTGATGGAATCGATCCAGGTCCACTGCGCTTCCACCTCGTCGCGGCGCACGAACAATGTGGTGTCGCCCTCCAGCAGATCCAACAGTAGCCGCTCATAGGCGATCCGGCGACGCTCACCGGCAAAGGCATGAGTGAGCGAAACGTCGAGGCCGACCTCCTGCAGCTTCACGCCATCCCGGTCGAGCCCCGGCCGCTTGGCCATGATGCACAGGCGGATGTTCTCGTCCGGCTGCAGGCGGATGATCAGCGAATTGGGCTCCAGCGCGCGATCATAGCCGTTGCGGCGGAAGATGCTGTGCGTCACCGGCTTGAACTGGATGAGAATTTCCGACTGGCGGTTGGGCATGCACTTGCCGGTGCGCAGGTAGAACGGCACGCCGGTCCAGCGCCAATTGTCGATATGAGCCTTCAACGCCACGAAGGTCTCGGTATCGCTCTCCTTGCCCAATTCCTCTGCATAGCCGGCGATGATCTTGCCCTTCACCGCGCCGTCGCGATACTGGCCGCGCACACTGTGGGTGCGGACGGTTTCGGGCGTCATAGGCCGTAGCGAGCGCAGCGCCTTCACCTTCTCGTCGCGCACCGAGGTGGAATCCATCCGCGCGGGCGGCTCCATGGCGATGATCGAGAGGATCTGGAGCATGTGGTTCTGCACCATGTCCTTGAGCGCACCGACGCCGTCATAATAAGAGACGCGACCCTCCAGCCCGACCGTCTCGGCGACGGTGATCTGGACATGATCGATGGCGCCCCCGTTCCACAGCGGCTCGAACAGGCGGTTGCCAAAGCGCAGCGCCATCAGGTTCTGCACCGTTTCCTTGCCAAGATAATGGTCTACGCGGAAAATCTGCTCTTCATCGAACAGGTCGCCAATGGCGTCGTTCACCACCTTCGACGAGGCGAGATCCTTGCCGATGGGTTTTTCCATGGCAATGCGGGTGTGCGCATCGACCAGACCCGCAGCTGCGAGGCCCTGAGCGGTGGGCGCAAAGAGCGAGGGCGGGGTGGACAGATAGACTGCGATGGGACCATCGCCGAGCGCCTTCGCCCGTTTCGCCAGCGCATCGAAATGCGCCTGTTCGCCGGCCGACACGGCGCAATAGCTGATCTTTTCGAGAAAAGCGGTAACGCGCGCCTCATCATGATGCTCGTCGGCGAGATAGGTCGCCAGCGCCTTGCGGATGGTGTCACGAAAGGCCGCGTCATCCATCTCGGACCGACCGGAGGCGAGGATGTTGAACGGCTCGGGCAGCAGCCCGTCGCACAGCAGATGGTAGAGCGAGGGAAACAGCATCCGGTGCGCCAGATCGCCGGTGGCGCCGAACAGGATGAGTGTCGCGGACTTTTCGAACAAGACTGGGGACCCTTCGTGGCCTGATGAATTGCGCACCTGAGCTGGACATTACAGGCGCACGACTTTGGTGCAACCGCACAATCGGACCCGTTTTCGATGAAAGCGCAGGCGCGCGCGCTATCGTTACGTGCTCGCGCAGGGCCAGAATTCCTTCGACCGGCTCTATGGGAGGCAGCCGCAAGGCATTGTTCGCCGGCGCAAAATCTTGCCTCGGGCGCGGCTGGTCACGGTGAATTCCGGCTTGCCAGACGGGCAGCGGTTCCGCAGGAGCGCACACGCGGCGGGGGCGGTTCTCACCATTTGACCCTCGAAGACAGACCGACCAGCCTTCGGGGGAGAGATACATGGCGCAGTCCCATACAGACGGGCAGCGGATCGACATCGAGACCATTCTGGACCGGCCTTACGGGGCCTGGCGGTGGTACATCTTTGCGCTCTGCGGCATCGCCATGGCAATGGAGGGCTTCGACATGTACATGCTCGGGGCCATCGTGCCGGCTCTTGCTGCGGGTCTTGCTGTCGAGCCAGCGGCGATTTCCGCCGTGTTCGTGGCGCAGGGCATCGGCCTAGCCCTGGGCTATGCCTTCATCGCGCCGCTGGCAGATCGGGTTGGACGCAAGCCGATCGTCATTCTGTGCGTGCTCGGCTTCGGCCTCGTCACGCTTGTCACGGCCCTGGCATCGACCCTGACGGCGGTCTCGCTTCTGCGGCTGGTCGCCTTTGCGTTTTTCGGCGGCATCACGCCCAACATCATCGCAATGGTGGCGGAGATTTCGCCGCGCCACATCCGTCCCCGCCAGATCATTCTGGTCACCGCCTGCTTTGCATTCGGTTCGGCGATGGGCAGCGCGCTTGCGCCTCTCATTGTTCATCGGCTCGATTGGTGGGGCGCGTTTCTGGCGGGTGGCGCCGCACCGCTGCTGCTCCTGCCGGTGCTGATCTTCACCCTGCCTGAATCTCCCCGCTTTCTCGTCACCGCCGGGCGCAGCACCGCGCAAGTCAACCGCGTCCTGCGGCACATCACCCGCGAGGTCAGCGACACGGCCCATTATTTTCTCGATGAACCGCCAGCCGGGCGGGCGTCACTCAAGTCCGTCTTTGCCGAGGGGCGGCTGGCCATGACGCTCTTGTTCATGCTGGCGGGCGGCATGATGATGTTCGTCGGCAATGCCGTGGCCTCCTGGGCGCCGACCTTCTGGCACATGCAGGCCGGCTTCCCGATGGCGGATGCGGCAGCGTTGTTTGCCCTTTCCTCCGTCGGCGCGATCGTGTGGCCGTTCATCATGATCGCGCTGGTCGGCTGGATCGGCGTCAAGCGCACCCTGCTCTTCTGCTATTTCGCGGGCGGCACCTCGATGCTCGTCTACATGGTACAGCCGTTCACGCCGGCACTGGCCGCGTTCATGGCGATTGCCTTCGGCGCCTTCGTGGTCGGCTCGATCAGCGGGCTCTATGCTTTCATCTCCGCGGCCTATCCCACGCAGATCCGCTCCACGGCGCTTGGCTGGACGGCCGGGGCGGGGCGACTGCTCGCGATCATCGGGCCGGCGACCGGGGGCTGGCTGCTGGCGCAGGGTGTTGGGCCGTTCGGCGTGGCGCTGGCCTTCGGGCTGCCGCTGTTCATCGCCGGCATCGCCGTGGCGTTCGTCCGCAGCAAGGCATAGGACCACCATAGTGCTCCTGCGAAAGCAGGAGCCCAGGGCGCAAAAGCCGGGCCTTGCTGCCCTAGGCTCCTGCTTTCGCAGGAGCACTATGCTGATTAAACCGCCTCAGCCTTCCTGCAGGCGATCGAACCGCTCCCGATGCGCGTCGATCTCCTCGCGATGCATCTGCGCCCATTTGCCGAGCCGGATCGCCTCGCGGGCCAGCGAATGGCCGAGCGGGGTGAGGGCGTAATCCACCTGCGGCGGGGTCGTCGGGTGCACCGTGCGGTTGACCATGCCGTCTCGCTCCAGCGCGCGGAGCGTGCGGGTCAGCATCTGCTGCGAGATGCTGCTCACCTCCCGCCGGATCTGGTTGAAGCGCATCGTGCCGTCACCAAGAGCCGCAACCACCGGTAGCGTCCATCGATCGCCAAAGCGCGCGAGGGTCTGCGTGATCCGCATGCACTCCTTGTGCGATGTCACGGTGAGGCGGGTGGTGGTCATATCCATGTGACTAGGTCTCGAAAAAATGCGTTCTTGTTGGTTCTAGAGGTCCACCCTAGCTGGTTGCAAACAGAAACTGATCTTCCCGATCCGTCTCTCAAGAGCAATTTTACGAAAGGGCCGACCATGACCGTGTTGCATATCGATTCCAGCATTCAGGGCGAAAACTCCATCACCCGCCAGATTTCGGCAGCCATTGTCGAGCGCCTCAAGGCGGAGCAGCCCGGCGCGGACGTGCGCTATCGCGATCTCGCCGCCCAGCCGCTGCCGCACCTGACGCTGCCCGGCTTCGGCACGGACGAGGCGGCGGCTGTGCTGGCGGAATTCCTGGATGCGGACACGGTCGTGATCGGCGCACCGATGTACAATTTCACCATTTCCACCCAGCTCAAGGCGTGGATCGATCATATCGCGGTGGCCGGCAAGACCTTCCGCTATGACGAAAGCGGCAATGCCATCGGCCTGGCGGGTGACAAGCGCGTGATCGTCGCCCTCTCGCGTGGCGGCTTTTACGGTGCGGGCACGCCTGCAGCCGCTGTCGAACATGCGGCAAGCTATTTGCGCGCCGTCTTCGGCTTTATCGGCATCGCACCCGAATTCATCGTGACGGAAGGCGCTGCTGTCGGTCCCGAGCATCGCGCGGCCGGTATCGAGGCGGCGCTGGCCGCCGTCGATCAGCTTGAGCTGAAGGTGGCGGCCTGACCGGCCGCCTAACCCTTACCGCTCCGACAGATAATAACGGTCCTTCGCGGAAAGATCGTCGGCCAGCTCATAGACAATGGGCTGGCCGGTCGGGATTTCGAGGCCCGTAATCTCGTCGTCGGGGATGTTCGAGAGATGCTTGACCAGCGCGCGCAGTGAATTGCCATGCGCTGAAATGAGCACGCGCTTGCCGGCCTTCAGCTCGGGCGCGATCCGGCCCTCCCAATAAGGCAGCACGCGCGCGATGGTATCCTTGAGGCTCTCCGTCGCCGGGATGGCGATGCCGGCATAGCGCCGGTCCTTGCTCAGGTCGAATTCGCTGCCCGCCTCCAGTGGCGGCGGCGGCACGTCGAAGCTGCGGCGCCAGATCTTCACCTGCTCATCGCCATGCTTGGCAGCCGTCTCGGCCTTGTCGAGGCCGGTGAGGCCACCATAATGCCGCTCGTTAAGGCGCCAGTCCTTTTCGACGGGCAGCCAGAGCCGCTGCATTTCTTCAAGCGCCAGATTGAGCGTCTTGATCGCGCGGGTCTGCAGCGAGGTGAAGCACTGGTCGAAATCGAGGCCCTTGTCCCGCATCAGCGCGCCGGCCGCCTTGGCTTCGGCAGCGCCTTTCTCGGTCACGTCGACATCCCACCAGCCGGTGAAGCGGTTCTCCAGATTCCAGGCCGATTGGCCATGGCGGATGAGGACGAGGGTGGGCATGAGGTCTTATCTCCCGATCTTCGGCGGTTTTACCGTTATCGGGCCTGATAGCGGGATTTGGTGTAAGCGCAATCCGTTCGGGCGGGTCTTGAAGACGCGCAGAGAGGCTTCAGGCGTGCTCGAGCGTCGCGGCGTGGCCACGCGCTTGAAGCGCTTTCAGCATCGTCTGATAATGCTGCACATAGCTCTGATAGGCGGCTTTCTCATCCGGGTGCATCGCCGTCGTGGCCTGCGCTTCGAATTGCTGGATCTGGCTCTGGAGAAAGCCCGGATCCCACAACGTCTTCATCTCGTAAACTCCCATATTGCTGGCAGAAAACTGCGCCGGGGCCGGTTGGTTCCGGCAAAAGCGACCGGCTGCGTTAAATGTTGAGAAACCACCCGCGCGGGCTGTCTTTTCGGCCGGGATTGCTGCCGCAAGCGCCCTTGTCCGCCCGAGCACAATTCGCCATGGATGAGCGCATCATCCCATTGCAGCAAAGGAGCAGGAACCATGGCGATCACCCGCACTGTCCACCTTCATGAAGGCCCCGGCGGTCCCTTTGAATCAATGTTCGTCGGCGATGCGGATGCAGGCGATCAGCCGGGCGTGCTTCTGTTCCCCAACTTCATGGGCACCAAGGAGTGGGATTTCGCCAAGGCCGAGACGCTGGCGGCGCAGGGCTACAAGGTGCTGGTCGTCGACTATTACGGCCAGGGCAAGCGCGGTACGGACATGGAGAGTGCGGGCAAGCTGCTGCATGACCTGATGGCAGACCGGCAAGCGGTGAAGACCCGGCTGCTCGATGCCCTTGCGGAGCTGCGCGGGTTGCCGGGCGTGGATGGCAGCCGGATCGGCGCCATCGGCTTCTGCGCAGGCGGCAAATGCGTGCTCGATCTTGCGCGCGCCGGGGCGGACATCAAGGCCGGTGTCTCCTTCCACGGCGTCTACGACGCCCCGCCATTCCCCAACGCGCCGATCACCGCAAAGCTGATGATCTGCGACGGGTGGAACGACAATCTATGCCCGCCCGATGCCAAGCTGGCCCTGTGCAAGGAGCTGGCGGCTGCGGACGTGGACTTCCAGTTCACCACCTATAGTCGCACCGGCCACGCCTTCACCGCAGACGATGTGCCGCTGAATGCGGACCGGAGCTTCGGCTTCGAGCCAGAGACCAACCGCCGCAGCTGGCGCGCTGCGATGGCGTTTTTGGGCGATGAACTGGGGTGAAGCGAGAGCGCTGATCGCTCCCAATTTTCCGTCACCCCGGGCTTGACCCGGGGGCCAGCTTCCTTTCACGCCTCATCCCGTCAGGCGAACGTCCTAGGAAGAGTGAGCTGGACCCCGGGTCAAGCCCGGGGCGACGGTGGAGGAAGGCACAGTCCGGGCGCCCTGGTCCCGACCGTTCTCAAATATCCCCGACCATCTCCGCCAGCGTGGCGAGGCAGTCGCGCGCCAGTTGCATGGAGCGCTCCGGGCTCCAGCCCTGGGCGGTGTCCGGCAGGTCGTCATTGTCCTTGAACGGCATTTCCAGCGTCATCGCCACCGCGCCGTAGCGCTCTGCGATCTGGGCGGTTGCCATGGAGAGATTGGCCTTGCCCGGCCGCGCCTCGGGATAGCCAAGGCGAGTCTGGAAGTCGGGCGTGCGGATGGCCAGCGTGTCGCGATAGCGACGGAACAGTGCGAGCTGCGCGTCCTTGATCGAGGGAATGCCCTCGAACCCGGCGAGAAAGACGGCCGGGATTGCCTCGTCGCCATGCACGTCCATGGCGAAGGCGACGCCGGTTTCGTCCATGCGATTGCGTACGCAAAGCACTTCCGGCGCGCGGTCGGCTTGCGGCTCATGCCATTCGCGGTTGAGATTGATACCCCGGGCATTGGTGCGCAGATGGCCGCGAAAGGCGCCATCCGGGTTCATGTTCGGCACGATGTAGAAGCGACAGGCGGCAAGCAGAGCGCGGGCATGGGCATTGGTGGGGTCGGTGAGCATGTCGAGCGCGCCTTCCATCCACCATTCCGCCATCGTCTCACCGGGGTGCTGGCGCGCGATCAGCCAGACGGGTTTGTCGCCGCTCCCCAGTTCCAGGCAATCGATCGGGCGTCCGTCGAGGCTCTCGCCCAGTTGGCGCACGGTCACGCCCTCGCAGGCCGCTGCCTGCGCCACGAGATCGTGATGCCGCTCCTGCGAGTAGGGCGCGAAATAGGCGAACCATGCGGCAGCGCCGACGAGGGTGTAGGCGATGGTGAGGGTGCCGCCATCCACGCCCGGATCGTAGCGGCTGGCGGCGCGGCCCCAGCGCTCGCGATCTTCCGATACGCAGGCGGCATAACCGGGCCAGCCATCGGGATAAGCGGATTGCGCGAGGCCCGTGATGCGCAGGGTCAGGCGCGTGCCCGCCGGCGCGGCGGCGCGAAAGTGGAACCACTGGAAGAAATCGCTCTCATGGTCCTTGTGGATGGAGAGCGTTGCAATAGTGCCGTCGATCGCTTCGACGCGGATGTTGCCGCTATCGAAGCTGCTGTTGATGCGAAGGGGTGCGGTCATGGCACCGTGATAGTCTCGCCGGACGTGCCGGGGAAGCCCTGGAACAGCGCATCGGCAAGCCGACCGACCACGAGGCCGGGCTGGGCGGCCGGCGTGCCTTCCTTGGCCTGCGTCTCGGCACGACCTTCCCACACAACCACCTTGTCGCTCGCGCGGCGCAACTGCACGCGCATCCGGTTCACGACCACGGGCTTGGGTTTGCCGGAGAGATTGATCCCGATGCCAAGGCCGACGCCGCTGCCATAAGAACCGGTCGATCCGCCCACGCCGACGCTCACCGGGGAGCGTGCGGGCAGGGGCGCGATCGTTTCCCGCCCCATGTCCACAACCGCTTCATATTGCGCTGCCCCGGCACCGGATGCGCCGGGCTGGAGGGTAGAAAAGCCCGTCCGCGCCAGCGCCGCGCTCACGGCATTGGCGGCGGTGCGGAATTCGAGGCTGGCGCTATCGTCCGGATTTCCGGGCACGATGAGCACGGTGCCCTGCCGGGCGACGTCCGGCTGATGGAATCGGGTGACGTCGACAGGCCCGGTGGATGTCGCGCAGCCACCCAGGGCGAGCGCGCCGAGTACAATGGCCGCGATGCCGGCCTTGCGCGCGCCGAATCGCCGACGACCCTCGATGTAGGGAGTCGCCCGCCCATGGAGCGGCGGCATGGAAAAACTGCTCGTCATGGCCTTGCATCCCTTATCATCTGGCCATCTCTCTGAAATGGCGTCTCATCAGTCGAGTTTGCACCGGAAATGCTGCATGATGGCTTAACGATTGTTCAGGAAAGCGGTTGCCGACATGAGGGGACGGGGCTGCGCAAAACTTGCACCGCCGCCTTGACTTTCCGGAGGCTGACCCATAGAGGCGCGGCTTCGAATTTTCCGTCACCCAAGAATCATTTGGACCCGATCATGAAGATCCGCAACTCGCTCAAGTCGCTCAAGGACCGTCACCGGGACAACCGCGTGATCCGCCGTCGTGGGCGCACCTACGTCATCAACAAGACGCAGCGTCGCTTCAAGGCCCGCCAGGGCTGAAGACGCGCGGCGGGGCGCTTTCGCCCTGCCTCTGCCAATCAGGCGCCCGGTCAGTTGCTGGCCGGGCGTTTTGGCGTGTCCGTCACGGCTGATCTGTGGCTGCGCGTGTTCGCCAGCCGTCGATGAGAACATCCAGCGCCAGGATGAAGCTGTCCCGGTCCGCCTCGACCTGAACCGCTCGCAGCGTCGTCCAGCCCGTGACGAGCGCCTGGACGGACCGCTGTGCGACGGCGGCCATCTCCGCGCTCAGGCCGAGCGCGGTCAACTCCTTCACGATCTGGCCGATCAGATGGTTGCCAGCTCCCCGCTGCGCGCGGGTGACGGCAATGAGCTGACGCGCATCGCGTATGGATGTCTGCGCGTCCCATAAGGCGATGCCGAAATCATGCAGCCATGCCCACCAGCTTTCTGCCGGCGGCACCGAGTCAAGGCAGGCCTTGAAAATGGAGATGGACATGAGTGCGTGGAGGGCCTGCTTGTCCTCCACATGCCAGTAAAGCGATGAGACGCTGACGCTGAGCCGGGTGGCGATCTTCCGCAGGCTGACCGCCGCCAGCCCTTCTTCCTTCAGCAGCGCAATGGCTTCCTCGACGATCCCGTCCTGATCCAGCTTCGCGAATGACATGCTGCTCCCCTTGACAGTTTGCCGGTGAAAAAGCATCAATCGCTAAACGAACGATGTTCGATTAGGAGCGGGCCCCATGTATCCTTTCACCCCTGGCAGCTACGCGCCGCGCAACGGCTGGTACGTCGCCGCATTTGTGCGCGAAATCGGCGAGGATTTGCTCAGCCGGTGGATTCTCAACGAGCCGGTCGTTCTGTACCGCAAGGAAGATGGCACGGCCGTGGCGGTGGAGGGGCGCTGTCCGCACCGGCATTATCCCCTGGGCGCGAGCAAGCGCGTCGGCGATGCGATCCAATGCGGCTATCACGGCATCACCTTCGATTCATCTGGGGCCTGCACGATGGTGCCGAGCCAGAGCACCATTCCCGGTGTCTACCGGATCAAGAGCTACCCACTAATCGAGCGCGGGCTATGGGCGTGGATCTGGCCAGGCGATCCCGACAAGGCGGACGAGTCGCTCATCCCGACGCTGGACGAGATCGGCTTCAACATTCCCGGCATGATCCCGGATGCCTTTTATTCCATGCATGTGGATGGGCGCTATCAACTGCTCAACGATAATCTGCTGGACCTGAGTCATCTCGGCTATCTCCATGCCACATCGATCGGCACGCCCGATGATGCAGCGACGCCCGAAGTGCGTGACCTCAATGATCGCCGCTTGTCGAGCCGGCGGATCATGCGCGATACGCCGATGCCGCCTTATCATGATCGCAGCGTGCATGACGGGCTGGTCGATCGCATTTCCGGCATGGATTTCTTCTTCCCCGGCTTTCACGCAGGGATTGGCGAATCCCGCTATCCGCAGGGTCATGAGAAGGCCGGCGAGGTGCTCCACACCAGCCGGGTCTGGCATGCCGTCACGCCGGCGAAGAAGACCAGCTGCAACTACTTCTTCGCGATGAGCGCACCGTCACAGGCGCGGGTGGACGACGCCCGCCGGCGTCTCGAGCCTGTGCTGGATGAGGACAAGTTCGCGACCGAGGAAATCGAGAAGATCATTTCCACGCTGGACGTCCTCCCGCCCGAGCTGATGCTCAAAAGCGACGGAACGGCGGTGCAGGGGCGGCGTATCCTTCAGGCGATGATGGACCGCGAGAAGGCCGAGCTAGAGGGGGCCTGACCGTGAGCGGACGGCCCGCACGTCAGACGGCCAGCAGGTCGCGTTGATCGGGGTGGCGCTCGAAATAGGTGACGACGTAGCTGCACACCGGCCGGATCTTGAGGCCGCGTGCGCGCGCATCGTCGAGCAGCCCGGCGACGAGATCGGCCGCGACGCCCTTGCCGCGCAGCGCCGATGGCGTGAAGGTATGCGTGATCGCCAGCGTGTCGCCATCGCGCTCATAGGTGGCGAAAGCGATCTCGCCGTCCACTATGATCTCGTAGCGGTTGCGCTCGGCATTGTCCTGAACCGCGTGGGCCATGACCTGCTCCTTATTCTGCTGCCTCGGCAAAGGTGCTGCCGGGTCTTTTGGCAGCATACATCGCCATATCCGCGCGAGTAAGGGCGGAAAATTCCGTGTCGCCCTGTTCGAGGGCCGTCCAGCCGACGGAAATAGACAGCGGCAGCATCACGCCCTCGTGCAAGCAGGCCGATTCCGCGATCATGCGCTGGAGCCGCCGGGTGGTTTCCTCCACGGCCTCAGGGTCAAGATCGTCCAGCAACAACGCGAACTCATCGCCGCCCATGCGGGCCGCGACGTCGGTGGACCGCAGTCCATTCGCGAGAAGGCGCGCCATATGCACCAGAGCGGCATCGCCGGCGCCATGGCCAAAGCGATCGTTGATCCGCTTCATCGAGTTCACGTCGATGAACACGAGTGCGCATTTGCCTTCATGCCGTTCGAGCCGGTCCAGCCGATCCCGAAGGCAGTTCATGAAATGCCGCCGATTGTAGAGCGGAGTGAGCGTATCGCGAATGACGAGTCGTTCAAGTTCCTTGTTGGCGGTTTTAAGAAGGGACAGCTCCCGGCGGAGTATATCCAACTCCTGCTCAAGCGCTGAAATGTCAGGTGCGGGAAGATCGAGTGCGACCGTCCGCGCAGTGGCTTCCATCAAAGCTCTATCTCCTGTGCGCGACCGCAGCATGTAACCCTGTGCGCTGGGTATAGTTCCAAGCTTTGCCTTTGTGCACTGCGGAACCCGCGTTCCGCCGTATGATCAGAGCGTTTTGACCGGTTGTGCGCCATGGCGCTGGTGTCTATGGGCTGAGACTTAAAGAGAAGTTTCCGGCCGGCGTTCCCGTTGACGCCAGGCAGCATGAGGACGGGGCGGCGAAGAATGGCGAAAATCGGTGTGATCATGGGCTCGCAGTCCGACTGGGACACGATGCGCCATGCCGTCGATGTTCTGCAAGACCTTGAAATTGAATGCGAAACGCGGATTGTTTCGGCTCACCGCACCCCGGATCGACTCGTCGATTATGCCAAGACGGCAGCAGGCCGAGGTCTGCACGTCATCATCGCCGGAGCCGGCGGAGCGGCCCATTTGCCGGGGATGGTCGCGGCCATGACTCGCGTGCCGGTGCTCGGTGTTCCGGTGCAGTCGGCGACCCTCTCCGGGCTCGATAGTCTGCTTTCCATCGTACAGATGCCCGGCGGCGTTCCGGTCGGGACGCTGGCCATCGGCAAGGCAGGCGCCAAGAATGCCGGTTTGCTCGCAGCTGCAATATTAGCCAATAGCGACGCGGCGCTGGCCGATCGACTGGATGCATGGCGTGCGGCGCAAACGGATTCGGTGGCAGGCAGCCCGCAATGACCTCCCCCATGACGATTGCGCCCGGGTCGACCATCGGCATCGTCGGCGGCGGCCAGCTTGGCCGGATGATCGGCATGGCCGCGATCCAGCTTGGCTATCGGGTCCATATTTTCGCGCCTGAGGAGAGCGGCCCCGCGTCTGACATTGCCAGCGCGTGGACGCAGGCGCCCTATGAGGATGACGCCGCGCTCACCGCCTTCGCAGACGCGGTCGATATCATCACCTATGAATTCGAGAATGTGCCGAGCAACGCCGTTGCCTTGCTCGCCAAGCTCGGGCACGTCCGGCCCAATGCCCGCGCACTGGCGGTCGCGCAGGACAGGTTGCTGGAAAAGAGCTTCGTCGCCGGCCTTGGCGGACGGACGGCTCCCTATGCGCCCGTCTCCAGCGGCGCGGTGCTGCAGGATGCAATCGCGCGGATCGGCGCGCCCGCCATCCTCAAGACGACGCGCTTTGGCTATGACGGCAAGGGCCAGGTCCGCCTGATGGATGCGGCGCCCGAGACTCTGGACACCGCCTGGGAGGCAATCGGCTGCAATCCGGCGGTGCTGGAAGGGTTCGTCACCTTCGACCACGAGTTTTCGGTCGTGCTCGTGCGCGGACAGGATGGCACCGTGCGCTTCTGGGATTCGCCGCATAATGTGCATGTCGACGGCATTCTCGCGACATCTACGCTGCCGGCTCCGGCGGTCGTGCTGGCGCAGGTGCCCGAAGCGCGGGCCATTGCCGCGCGCGTCGCCCAGGCTCTGGAATATGTTGGCGTGCTTACGCTGGAGTTCTTTGCCGGGGCCGCCGGGCCGATCTTCAACGAGATGGCGCCGCGTGTCCACAATAGCGGGCACTGGACCATTGAGGGCGCTGTCACCAGCCAGTTCGAGAATCACGTCCGCGCCATCTGCGGCCTGCCGCTCGGATCGACGGCGCTTGCCGCGCCGGCCGTCTCCATGCAGAACCTGATCGGAGACGAGGCCAATGAGTGGCAGGCGATTCTGGCCGACGAGACGGCGCATCTCCATCTCTACGGCAAGAACGAGGCACGCCCCGGCCGCAAGATGGGCCATGTGACGCGCGTGCACATGAGCGATAGCGCGGCATGACGATGGACGCGCGTCCAGAAATCGTGCTGCTGCTCGCCCGCGCCGACAACGGCGTGATTGGCAGCGAGGGCGACATTCCCTGGCGGATCCCCGGCGATCTCAAGCGCTTCAAGGCCATGACCATGGGCACGCCCATGCTGATGGGGCGCAAGACCTTCGACAGCCTCCCCGGGCTGCTGCCGGGCCGTCGCCACATCGTGCTGACCCGCGACCGCGCGTGGCAGGCGGAAGGCGCAGAGGTGGTCCACAGCGTCGATGAAGCCCTTGCCGCCGCGCAGGCGCCGGTGCTGTCGGTGATTGGCGGTGCGGAAGTCTATCGGCTGTTCGAACCGCTGGCCGACCGGCTGGAGATCACGCAGGTACATCTCTCGCCGCCGGGCGACGCGCGCATCGATGCGCCCGATCCCGCCCGGTGGGAAGAGACGATGCGCGAGGATCACCCGGCGGAGGGCGCAGTCGCCGCCTTCGGCTACCGCACATTCCTGCGGCGCGGAGCCTGATCGCGGTGCGCATGCGAGCCGCCATCGGGGCTGGCGCCCGCGCGTCGCTCCCCCTATAGGCGCCCGCCATGGAACGGATCAGCAGCGATCAGCCGATACCGGCACATTTGCGCGGTGCCATCATTGCCCTCGGCAATTTCGACGGTTTTCACCGGGGCCATCAGGCCGTGGTCGGCCGGGCCGTGGAGCTGGCCCGTGCGCAGGGCCGTCCGGCCATTGTCGCGACCTTCGATCCGCATCCCATGCGCCTCTTCCGGCCGGATGCGCCCTTCTTCCGCCTGACCACGCTCGATCAGCGCGAGCGTCTGTTCGGCGAGGCGGGCGCGGATGCCATGCTGGTCTTTCACTTCACGGCTGAGCTGGCCTCGCACAGCGCGGAGGACTTCGTGGCCATGCTGGCGACGGAACTTGGCGCGGCGGGGGTGGTGACCGGCGAGGACTTCACCTTCGGGCGCGGGCGCTCGGGCACTGTCGCGGCTTTGCGCACGCTTGGCGCGGTACACGGCTTGGCCGCCGAGGCCGTGGCGCCGGTGCGCGACGAGCAGGGCGAGATCATCTCCTCCAGCCGCGTGCGCGAGGCCCTGCTGGCTGGCGACTGCGCCACGGCGACGGGCCTGCTCACCCGGCCTTTCGCGATTGCCGGTGAAGTCATCGATGGGGACAAGCGCGGCCGCACCATCGGCTTCCCGACCGCCAATATGGAGATGGGCCATTATCTGCGCCCGGCTTATGGCATCTATGCCGTGCGCGCACGGCTGCCCGATGGGCGAATCGTCTGCGGCGCGGCCAATCTCGGCATCCGCCCGACCTTCGTGCCGCCGCGCGAGTTGCTGGAGACCTATTTGTTCGATTTCTCCGGCAGCCTTTACGGCCAGACGCTGGAGATCGCCCTCATCGAACGGCTGCGGGGCGAGCGCAAGTTCGACAGCCTGGATGCGCTGGTCGAGCAGATGAGCGCCGATGTCGTGCGGGCGCGGATCATCCTCGGGGCCTAATCATGCCTTGTCACCGCGCAGGTCTCCGGCAAGACTTGCGCTGACAAGGAGAGGCCCCCGATGACCCAACAGAACAGCACTGCCCCGACCATCGACCGCGCACCGACTATCGAAACGCCCAGGCTGCTCCTGCGGGCGTTCCGTGCGGCCGATGCCGAGCCCTTGTGCGCGGCTATGGCCGACGATGACTTCGCGCGGTTCATCACCAAGGAAGGGCGGGGCCTCACCTATGGCGAAAGCTGGCAACGCTTCTGCAGTCTCGCCGGCCATTGGGTCGCGCGCGGCTATGGCAATTTCGCGGTGGAAGAGAAAGCGAGCGGGGCATTCATCGGCCATGTCGGGCCAATGAACCCGCCCGGTTGGCCGGCGTTCGAGATCGGCTGGTGTATCTTTCCGTCCGCACAAGGCAAGGGCTATGCAGCGGAGGCGGCCGCCGCCGCCTTCCGCTGGTCGCACGAGGCCCTTGGCCAGAGTGAGACGCTGCACATGATCGCCGATGACAATGTGCCGAGCCAGAAGGTCGCCCAGGCCCTGGGCGCCGAGCCGGGCGAGATCTGGACGCCCTTCTGGCCCGAGGCCAAGCCGGTGCGCCAATGGTGCACGCGCTGGGAGGCTTTTACCCACTCGCCTGCCTACGCGCGGCTGGAGGGGCGATAGGGCGCCCCGCGCGGCTTAGCGTTTGCCCCACCAGAAGGTGTAGCCCAGCGCCAATCCGCCGGAAAACTGGTCGCGCGCGCCATAGGCCCGCACGACCGGCGAATCGGCGGCATCGCCGACAAGCCGGTCGTAACGGGCATAGCCGTGGAGGCTCCAGCGCGCATCGAGCTGGCGGATCAGGCCGGCAGCGGCACCGACGGACTGGACGCCGCCATTCGCCTCGAACACCGGCAGGCCCGAGGCGGCGGCTTGCGCGGGTGACACGCCGAACCATGTACGCTGGTGCTTGCCGTTGCCGAGCGTCACGCGCGGGCCGACCGACACCAGCCAATGGTCCCCATCGCGCATGATCCAGTCGGCGCTGACCGATCCGACGAGCGCCTCATGGCCGGTCACGCCCTGGCGCAGATCGGCGCGCAGGCGGAAGGAAGGGGCGAGAAACATCTGCACGAACCCGCCAAGTTCCAGCGAACGGTTGACCTTGACGAAGCCGGGAACCTCGTCCGCCTTTCGCTTGCCTTCAACGGCCATGGATGGGCCGACCTCGAAACCGCCGACACTCACGACCGGGATGCCGAAGCTCTCGTCCGGCGCCTCGAACTCGAATGGTTCATCCCCGCGCGCAATATCGCCTTCCAGAAAGGGCCGGACGGACAGGCTGTCTGAACCGGGGAAGCTGGGCTGGATTTCCGGCCCGATAGCGATGCGCACGCGGCGCGGTTCCTTCTCCCTGGCCGAGGCGGTCGACGCGAAGGCGCCGAGCGTGAGGCCGAGGGTCAGCGCCAGTGCGACAGGACGGGCGAAGGGAGCAGATGGCGGGCAGAAAGGCATCAGGCGCAGGCCTCCGGTTTTGGGGTGACGGTCAGTCTGGCCCGGCCATGCGCCGGATCAAAGCCATTTCGACCTCGGGTGAATGGTCGCGGCGGTCGTTTGGTTGCGGCCTGCCTCGTGACAGCCTCTAGCGGCTCGTCTGCGGGTTGGGCAAGCGCAGGAACAGCAGGATGGAAACGCCAAGGCCGGCAGCGGCCACCCAGAGCGGGGCATTATATCCGCCAGTGGCGTCGGCCAGCGCGCCAACCCAGAGCGGGCCAAGCCCCGCCAGCAGTATGAAGCTGGCATATTGCACGGCGTACAGCGCGCCATAATGGGTGATGCCAAAGTAGCGGGCGGTCAGATAGCCGATGAGGTCGGCTTCCGCGCCCATGGCCGTGCCAAGCGCGATGGCGCCGACCCATGCGAGGGTTGCGCCGCCGGTCGCCAGCGCGATGCACCCCAGCGCGCACAAGGCGCAGCAGGCCGCCGCAATGCGTGGCGCAGGCACCCGATCTGCCAGCCAGCCGACAACGACCCGGCTGACGATCACGGAGCCGCCGATGAGCCCCGCCAGCGATCCGGCGGTGCGGGCATCCAGGCCGGATTCCCGCAGCATCGGGACGAAATGGGGCAGCAAGCCGGCAAAGGAGAGCGCCATCATGCCGAAGGATGCCAGCACCAGCAGGTAGAGGGGCGAGCGCATCTGGGCGCGGGCCATGCCGCCTGCGCGATCGGGCGTTCGGGGGCTGCGGAGGTTGGGCAGGCTGAGCGCCGGGATGACACCTATCGCGGCAATGGCGGCGAGCGCCAGATAGCCGGCCTGCCAACCCCGTTCTGCCACAATGATGGCCAGAACAGGCGGCACGACGGCGGCGGAAATGCCGATGCCCACCTGCGTCAGGCCGAGCGCCAGTCCGCGGGCCCGATCGAAGACGGCATTGACGGCGCGTGTGTAGGCAACGGGTGACGAACAGGCAGCCAGCAGGCCTATACCTGCCATCACGCTCATATAGCCGGCGACCGAATGGACGACGATCCCGAGCAGCGCGAATCCGCCGCTCAGCGCCAGTGAGCCGGCGACGGCAGGCCAGCGCGGGCCGACGCGGTCGATCAGCCAGCCGGCGATGGGCAGAGCGATCGCCAGCGCCACCGTCGCCAGGAAGAAGGCGGCGCCCAGCGTCGTGCGGCTGAGGCCGATCGCGCTCTCGAGATCTTTCGCGAAGATGCCCGCCGAATAGGTCAGCAGTCCCGCAATCCCCAGCCCCGACCCGCAGGCGGCGGCGAGGACCACCGGCCAACCATGGCGGAACTCGGACGGGGATGCCGGCGTGCTCACGCGGTGGCTGTCTCGGCCATGGTGGTCGCGCGAGCGCGGCGATAGGCGAGCCAGAGGAAGACGCAGCCCAGCAGTGGCGCGACCGTCACGGCAGACATGGCATAGCGCAGCGATTCGGTGCCGAACTGGGGCGTCAGCGCATCACTGGCTGCGCCGACCACGAGCGGCGCCAGCGCCGAGCCGATGATGCCCGACGAAGCGAGCAACAGCATCGACGCCACCGCGCGGGTCTGCGGCGTGGCCAGTCCCATGGCTGCGGAGAAGCAGGGGGTGATGCCGCTGGAGAGCAGGAAGTTCATGATCGCCGCCGCGCCCAGCGTCAGGGCCAACGACGGCGCGAAGCAGAAGGCGATGAAGAAGGGGATGGACAGGGGCAGCGCAATCAGGGGCACCATGAGGCTGTCGATCTCCCGCCCGTGCTTCTTGGTGAAGTAGCTGGCCATGAAACCGGACGCAATGGCGCCGGCGATGCCGCCCAAGCCGACCGAGGGCGCGATGAGGGCGCCCACTTCGGCAAGGCTGACGCCATGGCTGCGCAGCAGGAACGCCGGCGCCCAGACCGGCAGCACGCCCGCGCCCATCGCCGAGATCCCCATGCCGACCGCGAGCATGCGGAAGCCTGGCACGTTGAGCAGGAAGCGGATGGATTGGGGGAGGTTGCGCATGCCCATATCCGCCGCGTCCGGCTCGTCATGCACGCCACGCTGTGGTTCCTTCATGGTCAGCGCGAGCAGCAGCACGAAGGCGAGGCCCGCGCCGCCGCAGATGAAGAACATCGTCCGCCAGCCGAATATCGCGGCCAATATCCCCGCCGCGATCGACCCGCCGACGATGCCGACGAAGGCGCTCGACTGATAGATGCCCAGCGCGCGCGGCCGCCGATCCTTGGGATACAGGTCGGCAATGACGGAGATGGCGACCGGAAAGGCCGTGGCCTCGCCGACACCGACCAGAACCCGGGTGAGCGCCAGCGACACAAAGCCTTCGGCAAGGCCGGTCAGCGCCGTGGCGCCGGACCAGATGGCGACGCCGAGCAGCAGGATTTTCTTGCGATTGCCATGGTCCACCCAGCGGGCGATGAAGATGCCCACGATCAGGTTGAACAGCACGAAGGCCGTGCCGGACACAAGGCTCATCGCCGTGTCGCTCAGCTGCAGATCGGCCTTCACCGGATCGACGACGATGCCGAGCAAGGCCCGGTCGGCGTAATTGAACACATTGCTCACGAAGAGCAGGAACAGAGTATAGCCGGGCACCCAGGCCCCGCCGTGCTGCGTCTTCGTCACCGTCTTCTCTCCTGATCGGCCCTGCCTCTTACGGGAGGTCTGCTTCGTGCGGCGGCCTTGGTGGTGGTGGTGGTCGTGTGTAGCTGGGTCAGCTCTTGTCGGCAGTCTCCAGTCCAAGCAGTTCAGCGGCGTTGAGGCCGAGGATCTTGCGCTGCTCCTCGTCGCTCAGGCGGGCGTGGAAGCCCAGCGGATCGGGCTCAGACATGTCGAAGGGATAGTCAGTGCCAAGGCACAGCTTGTCGGCGCCATGAGTGCGCACGAGGCTGTCGAGCTGGTCCTGATCGAACACCAGCGTATCCAGCCACAGCTTGCGCAGATAGCTGGAGGGCTCGTGCTGGCAATGCTCGCTGCAATCGCCACGCGCGCGCCAGCCATGGTCCATCCGGCCCCAATAGCCGGGGATGTAGCCGCCGCCATGGGCCACGCAGATGCGCAGGCCGGGGTAGCGATCCAGCACGCCGCCGAAGATCAGATGGCCAATGGCCAGCGTCGATTCGAGCGGATTGCCGATGAGGTTGTTGAAGTAATATTCGCTCATCCGGTTGGCATGGGTGAAGCCCAGCGGGTGGATGAAGAGCAGGATGCCCAGTTCTTCGGCCGCCGCGAAAAAGGGGCGGAACTCCTCAGCGTGAAAGTCCCGGCCATTGACGTTGGAGCTGATCTCGATGCCGCGCAGATCGAGGTCGCGCACGCAGCGGCGCATTTCCTCGACGGCAAGGCCGATATCCTGCAACGGCACCGTGCCCATGCCGACCAGCCGGTCGGGGTGCTGCGCGACCGCGGCCGCCATGCCGTCATTGACGGCGCGCGCCGCCTCCCGCGCGACATCGGCATCGGCATAATAGAAATATTGGCCGGGGCTGGGGCTGATCGCCTGCACGTCGATGCCGAGCCGGTCCATGTCGGCCAGCCGCTGGTCGAGCGTGTTGAGGGTGCGGCCCATCGTGGCGAACTGGGCGCGGTTGACCTCACTCGTTTTCGCACTGGTGAAATCGTTGATGCCGGGCGGCGGGCCGGGGTGGCGCGCCTGCACGATGGCGTCGGCAGCGGGAATACCGAGGTGGCAATGGATGTCCACCACCAGATGCTTGCCGCGCGCGGCGACCTTGATCGGCTGGCGATCGCCACAGGTGGTGATGGTCATGCGTTTGCTCCTGCCGGGTGGATCGTGCCGCTGCACGGGCCGAAGCCGATGGGCACATAGCCTTTCGCCACGGCGCGGCCCTTGAGGGTGAGGGTGTCGCCATCCTCCAGCCAGCGGCGGGTCGTGCCGTCGGGCAGGTCGATGGTTTCGCCATCGCGCAGCACGATCTCGGCGAGGCAGCCGCGTGCTTCCTGCGCGGCGCCCGAAACGGTGCCGGTCGCGATCAGGTCGCCCGCTTCCAGCGGCGCCCCGTTGGAGGCCTGATGCGCGACCATCTGTGCCAGCGTCCAATAGAGTTCGGCGAGATTGCTGCGCACGATGCGCGCGCTCGATCCGGCCGCATTGGCGAAGTCGGCGGTGAGTTCGATGTTGATGCCGCCTGCCGCGCGATCCTGCGCGTCGAGCAGATGGGCGGCGACCGCCGGCTCGTCGCCCGGCCGACCGCGCGCGGCGACACGGAAGGGCGCGAGCGCTTCCATGGTCACGATCCATGGGCTGATCGTGGTTAGGAAGCTCTTGCCCAGATGCGGCCCCAGAATGGATTCGAAGAATTGGATGCCGCGCGCGGACCAGTCATTGACGAGACAGCAGCCGAACATGAGGTCCTCCGCCTGCGCCATACTGATGCGCTGCCCGAGCGGATTGCCGCCGCGCAGCCACACGCCGAACTCCAGCTCGAAATCGAGCATGAGCTCCGGCGCGAACTGGACGTTGCCGCTGCCGGGCGGGGCTTCAAACTGGCCCTGCGGCCGGATGACCGGCGTGCCGTCTTCCCGCACGGAACTGGCGCGGCCGTTATAGGCGACCGGTAACGAGAGCGCGGCCAGCGGTGGCGCTTTCTGCGCCATCCGCGCAATATGATCGTAGGATGTGCAGAAATCCGTGAAAGCCGTGGGCTTGAGCGGCATCAGCAGCTCCGCCTCGGCCATCGGCACCAGCATGGCCTGGAGTTGCTGCCGATCACCCGACCCATCGACCCGGAACAGATCGGACAGGCGCGCACGCAAGGCACTGACCGAGGCCGGGCTGGCAGCCAACAGGGGCGCGAGCGAGGGGCCGGTCATGGCGGCGGCAGCCTCGGCCGCGTCGCCATCCAGCAAGGCGGCGGCGTGGAGCCGGGGCACATCGATGATGTGCTCGCCCAGCGCCACACCGCCCCGCGCCACCCCCCGGTGACGGAACAGGCCAAAGGGCAAATTCTGGATCGGGAAATCGCTGTCAGCTGCGTTTGCGCTTTCGACCCAGCTCTTGCGCTGCGGGTCGTGCGTCGCGTTGATCTCAATGGGCATGGTCGCACCCTTCTGCATGGCTTTGCATTTCGTGATGGTAGCGGCCCATCGCGCCGAACAGATCGCGCTGCTGCTCCGGCGTGAACTGCGCCCCCCATTGCTTGTAGAGCGAGAAGACGTTGGCGACGATCCGCTCGGGGTCGCTCCAGCCGCGGAACTCCTGCATGTTGATGTCGCGCGCGGCATCCTCATAGGAAAGGCCGGCCTCGAACCGCTTGCGCGATTCATCGCGGACATATTCGAAATAAGCCTGCATGTTGCGGACGGCCGTCGTGTCCGTGATCGGACCGTGGCCGGGCACCACCACCTGCGGATCGAGATCGACGATATATTGGCAGGCGGCGATCCATTTCTCGACCGGACCGGCCCACATGATTGGATGCCCCTCGTTGAACAGCAGGTCGCCGGTGAACACCACACGATCCTGCGGCACCCACACGATCGTGTCGGAATCCGTGTGTGCCGGGCCGAGGTCGATCAGCGAGACCGCCTTCGAGCCGATATTGAGATCGAGCCGCCCGTCGAAGGTGCGGTTCGGCAGCGTCAGTTCATCCACGCCCGAGAAATCGAACTTGCGACCCATGGTCTCATAGAGAAACGCGCCGGTATCGCCCATCTCGGTGTAGACGTTCTTGAGGTTGGCGAGCATCTTCGGGTTGAAGCCGGCCATTTCCTTCTTGGCTTCGTTGGTGCCGATGATCTCCGCATCCGCCACCAGGCCATTGCCGAAGAAATGATCGGGGTTGGCATGGGTGTTGACCAGCCGGTCGATCTTCGCGGCTTCCGGCACCTTGGCCTTGAACCGGTCCAGCATCTCGCGCGTCAGCGGCACGCTCATCAGCGTATCGACCAGCAATGTCTCGCCGTCGCTGGCGATCAGGCCCGCATTGGACCAGCCCCATGTGCCGTCCGGCTGAACATAGCCATAGAGGCCATTGCCGATGTCATGAATGCCTTGGGTGAAAGGCCAGTTGGCCATCCGTCTCTCCTGTCGATATCCGTCAAAGCTTAGCGATTGCGCGCGGTCCAGCAATTCCTATTTGCAGGAATATATTTTTCGCGCCAAGCGTAGCATCATGGGTGAAGCGAAAAAACCGCGCAAACGGGGGCAGGGCCGGCCGGCCGAAAATGGGGTTGGGCGCGAGGTCGTACTGCAAACGGCGGAACGGCTTGTGAAGGAGCATCCGCCCGAGCGCATCTCGATTGCGATGATCGCGAGGGAAGCGGGCGTGGACCCGGCGCTGGTGCGCTATTACTTCAAAGACCGCAGCAACCTGCTTCTGGCGGTTGCGACCTCGATGATGGACCGGGTGCCCTATAGCGCGCGCGATCCGCGCCCGGCGCATGAAGTGGTGGAAGACAATATTCGTCGCACGGCGCGGTTCACCCGCTCCAACCGCCATATCCACCGGCTGATGGTCGACGAGCTGGCCGACGCGAAATCGTCCGACGTGGGCGAGCGCCTCGGCGAGATGAACCGCGAGGCTGTCGCCTGGCTGGGCGAGGTGCTCGCGCGGGACTCCAGTTCGATCAGGGACGTCGATCCCGCCCTGCTTCACGTCGCGGTCCTCGGACTGTTCGACTTCTTTGCGACTGCCGAGCCGGTGGTCAGGCAGCTCTTCCCGGCAGATATCGCTGCCGAGGAGCTGACCAGTCGATATGAGGAGTTCGTCGTCGACCTGCTGATGAACGGCCTGCGGCCCCGCACCTAGCTGGCGCCTTCCGCGACGCAGCGGTTGCGCTGGGTGCCAAGGCCAGTGATCGTGCCTTCCATCTCGTCGCCCGGCTGCAGGAACACGCCGAAGGCGGAGCCATTGCCATAAGGCGAGCCGGTGCAGATCACGTCGCCCGGCATCAACTCCACGCGGTCGGAGAGATAGGCAATCTGCCGCTCGATGCTGACCATCATGTCGCGCGTCGACTCAT
Source organism: Sphingobium sp. B12D2B (assembly GCF_025961775.1). Lineage (NCBI taxonomy): Bacteria > Pseudomonadati > Pseudomonadota > Alphaproteobacteria > Sphingomonadales > Sphingobiaceae > Sphingobium > Sphingobium sp. B12D2B. The sequence goes on from NZ_JAOQOH010000001.1 coordinate 1,009,766, forward strand.
TCTGGTAGACCTTGCCGTTGACCGACAGGGTGATCGTCAGATCATAGGGATCGGCGACATACTGCCGGGGCACGATCATCGGGCCGAAGGGCAGGAAGGTCGGGAAGCATTTGCCCGAGAGCCAGTCGGCGCCCAGCCCGCCGGCATCGCGGCGAAAAATCTGCTCGCGCGCGGTGACGTCGTTGACCACCACGAAGCCGGCGACATGGTCCATGGCCTGCGCGGCGGAGACATGGCGGGCCGGCTTGCCGATCACCACGCCCAGTTCCAGCTCCCAGTCCGGCTTGATGACGTTGCGCGGCAGCACCACGGCATCGCGCGGACCGACCACGCAGGAGGGCAGCTTGATGAAGCAATAGGGTTCCGCCTGCGCGCGGGCGTCCATCATCTCCTCGACTTTGCGGCGGCGCTCGTCGTCGCTCATCGCCTCGGCATCGGCCGTGCGCATCGAGGGGTCGCCCATGACAAGGCCGACGACATGCTTCTTGTAGTTGGCGCCGGTGCAGAACACCTGCCCGGGGCGATAGGGCGCCCGCACATCCGCCTCGGCAAAGCTCTGCGCACCGGCAAAGGCCGCCTCGTCAGCGGCCCAGCGCTCGATCTGCGGCAGGATCTCGTCCCACGCCGCCAGAAGGCCGGGCAGGTCGCGCTGCTCGCCCCAATGGGCCAGCGGGACGAAGCGATCGTCGCGGACGAGCACGGCAGCCGTGCCCACTGTCGCCAAACCAACCGTCATCAATAGGGCTCCTTGAGTTTCTGCATCGTTCCGCCGAGCATCTTGTTGGCATCTACCTGATTGCCGCCGGCCATCTCGATTTCGCCGATCCGCACCGAGTTTTCCACGACCATGCGGGCGCGCTCGAACCGGCGCACGCCAAAGGCGGTCAGTGCGGCTTCGACATCGTCGGTCTTCGCCAGTTCATCGGCGAGCACGAGGCCATCCTCGGCAGCGAGGCCGGCGCCCGAGGCCATATGCGGCGTGGTCGCATGGGCGGCATCGCCGATCACCACCACGCGCCCCTTGTGCCAGGGCAGGGGCAGGAGCTGCCATTCGAGCGGGCGGTAATTGACCAGCGAGTCTTCGCCAAGGCTTTCCCGGATCTTGACGATGTCCCCGCCATAAGGCGCGAGCAACTCAGCGACGCGCGGCAGCATGTCCTCATCGGCATACCAGGGATTGTCGGGCACATGCTCGAGGATGAATGCGTAGAGTTTATCCTGCGAGATCGGGTTGAGGCCGAGCTTAACCGGGCCGCCGATATACATTTCGGCGCCGTCCAGCCCCTCGGGCCGGTCGGCGACGATGCGCCAGCAGCCCTGACCGGTGAACTGCGGAGCCGGCGCATCGGGGAACAGGGTCTTGCGCGTCTTGGACTGGATGCCATCGGCCGCCACGACCAGATCGACAGTGCGCTCGGTGCCGTCCGACAAGGCGACGGTCACCCCGGCGCCGCTCTCCCTGAACCCGCGCGGGTCGACGCCCAGCGTCACGGTGACGTCGGCCTTGCGAACATGCTTCTGCAAGATGGCATGAAGCACCGGGCGCATGATGCCGCCGCTCGAATCGATGGGAGCGAGCCCGGCATGGCGCGGCGTTTCCATCACCACCGCGCCGTCCGGCGTGCGCAAGCGGAAGCCTGTGCCGACAAAGCCCTGCTCGCGGATTTCGTCCAGAATGCCGAGGTCATCGAACGCCCGTAAGGACAGCCCGGTGACGCTGATGCCGGCGCCATAAGCGCGCCATTGCGGGTCGATATCGATCAGTTCCACGGCGACGCCGCGTTTGGCGAGCGACAGGCTCGCGCTCATGCCACCGACGCCGCCGCCGACGACCAATGCTGTACGGATCATGCTGTAAGCGCCTTTCTTAGGCCGGAACCTGCCACAGGCCCTTGTCGGGCTGCATTTCGGCATGGGGCACATTGCCGGTGATGATGCGACCGGTGCCCCATTGATCGATGGTGTTTGGCCCTGGCTCATAATGCGTGACCTGCCAGCTGTCCTCGTCCACTTCCTCAAGGTCGGAAGTGTACTCGACGGCGTTGCCGTTGGGCGTGACGAAGTAGCTGAAGGTGTTGTTGCCCGCAGTGTGCCGCCCCGGCCCCCAGCTCAGCTTGATGCCGCTTTCATGCATCCGTGCGAGGCCGCGCATCAGCTCGTCCACCGAACTCACGTCGAACGCGATGTGGTTGAGTGCCGGCGGTCCGGGGAGGATCGCGAGGCGGTGGTGCGCCGAGTTGCAGCGCAGGAAGACCATGAACTTGCCGATCCAGTCGGACAGGCGGAAGCCCAGCGCCTTCTGGTAGAAGTCTGCGAGCGCGACATGGTCGGGCGAGTGGAACACCACATGGCTGATGCCGATGGGGATCGCCTCGCCCTTGTCGAGCTTGCGGAACTCGCGCGGGGTGCTGTCGCAGATCACTTCCATCGCCCGACCGTCAGGATCGAAGAAGCGGAAGGCGAAGCCCCCGGCCGGGCCGCTGGCCGGGGCGGGTTCGCTGATGATCTTCGCGCCGGCTGCCTTCACCTGTTCGAAGATTGCGAGCACGTCCTCCTTGGAGGCGGCGGAGAAGCCGACGAGATCGGTCTTCTTCTCCACGTCTTCCCGCAGCACGATCACATAAGGATGGGGCATGCCTTCGGCGGCGAAGTAGACGCGGCCGTCCTGCTCGGCAACCTCGATCAGCCCCCAGGTCTTGCCATAGAACTCGCGTTCCTTGGCAAGGTCCGGCACGGCCATGGCGACATAATGAAGATCGGTAACGCTAACCATGCATAACTCCCTGGATGAGTCTGACCTCGCTCAGAACTTGCCGCCGATACGCAGACCGTAGGTCCGGGGCTGTTCTGCGCTGGCCGTGACCAGCGAGGCCGATGTGATGTTGCCGGTAATGAGGCGCTGATTGTTCTCGATATTGTTGATGTACGCCGTGACGAAGAACCGGTCATCCTCCGTTGCGAGCGTCAGCGACGCATAGCTCACGAACGCCGCTTCCGACCGGAGATAGGGCAGATAGTCCGCCGTGGAATAGCTCGATCCACGATAGCGCGTGCCGCCCTGCAGCACAGCCTTGTAGGTGCCGAGCGGAATGGTCTGCTGCGCGTCGAGATTGAACGACCATTTGGGCGAGTTGAATGCTTGGTTCCCCGAGCAATCGATACGGAACACGTTGATTGTGCCGCCCGGCGTCACCTGCTGCTGCGGTGTGGAGGCGCAGGTGGTGTTGGCCGGCAGGCCCTGATTCGGCGCGAAGTAGACGAAGCTGTCATATTTCGTGTCCAGATACTGCACATTCGCCGAGAGCAGGGTGTTCGGCGTGGCCATGAACTCCACGTCGAGATCCAGCCCCTTGATCGTGCTGTTGCCGATGTTGCGCGTCAGGAACACGGTCGAGGGCGGCGTGCCGAGATCATAGCCGAACTGGCTGAACTGCTGGTCCTTGTACTTCCACAGGAAGCCCTCGAGGTTTACCTGCAGGCGGTTGTCGAGGAACCGATTCTTGGTGCCGATGGTGTAGGCGTCGATCGTTTCCGGCCGATAGGTTTCAAGGCCGCGTGCGAAGTTGAAGCCGCCGGCGTGATAGCCCGTCTCGAAGCTGGCATAGACCATGTTGCGCGGCGAGAAATCATATTGCGCGGCCAGGCGATAGGTGAACTTGTTGTTCGTCAGGCCGGAATTGATCGGGATTTGCGAGCGCAGGACAAAAGGTGCGGTCTGTGATCCGCCCGCGATCGGCGGCAGGGCGAAGAGCGGGACCGGCGTGATCGGGATACCGCGCTGGCCATAGAAGGCCTGCAAATCGGCTTCCGTCTCCGCCAGAGGGATGAACGGCAGGGTGGGGCAGATATCCTGCGGCGGCGCGGGATTGCCGCAGAACAGGATGTAGACATTCGAGGTGCCGTCGAACCGCTTCTTGTCCGAGGTGTAACGCGCGCCGGCCGTCAGGCTCAGCTGTTCGACAGGGCGCACGGTGAGCTTGCCGAAGCCGGCCCAGCTTTCCGTTTTCGTCCGGAAGTTCTGGTAGGGCGAGAGGCTCTGCTGGTTGTAGCGGGCGACTGCTGCGATTTCCTCGTCGAAGTACATCGCGCCGATAAGATAATCCACCGAGGGGCCAAAGTCGCCGGTCCAGCGGGCTTCGACGCTGGTCTGCTTGTCCTTCTCCTTGGTGTAGCCCTGACGGAACACGCCGTTGAAGGCATATTCGAGGTCCGCCTCACGATAGGCGGGCTGGATCGTCAGTGTGCCGGCGGGCGTGGTGTAGTTCAACTCGGCGGTGATGCCCCAATAATCGTTGTCGTTGAATGGCACGCCATCCACGACCGCGCCCGCCCGGCCGACCTGCGTGAAGAAGCGCGGCGCCAGATAGGCGTTGGAGGCTGGATCGAGCAGGCCCTGCTGGGTCGAGAAGTTGCTGGGCACGAACTGGTAGCCCGAGGGGCCGTTCGGGCCGAAGGTCGGGTTGACGGCGCCCAGATAATAGCCGCTGCTGCTCGCGCCGCCCTGGTGGGCATAATCGGCAGCGACACGAAGCGTGAGGTCCGGCGTCGGCTCGGCATAAATCTGCAGGCGCCCGCCATGCTCGCGCTGGTTGCCGGTGCCATCGGTCTGGAAGGCATCGCGGTGCGAGAACGTGCCGGCGGCGCGCAGCGCGACGGTTTCGCCGAGCGGCACGTTCAGCGCCGCCTGGCCGGTGAACCAGTTGTAATTGCCATAACCCAGGGTCGCGCTGCCGGATGTCTCGCCCAGCTTCGGACGGTTGGGGATAACGTTGATGGCGCCCGCCGTGGCGTTACGCCCATAGAGCGTGCCCTGCGGTCCCTTGAGCACTTCGACGCGCTGCAGATCGTAGAACACGCCCGAGGTCGAGGTGGGGCGGCCGATGTATACGCCGTCATAGTTGAACGAGATCGCCGGGTCCGAATAGGCATTGACGGTGGAGTTGCCCACGCCGCGCACGAAGAACACCGTCGTCGGCCCGCCACCGCCGGATGCGGAGAGGGACGGGGAGATGCGGGAGAGATCTTCCGCGCGCACAACATTCTGGCGGGTCAGCTCCTCGGGGCGAATCACATCGACGGCGAGGGGGGTGCGCTGGCTGTTCTCTTCCACGCGCTGGGCGGTGACGATGATGTCGACCAGGCCGCCATCATTGGTCGTATCGGCCGGCGAAACCGCGGCGCCCTGTGCGGCGACGGCGGCGGGGATGAAGGCGGCGCACGCGACGGTGCACAACAACAAAGCTCTCATGTTCACTCTCCCAAGACGGCTCTCAGTGACCGTTAATTCCTGATGTACGGAATTATGGATCGCGTGACAAGCGATCTTCTAAGAGCGCGTCGATCATCTTGATAAAGCATGAGAATGTGGGCTGTGCTGCCCAGACGCAAAAAGGGCGGCCCGTAAACCGAGCCGCCCTTCTGTGACGTGCGGGGAGCAGCGCCGGGCGGCGCTACCCCTCAGATTCAGTCGCGAATTGCGCGTCCGGTGTTTTCCAGCGCAGCGCCCGTGCGGTCGGCTGCGGCATCGGCACCACGGCTGATGTCGTCGCCTACGCGATCCGCCGCAGCGCCGGCTTCGCGCGCGCCCTGCTGGATGTCGTCGCCGATGCGGTCGGCGGCGGCGCCGGCCTCGCGGCTCGCCTCGCGGGATTCCTGCGCGGCATGGTCACCGGCATGCTCGACATCGTTGCCGACGGCGTCGGCCGCTTCGCTGGTTTCCTGCTGCGCCTTCTCACTGCAGGCTGCGATGGGCAGCGAGATGAGGGCCAGGCTGGCGAGAGTGGCGGGAAGTTTCATGGATAACCTCGTTCGATTGCTGCGCGGCGGACTTGCGCGCCGCTGAAATGGGGATTTGATAGGGCTGATCGACGCCCGCTAGTTGACGTGGACGCCGCCGAGCGAGCCGAGCACGCCAAAGGCCTGCAGCAGCCAGAGCACCACCGCGATCACCACGACGATGTTGAGGATGCTTTTGATCTTGCCGTCCATCGGAATGTACGTGTTGATGAGCCACAGCAACACGCCGACGACGATCAAGATGATGATGATGTTGAGAAGCGACATGCAACCCTCCCGGTCTTTTTAAACGGCTGGACGACAGCGATCTCCCAGGCTGTGTCCCGCGCGCGCATCGAAGATGCTGCTCAAAGGAACGTCCGGCCCGGCGTGTAGTTCCACGGGGGGCGGCGCGATGTGCCCTTGCCGGCGCCAGTGGAGCTGCCCGTCGCTTGCGCCAGCGCGCGCCCTCGCGTAGGGGCGGGCGCTGATTTCCTGTTCGTCTGCGCAGGGCAGCCAGGGGCGGACGCCGCGCCTCGCCCGATGCGGACGCCATAGCGATTGCCGGAAGCCCATGACCGACCAGCCAAGCCAGAAGAGCGAAGACTTCAAGAGCACCGTCTTCCTGCCGCAGACCGACTTCCCGATGAAGGCCGGTCTCGCCCAGAAGGAGCCGGGTATTCTCGCGCGCTGGCAGGCGCAGGATCTCTACGGTAAGCTGCGCGCGGAGCGGAAGGGCCGCACCCGCTTCATCCTCCATGATGGCCCGCCTTATGCGAATGGCGACATTCACATGGGCCATGCGATGAACAAGGTGTTGAAGGACATCATCGTGCGCAGCCAGAGCATGCTCGGCAAGGATGCGCCCTATGTGCCCGGCTGGGATTGCCACGGTCTCCCCATCGAGTGGAAGATCGAGGAGGAATATCGCAAGAAGAAGCTGAACAAGGACGAGGTTCCCCCGCAGGAATTCCGCGCCCAGTGCCGCGCTTATGCGGACAAGTGGGTGGGCGTCCAGAAGGAGCAGTTCAAGCGCCTCGGCATCATGGGCGATTGGGAAGACCCCTATCTCACTATGAAGTTCGAGGCCGAGGCAGCGATTGTCGGCGAGCTTTTGAAGTTCGCGGAGAGCGGCCAGCTCTATCGCGGCGCCAAGCCGGTGATGTGGTCTCCGGTCGAAAAGACCGCGCTGGCCGAGGCCGAGGTGGAATATGAGGATGTCACCTCGACGCAGATCGATCTGGCATTCGAGATTGTCGAGGCGCCGAATGCGCCGGAGCTGGTCGGCGCCTATGCGGTGATCTGGACGACGACCCCGTGGACGATCCCTGTGAACCAGGCAATCGCTTATGGGGAGGACATTGAGTACTCGATGCTCCACATAAACCGGGTCGATCCTGCGCGCGGATCACATTGGGGCGGTGTTTCCCATCTTCTTGTTGCGACGCTTTTGATCGAGCAGGTCGCGACACGGATCGGCTTGACCTCCCACGATATTGTCTGGAGCGGCAAAGGCTCGCAACTCGCTGGTGCCATCGCGCGCCACCCGATGGCCAATCTCCTTCGTCATCCCCGCGAAAGCGGGGATCCCGCTTCATCTTCAACCGGCGCCGAAGGCAGCTGGACCCCGGATCAAGTCCGGGGTGACGGGGATGCTGGAAGTGGCAAGATCGGTTTCTTCGACCGTCCCCGCCCGTTCATCGCGGCCGATCATGTTACCACCGATGCCGGCACCGGCCTCGTCCACATGGCGCCCGATCATGGCGAGGAGGACTTCATCGCCTGTAAGGCGGTCGGCATCGATCCCGTGTTCGCCGTCACCGATGATGGCCGCTACCGTGACGACTGGGCGTGGCTCGGTGGGCAGGGCAGTGTCATCAATACGAAGTTCAACGGTCCCGATGGCCCGATCCTGACCGATCTGCGTGAGGCCGGGGCGCTGCTGTCCGCCGGTGATTTCCAGCATAGCTATCCGCATAGCTGGCGCTCCAAGGCGCGGATCATCTATCGCTGCACGCCGCAGTGGTTCATTCCGATGGACAAGGCGAGCACAACGTCCGACGTCGAGATCGCGCCGCTCGCTGGCATCGGTGCGGGCATCGCGCTGGGCGTCAACGCCGCTGCGCCGCTCAGCAACGGCCCGACGCTGCGCGAAGTGGCGCTCGATGCCATCGAGGCGACGCGCTGGGTGCCGGCCCGCTCACGCAACCGCATCCACGCCATGGTGAGCGACCGCCCGGACTGGGTGATCTCGCGCCAGCGCGCCTGGGGCGTGCCCATTGCGCTCTATGTGAACCGCCAGACCGGCCAGTATCTCAACGATCCCGCCGTCAATGCCCGCATTGTCGAGGCGTTCAAGCAGGGCGGGGCGGATGCATGGTTCGGCGCGGATCATCAGGCGCTGCTCGGCCCGGACTATGCGCTGGCGGACTATGAGGTCGTCAACGACATTCTCGACGTGTGGTTCGACAGCGGCTCGACTCACGCCTTCGTGGTCGAGGCGCGCTATGGCGAGGGTGCCCGCGCCGACCTGTATCTCGAAGGATCGGACCAGCATCGCGGCTGGTTCCAGTCCTCGCTGCTGGAAAGCTGCGGTACGCGCGGTCATGCGCCTTATGGCGCGGTGCTCACCCACGGCTTCGCGCTGGACGGGCAGGGCCGCAAGATGTCCAAGAGCCTGGGCAACACGGTCGATCCGCTCAAGGTGATGGACGAGAGCGGCGCCGACATCTTGCGCATGTGGGCGGCCTCCACCGACTATTTCGATGATGTGCGCATCGGCAAGGAAGTGCTGGCCGGCGCCTCGGATGCCTATCGCAAGCTGCGCAACACCTTCCGCTATCTGCTGGGCGCTCTCGCCGGCTTCGAGGCGGCGGATCGGGTGGCGACCTCTGCCATGCCGGAGCTGGAGCGCTATATGCTCCATCGCCTCGCCGAGCTGGACGTGGAGCTGCGCGCGGTGGTCGACAAGGGCGAGGAGCGGGACATCTGGCTGGAGTTCGGCCGCTATACCCGCGCGCTCAACGACTTCGCCAACAATGACCTGTCGGCCTTCTTCTTCGATATCCGCAAGGATTGCCTCTATTGCGATGTGAACCCGGCGACGGGCGCGGAGACGGACAAGCGCCGCGCTTATCGCACCGTGCTGGACCATCTCTTCCACGCGCTGGTGCGCTATGCCGCGCCGATCATCCCCTTCACGGCCGAGGAAGTCTGGCAGGCTCGCTATCCAAGCGAGGATGGCTCCGTGCATCTGCTCGAATGGCCCGAGGTGGATCGGCTCTGGCGCGATCCCTCGCTCGGCGTGCGCTGGGCGGCAATCCGTTCATCGCGCGATCAGGTGAACGAAGCCATTGAGCCTCTGCGGCGCGAGAAGGTCGTTCGCTCCAGCCTCGCGGCGGATGTGCGGATGGCCGATGTGCCCGAGGACGTGGATTTTGCGGAGATGTGCATCGTGGCCAGCGTGACGCAGGATGCCGATCTGGCCGCCCCGGCGATCACCGCCACGGACAAGCACAAATGCGGCCGCTGCTGGCGCCATCTGCCCGAGGTGGACGCGGATGGCGACCTGTGCGGGCGCTGCGCGGAGGTGCTCGCATGAGCGCGGCGCTTGCCGGGGCCTGGCGCAAGGCGGCGGTGGCGCTTGCGCTCGGCGTCACGGCGCTTGACCAGCTCGTCAAATATTTCGTCACGCAGGTGCTGGAACTGCACGAGCGCGGCCTTGTCGGCATCGAGCTGATTCCGTTCTTCAAGCTGACCTATGCCGAGAATCGCGGCATTTCGATGGGCTTTTTCCACGCCGAGACGGATGTGATGCGCTGGGCGCTGGTCGCCATGACCATGGCTGTCTCCGCCTTCGTGCTCTGGTGGATCTGGCGCGAGAAGGAGCGCGACGATGCGCTGGCGCTCGGCCTGGTGCTGGGCGGCGCCATCGGCAACATCATCGACCGGGTGCGCCTGGGCTACGTCATCGACTATGCCGATTTCCACATTGGCGAATGGCGGCCGTTCCTCATTTTCAACCTTGCCGATGCCGCAATCAGTATCGGCGTCGTCATCCTGCTTGCACGCGCGCTGCTGCTGCGCGAAAAGACCGCAGCGAAGGAGTCCCGTTAACATGCGTCTGTCTTATCGTCTTCCGGTTGTGCTCGCCGGCCTGACCCTGCTGTCCGCCTGCGGAGGCACGAGCCTGTTCAACCGTGACCGGCCGGACGAAATGGCTGTCTCCCGCCAGCCTCCGCTGGTCATTCCGCCGGACTTCTCGCTCTCGCCCCCGGCGCCCGGCACGGCGGCCAGCCAGCAGAATCTCAACCAGCAGGCGCTCGAGGCGATGTTCGGCGGCACCGCTGCGCGCAGCGGCGCGGAGACCTCCGCGCTGCGCGAAGCCGGCCGCTCGCTGGCCGAGGTCGGCATCCGCTCGGTCGTTGGCGACCCCAAGACGGAAGTGCTCGAAAAGGGCCGTGTGACGCAGGACATCATTGCCGCGCCCGAGGGTGACGGCCAGTTCGCGCGCGTGGTTGCGTCCGCGCAATAAGGCGCAGCTTATCAGCATGAGTGACGGCGGCGCCCCGAAGGGCAGCGCTGCAACCTTTCCCCTCAGCGGCTCGTTGAGCGGAGGAAAGGAGAGTCACTCATGTCTCACGATATCAAGGATGATTTCTGGAAGGCGCTGGCCGCCAGCCCGGTGCTGATGGTCCGCCGCAACGGCAGCGACGAGCATGCGCTGCCTATGCATGCCTGCCTGGATAAGGATCTCGGCCCGGCTTATGGCGGCGCCGTCTGGTTCTTTACCGAGCGTGACAATCGCCTTGCGTCCGGCGGGCCGGCCATGGCGCAGTTCATGTCCAAGGGGCATGATGTGTTCGCCTGCGTTTCAGGTGAGCTTGTCGAGGAAACCGACGAGGGACTGATCGATCGCTTCTGGAGCAATCCGGTCGAAGCGTGGTTCGACGGCCGCGATGACCCCAAGCTGCTGGTGCTGCGCATGGACCTTGGCGACATCGAAATCTGGACGGCCGATCTTGGCATCAAGGGCCGCCTCAAGCTGCTGACCGGCAGCCGCATCGATCCGCAAGAAGCCGGCGATCACGCGCAGATGCCGGTCTGATCCGTCGGATCAATCCCGCGCGGTCAGGCGCTCGGCGAGCGCCATGGCCGCTGCGGGATTGCGCTCTTTTGCACCGGAAATGAAGTAGGCGAAGACATCGCGTGGCTGCGCGGGCGCTTTGTCTGGCGTGACATAGTTCAGCGCTTCTGGCGCCTGTCCGGCCGCCCATGATTGGGCGATCGCAGCCCATTGATCGAGATCGGCGGCTGCGTAGCCGGTCTCGACCTGTTCATCACTCTTCATCAGGCGGGCATAGACAAAATCGGCGGTCAGATCGGCGACCTGCGGGTGCTCGTCATGGTCCGCAATCACGATGGCGACGCCATGTTGCCGGGCGAGGGCGACGAACTCGGGACAGGCAAAGCTTTGATGACGCACCTCGACGGCGTGCCGGGTGCGAACGCCATCGATCTTATTCGGCAGCATGGCGAAAAAGGCGGCCATGTCGTCGGCATCGAACTGACGCGTCGGGCGGAACTGCCAGAGGATCGGCCCGAGCTTGTCGCCCAGCTCGGACAGGCCCGAGTTCAGGAATTTGCCAATCGATTCGCCGGCCTCGGCGAGCTTCTTCTTCGCCACGCAATATTGCAGCGCCTTGACCGCATAGACGAACCCGTCCGGCGCCGCGTCGCGCCATTTGGCGAAGGTCGCCGGCGACTGGGTGCGGTAGAAGGTGCCGTTGATCTCGATCGTCGCGAGATGATTGACGGCGTAATCCAGTTCCTTCGTCTTCGGCAGATCGCCCGGGTAGAAGGTGCCGCGCCACGGCTCATAGGTCCAGCCGCCGATCCCGGTGCGGATAGCGCCGGCCGTCACGCCCGCGCTCCGGTCTCCTCGATGCCGGTGCTGTTATGGCGCAGCGCCGTCAGCACCGTCTCGACGATATGCGGCGCATTCAGCCGGGCGTCGTCATACTGCTTTTCCGGCTTGTCCTGATCCTGGAACACGTCCGGCAGGCGCAGGGTACGCAGCTTGAGGCCGGCGTCGATGAGGCCCTCGTCGCTTGCGAGAGTCAGCACATGCGCGCCGAAGCCGCCGATGCTGCCTTCCTCGACCGTCACCGCCACATCATGGGTGGTGAGCAGCTTGCGGATCAGCGCTTCATCCAGCGGCTTGGCAAAGCGCAAGTCGGCCACGGTGGTGGAGAGGCCGCGTGCGTCCAGCGCATCGGCGGCCTTGAGCGCTTCCTCCAGCCGCGTGCCGAGCGAGAGGATGGCGACGCGCTTGCCTTCGCGCACGATGCGGCCCTTGCCGATCTCCAGCCGCTCCGGCTTGGCGGGAAGGGGGATGCCGATGCCATTGCCGCGCGGGTAACGCAGCGCGATGGGGCTGCTGTCATGGCAGGCGGCGGTGTGGACCATGTGGACCAGTTCGGCCTCGTCGGCAGCGGCCATCACCACCATGTTGGGAAGAGTGGCGAGATAGGTGATGTCGAAGCTGCCGGCATGAGTGCTGCCATCCGCACCGACCAGCCCGGCGCGGTCGATGGCGAAGCGCACCGGCAGGTTCTGGATCGCCACGTCATGCACCACCTGATCATAGGCGCGCTGCAGGAAGGTGGAGTAGATCGCCGCGAACGGGCGCATCCCCTGCGCGGCGAGGCCGGCGGCAAAGGTCACGGCATGCTGCTCGGCAATGCCGACGTCGAAGCAGCGGTTCGGGAAGGTCTTCTGGAACTTGTCGAGCCCGGTGCCCGAGGGCATGGCAGCGGTGATCGCGATGATTTTTTCGTCGCGCTCGGCCTCGGCCATCAGTGCCTGAGCAAAGACATTGGTGTAGCTCGGCGGGCCGGCGGGGGCTTTGGCCTGCTCACCGGTGACGACATTGAACTTCTGGACGCCGTGATATTTGTCCGCGGCCGCCTCGGCAGGGCCGTAGCCCTTGCCCTTTTGCGTGACGACATGGACGAGCACCGGCCCATCGGCCATGTCGCGCACATTCTCCAGCACGGGGATCAGCTGGTCGAGATTGTGCCCATCGATGGGGCCGACATAATAGAAGCCCAGCTCCTCGAAGAGCGTGCCGCCCATGGCCATGCCCCGGGCGAACTCGTCCGTCTTGCGGGCGGCCTGATGGAGCGGGCGGGGCAGCTTGCGTGCCAGCTTGCGCAGCGCCTCGCGCACCGAGAGGAACTCGCGGCTGGAGACGATCCGCGCCAGATAGGCCGAGAGCCCGCCCACCGGCGGTGCGATCGACATGTCATTATCGTTGAGGATGACGACGAGCCGGTTTCCGGCCTCGCGCGCATTGTTCATCGCCTCATAGGCCATGCCGGCCGACATGGCGCCATCCCCGATGACGGCAATGCCCTTGCCGGGCTGGCCGCTCAGCTTGTTGGCGATGGCAAAGCCGAGCGCGGCGCTGATCGAGGTGGAGCTGTGCGCCGCCCCGAACGGATCATATTCGCTCTCGGCGCGCTTGGTGAAGCCGGACAGGCCACCGCCCTGGCGCAGCGTCCGAATACGGTCGCGCCGGTCGGTCAGGATCTTGTGCGGATAGCATTGATGCCCGACATCCCAGACCAACTTGTCGTCGGGCGTATTGAACACATAATGGATGGCGGTCGTCAGCTCGACGACACCTAGGCCGGAGCCCAGATGCCCGCCGGTCGTGCCGACAGCGGAAATCGTTTCTGCACGCAACTCATCGGCCAACTGCCGCAGTTGTTCGGGGGCGAGCTTGCGAAGATCGGCGGGGGTGCGCACCTGATCGAGCAGGGGCGTCTCGGGCTGGTCCATCATCGGCTCTTATCTAGTGCGTTAACCGGCCATTGTCGAACGGTCATCCAACCTGTGATGATACGCTCATCGCATATTGCGGCAACTGGTCTAAGGGGCAGGGCGCTATGTCGCAGTGCCTATGAGCGCCTCAGGTCAGGCGCATTTGGCGCAGGTGCCCAGCACTTCGATGACGGGACGTTCGGTTGCGAACCCATCTTCTCCGGCAATGCGGCGGACTTCGCTGGTCAGCCTGTCATTGTCGATATGCGTGGCCTCGCCGCAGGCCTTGCAGACCAGGAAGATGCAGTCGTGCAGGCAGCCGGGATGGGCGTTGGCGATATAGGCATTGGCGCTTTCCACCCGCTGGGCGAGGTTGGTCGCCACGAACAGGTCGAGAATGCGATAGATGCTGTTGGGCGCGACGCGCTTCCCCCGCTTCTGCGAGACCTTGTCTGCGATATCATAGGCAGAGGCCGGCTTTTCCTCGGCCGCGAGCACATCGAAAATGTCGCTGCGCATGTCCGTCCACTGCTCGCCCTTGGCTTCGAGCGTGGCGCGGGCCGCAGCCGAGAGCTTGATGCCCGTCGGCTCGGCATGGTTGTGAATATGATGGTCAGCGGTGGCCATGCTCACAATCTAAGCTCTGCTGGCCGACGCCACAAGCCTTGGCGAACGCGTGCGGCGCGCGACGGAGGCTACGTCGGATCGCAGTCCGGAATTTGCATGAAATCCGGCAGCATTGTCGAAAGCGTTTTTGCGAAAATTGACTTCATCCACTTATTGGCCGGCATCATCTCCTTGTTTATCGGCGATTTTTGGACTGGAAATATCTGCAAAGCACTGGTTTTAAAGCAGAAATAGGAATTCTGAGAATTGTGCCTAATTGGCAACACTCCCATCGATTGCGTTATCGATGATATTATCCGCTTGAGTTTGTCCCGGATCGTCGCCTAGCCTATTAGTTAGCTTACTACGAGAGTGTGCCGACAAGGCTGTGTCAGCGACCTGACGATCCAGAATCGGGCTCCGGAAAGTGGGCGGGAGTGCAGTCGTCGGGAGGCGGCTGAGAAAAGGGAGAGGAAACTATGTCTGTAAAAATGGACTCGTTTTGCGTGCGCGCGGCATTGGCGTGCACGACGGCACTGACGGTTCTGTCCATGCCATCGGGCGCGATCGCGCAGCAGACCGATGGCGCTGACGAGCAATCCATCGTGGTCACCGGCTCGCGCATCGTTCGACGCGACTATGAAGCCAGCAGCCCGATCGTCACAGCGGGGCAGGAACTGCTCCAGAACAGCTCGACCGCCGCGCTTGAGACCAACCTGAACAAACTTCCCGCGTTTACGCCTGTGCAGACGCCGGCAATTGCCAGCGATATTCAGCCGACGGCAACCAGCACGCCGGGTGCGGCAACCGTTTCTCTCCGTAACTTGGGCACCAACCGCAACCTCGTCCTGGTCGATGGCCGTCGTGCCACGCCGGCCAACGCTTTGGGCGTGGTGGACATCAATACGATTCCAGCAGCGGCTATTGAGCGGGTCGAGATCATCACCGGCGGTGCTTCGGCGACCTATGGTGCCGACGCCGTTGGCGGCGTCGTCAACTTCATCCTCAAGAAGAACTTCCAGGGTCTTCAGTTCGATACCCAGATGGGCATCTCCCAGCGGGGCGACGGCCGTGAATTCTCGATCAGCGGGATCATGGGCGCGAACTTCGACGATGGGCGCGGCAACATCACCATTGGCCTGTCCATGAACGATCGCGAGAGCGCCCTGCGCCGCGACCGACCGTGGTTCCGTAACGCCTGGCAGGACCCCCGGTTCACCGGCACTGAGTTCTTCCCGGACTTTTCGGGTTATCAGCCGATTGGCGGCAACAACCCCAATCAGGCACTGCTCAACAGTTGGTTCGGAACCACCGTCAACACTCAAGGACAAACAGTCCCGAATGTGGCGGCCGGAAGCCGGCTTTATTTCAATGACGACGGCACGGCCTTCACCGGCTTCTTCCAAAGCCCCACTGGCGGCGCGTCGCGCTTCAAAGGCGATCTGACGGGTCTCAAATGGAAGCGTCAGGGAGATGGCTCGCTCGGCCAGAACTTCCAGGACGAACTGCTGGTTCTGCCGCTCAACCGCTATAACCTCTACGCACGCGGCAATTACGAAATCAACGACTGGATCGGCGCCTTCGCCCAAGGCACGTTCACGCGCGTTCAGACTCACACGGTCCAGCAGCCTTCGCCTTCGGTGAATGGGTGGTCCGCGCTGATCCCGGTGGATGGGCGAGCAATCCCAACGGAGTTGGCACAGGTGCTGGCTTCTCGCGGGAACCCCACGGCGCCGTGGCAGCTCACCTACTATCTGAACTACGCCAATCGTGAAGCGCGTACTGACGTCTTTACCTACAATCTGGTGGCTGGCCTGGAAGGCAAGGTCCCCGGTACGGACTGGACCTGGGAGGCCTATGCGTCCCAAGGTGAATCCGAAACCAACGCCCTGATCACGGGGACGGCCTCGCTCGCCCGCTTCCGCGCTGTCATCCAGTCACCGAACTGGGGCGCCGGTTTCAAGTCGCAGGGCAACGCAGCCTTTGGCGGCTTCGGCGCGGCTTCAGCCACCTGCACGAGCGGCTTCAATCCGTTCGATCCCAATGCGCAGGTTTCGCAAGATTGTATCGACGCGATCCGGGCCGATCTCAAGAACCGCGCGGTCATGCAACAGAGCGTGTTTGAAGCGAATGCTCAGGGCGGGCTGTTCAACCTGCCAGCCGGTCAGGTTCGTGCGGCGGTCGGCGCGAGCCATCGTCAGAATCGCTATGAGTTCCAGAATGACACGCTGACCTCCCAGGGCACGTCCTTCCAGGATCAGGCGATCGGCATCTACCCGAGCGGCAACTCGCAGGGGCTCATCCGCGTGGACGAGTTCTACGGCGAGTTGCTCGTCCCGGTGCTTTCCGATCTGCCACTGATCCGCAAGCTGGACGTGACCGTGGGTGCGCGTAACTCGCACTACAACACGACGGGCAATGCCTTCACGTGGAAGGCGATGGCCGATTGGGAAGTCACCGACTTCCTCACGATTCGTGGTGGCTTCAACAAGGCCGTTCGCGCCCCGAACGTCGCCGAATTGTTCCTGGCACCGCAGCAGACCTTCACGGCTGCCGGTGGCGGCGATGTCTGCCGCCTCAATAACGGCCTAGCATGGTCGGCCAATACTGCGAAGAATTCGAATGCAGCGAATGTGCAGGCAGTCTGCCGAATCCTGATGGATCAGACGATTGCGGGGACGGCTAACACTTTCTACTCGGACCCGGCTTTCTACAATGCCCAGGGCCCGGCCTTTGCGTTCCCGACCCTCGTCGGCAACCCGTCTGTGCAGCCGGAAAAGGCCAAGACCTGGACTCTCGGCGCCGTGCTGCGGTCCACTGCGACCAGCGAGTTGCTGCGTCGTCTGCGGCTGACGGTCGATTACTATAACATCAAGGTCGACGACGCGATTGGTCCGCTCACCCTCGACACTGCGCAGCGCCAATGCTTCGATCCGGTCTTCAATCCGGCGATCGCCAACAATCCGACAGCCGCTGCGGCGACGGCAGCCTGCCAGGCTATCGGGCGCGTGGCCGGCGATGGTGCGTTGGGCAATGTGCAGGTCACCTACCTGAACAACGGACGTTTCCGCACCTCGGGCATCGACGTCCAACTCGACTGGTCGGTTCCGGTGGGGCCAGGCACGTTCAGCATCAACTCCGTATTCAACTATCTGCTCTCGCTGAAATCGGCGCCGTTGCCGGCATCGGCTGGTGCGGCCGGACAATTGGTTGAATATGCAGGCACGCTGGGCCCGGCAGGCAGCGCGGCGATTGCCGAAAACGGCCTCAATCCCGGTTCCTTCCGTTGGAAGATGCTGAACTCGTTCAGCTATGCGGTCGGGCCTGTCACGGTTGGGGTACAGTGGCAGCACCTGCCTGCCGCGAAGTCGATCACCTACACCTCCAACAACGCCACCACTTTTGTCGGGGCGCCCGCTTACGATCTGTTCAACCTGAACGGTTCGTTCGCCGTGACGCGGGACGCGACGCTGCGCTGGGGTGTGGACAATCTGTTCGACAAGGCGCCGCCGCTGCTCGAATACAACACGGGCGCAGCGCTTGGAAATGGCGTGGGTGCCAGCCCGTTCAACGCCTACTTCTATGATATGAATGGCCGCCGCTTCTACCTCGGCGCGTCGTTCAAATTCTGAGGATGACGGACTAAAAGGGGGAAAGAGGGGACTGCCTGCCGGGCATTCCCCTCTTATCTTTGTTTCAGGACAAAGCCGGGGCCGGAGCGGGTCGGGCGAAGAGGAGAGTGGATTATGGTGTTGCGGTCGATCCGGCCTGTGCCGATTGCGGTGCTGACGATGCTTCTGGCGGCGTGCAGCGGCGTCGAGGGGAGCGAAACGTCGCTCGGCCCCGCCGCCATCGATCAGGCGCGGCTTGAGGCGGCTGGCAAGGATGACGACAACTGGCTGACCTATGGCCGCACCTATGATGAGCAGCGCTATTCGCGGCTCACCCAGATTAATGACGGCAATATCGGCGAGCTGAGTCTCGCCTGGGCGCTGGAACTCGATACCGCGCGCGGGCAGGAGGGCACGCCCATCGTGGTCGATGGCGTGATGTACACGTCCACCGCCTGGTCCAAGGTCGTCGCCATCGATGCCGCGACCGGCAAGCAGCTCTGGCAGTTCGACCCGGAGAATGAAGGCTCCAAGGCCGCGCACGCCTGTTGCGACGTCGTCAATCGCGGCGTCGCCGTGTGGAAGGGCCGCGTCTTCGTCGGCACCATCGACGGCCGGCTGATCGCCATCGACGCCAAGACCGGCCAGAAGGTCTGGGAGACCATCACGGTCGACCAGAAGAAGCCCTACACCATCACCATGGCCCCGCGCGTGGTGCGCGACAAGGTGATCATCGGCAATAGCGGCGCGGAACTGGGCGTGCGCGGCTATGTCTCGGCCTACGATACCAATACCGGCAAGCTCGTCTGGCGCTTCTATACGGTGCCCGGCAATCCGAAGGACGGACCGGATGGCGCTGCCTCCGACGCGATCCTGGAGAAGCTGGCCCGGCCGACCTGGTATGGCGAGAATTACTGGAAGCTCGGCGGCGGCGGCACCGTGTGGGACAGCGTGGTCTACGATCAGGAGCTGAACCAGCTTCTCATCGGCGTCGGCAATGGCTCGCCCTGGAACCACAAATGGCGCAGCGCCGGCAAGGGGGACAATCTGTTCCTCTCCTCCATTCTCGCGCTCGACCCGGATACCGGCGCCTATAAGTGGCACTATCAGATCAATCCCGGCGAAACCTGGGATTACACCGCGACCCAGCAGATCATGCTCGCGGACCTGAAGATCGACGGGCGCGACCGCAAGGTGCTGATGCAGGCGCCGAAGAACGCGTTTTTCTATGTGATCGACCGGACGAACGGCAAGCTGATCTCCGCCAAGCCCTATGCGCGGCAGAACTGGGCTGAGGGCATCGACCTCAAGACCGGCCGGCCGATCGAGAAGCCCGGCGTGCGCTATGACAATGGGCCGGCGCTGGTCATCCCCTCGGGCATCGGCGCCCATGCCTGGATGCCGATGAGCTATTCGCCCAAGACCGGGCTGGTCTACATTCCGGCCATGGAGCATCCGCTCGTCTATGGCGATGCCGATCCGTTCGTGATCCATGAGGGGCGCTGGAATACGGCAGTGTCCTTCCTCGATCCGCCGGCGATGCCGGGTCTGCCCGATACCGTGGAAGGGCGCCGCAAGGCCCTCGAATCCATGGTGAAGGGTAAGCTGGTCGCTTATGACCCGGTGACGCAGAAGCCGCGCTGGGAAGTCGAGCGCGACTGGCCGTGGAATGGCGGCACGCTGGCGACCGCCGGCAACCTCGTCTTCCAGGGCACGCCGCATGGCGACTTTGAGGCGTTCAGCGCGGACAATGGCAAGAAGCTGTGGTCCTTCCAGACCCATCGCGGCGTGCTGGCCGGGCCGATCACCTATCGCGTCAATGGCGAGCAATATATTGCCGTCATGGCCGGCTATGGCGGCTCGATGGGCATGGCGAGCGGCACGCCGTTCATGAAGAACAAGATGCCCAATGGCCTCGTGCTGGCGTTCAAGATCAAGGGCAGTGGCAAGCTGCCGCCCTACACGCCGATCCCGCAGCCCGAGCCGACGCCGAGCAACGAGACCTTCACGGCGGCGCAGATCGCGACCGGCCAGAAGGGCTTCTTCCAGTTCTGCCAGATCTGCCATGGCGGTCCGGTCAACCCGAACCTGCGGCGCTCACCGCTGATTGCCGACAAGGATCTGTGGCAGCAGGTCGTGATCGGCGGCGCGCTGGCGCAGAATGGCATGGCGAGCTTCGCGGCCTATCTCAAGCCCGAGGAAGCCGAGGCCATCCGCGCTTATCTCAACCAGCAGGCAAAGGCGCTGCTTGCCGAAGAGAAAGCCAAGGCACGCTGATCAAACTCGACCGCGCAGCAGCATAGGCAGTTGCGCGGTCGGCGGCGGTCGTGCAACTCCTGCTAACGCTATGGTCTAACGATCTGCCCGCAAGGGCGGGTCGCGCGTTGAGGAGAGAGTGATGCCGCCCAAATCCCTGTTTGCCCGCTGCCTGATGGCGGCGTCCCTGATGCTTCTCCCACTGACGGCCAGCCGCGCCGAGGTGAAGGTAGAGCATATCAAGGTCCACTCGCAGGCGGTGGAGGGCAATCTGGAAGGAAACAGCGCCGACCGCGACGTGATCGTCTTCCTTCCGGAGGATTATGCGACGAGCGCCAAGCGCTATCCGGTTGTCTATTTCCTGCACGGCTTCATGGGATCGGCCGAGGGCTATGACAAATATATCGGCTTTGCCGACGCGCTGAACGCCGCCGAGGCCAAGAACCGCCAGGCGATTCTGGTCGTGCCGGATTCCAACTCGCGCCATGGCGGCTCGATGTACTCGAGCTCCCCGACCACTGGCAATTTCGAGCGTTTCATTGCGCAGGATCTCGTTGCCTATGTCGACAAGCACTATCGCACGCTCGCCAAGCAAGAGTCGCGCGGCCTGAGCGGCCACTCAATGGGCGGCTACGGGACGCTACGCATTGCCATGAAATATCCCGGCGTGTTTTCGAGCATCTACGCGATGAGCGCCTGCTGCCTCTCCGCCCGCCCGGTGGATGCAGAGCGCAGCCAGCGCCTCGAAGCGATGAGCATGGATGAAGCGCTCAAGGGCGACTTTGGCGTGCGGGCCGATTTCGCGGCGGCCTCGGCCTGGTCGCCCGCGCCGGACAAGGCGCCCTTCTATCTCGACCTTGGCACGCAAAAGGGCGTCGTCCAGCCTCAGATCATCGCGCAATGGGCGGCCAATGCGCCGCTTGCCATGGCCCCGCAATATCTGCCGGCGCTCAAGAGCCTCAAGGCCATCGCGATTGACGTGGGGGACACGGACACCCTCATCAAGGATAATGGCGATATGGCCAAGCTGCTTGACCGGATGGGGGTTGCGCATAGCTATACCGTCTATGAGGGCGACCATGGCAATCGCGTGCGCGAGCGCTTCCGGGCTTTCGTCCTGCCCTTCTTTGCCGAGCATCTCGCCAAGGATTGATTTCGCGAAAGGCGAGCGCGGCACCGCTCTGGCCACATGACGCCCTGCCCGGTTCGAGACCGGCAGGGCGCGATGTGCGTTGGATGGTCGCGCCTTTCCTTTAGCCGACATGTTTTCTCCCTAACTGTGTGACAGGCGCGCAATTGACAGCGCAGAGATCGACAAAATCGATCTTTGCGTTGAGATTAATCAATTTTGCCTGAACAACAATGATGCCTATGTGCAAGGCGTCAATTCACCAAGAGGAGCAGACATGAGTCTCGTAAACACCCCGATCAAGCCGTTTTCCGCCACGGCCTTCAAGGAAGGCAAGTTCGTCGACGTGACTGAGGCGGACGTGAAGGGCAAGTGGGCCGTCTTCTTCTTCTACCCGGCTGACTTCACCTTCGTTTGCCCGACCGAGCTTGAGGATCTGGCAGACATCTACCCGACGCTCCAGGGCATGGGCGTGGAAGTCTATTCGGTCTCCACCGACACGCACTTCTGCCACAAGGCCTGGCACGACACGTCGCCGGCCATCGGCAAGATCAGCTACTACATGCTGGGCGACCAGAACCACAGCATCTCGAACAATTTCGAGATCCTGCGCGAAGGCGTCGGCCTTGCTGACCGTGGCACCTTCGTCGTGGACCCCGAAGGCACGATCCAGCTGGTCGAGATCACGCCGGAAGGCGTCGGCCGCAACGCTGCCGAACTGCTCCGCAAGATCAAGGCGCTGCAATATTGGGCGAGCCACCCCGGCGAAGTCTGCCCCGCCAAGTGGGAAGAAGGCGAGAAGACCCTCGCACCTTCGCTCGACCTCGTCGGCAAGATCTAATCCTAACAACCCCTCCCCTTCAGGGGAGGGGCAAGGGGTGGGGGCGATGCGCAGCATCGCTCGCGCAGCGACAAGTCGCGGCCTCCAGCCCCACCCCAACCCCTCCCCTGAAGGGGAGGGGCTCTATCTCGACCAACCCCTCCCATGAAGGGGAGGGGCTCTATCTCGAAAGGAGCCCTCTCATGCTCGACGCCGCCATCAAGAGCCAGTTGCAGGCCTATATGGCCAACATCAAGCAGCCGATCGAGCTGGTGCCGTCGCTGGACGACAGCGCCAAGGCGTCGGAGCTGCGGGGCCTCCTGGAAGACATTGCCGGGTTGAGCGATCTTGTGACCATTGCGGCCGATGAAGGCGATGCGCGCAAGCCCAGCTTCCTCATTCGCCGGGTCGGCACGGATATCGGCGTGCGTTTCGCCGGCATTCCGCTCGGGCACGAGTTCACCTCGCTGGTGCTGGCCCTGCTGCAGGTCGGCGGGCACCCGCCCAAGGTGAGCGATGACGTCATCGAGCAGGTCAGGGCGCTGGAGGGCGACTATCAGTTCGAGACCTATTTCTCGCTCTCCTGCCAGAACTGCCCGGACGTGGTGCAGGCGCTCAACCTGATGAGCGTGCTCAACCCGCGCATCCGCAACGTCTCCATTGATGGCGCGCTGTTCAAGGCGGAAGTCGATGAGCGCAAGGTGATGGCGGTTCCCAGCGTCTATCTGAATGGCGAGCCGTTCGCCTCCGGACGCATGGATATCGAGCAAATCCTCGCCAAGCTGGATACGGGTGCCGTGGCCCGCGCGGCCGAGAAGATCGCCGCCAAGGAGCCGTTCGACGTGCTCGTGGTCGGTGGCGGGCCGGCCGGTGCCGCCGCGGCCATCTATGCCGCGCGCAAGGGCATCCGCACGGGCGTGGTTGCCGAGCGGTTCGGCGGGCAGGTGCTGGATACCATGGGCATCGAGAACTTCATCTCCGTGCCGCACACCGAGGGGCCGAAGCTGGCTGCCGCGCTGGAGCAGCATGTGAAGGATTATGATGTCGACATCATGAACCTCCAGAAAGCCAGCAAGCTGGTGCCGGCCAAGGCGCCGGGCGGCCTCGCCGAAGTGCAGCTGGAGAGCGGCGCGACCCTCAAGGCCAAGGCGGTGATCCTCGCCACCGGTGCCCGCTGGCGCACGATGAACGTGCCCGGCGAGGATGAGTATCGCAACAAGGGCGTGGCCTATTGCCCGCACTGCGATGGCCCGCTGTTCAAGGGCAAGCGCGTGGCGGTGATCGGCGGCGGCAACAGCGGTGTCGAGGCCGCGATCGACCTCGCCGGCATCGTCAAGCATGTCACGCTGGTCGAGTTCGACAGCCAGTTGCGCGCCGATGCCGTGCTCCAGCGCAAGCTGCACAGCCTGCCGAATGTGACGGTGGTGACCTCCGCCCTGACAACGCAGGTGCATGGCGATGGCGAAAAGGTGGTGGGCCTGACCTATCGCGACCGCAACAGCGATGAATCGCATCTGGTCGAACTGGAAGGCATTTTCGTCCAGATCGGTCTGGTGCCCAACACCGAATTCCTCACCGATGCGGTGGCGCTGAGCAATCGCGGTGAGATCGAGATCGATGCGCGGGCGCACACCTCGCAGCAGGGCATTTTCGCGGCGGGCGATTGCACCACCGTGCCCTACAAGCAGATCGTGATCGCGATGGGGCAGGGCTCGACCGCCGCACTTTCTGCCTTCGATTATCTGATCCGCCTCGCGCCGGCGGAGGAGCAGGCGAAGGCGGCCTGAGCGCAGCTTATCGGTTGAAGATTTGAGAGGGGCGTTCGGCACGGGCCGGGCGCCCCTTTCTTGCGGATGCGCGCGCGCATATCCCGTTTGGGAGATGCCGGGCTCCCGACCTTCTGGCAGGCGCGGATTGTAGCGGCGGACGGACTATGCCTCCGCCGGTCCATGTCTTTGCCAGGGGGTGCATCATGATAATTTCACGGACTTATTCCAGGGCCTTGCTGCTCGTTTCGGCAGCGGCGCTGTCACTCACCCTGTCTGCCTGCGGAGACGAAGGCGTGAACTCGACCCCGACGCCCACGCCTGCCCCCACGCCCACGCCTGCGCCGACACCCACGCCATCACCGACACCCACGCCGACCCCGACCCCGACGCCCACGCCGACTCCCACGCCCGCTGCGGGGCCGATCGCCAACATCGTTGCAGGGCCGGGCACCAACGCGACGCCGGCCGTGCAGGCCACCAATGGCGCCTCGTTCGATACCCAGACGTCGGGAACGATCAGCTTTCCGCTCAGCCAGCTTGCGGTGAATTTCGACGCACAGGGGAATCCCACCGCCGCGGCGACTGCCAACGCCAATGGCGTCACGATCAGCCGGGACTCATCGGGCTTGAAGTTCACCGTCAATGTCCCCGCGGCCGGGATCACCAATGTGGCCCTCGTCGAGGATTGCGACGATTGCTACTCGGCCAACCTCTCCAACGGTCGCAAGCTGGAGGTCGTGCTCGATGGCGAGCTGGATAATGGCGATCTGAGCTATCTGCGCTTCGGCGAATGGGCGGTCTTTGGACAGAACGGCCAGCTTGGAACTTATGCGCCGCTGATCGGCGGGTACGAAACGCCGAGCGCCGGCATGCCGACAAGCGGCACCGCCACCTATGCCGGCGAGGTGGAGGGCTATGTCAGCTTTGTCGATGGCAGTGCCCGCAATGTCGGCGAGCTGGAAGGCAATGCCGCGATCAGCGTGAACTTTGCCGCCAACAGCCTGACCGGCACCACGTCCAACATGCAGGTTGGCTATGAAAAGAATGGCAGCTGGCAGCAGGCGGCATGGAACGACGCCTCGTTCACCGCTTCGCTCTCCGGCAATGACTTCTCGGGCACCACAGCGGTGACCAGCGCACCGAGCGGTGCGGCATCCTTGCAGAGCGGCGCGGTCGGCACGATCGGCGGCAGCTTCTACGGGCCGGCAGCCGATGAGATCGGCGCGATCTGGTCGCTCTCCGACGGCACGAACACGGCGCTCGGCACGATCGCCGGAATCAAGCAGTAACCCGAGGGGCGATCCGCTGCCCGCGCGTGGGGCGCCGAGGGCGTGGTGGGGGCAGCGGATCGAATGGGACGGCAGCACATGTCTGCAGTGGGAGCATTCATGCTGATGTCCCAGGTGGGGGCGATGGCGATGGCCGGGACACCAACGGCCATCGCCGCGCATCCCGATGCGGCGGCCAGCAGCGCGCCGGAAGCGGCAGCGCCAGCGGCGGCCGGGTCGGTGTCGGCAGAGGCCTATGCCGAACGGCTCGCGCGTGATCCGGCCAATCCCGAGCTGCGGTTTCGCCTCGGCATGGCGCTGATGGAAGCGGGGCGGGCGCGCGAGGCGATCCGGCAGTTCCGACATTTGCTCGCCGATCAGCCGCAAGCGGTGCGCGTGCGGCTTGAACTGGCGCGCGCTTATTATGTCGCCCGGGATTATGCCAATGCCGAGCGGCAGTTCCGTCTGGCCGGCGCGGCCAATCTGCCCGCGATCGTCTCCGCCAATGTCGATCGCTACCTCAAGTCCATTCGTGAAATGCGATCCTGGTCGTTCAGCGCCTCCTTCGCGCTCGCGCCGGATACCAACATCAATGCGGCGACAGCGGCGGAGACGATCGAGCTCTACGGCCTGCCGTTTGACCTGTCGGATGCCGCCCGCCGGTCGAGCGGGGTGGGGGTCTATGGGCAGATCGGCGCGGAGTGGGCGCCACGTCTGTCCGCGCGGGTTCGGCAGCGATTTGGCGCATCCCTCTCGCGGCGCGATTATCAGGGGCAGCAGTTCGACGACATGGTGCTGAGCGCCTATCTCGGCCCGCGCGTGACGCTGGGCCGGTTCGCGCTGGCCGCCGCCGGCACGGCCTCCCGCCGCTGGTATGGCGGGCAGCCCTATAGCCGGATGCTCGGCGGTCAGGCGGATGTCGCTTACTATCCGGGCACCCGCACGGCGATCAGCCTGCAAGCCAGCGCGAGCGACCTGCGCCATAAGGGCGCCACGCATCTGAATGGGGCGCTGCTCGGCCTGTCGCTGGGCGTCACGCGCTCGCTGGACAAACAGAGCCTCGGCAATTTGCGCGTCGGCATCAATCGCCACGACGCGGCCAACCGTGCCTTTGCCCAGACCTCGTACACGGCGGGCGCGATCTACGCGCGCGAATTGCCGATGGGCTTCTCGCTCTCGCTGCAGCCCGGCTTTTCCTACAGCCGCTTCGATGGCGTGTTTGCCGCGTTCGGCACGGCGCGGCGCGACACGAGTTACAGCCTTGGCGTGAGCGCGCTCAATCGCAAGGTGACGCTTGGCCGGTTCGCGCCGCGCGTGGGCGTCTCGCATATGATCAACGAGAGCAATATCGCGCTCTACGCCTACCGCCGTACGCGCTTCGACATCGGCTTGACGACGATTTTCTGATCCGGCGTGCGTGCGGTCTGCGCGCAAGGCGATCACGCTGCGCCGTAGCGTCCGGGTCGTGCCGGCGGGTGCGCAGGCTTGTCGAGGGAACTTTAGCGTCGCCTGCAAGGGGTTGAAACCAAGCGGGTAGCCGATAAGTTTGGCCTCATGTGACGCGACACTGCGTTTCCCCAAGGATTGAGGTTTTCCGACAAATGCCTTCAAAGCATGTTCTTGCCCCGTTGAGCGCCGTCGCGCTCGCGCTGTCCACGCCGCTCGCCGCCCAGAAGGCGGAGACCATCACCGCGCCATGGACCGGCCCCTATGGCGGCGTGCCCGCCTGGGACAAGGTAGACCCGGCGGCATTCCCTGCCGCTTTTGAGGCGGTCATGGCCTCGGTGAAGGCGCAGTTTGAGGGTGTGCTGGCCAATAAGGCCGCCCCGACGTTCGACAATACGATCACCGCGTTGCAGAAGGAGACGCTGTCCGACCGGGTCATGCCGATCTGGGGCGTGTATGTCTCCAATCTCTCCAATGACGACATCCGCCGCATTCAGGGTGAGTGGAGCCCGAAGCTCAGCGCCTTCTTCAACGAACTGACGCTCGATCCGCGCTATTTCGCGCGGGTGAAGGCGCTCTATGACAAGCGCGACACGCTGGGTCTCGATGCCAAGCAGATGCGGCTGCTGACCCGCACTTATGAGGATCTGGTCGCCAACGGCGCCATGCTGGATGCCGCGCAGAAGAAGGAACTGATCGGCATCGAGACCGCGCTCGCGCAGGAGTTCAGCAGCTTCCAGAACAAGGTGCTGGCCGATGAGGAGAAGTTCATCACCTTTACCAGCGAAGCCGATCTGGCAGGCCTGCCGGCCGACTTCGTGACGACGATGAAGTCTGCGGCGCAGGACAAGGGCGTGGATGGCTGGTTGCTGGTCAACACCCGCTCCTATGTGCAGCCTTTCCTCGAAAGCTCGACGCGGCGCGACCTGCGCAAGAGCGTGTTCGAGGCGTTCGCCAACCGTGGCGACAATGGCGATGCCAATGACACCAATGCGACCATCGCGCGGATCGTGGCGCTGCGTGCCCAGCGGGCGAAGCTGCTCGGGTTCAAGACCCACGCCGAATACCGCATGCGCGACACCATGGCGCAGACGCCGGACAAGGCGATGGCGCTGATGATGAAGGTGTGGCCGGCGGCTGTCGCCCGCGTGCGCGAGGAAGTGGCGGACATGCAGGCTATCGCCGATGCGGAGGCAAAGGCCGGCAAGGGGCCGAAGATCACCATCGAGCCATGGGACTATCGCTTCTACGCCGAGAAGGTCCGCAAGGCGAAGTACGACCTCGATCAGAACGAGGTGAAGCCCTATTTCCAGCTCGACAAGATGGTTTCCGCCATGTTCGACATGGCGAACCGGCTCTACGGCTTCACCTTCACCGAGAATAGCGGCGCCGTGCCGGTCTTCCATCCCGATGTGCGCACCTTCGAGGTGACGCGCGGCGGCAAGGTCGTCGGGCTGTTCTACCTCGATACCTGGGCACGCAGCGGCAAGCGGTCAGGGGCGTGGATGACCACCTACAAGGGGCAGGATCATCTGAACGGCAATGAGTATGTGCTGGCCTCCAACAATAACAATTTCGCCAAGGGCAGCGCCGGGGCGCCGACGACGATCAGCCTCGACGATGCGACCACGCTGTTCCACGAGTTCGGCCACGCGCTGCATTATCTGAGCTATGACATCACCTGGCCGGGGCTCGGCACGACGCCGCGCGACTTCGTGGAATATCCGAGCCAGGTTCATGAGAATTGGGTGCTGACACCCTATATTCTCGAGGCCTATGCGCGCCATTTCCAGACCGGCGCGCCGATCCCCAAGGCTCTGGTCGACAAGATCAAGGCCAGCGATACCTTCAACCAGGGCTTTGCCACGGTCGAATATCTCTCCTCGGCCATCGTCGACATGAAGCTGCACAATCGCCCCGACGCGCCGACCGATATCGACGCGTTCGAGCGCGAGACGCTGGCGGAAATCGGGATGCCCAAGGAGATGATCATGCGGCACCGCCTGCCGCAGTTCAATCACCTGTTCTCGTCCGATGCCTATTCGGCGGGCTATTACAGCTATTTGTGGTCTGAGACGATGGATGCGGACACCTGGGCTGCCTTCGAGGAGACCGGCAATGTCTGGGACCCGGCGCTGGCCGCGCGCTTCAACAAGGCGCTGCTCTCGACCGGCAACGAGACCGACCGGGCCGAAGCTTACCGCGCCTTCCGTGGTCGCGACCCGGATGTGAATGCGCTGCTGCGCAAGCGGGGCTTCCCCGTTCCTGCGCAGTAATCCAGCCCTCGATCCGTGCGATTTGCTTTTTGTTAGTGCGGGGAACCCGCCTCGATTTGGAACGAATGCCCCGGGCAGGATTTCTGAATTAGACTGAGTAGATAGCGGATATAGGACGGATGCTGATTTCACAGGAGGAAGAAGCGCGGCTGCGCGCCTCTTTCGAGGCGTTTATTATGGACCGGAGTTTCCCGTGCGTGGGGGCCAAATCGGCTCTCTCGCGCGGGACGCTCAACATTCTGGTGGGCTGGTCCATCGACAGCGGCTGGGACGATTTGCGCCTGCACGGCGAGTTGATGGCCTGGGCGCAATCCTATGCGAGCGATCCGGGGCTGTTCCGCAGCCTCGCGATCATTTTCGCGCATGCGGCACCGCTGGATGAGAAGGCCTATGAGCAGGCGATGTGGGACCGCCTGCAATCGCTGGCCGACAAGGATGCGTGGCTCGGCCTGCCCTATGATGAGCGGGTGAGCCGCGATCCGGACGATCCCCATTTCTCGCTGAGCTTTGGCGGGGAAGCCTTTTTCGCAGTGGGTCTGCATCCGGCAGCGAGCCGCCCCGCGCGGCGTTTCGAGCGGCCAGTGATCGTGTTCAACCTGCACGATCAGTTCGAGCAATTGCGTCAGGAAGGGCGCTACGAAAAGATCCGCGAGACGATCATCGCCCGCGATGTCGATCTTTCCGGTGAGGCCAATCCGATGCTTGCACGCCACGGCACGAGCAGCGAGGCCGCGCAGTATAGCGGGCGGCATGTCGGCGAGGACTGGAAATGCCCGTTCCATGACCCCCGCGAGGTCGCGTAATGGCAGAGCGTATTCCGCCCCGTTCGGGCGTGGCGTTCGAATTGCTTGCCGGCCAGTATCTGACCGTGATCGATCCGGAAGGGTGCCAGGTGGCGGACCTGCTGGCCTATAATCGCGCCGACATTGGCGAGGTGCTCAGCAATGGACGCACGCTCGATTATGAGGAGACCATTCGGCTGACGACGGGCAACCGCCTGTGGTCGAACCGGTCCAATGTGCTGCTGACGATCGAGCAGGATACGGTCGGCTGCCATGATTTTCTTTTGACGCCCTGCAGCACCGATACCTTCCTGCATTTTTATCCGGACAAGCCGGTGGTTCCGGGTTGTTTCGGCAATCTGGCAGCGGCGTTGGCGCCTTATGGCATCACGGCCGATATGATCCCGGTTGCGTTCAATTGCTTCATGAATGTGCCGGTGGGGGCGGACGGCAAGATCAGCGTTCTGCCGCCGCTCAGCTCGGCGGGCGACCGGATTGTCCTCAAGGCGGAGATGGATCTGATCATCGGCCTGACGGCCTGCTCGGCATATGCCAGCAATGGCGGGAGCTTTCGGCCGATCGATTATATGGTTGAGGATCTGGTTTAGGGATTGCCGCCCGGCTCCCCCTCCTCTTTAGAGGAGGGGGCGGGGGTGGTGGCGATGCGTGAGCATCGCCCGGCCGAAAGATGGCACTGTCGCTGCACCACCCCAACCCCTCCTCTGAAGAGGAGGGGGCTCAGGTTGCCCCCGACGATCTCTGCCTCGATAAGCGCTTAGCGCAAACGCCGGTCGTTGGCCGTTACGGCGCTGTGATAAGGCGCGAGCATCTTGCCCGGCAGGGCCATCATGGCGACGGTCGTCGCGACATTGCGCTCCATCAGCCACATCCAGTCGTGAGGCCAAAAGGGCTGGCCCGAGGCGAGGCGCTGCATGTCGCAGGCGTTGGCCGCGCCGGTCTGGCGCAAGCGGCGGGCGCCGCGATCCTGCGCCCGGGCCGCCTTGCCGAAGGCGTCGGTCTTTTCCGTCACCATCAGGCTGAGCTCGCGGCCATCGGCGGTGAAGGGGGACTGCCATGCCGCCATGATGATGGGTGTGCGGGCGAGCAGGACATTGTGCGTGCTCACCATCGTTTCGGTCGCCCGAATGCAGGTCTGCGCGAAATCGAACCACATTGAAAAGGGGTTGGCGGTCATGGCGTGCTCCTGTTGCAGGAGCACAATGAGCGAGAGGCGGATTGGCCCCCGGCGCGCCGGCTGATTATTATCATGCCGGATGGTTAGGCGTGGCGGCGTGTCAGGCGATCCAGAGGCGCAGGACCCAGGCCACGACGCCGAGCACGCACACGCTCGCCAGCCAGATGCCCGCCATCCAGCCGAGGCGCTGCCACAGCGGTGCCTCTTCAGGTGCGCGGGTCAATGATAGCCCTCATGGCCAACCTTGCCCCGGAAGACCCAATAGGACCAGCCGGTATAAGCGAGGATGAGGGGGAGGGTGATCGCGACGCCGACCAGCATGAAGATCTGGCTCTTCTCAGGTGCGGCCGCATCCCAGATGGTGATCTGATCCGGCACGACATAGGGCCAGATGGTGACGCCAAGACCGGCCATGCCGAGGAAGAACAGGGCCAGCGCCAGCAGGAACGGCATCAGTTCGCGCCGCGTCTTGAGCGCGTAGAACAGCGCGCCGGCGACGATGGCGGTGAGGAGCGGCACCTGGCTGGCGAACAGGATGTTCGGCATTTCCAGCCAGCGGGCGCGATAATCGGACAGCAGCAGCAGATTATAGGCGCTCACTGCACCCATGAGCAGCAACGTGGCGATCGCCGCCTTGAAGGCGAGCCGATAGGCATGCTCCTGCACCTCGCCCTCCAGCTTCCAGATCATCCAGCAGGCGCCTAGCAGGGCATAGCCGGCGACCACGCCGGCGCCGGTGAGCAGGGTATAGGGCGTCAGCCAGTCCCACCAGCTGCCATCATAGGAGCGCCCGGTGACGTCGATGCCCTGCAGCAGCGCGCCGAGGATCATGCCCTGTGCGAGCGCGGCGACCACCGAGCCGCCGAAGAAGCACATGTCCCACAATGCGCGGTGGCCCGGATCGCGCCAGCGGAACTCGAAGGCGACGCCGCGAAAGACGAGCCCCAGCAGCATGGCGATGACCAGCGGGTAGGTGGCCGGCAGAATGATCGCATAAGCCAGCGGGAAGGCAGCCATCAGGCCGCCGCCGCCGAGCACCAGCCAGGTCTCGTTGCCATCCCACACCGGCGCCACAGAGTTCATCGCGCGATTGCGCCCATGGCCGACCGTGATGGTGGGGAACAGGATGCCGATCCCCAGATCGAACCCGTCCATCACCACATAAGCAAAAACGGCGAAGGCGATGATGAACGCCCAGATGACCGTGAGATCGATCATGAGTCGGCCCTCCCCTCAACTGTCGGCTGAACTGGCGACGTCGACCTGGGGTCCCCTTGTGCAGGACCGGGTGTGATGCCGGCGGTCCGGATCGGACCGCGTTCGGTCTCCTCCACGCCTGTCTCGCCCGGGTGCGGCGGCATGTTCATGAGCCGCAGGATATACCAGGTGCCTGCGCCGAACACCGCGAAGTAAATGACCACGAAGGCCAGCAGCGAGGCGGCGACGGCCGGCGCGGCGAGCGGCGAGGCCGCATCGGCAGTGCGGAGCAGGCCATAGATCACATAAGGCTGGCGGCCGACTTCGGTCGTCACCCAGCCGGCGATGACGGCGACGAAGCCCGCCGGCCCCATGACCAGCGCGAAGCGGTGGAGCAGCGACCAGTCGTACAGGCCCTTGCGCCACCGGGCCAACAGGCTGGTCATGCCCAGCGCGAGCATCAGCATGCCCAGCCCCACCATGATGCGGAAGGACCAGAAGACGACGCCGACCGGCGGACGCTCATCAACGGGAATGGTCTTGAGGCCGTCGATCGGGGCGTGGATGTCGTGTTCCAGGATGAGGGAGGTCATGCCCGGAAGTTTCACGGCATAATCGACCCGCTCTTCCTTGGCGTTCGGCACGCCGAAGAGGATGAACGGCGCGCCATCCGGATAGCTCTCATAATGGCCCTCCATGGCGAGCACCTTGGGCCGCTGATGCTCCCAGCTGTTCAGCCCGTGCATGTCGCCGACGAAAATCTGGATGGGCGCGACCAGCGCGATCATCCACATGGCCATGGAGAACATCTTGCGCGCATGGGCA
The DNA here is from genome assembly GCF_025961775.1 of Sphingobium sp. B12D2B. Classification (NCBI taxonomy): domain Bacteria; kingdom Pseudomonadati; phylum Pseudomonadota; class Alphaproteobacteria; order Sphingomonadales; family Sphingobiaceae; genus Sphingobium; species Sphingobium sp. B12D2B. The sequence goes on from NZ_JAOQOH010000001.1 coordinate 1,042,548, forward strand.
TTGGCGCGATCGCGCAGCAGATGCCAGGCGCCGACCGCGCCGACGACCAGTGCCGTAGTGAGATAGGCAGCGGTCACGGTGTGGACGAGGCGGTAGGGGAAGCTGGGATTGAAGATGATCGGCAGCCAGCTGTCACCGGGGAGGAACTGGCCGTTCGCGCCCATGATGTGGCCCTGCGGCGTCTGCATCCAGCTGTTGACCGACAGAATCCAGAAGGCCGAGACGAAGGTGCCGATGGCGACCATCAACGTGGCGAAGAAATGCAGCTTCTTGCCGACGCGGTTCATGCCGAACAGCATGACGCCGAGGAAGCCTGCCTCCAGAAAGAAGGCGGTGAGGACTTCATAGGCCATCAGCGGCCCGATGACCGGCCCGGCGACATCCGAGAAGACCGACCAGTTGGTGCCGAACTGGTAGGACATGACGATGCCCGAGACGACGCCCATCGCAAAGACGATGGCGAAGATCTTCAGCCAGTAGCGGAACAGGTCGATGTAGACCGACTTGCCCGTCTTGAGCCACAGCCCTTCGAGAACGGCAAGATAGCTGGCCAGGCCGATCGAGAAGGCCGGAAAGATGAAGTGAAAGCTCACCGTGAAAGCGAACTGGATACGCGCCAGCAGGAGAGCGTCGGCCTCCGCGAACATAGCACTGGTCCCTATATGGTTCCCATGGTCGACGGCTCGTGGCGCGTCGATGGGCCGGTCCTACCAGTCTGGCGCTGGAGATTGAAGGGTTGCTCGGAACTCTCCGGCAGCGTTGCCCGGAAGCCACAGTTTTTGTTCTGGAATCTTGGGCCGGGTGACACAGCGCTCAGGAATGAAGAAGGCCGCGACCAGCATGAGCTGGCCGCGGCCTCCGTTCAAATCGTCGTGAGAGAGATCAGAACTTCTTCTTCACGCTCACAGCCCATTCGCGCGGACGACCGGGCTGGCCATTGGAGTAACCCTGGCCACCGACCGTCTGGTCATAGATGGTCAGCAGATAATATTCGTCGAGCAGGTTGGTCACTTCGAGCGAGACATCGAGATCCTCATCCGCATTCCGCCAGGTCAGACGGGCGTTTGCCACGCCATAGGCGTCGATGCGGTTACTCGAGCGGTTGGCCGAGACCGTATAGACCTTGCTCTGGTACGAGGCGTCGATGCGCGGCGTCAGCGAACCGGAATTACCCAGATCGATGCGATACTGCGCGCCGATGCTCCACTTCCACTTGGGCGTGTAAGGCGCATAATCGCCAAACTGCGGGCCATTGAGGTTGGTGGGTCCACCGACGGCCACCGTGGAGGTGCCGGACGTGTAGGTCCCGAACTTCTTGTAGTCGAAGTCGATGTAGCTCAGCGATCCATCAAGCGTCATGCCCTCGACCGGGCGGATGGTGATCTCCGCTTCCAGACCCTTGATGTCGGCATCGCCGGCGTTGACGGGAAGCGCGCAAGGCGCACCGAAGCCAGCCCCGGTGATCGCCGTGCAATTGCTGAGGGTAAGCTGGATTCCCTTATACTTGCTGAGGAAGGCCGCGACGTTGAAGCGTACCATGCGATCGAAAAGATCGGTCTTGAACCCAAGCTCGTACGCGCTCAGCGTTTCCGGCCCGAAGGAGAGGGCCTGCTGGACGAAGAACGGACGGGGATTCACGCCGCCCCCTTTGAACCCGGTGGAAAACTGGGCATAGGCCATGATGTCCGGCGTAAAGGCATATTGCACGTTGGCGCGATAGTCGACGCGATTTCCGCTATACTTGCCCACGGTGCCGTTCAGCGGCAACACGCCGTTCGCCGCAAGCGAGGTCGCATCCAGATAAGGCCGCTGGCGGACATAGGTGTAGGTCTTGGACTCCTCGGTATAGCGAATGCCGCCTGTCAGGGTCAGCTGTTCGACCGGGTTCCACGATAGGTGAGCAAACACAGCCTTGCTGTCTGCATCTACCGGATCGCTCTGCTGGAACTGCAGGCCAGAGGAGCGCAGGTCCTGGAAGGATGTGTAGACCGACTTCTGATCGCTGTAATAGCCGCCCAGGGTGAAGTTGATCTGGTCGTTGACCTTTCCGTTCAGGCGCAGTTCCTGGCTGAAGAAGCGGAAAGTCAGCGGGCCATAGCCGAGGCTGTGGGCCATCGGCGACACGTCGTTGTCGTTGGAGAAGTTGGACGTGTACTCGCGATAGGCGGTGATCGAGTTAAGCTGGAAATTTGGCGAGATTTCCCAGTCGATCTGTCCGGAGAGACCCCAACCCTTGAAACGCACGCGTCCGTCGCCAGAGGCGGCGCGATAGGTGAGCGGCTGACCCCCGACGAGGATCGGCTGGCCGTTCTGACCGATCGCGGTGTCCGCGGGCATGTCATAGGTCGCGAAGTTGCAGTAATTGCCGCAGATGAAGCGGTTGTCATAGGCCAACTGGTTGGCATTGGCGGTATTGCCGATCGGGAACGGGTTGATGTCCCGCTGTGCGGAGGCGGTCGCATAGTTCTGCGCCGGTGAGGAGCCGGGCGCCGGGGTCAGCGGCAGCGGGTAGCGCGGCGAGGCCACCGTGCCATCCGGATAAGTGCGCAGCAGCAGCACCGAGCCGGCCGCGACGCGATCGTCGTCGGTGTAGTCGCCGATAATATTGATATCGATCGTGTCGCTGGGGCGCAGGCGCAGTTGCGCGCGCGCTGCGATGTAGTTGACCTCTCCTTCCTTGGCGAGCACGCAGTCCGGACGATTGGTGCGCGCGGGCACACCGCCGACGGGATTGATCAGCTGCGGAGCGCGGGTGGGATTGGCTGCGGTGGCGAAGGCCGGCGTGAAGGTCGCCGTGCCGCCAGCGGGATACATACAGCCAAAGTCGAGCCGATCGACATAGCCTTCCTGCTTCTTGGCGACGCCGGCAATGCGCATGTCAACGCCCTGTGCCAGATTGAAGTCGGCACTGCCGCGCAGATCGATGCGGTTGCGGCTGCCATAGGCTGCGGCGACATAGCCGGTGTTCGTGCCTTCCGGCTTCTGCGAATAGAGCTTCACCGCGCCGCCGATGGAGTTACGGCCGGCCAGCGTGCCCTGCGGGCCGCGCAGCACTTCCACCCGATCGAGGTCGAGCAGATCGAGGATCGAGCCGGTCAGCGTGGCGTAATAGACGTCGTCCACATAGAAACCGACGCCCGGTTCGACCGCCGGGTTGAAATCGAATTGTCCGACACCGCGGATATTGGCGCCGAGCGATGGGCCAAAGGCAGCGCCCTGTGGCTTCAGTGTCACAGAGGGGGCCTGGTTGGCGACCTGGCTGATATCGGTCTGGCTGCGTGCCTCCAGCATCGCCGCATTCACCGCGGTGATGGCGATAGGCGTATCCTGCAGATTTTGCTCGCGAAACTGTGCGGTAACGATGATGTCGCCGTCGCTCGCGGCCTGCGTATTGCCCGCCTGCGGCGCAGCATCCTGAGCAAAAGCATTGGTCGACGAGATCAGCGCGATCGCGGACGACAAGAGCGCAAAACGGAACTTTCTCATGACATCTCCCCTGTGTGTAATTTATTTTGTCCTACTATAATTGGGATATCTAAGGATGCGAAGCGCAAAATCGGGACTGGCCGTTTCTTTCTTCCGACCGGTCGAGGGCCCTGATCAGGCAGACCGCCGCCAAATTACGGCAGGCAAAGGCATTTGCCTTCTCCAATGGTGCACCCGGACTTGTTTCATGATGCACGGAAGCAACAGTGGCTGCACTGTAAGCGGCTTGACTTGGAAGCGGTCTCACGAAACAATCTCTCGCAAAGAGATAATGCGGGCGGCCGGTCCTAAGAAGGATGCGAGCGGCCCGGACATGAGGACGGGAGAGGGCAGTGGGCGCAGCGCGCAGAGTCTCGACTGAGGACATCCCAGACCGCGACCGGCTGGGGTTCTGGAATGCCGGCGCTGCGGCTATCGGCGGGGTAGAAGCCGACCGGATCGAGGACCACGTTTTTCAGGGCGTCGTCGTCCGGCGGGCGCTCGGCGATACCAAAGTGTTTCGGCTCGACACATCCCCGCATCGCGCGGCGTGGACGCGGCGCCTGATTGCCGCAGGTGAAGGCGATCCGCATGTCCGCATCTGGTTTCAGCACCGCGGCTCGACAATCGTCTCGACCCGCCATGGCGAACATATCGTGCGGGCCGGGCAATGGTCTGTGAGCGACGGGCGATATCCCTATGTGGCGACGCATCTGGAAGCCTCGCGCAAGCTGGCGCTGCAACTACCGCTCGGCCGGCTGGCGCGCCATGAGCAGGACGCAATTGCCCGACTGCCCGGTGCGCTGCAGGTCGGGGGCGGTATCGCACGGATGCTGCAGGCCTGCCTGCATAGCGCGATTACCACCACCGCCGAGACGGACGACCGGCTCGATGCCGATCTTGGCGAGACGATGGTCGATTTCATGCGCATGCTGCTGCACGAGCAGCGGCTGGGCAGCGACGTGGCGCCGATGCGCGAACTCACCCAGGACCGCATCCGTGCGTTTGTGCGGCGGAACGTCGGCAATCCCGCTTTGTCCGTGGATATGATCGCCCAGGCGATGAAGTGCTCGAAGCGCTATGTGCACAAGGTCTTCAATGGCGATGAGACGATCAGCGAGTATATCTGGGGAACGCGGCTTGAAAGCTGCCGCGCCGCGCTGGCGTCGCCCAAGGCGGCGCAGACGACGCTGACGCAGATCGCCTTCGAGAACGGCTTTAGCAGTTCCGCGCATTTCAGCCGCGCCTTCCGGGAAAAATTCGGCACCGCCCCCAAGGCGTACCGCGCGCAGATGCTGGATGCCGGTTCACGCACGGACAAAACGCGCAGGTCCGCCCCGACAAGCGCGGGGACGTGACGATGCTAGGCTGACAGCCGATCGAGTGGAGGGTGTGATGCGGTTGGTTCTGGCGCGTGTGGGAGCATTGATGATGATGGCGATGTCGAGTGGCGCGGTGCAGGCCGAGGCTGGCTGCGACAAAGCCTGCCTGGAAGAGATTATGGGGCAATATCGGGCGGCCTATCTCGCCCATGATGTCTCGGCTGCGCCCTTTGCCGATCATGTGCGCTTCACGGAAAACAATATCGAGATGGCGTTTCCCGATGCGAGTTGGGATACTGTGACGGAGGAAGTCGGCACGGCGCTGACGCTCTCCGACCCGCAGACCGGGCAGGCCGCGGCGTTCATGGCCATCAACCAGAGCGAAATTCCCGGCTATCTCGCCGTCCGGCTGAAGATCGAGAACCGGAAGATTACCGAGGTCGAGCATATGCTCTCGACCAAGCGCAACCTGAGCTCGCCGCCGACGCCGTTTGCGGAGCCCAAGGATTTTGTGCGCCCCGCCGACCGTGCAACGCCGGTGCCTCAGGCGCGCCGCAACAGCCGTGAGGAATTGCTGAGCCTGGGCGATGGCTATTTCCAGACGCTGGAGAATAACATCGGCGAAATCCGCAACACGCGCTTTGCGCCCGATGCGATCCGCTACGAAAACGGCATGATCTTCGGCGACATCGAGAAGGATTTCCGACTGGGTCGCTATGCCTTCAACAATAAGGTCAGGCGGGTGCCGATCCTCGTCGATGAGGAGCGGGGCATTTCCTTGTTCCGCGGCTTCATCGATCACAAGGGCGTTCTGGCCGATTACACCCTGACCGACGGCACGCCGCGTCGATCCATCTTCCGTGAGCCGCATAGCTGGGCGCTGCTGGAAATGTTCAAGATCCAGGGCGGCATGATTACCGGGGTGGAAGCCACGTTCATCACGGCGCCCTATAATGCGACCTCGCCCTGGGGGCCGGACAACGGGAAGTAGGCGCGGACCGAAGAGGCGTATCGAAGCATCGTATCGAAGGGCCGACCCTTCGATACGCCGCTTCGACAAGCTCAGCGGCTACTCAGGACGAACGGAGGGAATGTCCTTGCGGTCCCCGCGCGCCTAGCCTTCCACCAGATCGCCCATGATCTCGCGCGCGAGCTGGCCTGCGTCGGGCTCCACGCGGCAGGACTGATCGAACAGCATCGTCGCGCGGGTGCTCCGCTGATAGGCGGGCCAGTGCGGCAATCCGCTCGCCCGATCGTTGGGATCGCCATTGGTGGCGAAAGCGACCCAGGCGCTGCTCATCGTCGCCGCGAGCGTGAGCGGGGCGTCGCCTTCACCCAGCAGGGCTCGGGCGGACTGCGGCGTATTCAGAATGAACGGCGTTTCCATGGTGTGAAGGGCGCCCAGCTTCCCGCCGAGCGCGGGGCTCTGATAATCGAGCCGGTACATGAAGGCCGGCGCGCCTTCCTTGCGCTCGGCCTGCGCGATGATCGGTGCCTGGATGGAATAGTCGCTGAACAACTGGAGGAAGAGCCGGCTCGGCGTGGCCTCGGGATAGGCCTGCCGGTAGCGGCTGAGGACTCTGCCGGTGCGGTCGCCGAGAAACGCCTGGGAGCGGGCCTCGAGGCCGGCCTCGTCCAGCGTGAAGGCGCCGGGATCATTGCCCCAGAAGAAGCTCATTTCCTGCGCGTTGCAGCCGATGAGCATCGGGATGGCGTTGGTGAGCGGCGCCGCGCGGGGCGAGAAGGGGTGTTGCGGGAGCAACAGCGGATCGAGCACCGGCGCGAAACAGGGCAGATGCGTGAAGTTGCGCGGCTTCAAATCGTCCGCCACCGCATGATAGCCTGCAAGCAGGGTCTGCACGGGCAGGGTGAGCAGGCTCTGCCAGTTGTCGCGCGGGATGTTCAGCCGGTGCAGGAGCCGGTCCGTCGCGGCCGCCGCACCGTCCCGCTCCATGAAGCGCAGCGCCGGGCCGCTCTGCACGCCGGCACGGTGGATGAGGCCCTGTGCGGCGGGGCTGCTCATCAGGAAGCTGGTCTTCATTCCGCCGCCGGAGGTGCCGAACACCATGATGCGCGCCGGGTCGCCGCCGAAATTCTCGATATTGTCTCGGATCCAGCCGAGCGCGGCGATAATGTCCTGCATCCCTGCATTGCCGGCATGCGCGAATTCGTCGCTCTCCGTCAGGCCGGCGAGGTGGGTGTAGCCAAAGGCATTGAGGCGATGGTTGAGACTGACGAATACGACATCGCCGCCCGCAGCGAGCTTGCTGCCGTCCACCGCCGAGCCTGAGCCGCCATAGAAGAAGCCGCCATGCAGCGAGACCAGCACCGGGCGCTTGCGGCCATCGCGCAACCCGCTGGTCCAGATGTTCAGGAACAGGCAGTCCTCCGATTCCGGGAGCGGCGGGGGTGGGGGCGGCGCATTGGCCGGGCGCGGCAGTTGCGCAAGGATGACATAAGGCGGGCCGGGCGGCGGATTGGGGTTGGATTGCGGCGCGCTGGCCCCGAATGCGAGCGCATCGGTAATGCCTGTCCAGGCCTCCGGCGCGACGGGCGGGCGGAAGCGCTCGGCCCGCGCATAGCGAATGCCGCGAAACGCCATCACATCGCCTTCGAGGCGGCCGCGCAGGCGCCCATATTGCGTGTCGGCAATCGGTTCGGATGATGTCATCGCAAAAGCCCTTGGCAGAATGATGGCGGGAGCGGTCGTCGCAGCAAAGACGGCTTTCAATGCCGTTCGTCTGCTGACGCCGGGGTGAGCGGGCATGGCAGGCTCCTCTGGTTCGCCTCATTCTAGGAAGTCCGGTCCGCTCGCAATTTGCGGACAGGGAACTCTTGTTCGTCTGCCGGTGAACTGGGCTGCCGAAGATGGCCGGCGCGCGCGCATGAGGGTCGACAGGGCGCATCGCCCGCGCCAAGGCTGGAGCGGACATGAGCGAGGCGGCGGTGGAACGAACAGAGCAGCTGAAAGAAAGGGGCTTCCAGTTGGCCGGGCTGGAGCACACCTTCGGCTTTTTGCTCCATGCGGCCTGGCGCGATGCCTCGACGACGTTCAACCGCTTCTTCGCCGGCACGGACATGACGCCGAGCGCTTATTCCGTCCTCCTGCTGATCCACAGCAATCCCGGTTGCGCGCCCGGCGACCTCTCTGAGATCATGGGCATCACCTCCAACAATATGACGCGCCTTCTCGACGATCTGGTCAAGCGCGGCTTCGTGGCGCGGGAGGTGTGCGAAGCGGATCGTCGCGTGCGCCTGCTGCGGATGACAGCGGCGGGCACGGATTTTCTGGCCGAGCTGCGGCGTTGCCACGATGCCTATGAAGCGCATTTCGATTCGCGGATCGGGCCGGAGCGGATCGCCCAGCTTTGCGAGCTCTTGCGCCGGTTCGGCTGACCGCCCGCTGCCGGACGTGGCGCAAGGCGGTTTGCCCACCGGCGGCTTGTTCCCGGCAATGCAAAGCACGATGCGTCGCCAGTAAAGCCCCGCGGGGCCGGCCCTTCTAACGATCATGTGCAATTGCAGGAGAGCAGCACGTGTCGGTGGAGTCGGACAATCGGGAGCATCGTCCCCGGTTGGCGCATGAACTGGGGCTTCTGGCCAGCCGCCGCCAGATGTTGCGCGGGGCGTGCGTGGGCGCCTTGCTGATCGGCGCGGGCGGCTCCGCCGTGCTGGCGCGCGCGAGCGGACCCACCCGCATGGATGCCGTGCTGTCCTTCCATTCTAACGAACCGTGGCTGGACCGCACCGGCCGTGCCGCGCCCTGGCACCCGCCGCACGGGTGCCGCAGCGGCGAGGGCCTGGAGCCGCTGTCCGACGAGATGCTGCGCAGAGTGAATTGTTATGTCTGAACGGGTCTGCCGGCATGCACGGCGGCCCTTGACCGGAGGTTCAAGTGGTCGATTTTTCTTCTGATCCGGCCAAGCGCGGCTTCTTTTCCCCGCAGCGCTACGATGCCGAGATTCTCGAATGCGAAGTGCAGGGCACACTGCCCGCCGATCTGGTCGGCACCTTCGTGCGCTTGGGCGGTGAATGGTATTATCCGCCGAGCAAGCCGGACGATGCGATGCTGCATACCGACGGTTATGTCAGCACCTTCCGGTTCAAGGATGGGCGCGTCTCTTACAAGGGAAAGTTCGTCCGCACGCCGCGCTTCCAGGCCAATCTCAAGGCGGGCCGGCAACTCTTTGGTTATTATCGCAATCGCTTTACCGACGATCCCAGCGTGCAGGGTATCGACGGCACCGTGTCCAACACCACCCCGCTGGTGCATGGCGGCAAGCTGTTCACGCTCAAGGAGGATTCGCTGCCCCAGCAGATCGATCCGGTGACGCTGGACACGATCGGCGCGTGGGATTTCGACGGCAAGTACAAGAGCCAGACCTTCACGGCGCATCCCAAGATCGACCCGTTCACCGGCGAGATGATCGCTTATGGCTATGAGGCGACGGGGCCGGCCTCCAGGGACGTGTTCGTCTACGCGATGGACAAGGCGGGCCGGGTGACGCGCGAGACCCGGTTCGAGGTGCCCTATGTCTCGGTGATGCATGACATTGCCTTGACCGAGAAGCACATCCTCTTCCCGTTCGGCGGCTATGTCACCAGCATGGAGCGCTTGCGCGAAGGCAAGGTTCACTGGGGGTGGGACCGCAGCAAGGACAGCTACATCGGCATCATGCCGCGCGATGGCAACGGCAAGGACATCCGCTGGTTCAAAGGCCCGGAACGGTGCATGATGCACACGTTCAACGCGCAGACCATCGGCAACAAGGTGGTGCTCTACGCCCCCTTCTACGATTCCAATTTCTTCCCCTTCTTCCCTAATGTCGATGGCTCGCCCTGGGACCCGACGCGGGCCAAGGCCTATGTGCGCCGCCTGACCTTCGACCTGAATTCCAAGAAGGATAGCTGGGAGGAGGAGATTCTGTTCCCGCTGCCCATCGGCGATCTGGGGCGGATCGATCCGCGCTATCTGACGCAGGAAAACCGCTATTGCTTCACGGGATTTACCGACCCGACCCGGCCGTTCGACGAGGCGCGGGCAGGCAATCTGCGCGGGCGCGTGACGAACAGCTATGCCCGGTTCGATCTCCATACGAACAAGGTCGATCGCTATTTCCCCGGCGATACGCACAGCCTGCAGGAATGCACCTTCATTCCGCGCAGTGCCGATGCGCCGGAGGGCGACGGCTATCTAATCGGCACGGCTTCCAATTATGCGGAGATGCGCTCCGAGCTGATCATTGCCGATGCGCAGCGGCTGGAGGAGGGCGACATCGCCCGCGTGATCCTGCCGTTCCGCGCAGGTCCGCAGGTTCACGGCATCTGGGTTCGGCCGGACGAACTGGCGCCATTTCCAAAAGCAGGAGGCATCGATGCGTGATGAGAGCGAGGCCCTTGAGGCTGCAAAAACAGGAGGAGAGAGATATGGCCATGACGAGACTGCGGTGCCTGGCTTTGACGGCCGTAGCGATGGGGCTGGTCATGACCGGTAATGCCCAGGCGCAGAGCCTTTCGGCGGAGGACTATGCGGTCGCGCGCGCCGAGATCGTCAACCTGTCGAACCGGCTCATGATCGCGTCCGACGCGCGGGATGCCGAGACCTATGCCGAGAGCTTCGCCAGTGATGGCGTGCTGGACTGGATTGGCGGGGTGGAACATGGCCGCGAAGCGATCCGCAAGGCGATCGAGGAGTGGCGCGCCCAGATCGCGAAGAAGGCGACGATTCCGGCGGACGCCGGTTCGCAGCCGCGCACGCGCCATTATGTGCTCAACCACGACATTACGGTGAACCCGGACGGCAAGACCGCGTCTGGCCGCGTCTATTGGTTCGCGCTGACCAACAACACGCCGCAGACGGACGTGCAGGTGCTCTATTTCGGCCATGTCATCGAGGATTATGTGAAGGAAGACGGCAAATGGCTGTTTTCCAAGCGCGCGGTGTTTAACGAATCCCGCCATAATCGGGCGCTTTTCTACCCCGAGCTGGGCGAGAGGGACCCGCGTCAGGCGGACTGACCGGCTGTGTTGAGCGTGCGCGGTGCCCGCAAGGGCAGCAATCGCTGGCCTTGCGTGCCTCGGGCGCGTCTGGCACGGGCGGCTGGACGGTCTGCCCGTCCAGCCACACCCGCCTGATCCGGATGCCTCGCCTGTCATGAGCCTGCGTCTTGCCATTTTCGATTGCGATGGAACGCTGGTCGATAGCCAGCACAGCATCGTCGAGGCCATGGATGGCGCGTTTCGCGCGGTGTCGCTGGTGCCGCCCGACCGCCAGCAGTGCCTCTCGGTCGTGGGCCTCTCCTTGCCTTATGCGATTGCCCGGCTGGTGCCCGATGGCTCCGAGGCGCTGCGCGACGAAATTTGCGACCATTATAAGCTGCGCTTTCAGCATCTGCGCGCCTCTGGCGGGCTGCGCGAGCCGCTGTACCCGGGCATCGCCGATCTGCTGGATCGGCTCGAAGCGCAAGGCTGGCTGCTCGCCATCGCCACCGGCAAATCGGAGCGGGGCTTGCGGCTGCTGCTCGAGCATCATGGCATGGCCAAGCGCTTCATCTCGCTGCAGACGGCGGATCGCAATCCCTCCAAGCCGGACCCCGCGATGATCGGCGCGGCGCTTGCCGAGGCGGGCGTCGAGCGGGCCAGCGCTGTCATGATCGGCGATACCAGCTTCGATATGCTGATGGCGCGGGCGGCCGGGGTCCAGGCGCTGGGCGTCGCCTGGGGCTATCATCGCGCCGAAGAGCTGATCGAGGCCGGAGCCGCATCCGTGGCCATGGACAGTGCCGAGCTGGCGCGCCATATCGGCCTTTCATGACAGAGACGACACCCAAGAGCGCCGGTCCGAACCCGTCCGACGCCGCAGCGCAGACCCGCCGAGCGGCGGCAGCCAAGCAGCGCTTTTACGCGATCGGCCTGTTCCGGCTGTCCGGCGCGTTCATCCTGCTGTTCGGCATGGCAATCTCGCTGGAGCGGTTCGATTGGGTGCAGGGCGACAAGGCGAAGTGGATGGGCGTGATCGTCTCCACCGTCGGCTTCATCCAGTTTCTCATCGTGCCCCGGATGCTAGCGCGCGTGTTCGCGACGCCGAAGGACAAGGGCTAGGCCCGACATGAAACGCTTCTGGACTTCCGCGCAGGTGATTGCGAGCGAGGACGGCTGGTCCATCGGGCTGGACGGGCGCGCGGTGCGCACGCCCGCGCGCGCACTGCTGGTCGTGCCCGGTGCGGCGCTGGCGCAGGCGATTGCCGAGGAATGGAACGGGCAAGGCGAGAAGATCGACCCCGCCACCATGCCGATGACCGGCTTTGCCAATGCGACGATCGACCGTGTGCTGCCGGCGCTGGGCGACTTTCGCGGGCAGGTGGCCGCTTATGCCGAAAGCGATCTGCTCTGCTACCGCGCCGATGGACCGCAGACGCTGATCGCGCGGCAGGAAGCCCAATGGCAGCCCTTGCTGGATTGGGCGAGCGAGCGCTTTGGCATCGCCTTCGTGGTCACGCAGGGCATCATCCCGGTGGATCAGCCGGCGCTGACATTGGCGGGCCTGCGCGCCGCCGTCGAGGCGCTCGATCCGTGGCTGCTGGCTGGCTTCGCCACGCTCGTGCAGATCAGCGGCACGCTGGTGGGTTCGCTGGCGCTGATGGAAGGCAGGCTGTCGGCGGAGGATCTGTTCGCGGCGGCGAGCCTGGACGAGGCCTGGCAGGCCGAGCAATGGGGCGAGGATGCTGAAGAGAGCGCGCGGCTCGCACGTCGTCGCGCTGATTTCCTCAACGCGGCGCGCTATTGCGCGCTGGCGGCCGAGCGCTGAGCGTTCCCTTGATCCGCGATTTGGTCTAGGGCGCGAACCATGACGCAAGCCGCTCTCGAAATTCAGGATCTCTGCAAGACCTACAAGGGCGGCAAGCGCGCGCTGGACGGCGTGAACCTCACCGTGCCGCGCGGCAGCATCTACGGACTGCTGGGCCCCAATGGCGCTGGCAAGTCGACGATGATCAACATCCTCGCCGGGCTGGTCAACAAGACCAGCGGCACGGCGCGGATCTGGGGGTTCGACATCGACAAGGATGCGCGCAACGCGCGGCTCTCGATCGGCATCGTCAATCAGGAAATCCTGTTCGATCCTTTCTTCACGCCGCTGGAAACGCTGGAAAACCAGGCCGGCTATTATGGCGTGCCCAAGGCGGAGCGGCGCTCGATGGACCTGCTGCGCGCGGTGCATCTCGAGGACAAGGCATCGGCTTATTCGCGCACGCTGTCGGGCGGCATGAAGCGGCGGCTGATGGTCGCCAAGGCGATGGTCCATGCCCCGCCGATCCTCGTGCTGGACGAGCCGACGGCAGGCGTGGACATCGAGCTTCGCCAGCAGCTCTGGTCCTATGTCCGCTCGCTCAACGCGCAGGGCGTGACCATCGTGCTCACGACGCACTATCTGGAGGAAGCCGAGGAGCTGTGCGATCGCATCGCGATCATCAATCACGGCCGGCTGATCGCGGACAAGCCGACGCGCGAATTGGTCGGCATGGCGCGGGAAAAGGTGGTGGAAGTCACCGTCGACCGCGATCTCGGCACGCTGCCCGCGCATGACCGGTTCGAGCGGGTCGAGCGGTCCGACGCGCGGAGCCTCAAGATCACCTATCTCAAGGACAAGGCCACGGCGGGCGATGTGCTCAATGTCGTGCAGGCGCAGGGCTACAGCATCGTGGACGTCTCCACGCACGACCCCGACCTTGAAGACGTCTTCCTGACTCTCACCCGCGCGGACGGTTGAAGAAATCTCTCACGCGTCAGGCATGATGCGCAAAATGAAGGCCGTCGATTTGCACCGGCGGCCTTTCATGTGTTCAGACTGAGCGAGGCTCAGGCGAAGCTGGTCGAAACCCGACGACGACGCAGCTGCATGCCGGCGAGCGCGAAGCCACCGATCATGAGAGCCCAGGTCGCCGGCTCGGGAACCGCAGCCATCGACACATTGTCGACCACGAAGTCGGCTGCCGTGCTGCCGTCACCGAAGAAATTGAACTTCAGATTGGCCGGGCCGCTGTTCGTCGCGGTGAACTGCGTCGTGAAGGTGTACCAGGTCTGCGGCGTGGTGCCGCTCACGCTGCCCGCCGTGAGAGTCAGCCCCGCCGGTACATCGTCGATCAGGAACTGGAGCGAGGCGTCGAACGGATTGCCATAGCCATTCAGCGGCACAAAGTAATCGAACGACAGATAGTAGCTCACGCCGGCAACCACGTTCACGCTCTGCGAGAGCGAGTCAGGGTTGGCCGTGTCGGACGAGAAATAGGCGCCATAGGTGCCGCCGCCAGCCGGGGCGGGAATGGATTCGCCATAGGCACCGGTCGGGTAACCCGAGCCCTGACCATAAGCGATCACGACCGGAGCCGTGCCGCCGCCGACATTGCTCAACGACCAGCCGCTGAAGCTGCCCGACTCGAAGCCACCATTGGTGACGAGATTGGCCGCCATGGCGGGGCCAGTCAGGGCGAGCGCGACGGCCGTCCCAAGAAAATAAAGTGATTTCATGATCTTTTCTCCCACACGCAAACGCACAAGGCGTCACACGAGGCTTTGTACTCCATTTCGCGATATATTTCCTCTTCGTTAACTATCTTCCCTTGAGTTTCCGCCGAATAATCGGAAAGATCGTTCTCGATCAGTCTATTACGAGCTGCCGCATTGCAAAGCGCCGCGCGCAGGCTAGGACACGGCATTGCGCGCCATTCCACCACGCGGCCGCTCGGGACTTTGTGCATGACCATTTCCACGCATGACATCATCATCATCGGATCGGGCGCGGCCGGCCTGACCGCCGCCATTAACCTGGCGCAGACGCACAAGGTGCTGGTGCTCGCCAAGGGCGCGCTCGATTCCGGTTCGACCAACTGGGCGCAGGGCGGCATTGCTGCGGTGCTCGATGGCGGGGACAGCTTTGCGGCGCATGTCGAGGATACCATGGTCGCTGGCGCGGGGTTGAACGACCGGGCGACGGTGGAGTTCGTCGTATCGGAAGCGCCTGCCGCGATCGAGCGGCTGGCGGCGCTGGGCGTGCCATTCAATGCGGGCGAGGCCTTTGGCGAGCGCTGGCACCTCACGCGCGAGGGCGGGCATTCGCACCGCCGCATCGTGCATGTCGATGATGCGACCGGTCATGCGGTGCAGGTCGCGCTGATGGCCGCCGCACGCGCCAATCCGAACATCACCCTGATGGAGAATATGGTCGCGATCGACCTGATCACCTCCCGTCATGGCGAGCGCTATTCCGGCGATGGCCGGGTGTGGGGTGTCTATGCGCTCGACAGCAAGGCCGGGCGCGTGGAAGCCTTTGTGGGTCGGGCGACGATCCTCGCGACGGGCGGGGCAGGCCGCACCTATCTGTTTTCCACCGCGCCACGTGGCGCGACCGGGGACGGGATCGCCATGGCCTGGCGGGCCGGCTGCCGCGTCTCCAATATGGAAATGATGCAGTTCCATCCCACCTGCCTCTACAATCTGGAGGTCAAGAACTTCCTGATTACCGAGGCGATGCGGGGCGAGGGCGGCAAGCTCAAACTGCCCGCGGGCGTGCCCGGCGGCGGCGAGCGGTTCATGGACCGGTTCGACCCGCGTGGCGAACTTGCGCCGCGCGATGTCGTGGCTCGTGCTATCGACCATGAAATCAAGCGGCTTGGGCTGGATTATGTCCATCTCGACATCAGCCACCAGCCGCCCGAGTTCATCAAGGAGCATTTCCCGACCATCTATGCGCGGCTGCTGAGCCTGGGCATCGACATCACCAAGGAGCCGATCCCGGTGGTGCCGGCCCAGCATTACACCTGCGGCGGCGTGGTGATCGACCTCGATGGGCGCACTGATCTGCCGGGCCTCTATGCAGCGGGTGAGGTGACGGAAAGCGGCCTGCATGGCGCCAATCGCCTGGCTTCCAACTCGCTGCTCGAATGCTTCGTGTTCGGCGAGGCGGCTGCCAATCACATCCGGGCGACATGGGCCGATCTCCCCGCGCCGCCGCCGATCCGGGCGTGGGACGAAAGCCGCGTGACGGACAGCGACGAGGAAGTCGTCGTGACCCACAACTGGAAGGAGATCCGCCGGTTCATGTGGGATTATGTCGGCATCGTCCGCTCGACCAAGCGGCTGGAGCGGGCGCAGCACCGCGCCGACCTGCTCGCGCGCGAAGTCGATGACTATTACGGCAATTTCCGCGTGACGTCCGACCTCATCGAGCTGCGCAACCTGCTTGAAGTCGCCCGACTGATCATCCGCAGCGCGCTCAAGCGCAAGGAGAGCAGGGGCCTGCATTACACGCTCGATCATCCCGATATGCTGCCGGAGGCTGTCGATACGGTGCTGGCGCCCTGACATCAGAATGAGCAAAAAAAGGGCGCGATGGCCAGGCCGTCGCGCCCTGAGGTTCTGACTAGGAGGGAAAACAGCAGAGCTGCCTTCAACGCTTCGACTGCGGATCGTCGCGTCACGATGTTTATGGGCGACGTCGGCAGTGCGCGCTTTGACAGAGATCAAACCGTTGCGATTTGCAATAATTAGGGCAGCGCTTGTTCCCGCTACATCCTCACTTTGTCGCAAAAGGGATTCGGTACACCGCAACTGATCGCTTCGTTCTGGAATTATGCGCAGGGCTCAGTCAGTATATCCCTATGTTCGGCAAGGAAGATTTCAGCGCGTGAGGCAGGGTCTGGGGCCATTGTCGGCGGCGCTCGCGGTGCTTGCATTGGCGAGTTCGTGCACCGCCATTCCGTCATCGACACATCCAAGCGCGCGGATCGCGGCGCCGGCGCAGCCCGCCGTCCGCTACGCGCCGCCGCGCGAAGTGGTGCAGCCGGTCCCGCAGCAGGCCGCCGTTCAGCGGGTGCAGCGCGGCGGCACGGTGAGCGCGCCTTGGCTGCCCAATCGCAATGCCGTTCCCACGCCGCGCGTGCCGGTCACAGCGGCGCCGCCCGCGCTGGTTGCCAGCATTCAGGCGCTCGGGCGCCAGTTCAATGGCAAGGTCGGCATCGCGGTGCAGAGCGTGGATGCGGGGTGGACCGTCTCGCACAATGGCGATCTGCTGTTCCCGCAGCAGAGCGTCTCCAAGCTGTGGGTGGCGATGACCATGCTCGATGCCGTGGACCGCGGCAAGCTGACGCTGGACCGGGATGTCACCATCCGTCCGTCCGACCTGACGCTCTTCCATCAGCCCATCGCGGCGCTGGTGAATAGCGAGCAGGGTTATACCACCTCGCTGCGCAGCCTGTTCGAGCGGGCGATGACGCAGAGTGACAATACCGCGAACGATTCGGTGCTGCGCACCGTTGGCGGGCCGGACGCCGTGCGCAGCTATCTGGCGCGGCGGTTCATCGGAACGGACAGCATCAGGTTCGGCCCCGGCGAGCGGCTGTTGCAGAGCCAGACGGCCGGGCTGACCTGGTCGCAGAACATGTCCGCCGGGCGGAACTTCTACGCGGCGCGGTCCAACCTGCCGCGCTCCGTGCGCGAGCGCGCGCTCGACAGCTATCTGGCCGATCCGCCCGATGGCGCGGCGCCGCTGGCCATTGTGGGGGCGCTGGCGCGGCTCCAGAAGGGCGAGATGCTCTCGCCATCTTCGACGCAAATCCTGCTGGCGACGATGGAGCGCGCGAAGACCGGTCCGCAGCGGATCAAGGCCGGTGTTCCGGCCGGCTGGACCTATCTCCACAAGACCGGCACCGGGCAGGATCTGGCGCCGCGTTCGACCGGCTATAATGATGTCGGCATCATGACCGCGCCGGATGGCTCGAGCTATGCGATTGCGGTGATGATCGGCGAGACCACGGTGGGCATTCCGCAGCGCTGGGAGCTGATGCAGGCGGTATCCCGTGCGGTCGGCACGCTGCACCAGGGCGGCGCCCGCTACAGCGCCGCGCGCTGACCATAGCTTTCGTTTAGGAAATGCCGCTAAGAGCGGGGCGGGGCGGCGTCGACCGCGCCGGCTCATGATGCCTTATCGGAACCGACATGCCTGCCACTTCTCCTTCCGATCTCGCGATCGTCATCGTCAATTACCGGACGGCGGATTATGTCATCCGCTGCGTGGACTCGCTGGTTCCGGAACGAGCGCAGGCCGGGCCGTTCGAGGTCATCGTGGTTGACGGTGGCTCGGCTGACGGGTCGGCAGAGAAACTCACCGAGCATTTCGCTCTTCGTGAGTGGCAGGACTGGGTGACGGTGCTGCCGCTGGAGCGCAATGGCGGCTTTGGCTGGGCCAATAATCAGGCGATGTTGCGATTGCTCCAGCGCCCGGCGCCGCCAGCCTTCATTCATGTGCTGAATCCCGACACGCTGGTCCAGCCCGGCGCAATCGCGGCCTTGCTGGAGGCCATGCGCGCCCGTCCGCGCGCTGGCGCTGTCTGCAGTCGCCTGCTGGAGCCGGACGGCGCACTGGCCGGGTCCGCCTTTCGCTTTCCGACGCCGGGCCGGGAGTTCGTCCGAGGGTGCGGCATGGCCAAGCTCGGGACGATGCTCGGCATCGCGCCGACGCTTGTTGAGGGCGAGGCGCCCATCATGGCGGATTGGCTCACCGGCGCCAGCGTCCTGTTTCGTAGTGCGGCCCTTCGAGAGACCGGATTGTTCGACGATGGCTTCTTCCTCTATTTTGAGGAAGTCGAGCTGATGCACCGCATGGGCCGCGCGGGCTGGGAGATGTGGTTCGTGCCGGGCAGCCGCGTGATCCATATTGCCGGGGCCGCCACGGGCGTCGCGAGCGGGGCGCAGGTCGCGGTGCGGCCCTATCCGGCTTATCGTTTCGAGGCGCGGCGGCGTTATTTTGTGCGCACCGGCGGCGTTGCGCGGCTGTTCAGTGCCAACCTTGCGTGGCTTGCCGGGCGGGCGCTGGCGCTCGCCTTGCGCCCCCTGCGTGGACCGAGGGCCGACGCCGTTCCGCAGGAGGTGTCGATGACCTTGCGGCATGGCTTCTGGCCCAAGCGGGCGGATGGGCGCGCCTCCATCCCCCGGTGGGATGAGCCAGCAGGCCGTGCGCCGGGCTGGACCGCGCCATGAGCGTCGTGGCGCCGCGCACGGGCATCGTGGCGATCGGGCGGAACGAGGGCGAGCGGTTGAAACGCTGCCTTAGAAGCGCGCCGGCTGATTGTCCGGTAATCTATGTCGATTCGGGTTCGACGGATGGCAGCATCGCCTTCGCTCAGAGCCTCGGCATCGGCGTGGTAGAGCTGGATGTCGCGACGCCTTTTACTGCGGCGCGTGCGCGCAATGCCGGCTGGCGCCGCCTGCTGGCGGATCATCCCACGCTCGATTTCGTTCAATTCGTCGATGGCGATTGCGAACTTGCGCCGGACTGGATCGGTCGGGCCGAACAGGCGCTGGATGCCGAGCCGAGCCTGTGCGCGGTCTTCGGGCGGCGTCGCGAGCGCTTCCCCGCTGCCAGCTTCTACAATGCGCTGTGCGACGATGAATGGAATGTCCCCATCGGGCAGGTCGAGGCCTGTGGTGGCGATGTGCTGTTCCGCGTGGCGCCTCTGTCGCAAGCCGATGGCTATGACGGCAGCCTGATTGCCGGCGAAGAGCCCGACCTTTGCCTGCGTCTGGGCCGGATGGGCTGGCAGGTCCGGCGGATCGACGCGGAAATGACACTGCATGATGCCGACATTCATCATGCGCGCCAACAATGGCTGCGTGCGCGCCGGGCCGGCTATGCCTTTGCAGAGCATGTCGCGCGCCATGGCGATGCGGCATTTCCGAGCTGGCGCCGCCAGCGCAACAGCATCCTGCTGTGGGGCAATATGATCCCGCTCCTCATCCTGGGCGCGATCCTGCTCGGGCTGGCGTCGGGCCTGGCGCCGCTGATCTGGGCTGCGCTTGTGATGGTGCTGATGTATCCCGCGCAGGTCGTGCGGATCGCGGCCCGCAAGCGCGCGGCGGGGTCGCCGCTGCGCTTCGCCATGGGCTATGGTCTGTGGATGATGCTCGGCAAGTTCGCGCAATTCGGCGGCTTGGCGCGCTATCATCTGCGCGCGCGGGGGGGAGGGCCGGCCCGCCTCATCGAATATAAGGGCGCAGAAGGGAGTGCGCGGCCATGAGCTTCAAAGACATGTGTCAGCTCGTGCGCGAGGATTATGCGGCGCATGGGCGCGAATGGACCCGGCCGGGTTTCCGCACCTTATTCTGGCACCGGTTCGGCAACTGGCGCATGACGGTGCGCTCCAAGCTGCTGCGGGCGCCGCTCAGCATGATCTATCGCTGGGGCTACCGGCATTGCCGCAATGTCTATGGCATCGAGATTCCCTACACCGCGACGATCGGCCGGGGCGTGATCGTCGAGCATCAGGGCGGTATCGTGGTGCATGGGGCCAGCATCATTGGCGATGGCTCAATCATTCGGCAGAACTGCACGCTGGGCTTGCGGTCCCTGCAGCGGCTGGATGAAGCCCCGATTATCGGGCGGAATGTGAACATCGGCGCCGGCGCGGTGATCATGGGATGCGTGACGATTGGCGATGGCGCCGCCATTGGCGCGAACGCGGTGGTGATGACGGATGTGCCCCCCGGTGCCCTCGCGGTCGGTGTCCCGGCGGTGGTGAAGGTCCGCTAGGCGCTTTTCTTGCCAACCAGTGCGCACACAGCTATAGCCACCCCCTGACGATGGCGGCCTCGCACGGGCCGCCTTTTTCTGTTTGAAAAGCCGTGCGAGGAAGGAAGAGTAGTCTTATGTCTATCACCCCGCTCATGCCCGTTTATCCCCGGTGCGATGTGCGTCCGGTGCGAGGCGAGGGCTGCTATCTGATCGGCGAGCGCGGCGAGCGTTATCTGGATTTTGCGAGCGGCATCGCGGTCAACGCGCTGGGCCATGGCCATCCGCACCTCGTGAAAGCGATTGCCGAACAGGCCGCGACGCTCATGCACGTCTCCAACCTCTACGGCTCGCCGCAGGGCGAGGCGTTTGCGCAGCGCATTGTCGAGAACAGCTTTGCCGATACGGTGTTCTTCACGAACAGCGGCGCGGAAGCGGTGGAATGCGCGATCAAGACCGCGCGGCGCTATCACTTCGCCAATGGCAACCCGCAGCGGCACAAGCTGATCACGTTCAAGAACGCCTTTCACGGGCGGACTTTGGGCACGATCAGCGCCACCGACCAGCCCAAGATGCGCGACGGGTTCGAGCCGCTTCTGCCGGGCTTCGATTATGTCGCGTTCAACGATCTGGAGACGGCGCTCTCCAAGATCGACGATGAGACCGCCGGCTTCCTCGTGGAGACGGTGCAGGGCGAGGGCGGTCTGACCGCCGGCAAGCCCGACTTCATCAAGGGCCTGCGCGAGGCGGCGGACAAGCACGGGCTGCTGCTGGTGCTCGATGAAGTGCAGTGTGGCTATGGCCGCACCGGCAAGTTCTTCGCGCATGAGCATTATGGCGTGAAGCCCGACGTGATGGCCGTGGCCAAGGGTATTGGCGGCGGCTTCCCGCTCGGCGCCTGCCTTGCGACGGAAGAAGCCGCTAAGGGCATGGTGTTCGGCACCCATGGCAGTACCTATGGCGGCAATCCGCTGGCGATGGCGGCGGGCATGGCGGTGCTCGACGTGCTGCTGGAGCCGGGCTTCCTGGAGCAGGTCGCGGCAACCGGCGAGCGGCTCCGCGGCGCGCTGGAGCAGCTCATCCCCAATCATGACGATGTCTTCGAGGAAGTGCGTGGCCTCGGCCTCATGCTCGGCGTGAAGCTGAAGCCGCAGGTGGAGGCGCGCAACTTCGTGGCGCATCTGCGCGACAATCACGGCCTGCTGACCGTCTCGGCCGGCGAGAATGTCGTGCGCATCCTGCCGCCGCTGGTGATCGAGCAGAGTCATATCGACGAAGCGATCGCCAAGCTTTCGGCAGGCGCCGCCAGCATCAAGGCAGAGGCGAACGCATCATGATCCGGCATTTCCGCAATCTCACGGATGCAGGCGGCGACGCGCTCGCGGCCATTCTCAACGATGCGATGGACCGCAAGGCAGCGCGCGCGGGCATGCCCAAGGGCGCTGTCGACAAGGACGCGCCGCTGGCGGGCCACACGCTCGCCATGATCTTCGAGAAGAACTCGACGCGTACGCGTGTCAGCTTCGATATGGCGATCCGCCAACTCGGCGGTTCGTCGCTGATCCTGGACAGCGGCACGACCCAGCTCGGTCGTGGCGAGACGGTGGCGGATACCGCCCGCGTGCTCAGCCGCATGGTCGATCTGATCATGATTCGCACCGACGATCACGCTAAGATCGAGGAAATGGCGCATCATGCGACCGTTCCGGTGATCAACGGCCTGACCGACCTCTCGCATCCCTGCCAGATCATGGCCGATCTGCTGACGGTCATCGAGCATGGCCTTGCCTTGCCGGGTAGCCAGTGGGCCTGGCTGGGCGATGGCAATAATGTGCTGCACTCGATCATCGAGGCGGCCGGGCTGTTCAAGTTCGACGTGCGCATCGGCGTGCCGGAAGGGTTCGATCCCGATCCGCGCTTTGCCGAAGCGGCGCGGGCTGGGGGGGCTACGATCACGCTCACGCGCGATGCGGTGGAGGCGGCCAGCGGCGCGGATGTCGTTGTGACCGACACATGGATTTCCATGGGTCAGGCCGGCGGCGACGCCAAGCTGCGCGCGATGATGCCCTATCAGGTGACGCCCGCACTGATGGCCCGTGCCAAGCCCGATGCCAAGTTCCTGCACTGCCTGCCCGCCCATCGCGGGGAAGAGGTGCTGGAAGAGGTGATCGATGGTCCGCAGTCGCTAATCTGGGATGAGGCCGAGAACCGGCTCCATGCCCAGAAGTCGGTGCTGCTCTGGGCGGCAGGCCTGATTGGCTAGGACCAGCCGCGATTCAGCGCTGGCGGCCTGCAAATGGCGGTTTTTCGTGCTTCCGGTGCTCACGTACCTGAAGTACGCTGCGCTCCGGGTCGCGAAAAACCACCTTTTTCGACTCGCCATCATCTGAATGTTGATCGGTCTTAAACGAGGCATAGGACATCCGGCGCCGTGCCGGAGTCACACAGGATATGCCGGGGCGCCCAACGCGCGCTCCAGCACAACCCGCACATGATCGGCGCCGGGGCACGGCGGATAGCCACGCTGTTCACGCCGCCCGAGCGGACGTCGGGGCATTTTCTGCTGATCGATGCGATGCGGGGCGTGGCCGCGCTGGTCATCATCTTCTGGCACTATCAGCATTTCTTCTACCCGCCGGGCGCCGAGCGGGCGATGGCCGGCTTCCGCCCGCAGCAGCCTTTTTTCGAGCAGGCCAGCTGGCTCTATGAGCATGGCAAATATGCCGTGCAGCTCTTCTGGGTGATATCCGGCTTCGTCTTCGCCCATGTCTATCATGGCCGGAAAAGCAGCACGCGCGACTTTGTCGTGAACCGGCTCGCGCGCCTCTATCCGCTTCACGTGCTGACGCTGCTGATCGTGGCGGGCTTGCAGGGAATCGCGCAGGCGAAATTCGGCGCATTCCTCGTTTACCAGCACAATACGCTGGGCAATTTTCTGCTGCATCTTGGTCTTGCCTCCAACTGGTGGCCGACGGTGGTCTACAGTTTCAACGCGCCGATCTGGTCGGTGTCCATCGAGATTCTTGTTTACGCGCTGTTCTGGCTGAGCCTGCCTGTGCTGTTTCGCGCGGGCGTGCTTGGACCCGCCCTGCTGGCCGCAGCGGCCATCGCCGGTTGTTTCATGTTCGAGGGCTACATCCTCCTCATGTGCGCGGCAGGTTTCTTCGGCGGCGCGGCGCTGTTTGCTGTTCACG
Source organism: Sphingobium sp. B12D2B (assembly GCF_025961775.1). NCBI lineage: Bacteria > Pseudomonadati > Pseudomonadota > Alphaproteobacteria > Sphingomonadales > Sphingobiaceae > Sphingobium > Sphingobium sp. B12D2B. The sequence continues at coordinate 1,066,088 of NZ_JAOQOH010000001.1, forward strand.
CCAATCGCACCATCTGGCTCTCCGTGCTGGTCGTTCTGCTGCTGGGGGCAGGGGGATGGACGAGCTGGGACGACAGTCTCGACATCCGGCGCTATCTCTCTGTTCCGCTGTTCAGCATGGCGATCGTGCTGCTGGCCGCCCTGCTGGAGCCCTGCCTGCGGGCGACCCTGTTGCAGCGGACGCGCTGGCTGGGAGATGCCAGCTACGGCATTTATCTGTGGCACTTTCCCGTCCAGCTGGTGCTGCTGCTCGCTGTGCCGGGTCTGGCGACTGACCATCAGCTGGCGCGCGAGCCGGCCTTCTTTCTGATGTTTATGACCAGCGTGGTCATCATCGCGGTGCTCTCCTTCCGCCTGTTCGAGACACCATTGCGGCGCTGGTTGCGGGCCCGGCTGGAGGCGCGGCCTCATTCGCCCGCTTCCTCGCAGGCGGCGCCTTAGACTCTCGCCCCCTTAGACTTTCGTGAGGGGAGTGCCTATCTAGGCGCCATGTCAGAATTCGATCCTGCCCGCACAGAGGACCGCGTCCTCGGTTTCGCCCTGCCTGCCCGCAATGTCCGGGGCCGGCTCGTGCGCCTTGGCCCTGCGCTCAATGCGGTGCTCGCCGCCCATCGCTATCCGCCCGTCATCGAGAAGCTGGTGGCAGAGGCCCTTGTGTTGGCCGCTTTGCTCGGCGCTATGCTCAAGGATGATGAGGGCCAGCTCACCCTGCAGGCGCAGACCGAGCAGGGGGCGGTGTCGCTGCTGGTCGCCGATTATATGGGCGGCGCGGTGCGCGGTTATGCGCAGTTCGATGAGCAGCGCCTCGCCGAGCTCGGCGAAAATCCCACGCTCTTCGGTCTGTTCGGCAAGGGCTATCTGGCGATCACCTTCGATCAGGCGGTCACGGGCGAGCGCTATCAGGGCATCGTCCCGCTCGAGGGCACCGGCCTCGGCGCGGCGGCGGAGCATTATTTCGCCCAGTCCGAACAAATCCCGAGCATCGTGAAAATCGCGGTTCGGCACGATGCGGAGGAGGGCTGCATCGGCGGCGGCATGCTCCTGCAGCATCTGCCCGAAGGCGAGGTGGGGCGGGAGCGGCTGCATGTGCGACACGATCATCCCGATTGGGAGCATGTCATGATCCTCGGCAACACCCTGTCCGAGGAAGAACTGACCGATCCGGCGCTGGGGCTGGAGGATATCGCCTGGCGCCTGTTCCATGAGGAAGACGAGATTCGCGCGCTCTCCAGCGCTGATTTGCGCAAGGGCTGCCGGTGCGACCCGGAGCGGATTCGCGGCGTGCTGGGCCGGTTCGACCCCGCCGAGCGCACCTCCATGGCCGACGAGCGCGGGGTGATCGCGGTCGACTGCGCTTTCTGTTCGCGGATTTTCGATATCACCTTGGCCGAGTTGCAGGCCCCGCACTGAGGCGCACGCCCGCCGGCAGATTTGACAATCTGCGACAAGCCGTGCATTTCCATCGTTGAAATATTGCGGTATCCGGCCTCGTCGGCCGTTGCCGCCTGCAAACGAAGAAGTGGCTGAAGCGACATGGCATTCAAGGCAGCGACGCTGGCGATCGGGCTCGCGCTGGGCAGCTTGCTGGCGCCCATGTCCATGGCGCAGGCGCCGCAGGCCGGCGGGCTGGACTCGGTCGAATCGGGCGAGTGGGAGCTGCTGGAGCGGGGCAGCAATCAGGCCGCGCGCCGGATTTGCATCAGCGATGGCAGCCAGCTGCTTCAGCCCAAGCACCCCTATCGGCAGTGCGAGCGTTACCTGATTCGCCAGTCGCCGCGTGCGGTTGCAGCGTCCTATGACTGTGGCGAGGGGGGCCGTGGTCGCACCGACCTGCGGATCGAGACCTCGCGGCTCGTGCAGATTTCGTCGCAGGGCGTGTCCGATGGACTGCCTTTCGCGCATGAGATGGAAGCCCGACGGGTGGGGGCCTGCCGCCCCGGTGCTGCGAGGCGCTGAAGCTGAAGACATATCTCCCCTGCTCAGAGGAGGGGCCGGGGGGTGGTGGCGATGCGCCAGCATCGCTTAGCCAGTGAGTAACTTCGAAGTTGCAGCACCACCCCAACCCCTTCTCTAAAGAGGAGGGGCTAGCACTGCCGCAACGGCGTTCTCCCGCCCGAGCGCCCGCTCGCGAAACCCGAATTCATCTCATCCCGTGACAGGGGCAGGGGATTTGCGCTAGCGCGAGGCATCATGTCACCGATATCGTCTGCATCGCACGCCCCCGTGGCGGTTGTCCTTCTTTCCGGCGGACTCGACTCGATGGTCGCCGGCGGACTGGCGCGCGAGGCGGGGTTTCGTCTGGCGGCGCTCACCATCGATTATCAGCAGCGCCACCGCGTCGAGCTGGAGGCCGCCAAGCGGGTGGCGGCCGCGCTGGAGGTGGAGCGCCATGTCGTGCTGCCGCTCGACCTCTCGCTGTTCGGTGGATCGGCGCTGACCGCTGACATCGACGTGCCCAAGGAGGGCGTGGGCGAGGGCATTCCGATCACCTATGTGCCGGCGCGCAACACGATCTTCCTCTCGCTCACGCTTGGACTGGCCGAGGTGGTGGGGGCAGAGCGCATCTACATCGGGGTGAACGCGCTGGATTATTCGGGCTATCCGGACTGCCGCCCGGAGTTCATCGCCGCGTTTCAGCATATGGCATCGCTGGCCACCAAGCAGGGCGTGGAAGGCGCGCCGGTGCAGATCGCAACCCCGCTCCAATATATGAGCAAGGCGCAGATTGCCGCCGAGGCGGCGCGGTTGGGGCTGGATGCCGGCATGAGCTGGTCCTGCTACGATCCGACGCCCGAAGGCCTGCATTGCGGCCTGTGCGATAGCTGCCGTTTGCGCGCGAAGGGGTATCAGGAAGCCGGCCTGCCCGATCCGACGCGTTACGCGACGCATCCCTGAGCCGCGCCGATGAGCTACGCCGTCAAGGAGATGTTCCTCACCTTGCAGGGGGAAGGGATGCAGGCCGGTCGCCGGGCGGTGTTCCTGCGCTTGGCCGGCTGCAACCTCTGGTCCGGGCGGGAGCAGGATCGGGCGAGCGCGATCTGCCAGTTTTGCGACACGGATTTCGTGGGGACGGACGGGGAGAATGGCGGTCGCTTCGGCGAGGCGTCGACGCTCGCGCAGGTCGTGGCCGATCTCTGGGGTGATGAGGCCGGCCAGCGGTTCGTGGTCATCACCGGTGGCGAGCCGATGCTGCAGCTTGATCCCGCGCTGATCGACGCGCTCCATGCCGCCGGCTTTGAAATCGCGGTGGAGAGCAACGGCACGCTGGCGGCGACGCCGGGCGTCGACTGGCTCTGCATCAGCCCCAAGGCCGGCAGTAGCGTGACGCAGCGTCGGGGCGATGAGCTCAAGCTGGTCTGGCCACAGCCTGGAATCGACCCGGCCGAGCTGCTGGATTGGGACTTCGGCCAGTTTCTCGTGCAGCCGATGGACAGCGGCACCCCGGAGGCGAATGCCGCAAACCGGGAGGCCGCCATCGCGCTGGTCCTGTCAGACAGCCGCTGGCGCCTGTCCCTCCAGACCCACAAGCTGCTCGGGCTGAAGTAGAGTTATTCCGAGGCGACCGTCTCGGTGTCTTCGGAACTGGCATTGGCGGCGGGCTCGCTCGTCTGCTTGCGGCTGACGCTGCCGGCATTGCCGACCGCGCCAAGGCCATCGGCCTTCACGGCATCGAGGTCGGTCATGGAATCGTTCACCGTGCCTTCCAGCACATTCATGTCGCGCATTTCGACCGTGTTGCCCGGCGCATCCTGCGCGCCGTCGCAGCCCGCGAGCGCGAGACCGCCCATGGCCGCAAGCAGAAGAAGGGGAACGTGGGTCTTGCGCATCAGCGGCATCCTTTCTGGTCTTCTTGGTCGTGGCCGATTTCCCGATCGGTCGAGGCCCCCTCGGCAGCACGAAGAGCCGGTCTTAAAGAGGGATGCCGCAGGGCTCAAGGGGCCGTGGAACCCGACCACCCCATGGCTGCGGCCGTTCACCCGCCGTCGGACTCGAGCGCTGCCAGCATGGCTGGCAGATGCGATTGGAGAATGGCATCGAGGCGGTGCATGTCGGCCGGGCGTCCCAGATCGGCGAGGCTGGTGACACCCAGATCGCTGATGCCGCAGGGCACGATGCCGCCATAATGGCCCAGGTCCGGCGCGACATTCATGGAGAGGCCGTGCAACGTCACCCATTTGCGCACCCGCACGCCAATGGCACCGATCTTGGCCTCCGCCCCGTGCGGCCCCTGCGTCCAGACGCCGACGCGGCCATCCACGGTCCACGCCTCGACACCGAGATCGGCCAGCGCGGCGACCATCCACTGCTCCAGCGCGCGGACGAAGCGCCGCACATCGCGTCCGCGTCGGCCCAGATCGAGATTGAGGTAGACGACGCGCTGGCCGGGGCCGTGATAGGTATATTGCCCGCCACGTCCGGTGACATGGACGGGAAAAACTGGTGCCAGAAGATCGGTCGAGAGCGCGCTGGTGCCCGCAGTGTAGAGCGGAGGATGCTCGACAAGCCAGATGCGCTCGCGCGCCTCGCCGGCGGCAATCGCCGCGACGCGCGCATCCATATCGGCCAGCGCGCTTTCATAATCGAGCAATCCCGGCTCGATCCGCCACTCAGGGCTGGCCAGGAAATCCTGTTCGGGGAGGGCAGGTGCGGTCATCTCGCCCGAGATGCGATCTGCGACCAAATTTGGCAAGGCATGGCTCGCCTATGGCGCGCGGGGGAGATATTGCCTATCGAGCGCGCAAACGGGAGCACAAGCGGTTGAGCAGGATCGATCTGGCAGCGATATGGGACGACGCCAAGCAGATGGGCGCGGCAAACCGTGACATTCTGGGCGCCGTGGCCGGCATGTTCATGTTCCTGCCCGCTCTGGTGGCCGAGCAGCTCGTCAAGCAGCCCGAGCCGCTCGCCGAGAACGCCACCAACGACATGATGCTGGCGCGGCTGACCCAATATGCCGAGCTGAACTGGCCGGTACTGCTGGCCTTCGCTGCCATCTCGTCCTTCGCCGTGCTGGCGATGCACGCGCTGCTGCTGCGTGGCGAGCGACCGACGGTGCGGGAGGCTCTGGTCATGGCTCTTCCGGTCCTGCCCGGTTTCTTCCTTGCGAATCTGCTGCAGGGACTGGGCGCCATGGGCGGCTTCATGCTCTTCATTCTGCCCGGCTGCTATCTGATTGGCCGGCTGGCCTTGATTGCGCCGGTCTCCGCGGCGGAGTCGCAGCGCAACCCGCTCACTATCCTCCAGCGCAGTGCCGCGCTGACTCGGGGAAATGGCTGGCGGGTCTTCGGCGTGCTCGGCCTTATTTTCATCATGATGATCATGCTGGGGGTTGTGCTCACCTCCGTTGTGGGGGTGGTCGCCGAACTGCTGCTGCCGGCCGACATCGCCGACCTGCTGATCGCGATGGTCTCGGCGCTGGTGGAAACCGCCCGTACGGTGCTCGTCGTGCTGATCTGCGCCGCGCTCTACCGGGCGACGGCGGGTGCGCCGGCAGCCGGAGCGCCGTTCAGCTCCAGGTGACGCGCGGCGGCAGGCTCATCAGGATTGCGTCGATATTGCCGCCGGTCTTGAGGCCGAACAGCGTGCCGCGATCATGCACGAGGTTGAACTCGACATAGCGGCCGCGCCATTCGAGCAACTGCGCTTCCTGCTCCGCTGTCCATGGCAATCCCATGCGGCGACGCACGATTCGCGGAAAGGCCTCCAGAAACGCCTCGCCCACCGCTTGGGTAAAGGCGAAGCTCTCCTCGAACGGCCCTTCGAGATGGTCGTAGAAAATCCCACCCACGCCGCGGTGAACCTGGCGGTGGGGAATGTAGAAATACTCTTCCGCCCATTTGCTGAAGCGCGGATAGTAGCTCTCGTCATGCGCATCGCAGGCGCGGCGCAGCGTGTCATGGAAGTCCGCCGTGTCTTCCTCATAGACGATGGGCGGATTGAGGTCCGCGCCGCCGCCGAACCAGCGCTTGGTCGTCACCAGCATGCGCGTGTTCATGTGTACGGCCGGCACATGCGGATTGGCCATATGCGCCACGAGGCTGATACCGGTGGCAAAAAAGCCGGGCTGCTCCTCGCCTGCGCCGTGGATCGTGCGGGCGAATTCGGGCGAGAAGGCGCCGCCGACCGTCGAGACGTTCACCCCGACCTTCTCGAACACCTTGCCCTTCATCACCCCGCGCACGCCGCCGCCGCCACCGCCCTGTTCAATGGGGCCGGAGGGCTGGCCGTCACCCTCGCGCCACCAGGACAGATAATCGAACGCCGCATCGCTGCCCGCTTCCCGCTCGATGGCTTCGAACGCGGCGCAGATCCGGTCCCGCAGGCTTTCGAACCAGGCGCGGGCGGCCAGCTGTTGATCGTCGAGGCTGTTGGGTGCGGTGGAAGTCATGCGGGTAAAAGTCCGGTCTGTCTGAGAGCTTCGCCAAGCGCGATGCCAGTTGCTACCGCGACGTTCAAGGAGCGAAAGCCGGGCGCCATGGGAATCCGCACGCGCAGGGCCGCCCGCGTGTGGATATCTTCGGGCAGGCCCGCGCTCTCGCGGCCGAGCAAGAGGATGTCGTCGCGCTGGAAGCTGGCCTGAGGCAGGGGCACGCTGCCAACGCTGGTCAGCGCCACCAGACGCGCGCCGTCCTTCAGTCGCTCGGCGATGAAGCTCTCAAAGTCCACATGCCGCATCACATCGGCCTGCGCGCCATAATCCATGGACGCCCGGCGCAGCTGCGCGTCGGACACCGGAAAGCCGCAGGGGAGAATGATGTCGACGGGGATTTGCCAGCAGGCGGCCAGTCGCAGGATGGTGCCGACGTTGCCGGCGATATCGGGCTGATAGAGGGCGATGCGCATCCTTACCTCCTAGCCACGGCCCTTGCGCAATCCCACCCCTCTTGCGCCCGGCTGGAAAAAGGCGGGCGGGCCACGAAATTGAAGGTTGGCAAATCGCAATCAAGGGCGCTATCAGGCGCCCGAACGCGCCGGGACCATCCTGGCGTGCGGTGTGTCGTATCATTCGGCGGACGAGCGGACTTCCGGCCAATAAGGAAGCCTTTCGGTTCGACCGCGCGATCGACTGGCGCCCGAATCGAGATTTCGGCGTGCACGACGCTCTCGGGCGATCGTGGACAAAGGGAGGCAATGACAAAGCATGGCCACTGAAGTGCAAGGGACGGAAGCTGTCATGGACGATGGCGAAGGCGTGCGTCGTCGCGACTTCATCAACATCGCAGCCGTGAGTTTCGCTGGTGTTGGCGGTCTCGCCGTTCTGTATCCGCTGATTACCCAGATGAGTCCGAGTGCGGACGTGCTGGCGCAGGCGACGACGGAAGTCGATCTGTCGGCGATCCAGGCCGGCCAGGCGATCAAGACGGTGTTCCGCTCGCAGCCGCTGTTCGTGCGGCATCTGACGGACAAGGAAATTGCCGAGGCGGACGCCGTCAACGTCTCCACCCTGCGCGATCCCCAGACGCTGGAAGAGCGCACGGTCGACGGCAAGAAGCAGTGGCTGATCACCATGGGCGTGTGCACCCATCTGGGTTGCGTGCCGCTCGGTGCCGGCGAGGGTGAGAACCGGGGCGAGTTCGGCGGTTATTTCTGCCCGTGCCACGGTTCGAGCTATGATACTGCCGCGCGCATCCGCAAGGGGCCTGCGCCGAAGAACCTCGTGGTTCCGCAGTATAAGTACACCTCCGACACCGCCATTCTCGTAGGCTGAGGATAAAGATAATGAGCTTTCCCTGGGCTGAGCATTACACGCCGAAGCATCCCGTGATGAAGTGGGTGGATGAGCGCTTGCCGCTCCCGCGCTTCGTCTACAACGCCGTCGGCGGCGGCTACGAAGTGCCGCGCAACCTCAACTATTTCTGGAACTTCGGTGTCCTCGCGGGCGTCGCGCTGACGATCCAGCTGATCACCGGCATCATCCTCGCCATGCACTATGCGGCGAATGCCGGCGTGGCGTTCGATAGCGTCGAGCACATCATGCGCGATGTGAACTCGGGCTGGCTGCTGCGTTATGCGCACGCCAACGGCGCGAGCTTCTTCTTCATCGTCGTCTATCTCCACATTTTCCGCGGCCTCTATTACGGATCGTACAAGGCGCCGCGCGAAATGGTGTGGCTGCTCGGTGTGGTCATCTTCCTGCTGATGATGGCGACGGCGTTCATGGGCTATGTGCTCCCCTGGGGTCAGATGAGCTTCTGGGGCGCGCAGGTGATCACCGGCCTCTTCGCCGCCATTCCGGTGGTGGGTGAGCCGATCCAGACCTGGCTGCTCGGCGGCTTCGCGCCTGGCAATGCCGCGCTAAACCGATTCTTCTCGCTCCACTATCTGCTGCCGTTCGTGATTGCGGGTGTCATCATCCTGCACATCTGGGCGCTGCACATTCCCGGCTCGTCCAACCCGACCGGCGTGGAAGTGAAGGGGCCGCAGGATACGGTGCCGTTCCATCCCTATTATACGGCGAAGGACGGTTTCGGCCTCGGCGTGTTCCTCATCCTCTTCGCACTGGTCCTGTTCTTCGCGCCGAATTCGATGGGCCACCCGGATAACTATATCCAGGCCAACCCGCTTTCGACGCCGGCGCACATCGTGCCTGAATGGTACTTCTGGCCGTTCTACGCCATTCTGCGCGCCTTCACGATGGATCTGGTGATCCCGTTCACCGGTATCGTGCTGGTTCCCGCGAAGCTCCTCGGCGTGATGGCGATGTTCTCGTCCATTCTGCTGCTGTTCTTCCTGCCGTGGATCGACACCTCGCCGGTCCGCTCGGGCAACTACCGCCCGCTGTTCAAGAAGTTCTGGTGGCTGCTCATTCTGGACGTGCTCGTGCTCGGCTATTGCGGCGGCGCACCGGCGGAAGAGCCCTATGTCATGATCAGCCAGATCGCTTCGGCTTATTATTTCGCGCACTTCCTGATCATCTTGCCGATCATTGCGTCCATCGAGCGGCCGCTGCCGCTCCCCGGTTCGATTACCGAAGCGGTGCTGGCCAAGGGCAAGTTCGAGGGAGAACAGTCTGCACCTCCGGGCATGGGCAGCGATACCCAGCCCACCGGCGCAGCTTAATTAAGGGGTCCGTCAATGGTTCGTGTCCTGGCCTTCCTTGTCGGCCTGTTTTTCTCCGGCATGCTGCTGCTCAGCTTCATCTGGGGTGGGGTCGCTTATGTGAGCGAGCCGCCGCAGCCCACGGCTGAGAAGGAGTTCCACCTCCACCCCGAAAAGGCTGGCTTCAGCTTTGAAGGGCCGTTCGGCAAATTCGATCGCGCGCAGTTGCAGCGCGGCTTCCAGGTCTACACGGAAGTCTGCTCGGCCTGTCACTCGATCCATCAGGTGGCGTTCCGCAGCCTCGCCGACCTTGGCTATAATGAAGCCGAGATCAAGGCGATCGCCGCAGCCCGTCAGGTGCCGTCGATCGACCCCAGCACGGGTGAACCCAGCACGCGTCCGGGCGTGCCGGCGGACAAGTTCCCGCTGGTCTACCCGAACAGCGTGGCTGCCGCTGCCGCCAACAACAACGCCATTCCGCCGGATCTTTCGCTGATCGCCAAGGCCCGTCATGACGGTGCGAACTATGTTCATGCGCTGCTGACCGGTTATCGTGAGCAGCCGGCCGAACTGCTGCGCAAGTTCCCCGACGCGAAGACGCCGGAAGGGCTGCACTACAACCCGTACTTCGCGAACCTCAATCTCGCGATGGCGCCGCCGCTGACGGCCGAGGGTCAGGTGACCTATGGCGAGGGTCAGCCCAAGCCGACCGTCGACCAGATGGCCACGGACGTCGCTGCCTTCCTGATGTGGACGGCCGAGCCGAAGATGGAAGCGCGCAAGAGCACCGGCATCGCCGTGGTGATCTTCCTGCTGTTCGCGACGGTGCTGGCTTACATGTCGTACCAGAACATCTGGGCGAACAAGAAGCACTGAGGGTTCCTGCCCGGGTCGATAGACCCGACGAGATAAGAAAAAGGGCGGATCGCAGGATCCGCCCTTTTTTATGTGCCGATGGATATTGGAGATGGCGCTTGCGTCTGGCGCTGCTGCGCAAGCCCAGGGTCGTGGCGTCGGAGTCGGCGCCTCTCAGGCGAGGAAATCGCGAGCCCAGCTCTTGAGATCGCCGCCCATGGCATCGTCGCGGCAGGCGAGCGCGAAATTGGCCTGGGCAAAGCCGAGCTTCGAGCCGCAGTCGAAGCGCTCGCCATCGAAGGTCACGCCGTGGAAGGGCTGCTGGCCGATCAGCTTCGCCATGGAATCGGTGAGCTGCACTTCGCCGCCCGCCCCAGCCTCTTGCGTCGCCAGCAGGGCCATGACCTCGGCTTGCAGAATATAGCGGCCGGGCAGCATCAGGTTGGAGGGCGCCGTGCCCAGCGCCGGCTTCTCGACCAGGCCCCGGACCTCGGTCAGCACGCCGTCGCGGGCGCCCGGATCAATCACGCCATAGCTGGGCGTCTCGTCCATCGGGACTTCCAATGCGCAGACCAGATTGCCGCCGACTTTCTCATATTGCTCGATCATTTGGGCCAGACATCCCTTCTGACGGCCGACAAGAAGCTCGTCCGGCAGGATGATGGCAAAGGGTTCATCGCCGATGATGTCGCGCGCGCACCAGATCGCATGGCCAAGGCCACGGGGTTCCTGCTGCCGGACGAAGATCGCATTGCCGGGCGTCAGGCGCGTGCCTTCCAGCGCCGCGACGCTCTTGCCGCGGTCGGCCTGCGTCCGCTCCAGCTCGAAGGCGATATCGAAATGGTCCTCGATGGCGCCCTTGCCGCGCCCGGTGACGAATATCATCGTCTCGATGCCGGCTTCCAGCGCTTCATCGACGGCATATTGGATCAGCGGGCGATCGACGACGGGAAGCATTTCCTTCGGCACCGCCTTGGTGGCGGGCAGGAAGCGGGTGCCGAGCCCGGCGACCGGGAAGACAGCTTTGCGTATCGTCAAATGAACCCCCTGATTGCTCTGTCAGTCGTGGACGTGCCTATCGAGCATTAAGGTAAAGATACCGCATATTGTTCGATTGGCCGCCCCAAAGGCCGGATGAAGAGCCCCGCTTTGTGGTGGCATCCATCCAGGCCGAGGTCAGAACGGTCGGTGCGAAACTCGGTTCCGCCGAATTACCGACCGACGGCCGTGTAGGAGAAGCCGGCGTCCTCGACCAGATCGCGCGGGTACAGGTTGCGCAGATCGATCATCACCGGTGTCTTCAGCAGCGACTTGATGCGTGCGAGATCGAGCGCGCGGAAGGCGTCCCACTCAGTGATGAACACCAGCGCATCGGCGCCGGCCATCGTGTCATAGGCATTGCCGAAATAGGTGACGTCGCGCAGCACCAGCTTGGCCTGCTCCATGCCCTCGGGATCATGGGCGTGGATCTCGGCGCCCGCGTCCTGCAGCGTCTCGATGATCGCGATGGCGGGCGAATCGCGCATGTCGTCCGTATTCTGCTTGAAGGTGAGACCGAGCACGGCGATCGTCTTGCCACGCACTTCCCCGCCCATCGCTTGAATGACCTTGCGCCCCATGGCGCGCTTGCGCGAATCGTTCACGGCGACGACCGTTTCGACGATCCGCTGCGGCGCTTCATAATCCTGCGCGGTCTTCAACAGGGCGAGGGTGTCCTTGGGGAAGCAGGAGCCGCCAAAGCCGGGGCCGGGGTGCAGGAACTTGGCGCCGATCCGATTGTCCAGGCCAATGCCCCGCGCGACCTCATGCACGTCCGCGCCCACCTTCTCGCACAGGTCGGCGATCTCGTTGATGAAGGTGATCTTGGTCGCAAGAAAGGCGTTGCCGGCATATTTGGTCAGCTCGGCACCGCGCCGGCTCATCTCGATCACCGGCGAGCGGCCGATGACGAGGGGGCGATAGATCTGCCGCATCACGTCCAGGGCGCGGCGATCATCGCCGCCGATCACGACGCGGTCGGGGCGCTTGAAGTCATCGATTGCCGCGCCTTCGCGCAGGAACTCCGGGTTGGAGATTACGGCAAAATCGGCGTCGGGGTTGGTCTCCCGGATGATCCGCTCGACCTCGTCGCCGGTGCCGACAGGCACGGTGGACTTGTCGACCACCACGGTGAAGCGCTTGAGGAACGGCGCGATTTCCGCGGCCGCGCCGTACACATAGCTCAGGTCCGCATGGCCGTCGCCGCGCCGCGAGGGTGTGCCAACGGCGATGAAGATCGCGTCGGGGTCGGCGAGGGCGTCTGCCGCTTGCGTCGTAAAGGACAGCCGGCCGGCCGCGACATTGCTGGCGACGAGATGATCGAGGCCGGGCTCGAAGATGGGAATGCGGCCTTCGTGGAGGGCGGTGATCTTCGCCTCGTCCTTGTCGAAACAGATGACGTCATGGCCGAAATCCGCGAAGCACGCGCCAGAGACGAGGCCCACATACCCCGAGCCGATCATTGTAATTCTCACAGGAACACGCCCTTTTTGCCGTAATCACGGTGGATGCGCCGGCAGCCCGACGCCGCCAACAGGCGCAAGGCCTATTTAAAACTGGGCTTCAACACCAGCCAAACATAGGCCACCACGCCGACGAGCAGCAAAATCCCGGCGGCATGCATGACCATGCTGTCATGCTCGATCGCATAATTGCCGGCCTGGTTGGCAATGGCGCAGCCAAGCGCCGGCGGCAGATAGTCGATCATCCGGTCTGGTGGATTTTCCATCGAGGAACGCTGGAGGAACAGCACGATGATGCCAGCAAATATCGCCAGAGAGAGCCAGTCATAAACTGTTTCCATGCAGTCTTCTCCCGTCAGGCGGCACAATTTTGATCGCAGGATCGATCGGTTCGAAACCGCTAATTTTTCTGAAATGAAAACGCAAAGCGATTCACGATCTTTTCGTCCTATGGCTGCATAATCCCCCCATGCCAAAATGGTTCAGGCTCGGGACCGGCCGAAAATGGTCGCCTTGCATTGTAGAAGTGATGCGTTACCTCGGAGCGCCCGTCCGGGCACAGGCATGGAGTGTTGCTATTGCGTAAGGGAATCATTCTGGCAGGCGGATCGGGGACGAGGCTTTATCCGCTGACCAAGGCCGTCTCCAAGCAGCTCATGCCGGTCTACGACAAGCCGATGATCTATTATCCGCTCTCGGTGCTGATCATGGCGGGCATCCGGGAGATCATGATCATCACCACGCCGCATGATCAGGCGGCATTCCAGGCCTTGCTGGGCGACGGGAGCGCACTGGGTCTCGACCTGCATTATGCCGTGCAGCCGGAGCCCCGTGGTCTGGCGCAGGCTTATCATATCGGTGCGGATTTCATCGGCACGGACCCCTCCGCGCTGATCCTCGGCGACAACATCTTCTATGGCCACGGGCTCACCGAGCTATTGCAGGCCGCCAATGCGCGCGATCAGGGCGCGACGGTGTTCGGCTATAATGTCAGCGACCCCACAGCCTATGGCGTCGTCTCCTTCGATGCCGACGGGAAGGCGCAGACGATCGAGGAAAAGCCCGCGCAGCCCAAATCCAATTATGCCGTGACCGGTCTTTATTTCTACGACGGGAAGGCGGTGGAGCGCGCGGCCGGGCTGGCGCCTTCAGCCCGGGGCGAGCTGGAGATCACCGATCTTAATCGCGTCTATCTGGAAGCCGGCGAGCTGAATGTCGAGCTGATGGGGCGCGGCTATGCCTGGCTCGACACCGGCACGCATGGCTCGCTGATCGACGCGGCTAATTATGTGCGGATTACCGAGGAGCGTCAGGGCCTTAAAATCTGCTGCCCGGAAGAACTGTGCTGGCGCATGGGCTTTATCGATGATGCGCAACTGCTTGAGATCGCCGAGCCGCTGCGCAAGTCCGGCTATGGCGAGTATCTCCTCAAGCTGCTGGACGGCAAAGCCTGATGAACCTCATTGAAACGGCCATTGATGGCGTCTTCATCATCGAGCCGAAGGTTTTCGGCGACGAGCGCGGCTTCTTTCTGGAAAGCTGGAACGCGCGGGCGTTCAAGGATGCCGGGCTCGAGATCGACTTCGTGCAGGACAATCACAGCCGCTCCTCGCGCGGGGTCCTGCGCGGGCTGCACTATCAGCAGCCTGGCCCGCAAGGGAAGCTGGTGCGGGTCACGGCGGGCGCGGTCTTCGATGTCGCTGTGGATATGCGCCGGTCCTCGCCCACCTTCGGCAAATCGGTGGGCGTCGAACTGAGCGCGGCCAACAAGCGGATGCTCTGGGTGCCCGAAGGCATGGCGCACGGGTTCCTCTGCCTGGAGGATGGCACGGACTTTCTCTACAAATGCCGCGGCTTTTACGATCCCAGCCATGAGCACAGTCTGCTCTGGAACGATCCGGCGCTCGGCATCGACTGGCCATTGGGGGACATCGTGCCGCAGCTTTCGGTCAAGGACATGGCCGGCAAGCCGCTGGCGGATGCGGTGACCTTTCCGTGAAGGTCATCATCACAGGGGCCGGCGGTCAGCTCGGCCAGGCGCTGCAGCGATGCGCGCCTAAGGATGCGGATATCGTCGCGCTGGATCGGGCCGCGCTCGATATCGGGGACGCGGCGGCCGTTTCTGCCTGCGTCGCCGAGGTACAACCCGCGCTCATCCTCAATGCGGCCGCCTATACCGCCGTGGACAAGGCAGAGAGCGACCGTGACCTGGCATGGCGCATCAATGCCGACGGGCCGGGGCATCTGGCCCGTGCGGCAGCGTCAAACGGCGGGACCCTTGTGCATGTCTCGACCGATTTCGTGTTCGACGGCACGTCTGGCACGCCCTATCGGCCGGACAGCCCCGTTGCACCGCTGGGTGTCTATGGCGCGAGCAAACGGGCGGGGGAGGAGGCCGTGCTTGCGGCGTCTCCGCAAGCCCTCATCGTGCGGACGGCCTGGGTCTATGGCGACACCGGTCATAATTTCGTGCGGACGATGCTGCGCCTGATGGCGGAGCGGGACGAGGTTCGCGTGGTCGCCGACCAGATCGGCACGCCAACTTATGCTGCCGGACTGGCCGTTGCTCTTTGGCGCCTGCATGCTGCCGGCGCGAGCGGCCTCCATCACTGGACCGACAGCGGGGCGGCGAGCTGGTATGATTTTGCCGTGGCGATTCAGGAGGAGGCCGTCGCGCTTGGCCTGCTGAGCCGGACGGTGCCGGTCTTGCCGATCAGCACCAGCGACTATCCCACGCCGGCGCGAAGACCCTCTTATTCGGTTCTGGACAAGAGCAGCACCGTTGCGCACATCGGCGCACCCGCGCCGCACTGGCGCGCCCATCTTCGTGACATGCTCGGAGTGATCAAGGCGAATGGCTAATCTGCTCGTCACCGGCGGTGCCGGCTTCATCGGCGCGAACTTCGTGCATTATTGGCGCGCCCATCATGCCAGCGACGTTGTCACGGTTCTGGATGCGCTCACTTATGCGGGCAATCCAGCCAATCTCGATGGCCTGAGCGATGTCGAACTGGTGGTGGGCGATATCTGCGATACGCCGCTGGTCGAGGATCTGCTGGCCCGCAAGCAGATCGACACCATCGTCCACTTCGCTGCCGAGAGCCATGTCGATCGCTCGATCACAGGGCCGGACGCCTTCGTGACAACCAATGTCATCGGCACGCACAGCCTGCTCAAGGCTGCGCGCAAGCTGTGGCTTGATACCGGCACGGGCCGTCCGCACCGCTTCCATCATGTCTCGACCGACGAGGTGTATGGCTCGCTCGGGCCGAACGATCCGGCGTTCAGCGAGACCACCGCTTATGCGCCCAACTCGCCCTATTCGGCCAGCAAGGCGGGTTCGGATCATCTGGTGCGCGCGTATCACCACACTTATGGCCTTGAGGTCACGACGAGCAATTGCTCGAACAATTATGGCCCTTATCAGTTTCCCGAGAAACTGATCCCGCTGTTCCTGCTCAACTGCCTCTATGGTCGTAATCTTCCGATCTACGGCGACGGCATGAATGTGCGCGACTGGCTGCATGTCGAGGACCATTGCCACGGCATCGAGAAGGTTCTGCAGGTCGGGCGACCGGGCGAGACTTACAATATCGGCGGCGGCCAGGAATTGCCCAATCTCACCGTTATCGAGGAGATTTGCGCGACGGTCGATCGCGCCTTCGCCGCCGATCCGCAACTTGCCCAGCGCTTCCCCGATGCGCCCGCCGCGCGGGGGCAGGCATCGGACACGCTGAAGACCTTCGTCACCGATCGCGCCGGGCACGACCGGCGCTACGCGATCGACGAAACCAAGGCGCGCTCGGAACTGGGCTACGCGCCACGCCGCACCTTCAGTGAAGGCTTCGCGCAGACGCTGGACTGGTATCTGAAGAATGAGCAGTGGTGGCGGCCGTTGCTTGAGAAGGCCGCCGCTGGCCAGTGATGGTGGAGGCGGATCTCTGGTCCGCGCGATCCTTCGGGTCGCTGACCCCTCTCCCACTTCGACCAGGCAGCACGCTGCCAAGTCTGCGCATCCCTCTCCCTCAGGGGGAGAGGGTTTGGAATGCAGCGCCGTCGCGGCTTTTGATCGAACTCATGACATCGGTCTGACGTCCGACGAGCCGGCCCGCCACCCTCGTCACCCCGGGCTTGACCCGGGCCCCGCTAGGCTTCTTGCGGGGGAGGGAGTTTCAACCAAACCGTGCATTCGAGCGCCGGAATGTAATTGAGCATTAGGAAGCTGGACCCCGGGTCAAGCCCGGGGTGACGGTGGGGAACTGGGGGCACTCTAGCCCCTTTAGCGAGGACAGTCCTTCCAGTGCGACCAGTCAGGCAGCGCGGGATGCGTGAACCTGCCTCGCCGTTCAGTCTTCCTTGCTGAAGTAATCCGTATATTTGCCGTAACCGCCGTAGGAATAGCCATAGGGGTCGGTCACGCCGCCATCGTAGCGGTTGAGGACGGAACCGAGGCATTCGGCGGGGTCGAGCAGGCGGATCGAATCGGTGACCTGCTTCTGGTTGGTCCGGCCCTGTTCGATCACCATCAGATAGGCATCGACATGGCCGGCGATCACCATGGCGTCGTCATTGGCGAAGACGGGTGGCATGTCGAAGAGGATGATCGTATCGTCATCCAGCGTGCGCAGGGCTTTGACGAACCGGTCGAAGCGGTCGCCGGCGAGCAGCGGCATACTGTCGAGATCGTTCGAATAGCAGGGATAGAGCGTCAGGTTGGTGCCTTCGACATGGCGGCCGATCTTGCGCAGATCGTCCGTTTCACCGGCGAGGAAGCGCTCCAGGCCGACTTCGCCGACCAGACCGAAATTCTGCGCGAGCGAGGCCCGGCGAATGTCGAGGTCGAACACCAGGACCTGCTTGCCGGGCAGGCGGCTGAGCGTGGCGGCGAGATTGGCGGTCAGGAACGACTTGCCGGCACCGGGCGCCGGGGAAGTGACCCCAATGATCCGGTGGCCGCCGGCTGCCATCCGCTTGACCACCTGCGAACGCAGCAGGCTGAACGGACGGGAGGCGAGGTGCCGGTTGCTGAACGCCACGACATGTTGGGCTTCGAGAAGCTTCGGGTCGGGTGTAAACAGCGCCGTCTCATTGGGCGCGGGAATGCGGAAAGGCGCGCCCTGCAGGGCCGATGGCGCAAGCTGATCAGACAATGCTCAAACTCCTTGGATACAGTGCGCGCGGATCAGTCGTCGTCATCATCGTCATCGGGCTTCGTGCGGCCCTTGCGCCCGCCAAAGGGCCACAGGCGCTTCAAACCGCGCTGCTGCTGCTCGGCCCGCGACATGATCGTGGGAATGACCACCAGCGGCAACGCACCGGTCGCTTGCAGGACGGCGTCAGCGCCACGGATCGGCCGCGTGAGCATTTCGATCAGGAAGATCAGGCCAAAGCCGAGACCCAGGCCTGCGAAGGCGCCGAGCAGGATGATCTTCGGGCGATTGGGCGAATAGGGATCGTCCGGCACCACCGGCGGGTCGATCACGGAAAGACGCTCGCCCTGCTGCTCGTCCTCGGCACGCTTGCCCGCCTTGGCGTTCATCAGCTGGTTGGAGACCTTCTGATATTGCTCGTTGAGGCCCGTCATGCGCTGCTGCAGCTGCGCCAGTTCCTGCTGCACCACCGGCGCGCGGATCTGGGCGCTCAGAATGGAGGCGCTGCGGCCTTCTTCGGCGGCACGCGCCGTTTCAAGGCGGGAAATCTCGCGATTATTGGCGGCGATCTGCGCGGAAATAGCGGAAGTAGGAATGCGCGACTGATTGGATTTCGCCAGCTCCCGCGCCTCGGCGAGCCGCTGCTTGGCCAGAACCACGTCCGGATGCTGCTCGGTGTAACGCGCCCGGGCGGTGGCCACAGCGGCTTCCGCTTCGGCGATCACTGGATCGCGGTCGGCCGCGCTCTGCGTGAGTTCACGCTGCGCCTGCAATTGCGCATTAGCGGACTGGAGCGCGGCGATGCGGCTGTCTATGCCGATGGTGCCGCCGCCGGTCGTCGCCATGGTGCTGCTGGCCAGCGTCAGGCCGTTCTTCAGCTGGATGTCGGCGATCTGCTTGTCCAGCGCGGCGATCTGCGTTTGCAGATCGGCTTGCTGGTCGGTGAGGAACTGAATGGTGTTCACCGACTGCGCGGCCGAGGTGCTGGCGTCCAGCTGCAGCACCTGGTCGGTCAGCGCCTGCGCGACGGCCTGCGCCTTCACCGGGTCGGAATAGTTGAAGCTCATCGAGAAGGCGATGGTGCTGCGGCGCCCGCCATTGGCGGCCTGAATGTCCGCTGTGACCGGCTCGATAGCAATCGCTTCGCGCATCGTGGTGATGACTTCGGAGAGCGACTGGGTCCGCAACTCAGTCTGGTACAGCCCGTTCCTCTGGATGAGTTCCACCAGCTGCGGACGACTGAGGACCTGCTGGCGAATGCGCGCCATGCGCTGGTCGACGACGCTCGTGCCGTCGGCGCTGCGGGGATCGCCAGCCACATCCTCGGGAAGAAGCGAGGCCTCGACCAGCAGAACCGCCTTGGACTGGTACTGCACCGGCAGAAGGAACGCCGTAGCGATGCCGGCCAGGAGCAGCAGGAGGGCCGGCACGATGACCAGCCATTTGCGCTGCATCAGAATGGTCGGGATATGCGGCAGGAACGACGCCCCGCCGGACTCCTCAGCCGTGTCGTAATTGGCGTGGACGTTGTTCATCAGTTCTGACCGAGCCTGTACCGCAATCCAACGAGTCCGTGGATGTTTGCGTTGCGTGAGACGAGCGAGCTATATGTGTCACTATAGGTTACCGAAATGACAGCAGACAGCCGAGGACGCAGCAAACGCTCGTAACCGACGCTCGCCCGCGCATAATCGCTATCATTGCCGCCGGTTCCCACAAGGCTGCTCGACCGGGAATAAGAGGCGCTGGCGTTGAAGCTGCTACGCTGATCGATCTTGTAATTATACAGCGCGCCGATGGCCGTGACTCGCGAGGAGCCGGCGATCGACGAAGGGGAAACCCCGTGCGAGCCCGTGAGGCAGAAACTCGTGCGATCCCCTTCACGGCACAGATCGGCCGAGGCGTAGAAGGACGTGTTGTTGATCGACACGGCGGGGAATTGCGTCTCGCTGAAGGTCAAGCCCGCCGCGAGTTTCAGGCTCAGCCGGGGCGCCAGCCGCGTGTTGAGCTGTGCGGTCGGCGTATATTGGGTCGTCTTGCCGAAGGCGGGATCGAGATAATCGCTGCGAGCTGCATTGAAGCCCACGCCCACAGAGGTGTTTGCGCCGATTGCGCGCATATAGGTCAGGCCGCCGCCGTACGTGTCATATTCCTTGGAAAGGCCCATATTGTCCGGGAACCGCACGCGCGTGCCGTTTGCCGACACGTTGAGCGTGTCGCGGGGCGAGAGGGTGAAGCCGAAGCCAAGCTGGCCGGAGAACACGTCGGACCGCTGGCGATAGTTCACGCTGCCGCTCGGATCGACGATGATCGGGGCGCCAGGATCGACCGGCCCGCCCACGATCGGATCGTAGACCGGGTACAGGCCGTTGCGCACATAGCTGGAGTAGGAAAGACCTGCAGTCAGCGAGGTCAACGGGCTGATCTGGCGGCTGATGTTGCCGGAAAGGCCGTAATCGGTGGTGCCGTCGTAGAGCCGCGAATATTCCGTATGCGTCACTGATCCGCGCAACTGGGTCGTGCCCGTCGGCGAATTGATCGTGACGGTGGGAGCGAAGCTGCCGGCCAGCGTGGCAGCGGCGCTATCGCCGCCCACCGTGCCATAGGGATTGCTGGCGACACCGCCGGTGACGCCGAGATCTGCGCCAATGCGGGTGTCAGCCTGCGCGGCGCTGCCGAGCATGAGGGCGGCGATGGCTGCCGAGCCGATCAGCTTCGTCTTATTCATGGAACGATCACCGTGTCGCCGGTCTGGATCTGGGGAATGGCGCGGGCGGCCTCTTCGGAAAGATTGCCCTTCATCGCGCCGCCGAGCCGGAAGCGCAGCGCGGACAGCTCATTGCCGTTCTTGCGGATGATGGTGACGTTATCGAGATTGGCGAACTCGTCCGGTCCACCGGCCATGGCGATGGCCTCGACTAGGTTCACATAGCGACCCGGGGTGAACGAGCTGGGGCCGCGGACCCGGCCCACCACCGAGAAGGTGAAGCCCGAGGGCGTTTCGACCGAGACGGTCACCTGCGGGGGCTCGCCGCGATATTGGCTGGCGAGTCCGTTCGAGATCGCAGTCTGGACCTGCTCGGGCAGCATGCCCTGCGCGACGATGCGGCCGACCAGCGGGAAGGAGAAGCTGCCATCCGGCAGCACGCGGATCGAGCGCTGCAGACGCTCCTCGCCCCACACATAAACCTCGATCTGGTCGCCGGGGTTAATTGTATAGGGCCGGGCGACCTGATTGGATGCACCGCCTGCCGCAGCGGCGTTCTGCTGCGCCATCGCTGGCAGCGTTGCGACGGCGGTAAGAAGGCCCGCCATGGACCATGAAATTACGGGAAACCGCACGGTTGAGGATCCTTCTACTTGGCCGGGAATGCAGGCTTCATATACCAAAACCCTATGCCGTCACTACGTAAAAGCTGGGTTAATGATGTGGGGGCAATGGTTACTTTCGTTGCTTGCTGGGGTTAAGCCCTGTAACGCGACGCGGGTTGGGCGATATTCACGACAGGGCGATATGACTGGGTTTGGCAGGCTGACTTTCGCTCATGGCAGCGCCGCCCGGTTCGGCGGTAGAATGTCGAAGGCCTCGGGCAGAGGCCCATCGTCGAACGCTTTGGCAGCTTTGCTTATCCTCGCGGCCTTGGGCGGCTGCAAGAGCCCGAGCGAGCAGGCCGCCGAGCGGGCACAGGCGGCCGAAGCACTGCTGCAGGCGGGCGACCTCGCCGGTGCCCAGCGGGCGATTGGCGAGGCGATCCGTCTGCGGGAAGATGGGCCCAATTTCCAGCAATTGGCAGGCATGATTGCCTTGCAGTCGGGCGATCCTGCGGGGGCCTATCGGGCGTTCCAAAGAGCGCTGGAGTTCGATGCCACCAACCGCCTGGCCCTGGCTTATGTGGCGAATCTCGGTGTTCAGCTGGGGCAGATTGCGGATGCCGAAGCGGCAGCGGACCGATTGTTGACACTGGAACCCGATGCCATGCCCGCGCTGCAGACGAAAGGCATGATCGCCCTGGCCCGCGAGCAGCTGGACGATGCGATGTCCTATGCGGACCGGATTCTGGCGCGCTCGGCGACGGACGAAGCCGGTGTTATCGTGAAGGCGCGAGTGCTGGCGCGGCGCGGGCAGGCGGAAGAGGCCATCGCCCTGATCGACAACGCGTTGCGTGTCTCCGGCGATTCCTCGGCGCTGTTGACCAATAAGGTCAATCTGTACCGCTATCTGGGCAAGCCCGAGCCGATGGCTGAGGCGCTGGGCCGGCTGGTCGCCACCGGGAATGCCGGGACGGCCATGAAGCTGGACCGCATCAACCTGCTCTACAAGATGGGCCGGCTGCCGCAGGCCCGCGAGGCCAGCCTGGCGCTGCTCCGCGAGGGTTTGCGAGAGCCGTCCGATTATGAGGTTCTCACCCGCATCTGGTGGGAGTTCGACCCCACGCCGCTATCGCCCGACGTCGCGCGCGGGCCGACGGATTGGCGTGACCCGCTCGCCGTCCTGACGGTTTCGCGCTATCTGCTCGCGCGCGGAAATCGCGAGACGGCCAATCTGCTTTTGAATTCCGTGCCGGATGGGCGCGCCAAGGAGTTGATCGCACCGCTCAAGCTGCGGCTGCTCATGGAAACCGGTAAGGATCAGGGAGTCGAGGGGCAGGTCGAATCGCTGCTCAAGCAGGATCCCGAGAATGTCGACGCGCTGCTGTTGCGCGCGCACTATGCCGCGAAAAGAGGCGACGCACGCGCTGCGCTGGAAGCGGCGCAGCTGGCGCTGGCGAACGATCCGCGCAATCCCGACGCCTATCAGGCCGTGGCGCAGCTTTATCGGGCACGCGGCGAGAACTGGCGTGCCCGCCAGATCTACGAAGAGGGCTTGAAGCAGATTCCCCAGAATTTTCCTCTGGTGCAATCTTATATGCAATATCTTCATGACTCGGGGGATAGGGCGCGGAGTATGTCGGTCGCGCGCAATTTTGCCCGGGCTTTGCCGTCGTCGGAAAAGGCGTGGAGCCTGCTCGTGGCGCAATGCGCGGCCATACAAGATGGGACCTGCGCGAGCGTGGCTCAGAATGGATTGGACAATGCCCGGACAGCCTATCTCGTGGATGATCCCCCAGGCAAACCGGCCGATCGCGGCCTGTTTGGTCGCTTTTGACACCGTTTTGTAATTCGGCGAACCATGATCAGCTTTCAGCGTCCTGCGCGTAACAAATATGTCCGCTTCACCTCCAACGTGCTGCGCTCGGGCGGTATCATCAATGATAGCCTGTGCTTCTTGCTGTCCTATCTGATCACGGTCGCCTTTTACCGCAGTTTCCTAGGCTACTATCTGGACGCGCGCCTGCATTCGACCGTCGTGGTCGTCATGGCGATCAACTTTTTCCTGATCCGGATTTCCCGGGACGCCTATTCCGGCTTCCGGGGGCAGGGCGATGATCTTGGCGGCAGCACATTCCTCGACTTCCTCGTGGCTTTGACGCTGACCGGATTCATCCTCGTCCAGTTTGGCAAAGGCGGCGATCTGTCGCTCCGCTTCGCGCTCGTATTCTCGCTGGTCTGCCTTATCTTTCTGGTGTTTTCGCGCCTGCTGTTCCGGCAGCTCGTTCGCGTGGCGATGAAGCACAAGATTATCGGACAGCGCGTGGCGATCTATGGCGCGGACCGGGAGGTGACGAGCCGGCTGCTGGAACTGCTGGAGATCGAGCGGCTGCCCCATATCAACATCGTTGGTTTTGCGGACGACCGGCGCTCTCGGGTCGAGACGGGTATGATCGGGCGGTTTCCGTATCTCGGCGGGTTTGACGAGATGCTGGGCCTCGCGCAGCAGGGGATGCTGGACCAGGTGATCGTGGCGCTACCGCTGGTGCGACAGGAGCGCCTCAACCAGATCATCGAGCAGCTCAGTGCCGGCGCGATCGACATTTGCATCATGCCGCGCGAGTTCCTGGTGCTGCGGGATCGGTACAGCGTCAATTATATCGGCTCCCTGCCGGTGCTCAGCGTGTGGCAACTGCCGATGCGAGACTTCGACGGTGTTCTGAAGGAGATCCAGGATCGCCTTCTTGCGCTCATCGGCGTGATCGTTCTGGCGCCGCTGCTCATCCTCACCGCGCTCGCCATCCGGCTGGAGAGCAAGGGGCCGATCCTGTTCCGCCAGAAGCGCCTCGGCTTCAACAATCTGGAAATCGAGGTTCTCAAGTTCCGGTCGATGTATACCGATCGTCAGGATGTCAGCGGCGGCGAACGGACGCGCAAGGGCGATCCGCGGATCACCCGGGTGGGGCGCATCATTCGTCGCACCAGCATCGACGAGCTGCCGCAGTTATGGAATGTGCTCAGGGGTGAGATGTCTCTCGTGGGGCCGCGGCCCCACGCCTTGGCGATGCGCGTCGGCGATGCCTATTATCACGACGCGGTTCGGGGATATGCTGCGCGGCATCGCGTGAAGCCCGGGATCACCGGCCTCGCGCAGGTTAGGGGCTTGCGCGGGGAGATCGATACGATCGAGAGAGCCAAGAAACGTGTCGAATATGACATCTATTATATCGAGAACTGGTCGCCCTTGCTTGATCTGCGGATCATCCTCGAGACTGTCGTGCGCCTGATCTGGGACAAGCATGCCTACTGAGGCTGTCCGCCAGGCTGAAGGGTCGTTCGAGCGGGCTGCCATGGGCGGCGCGCTGATGAGTGGGCTCAACTGCATCGCGCGGAGGGGGTGAAGCGATGCAGGCGTTGATCGCACAGGGCGTTCTCATCCTCTGGCCGTTGGTGGCTCTGGTCCTTTACATGACCATGTCGGCCGGACGGGCAACGATCTGGACGTTGCTCGCGGGCTATCTGCTGCTGCCGCGCGGGGTTGCGTTCGACCTTCCGGGCATCCCGGCCTTCGACAAGTCCACCATCCCAAGCCTCGCAGCTTTCGTGCTCGCGCTAGCCACCTCGCGGCGGGGTGAGTTCAAGTGGCCGCGCAGCAAGGCGCTGAACCTGCTGATGTTGGGCTTTGTTCTCACGCCCTTTGCCACGGCTCTGACCAACCGCGATTTTTACATGATCGGGAGCATGGCCTTCCCGGCACTCGGTTTCAGAGAAGGCCTGTCCATGTCGGTCGGCCACGTGATCACGCTGGCGCCCTTCGTGCTCGGCGCCGGTCTGCTCGGTAATGAGCGTGGCCATCGGCAGATCCTGCTTGCGCTGGTGATCGGCGCGCTGGCCTATTCTATCCCCATCATGCTCGAAGTCAGGCTCAGTCCGTTTTTGCAGCGATGGGTCTATGGCATCGAAGACGCCGAATATTTCCTGCAACAGATGCGGTTCGGTGGCTTTCGCTCGATGGTGTTCCTTGGGCACGGTTTGCTGGTTTCAGCTTTCCTGGCGATGGCACTTCTCGCGGCGATCGGACTGGGGAAGATGCGAGTCGCCCTCTTCGGCCTGCCGATGAGCTTGATCGTGGTCTTCCTTGCCGTCGTCCTCGTTCTGAACAAGTCACTCGGTGCGATGCTGCTCGTTCTGCTCCTGGCGCCGTTACTGCTGTTCCTGCGCCCCCGCCTATACCTCACGATCATGGCCGGACTGGCCCTGATGGTCGTGACTTATCCCGCCCTGCGCGGCAGCGGCCTTATTCCCTTGCAGGACGTCGTGCAAACGATTCGCTCGGTCAGCCCCGATCGCGCAGAGTCTCTCGACTTCCGTTTACGCAATGAAGAGATTCTGCTCACTAGGGCGCAGCAAAAGCCGCTCTTTGGCTGGGGGACTTTCGGCCGGAACCGCGTGATTGTGGTCACGCACTGGGGTGGGACGGTGGATATTTCTGTCACAGATGGCACTTGGATCATTGTGATCGGCATGCTGGGCTGGGTCGGCTATTTCTTCTTTTTCGGTTTGCTCACCTACCCATTCTGGCGGATTTTGCGGTTTCGCCGGTTCAAGACACCCACAGCTACACTTACACTCGCTGCTGTACATATGTTCAACCTACTGGATTTGATCCCTAACTCTTCTCTAGGACCCGTGACGTGGCTGATCGCTGGAGCGTTGTGTGCCGTGATGAATTCGAAGATTAAAGTGAATCAGCCCAAACTGGATGGAGATAGCAGATGAACAACCCTCCAGAAGATGGACGGCGGTCGATCTCGTGGCTGAGTTGCTTAGGAGCTGCGGCATTCCTATTGGTCGTTTTGGCCCTATCCACGGGTTTTCTGGTCTACGTGTTCTCCTACGGGCCACTCCGGTAGCGCAAGTGAATTCAGTCGCATTTTCGCCACCGGCGGCAGCTTTCGGGGTTGTACGCCAGTGTTTGTCGCGGCAGTTTCATAAGCGATTTGGGGAGTTCTAGAACGTCAGAAATCGGGTGCGTGCGGTGGTGTCCATTCGCATGCGTCTGATTGCCTAAGGCGAAATTAACCACACTTGGCAATCGAAGCTTTTTGGCTCTCTCCTAGGTTCGCTTCGGGACGCAATGAATCCCTACGGGGTTGGCAGGAAATTGAAGCGTATGAACCGGGTGCGTAAGACGAAACTCAGGTTGATCGGTGCGATGGCACTGAGTTCGACAGTGATGATGGGCACGGCGGCAGTGGCTGCTAGCACGGCCAGCGCGTTTCTTCTCTATACGGCGTCAATCAAGCTGAAAGGCCTCAATCTGGTGAAATGGGCCGATGTTCTCTCGGTTCTGACCCTTGCGTCACTCCCGTCGACGTCCTCGGGTACCAAGCCGTCGGGCTCTTCCACGACGACGATTTCCACACCGGGTTCCGCGACCACTGTTGGAAGCGGGTCGGCAGCGACTGGCGTGCCGGCCATGAAGCTCGGATTGAACCTGACCGCTCCCACCACATGGATGGGAAACAGGTCTTTCCTGAACCTTCTAAGCGGTTGGCGTCTCAGCAATGCGCAGGGCGGATGGTCTGACATGCCCGAGGACCGTCTGGACGCCAACAAACGGCTCATCGATCTGCGACCGGGTGAATCGGGCATTCGCCAAATGGCTCTGCCTACGCGCAGCCTGTGGGGTGAGAGTGTCGATATCATCTGTCGGTGGCAGGGTACGGGAAGCGTCGGTGTCGGCGGTACGCCTGCAAAGAATTCCCGAGTATCGGGAAAAACTTTGACATTCACATTCGTGCCTCAGGGCGGAGCTTCAGCCTGGCTTCGTATCGCAAGTACAAGCCCGTCGGATCCTGTTCGGAACGCAGACTGTCGTGAAGTCGACGCCGATCCGAATGCGACGTTCGACCCGACTTATCTTGCCGAGGTGAAGCGCTACGGCGTCCTGCGGTTCATGAAATGGTCCTACGGGGGCGTCGAGGGCAATCTTCCCGTGCGTTGGGAGACCCGAGCAAAGCAGGGCGACGAAATCGTTGCCGGTCCGGACGGCGTGGCGCTGGAATATATGATCCAGTTGGCCAATGAATTAAAGGCCGATCCTTGGTTCTGCGTTCCCTGGAATGCCGACGACGAGTATGTGCGCAAGTTCGCGGAACTCGTGCGCACACGGTTGGACCCGTCTCTCAAAGCCTATGTTGAGGTATCCAACGAGGTCTGGAATTACGTTTATCCCGTGACGACGCAGGCTTTGAAAGAAGGTAAGGCGGCCGGTCTCTCCTCGAACGACCATATGGCGATGCTGTCTCGTTATTCGCAGAAGACTGGACAAGTGATGGACATCTGGTCCTCCGTTTTTGCCGGCCAGATGCAACGGATCGTTCGTGTTGCGGCAGTTCAGACGGGCGCCTGGAATGCGGACTTTGTTCTAAGTTTCGGCGACACTGCAAAGAAGGTGGATGCTGTTGCCATCGCGCCTTATTTTGCAGCGAACCTGTCTGCGAATGCGCTTGATACCTCGGCAGGTGTCGATGCTGCCTTTGCCGGTCTGGCCAATGATGTGAACGACCGCATCGCCGAATCCAAGAAGGTCAAGGACGTTGCTACCAAATTCGGTTTGCGAACGATCACTTATGAGGCGGGCCAGCACGTGCTGGGATCGGCGCCGCTGGACAAAATGATCGCCCTGCAACGGGACGCGCGCATGACCAAGCTCTACACGACCTATCTCACCAAATGGCGTGACGAGGTCGGAGACCTCATGGTGATGTTCGCGGATTATGGAGGCGGCAGCCAATGGGGGAGCTGGGGCCAGCGGGATTATGTGGGTCAGCCTTTGAGTGAGGCGAATAAGGAAAGAGCCGTAGAGCTGTTCCGCCAGTCCTACATCACACGCTGATCAGGATAGATTGGATGGGACGGGTCGCGCTGAGCGCGGCCCGTTCTTTTGTCTGACGGATTAACTTTACCGGTCAACTTGCGGGATCGCGGCCTCAACGAGAACGCGGCCCTCTCTGCGTGGGTCATAGCCGCCGTCAACCACGCCATTGCGGATGATGACGGCGTGAACACCGCTGTCTTCGCCTTGTCCGGGTCGCAGGTCGATGCCGCGGGCCTTCAGGCCTGCCAGCGTCTCCGGCGAGAACTTGCTCACTTCACCCTGAAAGGCAGAGCCGCGCGCGATGAGGTTGGGGAGGGCGAGGGCTTCCTGCATGGGGAGACCCCAATCCACTGCAGCGACCAGCGACTTGCCGACATAAGCGAGAATGGCGTTGCCGCCAGCTGAACCGATGGCGCCTGCGAAGTGGCCCGCGCGATCAACCATCACCAGCGGGATCATCGAGGAGCGCGGGCGCTTGCCGGGTGCGACGGCGTTGGCTGCCGGCCTTCCGTCCGCATCCTGCGGCGTGAAGGAAAAATCGGTCAGCTGATTATTGAGAAAGAAGCCATCGACCATGCGGCCTGTGCCGAAGATGGATTCGACGGTCGTCGTGATCGACACGACATTGCCGCGCGCGTCGCCCACGATGAAATGGGAGGTGCCGCCAGGCTCATGGGTGTCGTCGATGCCGGCGATCTGCGCGCCGGGCGGCACGCCGGCCGAGGGTGGCGGTCCCGCGGTAGCGCCGATCAGCTTTGCCCGGCTGTCGACATAGGCGCTATCGAGGAGCCCGGCGACGGGAACGGCAGTGAACGCCGGATCGCCGACATAACGGTCGCGATCGGCGTACATCAGCCGGCTTGCCTCGGCGAACAGGAACCATGCCTGCGGGTCGGCTGGCCCGCGCTTGTCGATGTCGGTGCGTTCCAACAGGGAGAGCAATTGCAGGAAGGCGACGCCGCTGGATGGCGGCGGCGGTACGCAGACGACATAGACCCGGTACGGATGGCACACGGCCTCACGCTTGATCGGACGGTAGGCCGCCAGATCAGCCAGTGTCATGCTGCTGCTTAGCGGCCCGGCGGCAACGCGCGTCACGATCCGTTGCGCGGTATCGCCGGCATAGAGCGCGGATGGCCCTTGCGCAGCGAGCCGTTGCAGAAATTCGGCATAAGCGGGATTGGCGAGCTGATCGCCGGCCTTCTTGATCGATCCGTCCGGGGCAGAAAAATAACGCCGCGCATCGGCCACCTGCATCTGGGGAAAATTCCCTTCCAGGAACTTGGCCAGGCGCGGCGTGATGGTGAAGCCGGTGCGTGCCGTCCGCTCCGCATCGCCGAAGAGAGATTTCCAAGGCAGGCTGCCATGCTCGTCATGAGCCAGGGCCAGCATCCGCACCGCACCCGGCACGCCGGTTGCCCGGCCGCTCACCAGCGCGTCGCGGAAGGGGATGGGCTTGCCATCGGCACCGAGGAACATGTCCGGCGTGGCACCGGCGGGCGCGGTTTCCCGGCCGTCATAGACGACCACCTTGCCTGTGCCGCCATCGAAGAAGGTCATGAATGCGCCGCCGCCCATGCCCGAGCTCTGGGGTTCGACAAGCGAGAGCATCGCCTGCACGGCAATGGCCGCATCGACAGCGCTGCCGCCCTGGCGCAGGATCTTCATGCCGGCTTCCGCTGCCAGCGGGTTGGACGCCACGACGAAATTCTGGGCTACCGGCGAAGCAGGACGCGGCGCTGTGCTCGAGCGGGGCGGCGCAGTCGTCGCACAGGCCGTCAGGGCTAGCGCGGAAAGGAAGCCGATGGCGGCACGGAAATGGAACATATGGCAAGCCCGCTTGGTTGTAATCGATGACGCTGCGCTGCAGTCGCGGCACAGTGGGGCGCGCACGATCCCGAAGCAAGGGGATGATGTGCGTATCTTGCCGGCGCTGCCGCCCATGCACGATCGGGCGCGCGGGCAGGGTGGCCCTCGCGCAACGGCGCGCTATATGGGATGTAAAGGCGCTCGCTGTCGGAGCAGCCGGTTCAAGGAGAGCGTTGCTTGCAGGCCCTCGAATATTTTCCAAGCCTGACCGCCATGTTTTTCACGCGCGCCATGGAGCGCGGCGAGCGGCCGTTCCTGTGGGCCAAGCAGGGCGAGCAATGGCAGCCGATCAGCTGGATGGAGACCGCCCGCCGGGTTGCTTCAATGGCAAAGGCGCTCAAGGCGCTGGGCGTCGCGCCGGGCGACCGGGTGATGCTGGTCTGTGAGAACCGACCGGAATTCTGCATTGCCGATTTGGCGATCATGGCGGCGGGCGCCATCACCGTGCCCACCTACACCACCAACACCACGCGCGATCATGAGCACATCATCGGCAATAGCGGCGCGCGGGCGGTGATCTTCTCGACCGCGAAAATCGGCGCTGCCCTGCTGCCCGCCGTTATGCGCTCGCGGATCGAATTCGCGATCAGCATCGAGCCGATCAAGTCGATGCAGAACTCGGCTGTGCAGATCTGCGACTGGGCGACGCTCATCGCCGAGCATCCGGCCGATCCTGTCGCCTGCGCCGCCGAGCAGACGGCCACGCGCGATGATATCGCCTGCCTGATCTACACCAGCGGAACCGGCGGGGCGCCGCGCGGGGTGATCCAGCATCACGGTGCGATCCTTTGCAATGTGGAGGGCTGTGTCGACATCATTGCCGGTGATTTCGGCTGGGACGACGAGGTGTTCCTCTCGTTCCTGCCGATCAGCCATGCCTATGAGCATTCGGGCGGGCAGTTCCTGCCGATCGGGTTGGGCGGGCAGATCTATTATGCCGAGAGCCTGGAAAAGCTGGCCAGCAATATTGCCGAAACCCGACCGACCATCATGGTGGTCGTGCCGCGCTTGTTCGAGCTGCTGAAAACCCGCGTCACAAAGGCGGTGGAGAAGCAGGGCAAGGTGCCCGCGCTGCTGCTGGAGCAGACGCTGCGGCTGGGCGCCAAGCGGGCGGAAAGGAGCGGCACGCTGCCCCTGTGGGACAAGCCACTCGAGGCCGTGCTCAACCGGACGATCAATCCTAAAATCCAGGCCCGGTTCGGCGGCAGGATGAAGGCGCTCGTTTCCGGCGGTGCGCCGCTCAATCCGGAGGTGGGCACCTTTTTCCAGTCGTTCGGCCTCACCTTGCTGCAAGGCTATGGCCAGACGGAGTCAGGACCGGTGGTGAGCTGCAATCGCCCCTCGGTAGGGCTGCGGATGGACACGGTGGGGCCGCCGCTCAAGCATGTCGAGGTGCGCATTGCCGAGGATGGCGAAATCCTCGTGCGCGGCGAGCTGGTGATGAAGGGCTATTGGAACAACCCGGCGGAAACCGCGCGGGCGATCCAGGATGGCTGGCTGCACACCGGCGATATCGGGCGGTTCGATGAGGCCGGGCGGTTGATGATCACGGACCGCAAGAAGGACCTGATCGTCAATGACAAGGGCGACAATGTCGCACCGGCAAAGCTGGAGGGCATGCTGACCCTGCAGCCGGAAATCGGGCAGGTGATGGTGCATGGCGACCGGCGCCCGCACATCGTGGCGCTGATTGTGCCCGATCCGGACTGGCTCAAGACATGGGCACAAGCGCAGGGCAAGCAAGCCGATCTTGCAGCGCTGCGTGAGGACCCGGTGCTGCACGGGGCGATCAGGGCCGCGGTCGATCGCGTCAATATCGATCTGTCCGTGATCGAGAAGGTGCGGCGCTTTGCGTTGGCGGACGAGCCGTTCACGATCGACAACGAGATGCTGACGCCCAAGCAATCAATCCGCCGCCACGTGATCCGCGCACGCTATCAGGCGCGGCTGGACGCGCTTTACAAGGCGTGACGGCTGCCCGGCGTGTTACTTGCCGGGCGTGCGGTAGGGAATGAAATCGCCCAGCGCACAGCTGCCGGTCATCGCGCCCGAGGGCAGGTTCACCACGCGGGCGATGTCGCCCCGGCAATACTGCGATGAACTCATGCGGTTCATCACCAGCGTGTCGCCGCGCGAGATGCCGGTGCAGCTCCCCTGCAGGCGGTTGAGATAGAGCTGATCCTTGCTGACCACATAGACCAGCGTGTTATCGCCGATGGACCGCAGGCGGCTGCTGTCGAACGAGGTGACGCAGGAGACGGGCTCGCCCGCCGTCTTGCCCTCCAGCAGGCGCTCCAGCTCCTGCGTTTCGCGTTCGCTGAGCCTTGGTTCGGGAGTAGGGCCCGCAGTCGCGCAGGCGGCCAGCGGCAGGACCGCCAATGAGAGACACAATCTGTTCATCATCTCCGCTCCTCTCGCGTCCGTCTGTCTCGCGAAACTAGCAGATTTCCGGCTGTCTCGCATCTTATATGACGGATACGAATGTGCGGGCCCTTGGTTGCGGAAGCAGGGAAGGAGCGGCGTGGCCTCTATTGCCTAGCCCCTGTCCTTGGCCGCGCGCCGGCCGGCCAGTTCCTCCACGCTTTGGGCGCGCATGAAGGGGTTGGTGGCGCGTTCCAGCGCGATCGTTGTGGGAACGGTGGCCTCGTGGCGCGCACGGGCAGCTTCGACCTGCGCGAGGCGATCCGCGATGGCCGCATTCTGCGGTTCTGCCTGAAGGGCGAACTTGCCGTTGGAGAGCGTATATTCGTGCGCGCAATAGACCTGGGTGTCGTCGGGCAGGGCCTCGAAGCGTCGCATATTGGCGTACATCTGCGCAGGCGTGCCCTCGAAGAGCCGGCCGCAGCCCATGGCGAACATCGTATCCCCCACGAAGATCATGGCGTCGTCGGCAAAGTGATAGGCGATGTGGCCGGCGGTGTGTGCGGGCACCTCCATCACCACCGCTTCGTGATCGCCCAGCCGTACCCGGTCGCCTTCGCGGGCCGGGAGATCGACATTGGGGATTTTCGCGAGTTCGGCGGCGGGCGCCGTGACGGTGGCGCCGGTCGCCGCCACGATGCCCGCATTCCCGCCGATATGATCGCCATGCCAGTGCGTGTTCCAGATCTGGGTGATGGACCAGCTGCGCGCCTGCGCAGCGGCCAGCACCGGCTCGGCCACTGAGGGGTCGACGACCAGCGTCTCCCCGCTCGGCTTGTCATGAACCAGCCAGACATAATTGTCCGACAGAACCGGAACGCGAAGGATTTCGAGCGCGCTCACCATTCACCCGTGTTCGGCATCGACGCCCAAGGTTCGGCCGGCTCGAGATGGCCATCCTGCAGCAGCTCGATGGAAATGCCATCGGGCGTGCGCACGAATGCCATATGGCCGTCCCGGGGCGGACGGTTGATGGTCACGCCATTGTCCATGAGGCGCTGGCAGGTCTCGTAGATATTCTCGACCCGGTAAGCCAAGTGGCCGAAATTGCGCCCGCCACCATAGCTTTCGCCGGCGCTGCCGTCTTCCGGCGGCCAGTTGTAGGTCAGTTCCACCTGCGCATCCTCATCGCCCGGTGCGGCGACGAAGACGAGCGTGAAGCGGCCCTTGTCATTATCGAAGCGACGGACTTCCTTGAGGCCGAGCAACTCGAAGAAACGCAAGGTTGCGTCGATGTCCGTCACGCGGATCATGGTGTGGAGATATTTCGGCATGGTGCAGCTCTTTCCTTTGGTCCCGCGTCAGCAACGGTTCAGCACAAGAGTGAGATTGGTCACCTCTCAAATAGGCGTCTCGCGGTCGCGGGAAAAGAGAGGAATGCGCACAATGGTTTGGCTGCAGGACATGAATAGGGTCGCTTTGGCAGGTGCTGTGGTGCTTGCGGGCGGCATGATCACCGGTGGCTACCTGCTTGGGGATGGCCTGCGGCGTGCCCACACAGCTGACCGATCCGTGACGGTGCGGGGCCTTGCCGAGCGCAATGTGACCGCCGATCTTGCGACCTGGACCATCGCCTATGCCGCGACCGGCACCGACCTTGCCAGCGTGCGGGCCGATATCGAGGGCAATACGGCCGAACTGCGGGGCTACTTCAAGAGCCTCGGCTTCCCGGACAATGCGCTGACCGCGACCGGTGCCGGGGTCAATCAGTTCATCAACAATGGCGTGCCTAACATCACGATCACCCAGCGGATGCAGTTGCGCACGACCGACATCGAGCGGGCGCAAAAGGCGGTAGCCAATCAGTTCGATCTCGTGCGGCGCGGCGTGACGCTGCAGGAAGGATCGGCGATGAGCTACAGCTTCACCAAGCTCAACGATATCAAGCCCCAGATGGTCGCCGCCGCGACCAGGGATGCGCGCTCCTCTGCCGAACAGTTCGCCAAGGATAGCGGCACCGGCGTGGGCGGCATCAAGAGCGCGACGCAGGGCTATTTCTCGATTGAGCCGCGTGATGGCGAGACGTCCGGCGGTTATGGCGCGGCCGACACGCCGTTCAAGAAGGTCCGGGTCGTGACGACGGTGGACTTCTACCTCGATTGAGGTCGGCCGCACGCACGCTTCATCGCCCGGTTTCGGCCCCTGTCGTAGCAGCGGCGGGGGCCGGATCGCCGTTCAGCTGGGCGAGATAATCGGTGGCCTGTCGGGCAATATCGCTATCGCGCGCAGCCAGTTCCTTGCTGCGGCTGAAGGCAGCGCGGGCGCCGGCGTCATTGCCTGAGAGCGCCAGAATGATGCCCTGTTCCAGCGCAATGGCGGCATCGTTGCGGGCGCGGCTGGCGGCTTCCTCGATATGCAGGCGAGCCAAGGGCAGGTCGTCCATGCGCCGGGCCAGCGTGGCCGAGAGGAGCCATGCGAGCGGATCGGCGGCGCCCAGCACGATCGCCTGATCGAGGTCGGTACGGGCGCCGGGCAGATCGTTGGCACCCACGCGGGCGCGTGCGCGATCCAGATAGATTTCTCCGGTCGCGAGCGTCTTGGGCAGGGGGCGCAAGAGCGCCGCGTCCAGCGCCCGCAGCGCGCGCGGCGTTTCGCCCGCGATCAGCGCGGCATTGCCGGCCTGCGACCATAATCGCGCCTGCGTTACCGCGTCGAGGCCCTTGAAGGCCGCGCCATCCTCGAAAGCCTTTGCCGCGTCGCTCCAGCGCCCGGCCTGCCCGAGCGCATAGCCCCGGCACTGCGCGGCATAAGCGCCGCCATCGGCCTTTGCCCAGGCGTCCGCAGCGGCAATGCCCTCGGAGGGGTTTGCGTTGGCGCGCTCCAGACAGGTGGCGAGGCGGGGCGCAATGGCGGGCGGGACGACGGCGGCCAGTTCCGTGCTGTCATTACCGGCGCGTTCCGTGGGCACCTGCTCGATCCAGGGGCGCTGCTCTCGCTGCTCGGCCTCGGCGCGGCGCATCTCGTCTCGTCGCCGCAGCAGGGCCTCGATTTCGGGATCATGCTGGGGCACGCTCGCCTGAGCGAGTTGGGCGAGGGAAAGCGCGGCGGCAACGAGCATAGGCAGGGTCAGGACTCCACGAGGCGCGCGACAGTCGCGATCAGCAGGGCAATGTCCTGCGGGCGCGAGAGGCGATGATCGCCATCCTTGACGAGCAGCGTCTGCACATCGGCTGAACGAACCTGCTGGGCGATCCGCACAGCGATCTCCCACGGGACGTCGGTATCGGCCTGGCCCTGCAGCAGCCGCACCGGGCCATCGATCGCGATCTCTCCATCGAGCAGCCCCAGCGCCTCACCCGACTCCCAGAAGGCGCGTGTGGTGACATAGGGCTGATCGCCATAAGGGGTGGGCTCGACTAACTTGCCCTCGCGCTGCAGGGTTGCTTTTTGCGCGGCATCAAAGCCCCAATCGGTAAAATCCGGCGCGGCGGCGATGCCGACGAGGCCGGTAACGCGCGCGCCCAAATCGCGGGCGAGCAGCAGGGCCAGCCAGCCGCCCATGGATGAGCCGACGAGGATGATCGGCCCGGCGGGGACGCAATGATCGATCACGACGCGGGCATCGTCGCGCCAGCTGGCGAGCGTGCCGTCCTCGAACCGGCCTGCACTTTCGCCGCAGCCGGCATAATCCAGACGGAGCATGGCGCGGCCTTGGGCGGCGGCCCAGTCATCCAGCGCAAGCGCCTTGCTGCCCATCATGTCCGACATGTAGCCGGGGAGGAAGACGATCGTCGGCCCTGTGCCGGGCCGGTGGCGGTAGGCGAGGCGCAGGCCCGCGGCGATAGGCAGGAAGGCGGGCGGTGCGCTGGTGGTGTCGTCAGTCATGACCCTGCCCTTATCAGAAAGGGAAGCGGCTGGCAGGTGCGACGTCCTTGTCATCCTTGCAGGCATTCACGATGGCGCGCCATTCTGCCGGGGTCAGTGCGGCCTCATAGCGGTGGCCCTTGCGCGCCGAGGCCTCGAACGCCTTGCGCCGTTCGGTAGAGATGGGGTGCGACGCCATGAGATTGGCGGCGCGCTCGATCTGCTCCTCGCCGTCGCCTCCCCCGAGGCGCTTGAAGAAAGCGGCGGTGGGCAGGGGCGATATGTCGGCCTTCTGCAAGGCGCGGATGGAGTAGCTGTCCGCCGCCCGCTCGGCATCGCGACCATAACTCAGGGACAGCAGGCCGTTGGCGGTGTTGCCGAGGTCACCGCCGAACCCGCCCAGCACGATGCTGAGGCCAAACTGGCGGATCAGCGCTGTCATCGTGTCGCGGTTGCGGACATGGCCGATCTCATGGGCGAGGATGCCAGCCACTTCATCGGGCGACTGGGCATCCTGAATGAGTTGGTCGAACAGCAGGATGTGGCCGCCGGGCAGGGCGACCGCATTGACCATCTTCACATTGGCAATGCCGATGCGGCGAATGGGCACATCCTCGCCGAGCTTGCGCTGGAGCTTGTCGAGCGCGGCGCGGCTTTGGGGCGTCTGGCACAGGCGACCGCCGAAATCGCCGATCATGGCATCGCCGAGCCGTTGCTCCCAGCTGAGCGGAACATGCGGCGCGATCCAGTCGGGCGCGCGGAGGACGGCGTAGACGACGCCCGCCGCGATCACGGCGAAGAGCGCCAGCGCCCGCCACAGACCGACCCGGTCGATCCAGCGGCCATAACGTGCGGGGAGGGGCAGGTAGATCGCGAAGTCCTGCGGTGGCGCGCCGGTGAAGCCGAGCCGCCAGCCATGCTGCCCGCGTAGGCCATAAATGGAGCGCCCGCCGCTGCCATCGACCGGCACCAGATCGCCCCAGCGGTGCGGGCCGCTTTTGTTCAGACCCCAGCGGAGCGTGAACGTCTCCGCTGTCCATTCCAGAACCGGATGATGGCGCGTTGCGCTGGTGCCATCATAATGCCAGATGGTCTCGTCCGGGCCGGCCTGGGTCATGCGCGCGCTATGGAGCTAGATGGCGCCGATGTCGAACGCATCGGCAAGGCCCTCGCCCTGACCCGGCGCATTCGTGCTCGACTGGGTGAGAGAGGAGAGGCTGATCTCGCCGCTGGCATCGAGATGGACGATGAAGAACTTCCAGTGCCGATAGGAGAGGAAGACGAGGCCGACGCCGAGCGTCAGCACCACCAGCGCGATGTCGCCGAGGATGAGCTTGAACCAGTCCTTGGTGCGGGCCGAGAAGTGGAAATCGAGTGTCGAAAGTGACAGGCTGCTCACGGCCACGCGGAAGAATTTGGCGTAATAGGCCAGCGCAAAAAAGCCGATGATCGTATAGATCAGCAGCACCATCAGGATCATCGCGAGCACGAAGGCGAGGCCGGGTTGGGCCTGCGTCTCGGGATCGAAACCGCCACGCATCGCAGCGCCGCCACCTGCAAAGATGAGTACGGCCATGACGGCAAAGATGATGAACGGCAGCAGGTAGAACAGCAGGAATCGGCGGAAGATCTGGCCAGGCATTGCCGCCGCGCGGAAGGGATGGGGGCCAAAGCTCATCGCGTTCCAGCGGTCGTTCCACAGCGAGGTCATCGACCAGGGAATGAGCAGGCCGATCACCATCCACGCGACGATGTTGCGCCAGACGTAGGACCAGCCATAGGCCCAACCTTTGTCATTGCTGCCGCCGCGAATGCCGTGCCACCAGGTGCGGCTGAGGCGATAGCGCAGCATCCGCATGCGCGCGACGCCGGCGAGATAGAAGATCACCACGAACGACGCGAGGCCCAGCGCGCCGGCGAGCGGTGCCTGTCCACGCAACACCATCGCCTGCATGCCGAAGTTGAGAAACAGGAAAGGAATGCCGAAAAGCACCAGCACGATGAGGAAGCCGA
The DNA here is from genome assembly GCF_025961775.1 of Sphingobium sp. B12D2B. Classification (NCBI taxonomy): domain Bacteria; kingdom Pseudomonadati; phylum Pseudomonadota; class Alphaproteobacteria; order Sphingomonadales; family Sphingobiaceae; genus Sphingobium; species Sphingobium sp. B12D2B. The sequence continues at coordinate 1,103,931 of NZ_JAOQOH010000001.1, forward strand.
TGAGCAGTTCAACGCCGGTGCCGGTCCATTCCAGCCGCTCGTCGATGAAACGGGTGCGGCTCCACAGATAACGGCGCGTCCGCGTCGTCGCCCAGAAGCGATAGACACCAAGAGTCACGATGGTCAGCAGCAGATTGGTGAAGGCAATCGGGGCGTATTCCCGCCAGCTTCCTTCAAAACCGAATGCACGGTCGGTCTGGTCGTTCATTGGCAATGGTCCCCCGGCTATTGCGCGGGCGACCAGACACCGGATGCGGCTGAGCTGTCAAGTGCCTGAGAAAAAAGGGCGGGGCGCGGAGAGGGGCGCCCCGCCCCGCACTCACAGGGCGAGGGAAACCGTGAGGCGTATGTCGCGCCCGGCGAGCGGGGCGTAATCCTTGAGCAGGCTGGCGTGGCGCCGCGCCTCGACATCGAAGATGTTATTGGCTTGCAGGGAGAAGGAAACCTGCTGGTTCGCGATGGCGGGCTTCCAGGTCAGCCCGGCGTTGACGAAGGTGTAGGCCGGCGTGACAGTCTCGCGCGCGCTTACCCGATCCTGCTTGAAGGCATGCTCAATCTCGCCGCGCACAGACCATTCGCCGGCATCGAGCGTGGCACCGCCAAGCAGCCGCATCGGCGGGATGCGCGGGACCGGCTCGCCGCTGTCGAGCGTTGCGCGCGTGAAATCGGCCAGACCATCCAGACGCAGCTCGGTGCGACCGAATGTCGCTGCCGTCCAATCCGCCTGGATCTCCGCGCCATAATATTCCGCGCCGGATTGCAGATAGGCAAAGCAGGGGAATTCGAGCGAGGTCGCGCCGCTGGCCGCCAGACAGGCGCTGTCATCGACGATGGAATCGTAAATGAACCGGTCGAACTTGTTGTAGAAGCCCGAGACGGTGAGGTGGAAGTCCTGGCCCCGCCCGTGCAGGGTGCCCTCGACGCCCCAGCCGCGCTCGGTGCCGAAGTTCGGATTGCCAAGCTCAAAAGCCTGCGTGCCGGCATGGTTGCCGCGCGCGAAGAGTTCATCCGCCGTGGGCGCCCGCTCGACCCGGGAGAGGTTGACGCCGACCCGCCAGTCAGTCGCGATGGCATAGCTGGCGCCGAGCGATCCCGACACCGTGTCGAAGTTGCGGCGATAGTCCGGCGAGCCAAGGTCGCTGTCCTGCGCCGCCTCGATGCGGTTGTGCTCGAAGCGCGCGCCGGCCTCCAGCCGCACCTTGCCAAGATCGAGCGCCTGCAGGGTGAACAGGCCCCAGGTCTCGCTGTCGATCGCCGGCAGAAACTTCTCCTCGCCTTCGATGTGGCTCTTGCGCAGCAGCATCTGGCCACCGATCGCACCTTCCCATCCGCCACGCCGCGCCTGCACGAGATCGAGCCGAGTTTCGAGGCCTTGCGTGAAGAAGCGGGTGTGAATGTCCTGCCCGTCGAGCGACATTTCGGCATGTTCGTAATCGGCCCAGCCGGCGCGCAAGCGGATCTGGTCGAGCAATCCGCCACCCACATTTACTTGCGCGCGCAGATCGGCACGGGTCTGCTTCATCTGGATTTTGACTTCCTCGGCGCCGTGCTCGTGCTCGCCTTCTTCGCCCTCGATCGCGCCTTCGTCCTCATGATCCTCGTGCGTCACGTAGCGGATCGGCAGGCCATAGGTGAATTGCGAGCGGCCGACCGAGAAGCCGAGGGACCCGCCGGAATCGATGTAGTTGAGGCCGCCGGTGTAGCTCCAGCCTTCGATGGCCGAATTGGGGATGCGCCCGCGCAGCCCGGCAAGGTCGCGAATGTCGGCTTCGTCGCTTTCCAGCGCTTCGGCGCGGGGCTCGGCGCCCAACACATAGCCGCCGCTGCGCAGATCGCCGGTTTCGATCCAGCTGCCATCGGCATGAAAGACGAAGCCGCCGCCTAGTGCAATGTCGGTCTTGCCGGCGAGCGATTTCTCGCGGGCGGCGCTGCCGAAGGTACCGGTGGCGGCCAGATCGAAGCCGCCTTCGGGCAGATGCGTGGGAATGCGCGTGTCGATGACATTGACGACGCCGCCGACCGCGGAAGAGCCATAGAGCAATGCCGCAGGGCCGTGCAGCACCTCGATCCGGTCGGCGAGCAGCGGATTGATTGCGACGGCATGGTCCACCGAGGTGGCGGACGCGTCGAAGCTGCCGATCCCATCGGTGAGCAGGCGGATGCGGTCGCCGGAGAAGCCGCGCAGGATCGGGCGGGAGGCGCCGGGGCCGAAGGACGTGGAAGAAACGCCCGGCTGCCGGGCCAGCGTTTCGCCCAGGCTCGGGCGGATGTCGCGGGCCAGTTCCTCGCCGGTGAGGACGGATGTGCCACCAAGCACATCGATATGCGAGCGCGGGATGATCGCGGTGACGACGATGTTTTCCGGCCGATCGTCATGGCCATGCGCTTCGCCGGTATCCGGCGGCGGCTGGCGCTGCGCCAGAGCAGGGGCTGCGAACAGCGCGGCGCTGGAGAGAAGGGCGGAGAGGGCGGCGGTATGCGCGAGGCGCGGACGGAAATTGCTTTTCATATGATATAACGTAACGAGTGGAAAAATGCTGCGCAAGCGAAATATCGTTCGGCGTTCGCTTCGTGCAAATTTTGACGCGGCAGCAGGGCGGGGCGCATCAGGCGCGCGGAAGGCGTGGCATCCGAGGGGAACCGGCGTCGCTCCCGACCGAGCGGACGCTCTTATCGCGTGCGGCTGGACCCGCCGCCTGCCGACTGAGCGGACGCAGCAGCGCTTGAGGCATTGCTTGCTGCCATTTCCGTCGGCTCCGTCTTCGCAGGCTCAGGAAGGCCGGCGCGCAGGCGCTTGAGTTCGGCAAGGCGGCCCTTGAAGGCGCGCAGTTCGGCGCCCGCCAGTTGGGCCGTCTCAGTGAACTTCACGCTCGCGGGATTGATCGTGCGGCCATTGCGGTAGATTTCGTAGTGCAGGTGCGGCCCGGTGGAGAGGCCCGTCGAGCCGACATAGCCGATGACCTGCCCGCGCTTGACGCGCTGGCCGGCGGCGACGGCGATGCGACTCATATGGCCGTAGCCAGACCCAAGACTGCCACCATGCTCGATCTTGACGTACTTGCCGTGGCCGCCGTGCCAGCCGGAATAGGTCACCCGGCCGTCGCTCACCGCATAAATGGGTGTGCCGGTGCTGGCGGCGAAGTCGAGGCCGGCGTGCATCCGGCTATAGCCGAGGATCGGATGTCTGCGCATCCCATAGCCGGAACTCTGCCGTCCGCTTACCGGACGGGCGAGAACGCCGCGCCGCTCACCCACGCCGGATGCCTCGAACCACTGCGCGCGGCCGGCCTGCGTCCAGCGCAGCAGGTTGATGTCCTTGCCGCGCTGCCGCTGCAGCCCTGCGAACAGCAGCTCTCCGGTCTCGCTTTCACCGGTCGCGGCGCGGCGATGGGCGACGATGATATCGAACGTATCGCCAGCCCGCAGGCCGTTGCCGACATTGACCTGCGCCGACAGCACCTTGAGATAGGCCTGGATCGTCGACGGATCGGCGCCGGCTGCGCGGGCGGAGCGGTAGAGGCTGTCACCCACCTGGCCGCGAATGCGCAGCGGCGTGTTGTCCACGATGATGGGAATGCGGCGCAGCGTCAGCGCGCCATCCTGCCGGGTGATCTCCAGCGCCAGCTCGAGCTTCGCGCGGAGGGACAGATGATCCAGCGGGCGTGCGACATTGCGATTGGCGCGCCGGCCGAGCACGATGCGCACGCGGGTGCCGGGCGCGATCGTAGCAGGATCGACGGCCTGCCGGATCAGCGCCATCGCCGCGCTGGCGTCATTGCTGCTGATGCCGGCGCGGGAGAGGGTGTGGGCGAAGCTGTCGCCAGTGCCGACGGCGGCATCCAGTTCGATCTGCGGGCGCTCGGGCGTCTCGCGCAGCGGCGCGACCAGATCGGTCGGCCCCATGCGCTTGCCTGTATCGCCCCCGAGCGCCGAGGCGCTGATCATCTGCGAGCGATACTGGTCCAGCTGCTCGGTCGACAGCGGAGCGGGTTGTGCGCCGGGGACGGTCAGGACGCCGGGCGCGGACATGACCATGATGCCGCACAGCGAAAAGCACGTAATGAAGCCGCGCCACCAGGTCCGGCTGCCGATGTTCTGGCCAAGATCGGGCGCGAGATCGACGCGATGCGCCCAGTCCTGAACCCGCTCGCGCCAGTCGCCAGAACGGAGCGGTGCGAGCACCTTCGCCGGGCTGTTGAGCCAAAGCGTACCGGTGCCGGCGCCCTGCGTGGGGCTAAGCTCGATCTTCTGAAACACGAATTGATGCGCCCCTGACGGCTTCTGCCACGCTGTCGCGACTGCCAAACGTCGTGCTTTGTTTGTAAAGGCAGGGGGTTAAAGTCAAATAAAGACACAATATCGGCCCATAGCTTGCGGCGAGTTGTGCGCAATCGTCGGCTGATTGCGGAACCATCCCTAATTCATGCGCCGTCTGGATTGAGCCTTGCCGTGAGGCACGCCGCGCTCCATGTGTCAGCCAATCATGTCGAGCTACGAGCCTGCAGCTCTCAAGGCGGTCCTGGGACCGACCAACACGGGCAAGACCCATCTGGCGATTGAGCGGATGTGCGGCCATTCGAGCGGGCTCATGGGGTTTCCGCTCCGTTTGCTTGCGCGTGAGGTTTACGAGCGCGTGGTGCGAATCAAGGGCGCCGACCAAGTCGCGCTGCTGACCGGCGAGGAGCGAATCGCGCCGCCCGGCGCCCGTTATGTGCTGGCGACTGCCGAGGCGATGCCGGTTCGCGGCGGCTTCGGCGCCTTCTCCGATTTCGCGTTCGTGGCGGTGGATGAGATCCAGCTCGCCGCTGACCCTGAGCGCGGCCACATCTTCACCGACCGGATGCTGAACGCTCGTGGGCGCGAGGAGACGATGCTGCTCGGCTCTGCGAGCATGGCGCCCTTGGTGCGCACGCTGCTGCCCAAGGCGGAAATCGTGACGCGGCCGCGCTTCTCCACCCTGCGCTACAGCGGGCCGCAAAAACTCTCCCGCCTGCCGCGCCGCTGCGCCGTCGTCGCTTTCTCCGTCGAGGAGGTGTACCGCGTCGCTGAAATGCTGCGCCGGCATCGCGGGGGCGCGGCGATCGTGATGGGGGCGCTCAGCCCTGCGACGCGCAATGCGCAGGTCGCGATGTTCGAGGCCGGAGAGGTCGATTATCTGGTCGCCACCGATGCCATCGGCATGGGGCTCAATCTTAACGTCGATCACGTCGCCTTCGCGTCGCTCCGCAAGTTCGACGGGCGGCGGACACGCCGCCTGACCGTGTCTGAAATGGCGCAGATTGCCGGGCGCGCCGGGCGTCACCAGCGGGACGGGACATTCGGCGATGTCGGCGCGGCGGATGGCGAGCCGGCTTTTTCCGCCGAGGAGGTGGAGCGGATCGAGGAGCATCGCTTCGACCCCATCGAGCAGATTTTTTGGCGGGAAGCGGACCTGCCGATGGATGACATCGACACGCTGATCGAGGCGCTGCTGGATCGTCCGGAGCGCGCGGGCTTGCGCGCGGCGCCCGAAGCGATCGACCTGGCGGTGCTGCAATATCTCGCCGACCTGCCAGACGTGCGCGCACGGGTGCGGGGCCGGGGGCAGGTCGCACGGCTCTGGGCTGCATGCTCCGTGCCAGATTTCCAGAAGCTCGGCATCGAGCATCATGCGCGGACCATCCACCGCCTGTGGACGTGGCTGAGCCAAGGCAACGGCCATATCCCGCAGGATTGGTTCGCGGCGCAACTTGCCCGGCTGGACAATGTGCAGGGCGATGTCGACGCGCTGGCGGGGCGGATCGGCGCCGTGCGAATCTGGGCCTATGTCGCGCAGCGGGACGATTGGCTGGCGCAACCGGTCGAGATGGCCGCACGCGCACGGGTGCTGGAAGAGCGGCTTTCCGACGCATTGCACGGCGCGTTACGGCAGCGTTTCGTTGATCGGCGCGCCTCCGCCTTGCTTCGGCGGGGCGGTGATGCCAAGGCGTTTTTGTCAGTGGACGTCGACGGCGCAGGCAATGTAACAGTCGATGGTCACAGGATCGGCACGATGCGGGGCTTCCGCTTCATCGTCGATCCGCTGGCGAGAGCGAATGAGAAGCGGCTGCTGCTGGCCGCTGCCGAACGGAGACTGGGTGCGCATTTGAACGAGATGGCTCAGGCATTGCTGGCGGTGGACGATAAAGCGTTCACTCTCGCCAGCCCTCCCGGCGGTGATGCGCAGATCATCTGGAACGGGCACCCGGTCGCGACATTGAAGGCAGGGCAGCGTCTGCTCGCGCCTGAAATGACGCTGGATGCGGGGCTCTCCAGCCTTGTGCCGGAAATTCAGCAGGGCGTGCGCGATCGGCTGGCGCTCTGGCTCAAGAATCAATTCGAGCGCCACTTTCCGGCGCTGCTGAAGATGGAGGCCGGCTCCACGGAGGCCGAACTGCCCGCGACCGTGCGCGCGGTGCTCGCGCAACTGGCGGACGCGGGCGGCATCGTGCCGCGCAACACGCTGGATGAAGCGCTCGGGCAGGTCGCCAAGGAAGACCGCACCCATTTGCGCAAGGCCGGGGTCGTGATCGGCGTCATGGATTTGTATCATCCCGGCCTGATGAAGCCGGCGGCGGCGCAATGGCGCATGGTGCTGCTCTCGCTCAAGGCCGGCAAACCGCTGGTGGCGCTGCCCGCGCCGGGCGCGGTGCTGCTGCAGAGCGGTGGCGGCGAAGAACGCAAGGCGAGTGCGCCGAGCGAGCCGGTGGAAGCCAGCGACGTCGCAGCACCGGTTGAGGCCGAAGTCGAAGTGACCGCGGAGGCTACGGTGACCGTTGAGGCTCCCGCGTCCGAAACGCCGGCAGTTGCTGAGGCGCCCGCACCTGCCAAGGTCGCCAAGCCTGTCGTGCCGATCGACGAGATTGGCGCGCGTATTGCCGGGTTCCGCAAGCTGGGCGAGGCCTGGCTGCGCATCGATATGGCCGAACGGCTTGCACGCGGGGCGCATGAGGCGATTGCGGCCGGCAAGCCCTATGGCGCTGATGATCCAACGATCGTCTCCATTGGCCTCAATGAAGCGAGCTTCCTGGAGCTGATGCGGCAGGCGGGTTTCCGCCCGGTGCCCGATGCGGCGGAAGGCGCGCCCAACTGGCAGTTCCGTGGCCGGCCCAAGCCGCGTCCGAAATTCGAGGGTCCGCGCAATCGCGGCGGCAATCGTCGTCCGGCCCAGCAGGGGCGGCAGGACCAGGATGGCCAGTCCCAAGCGGCCGGCGATGGCCCGCGCAACCGCCCGGATCGGCGCGGCAAGGCGGCTGAGGGTGGCCTGCGGCGTGAACGGGACAAGCGCCCGGATCGCGACAATCGTCCTGATCGCGGCCCACGGCCGGATCGTGGTCCCCGACCGGACCGTGACGGCGGTGGTCGGGAGCGGCCGATCGTGGCCACGGGCAAGGCCTTGGCCGGCCTTGGCGCCCTGTTCGGCCGAGAGGACTGACTTTCTGGCAAGGCAGCGGGATGAGGGCGCATCGACCGGTCATGGACCGAGTTTGCGCCTCGACAAATTCCTCTGGTTCGTGCGCCTGTCCCCCAGTCGTTCTAGCGCGCAGGTGCTCGCGGAGCGGGGCATCGTGCGCATCAATGGCCGCCGGATCGAGCGGGCGCATGCGCCGGTGCGTGTGGGTGACCTGCTCACCTTGCCGCAGGGCAATGTCATTCGCGTGATCCGCGTGGAACATCTGCCGGAGCGGCGCGGACCGGCCCCAGAGGCCCAGCTTTGCTACAGCGCGATTACGCCCGGTGCCGACCCGGATACGACGGTGATGCCCCGATAAAGTTAAGCTACGCGCAATCCTTGCCCTTGCCTGTTGACCCTGTGGCGGTGCGCGCATATCGCGATCAGCGAAAACCAAGCTAGGAAAGCCAGCCATGACCTATGTCGTGACCGACGCGTGCATTCGCTGCAAATATATGGACTGCGTGGAAGTATGCCCGGTGGATTGCTTCTACGAAGGCGAGAACATGCTCGTCATCAATCCCAACGAGTGCATCGACTGCGGCGTGTGCGAGCCGGAATGCCCGGCTGAGGCGATCCTGCCCGATACCGAGAGCGGTCTTGAGCAGTGGCTTGAGGTGAACACCAAATATTCCGCCGAGTGGCCGAATATCACGACCAAGCGCGAACCCCCCGCGGATGCCGAAGAGCATAAGGGTGAGGACGGCAAGTTCGACAAATATTTCTCGCCCGAGCCGGGCGAAGGCGGCTGAGCCTTACGCACAACTGACTGTATTCGCCTGCAATTGCGGGCGGATGTGGTCCCTCGCGATGCCGACCTATTGGCTCGCGAAGGACTAAGGGCGGGTTCGGAGCGAGCCCGCTACGGTTGGGCCAGATGAACTCTCCAGACCAGCGCGACACGCCATCCATAGTGTGTCGGCGTGCGATATGCCGCAAAATATCAGATTACCTCCGGTTAGGCTGGTAATTTTGTTGCGAATCTGTTAAACCCGTCGGGAAGTGACACCCCTCGTCACTCAGGAGTATTCGCGCATGGCCTGTGGCTGGCACCTGCACATCTGCATTCTCGCAAATCTGCATTCTCAACGTGCCGCGTAACTCAGCCAAGAATACAAACAGATAGAAGAAAGGTTCGCAAGAATGGCTGCAAAAGCGCTGTCTTTTGATGTCGGCGACTATGTTGTCTATCCGAAGCACGGCGTCGGCCGGGTGATCGAGCTGCAAAGCCAGAAGATCGCCGGGATCGACCTCGAGCTTTATGTGCTGCGTTTCGAGAAGGAGCGGATGACCCTCCGCGTCCCGACGAACAAGGCCGAAAGCGTGGGGATGCGCAAGCTCTCCTCGGACAAGACACTGGGCGAGGCACTCGAAACCCTCAAGGGCAAGCCGAAGGTGAAGCGGACGATGTGGTCGCGCCGCGCACAGGAATATGAAGCGAAGATCAATTCCGGTGATCTGGTGTCGATCGCGGAAGTGACGCGCGACCTGTTCCGGGCGGATGATCAGCCCGAGCAGAGCTATTCCGAGCGTCAGATCTTCGAAGCCGCCTCGAGCCGTCTGGCGCGTGAACTCGCGGCGATGGAAGAGGTGGACGAGGCGACGGCTCTCAAGAAGATCCTCCAGATCCTCAACGAGGCTGCCCCGAAATATGCCAAGGAACGCGTCGAGTAATCGAGGCTTCTTCCTTAGAGACCAAGAGACGGCGCCCCTTGTGGGCGCCGTTTTTTGTTGGGGCGCGTCCACGGCAGGGGCATCGTCCATAGCCACCTCGTCAGGATGGGGCCTCGTGTTGGCGACTTGGGGCGGCACATCTGCTATGCTCGCGCTCATGAACAGCTTCGGGGGATGACCGTCATGACATCAGGTGCCGCGCGCCGGACGATCCGGCTGTTGATGCTCGGGGCTGCCGCTGGCGGACTGTCAGCGGCCCATGCAGCGAACCGCACCTATATCGTGACCGACTTTGATAGCATCCGTGTCGAGGGACCATTGGAAGTCTCCCTTGAAACCGGGCGCGGGGCGTCCGCGCGGGGCGAGGGAGATCGTGCCACGCTGGATGCCCTGCAACTGACGGTGTCCGCGCGCACGCTGACGGTGCGCCTCCGCGCGCCCGTGGCCGGCGCTTCAGGGGCGCGGAGCGACCGGGGCACGGCGCGGCTCGCTCTCACAGTGCCGAGCTTGCGCCGCGTGCAACTTGTGGGCTCCGGTTTGCTGCGCGTGAAGGGCCTCAACAAGGCAGCTGCCGATGTAAACCTCGTGGGCAGCGGTCGCATCGAGGTGAGGGGGATCGAGATCGACGATCTCAAGCTCGTGCAGGGCGGTGCGGGCAGCACGCTCCTGTCCGGGCGAGCGCGCAAGGTGCAGATCGGTCTCTCCGGCAGCGGCACGCTCGATGCGAGCGACCTGCGGGTCGTGGACCTTGACCTCGCGGTGGATGGCGCCGCGACGGCCGAAACCTTTGCCGAGCGAACCGCCAAAGTGATGCTGGTGGGAACCGGCAGCGCGGTGGTGGAGGGGCGCCCTGCCTGTACCGTGCGCCAGGTCGGGAGTGGTCTGGTGCGCTGCGGACGCCCTGCGCCTTGAGGTAAAAGAAAGGGCGCCGGAAACCCGACGCCCTGTCCTTATGCAATTCTGGCGGTCAGGTTGATCAGGCGAACTGAACCTTCGCGGCGCGGCGGCGCATCAGCATGCCTGCCAGGCCGAGACCGGCGACCATCAGTGCCCAGGTGGCGGGCTCCGGCACGGGAGCCGGGACCGGCGCTGCGCCCGTCTTGTAGATGGTCGCGTTCGAGCCGCTGGCGAACTGGAGATTGAGCAGGTCGATGCCGTCGGTGCCCGCATCGAACTTGTAGAATGCGGTGATGTTGTTGGCGAGCGGCTGACCCTTGCCCGACGGATTGGGAATGTTGCCGAAGTGCACGCCGATATAGGTCGTGCCGTACATCATCGTGTCGAAGTTGAGGGTGGTGGTCGAGATCCAGGGCGAACCGGAGACCTTCTCCACGGCGCTGGAAAAGGCGTTGGGGAGCGTCAGACCGAGCAGGGCCAGTGCGGACGTCTGATCTCCCGTGGTGGCCTGACTGGCCAGATTACCATTGTAGAAGCCGACGCAGCTGAAGCTCGAACTCGCGGTGAGGCCAATGTCCGATGCGGAGCAGCTTGCGGCAGAGCTGACAAGCGCAGCCTGAGCCGGCTGAACGGCAAAAGCAGCACAGGTCACCAGCGATGCGATGAGGATCTTACGCATGTATCGAACTTCCCGACTGAGCGTTCTCGGCTCGTTTCCTTTGGCAGGCCTGCCTTCGTTCCAACGGAGGCTTCCTGATGACCGAGCATGTAGAGCCCGCGGCAAAAAGGGGCGAGGTCGTTAAGGATAGTTTCCTGGCCCTTCCGGGCGCTGTCCGACATTGGCACTGTTTTGCAGCAAGGATTAACGCGCGTGGAAAAGCGGGATGATCGTTTGCAAGGCGCTGCCGCCCGCCGCCGCTAGATCCGATCCGCCTGCACCACGGCGTCCACGGCCCGCAACGCCGAGAGAATTCGGGCGACGTGGCTCGCATCTTCCACCTCAAGATCGATGAGATCGGTGTGGAACGGGCCTTCGCGGTTCACCAGTTGCAGGTTGAGGATATTGGCCTTGTTGACCGCGAAGATGTTGGCAACCGTCGCCAGAGCGCCGGGCTGGTTCTTCAGGATGACCGAAAGGCGCGCCGTGCCGCCCTTGGCTTCGCTGTCCCAGCTGAGGTCCACCCAGTCGGCATCCTGACCGGTCTCCAGCACGAGGCAATCGATGGTATGCACCTCGATCGGTTCGCCCGGCCGCCGCAGGCCGACGATGCGGTCGCCCGGAACGGGATGACAGCATTCTGATAGGGTGAAGGCGATGCCGGGCGTCAGGCCGATGATCGAAACGGCCTGCGCCTGCTTCTTGCGCCGCCGGGCCGCGCCGGGTGCGTCCTCCGCACTGCCGGGCACCAGGGCGTTCATCACCTCCTCGTCCGAGATGCGGTTGGTGGCGATGGCGATCATCAGCGCGGCCTTGTCTTCCAGCTTGAGCCGCTTGATCGCCGCTTTCTCCGCCTTGTCGCCAATCTCCACCGGCAGGCGCAGCACGATTTCCTCGTAGAGCTTCTCGCCCAGTGCGATCGTCTCGGTGCGCTGCTTCTGGCGGATGAACCGGCGGATCGCTGCGCGCGCCTTGCCGGTGATTGCGAAGCTGAGCCAGCCGGGCTGCGGCTCCTGCGCATCGGATTTGAGGATCTCGACCTGGTCGCCATTCTCAAGCTGCGTGCGCAGCGGCATGACGCGCCCATTGATCTTCGCGCCGACGGTCTGGTTGCCGAGCGTGGTGTGGACGGCATAGGCAAAATCGACCGGCGTCGATCCCTTGGGGAGCTGTTGCAGCTCTCCCTTGGGGGTGAAGGCGAAGATCCGATCCTGATACATCGCCATGCGGGTGTGCTCGAGCAACTCCTCGGCATCATGGCTCTGCTCGAGGATTTCCACGAGATCACGCAGCCAGCCGGCTTGCCCGTCAGGTCGCGCGCCGGACTGCTTGTAGGCCCAGTGGGCGGCAAGGCCGAACTCGCTATCCTGATGCATCCGCTCCGAGCGAATCTGTACCTCGATGCGGGCATTCTCCTCGTGGATCACGGTGGTATGCAGCGACTGATAGCCGTTGCGCTTGGGCGTCGAGATGTAATCCTTGAACCGCCCGGGCACCATCTTGAAGCGCTGGTGGATGAGGCCCAGGGCGCGATAGCAATCGTCCGTGCTGTCGGTGACGACCCGGAACGCCATGATGTCCGTCAGCTGCTCGAAACTGATGTGGCGCTCCTGCGTCTTTCGCCAGATCGAGTAGGGATGCTTTTCCCGGCCGGAGACCGTGACGTGCATGCCCGCTGAGGTGAGCATATTTTGCAGCTGCGTGGAGATGCGGGCAACCTTGCTCTCGCCGCCTTCCTTGAGCAGGGCAAGGCGCTTGGTGACGCTATCATAAGCATCGGGCTCAAGCTGCTGAAAGGCAAGGAGCTGCATCTCGCGCATGAACTCGTACATGCCAATGCGCTCGGCGAGCGGCGCGTAGATATCCATCGTCTCGCGGGCGATGCGGCGGCGCTTTTCCTCGTTCTTGATGAAGTGCAGCGTGCGCATATTGTGCAGCCGGTCGGCCAGCTTGACGAGCAGCACGCGAATATCGTCCGACATGGCGAGCAGAAACTTGCGTAGATTCTCGGCGGCCCGCTGGCTCTCGCTCTGCGCCTCGATCTTGCTGAGCTTGGTCACGCCATCGACCAGCCGGGCGACGTCCTGCCCGAACAGGCGCTCAATCTCCGCCGTGGTGGTGAGCGTATCCTCGATCGTATCGTGCAGCAGGGCGGTGACGATGGTCTTATCGTCCAGGAACAGATCGGTCAGAATGCCTGCCACTTCAATCGGATGACTGAAATAGGGATCGCCACTGGCGCGTTTTTGCGTGCCATGCTTGGCGACCGAAAACACATAGGCGCGGTTGATCAGGGCCTCATCGGCATCCGGGTCATAGCCTTTGACCCTCTCGACCAGTTCATATTGACGCAACATCGTCGCGCAACATGGTGGGCGGACCCCGTGCAGCGCAACAAAAAACTCGCGCTGCAGCGGTCCGCAGGCGGGAAGTTGTCCCCTCAACGCCACGCTCCGCCCGATCCGTGCGACGAAGGCACAGTCGAGCGCACTCGCCATTTGGCGCGGCGCGCCGAATGCGCTAGCGTCGCTGGCCATGGCTGAACGCAAGGGTCTTGATGCATTTGAGGGCTGCGCCCTGCCGGCCGCGCTCGAAACGATGGGCGAGCGGTGGTCGTTCATGATCCTGCGCGCCTGCTTCAGCGGCATCGTTTATTTCGAGGATTTCCAATGTGCGCTCGGCATCGCCCGCAACATCTTGTCCAATCGGTTGGGTAAGCTGGTTACGAGGGGCATCCTCACCCGTGAGCCGGTCGCCAATGACAAGCGCCGTGTCGCTTACGGCCTTACCGAGAAAGGCAAAGCCTTGATGCCGGTGATGATTGCGCTGCGCCAGTGGGGAGAGCGCTGGGAGCCAGTGCAGCCCGCACGGCGTATTCTGGCGGACAGCCGCGACCGGCAGCCGGTCCGCGAGGTGCGCTTGCAGGCAGCCGATGGCCGGCTGCTCGACTATCAGGATCTGTGCTGGATCGAGGCGCCGGCCGCGGCCGACGAGGAGCCGGACTGCACAGCCGCGCCCCTGCGCGCGATGGGCGCCGCGCGTTGAGCCCGCCGATGACCTCGGTGCTCGTCATCCGCCGTCGGCCGTTTTTTGAGGATAAGAACAAGGCGTTCTGGACCTTGCAGGCGGTCGGATGGACCGGCGCGTTCCTGCTGCGCGCCGTTTCTGGCATCGCCAATGGCCAGCCGATGTCTTTCCTCGTGCCGGTGCTGATCTCGACGATCACCGGATATTCGCTGACGCTGCTGATGGCGGTGGGCTACCGCTTCCTGCTCAGGCAGACCCCGATCGTCACCTGGACGGCCTCCATCGTCATCGCGATCGTCGCGGGCGGGACATCGGCCTTTATCGATGCCTGGGTGTTCACGACGCTCAACCAGTCGGGCGACGGCTCCAGCCTCAAGCTGTTCCTGGGAGCCTTTTACCTCAATTTCACGCTGCTGGGGGCGTGGTCGGCGCTTTATTACGCGATCAATTTCTACATCACCGTGGAAGAGCAGGCCGACCAGTTGCAGTTGCTGGAGAGCCAGGCGAGCAGCGCCCAGCTTGCCATGCTGCGCTACCAGCTCAATCCGCATTTCCTGTTCAACACGCTCAACAGCATTTCCACGCTCGTGCTGCTCAAGCAGACCGAGCGGGCCAATGCGATGCTCTCCCGCCTGTCGGCCTTCCTGCGCTACACGCTCATCAACGAGCCGACGGCGCAGGTGACGCTTGAGCAGGAGGTGGAGACGCTCAAGCTGTATCTGGAAATCGAGAAAATGCGCTTCGAGGATCGCCTGCGCCCGATTTTCGACATTCATCCGGCGGTCGCCTCCGCGCGACTTCCTTCGCTGCTGCTGCAACCTTTGGTCGAGAACGCCATTAAATATGCCGTAACCCCCCAGGAGGAGGGCGCGGATATCGTGGTCACAGCGCAGCCTGTCGGCGAAAACGTGCGGATCGTCGTTTCGGACACCGGTCCCGGCTTGAACGGGAGCGATCAGCGCATGACGAAGGGTACGGGTGTGGGCCTTGCCAACATTCGTGACCGATTGGTTCAGGCGTTCGGGGAACGCCAGAATATGGAAACGCGTTCACCACCCGAGGGGGGCTACAGCGTCATCATCGAGATGCCGTTCATTACCGCCGAACCATCAAGGGTAGCCGCATGACCATACGCACCATTCTCGTCGACGATGAAAGCCTCGCCATTCAGGGGCTGAAGCTCCGCCTGGAGGCTCATCCCGACGTTGAGATCGTGGAGACGTGCACCAACGGTCGCGAAGCGATCCGCGCGATCAAGACACACAAGCCCGATCTCGTCTTTCTCGATATCCAAATGCCCGGCTTTGACGGCTTCTCCGTGGTCCAGGGGGTGATGGAGGTTGAGCCACCGCTCTTCATTTTCGTGACGGCTTATTCCGATCACGCGCTGCGAGCCTTCGAGGCCAAGGCGATCGATTATTTGATGAAGCCGGTGGAAGAGCAGCGCCTTGCCGATGCGCTCGACCGTGCCCGCACCCGCCTGCATGAGAAGAAGCAGGTTGAGGAAGCCGGCCGCCTGCGCGAGGTGCTAGCCGAGGTGGCTCCGGACGCGGTGTCCGAAATGCCTGCGGACAATGAGGCGCCCTCATCGAGCCGCTATGAGAAGCTCATCAACATCAAGGATCGCGGGCAGATCTTCCGCATCGATGTCGATACCATTGAGCGGATCGACGCGGCCGGCGATTATATGTGCATCTACACGGCGGATAACTCGCTAATCCTTCGGGAGACGATGAAGGACCTCGAAAAGCGCCTCGATCCGCGCAATTTCCAGCGGATTCATCGCTCGACCATCGTCAACCTGTCGCAGGTTCGTCAGGTCAAGCCGCATACCAACGGCGAGTGCTTCCTGATCCTTGAATCCGGCAGCCAGGTGAAGGTGAGCCGCTCCTATCGCGACGTGGTCGCGCGCTTCGTGCACTAAGAGCGCCACCGCTCAGGTGACGCGACTGAAAAGAAAGGCCGGTCCCTCGCGGG
Organism: Sphingobium sp. B12D2B; assembly: GCF_025961775.1. Classification (NCBI taxonomy): domain Bacteria; kingdom Pseudomonadati; phylum Pseudomonadota; class Alphaproteobacteria; order Sphingomonadales; family Sphingobiaceae; genus Sphingobium; species Sphingobium sp. B12D2B. The sequence continues at coordinate 1,119,635 of NZ_JAOQOH010000001.1, forward strand.
GCCGGCCTTTCCATTTGCCTGGGAGGCAGAAGCGTGGCTGTCAGGCTGCTCAGCAGCGGCTGTCGGCCTTGTCGATCGCGCGGCCGGCAATCGCGCCGACGGCGCCGCCGATGATCACGCCTGCGGTCTTGTCGCCACGGCGACCGGCGACCTCATGGCCGAGCAGGCCACCGGCAAGGGCGCCGATGATCGTGCCGCCCGTGCCATTGTCCCGGCAGCGGTTATCGTAGCGATAGTTGCGGCGGTCAGAATAACGGGCATCGCGGTAATCACGATAGTCGCGGTCGTTGTAGCGATAGTCACGGCCATAATCGCCGCGATAGTCGCGATAATGGTCACGGGCCATGGCCGGAGCCGTGACGCCGAAGGACGTTGCGACCATGGTGGCGGCCGCCGTGATGCTGAGGAACTTGCGTGCAGTCATGGTCTTGCTCCTTGAAATCCTTTGGCGGGCATCTTGCGGCACGGTGGCCACGCCTTGTCCGTCATGATCTCTGTTTAGACCCCATCCGTTGAGCCAAAGCTGAATGGACATTTTAGCCAAGGTTCAGCTTTGCCGACCTGACGTCGCTTGGCTGGCGCGCTGCCCGATGGGGCGCTAGGAGCAAGGCCATGCGGCGCATCCTGCTCATTCTCACCCTCTTCATTCTGTTGATGAATGGCCGCCACCCGGCGCTTTCTCCGGGTCTTGAGAGCGGGTCGCTGCTCATCAAGGCCGAGCCACTGGCGCTAAGGTCGGCCGCAGCCGACGCCACGGCCTCCGGGCCGCTCCGCCTGACGGGCGCCTGGTCCCTGACCAGCCCGCGTGAGGTCTTCGGCGGCATTTCCGCGCTGATGGTGCGCGCTGACGGCAATCTGACCGGGCTGAGCGATTCGGGGGAGCTGTTCGAGATCATGCGGCCGGGGCGGCCGGGCGTTGGCAAGGTCCAGTCCCTGCCGCGCTGGGCCGTCGAGCAGGACTGGCCGCGGTGGAAGATGGATTCGGAGAGCCTCGCGCATGACCCGGTGTCGGGGCGCTCCTGGGTGGGGTTCGAACATCTTCAGCGAATCTGCCGCTATGCACCCCAGTTCCGCCGTGCCGAAGCCTGCGTGGCCCCAGCGGAAATCAGACATTGGCCATCGACGGGCAGCATCGAATCGCTGGTGCGGTTTGGCGATGGGCGGTTTCTCGCCATTGCCGAAATGGCGCAGGACCGCTCCGGTGCGTTCGAAGCGCTGCTGTGGCAGGGCGATCCGGTCGCGCGGGAGACACCACCGCCGCTGCAGCTTCGCTATCACGCGCCCGCCGGTTACCGGCCGACGGATGCGCTGTGGCTGGGCGGAGACCGGCTGCTGGTCCTCAATCGGCGGCTGACGCTGGCACATGGCTTTACGGCCCGGTTGAGCCTTGTGCGATTGCCGGTGTTCAAGGATGGCGCCGAGCTTTCCGGCACGGTCGTGGCCCGGCTGGAGCCGCCCGGGTTAGCGGATAATTTCGAGGGGCTGGCGCTGGGCTGGGAGGCGGGTCAGCCGATCCTGTGGGTCGTTTCCGACAATAACCGCTTTGCCCTGCAGCGCACCTTGCTGCTGCGCTTCGCCTTGCCGGCCGACTGGATCGGGGACGGGCTGCAACCGTGAATTACAGGCACAGAAAAAGGCGGCCCGCTGAGGCCGCCCCTTTCAATCTCTGTGTCTGGCCGAATGAATCGGCCAGCGCGTTCAGGCAGCCTTGACGGCTACCTTCTTGACGATCTCACGCTTCAGGCGACGCACGCGCAGCGAGAGCTTTTCGTCAGAGGTCTTGAGCAGCCAGTTGTCCAGACCACCGTTATGCTCGACCGAGCGCAGGCCGTGGGTCGAAACCCGCAGCTTCACGCCACGCTCCAGCGTGTCGGAGATGAGCGTCACATTCTGCAGGTTGGGCAGAAACACGCGCTTGGTCTTGTTATTGGCGTGGGACACATTGTGGCCCACTTGGCGGCCCCGGCCGGTCAGTTCGCAGATGCGCGACATGTCAATCGATCCTGATACTTGGTCGTTCGGAAAGCGGCGCCGATACAAGGCGGGGGACGAATCGTCAAGGCGGTTTCCCGCAAAACGACCCTGTCCTTGCGCGCGGCCTAGCAGGACTGGCCTCGACAGGGAAGGGCGGATGAGCCACTAGCTGCGATCATGTCGAGCGCTTTTCCCCTGCCCGAGCCGATGCGTCTGGCGCTGGGCTGCGCGCGCCGCGCTGCGGAAGCCGGGGAAGTGCCAATCGGCGCTGTGGTGACGCGGAATGGCGCGGTGATCGCGCAGGGCGAGAATCGCAACCGGCGCGATCGCGATCCCACGGCGCATGCCGAGATCGTCGCGATCCGCGCTGCCTGCGCACATCTCGGGCAGGACCGGCTGGGCGATTGCGACCTGTGGGTGACGCTCGAACCCTGCCCAATGTGCGCAGGCGCCATTGCCCATGCCCGGATCGCCCGGCTTTATTATGGCGCGGCCGATCCCAAGGGCGGGGGCGTCGAACATGGCGCGCGGGTTTTTGCGCAGCCGCAATGCCATCACCGCCCGGAGATTTTTCCCGGCATCGGCGAGGATAGCTCAGCGCGCCTTTTGCGGGACTTTTTCGCCGCGCGCCGGTGACGCGGGTGGGGAAGACGCCTGCGCCTCCAGCGGCGTGATCCGGTAAAGCCGGTAGGGCAGCTCGCTCTGCGCCTTGACGGTGACAGGCGTCAGAAAGGGGAATGTCTCGCCACGCGCCAGCCGCGCATAGAAGCCCTTGGGGCTGCGGCGCTGGTAAATTGTCCCTTCCGGGAAGCCGGGACAGTAGAGCAGATAGGTCGCGCCGCGCTTCTGCGCGATCTTGCGGAATGTCTCGGGCGACCCATCGAAGGCATGGTGCACGTCGAGAATGGCTTCCTGATTGCGGTGATAGGGACCGGCAATGACCGTGTGATGCGTGATGGCGATGAGGCGCGGCCCCAGATCGACGAGGGTGAAGATCGTCGCCGGCGCGATCTGGTCGAGCGGTTGCAGCGCAGGCTGGGTGCGGCAGCGCACTTCCGGTCGATGCGCGCCGGTGAGCGGCTTTGCCACGGGCTTTGAGATCGCGGACAGGTTGGACGCCGGTGCCGCGTTGGCGCTGTTGGCTGAGGCGTTCTTCGCCGAGGGGGACGCTTGGTTGCGCGTCGAGGGTGCAGCGTTTGTCCGGTTTTCGGGCTTGGGCGTTTGGGCAAAGGCCTTCGAAACGATGGGATAGAGGAAATAGACGCTGCTCGCCCAGACGAGGACGAGCGCGGCCGGCACGGCGAGCAGTCGCCGCGCCCATGAGCCGGTGATCAGGGTCACGATGATCGCCCAGCCGGCCCAGGCGACCGGGGGGATGGCCAGAAGCTGAGCGGCAGGGCCAGCGCGGATCTGCCAGAAGGTGAGCGCGATGGCGAAGGCGATCATCAGCGTGACCGTGGCCCAGGCCCACATCCGCTCCGAATCGCGGCGGGCGGCCCAGCAACCGATCAGGCCACAGAGCAGACCGGTGATCGGCAGGCTGATCATCGGCACCCAGCTCGATTGTGCTTGCACATAGATCGGCTTGGCCTCGCGGATGTAGACTAGCCAGCTTTTCTGGAGCTCAGGCGAGATGCCGTAGAGGTCCGTCACGCAATTGGGCCAGCTCAGCCATGCAAAAGCGAGAACGGCCGCTCCCCCAAGGGCCGCGGCCCCCAGGCGCTGCAACCAGCCGCGGAGCGGCAGGAGAGTGAGGCCGTAAAGCACGCCCGCCGTCAGCACGAGTACGCTGGCCCAGACCGGTGAGATGGCATCGCATACCGGCGCGCGATTGGCGTTGCTGGCGAACAGCGCGTAGCCGAGCGCCGTCGTGCCGCCGAGGCCAAGCGCATAGGGGCGGACGCGGCGGGCAGCGCCTTCCTTGAAAATCCACCGCAAGGCAATGAGCGCGCCGGCCCCGACGAGATACACCAGCATTTCCATGCCGATGACCACGGAGAGGGCGCTGGCGACGCCGGTGACGACACCGCCGCGCGTCCACTTGCGATCGACAAGGCCAGCCAGCGCGGTCGCGGTCAGCGCCAACTGCCAGCCATGATGATCGATGCGCAGCGGCATGAACATGGAGAGGCCCATGCCCGCGCCCAGCGGCAGCAGCATCGCGATGAACCAGCCTTGGCCCTGGCCACGATCCGACAAGCGCCGGGCGATGAAGGCGAGGGCGAGCATCAGGAGCAGCAATGGGAGCAGTGGCTCGACGCCAACCGCCAGTTCCTCGGCGCGCGCGCGATCGGTGAACAGGCTGAAGAAGAGGATGAGGGCGGCGATGGGCAGATCGACCAGCCGGCTCCAGTGGATATTGGCGCCATCGGGCGGGGCCATGCGGTGCTGCCGCAAATCCCACCAACTTTGCCCGGCGAGCCAGTCCCTGACCTGCAGATACCGCATATTATCGTCGGTATCGCCAAGGGAGAGGAAGCGAATGGCATCTGCGGAGCGATTCAGGAAATAGGCCGCGATGATCAGCCAAGCGATGACGATCAGCCAGCGCCATTCACGCTGCGCGAACCCATCTATGGCGCGCCACAGCCGGCTCGCGCGCGATGTCCACCCGCTTTGAGTGGCAGAACTGTCAATCCGCATGGTTCAGCGCCCGATAGCCATATGTGCAGGAACAGGCAGGGCGGCCTCGTCGTCCCGATACGCCTGCGGTCTCACCCAATGGGGAACCGCGACCATTGCCGCTGCCGAGTTCACGGCCTAGGGCTTAGCCATGTGCATCAAAAGCGCAACGGGGCAAATCACACATGGGCGAATCGAAACGCCGGTCGACCGTAGAGGCGTGGAACTGATGATCGGTGGACAACTCGTGCGCTATGCGCTGACCGGCGGCTTCGTCACGGCGCTGCAGGCTGGCGTCTACTGGGTTCTGGCGCAACTGCTGGGCGTCCACCCGCAACTCGCGAATGTCTGCGGCTATCTGGTGGCGGTAGTTACGGGCTATGTGCTGCATGGCCGATTTACGTTTCGGGGACATGGCAGCCGCGATCGTCCGGTGGCGCAGGCGGTGCGCTTTGGGATCGTTTCGCTGCTCAGTCTGGCGCTCAACGCCTTCTGGGTCTGGCTGTGCGTGGAACGGCTGATGCTGCCGCTCTGGTCACCGATTCCCTTGATGGGCGTGATCACGCCGGTGCTGGTCTTCACGCTCAACCGCCAATGGGTGTTCCGCTAAGGCGAGCGCGCAATAAAAAAGGGCCGCCGGATCGCCGGCAGCCCTTTTCGAATTCTTACGGCAAAGCCGTGGATTACATCGCGTTGTTGGCGACGTTGCTGGCACCGTTCGCCATGTTGTCCATCGCGTTGCCCGCGGCGTTCATGGTGTTGTCGGCAGCGTTTTCCACGTCGTTCGACATGTTCACGGTGTTGTTGACGGCTTCGTTGGTCTCGGACTTGGAGCACGCGGCGAGGCCGAGCGAAGCAGCCAGAACAAGCGAGATGGCAATAGTCTTGGTCATGGGCAAACCCCTTGATGAATTCAAACCGAGCAGAAGCTGTGGAAGGGGTCCCCCCCCTTTGCCTGCGAAGCGATTCGTATCGATTTGTGAGCGCCAGCGCAATCCCTTGGTAATGATGCCCATTAACCAGCGGTGAAAGCTATGGCTTGAACTGCCTCCACGGATGCCGCAGACAGCCGGGCGATGCTGGGACAACTCGATCTTTTCCGCGCTCTTGCCGATCCCACGAGGCTGCGGATCGTGCATCTTCTGCGTGAGATGGAACTGGCGGTGGGCGAAGTCGCGCTCGTCGTCGGGCAGAGCCAGCCCCGCGTCTCCCGGCATGTCCGCATATTGGTGGAGGCCGGGCTGGCGGAACGCCGGAAGGAAGGCAGTTGGGTGTTCCTGCGTCTGTGCGGGGGACAGGAGACGCCGGCATTGCTGGCCCTGCTTGACGCGGCGGCACCCTCGGCAAGCGAGCGGCTGTGGATCGAGGCGGACCAGGCCCGCCTTACGGCCGTTCGGGCGGAGCGGGCGCGCGCCGCCGAGGATTATTTCGCCAGCCATGCCGAGGAATGGGACGCCCAGCGCTCGCTCTATGTGCCGGAGGCCGATGTGGAAGCGGCCATGCTGGCGATGCTCAAGACGCACAAGCTTGGCCGCTTGCTTGATGTGGGAACGGGGACGGGGCGGATCGCGACGCTGTTCGCCGCGCAGTCCGAGCAGGTGCTGGCGATCGATCGCAGTGCCGAAATGCTGCGGCTGGCGCGCGGGAAGCTGCCGCGCGACATCGCCGACCGGGTGCATTTTCTGGCCGGCGATTTCAGTGCCTTGCCCATCGAGGATGGATCGGCCGACACGGCGATTTTACATCAGGTGCTGCATTATGCGCAGGCGCCCGAGCGGGTCATTGCCGAGATCGCGCGCACCTTGCGACCCGGCGGGCGGCTGCTGATCGTCGATTTCGCGCCGCATGAGCGGGAGGAATTGCGAACGCGCGATGCCCATAGCCGGCTGGGCTTTTCCGACGAGCAGATCAGGGCGTGGTTTGCCGCAGCGGGCGTGGCGCTGGAGCAGGTGGATACGCTGGCGGGCGGTGAGTTGACCGTGAAGCTGTGGCTCGGCCAGAGCCAGCGCGTGCCGCTGGCTCAAAAAAAGGACGCCCGACGCGCATAAACGCCGGGCGCCGCGACTGCATTTCGCGACAATCGAGGGAGATCAGTCGCTCGGCACGAGGTGGCGCCGGCGCGCCATCAAGGCCAGCCGGTCCTTGACCGCCAGCTTGAGGCGCTTGAGTCGCTGCAGCTTTCCGAAATCCGGCGCGCGCTGCCGCTGTTCAAAGCGCAGGGCTTCATCAAGCTTCTGGTGCCGATCGAGGAGACTGAAGATATGCTTGGACATATGCCACTCCGTTGGAAGGTTTCCAAAACTCGGGTGACAACCGGGCGATGATCTTGTCTGCATGGGGGTGCCAGACGTCGCACCGGTGTCACCCGATGCGGTCCGACATCACGAGCTGACGCAGGGGGAACGTCGTTGCTCGCCAGAGGGGCCCGGCCCGCACATCCAATGTAGCGAGCCGAGACAGCTGTTCAAGCCTGATCAGGCTTTTTCTGTCGCAAAAACCGCCTCATAGCGGGCGTGGCGCGGAGCGACCGGCGTTATTCGCCGAGCTGGCGGGCTTCCTGATATTTGAGCTCAAGATAGCGGTTATGAACCGCGAGCTTGTCCAGGTCGCCGTCGGCAAGCTGGGCCGTCATGTGCGCGATTTCCTGCTCGATGACGGAGAGGCCCTCAACCAGCTGTGCATCCGGCACGCGGCCGTTGCGAGGGACATGACGGAGCGGTTCGGGAATCGACTGATAGCCGGTAACCAGCTCCGGCAGATGGTCGCTGAGCAGGCGGCGGACCTCGACGGCGGCGGGCTCGCGGGGGTCGAGCTTGGCGAGCTGCGGTGCCAGCGTTTCCAAGCGGTTGCCGATGGCGTTGACGATGGGAATGGCGGGCGCCGGCAGCGCGCGACGCTGATTGTCGAGCCAGATCTCGGTCTTTTGCGGAAGCGTCTTGAGGTCCGCCTGCGCGAGCCGTTCCGGCTCCATGACGCGGGGCTCGGTGGAGATGAACGCGAAAGCGAGGCAGGCGATGAGCAGCCCCATGACCAGCAGAACGCCGGTGGTGCCGATGCCGCCCAGCACGAACCCGGCAATCGCTGCGCCAACCAGCACGGCAGCGACCGCGAGGATCATGCGCTTGAGCCGCCGCGTCCAGTCGCGCTGCATCCGGGCGATCTTGCGACCGGTATGGCGGTAGCGCTCGCTGGTCCGCGCAATCAGCTCATTGGCGCGCTGGACGATCTCGTCGACTTCGCTGGGCATGGCGGCCCTGTTACTCGATTGCCGTCAGCGGAGACTGGCCGCTGGTCACCGCTGCCTGCGCGCGGGCCTGACCCTCGGCGCGCGCGATATAGCCTTTCGACTTCTCGACCTCGGTGCTCAGCGTGTTCACCGTCGTCTTCATATTCTCCAGCGCTTTCAGCTTGAAGGTGTCGATATTGTCCATGGTGTCGTAGATGTTCTGGAAGGCGCGCTGCAGCGTCTCCAGCGGAATCGTGCTGCTGGCCGCCTGCTCATGGATTTGCGCCGACTGGGTCTTGAGCAGTTCGCCCGTCGAATCGATGAGGTTGGCCGTGGTCGTGTTAAGCGCGGTGATCTGATCGAGGACCAGCTTCTGCCCGGCCAGCGCCTGCGCTACGGTGACCGCCGTGCGCAAGGCAGAGACGGTGGTCGTGCTCGCACGGTCCACCCCCTTCACCAGCTCGACATTGTTCTTCTTGACCAGATCCAGGGCCAGATAGCCTTGCACGGTGACTGCCATTTGCGTCAGCAGGTCCTGGGTGCGCTGGCGCACGTAGAACAGCGCGCTCTCCTTAATGGCCTTGCTCTTGGCCGGATCAGTCGCCTCCAGCTCGAAGGCTTTTTGTTCGAGCCGCGCGTCCATAGCCTTGGCGATGTGGATCATCTGCTCCAGCCGCCCCATGGTCGCCCACATGTTCTGCCGCTCGACATCGATGGCGGCATTGTCCTTGATCAGCGTGTCCTTGCCGCTGGCGAGGCTGCCAAGGATCGAGTTGATGTGCGTCTGGCTCGACTTGTAGCTGTCGAAATAGTTGCGCATCTTGTTGCCGAACGGGATGATGCCGAAGAGCTTGCGCGGCGCGAGCAGATTGCCGCGCTTGCCGGGATCGAGATCCTCGATGACACGGCGCAACTCGGCAAGGTCGGTGCCGACATTGCTGTCCGCGTCCATGGCGCGCACCGGGCGATCGAGGAAGCGGTTGGAGTGGCCGGCAGCTTCCGCAATCTCCTTGCGGCCCATATTGGTGATCTGATCGACCTTGGCGCCGAACTCGGGGGAATTGGCGTCGAGCGCGGCCAGTTCCTCGACAAAGGCTTCGACCTTTTCTTCGAGCTTGCTCTTCTTCTCGTCTTCCAGCGGCACGAGGCCGGCAGCGCGTTCAGCCGTCACATTGGGCACCACCTCGGGTGGGGTGAGATCAAGCTTGTCCTGGGTCGTCGTCGCGCTGGTCGCCATCTGGGTCTCCTTGGGGTGTAATATTGCGATATAACACCGCCGGTTCAAGGCCGGTCTTCAGTATAGGGGGCATGGGGCGGAGAAGTAAGTCCCCGGAGGTCAGGACGACGTGGATTGCACTGCGCGGCCACGGTGCTCACGAGGAGACGCCGGAGACGGAGTGATGGTAAATCAAATCTAAGCCATTTGAGGCTAGGCCCTGCCGCCTTGGAGAGAACATTGCAAAGGCGCCGGAAATGCACCACCATCATCGCTTCGAGAGGATGTCCCTTGGAAGGCGGTTGGACAGGCAGGCAGCCTGTCAGGCAGCGGGGGGCGCCATTATGGATGTTTATGATCTCGTCGTGATCGGCAGTGGGCCGGCCGGGCGCCGGGCAGCGGTGCAGGCCGCAAAGCTCGGTAAATCGGTGCTGGTGGTGGAAGGGCGCAAGCGTGTCGGCGGCGTGTCCGTGCACACCGGCACCATTCCCTCCAAGACCCTGCGGGAGACCGTGCTCAATCTGACCGGCTGGCGCGAGCGCGGCTTCTACGGCCGCTCCTACCGGGTGAAGAAGGACATTGGCGGCAGCGATCTCGATCATCGGATCGACAAAACGCTGGAGCATGAGGTGGACGTGCTGGAGCACCAGTTCCAGCGCAATGGCGTGCGCACGCTGGAGGGGTTTGCTCGTTTTACCGATCCGCACACCTTACTGGTCACCGCGCCGGACGAAAGCGAATTGCGGGTGCGTGGTGAGCGCATCCTGATTGCGGTCGGCACTGCGCCGTTCCGGCCGGATAATATACCCTTCGACGACGATATCGTGCTGGACAGTGACGTGCTGATCGAGGCGCCGCGCGTGCCGCGCTCGCTGGTGGTCATCGGCGCGGGCGTCATCGGCATCGAATATGCGACGATCTTCTCTGCGCTGGATGTAGCGGTGACGCTTATCGAGCCGCGCGAGACATTTTTGGACTTCATTGATCGCGAGATCATCGAGGAATTCATCCATCAGCTGCGCGACCGGGGCATGACCATCCGGCTGGGCGCCAAGGTCACCAATGTGGCGAAGGATGCGAGCGGAGCCGTCGTCACGACGCTGGAGGACGGGCGCGCGATCCGCTCCGAGATGATGCTGTTCGCGGCCGGCCGGGTGGGCGCGACGCATACGCTCGGGCTGGAGCATTGCGGACTGGCGGTGGACAATCGCGGCCGGCTGAAGGTGGATCCCAAGACCTTCCAGACCGAGGTGCCGCACATTTACGCGGCGGGCGACGTGATCGGCTTTCCCAGCCTTGCCTCGACGTCGATGGAGCAGGGGCGGATCGCGGCGTGCCATGCCTTTGATCTGCCGATGCCGCCGGCGCCAGCCTATTTCCCCTATGGGATCTATGCGGTGCCGGAGATTTCCACGGTCGGCATGAGCGAGCAGGACGTGAAGGCTAAGAAGATTCCCTATGAATGCGGGATCGCGCGCTTTCGCGAAACCTCGCGCGGGCACATCATGGGGCTGGACTCAGGGCTGATGAAGATGATCTTCTCGCTCAAGACGCGGCGGCTGCTTGGCGTGCACATCATCGGCGAGGGCGCAACGGAGCTGATCCACATCGGCCAGGCGGTGCTGAACCTCAAAGGCACGATCGATTATTTTATCGAGAATACCTTCAACTATCCGACGCTGGCGGAGGCCTACAAGATTGCGGCGCTGGATGCGTGGAACAGGATGCCGCGGGAGGGGTGAGGGTTCGGTTTTGATTTCGTCATTCCCGCGCACGCGGGAATCCAGTTGATCGCTACCGCTCAGATCCCACGCCGCATCTGGATTCCCGCGTTCGCGGGAATGACGAGGTAGGGGCACAAACTTCGCGTTTAGGCGGTTCGCCCTCAAAAACTCTCTTCGCCATACACCTTCGAGATATCGCCCGCCCATGCGCCGTTATAGCGATCCAGCAGGCGTTCGGCGTGGGTGCGGCCGGTGGCGACGACTTCGTCCAGCGCGGAGAGGTAACCGCCTTCATTTTCGCCGATGCTGTTGAGGCGGGCGCGGGCGGTGAGGCCGGCGCGGGCGATGGCGAGGACGTCGGCGGCGATGTCCTGCAGGGTGCGGCCGCCGGGGACGGGCGCGCCAAGGGCGAGGCGGGGGACTTCGGTGCGGAGGGTTTCGCGCTCCTCCATCGTCCAGTCCTTCACCAGATCCCAGGCCGCGTCGAGCGCGCCATCGTCATAAAGCAGGCCGACCCACAGGGCGGGCAGGGCGCAGATGCGGTTCCACGGGCCGCCATCGGCGCCGCGCATTTCGAGGAAGCTCTTCATGCGCACTTCCGGGAAGGCGGTGGAGAGGTGATCCTCCCAGTCGCCAATGGTCGGGCGCTCGCCGGGGAGGGCGGGCAGCTTGCCATCGAGGAAGTCGCGGAAGCTCTGGCCGGCGGCGTCGATATATTTGCCGTCGCGGAACACAAAGTACATCGGCACGTCGAGTGCGTAGTCGGCGTAGCGCTCGTAACCGAAGCCATCCTCAAACACGAAGGGCAGCATGCCGGTGCGGTGCGGATCGGTGTCCGACCAGATGTGGCTGCGATAGGAGAGGTAGCCGTTGGGCTTGCCCTCCGTGAACGGCGAATTGGCGAACAGGGCCGTCGCCAGTGGCTGGAGCGCGAGGCTGGTGCGAAACATCTTCACCATGCGCGCTTCGCTGGAATAATCCAGATTGACCTGAATCGTGCAGGTGCGCAGCATCATGTCCAAACCCATGCTGCCGACGCGCGGCATGTGCTGCAGCATGATGCCATAGCGGCCCTTGGGCATGATCGGCAGTTCAGCGCGCGTCTTGTCCGGCCACATGCCAAGGCCGAGGAAGCCGAGGCCGAGCTTGTCGCCGACGGCCTTGACCTGTTCCAGATGCCGCCCGGTTTCGGCGCAGGTCTGGTGGAGATTGTCGAGCGGGGCGCCGGAGAGTTCGAGCTGGCCGGCAGGCTCAAGGCTGATCGTGCCATCGCTGCCTGACAGCGCAATGACCTTGCCGCCTTCCTCGACCGGTTCCCAACCGAACTTGCGCAGGCCATCGAGCAGATCGCGAATGCCGCCGGGCTCATCATAAGAGGGGGCGCGGTGGTCTGCGAGGCGGTAGACGAACTTCTCGTGCTCGGTGCCGATTTTCCAGCGATCCGCAGGCTTTTCGCCATCCTGGAACAGGCTGATGAGCTGGCTGCGAGACTCGATGATCGGATCTTCGCCCGCCGTTTCCTTGCGTGTACTCATTGCCTGATCCGGTCCTCGCCCTGCATCGGCGCGCCCATAAGAGGTTTGCCGCGCCCGCGCAAATTCATTTCGATTCGAAACTTGTCCAGTCGCCGTTGAGCGCCATCCAGCAGGCCGTGCCGGCGATGGCGGCTGTCTCGGCGCGGAGGATTCGCGGGCCAAGGGAGATGGGGCGGGCGGCCGCATGCGCGCGGATGAGAGCGCGCTCCTTCTCGGTAAAGCCGCCTTCCGGCCCGATGAGCAGGGCGGCCGGGCCGGTGTTTGCCGCAAAGCTCGTCGTCATCGGCTCGCCGCCCGTCTCGTCGGCGAAGAACAGGGCGCGGTCAGCCGCCCAGTCGGCGAGCAGGGCGGGGAGGGTGGTGAGGTCGGCCAGGTGCGGCAAGGCGGTGCGGCCGCATTGCTCTGCGGCCTCAACGAGATGGGCGTGCAACCGCTCGCCGTTGACCTTGTCGACGATGCTGCGCTCGGTGCGTACCGGGACGAGACGCGCGACGCCCAGTTCGCAGGCCTTTTCGGCGACCAGATCGATCCGGCCCTTCTTGATCGGGGCGACACAGAGCCAGAAGTCCGGCACGCTCTCCGGCGACCGCGTCTGCGCCGCGCAGCGCAGGACGAGATCGCGCTTGCGGACCTGCTCGGCCGTGGCGCTCCATTCGCCCGAGTGGCCATCGAAGAGAAGGACGGTGTCGCCCTCGCGGATGCGCATCACCGAAATCAGATAATGAGCGCTGTTGCCCTCGACCGGCACGGCGATGTGATCGCCAAGCTCTGTTTCGACGAACAGGCGCGGCGTGGACTTGGGCGGCCAGGCAGGGGTGGCGGGCATGGGCATTGCCCTAGTGCATCGTCCGTTGAATCGGCAACGCCTCAATTCCGTTCTTGTCGAGCGAAGTCGAGACACTCGACAGCATGGCGTAAGGTCGAGGGGCGTGTCTCGACTTCGCTCGACACGAACGGTGGCCGCTCAAGGCACACGGGCAGAGGCCGTCAGGAGGTGGCGGAAGAGGAGGTCCGGCTCGACGAGGGGTTGATCGGATGGTCGCTCCTGGCGCAGGGGTGGGGCGACCATCAAGGCAACAGGGACTAGCAAGGCGATGGAGCGCAGCGAGCCGCAATATGTGCCGGATACCGAAGTACAGGGTCTCTTACGCCTGCTCCCCGCTGCGGCACGGCCCTACGCGATGCTGGCGCGGTTCGATCGGCCGATCGGCTGGTGGCTCCTATTTTGGCCCGGCGCTTGGGCGATTGCGCTCGCCGGCGGGGTGCCGGAGCGCTGGACGATGCTGCTCTGGTTCCTGCTCGGCAGCATCGCGATGCGGGGGGCGGGGTGCGTCTACAATGATATCGTAGACCGCGACCTCGACGCGAAGGTGGCGCGGACCGCCAACCGGCCCATCGCCAGCGGCGCTGTGTCGCTGAAGGCGGCTTGGGCGTGGTTGCTCATCCTGTGCTTCATCGGGTTGATCGTGCTGCTGCAATTGCGCTGGCAGGCGCAGGTCGTGGCGCTGGCGAGCCTTGCGCTGGTCGCGGCCTATCCGTTCATGAAGCGCATTACCTGGTGGCCGCAGGCTTGGCTGGGGCTGGTGTTCACCTGGGCCGCCCTGGTGGGCTGGGTGGAGATCAGCGGGGGCATGAACGCTGCGGGGCTGCTGCTCTATGGCGGCGCCTTCTTCTGGGTGATCGCCTATGACACCATTTATGCCCTGCAGGACAAGGAGGATGACGCGCTGGTGGGCATCCGCTCCAGCGCCCTGGCGATGGGTCGGCATGTGCGGGCGGGCGTGGGACTTTGCTTTGTCCTGTCGCTGCTCCTGTGGGGCGGCGCGCTCTGGCAGGTGGTGCCGAGCTGGCTCTCCCTCATGGCCTTGATGCCTCTGGCGGTACAGTTCGGGTGGCAGGTCGGAACCTTGCGCGAGGATGGCAAGGACCCGCTCATCAAGTTTCGCTCCAACCGCTTCGCCGGTTTGCTGATGTTCGCCGCCTGCCTTGCGGTGGGCAGTGCTTGACGAACGCAGCGGGGGCGGGCAGGCGCAGGCAGCCTGACACCGCCGGGGAGCGCCAATGCTGCGTCGCATCTATGAATGGACTCTCGAGAAGGCCGGGCATCGCACCGCGCCGCGCTGGCTGTTCGGCATCAGCTTCATGGAAAGCAGTTTCTTCCCGATTCCGCCGGACGTGCTGCTGGGGCCGATGTGCCTTTCCAAGCCCCACAAGGCCTTTCAATACGCGTTGATCTGCACCGTGGCGTCCGTGCTGGGCGCATTGCTCGGTTATGTCATCGGCATGTTCCTGTTCGATACGATCGGGCGGGCGATTCTCGATTTCTACGGCATGACGGCGGAATTCGAGCATTTCGCACAACGCTTCAACGAGCAAGGCTGGTTGATCGTGCTGCTGGCCGGCTTCACGCCGTTGCCCTTCAAGGTGATCACCATTGCGGCGGGCGCTACCGGGATGCCCCTTTATGTGCTGGTGATCGCGAGCATCATTTCGCGGGCTGCGCGCTTCTTCCTGGTCGCAGGTTTGCTGTGGAAGTTCGGAGAGCCGATGAAGGCCTTTATCGACCGGCACTTCGGGCTGATCACGGCGATTGTCGGCGCGTTGGGCGTCGGCGGGTTCGTGCTGGTCAAGTATCTGGTGTGATGGCGTGACAATCTCCCCCGCGCCTTACCGGATCGCTGCGGCCTTCGTTGCGCGCAGGCCGGGGGTGACGGCCCTGCTTGCCGGGCTGCTCTCCGCCACTGGCTTCGCGCCGCTCGGGCTGTGGCCGGTGACGCTCATCATGCTCGCGCTGGTGATGCAACTGATCTGGGCGGCGCCGGACCGCAAGAGCGCAGGACGGATCGGCTATCTGTTCGGCCTCGGGCATTTCATGCTCGGGCTCAACTGGATTGCCCATGCCTTCACCTTTCAGGATTCGATGCCGGCCTGGCTGGGCTATCCAGCGGTGGGCCTGCTCTCGGTGTATCTGGCGGTTTATCCGGCGATGGCCGCCATGATCGGCTGGACGCTCGGGCGGGGCCGGCCGCAGGTCTTCGCCCTATTTCTCGCCACGGCCTGGTTGCTGACTGAATATCTGCGCGCGAGTTTGTTCACCGGCTTTGCCTGGAACCCGCTCGGGGTGATCTGGCTGGGCACGGGCGTGGAGCAGACTGCCATCGCCATCGGCACTTATGGTCTTGGTCTGGTCGCCATGCTGGCAGCGGCCGCCTTGTGGTGGCTGGCGCACCGGCAATGGCGGCCGGCAGGTATCATGATCGTCGGTCTCGCGCTGGTGGCTGGGCTGGGGCAGCTGCGGGCGAGCTATATCGGTGCAAAGGACCAGTCTGGCGCCCTTGCCAACATCCATGTGGTGCAGCCCAATATCAATCAGAACGAGAAGTACGACGCCAATCTTGAAATCCTGAACTTCCGCCGTCTGGCGGAGCTGACCATGCTGCGGTCCGGCAAGCCTGCGTTGATCTTCTGGCCGGAGGCAGCCGTACCAGCGGTGCTGGATATGGAACCACGCTGGCGCGGGCGGATCGCCTCGCTGCTGGGGATGGACGATCTGCTGATGCTCGGCGGCGACAAATATCATTTCCACGAGCAGGGCGGCGTGGTGGATACGCAGGTTCTGGAGGGCGCCAATAACAGCCTGTGGGTGCTGGACGCGCGCGGAGACCTTAAGGGCCGCTACGACAAGGCGCACCTCGTTCCTTATGGCGAATATCTTCCCATGCGCCCGGTGCTGGAGACGATCGGTCTCTCACGGCTCGTGCCGGGCAGCGTCGACTTCTGGCCCGGGCCGGGGCCGCGCACGCTCGATCTGCCTGCGACGCCGGATGGCGGGCAGGCGCGCGGCAAGCTGCGGATGGCGGTGCAGATCTGCTACGAGATCATCTTCTCCGGGCAGGTGGTCGACCGGGCCAATCGTCCCGATTTCCTGTTCAACCCGTCCAATGATGCGTGGTTCGGTAGCTGGGGCCCGCCGCAGCATCTGGCGCAGGCGCGGCTGCGGGCCATCGAGGAGGGGCTGTCCGTGATCCGCTCGACCCCCACCGGCATTTCGGCGCTGGTCGACCCAGCCGGGCGTGTCGTGCGGTCCATACCCTTCCAGCAGGCGGGTGCATTCGAGGCCCCCCTGCCGGCGCCGCTTCCGCCCACCTTGTTTGCGCGGCTGGGCAACCTGCTGCCGGTCGGCCTGGCCGTGCTGCTGCTCGTCAGCGGCGTTGCTATCGCACGGCGCACTCGCTAAGGAGCGCGCAACATAAACATTTCTTTATATGAACTGCGGCCCCGAACTTCCGCCACGAGAGCCGCTAGAAGAAAGGTCACGATCTCCCATGCGTTCCAGCTATCTCTTCACGTCTGAATCCGTTTCCGAGGGGCACCCGGACAAGGTTTCCGACCAGATCAGCGATTCGATCGTCGACCTGTTCCTTTCCAAAGACCCCGAAGCGCGTATCGCCTGCGAGACGCTGACGACGACGCAGCTGGTGGTGCTGGCCGGCGAAATCCGCTGCAAGGGCGTGTATGAGAACGGCCAGTGGGCGCCGGGCGCGCTGGAGGAAATCGAGCGCACGGTCCGCCAGACGGTCAAGGATATCGGCTATGAGCAGGAGGGCTTCCACTGGGAGACGCTGCGCTTCGAGAATAATCTCCACGGCCAGAGCGAGCACATCGCGCAGGGCGTGGACGCGAGCGGCAACAAGGATGAAGGCGCTGGCGACCAAGGCATTATGTTCGGCTATGCCTGCAACGAGACGCCCGACCTGATGCCGGCGACGCTGGATTACAGCCACAAGATCCTCGAGCGCATGGCCGCCGACCGCCACTCGGGTGCGGCGCCTTTCCTGGAGCCGGACACCAAGAGTCAGGTCACGCTGCGCTTCGAGAATGGCAAGCCGGTCGCCTGCACTGCCATCGTCGTCTCCACCCAGCATGCCAAGGGCTATGATGCCGGCGAAAAGGAAGCCGAGCTCAAGGCCTATGTGAAGAAGGTGGTCGCCGACGTGTTGCCCGCCGCGCTGCTGAGCGACGAGACCGAGTATCACATCAACCCGACCGGCAGCTTCGAGATCGGCGGGCCGGACGGCGACGCAGGTCTGACCGGCCGCAAGATCATCGTGGACACCTATGGTGGCGCGGCTCCGCATGGCGGCGGCGCGTTCTCCGGCAAGGACCCGACGAAGGTTGACCGTTCGGCGGCGTACATCACGCGTTATCTGGCCAAGAACATCGTGGCGGCGGGCCTGGCCAGCAAGTGCACGATCCAGCTGGCTTATGCCATCGGCGTGTCCAAGCCGCTCTCGCTCTATGTCGATACGCACGGCACCGGCACGGTGGGCGACGACAAGATCGAGGCGGCGATCGGCAAAATCGAGAAGCTGGGCGGCCTGACTCCGCGCGGCATCCGCACGCATCTGGGGCTTAACAAGCCGATCTATCGCAAGACCGCAGCTTACGGCCATTTCGGCCGCAAGGCGGAAGGCGACTTCTTCCCCTGGGAAAAGACCGATCTGGTCGAGGACCTCAAGGCCGCGCTGGGCTGAGCGCTCCGCTTCTTTGCGTTTTAAGAGATAGGGAACGGCGCGAGGCTTGCTTCGCGCCGCTTTTCGTAGGTGCTGCGCGGGCGGATGAAAGCAGGCACCGCGCGCGCCGTCCCCCGTTTCCTCCAGCGACAAAATGATCTAGGCGCACGCGCATGACAGCGCATAAATCAGGCGATCCCACCACGCTCAACCGTCTCTATGGCCGCCAATCCGGCCATAAGCTGCGGCAGGGGCAGCAGGCCCTTGTCGACGAGCTGCTGCCGGCGATCAGCGTGCCCGAAGAGGGCGAGATCACCGCCGAGCGCTTGTTCGGCCCGACCGCCTTTGGCGAGCGACCGCTGCATTTCGAGATCGGTTTCGGCAGCGGCGAGCATCTGGCCTACCGCGCCGATATGCTGCCGGACCATGGCTTCATCGGCTGCGAGCCTTTCCTTAATGGCGTGGTCGGCGCCTTGGGGCATGTGCGGGACCAGCATCTGGGCAATGTCCGGCTGCATATGGGCAATGCCCTCGAAGCGCTGGCGCGCATCCCCGATGGGGCGCTCAGCTTTGTATATCTGCTCCACCCGGACCCATGGCCAAAGGCGCGCCATGCCAAGCGGCGGATGATGAACAAGGGGCCGGTCGACATGATCGCCGCCAAGCTGAAACCGGGCGGCGAATTCCGGTTCGGGACCGATCATCCGATCTACCTGCGCTGGGCGCTGATGGTGATGCGGGACCGCGAGGACTTCGACTGGCTGTGCGACAGCCCGCGCGATTTCCTCAACCGTCCGGGCGGCTGGCCGGAAACCCGCTATGAGGCCAAAGCCCGCAGGCAAGGACATGAGGTCTGGTACTTCCGATATCGGCGGAAGTGAAAATAACCATTTAGGTTATTTACTGTTGACATCGTGACGCTCTCTGGTTAGAAGAAGGCATCATCGCAATTCGAATCGCTTGGACGGGCCGCCTTGATGGAACCGGCCCCCTCGTCATACGACGCGTTGCGAAGACCTCTCTCAACAGGATGATGTTCATGACGCAACGCCCGATCGGTGCGCCGCGACCGCGCATGTCGCGTCCCCGGCGCCCGCGCTGGACGATCCAGCGCCGCCGCCAGTTTCTTGCGGTGCTCGCCGAGACATCCAATGTCAGTGCAGCAGCGCAGGCGGCCTCTATGCACCGATGCACCGCCTATGCGCTCAAGGGGCGTGACCCGGACTTCGCACGAGCCTGGAAGGAGGCTCTGGAGCAGGGTTATTCCGACCTCGAATTGCATCTTATGCGCCAATCGATCGACGGGACGATGCGAACCGAAACGGTTATCGATGGCGAAACCAAGGCAGTCAAGCAGGTGCGGACCATCCACAGCTATCCGCTGACGGTGGCCGTGCGATTGCTGACAGCCCATCGGCAGGAGGTGGAATCCTGGCGGCGCGAAACCGAAGCGGCAAGTGGCGCTGGCGATGACCCGGGAGATGTGGACGCGCTGGATGCCGAACTGGAGGCCATTTGCGAGCGGTTCCTCACGGAGGACGATGGAGAGGAGAATGCCGGGGAGCCAGCAGGTGAATGACGACAGGCTGTCGATGATCGATCGCCTGGCCAGGCTGGCGCCCACGCGGCGGCAGCAACTCTTACGGAACTTGTCACTCTTGCAACGGCGGCGGTTGATGCAGGCTTGGCGCTTTCGGGCGCGACCTGCGCAATTGCCGCCCCGGGGCGACTGGTTCACCTGGATGATCATGGCGGGGCGGGGCTTTGGCAAGACGAGAGCCGGCGCCGAATGGGTGCGGATGGTGGCCGAGGGCGACCCCACCGCGCGCATCGCTTTGGTCGGGGCGAGCCTGCATGAAGCGCGAGCTGTGATGGTGGAAGGTGAGAGCGGGCTGCTTGCCATCGCGACGCAGGGCATTGAACCGAAATGGTTTCCTGCCAAGCGCCAGTTGCGCTGGCCGGGTGGGGCGTGCGCCATGCTCTACGGCGCTGCGGACCCGGAGACGTTGCGTGGGCCGCAGCACAGCCACGCCTGGGCGGACGAGATCGGGAAGTGGCCGCGCGGGGAGGCGGCGTGGGACAATCTCGCGATGGGGCTGCGTCTGGGCGATCGACCGGCCATCGTCGCGACCACCACGCCGCGCGCCGTGCCACTGGTCCGACGTCTGGCAGCCGATCCGCGCGTGGTGGTGACGCGAGGCAGCACGCAGGACAATCGTGGTGCGCTTCCGCAGAGCTTTCTCGCGGAGATGGAACGAAATTTCGGGGGCACGCGGCTGGGGCGACAGGAGCTGGACGGGGAATTGTTGCTCGATCACGAAGGCGCGCTGTGGACGCGGGCGCTCATTGAGACGTGCCGTTTAACGGGCCCCGTGCTGGAGCGTGGG
Source organism: Sphingobium sp. B12D2B (assembly GCF_025961775.1). Lineage (NCBI taxonomy): Bacteria > Pseudomonadati > Pseudomonadota > Alphaproteobacteria > Sphingomonadales > Sphingobiaceae > Sphingobium > Sphingobium sp. B12D2B. The sequence continues at coordinate 1,139,832 of NZ_JAOQOH010000001.1, forward strand.
GATCTGGTGCGGGTCGCGGTGGGCGTCGATCCGCCAGCCAGTGCGGAGGGCGACGCTTGCGGCATCATTGTCGCAGGAATCGATCACGCCGGCACGGCAATCGTGCTGGAGGATGCGAGCGTCGAGCGGGCGAGCCCGCAACGCTGGGCACAGGCTGTAGCGCACGCCGCAGAGCGCTGGGCGGCAGACCGCATCGTGGCGGAAGCGAATAATGGCGGCGAGATGGTGCGTACCGTGCTGCGCGGGGCCGACATGGCCCTGCCGGTCCGCCTCGTTCACGCGGCGCAGGGCAAAGTGGCGCGAGCCGAGCCGATTGCCGCCGCTTACGAGGCTGGTCGGGTCCGCCATGGCCGACCCTTTGCGATGCTGGAGGACCAGTTGTGCGGCTTGTTGATCAATGGGCGTTACGAGGGGCCGGGACGATCGCCTGACCGTGCGGATGCCCTCGTCTGGTGCCTGACCGAACTGCTTTTGAAGGCCAATCCGCAGGCGCGGGTGCGGTCACTCTAGCTCGTCGCTTCACCCCGTTTCGGGAACGATACGGAAGTGCTTGCTATTGGTTGCAAGCAGGCACAGCATGATCGTCCCATGAAGCTGTCCCAGGAGCTTCCACGGGTGAACGACATTTTGGAGAAGATTGCCGAGGCATCCAGCCTCCCGCTGCTGTGGCGCGGGATGACGCGCTATTATGCGCGCAACGGTTTCGGCGCGGTCAGCTATTATTGGGTGAAAATCGGCACCAACATGCCGGCGACTCTGCCGCTGCAACATGGCTTCTCCAAAAAGGAGGTGGCGCTCTATTGCTCATTCGACTTCCAGCGGCTGGATATCGTGCCGCGCGCGGCGCTGGCAGCAGGCGTACCCATCCGGTGGCATGAGGTGTGGGGCAATACTGAATTGACGGTAGAGGAGCGCCAGTTTCTGGAGGCCATGCGGCAGATCGATTTCACCGATGGGTTCTCCTTGCCCTGCTATGGCCCCGGCAATCGTAATGGCGTCGTTGGTCTGGGGAGGATCGCGCCGGATGCGGACCTGAGCGAAGAGCGGATGACCCAACTGCATTTTGCGGCGCAAGCGGCGCATTTGCGGATCTGCGGTCTCTTCGCGGAAGAAACGGGGCGCGAACGGCAACTTTCTGCGCGGGAAAAGGAGATCCTGCATTGGGTGGCGCGCGGCAAAAGCAACACGGTGATTGCCGACATCCTCCAGATATCGCCGGGAACGGTCGATACCTATATGCGGCGGATTTACGAGAAGCTGGAGGTGTCTGACCGGACGTCTGCCGCCGTCAAAGGTGTGGGGTCCGGCTTGATCGCGGCCTGATCCATTCCCGCGCGATCGGGGGCGTTGCCACGCATCGGCCGTCGCGACCGATAAGTGATTTTGCAGCCGCCAGCCCCGACGCTGGCGGCTTTTTCCGTGCGCAAGCGAGGAGACGATCAGGTGAAATGGTTTGGACGAAAAGCCGCGTCGACACCGACGCGGCCGCCGCTGGCGCGCGCCTGGCTGGGGCTTGGCTGGGCAGGAGCGGGCGACTGGCCGCAAAGCTATGAGGCGCAGCTCAAGGCGGCAGTGATTGCCAACCCGGTGGCGCAGCGTGCGGTGCGGCTGGTGGCAGAGGCGGCGGGAAGCGCGGCGTTGCACGCGGTGGCTGCCAAGGAGGGGGATGCGCAAGCGGCTCTGGCGCTCGTGCAGCGGCGCGTGGCGGGGCAAAGTCTCATCGAGATGCTCGCCGCGCATGTGCTGCTGCATGGCAATGGTTACGCACAGATTGGCCATGGCGCCGATGGTCTGCCCGCGACCCTCTATGCCCTGCGCCCCGAACGGGTGACAATCGAGCAGGATCGCGCCGGCTGGCCCGTGGGCTATCGCTACCGGGCGGGCGATAGCGAGATGCGCTATGCCAGCGAGGACGCGGCGGGGCGGACTGCGGTCATCCATGTCAAAGCGATCAACCCGGCAGACGATCATTATGGGCTAGGCTGCCTGGGCGCTGCAGCGGGTGCGGTGGCGATCCACAATGCGGCGACGCAGTGGAACAAGGCGCTTCTCGACAATGCGGCGCGGCCATCCGGCGCGCTCATTTATGCGCCGGGCGATGGCAGCGTGCTCGCGCCCGAGCAGTTCGCCCGGTTGAAGGCCGAGCTGGAAGGCGCATTTCAGGGTGCGGACAATGCGGGGCGGCCGATGCTGCTGGAGGGGGGGCTGAATTGGCAGTCGATGAGCCTCTCCCCGCACGACATGGATTTTGTGGCGCTGAAGGCAGCGGCGGCGCGGGACATCGCGCTCGCCTTCGGTGTGCCACCCGTGCTGATCGGGATGCCGGGGGACAGCACCTACTCAAATTATCGGGAGGCCAACAAAGCGCTTTGGCGGCAAAGCGTGCTGCCGCTGCTGGCCAAGCTGCTTGGCGCGCTCGGGCAGGGGCTGCGCGACTTCTGGCCCGAACTGGCGCTGGAGGTCGATCTCAATCGCTTGCCCGCGCTCGCCGAGGACAGGATGCTGCTGTGGGACCGGATCGAGAGGGCGGATTTCCTCTCGACCGAGGAAAAGCGCGCGATGCTGGGGCTGGACGCCACGCGCGCATGAGCGCCGGGACGGTGCGGTTCGCGGGCTATGCGGCGATTTTCGACAAGATCGATCAGGGCGGCGACATCATTGCGCCGGGCGCTTTTTCGGCGAGTCTCAAGCGCAGTGCTGCAAAAGGCCTGCCCTTGCTCTGGCAGCATCGGGCAGGCGCGATGATCGGGCGGATCGATCATGTCGCGGAGGACGCGCGCGGGTTGCGGGTGATCGGCACGATCAGTGCTGCCGGTCCGACAGCGGAACAGGCGCGGGCGCTGCTGCGCGATCGCCGGATCGAGGGCTTGTCCTTTGGCTATCGCGTGGTGGCGGCGCAGGGTCATCAGCCCCGCCGGCTGGATGCGCTCGATCTGGTCGAGGTGAGCCTGGTGACTCACCCGATGCAGCCGCTGGCGCGCGTTCACGCGGTGGAGGCTGGCTGACAGCGCCCGCCGATTTTCTGGATGTTTGAGGGGCCGACCGCGGCCCCTTTTTTGTTTTTGACGGCAGGAGAATGACGCAATGCAGGACGTGGAAACCAAGAGCCTTGAGGAGAGCTTCGACGCGATCCTGCAGGCAGACCGGCTGACCGGCATGGAAGCCCGGATGGACGCCTTTGACGAGGCGCTGCGCAAGCAGGCGGAGCGGGCGATGGCGCTGGCCGGTCGGCCGCCGCTGGACGGTGCCAAGGGCAGCGATGTCGACCCGGCGCGGGCAGCCTTCACCGATCGCTATCTGCGGCGCGGCATCGAGGCCGGTGTGGAGCTGAAGAGCTTCTCGGGCGCGAGCGGCGGCAGCGGTGGCTATGCGATGCCGCGCGAGATCGACCAGATGATCGACGCGGCGCTCAAATCGATTTCCCCGATCCGCGCGGTGGCCAATGTGGTGCGCACGGGATCGGCGGGATATCGCAAGCTTGTGACGACCGGCGGTGTCGTATCCGGCTGGGCGGCCGAGACCGCCGCGCGGCCCGAGACGGCGACCCCCACCTTCCAGGAAATCGCGCCGCCCTCGGGTGATCTTTACGCCAATCCGTCGGCCAGCCAGGCGATGCTGGACGATGCCCAGTTCGATGTGGAGAGCTGGCTCGCCGAGGAAATCGCCCGCGAATTTGGCCGGGCCGAGGGCGCGGCCTTCATCAATGGCGACGGGACCAGCAAGCCCAAGGGCTTCCTGACTTACGCCACCACCAATCAGGCGGACAGCGTTCGTCCGTTTGGATCGCTGCAATATATTGCATCCGGGGCGGCGGGCGGCTTCCCGGCCAGCAATCCGCAGGATCGGCTGATCGACCTCGTCCAGTCGTTGCGGGCGCCCTATCGGCAGGGTGCGGTGTTCGTGATGAATGCCGCGACGCTGGCGACGATCCGCAAGTTCAAGACCAGTGACGGCGCGTTCCTGTGGCAGCCCAGCATGATCGCGGGCCAGCCTGCGACGCTGCTTGGGTATCCGGTGATCGAGGCCGAGGACATGCCCGACATCGCCGCCAACAGCCTTTCCATCGCCTTCGGCAACTTCGCCAATGGCTATGTGATCGCCGAGCGCAGCGAGACGAGCATTCTGCGCGATCCCTTCACCAACAAGCCGTTCGTCCACTTCTACGCAGTGAAGCGGATCGGCGGCGCGGTCGCCAACAGCGAGGCCATCAAGCTCATGAAGTTCGCCGCCTCCTGAGGAGGCGCTGATCGGCGAACCGATGAGGGGCGCCATGCCGGTCTCTCCCCGCCGGCATGGCGCCTTTTTCTCATGCTTGAAGGACGGCTGCGATCATGACCGTGACAATCGAGAAGGGCGGGCCGGTCGCGGTGCCGCTCGAAGACTTGAAGCAGTATCTTGGCATCAGCCTTGGCGACGATGATGCTGCGCTCACCGATCTGCTGCGCGCGGCGAGCGAGGCGGCCGAGCAATATCTCGGCCAAATGCTGATCGAGAGAGCTGTGACCGAAGTGCGCGGCGCCAGCGGTGCACGGGGTCGGCTGACGATGGCGCCGGTCAGCGCGATCAGCAGCATTGAAGGACTGCCGGCGGATGGCGCGGCATTCGTCCTGCCGGTTACGGCCTATACCATCGATATCGATGCGCAGGGGGCGGGATGGGTGCGGATCCTCAATCCGGGATCGGCCGGGCGGGTTCGCGTGACCTATCGTGCCGGGCTTGCCCTGGCCACGGACAATGTGCCCGATGCGCTTCAGCACGCCGTCGTTCGGCTGGCGGGCGAGTGGTATGCACGACGCGACGGGCTGGAGGGAGACCTGCCGGCATCGGTTGTCTCCCTGTTGCGGCCCTGGCGACGGGTGCACCTCGCATGAGCGGCGAGATGGCAGTGAGGGGGGCGGTGATCGCCGCACTCCGCAACGATGCGGACCTGATGGCCCTGGTCAACCTCGTGAGCAATGGCGAGCCGATCAAGGCAAGCCCGTCCTGGCTTCTGGTCGGCGAGATGATGTCGACCGGCTGGGGCGCACGGGATGTGGCGGGGCTGACGCTCCGCTTGCCTATCCAGCTGGTCGTCCGTGGCGATGATCTGGCGCGGGTGACCGCCGTGCTGGCGCGCGTGGATGCCGTGCTCGCGGGGGTCGATGGCGATCTGGGCGACTGGCGGATCACCAGCTTGCGGTTCGAGCGATCACGCATCCTGCGCAGCCGCACCGAGTGGCGAGCGAGCGCCGACTATGCCGTGCGGGCGGCGCGACTGAATTGAAGCCCGCATCTCGACTTCGCTCGGTGCGAGCGGGGATGCGGATACAGAAAGGATCAAGGCGATGGCAGTGGAGAAGGGCAGCGCGTTTCTGCTCAAGATCGGCAACGGAAGTTCGCCGGTGAGCTATGCGACGGTGGCGGGGCTGCGCGCTACGCAGCTTTCCGTCAATGGTGAGGCGGTGAATGTCACCTCCAAGGATTCCGGCGGCTGGCGCGACCTTCTGCCAGGCGCGGGGGTGCGCTCGGTGAGTGTGTCCGGCTCCGGCATCTTTACCGGATCGGCGGCGGAGACGCGGCTGCGCAATCATGCGCTGGTCGGCGCCATCGACGATTATGAACTGAGCTTCGAGAGCGGTGAGAAGCTGCGCGGGCGGTTTCTGGTCACGCGGCTGGACTATGCCGGCGACTATAATGGCGAACGCACCTATACGCTGGCGCTGGAAAGCTCCGGCGCCGTGAGTGCGCTGTGAGCGGGGCGGTCGCGAATGAGGCGCGCGGGGAAGCCGCGCTCATGATCGGCGAGCACTGCCTGACGGTGCGCCCGAGCTTTGCAGCGTTGGTCGCTGCCGAGCGCGAGACCGGGCCGTTGCTTGCGCTGGTCGAGCGCGCGGCGGACGGGCGGCTCGGCCTCGCCGAGATGGAAGCTCTGTTGTGGCACTGCCTTGCGGATCGACCCGAGGCAATGGCCCGGGCCGATCTGGGCGACGCGCTGATCGCGCAAGGCGTGGGCGTGGCCTTGCCGGCGCTCCGGGCAATCATGCGGCAGGTTGTGGCTGGCGGGGTATGACGTCGGCCTGCTTTGCGGAGGTCGCTCGGACGTTGGCCGGGCAGGCCGGGCTGTTGCTCGGCTGGCGCCCCGACGAGTTCTGGCGCGCGACGCCGGCCGAGCTGGCCGACGCCCTGGCGGTGTTGCGCGATTTGACCGGGCCTCAGGTCGCGCCGTTCGACCGATCTGCACTGGCCAAGATGATGGAAAGGCATCCCGATGGATGAGGATATGCAAAGCCTGTTCGCGCCGATGGGTAGCGACATGGCCCGCTTGCGCGAAGATGCGAGCGGTCTGCGGGACGAGCTGGATTTACTGAGCGCAGGCGCGGAACGAGCGAGCCGCGCCATCGAGGCTGGGCTGCTGCGTGCCGTGCGGACGGGGCGGATCGGCTTTGAAGATCTCGGCAAGATCGCGCTGTCCGTCATGGACCAGATTGCCCGTTCGGCGGTCCGTAACGGCTTGGAGGCCGTCCTTGGCGGCGGAGGCTCTTCCGGGCTTTTGGGGTTGGGAACGAGCCTCCTCACCGGTGCGCTTGGGTTGCCCGGCCGGGCAACGGGCGGCCCGGTGGCGCCGGGGCGGGCCTATCTCGTCGGCGAGCGCGGGCCCGAAGTGTTCGTCCCGACGAACAGCGGCCAGATCGCGCCTGGCGTCGGTGGGCAGGGCGGACGAGACGTGCGCGTGTCGATCACCGTCAATGGCAGCGGCCAGGAGGCGCCGCGCGCGCTGGCGCGCAGTGCGCGTCAGGTGGCGCGGGCGGTGCGTGGGGCGCTCGGGGAGTAGGCGTTTTTCGCGTCCATGACTGTGTCTCGACTTGAGCCGAGAGGCTGAAGTTTACCCTGAGCGCCCGCCTGCGGGCGGTCGAAGGGCTCGACACAAACGGGCGGGGGCGGGTGGGATCGCCCGCCGAAATGGCTGCTCGATATCAACAAAGGATAACCCCGATGGCCTACTGGCTGGCGACTGAGAGGCGCAATCAGGAGAGCGGCGTGGTCAAGCGCTTCTCGCCACCTTTCTGGACCGTCAATTTCCCACGGCCGATGACGACCTCCGTCGTGACGGTCGGGGATGATGGATTGCGCGTCGATGCGGTGTTCCATGGCTCGGGCGACCTTGCCGGGCTGATCTGGGAATCGGCTGATGTATGGGACCATCCGCTGCTCCGTTATGAGACGCGACGGGATTATCGTGGCTGCACCCTGCGGTTCCGGTGGCGGAGCGCTGGGGTCAAGCCGCTCGATGCCATTCAGGGCCCGACGTTGACGCTCGAAGGGCGGGATGCGGCCGGCAATGCGCGCGCCTGGTATGTGCGGCTCTGGAACTATGCGGAAGGCAGTCCAGAGGACGCGGTCGTCACCCTCGACTTCGACGCGTTGATTGGTGGCTTTGCCTTGCCGGACGATGCGGACCCGGTGGATGCGCGGGATATCGACCGCCTGTTCATCTCCATCGTCCAGGCCGATTATGATGAGGGAGAGACGACCTTTCCTGACGCCCGCGAAGGCTGGGTGGAGGTCAGCGAGATGGTTTGCGAGGGAGCAGGATCGGTCATCGCCATCGGCGATCCGATGGTGCCGGAGCATGGGCTGTCCATCGCCAGCGGCTATGATGATGCCTACAACCAGACGCCCGAGCGCTTGCTTCGGCAGGCGCTGGCGCTCGGCTATCGCGGCGCGATCAATCATTATGTCGGGATGAGCCACTATATGCGGCTCGCCCCTGACGGCAGCGATTTTCGCGTGACGCTGGTGGGCGGTGCGCTGGCGACGCCGTGCCGGCGCTGGCACGAGGATTTCGCGACGCGCTGCAAGGCGCTGGGGTTCGGGCTGATCCTGTCGCTCTCTTACGAGTTGTTCGATGCTTATTGCCCACCTGAGTGGAAGCAGCGGGCGTGGGACGGAGCGCCCGCGCTGACAGGGTGGACGCCGCCCTCCACCCTGCTTTCGCCAGCTAATGCCGCGGCTAACGACTATTTGCGTGCGGTGGCGCGGGCCTTTGCCGGCATCGCGCGGGATGCGGGGCTGGCAGTGCGTTTCCAGATCGGCGAGCCCTGGTGGTGGGTGATGGCGGATGGGCGTCCCTGCCTTTATGATGATGCTGCGCGCGCCGCGTTCGGGAGTGCTGCGGTGGAAATTCCGACGGTTCGCGATACGCTCGACAGCGGACAGATGGCTTTGTTGGATGCCGCTGGCGCTCTGCTGGCCACTTCGACGGCGGGCGTGGCGGATGCCGTGCGCGCGGAGACTCCGGGCGCCGAGCTTCTTCTGCTTGTCTATTTACCGAGCGTACTTGATCCGGCGGCGCCGGAACTCAAACGCGCGAACGTGCCGACAGGCTGGGCCGCGCCGGCGTTCGACCGGTTGCAGATCGAAGATTATGACTGGGTGACCGAGGGCCGAACCGCCCGCTCAGCCGCAGGGCGCGCCGCGATGGACGCGCGCCTGGGCTATCCGCCAGAGGAGCAGCACTATTTCGCCGGATTTTTGCCGGCTGGCTCCACCGATGAGTCAACGCAGATCGGCTGGGACCGCATCGCCGCGGCGGCAGATGCTGCGCGGGCGCGCGGCCATGCCGCCACCTTCATCTGGGCGCTGCCCCAGATCGCGCGGGACGGCTTTACCTATTTCCAGCTTTCAGGAGATGCGGACGTGCAGCATTTCGACGACCTCGCCTTTCCGCTCGACATCGGCAATCGCGCGCAGGTGGCGCCGGCTTTCTCGACGCGGATCGTGGAGAGCGTGTCCGGCCACGAGCAGCGCAGCACGCAATGGGCTGACGCGCGGCTACAGTTCGATGCGGGGCCGGGGGTGCGATCCGAGGCGGATATCGCGACGCTCATCGCCTTTTTTCGGGCTCGACGCGGTGCAGCTCGGGGGTTTCGGTTCCGCGATCCGTTCGATCATGCGTCCGGCCCGTTCGGCGTTGCGCCGGGGCCGTTTGATCAGTGGATCGGAACGGGCGATGGCGTGACGACCAGCTTCCAGTTGCGCAAGAATTACGGGGTGAATGATCCCCAGCAACGACGGATCACGCGGCCCGTCGCAGGGAGCATCAGGGTTGCGGTGGATGGGGTCGAGCGGTTTGCCGGCTGGTCTCATCCGGGCATGGGGGAGATCGCGTTCGATGACCCGCCGCCCGAGGGCGCGGTGGTGACGGCGGGCTTTGTCTTCGAGGTGCCAGTGCGCTTTGCCGAAGACCGGCTGGATATCGACCGAGAGACGTTTGCGGCGGGCATTGTCCCGTCCGTCCCCCTGATGGAGGTGCGTGAGTGAGCGCTGCGGCGATCCTGAGCAAGCCGCTTTGCGCGCTCGCTTTTTGCTGGCGGTTGGAGCGGCGGGATGGCGTGACCATCGGCCTGACCAGCCATGACCGGGGCCTGCAGGCGCACGGCCTGCGTTATGCGGCAGCACCCGGGATCACACCGAGCGCCATCGTGCAGGGTGGCAACGACCCGGACCTGACGGACTTGCAGGGCGCCATCAGCAGCGCGGCCATCAGTGAGGTCGATCTTGATGCCGGGCGCTGGGACGGTGCGACACTGCTCCTGCATCTCACCGAATGGACCGAACCCGGGGTGCTCTGGCTGGAACTTGCGCGCGGCGAACTGGGAAGCATCGAGCGGCGCGGCGGCGCTTATTCGGTGAGCCTGCGGTCCACGCTTGCTGCGGCGCTTGAGCGACCGGTCGCGCCGGTGACCAGGGCCACCTGCCGGGCGACGCTGGGGGATGCGGACTGCCGGATCGATTTGCGACGGCATCAGCAGATCGTCGCGGTTGGTGCCGTGGCGGATGACCGCGTTGCGTGCGGTGGCCTGCTGGCTGGGGTGTATCCCTTCGGCTCGTTGCGCTGGCTGGAGGGGCCCAATTGCGGCCTCCTGCAGACCATTGTCGATCAGGAGGCGGGGGGCGTTTTCTTGGCGGAACCGCCGGTGTTTCCGGTGGCAGCAGGCACGCGCGCGCAGTTGACGCAGGGGTGCGACAAGCGCCTCGCGACTTGTGCGGGGCGGTTCGGCAATGCCGTCAATTTCCGCGGGGAGCCGCATCTGCCCGGCATGGATCTGCTGACGCGCTATCCCGGGAGCTGAGTGATGGACGTTGGCGAACGAATGGCGGCCGAGGCCTTGGCTTTGGTCGGCGTGCCCTTTCGGTTGCACGGGCGCAGCGTAGAGACGGGGGTGGACTGTGTGGGCTTGGTTGCGCTTGCGGCGCGGCGGGCCGGAGTCCGCGTTCCCACGCTCCCGACCTATAAGCTGAGGGGCATGGGGCAGGCGAGGGCGGTGCGGAACCTCGCGGCATGCGGCCTCTCACCGGCGCCGGAGATGGGCGAGGGCGCCGTGCTGCTGGTCGATAGCGGTCCGATGCAGTTGCATCTGATGATCGTGACGCGGGGCGGTCATGTCCATGCTCATGCCGGACTGGGCAAGGTGGTGCTGATGCCGGGGCCATCGCCCTGGACGGTGCTGGGCGCGTGGCAATTTCAGGAGTAGCGCATGGCGACATTGGTTCTCACCGCCGTGGGCAGTGCCCTTGGCGGAACGTTCGGCGCTGTGGGCGCGGCGATTGGCGGCGCGGTCGGCGCGCTCGCCGGACGGTCTGTCGATGCCCTGATTTTTCGACCCGGCGGGCGGACGGGGCCCCGGCTGAGCGACCTTCAGGTTCAGACATCCCGCTACGGCGCGGCGATCCCGCGCATCCACGGAACGATCCGTGTCGCGGGCACGGTGATCTGGGCCACGGACCTTCAGGAAAGCACATCGACAAGCGGTGGAGGCAAGGGCAGCCCAAGCGTCACGACCTACAGCTATTCCGCGAGCCTGGCTGTTGCGCTTTCCTCACGGCCTATTCTCGGCATCGGACGCATCTGGGCGGACGGCAATCTGCTTCGTGGCGCGGTCGGGGATTTCAAATCGCCGCTCACGGCATTTCGGCTGTATCTGGGCGGGCCGGACCAGATGGTGGACCCGCTGGTGGCGTCCGCAGTGGGCGTGGCGCAATGCCCTGCTTATCGCGGCTGCGCTTACGTCGTGTTCGAAGGGCTGCAGCTGGCGGACTTCGGCAACCGGATTCCCTCGCTGACGTTCGAAGTGATCGCTGATGCCGAACCAGTGGCCCTGCCGGCGATTGCCACCGACCTTGCCGGACGCACCGTCAGTCATGCCGGTGAGGGCGATCCTGCGCGCCTGCTGGGCTTCGCTGCAGAAGGCGCTGTGGAGGAAGCGATGCGCGACATCGTCTCGCTGCACGACGTGCGATGGACAGAGCGCGAGGGGGAGCTCGCGCTGAGCAGCGGGACGCCGTCGAGCCATGTCATCGATCCGGTCACCGCCGTGCGCAGCATCGATGGCGAGAAGCAAGCCGAGCCTCAGCATGTTCGCACACCGATTGAGACGGTGGCTGCCCGGCTGGCAATCCGTCACCACGACCCGGCTCGCGACTATCAGCTTGGCTTGCAGACCGCATTGCGGGCGGGGCCGGGGATGCGCGGCGAGGAAATCGACCTGCCGGCGGCGATGGGGGCGGATGATGCGCGGCGCCTGGCCGACCGGAAGCTGCGCAATGCGCTGCGGCACCGCCGGTGCCTCAATATCGGCGCTGGTTGGAGCGCGCTGGACCTCGGTGCGGGCGATCTTGTGACGGTCGCGGGCGAGCCGGGGCAGTGGCTCGTCGAGACGACGGAATGGGATGACATGGCCGTCAGGCTCAGCTTGCAGGCTTTTGAGAGCGGCACGCGGGCCATCGCGGGCGCAGGGGCCTCCGGGGAGCCGGTCCGTCAGCCTGACCTCGTCCAGGGGCCGACCAGTCTGACGATTGTGGAGTTGCCGGGTGACGGGACTACGATTTCCACGAGCCCAGTCCTTGCGGCAGCGGCGTGCGGTACAAATGCCGGGTGGCGGCGCGCAGCCCTCTTTCGCTATGATCCGGTCCTGGAGATTGCCGAGCCCATTGGCAGCACAGCGCCGCGCGCCGTGATGGGCCGCACTGTTGGCGCGCTGCCTCCGGGCGCGCCGTGGCGGATGGACCTTTCCAGCAGCATTGAGATCATTCTCGACGATCCCGGTGATGTGTTGACCGGGGTGGGGGACGATCTTCTGCTCGGCGGCGCGAACATCTGCCAGATTGGAGAGGAACTGCTGCAATTTGGTCAGGCGGACGCGCTCGGGCCGGGGCATTATCGTCTGTCGCGTCTCGTTCGCGGGCGCATGGGCACCGAATGGGCCATGACTGGGCACGATCCGGGCGAACGGTTCGTGCTGATCGACCGCGAGCGGCTGGCGCCGATCCCGGTAGAGCAAAGCGCGGTTGGAACGACGCTGACTCTGAGGGCAATCGGCAGCGGGGACAGTACGCCCGCGCAGGACAGCCTTTTGATCGACGGCCGCGCATTGATGCCTCTTTCGCCGGTGCACGGGCGGCGCACGACTTTGGCCGGTGGTGATGTTGAGATCAGTTGGGTTCGCAGAAGCCGGCTTGGCTCGGCATGGATCGACGGCGTGGATGCGCCTCTCGGGGAGGAGCGGGAGGCTTATGCGGTCAGTGTCGTCGCAGACGGAGTGACATTGCGGCGATGGCAAACGACGCTCCCGTCCTGCGTCTACGCGGCGAGTGACGTTGCGACCGATCTCGCGGCGGCGGCCTCGGCTGGCGTGCAGATCGAAGTGAGGCAGATGGGAAGCTGGGGAGCGGGGCGAGCGCTCGTCATTCCCTAGCCCTGTCTTATCCGCGTCTCCGCGCGCGACTTCCCACATCAGAAGGACGACGATCTATGGCTCAAACCGATCGATTTGGCTTGCCGCTGCTCTCTGCTAGGCAGGCGCAAAAGGAACTTACCCATAATGAGGCGTTGTCGCTCATCGACATCGCGATTGGACGAGTGGTGGAAAGCGCGAGCCTATCAGCGCCTCCCGCCGCGCCCGATCTGGGTGCGTGCTGGCTCGTGGGAAGTGGCGCTACGGGCGAATGGGCGGGGTGCGAGCGAATGATTGCGGCGTGGACTGCGGCTGGATGGCGCTTCCTTGCGCCGTTCGAGGGCTTGCATTGCTGGAAGCGGGATACGCAAAGCGGCGTGAGATTCCAGGCCGGCGACTGGCGGGAAGAAGGTCTGCGGACTGACGGTTTCTATGTTGATGGCGAGAAAGTGATTGGCAGCAGGCGGCCTGCAATCGCGAATCCATCCGGGGGGGCGCCCGTCGATTCGCAGGCGAGAGAGGCGATCATTTCAGTGCTTGATACCCTGAGGGCACACGGCCTCATCGCATCGTAACCACGCATAAAGCACAAAGACGTTGTCGGTTCCCAACATGCGGACGCGACAGGCAATATTTCCTGCAGGGCCAACATTAGCTGATCACAATGCGGCATTTAGGCAACATCATGCGATTGTGCGCTTGAAACCTTTGCGGCGCACTCCTAAAAACGTCGAGCAGCATTTTACGATCAACCTGAAAGGGGAATGATATGCGGAAGCTTGGCCTCGCCATAGCGCTCGCTTCGACCGCGATGGCATCACCATCGCTCGCCAAGGACGGCGCCTGGTATCTGGGCGGTGACGTTGGCGCGATCATCGTCGAGGACTCTGACACCACGTATGACGCCGGCACCGTTGCCGGTGTGGCAGCGACCACTGGCGTCACGGCCAACACCCCGCACAAGGTCGGTTACGACGCCGCGGGTTATGTGGGTTACGACTTCGGCGCGTTCCGCCTGGAAGCCGAATATTCGCACAAGAAGGCGATGAACAAGAACACCACCTACTCGAACCGGACGACGGCTCTGCCCGGCGGCCAGGCTCGCGTGGACAGCATCATGCTGAACGGTATGCTCGACTTCGGTCCCGATGATGGCCTGCAGGGCTTCGTCGGCGGTGGCGTCGGCGTTGCGCGGTCCAAGATCTCGCTGCCCGACACGCGCGATTCCGACACGGGCTTCGCCTGGCAGGCAATCGCTGGTGTCCGTTATCCGGTGAGCAACAACGTCGATCTGTCGCTGAAGTATCGCTTCTTCAACCACAGCAACATCGACCTGATCAACACCGCTGGCACGCCGCTGGAAACTGAGGTTCGCAGCCACAGCATCCTGGCTGGCCTGGTGTTCAACTTCGGTGGTGAAGAGCCGGCTCCGCCGCCGCCTCCCCCGCCGCCCCCGCCGCCGCCTCCCCCGCCGCCTCCGCCTCCGCCGCCTCCGCCGGTTGCGCAGTGCCAGCCGGGGCCGTACATCGTGTTCTTCGAGTGGGATAGCGCCGACGTTACGCCGGATGCTGCCTCGATCCTCGACAACGCGGTTTCGGCTTATGCGAACTGCGGTAGTGCGCAGGTCATGCTCGCTGGTCACGCTGACCGTTCGGGCTCGCCCCGCTACAACATGGGCCTTTCCGAGCGTCGTAACGCTTCGGTCCGTGGCTACCTCACCTCGCGTGGCATCTCCGACGGCGTCATCTCGACGCAGGCCTTCGGTGAGACGCGTCCGCGTGTCGACACGGCCGACGGTGTGCGTGAACTCCAGAACCGTCGCGTGGAAATCACCTACGGTCCGGGTTCGGGCAACTAAGAACTCTCCGCTTCGGCGGGACGAACAAGGAAGGGGCCGGCTTATCCGGCCCCTTTTTTTGTGTGAAAGAGCGTCGGGCTGTCATCTTGCGTCTATGGGCGCGCATCGAGAGCGGGCGATACAGCAGGCATGATAAGCCTCGCGGACCGGTTTCACTTGAAATCTAAGGGCATAGCCCGATATTGTGCGCTGATAGTCCGGCGCTGTTGCCGGAAAGAGGAGATGATAAAATGGCGAATTGGCCAGATCCCCGGTCGTCCGCTACGGGCTACGGTGGTGCTTCCACGCATGCGAGCGAGGTTGCTTATGACGCAGGCCTGCGCTCCTACATGCTCTCGATCTACAATTACATGGCCAGCGGTGTTCTGGTCACGGGTATCGTTGCGCTGTTGTTTGCAAGCTCCGGCTTCGCAGCTCAGGTGCTGGTGACCCCGCTGCGCTGGGTAATCATGCTGGCGCCGATGGCCTTCGTGATGGTGCTGAGCTTCGGGATCAACAAGCTGCAGACGAGCACCGCGCAAGCGCTATATTGGGCATTTGCGGTCGTCATGGGCCTCTCCATGTCGTCGATCTTCCTGGTGTTCACGGGTGTCTCGATTGCGCAGACATTTTTCGCCACGGCAGCGGCTTTCGTGGGCCTGAGCCTTTACGGCTATACGACCAAGAAGGACCTCTCCGGTTTCGGCACGTTCCTGATCATGGGCGTGATCGGTATTCTCGTCGCCATGGTCATCAATATCTTCGTGCAGTCGACGGCGCTTCAGCTGGTCATCAGCATCCTTGGTGTCCTGATCTTTGCCGGCCTGACTGCCTATGATACGCAGCGCCTCAAGAGCCTGTATTTCCAGGTTGCCGGGTCCGACATGATGGGCAAGGCCGTCATCATGGGCGCGCTGAGCCTGTATCTGGACTTCGTGAACATGTTCACGTTCCTGC
This sequence comes from Sphingobium sp. B12D2B, assembly GCF_025961775.1. NCBI lineage: Bacteria > Pseudomonadati > Pseudomonadota > Alphaproteobacteria > Sphingomonadales > Sphingobiaceae > Sphingobium > Sphingobium sp. B12D2B. The sequence continues at coordinate 1,155,339 of NZ_JAOQOH010000001.1, forward strand.
TGCAGTTCCTCGGCAATCGCGACTGATCGCGCCGAGTTCTTTTATTGACCAGAAGGGCCGGGAGATATCCTCCCGGCCTTTTTTCTTATTAAACCAGCCCGAGCGAGTGCACCGGAACTGGGTCTGGACTAAGCTTTGCCCGACTGCGCCTGCGCGATAAGCGCATTGTCGATGTCCTTCGCGCGCGCATAGGCGGGTCGGCTCTCAAGGCGCGCGACATAGTCCGAGAAAATCGGCCGGGAAGGGATGGTGCCGAACTGCAGCCCCCAGGCTATATGCGATCCGACATATACATCGGCTGCCGTGAACATCTCTCCGCAGATAAACGTCTTCCCCCGGAGCGCGTTTTCCAAGGTGTCGATTGTCTGCTCGAAGCTGCCATAGCCCAAAGTCCTTTCCCGGCCAGGCTCAGCGACAAAACCCAGGGCACGGTTCGTCACAGCCGCCTCTAGCGGTCCCGCCGCGAAGAACATCCAGCGATAATAATCGGCACGATCGGGCAGGGGCGGGGCCAGCGCTGCTTCGGGAAAGCGATCCGCCAGCCAGGCGCAAATCGCGGCGCATTCTGTGACGACCGCTCCTTCGTGCACTACGGCCGGCACCTTTCCCATCGGATTGATGGCCAGATAGGCCGGGCCTTTCATCTCGGTCTGGTAGTCGAGCAGGTGGGTCTCGTACGGGACGCCGACTTCTTCCAGCATCCAGCGGACAATTTGCCCACGCGACATCGGGTTGGTGTAGAATTGAATTTGGCTCATGATCGTCTCCCCAGTGACTGGAACGTATCATGAACGAAATTTAGAGTTCCGTCAAAGCCCTGTCTCACGAGCGAAGCGTCCTTCGCTCAGAAAATGCTTTATCTGGGCGTGGGCGGTCGGGTGATAGGGCAACAGCATATGGGAGAGCGGGAGGACGATGTGGTCCGTCGCGTTCTTCAATCTGGTCGAGGCCACGCTGACCTTGCCATCGCTCGGCCCGGGCAGAAGGCGTGACGCGCCATACCGCATCATCGGGCGGTCGCCGGCGATGATTCCCACCGGATAGTCGATCTCACCCAACATTGCAGTGACCTCTGCCGGGCGCTGCGTGACCAGGGCCGGGGCGGCCCTACCGAGTATCGGGCGCAGCAGAGCATAACGGTGCAATGTGTCGGCTATCTCGCTGCCAGCGTTAGGGGTTCCCAACATGACGACCCGGCCCAGCCGCGCCGGGCGCCGCGCTCTGATCAGCGCGCGGGCGACCAGACCGCCCATGGAATGGCAGACGATGTGGAGAGGCTGATCCGGGCTACCCGCTCTATCAATCTTTTCCAGACGTGAGCCGAGCAGTTTGCATATGCCCTCGAGGTCCAGCCGCCAACTGTCGTAACTCAGATCGACGGGCTGATAGCCGGTGCTGCGAAGCATGGCGGCGAGGGGGCGGTTCATCACCGCGAATCCGGCAAAGCCATGAATGAGGAGGACGGTCGGCTGCACGGTGGGTGTCAACGCCTGATCATGCCTGAGCGATCCCGGCCATCCTCGAGGTGATGCGGATATCCTGAAAACAAGCCGGCCCCGAGCAGCTGCCCGGGGCCGGTCAAGATTATATGAACTGTGCCGTCGATGGCGTTCAGCTCTTTGGCTCTGAGACCTCGGAAGGGCCGCTCTTTGCTTTGCGCGTAGCACTCCCCTTGCTGCGCTTGGGTGCTGCAGGCGTGATCTCGAAGGTGAGAGCATCGTCCTTGAGGCGGACGTGAACCTCGCCACCGTGCACGAGCTTGCCGAACAGCAGTTCCTCGGCAAGAGGCTGCTTGATCTTCTCCTGCATGAGCCGACCCATCGGACGGGCACCGTACAGCTTGTCGTAACCGCGGGCAGTGAGCCAGTTGCGGGCTTCGTCGTCGAGCGTGATGTGCACATCGCGATCGGCCAGTTGAAGCTCGAGCTGCAGGATGAACTTGTCGACAACGCGGGCGACGACTTCCGACGGCAGATAGCCAAATGGCACGATCGCATCGAGGCGGTTGCGGAATTCCGGCGTGAAGAGCTTCTTCACAGCTTCCTCCTGCACATCCTCGCGCGTCGACTCTCCGAACCCGATCGATTCCTTCGCCATGTCAGACGCGCCGGCATTGGTCGTCATGATCAGGATCACGTTGCGGAAGTCAACGGTCTTGCCGTGGTGATCGGTCAGGCGCCCGTTGTCCATCACCTGCAGCAGGATGTTGAACAGGTCCGGATGGGCCTTTTCGATCTCGTCGAGCAACAGCACGCAATGCGGGTTCTGGTCGATGGCATCGGTAAGCAGGCCACCCTGATCATAGCCGACATAGCCCGGAGGTGCGCCGATCAGGCGGCTGACCGAATGCCGCTCCATATATTCCGACATGTCGAAGCGCTGGAGCGGGATGCCGAGCAGCGTGGCAAGCTGGCGGGCAACTTCCGTCTTGCCGACGCCGGTGGGGCCGGAGAAAAGATAGTTGCCGATCGGCTTGTCCGGATCGCGTAGGCCGGCGCGCGACAGCTTGATCGCGGAGCTGAGCACCTCGATGGCCTTGTCCTGCCCGAAGACGACACGCTTGAGATCGGTCTGGAGGGTTTCCAGCACGCTCTTGTCGTCGCTCGACACGGTCTTGGGCGGGATGCGCGCCATCGTGGCGATCACAGCCTCGATCTCCTTGGGCGTGATCATCTTCTTGCGACGCGAGGGCGGCACAAGCATCTGCATCGCGCCGACTTCGTCGATCACGTCGATCGCCTTGTCCGGCAGCTTGCGGTCATTGATGTACCGCGCTGACAGCTCCACGGCGGCCTTGATGGCATCGGGCGTGTATTTGACCGCGTGGTGATCCTCGAAGGCAGAGCGCAGGCCCATGAGGATCTTGACGGTATCATCCACCGTCGGCTCGTTCACATCGATCTTCTGGAAGCGACGCAGCAGCGCGCGGTCCTTCTCGAAGTGGTTGCGGAACTCCTTGTAGGTCGTCGAGCCGATGCAGCGGATCGCGCCACCCGACAGCGCAGGCTTCAGGAGGTTCGAGGCATCCATGGCGCCGCCTGAGGTCGCGCCGGCGCCGATCACCGTGTGGATCTCGTCGATGAACAGCACCGCGTGCGGCATCTTTTCCAGTTCGGTGACGACGGCCTTCAGCCGCTCCTCGAAGTCGCCGCGATAGCGCGTGCCAGCGAGCAGCGCGCCCATGTCGAGTGAGTAGATCACCGCTTCCTTGAGCACGTCGGGCACTTCGCCATTGACGATCTTGCGCGCCAGACCCTCGGCAATGGCCGTCTTGCCCACGCCCGGATCACCCACATAGAGCGGGTTGTTCTTGGAACGCCGGCACAGGATCTGGATCGTCCGATCCACCTCGGAATCGCGGCCGATCAGCGGATCGACCTTTCCTTCCTTCGCCTTCTCGTTGAGATTGACGGTGAACTGGTCGAGCGCGCCTTCCTTCTTCTTGGCCTCCGGCTTCTTCTCTTCCTCGGCCTGGGCCGGCTTGGCCGGCTCCGGCGAGGCAGCGCCCTTGCCGACGCCATGGGAGAGATAGGAGACCGCATCCAGTCGGCTCATGTCCTGCTGCTGCAGGAAGTAGACGGCATAGCTTTCCCGCTCGGAGAACAATGCCACCAGCACATTGGCGCCGGTCACTTCCTCTTTGCCGGAAGACTGGACGTGCAGGATCGCGCGCTGGACGACGCGCTGGAACCCGCTGGTGGGAGAGGGGTCGACGCCGCCCGAGACCTTCAGGCTCTCCAGTTCGGTATCGAGATAATGGGTGACCGTGTCGCCAAGCTCACCAAGATCCACGCCACAGGCCTGCATGACCTTTGCGGCATGTTCATCGTCAATCAGCGCCAGCAGCAGATGCTCGAGCGTCGCATATTCGTGCGCGCGCTCCGTGGCATGTGCCAGGGCATTGTGCAGAGTTGTTTCGAGGGCGGACGCGAAAGAGGGCATATTGTTCTACTCCTGCGGCCCGAGAGAGGGTCGCGTTAGGGTCAATGTCGGCACGCCGCGAGCCGCCTTCAAGGGCCGCTCTGTCATCCACCGATTTGCCGGAGGCCGATATGCGCCAGAAGGCGATCCTGCCTCCGCTCTCCTCATTTCTTGAATAGCGCCTCAGCGCTTGCCTTATGGTGAACTGCGCTCGATTTCTTGGCGCGGGTGCGCTCGATTTCGGCTGAAAGAAGGCTGATGCGTTCATCGAGCTCATCGACCGAAAGCCGATCCAGATCTTCGCGGATCAGCTTTGCAATCAGGTCGCCGGGCCGCGCCCGGGGTGAGGCGTCGTCGAAATCCATGGCGACATGCTTGCGCCAAAGTCCGCGCAAGTCAACCGGGGTTGGCAGAAGCCTCGGCATGCCGGAAGGGGCCGTCCCAATCCGCCTATGTTGCTTTCCGGGCTGGTCTTTTTCGCACCGGACTCTAGACGTAGGGCCGATCACGGCCAGCCAGGGGGAGCAAGCCAAGGTGACGAACCTGCCCGAGACCATGCGCGCCATTGCTATTCGGGAGCCAGGCGGGCCGGATGTGCTGACCGAGGTTCAGGTTCCCCTGCCGGTGCCCGCGCAAGGCGAAGTGCTCATTGCGGTTGCGGCGGCAGGCGTCAATCGCCCGGACGTTCTGCAGCGGCAGGGCAGCTATCCGCCTCCGCCCGGCGCCTCCCCGCTGCCCGGGCTGGAAGTGGCCGGAACCATTGTGGCGGTGGGTGAGGGGATAGGCCTTGACGTGATCGGCGAACGCGTCTGTTCGCTGGTCGCGGGCGGCGGTTATGCCGAATATGCCTGCGCCGACTATGCCCAATGCCTCGCCATTCCACCGGCGCTCTCCATGGAAGAAGCGGCTGCAATCCCTGAGACGCTGATGACGGTCTGGCACAATCTCTTCGAGCGCGCCTATATCGTGAACGGCGACAGCGTGCTCATCCATGGTGGGACGAGCGGCATCGGCACCATGGCCGTGGCGCTATGCCGGCTGTTCGAGATCACGACGATCGTCACCTGTGGCAGTGACGACAAGTGCCGCGCCGCGCTGGAATGGGGCGCTGGCCATGCGATCAATTATCGCAGCGAGGACTTCGTCGAAGCTGTGAAGCGCATCACGGACGGCAAAGGCGTGACGGCGGTGCTGGACATGGTTGGCGGCGATTATCTCCCGCGCAACCTGGAGTGCCTGGCCGAGGACGGCCGGCATGTCTCCATTGCGGTGCTGGGTGGGGCCAAGGCCGACCTGTTCATTCCCAAAATCATGATGCGCCGCCTGACGCTCACCGGGTCCACATTGCGGGCGCGCACCGCGGGCTTCAAGGGCCTGCTCGTCGATGAGATCCGCCGCACGGTCTGGTCGATGGCGGAGGAGGGCGCGCTGCGTCCCGCGCTGGACCGCGTCTTTTCGCTCGGCGAAGCCGCGCAAGCCCATGCGCTGATGGAAGCGGGCGGGCACTTTGGCAAGATCGTCTTGAAGGTTCGGTGAAGAGTTACCGAGTGACGCAAATCCGTCATATTCCCAGAAAAACTGTCACATTGTTCGGCTAGAGCGCGCTCGGGGAAATGGTGTCCCCGGGGGTCGAGAAAGCCATGAACGCCATCAGCTCAATCGCGCAGGAACGGGCCGTGCGCAGCGGTCATCCGCGCGCCCATTACCGCACGATCTGGATCAGCGACATCCATCTCGGCACCAAGGGGTGCAATGCCGAGATGTTGGTCGATTTTCTCGACAATGTGGACAGCGACACGCTGTACCTGGTCGGCGACATCGTCGATGGCTGGCAGCTCAAGAAGCGGGTCTACTGGCCGACCGCCCATAACGATGTGGTCTGGCGCGTGATGAAGCGGGCGCGGCGCGGCACGCGCGTCATCTATATCCCCGGCAATCATGACGAGATTTTTCGCCAGTTCACCGGCATGAGCTTTGGCGGCGTCGAGATTCGCCGCAAGATGATCCACACCACTGTCGATGGCCGCAAGTTGCTGGTGCTGCATGGCGATGAGTTCGACACGGTCATGCTCGCCCATCGCTGGCTCGCCTTCGTGGGGGACGCGGCCTACACGGCGCTGATGGCGCTCAATCGCCGCGTCAATCAGGTCCGCCGCTGGCTGGGCCTGCCTTATTGGTCGCTCTCCAAGATCGCCAAGCACAAGGTCAAGAATGCGGTGGCGTTTATTACGCGGTTCGAGGAGATCGTGGCGCACGAGGCGGGACGGCGGCGTGTCGATGGCGTCGTCTGCGGGCACATCCACACGGCGGAAATCCGCCAGTTCGGCGACATCACTTATTATAATGATGGCGACTGGGTGGAGGGATGCACGGCGCTTGTCGAGCATCATGATGGGCGGATGGAAATCCTGCACTGGGCCGAGGTGATGGAAGCGCGCACCCCAGGCGCCGCTGCGGATGATCTGGAGGCCGCCGCTTGAGCGGTTATGGGCCTGCTCCGGCCCGCCGGCGCATCCTCATCGTCACCGATGCCTGGGCGCCGCAGGTCAATGGCGTCGTGCGAACGCTTCAGGCGGTTCGCGCGGAACTCATCGCCATGGGGCACACGGTCGAGGTGATCGCGCCCGATCGCTTTCACACGCTGCCTTGCCCCACTTATCCTGAAATTCGGCTGGCAATGCCGGCGCCGGGGGCGATTGCCCGCATGATCGCGGCGTTCGGGCCGGATGCGATCCATCTCGCGACCGAAGGTCCGCTGTGTCTCGCAGCGCGGCGCTGGTGCCTGCGGCACCACCGCCCGTTCACCACGGCATTCCACACCAATTTCCCTGATTATGTCGAGCGGCGCACGGGCCTGTCGGCGGACTGGTTCTGGCCCTATTTCCGCTGGTTTCATGGGGCGGCGCAAGCGGTGCTCACGGCAACGCCGTCCGTGCGCGTGGAACTGCATCAAGCCGGTATCCGTCACACGCACCACTGGGGGCGCGGCGTCGATCTGACGCAATTCTCGCCGCAGGGGGAGGGGCATCCCGCGCTTGCCGACTTGCCGAGGCCAATCCTTCTTCACGTAGGCCGCGTCGCCGTGGAGAAGAATATCGAGGCCTTCCTCGCGCTCGATACGCCCGGCAGCAAGGTCGTGGTGGGCGATGGGCCTGCCCGCGCGTCGCTGGAGGCGCGACATCCCGCCGTTCATTTTCTGGGCATGTTGAGCGGCGAGGCGCTTGTCTCGGCCTATCGGGCTGCCGATGTCTTCGTCTTCCCCAGTCGCACCGACACCTTCGGGCTGGTGATGATCGAGGCGCTCGCCTGCGGCACGCCGGTGGCGGCTTATCCGGTCACCGGCCCGGTCGACGTGCTGACAGCACAGACCGGCGCGATGGATGAGGATCTCGCGCGCGCCGTGACGCAGGCGCTGGAGCTTTCTCCGTCGGCCTGCACGGGGCATGCGCGCGGCTTCACCTGGCGGCGCAGCGCGGAGCAGTTCCTCGAGAGCTTGCACTGGCTCGACGCCCCAGCGCTGGCGCACGCGGCCTGAGTCCATTGTACCGCCCGAACGGCCTTTCGCCCCCTTGGGGGCCGCGACGCGCGCGAACGCTTGCCGATCCAGCCGGAATAGCTTATCTGTGCGACCATCAAGGCCATCCCGTGAGGGGTGGCCCTTCTATTTTGCACAGAAGGACTTGTCCCGTGGCACAGCCGCTCATGCCCCACGCCACAGCCAGCTGGCTGGTCGACAACACTGCGCTCAGCTTTGAGCAGATTGCGGAATTCTGCGGTTTGCACATCCTCGAGGTGCAGGCGATCGCGGACGATACCGCCGGCACCAAATATACCGGCCGTGATCCGGTCCGTGCGCATGAAATCTCGGTGGAGGAAATCCACAAGGGTGAGCAGAACCCCGATTACAAGCTGCAGATGCTCAAGGGGCCCGACCCGGTCCGCCGCACCAAGGGGCCGCGCTACACGCCGGTTTCCAAGCGTCAGGACAAGCCAGACGGCATCGCCTGGATTCTGCGCCACCATCCCGAGGTTTCGGACGGCGCGATCGGCAAGCTGATCGGCACGACGCGCACGACCATCCAGGCGATCCGCGAGCGGACCCACTGGAACATCAGCAACATCCAGCCCAAGGATCCGGTGACGCTGGGCCTGTGCTCGCAGCGTGAGCTGGATGCACTGGTGGCAAAGGCGGCCAAGAAGGCCGGCATCGAAGCGCCGACCGACAACCGTCTCGATGGCGACCGCGAGGCACTGATCGCCGAACTGCGTCAGGAGCGCGAGGACGCACAGCGCCGCGCGTCTGAAACGATGCTGGCGGAGGAAGCCGCTTTGTTCGCGAGCCGCCCCCGCGAAGACTGATTTCGCGCCCCGATTCGGGGCGTTCGGGGTCGAATTTGCACTGTGATCAAAAGCATTCAGCCGGGCGACGTAGCGTCGCCCGGCATGGCGTTGCCTTGCCACGCGGGATCGCATAGCCTCTCCGCATGGAGAGCGAAAAACCCGCCTGGCAGGACCATTATGATCACCCCGTTGCGTGGGCGCAGGACTTTGCCCCGCTATCGCTGCCGGAGATGCTGCGATCTGCCGTGGAGCAGGACGGCAGCCGCCCGATGCTCGATTTTTACGGGCGCAAGTTCAGCTATGCCGAGTGCTACCGCAACGCGCGGCGCTTCGCGGCCGGGCTGATCGGCCTTGGCGTCCAGCCCGGCGACCGGGTCGGCCTCTACCTCCCCAACGTCCCGCATTACGTCGTGGCTTATTATGGCGCGATGATGGCCGGCGCCATCGCGGTCAATTTCTCGCCGCTCTATACGGTCGAAGAGCTGGCGCATCAGGCGGAGGATAGCGGGACGACCCTGCTGGTCACCATCTCCGCCAAGCCCCTGTTTGGCAATGCCTGCGCCGTGCTGGATTGCTCCTGCATTGACCGGCTGGTGGTCGGCTCCGTCGCCGGTGGCCTGCCGCTGGGCAAATCCTTGCTCTACCGCCTGTTCAAGCGGTCGGCGGACGACCATGTCCCGTCCGATCCGCGCATTCTCTCGTTCGGCTCGCTGCTGGGCGATGATCCCTCCAGCCTGCCGTCTATCGATCCCCTGCGCGACCTTGCCTTGCTGCAATACACCGGTGGCACCACCGGGCGGCCCAAGGGCGCGATGCTCACCCACCAGAACCTCTCGGCCAATGCGCGGCAGATCGACCTGCTCGATCCCTGGCATGCCCTTGAGGACCGCATTCTGGGTGCGCTGCCCTTCTTCCACGTGTTCGCGAACACTGCGGTGCTCAATCGCACAGTCGTTCGCGGCGGGGAGATCGTTATCCTTCCACGTTTCGACGCGCGGCAGGTCATCGCGGCGATCCAGCGGACCCGCGTCACCTCGCTCCCGGGCGTGCCGACGATGTTCCAGGCTTTGCTCGACAGCCCCTATCTCGCCAAAGCCGACCTCTCTTCGCTACGCGTCTGCATTTCCGGCGGCGCGCCGCTGCCGCTGCCGCTCAAGGAGCGGTTCATGGCGACCACCGGCGCGCGGCTGGTCGAAGGCTACGGGCTGACGGAGAGCAGCGGGGTCGTCTCGGCCAATCCCTATGATGGGCCGGGCAAGACCGGCTCGATCGGCCAGCCCATTCCCGGCACGCGCGTGCGCCTGCTCGACCGGGAAGACCCGTCCCGGCTTGCCCAGCCGGGGGAACCGGGTGAGATCGCCTTTAGTGGGCCGCAAAGAATGCAAGGCTATTGGCAGAATCCGGATGCCGATCGGGAGGTGTTCGTCGACGGCTTCCTGCGCACCGGTGACGTCGGCACCATCGATGAAGACGGCTATTTCCGCGTGGTCGACCGCATCAAGGACATGATCGCGGTCGGCGGCTTCAAGGTCTTCCCTAGCCAGGTCGAGGACTTGCTGTATCGCCATCCCGCCATTCGGGAGGCGCTCGTGATCGGCATTCCCGATGATTATCGCGGGGAGGTGCCCAAGGCCTTCGTGACCTTGCGGCCGGAGGTTGAGGACGACATCGACGGCGAGCGTCTCAAGGACTGGCTCAATCCGCAGCTCGGAAAGCATGAGCGCGTCTGCGCGGTCGAAATTCGTGAGAGCCTGCCGCGCACATTGGTCGGCAAGCTCTCGCGCAAGGAGCTTGTCGCGGAAGAGCGGGCCAAGGCGGGGCTTGTTTGAGGGTTTCTCTCCCGGCTCATCGTTGGGGGGGACTGAGGGATGAGCCGGGAGAGATGATAGCGGCAATTGCGGGGAGCCGCATCATTCCCTCAACGCGGCTGTCAATGGACGGTTCCCACGCAATGTTGGACTTGGAGAAGAAACAGGACGCGCTCCACCTCTCTCCAGTGGCAGAAGCGGATATGGTTGCCGACATCGCGGCTGCGATCCGCGCGCTGGGCCGCCTCAACGCCCGCGTGATCGCCGAAAATCCGCATCAATGCGGTGGCGTCGTCATAGCTCCGACGGTCGACCATGATCGGAAGATGCATTCAAAATTCGAATCCCTTGCCCCCGCAAAATCGAGTCATTCTGGTCCAGCTGAATCCATTCACGGACCGTGCCAGCTTCGCCCTCCATCCGGATCAGACGCCCCACGCTGGCTAAGTACGGCTTAACCAAGTCCCGTGCGGGAGCAATCTGTCCAGTTACGGCACGACGAAGACCGCGCGCTTGTTCGGCTGGCATCGCGGCGCGGGACATGGCATGGGCGTGACATGACCGATCCGAATTCTTCAGGCGACAAATCACCCATGGGCGGCGGTGCGCCGCTGGCAGGCCTTATTCTCCTTGGCACGATCGTCGGCATCGCGACCGGGCAGCCCTCGATCGGCATTCTGGCCGGGCTTGCGCTGGGGGTGATCGTGGCTGTCGCGATCTGGCTGAAGGGCCGGGGCTGATCCGCGCAGATAAGGGCGGGCATGGCCGCTCGGCTTGTTGCGTCAAGGCAAGCGCAGCCGTAAGATCGTCGCCATGAAAAAGATCATCCTGCTGACACTCGCCGCGCTGATCCTCATCGCGGGTGGCGTGTTCTATTATTTGTCGCGCCCCGATGTCGCGCGCCTGCCGGAAACCGCGCTTGAAGGGCGTGAGCCCGAGTTTACGCCGGCGCGCAAGCAGATCCTCCCCACTGTTATGATCGCCAAGCCGGTGGGCTGGGCCGATGGCGCCGCGCCGGTGGCCGCGCGCGGTCTCGTCGTGCAGCGTTTCGCGGCCGGTCTCGATCACCCTCGCCAGATGTTGCGCCTGCCCAATGGCGACATTCTGGTGGCGGAGACCAACAGTCCGCCCCGCAAAGCCGGTGGTATCCAGGATTGGATCATGGGCAAGCTGATCGGCTTTGCCGGCGCCGGTGGCGTGTCCGCCAACCGCATCACCCTGCTGCGCGATACCAATGGCGATGGCATTGCCGAGCAACGGCATGTTCTGCTGGAAGGGCTGAACTCGCCCTATGGCATGGCGCTGATCGACGAGACACTCTACGTCGCGAACACCGACAGCCTGATGGCCTTCCCCTACAAGCTGGGCGAAACGCGGATCAGCGTGGAAGGCCGCAAGGTCGCCAATCTTCCCGCCAATGCGCCCAATAATCACTGGACGCGCAGCCTTGCAGCAAGCCCCGACGGCAAGCTCTATGTCGGCGTCGGCTCAAACAGCAATATCGCCGAGAACGGGTTGGACGCGGAGGATTATCGCGCCGCCATTCTGGAGATCGATCCGCGCAAGGGCGAGGCGAATATCTTCGCCAGCGGCCTGCGCAACCCCACCGATCTGGCGTGGAACCCGTGGACCGGCTCGCTCTGGGCGGTCGTCAACGAGCGGGACATGCTGGGCTCGGACCTGGTGCCGGATTACATGACGGACGTTGAATTCGCGGCCTTCTACGGCTGGCCGTGGAATTACTGGGGCGGCTATGTCGACCGACGCGTGCAGCCGCAGCGCGATGATCTGCGCGAATATACCCGCCGCCCGGCCTTTGGTCTGGGCACGCACACGGCGCCCCTGGGCCTGGCCTTCACGCCGGGGTCCGCGCTTGGCGCGCCGTTCAATCAGGGGGCCTTCGTGGCCCTGCATGGCAGCTGGAATCGCAAGCCGCCTAGCGGCTACAAGGTCTCCTATGTCGCCTTTGACGATCGCGGCCGGCCGCAGGGCAAGCTGGTCGATCTTCTCACCGGCTTCCTCAACAAGGATGGGCAGGCGCAGGGTCGCCCGGTCGACTTACTCGTGGCCGCCGATGGATCGGTGCTGGTCAGTGACGATGTCGGCGGGATCATCTGGCGTGTGAGCAATTCCGCAAAACCGGCCGCCGCGCCGACGCCGGAGCGCCCGCCCGCGTCCTGAGCCCTTCACGCAAATGATCGGACCCGGTGCTCCTGCGAAAGCAGGGGCCTAGGGCGGCTCAGCTCCTCGGCCGCGCCCTGGACTCCTGCTTTCGCAGGAGTACGGCCTTCATAGCAGCGTCCCGCCCGGTCACTCAGCGGTCGAGCGTAATGCCCGCCCGCCCGGCCAGTTCCACGACATATTGCCAGGCGACCCGGCCTGAGCGGCTGCCGCGCTGGGTTGCCCACTGGATCGCGGCCAGTGGATCGACGTCCAGTTCATAACGGGCGGCATAGCGGCGCACGATGGCGACATAGGCATCCTGATCGAGCGCATGGAAGCCGAGCGACAGACCGAACCGGTCGGATAGGGCCATCCGGTCGTCCACGACGTCGCGCGGATTGATCGGGTCGTCCTGCTCGCCCATGGAGCGCGGCACGATGTGGCGCCGGTTGGATGTCGCATAGAGCCGCACATGGCTCCCGCGCGCACTGGCGCCACCCTGCAGCAGCGAGCGCAGCGCTCGTGCATCGGCGCCGAAGTCACCGTCGAAACCAAGGTCGTCGATATAGAGGACGATCGGACGGCGCGCGGCGCGCAGCAGCGAGAACAGCGTTGCGAGACTTCGCAGATCGTCCGTGGCGATCTCGACCATAGCGAGCGGCAGCCCTTCCTTCTGCACCTGGCCGACGCAGGCGGCGACCGTGGCCGACTTGCCCGTGCCCCGCGCACCCCACAGCAGAATGTCGTGCGCCGCATGGCCCCGCGCGAGGCGACGGGTATTCTCAAGGCAAGCCTCTTTCTGCGCGTCGATGCCGGTCAGCAGGGCGTAGTCGATCGGCTCGAAGCCCTCGATGGGCACCAGTATCTTCCCATCCCAACGATAGGCCGGATGGGCCTCCAGGTCCGGGGTGGCGGCGGCATTCGGCGCAAGCCGTTCGAGCGCGGCGGCGATCCGCGCGAGCGCATCGTCCATGGACGGTGTGGACATGGCATTTCCCTCGGTCATCATGGATTGAGCCGTGGCGGGCCGTTCCCGCGAGGTCAAGACGCGAAGGCCGGCGGCACCGGTCTCCGCCCCCTCGCCGCCACGCTATCATGCCGCTTCAATGTGTCACGCGGCGCGGCTATAGGCCGCACATGTCCCGCGCCCCCCGGTCCCTCGAAACGCGTATTCGCGCCTATGACAGCGCCGGGCTGGCGGAAGCCGCCGCGCTGATCATGGCTGGCGAACCGGTCGCCGTGCCCACCGAGACGGTTTACGGTCTCGCCGCCGATGCGACCAACGATCTCGCCGTGGCGCGCATCTATGAGGCCAAGGGCCGCCCGTCCTTCAATCCCCTGATCGTCCATGTCAGCGATGTCGCGATGGCGCGCCAGCTGGTGTCGTTCAACGCCACGGCACAGGCGCTGGCCGAGGCATTCTGGCCAGGCGCGCTGACGATGGTCCTGCCGCGCCTGCCCGATAGTCCCGTCGCCGGGCTTGCCAGCGCCGGTCTTCCCACGCTGGCGGTGCGGCTGCCATCGCATCCGGCAATGCGCGCGCTCATCGGCGCGGCGGGCGTGCCGTTGGCCGCCCCCTCGGCCAATCGCTCCGGCGCGATCAGCCCGACCCGTGCCAGCCATGTGCTGGCCAGCCTCGGGGGGCGTATTTCGTTCATCCTCGACGCCGGGCCAGCCAGCGATGGCGTGGAATCGACCATCGTCCAGCCGCTCGACGATGCGATCATCCTGCTGCGGCCCGGCCCCGTGACCCCGGAGCGCCTGGAAGCGATCACCGGACGACCGGTGCGCGCACCGGCAGCCAGTGCAGGGATTACCGCACCCGGCCAGCTCGAAAGCCATTATGCGCCATCCAAACCCTTGATGCTCAACTGCACGGACCCTGCACCGGGCAGCTTCCACATCGGTTTCGGTCCGGGACCATCCCAGCGCAACCTCAGCCCGAGCGGTGATCTGGTCGAAGCCGCCGCGCATCTGTTCGCCGCTCTGCACGAAGCAGACGAGAGCGCGGCGTCGCGCATTTCGGTGGCGCCGATCCCGTCTGAAGGGCTCGGCCTTGCCATCAACGATCGTCTGCGGCGCGCGGCTGCGTGAGGTCGGCCTAGGCGGTGAGTCGGTCGAAAATATGCGGGCCGGGCCGGGGCGATCAACCGCTGGCCATCCTCGCGAATCTCGCACATGTGGCAGGCAGCGGCGGCTCATGCACGGTTTGCCGCTGGCTGGTTTGCGGTTTTTGAAGAGTTCGTGAAGGCTCGATTGTCAAATCCATGCGTTATGCACGGACGCGGCAAATCCAGTTGGCGTGTCGGCAGTAAACGGAGGACTGAATAATTGATCGCCTTATCCAGAGTTGATCTCGATTCTTCGTTGATCTTCGTTGCATTTTTTACACTTGCGGCTGCACTTTTGACACTTCGTGCCGTTTCTGCGCCGCATCGTATTTCTCGGCCAGTGTCCGAGGAGGTGCACGAGTTTTTGGGCGCTTCGTTCGGCGCGCTTTTCGCCACGGCGCTGGTGACCTGGCAGATCGGCTCGGTCATCCCCATCTTCCTCGCCGCGATCACGCTGGTCGCCATCGCGCGCTATTATCTCGTGCGTTTCAGCATGCCGGGCATCCTCTGGCTGACCGGCGCGGGGCTTGGCAGCGTGATGACGAGCCTGTGGGGCACGCTGTTCATTCTCGAAGCCGGTCTGCCGCCGTTGCTGATGGTGCTGGCCTTCGCCGCGCTCGGGCTGACGCTGTTCGCCTTCCTCGCCAATCTCATCGCCAGCGTGGCGCGCGAAGCAGTGCTGACGCATGAGCGCTGGCGCCTGCCTGTGGCGATCCCCTCATCCGATCCCGCGGCCGCGCATCTCAAGGTCTCGCTGCACCTCGCCTGCTATGCCGAACCGCCCGAGATCGTGATCGAGACGATGAACCGCCTCGCCGCGCAGGATTACGATAATTTCGAAGTTCTGGTCTGCGATAACAATACGAAGGACGAAGCTCTTTGGAGGCCCTTGGAAGCCCATTGCGCGCGCCTCAACGCGAAGCTCGGCAAGGAGTGCTTCCGCTTCTTCCATGTGGATCCGCTGCCGGGCGCCAAGGCCGGCGCGCTCAATTTCCTCCTTGAGCAGACCGCCTCCGATGCGCAGATCATCGGCGTGATCGATGCCGATTATTACTCCCGCAACGACTTCCTCTCGCGCTTGCTACCGTTCTTCGCCGATCCGAAGCTCGGCTATATTCAGACGCCGCACGACTATCGCGACTATGAGGGCAATGACTATCTGAGCGCCTGCTACTGGGAATATATGCCGGTCAACAAGGTCGATTACCCCGGCGTGAGCGAATATGGCGGTGCCTTCACCATCGGGACGATGTGCCTGATGCGCAAGGATGCGCTGGTGAAAGCCGGTGGCTGGGCCGAGTGGTGTCTGACCGAGGATTCAGAAGTCTCCGTTCGCCTGCGCAAGGTGGGCTATGAGGGCCTTTATTTCGGCGAGACCTTTGGGCGCGGCCTGATCCCCGAGACCTTCGACGATTACAAGAAGCAGCGCTTCCGGTGGACGGCGGGTCCGGTGCAGCAGCTGCGCCGTCACTGGCGCCTGTTCCTGCCGGCGCCCTTTGCCGCGCCGCTGCCGGGTTGGACCAAATTGCTGGAAGTCGTGCGCTGCCTCGCGCCGCTGCAGACGCTGGCCGCGCTCGTCGTCAGCGTGGGCGGCATGCTTGCCATGGTCGTTGGGCTGGCCATCGGCGCTATGGAGCCGGTCAAGGTGCCGTCCATCGCCGGTCTGCTGATGCTCATCGGTGCGGCGACATGGTGGGTGCGGCTCGTGCATCGCTATCGCCTGTCCGGCTGCTATGACACTGGCGCCATGGTGTGGGGCGAGATCGCCCGCGCATCGCTCAGCTATGTCGTGCTGGTGGCAGGCATTGCCGGCCTCTCGAATCGCCCGCTCGCCTGGCGACGTACGCCCAAGTTCGCCGGACTGGCCGACGAATCGCCCTTTGCAGCGACCCGGCCAGAGACGATCGCAGGGTGCGCGTCGCTCGCCGTGGCGGTGCTCTGCCTGTTTGCCATCGGGCTGCTTGGCACGGGCGTCGCGCTCCTCAGCTTTATCGGCTTCGTGTCGCTGGCCCTGCGCTTCTTCTGTGCGCCGTTGATGGCGGCGACGGCCATTCGTGCCTCCCGCCCGGCGCCCCGGCCGTCTCGCCCGCGCTACATTCCGCGGGATGCGCGCGTGGCCGTCAGCCGCGTCTGGGAAAGCTGAGGTTCTGACAATCGAGGGGAGGGCGGCTAGTCCCGCCCTCCTGCCTCATTTGCAATAATAAGGGTCGTAGCGCGCCTTGCATTTGCGCCGGAGTTCGCGACCCCGTTCCCGATCCGCTTCGTCGCCGCTGACCGTTGCCCAGTCAGCCATCTTCGCACCGGCATCGACCGGCGCCTTGGCTACCTTGTAGGCGGTGCGAGCAACGCAGCCCTGCAGGGCGAGCGGTCCAAGCACGCTCGCGGCGATCAGCAGGGCAGGTCGAACCATGGCAGCCTCTCCAATGTCCATCAGGGACAGGAGCACTGTCTGAGCGGCTTCCCGCCGTCGCGCAAGCCTGCTGCGCCGGAATGGCAGCCGCTTGCTGCTCAGGTCCTCAGGCGATCGGCGAAGCCCTTGCGCAGCTTCTGCAGCTTGGGTGGGATCACCGCCATGCAATAAGGGTTCCGGTCGCCGACCCGATCCCAATATTGCTGGTGATAATCCTCGGCCGGATACCAGGTGGCAAGCGGCTCGATCGTCGTGACGATAGGGCTGGGCCAGTCCGCCTGTGCCCGTTCCATGGCAGCGCGTGCCTCGGCCTCCTGCTCGGCATCATGAGGGAAGATGGCCGAGCGATATTGGGTGCCGATGTCATTTCCCTGGCGGTTCAGCGTCGTCGGGTCATGCGTGGCGAAAAAGATATCGAGCAGATCGCCATAACCGATCACGGCCGGATTATAAGTGATGCGGATCGCCTCGGCGTGGCCCGTGCTGCCCGAGCAGACCTCCTCATAAGTGGGGTTGGGTTTGCTGCCACCGATATAGCCGCTCTCGACGGACTCGACGCCGGCGAGATTTTGATAGACCGCTTCTGTGCACCAGAAGCAGCCGCCGGCCAGCGTTGCAGTCGCGCTCATGAGGGGGGCGTCCTTTCGAGGAGGGGTGTGTTGCCTCAAAGATAGGAAGCCGGTGGCGGGGTGCAAAGGGGTGCGCCCAGTCCACCTGCCCTTTGTGTCGAGCCCTTCGACTGCCCGCAGGCGGGCGCTCAGGATAAACTTCAGCTGCAAGCTGAAGTCGAGACACGTCAAGCGCAGTGGCAAAGTGTCTCGACTTCGCTCGACACGAACGGGAACGGGAACGGGAATCCGCTGGCCGTTGCCTAAAGGCGCAGCCCCGTCGTCTCCGGCAGGCCCGCCATCAGGTTGAGGTTCTGCACGGCCGCACCGGACGCGCCCTTGCCGAGATTGTCGAGCGCCGCGACCAGACGGATTTGCGCGCTGTTTTCATCCGCAAACACGAACAGACGCATGATGTCCTTGTCCCGCAGCAGCTCGATGGGGAGCGTCGCCGCCTCATAGCCATCCGCCACGCTGATGATCGGCGAGCCGGCATAATGCTCGGCCAGTGCTGCGCGCATGGTGCCGGCATCCGCGCCATTGGCCAACAGATCGCGATGCAGCGGGACGTCCACGATCATGCCGGAATAGACCGGCCCGACGGCCGGCGCGAACAGCGGGCGATGCGTCAGGCCGCAGCGGGCCTGCATTTCGGGCACATGCTTGTGGCCAAGGCCGAGCGCGTAGGTGCGGAAGGCACTCGGCGCGCCATCAGCGCCCTCATATTCGGCGATCATGGCTTTGCCGCCGCCGGAATAGCCGGAGGCGGCGTTGCATGTGAGCTGCGTTTCGGCGGGGATGATGCCGGCTTTCACCAGCGGCGCGACCAGCGCGATGAAGCCGGTCGAGTAGCAGCCGGGATTGCTCACGAAGCGGGCTTTCGCGACCGCATCATGGCCGGAGACCTCCGGCATGCCATACACCCAGCCGTCGGCCACGCGATGCGCCGTCGAGGCGTCGATCACCCGCGTGCGATCATTGGCGATCATTTGCACGGACTGGCGCGCCGCGTCGTCGGGCAGGCAGAGAATGACGATATCGGCGGCGTTGATCGCTTCGGCGCGCGCGCCATCGTCCTTGCGGGCGGCATCGCCCAGCGTGATGAGATCGAATTCGCTGCGCCCCTCCAGCCGGTCCCGGATCTGGATGCCGGTGGTCCCGGCGGCGCCGTCAATGAAAATCTTTATCATGTCGTAATCCTGCGCCGGCCTGTCACCGGCTGTTCATGCGTGTCGCGGAGCCGCGCGACGACATCGTCCAGCGGCTCTATGGTCACGGCCATCGCGTGGGCATTGGCATGGATCAGGCGCTCGCCATCCACCATCAGCCCCACATGGCCGGGGAAGAAGATGATGTCGCCTCGTCGGAGCGCGGCGTTGTCGCCCAGCGCCTCGCCGACGGCCTCGGCCTGCTGGTCGGTATCGCGCGGTGCGTTGATACCACAGGCAGCCAGAGCGATCTGCACCAGCCCCGAGCAATCCAGCCCAAGGCCCCGGCCACCCCATATATAGGGCGCGCCCAGATGGCGCTCCGCGACGGCAACCCAGTCGCTCTCGACATCCGCGAGAGTGCGGACGTGCCGCTGATGGACAAATCCTTCCGCGATGGCGAGAAAATCGCCCTGCGCCGTACCCGCCAGTTTGGCACCGGCGGGCAGCAGCATCTGAACAGGCGATTTGATGTCAGCCGCCGCGAATACCGGCGCGATGCCGCGTGCGACATGGCTGGTCTCGGCAGGTTCGCCCAGCGCGTCCAGCGGCACATAGCCGACATAATGATCATGGGCGCAATAGCCCCAGGCCCAGCCGGCGCGGGCATCGAGCATGTGAAAGCTCTCGCCATAGAGCAGCTCGCTCACGGCGCTCGCGGCGGCATCCGGGGCGGCGCGCAGCATCGTTGCGGCCACCATGCAGCTGCGCGGCACCGGCGCGGCATAATGCGGCGCGAAATACAGATCGGCGAGGGCGACATCGGCCAGATCGGGCCGGATCGCGCGCACGCGCGGATCGTAGCTGCGGGATGTCCCATCCAGCTTCACGCTCTTGCGTTCGGGCGACGACGCCACGCTAGTCCCGGCGATGGTCTGTTTCATCGGCGCCCCCTGCGGCAAAACAGGCCGAAAGGTCAAGGGATACCCGACCGCAACGGTGCATCCCGGACCCCGGCGCAGATGCCCGGATCGCTCAATCCCCAGACTGTCCGTAGCGCTTTTGCAGCATGGCGAAGGTCGCGCGCAGGCCGAGGGCCTCGCCCCCCTTGGGTCGGCCCGGTTTTGCGGTCGGCCGCCATGCGAAGGTATCGAAATGCACCCACAGGGTCTTGTCCGGCACGAAGCGCTGGAGGAACAGCGCCGCCGTGGAGGCGCCGGCGAACGGGGTTTCGCCGCTGTTGGACAGGTCCGCGATGTCGCTCTTGAACAGGTCGTTGTAGGGCGCCCATAGGGGCAGGCGCCACAGCGGATCGTCCACGTCGCTGCCACAACTGGCCAGCGTGGCCGCCAGCGCATCGTCATTGGTGAACAGCGCGGGCAGGTCGGGGCCGAGCGCGACCCGCGCCGCACCGGTCAGCGTCGCGAAGTCGATAATGAGTTCGGGCTTGTCTTCGCCGGCCCGCGTCAGCGCGTCGCCGAGCACCAGCCGTCCCTCCGCATCGGTATTGCCGATCTCCACGGTCAGGCCCTTGCGGCTACGCAGCACATCGCCGGGGCGGAAGGCATTGCCGGCGATGGCGTTCTCGGCGACCGGCAGCAGCAGGTGCAGGCGCACCGGCAGGCCCGCACCCATCACCAGGTCCGCCAGCGCCAGCGCATGGGCCGCGCCGCCCATGTCCTTCTTCATCAGGCGCATTCCGGAGGCCGGCTTGATATCGAGCCCACCGGTATCGAAGGTGATGCCCTTGCCGACCAGCGCGACGCGGGGATGCTCCTCGCGGCCCCAGACCAGCTCGATCAGCCGGGGCGCATTGGCTCGGTCCGCCGCGCGGCCGACGGCGTGGATCATCGGATAGCCCGATTCGAGCGTATCGCCCCGCGTCACGGTCATGGTCGCGCCATGGCGCTCGGCGACCGCGCGCGTCTGCGCCTCGATCTCGTCCGGTCCCATTTCGGCCGTCGGCGTATTGACCATATCGCGCACCAGCGCCGTCGCGCGGGCTTGCGCGGCGGCACCGTCAATGGCGCCGGGCTGGCTGGTGAGCAGCACGCAAGGCCCCTTGGCCGCCGGTTTCGCTTTGTAGCGCTCAAAGCGATATTGCGCCGTCATCCAGCCGAAGATCGCGGGACCTGGCTCCCTATCCGCCAAGCGATAGGTTCCAGCCGGCAGCACGCCCGGCAATTTGGCAAGGCACCAGCTGGAGAGCGAGTCGACATTGGCGACATATGTCACCACGCTCCATGCATCGGGTTTTTCCCCGGGCAGGATGGCGTGGGCATAGGCTTTTGGCTGGTAATTCTGCGCCACGAGCGCGGCGCGTTCCCGCTCGGTCCGTCCGGCGAGCCATTGCTCATGGCTGGCGGCATCGATGAGGTGGATGAGATGGGCGGTCTGGCCCGTGTCGGGGCGCACGAGATCGGCTGGGTCCGTCATAATGCAGGGTTAGAGTGCGCAAGGGGCCTCGGCAAGCGCCGGCTGATCCGTTAGGCTCGCCCCATTCGTGAAAGGATTGCCCCATGGCCCCCATCAAGACCGCCACTCTGCTCAGCCTGTGCACCGCGCTGGCCGCCTGTAGCAATGAGACGGTCGCCAACAATATGCAGGCGCCGGTAGAAAATGCGGCCAACGCAGCCGAGCCCGCCAATGCGATGCAGGCCAATGCCGTGGCGGGCAAGTCGGTGGCGTTCACCAAGGGCGAATCCGAATTTCGCGTCAGCTGGCCTGCCGCGGCTGCTGCCATCGCCCCGCTCGATGCCATGCTGCAAGAGAGCGCGGAGAAGCAGCGCAAGGAAACGGAGGACGGCATCCGGGCAGAAGAAGCCTCCGCAAAGGAGGCCGGCTATCCCTTCCGTGGCTATAGCTACACCGAGGACTGGTCCGTGGCAGCCGACGTGCCGACGCTGCTCGTTCTGCGCAGCGAAGGCTATAGCTATACGGGCGGCGCGCACGGCATGCCTCTGGTCAAGGTTCTCTACTGGGGCAAGGCTGGGAACAAGACGCTGGAAGCCGGCGACCTGTTCGACATCGCTGCGCTAGGTCGCGCCGTTAAAGACCGCTTCTGCGCGGCTTTGAACGCCGAGCGCACCAAGCGGCGCGGAGAGCCCGTTGGCAGCGGGGAGGGCAGCCCGATCCCCGAATTCGACCAATGTGTCGATCCAACCAAGCAGACGATCATTGCCGCGACGTCAGGTGGTGGCGCGCTCAACCGCCTCCACTTCGTGATCATGCCCTATGAGGCCGGACCCTATGCGGAAGGGATTTACGAGATCGAAGTGCCGGTGGATGCGGCAGTGCTGGGCGCGGTGAAACCGTCCTGGAAGGGGGCCTTCGCGGCGGCGCAGTAGGCCCGCAATCCCCACCTCCCGTTCGTGTCGAGCCCTTCGACTGCCCGCAGGCGGGCAGTCGAAGGGCTCGACACGAACGGGAGGCTGGAAAGCTTCGTCAGACCGAAATCGGCACGCCAAACAGGTCGTGCTCGTCCGCATCCTCGATCTCGACGGTCACGAAATCCCCCGCCGCAAGCCCCGGATCGACGTCGCGCAGATAAACATGCCCGTCGATCTCGGGCGCGTCAGCCTGGCTGCGGCCGGTCGCCCCGACACTGCCGTCCTCATCCGGTTCGCCAACCTCGTCGATAATCACAGGCAGCGTCCGGCCGATCTTGGCGGCCAGCTTGGCGGCTGAAATCCGCGCGCAGGCGTCCATGATCCGCTGGAAGCGCTCTTCCTTGATCTCGTCGGGCACATGGTTGGGCAGGGCATTGGCCTGCGCGCCTTCCACCGGCTCAAAGCGGAACGCGCCGACGCGGTCGAGCTGCGCTTCCTCCAGCCAGTCGAGCAGATACTGGAAGTCCGCTTCCGTCTCGCCGGGGAAGCCGACGACGAAGCTGGAGCGGATCGCGATGTCCGGGCAGATTTCCCGCCAGCCGCGCAGGCGCTCCAGCACCTTGGCCTCGTTGGCGGGACGCTTCATGGCGCGCAGCACATTGGGCGCGGCGTGCTGGAAGGGGATGTCGAGATAGGGCGTCAGCAACCCTTCCGCCATCAGCGGGATCACCGCGTCGACATGCGGATAGGGGTAGACATAATGCAGCCGCACCCAGGGCTGCTCGCCCTGTGGCGTGCGCAGGCCGCCGAGTGCGCGGGCAAGGTCGGTCATATGGGTGCGGACGGGCTCGCCCTTCCATAACCGCTCCTCATGGCGCACGTCCACCCCATAAGCAGAGGTGTCCTGGCTGATGATCAGCAGTTCCTTGGTGCCCGCCGCGACCAGCTTCTCCGCCTCGCGCAGCACCGCATCGATCCGCCGGCTGGCGAGCTTTCCGCGCAGGTCGGGGATGATGCAGAAGGCGCAGCTGTGGTTGCAGCCCTCGCTGATCTTCACATAGCCATAATGGCGCGGGGTGAGCTTAAGGCCGCCCTCCGGCACCAGATCGACAAAAGCATTGGGGACGGGCGGCGCGGCATCGTGCACCGCATTGACCACATCCTCATATTGATGCGCACCGGTGATCGCCAGCACCTCCGGGAAGCGGGCGCGGATCAGCTCGGCTTCATTGCCCATGCAGCCGGTCACGATCACGCGACCGTTCTCGGCAATGGCCTCGCCAATTGCCTCGAGGCTTTCTTCCTTGGCGCTGTCGAGGAAGCCGCAGGTATTCACCAGCACCACGTCCGCGCCATCATAGTCCGGGGACAGCGCGTAACCATCGCTCCTCAGCTTGGTGAGGATACGTTCTGAATCGACCAGCGCCTTGGGGCAGCCGAGCGAGACCATGCCCACCTTGGGCGCGTCGGGAATTTTCAATGCCATGATTGCGCGCGCATATAGTGGTGGTCAGCGCAAAATGCGAGTCGTCCCGCGCAAGGCCCTTGAAGGTTCAGTTCGGCGATCAGTTCGGCGGCGGGCTTCTTTCGGCCGGCCCGTCATTGGCGATGATCTCGATGACCGTATCGCCCGCATAGAGCATCGCGGCCTCCGGCTCCCAGAAACCATAAGCGCGCCCGGCCCGGTAGAGCCGCACGCCCAGGCCGGTCTGGATCGCGCTCAGCGGTTCGCCCACCTCGGCCTGCGTGACGCGGCGCTCGCGCAGCTGCACGCGCCCGCCCGATGCGGCAAGATCGGCCATATAATCGGCGATATGAGCGCCTTGGCACGAACCGGCGAGCAGCAGTCCGGCGAAACTGACCGGATTGATGACCGTCGTCGCCCCCGCCTGGCGGGCGAGCGACTCATTGTCTGGCGCCCTCACGACGACACTCAGCGGGATATCGGGCGCGAGGTGGCGAGCCGTCAGCGTCACGAGGATCGAAGTGTCGTCGCGTCCGGCCGAGACGATCATGGCCTGCGCTTCTTGAACGCGCACGTCCATCAGCGTCTGGTCGCGCGTCGCATCCCCTTTCAGGATGTTGCAACCAGCGGCCTCGGCCAGCGCCAGCGATTCGTCGCTGCGCTCAATGACGACGATGCAGCGGGGGTCTGTGCCGCGCGCCACCAGCTCCCGCACGGCCTCGGAACCGCTCGTGCCGAAGCCGGCGACGATGATGTGGTTGGTGAGGGACTTCTGGATCTGCGACATGCGCCACCTGTGCCAAACATTGCGGAAAACGAACTGATAGGCCGTGCCAAGAAAGATCAGCCAGACGAAGATGCGCGCCGGGGTGACGAAAATGCTCTCAAACAATCGCGTCCGGTCCGTGACCGGCACGATGTCGCCATAGCCCACGGTGGTGACGGTTACGGCGGTAAAGTAGACGACATCGCCGAAGCTGACCTCCCCGTCGAGATTGTCGCGCAGGCCGTCCCGTTCGACCCAGTGAACCAGCAAAACGAAGGTCGCGAGGATGAGCATGGCACAGACCCGCCAGGCGAGATCCGCCCAGACCGGCAGGGACGAGCGTCGCCGGAGGAATGCGCGCGGCGGCACGCGGGGATCGTCGCGCTGGAACATCACCGGCCTTGTGCCAGTGGGGAGGGCAGGGTGCAAGGCGAGCAACCGGGGAGGGGATGTTGAACCTTCCTCCATCCTCTTCAGAGGAGGGGCTTGAGATCGCCGCCTTACTCTCCAGCCCCCGCCAGCCCCTCTTCCAGCGCCGTCAGCAGTTCATAATGCGTCAGATCGTAATGCAGCGGCGTCACCGAGACATAGCCCTCCGCCACTGCCGCCAGATCGCTGGCTTCCGGCGCGGAGTCGCTATGGTGCAGGCCGAACCAGAAATAATCATAGCCGCGCGGATCGGTGCCCGGGACGATGCGGGTGCGGTCGATGTCGTAGAAGCCCTGGCGCGCAACCTTGATGCCCTTGATCGCGCTGGCGGGCAGGGCAGGGAAGTTGACGTTGATGAGCGTGCGTTCCAGCGCATCCTGCTTGAGCAACGCGCGCACGACCCGCTCGCCCCAGGCCTCGGCCGCCTCGAACGGGATGCTGTCGCCCAGCCCCTCGCGCGAATAGACCTGGCTCAGCGCAATCGAGCGCACGCCGGAGATCGCGCCTTCCATCGCCGCCGAGACGGTGCCGGAATAGGTCACGTCCTCGCCCAGATTGGCGCCGCGATTGACGCCGGAGAGCAGCAGGTCGGGCTTCTGGTCCTTCATCAGATGCCCCACCGCCATCATCACCGCATCGGTGGGCGTGCCGGAGACGCTGTAATGCTTCTCGCCATGCTGGCGCAGGCGCAGCGGGCGGGAGAGTGTCAGGCTATGCCCGGCGCCCGATTGCTCCTCCATCGGTGCGACGATCCAGATGTCGTCCGAAAAGCAGCGCGCGATTTTTTCCAGCACTTTGAGGCCGGGCGCGTTCACGCCGTCATCATTGGTGAGCAGGATGCGCATCAGGCCGGCGTCAGCAATTTGAGGCCGCCGGTATAGGCGTGCAGCGCCTCAGGCACCGTCACGCTGCCATCGGCATTCTGGTAATTCTCCAACACCGCCACCAGCGTCCGCCCCACGGCGAGGCCCGATCCGTTAAGCGTGTGGAGGAAGCGCGTGCCCTTCTCGCCCTCGGGACGGTAGCGCGCATTCATGCGCCGCGCCTGGAAGTCGCCACAGGTCGAGACGGAGCTGATCTCGCGATAGGTCTGCTGGCTCGGCAGCCACACTTCCAGATCGAAGGTCTTGGTGGCGGAGAAGCCCATGTCTCCAGCACAGAGCAGCATCCGACGATAGGGCAGGCCCAGCGCCTCAAGAATGCCCTCGGCGGATTTGAGCATATGCTCATGCTCGGTCGCCGCCTGATCGGGTGTGCAGATCGCCACCAGCTCGACCTTCTCGAACTGATGCTGGCGAATGAACCCGCGCGTATCGCGCCCGGCCGACCCCGCCTCCGAGCGGAAGCAGGGCGTGAGCGCCGTGAACCGCATGGGCAGCGCGGCCTCGGTCAAAATCTGCTCGCGCACGAGATTGGTGAGGCTCACCTCGGCGGTCGGGATCAGCCAGTGGCCGGTGGTGGTGCGGAAGAGGTCTTCGGCGAACTTCGGCAACTGCCCGGTGCCGAACACCGCCTCGTCGCGCACCAGCAGCGGTGGATTGACCTCGGTATAGCCATTGGTCTCCGTCTGCCGGTCGAGCATGAATTGCGCGAGCGCCCGATGCAGCCGCGCCATCTGCCCCCGCAGCGCCGCGAAGCGCGCGCCGGACATGGCAGCCGCACCCTCGAAATCGAGGCCGAGCGCAGGACCGAAATCGGCATGGTCCTGCGGCGTGAAGTCGAAGCTGCGCGGCGTGCCCCAGCGGTGCACTTCCACATTGCCCGCCTCATCGACGCCATCGGGCACGTCTGCGGCGGGCAGATTGGGAATGGCGGCGAGGCGGCTCTGCACAGCCTCCGCCAGCGCCTTCTCCTGCGCCTCCAGCTCGGGCAGGCTGGTCTTGAGTGTCGCGACCTCCGCCTTCAGCGCCTCGGCTGTCTCCTTGTCGCCCTTCGCCATCGCCTGGCCGATGGCCTTGCTGGCCTCGTTGCGTCGCGCGAGGCCTTCCTGCACCTGCGTGGCGACGGCGCGCCAGCGCGTGTCCTCCTCGCCGATAGAGGCGGCGACCGGCTCCATACCACGGCGGGCGAGGGCGGCGTCGAAGGCGGCGGGATTGTCCCGAATGGCTTTGATATCATGCATGGCGCACCGCCTATGCCCCGCGCGCCATGGCCGATCAAGCGGCCAGCGATCTCCCAGTGGTGAGGACGCGACTGGCACCGCCGCCCAAGCCTGGCGAGGGCAGCGGTATTCGTCTCGTTCGGCCGCCGATTCACGGCGGATTCGGCCGTTGTTCAGTCATCGTTCAATGCGCTGGAAACAGTGCTTGTTTCACTCTCGGCTGCGCTCTATAGGCGCCGCGAGAGCGCCGGAAATCGGCGACTTGATCGACGCGGAGAAGTGAATGGCCTCGCTTGCAGATTCGTCGGATAAAAACGGCTCGAAAGGCTCGGGGATCGATCTTCCCGAGGGCTATCGGCCTTCCGCAGACGAAGAGTTTATGGGGCCGCTGCAGCTGGAATATTTCCGCCGCAGGTTGCTCGATTGGAAAAAGCAAATTCTCGCCGAGGCAGAGGGCACGCTCGCCACGCTGCAGAGCGAACCGCTGCGCGAGCCCGATCTCAACGATCGCGCCTCCAGCGAAACGGACTGGTCCATCGAGCTGCGCACCCGCGATCGCCAGCGCAAGCTCATCTCGAAGATCGACGCCGCGTTGCGCCGCATCGACGATGGCGAGTATGGCTATTGCGAAGTGACCGGTGAGCCCATCTCGCTCGGTCGCCTCGAAGCCCGCCCCATCGCGACAATGACCGTCGAGGCGCAGGAGCGCCACGAACGGCAGGAAAAAGTCTCCCGCGACGATTGATCATAGCGGCCGTCGGTTGGCTGCCCTCGTCCTGATAGCTCGCGCATCTTAGCAGGGTGCGCTGGCGACGAGCGGCGTTCGGCCGCTGGCCTTCCTGACTGATCAACTAGCGTTGATTGCGCGTGCGCGGTTCAGTGCTCGCGGGCTTTCTATTCTCTCGCGAGGCTGTCAACGGTGCCGGGCTGCCGCCTTCGCTCGGGGAGCATCCTTGTGCCCTAACCCGCGCGCTCACACCCGCCTACGGCAGTCAGCCCGCAATGACAGCAGGATTCTGCTGCATCTATAATCGCGCCAATGTCCAGAAACGAAAAAGCGGAGGAGAGCTGCTTCTAAGCGCTCGATCCTCCGCTTTGTCCCGTCGCCCGTGCCGGTCTTCCCGGCGGCTCCCTCTCCGAAGTAATCTTGTAAGAGCGATGGAGACGGGCCTGCCTAATGCAGTTTTATACAAAAAAAAAGGGCCGACCTCGTGAGAGATCGGCCCCTTGAGTCTTAGGAGAGGATGCCTGAAAGGCAGTTTCTAAATAGCACATCCGCTTTTTGCTGCAAGTGCGAAAAACGAAACTCGCTGATGCAAAAATGTAATTTGCGTATACAGCGTTGATATAAAAGAGAAAAAATTTTCTCCGAAGAGGAAACCTTCTTCATCCCTCTCGCTGCAGAGTTTTATCTCGCGCGCGCGAGAGGTGACGGAATCAACCGGCGATCGCCTCAAAGAAGCGAAAAAAATTCAAAGAAACCCGCCATTTTCTGATCATGGACAAGGGCGCCTTGCTCCTAGCTGAACATTGCAATCGAATGCAATGTCGCCCTCATTCGCGAATCACCTGCCCGCTTCGACGATCAGATGTCGCCGCTGAAGGTGTCGCACTGGGCAGGGTCGCCGGAGTCGTAGCCCCGACGCAGCCAAGCCACCCGCTGGGCGCTGGTGCCGTGGGTGAAGCTGTCCGGCACCGGCCGGCGCCCGGCGTCCTTTTGCAGCGTGTCATCGCCGATCGCTGCGGCAGCGCGCAGGCCTTCCTCCAGGTCGCCAGTTTCCATCAGACCGGTACGGCGTCCCCACACCCCTGCGTAGCAATCGGCCTGCAGCTCGATGCGGACCTGAAGTGCATTGGCTTGTGCTTCGCCCAGCTGCTGCTGCCTTTTGTTCACATCATCCAGCCGGCCCTCCAGATGCTGGACATGATGCGCGACTTCATGGGCAATCACATAGGCCTGGGCGAAGTCGCCCGGTGCGCCGAAGCGCTGCTGCAGTTCCCGGAAGAAATCCGTGTCGAGGTAGATTTTCTCGTCGAGCGGGCAGTAGAATGGTCCCATGGCCGATTGCGCGATCCCACAGCCAGATTGTCCGTTTTGGGCATAGAAAGAGAGGACGGCGGGCTTGTAGGTCTGGCCGCTTTGCCGGAAGAGATCGCCCCAGATGCGCTCGGTGGTGTTGAGCACCTTGAGCGAGAAGCTCTGCATCTGTGTCAGCTCTCCCTCCTGACCCGCAGGAGCGCCCTGTTCGGTCGCCGGCTGCGAGGTATCTCCGCCGGTCAGCAGCCCGCCACCGCTAAAGCTGATGAAGGCGAACACGGCGAGCGCGATTACCACCCCGCCGCAGCCGAAGCGGCTGCCGATCATCGGCAGCAACATGCCGAGCAGATTGCCGCCCCCGCCGCCGAAACCGCCCCCGCCGCCACGCTGGATCTCGTAGTTGCTGCTTTCCCGTTCGTCGTCGAGCCGCATTCTCGTCCCTTCCCCAGCGCGTGCTTGCATGATCACGCCATGGTCGATGTGTCGGGAAATTCTCCCCGCTGCGACGGTGAAATGCAACAAGGCTAGGAACTATCCCAACGCCCCGGCAATTCTGTGGGGATCACGACATCCGGTCCCCGCTCGGCGCTGGTGGACAGCCGGGGAATGGGATATTGCATCGCACCATGGATATGCCGACTCCGCGTCGCCGCGGCGGCCATGCGCCGCTTCCTTTGCCCGATCAGGTCGCGCTGGTCCTCCAGGGCGGAGGTGCGCTGGGGTCTTATCAGGCCGGCGTGATCGAGCGGCTGGCGGCGCTTGGCATCGGGATCGACTGGGTCGCGGGCATCTCCATCGGCGCCGTCAATGCCGCCATCATCGCCGGCAACACGGCCGATCAATGGGTGGCGCGTCTGACCGAGTTCTGGACTCTCGTCAGCAGCGGCCTGCCGAACATCTGCCTGCCCGAGGACGATCATCTGCGCGAGGGCGCACATCTCGCCGCCGCCGGCGCCGTGCTGCTCGGGGGCGTACCAGGTTTCTTCCGCCCGCATTTCTTGCAGCCCCTATGGGCACCGCCCGGAACGACGGAAGCGATCAGCTATTACGACACGGCGCCCTTGCGCGAGACGCTGGACCGGCTGGTCGACTGGGACCGGGTCAATCACGGTCCCATGCGGTTTTCCATTGGCGCAGTGGATATCGAGAACGGCAATTTCGTCTATTTCGACAATCAGGATCCGCAATGGCGGGGCCGGATCGATGCCCGCCATGTCATGGCTTCCGGTGCCCTGCCGCCGGGCCTGCCGCAGGTGGAGATTGACGGCCGCCATTATTGGGATGGGGGCCTGGTCTCCAATACCCCGCTCAGTCATGTCCTCGATCATCAGTCCGGTGATCTGCTGATCTTCCAGGTCGATCTCTTCCCGGCAGAAGGGCCGCTGCCGCGCGAAATGAGCGATGTCTGGTCGCGGCAAAAGGATATTCAATATTCCAGCCGCACCCGGCAGGTGACGGACCGCTTCCTGCGTACCCGGCGGGAGCATGAGGCGATCCGCGCGCTGCTGGATCGCTTGCCGCAGGACGTCGCCCAAACATCCGAGGCGCGGCGGCTGGCGGGGATGATCGAAGAAGGATCGGTCAACATCATCCATCTCATCCACCGCCTGCGCGCCTGGCATAGCGGCGCGCGCGATTTCGAATTTTCGCGCCGCACGATGCTGGATCACTGGGCGCAGGGCGATGCCGCCGTCGCCGCCGTGCTCTCGCACGGGACCCAGCTTATCGCGGAAAACATCGTCAGTGGCCGCAGCGCAACCTTCGACCTCGCGCTGACCGGTCAGATCAAGGAGAAGCAGGCATGAGTTTGAAGGGCAAGACAGCGCTGATCACCGGCTCCACATCGGGCATCGGCCTTGCTTATGCCAAGTCGCTGGCGGCCGAGGGCGTCAACCTCGTCATCAACGGCTTTGGCGATGCAGACGCCATCGAGAAGGAGCGGCTGGCGCTGGAGCAGGCGAGTGGTGCGAAGGCGATCTATTCCGGCCATGATCTCACCAAGCCGGAGGAGATCGAGGCGATGATGGCGCAGGCGGCGGAGGCCTTCGGCGGCGTCGATATCCTTATCAACAATGCCGGCACCCAGCATGTCGCGCCGGTGGAGGAATTCCCGCTCGACAAGTGGAGCCTCATCATCAAGCTCAATCTGGAATCCGCCTTCCACACCACCAGGCTTGCCGTGCCCTATATGAAGCAGCGCAAATGGGGCCGGATCATCCAGACCGCCTCCGCGCATAGCCTCGTCGCCTCGCCGTTCAAGTCGGCTTATGTGACCGCCAAGCACGGCCTTGCCGGCTTCACCAAAACGATCGCGCTGGAACTGGCGACCTTTGGCATCACTGCCAATTGCATCTCGCCCGGCTATGTCTGGACGCCGCTGGTCGAGGGCCAGATTCCGGACACGATGAAAGCCCGCAACATGACGCGCGAGCAGGTCATCAACGATGTGCTGCTCGCCGGCCAGCCGACCAAGGAGTTCGTGACGGTGGAGCAGGTGGCCGCGATCGCGATGTTCCTCTGCTCGGATCCCGCGAGCAACATTACCGGCGCGAACATCAGCGTGGATGGCGGCTGGACCGCTGCCTGAGGGCTAGAATTACGACAGCTAGATAGAAGCGCGCAGGAGCACTATTCGCAAATCTAGCTGGGATGGGGGCACTTAGCCCCAACGTCCTTGGCCCCTCCCTGGGGGAGGGAGGGGCCGTCGGGGACTGTGGGAGAGTATCAGCGCCGTGGGAGAGTAACGCTGATGAAGACTGTATAGCCCCCACTTGTCACGAGACTTTGTCGCAATCGGCGGAGTTTGTATCAATGTGTCGCAGCCGGCGCGACGGGCTCAGTTGCCGCTGCCGCCCAGCACGTTGATCGTGAAGGCCAGTACGCCCAGATTGAAGACAAAGGCGGCGAGGCAGTGGATCGTCGCCACGCGCCGGACCGAGGTGGAGGTGACCGCCACGTCCGAGGTCTGGAACGTCATGCCCAGCGTGAAGCTGAAATAGACGAAATCCCAATAGGTCGGCTCCTTGGTGCCGGGAAAGTCGAAGCCGCGCGCATCCGCGCCGCCCTCGTCCTTCGCGTCGCCCTCGCTCCGCACATAGAACATATGGGCATAATGGAGGGCGTAGACCATGTTGGAGAAG
The DNA here is from genome assembly GCF_025961775.1 of Sphingobium sp. B12D2B. NCBI lineage: Bacteria > Pseudomonadati > Pseudomonadota > Alphaproteobacteria > Sphingomonadales > Sphingobiaceae > Sphingobium > Sphingobium sp. B12D2B. The sequence continues at coordinate 1,187,117 of NZ_JAOQOH010000001.1, forward strand.
ATCCACGCCAGTGCCAGGGTCCCGATGACCAGAGCCATGGCCTCGACGCCGGGATCGTGCCTGTTCTCAAGTTCGGAGAAGATTGCGACGAGCACCACCAGCGAGACCGCGCCGGTTATCCCCAGCAGCAAGGTGCGATTGGCATCGTTCCGCGCAGCCGACTGGCGCATCTGATCCGGCCCGGCGCGCGCCAGCAAAGGCCAGACGGACAGCAGAAAGATGCCGGCCGCCACGTCGAATCCTGCCATCATGGCATGGCGCCAGCCCAGCACCGGATGCAGTAGCGGCAGGCTGACAAGCAGGATCGCCGCAAAAGCGAGGAAGCGTATGGGCGCAAGGCGCCGTCCAAGGTCAAGAGCCATCGGCGCGACTATAGCGGGCGAAATTGCCTGCCGAACCTTGTTTCTTCATCTGCTAGCGCCGGCGCGTGTCACCGGTTGAAACGAGAAGCTGCGTAAAGCGTAACCCTCGCTTGGGTCCGCCAACGCTCGCGTTCAGGAGCGACGCTCAGGCTCCTCGATCTCTGACTTCCGTTATTCAGACAAACAACATTTCTGGACGGTCCGAGCGCCAACATGATCCGGTCTTGGCCCCGCAGAACCCGGACGCGTCCAATATCGACGCGCCCGCATTCTGCCAAATTCAACCCGCGCTTCAGAGCTTGCTCGTCAACTCCGGCACGATCTGGAACAGGTCGCCCACCAGTCCAACGTCGGCCACCTGGAAGATCGGCGCATCCTCGTCCTTGTTGATGGCGATGATGGTCTTGGAGTCCTTCATGCCGGCAAGGTGCTGGATGGCGCCGGAAATACCGACGGCGATGTAGACGTCCGGCGCCACGATCTTTCCGGTCTGGCCGACCTGATAATCATTGGGCACGAAGCCCGCATCCACCGCCGCCCGGGAGGCGCCGACAGCGGCGCCGAGCTTGTCGGCCAGCGGCTCGATGAGCGCCTTGTAATTTTCGCCGCTGCCCACGCCACGACCGCCCGAAACGATCACCTTGGCGCTGGTCAGCTCGGGCCGCTCCGAGGCCGCAACCTCGGCGGACACGAAGCGCGCGGTGCCAGCATCGCCGGTGCCGGACACGGCCTCCACCGGAGCCGATCCGCCCTCGGGCGCCGCCTTGTCGAAGGCGGTGCCGCGCACGGTGATGACCAGCTTGGCGTCGCTCGTCTTCACCTGCGCGATGGCATTGCCGGCATAGATCGGGCGCGTGAACGTGTCCGGCCCATCCACCGCGATGATGTCCGAAATCTGCATCACGTCGAGCAAGGCGGCGACGCGCGGCGCGATGTTCTTGCCGGTCGTCGTGGCCGGGGCGAGAAAGGCGTCATGATGCCCCATGAGGTCGACGATCAGCGGTGCGACATTCTCGGGGAGCTGGTGCTCCAACGCCGCATCATCGGCGAGATGCACCTTGGCGACGCCAGCAATCTTGGCGGCCTGCTCCGCCACCCCGGCGCAGCCCTTGCCCGCGACGAGCAGATGGACCTCGCCCAGCTTGGCGGCGGCGGTCACGACCGGCAGGGTCGCATCCTTGAGGGTGGCATCGTCATGCTCGACCAGAACCAGTGTCTTCATTATCCTGTCCCTTCATCCGCATCCCGTTCGCTTCGAGCGAAGTCGAGAAGCGTTGTGCGCGGCGTGTCTCGACTTCGCTCGACACGAACGGAAAAGTGATCGGTCGCTCAGGCGACCCCAAGCACCTTCAGCTTCTCGACCAGCTCATCCACGCTGTTCACCTTCACGCCCGCCTGCCGCTTGGCGGGCTCGGTCACCGTCAGCGTCGTCAGCCGCGGCATCATGTCCACGCCGTAGTCGGCCGGCGTCTTCTGCGCGAGCGGCTTGGACTTGGCCTTCATGATGTTGGGCAGCGAGGCATAGCGCGGCTCGTTCAGGCGCAGGTCGGTCGTCACGATGGCCGGCAGCTCGAGCGCCACCGTTTCCAGCCCGCCGTCCACTTCGCGCGTCACGTTCGCCGTGTCGCCCGATACCTCGACCTTGCTGGCGAAGGTGCCCTGTGCCCAGCCGAGCAGCGCGGCGAGCATCTGGCCGGTCTGGTTGCTGTCATCGTCGATTGCCTGCTTGCCGAGAATCACCAGCCCCGGCTGCTCCTCATCGACAATCGCCTTCAGGAGCTTGGCCACCGCCAGCGGCTCGGCCACGCCCTCATGCGTGATCAGGATCGCGCGGTCCGCGCCCATGGCCAGTGCCGTGCGCAGCGTCTCCTGCGACTTCGCCTCGCCGATGGAGACCGCGACGATCTCGGTCGCGACGCCCTTTTCCTTCAGGCGAATGGCTTCCTCGACGGCAATCTCGTCAAAGGGGTTCATGCTCAGCTTGACGTTGGCAAGGTCCACACCGGACCCGTCCGCCTTCACGCGCGGCTTGAGATTGTAATCGAGCACCCGTTTTACGGGGACGAGGATTTTCATCTGCGCTCTCCTTAAGACATTCAAATGTTAGTTGACGTTCACGTTAACGTCAACCGTGCGCGAGACTGGCGAATTCCGCCATGAGGGGTTGGAATTGCTCCATGGGCGGGAAGGTCTCGAAGCTGTGTCTGGCTTTCGTGACTGCCCAGGGCAGCGCTTCCGAGGTATAGGTTTCGAGGAACGGCGGGTCCGTCGGCGGCGCGTCCAGCAAGGTCGTGCGCACATTGACGATCTCGTCCATGCCCTCCGGACGCGTGAACACCCAGCTCAGGCAATGATCGCAGAAGAAATGCCGGGTTGCCCCGTGCAATCCACCGATCACCGGCTTGCCGGCGATCACGTCGAAACCGGTCGAGAGATAGCAGCTACTCAGCGAGAAGGCGCTCGCCGTCATCAGCTGGCAGCCGCGGCAGTGGCAGGCCGCCGTGAATAGCGGCGCTCCGGTCACCCGGAAGCGCAGCTTGCCACAGCGGCAACCGCCTTCTGCCGCGCCCTGCATCAGGCCAGTGCCTTCACCTCGGCCACGATCTTCTTGGCGGCATCGCCCAGATCGTCGGCCGGCACGATGGCGAGGCCGGAATTGGCGAGGATTTCCTTGCCCTGCGCTACGTTGGTGCCCTCAAGCCGCACGACCAGCGGCACCGAGAGATTCACTTCCTTGGCTGCCGCGACGATGCCTTCTGCGATGATATCGCAGCGCATGATCCCGCCGAAGATGTTGACCAGAATGCCCTTCACTGCCGGGTCGGAGAGGATGATCTTGAATGCCGCCGTCACCTTCTCCTTGGAGGCGCCGCCGCCCACATCGAGGAAGTTGGCGGGGAACATGCCGTTCAATTTGATGATGTCCATCGTCGCCATGGCAAGGCCCGCGCCGTTGACCATGCAGCCGATGTCGCCATCCAGCTTGATATAGGCGAGGTCGTACTTGCTCGCTTCCAGTTCGGCGGGGTCTTCCTCGGTCTCGTCGCGCAATTCCATCAGGTCCGGGTGGCGGAACAGGGCATTGCCGTCGAAGCCGACCTTGGCATCGAGCACTTGGATCTTGCCGCCGGCGATGGCGAGCGGGTTGATCTCGATCTGGCTGGCATCGGTGCCGAGGAACGCCTTGTAGAGCGCGCCGGCGACCTTGCTGGCCTGCTTGGCGAGATCACCGGAAAGCTCCAGCGCGGCAGCCACGCGGCGGCCATGATGCGGCATGAAGCCGGTCGCCGGGTCGATGGTGATGGTGTGGATCTTCTCGGGCGTGGAGTGCGCCACTTCCTCGATGTCCATGCCGCCCTCGGTCGAAGCGACCATGGCGATGCGGCCGCTGGCGCGGTCCACGAGGAGGGCGAGGTAGAATTCCTTTTCGATGTCGACGCCATCGGTGATGTAGAGGCGGTTGACCTGCTTGCCGGCCTCACCGGTCTGGATCGTCACCAGCGTGTTGCCGAGCATGTCCTTGGCGTGCGCCTCGACTTCCTCGATCGTCTTGGCCAGCCGCACGCCACCCTTGGCATCCGGACCCAGCTCCTTGAACTTGCCCTTGCCGCGTCCGCCCGCGTGGATCTGCGCCTTCACCACATAGAGCGGCCCGGGGAGCGACTTGGCGGCCTCGACGGCTTCCGCCACGGTCAGCGCGGCATGGCCGGCGGGGACGGGGGCGCCAAATTTCGCGAGCAGTTCCTTGGCCTGATATTCATGGATGTTCATGGGTGCAGTATCCTGAGCCTGAGAAGAGGTTGGCCGCGCCATAGCCCAAGCCGACGCCGGCGTAATTTGCAAAGTTGCAAAATCCACGGTTCGGATATGCTATTTACGCGTGGACCAGCGCGCCCTCGGAGCAAGGCGTCGCAAGTCGGATTGGCTGGAAGACGTCAGGTCTGTGCGTCAGATCGCGCAGCTAATGGCCGATGCTGTCGCCGCTCGCAGGATTTCGGGATCGCCCAGCGTGCTCAGGTGGCGAACCATTTCGCTCACCGTCGTCCGGTTCGGGTCGATGCCGCGTCCATCGGTCAGCGTCGCGATCCGGCGAAGCTGCGCATTGCTCAGGCGATCCGTGAGGGTGCGCGCCATGCAGCCGGCCATCGGCTCGCTGAGGCCAGCGCGCACGAGCCCTGCGCGAATGCGACTTTCCGGCGTTGCGCAGCTGCTCAACAAAATGGCTGCGGGCAGGGCGAGGGCGGCAAGCGCGCGGGCGGAGGTGAGCTTCATGCGCGGGAGAGTAGCCGGCCAGAAGGCTCATGCCTAGAGCCTGCGTTTCGGCTGCTCTGTCTTGGCGCACAGGCGGGCGCAGCAACCTCGGTGGGCGTGCCTGCGTGCTGGTCAGCCCGGCCCCGACCGGTTACACATCCGCCGCATCCTCCCTGCTGGAATGCGCAACATGATCGAGATGTTTTTCACCCGTTTCGCCAGCCGCATGGCGAGCTGGACGGGCCAGCCGTTCACCTTCGTTCTCGCCTTGAGCATCATCGTCATATGGGGGATCAGCGGGCCGATTTTTCAGTGGTCGGACACGTGGCAGCTGGTCATTAACACCGGCACGACGATCGTGACCTTTCTCATGGTGTTCCTGATCCAGAATGCCCAGAACCGCGATGCGAGCGCCATGCAGGTCAAGCTGGACGAGCTTATCCGCGCCATCGAGTCCGCGCAGAATGGCTATATCGGCATCGAGCACCTTACGGATGCGCAGATTTGCAGCCTGCGGGATGCCCTGGAGAAGGAAATCGACGCGGTGCCGGAATTGATCGCCCAGCGCCAGGTGGAGCTCAACAGGCTGATCGAGCGGCGCTGACAAAGCAAAACGGGCGCCATTCGGGCGCCCGTTTTATGTGGAGGACTGAGCGCTTAGCTCGGCATGGCCTGTGGATCGACCGGCCAAGGATGGGCCTTTGCGGGCTTCGAAACGTCCGGCGACGCCGAAGCACTGGCTTGTGCCTTGTCGGACGACAGCGATTTGCCGATCCCCTGCCGGGCCGTATCCGTCTCGGACGTCTGGCGATGTTCCGCCAGCTTGTCCTTGAGCTCCTGAGCGCGCTTGCGCGCGCGATCCTTGTACGGCTCGAGGCGTCCCTCATCGTTCATCTTCTTGAGCTTCGAGCCGATGAAGGCGGCGACCGCTCCATAGAAAAATGTTTTCAGCATGATGCTCTCCTGATTTGCAAAATGTTGCGAAGCACGTTTGCGTTGGCCGGTGAGGCCTTAACGGCAGCGCACCTCGCCGCGTTCGATGGCTCGACCAGCCACGGCGCCACCCGCAGCGCCGATGATCGTGCCAATCGTCTTGCTGCCGCCGGGCGCGATGATGTTGCCGAGAACGCCACCGGCAAGGCCGCCGATGATCGCGCCCCGCGTGCCGTCCGGCTTGCGGCAATAGTAGCCGCCTCGGTCGTCACGGTAGATCGGGTCATTGGCGCCCAGCACATAGCCATCATTGTTCGAGGCGTAGCCGGGGCCGCCGCCAAGGCCCATGTCGCTGCACCCTGCGAGGGTCATGGTCGCGGCTGCGAGCGCGATGGCCGGTGTGCGAAATCCTGCGAAAGTCATGTCCTTGCCTTTCTGATCGTCCTGCCCTTGTTGGCAGAGATAACGGCTGGAAGGCGAGGTCGTTCCGAGGGCTCGCAGAACCTGTCCTGCTGCGCGCTCGCGTGCCGGATCAGCTCAGGCGATGTTCCAGCGTCACCTCGGCATTGAGCAGCTTCGAGACCGGGCAGGTCTTCTTCGCCTCTTCCGCGATCCGCGCAAACTCATCCGGGTCGATGCCGGGGACGGTGGCTTCCAGCACCAGGTCCGAGCGGGTGATCGTAAAGCCGCCGTCGCCCTGTTCGAGCTTGACCGAAGCCTTGGTGTCGAGCGACCCGTCCGCATAGCCGGCGCGCTCCAGCGCGAAGGAGAGCGCCATGGTGAAGCAACCGGCATGGGCCGCCGCGATCAGCTCCTCGGGATTGGTGCCGGGCTCATCGCCGAACCGGGTGCCAAAGCCATAGGGCTGCTCCTTGAGCACGCCGGATTGGGTGGTGAGGCGGCCTTTGCCGGCCTTGCCCATGCCTTCATATTGAGCCGATGCTGTCCGGGTGGTCATATGCTGTCTCCTTGAACGCGTTGCGCAATATCGTTGAACGAACGCCCCTCGCGCTCGGTTGCCTGAAGGGCGACGTGCCAGATCGTACCATCTTTGCTGGAGGATTTGGCGACAATCCATGGAGGCGGGGCGTCGCCCGCCAAAGATATGGGCCGGAGACGCCATGCGCTCCGGCCCATATGGGATCGATTGAGTGGACGATGCCCGCTCCTTACTGGCAGGCGAGAGTGCCGAGCCGGAACGTGCCGATGATCCGGGGGATCATTGGCAGGCGAGGCACTCGTCATAATCGGTGGACTCGCCCAGCTCGATCTTCTTGAGCTCGGCTGTGTTGTCCGCCTCGACGCCGCCCGCGAAGCCGGCGCGCTGGATGGACTTGGAGCGCAGATAATAGAGCGACTTCACGCCCAACTCCCAGGCGCGGAAGTGGAGCATCAGCAGATCCCACTTCTCCACGTCGGCCGGGATGAACAGGTTCAAGGACTGCGCCTGATCGATGAACGGCGCGCGGTCGGCGGCCAGCTCGAGCAGCCAGCGCTGGTCGATCTCGAAGCTGGTCTTGAACGTGTCCTTCTCTTCCTGGGTCAGGAAGTCGAGATGCTGCACGCTGCCGCCCTTCTCGAGGATCGAGTTCCACACATTGGTCGAATCCTTGGACTTCGCCGCGAGGATCTTCTCGAGATAGGGGTTCTTGACGATGAAGCTGCCCGAGAGCGTCTTGTGCGTGTAGATGTTCGCCGGGATCGGCTCGATGCACGCCGAGGTGCCGCCGCAGATGATGCTGATCGACGCGGTCGGCGCGATCGCCATCTTGCAGGAGAAGCGCTCCATCACGCCCTGATCGGCCGCGTCGGGGCAGGGGCCGCGCTCTTGCGCCAGCACCATCGAGGCCTCGTTGGCCTTGGCATTGATATGCTTGAAGATGCGCAGGTTCCAGCTCTTGGCCATGGCGCCTTCGAAGGAGATGCCGCGCGCCTGCAGGAAGCTGTGGAAGCCCATGACGCCGAGGCCAACGGACCGCTCGCGGCCGGCGGAATATTTGGCGCGGGCCATCTCGTCCGGTGCGCGGTCGATATAGTCCTGCAGCACATTGTCGAGGAAGCGCATGACGTCCTCGATGAACATCTTGTCGCCGTTCCACTCGTCCCAGGTTTCGAGGTTGAGCGAGGAGAGGCAGCACACGGCGGTGCGATCCTCGCCGAACTGGTCCTTGCCGGTCGGCAGGGTGATTTCCGAGCAGAGGTTGGAGGTGGAGACCTTCAGGCCCACGTCGCGATGATGCTTGGGCATCATCCGGTTCACCGTGTCCGAGAAGACGATATAGGGCTCGCCGGTCGCCAGCCGCGTCTCGACTAGCTTCTGGAAAAGCGAGCGCGCATCGACGGTGGCGCGCACGCTGCCGTCCTTGGGACTCCGCAGCTGGAACTCGGCGCCCTCGCGCACCGCTTCCATGAACTCATCGGTGATGAGCACGCCATGATGCAAGTTGAGCGCCTTGCGGTTGAAGTCGCCCGACGGCTTGCGGATTTCGAGGAACTCCTCGATCTCCGGGTGCGAGACGTCCAGATAGCAGGCCGCCGAGCCGCGCCGCAGCGAGCCCTGGCTGATCGCGAGGGTGAGCGAATCCATCACGCGGACGAAGGGAATGATGCCGCTGGTCTTGCCGTTCAGGCCGACCGGCTCGCCGATGCCGCGCACGCTGCCCCAATAGGTGCCGATGCCGCCGCCGCGCGAGGCGAGCCAGACATTCTCGTTCCAGGTGTTGACGATGCCTTCCAGGCTATCGTCCACGCTGTTGAGATAGCAGGAGATGGGCAGGCCGCGCCCGGTGCCGCCATTGGAGAGTACGGGCGTCGCGGGCATGAACCACAGCTTGGAGATATAATCGTAGATGCGCTGGGCGTGCGCCTCATCGTCGGCATAAGCCGCAGCAACGCGCGCGAACAGATCCTGATAGGATTCGCCGGGCAACAGATAGCGATCCTTGAGCGTCTCCTTGCCGAACTCGGTCAGCAGGGCATCGCGGGTGGAATCGGTCACCACATCGAAGCGGCGGGCGTCGATGGTGTTCGATGCTGCCGCCTTCTTGGGCGCCTTTTCAGGCGCATCGCCTGTCCGCACAGTCTCCATGATGCCCTCGCTGGCCAGCGTTGCTTCTGCCAAACCTTCCGCCTGCAAATCCCGAAACTCCATGATTCAACCCCCATGTTCTTGCTTCGTTCGGTTTCGTCAAGCCTTGGCCGGAGAGACCTCAAATTCGGATGTCGGCGGGATTTTCCGCCGGGTTACGCGCCTTGGCGCGCTATCCAGAACATCACGAAGCACAATCTATAGCGTAGCCCCCGGCCCCCTAACACTATTGATAGTGCCACAGATGATTGCGGATGCAAGGTGTAATGGTGATCGCGGCGGCGCATTTCATCGATGAAATGACTCGGTTGGGCGACGTCGGCTTATGTTGCAGTGCAGCGACGCGCGGTCCTGCGCGGGCTTGCCGGAAAGCAAGCGCAGAAAGCGGGCCGGAAAAATAAAGATGTGGAAAAGGCCGGCCATCGGGACGTGCCTGGCGACGTGCACCGAATGCGCGCCCTCGTGATGCTGGCAAATCCGCCGAGGCCGCCTTATGGATCGGGCCAAGAGTCAGGCACAGAGGATTGTCGGCATGTCCCAAGGCATCATCATGATCATCGGCGCAATCGCGCTCATCATTCTGCTGGTGTGGGTTTTCCGGTCACGATTCGGGGCGGCGGACCATATCGATACCTCGGCCACCGCCGTGGGCGCGGTGACGGAAGCGGCACGCAACATCGCCGAAGAGGTCGCGCATAAGTTCGAGGGCAAGTCGGAGCCGCAGACGGCCGCCCCGGCGACGACACCGATCCCGGATGACTCCGTCGCAGCCCCGGCCCCGGCGGCGACAACGCCCAACGCCATCGGCATTCCTGCCGCCGTGGGCGCGCCGGACAATCTGCGCCTGCTCAAGGGCGTCGGGCCGAAGCTGGCTGCGCTGCTGACGGAACTCGGGATTACCCGCTTTGACCAGATCGCCGCCTGGAACGCGGCGGACATTGCAACGGTCGATGCCAATCTGGGCACCTTCAAGGGCCGCATCGTGCGCGACAATTGGGTGGAGCAAGCCGGCTTCCTGGCGCGCGGCGACACTGCCGGCTTCGAGGCGCGGTTCGGCAAGCTGGACGGCCCCGGCAACAGTTGAACGGACCCCCATTCTGACCGATCATCCTTCCAAGGCGGCGCCCGGCGCGCCCGCACCGTCGCATCTCCCGCTCGGCCATGTCCTACTGCTGGCCGCGCTGACGGCGACCTTGCCGGCCGCCATCGAAGGCGTGTCGCCCGCCTTGCCGGCTATTGCGAGCGACCTTGGGGCAGACCCCACTCATATGCCGACCGCGATGAGCGCGTTCGTGATCAGCTTCGCCATCGCGCAGCTGCTCGGCGGCATGTGCGCGGATGCACTAGGCCGCCGGCCGGTCGTCATCGGCGGGTTGCTGCTGTTTACGCTGGCGGGCCTGTTGGGGGCCTTTGCGGAGAGCTTCCCGATGCTGCTCGCCGCCCGTGCGCTGCAGGGCGTCGGCGCAGCCGCAGCGGTGCTGCTGGCCCGCACGATGGTCCGCGATCAGCTCGGCCGGGAGGACGCCGCGCGCGCTCTGGCGCTGATCGGCATCATCATGGGGTTCACCCCGGCGCTGGCGCCACTCATCAGCGGCGTTCTGGTGGCGACAGGCGGCTGGCGTGCGCCCCTGGTGGCACTGGCCGTGATGGGCGGCGTGCTAGTCATCGTGACGACCCTGCGCTTGCCGGAAACGCTGGCGCGCGAAGAGCGGCTCCCCTTTGATCTGCGCGCCTTGTTCCGCACTCTCTCAGGCCTTGCCCGGTCGCGCGCGTTGATGGCCTACATCATCGCGAACGCCTTTGCTTACAGCGGCATCCTGCTGTTTTCTTCCGCCGCGCCGCAAGTCATCATCGACTATCTCGGCGTCTCGGCCGCCGGCTATGCGGCAATGCTCTCGCTGGCGACGGCCGGGTTCATCGCCGGCAATTTCCTATCCTATCGTCTCGTCCGTCGCCTGGGCGTGGATGGCACCTTGCGGGTCGGCGTGCTGTTTCAGGCGGCCGGGCCGCTGCTCATGCTACTCGCCGTCTCCGCCTGGCCGCACATATGGGTCGCGCTGGTGCTCCCGCAGATGCTCTACACCATGGGTTGGGGCATCGTGCAGCCGCAGACCCAGGCCGGCGCCTTGTCCACCCATCCGCACAGCATCGGTCAGGCCTCGGCCTTGCTGGGCTTCGTTCAACTGGCGCTGGCCGGCCTGATCGTGGCGATTTTCTCGCGCGTGACGGCGGGAGAGCCGGTTTCGCTCGCTCTGGCCCTGATGGTTTGCGGCGGCATGGCGACGGTGTGCGCCTGGCATCTGGTGCCGCGCCAACGCGCCTGAGCCGTCAGGCTGCGATGGTGAGCGGCGCAGCCAGCGGCGGCTGATAGATCAGTTCGATGACGCCCCAATGCTGGCCCGCAATGGAGAGCGGCGCCACCACCTGCTTGAACAGCCCGCTTCTGCCCTGCGCCAGCGGGCGGCGACTCGTCCGCACGGTGAACGGTCGCGTGTTCCGCGCCAGCGCGCGCATGTGCGGCGCATTGAGCATCTGCCCCTGCTGGCCCTGATCGCTCGCCTGCTCCAGGGCCGCTGACGGTTGCTCCATCCCCTGCACGGGGAGAGCGAGCGCGCAAAAGGCGTTGCGGTCGAGGCAATTGAAGCTAACCAGCCCTAGCAGCTGCCGCGCACCGTCCCGCCAGCCCGCCGCAATCCGCTCGATCAGAGGCTGGGCAGGATGGCTGAACAGCGGCGGATTGCTGCTCGCCAGCGGCTCATAATCGTCCGTGAAGATCTGATCGGCCGTGATCTCGCCGGCTGCGATGGCCTCCTCGACGGCAGAAGCCATGGCCGCCGCCGCTTCGGACGCAAAGCGGATATAAGGCGAATCCGGGATGTCGACGCCGCTTTCGGCCAGATACTGGAGCAGCTGGTTGGTGTCCTCGCTCACGTCGATGACGCGCGTAGATAGCCGCTGGAGGCCGATGGCATTGTCGATGGAGGCATCGGCAAGGTCGGAGAGGCCGGTGCGGATTTCGCCGACCGAGCCGAGGATAGCGTGGATGTTGGCCGACACCGCCTCGCTGTTGCCGGAGAGGCCGAGGATCAGATCCCGCAACCGCGCGACCAGCGCGGCGATCTCGCCCGAGGCGGCATGGGCACCATTGGCCTTTTCCGCGCCCTGAGCGATTCGATCGAGCATGGTCTGCGCTTCACTGCGCAACTCGCGGATGGACCCTTCGATCTGCTGCGTGGCGAGGGCCGTCTCCTGCGCCAGCTTCTTCACTTCCGCCGCCACCACCGCAAAACCCCGTCCGGCGTCGCCGGCGCGGGCGGCCTCGATAGCGGCGTTGAGCGCCAGCAAATTGGTCTGGCCGGCAATGCCGCTGATCACCTTGCTGGTGTCACTCACGCTGGCAAGGGCGAGATTGAACCCATCCAGCCGCTCGTGAATGCGGGATACCTGATCGATCAGATCCAGCACATTCTGCGAGGCGGAGGCGAGCTGCGTGCTCGAATCATCGACCACCTTGCGCGCGGTGCTGGCCTGCGCGCGGGCCTGATCGGCATTGTCGCCTACGTCATCGCCCATCTGGCCCAGCGCGATCGCGGCATCTTCGAGCGTTTCGAGCATGGATGCCTGATCGGTCACGCGGTCGGCCAGCTCGGCAATGTCCACCTGCAGGTCGAGCGTGCGCAGGCCGAGCGCGCCGGTATGCTCGGCGACATGCAAGATCGTCGTTTCCAGCCGGTTCGTCATGTTCACGCGCTTTTGTCTCCCGCTCGACGGGCGGTTTAGGAACAAGCGGTTAAAATGACGTTGTGCAGTGCGGTATTAGTGGCGCGTCGCCCTAATCTCGGGCGCCGAGCAGCGCCAGCACCACCGCGCTCACCACCAGCAGCAGGCCGATCACTTCGCTCCGGCGCAGGCGCTCGCGCAGATAGAAATGCGCAAAGCTGAGCGTGAAGACGACCTCGCTCTGGCCGACGATCCGCACCAGCGCTACCGGTGCCGTCGCAAAGCCGGTGAACCAGCAGGCCGAGCCGAGTGCGGAGAGAAAGCCGACCTGACCCGAGACGCGCCATGTCTCGAACACCCTGCGCACCTGTTCCGGCTCGCGCCACAGCAGGTAGCCGCCCTGCATCACCGTCTGCAGGGCAACGGTGATGACCAGCACCGTGAGCGCTGCGGAAATAGGGTCGGGCGTGGTCACATCCATCGTCGCGCGCCGAATGGCGATCGCGGTGAGCGCGAAGAAGAAGCCGGATGCGATGCCGTAGCGCGCAGCGGGCTGGCCGAGCGCTCGCAGAAAATCGCCCGCGCTCATCCGCTTGCCGCCGGTCGAGAGCAGCATGACGCCCACCACGCCAATGGCGATGCCGATCCAGGCCAGCAGGCTCAGCGTTTCGCCGAGCAGCAGGATGGAGAGCAGGGCGCCCTGCGCGGCTTCCGTCTTGGAGTAGGCGGTGCCGACGACGAAATTGCGATGATGGAAGGCCATCAGCAGCAGGTTCGTCGCCAGTATCTGCGCCAGCCCGCCCAATGCGCTATAGATGACGGTGGCGCTGGAGAAGGCCGGGAACAGCCCGTCCCGCAGCAGGGCGTGATAGCCCAGCATCAGCACCGCCGCGAAGGGCAGGCCGTAGAGATAGCGCACAAGGCCAGCGGCATTCACGGACATCATCTGCCCGACGCGCCGTTGCACGGCCGTCCGCCACGCCTGAAGCAGGCCGGCCAGCAGCGTCGCCGGCAGCCAGATCGGCGAAGAAATCAACGCTGCGCCCTATGCCGGGTCAGGTTCATGCTTTCTCCAGCAGGCCTTCCCGGGCGATCTTCTCCTGCCAAACGAGCGGCGCGAGCTGGTGGACGTTGTTGCCTTCGCTATCCACCGCGACGGTGACGGGGAAGTCCTGCACCTCGAACTCGTAGATCGCTTCCATGCCCAGATCCTCGAAGCCGACGACCTTGCTGCCCTTGATCGCCCGCGCGACGAGATAGGCCGCGCCGCCGACTGCCATCAGATAAGCGCTCTTGGCCTCCTTGATCGCCTCGGTCGCCGCCGGGCCGCGCTCGGCCTTGCCGACGCAGGCGAGCAGGCCCTGGTCGAGCATCATGCGCATGAACTTGTCCATGCGGGTCGCGGTCGTGGGGCCAGCCGGGCCGACCACTTCCTCGCCGACCGGATCGACAGGGCCGACATAATAGATGACGCGACCCTTGAACTCGACCGGAAGTTGCTCGCCGCGCGCCAGCATGTCCTGAATGCGCTTGTGGGCGGCATCGCGGCCGGTGAGCATCTTGCCGTTGAGCAGCAGGCGGTCGCCCTGCTTCCAGCTCTGCACCATCTCGGGCGTGAGCGCATCGAGATCGACGCGGATCGCTTCGGCGCTCGGCTTCCAGTCCACCTTGGGCCATTCATCGAGCTTGGGCGCTTCCAGATAGGCCGGGCCGGAGCCATCGAGCGAGAAATGCGCGTGGCGCGTGGCGGCGCAATTGGGGATCATCGCCACTGGCTTGCCAGCGGCATGGCAGGGCGCATCGAGGATCTTGACGTCGAGGATCGTAGCAAGCCCGCCCAGACCCTGGGCGCCGATGCCGAGCGCGTTCACCTTGTCGAAAATCTCGATGCGCAGCGCCTCGATGTCCGTCTGCGGCCCGCGCGCCTTGAGGCTGGCCATGTCGATCTGCTCCATCAGCGCCTTCTTGGCGAGGTGGACGCAATGCTCGGCCGTGCCGCCGATGCCGATGCCGAGCATCCCCGGCGGGCACCAGCCGGCGCCCATTTGCGGCAGCATTTCAAGCACCCAGTCGACGATATTGTCAGCCGGGTTCATCATCTTGAACTTGGACTTGTTCTCGCTGCCACCACCTTTGGCCGCGACATCGACATGGACATGATGGCCCGGCACCATTTCGACATGCAGCACGCAGGGCGTGTTGTCCTTGGTGTTCCGCCGCGTGAAGGCGGGGTCGGCCAGCACGGATGCGCGCAGCTTGTTCTCGGGGTTGAGATAAGCGCGACGCACCCCCTCGTCGACGACCTCCTGCAGCGACTTGCTGGTGTCGTCGAGGCGGCAATCCATGCCCCATTTCACGAACACGTTGACGATGCCGGTATCCTGGCAGATCGGGCGATGGCCCTCGGCGCACATGCGGCTGTTGGTGAGGATCTGCGCGATGGCGTCCTTGGCCGCCGGCCCTTGCTCCGCTTCATAGGCCGTGCCCAGCGCGCGGATATAATCCATCGGGTGATAGTAGCTGATGAACTGAAGCGCATCGGCGACGCTTTCGATCAGGTCGGCGGTCTTGATGGTCACGGTCATGGCGCGCGTGAGACTCCCGGCAAATGGCAAGGAAAGGCGGTTTGGATGCCGGGCGCTATACGCCTTTGCCCTGCGCAGGCAAGCGCTCGACGCCGTTGCGGCGCGCGCCGATCCGCGCAATAACCGCTCAGCGGCGCGCGCTCATGACGCCGCAGGCAGGAAGGATGCATCAATGTTCCGGATCATCGGCTATATCGTCGTCGGCCTCATCGTTGGCGTCTTCGCGCGCTTCTTCTATCCCGGCGCCGTGGACCTCGGCTGGATCGCCACGATCCTGCTCGGCATCGGCGGTGGCATCATCGGCGGCTTCGTCGCGGGGCTGATGGATGGCAAAAGCGGCAACTTCCGCCCGGTCGGCTTCATCGGCTCCGTGCTGGGTGGGATGCTGCTGATCTTCATCGTGCGATCATTGAGCTAGGCGCGGTCAAGCCTAGGAACCGCCTTGTGTTCCTGTGAAAACAGGAACCCAGGGCGCAACCGCTGTGCCCCGAGGCCCTGGGCTCCTGCTTCCGCAGGAGCACCGCAACATTGAGACCGGGGCAAACTCGCTTATCATCCGCCGCCTTCATGGCTCTTCGGCGCGAACAGGGGCAGGCTCGTTACGTCGTCCGACGAAAGTGTGAGGCCGAAAACCTCCGCCAGCGTTGCCCGATACTCTTCCGGAGCGGCAATATCTCGGATTTCGCGGGTAGACCCCCGCGCGATCGAGAAACTCCGCTCGGTCAGCGCGGCAAAGCCGTCGGGCAGGACGATGCTGACAATGTGCAGGGTCGTAAAGCGCGAGTCCGCACGCGTGGAGGTCCAGTGGTTGCACTGCTCCAGATCGACCGGTGCCACCGGATCGAGGTGGAACGCATATTGCGGTTGCCAGTCGTCGGTCTCAGCGCTGCGCCCGTCGGTGGAGGCCGTCGGGCCGGCGCGCTCCAGCAGCCATTCGCCGAGGACGTCGCCGGGCTGGCCGGTCCGGCGCAAGCGATGGCTGGCCCCGTCGGGCGTCGTGGCCTCGGCGCCGTCCTGCAAGGGCAGGGGCGGCACGAAACTGCCGCCGAATCCGGCATCGGCTACCCAAGGCTGGCCTTCGATCTCGAGCAGCAACAGCGTATGCGTGCGCGGCGGGATGTCGCCGGGCGCCGCGCCGAGCAACACCCGCGCGAGCAGCGGCCTGGCCGGCAGGCCAAGCGTGCCCAGCATGTCGGCAAACAGCCGGTTCTGCTCGAAGCAATAGCCCCCGCGTCGCCGGGTGATGAGCTTGTCGAACACGCTGTCCCCATCGATCAGGATCGGGCGGCCCAGGCGGACATCCAGATTCTCGAACGCGATGCGCCGGCGCTGCGCCGCCTGAAGAATGGCCAGGCCCTCCGCATCGAGTGCCGGCGCGGACTCAAGGCCGAGGCGGGCCAGATAGGCGTCGAGGCGGGCGGCGGCGGTCATGGCAGGCTCGCCCCGGTCAGGCCGCGTCGAGGCTATCGAGCGCCTCGCTGGCTTCCATCCAGCTCTGTTCGGCCTGTTCGATGGCGCCGTCCAGCTTGGCGCGCCGCTGCATCAGTTCGCTCATCGTCCGGTCCTTTTCCTGCGGGCCAGCCTTTGCCGGATCGAACAGGGCGAGATCGATCCGCGAGCGCTCGGCGGTGAGATCGGCCAGCGCTTTCTCTGTCTTCTTCACAGCCGCCTGCAGCGCCTTGTAGCGCTCCCGTGCCTGGGCGTTCGCGCGACGATCGGCCTTGCGGTCGTTCTTGGACCCGCTCTCCTTCGCCGGGGCACTGGCACCGCGCCCGAGCACGAAGTCGGTATAATCCTCAAGGCTGCCGTCAAAAGGCTGCGCCAGTCCGCTATCGACCAGCACCAGCCGGTCGGCGACCAGCTCGATCATGTGCCGGTCGTGGCTGACGATCACCACCGCGCCGGAATAGCTGTTGAGCGCCTGCACCAGAGCCTCGCGGCTATCGACGTCGAGGTGGTTGGTCGGCTCGTCGAGGATCAGCAGGTGCGGCGCGTGGCGGGTGATCAGCGCCAACGCCAGCCGCGCGCGTTCGCCGCCGGAGAGCGACCCGACCTTCTGGGTTGCCCTTATGCCTGAAAAGCCGAACCGCCCAAGCTGCGCCCGCACCGCGCCGGGGGTGGCGCCCTTCATCTGCCGGGTCATGTGCTCCAGCGGTGTGTCTTCCGTATCCAGCTCTTCCACTTGATATTGGGTGAAATAGCCGACGTTCATCTTGCCCGAGGCGTTCATCGCGCCTTCCATGGCTGGCAATTGCGCGGCCAGTAGCCGGGCCAGCGTCGTCTTGCCGTTGCCGTTCTTGCCGAGCAGCGCGATGCGGTCATCGGGGTCGATGCGCAGATTGAGGCGCTGGAGGATCGGGGTCTCATTGTAGCCGACCGACGCCATGTCGAGCGTGATGAGCGGCGGGCGCAGCGCTTCGGGATCGGGGAAGTCGAAGGACAGGCTGGGGTCTTCCAGCGCAGCGGCGATGGGCTGCATCTTGGCCAGCGCCTTGGCCCGCGATTGCGCCTGCTTGGCCGTGCTGGCGCGCGCGCTGTTGCGCGCGACATAATCCTGCAGCTTGGCACGCTCTGCCGCCTGCTTCTCGCGGGCTGATTCGAGCTGGGCGAGCCGCTCGGCGCGCTGCCGCTCGAAGGCATCGTAGCCGCCTGGATAGAGGGTGATCTTGCCGCCCTCCAGATGCAGGATGTGGTCCACGACATTGTTGAGCAGGTCGCGCTCGTGGCTGATCACCAGCACCGTGCCGCGATACTCCTTGAGGAAGCTTTCCAGCCACAAGGTCGCTTCGAGGTCGAGGTGGTTGGATGGCTCGTCGAGCAGGAGCAGGTCCGGCTCGGAGAAGAGCAGGGCGCCCAGCGCGACGCGCATCTTCCACCCGCCCGAGAAGCTGTCGAGCGGCCGGTTCTGCATCTCTTCATCGAAGCCGAGGCCCGTGAGGATGCGGCCCGCGCGCGCGGGCGCGGTGTAGGCATCGATGGCGATCAGGCGATCGTGCAGATCGCCCAGCCGGTCCGGGTCTTCGCATGTCTCGCTCTCCACCAGCAGCGCCGCGCGCTCGGTATCGGCAGCGAGTACGGTCTCGAACGGCGTGGCGCTGCCGCTCGGCGCTTCCTGCGCGATATAGCCCAGCCGCGTGTCGCGCGGCATGTCGACCGATCCGCCATCGGGGTCGAGTTCCCCGATGATCGTCTTCATCAGGGTGGACTTGCCGGCGCCGTTGCGGCCGATCAGGCCGACCCGCGACCGCGGCGGCAATGCCGCGCTCGCGGCATCGAGAATGACACGGCCCCCCAGCCGCACGGTGATATCATTGATGGTCAGCATGGCGCGCCGTTAGCACAAGCGCAGCGCAGGTCGTCCGGAAAATTCTGACCGCCGGCCGTGTTTGCGGATCTAGCCGGCCAGCGCAGCCGTCTCCGCATCGCCTTCGCCGGGACCGACGCAGTAGAAACAGAGCTTGTTCCCATCGAGATCCCGCACATAAGCGGCGTAGAAGGCCTGGCTCCCATCGGCGCTGCGCAGACCGGGCGGGCCTTCATCCACCCCGCCCATTTCGATGGCCTTGCCATGCAATCGCCGCACCTTCTCCCGCGTGCGCTGGCCCATGGCGACCATCGCCCCGTTTCCGGGCGTCGCCGGCCCGCCATTGAAGGGCTTGGCGACGCCGAACATCGGCTTGCTCCAGCTGGCGCCCCAGGCCGCGATATGCGGCAGCTCCAGCAACCGCCGGATGCCGACACTGCCGAACAGCGCATCATAGAAGGCCATGGCGCGCTGCAGGTCATTGGTGCCCACCGTCGTGTAGCCGATCATGGGTGCCTCTCCGCCGGGATGGACCGCTTGCCCGACTCAACGCCGCGCGAACCAGCGGCTCCATACAGTAGAATTCGGCTGGTGCTAACCGGTGGCGCTCCACGCTAGTTCTGCCGCCCCGAATTGAAACGCTTCGCATGGGCGGGTCCCTCTCGCCCCGAGGCTGTCAGCCCTGTTCGTCTCCCTTGCAGGCGCCGACCCGCTTGGCATCTACTGTCATCTTCATCGTCATCTCGCCTGCGGCGTCTCCGCCTTGGGCCTTTGAGGCCATTTCCATCCGGTAGCGGTCGGGGGCATATTCGCCGTCCATCTTCATTTCCATGCGGCCCTGCGCCCCGCCATCGCATTTGAGTAGCGCGGAAATCTTACCATTTTTCATCGTGAAGTGATCATATTTGCAGCTCTTGTCGTGCTCGCCGGTGAAAAAGGCCTTCTGCTCCTTCACATCCTCTTCGGTCACACAACTGGTGAAGCTTCGCCCGGCGCCCATCTGCGCCTTCATGTGATCACGCGCTTCGGCGGGCAGACCGGGCATCTCGATGTCCTGCACCGTCATCTGGCCTTCCCACCGGCCGGGGCTGACCATGACGCCATCGCCGCCGGCAGCCGCCACTTGCTGCTGCACTTCCTCGGGCGTCGCGTTGGTCGCCGAGACATTCGGGCCGCTATTGCAGCCGGAGAGGACAAGAAGGGTAGGGGTGATCAGAAAAACGGCGCGCATGGGCATGTCCTCTTCGCAAGGCCCGGCACCTGTGTGTCCAAGCTCGTCCGGCCGGTGATGGCGCTTTAGCCTCCGCAGGGCAAGCTCGAGAACGGCACGACGGACGGATCGGTGGCAAAAGCCTGATTGACGCTCACCCCATATCATGATGGCGGGCCCAGTCATCGTCGATCCCGCTTTGTTCTTCCGCCCCATTGCCGCCGGCGGCCACAATCGCCATATTCCCCCTATGGCGATCCAAATCCGCACAAATCTGGCTGAACCCCAGACCGACCAGTCCTTCGTTCCCCACCGTCCGGCACGCCCGGAAAAGGCGGAGGGTGGCAGGCGTTTCAAGCTGGTGAGCGATTATCAGCCGGCCGGCGACCAGCCTACCGCCATTGCCGAGCTGGTCGAGGCGGCAGAAGCTGGTGAGAAGGATCAGGTGCTGCTCGGCGTCACCGGCTCGGGCAAGACCTTCACCATGGCGAAGGTGATCGAAGCGGTACAGCGCCCCGCGCTGGTGCTGGCGCCCAACAAGATCCTCGCCGCCCAGCTCTATGGGGAGTTCAAGAGCTTCTTCCCTGACAATGCGGTGGAATATTTCGTCAGCTATTATGATTATTACCAGCCCGAGGCCTATGTGCCTCGCTCGGATACGTACATCGAGAAAGAGTCGAGCGTGAACGAGGGGATCGACCGGATGCGCCACTCGGCGACCCGGTCGCTGCTGGAGCGCGATGACGTGATCATCGTCGCGTCCGTCTCGTGCATTTACGGTATCGGTTCGGTCGAAACCTATTCGGCGATGACCTTCAGCCTCAAGAAGGGCGAGAGCGCCGATCAGCGCGAGATCATCCGCAAGCTCGTGGCGCTGCAATATAAGCGCAACGATGCCGCCTTCGCGCGCGGCAACTTCCGCGTTCGGGGCGACAATCTGGAGATTTTCCCGAGCCACTATGAGGATAATGCCTGGCGGATCAGCTTCTTCGGCGACGAGATCGAGGAGATTGTCGAGTTCGATCCACTGACCGGCAAGAAGGCGGCGAGCCTCGATTACGTCAAGGTCTTCCCCAATTCGCACCATGTTACCCCCGGTCCGACGCTCAAGCAGGCGATGGAGGCGATCCGCCATGAGCTGACCGAGCGGCTGAAGGAGCTGGTCGAGGAGGGTAAGTTGCTGGAGGCGCAGCGGCTGGAGCAGCGCACCAACTTCGATCTGGAGATGATCGCGGCCACGGGCTCCTGCGCGGGCATCGAGAATTATTCCCGCTTCCTCACCGGCCGCCTGCCGGGTGAGCCGCCGCCGACGTTGTTTGAGTATCTGCCGGAAAACGCGATCCTGTTCGTGGATGAGAGCCACCAGACCGTGCCGCAGATCGGCGCGATGGCGCGGGGCGATCATCGCCGCAAGGTGACGCTCGCCGAATATGGCTTCCGCCTGCCAAGCTGCATCGACAACCGCCCGCTGCGCTTCAACGAATGGGACGCGATGCGCCCGCAGACGGTCAGCGTCTCCGCCACGCCCGGCAACTGGGAGATGGAGCAGACCGGCGGCACCTTCTCCGAGCAGGTCATCCGCCCGACCGGTCTCATCGATCCGCCGGTGGAGATCAAGCCGGTCGAGGATCAGGTGGACGACCTGATCCATGAAGCCAAGCTGACCGCGCAAAAGGGCTACCGCACCCTCGTGACCACGCTCACCAAGCGCATGGCTGAGGATTTGACCGAGTTCATGCATGAGGCAGGCCTCAAGGTCCGCTACATGCACAGTGATGTCGAGACGCTGGAACGCATCGAGCTGATCCGCGACTTGCGCTTGGGCGTCTATGACGTGCTCGTGGGCATCAACCTGCTGCGCGAGGGTCTGGATATCCCCGAATGCGGGCTCGTTGCCATTCTTGATGCCGACAAGGAAGGCTTTCTGCGCTCGGAAACCAGCCTCATCCAGACCATCGGCCGCGCCGCGCGCAACATCGATGGCCGCGTGATCCTCTATGCCGACCGCATGACAGGCTCGATGGAGCGCGCGCTCAACGAAACGAACCGTCGCCGCGAGAAGCAGGTCGCCTATAATCTGGAACATGGCATCACGCCGGAAAGCGTGAAGAAGCAGATCGGCGACATCATCGCCCATGTCGCCAGCAAGGATCAGGTGACCGTCGACACCGGCCTCGACGATGCGCCGCACATGGTGGGCCATAATCTGCGCGCCTATATCGAGGATCTCGAAAAGAAGATGCGCACCGCTGCCGCCGATCTCGAATTCGAGGAAGCCGGCCGCCTGCGCGACCAGATCCGCAAGCTGGAAGCCGAAGAATTGGGGCTCCCTGTCGATCAGCAGGTCACCGCCAATGCCGGGCGCTATCTTGGCCGCGCAACGGAGGGCAAACCCGGCACGCGCAAGATGCGCTATGGCAAGACGCAGCGAAAAATGGGGCGCTAGCCTCACAAGCGGTGGAGACTTTTCGCGGCTCAATTTCGTTTGACAGCAAGTAGACGAAGTCTACAAGCCGGCACCGCTGTAACACTCGGATTTCATGCAGGCGCATCCGCCGAGCATCGCTTTTGCTCAGCGTTCATTCATGCTGCTGTCCTGTAAGGTCTTCAGCTTAGAAAGCGAAGTGAACACAGGGTGTTGCGGCTGCGAGAAGGTGGGTATAATCCCGCTTGTCGATAGTGACTTATTCATGTAATACAGTTCGAGCTAAGGGGCGCCTAGGCGGCGAAACTCATGAACTATGAAGCGAACATGAAATACGGCGTGTCCAGTGTGGACCCGGAAGAGGCCGAGAGTCGGCAGAAGCGGCGGCGCCTGCTGCTGGTCGTTGGCGCGCTGGTCGCGTTGGCGGTCATCGCCATGCTGGCCTATCGATTCTTCGGCGGTTCGGGCGATCAGGGCGAGCAGGTCAGCCAGGTGGCAATCGTCACCGTCGCCGTGCCCGCGCAGGAAGCCGTGACGCGCACCGCCAATGCCACCGGCTCGCTGGCAGCGCGGGTGGATATGCCCGTCGGCGTGGTTGGCGAGGGTGGCCGCGTGGTCGCCGTTCATGTTCAGCCGGGCGACTGGGTCGGCGCGAATCAGATTCTCGCGACCATCGAGCGCTCGGTGCAGGCCCAGCAGATTTCCCAGCTCGAAGCGTCCGTGCAGGTCGCGCGGGCCGATGCCAAGTTGGCCCAGAACAATCTTGATCGCGCCAAGGCGCTGGTGAGCGACGGGTTCGTGTCCCGCGCCGACATCGACCAGAAGACCGCGACGCGCGATGCTGCCGTGGCCCGGGTCAATGTGGCCGTGGCGCAGCTCAACCAGATGCGCGCGCAGGTCGGGCGGCTGGATATTCGCGCGCCCGCCGCAGGGCTGGTGCTGACGCGCTCGGTCGAGCCGGGGCAGGTCGTCTCTGGCGGCAGCGGCGTGCTGTTCCGCATCGCGCGCGCGGGCGAAATGGAAATGAAGGCGCTGCTCTCCGAAGACGAGCTGGCCTTGCTGTCCGAAGGCGCCGTGGCACGCGTGACGCCTGTCGGCATGACGCAGAGCTTCGAGGGCCGCGTGTGGCAGATCGCGCCGGTGATCGACCAGACGTCGCGCCAGGGCATCGTCCGCATCGCCGTGCCTTATAATGCCGCGCTGCGTCCGGGTGGTTTCGCCAATGCGGAGATTGCCATGGAGCGCGTGTCGGCAGCAGTCCTGCCGGAGTCCGCGATTCAGAGCGACCCGAAGGGCAGCTATGTCTACGTCGTCGGCAAGGATAACAAGGTCGAGCGCCGGTCGGTGAAGACGGGTGCCGTGACAACGCGGGGCATCGCCGTGGTGCAGGGGCTCAATGGTTCGGAGCGCGTCGTGCTCTATGCCGGCGGCTTCCTCAGCCCGGGCGAGACGGTCAAGCCCCGGCTCGCGAAGAGTGCAACGGACGGAAGGGCTGGCGGCTGACCGGCGACGCCTGACAGGGCGACGTCTAACGGGCGACGTCTAACAGGGCGCCGCTGCTTGTGGCGGCCGTCACACGCTAGATTGGCAGGACAGACGAGATGAGTCTTCGCAACATATCGGCCTGGAGCATCCGCAATCCGGTGCCGCCGATCGTGCTCTTCATCGGCCTGCTGCTGGCGGGCATCATTGCGTTCAGCCGCATGGCCGTCGTGGACAATCCGGACATCGATTTTCCGGCCGTCAACGTCACGATCAGCCAGCCGGGCGCCGCGCCGACGGAAATCGAGACACAGATCACCCAGCGCGTCGAGGCGGCGGTGCGGTCGATCAATGGCGTCGATGAAATCCAGTCGACGGCCAGCGAAGGATCGAGCCAGACTTTCGTCCAGTTCCAGATCGGCGTCGATTCCAACGTCGCTACCCAAGAAGTGAAGAACGCGGTCGACCAGATTCGCAGCGATCTTCCCGATGGCATTCTCGAGCCCTTCGTCCAGAAGGTCGAAGTGGGCGGCGCCGAGATCGCGTTTTTCTCGGTCCAGGCGTCGGACATGACGATCGAGCAGTTGAGCTGGTTCGTCGACGATACGGTGGCCAAGCGCCTGCTCGGCATCGAAGGCATGGCGCGCGTCGGGCGCGGCGGCGGCGTCGATCGCGAAATTCGCGTGACGCTGGATCCGGCCAAGATGCAGTCGCTCGGCGTTACGGCGTCGCAGGTCAACCAGGCGCTGCGTCAGGTGAACGTCAACGCGGCGGGCGGCCAGGCGGAGATCGCCGGCTCGCGTCAGTCGGTGCGCGTGCTGGGCAATGCGCAGGATGCCTACAGCCTCGGCCAGACCCAGATATCGCTGGGCAACGGCCGCACGATCCTGCTGGCGGACATTGCCAGCGTGACCGATGGCTATGGCGAGCAAAAGCGCCTGGCGAAAGTCGGCGGCAAGCAGGTCGTCAACTTCTCCATCGAGCGCGCCAAGGGCGCGTCGGACGTCAGCGTCTTCGATGAAACGCTCAAGGTGTTGAAGCAGCTTGAGACGGAAAATCCCGGCATTCGCTTCTACCAGCGCTTCAACAGCGTGAACTATACCAAGAGCCAGTATAGCAGCTCGATGCACGCTCTCATCGAGGGTGCGGTGCTCGCCGTCATCGTGGTGTTCATCTTCCTGCGCGACTGGCGTGCGACGGTGATCAGCGCCATCGCCATTCCGCTCTCGGCGATCCCGACCTTCTATTTCATGGATTTGATGGGGTTCAACCTGAACTCCCTCTCCCTGCTCGCGCTCGGTCTGGTGGCCGGCGTGCTGGTCGACGATGCGATCGTGGAGATCGAGAACATCGTGCGGCACATGCGCATGGGCAAGACGGCCTATCAGGCCTCCATCGACGCGGCCGACGAGATCGGCCTCGCGGTGGTGGCCACCACCATGTCCATCGTCGCGGTGTTCTTTCCAGTCGCCTTGATGCCCGGCATCACCGGTCAGTTCTTCAAGAATTTCGGCTTCACGGTCGTCATCGCCGTGCTGATCAGCCTTGCCGTCGCGCGCATGATCACGCCGCTGGTCGCCGCTTACTTCCTCGAACATCATGGCGAGGAGAAGCATGGCGAAGGCTGGCTGATGGACCGCTATATGAGCCTGCTTGGCTGGGCGCTCGATGATCGCAAGGCTAAGGCTTATGCCCGGGGCGGCGGGCTGGGGCGGCGGATTCGCGCACGCTTCCTCGATCATCGCGTCTGGATGATGGGCTTTGGTCTGGCGGCCTTTGCCTTAACCGTCATCCTGCTCATCTCGATGCCCAAGCAGTTCGAGCCCAATGCTGATCAGGACTTCAGCCGGATCAATATCGAGGCAGTGCCGGGCACCACGCTCCGTCAGAGCGAGGCCATTGCCGATCAGGTGACCGAGCTGCTGAACAAGCAGCCGGAAGTCGATACCGCCATGGCGAACGTCGGCGAGGGCAATGCCCGTATCTTCATCACGCTCAAGAAGGACCGCAAGCGGACCAGCATCGAGTTCGAGCGCGAACTGGCGCCGCGCCTTGCGGAAATTGCGGACGCGCGCGTCTCGTTCGCGTCCCAGCAGGGCGGGTTCGGCACGGGACGCGATATTTCCGTGATGCTCTCCGGCTCTGACCCGGCGCTTCTGGAAGAGACGGCGACGAAGGTTGCCGAAGAGATGAAGAGCCTGCCCGGTGTGGTGGCGCCGCGCGTCAATGCCGACATGCAGCGGCCGGAGCTCATCATCCGTCCGCGGCTCGATCTGGCCGCGCAACTTGGCGTCACGACGTCCGCGCTCAGCCAGACGATCCGCATCGCAACACTGGGCGATATCGACCAGAACAGCGCGAAATTCTCGCTGTCCGATCGCCAGGTGCCCATCCGGGTCATGCTGCCGGAATCGGCGCGGCGCGACCTCTCGAACATCGAGAACCTGCCTGTCCCCACGGCGGGCGGCGGCACTGTGCCGCTCAGCCGCGTCGCCGAGATCAGCTTCGGCTCCGGGCCCACCTCCATCCAGCGTTATGCCCAGCAGCGCCGCATCTTCGTCGGTGCGGATCTGGCGCAGGGCGCGGTCAAGGGTCCTGTCATGGAGGCGATCAACAAGCTGCCGACCATGCGCAACCTGCCGCAGGGCGTGAGCAATCAGGCTGTCGGCAGCGATCGCTGGCAGGAGGAGTTGATCCAGAACTTCGTCATTGCCGTGACCTCTGGCGTGCTGCTGGTCTTCGCGGTGCTGGTGCTGCTCTACAAGCGCTTCATCTCGCCGCTGGTGAACATGTGCTCGCTGGCGCTGGCGCCGCTGGGTGGCCTGCTGCTGATGCTGGTGATGAACGAGCCGCTTTCGCTGCCGGTCTATATCGGCCTGCTCATGCTGCTTGGCATTGTCGGCAAGAACTCGATCCTGCTGATCGACTTCGCGCTGGAGGAGATGGACAAGGGCGTGCCCAAGTTCGAGGCGATCATGGAAGCCGGCCACAAGCGCGCCCAGCCGATCGTGATGACGACGGTCGCCATGACCGCCGGCATGGTGCCGACCGCGCTCTCGCTCACGGGTGATGGCGCCTGGCGCTCGCCGATGGGCATCACCGTAATCGGCGGCCTGATCCTCTCGACGCTGCTCACCCTTGCGATCGTGCCGGCGGCGTTCAGCCTCGCCGATGGCGTCGAGAAACGGATCGGCCCGTGGCTGCGCCGCCGGGTGCTGACCTATGACGGCAAGGGCGAGGCCGCTCAGCCAGCCGAATAAGCAGGGGTTTCAGGAACTCTTGTCGCTGGCGGGACTTCTTCCGGCAGCGGCTTGGTTCGCGTGCCGGGATGGACCTGCCGCGCGATGCCTTGCCGGATGACCCAGGGGCAGCACTCGGCTAGAGACGTCGCATGATCAAGGTTCCCGTCCATAGCGGCGTGCGGCAGATGCGCATCATTGCGACCGGGTTGCTGGTCGTGATGGCGATTGCCTATGTGTCGGCGCGTCGGTTCGAGGACCTGCATCCGGCTTTGGGCTTCGTCCGGGCGTTTGCGGAAGCGGCCATGGTCGGCGGATTGGCCGACTGGTTCGCGGTTACTGCGCTGTTCCGTCATCCGCTGGGCTTGCCGATCCCGCACACCGCGATCATCCCCCGCAACAAGGATCGCATCGGCGATACGCTGGCCGTCTTCCTGCGCGACAATTTCCTCACGCCCGCCGTCGTGGCCCGCCGCATGGGCCGGCTGGATGTCGCCGGAGCGGCCGGGCGCGTGCTGGCGGCGCCGGCTGCCGGTGATGGACGCTTGCGCCGAGGCGCCTCCCGCTTGCTGGCCGATTCTCTGGAAGCGCTGGATGACGAGCGGCTAGGCGGAATGCTCAAGGGCGTGCTGGTCCAGCGCATCGGGCAGCTCAATGCAGCGCCGCTGATGGGCCAGTTGCTCGCCGCTGCCATGAAGGACGGGCGCCACCAGCCGGTGCTCGATGCGCTGATCCGCTGGGGCGCGCGGACGCTGGAAGCCAATCGCGAACTCATCCGCCAGATCGTGCATGAGCGCTCGGGCAAGATCATGCGCTTCACGGGGCTCGACGAGACCTTGGCCAACAAGATCATCGACGGGCTGGACAGGCTGCTGCAGGAGGCTGCTGACGACCCCGAGCACCGGCTGCGCTCCAAGGTGGAGGAGGGGCTGGCGACTCTTGCGGACGATCTCCAGACCGACCCCAAGATGCAGGCGCGGGTCGACCGCATCCGCGACGAGATGATCGCCAACCCGGCCATGCAGCGCTGGCTGGATGGCATCTGGCAAGCCGCGCGCGAGGCCATGCTGCGCGCCGCGCGTGATCCGCAGGCAGCGCTCGCCGGGCGGATGGGTGAGGTGGTGCGCCAGCTTGGCGAAACGCTCCGCGACGATCCCGCGCTCAAGCATGTGGTCAATCGTTTCGCCCGGCGCGTCGCGGTCGGCACGGCGGCGCGCTATGGCGACAGCATCGTCCTGCTGGTCTCCGAAACCGTCCGCAGTTGGGATGCGCGAACGATCACCGGACGGCTGGAAAATGCAGTCGGGCGCGATCTGCAATATATCCGGATCAACGGCACCCTGGTCGGCGGTCTGGTCGGTCTCACGCTGCACAGCCTGAGCTATCTGTTCTAATCCGCCGCTGCGCGGGCGCTATAAGGTTTTATCCGTTCGCGGGTGACAAATGCGGCGGAGGGGATTAGGAGCGCGGCCGTGTTGCATATGCGCCGCCTTGTTCATTCGCACCGCTGCTGGGCTGCCACGCTGCTCGGCCTCGCGTTGCTGTTCAAGGCGCTGATGCCGGCGGGCTTCATGCCGGTCGTCAGTGGCAAGACGCTAACCGTCGAGCTGTGCTCGTCCGGCGGGGCGGGGCCGATCACGCTGCACATTCCCGTCGAGGGCAAGGACAAGACGCCGCAGACCCAATCGGATCAGACCTGCGCCTTCGGTGGCCTGACGGCTCAGGCGCTTGCCGCAACCGATCCGGTCGTGCTTGAAGCCGCGCTGGCGTTCATCTTCGCGACGGCCCTGCTGCAGCCCGATCTGCGGCTGCCCCGGCATGAGACCTATCTCCGTCCCCCATTACGCGGCCCTCCGGCCAACGCCTGACAATCTGAGCTGATTTGTCGGTCCTGTCGGCGCGTCGTTACGCGCGGGCATGTCGGAGTGCTTCACAATGCAAATTCCTATCCTGATCGCGGCGGGTTTCGCCGCAGCTTTGGTGGCACCTGCCACCGCGCAGGGCGTCAAGAAGGACGGCCTCACCATCGATCGACCCTGGGCGCGGGAAACCGCGCGTGGGCAGTCGGCGGGTGGCGGTTTCCTCACCATCACCAACAGCGCCCGTGCGGATGAGCGGCTCATCGGAGGCAGTACCCCCGTGGCCGCCCGCGTCGAAGTCCACAGCATGAGCATGGAGGGCGGCGTCATGCGGATGCGGCCGCTCAAGCACGGCCTGCCGATCCCGGCCGGCGGCTCGGTGACGCTCAAGCCGGGCAGTTTCCACGTCATGTTCATGGGCCTCAAGCGCCCGCTGGTGCGCGGCGAGACCATTCCCGTCACGCTCGACTTCGCCCGCGCCGGCAAGGTGCAGGTCTTATTCGCCGTCGAGGCCGTCACTTATGGAGGCAGCCATGGCGGACACTGATCCGCGCCGGCTGGCCCGCATTCGTCTGTGGCTCTGGCTGCTGGTGGCGCTCGCTGCCCTTGGCCTTGGTATTCTGCTGGCCTTACGGTTCGTCACCCAAGGTCCACCGCAAGTGATTGCGGGGGCGCCGGCCGATGTGGGCCAGCATTTCTCGCTGGTCGACAGGGATGGAAAGCCGGTCACCGCGCAGACGCTCAAGGGCACGCCCTATGCGATCTTTTTCGGCTTCACGCGCTGCCCGGATATTTGCCCGACGACGCTCAGCCGCATGGCGCATCTGCGCAAGGCGATGGGTGCCGATGGGGACAAGTTCCGTATCGTCTTCGTCTCGGTGGATAGCGGCCATGACAAGCCGGCCGATGTGGGCGCTTATGTCGATCTGTTCGGCACGCCCATTCTCGGCCTCACCGGTTCGCCAACGCAGATTGCCGACGCCGCGAAGTCATTCCGGGTCTTCTACCAGAAGATCCCGCTCGAGGGCGGCGACTATACCATCGATCACAGCGCCTTCGTCATCTTCATGGATCGTGACGGGCGCCTGCAATCCCTGCTGAGCGATCAGGATAGCGAAGATGCGGCCCTCGCCGAACTTCGCCGCCTGATCGCCTGACCCACCACATTTCAGACCCCGAACGGGGGGAGACATCATCATGAAAACGTCCTTTATCGCTCTCGCAACCATGCTCGCCATGGCCACGCCCGCTTTTGCCGAGGAGGCTGCCGATGCCGCCGCCGATGGCGAGCGCACCATCATCGTCGTGGGCCAGTCCCAAACGCAGGAAGCCGAGCGGCTCGCCCGCGCCACGCCGGGCGGCACCGATGTCGTGCGGCACGAGGATTATGCCGACAAGACCATCGTCTCGCTGCGCGATACGCTCGCCTTTTCGCCGGGCGTTTACACCCAGCCGCGCTACGGGCAGGAGGTTCGCCTCTCCATTCGCGGCTCGGGCCTCTCGCGCGGCTACCACATGCGTGGCATCACGCTGCTCCAGGATGGCGCGCCGATCAATCTCGCCGATGACAATGGCGATTTTCAGGAACTGGACCCGATCTTCTTCGAGCGGCTGGAGGTCTATCGCGGCGCCAACGCCCTGCGCTTCGGCTCGGGCACGCTGGGCGGCGCGATCAATGGCGTGACGCCCACCGGCAAGGACGCGCCCGGCCTGTATCTACGTGCCGATGCCGGCAGCTTCGAGACAGTCCGGGGGCTGGCGGCCTATGGCGGCACCAGTGGCCCGGCCGACTATTGGGTCGGCATGAGCGCCGATAGCTCGGATGGCGACCGCCAGCACGCCCATCGCGAGAGCATGCGCGTCCATGGCAATGTCGGCCTCGCTCTGTCCGACGTTGTGAGCACGCGCTTCTATGCGAGCCTCAACCGCATCCGTCAGGATCTGCCCGGCGCGCTTACCGCTACGGATGTTCTGAATAATCCGCAAAAAGGCAATTTCAGCGGCGATCAGGGGCGGGATATCGACTCGATCCGCCTGCAGAACCGCACCCGCTTCGATTGGGGGCAGACCCGGCTCGATGTCGGGGCCTTCCTCAACATGAAGGATCTGTTCCACCCCATCTATGAAGTGATCGATCAGAAATCGACCGACCGGGGCGTCTTCGCCCGGCTGGACCATGATGCCGGCATTCTCTCCTTCACCCTGGGCGGCGAGTTCCGCCATGGCGAAACGCGGGCGCGTCAGTATCGGAATGTGAATGGCGAACGTGGTGCCCTGACCTTCGATGCCGATCAGACGGCGCGCACCGCCAATGTCTATGGCGAGGCGCGCCTGCAGCCGGTGCCGGGCGTCACGCTGATTGCCGGTGGCATTTATGCCGATGGCTTCCGCAAGCGCACAGTGCTGCTCTCCACGGGGCAGAGCGGGCGGTTGGCGTTCAATGAATTCTCGCCCAAGTTCGGCGTGCTCATCGAGCCGACACCGGACATCCAGCTCTTCGCCAACTACAGCCGCTCGGCGGAATTCCCGGGCTTCGGGGAGGTCTTCCAGAGCGTCGGCACGCCGCCGGTCAGCACGCTCATTGCGGCCATCGCTCCGCAGACGGCCTGGACGGCGGAAATCGGCACCCGCGGGCAGGCGGGCATGGTGAGCTGGGATATCACCGCCTACCGTGCCACCCTGCGCGATGAGCTGCTGCAATATTCCCCCAATGGCACCACCGTTCCGGCCGCCACCTTCAACGCGGATCGCACGCGGCACAGTGGCATCGAGGCCGCCGTCAGCCTCGCGCCGACCCCCTGGCTGCGCCTGCGCCAGATCTGGCAATATTCGGACTTCCACTTCGTCAGCGACGCGGTTTTCCGGAACAACCGCCTGCCGGTCGTGCCGCTGAATGTGCTGCGCAGCGAAGTACGGATCGGGACGCCGGCGCTCAATGTCGCGCCCAATCTCGAATGGGTGCCGCAGGGGGCGTTTGCCGATTACGCCAACAGCACGCGCACGCCCGGCTATGCGCTGCTTGGCCTGACAGCAGGCGCGACGCTGACCAGCGGGATCGACCTGTTCCTCGACGTACGGAACATCACCGACAAGAAGGCCATCGGTGACATTTCCGCCGTAATCACCGCTAATGCAGCCTCCGCAATCTATTACCCGGTCGAGCGGCGCGCGGTGTACGGCGGCGTTCGCGCCCGCTTCTGAGCCTGAATGAGAGCGCTGGCGGCGGGGGTTGCTCCGCCGCCAGCGTATGATTGGTTCGGTTCAGCCTGTCTTGCACGTCCTTTGGGCTCGGAACGCCTGCCGGTGCGTTGTCCGGAATATCCCCAAACGCAAGGAAAGGCAGAGACCCCATGAGTCTGGAAGGAAAATCCATCGCGATCCTCATCGCGCCGCGCGGCACGGAAGAGCCCGAATTCGTTCAACCCCGCGACGCCGTGACCAAGGCGGGCGCCACCGTCACCGTAATCGGCATCGAGACGGGTGAAGCCAAGACCAACAATAATGATCTCGACCCCGGCGGCACCTACACCGTGGATCGCGCGGTTGCCGATGTGTCTGTCGATGACTTCGACGGCCTGATCATCCCCGGCGGCAGCGTCGGCGCAGACAAGCTGCGCGGCGATGATGATGTCGTCGATCTGGTTCGCGCCTTCGCCGAAGCTGGCAAACCCATCGGCGTGATCTGCCATGGTCCGTGGCTGCTCGTCGAGGCCGATGTGGTCGAGGGGCGCACGCTCACCTCTTACCCCACCGTCAGGACCGATATCGAAAATGCCGGTGGGGATTGGGTGGATGAGGAAGTGGTCGTCGACAACGGCCTCGTCACCAGCCGCACGCCGGATGATCTGGACGCCTTCTGCGCCAAGATCATTGAGGAATTTGCTGAAGGTCGTCATGTCGATGCGGCCTGACCTGCATGTCTGACGGCTTGCTGACAGCCTTACAATATTATGGCGCGGCCGCGGCGACGCTGGCCGCGCTCATCGTGTCGCTCAATCTCGGCAGGCTATGGACGGGCTGGGCGATGGTGATTTTCGTCACCAGCTCCATGGCGCTTATCGGCTGGGGTTTCCTCCAGCCGGAGAGCGAAGGCATCGGCGTGCAGAACATCGTGCTGCTCGTCATCAATCTCGTCGGGGTGTGGCGCTACCTGCTGCGGCCCGGCCGGCGCCGGGCGGAAGGCTAGGCGGCGAACCTTTAATCGGGACCGATCATCGAAGGAGCCCGTCTGAACTGGAGCGACACTCAGCCGTTATCTTGGCCACCGAGTACGCTGGCATAGCGTTTGCGATCCACCGCATTCATCGCACGGGTTTTTACGCTCAGGCCAACGAATGCGCCGCTTTCCGGAAGCCACGTCTTACAGAAAAGAGTGATAGAATCTGATCGGTGTTCGATCGCCCGGATAATAAATTCCCAAAGCGTTCCTTTTTCCCAGATTGGGAATATCTCGTTCACGATAATCTCGCCGTCTTCGAGAATGACATCAAACTCGCAATCTTCGAGGCCACATCGCCGACTGCCAATGATCTTGAATGTTGCCATTTCGTGGCATCTCTTTTCCTGACGGGCGCCACTCCTTTAACAATTCTCCCCCATGCCCGCTATCGGCGGATTTGCCAGAGGCGGCTTTCATATCGCGCCACATTCTGATTCAGGAGCGGCCTGAGCCAATACGATCTAACCGGCTTCGAGTGGCGCGCGATTGAACCATTGCTACCCATGGAGCTGCGTGGCGCCCCGCAGCTCCATGGGCGCCGCGTGCTGAAGGGCATCTTCTGGATCATCAACGGTACCGATGCGGCTCGGCCTGACGTCGGGCAAACAGGCCGCTCAATCATCTCTGCCCGCGCACGATCGTGCCGGCGGACAAGCCTGTGATTCAGCGCTTATGAGTCTACGGCCGGCACCAAGTGGCTCACGGCCCAATGTCGCCGCGGTCACCCCGCACCCGCCGCTCCGATCCCGAGCCGAAGCCAAGTGCGGCGGCGACGGAGTTGTTCCACCCATAAGGATCGTCACGCACGACTGGATCGCCGGCATCGTCGAAGATCACGGTCTGGTAGAGCAGCCGCACCGGGATTTCGCGGGGCAGGGGGACAAAGCTCTCCTTGCCGGTTTCGCGTGCCTTCTGCCATTCGGCCGTCACGCCTTCGTCCCGCGCGATCATATCGGCGAAGCCTAGCGCATCCTGCACGCGCACGCAGCCATGGCTGCGCTGGCGCTGCACGTCATCAAACAGCTGCTTGGCCGGCGTGTCGTGCAGATAGATGGCGTGATCATTCTTCATGTCGAACTTGACCAGTCCGAGCGAATTCTTCGGCCCGGGCTGCTGGACGATCCAGCCGTCCTTCCGCGCCATGTTGTTGCGGCGGAGATAGTCTGCGCCCTTGCCGGCCAGTTCCTTCTCTTCGATAGAGCGGGGCACGGTCCAGGTCGGGTTGGCGACGAGGCGATAGATGGGCGACCCGAGCATCGGCGTTTCATGGTCCGGTTCGCCCACGATCACGCGGCGCACATCGGCCAGCTTGCCGTCGCGCCAGTAGCTCTGCCGGGCCGCCGCGATGTTCACATCGATGCGCGTCGCAGGCGGCGTGCGTTCGAGCCAGCGCATCCGCTCCATGGTCACCGCGATGGCGCGGGCGCGGTCAGCGTCGGACAGGTTGATGATCTTCAGCGCATCGTCGCCGATCACCCCGTCGGTCGCGATGCCATAGTCCGCCTGCATGGCCCGCACGGCGGCGGCGATTGCCGGGGTGTAGCGCGTGTCCGTGCTGGCATTCGCCTTGTCGAGATAACCCGTCGCGACGAGCTGCCGGGCGATGGCCGGGATGCGGGGATCGCTCTCACCCGGCTTGAGAGGCGCGCTGGTTGCCGGAATTTCGGTGCTGGCGCCATTGCCCTGCTTGCGCAGCGCGAGATAGGTCTCGGACAGCTTGCGATAGCTTGCATCCTGCGGCGCGAGGCTGGCCAGCCACGCGCCGACCTTGCCTTCCCGCAACGCCTGCGCAAGCCCGGCGCGAAGATCGGGCGAGGGGCGAGGGACGGTATAAATCTCATACAGCTTGGTTGGGTCGGTCGCGCCCCGCGCCAGCGCCTGCGCATAAGCGAGCGCGGCCTTGGTGAGCTGGGTCTTGTCGGCCTTTTCACCCGAGCCGCCGAGGCCGAAATCCTTCTGGTCCAGTCCATGGGCGGCGCGCTGGGCCAGCGCTTCGGTCAGTTGATGGGTTGCCTCGTCGCTCCACTGCATGTCTTCCAGCGCGACACCGGCCTGATCCTGATTGTCCTTTGTTTTATCGCAACCTAAAAGAAGCAGCGCGACCGCCAGCAACGATGATCCAAAAATTCCAGTGCGCACTTATGTCTCCCGACTGCTTGGTAGGGAAACGCGAGGCGCGGGATAACGCTCCCGTTACGGGCGGTTTCAAGCGCGAAATTCCGTGGGCTCGCCCGGCTCAGGCGTCGATGACGTCCTCGTCGACCTGCGCGGCATTCTCCTGAATGAACGCGAAGCGATGCGCAGGATTGGTGCCCATCAGCCGGTCCACCAGATCCTTCACGCCCGCGCGCTCCTCATATTTCTGCGGCAGCGTGATGCGGATCATCTTGCGCTTCTTGGGGTCCATGGTGGTTTCGCGCAATTGCATGGGGTTCATCTCGCCCAGGCCCTTGAAGCGGCTGACCTCCAGCTTCTTGCCCTTGAGTTCGCCACTGCGCAATTTGGCGAGCGCGGCATCGTCCGCCGCATACCAGCTCTTGCCGCCCGCCACGAGGCGATAGAGCGGCGGCTGGGCGAGGTACAGATGGCCCCGGCGCACAAGCTCCGGCATCTCCTGGAAGAAGAAGGTCATCAGCAAGGTGGCGATATGCGCGCCATCGACATCGGCATCGGTCATGATGACGATGCGCTCATAGCGCAGATTGTCCGGGTTGCAGTCCTTCCGCGTACCGCAGCCGATGGCGAGGATCAGGTCCGCGATTTCCTGATTGGCGAGGATCTTGGCAGAGGTGGCCGAGGCGACGTTCAGGATTTTGCCGCGGATCGGCAGGATCGCCTGCGTCTTGCGATCACGCGCCTGCTTGGCGCTGCCGCCGGCGCTGTCGCCTTCCACGATGAACAGTTCGGTGCCCTCGGGGTCATCTGACGAGCAGTCGGTCAGCTTGCCCGGCAGGCGGACCTTGCGGCCGGAGGTCGCCGTCTTGCGCTTGATTTCCTTTTCCTGCTTGCGGCGCAGGCGCTCGTCCATCCGCTCCAGCACATGGCCGAGCAGCGCCTTGCCCCGGTCCATATTGTCCGTGAGGAAATGGTCGAAATGGTCGCGCATAGCCGCTTCCACCAGCCGCGCGGCTTCGGGACTGGTCAGCCGGTCCTTGGTCTGGCTCTGGAATTGTGGATCGCGAATGAACACGCTCAGCATCAGCTCGCAACCGGACATGATGTCGTCCGTCTGGATGTCCTTGGCTTTCTTTTGCCCGACCAGCTCGCCAAAGGCGCGGATGCCCTTGGTGACCGCGCCGCGCAGCCCGGTCTCGTGCGTGCCGCCGTCCGGGGTGGGGATGGTGTTGCAGTACCAGCTGGTGGAACAGTCGGACCAGAGCGGCCAGGCGATGGCCCATTCCACGCGCCCGACACCGTCCGGGAAATCCTGCGTGCCGCGGAAGAACTCCGCCGTCGCGCACTCGCGATTGCCCAGCTGCTCACGCAGATGATCGGACAGGCCGCCGGGGAACTGGAACACCGCCTCGGCGGGTGTGTCATCCGTGATGATGGCGGGATCGCATTTCCAGCGGATTTCCACACCGGCAAAGAGATAGGCCTTGGAGCGGGCGAGGCGGTGCAGCCGGGAGGGCTTGAACTTCAGCTCGCCGAAAATATCGCCATCCGGGGTGAAGCTGACGCTTGTGCCACGTCGATTGGGCGCCGCGCCCACCTTCTCCAGCGGACCCACAGGGTGCCCCTTGGAGAAGCGCTGGCGGAACAGTTCGCGATTTCGCGCCACCTCGATCTCGGTGTCGACGGACAGCGCGTTGACCACGCTGATGCCGACGCCATGCAGGCCGCCCGAGGTCGCATAGGCCTTGTCCGAGAATTTGCCGCCCGAGTGCAGCGTGGTGAGGATGACCTCCAGCGCCGACTTGCCGGGGAATTTGGGGTGCGGGTCCACCGGGATGCCGCGACCATTGTCGGTGATCGTCAGCCGGTTGCCCGCCTCCAGCGTCACCTCGATGCGGGTGGCGTGGCCGGCGACCGCTTCGTCCATCGCATTATCGAGCACTTCGGAGGCGAGATGGTGCAGCGCGCGCTCATCCGTGCCGCCGATATACATGCCGGGGCGGCGACGCACCGGCTCCAGCCCCTCCAGCACCTCGATGGCGGAGGCGTCGTAGCTTTCGGTTGTGCGGGCGATGTTCTGGTCGAACAGGTTGTCGGACATGCGGGAACTATAGGGCCAGCGGAGTCACGGGCGCAAGCGGCGTGATCTTATCCGGCGGGTGGTGGAACCATGTCGGCGCCCGAGCGCTCTAGCGGATCGATCATCGCAGCGCCGCACCGCGGCCAAATGCAATAGAATAGCCTGCAGATGCAGACGGCTTTGTGAGCAACGAAGTACGCAAAATCAATAATCGCGACCGTTTCGTTCATCTGGCAGCAATATTCGCGGGCAAGGCGTTACAAAAAAGAGACAGGTGTCGTGGTTAACAGAATTTTGTGAGCGAGTTCGCGAAACCAATTGGAGGGGGTGAACGTATTGCGGCCAGCCAGTTCAGAGGCAGGAGATTTATTGTATGAAAAAGATCGCTCTCATTTCGCTCACCACCGCCATGGCAGGCCTGCTGGCCGCTCCGGCTCTGGCGCAGGATGGCGCGGGTGATTGGACCGGTCCGTATGTCGGTGGCTCGCTCGGCATGGCCTGGCAGCCCAATTATGACCGCGACACGCTCGAGACGCTGACCTTCGACACCAACAATGACGGCAATTATGGCGATACCGTTTCTACGGCTGTCCCCGGCAATGCCTTCGCGCCCGGCTTCTGCCGCGGCCGCGCGCTTGGTGCCACGCCCGGCTCCTGTGCCGGTGACAAGGATCGTCGCGTCGCCTGGGGTGTCCATGCCGGTTATGACATGCAGATGGGCAACTTTGTCGTCGGCGCCGTCATCGAAGGCGGTCGCACGATGATCGGTAACTCGGTCAGCGGCTTCAGCACCACTCCGGCCAGCTATGTCCTGTCGCGTCGGATTGACTGGGATGCCAACGCTCGTCTGCGCGCCGGTCTGGCACTCGGCACCGGTACGCTGATCTACGGCACCGGCGGTGTGGCTTACGCCAAGATCAAGAACAACTTCGCCACCAGCAACACCTTCAACACCTTCACCGAGTCCAACGAAAGCGCGGACGAGTGGGGCTGGACTGCTGGCGGCGGCATCGAGCAGCGCGTGAGCCAGAACTTCTCGATCGGCGTGCAGTATCGCTACACCCGCTTCAACACGGATGGCTACACGGTTCGCGCCGGTCAGGGCACGCCGCCCTCGTTGACGAACCCGTTCGTTATCACGCCGGCTGGCTTCACCGACATCCAGCGCACCAACGATGTGTTCGATCATCACACCGTTCGCGCGACGGCGAGCTTCCGCTTCTAAGATCGATAGCGCCCTCCCGCTTCATAAGGCGGGAGGGTGTATGTCGCACTGGAATGCCAGATATAGAAAAGGGGCCGAAACCGGCCCCTTTTTTGTCATCGCTTGATGCCTCAGCGCACCCGCGGGCCGCCATAAGGCATGGGCGGCGGCGGACGGCGCGTGCCACGCGGCAGCTGCGCCTGATAGGCCCGCCCGCAATGCTCCACGCAATAAGGGAAGCCGGGGTTCACCTTCTCACCGCAGAAGTGGAAGTCCGGCTCGCCCGGATGGCCCATCGGCCATTTGCAGATCTTCTCGTTGAGATCGAGCAGGCTGGTCTTGTCCGCGATTTCCGGGCTGGGCTTGGCGGGAACCAGCCGGCGCGGCGGTGCCGGCGGAATCGGCTGCTGCATCTCGCCCGGGCCCTGCCGCAGGAAGCCGCCAGGGCCAACCGAGACGATCCGGGGCTGGGGAGGCGGCGGCGGGGCGTCGGCAGCAGGCTGGGCCGCGACGGGCGGCTGCGGCCGTGCTTCCACCACCGGCGGCGCCTTGGGCTGCGGCTTTGCGATGCGCGGCTCGGGCGCCGGCGCGGCTTCCGCCTTGGGTGCGGCGGGTGCCGGCGGAGGCGCGGCCTTGCGGCTTTGCGGCGCAGCAGCGCGGCTGGAGTCCGCCGCCTTCACGGGGGAGGGGCGCGACTGCAGGCCAAGGCGGTGCGCCTTGCCGATCACGGCGTTGCGGCTCACGCCGCCCAGCTCTTCAGCGATCTGGCTCGCAGTCATGCCGCGCTCCCACATCTGCCGGAGCTGATCGATGCGTTCGTCTGTCCAGGACATGCCTATTCCTTCAAATGATCGGGTCATATGGGCATCCATGGCCCAAAGGTCAAACGGCCTGTCATCGACAAAGCCGGGCGGCACAGTATCGCTGTGCCATTGCTGCTGCGGGTGGGACGCGATAGGGCGGTTTCATGGCCGAACCTGCTTCCTCGCACACCCAACCGCTCATTCGTCACGAACCGGGCGTTCCCGTCATCCACGGCGTCAACTGGTCCGGGATGAAGGCCCTGTACCTCAAGGAAGTCCGCCGCTTCCTCAAGGTGCATCTGCAGACGATCTGGGGGCCGGCGCTC
This sequence comes from Sphingobium sp. B12D2B, assembly GCF_025961775.1. Classification (NCBI taxonomy): domain Bacteria; kingdom Pseudomonadati; phylum Pseudomonadota; class Alphaproteobacteria; order Sphingomonadales; family Sphingobiaceae; genus Sphingobium; species Sphingobium sp. B12D2B. The sequence goes on from NZ_JAOQOH010000001.1 coordinate 1,226,322, forward strand.
ACCAGCCTGTTGTTCCTGATCATCTTCACCGTCGCGCTGGGGCGTGGCGGCCTGATGGTGATGGGCGTGCCCTTCGCCGATTTCGTGGCGCCCGGCCTCATCATCATGGCGATGGTGCAGAACAGCTTCCAGAATACCGCTACCGTGGTGCTCGCCGGCAAACTGCAGGGGACCATCGTCGATTATCTCATGCCGCCTTTCTCCGCCGGGGAACTGCTGTTCGCCCTCGTCGCGGCCTCGGTGACCCGTGCGGCCTTTGTCGGTGGCGCGATCTGGCTGGCGATGCTGGCCTGGCCGGGCGTCCATGTGGCCCCGCATCATCTCTGGGCCGTCGTCTATTTCGGCATTGCCGGCTCGGCGATGCTGGGCTTTCTCGGCATTCTCACCGGGATCTGGGCGGAGAAGTTCGATCATGCCGCGGCCGTTACCAACTTCCTCGTCGCGCCGCTCTCGCTGCTCTCCGGCACCTTTTACTCGATGGACCACGTTTCGCCGATCATGCGGGCGATCAGCCACGTCAATCCGTTCTTCTACGCGATTTCGGGCTTCCGCTATGGCTTCCTCGCCGCGGCCGATTCGCCCATCGCGGTGGGCGCGGCGCTCCTGCTCGCGCTCAACCTCGTGCTGGCCGCCGTCTGCTATATCGGGCTGCGGCAGGGGTGGCGGATCAAATCCTGAAGACAGGCATCGCCCCGACTGCAACAGGCGAGGCGCCGCCCGTCAGTTCAGTGCCAGTAGCTCGGGTCGAGCGCATAATGCCCGCCGCGATGCTCGCCGAACAAGGCGGTGACAGCCGGATGATCGATCGGCTCGTCGGTTCCGTCGGCCACCAGATTCTGCTGGCTCACATAAGCAACATAGGTCGCTTCACCATTGTCCGCGAACAGATGGTAGAAAGGCTGGTCCCGCTCCGGCCGCATCGCCTCGGGAATGGCCTCATACCATTCCTCGCTGTTGGAAAAGACCGGATCGATGTCGAACACAACCCCGCGAAACCCCAGCAGGCGGTGCCGGACCTTCTCCCCAATGCCGAAATGCGCGTGCGACACGCGATGGGCGGCACTGATCGTCGGAATGTGCGTCACGGAAGAGAATGACTTGCGGGCTTGGGCTTGATTCATGAGACAGATTTAGTGTCGCTGGCACCGAGTGCAAGTTTTCCCGCACCGACTGCTTGGCAAAGCCCCGATCATCCGCTAACAGCGCGCGCTCGACTACCGCAGCGGCGCCCTCTCTCAGGGCACTGCGACGCGAAAACCTCTGCGGAGAGGTGGCAGAGTGGTCGAATGCGCCGCACTCGAAATGCGGTGTACGGGCAACCGTACCGTGGGTTCGAATCCCACCCTCTCCGCCAGTTCCTGCACCTCAGTGATCAAGCCCAGTCCCGTTTGCGGCAGATCGCGTGCGACACGGCCGACTTTACGGCTTAACCCATTGTAATAATGGCGGCTTATGCGCACTCCACACAAACTCAACGTCAACCCGTTGGAGAGACTTGCGAAGCGGGGATCCATTCCGACGGCGGGCTTCTATTTGCGCGTCCGCAACTCTGGCACTCGGTCGCCCTTCAAGCGCGCCCGCCGTATATCTTCGCTCTCTCTGAAACCTATCATTGGCACGTGCTTGATCAGGCGCGTGGAAGCCCCGGCATAGCCGACATTCACTGCTCGAATGGTCGCTGAAACCTGCCCTTTGTTCATTAGACGTTTCCTAAAACTCGGGACCGATGTTGCGACACCATTTTAATGGAACGTATCGGCTGACGTGTTGCATGCGCTGTTGGCCCTTGTCCTACGAGCGACGCGCGACACCCCAAGCGTTTTGCAAATATCCAATCTATTCCGGCACCACCTCGATCGTCACATTGTCCAATTGCCCATTGAAGGCGAAGGGGGCCGTGAAGCTGCCGTCCAGCGTGTCGAAGCTGCGCCCGATGGCGCCGCCGCCGCGAATGATGGCGGGAATGGTCCGCTTGATCGGACCCTGGCCTACAGTGACGCCATCCACGTGCAGCACCGCATCGCCGGGCTTGCCCTGCCCATTGTCGGTCACCGCAACCGAGATGCGGTGCTTGCCGGCGGGAAGGGCAGGGCCCTGCAGGCGCAGAACGTCGCCGGGCGAATCCGAGGCCTTGTAGAGGAAGGTCGGTCGCCCGCCTGTCATGTAGAGGCTCCAGCCGCCATAACGGCTGCCGTTCATGACCAGCGTGCCCTCGGCGCGTATGCCTTTCGCAAGGGCGATATCCGCCTCTGCCCGCCACGAGCGGCCGGCCAGATCCGGGAAGCCGGGGCCGGTGATCGGCCGTGACGTGGGCTGGTAGGTGAAGCGTGTCTCCCCGGCCAGCAGCGTAGGGCGATTGCGGCTCGACCAGCGTGCGAAGGAGCGGTTGTCGAGCGGCAGAATGTCCCCGCTCTTGGCGTCCGCCCAGAACTGGTCGATCATCGATTTCAGCCGCGCCGGCTCTTGCGCCGCCAGATTGCGCGACTGGGAAAAGTCCTCGGAGAGATTATAGAGCTCCCAGCCATTGTCGGTGGGCAGGCCGCCGGGGCCGGCGAAATCCCACGGTGCGCGGGTCGGGGTGCTGCTCAGGAACCAGCCGTCGCGGTACAGGCCGGCATTGCCTTGCAGTTCGAAAATCTGCTCGTGGCGGCGGTCCGGCGCATCGGCCTGAACGAAACTATAGGCCATGCTGATGCCATCGAGCGGCATCTGCGTCACACCATCCACCTGCTCGGGCGGCGTGATGCCCACCGCCTCATAGATGGTCGGGACGATGTCCGCGACATGGTGGAATTGCGTGCGCACTTCGCCGTGCGCTTTGATCCGCGCAGGCCAGGACACCACCAGGCCGTTGCGCGTGCCACCGAGATGAGAGGCAACCTGCTTGGTCCACTGGAACGGGGCGTTCATCGCCCAGGCCCAGCCGACGGGGTAATTATTATAGAGTTCCGGGCCGCCCAGCTTGTCGATCTGGCCGAGCATTGTCTGGAGATCGGGGCGCATCCCGTTGATCGCCGCGATGTCATTAGTCGATCCGTTCAGGCCGCCTTCGCCGCTCCCGCCATTGTCGCCCTGAATGTAGATGACGAGCGTGTTTTCAAGCTGGCCGGACGCCCGCAGCGTCTCGATGACCCGGCCGATCTGGTGATCCGCATAAGAGAGGGCGCCCGCGTAGGTCTCCATCATCCGGGCGTAGAGCCGCCGCTCGTCCGGGCCGAGCGTGTCCCAGGCGGGAATGGAGGCGGGGCGCGGCGTCAGCTTGGTGCCGGCCGGGACGACGCCGGCCGCGATCTGCCGCGCCAGAATCTGCTCGCGCATCTTGTCCCAGCCCTGATCGAACTGGCCCTTGAACCGCGCGATCCAATCGGCCGGGGCATGATGGGGGCTGTGCGAGGTGCCCGGTGCATAGAGCATGAAGAAGGGCCGACCCGGTGCCGAAATCCCCTGCATGCGGATCCATTCGATCGCGTGATCGGCCATGTCGCGCTCAAGATGATAGCCCGGCGGAAAATTTCCGCGGGCGAGCGGAAGCTGGTTCTCGAACAGGGAGGGGTTCCACAGGCTGGTCGCGCCGCCCATGAAGCCATAGAAATAGTCGAAGCCCAGCCCGTTGGGCCAGCGGTCGAAGGGACCGGCGGCACTCTGTTCCCATTCCGGGGTATTGTGGTTCTTGCCGAACCACGCCGTGCCGTAGCCATGCTGGCGCAGCACCTCGCCGACCGTCGCCGCGCTCTTGGGCAGGATCGTCGTGTAACCGGGATAGCCCGTGCCCATTTCGGTAATGGCGCCAAAGCCGACGCGATGCGGATTGCGGCCGGTCAGCAGCGAGGCCCGGGTCGGCGCGCAGAGCGCCGTCGTATGGAAGCGGTTGTAGCGCAGCCCATCCTGGGCGAGTGCTTCGAAGGTCGGTGTCGGCACCGGGCCGCCGAACGGGGTGGTGGCGCCGAAGCCGACATCGTCGGTGATGATGACCAGAACGTTCGGCGCGCCGGCAGGCGGCTTGGGCAGCGGCGCATATTTGGGCGGATCGGACTGCGCGAGCGTGCGGCCGATCTTGCCTTCAAAGCGCTGTTCCGGCGTTGGCAGGATCGCGCCAGCCGTCTGGGCCGGTGCGGATCGCACCTCTGCTTGTCCAGCTCCTGCAGACTGCGCATGCACCAGCGCCGCGCTGCTCGCGCAGATGAAGGTGAGGCAGGACGTCGAAATGAGTCGGCTCATAATCATGTCGTGCATCCCTCAGTTCGCTGACGCCGTTCCGCCTCACATATAATCACAGGCCCGTCATCAGCACGGCTATGGCAGCGACGTCCAGCAGGTTGTTTCCACACTGTAGGACGTAGGTGATCGTTCACTACTCGTCACCAGCAAGCCTGTCGTTGGAAAGCAGCATGTGCCTTCGCCTTGGTTGCGGTCGTGCGGTCTGCGTTGCCCGCGTTCCGAAAGCCGCCATTCGCTCAGGTCGATTGGCATCAGTTCCGGGCCGGTCTGGCTGGCTCAGTTGGCGGGGCGGTAGTGGCCCCGGGGGGAGCGCACTCGTCGGGCCCGATTAGTCAAGGGCGCCCAAAGGATGAAAAGTTGGCAAGCGTCCCTCTGGTTTTATAAAGCGCGTCGCAGAGGGTGTAAGAAACACAGCGATAGACCAATGCGATTATGGCGCGATGGCGTGCAGCACGCCTGCCAGCCGCTCCAGTTGCTCTTCCTCAGCGATCCGCTCCTTGAGCAGCCAGCGCCCGTCTTTAGGGACCAGCCCGGTCGGGACCTTCCTGCGTCGCCCGCGCGGGGTCAGCGCGATTGCTGCAGGTCCTGCGTCGACCCTCTCTATCTGGGCCAATCGAGCGAGCAGCCTGATCCGCGCGACCGCAAGAAGTCGCTCAGCAGCATCCGGGAGCGAGCCGAACCGATCGATGAGCTCTTCTTGTAAGGCTTCGAGTTCTCCTTCGTCGCTCGCCCTGGCGATCCGCACATAGAGACCCAAACGAATGTCGACGTCGGGAATCCAGTCCTCGGGCAACGCGCCGGCCGTTCCAACATTCACCTCCGCGAGCCAAAGCCCGTCATCCTCGCCGCGTGCGGCCTTCAACGCCGCCTCAAATAAATGCTGGTAAAGGTCGACGCCCATGAGCTTCATATGCCCCGCCTGAACATCGCTTAACAGATCGCCGGCGCCGCGCTGATCAAGGTCTGCTGCACTTATCTCGAATCCCGCGCCAAGTCGGTCGTAAGTCGCAAGCGTTCGCAGGCGCTTCATCGTCTGCTCGGCAATCGTCCCACCCTCGGTGAACAGCATGACCTGTCCCCGCCTATTGCCCCGGCCGACCCGTCCGCGCAGTTGATGAAGCTGGGCGAGGCCGAAACGGTCGGCGTGCCAAACGAGCATGGTATTGGCGCGCGGCACGTCCAGACCCGCCTCGATAATATTCGTTGCGAGGAGCACATCGCCCTCGCCATTGGCGAAACGGACCATAGCCGCGTCAATCTCCGCCGCCGGCAGCTTGCCATGCGCCTCAATCAGCACAAGATCGGGCGTGATGCGCCGCAATCGCTCCGAGAGGGGCGCGAGATCCTCGATCCGTGGCACGACGACGAAGCTTTGCCCGCCCCGCGAGCACTCGCGTAGCAACGCCGTTCTGATCTGCGTGTCGTTCGGCTCGGCAAGGCTGGTGCGGATCGGCTGGCGGCGCGCTGGCGGCGTTGCGATGACGGAAATCTGCTGAAGTCCGATCATCGCCCGATGGAGTGTTCGCGGGATCGGGGTTGCGCTCATCGCGAGCAAATGAATGTCGGCCCGGCCGCGCAGCTTCGCCTTGTCAGCTGCACCAAAACGCTGCTCCTCATCTATGACAACGAGACCCAGCTTCGCATAGCGCACGTCCTTCGCCATTACCGCGCTCGTTCCGATGACGATGTCGATCGATCCGTCCGCCAAGCCCGCCTTGACGACCTTTTTCTCTGCCGCACTCGAAAGGCGGGATAGGCTAGCGACTTTGACTCCCAGCCCTGCGAAGCGGCGTTCGAACGTTTCGAGGTGCTGGCGCACAAGCACGGTAGTCGGCGCTGCCACCACGACTTGATGCCCGGCAAGGGCAGCCAATGCCGCAGCCCGGAGGGCAACTTCGGTCTTTCCATAGCCTACATCGCCAATGATCAGTCGGTCCATTGGACGACCGCTGGCAAGATCATCGCGCACGGCTGCGATGGCCCGCGCCTGATCAGCCGTCTCATTGAACGCGAAGGTCGCAACGAAGCGCTCATAGGCAGCCACCTCCGGCTCCAGTGAAGGGGCTTTTGTATTCATGCGCTGTTGCGCCAGCTTCAAAAGCGCCTTTGCGCTCGCCGCGACGGTCTCGTCGATCTCGCCACGCCGCTTTGCCCAGCTCGTGCCATCAAGCTTGTCGAGCTTTACTGCGTCCGCATCGGCGCCATAGCGCCAGATACGCCCCGCCTCTCCGGCAGGCACCAGTCGGCGGGTACCGCCGGCATATTCCAAAATGATCGCTTCCGATCCGCCCTCGGCTGGCGCAGCATTGAGCCCGAGGACTCGCGCGACGCCATGGTCTTCATGGACGACCACATCGCCCACGCGAATATCGCCGCCTGCGCGCGCAATTTCTGACGATGCCGTCTCCGGGGCCTCGTTCAGCAACGCCCGGCTGCCCAAGAGATCGGCGGCCGCCAGCATGATCAATCCGTCTCCGACAGCGCCCGCGTCGATCGGCGCAATTAAAGCGCCACCGCTCGACTTTGGACACGCGAGAACGGAACCGAGATCGGCCACGTCCCGCAATTCGAGACCCAATTTGCGCGCGATGCGAGACCGCAGGAATCGGACATCCCGCTCGCTTCCAACGAGCAGTAATCGGTCGCCGGAATCAAGTCGCGGCTTCACAAACCGGACCATCGCGTTGAGTGGTGCGCGTTGCTCAGCGAAACGGGGGAGTGCTTCGATTTGAGCATCGGTAATCTCACTTGTGTTCCAGCCTTCTTCGCCCGCCCTCCACTCACCTTCCGCCACGGCGTCCGCCGGCTGTTCGCCCCCTGTCTCAGCTGCCAGTCGAGCAAATCGACGACGGCGCTGGTCGGCTTTTCCACTTTGAAACAGGCGCCCCGGCCGAAGATGAGCGAAAACGCTGCAACGCCGACCATCCGTTGGCTCCAGCGCGCGGCCGATCTCCAGCGCTTCGCAATCTCCAGTGCTAAGCTGGGTCGCCGGGTCGTAATGCCGGATGCTGGCGATCTGCCCATCAGAAATCTCGATGCGAGCGGGCGCACCGGCATCCGCCGGATAGATATCAATGACTTCACCCCGCACCGCGATCTCGCCCGGTTCGTCTACGCGGTCGTCACTGACATAGCCAACCGCGTTCATGTCCTGCGCAAACCCCGCAGGATCGATCTTGTCGCCCTCCCTCAGCGTAGGCGGCGCGGCGTCAAAGGCGGATGGATCCGGATAAAGCCTTGCCGCCGCTTCGCCGCTCATTACCACAGCGATGGGCTTGACGCCGCCCGCCTGCATGGAGCGCCTGAGCATGCGCAGCGCGGCAACACGCTGCCCAATGTTCGCAGGTGAAGCAGGAGCACTGTCGCCGGGCAGTGTGTCACTTGATGGTAAGAAGATGACAACGTTCTCGGGCGCTAGCTTGCCGAGGGCGGCGGCCAGCGCCTCCGCTTCCTGTTCATCATCGGCGAGATAGAGAACGTCCTCGGCTTGCAGCGCTTTCCATAGTGTCAGGGCCCGTACACCCACTCCATGCCCGCCGCTCATTTCGCGTTCTCTCCGGCAAGATCGACCGCAGTTCGCGGCCCGATATTGGCAGCGGCCATCGTAGCGGCGATCATAGTGGCCGCGGCCGCAATCCGGCCTGCAAAGTCTTCCAGGGTCTGCTCCTGCACTGGACGATAGGAAGCCTGAAACGCGCACGTTCGCCCCTGGTCGCAGGGTCGCGAGCAAATTTAGTCTGATTTATGTTGATTGTCCTGATCGGAACTTCCGACGTTGGTCAACGATGCGCCGCCTTCGCTGCATCAGCCCCTAGCTTGTCAATGTTGAGACTGCCCCCCTGATCCATCGACCGGCAGATTTGCGTCCCCGCAAGTAAACGCGTCCTTAGCGGCGGTTGCACTCGGCTCAACGAGCATTTCCGCGGGTGAGCGACGTGCGTTGGGCCGCTGGAACCTTCCTTAGACCAAGCTGGAACGACTCTCATGCCAAAGGATTTCGTGGATATGCCATTGGCGGGATTCATGATGTGGCGCAGATGAAGCGCGTCGGTCCAGAGGTCTTCATAGGCTTGGGCGGCCGCCGACGGGATGCTGCCGGACATGCGGGTGCTCGGCGGTGAAGATCGCGACCTACAATGTGAACGGCGTCAACGGCCGGCTGCCTGTCCTCCTCCGTTGGCTGGAAGAAGCTGAACCCGATGTCGTCGTGCTCCAGGAGTTGAAGGCGCCGCAGGAGCGCTTTCCCGAAGGCGCCATCCGCGATCTTGGTTATAATGTCATCTGGCACGGCCAGAAATCCTGGAACGGCGTCGCGATGCTGAGCCGCGTCGGAGAAATTCACGAGACCCGGCGAGGGCTTCCCGACGACCCGGACCCGAGCCAAAGCCGATACATCGAGGCGGCGGTCAACGGTATCCTGATTGGCGGGCTTTATCTCCCGAATGGCAATCCCCGACCTGGCCCCAAATTCGACTATAAGCTGCGCTGGTTCGAGCGGCTGATCGATCACGCTGCCGGGTTGCTCGAAACCGGGCTGCCAGTAATGCTTGCTGGTGACTTCAATGTCATGCCCACCGATCTGGACGTCTATAAGCCCGAGCGCTGGCTCGACGACGCCCTGTTCTCGCCTGAGGTGAAGGCGGCCTATTTCCGGTTGCTGGACCAAGGTTGGACAGATGCGCTTCGCACGCTTCATCCCGGCGAAGTCATCTACACCTTCTGGGATTATTTCCGGAACGCCTACGGCCGAAATGCAGGCCTTAGAATAGACCATCTGCTGCTCAGCCCGGCCCTCGCCAGCCGACTGGTCGATGCTCACGTTGACGCCCATGTGCGTAGCTGGGAAAAAACGAGCGACCATGCGCCAGTTTGGATCGAACTTGCCGATAAGCCCAAACGCAAAAGAACCCCGAAAGCTATGTCATGATGGAGACTGAAAGCTTCCTCCTGGGCAAAAACGGCTGGGTGCCGAACAACGATCGGTTGCCCGTAATCGTCTATCGCGGCGTATTGCAGGGCGGTAACTCGGATTTGGCCGAACGGTTCGAAGCGCTGTTCGCGGAGAACGGCTGGTTGCCCGACTGGCGTGACGGTGTGTTCGACTATCATCATTATCATTCGACCACGCATGAAGCGCTCGGCGTGTTTGCCGGAAGGGCGATGCTCGAACTCGGCGGACCCGATGGCCGGCAGGTCGAAGTCGTGGCGGGCGATGCGGTGATGTTGCCCGTCGGCACCGGCCACCGTTGCGTCGCGTCCAGCGAAGATTTTCAGGTTGTTGGCGCGTACCCGAAAGGGTTGAGCTGGGACATCTGCCGGGAAGGGCCCGACGATGCCGCCGAGGCCCGAATGGCCGCTGTGCCTGAACCCCGTCGCGATCCCGTGACTGGCGAAACGGGCGCGCGGATCGGGGCATAAGAAGGTCAGTCGCGAGACAGCTCTGCTTTCAGTGCGTCGATCCGCGTCGTCCCCTTCGCTTAGGTCAGGTCTTCGGGCGGAAGTTTCGTCCCGATTTCCTCGCTCTTTTCGACGAGTTGAATGAGTTCGGCAGGCTTCAACTCTCGCACCAACTGATCGAACGTGCATTGCGCGGGCGCTTTGTCAGGGCGCCAGCGGTGGAAGCGGGTGCCGTGGCGGAACCGGCCTGCGGTGATCTGATCATAGATGACCTCGGCGATCAGCCCATGATCGAGCGCAATATAATCACCGCTCTTGTCGGGATTCCAGCGGCTGGGTCCGCCGGGCGCCTTTCCGGTAAACCCCGGCCCGCCTTCATGTGGCTTGAGTGTTTTGATCAGGGCCTTGCGCTCGGTGGCGGGGAAACCCGAGCTAAATCCGACAAGATCGAGATGACCAGTCTCAGTATAGAGCCCAAGGAGCAGTGAGGCGACATAGCCCTTGGCAGTCTTGCGATATCCGCCAACCACGCAATCGGCCGTGCGCAATTGCTTCACCTTCCGCATCGCGCGTTCCCCTGGTCGATAGGGCTCGTCGAGCGACTTGGCGATCACGCCATCAAGGGCGCCGCCCGTTTCGGCTAGCCAGGTTTTTGCTTGCTCCAGCGATTCTGAGGCCGGCGACAGGATCAGTGATGAATTGGCTATCGAGCTGTATAGCGCCTCAAGCGCGCCCCGTCGTTCCGCCAGCGGCTTGTCGCGAAGGTTGCTGCTGCCGATTGCCAGCGCGTCGAACAGGATAAGCTGCGCGGGTGTCTCCCTCGAGAGCTTGGCGATGCGCGAGGCAGCGGGATGGAGGCGGGCCTGAAGCGCATCGAAGGAGAGATGATCGCCAATCGGGATCACCAGTTCGCCGTCAAGGAGCAGGTGCTTCTCAGGAAGGTTGCGAATATGTGCAATCATTTCCGGAAAGTAGCGGCCGAGCGGCTTGCCCGATTTGGACCATATCTCGATATTGTCGCCCTCGCGCGCAGCGATCGCGCGAAAGCCATCCCATTTGGGTTCATACTGCCAGCCGGGTGACTCGGGCAGTTCCTCGACCAAAACCGCTTCCATGGGCGCAAGCGGAGCCTTGCTGTCGTCAGTATGGGTTGATTTCGAGCGAGCCATGCCAGGATAACCCCTGGCGGGGAGAGCGGTTGCCCGGGCTGGCAGTCCATTCAGTCGGCAGACCGGCGTACCTTTCAGCATATGCGGTGTTACGAGCCATGTGCCGATTGAGATGGGCCGCTCCATCGTTCCATCGCACGGGACCCCGCCACCGAGCGCTCTCTTGGCTATGTCCACGGCCTTAGCGGAGGGTGGGGCAGGGGGCATTGGTCGTGATAGCGTTGTTCAAATGTCGATGGGCGGTTGCTGAAAGCTGTCATCGATTCAGACCTAAGCGGCCATACGGGCATCCAACTCTGAATGGCGTAAGTTGGTCAGGAGCGGACAGGGTAATCCGGTGCGGGGCGCAGTGCAGGCTAAGCAGATGCCGTTGGCGCCAATGGGCATCCCGACTTCCGGCTGGTCGTGCTGCTGCCTGCGGAAGGCGACGCTTAGGCGGACCAGCTAGTGAAAAAACGGACAGCTCGCTATTCGTTGGCGCCGTCAGGTCAATCTCGCAGCTTGTAATGTCATCTCTGAAGGCGGCAGTTGCGCGAACACTTTCCCATCGCTCGCTGCCAGGTTCGATTCCCGGCCAGCCGGTTTGCTGGCGCACGACGGGATCGGGTTGGAGGACTTTCAGGGTCCCTCCAGCGGACAATCTCGTCGGGCAAGGCTTCGTTGTCCTCGCCGCGAAATTGTTGCGGGGCGGCCTTTATGGGGGCGGGAAGCAATGCTCGCGCGTGCTTCCCTTGCTCGGCGACACGAAGCGCATGATCGCGGTTGGTCGCATCCTTTAATCGGCGTCTTAAAGAGGCGTCGCGCGTGGCGGCCGTGAAGGATCTTGTCCTTGGTCAAAGCCTTATGGACACAAAAATTTCGGCGTACACCCTCCGCCTTTAAAAATGAGCGCAGTACCGATGTCGCGCGTCTCTCGGCTCCGTCGTTCCCGATTTCGGCCTGTACTTGCGTTCGCTGCGATCGGGAGATGGTCAGTTCGATGGCTCTCTGCTCCCCTTTTATTCCAAGTGATCTCCGCAGGCCTGTGCGCAACATCAGCGGCCGTCGCACCGCGTCTCTTGCGCTCTCAACCTTGCAGCGCCACGCGGACCGCCGCCAGATCGCGGGCGAACAAAGTCTGTTCCCGCGTTTGCGCCTCGCCGCTCAGGCGCAGCAGATAGCTGGGATGGGCGCTCAGCCAGAGCTGGCTGCCGTCCGCGAGCTGATAGGGTTGGCCACGCTCCTTGGCGATGCTGGGTGTTCGGCCCAGCAGGGCGCGTCCTGCGCTCGCGCCTAAGGCTAGCACGATCGTTGGCTGAACGATCCGTCTTTCGGCATCGAGCCACCAGCGGCAATGGTCGATCTCCCCGGCGGTCGGGTTCTGGTGGAGACGACGCTTGCCGCGTTGCTCGAATTTGAAATGTTTGACGGCGTTGGTCAGCCGGATCTCGGGACGATCGAACCCAGCCGTCTCAAGATGCCCGTCGAGCAACTGCCCCGCCGGGCCGACAAAAGGCCGGCCCTGCTGCTCTTCGAAATCGCCCGGCTGCTCGCCCACGATCATCAGCCGCGCGTTGCCGGGCCCTTCGCCGGCGACGGCGCGCGTGCCGTTGCAGCCGATCGGGCAGGCCGTGCAGGTTGAGATGCCCTCGGCAATCTCGCCGAGGGACGTCGGGGGCGGGCGCTGGAAGGGATCGGCGCCCTGATCGACCATCTGAGCCTCGCGAGCCTGCGCGCCGGCAATCAGTGCGGGGATCAACGCGGCTTCCGGCAGGTTCTTCCAGTAGCGTCGAGGCATTTCCTTCACCATCATCGCCACCTTGAGCCGCGCTGGGTTGAAGATGGAGGCATAATAACGCTGCCAAAGCCCTTCGATCTCGTCTTCGCCGGGGGCATCCCGGGAGTCAGCGCCCGGCCCCTCCGCAAGCAGGGTGCCATCCCAGTGAAGGCTGAGATCGGGCGTCAGGATGGACCAGCGCTGGCTCGCGAACCGATTGAGGAAAAACGGGGCATTGGCGCGCACGATCGCGTGATCCGGCTCGAACCAGGCCACGTAGCGGTCCGTTCCGTCGGGATCGTGGGCCAGCCGGAACCGCACGAACGCACGCATCTTGTGAATGTCGCGGCGTACCTGCCGCTCCAACTGCGTCAGGGCGTGCACATCAGCATCGCTCGTCTTTTCAAGCAGGTGCGGGTCGCTTTGCAGGCGCCACAGCAGGCGATAGAGCAGCGCCAACCGTGTATCCGAGCTGTGCAGGATCACCTTGCGGGCCAACTCGATGAAGCGCTTGTTGGCCGTGACCGGGCGGGGTGATGGAGCCGGCTCGGGCGTGTCTTTGGACGCGAACAAATCCCGCGCGCTGTCCGATGCCGCTGCCCAGCGGATATGCTCCGGACTGACGCCCCGCAAGACCAGGGCGCGGGCCAGCTCACGCCATGTGTCGAAATCATGGGCGTCCTCCAGCTCGGCATTGAACAGCGCCGGCTGATCTTGGAGCGGGGCCGGCCTCACCCGAACAGTTCCATCTGGCGAGGCGGCGGAGCCAGTCGGGCGCGCAGGTTTGCCGTGTCGATCAACCCAGTCGGGCGCCAGTCGGCCGTGACGATAAACGGCCGCAATTTGGTGACCGTGCGGGTGAGCCGGGCAAGATCATCCAGCCGCAGGCGATGATGGCGGCGGGCTTGCAAGATGGCAGCCACCGCCCGCGTGCCCAGTCCTGGCACGCGCAACAGCTTCTCGCGCGATGCCAGATTGATGTCGACCGGAAAATCCTGCCGGTGCCGCAAGGCCCAGGCCAGCTTGGGGTCAATGTCGAGCGCCAGCATCCCGTCATCGTCGGTCGCGGTCTGCACCTCGCTGGTCGAAAATCCGTAGAAGCGGATCAGCCAGTCGGACTGATAGAGCCGATGCTCGCGCATCAGTGGCGGTCGCTTGAGTGGCAATACCGCGCTCGCATCGGGGATCGGGCTGAAGGCGGAATAATAGACCCGCCGCAGCCGATGCCGGTCATACAGTTCGCTGGCCCGGCCGATAATCTGGGTATCGTTAGCGCCGTCCGCGCCGACGATCATCTGGGTGGATTGGCCGGCGGGCGCGAACATCGGTGCATGTTTGAACCGTTTGCGCGCATCCTTCGCTTCGACCATCGCCGAACCTAGCCGCGCCATGGCCCCTTCGATCTGCCCGCCATTCTTGTCCGGCGCCAGATCGGTCAGGCCGCGTTCGGTCGGCAGTTCGACGTTGATCGAGACGCGATCGGCCCAAAGGCCCGCCTGCTCGACCAGCGCGCGATCCGCCTCAGGAATGGTCTTGAGGTGGATATAGCCCTTGAAGCCATGATCCTCCCGCAACGCGCGGGCGACCTCGATCAACTGCTCCATCGTATGGTCGGCGGACTTGATGATGCCGGAGGAGAGGAACAGGCCCTCGATATAATTGCGCCGGTAGAAGTTGAGCGTCAGCTCGACGACTTCCTGTGCCGTGAACCGCGCACGACGCACATTCGAGCTCTTGCGGTTGACGCAATAATGGCAATCGAAAATGCAATGATTGGTGAGCAGGATCTTCAGCAGCGAGATGCAGCGCCCATCCGGCGCATAGGCATGGCAGATGCCCATGCCTTCGGTCGAGCCGATCCCCTTGCCGTCGCGACTGTTCCGCTTGGCGGTGCCGGAGGATGCGCAGGAGGCATCATATTTGGCGGCGTCCGCAAGGATCGCCAGCCGATCCGTAATCGTCTCCTGTTTCATTTGTTCTTTATATGTTCTAGCGGCTGGGGCGGCAAGCGCCGAGGGGGCCAGCCCGGCTCGGTTCGTCTGAAAATTGCACTGCCATGTGCCTTGCGCTATGCGCTGGGGAAGAGCCCCGGTGTCCGCTGATCCTCGCTGATTCGCGCCGCCGGGGCCTTGATTTTTACAACTGATGAGTAGGCACCCGCACATGTCCCGTCGTCGCCAGATTTATGAGGGCAAGGCGAAGATCCTTTATGAAGGTCCCGAGCCCGGCACGCTGATCCAGTATTTCAAGGATGATGCGACTGCCTTCAATGCGCAGAAGAAGGGGACGATCTCCGGCAAGGGCGTGCTGAATAATCGGATTTCCGAGCATGTCTTCACGCTGCTCGCGAACATCGGCGTGCCCACCCACTTCATCAAGCGGCTGAACATGCGCGAGCAGCTCATTCGTCAGGTGGAGATCGTGCCGATCGAGGTCGTGGTGCGCAATGTCGCCGCTGGCTCGCTCTCCACCCGGCTGGGCATTGAGGAGGGCACGCAGCTCCCCCGCACGCTCATCGAATATTATTACAAGGATGATGCGCTCGGCGATCCGCTGATCACCGAAGAGCATATCGCCTGCTTCGGCTGGGCGAGCCAGGAAGAGATGCACGACATCGCCGACATGGCGATCCGCGTAAACGACTTCATGAGCGGCTTGTTCGCCGGCATCGGCATCCGTCTGGTCGACTTCAAGCTGGAGTTCGGCCGCATCTGGGATGGCGATTTCTCGCGCATCATTCTGGCCGACGAGATCAGCCCCGATGGCTGCCGCTTGTGGGATATGGCCACTAACGAGAAGCTGGATAAGGACCGCTTCCGCCGCGATCTGGGCGGTGAGGTCGAGGCCTATCAGGAAGTCGCGCGCCGCTTGGGCCTGCTGCCCGAGGGCCTTGAGAACGACGTTCTCGATCTGGAGAGCCACCGCAAGAAGCGCGGCAAGTAAGAGACGGTTCGGGCCGGGCGCTCATCAGCGGCGCCCGGCACCCGCGCCTTTACATCGGCGCGCCGGGTAGCACCCAGGCATTGAGGCCCATCCACAGGGCCATGGCGACCATGAACAGGTCTTCGGTCAGCGAGACGAAGCCGAGTGGCACATTGGTCCCGCCGCCGACGCAGGCACATTTGAGGCTGCGTTTCTCCACATAGACGGCCTTGTAGATCGAGACCGCGCCGATGCCGCCGATGAACGCGGCGACCGGCACCGAGAGCCAGGGCAGGGCGCCCGCGAGCATCAGCACGCCGGCGGCCAATTGGGCGAACGGATAGATTGAGGCATAGGGCACCCATTTGCGGGCCAGCAGATCATAGCCCAGGAACATGGTCGCGAACCGATCCACATCCTGCAGCTTGAGCATCGCCAGCAGGATCATCGTCACGGAGATGAAGCGCTCGAGGGTGAGCAGGCTGAGCAGCGGCGCGGCCGTCAACAGATCGATCGTCAGCGCGATCAACGCCGCGACAGCGAACACGACCAGAACAGGCGTATAGCTCGTCGCGTTCGGATCTTTGACGCTGAGGCCCAGGAAGCGGCGCAAGTCATCATGGCCACCGATCCGCTGACCGTCGATGAACACTTGCGGCGTGGTGGTGACATAATGCTCGGCCTTGAACGCTTCCTGCTGGGCGCGGGTTTCGATCCAGCGATCCTCGACATCATAGCCTTTGCTGCGCAGCAGGTGCAGCGCCTTGAGGCCATAGGGGCAGATGTGGCCGGGCATCACCATCCGATAGAGAACGGCCTTACCGCTGCTCGTGGCACGGGGTTCAGGCATTGACGCTCATCCTTGCTGAGAAGTCCATGCACCCCATATAGGGTCTGTACCATGGTACGGAGTCAAGCATGGCGGCGATGAGCATTTCGGGTCTGGCGAAAGCCGGCGGCGTGGGGGTCGAGACGATCCGCTTCTATCAGCGGAAGGACTTGCTCCCTACGCCTGAGAAACAGGCCGGCAACGACCTGTCCGGGGGCATAAGGCGCTATGGTGAGGAGGATGTCCGGCGGCTGCACTTCATTCGGGCGGCGCAGCAGGCCGGCTTTACGCTGGAGGAAATCCGCACGCTTTTGTCGCTCGATGCGGGGCAGGATCGTGCCCGCGCGCGCGCTCTGGCGGAAGAGCGGCTGGTCCAGCTCGATGAAAAGATCGCGCAACTCGAAGCGGCGCGCGCATCGCTGCGCCAGTTGGCGCGGACCTGTGCCCGTTCCGAAGAAGGGCCGTGCCCGATCCTGCAATCCTTCGGTGTGTAAGAGCTTATCCGGCGGGGAGGCGCAGGCGCACCATCAGGCCGCCCAGATCCTCGCTCTCGTCCAGCGTGACGGAGCCACCGTAGATTTCCGCGACATCGCGCACGATGGCGAGGCCAAGGCCGGTGCCGGGCTTGCCGCTATCTAGCCGCACGCCGCGATCGAAGATGCGCTCGCGCGCGGCCTCGGGAATGCCCATGCCGTCGTCCTCCACGAGAATGTCGACCCAGGGCGTGCTCTGCACCACGGTGACGAACACACTGCCGCCGCCATATTTGGCGGCATTCTCGACCAGATTGCCTAGCAGCTCGTCCAAATCCTGCCGCTCGACGCGGACGACGGCCGTCTGCGCGCCGTCGCGGTCGATGCGGACATCCGGGTAGAGGCGCTCGACGGCGCGCTCCACCGCTTCGAGGCTCGGCCACACCAGCGTGCGGCTTTGCGCCGCGCCGCGCCGGCCGAGGGCACGGGCGCGGGCAAGATGGTGGTCGATCTGGCGGCGCATCGTCCCGGTTTCCCGCACCACCGTGGTGGCGAGGTCGGGCGACTGGGCCGTCGCGGCGTTCATCACGACCGTCAGCGGCGTCTTGAGCGCATGAGCGAGGTTGCCGGCGTGGCGGCGTGCTTCCTCCGCCTGCTGTTCGTTATGGGCGAGCAGCGCGTTCAATTCCTCAACCAGCGGCTGAACTTCCCGGGGCAGGGGCACCGTCACCCGGCTCTTCTCGCCATCGCGCATACGCGCGATTTCGCGGCGGATATGGCGCAGCGGCCGCAGGCCGAAGAACACCTGCAAGCCGGCCAATATGATCAGCCCGACGCCGAGGATAACGAAGCTGTTGAACAGGGTGGCCCGCAGCGCGTGGATCTGCGCGTCCAGCCCCTCGCGGGCCTGTGCGACGATGAAGATCCACCGCGTATTGCTGCCCGGCAGGATCACGGTGCGAGCCATCAGGCGCAGCGGCTCATCGGGGAACTGGTTGCTGTCCATCCCCTCGCCGGGATTGGTGGTCATGCCCGGCGTGACGCGGATCGCGCGATCCCACAGCGAACGCGAGCGCCAGTCCTCATGGCCCTGGCCGCTGATCTGGTAATAGAGGCCGCTCGCCGGCTCCAGAAACCGCTGGTCGGCCAGCGGACGGTTGAACAGCACTTCGCCTTCCGGGCCGATCTCCGCCGAGGAGATCATGGCGGTCAGCACATAGGACAAGCCGTCATCAAAGGTGCGCGTGACGGTGCTGACCAGCACCCGGTCGAGCGCCAGCGCGCCGCCGAGCAACAGCAGGCCGATCCAGATGGCCGAGATGCCGAGAATGCGGCGGCTGAGCGATCCGGTGCTGCGGCTGGAGGCTGGCGGGGGCGCCGTCTCCGCATCGTGCGGCACCGGTTCAGCCAGCGGGGTCCTCCAGGCTGTAGCCAAGACCGCGGATGGTGGAGATCACATCGGCCCCCAGCTTCTTGCGGATGCGCGTGACGAACACCTCGATGGTGTTGGAATCCCGGTCGAAATCCTGATCGTAGATATGCTCGATCAGCTCGGTGCGGCTCACCACCTTGCCCTTGTGGTGCATCAGATAGGAGAGCAGCTTATATTCCTGCGCGGTCAGCTTCACCGGCTCCCCGTTCAGCGTGACCTTGCCCGAGCGAGTATCCAGCCGCACGCTGCCGGCGATGAGCTCGGATGAGGCATTGCCGGACGAGCGGCGAATGAGCGCGCGCAGGCGGGCGATCAGTTCCTCGCTTTGGAACGGCTTGGCGAGATAATCGTCTGCACCGGCATCGAGCCCGGCAACCTTGTCGGACCAGCTGTCCCGCGCTGTCAGCACGAGCACGGGCACCGCCGAGCCTTCCTTGCGCCAGCGGTCGAGCACGGTCAGGCCGTCGATTTCCGGCAGGCCCAGGTCCAGGATGATCGCGTCGTAGCTCTCGGTCGATCCGAGGAAATGGCCGTCCTCGCCATCGGTCGCCAAGTCGACGGCATAGCCGACGCCTTCGAGCGTGGACTTGAGCTGTTTGCCCAAGGTCGGCTCATCTTCGACGATCAGCAGACGCATGGCTTTTCCTTTCCGAATGAGGGAGCGTGCGCAGGCGATCCGGCCGGATCAGCGCGTCCGTCCGATGATATTGCCGGTCTTGCCGTCCACATCAACCCAGATGACCTTGCCATCCTGCTGGAGGAACTGCATCCGGTACACGCCTTCGCGAACGGATGGGGCAACGCCGACATATTGGGCGTCGCTGATCTCGCGCTCGACACGACGCTTGATGATCGAAAACGGCATCACCTCACCATCGAGCATGGCGCGCCGCGCCGCCCGCTGGTCATCGCCCCGCGCAAAGCTCTGCGCCGAAACCGGGAGGCTGGTGGCCGCCAGTGCCATCAGCCCGCCGAGCAGAAGAGAGGATGAAAGAGTTTTCATGATGCCATGTTAGCCATCAAGCATTGAACAAGCGCTGAATGTCCCATCTGTCCCCCGTTCAGGGTTCCAGCATATACTGGACGTTGAGGGAAATCGAGGTGGCGATCTCACCGGGCTCGATCTTGGTCTGCGGCGCGGCTGCAGCAGAGTCGCGCATCGCCATCATCGGCATGGGCGGCGGCGCGAAACCGCCACCTTCGGAGATGCTCACCAGGCGCGCGGTGCGGAAGCCGGTCGCCTGCGCATAAAGGTTTGCGCGGGCCTGAGCGGTTTTTAGCGCCTTGGTGCGGGCCTGATCGAGCAGCTTGTCCGGCTCGGCAATGCCAAAGCTCGGGCCATTGATGTTGGTCGCCCCGGCGGCGACCAGCGAGTCGATCAGATCGCCTGCGCTATCCAGCTTGCGGACCGCGACAGTGAGCTGGTTGCTGGCTTCATAGCCGATGAAGCGCGGACCTTTGCCATCCGTGCGGTCGCTATAATCATATTGCGGGTTGAGGTTGATGCCGCTGGTCTGGATGTCCTTGCGGGCGATGCCAGCCTTCACAAGCGCGGCGATCAGCCGGTCCATCTGGGTGGCATTCTGCGCCATCGCATCCTTTGCTGACATCGCGCGGGTCTGCACGCCGGTGTTGATCGTCGCCATATCCGGCGCGCTGTTCACCGATTCACTGACGCTCAGGCTCAGCAGCGGGCCCTTGGCAGCCTGGGGTGCCGGTGGTTGCGGCTGGGCCGAGACGATCGCCGGCATCATGAGAGCGGCAGTTGCAGCGAGCAGAATTGGCAAACGACGCATGGAACATTTTCCCTTTTGTGTGATGGCCATAGAAATGGGCTGAAGCTTCTGAACGCATCCTGACCCATCGAGTTTCTTCCCGTTCATCTGGCGCCTCAGCCCTTGCTCCCGCCGCCTGCATCTGTTTTAGCGCCTTGCCATGGCCCCGCCACTTCTTTCCTTCGAGAATCTCGGTCTCATCCAGGGCGCCGGCTGGCTGTTCCGTGGTCTGGACATTCATGTCGGCGAGCGTGATCGCCTGGCGCTGATCGGCCGCAACGGGGCCGGCAAGACGACGCTGCTCAAGCTGATCGCCGGCACGGTGGAACCGGATGAAGGCAAGCGCTCGGTCGTGCCGGGGCGGCATGTGGTGATGCTGGAGCAGGACCCGGATGTCTCCGCCTTCGCAACGCTGCATGATTTCGCCACGTCTGGCGCCAAGGCGCCGGCGGCGCATGAGGTGGAAGCGATTGCCGATCAACTCGGCATCGACCTTTCCCGCGCGGCATCGACCGCATCGGGCGGTGAGCGGCGGCGGGCGGCGATTTGCCGCGCACTGGCGAGCGAGCCCGATATCCTGTTGCTGGACGAGCCGACCAACCATCTCGATATCGCCGCGATCACCTGGCTGGAGGATTGGCTGACGCGCTTCAATGGCGCATTCATCGTCATCAGCCACGACCGGACATTCCTCACGCGCCTCACTCGGTCGACGCTCTGGCTCGACCGGGGCAGCCTGCGGCGGCAGGAGATCGGCTTTGGCGGGTTCGAGGCCTGGATGGAAAAGGCCTATGCGGACGAGGCCCGCGCGGCCGAGAAGCTTGATGCCAAGCTGAAGATCGAGGCGCACTGGCTGGAGCGCGGCGTCACGGCGCGGCGCAAGCGCAATCAGGGGCGGCTGGCCAAGCTCTGGGAGATGCGTGCCCAGCGCGCGGCGATGATCGGCCCGCAGGGCGGCGCCAAGCTGGAGGTCACCGCCAACGACACCAAGACCAAGAGCGTGATCACCGCCGAGCATGTCACCAAGCAGTTTGGCGACCGCGCGGTCATCAAGGATTTCTCGATCCGCATTCAGCGCGGCGACCGTATTGGCATCGTCGGCGGAAACGGGGCCGGCAAGACGACGTTGCTGCGCCTGCTGACCGGCGATCTGCAGCCGGATACCGGCACCATCACGCTGGCCAAGACGCTGGACGGCATCGTCATCGACCAGCAACGCTCGCTGATGCAGCCGGACAAACGGGTGCGCGATGTGCTGGCCGAGGGCGGCGACTGGATCGACGTGCGCGGCGTGCGCAAGCATGTCCATGGCTATCTCAAGGATTTTCTGTTCGATCCCTCGCTGGCCGAGGCGAAGATCGGCACGCTTTCGGGCGGCGAGCGCTCGCGCCTGCTACTGGCACGGGAGTTCGCGCGCGAATCCAACCTGCTGGTGCTGGACGAGCCGACCAACGACCTCGACCTCGAAACGCTCGACCTGCTGCAGGAAGTGATCGCCGATTATGATGGCACGGTGCTGATCGTCAGCCATGATCGCGACTTTCTCGACCGCACGGTGACGGTGACGCTGGGACTGGATGGCTCGGGCCGGATCGATGTGATCGCCGGCGGCTATGCGGACTGGGAAGCCAAGCGCCAAAAGCCCAATGCGGCGGGCAAGCGATCAGCTGCGAAGGCGGATACACTGGCTGCGCTTCCGCCCCCCAAGGCGGCGAAGCTCAGCTACAAGGACCAGCGGGATTACGATCTGCTGCCGGGGCAGATCGAGGCGCTCGAGGCGGCGATTGCGCGCGATGAAGCCGCGCTCGCCGACCCCGACCTCTATACCAAGAATCCCAAGCGCTTCGCCGAGCTAAGCGCGACGATTGAAAAGGCGCGCGCGCAAAAAGATGCGGCCGAGGAGCGCTGGCTGGAATTGGCCGAGCAGGTCGAGGCCCTGCAGGGTTGAGCCCGGCAAGGGTTGCGTGGCGTTCGGCTGTCTTTGACCAGATCGCCCCGATCAAGATTTTCGACGTGCCCAGCCATGGCCGGCGGGGGCGTTGTCGCCGACGAGCATTCAGATGACCAGCACTCAACCGATTCGTGGAATTCTGCTCTGCGCCGCCGCTTTGCTGCTGTTCGCGGCGCTGGATACGACCACGAAAGTGCTCACCGTGCATTTCGAGGCGCCGGTGATCGTGGCGGCGCGTTTCATCGGCAACCTCTTGTTGATGCTCGTCGTCATGGCGCCGCGCGGCGGGCGGGAGATGGTGCGCACGACGCGCACCGCGCTCGTCTGGTTGCGTGGCTGCTGCCTCGCCTGCGCCTCCGTACTGATGGCGCTGGCGCTCACCCGCATGCCGGTCGGCGAAGCGACTGCGATCATGTTTCTCGCGCCGACACTGGTCGCGCTGGGTGGCGGGCTGCTGCTCGGCGAGGAAGTCGGGCTGCGAGGCTGGGGCGCTGTGTTGCTCGGGCTGGCTGGCGTCGTGCTGATCGCGCGGCCGGGTGGCGGGCTGGATGTCGTGGGCGTCATGCTCGCTTTGGGCGCCGCCATGCTCAATGGCACCTATCAGCTGATGTCCCGCACGCTCGCGGCGACCGAAAAAACCTTCGCCCTGCTGTTTTATAGCGCCGCTGTTGGCAGCCTCGTGTTTGGCGTGGCAGCGCCCTTCTACTGGGCGGGACGGATGCCGACGCTGCTGGAAGGCGCGCTGCTGGCGTCGCTGGGCCTGTGGGGCGGGGTGGGGCATTATCTGTTCACGGCGGCCTTTCGCCACGCCCCGGCTTCGACCCTGGCGCCGATCACCTATCTGCAGGTGCTGTGGGCGACGGCGCTGGGCTGGATCGTGTTCCGGCATGTGCCCGATCCGGTGGCGATTGTCGGGATGCTGACGATCG
This sequence comes from Sphingobium sp. B12D2B, assembly GCF_025961775.1. Lineage (NCBI taxonomy): Bacteria > Pseudomonadati > Pseudomonadota > Alphaproteobacteria > Sphingomonadales > Sphingobiaceae > Sphingobium > Sphingobium sp. B12D2B. Next base: position 1,249,173 of record NZ_JAOQOH010000001.1, read on the forward strand.
GCAGCGCCGGCATGTTGATCGTGCTGAAGCGCCGCCGCCGGACTCCGCCCGCGACGGTGTGAGCGCACCCGAGGGGTCAACCCTCGGCGGTGGCCGAAACCTCATAATGGGTGATCTGCTTGTCGCCGATGCCGAGGTCTTCCCATGTGGCGCGCCAGTCCTTCATGTGCTGGCTCGCGGCATGGGCCTGCTGGGCCTCACGGTCGCGGAAGACCTCGAAGATACGCAGCAGCCCGGGTTCCGCGAGGTCCTCGGCGAAGCTGTAGGCGATGCAACCCGGCTCCGCGCGGCTAGCTGCGACCATCCGCGCAATAACCGGACGCGCTGCGGCCAAGTTCTCCGGCGGCAACCGAACGGACCCGGCGAGGATCAGCATCAGCGGATCGGCGAATCCGGGGCGAGGCGCATGTCGAGATAATTGTCGACGCTCATCATCAGCTGGTCGAGCTCATGCTCGAAGAAGTGATTGGCGTTGCGGATCTCGTCATGATGGATGGTGATGCCCTTCTGCGTGCGCAGCTTGTCGACCAGCTTCTGCACGGAGGCGGCGGAGACGACCTCATCGTTCACGCCCTGGACGATGATGCCGGAGGCGGGGCAGGGCGCGAGGAACGAGAAGTCGTACATGTTCGCCGGCGGCGCGACCGAGATGAAGCCGCGCACTTCCGGCCGGCGCATCAGCAGCTGCATGGAGATCCACGCACCGAACGAGAAACCGGCGATCCACGTCGTCTGCGCTTCCTGGTGGAAGCTCTGGATCCAGTCGAGCGCGGCGGCGGCATCGGAGAGCTCGCCGATGCCATTGTCGAACACGCCCTGCGAGCGACCGACACCCCGGAAATTGAACCGCAGCGTCGCGAAACCGCGCTTCACGAAGGTCTTGTAGAGTGCCTGCGTAATGCGATCGTTCATCGTGCCGCCGCCCTGCGGGTGCGGATGCAGGATCAGCGCAACGGGCGCACGCGGGCGGGGCGGAGGGCTGAAACGACCTTCGAGACGGCCTTCGGGACCGGGAAAAATGACGTCGGGCATGGCACCTGAGACTTGAAATGGGAGCGGGCGACCGAGACTGGCCGACGACGCGGGACGGGCGCTTATATAGGCGGAAGCGCGATTTTCGCAATGTTTCTGGTGGAGGGCGCCCGCTTCAGCCCCGGAGCCAGCCCAGAGCAGCGGCGGTGAGGGGGTTCGTCGGGTCCAGCAGGAGCTTGGTGGTGAGGGCGAGGGACATGACGATCAGCAGGGGTCGCGCGATTCCGGCGCCGAAGCGGATCGCGAGATAGGCGCCGAATTGTCCGCCTGCGATGCTGCCAACCGCCATGGCAAGGCCGGTGATCCAGAGCACATGCCCGCCGATGATGAAGACGATCACGCTGGAGAAATTGCTAGCGAAATTGAGCAGCTTGGTATGGGCTACGGCGCGGATGAGGCCCAGGCCAAACAGGCCGACCAGCGCGGTGGTGAAGAAGGAGCCGGTGCCGGGCCCGAAAAAGCCGTCATAGCCGCCGATGATCGCCGCTGTGACGATAATCGCGAGCGGGCCGAAGCGGCTGTGCCTGTCCTCATCGCTCATGCGGGGCGAGAGGAGGAAATAGAGCACCATCGCGATCAGCAGCATCGGCAGCAGCGCGGAGAGAAAGCCGGAATCGATCCGCGTCACCAGAAACGCGCCGCCCGCAGAGCCGATAAATGACGCCAGCGCCGGCAAGGCGAAGCGGCGGAAATCAATATGTCCGCGCCGGGCGAAGGCGATGACGGCGCCGCAGGTGCCAAAGCTGCTCTGGAGCTTGTTGGTCGCCAGCGCGGCGACGGGCGGGATGCCCGCCGCCAGCAGCGCGGGAATGGTGACGAGGCCACCGCCGCCCGCCATGGCGTCGATGGTCGCGGCGAGAAACGCCACGGCCATGAGGATAAGGATGATGTCGAAGGCTGGATCCATGCCTTCGCATATCAGGTCTGTGTTGCGCCGCAACATGGCTGATTGCACCAGAGGGCAAATCCATTTGCCGCGGCGCGACGGGCCTGTAGGGAAGGGGCGATGAGCCGACGCATCTATCTCGATCATGCCGCGACCACACCGCTGCTGCCGCAGGCTCGCGCTGCGATGCTGGCCGGGTTCGATGCTTGGGCCAATCCCTCATCGCCGCATGCCGCCGGTCGTCAGGCGCGCGCCTTGCTGGAGGATGCCCGCCGCCGCGTGGCGCGGGCGATGGATTGGGATGGGCATGTGTTGTTCACCGCCGGCGCGAGCGAGGCCCTGGCCATCGCGTTGACGCGCGCGAAGGCGTCTCCTTTGCTGGCAGGGGCAAGCGAACATGATGCTGTGCTGCGCCACATTCCGGAGGATCGCCGGCTGCCGGTCGATCATGACGGGATCGTGTGCCTGCCCGATGCCATTGCGCCGGGTACGCTGATCGCGATCCAGCAGGTCAATAGCGAGACCGGCGTGATCCAGCCGCTGGAGGCGTTCGCCGAGCGCATCCACGCGCAAAATGGCCTGCTGCTGGCCGATTGCAGCCAATCGGCTGGGAAGATGCCGCTTCCGAAAGGTCCGGACCTGATCGTCCTGAGCGCGCACAAGCTGGGCGGGCCGATCGGCATTGGTGCGCTGCTGGTACGGGATCTGACGCTGCTCAGCCCAAGCGGCGGGCAGGAGCAGGGCTACCGCGCCGGCACCGAGGCCATGCCGCTGGCGCAGGGCTTTGCGGCGGCGCTGGAAGCCCCGCGCGGCTGGTTGGCTGACGTCGCCGGCTGGCGCGAGCGGATGGACGCGGCTATTCTCGCCGCCGGCGGTGTGATCGTGGCGGGCGCTTCCCCGCGCTTGTCGACTATCGCGAGCTACCGAATGCCCAGTGTGTCCGCGCAAGCGCAGCTCATCCGCTTCGACATGGCCGGGATTGCGGTGTCGGCGGGCAGCGCCTGCTCGTCGGGTAGCTTGCGCACCAGCCATGTGTTGGCGGCCATGGGTTGGCCGCAGGCTGAGGCCGCCGAGGTGATCCGTGTCACTATGGGGCATGACACGTGTGCGGCCGACATTGACGATTTTCTCACTGAGTGGCAGGCCATCGCGCACGGGAACGCAAGACGATGATCTACCTCGATTACCAGGCCACCACGCCGCTGGCGCCGGAGGTTGCGGATGCCATGGTGGCCGCGATGGATCATTATGGCAATCCGAACAGCGCGCATCGCGTCGGCCGCATCGCGGCGGCGGATGTCGAGCTGGCGCGGGGCCGCATTCTAGATGCGCTGGGCCGCGCGGATGGCCGCCTGATCTTCACCAGCGGCGCGACCGAGGCGCTGAACATGGCCATTATCGGCGCCGCGCGGGCTGCTCCGCAGAGCCGGCGACGGGTGGTGACGGTGGCGACCGAACATGCCGCCGTGCTCGATACGGTGATGGCTTTGCGTCGCGAGGGTTTCGAACCGGTGATCGTGCCGGTGAATGCCGACGGGCTGGTCGATCTGGAGATTGCCGAGGCGGCGATCGACGAGCGAGCCGCCCTGCTTGCGGTAATGCAGGTGAACAATGAGATCGGCGTGGTGCAGCCACTCGACCGGCTGTTCGTGATCGCGCGCGCGGCTGGCGTGCCGACATTGTGCGACGCCGTGCAGGGTTTTGGCCGACTGACGACCCCTCAGGCGGACCTGATCGCGATCAGTGCTCACAAGATCCACGGCCCCAAGGGCGTGGGCGCGCTGTGGCTACGCGAAGGGCTTGACCTGCCGCCGCTCATGCATGGTGGCGGGCAGGAACAGGGGGTGAGGCCGGGGACGCTCTCGCCCATGCTATGCGCGGGCTTCGGTGTGGCCGCGCAACTGGCGGCGCAGCGCCGCTATGCCGACCTCGCCCATGTCGAAGCGCTCTGGACGCGCGCGCTGGAGCTGTTTGCGGATTGGCACCTCAATGGTACCGGCGAGGCGCGCTATCATGGCAATCTCAATCTCCGCTGGGCGGGGCTGGACGCGGCGCGGCTGATCTCGGACGTGCGGACGGTCGCCGTTTCCCTCGGGTCTGCTTGCGCAAGCGGGTCCGGCCGGCCGAGCCATGTGCTCAAGGCCATGGGTCTGAGCGATGCAGAGGCGCGCAGTTCGGTGCGGATCGGCATGGGGCGCTACACCAGCATGGCCGATCTGGAAGAAGCCGCGAGCCTGCTCAATCAGGCCGCCGACGCACAGGGAGTGCCCGCATGACCTTAGTCCGCTTCATCAGCGCCAATGGCGAACATGTGCAGGAAGTGGAGGCCAGCGCGGGCGACATTCTGCTCGACGTAGCGCAAGCTGCCGGCCAGCCGCTGGAAGGCACCTGCGAGGGGCAGATGGCCTGCTCCACCTGCCATGTGATCGTGGACGCGGAGCACTTCAGCAAGCTCCCCCGCGCCAGCGAGGATGAGGAGGACATGCTCGATCTGGCTGCCGCCACCACTCGGACAAGCCGGCTCTCCTGCCAAATCGTGCTGAGTGACGCGCTGGAGACGCTGACCGTGCACATTCCCGCCGAGAGCCGGAACATGCAGGGGGCTTGAGGCAGGGCAGGCTAACCACTCCGTCGTTCTCCGTCATCTTCGTGAACACGGAAATCCAGAACTCAGCTGAACCGCTCTTCCGCTCCTAGATTCCCGCGTTGGCGGGATTGACGGGAAAGTGACCTTACGACCGGCCTCGCGCCGCTTGCATTTCCCGCCTCATACCGCCATATGCGCCGCGGAAGTCGGGCGGACGTAGTCTTCGCCAACCTGGTCAGGTCCTGACGGAAGCAGCCACAACGAATTCGCTGCGGGTCGTTCCGGCTTCCACCTCCTCTTCATTGTCATCGCCTTGTTCTGCAGCGCTCTTCTGCTTGCGGGCCTGCGCGCGGACTTGCGGGGGGCAGGATAGGGCGTCATGGGCATGGCGTCATAGGCAGGCCGCGCTTTCGTGGCTGAGCGGCGCGCGCGAAAGGACTGAGTTCATGGCCGGCAGATCCCGAACCATCGTCTATCTCATGCTGGTGCTGGTGATGCTGCTTTGGTCCGGCAACTCCGTGGTTGCGCGGGCCATCCACACCGAAATGCCCCCTTTCACGCTAGCCTTCTGGCGCTGGAGCGGCGCGACCCTGATCGCGCTGCCGGTGGCCTGGCGCTATTTGCGGCAGGACTGGCCCGTGGCGAAAGCCAATTGGAAGATCATTCTGTTCCTCGGCGTGATCGGCGTCGGCTGCTTCAACGCCTTCATGTATTCCGGCCTGCAATATACGACGGCGGCGAACAGCCTGCTCATCCAGGCGGCGATTCCGGCGCTGGTGCTGCTCTTCGATTTCTTGTTCTTCCGCAATCGCCCGCGCGCCATGCAGGTGGTGGGGGTGATCATGGCGGCCGCCGGGGTGCTTACGATCATCCTGCAGGGCAATCCTTCGGCCCTGTTCTCGATGGTGTTCAACCGGGGCGATCTGCTGGTGCTGTGCGCGGTCAGTCTCTGGTCGCTCTACACCGTGTTTCTGCGCCTGCGGCCCAAGATTCACGGGCTGAGCTTTCTGGCGATCACCGCGTTCATCGGCGTGCTGTGCATGGCGCCGCTGTCGGCTTATGAACTGACGCACGCGCGGGTGATCATGACGCCGGGGGTCGCGGCGGGCGTCGCCTATGTCATCCTGCTGCCCTCGCTGGTCGCCTACTTCCTGTTCAACCTGGCGGTGGAGCAGATCGGCGCGGGCGATGCAGGGCAGGTGATCAACCTGCAGCCGGTGTTCGGCGCGCTGCTCGCCGCGCTGCTGCTGGACGAACCGCTGCATGGCTACCATCTTGCCGGCATGGGCCTGATCTTCATCGGCATCGCGCTGCCCTTCCTGCGGCGATCCGTCCGCGCCCCGATGGCGCATTAACTTCCTGCGCAAGTGCAGCTAGAACGAACGCAATGACCGATTCCTCAGACGATCCGGGCTTCGACCTTGGCGAACCGCCCCGGCCGCAAGCGGCTGTGGCGCCCATCACTTCGCCTGACGCGCCCGCCTATCGCGTGCTGGCCCGCGCCTATCGCCCGCAGACCTTTGCCGAGCTGATCGGCCAGGAAGCGATGGTGCGCACGCTCGCCAATGCGATCAAGCGCGAGCGTTTGCCCCACGCCTTTCTGATGACCGGCGTGCGCGGGGTGGGCAAGACATCCACCGCGCGGCTGATCGCCAAGGCACTCAATTGCGTCGGTCCGGACGGGCAGGGCGGGCCGACGATCGATCCCTGCGGCGTCTGCGAACCGTGCAAGGCGATTGCCGAGGGGCGCCATATCGACGTGATCGAGATGGACGCGGCCAGCCACACCGGCGTCGACGATGTGCGCGAGATCATCGAGGCGGTGCGCTATGCAGCCGTCTCGGCGCGGTTCAAGATCTACATCATCGACGAAGTGCACATGCTCTCGCGCAATGCCTTCAATGCCTTGCTCAAGACTCTTGAGGAGCCGCCCGAACATGTGAAGTTCCTGTTCGCCACCACCGAGGTGAACAAGGTGCCGATCACGGTGCTCTCACGCTGCCAGCGCTTCGACCTGAGGCGCATCCCGGTGGAGTTGCTGGTCGATAATTTCCGCATGATTTGCGGCAAGGAAGGCGTCGTCGCCGAGGACGATGCCCTGCGCCTCATTGCCACCGCCGCGGAAGGCTCGGCGCGCGATGGCCAGTCGATCCTCGATCAGGCGATTGCGCATGCCGGGGTCGGCGAGGATGGCCGGCCCTTCGTGCAGGCCGATCAGGTTCGCGAAATGCTCGGCCTGTCTGATCGCGGCGCGACGCGGCGGCTGTTCGACCAGATTCTCGATGGCGATGCACCGGCGGTGCTGGCGACATTGGGCGAGCAGGAAGCGCTCGGCGTCGAGCCGCTCGCCACGGTGAATGCCTTACTCGATCTCATCCATGCGGCGACGACGGCCAAGGCCGGGCGCGGCGCCGGGCTCGACCGCATGCCGGAGGCCGAGCGCGGCGCGATTGCCGGCTGGGCAGAGCAATTGTCTTTCCCGGTGCTGCATCGGCTGTGGCAATTGCTGCTCAAGGGCCATGCCGAGGTTGCTGCTGCAGCGCGGCCCCACGCGGCCTGCGAAATGGCGCTGCTGCGGCTGATCCACGCCTCGGCCATGCCGGACCCGGCCGAACTGGCGCGGCTCATCCGCGACGGTGCCGGTGGCGGGCAGGCGAGCCCGACGATGCCGGCCCCTGCGCCCAGTGGGACGTTGAGCGAAGCGGCCCAGGCGGTCCCAAGCGCTCCGCCGCCGCCCGCGCCGCCAGCCGCGTCTGAGCCGGAAGCGGCAACGCCAGCGCTGCCGAAGGATTTTGCTGCGATGGTCGAGGCGCTCAAGGCACGCCATGCCCGGCTCAGCGCGGAACTGCATGATTATGTGAGCCTTGTGCATTATGCTCCGCCGGAGCTGGCCTTCCGCATCCTCCAGCCGCTCGACGCCGATTTCCCCCGGCAAGTAGCGGCGGCGTTGCGTGAGGTGACAGGCGAGGTCTGGGATGTCCGCTCGACGGATGCCCACGGCCAGCCAAGCCTGCGCGAGCAGGAGCAGGCCGCCAAGGAAGCGCGGCTTGCCCAGATCAGCGCTGCGCCTATCGTGGCTGCCGCGCTGGAAGCATTCCCCGGAGCACGGCTCGTGGACCCGGAAGATGAACAATATAGGAGTGAAGGCTGATGAAGGACCTCAACGACATTCTCGGCATGGCCAGCCGGGTGCAGGAGGAAATGCAGAAGGCGCAGGCTGAACTCGATAACATCGAGGTCGAGGGTGCGTCCGGCGGCGGACTGGTCAAGGTGCGGGCGAGCGCCAAGGGCCGTATCCTCGGCCTTTCGGTCGATGAGAGCCTGATCGTGCCGGCCGACAAAACGATGCTGGAAGACCTGATTGTCGCCGCCTTCAACGATGCGCGCGCCAAGGCGGATGAAGCCGCCAACGAGCAGATGAGCAAGATGACGGCTGGTCTGCCGCTGCCGCCGGGCTTCAAGATGCCGTTCTGATCGGCGTAAAAAGGCGATAGTTTTTACCCGCGCTTAACCAGTTCAGCCGTCAGTAGCTTTTCGCGCCGTTGAAATGCGCGCGCGGCTGAACGATATGATGCATTGATCGTTTTTCGCGATGCGCGGGAAAAGCGACCGGGTTGTGAAGCGGCCCCTTCTGCACGAAGGCGGTTCGCAGGCTCAGGGGTAAGGCCCCCTGGCTGGATTGGAGTGACAATGGATCTTGATCTGCCTCTCTTGCCGCTGCGGGATATCGTCGTTTTCCCGCAGATGATCGTGCCCCTGTTCGTGGGACGCGACAAGAGCGTGACGGCGCTTGAAAAGGCGATGGCGGGCGACAAGGACATCTTCCTCGTCGCGCAGCTCGACCCGAGCGAGGACGATCCGGACCGGGAAGCGCTTTATGACATGGGCGTCATCGCCAGCATCGTGCAGATGCTCAAGCTGCCCGATGGCAACGTCCGCGTGCTGGTGGAAGGCAAGCAGCGCGCCTCCCTGACCGCGTTGACGGATGCCGAGGATCATATCGTCGCCACCGTTGCGCCGCTGGACGATATCGTCGTGGGCGGCGCCGAGGTCGAGGCGATGATGCGCTCGGTCACCGACCAGTTCGAGAATTACGCCAAGCTCAACAAGAAGTTGCCGGCCGAAGCCGCCGCGCAATTGCGCGAGATCACCGAGGCTGGCCGCCTGTCCGATTTCATTGCGGCGAACCTTGCCGTTAAGGTCGCCGACAAGCAGTCGCTGCTGGTCGAGGGTGATCCGCTCAAGCGCCTGGAAATGGTCTTTGCCTTCATGGAAGGCGAACTCGGCGTGCTGCAGGTCGAGAAGAAAATCCGTGGCCGCGTGAAGCGCCAGATGGAGAAGACCCAGCGCGAATATTATCTCAACGAGCAGCTCAAGGCGATCCAGCGCGAGCTGGGCGGCGGCGAAGGCGAGGAGGGCGATGAGCTTTCCGAGCTGACCGAGAAGATCAAGAAGACACGCCTGAGCAAGGAAGCGCGCAGCAAGGCGGAAGCCGAGCTCAAGAAGCTGCGCTCCATGCAGCCCATGTCGGCCGAAGCGACGGTGGTCCGCAATTATCTCGACGCGCTGCTCGGCGTGCCCTGGGGCAAGAAGAGCAAGCTCAAGAAGGATCTGGTGAAAGCGCAGGACGTGCTGGATGCCGATCACTTCGCGCTCGACAAGGTCAAGGACCGGATTATCGAATATCTCGCCGTGCAGGCGCGCTCCGACAAGCTTAAAGGCCCGATCCTGTGCCTCGTCGGCCCGCCGGGTGTCGGCAAGACCTCGCTGGGCCGCAGCATCGCCAAGGCGACGGGCCGCGAGTTCGTGCGCCAGTCGCTGGGCGGCGTGCGGGACGAGGCCGAGATTCGGGGCCATCGCCGCACTTATATCGGCTCCATGCCGGGCAAGATCGCGTCCAACCTCAAAAAGGCCGGGGCGATGAACCCGCTGGTGCTGCTCGACGAGATCGACAAGCTCGGCCAGGATTTCCGCGGTGATCCGGCTTCCGCGCTGCTCGAGGTGCTGGACCCGGAGCAGAACAGCAAGTTCCAGGACCATTATTTGGAGATCGACCTCGATCTGTCGGATGTGATGTTCGTCACGACCGCCAACAGCCTCAATCTTCCACAGGCGCTGCTCGACCGCATGGAGATCATCCGGCTGGAGGGTTACACCGAGGACGAAAAGCTGGAGATCGCGCAGCGGCATCTGATCGAAAAGCAGATCGAGGCCCATGGGCTGAAAGAAGGCGAATTTGCCATCGAGGAAGCCGCGCTGCGCGACCTCATTCGCTATTATACGCGGGAAGCGGGCGTGCGGACGCTCGAGCGCGAGATTGCGCGTCTGGCGCGCAAGGCGCTCCGCCGTATCCTCGAGGGCAAGGAAACCAGCGTCACCATTACGCCGGAGAATCTGGGCGATTATGCGGGCGTGCGGAAATTCCGTCACGGCATTTCCGAGGAAGAGCACCAGATCGGTGCCGTCACCGGCCTTGCCTGGACGGAAGTGGGCGGCGAACTGCTCACCATCGAATCGGTGACGGTGCCCGGCAAGGGTCAGATCAAGACGACCGGCAAGCTTGGCGACGTGATGACCGAGTCGGTGCAGGCGGCCTTCTCCTATGTGAAGGCGCGCGCCCCAGCCTATGGCATCAAGCCGAGCATCTTCAACCGCAAGGATATTCACATCCACCTTCCCGAAGGCGCGGTACCCAAGGATGGGCCGAGCGCTGGCATCGGCATGGTGACCTCCATCGTCTCCACGTTGACCGGCATCCCGGTCCACAAGGATGTCGCGATGACCGGCGAAGTGACGCTGCGCGGCCGGGTTTTGCCCATTGGCGGGCTGAAGGAAAAGCTGCTCGCGGCGCTGCGCGGGGGGATCAAGACCGTGCTCATTCCGCAGGAGAATGAGAAGGACCTGGTGGAGATTCCGGCGAACATCAAGGAAGGCCTTGAAATCGTGCCGGTGAGCCATGTGGACGAGGTGCTTGCTCGCGCTCTCACGGGGGCGCTGACACCGATCGACTGGTCCGAGGAAGATGATCTCGCCGCCCAGCCTCCGATCGGCTCGGCAGCCGAGCATGAGCAGCGGATGCGGCACTGAGTCTCGCGATGATCGTCATGACACCGATGCCCAAAACAGCCCGATTTGAAGTTAAGGGCGGTTAAGGATCGTCGTAAATGGGCCGGTCCGTCGCCCGGACCGGACCGATCATCGTGAAAAACAGCGTAAATCAGGGTTTTTAACGGGTTTGAGGCGCAAATCTCTTTGACACTTGCGACGAAGCAAGCCTTTATGCGCGCCTTCGTCGCATGATTCCCACCACAAGTTTTCTCAAGAAGGGGGTTCCCAAGGCATGAACAAGCAGGATCTCATCAGTTCGGTCGCGGATCAGAGCGGCCTCACCAAGGCCGATGCGAACAAGGCTGTTGAGGCAGTGTTCGACGCGATCACCGCCGCTCTCAAGAAGGGCGATGAAGTTCGCCTCGTTGGCTTCGGCACGTTCTCCGTTTCGCAGCGCAAGGCCTCGACCGGTCGCAACCCGCGCACGGGCGAAACCATGGCGATCAAGGCTTCCAGCCAGCCGAAGTTCAAGGCCGGCAAGGGTCTCAAGGACGCCGTCAACTAATCAACTCGATCGATCGTTGCCCCACGCTTTCCGGCCGGGGCACCGCTTGATTGGATCGCCGACAGGGAACGCGACGTCCCATGTCGGCAAAGGCCGGGCTCTGCCTGGCCTTTTTGATTTTCAGCCGGGGTGAAGGCCGACGATGCCCGGTCTGCCGGGAAAAGCGTGCTAATCCCGAAAGGGGCGCGCTCTGTGCTTGACGGCGGTCCTCCCCGGGCATTATGGGCCGCCTCTCGATAGCGTCGATGGACGCTGTGGCGATCGTAGCTCAGTTGGTTAGAGCGCTGGTTTGTGGTACCAGAGGTCGCGGGTTCGGATCCCGTCGATCGCCCCATTTTCTTCTCCGAGATTTGGATGACTGGCCGCCGCGCTGCCTGCGCGGGGCTGACAGCCCGTCGCGCGCCGCCTATAGGACAGCATGGCAAAAACAGACGATGATCGGGAGGAAGGGCTGCGGCTCAATCCTCGCTATGACCGCGACGGGCTGATCACAGCCGTGGCGAGCAATGTCGATACCGGCGAATTGTTGATGCTGGCGCATATGAACGCGCAGGCTCTGGCCGCGACGATCGAAACGCGCGTCGCCCATTTCTGGTCCCGCAGCCGGGGCAAGCTCTGGCGCAAGGGCGAGGAGTCCGGCAACGAACTCCACGTCGTCGACATACGGATGGATTGCGATCAGGACGCCATCTGGCTGCTCGTCAAGCCCGTAGGGCCGGCCTGCCACACGGGCCGTGTCAGTTGCTTCTATCGCCGCGTGACGGATGACGGGCTTGAATGGATCGACCGCGAGCCGCACGCCCATTGAGCGGTAACGGACCTGTCGCTCGGTCTCGCCGGAGCACCGGCACGGAGGGGTTGATTTTCCGTTGACGTAAACGTAAACTGCGCGTCTGACCTTCATGGAAGGATGGATGCAATGACGAAGCTCCAGATGATTGCCGGGATTCCCCAGCCGGAACGGGACGGGCGGGAAGAGTTTTCGATCTCCGACCTGTGCGATGAATTCGAAGTGACGCCGCGCGCTCTGCGCTTTTACGAGGATGAGGAACTCATCTCGCCGCGCCGGCAGGGCCTGACGCGGGTTTACAGCCATCGCGATCGCGCGCGGCTCGCCTGGATCTTGCGCGGCAAGCGGGTGGGATTCAGCCTGGCCGAAATCCGCGACATGATCGACCTGTACGATGCCGGCGACGGCCGGCGCACCCAGCGCGAATTTACCGTCGCCAAATGCGAGGAGCGGATCGGATTGCTCCAGCGGCAGCGGCAGGATATCGACGAAGCGATTGAAGAGCTGAAGAATTTCGTCGCGCTCGTCGAGGAAAACCAGCGCCTGTCAGGCGAACTCAACTAAGACTTCCTACCACGGAGAGGCCCATGCCCAGCTATAAGGCGCCCGTCGCCGACACCATGTTCATCCTCAACGAGATCGTCGGGCTGGAACGTCTGACGAACAATCCCGGCTTTGCTTCGGCGACCAGCGATATCGTTAAGGCCATTCTCGAAGAGGGCGGCAAGTTCGCCAGCGAGGTGCTCAGCCCGCTCAATGCCGTCGGCGACCAGATTGGCTGCAAGCGCAATGACGATGGCACGGTGACGACGCCGCCGGGCTTTCAGGAGGCCTTCGACCAGTTCGTCGCGGGTGGCTGGACCACGCTGCATGCGCCGGAGGAATATGGCGGGCAGGGTCTGCCCATCGTGCTGGCGATCGCCGCCGAGGAATATTTCACGGCATCGAACCACGGCTTCAACATGTATCACGGCCTGACCGGCGCCGCGGTCAGCGCGATCCTCGCCAAGGGCGACGATACCCTCAAGCAGAAATATGTACCCAACATGGTCTCCGGCCAGTGGTGCGGCACCATGAACCTGACCGAGCCGCACTGCGGCACCGACCTCGGCCTCATCAAGACGCGCGCGCAGCCGCAGGATGATGGCAGCTACAAGATCACCGGCACCAAGATCTTCATCTCGGCCGGTGAGCACAGCATGGCCGAGAACATCATCCACCTCGTGCTGGCCAAGACGCCGGGCGCGCCAGCGGGCAGCAAGGGTATCTCGCTCTTCCTCGTGCCCAAGATGATGGTCAATGACGATGGCTCGCTGGGCGCGCACAACGCCGTTACATGCGGCTCCATCGAGCACAAGATGGGCATTCACGGCAACGCGACCTGCGTCATGAACTATGACGATGCGACAGGCTGGATGATCGGCGAGGAGAATAAGGGCCTCGCTGCGATGTTCATCATGATGAACCAGGCGCGGCTCGGCGTGGGCCTTCAGGGCCTCGCGCAAGGTGAGCTGGCCTATCAGCAGGCGGTCCATTATGCGATGGACCGGCGGCAGGGCCGCGCGCTGACCGGCGCCGCCGAGCCGGACAAGCCTGCCGATACGCTGTTCGTGCACCCCGATGTTCGCCGGATGCTGATGGAGTGCAAGGCGCTCACCGAAGGCCTGCGCGCACTGGTTCTGTGGGGCGCGCTGCAGGTCGATCTCATCAAATATGCGCCGACCGAGGAAGAGCGTCAGGCCGCGGATGACATCATCTCGCTGCTCACCCCGGTCATCAAGGGCTATGGCACGGACAAGGGCTTCGATGTCGCGGTGCTGGCGCAACAGGTGTTCGGCGGCCATGGCTACATCCGCGAATGGGGCGTGGAGCAGGCGGTGCGGGATGCGCGCATCACCATGATCTACGAAGGCACCAATGGCGTTCAGGCCATGGATCTGGTCGGCCGTAAGCTGCCCGCCAATGGCGGTCGCGCGGTGCAGGCGCTGTTCAAGATGGTCGCCGAGGATGTCGCCGCCGGCAAGGCCGTGCCGGAGACGGCTGCTATTGCTGAGGCGCTGGAGAAGGCCAATCAGCAACTGCAGGCCGCGACGATGTGGCTGATGCAGAATGCCATGCAGAACCCGAACAATGCCGGCGCGGCGGCTTATGCCTATATGCACATCACCGGCATCGTCGCGACGGGCATGATGTGGCTGCGTATGGCGATGGCCGCGCAGGCGCAGCTCAATGCCGGCACAGGCAATCCCGACTATATGAAGGCCAAGCTGGTGACGGCGCGTTACTTCGCCGAGCGCATCATGCCGGAAGCCGGCGCACTGCGTCGCAAGATCGAGGGCGGCGCCGAGGTGCTGATGGAACTGCCGCCAGAGGCTTTCCTGACGGCAGCCTGATCGGGCTTATCCTGCGGGACCAAGAAGCGGCTTCCTCTCTCCGGAGAGGGGGCCGTTTTCATGCGATGGCTGAGGCTCAGGGCTTTGCAGATGCCTGTGCATCAGCCCGCAGCGGCGCCTTGAACAGCGCGGCATCGCCGGGCTTGAGCGGCACCAGCTCGCCACGCTGCATGTCGGCGACCGGACGCGCGCCGGCAGGCAGCTTGATCTGCGAGGCTTCACCGCGTTCGTCGGCCAGCAGCTTGGGCGCGGGTGCGCTTGGCGTGCGGCGGACCATGCAGTTGACGCGCGGCACGTCGCGGAACTCGTCGCAATTGTAGAGCGTGCGCTCGATGCCGCCGTCCTTCATGCGGATATAGGAGAAAGACATGGAGGCGAGGCTGGTTTCGGCGACCGGGAAGCTGCGTGGCGTCGCTTTGTCGCTCGTCCACGCCAGCAGGCGACATTGGGCGCGACCGGCGCACAGGCGCGCGGCGGCGTCAGCATAGCGGGCCGGGTCGCCGCCCGGATCGAGTGTCATCACAAAGCCCGTGCCGCCGGGCTCGATGGCGGCCAGCCGACCGGGGCCGATGCGCTTGCCGATATCCGCAGCGCCAAGCAAGGCCGGCGCGGTGGCGTCGTCGATCAGCGAGCCGGGCAGGGTGCCGGCCAGCGCGCCATCATCGGCATGGACAGGCGACAAAGCGGCGAGCTTGGCGATGGCGGGCTCGGCAGCGATGTTGAGGCTCCGCGCAAAGGCCGGCGGTGTGCCCCACCAGCCCTCCCAGCGGAAGAACAGGTGCGTATCGACCGCCGCGACCTTGTCGAGCGACTTGCTCCAGTAGGGCATCACCCAGTCGGTGTGATAATGGGTGCTGTAGCCGACAGGCGCGTAGACATTGCCAGCGAGCATCCGCGCGGCATTGCCCCGGGCGCGATCCCAGGCTGCCGTGGACGGGCGGCGCGCCATGGCGCCATCGCAAGTGAAGGTGAACTGGCAGCCGGTGGCCCGCTCCTGCCCCTGAAACACCACGCCGCACACCGTCTTGGGGAAGGCGGGGTGGCGCAGGCGGTTGAGCACCACCTGTCCCACGGCGCGCTGGCCCTTGGCGTCGTCGCCGGCTTCATAGATCATCGCGGCGGCAAGACAGTC
Organism: Sphingobium sp. B12D2B; assembly: GCF_025961775.1. Classification (NCBI taxonomy): domain Bacteria; kingdom Pseudomonadati; phylum Pseudomonadota; class Alphaproteobacteria; order Sphingomonadales; family Sphingobiaceae; genus Sphingobium; species Sphingobium sp. B12D2B. Next base: position 1,264,606 of record NZ_JAOQOH010000001.1, read on the forward strand.
GGTTGCCCGACCCAGTGCCATCGCGTCGCCCTTGAACGTGAAGGGGCGCGCGGCAGGATTGGGCGCGGTCGAGAAGGGGATCTGCGCGTTCAGTTGGCGCGCCTGATCGGGATGGGAGGCGTCGAGCACCAGCGGCTCGACGACGGGCACGGGGCTGTTATCCGGTGCCTTGGGCAGAGCTGTGCTCACGGCCTCGCTGCCGGACAGCGCGGTAACGCTGGTGCGATTGCCGATGGCGAGCAGCGCCAGAGCGCCGGTCAGGATCAGCCCCAGCAGGCCAGCCAGCACGAGTCGGCCCTGGCGCGAAGAGAGCGCCGGGAATGCCGATTTTCGCGCAATCAGACCGTTGGTTGCCATACGTCCTTCCGCCACAGCCGCCATGCGCGGCCGGAGAGGGGCGGTATGTGTGCCTTTAGGTCGCGTTAGGCAAGAGCGGCACGGCCAGCCGCCCGGCCACAGGGACAGCCGTGCCATAACGGGAAATTCCGGCCGGCAAGTCTTAACGGCTCGCCTGCACGGGATGGTCGACCCGGATCAGCCGGCTTCGGGCAGGAAGTCCGGCACCGAAAGATAGCGCTCGCCAGTATCGTAATTGAAGCCCAGCACCTTGGCGCCGGCGGGCAGTTCCGGCAGCTTCTGGGCAATGGCGGCGAGCGTCGCGCCGGAGGAGATGCCGACCAGCACGCCTTCCTCGCTGGCAGCGCGGCGGGCATAATCCTTGGCATCGGCGGGATCGACCTGGATCACGCCGTCCAGCAGATCGGTATGCAGATTGGCCGGGATGAAACCGGCGCCGATGCCCTGGATGGGGTGCGGGCCGGGCGCGCCGCCGCTGATGACCGGGGAGAGCGTCGGCTCCACGGCAAAGACCTTGAGGCCCGGCCACATCGCCTTGAGTACCTGCGCGCAGCCGGTGATGTGGCCGCCGGTGCCGACACCAGTGATTAGTGCATCCAGCGGCTCATCGGCGAAGTCGTTGAAGATTTCCTGCGCCGTCGTGCGGACGTGGACATCGATATTGGCCGGATTCTCGAATTGCTGCGGCATCCACGCACCGGGTGTGGCGGCCACGATTTCCAGCGCGCGCTCGATGGCGCCCTTCATGCCCTTTTCACGCGGGGTCAGGTCGAAGCTGGCACCATAGGCCAGCATCAGGCGGCGGCGCTCAAGGCTCATGCTCTCGGGCATGACGAGGACGAGCTTATAGCCCTTCACGGCGGCGACCATGGCAAGACCAATGCCGGTGTTGCCTGAGGTTGGCTCGACGATGACGCCGCCGGGCTTGAGGCTGCCGTCCTTTTCCGCAGCCTCGATCATGGCCAGCGCGATGCGGTCCTTGATCGATCCGCCGGGGTTCGAGCGCTCGGACTTGATCCAGACATTCGCATCGCCAAACAGGCGGTTGAAGCGGATGTGCGGCGTGCCGCCGATCGTTTCGAGAATGGACGAGACTTTCATGGACAATCCTCCATAAGGCGATCGATCAATTAAAACCTAATTGATAGAGATTTGCAAGGGGCGGACTCTATCCTTCTTTTGCGGGAGTGGCGCCCGCGTGGGAAGGTCGTAAATGAACCTCGGGCGGATCGAACGTCCGGGCGTTCCGCAATTCAGGGAAAAGGCGCGACCACCACAAGGTAATGGCGATTGCACCCACGCCGCCGGCAATCACAGCAGCGATCGGCCCGATGAGCGCGGCGAGAAACCCCGACTCGGCATCGCCCAGCTCGTTCGAGGCGGAAATCGTCATCATCGATACGCTGGTCACGCGGCCGCGCATGTCGTCGGGCGTGTGGAGCTGGATCAGCGACTGGCGAACGAACACCGAGAACATGTCCGCACTGCCCCACGTCGCCATGGCGAACAGGGCGACGATGATTGCGGTCTGTTGCGGCATGAAGGCGGTGAGCCCGAAGACGATCGTCGCCAACCCGAAGATGCCGACCGAGAGCATCATCTTCAGCCCGACATTGTGGCGCAGCGGCCGGAACGAGAAGAACAGCGCCGTCAGCCCCGCGCCGATGCCCGGCGCTGCGGCAAGATGCCCCAAGCCCTGCGAGCCGATATGGAGCACGTCGCGCGCATAGACCGGCAGAAGCGCCGTGGTGCCGGCGAGCAGCACTGCAAACAGATCCAGCGTGATGGCGCCGAACACCAGCCGGTTGGTGCGCACGTAGGTGAGGCCGTCGATGATCTGGCCGATCGGATGACGGTCGCGCTGGCGGGCCGCTTGCGGGACTTTGCCGACGAAGATCATGCCGATGACCGCCATGCCGAACAGCGCGCTGCTGAACATATAGGCAAAATAGGGCTTGAAGGCATAGGCGTAGCCGGCGACGGCCGGCCCGACGATGCTGCCGGCCTGCCAGAACATGCTGCTGAACGCGATGGCGCGGGGCAGCAGGTCCTTGGGGACGATGTTCGGGCCCAAAGAGCCGAGCGCTGGCCCTTGGAAAGCGCGGGCAAAGCCGATCAGCGCGGCGAGGGCGAAGATCAGCGGCAGGCTGATCCATCCTTCGTAGCTGGAAAGTGCCAAAATCCCTGCCGAGAAGAGCAGCAGCGAGAGCGTGCCCATTGCGATGCGGGTGCGCGAGTAATTGTCCGCGACGAGTCCCGCAAAGGGGGTCAGCACGAAGACCATGACAAACTGGATGAGGCCGATCAGCCCCAATTGCGCCGCCGACTGCCCGGGAGACATGGTCTGGCGCGCGATGTTGTAGGCTTCCCATGCGATGATGAGCGCCATGCCGTTCGATGCGAGAATCGTGGACAGGCGGACCATCAGATAGGCGCGGAAGGCGCCAATCTGAAAGGGATGGGTCGGTGGCTTGCGCCCGGCGGTGCCGTCAGGCTCGCGAGAAGATGGGCTGACCATGCATGTTCCTTGGCGCAAGGCTGGCGACGGCGCAACGGACCAAAACGCGCGCAGGGCAAAGATTTTCGATTGCCGCGCGCCTTCGCTTGGGCGGAACGAAAAAGGCCCGGCAGGAACCCACGCTCCGCCGGGCCGAGTTTGAGCACTGGGGCTGCCAGCGCCCTTCGGGTCGCAGCTCCGCCCTAAGAAAACATGGTTAATGAGTCATCAGGAAATAAAGCAGCTTGTCATTTTTCCTGGCGCACCTGCGGCGTCCTGAACACAATCGCGCCGCCTGAGATGCCGCACCTCAGGCGAGGCTGATGAAGCTGTCCAGAACCCGCTTGGCGCCGGCTTGCTCGAAATCGATCTCCAGCTTGTTGCCCTCGATGCCGGTCACCGTCCCATAGCCGAACTTCTGGTGGAAGACGCGGGTACCGAGGCTGACGTCGCTGCGACCCTTGTTTCCGAGGCTCACAGCGCTCTGCCGCGCTTCGACGAGGCGCGTCGGCTCACGCGAGAACTGGCTTTGCGCCCGTTGCCAGCCTGGTCCGCGCCCTGAACCGCGCGCGACATTGGCGAAGGGATCGTCCCGCTCGGACCAGTTGGCGCGCCACAGGCTGGCGCCGCCGGACATGGTGTTTTCCTCGTCCACCGTCTCCTTGGGCAATTCGCCAATGAAGCGCGAGGGGATGGAACTGGTCCACTGGCCATAGACCCGCCGGTTGGCGGCGTGCAGGATCAGGCAGCGCTGGCGGGCACGGGTGATCGCCACATAAGCCAGCCGACGCTCTTCCTCCAGGCTGGCAAGGCCGCCCTCATCGAGCGCGCGTTGCGAGGGGAACAGGCCATCCTCCCAGCCCGCCAGGAACACGGTGTCGAACTCCAGTCCCTTGGCGGCATGGATGGTCATCAGCGTGACTTTGGCTTCATCGGCCTGCGCCTCATTGTCCATGACGAGGCTGACATGCTCGAGGAAGGCCCCGAGCGTCTCATATTCCTCCATGGCGCGGGTGAGTTCCTGCAGGTTCTCCAGCCGCCCGCTGGCTTCCGTGGTGCGCTCGGCCTGCAGCGCAGCGGTGTAACCGCTCTCGTCGAGAATCTGGCGCGCGAGATCGGCGTGGTTCATCGCATTGGCGAGATCGCGCCAGCGGGCGAGATCGCCGATGAACCGCCCCAGCGAGCGCCGTGCCTGCGGTGTCAGCTCGTCCGTGTCCAGAATGCGTGCGGCCGCGCTGGTCAGCGGTTCACGCATGGCGCGCGCGAGGCGGTGGACCTTCTCGACTGCCTTGTCGCCCAGCCCGCGCTTGGGCACGTTGACGATCCGCTCGAAGGCGAGATCGTCCGCCGGCTGGTTGACGAGGCGCAGATATGCCAGCGCATCGCGGATTTCGGCACGCTCATAAAAGCGGAAGCCGCCGACGATGCGGTAGGGCAGGCCGATCTGGATGAAGCGGTCCTCGAACTCGCGAGTCTGGAAGGAGGCGCGCACGAGGATGGCGATCTTCTCGGCGCCGACGCCCTGCCGCTCCAGCGACTCGATTTCCTCACCGACGCGGCGGGCCTCTTCCGGCCCGTCCCACACGCCGATGACGCGCAGCTTCTCGCCATCGGCCTCCTGCGTCCACAAGGTCTTGCCGAGCCGCCCGCCATTCTGCGCGATGACGCCGGAGGCCGCGGCGAGGATATGCGGCGTCGAGCGATAATTCTGCTCCAGCCGGATGATCGCGGCGCCAGGAAAATCGCGCTCGAAGCGCAGGATGTTCGCCACTTCCGCGCCGCGCCAGCTATAGATGCTCTGGTCATCATCGCCAACGCAGCAGATGTTCTTGCGCTGCTGGGCGAGCAGCCGCAGCCAGAGATACTGGCTGGTGTTGGTGTCCTGATACTCGTCCACCATGATGTAGCGGAAGCGCTGCTGATATTGCTCGAGCACCTCGCGATCAGTCTTGAAGATCGTCAGCATGTGCAGCAGCAGATCGCCGAAATCGCAGGCGTTGAGCGCGCGCAGGCGGGCCTGATACAGCGCATAGATCGCCGCGCCCTTGCCATTGGCGAAGGCCTCGCTCTCGCCCGCGTCGATTTCGCCGGGGGTGAGGCCCTTGTTCTTCCATTTGTCGATCAGCCCGGCCAGCGCGCGGGCGGTGAAGCGCTTCTCATCGATCCCCTCGGCGACGATGATCTGCTTCATTAGGCGCAACTGGTCGTCTGTATCGAGAATGGTGAAGTTGCTCTGCAGCCCGACCAGTTCGGCATGGCGGCGCAGCATCTTGGCGCAGACGGAGTGGAAGGTGCCGAGCCAGGGCATGCCCTCGACCGCTTCGCCGATCATTCGCCCCACGCGCTCGCGCATCTCGCGGGCGGCCTTGTTGGTGAAGGTGACGCACAGGATCTCGGAGGGCCAGGCGCGGCGGGTCGCTACCAGATGGGCGAGGCGCGCGGTCAGCGCTGCCGTCTTGCCCGTGCCGGCGCCGGCCAGAACCAGAACCGGCCCTTCCGTGGTCAGCACAGCCTCGCGCTGCGGCGCATTGAGGCCCTGGATATAAGGCGGGTCGGCAGGAGAGGGGGCTGGCAAAGGATCGGTCACAGGCGAACAACTAGGGAACGGGTGGGGCGGGGGCAAGGGCCTTGGCGTGCGTTCCGACCGCTTCATCCCGATTACACCCCCGGCGGTCTGCGGTGGATGGTTCGCACGGAACGGCTGTCCCGTTGCGGGATTTCCATCCCACAAGAACGATCACTCATAGGAGGATGCGATCATGCGCTTCTCAACCATTCTCGCCTGCGGTGCCGCTTCGGCACTGGCCCTTGCCGCCCACGCACAAGACATGCCGCCTCCGGGTGGCGCGCCAGCCGGCCCGCCGTCCGCGACCGCGCCGATGCCGGGCGACACACCCGGGCCGATGCCGGGCGGGACGGACATGCCCCCGCCGACCGGCAACCCCATGCCTGGCGATGGCATGAACCCGCCGCCGCCGCCAGCTCCCCCGCCGCCCCCTGCACCCGGCGGCACGATGACGCCGCCGCCGCCTCCGCCGCCTCCGCCCCCCGGTGGTGGTCAGGTTGAGATGATGCCGCAGCGGCCCGTGGAGCAGACCGCTCCGCAGCCCCCGGCAGAATATCCGGTCTGCTCGCGCACCGTGAAGGACGGGTGCAAGAACCCCGGCGGGCAATAATTAACTGAGCTTCTGCTGAGGTCGGCGTCCGTCTAGGTTGCTGGCCTCAGCAGGACCAATTTGGCCTTGCCGACGGCGCGCTCGGCATCGCATTCGAAGCCTTTGACCGCGATCTCTTCCCGCTTTTCGGTCTCGATGCTCACCCAGGTGCTGGGGCCGACCCAGCCGAGCCGGGCGAGCTTGTCCAGGGCGACGGCACCCGCGCCGGTGCCATAAGGCGGGTCCATGAAAATCACATCCAGCGGGGCCGACGTGGCGCCAAGCGCGAGAACATCGTTCTGGCGGATGTCGGGACGCGCGAGTCCCAGCTTTTCGGCATTTTTACGCAGGGCAGCGATCGCAGCCCGGTCGCGCTCGACGAACAGGCATGTCGCTGCCCCCCGAGAGAGCGCCTCAAAGCCAAGCGCGCCGGAGCCGGCAAAGAAATCGCCCACCGCAAGCCCTTCGAATGAGCCCAGCCGGCTGGTGAGCATGGAAAACAGTGTCTCGCGTGTGCGATCCGCTGTCGGGCGCGTCTCCTCGCCGACTGGCGCCACCAGCGGGCGGCCCCGCCATTGTCCTGAGATGATCCTCATTTGAGCGTCTTGCGGAATTTGATGAGATCGGCCTGCCGCACCTCGGCCACTTCAGCAGGCGCGGAATCTCCCAGCACGAAGGGACCGTAGCGGGTCCGGATCAGCCGGCTGACCTTGAGGCCGAGATGTTCGAGCACGCGCCGCACTTCGCGGTTCTTGCCTTCGGTCAGCGTCATTTCAATCCACTGATTGCGCCCGGTCCGCCGCTCCAGATTGGCGTCGATGCGGCCATAGCGCATCCCCTCAATCTCGACGCCCTCGATCAGTTCTTCAAGCTGGGCCTGGCTGATCTCCCCGAAGGCACGCGCGCGATAGGTGCGCTCGACACCGGTCGAGGGCAATTCCAGCTGCCGCTTCAGCTCGCCATCGGTGGTGAGCAGCAGCAGACCTTCCGTGTTGAGATCGAGCCGGCCGACCGGCATCACGCGCGGCAGGTCGGCGGGCAGGCGATCATAAATGGTCGGACGCCCGGCGGGGTCTTTGGCGGTGGTGAGGAGACCTGCGGGTTTGTGGAACAGGAACATGCGGGCCGGTGCGGGTTCTTTCACCGCCACACCATCCACCGTCACGCCGCGCAGCGACTTGAGCAGCGTTGCGGGCGTTTCCACCAGCGTGCCGTTCAGCGCCACGCGCCCTTCGGCGATCATCCGCTCGACATCCCGGCGGGAGGCGACGCCCGCGCGGGCCATCAGCTTGGCAATGCGCTCGCCCTCTCGCGCGGTGCCATCATCGGCGGCCTGGCGCACCTGCGGCGCGACGCGGCCTGCGCCCCGGCGCGCTCTGGGCGGCTGGGCTCGACGATCGGTAGCACCGGCTACAGGGCGCTGGGGACGGCGAGGTCCGGAAGGTCCACGAGTGTTCGACAAAATCTGTGTCCGTTTTTGGGGCGGCTGTGTCATCGCTGCACTGGCGAATCGCAGCCGCGCGACCTAGCGTTTTTGTGCGCCGGGATCGATCCGTTTTCGGTCTGCGGTTTGGCGCAACGGGAATGAGGCGGCAATGTTTTTCTCGAAGGAGACGCAGCGAATACGCCGCATCCTGATTGTCGAGGATGAGCCGCTGCTCGCGTTCGATGAAGAACACACACTCCAGACGGCCGGCTATGAGGTGGTCGCGACGGTCGATCGCTTCCGGGAAGCGACGGCGATCATCCTCGAACAGGGCGCGGTCGATCTGGTGGTGACCGATGTGCGGCTTGCCGGTGTCCGCTCGGGCGTCGAGTTGGCCCGCCATGCCCGCGAACTCGGCATCGCCGTGCTGTTCGCGACGGCCACCTGCCCGGAGGAAGCGCGCGATCAGGACATTGCGCTGGGATGCCTCTCCAAGCCGTTTCTGCCGCGCGATCTTATCCGTGCCATTGGCGTGTGCGAGCGGGTGATAGGCGCGCGTTCGCCGGGCCGGCTGCCGGCGGGGCTGAAGCTCTTCAAGCGCAACTGAGGGCTGCGCTGAGGCGCGCCGGCAAAAACGATGCTTTGAATTCCGGCATAGCGCTCTAAGACTGCGCGTTCAGGCCCAAGCAGTCGGAGTGTGCATGTCGCAGACCCTCATATTCGCCGTGATTGTCGGTGCAGTCGTGGCGAGCGGCTTCTTCGTTCCAAGCTTCCGTCCTTATTTGCGGCCCATGCCGTTCGTCGCGTTCCTGCTCGGCATATCGAGCGGCTTTCCGCTGACGCTGCTGCTGGCGACCATGACCTTCTGGCTCTCCAAGGTTGGCATCGACAAGTCCACGATCGGCTTCGCCATTGGCCTGACGACGCCCTACACGCTCAAATTCCTGTGGGCGCCGCTGGTCGACAAGGTGCCACTGCCTGTGCTCACCCGCCTATTCGGGCAGCGGCGCGCGTGGCTGTTCTTCATCCAGGCGCTGCTGTTTGGCGCGATCTGGCAACTGGGCGCCAGCGATCCGGCGACCGATCTGGCGCGCTTTGCGCTCTGGGCCATCGCCGTCGCCTTCCTCTCCGCCACGCAGGATATCGTGATCGATGCCTATCGCATCGAAATCCTGAGCGAGCAGGAACTGCCGCACGGTACGGCGATGAACCAGTTCGGCTATCGCACCGGCAATCTGCTGGCCGGCGCTGGGACGATCTTCCTCGCCTCCACTGAAGGCGCCGGGCTGGGTTGGGCCGTCGCCTATGGCATCACTGCATTTTGCGTGCTCCCGGCAGCGATTGGCGCGCTGCTGGCGGGGCCGGGGCGCTATGTGGAGCACCGCGCGGTCCGCGAAGGGCTGGCGATGGGCGACTGGCTCAAGGAGACCATCGTCAATCCATTCCGCGAGTTCCTCTCCCGCCACGGCGCCTTCCTCGTCCTGGGTTTCGTGCTGATCTACAAGATTGGCGATGCCATGGGGCAGGTGATGCTGGCGCCGATGATCGTGGAGCTGGGCTTTACCGACACCGAATATGTCACCGTCAACAAGTTCGTCGGCTTTGCCGCCCTGATTGCCGGGTCGGCGCTGGGCGCACCGTTCATCGCTCGGCTGGGCATGGGGCGTGCTTTGTTCGTCTCCGGCGCGATGATGATGCTCTCCAACCTGCTGTTCTGCGCGCTGGCCGTGGCCGGGCATTCGACGCCGATGCTCGCGCTGGCGGTGGGGACGGAGAATTTCACCAGCGGCATCGGCCTGACGGTGTTCGTCACCTACCTGTCCGGCCTGTCGAGCCTCGCCTATACCGCGACGCAGTTTGCCTTGCTCTCATCCTTTGCGGCAGTCGGCCGGACATGGCTCTCGACGCCTTCGGGCTATCTCGCCGAGGGGTTGGGCTGGGTCGGTTTTTGGGCGTTCACCGTCGTGGCTGCGATCCCCGGCATGATCCTACTCTGGATCATGTGGACGAAAGGCTTCGTGGTGGAGTCCGTGCGACAGCCCAGCACGCAGGACGATTAGCGACGCGCCTCAGACCGGCGGCTGGTTGTTCGCGACCAGCACCTGCCCGGCCAGATAGAGCGTGCCCGCCATCAGCACGGTGCGTCGCGGCCCAGCGGCGACATCCGTCAGCGCCTCCTGGATCGTGGTGAAGCTGCGGTGCGGTACTTCCCATGCGCGGGCGACCTGCGCGAAGACCTCCGGGCCGTGATGCTCATGGCCGGGCACCGGCAGCGAGCGGATCGAGCGGATCAAGGGGCGGAGCGGCTTGAGGAAGCCGGCGACATCCTTGTTCGAGAGCATGCCGATGATCAGGTCGATGCCCTCATCGGCCAGATGGCTTTCCGTCAGCGCGTCGGCCAGCGCCTTGCCGGCATCGGGATTATGCCCGCCATCGAGCATCAGCGTCCGCCCGGGCAGCATCGCATTGAGCGGGCCCCCTTCCAGACGCTGCATGCGCGCGGGCCAGTGCGCCCAGAGCGGCGCGGCGCGCAGCGCAGCCTCGGGCAATGGCACGGCCTGCTGGTGGCGGAGCATCGCAATGGCGAGGCCCATGTTGGATATTTGATGAGCGCCGTGGAGGCGAGGCATCGGCAATTCGATGCGTCCGGCTTCGTCGCGATAGTGCAATTGGCCCTGATATTCGGCGATGTCCCAGCTCCGCCCGCGCGGCAGATGCGCGGCACCGGCCTTGTCGGCCACGCGCGCGATCGTGGCGTTCATCGCCGGGCGATAATGCTGGGTGACCAATGGCGCCCCGGCCTTGGCAATGCCGGCCTTCTCAAAGGCGATGCGGCTCAGCGGGTCTTCCGGCACGTCATGGTCCGGCGCGAGGAGGAAGCTCTCATGGTCGATCGCCAGCGAGGCGATGCCGCAGGCGACCGGCGCCTGAATGACGTTCGTTGCGTCCAGCCGTCCGCCCAGGCCCACCTCGATCACGCAGGCATCCGCCGGCACGGTGGCGAACAGCATGAAAGCTGCGGCGGTGGTAATCTCGAAGAAGCTGGCGTTCAGATCGCCACCGATGTCGAGAACCTGCTCCAGCGCGCGGGCCAGCGTGTCATCGTCGATCAACGTGCCGGCAAGGCGAATGCGCTCGTTGAACCGCACGAGATGGGGAGAAGTGAAGACATGGACGCTCTTGCCGTCGGCTTCCAGCGCCGCGCGCAGATAGGCGCAGGTCGATCCCTTGCCGTTGGTGCCGGCGACATGGAAGACCGGCGGCATCTCCAGATGCGGGTTACCCAGCCGGCGGACGAGTTCGCTGATGCGTTCCAGCCCCAGCACGTCACGGCCGGGCGAAAGCGCCATCAGGCGATCGAGTTGCGCCTGCACGGCAGGGTGATCGGAAACGGCGTGGTCAGCCATCGCAAGGCCTCTGGGTCAGGTGCCGCCGGCCTGCTTGCCGGGAGACTCGCCCTGCTGCGCAGGTCGGCGAGTCCTCAGACAGGCGGGGACGGGACAGAAATCGGTGGTTTTATGCCGCTTGCTTCGTCGTCAGATAGCCGATCGTCTTGGCCAGCGTCGCCTTCATTTCCTTGCGATGCGTCACCATGTCAATCATGCCGTGCGCGAGCAGATATTCGGCCCGCTGAAAGCCCTCGGGCAGCTTCTCGCGGATGGTGTTCTCGATCACGCGGGCACCGGCGAAGGCGATCAGCGCATTGGGCTCGGCAATCTGCACGTCGCCCAGCATCGCATAGCTGGCGGTGACGCCCCCGGTGGTCGGGTCGGTCAGCACCACGATGTAGGGCAGGCCAGCCGCGCGCAATTGCTGCACGGCGACGGTGGCACGGGGCATCTGCATCAGCGAGAGGATGCCCTCCTGCATCCGCGCGCCACCAGCGGCGGTAAAGATCACATAAGGGCAGGACTGGCGCACGGCTTCCTGCACGCCCGCGACGAAGGCCGCGCCAACCGCCGTGCCCATCGAGCCGCCCATGAAGGCGAAGTTCTGCACGCCGACAACAGCCGGCTGGCCCTCGATCCGGCCGGAGGCATTGATCAGCGCATCCTGGTCGCCGGTCTGCGCGCGAGCGGCCTTCAAGCGATCGGTGTAGCGCTTGGAATCGCGGAACTTGAGCGGGTCTTCCTTGACCACCGGTGCGGGCAGGATGTGCATCGTGCCCTCATCGAAAATATGCGCGAAGCGGGTGTGCGGGCCGATCCGGCCATGATGGTCACAACGCGGGCACACCGAGAGATTCTCGTCCCATTCCTTCTGGAAGATCATCTGGCCGCAGCTCGTGCATTTGTGCCAGAGATTGTCCGGTGTCTCGGCCTTCTTGGCGATGAAGGGCAGGGCATTGCGAACGCGGTTCAGCCAGCTCATGCGGCTTTCTCCTTCTGATTGAGCGCGGCGCGCAGGGTCGCCACGAAGTCTCGAACCGGGCCGGCAGCCTGGGCGCCATGCTTTCCGACCAGCTCGACGATGGCCGAGCCGACGACCACCCCTTCAGCCACCGCGCCGATGGCGGCCGCCTGCTCGGGCGTGCGCACGCCGAAGCCCACGGCGACGGGCAGGTCGGTGGCGGCCTTGAGCTTGGCCACAGCGGACTCGATGCTGGTTTGCGCGGCCTGCTGCAAGCCGGTGATCCCGGCGACAGACACATAATAGAGAAAGCCCGAGGCGCCCTCCAACACGGCCGGCAGACGCGCGGCATCCGTGGTCGGCGTCGCAAGGCGGATCAGCGAGACGCCAGCGCCGCGCAGCGCCGGGCCAAGCTCGGCATCTTCCTCGGGCGGAATATCGACACAGATCACGCCATCGACGCCCGCCTTGGCGCATTCGGCGGCGAACCAGTCGGCGCCGCGCACGGTCATCGGGTTGGCATAGCCCATCAGCACGAGCGGCGTGTCAGGATGGCGAGCGCGGAAGGCGGCGGCGATCTCAAAGATCTTCGCCGTGCTGATCCCCGCCGCCAGCGCGCGCAGATTGGCGGACTGAATGGCCTGCCCGTCCGCCATGGGATCAGTGAACGGCATCCCCAGCTCGATCACATCCGCGCCGCCCGCGACCAGCGCATCGAGCACGGAGGCCGTGTCAGCAGGCGTCGGATCGCCGCCCGTGACGAAGGTCACGAGTGCGGCGCGCCCTTCCGAGCGGGTGCGGGCGAAGGTGGAGGTGAGGCGGTTCATATCTTCGCTCCCAGCGCCTGGGCGACGGTGAAGATGTCCTTGTCGCCGCGGCCGGAGACGTTGACGACGATCAGCTTGTCCTGCGGCATCGCCGTAGCCTCCGCCTCCAGCGCCGCGAGGGCGTGAGCGCTTTCGAGGGCGGGGATGATGCCTTCCTGCTGCGAGCAGAGCTGGAACGCGTCCAGAGCCTGCACATCGGTCACCGGCACATAGCGCACGCGGCCGCTCTCGTGCAGCCAGCTATGCTCGGGGCCGATGCCTGGATAATCGAGGCCCGCCGAGATCGAATGCGCCTCGGTGATCTGGCCGTCCTCGTCCTGCAGCAAATAGGTCTTGTTGCCATGGAGGATGCCGGGCTTGCCGCCGGTGAGGCTGGCTGCGTGCTTGTCCGTATCGATCCCGTGACCCGCCGCTTCGGTGCCGACCATCGCCACATCGGGATCGTCGAGGAACGGGTGGAACATCCCGATTGCATTGGAACCGCCACCGACGGCCGCGATCAGCAGGTCGGGCAGGCGCCCTTCGGCAGCCAGCATCTGCTCGCGGGTTTCCTTGCCGATCACGCTCTGGAAGTCGCGCACCAGCTCGGGATAGGGATGCGGACCTGCGGCAGTGCCGATAATGTAAAAGGTGTTCTCGACCGTCGCGACCCAGTCACGCAGCGCTTCGTTCATCGCATCCTTGAGGCTTTGCGATCCGCTGGTGACGGGGCGCACTTCGGCGCCGAGCAGCTTCATGCGGAAGACGTTGGGCTGCTGCCGCTCGATGTCCTTAGCGCCCATGAAGATGGTGCACGGCAGGCCAAAGCGGGCACAAACGGTCGCCGTCGCCACGCCATGCTGGCCGGCGCCGGTCTCGGCAATGATCCGCGTCTTGCCCATGCGGATGGCGAGCAGGATCTGGCCGATGCAATTGTTGATCTTGTGCGCGCCAGTGTGATTGAGCTCTTCGCGCTTGAAATAGATCTTGGCGCCGAAACCGGGCTTGGCGCGCTCGCGATAATAAGCGGTCAGCCGTTCCGCGAAGTAGAGCGGCGAGGGGCGGCCGACATAATGCGTCATCAGGCCATTGAACTCGGCTTCGAAAGCCGGGTCTTCCTTGGCGGCGCGATACTCGCGCTCCAGGTCAAGGATAAGCGGCATCAGCGTCTCGGCGACGTAACGGCCGCCGAACTGGCCGAAATGGCCGCGCTCGTCGGGCAGGGCGCGCAAGGAATTGGGGCGGGAATTGGGGAGGGTGGTTGCAGCAGTCACTGTGCGTCTCTCTTGGTCACTGGGGTCGGGTCGCGTCGAAAGGGTCGAGCGATCAGCGCCATCGTGTCCCGATGCATCTGGCTATGGCAGGCAGTGTCATCATTCCCAACCGCTTTGCAGAAGGTCGCGGCGTTGTCCACCGCATTGACGTATTCGGCGGCTGACCTTTGGGGCAGTCGCGCGAGCGGCGCCCGTTTTGCCCTCGGTCCTGATCCATCAGGCGGGCGGGGCGGGCACGAGGATCAGGGTTCGCTCCTCCACGCGCCAGGAGGCCAGTTGGGAGAGAAAGTTCATCCCCAGCACGTCCATGTCACCCAGCGCGGGCGAGATCACGACCTTGAGATTTTGGGCCGTCAGCGGGCCGATCGCGAGGCGCTCGACGGTGCCCGTTTCCGCCTGCACTGTTCCGTTCGCTGTCTGGAGCACGACCGGCAGCAGGCTGGCCCCGCGGGGCACGCCTGCCAGGTCTGCCGTCCCCGTGGACAGCGCTGTGACGGTGGCGCCGCTATCGATGAGCATCCGCCGGTCGATGCCGTTGATTTGCGCCGTCGCCCAGAAATGGCCGTCGGGCGACATCCGGATGCGCACCTCGTCGCCCACGACTTGCTGAGAGTCGACGCCGAGCCGGCTGCTGAAGCGCGACAGGGACGGGTCGAATGGCGCCTGCTGGAACAGCACGAACAAGGCAAAAGCCAGCAAGGCGAACGAAAACAGGGCGCGCAGAGCCCGTCCCACATAGGGGATTTTGAAGATCAGAATGAGGATCAGCGCCGCACCGCCCGCGTAGAGCGCAAGGTGAAGCCATTCGGGGTTGGTCGTCATCGGCATGAAAGTTCAACCGCAATCACGTGCATTCGATCCCGCACAGCGTCCGCGAACCGCCCAGGGGGATCCAATCAGCCAGCCTGCGCCGCACGGCAAAAGTCAGCGATCTTGGCCACATCCTTGACGCCCGGCGCGCTCTCGATGCCGGAAGAGACATCCACCAGCGGTGCGCCAGTCAGGCGAACGGCATCGGCGACATTCTCCGCATCCAGCCCGCCCGAGAGGCCCCAAGGCAGCGGCGGGCGATGGCCGGCGAGCAGCCGCCAATCAAAGCGCAGGCCCATGCCGCCGGGCAGAGCCGCGCCGTCCGGCGTCTTGGCATCGTAGAGCAGGAAGTCGGCCGCGCCCGCATAAGCCGCACCAGTGGCGAGATCGCCGGCGGTCTTCACGGAGATGACTTTCCAGACCTCCAGCCCGGTGCGCTGGCGGATGGCCGCAGCCCGTTCCGGCGTCTCTCGTCCATGCAACTGGGCAATCTCCATGCCGCCGGCAGCGACGAGCGTATCGATCAGATCATCGCTCGGATCGACGAGAACACCCACCCGCTTCACATGGGCCGGCACCCGCGCGGCGATGAGGCTCACCCGATCAGGCGCGAGATAGCGCGGACTGGGCGGGAAATAATTGAGGCCGACATGGCTCGCGCCGCCACGCACGGCCGCATCGATAGCCTCGGCGGTCTTGACCCCGCAAATCTTGATGGCGACTCGTGACATTGCGGCGGGGTGTAGCGAGCTTCTGGCCTGTTGGAAATTCAGCGCACGCGCCGCACGAAAACAGCGCCATCCTCGCGCTGCTCGGTGACGAAATTGGGCAAGGAGGCGATCAGCTCGGAAAGGCGGGAAAAGCCGTAGCTGCGCGCATCGAAGGACGAGCGATTGGCAGCCCGCTGCCCAAGTTCAGAAAGGCGGGCAAAGCCGCGCTCATCGCGCTTGGATGCTTTCCACGCATCTCCGAGCAGCTTCACCAGTTCCTCGTCAATGGGTGGCTTGGCCTCGACCGTCACTTCGTCGGCTTCACTGGCGGCGAGTGCGCCGAGGTCGATAAACCGGGTGCAGGCCCTCTGAAAGCCGACGGGAGCCTTGGCATTGCCAAAGCCATAAACCGGCAACCCGTTCTGGCGGATTCGGACGGTGATGGGCATGAAATCGCTGTCGCTGGACATGATGCCGAAGCCATCGACGCGGCCGCCATAGAGCAGGTCCATGGCGTCGATCGTCATTTTCATGTCCGTGGCATTCTTGCCCTTGGTGAGATCGAATTGCTGGTGCGGCTCGATGGCCTGCTGAAGCACGAGCCCCGCCCAGCCTTTGAGGGCGGGCTTCGACCAGTTTCCATAGGCGCGGCGAACATTGACCGTTCCAAGGTCGCCCAGGATGGTCAGCACGGCATCGAGGTCGTCAGGGCGAGAATTGTCTGCATCGATCAGCAGCGCAATGTTGCGGGCCTCTGGATTGTCCCCGCTCGGCGCCATCTTCCGATCGCCCATTGCTATCACTCTCCCGCCATAAGAAACGCGCCGCCGAGCAGCGTGAGCAGCTTTACGTCCACTGCATAGCCTTCCGCGCGGCGGCCTGCGATCCAGTCGGCGAAGCCGGCGAGCGAAACGCGGTGAACGCGGATGTCCTCGCCGGGCACGCCGCCGCCATCGCCCACTTTCTCAAGGTCGAAGGCGCGGAACAGGGTGAAACTTTCCGAGACCATGCCGGGCGAGCTCCAATATTCGCCCAGATTCTCCATGCGGCCTGCGCGATAGCCGGTTTCTTCCTCCAGTTCCCGCGCGGCCGCGAGGCCCGGCTCTTCGCCAGCCGATTCGTCGCCCACCAGCCCGGCGGGCAGCTCGATACATCGGCGCCCGAGGGGGACGCGAAACTGGTCGACCAGCAGAATATGGCGCCCGTCCGTGCCCTCATCCATGGCGATGATGACGGCGGCGCGGATGCCGCGAGCGCGCGAGACATATTCCCACCGCCCGCGCCTCTTGGCGGTAATGAACCGGCCCTCCCACATGGCTTCCTCGGGGAAGCGGAACTCGTCTTCAGGGGTGGCGTCGCTCACAGTTCGATCAGCCGATCCGGCAACTCATTGGGATTGTCGGCGCTTTTGGGGCAATGTTCGGCGAGGATGAGGCCGGCCTTCTCGATGGCGAGCGCCATGCCTTGCGCGATGCGCCCGGCGCGCACTTCGTCGATCATCGCGGCCATTGCTTCGCCCCAGACTTCCGGCGACACGCGCGAGGCGATGGCTTCGTCTGCCACGATTTCCGCGCGATGCTCATCCAGCGAGAGGTAGAGCAACATGCCCGTAAGGCGGCGGGTCCGCGCCTCGGCCGAAGTACGGAACAGCAGCAGAGCGCGCCGCCGCACCCGCCGCGATTTGGTCGCGCCGGGCGTCGCCAGCATCCGCAGCGCTGGGATCGCCAGCAGATAGCGCATCACGAGGAAGTGCAGGCACATCTGCCCGAACATCAGCAGGTAGAGCAGGTGTCGCGGCAACTCATGATGCCAGCCGCCGGTCAGGCCGATCAAGGCACGCTCATAAGCTGCGGGGAAGGCGGCAGCAATCAGCGGCACCAGCAGCATGAACAGCAAGGACCAGTGCAGCCCGACATCATGATAGGCATCCGACCGGCGCGCGACGATGGTCACGATTTCCGCGTCGGTCTTCAGTTCCGCCTTCGCCACGGCATCGGTGACGATGCGGTGATCGGCCTCGCTCATGGAAATCCGCCTGCCCATCACCAGCCTCCGCTCGCGCCGCCGCCACCGAAGCTGCCACCACCGCCGGAAAAGCCGCCACCGCCGCCCCAGCCACCGCCGCCACCCCAGCCGCCGCCATCATTGTCGCGACTGTTGAGCGCGCTGCGAATGGCCGCTTCTGCTCCCCAGATGATGATGGGGTGGATGCCGCCGCGATAGCGCCGGCCGCCGCGCAACCGCCCGAAAATGGGCAGCACGACGAAGAACAATATGAAGATTGCGAGGAAAATCGCCGGCCCGAAGCCCTTCCCCGCCTGGCGCTTGTCCTGCTCGGCCGCGGCCGAGGCAAGCTTGCGCTGTTCTTCGGGCGGCAGTTCGAGAATGCGCACGATCTCGGCGACGCCCGCGCTGATGCCGCCCGGAAAATCCCCGTCGCGAAAGCGCGGCGTGATGACATCGCGGATGATGCGGCCGGATAGCGCATCGGTCAGGATCGGCTCCAGACCATAACCGACCTGAATGGTCAGCCGACGCTCGTTCGGCGCGACCAGCAGCAGTACTCCGCTGTTGGTATCCTTCTCGCCGATGCCCCACGCGCGGCCAAGCCGATAGCCATAATCGCTGATCTCATAGCCATTGAGGTCCGGCACGGTCGCCACGACCAGCTGGCGCCCGGTGGTTTTTTCCAACGTCTCGGATTGCTGGGTGAGAGCTGCCTCTGTGGCGGGGTCGAGAATGTCGGCGCCGTCCACCACTCGCCCGGTCAGCGCGGGAAAGCTCTGGGCAAGCGCAGCATCCGGCCGCAGCATGAGCAGCGCGACCAGCACCAGCATAAAGCGCATCAGCGCCGGCCCGATGGCCGGCGCGACAGGGCGGTGGGGCCGGGTCAATTGCCGTTGAACATCGCGCCGACATCCGGCGTGGTGTCAGCACCGGCCTTGGCCTCGAAGGGCGTCAGCGGCTTGGCGCCATGGATCAGCTTGGCGCCGATCATCTCCGGGAAGGTGCGGATGCGCGTGTTATAATCCTGCACCGCGAGATTATAGTCGCGGATCGAGATGTTGATGCGGTTTTCCGTGCCCTCGAGCTGGGTCATCAGGTCCGCGAAGCGCTCCTGGCTCTTGAGGTCGGGATAGCGCTCGACGGTGACGAGCAGGCGGGAGAGGGCGCCGCTCACATTGTTCTGCGCGGCCTGAAACGCTTGGACCTTGGCCGGGTCGCTCAGTTGATCCGCGGTGACCTGCACCTGCGTCGCGGAGGCGCGGGCACTGATCACGCCTTCCAGCGTCTCCCGCTCGATCTGCGCGGAATTGCGCGCGACGGCGACGAGATTGGGAATAAGATCGGCCCGGCGCTGATAAGCCGCCTGCACGTCAGCCCATTTGGCCTTGGCATTTTCCTCGGCGGTGGGCACCGAATTGATGCCGCAGGCCGCCAGCGCCAGCGGCAAGGCAAGCAGCAGAAACATGCGCAGTGCTTTGAATGGCGATGAAAGCGTGGCCATGGCGGTCTGTCCCCTCATAAGGCGGTGTATCGCTTGAGTGATACGCTAAATAGGGTGTTGATTGCCCGCCCGCAACGGGCTTAGCTGCCCCGCATCATCCAAATCCATCATCAGCAGCCCGCAGACGGCAGGGGAGAAACACGATGCTGACCGAATTCAAAGCCTTCATCGCACGGGGCAATGTCCTCGATCTCGCCGTGGGCGTCATCATCGGCGCAGCCTTCGGCGCCATCGTCAGTTCGGTGACGGACGATCTCATCATGCCGATCATCGGCGCGTTGCTCGGCGGCCTGGATTTCTCCAACTACTTCGTTCCGCTGGCCGCCGTCCCCGACGGGACGGAGCCCACGCTGGAGGCCATGAAGGCTGCGGCGGTGCCGGTGTTCGCTTATGGCTCGTTCATCACGGCGGTGATCAAGTTCTTCATTCTGGCGTTCGTCATTTTCCTGATCGTGCGGCAGGCCAACCGCTTCTTCGTTAAGAAAAAAGCGGAGGAAGTTGCAGCGCCCGCTGGCCCCTCCGAGGTCGATCTTCTCAAGGAAATCCGCGACGTTCTGAAGGCGAAGCCCTGATCGGTCCGTCGCATTGGGGTGAACGAAAGGTTGCCGAGCCGGGAACCTTTGTCGCTGCGGGGGTTTTGTTTGCAGTCTCGTGACAGATGGCGGGACCTAACAGGAGACAGACGCGTGAAACCCATGATGATCCTTGCCGCTGCAGGCGTAGCCCTGACGCTGGCCGCATGCGATTCCAAGGAAGCGCAGAACGTCGAAGATGCCTATGACAACCGGGCGGACGCGATTGACAACCAGGCTGACCAGCTTGAGCAGGCGAGCGACCACATGAACGGCGCTGCTGAAGACCGCGCGGAAAACGCCGTGGATCGTCTTGAAAATCGTGCGGATGCCGTGCGGAACGTGGGCGACGAGAAGGCTGACGCGGTCGACGCGGCCAAGTGAGTTGCCAATTGATCTGAGCGCTCGCTGAGCGTTTGGTTCCACCGGCCCGGCATAGTCCAGAGGGATTATGCCGGGCTGTTTGCGTCTGCGGGCTTCTCAACCGCGAATTGATCCCTATATGAGGATCTGCCGGCTTGTCCGGCTATGGCGATAAACTGCGGCGTGTAATAGGCGCAGCGGACCCGGGGGCGGTACCCGGCGGCTCCACCAGAAGTGGCTCTTCCTTTCAGGAAGAACTGTTCCTGACGGGGCCGAACTAGGATCGACGTGTGTTGAAAAACGCTGTTTTTGCCCGGGCTGAGTAACCCGTTCAAGGCTCAAAACCCATAAGTGCCAACGATAACGAAGCACTTGCTCTTGCAGCGTAATTGAGGGCCTCACGGCCTGACATTACCCTAACAGAACGCGGTTGGACCGAACCGGGCAACAGAATCGGATTCCAGCGGCACGGGGAGCGCCGGGCAACAGAAGCTCCCCACCTCAGCCCTTCTCGCACAGCTTTTGAAGACCCGACTTCTTTGGGGCGCTGCTTCGCGCGGTTCTGGCGTTTCGCGCCCAAGCGTCGCTGCAAAGCCCAGAACCATGAATATTACAGAATTATGACAAAATGCTCCTCTCGTACGTACATACGAAAAATGATGACTATCCTTATGATTTTGTGTATTTAAAAATTTTTGTTAGAATATTGATAGCGAGTCATAAAACTGAAATACTCTCGGTCAGATTTCAAAAGATACGAGAGGAATTGTCATGAATTTCAAGATTTTGATTGCAGGAGGCGCCGCGCTCGCGGCACTGGGCTGCACAGGCGCGATCGCTCAGACCGGCGGCGCCACGGGCAGCTATGCCGCCACCGCCATTTCTGCCGGAAATCTGGACGAAGCCGAGCGCTTGTTGCAGCCGGCCAGCATGACCGATGCTGCGGATCCCGCGCGGCTCATCAACATCGCGACGGTCTATGCGCGCACGCAGCGCAAGGCCGAGGCGCGCGAGGCGCTGATGCGCGTTCAGTCGCTGCCCGCCGAGCAGCTCGATCTGGCCGATGGCGCCAGCTATTCGAGCCACGCCGTCGCCCGCACCCTGCTGGCGCGCCTCGATCAGCATTGAGGCCGATCCGGCTTCCGGCCGGACATCATCCCGAAAAGGTGCGCGGACGCAGGTCTTGCGCACCTTTTTTCTATTGAGGGGTACGGCGAGCCCGCCACCGGCAGCTCCAATGCCGTACATCCTCCCGCTTCCGAAAGCTGGGCGGATGTTCGCGGCCTCGTCCATGTGGTGGGCCGCTGCCCCAAGCCCCTGCAATAAAACTGACATGAATCCGTCACGCGGATGACGCGGGGATTGCATCCCGCTGTCACACTCATCGCCTAGCTGCCGCGCCGAGGGCGCAAGGGGGACTTCACAGAGTCGCTACTCCCGTTGGCCGTCCTGCAATCGAAATCCGGAACATCCGGCAGCGGAGACGACGATGAAACTGATCAATCGGACTATCAACTTCATGCTGGCAGGCGTGGCCCTGCCGCTGCTCGCCGGTTGCGGTGCGAGCGAGATCGCATCCCCGGGTACGGGCGGTATCGTGATCAACAATCCAACGCCCACCCCCACGCCGACTCCTACACCGACGCCGACCAACTCGGTCACCGCGGCGCTCGGCTGTCCGACGATCAACAATCCCACTCAGCTGACTGACTCGGGTACGATCTCCGGACCGACCGGAACGTGGCGCGTCTGCTCGCTGCCCGGCGTCATCAGCCGCAACCTGACGTTGGAGAAGATTCCCGGTCTCGTTTATTATCTTAACCCGGCCATCAACAACGGCCGCGTGGATGTCGGCTGCGACGGCGGTTTCTCCGCGCCAAGTTCTGGCTCGCCCCGCGAAAGTACCACGGTCGGCTGTCGCGCAAGTGAGATTGCGGGTCTGGGCCTGCAGAGCTCAGTCGCTAACGGGTCGGGCCAACTGATCGCAGATACCAACGTTACTCTGACCATTCAGCCGGGCGTGATCGTCATGGGCCAGGGCGCGGCTTTCCTTGCGGTCAACCGGGGTAACAAGTTGGTCGCTGAGGGCACGCAGACGTCACCGATCATTTTCACCAGCCGCGACAACGTGCTCGGTCAGGAAACTGACACATCGATCGGTCACTGGGGTGGCGTGATCTTGATGGGTCGCGCGCCGGTCACCGACTGCAACTTCGGCACCGTGGGCGTCGATTGCGAGCGCAACACCGAGGGTTCGGTGAACCCCGCGCGGTTTGGCGGCAATGACCCGACCTACAATGCGGGGTCCATGAAATATGTCCAGATTCGCTTCTCTGGCTTTATCCTCAGCGGAAACACCGAACTGCAGGCGCTCACGACCGAAGGCATCGGTAGCGGGACCAAGCTAGATTACATCCAATCGCACAACAGTTCGGACGATGGCGCTGAGTTCTTCGGCGGTGTCGTGAAGTTCAAGCACTATATCGCAACCGGCGCCGACGACGACAGCCTCGATCTGGACACGGGTGCGCAAGGCGCTTTCCAGCATGTCATGCTGATCCAGCGTCCGGGCCAGGGTGATGCACTGTTCGAGATCGACAGTGATGGCAAAGAGACCGACGCACCGCGCTCGAAGCTGTACGTTGCGAACTTCACAGCCCTTCAGTCGCAATCCAGCACCAACAACGAAGCCAACGATCTGGCTTCGTCGCTGTTCCGCGGCAACTCGGATACGACGCTGGTCAACGGCGTCATGGTGACGCCGAATAACGAATGTATCCGTCTGAACGGGTCAGGCTCGACGGCGGATCGCGCCACTCTCAAGGCCTATTCGGTCCTGCTTCAGTGCAACAGCGCCAAATTCCTGGGCAACAAGAGCTCTGACTCGAACGCCGCCCGCTATACGGCTGCGGACGTGGCGCTGGCTTTTGGTGCTGGGTCCAACGGCAATAACGACGCTTATACATCGTCGCTGACTAGCCTGTTCATCAACGGTACCACAGAAAACGCAGTCGCGGGAACCGATCCTAAGACGATCGCCGGCCTGAGCACGGACTTCCGCGACTTCTTTGACAGCACGACTTATGTCGGCGCCGTCAAGGACGCGAACGACACGTGGTACAAGGGCTGGACCTGCAACTCCAGCTACGCGCAGTTCGACGATACGAGCAATACGAACCGGAACTGCAGCTCGCTTCCGACCACCTGATCGGTTGCCCGAAGCCTCACCGTTGAGCGGGGTGCGGCGCTGATCGTCGCACCCCGCCGTGACACCGACTATATTTAGGGGATATTTCATGGCGACGCCGCTCAAGTTCGGGGTCTTGCTGCTTCTATCCACGGCGTTCGTTGCCCCTGCAGCGATCGCTCAGGAAGCCAAGGCGGTTCAGGAAAGCGACAATACGGCTCCTGCTGCTGACGGCCAGGAGCAGGCTGCTCCGGACATTTCCATCCCAGGCGGGGATATTGTTGTCACGGGCCGTCGCAATGCGAATGTTCAGCAGGCTGCGCCGGCCGTTGTCTTGGTTCTTTCGACAGCGGACATCGCCCGGACCGGCGAAGGCAACATCGCCGGCGCGTTGGGCCGTGTCACGGGCCTGAGCGTTGTGGGCAATGGCTTTGTGTATGTGCGCGGGCTTGGCGACCGCTATTCGCTCGCTTTGCTCAACGGCCTGCCGCTACCCAGCCCCGAGCCTCTCAAGCGCTCAATTCCCCTCGATCTATTCCCCACCAACATCGTCTCGTCCTCGCTCGTCCAGAAGAGCTATTCGGTGAACTTCCCCGGCGAGTTTGGCGGCGGTGTGGTCAATCTTACCACCAGCGTGGTGCCGCAGGAGAGTTTCCTCACCGCGACGATCGGCGGCAGCTTTCATTCGGAAACGACCGGCATCAATGGTTACACCTATTATGGGTCGAAGACCGACTGGACGGGCTTCGACAATGGCACGCGCAACACGCCGGCGGGCCTTGCGGCTTATTATGCGACCGGTCTCACGACTAGTCAGATCACCAATGAACAGAACAGAACCCTCGCTGGGTCGCTGGTGACGCCAAGCCTGTCGATCGCACAGCGCGACGGCACAATTCCGCCCAACTTCTCGGGCAGCCTGTCCGCCGGCACGTCCTTCGAGCTGGGCAGCGACGCAGCGCTCGGCTTGATCGCCACTGCCGGGTTCAGCAACAAGTGGCAGACCCGCGACGCCATCCAGCAGTTCTCGAGCCAGGACGATCTTGGGTTCCTGAACTCGAATTTTGAGCGGGTGACGACGACGGATCGCAGCGTCGCAAACGGCCTTTTGGGCGTTGGCCTGGAATTTGGCGACAACAAGATCCGGACGACCGCACTCTACATTCGCGATACGCTGAAAAGCACGCGCATCGGAATCGGCACCCGGTCCCAGGGGGCCACATTCCAGGTGCAGGACACCGCCTGGTACGAGCGTCAGCTCATCGACACGCAGTTGGTCGGAGAGTTCAAGCCGTTCGATGGGCTCAGCGTTGATCTGCGTGCCAGTTACGCCAATTCTCAGCGCGAAGCGCCGGCCGAGACGAGTTTCGAGTATTTTCGGACGGGTAACAGTGAGGATCCCTACGGCAACCTCTATCAGATCAGCCTGACCGGCAATGTGGGTAATCGCCCACGTATTGCCTTCTCGGATCTCAATGAGGATTTGTGGGCAGCAGGGGGTGACGTCACCTACAAGCTTACCCCGGACATCAGTCTGGGCGCTGGCTATTATTATCAGGTGACGCGCCGTACTACCGTCCGCCGCGAATTCCAGTTGAACGCTGACAATTCAACGCCGACGGGTGTTCTGCTATTGCGGCCCGATATCCTGTTTTCGCCGGGCGTCATCAATGCCGTCGGACCGGGTGGTGCGATCAATCCCTATGGCATCGAAGCGAACGAGGTCGAGCCGAACCCGGCTTGGAGCGCTCGCCTCAAGAATCACGCCGGTTACGGCAAGATCAACTGGCAGTTGATACCGGGCCTTACCGTCGATGCTGGCGTCCGCTATGAAAGGGCGTTCCAGCGCACCCAGCGTATTCAGGTCTTCCTCTCGGACGCTTCGGTGTTCCGCACTGCCCTGAAGAATGACTACTGGCTGCCCGCCGGAACGGTGACCTGGGAGTTCCAGCCGGCCATGCAGCTGCGCTTCAATGCCTCCAAGACCATCGCACGGCCCCAGTTCCGCGAGCTGGTGCTTCAGCCTTATTTCGACCCCGAAACCAACCGGACCTATACGGGCAATCCATTCCTCACGGACAGTAAACTGACCAATTTCGAGGGCCGGTACGAATGGTATTTCGATCGCGACCAGCGGCTGTCCGTCGCCGGGTTCTACAAGACGATCGATCGGCCGATCGAGGCGTATCTATCGCTCGACTCATCCGGAAACAGCGCGTCGACTTTCTTCGCCAATGCGCCGAAGGCAAGTCTGTACGGTGTTGAAGTTGACGTGCAGAAATATTTCAACATGTCCGACTGGTTTGCTGGCGATATGTTCGCGGCCCGCCGTCTGGTGACGATTGCGAACTACACTTACACCAAGTCCAAGCTGAAGGTTGCGAGCGGCGATACCACCATTGGGGCCAACGGCGTCGTGACTGCTGCAACTGCCTATTTCAAGGACGGTTCCTCGCTGACCGGACAGTCCGATCACATCGTCAATTTCCAGCTCGGCATGGAGAATACGGACCGGTTGTCGCAACAGACATTCATCCTCTCCTACGCCAGCCAGCGGGTGACCAGCCGGGGCGTGTCTGGCGATCAGCCGGATGTGTTTGAGCATCCTGGCTTTAATTTGGACTTCGTCTGGAGAGAGGGCGTGTTGATCGGAAGCCGCGAGGTTGACCTCAAGGCAGAGGTCCGCAACATCCTGTACAACAAGTATCGCGAATATCAGGAATTGGGCGACCGGCGCGTCTACTATAATTTCTACAATATTGGCACGACCTTCAGTCTCTCAGCATCATTGAAGTTCTGATCGACTGCGAGAAGCCGCACTCAAGAGTCAGAAAAGCGCCCGGCCAAGGGTAGGTCGGGCGCTTTCATTGTGTCGAACATTCTGGCCATCGCGACTTCTTGGCTTACCCCGCCCAGATGCGCTCGCGATACCATTTCGTGATGATGTACTTCACGCCCGAGCGCACCTTCATGCCGTGATGGATGGTGGCCGGGTTCATCGTCCCGTCCGGCAGGCGATTGTTCCAGGCGACCAGCTTGCCGGTTTCCGGCTGGATCATCTTGTCGACCTGGGTGAAGCGCGTGGCGCCGCCGGCGGCGGGCTGGTTGAGGTAGACCATCAACGTCCAGGTGCGGTTGCCCGAGCGACCGCAATAGCGCTCAAAATCCAAGCCGCCCGGCTCGAAATAATCGGTATGCGCCTTGAATTCCTGACCCACGGCGTAGCGCTGCCCCTGCAGCTGCTCGCCCTGCGCGGGATCGATGCCGCTATAGGCCGCGAGCTTGGCGTTGATCGCGGCGACGAAGGGGTCGCTATCCTCCAGATCGCAGGTCTCGCTGGTGCGGAAGGCTTCATAGCCGAGATCATCGGCGATGGTGGAGGGCCGGCGGTTGGCTTCTATGCGATCGATCAGCCCGGCGCATTCGTCCGAATCGAGAAAACCCTTCTTCACGAACAGCGTGAGGTCGCGCCGGGGGAGGCGCTGAATGCCCGGCTGACCGGCAAGAAGAGGTGCGTCGAGCATCGACATGGCTTAGCGGTGCGTCTAGCAACGGGAGCGGAGCCGGATCAACCGCTCCACGGCGATTATTTTTGCGGGGTAGACGGCGTCCGACCGGCCATTCGGCGCATCTTAGCGCCGGTTGTCATTTTTTGGTAACCATGGTGAAACGGATCAGTCATACACCACGCATAGGCAGCGCTTGCTTTGCTGGAGGGCATCAAATCTAGGATGCGGTGGACCGATCTCATTCGGCGCGCGCGACAGGGCCGGCCCGCCGGTTCTTCCAGCCTCGGTCAATGGATCGAGGCGGTGCTGCTCGTCGTCCTCATCATTCAGATCGCCCGGCTGCTCTGGGCGCTCGGCACGCCGGTTGGCCTGTTCGGCGACTGGCGCGCGCGCGAGCCCGTGCTCGTCTCCGCCGATGCGCGGAGCGCCCTGTTCGCCGGCTTCGATCCGTTCTTCCGTAACGGCGCGAGCGCGGGCGGTGGCGTGCAGCAAGTCACGTCCCTGCCGTTCCGCCTGTTCGGCATCCGTCTCAACGAGGCGTCGGGCCAGGGTTCGGCGATCATCGCCAATGAAGCGGGCGAGCAGGCCAGCTATGCGGTGGGCGATCAGATCGCCCCGGGCATCATCCTCAAGGCCGTGCAGTTCGATCATGTCGTCATCGAGCGCGGCGGTGTCGGCGAGACGCTTTACATCGATCAGTCCGGTGGCGACGCGCCCGTGGTGCCCGCGCCGCCGGCCGAGGGCGGCCCTGCCATGCCGCCGGAGATGACGACCGGCGCCGGCCCACAGGCGCCTGCCGCGGCGTTGACGCCCGATTCGGTGATGAAGGCGGTCAACATGGCGCCGCGCAATCAGGACGGGAAAGTTACCGGCATCGTCCTCAACGCCGGCAGCGATAGCGGCGCACTGTCACAGGTCGGCTTCCGGCCCGGCGACATCATCGTGCAGATCAACGGGCGGCCCGTGACGTCCATGGGCGACATCGCCCAGTTGCAGGCGGCGCTCCGGCCCGGCGCGCGCCTGTCCCTCATGGTCGAGCGCGGTGCCTCCACCGTGCCCATCTCACTCAATCTCCCGGAACGCCAATGACCCTGCTTCCCAAATTCCGCCGTTTCGCCGGCAGCGCCATGATCGCGCTGCTGCTCGCCGTGCCGGCGGTCGGCCAGTTGACGCTGAATGTGCGGGATGCCGATGTGCGCGCCTTCATTCAGGATGCGGCGCGGGTGACCGGGCGCACCTTCATCATCGACAATCGGGTGCAGGGCAAGGTTTCGGTCGTGACGGATCGGCCGCTGTCGCGCTCGGAATATTTCGAGATCTTCCTCTCGACGCTGCGCGCCAACGGGCTGGTCGCCGTGCCAGCGGCGGGCGGCGCCTTCCGCATCCAGCCGGTCGAGGGCGCGGCGGGCCAGCCGGGGCAGGTGGGCCGGGCTGCCAACAGCAACCAGTTCGTGACGGAAGTCATCCGCCTGCGCTCCATCGACGCGCAATCGGCGCTGGAAACGCTCCGCCCGCTAGTGAGCCGCGATGGGTCGATCACCGCCAACCGCTCCGGTCGTTCCATTGTGGTCGCGGATTATGCCGATAATATCCGGCGCATCCGCCAGGTGCTCGCGCAGGTGGATACGGATGGATCGACCACGCAGCTCATCACGCTGAAAAATGCCGGCGCGCGAGAGATCGCCACCTCGCTGCAAGGTCTGCTTGCCGGAGAGGAGGGCGCGCCCTCCCGCGCCAGCATCGTCGCGATCGACAGTTCCAACAGCATCGGCTTGCGCGGTGACGCGACGACCGTGCAGCGCCTCGCCGCGATGGTGCGGGATATCGATTCGCGCGCCGCGTCGGGCACGGAAATTCGCGTCTATTGGCTCCAGCATGCCGATGCGGACAAGATGCTGCCGGTGCTGCAGCAACTGCTGGGTCAGGCCGGGGTGGTGTCGGAGACGCCGGCTGCCACGAATGCGCCCGGCGCGCCCGCCGGCGCAGGCAGCGCACCGGTGGCCCCCGCCGCCACACCGGCGAGCAGTTCGAGCGGGGGCGGCATCGGGCGCGGCCCCGCCGTCGTGACGCGCTATGAGGGCGCCAATGCCGTGATCGTCGCCGCCAATGGCGACACGCAGCGGATGCTCGGAGAAGTGATCCGCCAGCTAGATACCCGTCGCGATCAGGTGCTGGTCGAGGCGATCATCGTCGAAATCGGCGACAATGCCGCGCGGCAGCTCGGCGTGCAGTTCCTTGTCGGCAGCACGTCGACCGGCTTTGCCGCGACGAACTATTCCAATGCCAGCCCGAACATCCTGACGCTGGCCGGCGCGCTTGCCGCCCGAAATCTGAGCCAGACGGAGACGGTGGTGGTGGCGCCCGACGGCACGCGCACCACGACCACGACGACCGAGAATAGCGGCCTTGCCAATCAGCTGCAGAGCGCGGCCGTCGATTCGCTGGCAGCGGCGCGCGGCGGCTTTGGCGGCATCGCGACGGAACTGGGCAGCAACGGCGTGTTCGGCGCGATCATCAACGCCGTCCAGTCGGATACCGAGAGCAACATCCTCTCGACGCCGCACATCACCACGCTCGACAACCAGCAGGCCAAGATGCTCGTCGGGCAGGAAGTGCCGGTTGCGACGGGCGAGGCGCTCAGCCCCAATTTCGATAACAAGTTCCGCACCGTGCAGCGGCAGAATGTCGGCATCATGCTCGACGTGACGCCGCAGATCAGCTCGGAAGGGACGATCAAGCTGTTCATCAAGCAGGAGGTCAGCAGCGTCGCCGGGCCGGTCTCCAATAACAGCAGCGATCTCATCATCAACAAGCGTGAGTTCGAAACGACGGTGCTGGTCGATAATGGCGACATCCTCGCCATTGGCGGCCTGCTCGACGAGAATGAGCGCCGGACGATCGAGAAGATCCCGCTGTTGGGGGACATTCCCCTGATCGGTGAGCTGTTTAAGTCGCGCAGCCGGGCGAAGGCCAAGACCAACCTGATGGTCTTCATCCGCCCGACGATTCTCGGCAGCCGCGCCGATGCGCGCAAGATGACCGCCCAGCGCTATGGCTATATTCGCGGCCAGCAGATGCTCGCCAACCCGGATGTCGAGCCGTCCATCGATCAGCTGGTGCGCGAATATCTGGGGACGACGCCGCCGGTCGCCGAGCCGAAGCCTGGCGATCAGGTGGTCGACGGGCGGATCGCGACCGGGCAGGAGGTGCGCTCCCAGCAGGTCGTGCGGCCGGGCGCGGTCAAGACGACGGACGTGCCATGAGCGAGCCCGAGCGCCCCGCTCAGGCCGAAGGCGCGCCCCTGCCGGTGCCGGCTGAACTGATGCCGCCGGTGCAGGCATCTGACGAACCCGCGCCGCTGGTTCACGAGACATTGCCGGTCGATATTCCCTATGCCTTCGCACGCAAGCATGGCGTGGTGCTGGTGGCGGACAAGGCCGAGGCGGATGCCGCGCAGCCCCGCCTTGCCGTCGCGATACGGGAGGGCGCCGATCCGCGCGTGCTGGTGGAGGTGCGCCGGCATCTTGCCCGCAGCTTCGATGTCTCGATCGTCAGCCAGCAGGATTTCGACAAGCATCTCTCCAACCATTACGCGATGGAAGGCTCGGCGGCGGCGATGGCCGGCTCGCTCGCCATGGGCGGGGACGATCTCGATTTCATCGCCGGCGACCTGCCGACCGCCGAGGATCTGCTCGACAGCGGCGACGATGCCCCGGCGATCCGCCTCATCAACGGCATTCTCGCCGAAGCGGCCCGGCAGGGCGTCAGCGATATCCATATCGAGCCTTACGAGACCGGCCTCGTCGTGCGGATGCGCATGGATGGCGTGCTGACCGAGACGCTGCGGATGCCGCCGCATGTCGCGCCGGTCGTCGTCAGCCGCATCAAGGTGATGGCGCGGCTGGACATTGCCGAGCGCCGCGTGCCGCAGGATGGCCGCATCGGCCTCACGCTGGGCGGCAAGCTGCTGGACGTGCGCGTTTCGACGCTGCCCAGCCGGGCGGGCGAGCGGGTGGTCATGCGTATCCTCGACAAGGAGAACGCCGGCATTTCGCTCGATGTGCTCGGGCTGACCGGCACGGCCGATGGCGTCTTCCGTCGCGCGCTGGAGGAGCCGAACGGCATCATTCTCGTCACCGGCCCGACCGGCAGCGGCAAGACGACCACGCTCTATGCCGGCCTGCGTCAGTTGAACGATGGCAGCCGCAATATCCTGACGGTGGAAGACCCGGTGGAATATGCCATCGAGGGTGTCGGCCAGACTCAGGTCAATGCCAAGGTCGGTCTCACCTTCGCCGCCGGTCTGCGCGCCATTCTGCGCCAGGACCCCGATGTGGTGATGGTCGGCGAAATTCGCGACCGGGAGACGGCGGAAATCGCCGTGCAGGCCTCGCTCACCGGTCACCTCGTGCTCTCGACCGTCCACACCAATGATGCCGTCGGCGCCATCACCCGGATGCGCGACATGAAGGTGGAGCCATTCCTGCTCGCCTCAACGCTGCGCGCGGTCATTGCCCAGCGGCTGGTGCGGCGGCTGTGCCCGCATTGTCGCGAGCAGGTGCCAGCGGACAAGTCCGTCAGCGCGCTGCTCGGCATCGATGAGGGCACGCTGATCTATCGCCCACGCGGCTGCGACCAGTGCGGCAATAGCGGCTATAAGGGCCGGATCGGCGTGTTCGAGGCCATTCGCGTGGATGAGACGATCCGCCGGATGATCAACGAGGGCGGCGATGAATCGCGCATTGCCCGCCACGCCTATCTCAATGCCCCCAATCTGATTTCCGCCGCGCGGGCGCTGGTGCTGAGCGGCGAGACGAGCGCGGAAGAGGCGATCCGCATCTCGCGGCACGAAGCGGTCGATGCCTGAAGTCGTGATGCCTGAGAACGGCCATGCCTGAGTTCGACTATGTCGTCATCGACGGCGCCGGGCGGGAAAAGCGCGGGCTGATCCGCGCGGAAACCGCCACCGATGCACGCAGCGCGCTGGCGGCGAAGAAGCTGTTCGTGGTGCGCATCGGCGAGGGGCGGGGTTCCTCGGGTACCAAGGCCGAAGGCAAGGCCCGGCCGGCGCGCAGCCTGCTCAGCTTCGAGCGCAATCGGCTCTCCAATAAGGATCTCACCTTGTTCACGCGCCAACTCTCCACGCTGGCGCAGGTCTCGCCGCTGGAAGAAGCGCTGCGTACGATCACCCGGCAGAGCGAGAAGCCGCATGTCCGGGAGATCGTCTCGCGAGTCCATCAGGGCGTGGTCGAGGGGCGCACGCTGGGAGAGGCGATGGGGATGGACCCGCGCAGCTTCCCCGGCCTCTATCGCGCGATGATCGCGGCGGGCGAGCGGTCCGGCAGCCTGCCCATGCTCACCGAGCGGCTGGCGGTCTTGCTGGAACGGCAAGCCGTGATGCGTTCCAAGCTGTTGACGGCGCTGGCTTATCCCACCGTTCTCGCGGCGTTCGC
Source organism: Sphingobium sp. B12D2B (assembly GCF_025961775.1). Lineage (NCBI taxonomy): Bacteria > Pseudomonadati > Pseudomonadota > Alphaproteobacteria > Sphingomonadales > Sphingobiaceae > Sphingobium > Sphingobium sp. B12D2B. The sequence goes on from NZ_JAOQOH010000001.1 coordinate 1,296,583, forward strand.
GGTGATCGTCATCATCTCGCTGATGATCTTCGTGGTGCCGCTGGTGGTCGAGCAGTTCGATACGCTGGGCCAGCAACTGCCGCTGCTCACCCGCGTCGTGATGGGCATCTCGAACATGCTGGCGAGCTGGTGGTGGGCGATCCTCATCCTGTTGGTCGCGCTCGGTCTGATCGGCTGGCGGGCGCTCAAGAATGAGGATGTGCGCCTGCGTGCCGACGCGATGCTGCTTGGCGTGCCGTTCGTCGGCCGGCTGCTGCGCGATCTGCACGCCGCGCGCATGGCCCGCACGCTGGCAACGATGGTGCAGAGCCGCCTGCCGGTGATGGAAGGCCTCTCGCTCACCGTGCCGACCATCCACAACCGCGTGTTGCGGGCTGCGACGAGCGAGATCGTGGAGTCGGTGCGCGGCGGCGGCAGTCTTTCCGCTGCGATGCGTCGCGCCGATGTGTTCCCGCCGCTGCTCGTCTATCTCGCGGCCAGCGGCGAAAGCGCCGGCCAGCTCGACCTGATGCTGGAGCGCGCCGCCGAATATCTGGAGCGCGAGTTCGACAGCTTCACCGCTGCGGCGCTCTCCATGCTGGAGCCGCTGATCATCATCCTGATGGGTGGTATCGTGGCGATCATCATCCTCTCGATTCTGCTGCCCATCATGCAATTGCAGAATCTCACCGGTGCCGGAGTCTGACTCATGAAGTTCGCGCGTTTTCTTGCCTCCTCCCTTCGCCGCAAGGCACGGCGGTCGCGATCCTTCGGGCCTGCCCTGCGGGGGCCGCAGCGGCCGAGCGAGCAGGGCTTCACGCTCATTGAGCTGCTGGTGGTGATCGTCATCATCGGCCTGCTCGGCACCATCGTGGCGATCAACGTATTCGGTGCGCTCGGCACCAGCAACGTCGCCAAGGCGAAAGCGGATATTTCCGTCATTGAATCCGCCCTGGAGCAATATCGGCTGGATAATCTCACTTATCCCAGCACCAGCGATGGCCTGAACGCGCTGACCGCGCCGCCGCCGGGCCTTGCCCAGCCGGAGCGCTATCGCGTCGGCGGATATGTCAAGAAGCTGCCGAACGACCCGTGGGGCAAGCCTTATCAATATGCCGCGCCCGGCCGCCATGGCGCCTTCGACGTCTATTCGCTGGGCGCTGATGGCCAGACAGGAGGCGAGGGCGAGAATGCCGACATCTATTCGAGCGATCTTTAAGGGCAGCGCACCGGCGCCGGTCCGTCAGGGATATTGAGGCATGAGGCGGGGCACGCCCGGTCATCGGCAGGGCTTGCCCATGTCGCGCCGCGCGTGCGCATCCGCCGGCTTCACCTTGCTGGAAATGCTGGTCGCCCTCGCTATCTTCAGCCTCGCCGCTCTGGCGCTGGTGCGTCTGCAGGGCGTCTCGGCGCGGACCTCGGTCGATCTCAACAGCCGGACCATGGCGCAGATCGTCGCGCGCAACCTCATGATCGAACGAATGACCGATCCGCAGCCGCCAGCGCTGGGCGCCAGCAACGGCGTGGCCGAGAATGGCGGCCGCAAATGGCCGTGGATCCAGCGGGTCGCCAAGGGCGAAGACGGGCGCTTGCTCATTGTGACGGTGCGCGTGGATGCCGGGCCGGGCCAGTCGCCCGCCGTGCTCACCTTCGGGCGACCGGCGCAATGATGCGGCGGGCACCAGCATCTCCTGTGAGGCGCGGCACGGCTGGCTTTACGCTGGTCGAGCTGATGGTCGTCATCGCGATCATCGGGCTGATCTCGGGCGCGGTCGTCCTGACCATGGCCGATCCGCGCGGGCGGGTTTCGGGCGATGTCGACCGCTTTGCCGGCCGTGTGCATGCCGCGCGGGACAGCGCCATCATTGCCGGAAGCCCGGTCGCCCTGTGGGTCTCCACCACCGCTTATGGTTTCGAGCGGCGGGCGCAGGGGCAGTGGGAGCCGATCACGGAAGGACCGCTGGCCGCGCATGACTGGTCCGGCGAGACCCGCGCCGCGCTCGGCCAGCAGACGCGCCTGCGGGTGATGTTCGACAGCGTCGGGCAGGCCGATCAGCCGCTTGATTTTGCGCTGGAGCGTGACGGGCAGAAACTGCCGGTGCGCATGACGCTGGATGGCAAGGTGACCAGCGGTGACTGACGCGCGCGCTATTGGCCATGCCCATGCGGGCGAGGATGGCTTTACCCTCATCGAGCTGCTGGTGGCGGTGATGATCTTCGCCATGCTCGCGACGGCCGGTGTCGTGCTGTTGCGCACCAGCGTGGACGGACAGGCTGCAATCAGCCGCAATCTCGATGCGCTGGCCGATGTGCAGCGTGGCGTGTCCCTGCTGGATGCCGATCTCTCGCAGGCTGTGACGCGGATCAGCCGGACGGAGGCCGGAACGTTCGCGCCGGCTTTTTTCGGCCGCGCCGTGCAGAGCGAGGAGCCGCTGATCCAGTTCGTGCGCGCGGGCTGGAGCAATCCTGCCACATTGCGCCGACCGACCTTGCAGAAGATCGAATATTGGTGGCGGGACGGGCGGCTGGAACGCATCGGCTACCCGGCGCTCGATGGCGCGCAGCCGCCGGCCCCATCCGTGCTGTTCGAGAATGTGACCGCGCTCAGCCTGCGTTACCGGGCCCGCAACGGCGCCTGGCAGGACCGCTGGGCGCCCGCCCGGCCGACCGAACTGCCGACCGTCGTCGAAATAACCGTGGAGCGCCGGGGCGCCGCGCCGGTGACGCTGCGTTTCCCGGTCGGCACGGCCATGTATCAGCCGCCGGCTGAAGGGGCGGAGGCTGCCAGTGCGCCCTGACCCCCTTCATGCCAGCGCGGCAATACCCGCGCGTGAGCGGGGCGCTGCGCTGCTCACGGTGCTGCTGCTCGTGGCCATTCTTTCGGTCGTGACGGCGGTCGCGCTGGATCGGCTCACATTGGCGAGCCGGATGACCCGCAACATCGTCTCGGCCGATCAGGGCCGCGCCTATCTGCTGACCGGCGAGCAGATGGTGGCCAATCTGGTGAGCGACCTTGTGGCGGTGAATGCGGATCGCACGACCCTGCAGGGCGGCTGGCTGGGCCGCGACCAGACCATCTCCGTGCCCGGCGGCGCGGTGACCGTGCAACTGGTCGATCGCGGCAACTGCTTCAATCTCAACAGCCTGGTCGTGGGGCCGGAACCGGCAGGTGGGGTAGAGGGGGATACCTCCACCATGCAACTCGCTGCCCGGCCGGTCGGCATCGCTCAGTTCGCGGCACTGATGCGTTTGCTCGGCGTGGATCAGAATGCCGCCACGCAAATCGCGATTTCCGCCGCCGACTGGATCGACAGCGATTCAGAGCCGGGCAATGGCGGCGCGGAGGACAATTATTATGCGGGGTTCGATCCGCCCTATCGCGCGGCCAACACATTGATGGCCGATCCGAGCGAGCTGCTGATGGTCAATGCCATGACGCCGCAGGTCTATCAGCGCATCCGCCCGTGGGTCTGCGCCTTGCCGACGACGCGGCTCTCGCCGATCAACATCAATACGCTGCTGCCGGGGCAGGCCGTGCTGCTGGCCATGCTCGCGCCGGACGGTCTCGGGCTCGAACAGGCGCGGCAGGTGCTGGCGCAGCGCCCTGCGGATGGGTATGGCAGCGTGAACGCCTTCTGGTCTCTCCCGCAGCTTGTCAGGCTTGCGTTGCCCGAGGATGTGAAGAACCAGACCGTGGCCAAGACGCGCTGGTTCGAAGCGACGTTGCGGGCGGATCTCGGGGGAGACCAGGTGAGTGAGATTGTGCTGATCGATGCGGAGACGCAGCCGGCCCGGCTGATGCGCCGCCAATGGGGTGACGAGAGTTGAAGCACGATTATGTCATTGTTCTGCCGCGCGAGAGCGACACGCCCCCGGTCTGGTATCGGGTGGCGGACGAGCAGATCGTGCGGCGCGGACGCGGCACCGAATGGTTTCCGCCCGAACAGGCGAACGAGACCGAGCCCGCCGTCGGCCACGCCATGCTGGTGCTCCCGCCGCATGTGACGACGCTCCACTTCATCGCCTGCCCCGGCATGACGCCAAAGCAAGGCGCCGCCGCCGCGCGGCTGATGGCGCTGGAGGCGAGCATTGGCGATGGCGACCAGCTTCACGCTGCCGTTGCCGCCAATGACGATCCCGATGCGCCGCATGTGGTCGCCGTCACCAGCCGCAGCGCCATGACGCATTGGGTGGACTGGGCAGCAGAGCATGGCATCGCGCAGGCAAGTCTCGTCCCTTCCGCATTGCTGCTGCCGGCGCCCGAGGACGGCTTCGTCCATGCGCCCATTGGCGGCGCGGATGTGGTGCGCGGGCGTGACAGCGCGTTCGATGGCAGCGAGCCGCATGCGCCGCTCATCATCGGCGAGGCCTCGCTAACTCGTTTGCCGCCCGACAATGTCGATGAGGCGCTGTTGCTGGCGCTGGCGACGCCACCGCTCGACCTGCGGCAGGGCGCCTTTGCTCGCCGCGCGCCGGCCTTGTTCGGCAAGGATCGCTGGCGGCGCATGGCTATCATGCTCGGGCTCATTCTGCTGGCCAGCCTCATCGTCTCGCTCATCACCATCGTTCGGCTGAATGCGGAGGCCTCCCGACTGGACGCGCAGACTGTGGCCATCGCGCAAAGTGTCGATCCGGCGGTGTCCGATGCGGCCGGTGCAGAGGCGCGCGTGACCGCCTTGCTCGGCGCGCGGGGCGGGCGCGGCGGGTTCACCGGCACTGTCGCCGGGCTGATGAGCGCCATGCAGGTGAATGCCAATGTCACGCTCACCAGCATCAATCAGGGCAGCGATGGCGCGCTGCGGGTGCAACTGTCCGCCAATCAGGCCGAGGAGATCAATGAGGTGCTGATCGCCATTCAGGAGGCCGGCTGGCGGATCAGCGCCAACGCCGTGCAGCAGCGCGGCGCGCGGATCGTCGCCGATATCACGGTGGTGCGCTGATGCAGGGGCTGCGGACCTGGTGGGCCAATCACAGCCTGGCCGAGCGTCGCTTCATGGCGGGGCTGGGCATCGTGGCGTTGCTGATCTTCCTGTGGCTGGGCGTCTGGCGCCCGGTCAATGATGGCCTGGCAGCCGGCTGGGAGCGGCAGGGCGCCGCACTGGATCGCTATGCGTCGGTGCGGGCCATGGTCGCGGAATTGCGCCAGAAGCCGCAAAAGCGTGTCCAGGGCGAGCGCCTCGCAGTCGATCAACGCATCGGCCAGACAGCAGCGGAAGCGGGCTTCACGCTCGATCGCGCCGACCAGCAGGGGCAAGGCCGTATGTCCGTGAACATCGCCTCGGCACGCGTCGGGCCGTTGCTGCAATGGATCGCGCGGCTGGAGGCAGACGGGGTTGCGGTCCAGACGATCAGCATCGTCCCCGGCGCGGCAGAAGGCACCGTCTCCGTACAGGCCGTGTTCCAGGAGACGCAGCCATGATGGCGATGGTCCAGACGACGCGGGCGCGCATCATGCTCGGCGTGATCTTCCTGATCACGCTGCTGGTGACATGGCCGCTTTATGCCGCCTTCGCGCTGTTCGGCCTCAAGGATATGGGCGTCGCCGCCCGATCCCTGCGCGGGCCCATCTGGTGGGGAGGCGCCGAGGAGCTGCAAATCCGTGGGGTCCAGCTGGGCACCGTGGATGTGTTCCTGAGCCCGATCCAGTTGTTCGTGGGCCGCGTGCGCATCGACATCGTGCGGCGGATGGGCGACCGCGATGATATCAGCGGGGCCTTCACGCTGGGGCTCAACCGGCGCGGTGTGGACGATGTGACCGGATCGGTCGCGCTCGGCGCACCGCTGGCGCCGCTGCCGGTGAGCCGGGTCGAGTTCGAGGATATGACCGTCCACTTCTCCGGCGGCATGTGCACCAAGGCGGAAGGGCGGGTGCGCGCGCGCGTGCCGGCGATCATGAGCGGGCTGGGCCTCGCCAATGGCCTTGCCGGCGCGGTGCGCTGCGCAGGCGATGCGGTGGAACTGCCGCTGGTCAGCCAGTCCGGTCAGGAGCAACTGTTCGTGCGGATCAAGCAGGACGGCAGCTATGAGGCAACGATGCGCATGCGCACAACCGATCCGCTGATCGGTGCGGCGCTGGGCGCCAACGGCTTTCAGGCAGTCAATGGCGAGCAGGTGCTGCGAACCGTCGGCCGGTTCTGACCAAGCGATGCTGGGGGCCGATCTGTTGCGCGTGGCGCTGGGCTGCGGCCTTGGCCTGATCGCCGGCAGTTTTCTCGGCGCCGTCGTGACCCGCTGGCCGCGTAGCGAATCGGTGATGCGCGGGCGCTCCGCCTGCGATGCCTGTGGGCGGACATTGGGCGCGATCGACCTCATTCCACTGCTCAGCGCCTTGCGGACGCGCGGGCGATGCCGGACCTGCGGGGCCCGGATCGATCCGGCGCATGTTATCATGGAACTGAGCGCAGCCATGATCGGCGGCGTCTGCGCCTGGCTGCTACCGCTGCCCGCTGCCGCGCTGGTCGCGGTGGCGTTGTGGATCTTGCTGGCGCTGGCGGTGCTGGATGCACGCCATTTCTGGTTGCCCGATGCCTTGACGTTGCCGCTCGCCGTGCTCGGCCTCACGCTGGGCGACTGGCTGGTGCCCGCGCCTTTTGCGGATCGCATGATCGGCGCCGCCATCGGCTATATCGGCCTGTTCCTGCTGGCCATGAGCTACCGGCGCCTGCGCGGACGCGATGGGCTGGGCTTGGGGGATGCCAAGCTACTCGGCGCCATCGGGGCGTGGCTCGGCTGGCAGCTGCTGCCGGTCGTGCTGCTGCTGGCCAGCATGGGAGGGCTGATCTGGGCTGTCATCCTGCGTCTGAAGGGGCACGCGCTCTCCGGGAACGTGCGCTTGCCGTTTGGCACTTTCCTCTGCCTCGCCGCACCGCTAGCGGCTCGACTTGCGTGGACCATCGCCCCGTGACGGTGATGCGTTAGGGTCAAACTTCACCGTTCACGCTGAGTAGGGTCTGAGGTGCGCCGCAGGCGCGTATCGAAGAGCCGTATCGAAGCATCGCAGCGCACGGGCTTGTCCTTCGATACGCCGCTTCGACAGGCTCAGCAGCTACTCAGCACGAACGGAGGGGAGGTCCGCAATGGCGTCGTGTCCGGAAAGGCAGCTTTTGAAAATAGAGCGCACCATCCGCCTTCCGCCGAATCCCGGAATTTGTCCAAGCCTCTTGAGACCCCCGCAGGGAACCAAGTGCTGCGCCGCGGGGTTCATTCCCGGAGGTATCTCATGGCAGCGCGTGCATATTGGCGTGGGCAGATCAAGCTGGCGCTCGTTTCGATCCCCGTGGAAGTCTTTTCCGCCACGCGTTCGGGCGCCAAGATCGCCTTTCATCAGGTCCATGAGCCTAGCGGAAAGCGCATCCGCTATGAGAAGGTCGCGCCCGGCGTGGGGCCGGTGGATCGCGACGAGATCATGAAGGGCTTCGAGATTTCCAAGGGGCAGTATGTGCTGCTCGACGATGAGGAAATCGAGGCGGTGAAGATCGAGAGCCGCAAGACGCTGGACCTCGTCCAGTTCGTCGACGCGAGCGAGATCGACGTGCTCTATTACGACAAGCCTTATTATGTCGTGCCGGCGGACGATCTGGCCGAGGAAGCCTATGTGGTGCTGCGCGATGCGCTGCGGCAGGCGAAGAAGGTCGGCCTGGGACAGCTTTCCGTGCGCGGGCGGGAGCAGCTGGTCTCCATCAAGCCGTGCGGGCGCGGGCTGGTGATGGAGGTGCTGCGCTATGCCGACGAGGTGGTGAAGGCCCAGGGCTTCTTCCGCGATATCGGCGACACCAAGCCGGAGGCCGATCTGCTCGATCTCGCCACCGCGCTGATCGACAAGAAAAGCGCGCCGTTCCACCCGGCCGAATTTCAGGATCGCTACATCGAGGCGCTCGAGGGGCTGATCGAGAAAAAGCGCAAGGCCAAGGGCGGCAAGCGCATCCTCGAGGATGCCGAGGAGGCGAGCCGGCCCGGCGGCAGCAATGTCATCGATCTGATGGCTGCGCTCAAGAAGTCGGTTGGCGATGGCGGCGGCGCCAAAAAGGGCGGCACAACCAAGAGCGCGCCCGCCAAGAGCCGGGCAACCGCCAGCAAGAGCGCCAAGGCTCCGGCCTCGAAGGCGGCGGGAAGCCGGGCAACCGCATCACGGTCGAGCCGCCGCAAGAGCGCCTGACATGGATCTCAACCCCGGAACGCCGCTGCATTGGGTCGATGGGGAGGTGATGCTGCGGCTGGGCATCGCGGCCCTGCTGGGATTGGCTCTGGGGCTGGACCGGGAATTGCGAGGACACGCTGCCGGGCTTCGTACCCATGGCCTCATCTGCTTCAGCGCGGCGGTAATGACGGTGAGCTCAATCTCGCTCTATCGCCAGCTGGCGACCGGCCAGTCGGGCATGGACCCGCTGCGTATCTTCGAAGCGACGGGGACGTTCGTCGGTATCATCGCGGCAGGCCTCATCGTCTTCAGCAAGGGCGAGGTCCATAATCTCACCACCGCGGCGCACATCTGGCTGGCGACCGTGGTGGGCATTGCGTGCGGTGCGGCGCAGTGGCCGCTGGTTTCGGTGGCGAGCATCGTATCGGTGGTGATGCTGACCTTTCTGCGGCTGGTGGAGCGGCGCTGGATCGAGCCTCGCCTCGCAGAGAGGGCGTCCGACAAGGAAAAGGAGAAGAGCTGATGCCCAGAAAGAGCCCCCTTGCCGATTATGACGCCAAGCGCGATTTCACGCGGACGCCCGAGCCGGCTGGCAAGCAGGAGCGCAGCCCCGGCGGCAATCTGTTCATCGTGCAAAAGCATGACGCGACCCGTCTGCACTGGGACTTCCGGCTGGAAGTGGACGGCGTGCTCAAGAGCTGGGCGGTGACCAAGGGGCCGAGCGTGGACCCGGACGACAAGCGCCTCGCCGTGCGCACGGAGGACCATCCGCTCTCCTACGCGACGTTCGAGGGGATCATCCCCAAGGGTGAATATGGCGGCGGCACGGTGATGCTGTGGGACAAGGGCAGCTGGGCGCCGGTGGAAGGCAAGAGCGCCAAGGATATCGAGAAGGGCCACCTCCATTTCCGGCTGGAAGGCGAGCGCATGAAGGGCGAATGGCTGCTGGTGCGGATGAAGCCGCGCCCCGGCGAAAAGCGCGAGAACTGGCTGCTGCGCAAGATCGACGACGCATTCGCCGGCAACGGCGACGTGCTGGTGGAGCAATCACTGACATCCGTGCTCACCGATCGCACCATGGCGGAGATCGCGGCGGATACGGCAGGCGCGCAGTCGCTGGCCGGCAAGAAAGGCAAGGCCTTCACCCAAGCGATGGAGGCCGCCGCCGCGCATAATGACAAGGCTGCCAAGAAGGCGGCGGCGCCAGCGCGCCGGGCGTCGAAAGCTCAGTCGAAAGCCAAGCGGCCGGATTTCCAGTCCGTGCAGCTGGCGACCCTGGTTGATGCGGTGCCAACGGGCAATGAGTGGATGCACGAGATCAAGTTCGATGGCTATCGTGCACTCGCAGCCGTCAACGGGGCGGATGTACGGCTCTTTACGCGCAGCGGCCTCGACTGGACGGACAAGTTTCAGCCCATTGCCGATGCCCTTGCCGCGCTGGATCTGCCGCCCGCGCTGATTGACGGCGAGATCGTGGCGCTGGGTAAGGGCGGCAATCCCGATTTCTCGACGTTGCAGGCCGCGTTGAAGGGTGAGGGCAAGGCGGCGCTGAGCCTTTTCGCCTTCGATCTGCTGAGCCTCGATGGCACGGAACTGAGCACCAGCTCGAACATCGAGCGCAAGGAGCGGCTGGAATCGCTGCTCCACGCGGCGCAGCCCCCGCTGCACGTTGCCGATCATGTCATTGGCGCGGGCGAAAAGCTGTTTGCCGCCATGTGCAAGGCGGGTGGCGAAGGGATCATCTCCAAGCGCATCGACGCGCCCTATCGCAGCGCGCGGACCCGCAACTGGCTCAAGGTCAAATGTACGCTGCGGCAGGAGTTCGTGCTGATCGGCTGGAGCCGCAGCAGCGCCAAGGGGCGTCCGTTTGCCTCGCTTCTGCTGGGCCAGCGAGAGGGGCAGGCGCTGGTCTACAAGGGCAAGGTCGGCACTGGCTTCGATGCGGCGACGATGGACGATCTCGCGGCTCGCTTCGCCACCCGCGCGCGCAAGACCCCGGCGGCCGAGGTGCCTCGGGCCGAGGCACGCGGCGCGCAGTGGATCAAGCCGGATCTGGTTGCCGAGGTGGCCTTTGCGGAATTTACCGGCGACGGCCGGGTTCGGCATGGCAGCTTCCTGGGGCTGCGCAGCGACAAGGATGCGACCGCCGTGACGCCCGAAAAGAAAGCCCCCGCACCCAAGGCGAAAAGCGAAGTGCCGATCTCCAACCGGGAGCGTGTGATTTTCCCCGAGAGCGGGCAGACCAAGGGCGATCTGGCCGATTATTATGCGGCGATCGCGCCGCTCATGCTGCCTTTCGTCTCGGACCGGCCGATCAGCCTTGTGCGCTGCCCGCAGGGCCGGGCGAAGCAGTGCTTTTTCCAGAAGCATGATAGCGGCTCGTTCGGCGCCCATGTGCATCATGTGCCCATTCGCGAGAAGGATGGCGGCACGGAGGATTATCTCTACGTGCAGGACAGCGAGGGCCTGCTCGCCTGCGTGCAGATGGGGACCATCGAGTTCCACGGATGGGCCGCGCGGGCCAGCGATGTCGAGCATCCTGACAAGATGATCTTCGATCTCGATCCCGATGAGGCGCTGGATTTCTCCGAGATCATCCGCGCGGCCCGAGATATCCGCAGGCGGCTGGAGGATATTGGGCTGGTCAGCTTCGCCATGCTGTCCGGCGGCAAGGGCGTGCATGTGATCGTGCCGCTCACGCCGGGGCATGATTGGGACACGCACAAGGATTTCTCGCATCGCTTCGCAGAGGCGATGAGCATGGCCGAGCCGGAGCGCTTCGTCGCCACGATGAGCAAGGCCAAGCGCAAGGGGCGCATCTTCATCGATTATCTGCGCAACCAGCGGGGTGGCACGGCGGTGGTGCCCTATTCGGCCCGCGCCCGCGCTGGCGCGCCGGTTGCGGTGCCGATCAGCTGGGAGGAGCTGGATGATGCGAAGGATGCGCATCCGTTCAGCATCGCGGATGCTGAGGTCCTCATTGAGCGCTCACGGGATAAATCGCTGCGGGGCTGGGGGTTGATGGCGCAGAGCTTGCCGGAGTTGTGATGCTCGGCATCGCACCGCCGCTCCGTTCGTGTCGAGCCCTTCGACTGCCCGCAGGCGGGCGGTCAGGATAAACTTCAGCTGCAAGCTGAAGTCGAGACACGCCAGCGCTGATCTATCGTGTCTCGACTACGCTCGACACGAACGGGGGAGGATTAGAACCCCTATTCGTGCCGGAGCGCGTCGATAGGGTTCAGGGCCGCCGCCCTGCGAGCCGGGAAGAAGCCGAACACCACCCCGATCAGCGCTGAAATGCAGAAGGCAAAGACGTTGATCTGCGCGTCGAACGTCCACGGCACCTGCATCAAGGGCGTCGCCACGGCGATGGCGATCTGCGCCAACAGCAGGCCGATCGCGCCGCCGAGGCAGGAGAGCACCACTGCCTCAACGAGGAACTGCAGCAGCACCTCGCGCTGCACCGCGCCAATGGCGAGGCGGATGCCGATCTCGCGGGTCCGTTCCGTCACGGAGACGAGCATGATGTTCATGATGCCGATGCCGCCGACCACAAGGCTGATGCCCGCCACTGCTGCGACGATTCGCGTCAGCAGCGTGGTTGTGCCGGTCAGCGTGTCGGAAATCTGGCGGGTGTCGAAAATGTTGAAGTCATCTTCCTTACCGCCGGTGATCTTCCGCCGGTCCCGCAGCAGATCGGTGAGGGAGGCCTGTACCTGCTGGGTCGAATAGGCCTGATCGACGCCCACCATCAACAGCCGGATATCCGTCGTCCCGGTAAAGCGCCGCTGCACGGTCTTGATCGGCATGATGACGACATCGTCCTGATCGCCGCCGAAGCCGGCTTGTCCGCGCGTGCTCAGCGTGCCGACGATGTCGCAGCTGACGTCGCCAATGCGGAAGCGCTTGCCGATGGCATCGTCGCCCCGGAAGAGGTTGCGCTGCACGGTCGAGCCGATGATGCACACGGCCTTGCCGGCGGTTTCCTCCGCAGGGGTGAACATGCGCCCGGCACTTAGTGGCCAGGGCTGCACCTTGAAATAATCCATGGTCGTGCCGTTGATCGTCGTCGACCAGTTGGCGCCCTCATAGATCGCCGTCGCGCTGGCCTGTGCCTGCGGGGCGACCGCGGTAACGCCCGCCACCTGCTGCTGAATGGCCGTTACGTCCGAGGGTTCGAACTCGGGCGGACGCGGCCCGCCGCCACCCCGGCCGAAGCCCTGGCCGGGCCGCACCTGCAGGATGTTGGTGCCGAGCGCCGCGATCTGCTGTTGCACGGCGGCTGTCGTTGCCTTGCCCAGCGTCACCATGGTCACGACCGCCGCAACGCCGATGATGATGCCCAGCGTCGTCAGGAAAGAGCGCAGCTTGTGCCGCAGGATCGAGCGCAGCGCGAGGAGGAAGGTGGTGCCCAGCATCAGTGCATCGCCTTTTTGCCGGCGCCCTGTTCGATGCGATCGACCAGCCCGTCCTTGAAATGCACGATGGTGCGGGCGAACTCGGCCATGTCCGGCTCGTGCGTCACCATGAGCACGGTGATGCCCGCATCGCGATTGAGGCCGCTCAGCAGTTCCATGATCTCCACCGAGCGCTCGCTATCGAGATTGCCGGTGGGCTCGTCGGCGAGCAGCACATCGGGATTGGTGACGATGGCGCGCGCGATGGCGACACGCTGTTGCTGGCCGCCGGAGAGTTCGGCGGGCGTATGGTCCCACCATTTATCCAGCCCGACCTTCTCGAGCGCGCTCATTGCCGCCTCCCGTCGCGCATCCTTGGCATCGCCGCGGTAGAGCAGGGGGAGCTCGACATTTTCGAGCGCGGTCGTGCGGGCCAGCAGGTTGAAGCCCTGGAAGACGAAGCCGAGATATTTGCGGCGCAGCAGTGCCCGCTGATCCCGGTCCAGCGTCTCGACATGCACGCCCTTGAACATGAAGGCGCCCGAGGTCGGCACATCGAGGCAGCCGAGGATGTTCATCGCCGTCGACTTGCCGGAGCCGGACGGGCCCATGACCGCCACGAAATCGCCCTGCGCCACGTCGAGGTCGACGCCCTTGAGCGCCTGGAACGCGGTCGCGCCCTCGCCATAGACCTTGGTGATGCCGCGCAGGGAAATGAAGGCGTTATCGGCCACTGCTGGCGGCCCCGCTGAGCTGGCTGGTGATGACGTTCATGCCGGGCTTGAGGTCGCCGGAGAGCACTTCGGTATGGAAGCCGTCGGTGTCGCCGGTAGTGATCTGCACCGCTTTCGGCTTGCCGTCGTCGCCCACCACATAGACCTGCTGCTGCGCGCCGCGACCCACGGTGACGCTGCGGTCATTGCCGCCGCCCCTGCGGCGCGGCCCCATCGAGAGCGCGCCGGTGATGCCGGACTGCCCGCCGCCGGCCTGGCTGCCGCCCTGCGCCTGCGGGGAGAAGCGCAGCGCCGCGTTGGGCACCAGCAGCACATCCTTCTTGTCGGACGTGACGATATCCGCCGTCGCGGTCATGCCGGGGCGCAGGTCGAGCTTCTCGTTATCAACGCTGAGGTCGGCGGCATAGGAGACGACCTGACCCGTGGTGCCGCTCGTGGACGTGCTCGACGTCGAGGATGCGCTGGCCGCGCTGGCCGAGAGATTGGAGCCGATGTCGACGCGGGTGATGACGGCCGGGAAGGTCCGCTCAGGGAAGGCATCCACGATGAACGTCGCCTTCTGGCCTTCCTTGACCGTGCCGACATCGGCTTCGTCAATGGCCACCTCCAGCTTCATCTTGGAGAGATCCTCGGCGATCACGAACAGGGTCGGCGTGTTGAACGAGGCCGCGACCGTCTGGCCGGGGTCGACCTGACGAGCGAGCACGACGCCCGCCACGGGCGAGCGGATGATCGCGCGGGCGCGCTGCGTCTGGTTCTGGGAAAGCGCGGCCTGGCTGGCGACGACATTGGCCTCGGCCACGCGTAGCGCGGCCTGCGCGCGCTGCACATTGGCGCGTCCGGTCTGCAGCTCGGTTTTGGAAGGGACACGTCCGCCGGAAAGTCGGGCGACCTCCTCCAGCCGGGCAAGCTGCGCCTGCGATTCGGAGAGTGTGGCCTTGGCCTGCGCCACCTGCGCCTGATTGGCGGCAAGCTGGGCGCGGCCCTGGCGAATCTGGTCCTCGATCTGCTCGGGGTCGATCTCGGCCAGCGGCTGGCCCTGCGTCACGCGGTCGTTCACGTCCACCAGCACGCGCACCACCAGACCGGAGAGCTGCGAACCGACCGTCACCTGATTGGTCGGCGCCAGCTTGCCGGTCGCCGAGACAGTGGTGACGAGGTGGCTGCGCTGCACCGGCGCGGTCACATAGCCGGGCGCCTCTGCGCTGCCGAAGAAGCGCCAGGCGAGCAGAATGAGCAGCAGCGCGCCGGCGACGATGGCGACCCATTTGAAATGGCGACGCCAGGCCGGCTGCGGCTTCACGCCGAGAAAATCATCGAGTTGCTGATCTGCCATGCTTGTGCTTCCGGTCATTGAGGCGCGGTCGGCGTGACGGTGGCATCCCACCCGCCACCCAGTGCGGTGTAAAGAGCGATCAGGGCGGTTGCCTTGTCGGCGCGGGCTTGCACCAGGCCGTTGCGGGCCGAGATGAGCGAGGCTTCCTGCGTGTTGAGCGTGGTGAAGTCAGTGAGGCCGGTGCGATACTGGTCCCGCGCGAGCAAAGCGGAGGTGTTGGCCGCATCGAAGGCGATGGCGAACTGTCGTTCCCGCTCACCGGCGGTGCGCAGCGCAACCAGCGCGTTCTCGACATCTTCCAGCGCGGTCAGCACGGTCGACCGATAGCTGGCGAAGGCGCCTTCCGCACCCGCCTGCGCGGAGCGGATCTGGGCGCTGGTGCGGCCGCCATCGAAAATGAGCTGGCTGAGGCTCGCAAACAGGCTGCCGGTGATCGTATCGAGCACGCTGCCGATGCTGGTGGCGCCCGCGCTGAGGCTACCGCCGATGCTGAGTGCCGGGAAAAGCTGCGCGCGCGAGACGCCGATCTGCGCGGTAGTGGCGGCGAGGTTTCGCTCGGCGGCACGCACGTCGGGGCGCTGGCGCAGCACGTCGGCGGGGATGCCGGCAGCGATCTCCTCCGGTCCATGGGGGATCGGCTTGGGCGCTGCCAGCATCTCCTTGAGCGCGCCGGGCGCCTGTCCGGTCAACACGCCGATGCGGGAGACAGCGGCATTATACTGCTGCTCAATCTGTGGCACGCTGGCGGCAGTCTGTGCCCGGCTCGCGCGTGCTTGCTCGGCATCCAGCGAAGAAACCAGCCCGGCCTGCACGCGGAAGCCGGCGATCTCCAGATTATCGTCCTGAATCGCCAGGCTCGACCGCGCGTTCTCGATCTGCGCCTGATAGGCGCGCGCCAGCACATAATTGCGCGCGACCTCGCTTTGCACCGAGAGCAGCACGGTCGCATAATCGAAGCCCGCGCCTTCATATTGCGCCCGGCTGGCGGCCACGGAGCTGCGCACGCCGCCGAAGAGATCGAGCTGGTAGCTGGCGTCTAGCCCCAGCGAGAAGCTGTCGGTGCCGCCGTCGCCAACGGTTACGACCGAGCCGTCCGGCAGCGTCGTCGTCCTGTCGCCGCCCCGCAGCGGCTCGGTCCGGCGGTAACCGGCCGAGCCACTGGCCGAGGGCAGGAGGCTCGAGCGGCTGACCACCAGCGCCTCGCGCGCCTGCCGCAGCCGCGCCGTCGCCTGTGCGAGGTCGAGATTGGATTGCGCGGCCTGCTCCACCAACTGGCCCAGAACCGGATCATCGAAGCTCTGCCACCAGCGGGTCAGGTCCGCCCGGTCCGGCGTTGCCGGCACGGACCACTGATCGGGCACCCCCAGAGCGGATGCGCTTTTTGGCTCATAAGCGGGAGCCATGGTGCAGGATGGCAGCAGGACGATGCCCGATAGCAGCAGGAATGCGCGGTTCATGCCCGATGAATGGGTGAGCGCGCAATTTTCGTCCAGCCGCAAATTGTCACAAATTATACCGAACGGGTGGATTGCCGCTACGGAACGCTGCGCGGAGAGGCCTTATCCATTCCTTAAGATATTGATGGTTAAGGAAGTTGTTCGGTGAATGCGCGTCGATTATCATGGCTGCAACAGGGCCGGATCGTCGATAGCGACGCACCAGGACGGAGCCCGATCTTCTTCGAGAGAACAGCATGATGAACGTGAGGCTTGGCGCTGCGGCGCTCGCATTGTCTTTGGTATCGGTCCCCGCTTTGGCGACCTCGACCATTACCGACGGGATCAACAACCCAGCAGGCCAGTGGGCCGGCATCGATTATTGGGGCGTCCAGGTCTCCCAATTCTCGACGGTGGACCAGACATTCACGTTCAATCTGCCGACCTATAGCAAGGTGGATCTGTTTCTGAGCGGTTCGCCGAAATTCCAGTTCACGGACATTTTGCTCAACGGCACGAGCATCGCCAGCAATCTGACGCCGGGCTGGTCCAACGCGCTGATCGGTTCCGGCTTTGCCGATGCCGGGTCGGTAACCCTGCAGTTCAAGGCGAACTACACCTGCCCCGATTGCTGGGGCGACTGGTTCGGCGGCTATGTGCAGGTAAGCGAGGCGGCCTATAATCCGCCTGTGACGCCGCCGGCCTCCAATCCCATTCCTGAGCCTGCGACCTGGGCGCTCATGCTCGGCGGCCTGGCACTGGTGGGTCTTATGATGCGCCGCCGCAAGGTGTCGGTCAGCTTCGGCTGACCGGCTTCGTCCGCAGCAAAGGAAGAGAGGGCCGGACTTCCGGCCCTTTTTCATGGGTCATGCTGGCGCGCGGCCCTCTCCGCCAGCGATGGTCAGCACCAGCTTTTCCAGCACGACATTGTCGTCGATGCGCCAGATGCTGATCCGGTGCCGCCCGGCCTCAACCGGGCCGAGATCGGCGGTCAGGCGTAGGCTGTTGTCGATGACCGCCTCGGCCCAGCGCCGCTTGGCGGGCGTGTCCTGCGCGCCGCCCGTCGGCTCCAGCACGGCTCGCAAGACCGTGACTGGGCCATCGTCCAGAGACACGCCGAGCGCGACTCCGGCCTGTCCCATCGTACCCAGCGTGGGGACCAGGTGGGCGGTGATCTGACCGGTCCCGGCCTGGGGGACGTCCACCTCATAATCGAGCGCGACCCCGTCGGCCGGGGTGGTCGCGGGACGACCTTGCGGCAGGGCCACCATAGCACTGCCGCCCTGACCGAGATGGGCGATGGGGGTCCAGCGCAGGCCCTTGGCATGGCGCGCGCGGCCGAAGTCGCTCGCCGCGATCGTGATGACGCGGGGGTCTGCCGGGCGAGGCGCGACGAAGACGGGGGTGCCTTTCGTGGTTCCATCGCCGACCCGCGATATGCTGGGCATGCTCTGTTGGGTCGGTTGCTGCCAGATGACATAGCCGATGTGCACCTGCGCCATCATGCCATCCCACTTGCCACCATTGAGTGTATGATAGTGCGCGGTCAGATCGGCATCGCGCTGGTAGCTCGTTTCCACCATGTCCGCGAAATAGTTGGCGCGCGGGTCATTGTCCTGCGCCAGCCGCTTGTTCCACGCCGCGCCATAATAGAGCCGGTACAGATTGGCCATCGCGCTGATCGGATAGGCGAGGAGCTGATCATAAGCATCGTGCTGCTCGGGGCGTAGCCGCGTCCGCGTGGCGAGCATCCGGCGTTCGAGCGCATCCCACTCAGCGACCATCGCCCCGAACACGCGCCCGTCCAGCGCTCGCGGTGTGATGTCGCCCAGCGGGAAGCTGTCCTGATCGATCAGTTCGGGTTTCCGCCGCGCGGCATATTGGCTGTAGGCCGTTATCATCGTACCGATCGCCTCGGCCTGTTCGGGGCCGAAGATCGCCGCCGCCCAGCGCGCCGGATAAGCGGCCAGCGCCTGCGGCGTCATGGCCTCGGGATTCCAGGCCATCGCCAGGAAGAAGCTTAGCGGATATTCCATGGGCTTGATGTCGCCGACATTGACGATCCACATCGCCCGGGCATCGCGCTGATAAGCCAGGTCCATCTGCTGCCAGACCTTCTCGATCTGGTTGGTGTTCAGCCATTTGTAGTTACGCGGCACGCCCACATAATCGAAGTGATAATAGACGCCATAGCCGCCGCTGCGGGGTTTCGCGGCCGGATCGGGCAGGCGGCGGATTTGGCCCCAATTATCGTCAGCGAAGAGCAGGATGACATCGTCGGGCACCTGCATGCCGTGGTCATAATAATCCTGCACTTCCTTGTAGAGCGCCCAGACCTGCGGGGTCTTGTCCGCGCTCTGGCCGGTCACCTGGGCAATGATGGCGCGCTGGTCCGTCACGATCTGTTCGAGCAGCGGGATCGCGGTGCCTTCCGCCATGGCCTCATCGCCATCGCCGCGCATCCCGATCGTGACGACGGACTCATACCGCCCGCCTTTCCCTTTCGACATCATGCGCGTGATGCCGCCGCGCCAGAATTCCCGCAGATTGTCGGCGTTGGTCGTGTAATCCCAGCGTCCGCCGGTCACGCCGCCTTCAGGATTGCGGTGCCACTCGTCCTGCGCGCGGAGCATCGGCTCGTGGTGGGAATTGCCCATCACCACGCCCATTTCATCGGCGAGAATCATGTTCTGCGGGTCGTCGGCGGCGAAAGCACGCGGCGCCCACATCGCCGGCCAGAGATAATTGCCCTTCAAGCGCAGCAGCAGCTCGAAGACATGGGCGTACATCGTGGCGTTGAAGCCGCCGAACGTCTTTTCCGCCCAACTGCTCAGGCAGGGTGCCTCGTCGTTGATGAAGAACCCTCGGTAGCGCACCTTGGGCTGATCCCGTACCGGCATGGCGGAGATCGACACATCCTGCCGCCGCGTGACCGGCACATCGGCAAACCAATGCCATGGCGAGACGCCGATCTGCTCGGAGACATCATAGGTGCCGAACACGGCGCCGCGCCGATCTGATCCCACGATCACCAGCGCGCGCTCGATCCCCTTGGCCGGATGATCCACGACGATTCGCCGAAAGGCTTCCCAAGCCCCCTCGAGATCGCCCACGTCGATCTTTCCGGCAGCGATCAGACCGTCGATCAATCGGCTTTGGCCCAGCACGCCGATGATGACAGCCACGGGGGAAGGCGTGCTCCCATGGCCCTTCGATACGCGCGCAGCCGTGCCGCACACCCGCCCAAGATCTTCCGCGAATCGCGTGGCGACATGCCCCACCGCACTGTCGGCCTCGCTATCGATCATCACCACAGCCGGCACGCCGCTGCGGATCAGCGGGAAGGGGGCTTGCACTCCCAATCTCAGCGTCCCGGCGCGCGCGGCGAGCGGTGAACCGAGCAAAGCGAGCAAAGCGAGCGTCCCGGCAGCCGCGCCTCTCATCAGCCGTCGTCGCGTGACTCCGCTGGCCGCGTGCTCGCGCATGATCCGCTCCCTTCACTCTTCGCCTGTCTGCGACGCCTCAGCGCACCATCACGCGTTTTACTCCGACAAATAAAGTGCAAATAGTTGAGCCCGCTGTCAAATGCACCGTGCCGTTTTAATACGTTTTCGGTCGAGCAGAGGCGCGCCGGCGGCAGTGCTTCTGCGGGCATCAATTGGGCATGATGCGCGGACGCTCGCGCGGTCGGAGCATGCCATATGCCAGGATTTCAACCATTCTGGCGGAGTTTGGGCTGCTGGGCTCAACTTCGGTCGCGCAGGGAACTCTCCACCGCGGCCCCAAACGATCCATATTTTTCGTCAAATCGAGTGCCTGCAGCGCCGCTCGGCGCGCGATTTTTCCCACGCTGATGGCAATTGCTCCGCCCAAAAAAGGGTGTAAACGCTCAAGACAGCAGAAGGTTGCACCGGCCTGTAAATGCTTCTGGGCGTCGACGGGGGACTTTACGTGATCAAAGATGTGATTGTTGGTTGGCGTCGCCGTTCCGTGAGCCCCGTCTCCTATGCCAACCCTTTGGGCGATGCGCTCCAGGCGTCGGGTTCGCTGAGGGACTCCGTCGTTCGATTGATGGACGGAATTGCCGGCTATAAGTGGGCTGGCGAGACAATGCTCGAGGTCCCCAACACAGCTGCAGACGCGCATCTCAATCAAGTGCAGCAGCGGCGCGTCTTCGCCGGACTGTCGCGCAGTTTTCATCCCGACGAGCGCTCGGATGCAATGCACCTGAGCGCCGACCTGAATTCTCTCGACGATCGCCGGACATCCATCGGCGCGCTTTGAGGCGAAATAGGGCGAGGTCACAACCACCCTCACATCCGTGAGGAAATGGTGCCGGATGCAGGAGCCGTACTGAAGTAGTCCGCAGATGCGGATTATCCGCAGAAGTCTGTGCTTTTCGGGCAACGCCGACTGACTGTCCTGTACCCCCATATTGTACCTTCCGCAACAGCGTGAGAGTCTTAGGCGCGTCGCCGAACAAAGGGTTCGCGGCGGCTTGAGGCAGAGGGTTCAATGACAAGTAGACAGGCAGCCAAGTTTTCGTCTCTCACGGTGATCCTAGAGGACGGTTTTGCTGAACATATGGGCGGCGGGATTTTCGTTGTGCGCCAGCGGGATGATGATTCCCGAAAAGCGTTCAGAAAAGTGGTTCTGGAAACACACGACATTGAGGCCCTGATGGGTTCAACGGCCCTAACGGTCCCCCTGGTCGATGGGCGGGCAGAATATGCGGGCGATGACCTTTGGGTGGTGTACCGGACCGATGAGCTTAGCGGGAAGCCCGCCAGCGTTGTTCTGTCCCGTAGCGATCTGGTGGTCATGTGGAAGACTAGCGGACAGCCTCAGGCGGTGCGAGACGCCGCAGTGAGCCTACACGCGGTTTTGGAACGATACGCCGCGACCGTCGAAACGCGGCTGGCATAGGGGTGCCTCTGTTGAGCCGCCAGCAATGCGTAATTGCCGGTCGTCCGGGACTGGTTCCTGAGGAAGTACGCCGATGTTCCTAACATGGTCCTTGGCCGACGCATGGTCCTGGCTGGTACACCTGCCGTTCTTAGGTGGGGCGGTCCTCGCCTCGCCGCTCATCGGCATCATGCTTCTGAACTGGAACGACAGATACTGAAAAATTACCCCCCGGTTCCTTGAGGGACCAGGGGGTAAGCAGTCAGTCGAGTGGCTCGATCATGTTTGTTCCGAGGAGGCTACCGGCTATGCGCCCGCTGTGCTGGCTCAGGATGCCCGCGTTGCGGTCAACCAGGACGCGGCGGGCCTTCTCCCTTCCCACCTCTCTCATGGCCGCCCTGAGGGCACTGGCGTCGGTCTCAGCGAGCACAGAGGCGACATGCCCTTTGACTTCGCTGCTGTTCCCGCCGCCTTTCAGAAGAGCGCGGGAGACGTTCAAGAGCCCAGGGCCGGGATGCCCCGCTAGGGCCTGAATGAACCCGGTGGAGGCATCTGCAAGCCGTTGGTCCTGCTCCGCCATCTCAGCGAGGCGGTCAGCCGTCTGGGAGTTGCCACGTACCGCCTTCCAGGTCTGGTGGGCCTCGTGCTCAGCGTCGGCGCGGTCGAAGAGGGCGGAAGCGCGAGACCCGTGCGCCGCTTCAATGCCCTCGCGCTTTGTCAGGCTCCCTTGGATGCGGGCCGCCGCGTTGGTCCAGTCTCCTGCCTGCTTAGCGTCTGTGGCGAGGCCTGAGCGGTGCCCCAGCCGGAAGAACTCGTCCTGGGACGGGGTGAGGTCTACAAGGCGGTTCTGGATGTCCTCGCCGCCCTCCTTGGCCATCTCCTCCCCCAGCTCCATAGCCTGGCGGTTCTGGATGGGACCCGCATAGGCATCGCGGGCAGGCTTCCAGGCGGGATTTAGGCCCGCAGTGTCGTCGACCCCGTCCATGATCTGGAGAAGCCGGGAGCGGATCGCCATGGCACCTTGGGATGCCCTGGTTACTTCAGGAGCGGCAAGAGGCTTGCTGCCATCATAGATGGTCTGATCCAGGACCGTCTTCATGCGGTCATAGAGGGCCATGGTGGGCTCAGGGGTGCCAATTATTGAGCCGTCATCGCCAACTGCCAATCCAAACCGATGGGGCTGCTCGCCTTGGTCCTGGATTTGCCTGCCAGCTACCTGCACCGCATCCCGAGCCGAGGGCCTCTGCATCAGCTCTTGCAGCTCCGGTGTAAACGGAACCGGGGTGGCGTTGCTGGTGTCGTAAAGCGGCCTTGCCGCCTCCCTTGCCTCTCGCCCGAGCGCCGCCGCTTGGGCCTCGACGTTGGCGGTTGGGCCAAGACTCTCCGCGACGTGGCTCGCCATGCGGGAGGAGGCCTCCTCCTGGCGGGCATCAAGCCTCCGGCGAACCGATGCCAACGCCGGGCCGGGGGATCGTGCTGCGGCTGCGTAGGACCTGCGGGCGCCCTCATGGACATCTGCGGCTACTGCGGGGACTCCGAGGCCTTGCCGACGGTTAACCTCAGAAAGGACCTCACGGGGCGTGAAGTTTCTGCCTGTGGAGGGATTGGGGGCGTCTCGCAACGCTTGGTCCAGCGCCCGATTGGCTGCAGCCCTTGCAGGGTCTCGGGCGAGCTGCTGCCCTTCTGCGACGAGAAGCCTCGCCATGGGCGGGGGAACGGGGAGGTGACGACCGACTGCCATCGCGGCTCGGCCAGCCCCCTGTATGAGCGGCTGAACCACCGGGCGCAGCGGGGCGGATGCGGTCTGGAACATCCTGGTAGCGGCGGGAACGGCACCGCCTACAGCGGCGGACAGCAGTCCAGAAGATACACCGTCTTCCGCCTTCCCCGCCACGGTATCCCTATCGGACGACATGGCCCCCGACAGGAGCCCGTAGAGCCCTGAGGTAGTGGCGGCGGCCTTGGCCTTCTGGAACAGGTTGGCGCCGGCGGCGATCTTCTTGGCCGGTAGGACCAAGCCTGCCGCCAGCCCTGCGCCGGTCGCGATATTGGATGCGGTGCTGTTACGCGCGGCGGCGAGGCGGTTGCGGCCCTCTTGGAACCGCTTGCCCTCGTTGTAGGCCTTGACGGGGTCGAAATCGACCTTGTCGCTAAAGGGCGCCTGGACCGCGTTAACGACGGTCTCGCGGGCACCCCGAACGAAGCCTGAGAGGCCCGGCAGAACACCTTCCAGGACCTGTCCGGCCACGCCAGCGGCGCGGTTCTTCAGGGTGGCGGGCGGGTTCTTCACGCTCCACTCATGGGCGATCTTGGCGGCTGCCTTGGGGTCGTCGGTGTCCACCTCGATATGCCTGCCATCGGCTAGGGTGACCTTAATCATGCGGCCACCTCGCTACCCTCAGGAGCCTTTAGGGCCGCGAGCCGCGCTGCCTCGGCTTCCGTGAGGAGACGGGCCTGGAGGTCTTTCCGTTCGGTCGCGCGAGCCATCTGGCTGTTGAAGTATTCCTGCGAGTGCCGGAGGTCTTCCCACTCGGCCTTGCGGCCGGAGTACCTGAAGGGGCGCGGCGGGAGGGAGCCGTCGGCGCCTACCGTTAGGAACATGGCTGGATCGCCTGGACGTGGCTCGGGGCACAAGCGCTGCGCTTCGCGGCGTGTCCAAGCAGCGAGGCCCTGACCTCTTGCAGGGTCCACGAGGGCCGTAAGCCACCACGCGCCCACCGGGGAGACAAGGACGATGTCCTGCAAGCCCTCTTCGGTAACTTCGGAGCACGTCCGCTTCGCCGAGGGCGGAAAGGCCGGGTTGTTCACTTTGGCTGCAAATTTGGGATAGACGCCCATCGCAGCGCAGAGGTCTGGAACGACGAACCAGGGGACGCCGTCAAACATAATGACGCGGATGGGACAGTTATTGAAGGTGAGGAAAAGGTCGTGCTCGATGAGCGCCGAGGGATTGTCCATGTGTTTCCTATGTAGGTTGGGGGTGGGCTGCCCGTTGCGGGGGAGCCGGGGAGGTCCCCTGGGTCCTCAAGGGACCGGCAGGGATTTGCTGACGCCCACAAGCTCGTGAGCGTTCGTTGAGGTCCGCAGGATGGAACCACGAAGCGGCGGTGGGACCCATGCCATGCGATGCTCGGCTGAAATCTCAGGGAGCACGTGTCGACTGCGAGGGTCCGACTTTTGTTTTATTCGACCAGCGAAGCCGCCGATTTCGAATTGCATTTAGGTTTGGCGCCTAGGGGGGAACCCGCTGCCGCCCGTATGGTACCTAAAAGGGACCCAAAGGCCCGGAGGGGACCCGTGCTTTGGGTTAGGCCGGTCCATGGCAGTCCGCCCCTGCGGTCCCTTCGGCTCCCGGCTGAGCGGTTAGGACGGCAGCGCGTTCCCATTCGGGCGTTTGCCGAGACGCGGGAGGCGGCGCCGACATTAGGGCTCCATGTCTCGTTAGGGTTTACTCCTGCGGGGCATCGGCATGATACACTACGAATGTCTCATAAGGGTTGACTGAAGATATTTGAGACAGTAGGCGGAATACATCTAGAGCCTACTGGGACACTTTAAGTCATGTCGACCATCATCGGGTACGCGAGAGCCTCCAGCGAAGATCAAAGCTGCACTATCCAGGAAGAAGCGTTGCGAGCAGCGGGCTGCACTATCATTCGCTCGGAAAAGCGCAGTGGGACCAGCCGGGAAGGAAGGGAGGAGCTGGAAACCATCCTGTCGTTCCTGCGCCCAGGCGACACCCTTATGGTCACGCGCATCGACCGGCTCGCCCGCTCAGTCAGGGACCTGGAGGCTCTCGTGGACACCATCAAGGAACGAGGAGCATTCCTTCGTGCCACTGAGCAGCCCGTCGATACATCCACCCCAGCGGGCAAGGCATTCCTCCAGATGCTCGGGGTCTTCGCCGAGTTCGAGACTGCGTTGCGCAGGGAGCGCCAACTGGAGGGTATCGCGAAGGCCAAGGCTGCAGGAGTGTACACGGGCCGCAAGCCAACCGTAGATGCTGCAAGGGTCCTAGAGCTGCGGCAAGAGGGGCTGGGAGCTACAGCCATTTCCAAGCGGCTGGGCATCGGTCGAGCCAGCGTGTATCGGGCGTTGGAGGCTAGCGAGGAGAAGAAATAGTCGGGTGGCTGAATCACCGGGCTCAGTTCTGATCGCTTTTATCTCTCAATAGCTTGCGCTCCGCCCTTCATGATATGATGTTACATTCGTTGTGTTGAGGTGCGCGTTCACATAATATCAGAATAGCAGCAGAGGGGGACCAATCATGAACTGGCCATCGGTTGTTGATTGGACAACTGCGATACCGACCAGTCTTGGAGCGTGGATAGCGCTCGTCGGAGGTGTGGCGGGCATCTACACCTTCTGTGCGAATCAGTGGCGTCGTCGGCCTCGATTGATCTTCGACTACAGCACCGAGCGCGATCAAGAAGGCGACTGGCACCGCTTTATGCTCACTAACCGATCCGATCTGCCAGTAACGTTTCGGTTACATGGCCCTGCGTGGTTGCTTTGGACACCGCTGGGATTGGTGATGCTCGATTACGCTGTAGACACAGAGGACCACAGTCCCCAGCTCCAAACACTCGGACCGCTTGCCTCCACTTCATGGTTCATCTCGGACGAAGCTTGGCTTCCACTTCGAACCCCAAGGCTCAGACGCTGGACTCAATTGCGTTATGGCCTAGATTTGCCCATCTCGGGGAAGGTCAAGTGGATCAAACCACGTCCCTCACTGGACTACGAGTTATCAATGCGTGAGAAGTGCATTAACTGGGCGTATGGTCTCCACGGCTATCTCGGCCTCCCGAAATCCTAGCACGTGGCGACGACACCTTGCCTAGGTTCCTCGTGAAGTAATTTTGCATTCCGCTTCTTATCGCGTCTGCCGCACGGTCCTGTTGGGAGTAGGGCACCATAAGGGCGTCATGGACCGGCAAGAACCCCACGCCCTGCGCCATCAGGTCCTCCATCGCCAAGCGCAGAACCTCTGCCTCGTGGAACTGCAGGTCTAACGGCGAGATGCCCAAAGTCTGGAGGTCGGCAAGGAACGGGTATCGAGCCAAGCCAGCTTGACGGGCCTTATTGAACTTGTTGCCTCCTGTGCTGGAATTACCCGACCCGAACGCCAGATTGATCCACGTCTTGACTTCCTCTCGTGGGAGGCCGTTCAGCGCATAGGGGTCCTGCGAGGGATCGAACGGCAACCCCAGTAGCCCATGCAGGATTGTCAGGTGCGAGGCGCAAATGTCGACTTCGACAACTGCCTCTCCGTCAATCCGAATGGCCTTAGACCTGGCCTGCTGTCCACCCTCCATGTTCTCATAAGTGTCCGCATTGGGCATGGAGTAGAACCGACCGTGCCACTGCCAGGCGAAGTCTGGATGGTCGGCATTGCTGAATATCCTGCGCAGGCCAGCGAAGACGACCCCGTCGATGCGTCCCTCGGCCATCAGGAAGCCGTTGAGGCACTCAAGGTTAGCGAGGATCGCTGAGGCCTTTGCGTCTTGCGGGTTGACCAGGAGGCGCTTCGGTCGATCCTTTTTTGTCAGCTTCGCGGCTCTCGCCTCAAGGACGTTTGCGGGGACCGGCGCCTTTGCCTTGCTGGCCTCGAAATGTGCCGTGAAGTCTTCCAGTCGGACGCCATAGTCTGCAGCGAGACCGAGAAGCTGAGCTGTCGGACGGAAGCTTGTTCTGATGCATTCCGTCTCGGGTAACCCCCATCTCTCAAAGGGCCTGATGAAGCCCTTCATCTCTTCTACCAGACCCGCTGCCCGAACTGCCTCCCTCATGGTCTTGAAGGCTGTAGCGCCTCCAGGGTAACCATGCAGGGCGTCTGTGTTCGTCTCCAGCCTACTCCATCTTCCATGCCTTGCGGCGGCGAAGAGGTCGGTAAGGAAAGCGTTGAGAGCCTCGCGGTACTTTGGGAGCATGGAAGGACGAAGCTGGCCCTTGCTTGCTCTGAAAGGGGCGATGACGCTGTTGATGATGGTTGTCACGAGGGAGACTGCTTCTGTGGATGCAGGTTGCCCGGTGAGCAGCATGGAGCGGCTATGGGCTCGGGCATCTCGTCGGTCAGCAAGCTCCATGCCACTCAAGGGAGTGGAGAGATGCATAGGAAATAACCTTTATTGAATGAATGGATGACGGCCTAGCAGCTCTGTGCCGACCCTCTCTCGGAACACCCACAGTCCATAGTAGTATGAAATCTGAGGTCGCCGCCTCGGGCCTATGGCCCCGATGTTGCGAAGATGGGCCGGTTCGCCACGCCTTTTCCATCCCGAGAAGAAGGTAGAGACGGCTGTGCATATGGTGGCCCTTAATCAATTTGGCGGTCGAAGAGCTGAAGGGCGCTTCGACGCCTCAGCGAGGCACCTGTCTCCGCACTGGCCTGTCACGGGCCTCT
Organism: Sphingobium sp. B12D2B; assembly: GCF_025961775.1. Classification (NCBI taxonomy): domain Bacteria; kingdom Pseudomonadati; phylum Pseudomonadota; class Alphaproteobacteria; order Sphingomonadales; family Sphingobiaceae; genus Sphingobium; species Sphingobium sp. B12D2B. Next base: position 1,323,913 of record NZ_JAOQOH010000001.1, read on the forward strand.
GCGGGCAATCTAGAAGGGGTTCTTTTCTAACCTCCACGGCGCCTATGGGGGCTGCCTTGAACCGCCCCGTGATCGTCGAAGCCCCCAACTCCTGAGAATGGGGGTCTACGATGAGCAAGACGACGAACAAGTTTGCGCTGGAGGTTCGCGAGTGGGCTTGCTGGATCGACTCGGTCCCCCGCCTATGCTCATGTGGTCACGAAAGGCGGGAGGCCTCCGTCCTTTCTAATGTCAGCACTAATGGAGGACCGGCAGGCTTGGGGCGTCCTATGTGACAACTGCTGGCCAGAAGGCCTAAGCGTCCTATGCGGGGGGACGCCGTTCTCCTAATGTCGGCATCAAATGCAGATTGGCCGGAAAAAGCCTGCCAGAGAAGGGGAGGGCAAAGAGAGCCTTGGAAGGCCGTTCGCGAAGGATGCAGCGGAGATCCGAAGGTGGCGACAAGAGCGCGGGGCGTTCATTAAGGGACTGCGGATCACTTCGGGCCGAGTCTGGCGACGGTGAAGGCGGTATTGCGCACTTCCCAGAGGATAAAGGTGCCCTGTTCGCTCGCGCTCGCCTGATGCCCTGGTTTTTCCTTTTCGCGATTGCTTGCCCCCGCCGTCACAGTGGATATCCTCTGCGTCTAAAGGAACGATCAATATGTTTTTGGGGGCAGGGAAATGAAGAGCTTCATCGGCGGTGTTGTCGGCGCGGTGATCGCGGGGCTCATCCTTTTCTTTGCCCAACAGTACTGGACAAAGCAGCAAAACAGCCAGCAGTCTCGGGTGCTCGTTGACAAGCGGGGGGAGCTAACTTTCTCCAAGGAAGAACTGAATAAACTTGTAGAAAATTTCCCTGGATATGGCGTCATTCACATTACAAATTACAGTATCAGCAATACGGGCGAGGCTGATATTGAAAATAAGTCACTGAGCATACCCAACAGAAGCGTTATATCTTATGAAATGAGTAACCCTCCAAATGAAAATCCCAACAACGCCACGATTAGCCATGATGATAATGTTCTGTCTGTTTCATTCAAAATTCTGCCGAAAGGCGAAAAAACTGAATTCTGGTTTGCCTCATCGGACTCCACGTTTCTAAAGGAATTTTCAGCAGATTCGACGGGGCTGGTCGTTACCAACTCGGAGGACATCAGGAGTGAAGTTCCCTTTCCTTGGTATATCGTGGGAATGGTGGGGCTATCTCTCGTGTTCCTCATTTTGGGAGTAATTGGCGGCCAAGCGGCGCTAGCAGACGAGTTGAAAAAGCGCGGAATCAACGTCAAGGAGCTGCTATCCGAGCCTAACAAACAAAGCGCAGCCATCCCGTCAGACGCTGTAGAATAGCGCGTAGGACGCCCTCAAGCTCACCGGATCAGTCCTCAGAACCCCTGCCATTCTATCAAGCTCTCCCTCAGCCACCTCAGTACCCCGGACCAACTCCCCCAGCCTCTCCATCGACACCCCGGACTTCTTGCTCAGCGTCTCCATCGAAACGCACTGCTGCATCATCCAAGCATCAAGCCAGCCGGAGCCCGTGCGGATCATGCGGGCCACGGTGCAGCTTTCTGACCAAACAAGCGGCAGATGAACAATCGGTTGTTCGCACTTCCGGCGCTTGGAGGGGCTCACGGCGTCTCGGGGAACAACGGCAGGGGCTCAGGGACGCGGGGGACTGTCACGGCCTGATCGATCCCGGAGACCGTAAACCATTCAACGGGCCACTGAACTTCGACGCCTTTGCCTTGGGGGACCACGAGTCCGGCACCCGCCGTCGCCACCTTGAACTGATCGGAGGAAGGTGGCCCGGGCGAGACCTCCAGCAGCGTTCCGTCACTGAGGGCAACGGCAGCGGGCCATTGAGGCACCTTGACGGAGCGGCTTACGTCCCCTGCGAATGTAAGGGCGTCGGAAGCGGGCGAGAGTGCGATAGTGAGAGACATGGGGGCTCCTCCTGAGTCGGAGGAGAATAGAACAAATAAGGAACATCGTCACGCCATGTCGCGCTCAGCTCATCGCCATTAGCTGGCTGGGGAACGTGACGGCCAGCGAGAGCGCGTCGTCCAAGTCGGCTTTGAGCCACCGATCATAGTCCTCCGGGTGAAGAACGACCGGGCAGGCTTTGGGGTGGACTGCTCCGACAATGTGAGCGGAAGGGTCTCCGTCGTATCCACAAGTGAGGAAGGAAAACACCGGGTCGCCTTCGGTGGGCCGCCAGATACCGGCGAACGCAAAGATTGGTTCGGAAGGAACGCGGAACCAATAGGGCCGCTTTCTGCCCGTCTGAGGGATCGGAGCGACCGACCACTCCTGAAACTCGGTCACCGGGACCAGACAGCGCCGCTCGGGATTGAGAAGCGCGGACTTCCAAAAGAGGCTGGTATAGTTGCGGACGTTCGTGACTGGCTTTCCGTTGAAGGGGAACCCCCAAAGCATCGTGGAGGTGATCCGTGCGCCCTCCTGCTCTCGAACCACTAGGCCGGGCTTGCCAGGGGCGACATAGTCCTTGTCCATCTGGACAACAGAGCGAGGGTCATTCGGAGCGCTGAAGTACCGATTGACCTCCTCTCGGGAGGCTCGGAGATTGTAGAGATTGCACACGCATTTATCGTGATGAGGGACCAACTAAAAAGCAAGGCCGTCAAAATCGGTGCGTTCCGGTCCTTTCGCGTGCCTTCATTCAGCCCAAAATAGGTGAAACTGTGATTGTAAATCTCACCTCCCGCCACACGGCCCACTGGGAAGATCGGACCCACGTTGTGGTAAGACCGATGTCGACTTTCGGCCGGTATTGGGCAGACCCCATCCAGCTTAAGGACGCTGCCGCCTTCGAAACCGAGGGCGTAATGTTCACTGCGTGTCGGCACGTTCCAAACACTAAGGATCGGGAATACTATACCGAGTTCGATGACTTCGCAGACGTCGAAGTTCGGCTACTCGCCTCAATGGTTTTAGCTGTGGGCTTCGACGAAGGTACCGTAGCGCCCTACCCTGCGTCGACCTCCTTCGCCATCGAGTACGGTGGCCCACTCAATGACCTAGACTTCCTTAAGGCGGTGGGGGAGGCCTTGCGAACGGAAATCGCCGGGATGCAGCGCCTTCGTACCTCTCCTCCGATTCTGGCGGTCAAGGGAGCCGCGTTTGCGTACCATCATCGACCGCTGAACCCCGTACGATTGGAAGAGGTATTCTCAGCGGTCAGCGCGGACGACGATCTCATGCTACGCGGGCTCCATGCTCTAATAAAATCTCGCATGGTTGCAATACACGTCGAGCTCGCAGAAGAGGCAAACTACCCTCTTTACGTGGCATTGGATGCGCTATTTTCGCTTATTCGGCGGCAACTTATTAAAATGGGAAATTCTAATCCAACATCACATGACGCGCAGAACTTCGTTCACGATCTTTTCGAGGAAGATCATTCGGGGATGCGATTCTTTGAAGATTTCTACGAAGACAGGGTCATGACAATGCACCCCGACAACCGATACGGTATTTTCCGACATGCGCCAATTTCACATAGCGACTTCTACTCTCTGTTCATTATGGTGCGAGAGGTTTATCGCGAATTTGCCCTTCTCTCTAAGACTGCTTCGGTATTCAACACAAAACTCGACTGCCGGGCAGGAAGCGAGCCGCAGGCAGGCGACTAAAACTTATTCGACCTATCCGCCGTTCTAAGGGGCTTCGAGCTTGTTCCCAAGCTTGTCTTCCCGCTGCCCAACTCTGATCCTAACCGCTACCTGTCATTCCGTGCCCTGCCCCCCTCCCTCGGAGATTGCGACGTGAACCGCCTGGACGCTTGGCTGGCTAAGACCATCTTCTGGCCCATCATCATCAAGATTTGCCAGGAGACCGGCTGCTCCAAATGGGCCTTTGGGCGCCTCTGCGCGTTTATCTGGATTTGCGGCGTGATCCTCACCACGGAAGAATGGACGTGGTTCTGGAGCATCTTCATTGCACTGATTGCCATCGGTGAGACTGTATCGGTCGGCCTGCGCAAAGACGCGCCCTACGGCCAAAGCGGTCTCGCCCGCGCGGTCTTCTGGTTTTCGCTTGCTCTTGAATTGCCCTCGGTAGCGGCGGGGGATGGCCAACTCGCCCGCCCGGCTTCTACACTCGCTATGCTGTTTAGCCTCTATGCGGCGACGCTGCCCAAGGTGCCCCCAAAGCGGCGCAAAGAAGACAAGGCGACCAGTCCGTCTCGCGCCTCAGCGTAGGCTCCCATTTCTCTGAACCGCCGTCGGATAGGTCAAGACTTGCGGGACTTTTTCTTACGTGAGCCCTTGCGCTTCTGGCCGCGATACCACTGCACAGGCTCGGGCTTTAATCCGACCAGACGGAAGGCGTAGTTCCTAGCGACCTGAGCGACGATAGAGCTTGCCCAGACACCGACAACCACGGTCAGTCCGACCGCCACTGCCCCGTCCGTGCCTCTTTCGGGGAAATGGTTCCTTACGAGCAACCCTGCGCCATAACAGCCAATAAAAATGGCCCCTATTGACGCGACTGACGCCAACACCATAGCGACGCGGGGCACGCCAGATAACCGCCGGTCTGCCGTGGCGCCTGCCGCGTTGAGCGCAGCGTAAGCGACGATGCCAACCAGCCAGATAACAGCGCTGCGAACCGCTATTTGCTCTAACGTCAATGTCTGCCTCCCGATGCAGGACCTCTACGCCACATTCTTAACACCAAGGCTCTCTCCGGCCCGTCCAACTCCTCGCAAGCCCTTCACCGACCATTACGCCCCCCAGCGATTGGCCGTCCCTCACAAGGACCCGCAGCTTCCTGCCGTAGCGGTCAACATCGCGCCCATCGCTCGCCAGCCGGGCCTCAAAGGGACCCGCGTTGACCAGATCAGCCAGCCGCCGCGTCGCCCGTTTCCCAAGGTCCGCCTCAGCGGCACAGCGGGGTGGATGGGTCTCCGGCGCGTCGATGTCGGCCACCCTGATCTTCTCGCCGTTCATCCACAGCGTGTCACCGTCTACCACGCAGTTCCGCCCACCGCCTTCATGGCACAGTGAGAAGGTCACAGGGGCGGCGAGGGGCGCATGGGGCACTGCTGGAGGCCGTGAGGGCACATAGAGGCTCCCCACGCCCACAACGGCTCCTATGAACGCTGCGGCGCCTAAGATCGCATACGCTTTCACCTGAGGCCCGATCAGACGCCGTAGCGCTTATTGCCGCCGCTTGTGATGCAGTATCGGCCCCCACGAGGCCCTATGCAGACCGTGCCGCCACTACACGGGCAGCTCGATCCGCCGTAGACGCCGCTTCCGCTCGACTGCCGAGCAGAGGACGCCTTACGCTTCTTCTTTGGCCGCGACAGCTTCGCAGGCTGATTGAATAAGGAGTAGCTTCCAGCGGATCGTCGGCTGGACGACCTTGCGGCGCTGCTCCCCGTCCTTTGCACGGAGGAACTCCCCGCCGAAACGTAGGCAGTCGAGATGAAGCGCGAGCTTACCCAGCAAGACGGCTTCGCGAGCCGAGACCAGCCTGCTCCAGCTTCGACCACGGACACTTCCTGGCCTTGATGTAACTTGGCGACCACTGGGGCCTTAGCATCCGGGCGGGCCCGGCAGTTCACTGTCGTCCCGTTGATGTAGGCTGCCCCCGCTGGAAGCGTCAGGCAGAGCGACGCCAGCCCAACGGCGGTTCGGACTGCGGATAATAGCGGCGATTTCATGATGTCTCCCCCCGGTCCCCCTTGGGGGGATACACGGAGCTAGCGACAGCGACAACCGACCGATTTAATTGCCATAATCAGATACGGGCAAAGGAACTTCATAACGAGGCAGCCGCGCAATGGCCGTTGCCTTATCTTGCAATGTCGGTGCCTCGTAAATCCGCCCAACTTCGTTGATCGGCAAAGCGTGCCCCGTGATTGCATCCGAAAGCCTCGGGAGGACCCCATGCCTCATCGCAAGGGTCTTGAAGGTTGCCCGCCACGCATGATTGGGCATGATGCCTTTGTCCGCTAACCCCAACTCCTTCCGCACCCAGTCGGCCAGCCGCTCGCCGACTTTCTTGATGTGCCTGCTGTCGATCCCACCCTTCCGACGAAGTTCGGGATCATAGAAAATGGGGCCAGAGCCAACTTCCTTCAGCATCTCAAGGAAGCCCTGCGCCACCACGTGCTCATGAAGGGGAACCTCGCGGAACTCCTTTGTCTTCACCCTGCCAGCCTCGGGTGTGATTCGAATGGCCCAGCAGCCATCCTGGCAAAATACGTCCTCCACCCGTAGCTGTGCGATTTCGCCGACACGCGCCCCAGAGTAGGCGCAGAGCCAAGGGACCCAACGCCGAGCCCTTTTGTGCCCAGCGGCCATCCTGGCCGGGGCTGGCCCGAATGTCGCTGCGAGGATCGTGCGAGTTTCGTCTGCGGTGAATGTCGCTGCTCGGACCTTGGGATTCTTAGGTACCCGGACTTGAACAGTAGCCGCGACATTTTCTCTCAGCAGGTGTTCTTCGCAAGCGAACTTCAACGTCGATTTCAAGGGCGACAGATAGTTGTTTTTGACAGTGGAGCGGGCCCTAAGCTTGCCGTTCTTTGTCGGTTCGCTGATGAGATGGTCCCTCCATCTGGCTACGTCGTCTCTGGTGAGCTTTGACAAAGAGCCGTGGCCGAGGAATTTGACCAAAGCGGACAGGTTGTTGCGCCACTCTTTCCTGATCGACTCCGATATCCCTTGGGCTGTTGCATAAGCGTCGAAAGTTGAGAGCAGCGGTACGGTGTCGCGTGATCGTTTGGTTGCGGCAGCGGGAACATCTGGCAGGGGAGGGCTGGGCACCACCTTTCCTTCTAACCGAGCCAACGAGACTTCGCTGACCCGAAGCGCTGCCGCGTTTAGCTCCATGCAGAGCTTTGTGAACTGGTGGGGGGCTGCCGGGTCCAAGATGCGCCCTTCAGACTGCAGCAGTTCGTTTGCTGCCTTGCCCCAGTGCTCTTCAACGGCTTCGCCATCAGCTTCAGCATACCAGCGGCGGAAATCGTCGAGCAGCCAATCCCAACCGCCTTCGACCTTCCCGGCCCACCCCTCTATGCCTTGGCTTCGATTTGCTTCCTCAGCTTGGAGCCATTGAGCCTCGAAACGTTTACCGAGATACGCGAGAAGTGGCGGGTCCAGCTCGTCGAAGGCGCCAGCGTATTTACGCTCGGCTAGCGCGACGTCGGCCTCCCATTGTTTCGCAGCGGCCTCGTACCGCGAAAGGAAGCCGGGTTCGTCAGGGAAGCCCAGCGAGACCTTCCGTTGGGTCCCAGATAGGTAGGGACGGAGATGAGAAGGAAATTGACGCCGGTAGCTTTTTCTGCCTCCGGCGTGATCAAGAATGTACTTCACGAGCATCGCCATAGCTGCTTTTCTGACCCTTGCCATGTACCCTGGCGGAGCTGAAAAGCGCAGAAATCTCTGATTCCCGCAGAAAACCGAGCCTTTAAAAGGAACCGGTGCCGGATGCAGGATTTGAACCCGCGACCTTCGGTTTACAAAACCGCTGCACTACCACTGTGCTAATCCGGCAAGGTCGCAACTCCCTATGATTTCGCCGCGCGGGGGTCAATCCGCAATGCGGCTCGGCCGCAAGGTCACGGCCCGGTCTGCATCTCCAGCGCCCAGGCGCGCGCCGCCTCCAGCCGGGCAGTATTCGTCGCGCAGATCAGCGCGTCGGCGCGGTCAAGAAGGATGGGATCGCGACCGGATCGGTCAACAGGCTGGGCATCGCCGGGCGCGGGCAGGCCGGGGCGATCGGGAGTACAGGCAGCGGGCGCGGCTGGCAGGCGCACAACGCGATCGCGATAGACAAGGGTGAGAGCCTCGCTCTTTTGGTCGGCAGCATCGTTGAGCCTCCTGTTGCGGACGCGCAGCGCGGCGACCTGCGCGTCGAAATCCGCCTGCGCCTTCGCCTGGGCGGCGCGATAATCCTGACGGGCCTGTGCGAGTGCGGCCGCATGGCGTGCGCGCAGATGGTCGACCCGCATCCCCCATGCCAGCGCGAGAATAAGAGCGAGGGCGAGCGCGCCAGTGGCGCCGGGCCATCCCCGCAGCGTCACAGGTTGGTCAGGCAGAGCCGGCGCTCTGCCTCTCGCCGGTTGACCAGTCCCTGCACGCGCCGCCCATCGACCATCACCCAGAGCCGGAACGCGTCGCAGCCGCCCGGCCAATCGCCCGCATTGAACCGCCGCGCGACTGTCGAGCGCGCAAAGGCCGCCTCCCCAATATTGTAGGTGAGCGAGATGGCTGCCGCGAACTGATAGGGCCGATCCTTGAGCGCTGGCACGGCGCGCAGCACCGCGGGCGCCCAGTCGGCGGCCAGCGTTCGGTCCAGCATCGCCGCGCATTCGGCGGGCGTGTAACGCCGCATCGGCACGCGGGTCTCGCCGGTGCAGACCGTCCAAATGCCCGCGATGTCGCGATAAGGGTCGGTCCGCGTCCCTTCCCATCGCGCGATGAAGGGTGCCGCGATCATGATGGCGAGGCCGATGAAAGCGCTGCCGACTGCGCCGCCCAGCAGCGTATCCCGCGCGTTCATTTGCTCAAACCCTTGAAGGCCGCGAACGCGGCGATCATCGAGGCGATGAAACCCGCCACCCATCGGCTCCAGCGCAGCCAGAGCTTCGCCGCGCGCCAGGCTTCGATCACTTCCATGGTCCGCTTCGTGTCCTGCTCGACCAGCGCAAGCCGTTCGGATGCGCGGCCGATTTCCTGCGCCTGCCGGTCGACCGTCTCGGCAAGGCTTTCCACCTTGCCGATCAGTTGATCCAGCTTCCGCGCGAGTTGCGGGCCGGTCATCGTGTCACCGCATCCTTTGCGTCGCCATCGCAGCGATAGAGCGCGACGATATCCGCTTCATCGCCGGTGAGCGGCGCGCTCGGGCAGGTGTAGCTCGTGCCGCTGTAGCGCTCGCTGTTGAACACCGCCCATTCATCCAGCGCGCCGCCGGTGAGCCCGTATTCGCCATTGTGGTTGCGGAGCGAATAGCCCGAGGTGGCCGGCACGATCGTCTCGCCGAACGCGGCATAATTCTCGCGCGTGCCGGGAAGGCCATCGGTGACGTTGGTCACATAGAGCGCCAGCCCTCCCGGCCCGGCCTGGCAGGCGACATGGTAGCGCTTGCCGGGCGCCAGCACGGTGGTGCCGGTGAGACCGCTCCAGACCCGCAGCTTGCCGGCGCCATCGATGGCGACAAAGCGGGAGCCGTTGCTTCCGAACCCGCCGAACAGCACCTGGATCGCGCCCGGGAGCGGGTCCGGGCAGGTGAAGAAGCCCTCCACGGTAATCGGCGCGAAGACCGGGCTGTAACTGCCTCGCGCGGAGCCGCCGGTCATCTGCTGGCCGAACGCTGCACCGCCGGTGCTGGCGGCGTAGGTCGTGCTCGTCTCGGCCATGCTGAGCGGGCTGATCGGCGCGATGAAGCCGCTCGGCGGGGCATTGATCGCGCCACCCGGCGTCGGCGCCGCGATGGCGATGGGGAGGGTGCTGCCCTGCACGATGCGGCCGGTGGTGATGCCGTCTCCATCGGTCCGGTCATCGCGGATCGTGTCTGCCGCCGCATTGGCCGGGCCGCTCGGGAAGTAGACCCAGAGGTCGAGCTCATGCCCGGGGCCGGGATCGTTGGCGAGCGTGATTGCGAGCGTGGTGGCGTTCACTGCGGTGACCGAGGCGACGGGGAAGCGGTTGTCGGTCGCGTTGTTGGCCATCGGGTTCACCCGCCCGCGCGGGAATACCCACAAGCGGTTGCCCGGCGTGCCGCTCAGCACCAGCGCGCCCTGGCCGACATTGCTCAACGTAAGCGTGATCGTGGTGCCGGCTCGGGTGGCGGAGAGCGGCACCGGGCCAAGACCGGCGCTGGCGCCATAAGAACTGCGCAGCGCGCGATAGAGATGCCGGGCCATGGTCAGCGATCCGGCCTGCGTCTGGTGGATGCCGTCGCCGCTCATCAGCGCATCGTCCATATGGACATAGGTGCCGTCATTGGCCGCGCACCAATCCTGCGCGCCGTTGCGGATGCGGCTCACCTGCCACGGCGTGCCCCAGCTCCGCAGCAGCCCCATGGAGGGGATGGTCCAGACGAGCTTAGAAAAGGACGGCAGGCTGTTGAGCGCGGTCAGTTGGCTGAAGAGGGTGCTCAGGGCCTGGCCATAAGCCTTGGGCGGGATGCCATAGAGGGCCTCGGTATGGCCCTGGCCCCAGACAAAGGCCTCGAAGCCATTGCCGGCCCGGTTCATCACCTCGGTGAGCGCCGTCCAGTTGCTCTGCCCGCTATAGAAGCTGGCGATGGTGGTGCCGCCGACCGCATGGCCGACAACACCACAGTTGACGCCGGTCAGCGCAATCATGCGGTTGAGATATTCACCGACGCCGACGGAATTGGGGCCGGTGCTATTGCTCAAATCAGCCGGCGTCTGCCAGGGCATGGTGGCGGCGGCGGGATTGTAGGTGTTGCCATCCACATATCGCGCCAGCACCGCGCTGTTGGCATCCGGCGCGATCCCAAGCGAAGCGAAGGTCGCCGTCGAATCGGTGGCCTGTCGCCCCAGCATCCGCACGGTGAGCGACTGACCCGCAAAGCCGGTCAGCATGCCCATGCCGACCTTGACGGTGCCGAGCTGCCAGGCGCCATCCGCGCCCTTCAGATCGATGAAGAACCAGCCAAGCCGCGCGTCCACGCCGGTTACGTCGACATAGGTGGCGCCGTTTGTGATCGTGCCGGCGGTCCATGGCGCCTGGAGAATGGTCGTGCCATCGTCGGCCGAGCGGATACGCACGCCGACCGTGCCGGCGGTGACGGTGCCAGACAGCGGCACGCGGATCGTGCCGGTGCCCTTGCCTTGGCCACCACCGCTGTTGGTCGTGCGCTGGTAAATCCGCTTCTCTTCGTAGCTCGGAAACTGCGCCAGCGTGAAGCCTGCGCTGTAACTGGCTGCGACGAGCGCCGCAGCGACCGGCCCGACGGGGTCCGCATCGGCCGACCCACTGCCGCCGGCCCCGTTCGCCAGCTCGCGCGGGCCGATCATCGATCCCGTATCGGCTGCGGACAGCACATAGCTGTTGGCGGTGGCGCCTGCGATCGGTACGCCATCGCGCAGCCATTGCCAGCCCGTCGCCGCGCCGTTCACGATGATGCCGCCCAGAGCGGTGAGCATATCGCCGACGCGCGGAGGGCTGGCGGCGCCGGTCATAGCGGGTCTGCTCGTCCAACTGGGGGCGGGCGTCGGGGTTGGTGTAGGCGTCGGCGTCGGGGAGACGCCAAGGGGCCGATGGCGGCGCGCAGACCCTGCAGCGCCGAATCCAAATCCGGGACCGACCATCAGGCAAGGCCCACAATGTCGGCCGCGGTCGTGCCGCTGGCGCGGATGTAGCGAGCGCGGATGTCGAGGATCTGCCCTGACGCGACATTCTTGAGCACCACGTCCGTGCTGGAGCCCGCCGCGCGCAGCGTGATGGCGCCGCCTGTCCCGACATAGATGGCCTTGGGCAGAGGGTCGATTTCATTGGTGGCGTGGGGCGTGATGGCAAAGGCCTCGCGCGCCGGCTGGGTGAGGGAGTCGATCTGGGTTTCGAAGCGGTCGGCCATGTCCGTGCCCTTCCTGTGGCGAGTGCTGGGCCGAATCGCCGCAACCCCCTTAAGCCACCGGAGACGTGCTGTAGGACAGATTAAATTTACCTGTATGGTAAAATCACGGTTCCGGCGTCTTGTCCTTGAACAGGCACACATCGTTGATGATGCAGCGCCAGCATTCGGGCTTGCGGGCTTTGCAGACATAGCGGCCATGCAGGATCAGCCAGTGGTGGGCATCGCGCCGGAAGGGCTGGGGGACGCGCTTTTCCAAGCCGTTCTCGACGGCGAGTACGGTCTTCCCCGGCGCCAGTCCTGTCCGGTTGCCGACCCGGAAGATATGGGTATCGACCGCAAAGGTTTCCTCGCCGAATGCCGTGTTCATCACCACATTGGCTGTCTTGCGCCCCACGCCCGGCAGGGTGGTCAGCACGTCCCGGTCGCGCGGCACTTCGCCGCCGTAGGTCTCCACCAAGGTCTGCGAGAGCGCGATGACATTCTTGGCCTTGGTGTTGAACAGGCCGATGGTCTTGATGTGTTCCTTGAGCGCCTCCTCGCCGAGCGCCACCATGTCCGCCGGCGTTTTCACCGTTTCGAACAGCCGCCGCGTCGCCTTGTTGACGCCTGCATCGGTCGCCTGCGCGGAGAGGACGACGGCCACCAGCAGTTGGAAATCATTGCCATAGTCCAGCTCGGTGCGAGGCTCGGGATTATGCTCCGCCAGCCGCGAGAACAGCGTAAAAATCTGGTCGCGGTTGAGAATGCGCTGGCGGCTCAAGACCTACAGCCCCAGCACGTCCGCCATGGCATATCGCCCCGGCGCCTTGCCGATCAGCCATTGCGCGGCCTTCACCGCACCACGGGCGAAGATGATGCGACTTTCGGCCCGGTGACCCAGCTCGATCCGTTCCTGATCGGCTGCCAGCACCACAAGATGATCGCCTGCGACCGATCCGCCCCGCAGCGCCGCAAAACCGATGTCGCCGGCCTTGCGCGCGCCAGTGACCCCGTCGCGCCCCCGCGCGCTATGCTCGGCAAGGCTGATCCCGCGCCCGGCCGCCGCCGCTTCGCCGAGCAGTAGCGCTGTGCCGGAAGGAGCGTCCACCTTGTGGCGGTGATGCATCTCCAGAATTTCGATGTCCCAATCGTCGCCCAGTCGCGCGGCCGCTTCCTGAACGAGCGCAGCCAGCAGATTGACGCCGAGCGAGGTATTGCCCGTCTGCAGCACCGCGATCTGCGCCGACGCGCGGTCGATGGCGGAGTGATGCGCCGCTTCCAGGCCGGTCGTGCCGATCAGCAGCGGCTTCCCCGCCGCGACGCAGGCATCGAGATGCGCCTGCAGCGCGCCGGGCACCGAGAAGTCGATCAGCACGTCCGCGCTGCCCGCAAGGCCCATCGCATCGCTGGTGATCGCCGCGCCTTCTGCGCCGATGGTCCCGCCCGGCTGACTGTCCGTTCCGCCCGCCACCGCAATCCCGGCATCCGCCGCAACCCCCGCGATCGCCTGACCCATGCGCCCCCGCGCGCCAAAGATGCCGATCGCCGTCATGATGCTTGCGTCCTTCGCCCCAAATCTGTCTCATCGCGCCGATGCCAGACTCGAACGCACTTGTCATCCTCACCGGCGCCGGCATCTCGGCAGAAAGCGGCCTGGAGACCTTCCGCTCGGAAGATGGCCTGTGGGCACAGCATCGGATCGAGGATGTCTGCACGCCCGAAGCGCTGGCGCGCGATCCTGCATTGGTCCATCGCTTCTATGATATGCGTCGCGCCGCATTGGAGCGCGTTGAGCCCAATCCCGCACATGCGGCGCTCGCTCGGTTGGAAATTGCGTGGCCGGGCGAGCTCCTGCTGGTCACGCAGAATGTCGATGATCTCCACGAGCGCGGCGGCTCGCGCAACCTCCTCCATATGCATGGCGCGTTAAACAGCGCACTGTGCGCCACCTGCGATTACCGTCTGCCGTGGACGGGTCCTCTCCCGCCTGCAGCGACGTGCCCCACCTGCGGCGCGCCCGACCTGCGGCCCGACATCGTGTTTTTCGGAGAGATGCCTTATCAGAGGGCGCGGATCGAAGCGGCGCTGGCCCGTGCCGATCTGTTCGTGTCGATCGGCACGTCGGGCGCTGTCTATCCGGCCGCCGGGTTCGTCCGCATGGCGCAGGCCTATGGCGCGCGGACGCTGGAGCTGAATCTCGAACCGTCAGAAAGCAGTGCCTGGTTCGATGAATCCCGCCTCGGCCCAGCGAGCCAGCTCGTGCCGGCATGGGTCGAGGAGATGCTGGCGTCCTGAACGCCGCTGCCCCGCGCCACCCTTGCGCCGGGCGGGTTCGACTGCCAGATCAGGCCCCATGACTGCCGATCCACAAAGTCCCCCGATGCGCGCCGCGATGATCCCGGTGACGCCGCTCCAGCAGAATTGCTCGCTCATCTGGTGCACCAAATCCATGCGTGGCGCACTGGTCGATCCCGGCGGCGATCTGGCGCGACTCAAAAAGGCGGTGGCGGATGCCGGCGTGACGCTGGAGAAGCTGCTCGTGACGCACGGTCATATCGATCATTGCGGACAGGCCGGCGTGCTCGCCAAGGAATTGGGCCTGCCTATCGAAGGGCCCCATGAGGATGATCGCTTCTGGATCGCGCGGCTGGATGATGATGGCAAGCGCTGGGGCGTACCCGGCGAGCCGTTCGAGCCGACGCGCTGGCTGGTCGATGGGGACAAGGTCACCGTCGGCGAGCTGGTGCTGGATGTCATCCATTGCCCCGGCCACACGCCGGGTCATGTCGTCTTTCATCATGGCCCGTCAAAGCTCGCCATTGTCGGCGATGTCCTGTTTCAAGGCTCCATCGGCCGCACCGATTTTCCGCTCGGCAATCATGAGGATCTGATCGCGTCGATCACGCGCAAGCTCTGGCCGCTGGGTGGTGAGACGATCTTCGTGCCGGGCCATGGCCAGCCCAGCAGCTTTGCGCATGAGCGGGCCAGCAACCCCTTTGTGGGCGACAGCGTCACGGGCGTGCGCGACTGATGGCGCGATGCGGCCTTCCCGCCACGCAATGTCCGGCTCGGCCCCGCAAGCGCCCAGTTTGTCCAATGAATCGGTTGCACCATCAGGAAAAAGCGCTATAGGCGCTCACTCTCGCGAACGCCCGGCTCTCGGTTGGCCGCGGTCCTCTGTGGCCGCCAAGACGCCTTTGCAGGCGGCCAGGCAAGCGAACCCGTTATTGATGTTTTGCGTTTTTTAGACAGGTGCCCTCATGGCTGTCCCAAAGAGAAAAACTTCGCCGTCCAAGCGCGGCATGCGTCGCAGCCATGACTCGCTGCGCGTGGAATCCTATCAGGAATGCCCCAATTGTGGTGAGCTGAAGCGCCCCCACAATCTGTGCACCGCTTGCGGGCACTATAACGGCCGCGAAATCGTCGCGATCGGCGCCTGAGGCCCGACCGGGGAATCATGCTGTGAAGACGCCGCGGATCGCGATTGATGCGATGGGCGGTGACGAGGGCGTCCGCGTGATGATCGCGGGCGTCGCCTTGGCGCGTCGTCGGCATGAAGGGCTGCAATTCCTGCTCTTTGGTGATGAGACGCGGATTCGTGCCGCGCTCGCCAACCACCCCAATCTCTCGCAGGCCGCTGAAATCGTTCACACCGACAAGGTGGTGAACGCGGGCGACAAGCCCAGTCAGGCGATCCGCCAGTCCCGCCAGAGCTCCATGGGCTTGGCGATTCAGGCTGTGAAGAACGGCGACGCGCAGGCTGCCGTCTCCGCCGGGAATACCGGCGCTCTGATGGCAATCGCCAAGCTCGCCCTGCGCACGCTGCCGGGGATCGACCGGCCAGCCTTGGCTGCATTCCTGCCGACGCTCGGCGACAATGATGTCGTCATGCTCGATCTTGGTGCCAACACCGAGTGCGATGCGCGCAATCTCGTCGAATTCGCGGTCATGGGCGCCGCTTATGCCCGTGTCGTGCTCGATCTCGAGATGCCGCGTGTGCGCCTGCTCAACATCGGCACCGAAGATTTGAAGGGCACTGACGAAATTCGCGATGCCGCTGCGGTCCTTCGCAAGGGCATCGGCCTGCCGCTCCGCTTCGATGGCTTTATCGAAGGCGACAAGATCGGCTCGGGCGATGCGGATGTCATCGTCGCCGAGGGCTTCGCGGGCAATATTGCGCTCAAGACGGCCGAAGGCACCGCCCGGTTCGTAACCGACGTGCTGCGCCGTGCCTTTACCAGCTCGTTGCGCTCCAAGGCCGGTTTCCTGCTCTCCAAGCCGGCGCTGCACCTGCTCAAGGTGCATCTTGATCCCAACAATCATAATGGCGCCGTCTTCCTTGGCCTTAACGGCATGGTGGTGAAGAGCCACGGCAGTGCCGACGAGAAGGGCATCGCCAATGCCGTCCACGTCGCCGCGCGGCTGGTGGAGGAAGATTTGAGTGCCCGCATCGCGCAGGACATCGCCCGCGTTGGGCCTATTGGAAAAGAGGAACTGGTCGCCAAATGACCTTGCGGTCCGTGATCGAAGGGACCGGGTCCGCCCTGCCCCGGCGCCGTGTCGACAATCATGAGTTGGCGCAGACAGTGGACACGAGCGACGAGTGGATCGTCGAGCGGACCGGCATTCATGCTCGCCATTTGGCCGGGGAGGGCGAAACGACCTCCACGCTTGCGGTCGAGGCGGCGCGCAAGGCGCTGCAGGCCGCTAATGTCCCGGCCACCGAGGTCGATCTCATCATTCTGGCGACCACGACGCCCGATCAGACCTTCCCGGCGACTGCCACGCGCGTTCAGACCGGTCTTGGCATCAATGATTGCGTCGCATTCGACGTGGCAGCGGTATGCTCGGGCTTTCTGTACGCGCTGACTGTCGCGGACAACATGATCCGTGGTGGCGCGGCAAAGACCGCGCTGGTGATCGGCTCGGAGACGATGAGCCGGCTGCTCGACTGGGAAGATCGCGGCACCTGCGTGCTGTTCGGCGATGGTGCAGGCGCGGTGCTGCTGCGCGGGCAGGATACCGATGAGGAGACTGGGCGGGGCATTCTCGCCAGTCGCCTCCACGCAGATGGCCGGCATAACTGCCTGCTCCATACCGACGGCGGCGTCTCGACCACCGGAACTGTCGGCAAGCTGCGGATGAAGGGGCAGGACGTCTTCCGCCACGCGGTCGTCAACCTTGCGCAGGTTCTCCGCGAAGTGCTCGAGGCGGCCGATATCGCAGTCGAGGATATCGACTGGGTGGTCCCACATCAGGCCAATGCCCGCATTCTCGATGCCACGGCGCGCAAGCTGGGCCTGGAAGCGGAGCGGGTGATCGTCACCGTCGATCAGCATGCCAATACCTCGGCCGCGTCGGTCCCGTTGGCGCTCGATACCGCCGTGCGGGATGGGCGCATCAAGCGGGGCGATCTCCTCGTGCTGGAAGCGATGGGCGGCGGCTTTACCTGGGGCGCCAGCGCCCTGCGGTTTTAGCCCGTGTTCTGATAATCTTATTTTTCAATAATATCGCGAAATAACTGCGGCTTGTTTCGATTCTTGCCGATTGCATTGTAAGAGTTTCTGCCGCAGAGACGGCGATGTGGCCTGTTGGGGGACAGGGCGCGCTTGGTTTCGTTATTTGGGGGCGAAATGAGTTCAGAAGACACGTTGACCCGCGCTGAGATCGCTGATCGGCTCAACCGCCAGATCGGCCTCTCGCGGTCTGAATCCGCGCAGATTGTCGAGCAGGTGCTCGACCTTGTGAGTGAGGCACTTGAGCAAGGCGAGAATGTCAAAATTTCCGGTTTTGGGACGTTCGTGCTGCGCGACAAGAACGAGCGCGTCGGGCGCAATCCGAAAACCGGCGTCGAGGTGCCGATCACGCCGCGGCGGGTTCTCACCTTCCGGCCGAGCCAGACGCTGCGCGAACGCGTCGCCGGCGCCTGAATATCTCACGGCCGACTGTCGCGTGATGGGCTCGTGCGGTCGGTCGCGGATTGACCCGCTCGCCTATCTCGTTGCAGAATAAGGCATGGCCAAAGATGACGGCGCGTTTCTGACGATTGGAGAGCTTGCTCGTGAACTGGGCGTGGCGCAGCATATCTTGCGCTACTGGGAGACCCGGTTCCCGCAGCTTCGTCCGCTCCAGCGATCTGGTAATCGCCGCTATTATCGGCCCGCTGACGTGGAACTTGCGCGTCGGATTCATCGACTGTTGAACGAGGAAGGCTTTACTGTGCCGGGTGCGCAGCGGGCCTTGGCCGGCGCGCGCAAGACGACCTCGGCGCCTTCCTCCGCTGAGGCAGGCGCAGCGCAACCCGCTGAGCGGGTCGTGCAAGCGCTTGCACAGGCAGCGAGCGACGAGCGCTCCAGTCCGACACGGACGGCAATGGACGACCTGTTTTCAGGGACGGCCGTCGATCAGCCGGTCCGCCCGCGCTCGCCGGCCTCGCCGGACATCTCCACGGTGATCGCAAGGCTGAGGGTCATCCGCAACAATCTCGAAGAGGCGCTCAACCCGGGTTGAGCGGCCTGTCTGCGCTTCCGACTCAGCGCTGATCCGGTCCCAGACTCGGATCCAGATCGCGTGGCCGCACAAAGGCTTCGAGCGTCGCCGCATCAGCGAATCCGCTGGCCAGGTCCGCCCAGCCCGCCACATCGAAGGTCAGCACGGCCATGGCGGCGGTCGGGAATTTCGTTTCGACGGATGCGCGCATTCCGGCCAGCCGCTCTTGGCCGCTGGCCGTCAGGATGAAATCCTCAAGGCCGGGACTGTGGGCGGCCAACAGAACCGAGGCCCGGTCCGGCGCGATTTCGCTCAGCACCTCTGCTATGGTTCCGGCAGAAGCCAGATAGAGCCGCATGTCCCGCATGGGTTCGGGGCAGGGGCCATAAGCGTCGCGAAAACGCGCCAATGTCTGCGTCACGCGGACGGCGGGCGATGCGATGATCGTCTCGAAGGTCACGCCGTGACCGGCGGCCCATTGGCCCATGACGGCCGCCGCGCGTTCGCCGCGGCCGTTCAGTCCGCGGTCGAAGTCGCGCAGCGCGGCATCGCTCCAGTCAGACTTGGCATGGCGCAGAACGATAACCGTCTTCATTCCTTGGTGGACACCCTAGTCTCATAAGATCCGTCCAGCGGTCTCTGCCCGATATCGGCCGAGGAACCAAGGCGTGAGCGCACGCGCGCGATGGCTTCATCGAGCGGAATGCGCAGGATGGGGACATCGGGTGGAAAAGCACTCAACAATCGGCTGGGCATAGCCGAGGAGAGCATCACAAACTGGCCGCTGTCGTCACCCCGGCGGATCAGCCGCCCGAAGGCCTGGGCGAGGCGGGCGCGGACCAGCCGATCATCATAGGCGGTCGGCTCACCACTGGCTTGTCGCCGCGTTGCGTGGAGGACCGAGGGTTTGGCCCAGGGCACGCCTTCCATCACCACCAGCCGCAGCGAATCGCCAGGCACGTCGATCCCGTCACGCAGCGCATCCGTGCCGAGCAGGGAGGCGCGCGGATCGTCCCGGAACATGTCGATCAGGGTTGCGGGGTCGAACGGGTCGACATGCTGCGCATAGAGCGGCAGGCCAGCACGGGCGAGCCGATCGGCAATGCGCTTCTGCACGGAGCGCAGCCGGCGAATGGCGGTGAACAGTCCCAGCGTGCCGCCGCCCGCCGCCTCGATCAGCCGGGCATAGGCGCCGGCCAGCGCGGGCAGATCGCCGCGCTTGATGTCGGTGACGATCAGCACTTCGCTCTGCCGCGCATAGTCGAAGGGGCTGGCCGCCTCGAACCATTGCGGCGCGCGCCCCAGATGCACCGCGCCCGATCGCTCGACGGCCGTCTGGGTATCTCCGCCGGCCCGCAGCGTTGCCGACGTGACGAGCACGCCATGGGCCGGCCGCATCACCGTCTCGGCCAGCGGCTTGGTCGGGTCCAGCCAGTGGCGGTGCAGGCCGATGTCATATTCCTTGCCCTCGACGCGATCCACCGCCAGCCAGTCGACAAAGGCCGGCTCGGGCGGCCCGCCGACGCGTAGCAGGAGCGCAATCCAGGCGCGCAGCAGATCGCACCGCCAGCCAAGGGCGGAGATCGCGCCATCGATGCGCGCGCGTGCCGGGCCATCCAGCCAGTCCGGCGCCAGTTCAATGACGGCGACGAGGCGCTTGCCCAGCCGCTGGAGCGGCCCGAGCAGCGCCTCCAACGCGCGCGCGGCATCCGTGGCAGCATCGATCAGTGCCCCGTCCGCTTCGCTCAGGTCCACTTCCAGCCCATAGCCCGGATCGGTGTCGCGTCCGTCCCGTTCGGCGCGGGCGTAGACGGTGTCGCGCACGGCGGCGAGCACCGCCTCGATCGCTCCCTCGGCGCCATGCTCGACGACGCGGCGCAGCCAGTCCTCGCCCGGCAGCGCGCGAGCGGCTTCGCGGGCGGCGTCGATGGCCTCGGCACCTTCCTCGTCATAGCTTGCGACATCGGAGAGACGGGCGGCGAGGCCGCGCCGGCGCCCCTTGCGCTCGCTTTCCGGCCCCATGATCCAGCGCCGCAGTTCGATCGCCTCGCGCCCGGTGAGTGCCGCGCCGAAGGTCGAGTCCGCCGCGTCGAACAGATGGTGCCCCTCGTCGAAGACGATCCGGGTCGGCGCGCCCTGCGCTTCCCGCCCGCGAGCTGCGTTGATCATCACAAGCGCATGATTGGCGATCACAATGTCCGCATTCTGGCTGGCGCGGGTCGCCCGCTCGATGAAGCAGGTGCGGAAATGCGGGCAGCCTGCATAGATGCACTCGCCGCGCCGATCGGTGAGCGCTGTCGCGCCCGCGCGGCGGAACAGGGCCATCAGCCAGCCCGGCAGATCGCCCCCGACCATATCCCCGTCGCGCGTATAGCCCGCCCAGCGCGCCACGAACTGCGCCAGCACCGCCGCGCGCCCGGCGAAGCCGCCCTGCAGGGCATCTTCCAGGTTGAGCAGGCAGAGATAATTCTCACGCCCCTTGCGAATGACGACATGGCGGCGGAAGGCGGCATCGTCGGGATAATGGCGCCGGGTTTCGCGGTCGAGCTGGCGCTGTAGGGCCTTGGTGTAGGTGGCGATCCACACCGTCCCGCCGGATTGCTCGGCCCACAGCGTTGCGGGCGCGAGATAGCCGAGCGTCTTGCCAATGCCTGTGCCCGCCTGCGCCAGCACGACATTGGGCGTGTCCTCACGCGGTCGGGGCGCGAAGCTGCCGGAGGCGGCGGCGGCGAAATCCCGCTGGCCCTGCCGCGTTTCGGCGCCGCTGCCGGTCAGGCTGCGCAGGCGCGCCAGCACATCCGCCTCGTCGAGGGTCACGGGGCGCGGGGCAGGGCGGGGCGCCTGCTCCTCCCATTGCGGCAGGCGTGTAAACAGCCATCGCTCGGCCTCAGCCGGTTGGCGAATGCGCGGACGCAGCAGCGACGCCCAGCTCCAGCGCAACCGCTCGAGCTGATTGAGGCTGGTCCAGGCGCCTTCGCGCTCCGCCCAGTCGGCTCGCTCAGTCCAGCCGAGCATGGAGCTGGCAATCTGCGGGATGAGCCGCGCCGCCTCGGCGTCGCTGGCCGGCGGCGCGAGGCCCATGGCCCGGGCGAGCCCCGCAACTGTGGGAATCACGAACTGAGCGGGGAAGAGGAAGGCAAATAGCTCCAGCAGGTCGAGGCCAGAGAGATCCGCATAGCCCAATCGCGATCCCAGCAACGGCGCATTGACCAGCAGGAGCGGCGTATCCGCGGCGCGCGCAAGGGCTTGTCCGCGACCAAGCCCGATGGTCTGTTCGCCGCTGCCATCGGTCAGCCAAATGCCCGCATGGCTGGCATGGAGCGCCGGTGGCAGGCCCGGCAGGATCGGATGGGATGGGGACACCAGGCAGCCATAGCGTGCTTGGTCCATAAGGGGAACGCGCCGTTCGGTTATTTTACCGCATAACCGGCGGCCGGTGGTCGGGCTCAGCGCCCCAGTCGGTCCCGGAGGTGCCGCAGCGCACGTTCGATCGCCCCATGGTCGAGCGCGCCGCCGACGGACAGGCGGATATGCGTGGACGGACAACCCTCGATGGCGAAGGCACTGCTGGCCACGGCGGAGAGCCCCATGCCGCCCAGCACATCGATCAGCACGTCTATATCCGGCCCCCGTCCGCTGGCATCGCGCAGGTCCAGCCAGAGATGGTAGCCCTCGGGCTGCATCCGGTAGGGCAGGCCGCCCAGATGGCGCGTAACAAGCCGGTGCCGCACTACCGCTTCGGCCCGGACGCCATCGATCAGCGCACTGAACAGCCCTTCGCGCAACCAGTGGCTGACCAGCGCGACGTTCAGCGGTGGCGCCATCACGGCGCTGTCACCGAGCGCCGCGCCCAGTTGCAGATTCTGCTCTGCGGAGGGCGCGCGAACATGCGCGACGCGCAAGACCGGCGAGATGAGCTTGGACGTGCCGGCAATATACCAGCTTTGCGCCGGGATCAGCGCTGCGCAGGGCGGATGGGCAGCGCGGCAGAGCTGCCCATAGGCATCGTCCTCGATCAGCGTCGCGCCATGCGCGGCAATGATGGCGGCAATCTCCTCCCGCCGCCGCAATCCCATGGTGATGCAGGTGGGATTGTCATTGGTCGGCGTGAGATAGACGGCGCGCGCGCCCCCGCGCAGGGCTGCGTCCAGCGCATCCGGTATCAGCCCCTCATCATCGACATTGACGGGCGTCAGCACCAGACCCCGTCGCCGCGCCAGCGCGAGCATGCCGGGATAGATGAACGGCGCGCAGCACAGGCGGTCGCCCGGCTCCAGAATGCTGTGGACCAGCCCATGCAAGGCATGTTGGGCGCCCGCCGTGATGGCGATCTGGTCCGCCTCGCTCGGCAAGCCGAGCGCCGCCAGCCGCTCGGCCCCTTGCGCGCGGTCCGCGATGTTGCCGAGGCTTGGCTGATATTGGAGGATCGGGGAATGGCGGCCGGCGCGCAGCAGGCTGGCCATGCCATTGTGGATCGCCTGTGGCAGCAGGTTGAAACCCGGCTGCGGTGGCACATTCATGCCCCGGTCGCTCGCGGTTTCGCCAAAGCGGGGCAAGGCGATGTCGTTGCGCACGAAGCTGCCGAGCTTCCCGGCGCCTTCGATCAGCCCGGCCTCGCGTACCAGCGTGTAGGCGCGGGTCACCGTCGTCAGGTCCACGCCGAGCTGCGCGGCCAGATCGCGCTGCGCGGGGAGGCGTTCGCCCGGTCGCAACTCGCCGGAGTGGATCGCGCCGCGGAGGGCATCGGCAATGGCCGCATATTTTGGCCCGTGGTCGGCGCGGAGATTCTCGGCGCGGATCAGGGCAACCCAGTTCTGCATGGCAAGCGCCCGCTTTATGTATGGTAGGATGAAGCCTACATATCGACTATCTGATTGCCAAAGAAAATGGAGCAATCGCCATGTCGAACCTGACTACGCAAGAGCAAGAAAACGGGCCTCGGCATGACCCCGTGCGCACAGGTTTGCGCGGCCGCTGCCCACGCTGCGCGCAGGGCCGGCTATTTAAGGGATTCCTGACCATCCGCGACTCCTGTGAGGTCTGCGGTCTCTCTTATGATTATGCCGAGCCGGCCGATGGCCCCGCTTTCTTCGTAATCTGCTTCGCCTGCGTGCCTGCGGTCGTTTTCGCGCTTGTGCTGCAGGTAAAGGCCGATCCGCCGCTGTGGCTGCATCTGGTCACCACCCTGCCGCTGGTGCTCGCAACCTGCATCCTGCCGTTGCGGCCGCTCAAGGGCTGGCTGATCTGCAGCCAGTATTTCTTCAAGGCGCGGGAAGGGCGGGTGTCGCAACCTTGGCGCCCTTATGGCGCGGATGGTCCGCTGGTGGCGCCTTCGGGCGACCGGCCGTGACGGCTGCGCCCATCGATCTGGCCCGCAAGGCCGCAGCGCAGCATCTGCGCGACAGCGGCTTTGCCGAAGAGGCTCAGCAGGTAGCGACGGGCGAGGGCGATGATTTCGTGGAAGTGCGGCTCGCGCTTGCTCTGCTCAAGATTCTCCAGCCAGAATCCGGCCCCCCGGTCCGGCGCAACGGCCGGCGGCTCGTCGGCGAGGAATGTTGAGGTAAAGACGGGACTCAGGCGAGGCGGCGCCCAAAACCGCGGATTGGGCCAGCGCTCGCATCCGCGAAGGCCGCACTTTCCGCGAAAAGGGCTGATCGGGCCAGTTCGAGATGCTGATAGAGCGCGCCATCCCTTAGCGGGAAAATGAATCGGCAGCCGGTGCGGTCAACCTCATGCCAGATGGACTGGGCATAGATCGTCTCGCTCATATAGTCGATCTGGAACCGTGTACCCTCGCTCAGGCTGCACCCGGAAATCAGGCCGCCATCCTCGGTCAGGTCCACCAATGTGGCCTCCTGCACGTCGAGCACGGTCGTTATGATAACAGGAACTTGGACGCAGACGCGCTGCGGCCGGTCGATCTTATGGTCCACGGTGAGACTCCCACACAAGCCCACCCGATTCTCCCCTCCCCAGGGGTTTTGCGTCTCCGGCGGACGTTCACGATGTCTTACACCAATTGGTAAAATTTTCGTTTCGTCGCATTTCAGTTTTTTGCTCTCCGGCCTTTTTGGTTGTTGCGCGCGCGCTCTTGGCGCTAGAGGCTCGCCGCATGACTGATGCTGATTATGCCGCTCAACTGCGGGAGGCCGCGAAGGTCTCCAAGGCCTGGCCCTATGAAGAAGCGCGCAAGCTGCTCAAGCGCTATCCGCAGGGCAAAGCGGGCGGTGCGCCGATGCTCTTCGAGACCGGCTATGGCCCGTCGGGGCTGCCGCATATCGGCACGTTCAATGAGGTGCAGCGCACCACCATGGTCCGCCATGCCTATGAGGAAATCACCGGCGCGCCCACGCGGCTCATTGCCTTCAGCGATGATATGGACGGGCTGCGGAAGGTGCCGGATAATGTCCCCAATCAGGCGATGCTGACCGAGCATCTCGGCCGCCCGCTGACGCAAGTGCCCGATCCGTTCGAGAAATATGAGAGCTTCGCGCATCACAATAATACGATGCTGCGCGCATTCCTCGATCGCTACGGGTTCGATTACGAATTCGTCTCCTCGACCGACATGTATCGCGGGGGCCAGTTCGATGACGCCCTGCGCAATGTGCTGCGCAACTATCAGGCGATCATGGACATCATGCTGCCCACGCTGCGCAAGGAGCGGCAGGCAACCTATTCGCCGGTGCTGCCGATCAGCGCGAAGAGCGGCATCGTGCTGCAGGTGCCGGTCGAGGTGGTCGATGCCGATGCCGGGATCGTCCGCTTCGAGGACGAAGGCGAGACGATCGAACAGAGCATCCTCTCCGGCGGCGCCAAGCTGCAATGGAAGGTCGACTGGGCGATGCGCTGGGTGGCGCTGGGCGTCGATTATGAGATGGCCGGCAAGGATCTGATAGACAGCGTCACGCAAAGCTCAAAGATCGCCCGTGCGCTCGGCGGACGTCCGCCCGAGGGCTTCAACTACGAGATGTTCCTGGACGAGAAGGGCGAGAAGATCTCCAAGTCCAAGGGCAATGGCCTCAGCATCGAGCAGTGGCTGACCTATGGCTCGGAAGAAAGCCTTGCCTTCTATATCTATCGCGAGCCCAAGGCAGCCAAGTCGCTGCACATCGGCGTCATCCCTCGCGCGGTCGATGATTATGAGCAGTTCCGCTCCGCCTATGCCACGCAGGCCGTGGACAAGCGCCTGGGCAATCCCGTCCACCACGTCCATGGCGGGCAGGTGGCGGACGATCCGCTGCCGGTGACCTATGGCCTGCTGCTCAATCTGGTCGGCGTCATGGGCGCCGATGCGACCGAGCATCAGGTCTGGGCCTATCTGCGCAACTACGCGCCCGATGCCTCGGTGGAGCGCTATCCGCGCGTCGCCGGCCTCGTGCGCAATGCGCTGGCCTATAATCGCGATTTCGTCGCGCCCACGCTCAAGCGCCGCGCGCCGGAGCCCAACGAAGCGCTGGCCCTGCGCGAACTAGATGCCCAGCTAGCCGCTTTGCCGGACGACGCCTCGGCCGAAGACATCCAGAATATCGTCTACGAAATCGGCAAGGGCCCGCATTACGGCTTCGAGCAGCTGCGCGACTGGTTCAAGGCGCTTTATGAGACCTTGCTCGGCGCCCAGCAGGGGCCGCGCATGGGCAGCTTCATCGCACTTTATGGCATTGCAAACAGCCGCAAGCTGATTGCCCAGGCGCTGGATCTGGCAGCCGCATAATCGGTAGAACGGGGGTGAGCTACCCTCCAACGTTCCCCGCGTTCAGCAGCCGCATCAATTCGCGGGACGATGCGGCTGCAACTGTGCGGACCGGATCGCCGCCACGGCTGCGACGGTCTGGTGAAAGAGGAAATGCGTGACATCGCAGGGCAGCGTCTCGCGCAGCAGGCGCGTGGCTTCCGCCTCGTCGCCCTGTATTGCCGTCACCGCCAGATCGCCAAGCAGCGCCTCGTCAGGGCTGAGCGTCATCGCGCAGGGGCGATGCACAAGGAAATGCTCGGGCCAGCCCTCCTGCAATCCCCGCACGAGCAGAATGACGCGCCGGGCGGCATCCATGGACCGCAAGCGGACGGCGAGGTCCGGCACAGGATCACGGCCTGACTGGCTGTAGATAATGCACAGCCGCGCGGCCATGATGAGGTGCATGGCCGTCAACGGAAAGGACCGCAGGTCCCGAAAGGCGAAAAGAGCGGATAAATCCCTGGTCATGGCGACCCCTTCCAGCAGAATGAAGGCTGGCAGGATATGCTATTGCGAACGAATTGCAATAGTGATTGGGGCCGATGTCGAGTGCGATCCCGGTGGCTCTCGCTTGGGCGGGGCCACTGGGCGCACACAGGGCGCAGCCGATTACCGAGCCTTGGTGTCAGCAATCCAATCGTCGATCTTGCGCTCCAGCACGCTCATCGGCAGCGCGCCGGTCATCAGCACCTGATCGTGGAAGGCCTTGACGTCGAACCGGTCGCCAAGCGCCGCCTGCGCCTTCTTCTTCAGCCGCTGGATGGTCAGCGCGCCGATCTTGTAGGAGAGGGCCTGGGCCGGCATGGCGATGTACCGCTCGACCTCGGCGGTGGCGTCCGTCTTCCCCATCGAGCTGTTGTCGAGCATGTACGCAATGGCCTGATCGCGGGTCCAGCCCTTGGCGTGGATGCCGGTATCCACCACCAGCCGCATCGCGCGCAGCATCTCATCGTCGAGATGGCCCATGCGCTGGTAGGGGTCTTTGAACAGGCCGAAATCATAGCCCAGCGTTTCGGCATAGAGCGCCCAGCCTTCAACATAAGCCGTGTTGCCGCCGAAGCGGATGAAGTCGGGCAGGCTGGCATTTTCCTGCGCGAGGCTGATCTGGAAGTGATGGCCCGGCGCGCCTTCGTGCAGATAGAGCGTCGTCATGCCCGGAATGCTGCGGGACGGCAGGTCATAGGCGTTGAAGTAGAAGACGCCGGGGCGCGTGCCATCGGGCGTGCCATTCTCGTAGGAACCGCCAGCCTCGAACTTCTCGCGGAATTCGGGATAGGGCCGGATTTCCAGCTTGGCCTTGGGCAGAGTTGAGAACTGGCTCGGCACCTTCTCATCGACGATCTTGCCGATGCGGTAGAATTCCTCCGTCATCCACTCGCGGGACTTGGGGTGAAATTCCGGGGCCTCGCGCAAATGGGTGAAGAAGGCGCCGAGCGTGCCCTTGAATCCCACTTCGTCCCGCACCTGCTCCATCTCGCTGCGGATGCGCGCGACTTCCGAAAGGCCGAGATTGTGGATATAATCCGGGGTGAGCGGCAGCGTCGTCATGCTCTTGACCAGCGCGGCATAAAGCTCAGCGCCACCTTTCATGGCGCTGAGGCCAACGCCCTCGCGTGCCACCGGCAGATAGTCCGCTTTCAGGAAGTCGCGCAGCCGCTTCTGGGCGGGGTTGATCTCGTTGATCAGCGCATCCCGATAAGCCTTGGTCAACCGCTGCCGGTCAGCCGGCGCGATGTCCTCGGGAAAATCCTTCACCGGCTGGTAGAAAGGCGATTCGTCCACTGGCTGGGCCAACAAGGCGTCGAGCTGCGAGATCGTATTGCCGATGGTCAGCTTCGTCTCGACAACGCCCCTCGCCATGCCCTCGCGGAAGCGGCCGATCGCGCGGTCGAGGTAGCGGACATAGTCCTTGTGGCGCTTGAGGTTGTTCTCATAGTCGGCGAGCGTCTTGAACGGCGCCGCGCCCTTGCCGGACGACAGGGTCGGGTAGAAGGTGTGCAGCCCCGTGAAATGATTGATCGGGATGACCGCGCTAATGTTGACCAGCGGCGGGCTGAGCTTCGTCAGCTTGTCCTGCACTTCCCACTCGAACACGTCATAGGCGATCTTGTTCTGGGCGTTCAGCCGGTCGCGGTTGATGGCGTGGAGAGCGGCGAGATTGTCCTGCGCGATTTTGCGCTCGGTCGCGAAATAGGCGTCGCTGATATAATCGCCCATGCGTTCGGCATGGCGCATATCACCCCGAAACAGCGCGTCGAGCGGGTTGTTTGCGAGCGTGGCCTCATTGGCGCGGGCGAACAGCGCGGTCAGGCGTTGATCCTCGCTCGAGGCAGTCTGGCCGGCGGGTTGCGCCGGAGGCGTCTGGGCCAGCAGGGGCGTAGCAAAAGCGGTGGCGGCAAGCAGCAACGAGAGGCTGCGGGTAAGGCGCGGGGCGCGGAACATGGGAAGTCCTTTCCGGGAAGGTCGATCGGGGGATCGCATGCATCGATGCGTAGCGCCGCGCGCCGTTCATCACAACGCTCGACCGGCTCGTTTCGTCGCGCGGAAGCATGCTCAGCCGCACAAAAAGGGCCGCGCCGAATGTCGGCGCGGCCCTCTTCATTCTTATCCCGAAAAGGGACGCGTGATCAGCGGTAACGGAAGGCGTTGTGGATCACCTTCACGACCCTGCCGGTGCGCGTATTCACGAGCAGCGCGTCGTCATAATGGCGCACCCAGACCTGGTTCGCACGGGGGGCATCCCAGTGGAAGCGGCGCCAGTCATTCACGACATAGCTGCGGCCGTAATAGACGGGCCGGATGGTAACGCCTGCCTTGAAGTTCTTATATTTGAACGGGGCCGCGCGCCACGGGCGCTCGCGATTATAGTCGCGCACCTCGCGCTGATAGTCCCAGCGGGCGTCGCGCAGGTCACGCTTGGCATCGCGAACATCGCGCCGGGCGTCGTTCACATCGCGACGAGCTTCCCGCACATCCTGCCGGTCCTGGGCATGATAGGGCTGGGCCATCGCGGTGGTGGGGATGAGGGTGAGGGCTGCAAGCCCGCCGAGCAGAAACTTTTTCATCATGTGACACTCCTTTCAGTGCCGGCCAGGCGCCTCGTTCTGCGGCCTTGGTCGCCTGATCCTTATCGGCTCGACGGGCTGAATGGCGCGCGAACGCCTGTGTCAGCTTTCGCTCATAAGTGTCGCAATTTGTCTGAGGTGCCCCGCGTGGCTGAACCCGGAGTCACGGTTTATTGCGCGGTTCCCACGGGCGCTCGCGATACCAGCGGGTCACGACATATTTGGCGCCTTTGGTAACGGGCAGGGCAGCATGCAGCGTATCGTAATTGGGGCTGCCGTCCGCGGTCATATTGTTCCAGATCAGCAGCGTGCCGGTGCGGGGCGGAATGGTCACGCCGAGGCGCGGAAATTGCGTCTCGCCGCCCGCTTCGACGTCGCACAGATAGGCCATCGCCGTCCAGCAGCGCTGTCCGCCGGTCGCCCGCATCGCCGGCCAATAGTGCACCTTCGCGGGGAAATAATCGCAATGGAGCTGGTATTGCTGGGACTCGTAATAACGCTGGCCCTGCAGCAGCTCGCCATAGTCGCCTTCGATGCCCATCAGCGCGTCGATGCGCTTCGTCACCGCGACCACGAGCGGATCGTACATATCGAGATTGCAGCTGCTGCTGGTGCGGTACCCCGACTCGGTGCCGGAAAACAGCTTGGAGGGTTTGCACCCGGCATCGATCTTGCCGATCAGCTCGGTGCATTCCTTGGGCGTCACCAGTCCGTGGCGCAGGAACATCTCGGCCCGCTCTGTCTGCACCCGGCTGATCATCGGGTTGCGGGAGAGGCGCTGGCGCACGCGGACCCCGATCTCCGCGCGGGCTTGCGAGGGAAGTTCCGCGTCATCTGGCCAATCTTGCTTCATGCCTGTCTCCTGCCATCCCGATCCCGGGCTTAGCAAGGGGAGGCGGTGCGCTCGCACCCAAAAAAGGACCGGCCCCTGCCGAAGCGGGAACCGGCCCAGTCTTTCCTGAAGGCCGCTCAGGAAGGGCTTGGTGCGGGCGCCGACCCGCTCACCAGAAGAAGTCGTGGATCACATCGACGACATAGCCGTCGCGGGTGTCGACCAGCAGCGCATCGTCATAATAGCGCACCCAGCGCAGCGAGCCGTAGACGGGCGGCAGGCGGTACTCATAGGGATCGCTGATCCAGTAATTCCGCCCGAACAGCATGTCGTTCAGGTAGATGCCGATCGAAAAGCGGCGGTAGCCGTAGTTCCAGCCATAGGGCGCGTAATAGGTCGGCATGCGGTAGACCGAGCGATACTGCGTACGGTAGCGTTGCCAGTCATAGCGCCGGTCGTTGCGCCAGCGATTGTCCCAGCGGCGCTGGTCGGCCCAGCGTTGGCGCTCGTTCAGGCGCTGCCGTTCCCAGTCGGCGCGGTCCCGGCTGGTGCTGTCATTGCGTCGCCAGTCATTGTCGCGGCGACCATCCCAGCGGCGCGCATCGTCGCGGTCCCGCCAGTCGGTGCGGTTGCCATCGCGATTGGCCTGCTCGCGGCGACGTTCCCATTCGGCGCGGTTCTCCGCCTGCTGGCGGTTATCGTCACGCCAGTTGGCATTGTTCCGGCTGGTGTCATTCCAGCTGCGCGGCTGATCGCGGGGACGCTCGCGCTGCTCGGGCCTGTCGGGCCGGCCGGCCTGGTCGGGTGCGCGACGGTCCTGCCAATTGGGGCGGGGCGCATCGGACGGCGCGACGCGGGTCGTGGTCACCGTAGAGGGCGCGCGCGGCTGTGGAGCCGGCTGCGGGCGCATGCCGTCCCCGCGCGACGGTCCACCGCGCTGTCCGGACCAGTCACGCCGGCGATCGCCGCCATCCTGCCGCGGGGCGGATTGCTGCTGCTGGTTCTGGTTACGGATCCAGTCGCCCCGGTTGGCGCTGCGCTCCTGCGCAGCAACCGGCGCTGTGGCCAGCATGGTGGAAGCCAGCAGGCCGAAGGTCAAAAGACGGCTCATCGTGGTTACATCCTCAAAGCAGGCGGTTCTTCGCCATTAAGGATGTGTTTACGACAAGGCCGCTGTCGTCATGCTGAACATTGCTGACAGCGATGCGAAAGCTTGTCTCGCAGCGGGACGCTCAATCGGCCGTCGAGCGCTCGTCACTGGGCGGGGTCATGGCAGGCACATGGCGCGCGGCGTCTGCTGGCGCGATGCCCGGTGCAGGCGCAGCCGCCACGCGCTCTTCACCACGCATGATGCGCCCCGCCTGCTTGATCGCCTCGCGAATGCGCGGATAGGTGCCGCAGCGGCAGATATTGGTCATCGCCCCGTCGATCTGCGCGTCGGTCGGGTTGCTGTTCCGGCGCAGCAGCACGGAGGCCGCCATGATCATGCCGGATTGGCAGTAACCGCATTGCGGCACCATCTGCGCTGCCCAGGCCTGCTGCACAGGATGGCTGCGATCGGGCGACAGCGCCTCGATGGTCGTGACGAACCGGCCTTCCATCGCGGCGATCGTGACCTGGCAGGAGCGGATCGCGAGACCGTCAATGTCGACTGTGCAGGCGCCACAGTCGCCCGTGCCACAGCCATATTTGGTGCCGGTGAGATTGGAGGCGTCCCGCAATGCCCACAGCAAGGGCGTCTGCGGGTCCATCTTATATTCGACCGGGCGGTCGTTGACGGTGAACTTGGTCATCGGCCCCGCGTCACTTGCCGTCGACGAGCTTGCGGGTGAAGTAGACCATTTCCATCGCCTTCAGCCGGGCGCTCTGCTCGATGTCCGCATCGCCCGAATGGCCGCCTGCTGTATCCTCGTAGAAGAGATAGGGGATGCCATAATCCTTGAGCCGCGCCGCGAACTTGCGGGCGTGCTGGGGGCCGACGCGGTCGTCCTTGGTCGTCGTCCAGATATAGGGCTCGGGATAGGCCTTGCCCTTCACCACATTATGGTAAGGCGAGATCGTCTCGAGGAACGCCTTTTCCTCCGGCACCGAAACGCTGCCATATTCATCGACCCAGCTCGGCCCGGCGGCGATCTGCTCGAAGCGCAGGATGTCCAGCAGCGGCACCTGAATGACCACGGCATTCCAAAGCTCGGGATGCTGATTGAACTCCACGCCCATCAGCAGCCCGCCATTGGAGCCGCCGAAGATGCCGAACTTCTTGGGGCTGGAGAGCTTGCGCGCGAAGATATCCCGGCCGACGGCAGCAAAGTCATCATAGATGATCTGGCGTTTGGTCTTGAGCCCCGCCTGATGCCAGGCTGGTCCGAACTCCCCGCCGCCCCGAATGTTTGCGATAACGAAGCTGCCGCCCCGTTCCAGCCAGAGCTTGCCGATCAGCGCGGAGTAGGACGGCGTGTAGGATACCTCGAAACCGCCATAAGCCGTCATGATCGTCGGCGTGCTGCCATCGCGCGCCATGCCTTCGCGGTGGACGATGAAATAGGGGATTTTCGTTCCGTCCGTGGAACTGGCCTCGAACTGCTCGACCACGAGCCCGGTCGCATCGAAGCGGGCGGGCGGGGCCTTCACCTGCACCGGTGCCGGCTTGGCGGCATCGATCTGCCAGAGCGTTGTCGGCTGAAGAAAACCGGTGACAGACAGATAGGCCGCATTGTCCCGGTCGCTGGCCGCCGCGATGCCGATGGAGGCATTGTCGGGCAGGGTCAGCGCGGTCGATGTCCAGCCCGTCGCGGTCGGCGTCAATACGGCAGCGCGGCCACGCACATTGTCCGTGGTGGCGAGGATGACATGGTCGCGGGTCGTGGCGACCTGCTCGACCGATTGCCGGGCGCCCGGTGCGAACAATATTTGGAGCACCAGCGTCCGCTCGGCGCGCAGATCATCGAGCGAGATCGCCACCGCGCTGCCGGTCGGCACGTCCACGCCGCCGCTGCGCCAAGGCTCGCTGGTCTTGAGGATCACCCGGCCGGCGATCATGCCCGAGAGTGTGGACTTCGCCGGCAGCGGCAGCTTGCGCACGCCCTGAGTGGTGACGAGGATGTAATCATTCTCGAAGAAGGTCCGCGAGCGCACGAGAATCACTGCTCGATTACCCGCGCCATCGTTCAGCACCGCCGGCCAAACGCCGACATCCTCCTTCGCACCGCGGAACACCTCTGTGGCATCGCTCAGCGGCGCGCCGCGATTCAGCGTCTTGACGACGAACGGATAGCCCGATGCCGTCAGCGTGCCTTCGCCCCAGTCGCGCGAGGCGATGAG
The DNA here is from genome assembly GCF_025961775.1 of Sphingobium sp. B12D2B. Classification (NCBI taxonomy): domain Bacteria; kingdom Pseudomonadati; phylum Pseudomonadota; class Alphaproteobacteria; order Sphingomonadales; family Sphingobiaceae; genus Sphingobium; species Sphingobium sp. B12D2B. The sequence continues at coordinate 1,356,895 of NZ_JAOQOH010000001.1, forward strand.
CGTGTCGGCATCCACCCAGTCGACACCCTGCTTCGATGTGGAGAGCGCAAAACCGCCCTTGACGAAGGTGCCGGTGGTGAGATCGAACTCGCGAATGTCGGTGGCATCCTCGCCACCGTCAGAGAGCGAAATCAGGCAACGCCGCTCATCCGGCTCTAGGCAGGTCGCGCCTTTCCACACCCATTTCTTCGCCTCGGCCTTGCTCAGCGCGTCGAGATCGAGCGCGGTCGTCCAGCGCGGGCTGGCCTGCGCATACTCGCTGGCGCTGGTGTGCCGCCAGATGCCCTGCGGATGCGCGGCATCCCGCCAGAAATTATAGATGCGCCCGCCGATCAGGCTCGGCATCGGGATGCGGTCGGTCGCGGTGGCGATGGCGATCGCGTCCTTCACCATGCCGGGGTAGTTCGGGTCGTTCTGCAGCACGTTCACGGTGCGCGCATTCTCCGCCTCCACCCAGGCCATGGACTTCTCGCCATGCCAGTCCTCGAGCCAGAGGAAGGGGTCGTCCTGCGCCACAGTGTCTGCCGTAGCCGCCGTCGTTCCGCTTGCGAGGGTGATCGCAGCCGCCATTGCCAATACCTTCATGGAGAATCTTCCCGGAAACACGCCCCTGATTGCCACCAGCGGCGTGCCGGAGCAATGCTCAGTCGCGCCAGCTAGGGTCGATCCGGTCGATCACGCGGACCATCGCGGCAAAGTCGAGCATCCCGAACCGCTCGGCCGGGATGGCCGAAAACATGTCGCGCTTGTGCACCGCCAGCACCTCGTCCGGGATGATCAGCGGCGTGCCGGCCTGCCGCGTTGCCAGCTGGATCTCGCAGGCCCGCTCGAATACGAAATAGCGCAGGAATGCCTCCGGCAACGTCTGGCCCATCACCAGCAAGCCATGGTTGCGCAGGATCATGAAGCGCTTGTCACCCAGATTGGCGACGAGGCGCGCGCCTTCCTCCGGCCGCACCGTCACGCCCTCGAAATCATGATAGGCGATGTTGCCGATCAGGAAGCCGGCATAGAAGTTCGTCGCCAGTAGCCCTTCCTGCGTGGATGAGACGGCCATGCCCGCCGTGGTATGGGTGTGGATGATGCAATGCGCATCCGGCACATGGCGGTGGAAGACGCTGTGCTGCACGAAGCCCGCGCGGTTGACCGGGTGCGGGCTGCCATCCAGCGTGTTGCCGTCAATGTCGATCTTGACGAGATTGGATGCCTTGACCTCCGAATAATGGAGGCCGAAAGGGTTGATGAGAAACGCCTGCTCTTCGCCCGGCACGCGCAGCGAGATGTGATTATAGATCAGTTCGTCCCAGCCCATATGCGCAAAGATGCGGTAGCAGGCGGCCAGTTGCTGGCGGGCCTGCCATTCGGCATCGCTCATTGGGTGTGTTTGGGCGGCTGCGGCCATGATCCTCTCTCCTTGCGCCGGACCCTCCTGGGTCTCGTGGGGCGATGGCTTGGATGATGCGCGGGAGAGGGCGGGTTGTCGAGTGAAAGGCGGCGGCCTGTGCCGCTGTCACTGCGATGACCCGGAGCATCTGCTAACAGAGACCCGCTTTTCGCCAGCTATGGACGAGTGACGATGCAATTTTCCTCGATGATCCGCGCCAGCCTGCCGCTTGGCCTTCTTCTGCTCGGCGCCTGCGCACAGACGGCGCAGCGGCCCGCATCCCCGGCGGGCGACAGTATTGCGCGGCTGCAGATCATCGCCTTCAATGATTTTCACGGCCATATCGATACGGTGGGGCAGACTGTGCTTCCACCGGGCGCCGCAGCCGATGCGCCACGAACCGCTGCGGGCGGGGCGATCCACTTTGCGCAGGCCGTCTCCCGCCTGCGGGCCGAGAATCCCAACAGCGCCGTGGTCTCCGCCGGCGACATGATCAGCGCCTCGCCACTCATCTCCGGCCATTTTCTCGATGAGCCGACGATCCGCGTGATGAACACGGTCGGCGTCGATTTCAACTCGGTGGGCAATCATGAGTTCGATCGCGGGCCGGACGAGCTGCGCCGGATGCAGACCGGCGGCTGCACGCAGTTTACACGATTGCAGCCCTGCCAGGTGATGAGCGATTTCCCCGGCGCGCGCTTTGGCTTTCTTGCGGCGAACGTGCAGCAGGCCGATGGGCAGACCTTGTTCCCGGCTTATGGCCTCAAGCGCTTTGCTCTCGCTGGCGGCAAGACGGTGACCGTCGGCTTTGTCGGCGTCACGCTCAAGGGCACGCCGGAGATCGTGGCGCCGAGCGGTGTTGCCAATCTGCGCTTTCTTGATGAGGCGGAGGCGGCGAACAGCTATGTCGCTGCGCTCAAACAGGCCGGGGCAGAGATATTGGTGCTGCTGATCCACGAAGGCGGCTATCCGGGTGGGGAGGGCGATCCCGGCGATTGCGGCTCGCTCTCCGGACCGCTGCCGCAGATCATGGCGCGGCTCGATCCTGCTTTCGATCTCGTGATTTCCGGCCATACCCATCAGGCCTATGTCTGCCGCTATGGCACGGTTGATCCCAGCCGGCCCTTGCTCGCCACCAGCGCGGGTCAATATGGCACGCTGCTCACCCGCATCACGCTCGATTATGATGTCGCCGCGCATCGGCTGGTCGACAAGCGGGCTGAGAATGTCCTGGTGGAGCAGCGCGAGGAAGCAGCGGCCGCACAACCCGAACTGACCAAACTCGTGGCGCGCTATCGCACGGCAGCATCTAGCGTGAGCGACCGAGTCGTCGGCAAGCTGGCCGGCAGCCTGACCCAGATCGCCGATGCGAGCGGCCAGAGCACGCTCGGCAACTTCATCGCCGATGCGCAACTGGCCTCCGTGCAGGCACCGGAGCGGGGCGGGGCGCAGCTAGCCCTTATGAATCCCGGCGGGCTGCGCGCGCCCATCGCGCCCCTGGCCGATGGCAGCGTCCGCTTTGGCGATCTCTATTCCGCGCAGCCCTTCGGCAATGTGGTGCTCGTCAAGCAGCTCTCGGGCGCAGACATCCGTGCCGCGCTGGAGCAGCAGTTCACCCGTGGCGATCGCCCGTCGATTCTCAGCGTTTCCAGGGGATTCAGCTATGAGTTCGACGCCAGCCGTCCCGCCGGCGCACGCGTCTTCAACATCCGCCTGAATGGCGCGGCGCTGCGAGATGAGGGGACTTATCGGGTCGCCATGAACAATTTCATCGCGCAGGGCGGTGATGGGCTGCGGCTGTTCGCGCCGGCGCCGGTGCTGGCCGAAGGGCCGGTGGATGTGGACGCGCTGGAGGTGTATATCGCCAGCGACTCGCATCGCGGCCCACCTGCCCTGGACCGCATCCGCAATGTCACACCGCAATGATTGTGGCCTTTTCCAAGCCTTTCCGGTCTTGATCCGGTAAGGTCACCCTGATAAGGGCAGCCCGTTCCGCCGTGGCAGATTGTCGCGGCGTATGTTATTTTAGGCAGATTGATACCGCGTCCGGAGTATGCTCCGGTCCCTGCGGACAAGCGATAGAACTGGAGACTGACGAGCTTATGCAAATCATCGTGCGCGACAACAACGTCGACCAGGCGCTGCGGGCGCTCAAGAAGAAGCTGCAGCGTGAGGGCGTTTATCGCGAGATGAAGCTCCGTCGTCACTATGAGAAGCCCTCCGAGAAGCGTGCGCGCGAGAAGGCTGCGGCCATCCGTCGTGCCCGCAAGCTGGAGCGCAAGCGCGCCGAGCGCGACGGCGCCCGTTAAGTTACTTTCAGGGCCGCGCTTGCGGCCCTGTTGATTCTCCCGGTTTCAATAAGAAGAGGCACGGCCCATGTCCGTCACGGCGGTTCCCTTGCAGCCTATCCGGCGCGGTTCGGTTCGTCGTTTTTGGCTTGCGGTCGTGCTGGTGCTGGCCGTTGCGGCGGTGCTGGCCTGGGCTGGCAGCCGCCAGTTCGGTCATACCTCCAGCGGCCTGCGCTACCAGATGATAACGCAAGGGTCGGGCGAAAGCCCCACCCGCGATGATTTTGCGCTCGTCGCCTATAAGGGCACGCTGCCCGATGGCACGGTGTTCGACGAGAATGAGAGCGCGCCGATGGACCTGCAGTCGCTGGTCCCCGGCTTTGCCGAGGCGGTGACCCTGCTCAAGCGCGGCGGCAGCATTCGCGCATGGATCCCCGCCGAGCTGGCTTATGGCGACAGCCCCCCTCCGGGCGGCGTCATCCTGCGGAACACGCCCTTGCAGTTCGAGATCAAGCTGCTTGAGTTCAAATCCCGTGCCGAGGTCATGCAGGCCCAGCAGATGATGCAGATGCAGCAGATGATGCAGCAGCAGGGCGGAGGTCCGGGTGGCCCGGGCGCGATGCCGCCGGGCGCGCCGGAGATGCCGCAGCCCTGATGGGGAAGGGGCGCCGATCCGGCGCCCGCTTCACACATCTCATTCCCGGCCCGGCATCTGGGCCGTCATCCTGTTAGACGCCTCATCCGCTAATGACCGGCCGGCCATAATTCTTGGCATAGGCATTTTCGACACCGGTCAGAATTTCGACGATATCGAAATAACGGTCCCAGAAGGCTGTTTCCCGCAGGTCCTCGACCAGCAACTGATAGGCGTGGTGGTCGATCGCATCCCACATCCAGATGTCGGTTACGCGCGTCGCGTAGAACTCCACGTCGAAGAAGCGCAGCGCAACCTTGCCGGCGTGCTTGCGCAGAATGGGCGCGAATTGCTCGTTCAGCAGCGCGAAACGCTGATCGACGGGAAAGCCGAGCCACTCTGGCGACGTCTTGACCAGCATGAAGACGGTGAGGGCGGGTTCGAACGAAAGGCTTGCATTGGTCATGATAGGTCCTTGTCAGTCTGTGTCTGCGCGGACTAAATGCGAGCAAATGCTCAAGATTGGCTACTCGTATTGACGTCATGACCAACATCCCTTCCCAGCAGCGCTCCATCCCCAGAAAATCGCCGCGGCAGAGCCGCTCTTTGGAGACGGTAAAGGCCATCGTCGAAGCGACGGCTCGCATTCTGGAGGAAAAGGGACTCGGCGGACTGACCACCAATGCCGTTGCTGAACGTGCTGGCGTCAGCATCGGGTCGCTGTATCAGTACTTTCCGGGCAAGGACGCCCTGATCGGCGCGCTGATCTTGCGGGAAACCGCGCTGCTGATCGCCGATTGGGAGGCGGCGACAACGGCCGAGACGGGGCAGGCGGCGCTGGCTCTGCTGATCGCAGCAGCGGTCGCGCATCAACTCCGGCGCCCCGTTTTGGCGCGCCTTCTTGATATCGAGGAGGCCCGGCTGCCGCTCGATCCGGCAATTCACGCGGTGAGCGTGCGGCTCCGCGAGATCGTTACCAGCGTGTTACAGCGCCCGGATCTTCCAACCCAAGCCGACACGGCGTTCGCCGCGCAGGACATGCTCGCGATCATCAAGGGCATGGTCGACACGGCTGGCGCGCATGGAGAACAGGACCGGCCCGGTCTGGAAGAACGCGTCGGTCGGGCCGTGCGCGGCTATCTCGGCTATCGGTGAGGAGCCGCTCTTACCGCAAAAGCGCTCAGCGCTGCGCCGAACCTGCTGTCTCTTCAGGATGCAGCGACATCCCTGCCCGGCCGCTGCGGAAGCTGCTGATCCAGGTGGCCGGATTGAGCCGTGTCGATCCATCCAGCGAGAAGGTGATAAATTCGGCGCGGCCACCCAGCGATTCCCAAGGCACCGGGCCGCCAAGGCCCTGCATTGCGGCGGAGACGCGGCTGTCCGCGCTATTGTCGCGGTTATCGCCCATCAGGAACACATGGCTGGCAGGGATGCGCACTGGGCCGTACCAGTCGGTCTCGCGTGCGCCCATGTCGATGATCGTGTAGCTGCGTCCATTGGGCAGCGTCTCACGCAGCACCGGGAGCACGCATACCTGCGTGCCATCGGGCTGCGTTTCGAGCGCGCCGGGGAACTGGCGCGGATCGCACCGGCTGTTGGCATCCACCGGCATCCGCATGGCGGGCAGAGCCTCCTGCTTAACCGGCTTGCCGTTGAGGATCACTACGCCGTCGCGCACTTCCAGCAGATCGCCGGGCAGGCCGATGACCCGCTTGATATAATCCTCGTTGCTGTTCTGCGGGGTCACGATCGCGATGTCGCCGCGCTCGGGCATCTTGCCCCAAACGCGCCCGTTCATGAAAGGTAGCGTGACGCCCCAGGGCTCGGGCGGTCCGCCCAGCAATGTGGTGCGCAGGATCGCGGCCGGATTGGGAATCGTCGGGGAGACGTAGGACCAGCCATAGGCATATTTGGAAACAATGAGCCTATCGCCCACCAGCATGGTCGGCATCATCGATTCGGAGGGTATGTAGAAAGGCTTGGCCACGAAGCTGTGGAAGGCGAGCACTGCCGCCAGCAGCAACACAATGCTCTTGATCTCGCCGATCCAATCGGTCTTCTTGTCAGCGCGTTTCCGGCGCGTTTCCTGCGCCTTGATCGATGCCTCATCCGTCACGGAAAGCGCGCCTCCAGAATGACGAACGCCTGCGCCCAGGGATGATCGTCGGTCAATGTCAGGTGAACAAATAGGCTGGTGCCGGGCGGGGTCAAGGCATCCAGTCGCGCTTTGGCGCCGCCCCTGAGGGCAAGCGTCGGTGCGCCGGAGGGCAGATTGACGACGCCAATGTCCTTCATGAAGACGCCGGCCTTGAATCCGGTGCCGACTGCCTTGCTGAAGGCCTCCTTGGCCGCGAAGCGCTTGGCGAGTGTGCCGGCCTTCGTAAACGGGCGCCGATTGGCTCGGGCGATCTCATGGTCGGTGAACACCCGCTGCTCGAATCGCTCTCCGAACCGGTCCAGAGAAGCCTGGATTCGCTCGATATTGCAAAGATCAGAGCCCAGGCCGACGATCATGCCTGGCCGCGCGCCTCGTCCATCAGCTTGCGCATCTGCGCCACGCTGTCGCGCAGGCCCAAGAAGATCGCCTCGCCGATAAGGAAATGGCCGATGTTGAGTTCCGCGACCTGCGGAATCGCTGCGATGGGCGCGACATTCTCGTAAGTCAGGCCATGGCCGGCATGGGGCTCGATGCCGTTCTTGGCGGCCAGTGCTGCCATGTCGGTGATGCGGCGAAGTTCCGCAGCCTGTTCGGGGCCTTCGACCTCGCAATATTTGCCCGTGTGCAATTCCACCACCGGCACCTTGAGGCGCACCGCTGCGTCGATCTGGCGCGGATCGGCCTCGATGAACAGCGAAACACGGCAGCCCGCTTCGCCAAGCCGATCCACCATGGGCGCGAGGTGATTGTGCAACCCGGCCGCGTCCAGCCCGCCCTCGGTCGTGCGCTCCTCGCGGCGCTCCGGCACGAGGCAGACGGCGTGCGGCTTATGGCGCAGTGCGATCTCCAGCATCTCCTGCGTGGCGGCCATCTCGAAATTGAACGGGATCTCCAGCTCGGCTGACAGGCGCGCGATGTCCTTGTCCGTGATGTGCCGGCGATCTTCGCGCAAATGTGCGGTGATGCCGTCGGCGCCGGCTTCCTGCGCGAGCAGGGCGGCGCGGACCGGATCGGGGTAGGAGGCGCCCCGCGCATTGCGGATGGTCGCCACATGATCGATGTTGACGCCCAGGCGCAGGTGGCGGCCGCTCTGGTCCGCCATTGCTGTCATGCCCGGCTGCCCGGTTTGGTGGCTGGGATCGCGGCCAGCTCGGGCGGCAGATCGTCAGCGTCGTACACGGGGAAGTTGAGGCTCACGAGTGGGAAGAAGGGCACGCCGAGATTGGCCTCGCCGGCCGAGCGATCGACCACGGCGGCTTCGGCGATGACCTCGCCGCCTTCCGCGCGCACCGCTTCCATCGCCTGGCGGGAGGAGAGGCCGGTCGTCACGACGTCCTCGACCATCAGCACCTTCTGGCCGGGCGTCAGCGAAAAACCGCGACGGAACAGGAAGGTGCCCTGCGGCCGCTCGAGAAACAGCGCATCGCAGCCCAGCGCCCGGCCCATCTCGTGGCCGATGATGATGCCGCCCATCGCCGGGGAGACCACGACGTCGATGGCAGCGCGAATATCGCGCGGGATAGACTGGGCGATCGCAACGGCGATGCGGCCGGCGCGCTCGGGATTCATCAGCACGCGCGCGCACTGCAGATAGTTGGCGCTGTGCTTGCCCGAGGACAGCAGAAAATGCCCCTGGAGCAGCGCGTCACAGGCGCGAAATTCAGCGAGCACTTCCGATTCTGTCATGTTTCCCCGACCTCTTATATAGAGCGGCGCAGATAGCGGCGGACGGGCTGACAATCAACGGCTGGCATTCGGGCAATTTCTGCGCTTGAGGCTGGGAGGCTGGCTGCGTATAGGGGCCGCAAGATCAATGAGGGGGGCCGCAGTCGATGTCTTTCGCTAGCGGCCTGAAATTGAAGGCAGGTCGACCGCATGACTAGAAGAATCAATGGCTTCATGGTGGCGATCGCGCTCGGACTGAGCACGCTCGCGCCATCTTCCGCTTTCGGGCAGGCAGAACAGGCTGCTGCGCCCGCGGCGTCGACTGCGGAAGCCGCACCGGCCGCCGCCGCTGCGCCCGCAGCTCCCGCCGCGCCGGCGTTCGATCATGCTGCGCCGGTCGAAGGTGTCGGCCAGCCCGCCGTGGGCGAGACGACCTTCCAGAAGCAGGTGACCTCCACGGGCAATTATGCGCTGTGGATGCACAATGTGATTCTGCTGCCGGTCATCACGGTTATCTCGCTGTTCGTGCTCGGGCTGCTGCTCTGGGTCGTGGTGCGCTACCGTCGCGCCGCCAATCCGGTGCCCTCGCGCACCTCGCACAACACGGCGATCGAGATCGTCTGGACGCTGGCGCCGGTGCTGATCCTCATCGGTATCGCCATTCCGTCGATCGACCTGCTGGCCAAGCAGTTCAAGCCGGCCCCGGCCAACGCCATCACCCTCAAGGTGACCGGCTATCAGTGGTACTGGGGTTATGAATATCCCGATCTCGGCATCGGCGAATATGTCTCCAACATGCTGCCGCCCGAAGAAGCGCTCAAGCGTGGCGAGCCCCGCCTGCTCGGCGTCGACAATCGCGTCGTCCTCCCGGTCGGCGTGCCCATCAAGGCGATCATCACTGCGGCTGACGTGATCCACTCCTTCTCGATTCCCGCCTTCTGGGTGAAGGAAGATGCTGTGCCGGGTCGCCTCAACGAGAAGACCTTCACCATCGAGAAGGAAGGCGTCTATTATGGCGTCTGCTCGGAGCTGTGCGGTGCACGCCATGGCTTCATGCCGATCTCGATCGAAGCGGTGAGCCCCGAGCGGTTCGCACAGTGGGTCCGCTCACAGGGTGGCCAGATGCCGGGTGACGCAGCCGCGCCTGCCGCTGCCGCCGAAGCACCCGCCGCCGCTCCTGCTCCCGCCAACGCCGAGACGCCCGCTGCGGCGCCCGCGACTGCATCCTGAGGACTTCCAAGATGAGCACCACAACCGCAGACGATTTCCACGGGGCGCACGCCCATGGCGATCATGATGCCGATCACAAGCCGGGCTTCTTCGTCCGCTGGTTCATGTCGACGAACCACAAGGACATCGGCACGCTTTACCTGATCTTCGCGATCATGGCCGGCGTCATCGGCGGCGCCATCTCGGGCCTCATGCGTCTCGAGCTGGCTGAGCCGGGTATTCAGTATCTCCAGCATTGGGCCACCTTCGCGGACGGTCCCGATGCGACGATCGATCAGGCCTATCACCTCTGGAACGTGCTGATCACGGCCCACGGCCTCATCATGGTGTTCTTCATGGTGATGCCGGCGATCATCGGCGGCTTCGGCAACTGGTTCGTCCCGATCATGATCGGCGCGCCGGACATGGCCTTCCCGCGGATGAACAATATCAGCTTCTGGCTGCTCATCCCTGCATTCCTGCTCCTGCTTGGCTCGGCCTTCGTGCCCGGCGGCACCGGCAATGGCGCGGGCACCGGCTGGACCGTCTATGCCCCGCTGTCCACCAGCGGCAGCCCCGGTCCGGCGGTCGACATGGCGATTCTCTCGCTGCACATCGCAGGCGCCAGCTCGATCCTGGGCGCGATCAACTTCATCACCACCATCTTCAACATGCGCGCACCGGGGATGACCATCCACAAGATGCCGCTGTTCGTGTGGTCGGTGCTGGTTACCGCCTTCCTTCTGCTGCTCGCACTGCCCGTGCTGGCTGCGGCCATCACCATGCTCCTGACCGATCGTAACTTCGGCACCGTCTTCTATGACGCGGCCGGCGGCGGTGATCCGGTTCTCTATCAGCACCTGTTCTGGTTCTTCGGCCACCCCGAAGTGTACATCATGATTCTGCCGGGCTTCGGCATCGTCAGCCAGATCGTCTCCACCTTCAGCCGCAAGCCCGTCTTCGGTTATCTCGGCATGGCCTATGCCATGGTCGCCATCGGCGTCGTTGGCTTCATCGTGTGGGCGCACCACATGTTCACCACCGGCATGACCGTGAACATGAAGATGTACTTCACGGCCGCCACCATGGTCATCGCGGTGCCGACCGGCGTGAAGATCTTTTCGTGGATCGCCACGATGTGGGGCGGCTCGATGAGCTTCAAGACCCCCATGGTCTGGTCGCTCGGCTTCATCTTCATGTTCACCGTGGGTGGCGTGACCGGCGTGGTGCTCGCCAATGGCGGCATCGACGATAACCTGCACGACACCTATTATGTGGTCGCGCACTTCCACTATGTGCTCTCGCTCGGTGCCGTGTTCTCGCTGTTCGCAGGCTTCTACTACTGGTTCCCGAAGATGTTCGGGAAGATGTACAACGAGTTCCTGGGTCAGCTCCACTTCTGGGTGTTTTTCATCGGCGTGAACATCATGTTCTTCCCGATGCACTTCCTGGGCATGAGCGGTATGCAGCGCCGCGTGCCGGATTACACCGATGCGCTGGCCTACTGGAACGGCATCGCCTCGTTTGGTTATGCGATCATGGGCGTGGGCGTTCTGATCTTCTTCGTAAACGTCTTCATCTCTCTGCTGGCCGGCAAGAAGGCCGCTGCCAATCCGTGGGGTGAGGGTGCCACGACGCTGGAATGGACGCTGTCCAGCCCGCCGCCGTACCACCAGTTCGAGACCTTGCCGGTCATCGATTGATCGGCAACGGGTTTCACCCGCGAGCCGCCGTCCTCAGGGTGGCGGCTTGAACAGACAAGATAGTGATCGGGGGCGCGCAAGCGCTCCCGCTTGCGATATGAACTGACGAGTTGAACTGAACGCAAGGTCAGAGGTTTTGGCGAGCAAGGCATCGATCATGGGCACCGCGCCACAACAGTCTCCGCTTGGCGGGTCGACGGTTCCGCTCCCGGCGGACTGGCGCGATCTGCTCGCGCTGACTAAGCCGCGCGTGCTGACGCTCGTCGTCTTCACCGGCCTGTGCGGATTGCTGGTCGCACCCGGCAGCCTGTCTCCGGTGCTCGCCTTTACCGCCATTCTCTGCATCGCGCTCGGCGCTGGTGCGGCGGGCGCGCTCAACCAATGGTATGAAGTCGACCGCGACGCGAAGATGAAGCGTACCGCGGGTCGTCCGCTGCCGGCCGGCCGGATGAGCCGGGAAACGGCGCTGCATTTCGGCGTCGGCCTCGCTGCCTTTTCCGTGCTTCTGATGGGCTTTGCGACCAACTGGCTCGCCGCCGGCATCCTGGCGACGTCGATCCTCTTCTATGTGTTCATCTACACCATCTGGCTCAAGCCACGCACGGCGCAGAATATCGTGATCGGTGGTGCGGCCGGTGCCTTTCCGCCGTTGATCGGCTGGGCGGCGGTGACGGGCGATGTGGCGCTGCTGCCCATCGCTCTGTTCATGCTGATCTTCTTCTGGACCCCGCCGCACTTCTGGTCGCTCGCGCTGTTCGTGCGGATGGATTACGCCAATGCCGGCATCCCGATGCTGCCGGTGGTGGCCGGGGAGGTGACCACCCGCCGCCAGATCCTGGGCTATACCAGCATCATGGGCGTCGCCGCGCTGGCGCCGGTGGTGTTGCGGCTGACCGGCCCGATCTATGGACTGACTGCGTTGTTGGCGACAGCGGTGTTCGCGGCCATGGCCCTGCAGGTCTCGCTGCGCCGGGAGAGCGATCCCGCCCAAATGAAGCCGGAGCGGCGGCTGTTCAAATATTCGGTTCTCTATCTTTTCCTGCTCTTCGGCGCGGTTGTCGTCGACCATTGGGTGTATGCGGCATGACCCCTGAAGACCAGAAACTCATTCAGGAGCGCCAGCGGGCGCGGGCGCGCATCATGGCGTGGATCCTCGCCGCGCTGGTCGTACTGTTCTTTGCGATCACCATCGCGAAAATGGCCTGAGGAGCGGTGCGATGACGACGATTGCCGGAAAGCGCGTGAGTAACCGCAAGACAGCCCTGCTGGCAGCGCTGGTCGCGGTGGCGATGCTCGGCCTCGGCTTCGCGGCGGTCCCGCTCTACCGCCTATTCTGTCAGGTTACCGGCTTCGGCGGCACCACCCAGCGCGTCGACGCCGCACAGGCCGCCAAGGCGGTCTCGCTGCAGACGCAGGGCCGGCAGCTGTCGATTCGGTTCGACTCGAATATCGGCGGCGGCATCCCGTGGGAATTCTATCCCGAGAAGCGCCGCCTGACCGTGGGCGTCGGCGGCAAGTCGATGGCGATCTTCATCGCGAAGAACACCTCGAATAAGCCGGTGACCGGGCGCGCCGTGTTCAACGTCACGCCCGAATATGTCGGCAAATATTTCAGCAAGGTGCAGTGCTTCTGCTTTACGGAGCAGACCTTGCAGCCGGGGCAGCAGGTGCGGATGCCCGTGCTGTTCTATGTCGACAAGGCGTTCCTTGATGATTCTGACGGCAAGGACGTCCAGGAAATCACGCTGAGTTACACATTCTATCCGGTTGAGAAGCCGGACGACCAGAGCTAAAGAAGCGCGCAAACGAGCGCTCGGATAAAGCGCTTAGATACAGGGAATACGATATGGCCGGCGCCAAGAATCACGATTATCACATTCTCCCCGCCAGTTTCTGGCCGTTGATGGGCTCGATGTCGGCCCTGGTGATGGCGCTGGGCGCCGTTGCCTGGATGCACCCCTCTGAAATGGGCAGCTGGGGCGGCGCGGGCTTCTTCCTCGGTCTGGCCGGCGTGCTCGCCACCATGTTCTTCTGGTGGGCGGACGTTATTCGCGAGGCGCATGCCGGCGATCACACGCCAGTCGTGCAGCTTCACCTGCGCTACGGCATGATCCTGTTCATCGCCTCGGAAGTCATGTTCTTCGTGGGCTGGTTCTGGGCGTTCTTCGATTTCAGCCTCTTCCCGACGGCCCTGCCGCCGATTGACGGCCTGTTCCCGTCCGAGGGCATCGAAGTTCTCAATCCCTTCGAGCTGCCGCTCCTCAACACGCTGATTCTGCTTTGCTCCGGCACCACCATCACCTGGGCGCACCATGCGATCATCCATGGCGACCGGGACGGCTTGAAGAAGGGCCTGTGGCTTACGATCATCCTCGGCATCGTCTTCACCTGCGTGCAGGCCTACGAATATGCTCACGCGCCCTTCGCCTTCGGCACGACGCCTTATGGCTCGGCCTTCTACATGGCGACCGGCTTCCACGGCTTCCACGTTCTGGTCGGCACGATCTTCCTGATCGTCTGCCAGGTGCGGGCCTATAAGGGCCACTTCACCCCGCGCCAGCACTTCGGGTTCGAGGCGGCGGCCTGGTACTGGCACTTCGTTGACGTGGTGTGGCTGTTCCTGTTCGTCTCCATCTATGTGTGGGGCGGCTGGGGAGCTCCGATGCACGCGGGCTGATCGGCCGGGGAGCACGGCATGTGCGGCGCCAAGGCCCATGCTTGCTCCTCATCTATCGATAGCAAAGGCGACGCGCGGAAAGCCCTTCCGCGCGTCGCTTCGTTTTCGGCATGCGGCATTTGCGAAGGACAGGATGGATGAGCGAGACTAAGCCCGCAGAGGCGCTAAAGGCTGCCGCTGTCACACCGGCTTATCTAGTCAAGGCGAGCGTCAAGGCCCGCTGCCCGCGCTGTGGCGCCGGGCCGCTGTTCGATGGCTGGGTACGATTCGCGCCGCGCTGCCGGGCCTGCGGGCTGGATCTGGCCGCGTTCAATGTCGGCGATGGCCCGGCGGCCTTCCTCATCCTGATCGTCGGCGGGCTGGTCACGGCGCTGGCGCTGATGGTCCAGCTGGCCGCCGATCCGCCATTCTGGGTGCATATCCTGCTCTGGGTGCCGCTCACCACCGCGCTGGTCATCGGCTGTTTGCGGCTGTCCAAGGCAGCACTGCTGATCATCGAATATCGCAACAAGGCGCGCGAGGGGCGCATTGCCGATCCGCGTCAGCCGGGCGAGGGCGCGCCATGAGCCGCCGCGTGCCGCTGGTGCCGACCGTTCTGGTCGGCCTCGCCGTTGCCGTGATGATCGCGCTGGGCATCTGGCAGATCGGTCGCGCCCAGCAGAAGGAGGCCGCGCTGGATGCCTGGCGCGCGAATCTGCATCTGCCGCTCACGGCCTATCCCCGGCAAAACCCCACCGATCAAAGCTACATGTTCCGCCGTCTCGCGGCCCAGTGCCTGCGCGTGGTCGATTGGCAGGTGATCGGCGGTCGGGCGCGCAGCGGCGAGACCGGATGGCGGCACATCGCTTATTGCGCGACCGGTGCCGAAGGGCCGGGACTTGTGGTGGACATGGGCGTGAGCGTGCGACCGGATGGCAAGACTGACTGGCAGGGCGGCCCGGTGACTGGCACAGCCACCCATGAGCCGGACAATTCCTCACTGCTGGCCCGTGTGCAGGGCAAGGCACCGCCCTTGCGGCTGATGATCGTCGCGGACGGGCCCGCGCCCGGCCTGCTCGCCTCCGCGCGGCCCGATCCATCGTCGGTGCCCAATAATCACCGCTCCTACGCGGTGCAGTGGTTCCTGTTCGCCACGATCGCGCTGGTGATTTATGCGCTCGCCCTGCGCAAGCGCTGGCGGGGCGAACCGCGCGAGGGTTAATCCACTCCGTTGCGCTACGGCAGCCACAAGGCTAAGGGCCGGTCATGCAATATGTGAGCACCAGGGGGCGCGCGGCTGCGCTGGATTTCGAAGGCGCAACGCTGGCAGGGCTGGCGAGCGACGGCGGGCTGTATCTGCCTGAGCATTGGCCGAGCTTTTCCGCCGACGAGCTGGAGGCGATGCGCGGCCTCTCTTACGTCGAGACCGCCGTTCGTGTCATTCGCCCCTTCGTGGGCAATTGTCTGAGCGAAGACGAGCTGCGCGAGCTGTGTACGCAGGCTTATGGCCGCTTCTCCCACGCCGCGGTGACGCCGCTGGTGCAGCTCGATCATCAGCACTGGCTGCTTGAGCTGTTCCACGGGCCGACGCTGGCGTTCAAGGACGTTGCGCTGCAGATGCTCGGCCTGCTGTTCGAGAAGTTCCTCAGCCGCCGCGATACCCATCTGACCATCGTCGGCGCGACGTCGGGAGACACCGGCTCGGCGGCCATCGATGCCGTTGCGGGCCGAGCGAAGATCGATATCTTCATGCTCCATCCCGCAGATCGCGTGTCGGATGTGCAGCGCCGGCAGATGACGACGGTGCTGGCGCCGAACGTCCACAACATCGCCATCGAGGGCAGCTTCGACGATGCGCAGGCGCTGGTGAAGCGCATGTTCAACGATGCCGATTTCGCCGGCCGCTTCGATCTGTCGGCGGTGAACAGCATCAACTGGGCGCGACTCGTGGCGCAGGTGATCTATTATATCTATGTCGGCGTGCGCCTCGGCGCGCCGCATCGGCAGGTCGCCTTCTCGGTGCCGACCGGCAATTTCGGCGACGTGTTCGCCGGCTATGTCGCAGCGCGCATGGGTCTCCCCATCGAGCGGCTGATCGTCGCCACCAATGTGAACGACATTCTGCACCGGGCGCTCTCGCAGGGCGACTACAGCCAGGAAGGCGTCGTGCCGACGGCCACGCCCAGCATGGACATTCAGGTCTCCTCCAATTTCGAGCGGCTGCTGTTCGATCTTGGCGGGCGCGATGGTCTGGCGCTGGCCGAGCAGATGAAGGGATTCGAGGCGACAAAGGCCATGCGCCTGACGAATGCGCAGCGCGACGGGGCGTCCAAGCTCTTCTCGTCCGCGCGCGTCGATGGCGACGACATGTCGCGAGCGATGCGTTGGGCTTATGATGCGGCCTCTCAGGTCATCGATCCGCACAGCGCGGTCGGCCTCGCGGCGGCCCATGCCGTGCCGCTCGATCCGTCCGTGCCGGTGGTGACGCTGGCGACGGCGCATCCCGCCAAGTTCCGCGATGCCGTGGAACGCGCCACCGGCGTGCGTCCCTCGCTGCCGTCACGCGTGGGCGATCTGTTTGGGCGCGAGGAGCGCTATGTGACGCTGCCCGGTACGTTCGAGGCAGTGACCGAATATATCGCGGAACGCGCCACGCCGCGCCGTGGGTAGGACGTCCTTTCTGAAGCCCCTCCTTTTTAGAGGAGGGGTTGGGGTGGTGTCGGCTACGTCGGCTACGTCGGCTACGTCGGCTACAGAGCGCTGCGCGAGCGATGCTCTGCGTCGCCCCTACCCCCCGACCCCTCCCCTGAAGGGGAGGGGATAAATGTCTATAACCCTGCCACCCGCCCTCCCACTCACCACAATGGTCGGCGAGCCCTGGGGCGATTACGGCCTCATCGATAGCGGCGCCGGCCGCAAGCTGGAGCGCTACGGCCCCTATCGTTTCATCCGCCCGGAGCCGCAGGCGATGTGGCAGCCGGCGCAGGCCGACTGGGATGCGCATGGCAGCTTCATTCCGGCATCGGACGAGGATGGCGGCGGGCGCTGGCATTTCGACAAGCCCGTGCCCCGCGATGGCTGGCCGCTGCGCTGGGAGGAGGCGCGCTTTCAGGCGAGCTGCACGCCCTTCCGGCATCTCGGCTTCTTCCCGGACATGGCGCCAGTCTGGCAATGGGCGCGCGAGCGGCTGCACGGCGTCGACGCGCCGCATTTCCTCAACCTGTTCGGCTATACCGGCGTTGGCACGCTGGCCCTCTCCGCGACCGGGGCGCAGTGCGTGCATGTCGATGCCTCCAAGAAATCGGTCGCGCAGGCGCGTGCCAATGCGGCGCTCTCCGGCATGGAGAGCAATCCCGTCCGCTGGATCATCGACGATGCCGCCAAATTCGTGGCACGCGAGGTGCGGCGCGAGCGGCGCTATCATGGCATCCTGCTCGATCCGCCGAAATATGGCCGGGGACCGGATGGCGAGATCTGGCGGCTCGAGGAAGACCTGGCCGGCCTGATCGCCGGTTGCCGCGGCTTGCTGGATGGTGACAGCCGTTTCCTGTTTCTCACGGTCTATGCTGTGCGCATGTCCGCCCTGGCGATCGGCGAACTGCTCCGCGCGCATCTGGGCGATCTGCCAGGACGTATCGAATGCGGCGAGCTGGCCGTGCGGGAAGAGGCGCGGGGGCTGCTGCTCCCCACCGCAATCTGGGCGCGCTGGACGCGGGACTGAGGGGCTTTCGGGGGGAGGGGTTCGCTCGTAGAGTCAGCGCACCGCAAGCGCCTGCGTAAACCTGCCCACCTTTCCATTCGTGTCGAGCGAAGTCGAGACACGTCTAGCGCTGTGCTTGGTGTCTCGACTTCGCTCGACACGAACGGGGAAGAGGGAAGGCCTGGTATGCGGCGCCCCTCAATCCAGCCCTACCTAATCCCGTCCCGCCCTTAGCGCCGCACCGCCCGCGACGGGCGCCACCACGCACAGTAACAGCGAGCAGGCCGCGACCAGTTTCAGCGCGCTGTCGCCGCCAAATTGCAGGGCGCCGGCACCGAAGATCAGGATCGGCACCGCCAGCGGCAGCACCAGCAGGCCGGTCAGCGCGCCGCTTCCTCGCAGGCCGGCGGTGAGTGCTGCCACCAGCAGCGCCAGCGCGGCAAGGCCGGGCGTGCCGAGTGCAAGGCCGATCATCACCAGCCGCAGCATCTCCGGCTCCAGCTTGAGCAGGGCCCCGGCCGGCAGCGCCGCGATCAGAAGCGGCGGACCAAAGCTCAGCCAATGCGCGACGCCCTTGGCGAACAGGATCGTGCCTTCCCCCACGCCGCGCAGTACGAGCTGGTCGATCACGCCGCTGTCGCGGTCCGGCTCGATCAGCCGGTCGATGGGCAGCAGGCTGGCCAGCAGTGCCGCGACCCACAGCAGGCCGCCGCCGGTCTGGCTGAGCAGCGTGGCATTAGGGCCGACGGCGAAGGGAAACAGCGCCGCAATCAGCAGCAGAAAGGCCAGGGGCAGCCAGATGCCACCGCTCCGCCACGCCCGACCAAGATCGCGCAGAATGATCGGGCCGATCATGCGTCGCGCTCCTCGCCCGCATCCGGGGCCGGCGCATGAAGGTCGATCACCGCATCCTGCGTCCACGCGAGCGGCATGTGCGAGGCCGCGAGCACGAGGCCGCCGCGCGCACGGTGCTCGTCGACCAGGGTGCCGAGTTGCGCGGCCGAGGCGACGTCGAGGCCATTGGCGGGCTCATCCAGCAGCCAGATCGGCGCCGCGGTAATCAGCGTGCGGGCCAGCGCGGCGCGCTTGCGCTGGCCGGTGGAGAGCATCCGCACCGGAATATCGCGCAGATGTGCAATGGCGAGGTCATCGAGCGCGGCGTCGATGCGCGCGGACGGCGCCTCATCCACTTTGGCCCAGAAGGCGAGGGCGTCGTGCACCGTGCGGTCCCGGTCCAGCGCATCAAGCTCATCGGTCAGCGCCACCGCGCCCTCGCAGGTCACCGTCCCCGCAAAGGGCCGCAGGAGCCCGGCAATGATGCGCAGCAGGCTCGATTTGCCGATGCCGTTCGGCCCGGCGATCTGGGCGCTGCCGCCGGCGGTCAGGCTGAGATTGACGCCGGCGAACAGCAGCCGTCCCCCGCGCAGGCAGGCGACATCCTCCAGCCGGAGCGCCGCGCCGCTCATGGCTTGACGGTCCATGGGCGCGTGGCCGAGAAGGGGGCGCGCGAAAAGGAGACCGCCATGCCAAGGATCGCCCGTCTCTCCGACGAGGAGCGCGCGCAAGCGCTCAGCACCGTCCCGGCCTGGCGCCTGTCGGATGATGCCAGCGGCATTTCGCGCAGCCTGCGGTTCGATGATTTCGTCGCCGCCTTCGGGTTCATGAGCAAGGTTGCCCTGCTGGCCGAACGCGCCGATCATCACCCGGAATGGTCAAACGTCTACAATCGCGTGGATATTCGCCTGACCACCCATGATGCCGGGGGCCTGAGCGCGCGCGATATCGCCCTCGCCAAGGCGATCGACGCGCTGCTCTGACGGGAAGGGGGCGGGGGGCGCGGCGCATCAGAAGACCGGGGTGTTATAATGATGCCAGGCCATCAGCGCCATGGCACTGCGATGCGGGCGCCAGGCTTCGGCCAGCGCGCGGGTTTCGCGTTCGGCCGGGCGCGCATCGAGGCCCATGATCTGCCCCACCGCGATCTGCACGGCGAGGTCGCCCGCCGGCCAGATGTCCCTGCGGCCTTCCGCGAACAGCAGATAGATTTCCGCCGACCAGCGGCCGATGCCCTTGATCCGCACGAGCGCGGCGATGGCCTCCTCATCATCCTGCGGCAGGGCGTGCAGGTCCAGCCCGCCGCTCACCACCATTTCCGCGAGGCTGCGGGCATAGCCCTGTTTCTGGCGGGAGAGGCCGCAGGCGCGCAGCGTCTCGAAATCCTGCGCCAGCAGGGCATCCGGCGCGCAGCCGGCGCCGAGTGCGGCCTCCAGCTTGCTCCATACGGAGGCTGCCGCAGCAACGCTCACCTGCTGGCCGACGATGGTGCGCAGCAGCGTTTCGTAACCCGGCTCGCGCTGGCGGGACGGGGGGTAACCGAGCCGCTCGATCAACGCGGCGATCGCGGGCTGATCTGCCGCCAGCGCATCCAGCGAAGTCCGCAATGCGGCATCATCGAGCATGGTTCGTCCCAGGATAAAGAGCGGCGCGCGTCGCCGGGTTGATTTCTGTCCAGCAGCCCCTCATAGCGAGCCAAACCATGGTTTGGAGATAAAAATGCCGCAATTGACGGTTGTGACACGGGACGGCGCGCGCCACGAGATCGAGGCCCAGAATGGCCACACGGTCATGGAAGTGATCCGCGACAACGGAATCGACGAACTGCTGGCCATTTGTGGCGGCTGCTGTTCCTGCGCAACCTGCCATGTCTATGTGGACGAGGCTTATGCGGACAAGCTCCCGCCGCTCAAGGGCGACGAGGACGATCTGCTCGACAGCTCCGAGCATCGCAATGCCTCCAGCCGTCTCTCCTGCCAGATCCCGGTCAGCCCGGAGCTCGAGGGCATGATCGTCACGATCGCGCCGGAAGACTGAGCGCTTTGGCCCGGTGCGCGCCAGGGGGCGCCCGCCGGGTCTAGTTATCCACCCGCGTCCAGACCTGTGATCGGCAGCCGATGCGGCCGATCAGGCAGCCTTGCGCGCTCAGCGTCCGCTCGTTGACCAGGGTGATGGTGCCGGAAAAGGTCTTGCCGATATCCGGTATGAACACCTTGCCCCGCCAGACATTCTCCTTCTCGGGCACGAAGCCGCTGAACAGGCGCGCGCCGATCAGACTGTCCATCCCGCCCTTGCGCGCGTCTGCGCGGGCTTTTTCGCTGGCCTGAATCACCGTCCCGCACATAGCCGTACCGCAGCGATGTGCCCGCACCTGCACGCTGCGTTGCGGATTGGTCCAGATGCCAAGCGATTCGCTTTCCGCCGCGCGGCCTGCGCTAGCGCTTAGAGCGGCGCTAGCGATCAGCAGCCCAAGGCCTGCGCGTCCCCTCATGGCAACGGCGCCACGCGCAGCACGGCCATCGGTGCATCCCTGGTGGCCGGGGTGACCTTCCAGACGATCCGTCTTTGTCCATCCGTCATGGTTTCGGCGCCTTCTTCCTGATTCTGGCTCACGATCTCTGCCGATGTGGTCAGCGTGAATGTCCCGTCCAGAAGCCCGCCGGGGCTCTCCCGGCCGCTCGCCGTGCCCATCGGCAAGGTGGCGGCGTCGCTATCATTGGCAAAGCCGGGAGCCTTCACGCGCACGCGATCCTTGCCGCGCAGTTCTATGGCGAGGAAGGGCAGCACGACTTCGCCGTCCGGGTTGAACGGAAAGACGAAGCCATGGTCGAGCCGGCCGCTGATCCGGTAATCGATGGCCAGCTTGTGGTCGCCGATGTAGCGGGCGGAGCGGTAGCCATATTCCTTGCTCAGCGCCTCGGCGAGACGCCGGAGCTGCGCCTCATCGTCGGCATCGACGTCGTCCGCAGTCCCGCTCTTGCTTTGCGGCTGGCTGGCGATCTTGAACATCTGCGCATCGTCCGTCGCCCCGTCCGTGGCGTCGTCTTCCGCTGCATTGTCTTCATCCAGCAGTCCGTCGGTCATGTCGGACGGACTGCTCTTGAGAAGCTGCACCTCCCCCACATAAGCGAAGGTGAAGCTGCGGTCGGCCTTGATATCGAGCGTCGCCGCGAATCGTGTCGGTACGAGCAGGCAGCTCGAAAGCAGCAGGGGCGCGATCAGCACCAGCAGCCAGCGCGTCATCATCGCCCGGTTCGTCAATCGCTCATCCCCCGCGAGGCACGGCGCCAGGCTAGCGCCTAGCGCGTCATGCAGGCGTATAGCGCGATTGCCGCGGCGTTGGAAACGTTGAGGCTCTCCATGCGCGGGCTGATCGGCAGGCGGGCGACCATGTCGCAATGATTGACGCTGTTCAGGCGGAGCCCTTCACCCTCCGCACCCAGCACAAGCGCGACGCGAGTGGTATTGTCCAGCGCGCCGGCGATCGTATCGCGTGCGTCGCCATCGAGCGCGATGCGCCAATAGCCGGCTTCGGCGATTTCATCGAGCGCGCGAGCGAGGTTCACCACCCGTACCCAGGGCACGATTTCCAGCGCGCCGGCTGCCGCGCGCGCAATCACGCCCGATTCGGGCGGTGCATGGCGGTCCTGCGTCACGATGCCGAGCGCGTTGAAGGCGGCGGCCGAGCGCAGGATTGCGCCGACATTGTGCGGATCGGTCACCTGATCGAGCACCAGGATCGGCCGGCGTGCCTGTTCATCCGGCACACCCTGTTCCAGCAGATCGCCGAGCCAGATATCCTCCAGCGCTTCCACCTCGGCCACAAGGCCTTGATGTGGCGCGTCGCCTGGCACCATGCGGCCCAGATCCGCCACGTCCGAATAGACGATCGGCAGCACCGGCGGCAGATCGAGCGCGGCCAATGCCTCGCGCGTGCCCCAGATCTTGCGAATCACCCGCTCCGGATTGGCGAGCGCGGCCGTGATGGCGTGGCGCCCATAGAGCCTCGGATACCCGCCTTTCGGCTTTCCTGTTCTGTGTCCCCGTTTCATGCGTGCGCTTTTCCACACCATGGCATTGACAGGCAAGGCCCCATTCGCCATTGAGCCGCCTCCAATCCGTTTGACGGCCCCGCCGTCCGGGTCAGGCGCCTCTGGAAGGGTGGCCGAGTGGTTAAAGGCAGCAGACTGTAAATCTGCCCGCGTGAGCGTACGCTGGTTCGAATCCAGCCCCTTCCACCATCTCCCATGATGATCATTTGAAACCACGTCCTTCGGGACGGGAGCCCGCATCGGCAATCGATCGATTGCATTGTCCGTGGGCCCGCTTATCCGGCGCAGACCATCCGAGCGCAATAAATCCTCAGCGGGTGGCGGGTGGCAGTCCGTTATTTGCGAATCCCGGCAGCTTGCCGATCTGGTCGGCGGGCAGATCGAGCCCGGATTCGATGCGTTGGAGCAGCATCGAGAAGAAGTCATAGCCTTCCCGCACCTTGTCCTCGGAGACGTCCTCAAGCAAATGCGCGCGCAGGCTAGCGGCGATTTCGAGCATATGGGCCAGAGTCTGATAGCCCTCTGCGGTCAGGCGCATAAGCTTGTTGCGCCGGTCGCTGGGGTCGGGCAGGCGTTCCACCAGCCCTTCGGCTTCCAGCAGGTCCAGCGTGCGGGTGAGGGTAGGGCCTTCGATTCCGACGCGCTTGGCGATCTGGATCTGGGTCGTGCCGGGCGGTGCATAGGCGATGGAGGACATCGCCTCCATGCGCGATGCGCTCTGGCCGATATCCCGCAGCTTCTCATCGACCAGCGCGCGCCAGCGGCGGGCCAGCATCACAATGGTGATGGTCAGCGCCATGTCCGGGGAAGGATAGCCCGATTTCGGTGGCAGGACCTTCCCGAAGATTTCAGCTTCGCTGCCTGCCGTCTTGGGAGCGCTTTTCATGCGATGCCGTTCCTTCGTAACCTTGCCAGAAGGGCGCGATCGCCCAAAAAAGTCGCAAAAATCTCTGCGGTCCGCAAAATTAGTTTGCGCGTGAGCAATGTGCAACCGCCCGCGCGAACTGCCTTGTCTGCAACCGTTCAGGGGTGCGCCGGGAGGCAAGTAGGCGTGGCGGACGCCCAGTGCGCCCGCCACGCCCTCGTCAAAAGCGCAACCGGGCGCCGAGGAAGAAGCGCCGGCCAAGCACATCGTAGGTACTCGGGTCCGTGACACCGGATTGCGAAGAGCCTCCCTGCGCGAGCGTGCCCGCCCGCACGCCGAGGCGCGGGGGCTGCTTGTCGAACAGATTGTCCACGCCGAACCGCAACTCGACGGTGGATGTCGCCGCGACCCGCCCGGAGAGGTCGAAGATGTCATAGGCGGGGATTGGGAGTTCGGTCGCGGTCGTGCTGGTCGCGAAGGTGAAGTAGCGAACCTTGGGCAGATGACGCCATGTCAGGCTGATCGCCCCCGGGCCGAAATTATAGGCGACGTTGGTCGACAGCTTCCATTTGAACTGCGCACT
Organism: Sphingobium sp. B12D2B; assembly: GCF_025961775.1. Classification (NCBI taxonomy): domain Bacteria; kingdom Pseudomonadati; phylum Pseudomonadota; class Alphaproteobacteria; order Sphingomonadales; family Sphingobiaceae; genus Sphingobium; species Sphingobium sp. B12D2B. The sequence goes on from NZ_JAOQOH010000001.1 coordinate 1,380,626, forward strand.
ATACTGGTTGCTGCCGATGGTATCGCGATAGTCGGCCGTCGGCCCGCCCGGCAAGCTCTGAACGTCGAACTTGTCGAGATAGTTGAACGCGATATTGGTGGTGAACGATCCCTCATCCCCGAACAGCCCAGGCGCCGGGACGGTCCAGTTGAGATTGGCATCGATGCCTGCGGTGTGGATTTTACCCAGATTCTCGAAGAAGGCGCGTGTCGCCGACCAGAAGCCACTTTGCGGCTCACGGATGATCCGGGTGCAGAACTCGTTGCCGGGATCGTAAGTGGGATTGCTTGTGCCATCGAAGTTGAAGCACTGGCGGTAGACATAATCGGTCGACAGGGTCGAGACGGCACCTGCGATCTTGATATTATAATAGTCGACCGAGAGGGTCAGGCGGCTGAGCCACGGGGAATCCCGCCATGGTGAGCGGATGACCATGCCGGCCGTGAAGGTGCGGGCTTCCTCGGACTTGAGATTTGGGTTGCCCAATGTGACATCCCGCCCCAGAGGGAACAGCTGCGGCTGATTGCCCACGAAATCCGGACCGATCGGAAAGCCGCCTGAGATCGCGGAGCAGAGTGCCAGAACCTGCGCGCGATCCGGATTGTCGGCGCGATTGCCATAGCCGGGATAGGCGGAATTGTTGGCATGGGTCGCGCACGGATCGCCGCCGGGCCAATTGACCACGGTGTAGATGCCCGGCTGGAAGATTTCGGCGATGTTCGGTGCGCGGTTGGCGACCTGGTAGCCGCCGCGGAACTTCAGCCAGTCATTCACATCCCAGTCGCCAATGACTTTCCATGTGCCGACCGAGCCTGCCGTGTTGTAGCTCGAGTGACGATAGCCCGCATTGAGGTTCAGTGCCTGAACGAAGGGCAGATCGGACAGAAGCGGGATCAGGACCTCGCCGTAGAAATCCTTGACGAAGATCTTGCCTTCCGTTCGCGAGACGCCGGGCAGGCTGATGACGCCGCTGTTGATCGTCTGCGCGTTGAGTGGGCCGCTGGGCTCATAGAAGAAGTTGTTTTCGCGATAGGACGCGCCGGCCGCAAAGCGCACTTCACCGGCTGGCAGGTCGAACAGTCCACCCTGGAAATTCACTTCCGCCTGGGTCTGCCCGACGACCGTCTCAGCCTTGATGTTTGCTTGGATCAGATCTTGGCAGTCCTGCGAGACCGGGGCGGTGGTGAACGGATTGAGACCGCTCGTGCAGCTTGCAGACATGCCGAGACTGGGGTGCAGGAAGGTTGTTCCGGCGCCGTAATTGGGGAGGCCGATGAGCGTCTGGTAGGCATCCAGATCGATGAAGTTCTCATAGCGCGTAACTTGCGAACTCCTGCCGTGACCGCCGAAGACATCGAACGTCCAGTCGCGAATGCCGACATTGCCGCGGAAGCCGCCAATCACCTCATAATTGTAGGTGTTCGTTTCGGTGCGCGAGGGGCCCATGAACGTCATCGATTGATTGAGCGACCATGGCGCATTCGGGCGAGCGCGGCTGCGTAGGATGTCGCAGAGGTCCTGCGGCACAGGGTGGCCCACCGCCGCGCCGCATGTCGCGGCGTCGAAAGTGATACCGGCATTCAGTTGACTGAAGGCCGTGGCATAGGTGGATTGGGTCTGGACATTGTTCTGGTCGAACTTGGCCTGAACATAGGCCGTAATGTCATCCGCGATGTCGTAATGCGCGCTGCCAAAGAAGGAGATTCGCCGCAGCGGTAACTGGAGATAACCTTCCTTGCTGACGAAGGAGGCATTGCCGTTCTCCAGGATTTTCACATTGGGATCGGTGCCGTTGTAATTGGGTGCGGGCGCACCAGTCACGCGGCCGACGACGCCCGAGAAGATCGTGGCATCGAGCGGATTTGCCGCCTTGTTGAAGAAGAAGCTGGTCGACAGGCCCGGCCCGGCAATCGCGACTTCCCCTGGCGCGAAGCCGTAGCGCGCAAACACCTGATTGACGGCCGCCTGGGACGGGTTGCCGGCTGGTGCACCGAAGTCGAAGCCGGCCACCACGCCCGGTACGCCGGTCGTATTCGTGCGCGGCGTAACGCCGAAGCTGCTGCCGAAGAAGACCGCTCCGCCGCTGCTGGCGGGATCGGTATAACCAGCCTGATAGAAGGGGCGATCCGCCTGATAGATGATGTCGCGGTCCTGATAGGTCACGCCCAGCATGGCGTTGCCGCGTCCATCGGCGAAATTGCCACCAACAAGGGCGGATATCTCGAACTGCCGTCCATCGCCACGTTCGCTGATTCCCATGCTGGTATCGATCGTGACGCCGGAATAGTCGCGCTTGAGCTTGAAATTGACGACGCCGGCAACGGCATCCGCGCCATAGGTTGCGCCCGCGCCGCCGGTGATGACCTCCACGCTGTCGAGCGCTGCCTTGGGAATGGTGTTGATATCGACCACCAGTGTCGCATTGGCCGGCTGGGTGCGCCGTCCATCCAGGAGGACCAGCGTTCGATTGGCGCCGATGCCGCGCAGGTCGAGCGTCGCGATACCGGGGCTGTTGGTCGGTGTGGCCTGCACGTCAGATCCGGCCAGGCCGGTCAGGCCGGCGCCGCCGCGACCGGTCGCGCCGACGCCGCCGGTGAACTGCGGCATTTCCTTCAGGCCCTGGTCGATGCTGAGATCCGAGGAAGACTGCAAGGTGTCGCTTGTCACGGTGGTCAGCGGCGTCGCTGAGGTATAATCGCGGCGCACGATCCGCGATCCGGTGATGACGATCGCCTGCGTCTCCTGCGCGTCCGCCTCGGTGGACTGGGCCTTTGCCGGGCTTGGCGCGTTGAAGGCAAAGGCGAGCGCCGTACAACTCACCAGGGCACGCGCCGTCCATCTGTCAGTTCGTGGGTTCATCAGTCTTCCTCCCCTGCGTCGCGCGAGCCATTCGCGCAGCGTGGTCGTCTCTCGAGGAAGAGTGAACGGCGTGGACACGCGTCATCGTGCGCAGGAACATCGAATGAGCGAACGCCATCTGCCTGCGCGGACCTGTACCGCGCAGCCATATCCTCCCCGTCTGCGTCGCCGACTCGAAAGGTCAGCTTCAAATGAATGCTATTCAAATAAATGCAGACGGCAACTACTAAGATTCAATCGAAATTTGCGCCTCAACCTGTCCGGCCGTTCCGCGAAAAGCATTGAAAGCAAGGCTGGCGCATGCGTGCGTCTGTGTTATCGATGGGTGATTCCGCGACGCGGCATGAATCGAAAAGGGGCAGGGCTAATGGCGAGCAGAGACAGCAGGTCGGACAAGGCGCTTCAGCTGCGGATTGTCGACGCGCTGGTCCACCGGATTGGCAAGGATAGTCAAGCCGCACTGCCGCACGACTGGCTCGCCGCGACGATCTATACCCTGCGCGACGAGATCATCGAGCGGTGGATGGAATCGTCCAAGGCGGCTCATGCTGCAGGTGCGAAGAGAGTCTACTATCTCAGCCTCGAGTTCCTGATCGGTCGGCTGCTGCGCGACGCGCTGAGCAATCTCGGCGTGGTCGAGGAGGTGCGTGCTGCGCTGGCCGAACATGGGGTGGATCTGGACGAGATCGTGGAGATCGAACCGGATGCTGCGCTCGGCAATGGCGGTCTCGGCCGTCTCGCCGCCTGCTTCATGGAGAGCCTCGCCACGCTGGACATCCCCGCTTATGGCTATGGCATCCGCTATGTGAACGGCATGTTCCGCCAGCGCATCGATGATGGCTGGCAGGTCGAGCTACCGGAAAACTGGCTGGCCCATGGCAATCCTTGGGAGTTCGAGCGGCGGGAGAGCGCCTATCGCGTCGGCTTCGGCGGCGAGGTCGTCGGTGATGTCGACGGTCGCGTCGAATGGCATCCGGCCGAGAAGGTCATCGCCATGGCGGTCGACACGCCCGTGGTCGGCTGGCGCGGACGTCGCGTCAACACGCTGCGGCTTTGGAACGCCTTCCCCGTCGATCCTCTGCGGCTCGATGCCTTCAATGCCGGCGATCATGCCGGCGCGCTAGCCGAACAGGTGCGCGCCGAGAGCCTTGTGCGCGTGCTCTATCCCGCGGATTCGACGCAGGCGGGGCAGGAGTTGCGGCTGCGGCAGGAGTATTTCTTCTCGTCGGCCTCCATTCAGGACATCGTGCGGCGGCACATGCAATATCATGGCGATATCCGCACCTTGCCGGAAAAGGTCGCCATCCAGCTCAACGATACCCATCCTGCGGTGTCCGTCGCGGAACTGATGCGCCTGCTGATGGACGATCACGGGCTGGAACTGGCTGAGGCATGGACCATCACGCGCGCCACCTTCGGCTATACCAACCACACCCTGCTGCCCGAGGCGCTGGAGAGCTGGCCGCTGCCGCTGTTCGAGCGGATGCTGCCCCGGCATATGCAGATCGTCTATGCCATCAATGCGCTGGTGCTGCGTGAGGCGCGGGCCAGTAAGCAGCTCGACAATGCTGCCATCTCCGCCATTTCCGTGATCGACGAAAATGGCGAGCGCCGCGTGCGCATGGCCAATCTCGCCTTTGCCGGCGCGCATAGCGTCAATGGCGTCGCGGCGCTGCATACCGAACTGATGAAGCAGACCGTCTTCGCCGATCTGCATCGGCTCTACCCGGACCGGATCAATAACAAGACCAATGGCGTGACCCCGCGGCGCTGGCTGCTGGAGTGCAATCCCGGCCTCACAGCGCTCATTCGCGAGACGATCGGCGACGGGTTCATGGACGATGCCGAGAAGCTCCACGAGCTGAACCGGTTCGCTGATGACGCGACGCTCGGCGAGCGGCTGGGCGCCATCAAGCGCGCCAACAAGGAGGCGCTTACGCAGCATCTGCGCGAGCATATGGGCATCCGCCTCGACCCCTCCGCGCTGTTCGACGTGCAGATCAAGCGCATCCACGAATATAAGCGCCAGCTCCTCAATCTCATCGAGACGGTGGCGCTGTACGACCAGATCCGCAGCCACCCGGAGATCGACTGGGTGCCGCGCGTCAAGATTTTCGGCGGCAAGGCGGCGCCCAGCTACCATAATGCCAAGCTCATCATCAAACTGGCCAATGACATTGCCCGGCGGATCAACAGCGATCCCTCGGTGGGTGGGCTGCTCAAGGTCGTTTTCGTGCCGAACTACAATGTGAGCCTGGCCGAGAAGATCATCCCAGCGGCCGACCTCTCCGAGCAGATTTCCACCGCCGGCATGGAGGCATCGGGCACCGGCAACATGAAGTTCGCGCTCAATGGCGCGCTGACCATCGGCACGCTCGATGGCGCCAATATCGAGATCAAGGACCGGGTCGGCGACGACAATATCGTCATTTTCGGTCTGACGGCGGATGAAGTCGCGCACCAGCGGGCCAATGGCTATAATCCGCGCCAGATCATCGAGGAGTCGCGCGAGTTGCAGCAGGCGGTGTCAGCGATTGCCTCGGGCGTGTTTTCGCCGGACGACCCCAACCGCTATGTCGAGCTGATCGGGGGCCTGTATGACCATGACTGGTTCATGGTCGCCGCCGATTTCGAGAGCTACAGTCAGGCCCAGCGCGCCGTCGATGCGCGCTGGTCAAACCCCGCCGGTTGGCAAAGCGCAGCGCTGCGGAACATTGCGAACGTTGGTTGGTTCTCCTCAGACCGCACCATCGCGGAATATGCCAAAGACATCTGGGGAGTTATGTGAAGCCGCCCAAAGCGGCCCTTGAAGCCTTGCTGGCTGGCACGCATGCCGACCCCTTTTCGCTGCTCGGGCCGCACGAAGGGCCGACGGGCATATTCGTGCGCGCGGTCATTCCGGGTGCCGAGCAGGTGGACGCCTATGATCTGGCGGGCACGCGGCTGGGCACGCTGGATCGCGTTGATGCGCGCGGTCTGTTCGAAGGCGCCGTGTCGGGACCGCGTCAGCCCTTGCGCTATCGTGCGAAGGGGCAGGGGGCCGAGTGGACAATCACGGACCCGTACAGCTTCGGGCCGGTCCTGGGGCCGCTCGATGATCTGCTGATCGGGGAAGGCACGCACTTCCGATTGTTCGACAAGCTCGGCGCGCATCTCATTGAACATGAAGGCGCCAGTGGCGTTCACTTTGCAGTCTGGGCGCCCAACGCACAGCGCGTGGCGCTGGTCGGCGACTTCAACGATTGGAACGGCCAATGCCATGTGATGCGCCGTCGCAGTGACAATGGCGTGTGGGAAATCTTCATGCCCGGCCTGGGGGCGTGGGAGGCGTATAAATATTTGATCGTCGGGCCGGACGGCACGGTCCAACCGCTCAAGGCCGATCCGTTTGCCTTCGCCTCCGAACTTCGGCCGAAAACCGCGTCGATGACCTTCTCTCCTGCCAAGCCGGACTGGGGGGATGCCGCCCACCGCGCGCATTGGGCCTCGGTCGATCCGCGCCGCGTACCGGTGAGCATTTATGAGGTTCACCCCGGGTCTTGGCGGCGGGATGAGGACGGCTGGTTCTTGTCATGGGACCGGATGGCCGAGGAGCTGATCCCCTATGTCGCGGACATGGGCTTCACGCACATCGAGTTCCTGCCGGTCTCCGAACATCCCTATGATCCAAGTTGGGGCTACCAGACCACCGGCCTTTATGCGCCGTCGGCCCGCTTCGGTGATCCGGCCGGCTTTGCCCGCTTTGTCGATGGCGCCCACCGCGCCGGCCTTGGCGTGCTGCTCGACTGGGTGCCCGCGCACTTCCCCACCGATGCGCACGGGCTGGCCCGCTTCGATGGCACGGCGCTCTATGAGCATGAAGATCCGCGCCAGGGTTTCCACCCGGACTGGAATACGGCGATCTACAATTTCGGGCGGCGCGAGGTGGCGAGCTTCCTCGTCAACAATGCGCTGTTCTGGGCCGAGCGCTATCATGTCGACGGATTAAGGGTCGATGCCGTCGCCTCGATGCTCCACCGCGACTATAGCCGCGAGCCGGGTGCATGGGTGCCCAACGCGGAGGGCGGGCGCGAGAACTGGGAGGCCGCAGCCTTCCTCCAGACCATGAACAAGGCGATCTACGGCGCCCATCCCGGCATCATGACCATTGCCGAGGAATCCACCACATGGCCGGGCGTCACGCATCCCGTGCATGACAATGGGCTGGGTTTCGGGTTCAAGTGGAACATGGGCTTCATGAACGATACGCTCAGTTACATGGCGCGCGACCCGATCCACCGGCGCTACCATCATGAAGAAATCACCTTCGGGCTGACCTACGCCTATACCGAGAATTTCGTGCTGCCGCTCAGCCACGACGAGGTGGTCCACGGCAAGGGCTCGCTGCTCAACAAGATGGCCGGCGATGATTGGCAGAAATTCGCCAATCTGCGCGCTTATTATGCCTTCATGTGGGGCTACCCCGGCAAGAAGCTGCTGTTCATGGGGCAGGAGTTCGCGCAGCGCCGGGAGTGGAGCGAAGCGCGCGCGCTCGACTGGGAGCTACTGGACGCGCCTGCCCATTCCGGCATCCGGACGCTCATTCGTGATCTCAATGGTTTGTACCGGTCTCTTCCCGCCCTGTATCAGCGCGATTGCGAAGGCGAGGGCTTTGAATGGCTGATCGTGGACGATCGCGAGAATTCGGTGTTCGCCTGGGTCCGCAAGGCACCCGGCGCGGCGCCTGTCGCGGTGATCGCGAACATGACGCCGGTGGTGCATTATGATTATCGCGTGCCGCTGCCGCATGATGGCATCTGGCAGGAGGTGATGAACACCGATGCCGCGATCTATGGGGGCAGCGGTGTCGGGAATTTGGGTGCGGTGAAGGCCGAGAAAGGCGTGGCGAGGATGACCTTGCCGCCGCTCGCCACAATCATGCTGCACGGAGAGGATTGAGGCGTCCGCCGTCATAATGGCGCGCCAGAGGAAGGAGTGGGAACAGGTGACACAAAGAGAAGGCCGCAAACAACCTCTGGCACGCGACGCGATGGCTTATGTCTTGGCCGGCGGGCGCGGCAGCCGCCTGATGGAACTGACCGACAATCGCGCGAAGCCTGCGGTCTATTTCGGCGGCATGTCCCGCATCATCGATTTCGCGCTCTCCAATGCGATCAACAGCGGCATCCGGCGCATCGGCGTGGCGACGCAGTACAAAGCCCACTCGCTCATCCGCCACATGCAGCGCGCCTGGAACTTCCTGCGTCCCGAGCGCAACGAAAGCTTCGACATCCTGCCCGCCTCGCAGCGCATCGACGAGTTTCACTGGTATGAGGGCACGGCCGACGCGGTGTTCCAGAACATCGACATCATCGCCAGCCACGCGCCCAAATATATCGTCATCCTGGCGGGCGATCACATCTACAAGATGGATTATGAGCTCATGCTGCAGCAGCATGTGCAGGAAAATGCCGATGTGACCGTCGGATGCCTGGAAGTGCCGCGGATGCAGGCGACGGCCTTCGGCGTCATGCATGTCGATGACAAGGGCCAGATCACCAGCTTTCTCGAAAAGCCGGCTGACCCGCCAGCTATGCCCGGCAAGCCCGATGTCGCGCTCGCCTCGATGGGCATCTATGTCTTCACGACCGAATTTCTCTTCGAGCAACTCCGCCGCGATGCCGACGATCCGGAGAGCAAGCGCGATTTCGGCGGGGACATCATCCCCTATATCGTCAAGCACGGCAAAGCCGTCGCCCATCTGTTTTCATCCAGCGCGATCCGCGCTGCCGAGCAGATCGAGGAATATTGGCGGGATGTCGGTACGCTCGATGCGTATTGGGAAGCCAATATCGACCTGACCGACGTGGTGCCCAAGCTCAACATGTACGATCGCGACTGGCCGATCTGGACCGACCAGATCATCGCCGCGCCCGCCAAGTTCGTGCATGATGAGGAAGGCCGCCGGGGCATGGCGGTGAGTTCGCTCATCTCGCAGGATTGTATCGTCTCGGGCGCCGAGGCCCATCGCAGTCTGCTGTTCACCGGCGTGAAGATGGGCAGCTTCGCCAGCGTCAAGGAGGCGGTGATCCTGCCTTATTGCAACATCGGTCGCGGTGCGCGGCTCAAGCGGTGCATCATCGATAGCGGCGTCCGCATTCCGGAAGGTCTGGTCGTCGGCGAAGATCCGGGCCTGGACGGGCAGCGGTTTCGCCGCACGGAAAGCGGCATCTGTCTGATCACCAAGGCGATGATCGACCGGCTGGACTAGCGTCTAGGGCCGCGCGCAGCACTTGCGCGTGTCGAACCGGATTTTTCATCCTTTGCCTTAAGGCACGTCGCCGTCCATCGGGTTGTTACGAACATGACAGAGCTTTCCGTCCTCTCCGCCGCGTCCGAATGCTGGCCGCTCATCAAGACCGGCGGCCTTGCCGATGTGGCCGGGGCCCTGCCGGCGGCGGTGGCGCCCCATGGCGTGGCGATGACGCGCTTTCTGCCCGGCTACCCCTCGGTCCTGAAGGCCCTGCCGCGCAAGCGCACCGTCTTCCGCTATGACTCGCTGCTCGGCACGCCGGCGCGCATTCTCGCTGCCAAGCATGAGGGGCGCCCGCTGCTGGTGCTCGATGCGCCCGGCTTTTTCGAGCGCGACGGCGGACCTTATGCCGATGCCATGGGGCGGGACTGGCTGGACAACGGCCTGCGTTTCGCCGCCTTCGCCAAGGCCGCAGCCGATCTCGCCGCCGGGCGCGCAGGGTTCAAGCCGTTCGATGTGCTCCACGCGCATGATTGGCAGGCCGGGCTCGCGCCGGCCTATCTGGTCTATTCCGGAGATCAGGCAACAAGACCCGCCAGCGTGATGACCATCCACAACATGGCATTCCAGGGCTGGTTCGACGCAGCTTTCTTTGCCCGGCTGGACCTGCCGCCTGTCGCATGGTCGATCGAGGGCGTGGAATATCATGGAGGCGTGGGGATGCTGAAGGCGGGGCTGGTCCTCGCCGATGCGATCACCACCGTGAGTCCCGGCTATGCCGAGGAAATCCGGCGGCCCGAATTCGGCATGGGGCTGGAGGGACTGGTCGTCGGCCGGCAGGACCGCATGCATGGCATCGTCAACGGCATCGATGCCGCCGAGTGGAATCCGGCCAAGGATGCAGCGCTGGCCGCGCCATTCACGGCGGACGACCTCTCCGCTCGCGTGGCCAACAAGCGGGCGGTCGAGGCCGCCTTCGGCTTGGAGAGCGGCGATGGGCCGCTGTTCGTCGTCATCACGCGGCTCACCTGGCAGAAGGGCATGGACGTGCTGCTCGAGGTGATTGATCATCTTGTCGGCCTGGGCGGCAGGCTCGCGGTGCTGGGCAGCGGCGACGCGGCGATCGAGGCCGGACTCCATGCCGCCGCCGGCCGCCACCCCGGTCGCGTCGGCATTCGCATTGGCTATGACGAGCCGCTCGCTCATCTGATGCAGGGCGGGGGCGATGCCATTCTCATTCCCTCCCGGTTCGAGCCCTGCGGTCTCACGCAGCTTTACGGCTTGGCTTATGGCTGCGTGCCGGTCGTCGCGCGGACGGGCGGGCTTGGCGATACGGTGATCGACGCCAATGAGGCCGCGATGAACGCGGGCGCGGCCACCGGCGTGCTGTTCTCGCCGGTCGATTATCAGGGCCTCGCAACCGCGATCAGCCGCACGATCCGCCTTTATGGGGCGGGAGCGCGCTGGCAACAGATCCAGCAGGCGGGGATGAAAACGGACAATAGCTGGGGACGGAGCGGCGCTGCTTATGCTGCGCTCTACCGGCAACTCAAGGAGCAGAGATGACGATCATGCGCGTCCCCACTACGCCGTTCGAAGGCCAGAAGCCCGGCACATCCGGCCTGCGCAAGAAGGTGCGGGTGTTCCAGCAGGCCAATTATGCCGAGAATTTCGTCCAGTCGGTCTTCGATGCGATTGATGGCAAGGATGGCGCGCTGCTCGTCGTTGGTGGGGACGGGCGCTATCATAACCGCACGGTCATCCAGCAGACGATCCGCATGGCCGCCGCCAATGGCTTTGCGAAGGTGATGGTGGGGCAGGGCGGCATCCTCTCGACGCCCGCCGCCAGCCACCTCATCCGCAAATACGGCGCGCTGGGCGGGCTCATCCTCTCCGCCAGTCATAATCCCGGCGGGCCGGACGAGGATTTCGGGATCAAGTATAACGTCTCCAACGGCGGGCCGGCGCCGGAGAAAGTGACCGAGGCAATCTACGCGCGTACGCAGACCATCACCCAGTGGCAGATGGTGGAAGCCGGCGACATCGATCTCGATGCGCTGGGCACCGTCACGGTCGGCGGCATGGCGGTCGAGGTGGTCGATCCTGTGGCCGATTATGCTGATCTCATGGAGGAGCTGTTCGACTTCGCCGCCATCCGCGCCATGGCCGCTGGCGGCTTCACGCTCGCCTTCGATGCGATGAGCGCGGTCACTGGCCCTTATGCGACCGAGATTTTCGAGCGACGCCTGGGCTTTGCGCCCGGCACCGTCCGCAATGGGACGCCGCTCGAGGACTTTGGCCATCATCACCCGGACCCCAATCTCGTCCACGCCAAGGTGCTGTACGATCTGATGATGAGCGCGGACGCCCCCGATTTCGGCGCGGCGTCTGACGGCGATGGCGACCGTAACCTGATCATCGGCAAGGGGCGCTTCGTCACGCCGTCGGATTCGCTGGCGATGCTGGCGGCTAACGCCCATCTCGCCAAGGGCTATCGCGGCGGCCTCAAGGGCATTGCCCGCTCCATGCCGACCAGCGCGGCGGCGGATCGCGTGGCGGAAGCGCTCGGCATCCCGAGCTTCGAGACGCCGACCGGCTGGAAATTCTTCGGCAATCTGCTGGATGCCGGCATGGCGACGATCTGCGGCGAGGAAAGCGCCGGCACGGGCAGCGACCATGTTCGCGAGAAGGACGGGGTGTGGGCCGTGCTGCTCTGGCTCAACATCCTTGCCGAGCGCAAGATCAGCGTCGATGCTCTGGCCCACGATCATTGGGCGCGCTTTGGCCGCAATTATTATGCGCGGCACGATTATGAGGGCATCGAGACGGAGAAGGCCAATGCGCTCATCGAAGCGCTTACGGCGGCGCTCCCCGCGCTGCCCGGTGCGCGCTTCGGCGCGCTCACCGTCGCAGCGGCGGACAGCTTCTCTTACGCCGACCCGGTCGATGGCTCTGTCAGTGCCAATCAGGGCCTGCGCGTGCTGTTCGAGGGCGGTTCGCGCGTGGTGTTCCGTCTCTCCGGCACAGGCACGGAAGGCGCGACGCTGCGCGTCTATCTGGAGCGTTACGAACCCGTGGGCGGCGCGCTGGATGAAGAGACGCCTGCGATGCTGGCGGAGCTGATCGCAGCGGCGGAAGCGATCGCCGGTATCGCGCGCCACACGGGCCGCACAGCCCCGGATGTCGTGACATGAGGCGGCGCGCCTTTGCTTTGCAGGCGTCCAGGGCCTGAATGTACGGCGTTCACCTCACCCGCGAGGGCGCGACATTCTCCGTCTGGGCGCCCGACGCCACCGCTGTAACCCTGTGCCTGTTCGGCGATGACGAGTGCGAGCATCGCCATGCCATGGCCCAACAGGGCGATGTCTGGCAGGCGCAGATTGCCGGGGTTGCTGCCGGCCAGCGTTATGGCTTTCGCGCCGACGGCCCATGGGCGCCGGAGCAGGGGCTGTGCTTCGATCCCGCCAAGCTGTTGGTCGATCCCTGGGCGAGCGCGATCGATCGGCCTTTTGTCTTTGATCCCCAGCTTGCCGAGCGCGGCGTAGAGACGGCGCCACTCGTACCGCGCAGCATCGTCACTGCGCCGCTGGCCGATCTCCCGCCGGCGCCGCCGCACATCCGCCAGGGCGCCCTGATCTACGAGTTGAACGTACGCGGTTTCACCATGCTGCATCCGGACGTACCGCCGGCGCTGCGGGGCACGGTGGCGGCGCTCGCACACCCGGCGGTCATCGCACATCTCCAGAAGCTGCATGTCGGGGCGGTCGAACTGATGCCGATCGTCGCCTGGATCGATGAGAGGCATCTGGTCGCACGTGGGTTGGCCAATGCCTGGGGTTACAACCCGATCGCGCCCATGGCCCTCGATCCCCGACTGTGCCCCGGTGGCATGGCGGAACTGCGCGAAACGGTGGCGTGCCTGCACGAGGCCGGCATCGGCGTCATTCTCGACCTTGTGTTCAACCACACCGGCGAGAGCGACCGGATCGGGCCGACCCTGTCGATGCGCGGGCTGGGCGAGCGGAGCTATTATGCGCTGGAGGCCGATGGCGACCTCGTCAATGTCGCCGGCACCGGTAACACGCTTGATTTTACCCAGCCTGCCGTGCGGGCGCTCACGCTGGAGACGCTCCGACGCTTCGTGCGTGAGGCGGGCGTGGATGGCTTCCGCTTCGATCTCGCGCCGATTCTGGCGCGCGGCCCGGCGTTCGATCCGCAGGCGCCAATCTTCGATGAGATCGCGCGCGATCCCTGGCTGGCGGATCGGGTCCTGATCGCAGAGCCATGGGATATTGGCGCGGACGGTTATCAACTCGGCCGCTTTCCTGAGAGTTGGCTGGAATGGAACGACCGCTATCGCGACGATGTGCGCCGCTTCTGGCGCGGCGATGGCGGGATCGGCGCCTTCGTCACGCGTCTCGCCGGATCGGCGGACATCTTCGGCAAGCCGAGCCGGAGCGTCAATTTTTTGGCGTCTCATGACGGCTTCACGCTCGCCGATACCGTGGCCTATGTCCATCGTCACAATCTCGCCAATGGTGAGCATAATCGCGACGGACATGGCGAGAATTTCAGCTGGAACCACGGTGTCGAGGGACCGAGCGACGACCCGGACGTGATCGCGGCGCGCGGGGACGATCTGCGGGCCTTGCTCGCGACGCTCTTTGCCTCGTCCGGGACGATCATGCTGACGGCCGGCGATGAATTTGGCCGCACCCAGCAGGGCAACAACAACGCTTATGCGCAGGATAATCCGCTCTCCTGGGTTGCCTGGCATGATCGCGATACCTCACTGGAGGCCTTTGCCTGTGCGCTCTCCGCCGCGCGCGCGGCGGATCTCGATGCGTTCGCGACATTTCCTGAGCCCGGCCGCTGGTTCCGGGCGGATGGGGCGGATATGAGCGTTTCCGGCTGGGAATCGGCCGAGACCGGCTTTGTCCGCTACGAGGCGGACTTGCCGAACGGTCGCCGCTTCACGCTCCTCGTCGACCGCGCGCAGCGCCGACTCATTGTTGACATTGTCCGGCATTGAGTGAAAACCGGGCGGGGAATGGGGAATCATTCCGCGCAAAGCGAAGGGCCAGCGGCCTGGCGCAGCAGCACGGAACACCCTGAGGGGCATAACAGGTCAGTCTCCCGTCGGATGACCGGAGCGAGGAGTGGATTGCATGAAGGATTTAAAGGGCCAACTGGCTTTCATCACCGGTGGCGCTTCGGGTGCCGGCTTCGGTCAGGCAACCGTGTTCGGACGGGCGGGCGCTGAGATTGTCATTGCGGATGTGCGCGCGGAAGCCATCGACGCCGCCCTTGAGAAGCTGCGGGCAGAGGGCGTCCGCGCCCACGGCATCAAGCTCGATATCATGGACCGCGACGCCTATGCGAAGGCTGCGGACGAGGTCGAATCCGTTTTCGGCCGCGCGCCGACGATCCTGTCGAACACCGCTGGCGTCAACAGCTTCGGGCCGATCGAGAAGACGACCTATGATGACTTTGACTGGATTGTCGGCGTCAACCTGGGCGGCGTCATCAATGGCATGGTCACCTTCGTCCCGCGCATGATCGCGGCGGGTGTGCCGGGGCATATCGTGACAGTGTCCTCGCTCGGCGGGTTCATGGGCAGCGCGCTGGCCGGCCCATATTCGGCGGCGAAGGCGGCCAGCATCAACCTGATGGAAGGCTACCGGCAGGGTCTGGCGCAGTATGATATTGGCGTCTCGGTCTGCACGCCGGCCAATATCCGCTCCAACATCGCCGAGGCGAGCCGCCTCCGTCCTGAGAAGTTCGGGTCGAGCGGCTATGTCGAGAATGACGATTCCATCGCCTCCCTGCACTCGATCCACCAGCACGGGCTTGATCCCGAGAAGCTGGGTGAGGCGATCATGAAGGGCATTCAGGAAAACGCGCTCTACATCATCCCCTATCCGGAAGTGCGCGAAGGGCTGGAGAAGCATTTCCAGGCGATCATCGAGTCCGTCGCGCCGATCGAGAGCGACCCGGAGGGCGCGCGTCTGCGCACCGAGGCGTTGATCAACTGGGGTCGCGACCGCACGCGCGTCTTCGCCGACGGCAAGAAGGGCGAATAATCGCATTGCGCGATCGAATTGCGCTGGGGCGCCATGCGGAGCCATGGTCGCGCTAAGAACTATCGGAGAGAGACATGACCCTCAAATTGTACAGCTTTGGCCCCGGCGCCAATTCGCTCAAGCCGCTCGCGACGCTCTATGAGAAGGGCCTCGAATTCGAGCCGGTCTTCGTGGACCCGGCCAAGTTCGAGCAGCATTCGGACTGGTTCAAGAAGATCAATCCGCGCGGCCAGGTGCCGGCGCTCTGGCATGATGGCCAGGTCGTCACCGAATCCACCGTGATCTGCGAATATCTCGAAGACGTGTTTCCGGATGCCGGCACGTCATTGCGCCCCGCCGATCCGTTCAAGCGCGCGGAAATGCGCGTGTGGACCAAGTGGGTGGACGAGTATTTCTGCTGGTGCGTTTCCACCATCGGCTGGGCATTCGGCATCAAGGCGATCGCTCAGAAGATGACTGACGAAGAGTTCGAGGACCACGTCACCAACAAGGTGACCATTCCCGAGCAGCAGGTGAAGTGGCGCCGCGCCCGGAACGGCTTCCCGCAGGAGATGCTGGACGAGGAGTTCCGCAAGGTCGGCGTGTCGGTCCAGCGGCTGGAGGAGACGCTCTCCAAGCAGGACTATCTGGTCGACAGCGGCTTTAGCCTCGCAGACATCTGCAACTTCGCCATTGCCAATGGCCTCCAGCGTCCCGGTGGCTTCTTCGGCGACTATGTGAACGAGCAGAAGACGCCCGGCCTGTGCGCCTGGCTAGCGCGCATCAACGAGCGTCCGGCGATCAAGGCGATGTTCGAGAAGGCCAAGAGCGAGGATCTGCTCAAGGCCAAGCCGCAGCCCGCCGCCTGAACCGGGCGGCGGTCATACATCAAGGATAAGAAGGCGGACTGGGCAATGACGCAGGATCTCACCATCTACCACATTCCCGGTTGCCCCTTCTCGGAGCGCATCGAGATCATGATGGCGCTCAAGGGCGTGGCGCTGAAGGATGTCGAGATCGACATCTCCAAGCCGCGCCCGGACTGGCTGCTGGCCAAGAGCGGCGGCACCACGGCGCTGCCGCTGCTCGATGTAGAGAATGGCGAGAGCCTCAAGGAGAGCATGGTCATCTTGCGCTATCTTGAGCAGCGATACCCGCAGCCTGCCGTCGCGCATCCCGATCCGTTCCACCACGCCGTCGAGGGAATGCTGGCGGAGCTGTCCGGCCCGTTCTCGGGCGCGGGTTACCGCATGATCCTCAACCGCGATGCCGACAAGCGTGAGGAAATGCGCGCGGCTGTGGACGCGGAGTTTGGCAAGGTGGATGCGTTCCTGCGCCGCTACGCCACGGGCGTCGACTTTCTGTTCGAGGATCGCTTCGGCTGGGCGGAGGTCGCCTTCACGCCGATGTTCAAACGGCTGTGGTTCCTCGAATATTACGAAGATTATGAGGTGCCCGCCCAGTTCGACCGGGTGTTGCGCTGGCGCGCGGCCTGCGTCGCGCATCCGGCCGCCCAGCACCGCAGTCATGAAGAGCTGATCAAGCTCTATTATGATTATAGCCAGGGCGGCGGCAACGGTCGCATACCCGAAGGGCGCGCCATTTCCAGCTTCTCCCCGGATTTCGACTGGCGCAACCGCCCCATGCCTCCCCGAGACAAATGGGGCCGCCCCGCGACCGATAAAGAACTGGGCCTTGCCGCTTAACCCGCAAATTGCTTAGCATGCTATGATCTGATTGCCACATCCTTCATGCTTTCTTGGCAAGATGCATCTTCGGGCCATGACATGAGGAATTGTTAACCATAATGAGGGACTTGGCCTGTGGGAGCGAGCAGGCCGGTCGGCTTCCCGAGAGCCGGTGTGGGTATCGCCTTGGGGGATCTGGTTTGTCACGCCGCAAGTGGCTGATCTTTGGATATGCGTGTCTGGCCGGTGCAGCCTTGCCAGCGCCGGCACAGGGGCAGCCTGCAGACCAATCGCGCGGCTCCGTTTACGAGGCCGCTTTTTTTAGCCCCTCCGCACCCAGCAATGCGCTGGAGATGATCTCCCTGGTGCCCGGCTTCACGCTGGACGAGGGCGATGCCGAGATTCGCGGTTTTCGGCAGGCGGCAGGCAATGTCGTGATCAATGGCCGACGGCCCAATGCCAAGAGCGAGACGCTCGGCACGCTGCTCTCGCGCATTCCCGCTGCCCGCGTCGTCCGCATCGAACTTGCCTCGGGCGATCGGTTCGGGACGGACTATGCCGGCCGCGCGCTGGTAGCCAATGTTGTGCTGTCGCAGGAGGGCGGGCTTGCGGCGACTGTCGAGACGACCTTGCGCCGGGAATATCGCGGCGCGATCCTTCCGGAAGGAAGCATCTCCGCGCTGTGGAATCGGGGCGCATCGACCTTCAACGTCGCACTCGCCGTAAAAAATGCTGCGACATCGGAGGAGGGGTTCGACCAGCTGGTCACGCTGCCCGGCGGCACCGAGCAGGAATATCGCGAGAAGTTCAGCCGCTTCCGCAATCCCCAGCCCTCCGGCTCTGTGCGGTGGACGCTGAACGAGGGGGAGCATCGCACGGTCAATCTCAGCGCCAGTCTCAACCTCAATTATGATGACCTGACGCAAAGCAGCTTTGTGCAATCTGCTGACGGATCCGAGCGCAACGACGCCCTTGTGCAGCGTTGGTTTACCCGCACCATGGAAGTGAGCGGCGACATCACCCGGCCTCTCGGTTCTGGTGGCATCAAGCTGCTCGGTCTGGCCTCCCGGCGATATCGCAGCCTGCGCGATCAGGCGACCGAGGCCAGTCTGGCAGGAGACGATCTGGGCGGCCTCTTTCAGAACCAGCATGACTGGCGGGACGAGACGCTGGCGCGCGTGAGCTGGAGCGGCACGGCATTCTCCGGCTGGACGGTCGAGACAGGCGTGGAGGGCGTCCGCACCCGGCTGGATGGCCAAGTGGATCTGTTTTCCGTCGATCCCGATGGAGCGGTCACGGTTTATGATCTGCCTGTCAGCAACGCGGTGGTGACCGAGGATCGCGGCGAGGCCTTCGCCAATGCGGGCCGGCCGCTGTCATCCCGGCTGCGGATCGATTTGGGCCTTGCCTATGAACGCTCGCGCCTCAGCGTAAGGGGCGATGTCAGCGCCCGTCGGACCCTCGACTTCGTCAAGCCCAAGGTCGCGCTGGATTGGCGTGACGGCGCCTGGCACAGCCAGATCAGCGCCGAACGGACCGTGGCGCAGCTCGATTTCGAGGATTTCGTCAGCGCCGCGGAGCTTTCGGCGGACCGGGTGAACGGTGGCAATCCCGATCTCCTCCCGCAACGGGCCTGGGAGTTCAAGCTGAGCGTTGATCGCGCCTTGCCGGGTGACGGGCGCATCACGCTCGATCTGGGCTATGATTTCATCGCAAAGGTTCAGGACCGCGTGCCGACGCCGGAGGGGTTCGATGCGCCGGGCAATCTGGGGGACGGCACCCAGTTCAGCGCGGCGGCCAATATCGATCTGCCGCTCTCCCGGCTGGGCGTCAAAGGCGGGCGGCTCACCCTTTATGGCTCCTACATCGATACGTCCGTGCGGGATCCGTACACGCTGCGCTATCGCCCCTTTTCCGGCTATGCGCCCTTCTACTACGAGGCGCGCTTCCGGCAGGATCTGGGCCGCTTCGCCTGGGGCACGAGCATGACCGGCAATAGCGGGTCGGACAGCTATCGGATCGACGAGGTGGACTTCAACCGAGGAATCGCGCCCAATGTCGCCGCCTTTGTCGAATATCGCCCGAATTCCCGTTGGACGGTGACGCTCGGCAGCGAAAACCTGCTGGATGGCGGCAAGCGGCGCGTGCGCGACTTCTACGATCCGGACCGGCGCTCGCTGATGCCCTATGAGCGCGAACTGCGTCATCGCGAGAGCCACCTGGTCGCATATCTGACCATCAAGCGCAGCATCCGGTAGCCGCTCCCCTCAAGGGGCACGCAACGGCCGATCCATCCTGTGTTCAGGCGCATCATGCCATGGATCTTTCAGGTCGGCGCGGCATTGTAACGGTTCACGGACGCGCTGACGCTGTAACTGTCCGTGCCAGTCAGGCATTGCCGAGCCGGATGATGTCATGCAGATAGGCTTTCAGCTTGTCGCAACGGGCCTTCGCGCCCTTGTCGGTGCCGGCTTTGAGCCGGGCTTATGGTAGTTTGACCAGTGCGGATCGCGCGCCATGCGGTGCGGGGTCTGCCCGGTGCAGGAGAATGAGTGCTGATGACACTGAGTGTGTTGCTTGCCGCGGCGGCGGCCGCAGGATCGCCGCAATATATCCCGTCCAGCCCCACGCTGGGGATGGCCGAAGGGCGCTGCCGCGCGAATGAAAGCGGCCCGGCCTATATGATCAACATCAACGGGTTGAAGGACCGTCAGGGTCTGGTTCGCGTCGAGCTCTATCCCAATAGCGACGAGGATTTCCTCGCCGACGATAATGTCCTGCTCATGGCGGGCAAACCCTTTCGTCGCGCCGAGATGAAGGTGCCGGCCAGCGGCCCGGTCGTGCTCTGCATCCGCGCGCCGAGCGCGGGCACCTACACGCTGAGCCTGCTGCATGACCGCGATTCCAACCGCAAGCTCGGCCTGTCGGTGGATGGCGTCGCTTTTCCGGGTGATCCCAAACTGTGCTGGGGCCAGCCCAAGGGCCGCGATGCACGGGCGACCGTGGGCAATGGCCCGACCACGATCAACGTCACTATGCAGTATCGCCGCAGTCTGGTCTGCTTTGGCCCGCTCAAGAAGTAGCGGAAAGGGGAGGGCTGGCCTAGCCGCCCTCGCGTGTCAGGCTGCCAGCGTGCCTGTGCGTCGCACGACGGGATTGTCGACGAGCTGCTGATAATAAGCGAATAGATCGGCGAAATGCTCGTCGATGGTGCGCACATGTTGCGCATAATGGAGGGCTTTGGCGCGCACCTCTTCCTTGGGCGTGGCAATGAAGTCCAGGATCGCCTTGGCTGCGGCTGTGGGATCGGCTGATTTGTACAGCCACCCTTCGCACAAGCGGGCGTGATCCGCAGCGCCGCCACGATCCGGCATGATGAGTGGCAGGCCGGCCGCACGCGCCTCACCGCCGACGGTGCAGAACACCTCCGCCTCGCAGCCATGGATCAGAGCATCGCAGCTGGCGAAAAGACGCGCGACTGCCTGCCTGTCCGAGATTGGTGAGAGCAGATGGACGTGCGGGATTTGCGCGGCGGCGCGGGCCACACGCGCGCGATCGCGCCCATCGCCGGCAATCACGAGGCCGACCGGCGCCTTGTTCCCCGCCATGGTCACGGCCTGGATCACCATAGGCCAGCGCTTCTCCGGGCCGTGCCGCCCAGCCCCCAGCAGCAGCGTTGCTTCGGGCGGCAGGTCGCAGCGCGCAAGGAGGCGCGCGCGCAACTCTTCATCTCGAAAGTCCGGAGAGAAAATGCCTGGCTGGACGCCCATGGGATTGGTCACGACCCGTTTCATCCCACCCGCCAGCAGGCGATTGGTCTGGTCTTCGCCAGTCGTGATCGAGCCGTCGAACAGCTGGTCCATCCGCTTGAGGTGACGCCAGAACATGCCGAAAGCGCGGTCAATGGCCGGACGAGGCAGGAAAGGATCGAACCAGCGATAGGCATAAGCCGACATGGGATCGGCATGCATCACCAGCGCCCGCGGTGCTTTGCCTGGCCACTCGCCAACAAAGCGGGCGCTGCGCCAGGGCGAGGAGCATTCGACGACGTCGGGCTCGAGTTGGCTTAACGTATCGTGCAACGTGTCGACGTCGCGGAAATAATGGTAACGCCGGTCCAGTGGAAATTGAGGGTTCTCCAGGTAGATGATCCGCGCATTGGGGCCATAATCCTCAACGCGGAAACCCGGCCCTGGGGCGATCACCACCACTTCATGCCCCGCCGCAGGTCCGGCGAGAAGCTTGCGATCGATGTAGGTTTTTACGCCGCCGCCATAGGGCGTGTAAAAGGCGGCGACATCCACAATGCGCATGCTGTCACCCGGCGCGGGCGCACATGGCGTCCACCTTGTCGCGCGATCCTGCCATCAGGCCGGCTTTTCTTTTCTGCCAACCCTGATCGTGGCGAGATCGCCGATGGCCAGCACCGCACCGATGACGAGATGGGTCAGCAGGATAAGGGTGGTGATGAGCGCGATGAGAATGTGGATTTCGCTATCCTGACCCACCGCGAACACGGCGACCGCCGCGAAGATGATATCCTTGTTGCTGATGAGCGGCAGGCGCGAGAGCAGCATTCGCACCGTCGCCAGCACCAGCCACCAGCCCAGCGCCACGTCCGGCAGGGCCAAGCTCCACACCACCGCGAGCAGGACGTTGCCGACCAGCAGTCGCGCGAAATGCAGGCCGGAAATGGCCCAGAGTTGCGTGCGGGTGAGGCTGAAAATGCGCTTGCTGAACACGAAAACCAGCAGGGAGACGACCATGATGACGCCGACCGATGCGGCCAGGGCGGAACTGGTGATGCCGAGGTTCAGGCTCTTCGCATAAGGATAGACCAAGGCCATCATCGCGAGCGTGAAGATGTTGGACACCACGGCGGAGAGGATCGCGACGTCCTTGACGGCGCCGAAGGGCGAACCCTCCATTTTGATCTTCTTGCGTGCCCAACTGTAGAAATAGGCCTCGCCGAGATAATCGACGATCAGCTCGTTGGTGACGTTCTTGCGCGCAAGGGCGATGAGGCCTTCGCCCGGAATATGCCAAAGCCAGCGGAAGATGATGAAATCAAAGGCCAGGCCCGTGAAATAATAGCCGAAAAAGGCGACCCAGAACAAAGGATTGGCCGGGATGGTCTGCAACAGATCGTCAAGGCGGAACGAGCGGAACTGCCAGATGACAACCGCAAGAATGGCAATGGACAGCGCCGGGGTGATCCACACCCACCACGAGGTCTGGCGGACAGGAAGCGGGATCGGGTCTTTGGAAGGATCGTCGCTCGACGGAGCAGGGGCTGGTGTCTGCATGTGTGTTTGCTTACTTGATAAGGCCCGATCGCGTCCGCGCTGCGGATAGCAACAATCTGGCCGGGGTCAAAGTCTATTTCCCCGCGACACGGCGGAAGAGGGCGATCCACTTCTCTAGCGTCGCCTCCATCGTGAACAGCGATGCACGCGCGCGCATGGCGGATATCTGCGGCTTCTGGTCGCACACGCGATCCATGGCGGCGGCGAGAGCCGAGACATCCTTGATCGGAACCAGCGTGCCCACATCCTCCATCATCATCGGCATGGCGATGGTGCAATCCGTCGCGACGATGGGGATCGCGGCGGCCAGCGCTTCCGCGACCACTGCGGGCACGCCTTCGAAGTCCGAGGAGAGGATGAAGGCATCGGCTTGCGCAAACCAGGGGGCGACAGGGTTGTGATGGCCGGGAAGGCTAAGCTGCGTGGCGACGCCGAGCGCTTGCGCCTTGGCTTCCAGCGCGGCGCGGAGCGGGCCTTCGCCCACAATCGTCAGCCGGTCGTCCGGTCGCGCGATCCGCGCGAACGCATCCAGCAGCAGCTCGAAGTTCTTTTGCGGAAACAGCCGCCCCACGCCCAGGAAATGCCGGCCCGGGTTATTGCGCGGCGTGCTGTCGCGCAGACTGGCCAGACGCTGCGCCACCGCCGCCGTCATCGAGGCATTGTGAATGATGGCGATCCGCTCGGGCGGGACGCCCATCTCGGTTTCGATTTCGTCGCGGACCGGCGGCGCCATTGCGACGACAGCCGCATAGATATGGCTGTGGCTGTGCATGATGAACCTGCTCAGCCGCCGCCGCAGTGGGCTGCTGTGGCGCTCATCGAGGCTGTTGCTCGGACGCAGCACAATTGGCGGGCAGCTCTTGCCGAGGACAAGCCGGGTGACCGCAGCCACTGCCATCAGCCCGTTGCTGGGGAAGAACAGCACATCGGGCTTCAACCGCCGCACAATGCCCGGCAGCTTGATCATCATCCACAGGCTCTCGGTCTCGATCCGCGCGAGCCGGCCCGGGGGCGGGATGATATAGGGGACGTCCGGCGCCTCTTCCTGCAGCCGGCCTTCCCAGCGGCCAAGCGCGATGCGGGCATCGAGCCCAGCCTCTCGCCAGGCCTTGGTAAAGCGCAGCAGATCGCGCTCGACCCCGCCCGGTTCGAGGCTGTGGAGCACGCTCAGGACGAACAACGGCCTCTCGTCAGTCATCAGGCGGCAAGATCCGCATAGCGCGCGGGCGTGTGGGTGCGCATGAACTTGCTGTACGTCGCGTCGATGCTGTCGAGCAAAGCGGGTACGGTCGTGTCCGGCGGATGCACCGCGATGCGAGCATTGGGCAGTGCCCAGGGCGTGGCGCGGGCGGCGGCGGCGACCATCAGCGAACTGGCGATCCGTCCCTTCGTGCGGCTGGCCCAGGTGATGACCGGCCCCTTGGCCACAACTCGGCCCGTTTCCGGCTGCCAGACCTTGAGATGATCCTCGGCGAGCGGAAAGCCGCAATCGGCGAGCGCCTGCAGGCTATCCTGCGAGTAGAGCCAGGCCGGGGCGATGAACCCGGTGACGGGCCGGCCGATGGCGTCCTCGACGATCGGGCGACCACGCTCCAGCCGGCGACGCGCTTCCTCCCGCGAGAGCTGCGCGAACTCACCGGCGCCGGCCGTCATGTGCTTCTGCATGAAGCCCTTTTCGCGGGCATCGTCGCGGTGGCACCAGCCGTGGAGGAACATTTCCACCCCGGCATCGGCCCAGCGACGCAGTTTGCCGGCAAAGGCGGCATTACCGGAGAGGGGCGCCTTGTCTTCGAAATCGGGCACCACCAGCATGGCGAGGCGCGGACCACCGAGCAGGCCGCTCAGACGGTCGAACAGCGCGTCGACTTCGCTTTCAAAATGCGGCGTCACATCATGGATCGAGGCGAGCAAACGAGGCATGGGCGAGCCGTTACACCCTTTCCCGCGCGCCGTCACGCCCCACCGCAAGGGGCAGGGTCAGAAGGCGCGGGTGATGCCCAGATCCACGGTCGTGCGCCGGTAATCGTAGATGCCGACCGTCGAGATATTGCGCTCATAGGCCAGCCGCACGACCGGCGAGAAGCCTGCCACCTCGATCTGGCGGAAGGTCGCGCCGACCGATCCGCGCAGGAACCACTCCTTGCGGCGCTCCGGGAACAGGGCCAGCCGGGCATCGGCTTCGAGCCGCCGCACCGTGGCATTGGCGAACAGGGTCGTGCGGCCCATGTCCCGCCAGCCGAGCAGGGTCGCCCCGCCCGAGGCGGTCGCATAGCCGGGATCGCGCGCGGTCTGGCGCGTGCCGCTCAGCTGAATGCCGACGCCGCTGCGGGCAGACAGCGCGCGCTCGATGCCGGCGCTCAGATTGTAGAGCGCGCCATCTTGCAGAGCGTTGCGGTAGTAATGCGACTGGCCGTAGGAAAAGCCGACATCGCTTTGCGCCCGCCGCCCTATCCGCTGCGTCCAGCGCAGATCGGCCGTCTCAGTGCGGGCATAGGCCTTGCCGCCATAAGTGCGCCAGGTGACGCCGGCAGAGGGCATGAGGCGGCTGCGGCCGTGCTGCCACTCCAGCCCCAGCAGCGCGCTGCCGGAGAGGTCGTTGAACTGGCTGGCGCGATAGAAGGTGCCATCGCCCGAGAGGCGCGGCACCAGCGTCAATCCTTTGCCCAACCCGACACGGGCATAGACCTGACCGGAGAGGCGCAGGCCAATGCCTGATTGCTCGCGCGCATCCTCGTCCAGCGTGAGCGGGGCGATCACCGTATCCAGTTCCTTGGCGTCGGTGGCGCGGTTGATATTGCTGTCCGGCGCCATGGCCAGCTCGAAATTGCCGCCGAAGCGCCGGTTGGAGCGCAACGCGGCGGCGAAGCGATCCACCACTTGCTGCACGTCCGGCGGCAAGCCATTGGCCTGTGCCTGTCGCAATTGCTGGCGGGCGCGGCTTTCATCGCCCATGGCCGCCAGCACGCGCGCGAGTTCCAGCCGCACGCGGGTTGCGCCCGGCTCCTCATCCAAGATGGCTCGGAAGGCGATGGCGGCATCGGTCTGCCGGCCCTGCTCATCGAGCATCATGCCGAGGCGAAAGCGCGCTTCGGAGCGGACCTTGAGATCGGGATCGCGGGCAAGCGCACGATAGATGGTCTCGGCATCCTCCAGCCGCCCCGCGACGCGCGCCTGATCGGCGAGGTCGAACAGCTGCGCGGCATTGAGGCCGGAGATGGACCGGGCGTCTTCGGAAACGGTCGGCGTGCTGCCAGCGGGCGGTTGGGCCTGAGCCTGCGCTTCCAGTGGGGCATGCAGGCACAGGCCTGGAATTAGCCCCAGCCAGCTCAGTCGTCGCAATGTCATGGCAGGCCCTTGCCGTTGCGCTATGGACAAATCAATTGGTGCGTTTGCCCACCGTCGCGCCGCTCAGATAATAGGTGCTGCTATTGTCGCCCGGCGCGGTCTGGAAGCCGAAGGTGCCGCCGATCTCCGTCGCCGTCGGGCCGTAGAGAGCCCCCTCGAAGAAGCCGAGATAGGCATTGCTGCCGTTCACGACGTCCGCCGTCAGGCCGGCGTCGATGTCCATGACCCCGCGGTCGAAGGTAAACGTGCCGAAATTGCGGGTGCTGCCGTCGAAATTGCTCTTGCCGATCGGGTTGAGCGAGCCGGTAAATGTGCCGGCGCTGAAATTGACGGCGAAGTTGCTCGTTCCGCTCAGCGCATAGGTCGCGCCGCCGCCGAACTGCGCCGCCGTGCCGCGAATGATGCCGGTGAAGCTGCCCGATCCGGTCGGGATCTGGAAGCCGTTGGTGCGGATTCCCCAAGCGAACCAGCGGTCGAGCCGGTCGCTGCCCGGCGCCTGCGCGCGCTCCCAGCGCCCGAAACTCGCATAGCTGAGCGCAATGGCGGTGTTGCCCGCGCCGGCCTTGTTGAGCGAGAGCGTATAGGACAGGCCATCCCCGCCGGTGATCTTGTAGACCGCGAGCGCATTCGAGGAGGCCGCCGAGTCCAGGCTGGCAGAGCCGAATGTCGTGTCGATGCCCCGGTCGCTATCCTGATAGCGGTAGCTGCCCTGCGCGGCGTCGTAGGTGAACAGCCCGTTGGAGCGGAGCAGTGCTGCATTGTTCGCGCTGTTTCCGCTGCCCGTATCGGTCAGGCTGAGCTGGCTGAACCGGTGCTCGAAGCTGTCGTCGAACTGCAGGGCGGTGAGCGACATGTTCAGCCCGGCCACTGTGCTGTCCTGCCGGCCCAGCATATAGCCGGCGGTCACCTCGCCGTCGGCGCTATAGAGATACCAGGTCGCGCCGACTTCCTCGCCATTGGGCCCGTAGAAGCGACCGTCCCAACCGCCGTTGAAGCGCTTGCCGTCATCCATGAAGAAGTTGCCGGAAAAGGCGGTGGTGCCACTGGTCAGCGCTGCCTCACCGAAATAGGCGCCGATGCCCTTGATGAGGCCGGTGTCCACGTCGATCGTGGTCAGCACGCCGCTGCTGGTCAGGGCGCCGCTCTGGAAGTCGATCTGCAGGGCGCCGCTCCCCGCGACCGCAAAGGGAGAATCGATCGCCCGCGCACCGACGAGGCTCACGGCATAACGCCCGGTGCCGGATGGCTGGAGCTGGCCGGCAGGCGTCTGGATGCCATAAGTGAACGGATCATAGGTGAAGTCGAGGGTGTTACCGGAGACCGTGGCGCGCTCCCATGCGCCGCCGCCGACATAGCGATAGGTCAGTTCTCCCGATGTGCCGGGCCGTGTCAGCGTCAGCGCCTCGCTGGTCGTGCCGAGCTTCTGGAAGCTGATAAACGCCGGGGATCCGGACGCGACCAGATCGGCTGGGGCGAAGGTGGCGCTGCGGTTGGCCGTGGCGATGGAATAGCTCTGCGTGCTGGCGTTATAGGAGATCGAGAGCGTGCCCCGGGCCGACTGACCGTTCTCGACCGGTCGCTCATCGGCATAGAAGCGCCCGGAGAGATTGCCGCCATTGCTGGTGAAGGTCTGGCTCTGCAGCGGCCCCATCAGGCTCGTATTCGGCCCGGCAATCGGGTTCGGGCTGGGGGCGGGCGCCGGCGTCGGGGTGGGGGTCGGCGTGGGCGTCGGCGTCGGCGTAGGTGTGGGGGGCGGCGTCGGGGCCGGCGTTGGTGTCGGGGTGGCCGTGGGAGTCGGCGTCGGTGTCGGGGTCGGCGTCGGCGTGGAATTGACGCCACCCGCTCCACCGCCTCCGCAGGCGGTGGTCAGAAGAGTGAGGAGGAGGGGCGTGGCCCACTTGCTCTGCTTGACCATGACGGGGCGAAACTCCGGATTAATGAGCGCGAGACGGTTCGAGGGTTCGTGTCCGGACGTTGGCCAAATATAATTGACGAAAAGTTTATCATCTTGGAACTGGGTCCGTTTTTGAGACGGTTGGAGGTGAAGTCGGTAAAATTTCGCCGCAAAACTGCACTTGCGGGTGCCGCATGGCGCGTTAACCATCTTCCGGGCTTCCCTGTCGGGTCAGAATGGTTAACAGTTCTTAACTATGAGACGCGCCCCCGTTCTGACTCACGAAGAGGCGAGACATCCGTTTCGCCAGTCGCTTCCCCGCCATGTGTTCCGGCCTGCGCCGGACGCGACGTCGCAAGCCCGCCCCGCGCCGGACGAAGACAAGGACTGGAAGTTGTTTGTGCTGAGCTTCGCGGCGTTCTTTACGGTCGCCTACACGTTCATCGTGTGAGGACTTAGCGGCTGCCGGCTTCCCGCGCGGCTGCCAGGTCCGCTTCACACGCCCGGTGAAGCTTCAGCGCCAGCAGGGCGCAGATGCCGCACATGCCGCACATAATAAGCAGTGCTTCCCGGTTGCTCAGGCCCGCGCTGGTCGCGGCCATGATGACGAGCGCACCGAAGACCATCGCGCCTGAGTTGACGACATTGTTGGCGGCGACTGTCCGCGCGGTCTGGTCCTTGCTCACCGTGGTGGTGAGGAAGGCGTAGAGCGGCACAACGAACATGCCGCCGAACGTCGCGATGCCGAACAAAGCGATCACGATGCGCCAGCTATGTGGTGCGGCGAGAAAATCGCGGACCGTATAGAGCGTATCGGCGGGCGCGCGGACCCAGTCGCCGGAGGCATAGGAGAAGAACCAGATGAAGCCGGCCATCATCAGCACCGAGATGGGGGAGTAACGGGCGGAGACGACGCCACCGAGCAGGCGGTTGACCGCCACCGATCCTACCGCCACGCCGATCGAGAAGATCGCGAGGAACATGCTCGCGACTTCCTTGGTCGCGGTGAACTCATTTTTCACCAGCGGCGGGAAGATGATGACCAGCACCGTGGCGATCATCCAGAAGAAGCTGATCGACATGATCGCCAGGAACAGGCGGCGGATGTGCATGGTTGCCGAGATCAGGCGCCAGGAGGCCCGGAAGATATTGTAATCCATGTCGATCGGCGGCCCGACGCGCGGGGCGGGCGGCACCATGCGGCCCGAGAGGTAGCCGATCATCGCGATGATGAGGACGCCGCACGCCGCGGCGGTCGGGCTGATCCAGCCCGCGACGATCGTCCCGGTGAGAATGGCGATATAGGTGCCGGCTTCGACGAGCCCCGTCCCGCCGAGCACCTGATCCTGCTCCAGATGCTGAGGGAGAATCGCATATTTGATCGGCCCGAAGAAGGTCGAGTGAACGCCCATCGCCAGCAATGCGGTCAGCATGAGGCCAACGCCGGTCATCGGGTGTCGCGCGCTCACCAGCAGGCCGGCCGCACCGACCGTCATGATCAGGATTTCCGCGAGCTTGACCGTGCGGATGATCCTGGACTTGTCGATATTGTCCGCAAGCTGGCCGGAGAGCGCCGAGAGCAGGAAGAAGGGCAGCACGAAAAGCCCGGTCGCGACCGCATTGAACGCCGATTCCTGCTGCGGGTCCTGAAACACGCCATAGGTCGCGAACAGGATCATCGCAGTCTTGAAGAGATTATCGTTGAAGGCCCCGAGGAACTGAGTGACGAACAGGGGCAGAAACTTCCGGTGGCCGAGCAGCCGCAGGGATGCCTGCATAAGTGCGTGAACTCTTGTGATCCGGCCGGACTCGCGCCGTCGCCGGGCTTCTAGCGACGAAATGGGCAGGTGAAAAGACATTGGATGCCGCATCGTGCAGCCCCTTGTCTGCGCTGAACGGCTGTGGCACCCGCATTGTCGTGAAGTTCTTGCCAAACATTCTGACCCTCTCGCGGATTCTCGCGGTGCCCCTGCTCGTCGCCCTTTTGTGGCCGGCCGAGTCTGTCCACGCCTGGCGCCTCGGCTATCTCGCGGCGTTCGGGCTCTACTGCCTGATGGGCATCACCGATTATTTCGACGGCTATCTCGCCCGCGCGCAGGGCACGGTCTCCAAGCTGGGCGTGTTTCTCGATCCGATCGCGGACAAGATCATGATCGGCGCGGTGATTCTCATCCTGTGTGCCAACCAGAACATCAACGGCGTCCATATCATCGCGGCGCTGGTGATCCTGCTGCGGGAGATTGCGGTCTCCGGCCTGCGGGAGTTTCTCGCGGGCCTGCGGATTTCCGTGCCGGTCTCGCGGCTCGCCAAGTGGAAGACGGCGTTTCAGCTTGTCTCGCTGGGCGCGCTCATTCTGGCGGGCGGATTGCCGCATATCGCGTTCATCCAGCTTGCCGGCCTCGTCACCTTGTGGGCGGCCGCTCTGCTCACCCTGCTTACCGGCTGGGATTATCTGCGCGCCGGCCTCAAGCACATGACGGTCTGATCATGGCCGACATCACGATTCTCTATTTCGCCTGGGTGCGCGAGCGGATCGGTCTGGACGAAGAGCAGCAGCCCGTGCCCTCGCCCGATACGACCGTGGCGCAGCTTCTCGATGCCCTGTCAGCCGGCAGCGCCGGCCATGCGGCGGCCTTTGCGGACAGGGCGCGTCTGCGCGCGGCGCTGGACCAGAAGTTTGTGCCCTTGGACACTGCCGTCGGCCAGGCGCGCGAGCTGGCGATCTTTCCCCCCGTGACCGGTGGCTGACGCCACGCCCTCGATTTCGCTGCGCGTCACGGCGGAGGATTTCGATCCCGGCCGCGAGCTGGCCCGGCTGGAAGGGCTGGATGGCGGCGGGATCGCGAGCTTTACGGGGCTGGTGCGCGATGATGGCGGGCTGCGCGCGCTCCGGCTGGAGCATTATCCCGCGATGACACAGGCGCAGATCGCTGCGGTGGTCGAAGAAGCCTGCGCCCGCTGGCCGTTGCTCGGCGTGACGGTCATCCACCGGTTCGGTGAACTGCCGGTCTGCGCGCGGATCGTCTTCGTCGGCACCGCCTCGGCCCACCGCGTCGCCGCGCTCGAATCCTGTGCGTTTCTCATCGACTGGCTGAAAGTCTCAGCGCCTTTCTGGAAGCAGGAAATCCGGCATGACGGCTCGGCGGGCTGGGTCGAAGCGAAAGGCGCCGACGACGCGCGCGCCGCGATCTGGCGGCAGGGGCGGCTGGACCCGATCTGACGGCCAGCCGGCGCTCAGGCGGCCTCGGCTGCCTCCTGCTGGCTGGTCGCGGCGTTGCGCAAAATGTCCGCCATCAATCGGAAGTCGGCTTCCCGTGGTGAGTTGCGCCGCCAGACCAGGGCAATCTCGCGATGGGCGCTCGGCGACTGGATCGGCCGCGCCGTGATCTTGGTGTTGGCAAGAATGCCGCCCCTTATCGCCATGTCCGGCAGCAAGGTCAGGCCCAGGCCATTATCCACCATCTGCACCAGCGTATGCAGCGACGTGCCGGTGATGGTCGCCTCGGTACGCAATTCCGCGCGGTTACAGGCGGCCAGCGCATGTTCCTTCAGGCAGTGGCCATCCTCCAGCAGCAGCAGGCGGTTGCCGTCGATCATCTCGGGCGTGATCAGGGCCGGCGGATCGCGTGGATCGTCCTTGGGGAAGGCGACGAACAGTGCATCATCGAACAGCACCTCGATTTCCGCATCGCCGCAGGGAAAGGGCAGGGCGAGCAGCACGCAATCGGCATGGCCGTGGCGCAACGAGTCGAGCGCCGCGTGGCTGGTTTCCTCGCGGAGATAGAGCTGCAGCGCCGGGCGCTCCTCACGCAGCCTGGGCAGCAACCGGGGGAGGAGGAAGGGCGCGATGGTGGGGATGACGCTCATCCGCAATTCGCCGACCAGCGGCGTGCCGGAGGCCTGCGCAATGGCGGCAAGTTCTTCGGCCTCGCGCAGCACGCGGTGGGCCTTGGTGACGATGCGGTCGCCCAGCGCCGTGAAGCGCACGATACGGCGGGTCCGCTCCACCAATGTCACGCCGATCAGCGATTCAAGTTCGCGAATGCCGGCGGAGAGCGTCGACTGGGTGACGAAGCACGCATCCGCCGCACGCCCGAAATGACCATGTTCCTTCAGCGCAACCAGATATTGGAGCTGCTTGAGGGTCGGCATGTAGATCGACATTGATCGCCCTTTCCGCTGGAAAGTGGCAATTTAATCGATCTAGCCGATCAGTTCAAGCGAGCGCAGGATGCCGTAACCGGTCGTCAGGGTCAGCACGCAACCGACCATGATGAGCAAAGGCCGGGCCGGAACATGCTTGGCGATCCAGGCGCCGAGCGGCGCGGCCAGCACGCCGCCAATCAACAGCCCGGTCGTGGCGGTGGTGAACGTCTCCCAGCCGAGATGGACAAGGAAGGTGATGCTGATCGACAGTGTCAGGAAGAACTCAACCGTGTTGACGGTACCGATGGTGTGGCGCGGGCTCGTGCCCTGGATCAGCAGGTTCGAGGTCACGACCGGACCCCATCCGCCGCCGCCGGATGCATCGAGGAAGCCGCCAAGGAGACCGAGCGGCGACACGAACCGGGGATCGCGCACATGCGCCTCGGTATGGCGCAGGCCGCGCCAAAGCAGCCAGAGGCCGATAAAGGCAAGGTAGGAGAGGATATAGGGCCGGATCAGCTCGCCATCGATATTCGAAAGGAAATAGGCGCCCGCAACGCCGCCGATCATGCCGGGAACCACCAGCTTCCAGAACAGCTTCCAGTCGACATTGCCATGCAGCACATGGCTGATCGCGGAGACGGCGGTGGTGCAGGTCTCTGCGGCATGAACGCTGGCGGAGGCTGCCTTGGGCGGAACACCGAGCGCGAGCAGGAGGCTGCTGGAAATGACGCCATAGGCCATGCCGAGCGCGCCATCGATTATCTGCGCACCGAAGCCGACGGCCACGAAGGGCAACAGCATCAGCGCAAAATCCATCCAGGCGTCGGGCAAGGGCAAGCCTTTCTCAATTAACTCACTGGACAATAGGCCCGCCGTTTCTGGCTTGGCAAGGAAATTGTCCTTGGGCCTAATCCTGGCAACGCTCTAGAAATTTCAACGCATCGCGACTAGATAGCTGCTCTTGTCGGCCAGCAAGGGACGCTTTGCCATGGGGCTTTTGTCCTACCTCGATTCCGTGAAAGAGCGCGATCCCGCGCCGCGTTCGCGGCTGGAAATCCTTATTTATCCAGGAGTCTGGGCCCTCGGCCTGCATCGGGTCGCGCATCAGCTGTTTCGCTGGCGGCTCTTCTTCCTTGCGCGTCTGGTCAATCATTTTTCCCGTTTCCTGACCGCCATCGACATTCACCCGGGTGCGACGATCGGAAAGAATTTCTTTATCGATCACGGCTTCACGGTCATCGGCGAGACTGCGCTGATTGGCGACAATGTGACCATCTACCAGTGCGTGACGCTGGGCGGCACCGATCCGGCGAATGGAATCGCCGGCAAGCGCCACCCGACGATCTGCGACGGCGCGATCATCGGATCGGGCTCGCAGGTGCTCGGCCCGATCACCGTGGGTGAGCGCGCGCGGGTGGGGGCCAATGCTGTGGTGACCAAGGACGTGCCGGCGGGCGCGGTGATGATCGGCATTCCAGCCCGCGCGACGCTGGTCGATGCCAAGGAATATCAAAAGCCGTTCACGCCTTATGGTACGCCCTGCAGCGAGACCTACGATCCGGCGACGCAGAAGCTGGAAATCCTCCAGTGCGAAGTCGAAGTGCTGCGCAAGCGGTTGGCGGATTTGGTCGCCGAGCAGGAAGCCCGGCGCGCGGACGGCGCTGACGGCCAGTCCCGCACCTCGGCTTGATGAGCAACGTCACACCATTTCCTCCCCGGCCCGCACCGGCCAACAGCCCGCCCACGCAGACGAGTTTCGACCGACTGGAACTCTCGCGCATCATGGATCTGTACGGACGCATGGTCGCGGCCGGGCAGTGGCGCGATTACGCCATTGATCTCAATCGGGACGTCGCGATCTTTTCCGCCTTCCGCCGCACGGCGGAACGCCCGGAGGTGCGCATCGAGAAGCGCCCGTCTCTGCGCAACCGTCAGGGCATGTGGGCGCTGATCGGCGAGAATGGCGTGATCCTGCGCCGGGGGCAGGAACTGGCCGGAATTCTGGCGCCTGTCGAACGCCGGCTGATGAAGCTGATCGAGGATTAGGGGCAGGCGCGTCGCCGCGAGGTCTCTCACCCGACTGTCGCAAAACTGTCATCAAACTGTCATACCGGCGTCCGACATTTGAACGGAGCATGGATTTTGCGATTTCCCCTGATGGCGGCGCTTCTCGCTGCGAGCGCGCTGACGATACCCGCGCCCGTGCTGGCCCAGGCGTCCTCGCAAGCCTCCGCCCCGGATGACGTCGCCGCGCTGCGGGCAGAAATTACGCGGCTAAGAGCGCAGCTTGAGAGCATGGAGGCCCGCCTCGACAAGGTCGAGGGCACGCAAGGGGCGTCCTCGGCGCCTTCCGCGGTCCCCCAGACGGCGGTTGCGTCCGCGCAGACTGCCACTCCCGCGCCCGCAGCGAGCGCCAAGCCGGATGCGCAGCTGAGCTGGCGTGGCGCGCCGCAATTCACCGGCGAGGGGGGCCTTTCCTTCAAGCCACGTGGTCGGCTGCAACTCGATACCAACGTCGTCTCCCGCCCGGATGGCATCAATGCGCCCACTTTGGGGTGGTCCGCCGACGTGCGCCGCGCCTATCTGGGTGCGGACGGCACGCTGGGTGGTGGCTTTGGCTATCGGCTGGAGCTGGATTTCGCGTCCGGCAGCGCGCAGTTCACCGACGCCTGGCTCACTTATGAGCGAGGGCCGCTTACGCTGACGGTCGGGCATCACCGCATCACCACGCTGGAAGATCTGACCAGCGATCTGGAAACCAGCTTCCTCGAGCGCGCGGCCTATACGCAGGCCTTCGGTCTGGAGCGGCGGCTGGGGCTTTCGGCCACCTACCGCATCGGCGACGTGCTGCTTTCCGCCGGCGCCTTTGCGGATGATCTCGCGGCGCTGGGCACGTCCGGCGTCACCAGCAACAGCTATGCGCTGGATGGCCGGCTGGTGTTCATGCCCAAGCTTGGCGACACGCAGCTTCATCTCGGCGGCTCGCTGCATCACCGGGAGCTGAACGATCTGACCGACGTCCTCCAATATCGCGCCCGGCCAGGCGCGCGGACGACCGATGTCCGCTTTGTCGACACCGGTCTGTTCAGCGCCAGCGCGGAGACGGGCTATGGCCTGGAATTCGCGGCCTTGCGGGGGCGGTGGCATGTGGCGGCGGAAGGCTTCTGGCAGCAGGTGGCCCGGCCGGGCCTTGCCGATCCGACTTTCTTCGGCGGATATGGGGAAGTCGGCTACATTCTCGCTGGCGCCTCCAGCCGGGGCTATCGCAATGGCACCTTCGGCTCGATCAAGCCCACACGCGGGCTGGACAAGGGGGGCTCGGGCGCCTGGCAGCTCAACCTGCGCTATGACTGGCTGGATCTCGACGATGGCCTGATTAATGGCGGCCGCGAGCAGACCTATGGCGTGTCGCTCATCTGGGTGCCCATCGAGCGGGTGAAGTTCCTGGCCAATTATCTGCGCGTCGAGGTCAGTGACACGCCGGTGCTCGCCGGATCGCGCGACGATTATGGTAGTGACGTCTTCGGTCTGCGCGCGCAGTACGAGTTCTGACGAGCGGCGCGACCGCGCGTTTCTAAAGGCGCGCGGTCAGGCGGCGTCGGCATCCAGCGAGTAGCCGGCCGAGCGGACGGTGCGGATGATGTCCGGCAGGCCGCCGGCATTCACTGCCTTGCGCAGCCGGCGAATATGCACATCGACCGTACGCAGCTCGATCTCGCTGTCCTGCCCCCACACGCTGTCGAGCAGGCGCTCGCGGGAGAACACCCAGCCGGGATGTTCGAGCAGATGGCGCAGCAGGCGGAACTCGGTGGGGCCGAGGGCCACGAGTTGCCCCGCGCGCCGCACCTTGTGGGCCACCGTATCCATTTCCAGATCGGCAAAGGTCAGAACCTCGCCGGCGAGGGCAGGGCGGACGCGGCGCAGCACAGCGTTGACGCGGGCGATCAACTCCCGCGGGCTGAACGGCTTGGTGACATAATCGTCAGCGCCGGTTTCGAGGCCCCGCACGCGGTCTTCCTCCTCCCCGCGCGCAGTGAGCATGATGATCGGCACATTGGCGGTCTCCGGCATCCGCCGCAGTCGCCGGCAGACCTCGATGCCGGAGAGATTCTCCACCATCCAGTCGAGCAGCACGATGTCCGGCGTGCTCTCCTGCGCCAGAATGAGCGCTTCCTCGCCGTCGGGCGTCTGCGTGACGTCAAAGTCTTCGCGCTGGAAGTGCCAGATGAGCAGTTCCGCCAGCGCCGCATCGTCCTCGACGAGCAACATCTTCGCGCGGACCACCACTCAGTCCTCCGCCAGCAGGTCGACTGACGTTCCCTTCTCCCGCTCCGGCGGCTTGGCGCCGGTCGCGACATAATGGACCATCTCGGCGATGTTGGTGGCATGGTCGCCGATGCGCTCCAGATTCTTGGCGATGAAGAGCACATGCGCGCTCTCGGAGATCATCTTCTGGTTCTCCATCATGAACGTCACCATGGTGCGGAAGATGGAATTGTAGAAATCGTCCACCGCCCGGTCCCGCTCGATCACGGCCAGCGCCTGCTGCGCATCGCGCGCGGCGAAGGCATCGAGCGCGGACTTAACCATCTCGCGGGCGATCTGCGCCATGGAGGGCAGTAGCGAGAGCGGTTCCATGCGGCTGGAGGCCGTCACCGTCTCCACGCGCTTGGCGATGTTCTTGGCATAGTCGGCCATGCGCTCGACGATGCCGGCGATCTTGAGCACCGCGATGATCTCGCGCAGGTCGTCCGCCATCGGCGCGCGCAGGGCGATGGTCTGCACCACCAGCCGCTCGATATGCGCGTCCAACTCGTCGATCCGCGCGTCGCCGGCAACGACGCTCTTGGCGAGCGCCACATCGCGCGTCGTCAGCGCCTTGATGGCATTGTCGATGGCATCCTCGGTGAGGCCGCCCATCTCGGCGATCAGCGCCCGCAGGGCGTTGATGTCGTCGTCGAAGGCCTTGAGCGTGTGTTCCGTCATAGCTCGTTCCTGTCCATCCAATCGGCCGATGTCAGCCGTAGCGTCCGGTGATGTAATCCTTGGTGCGCTCTTCTCGCGGGTTGGTGAAGATCTCGGTCGTCGGCCCCTGTTCGACAAGCTTGCCCAGGTGGAAGAAGGCCGTCCGCTGCGAGACGCGCGCCGCCTGCTGCATATTGTGGGTCACGATCACGATGGCATAGTTGCCGCGCAGCTCCAGGATCAGCTCCTCGATCTTGGCGGTGGCGATCGGGTCGAGCGCCGAGCAGGGTTCGTCCATCAGGATCACTTCGGGGTCTACGGCAATCGCGCGCGCAATGCACAGGCGCTGCTGCTGGCCGCCGGAAAGGGCGGTGCCGCTCTCGTTGAGGCGGTCCTTCACTTCCTCCCAAAGGCCCGCACGGCGCAGCGACTTCTCCACGACCTGATCGAGGTCGCTCTTGCTGGCGGCAAGGCCGTGGATGCGCGGTCCATAGGCGATGTTCTCATAGATCGACTTGGGGAAGGGATTGGGTTTCTGGAACACCATGCCCACCCGCGCGCGCAGCTGCACGACGTCCATGCCAGAGGCGTAGATATCCTCGCCATCGAGTGTGATCTCGCCTTCTACCCGTGCGCTCGCCACCGTGTCGTTCATGCGGTTGAGCGTGCGCAGAAAGGTGGACTTACCGCAACCCGAGGGGCCGATGAAGGCGGTCACATGATCCAGGTCCACGTCGATCGAGACATTGTCGATCGCCTGCTTCTCGCCATAGAAGACCTTGACGCCGCGAGCGGACATCTTGGGTGCGCTGGTCTGAATATCGGCCATTACCATTTCTTCTCGAATTTGTTGCGCAGGAAGATCGCGATGCTGTTCATCGTGAGCAGGAACGCCAGCAGCACGATGATCGCGGCGGAGGTCTTTTCAATAAAGCCACGGCCCACTTCGTCCGACCACAGGAAGATCTGGACTGGCAGCACGGTGGCGGGATCGATGAAGCCGCCCGGCGGCTGCGAGACGAAGGCACGCATGCCGATCATCAGCAGCGGCGCGGTCTCGCCCAAGGCGCGGGCCATGCCGATGATGGTGCCGGTGAGAATGCCGGGCAGGGCCAGCGGCAGCACATGGTGGAACACCACCTGCACTGGCGATGCGCCGATGCCCAGCGCCGCATCGCGGATGGAGGGTGGCACAGCCTTGATCGCATTGCGCCCGGCGATGACGATGACCGGCATGGTCATCAGCGCCAGCGTCATGCCGCCGACGAGAGGCGCAGAGCGGGGCAGGTGCATGACGTTGAGGAAGATGGCGAGGCCGAGCAGGCCGAAGATGATCGAGGGCACCGCCGCCAGATTGTTGATCGACACCTCGATGAGGTCGGTCCAGCGATTG
The DNA here is from genome assembly GCF_025961775.1 of Sphingobium sp. B12D2B. Classification (NCBI taxonomy): domain Bacteria; kingdom Pseudomonadati; phylum Pseudomonadota; class Alphaproteobacteria; order Sphingomonadales; family Sphingobiaceae; genus Sphingobium; species Sphingobium sp. B12D2B. The sequence continues at coordinate 1,418,519 of NZ_JAOQOH010000001.1, forward strand.
CGCGGCGCATATTCCTCCAGATAGAGCGCGGCGAACACGCCGATGGGGAAGCTCAGCGCGAGCGTGATCACCATCGTGATCAGCGAGCCCTTGAGCGCGCCCCAGATGCCGACCATGGTCGGGTCCGTGCCATCGCTGCCGGTGAGGAAGCCGATGTTGAAGGCGGTCGAGAGCGCGCCGGCATCGCCGAGCTTGGCGACCAATGCCTCATCGGCAGGCGTGCCGTCGCTCTTCATCGCGACGTCCAGGCCGGTCGAGGCGGGCAGGCTCACCGTGGCCTTGCGCTGGAGAATCGTCGGATCGCTGATGATCGCCTTGCGCAGGGTGAGCACGGCGTTGGGCGAGAGGATCTGGGTTTCGGGGAGGCCGAACGCCTCCCTCGTGGCCTGCTCCAGCACCGCCGGCAGATTGGCATTGGCCAGTGCCTGCTCGGGATTGGTCGCAAGCACCGCCGGATCGATCAGCGCGGGTGAGCGCGGGAAATCGATGGGCACGGCGACTTCCGTCTGCGTAAAGCCGCGCAGGCCATTGCCCATCATCGAGATGAGCAGGAAGGCGAGGAAGCCTGCCGAAACCAGCACGGCGGCCATGCCCCACAGGCGGAACCGGCGCTCAGCGGCGTAGCGGCGCGCAATGCGGCGCTTCATCGCGTCGCCGCGCCAGTCGGTCGGCGCCCGTTCGGCGCGGTCGCTGGCCGCAGCCCGGTCGAGAACAGTCTCGCCGCTCATTCGTAAGCCTCCCGATATTTCTTCACGACCCGCAGGGCGACGATGTTGAGCAGCAATGTGACCACGAACAGCACCAGCCCGAGCGCGAAGGCGGCGAGCGTCTTGGCACTGTCGAATTCCTGGTCACCGGTCAGGAGCTGGACCATCTGCGTGGTCACGGTCGTCACGCTGGAGAAAGGATTGAGGGTGAGGTTGGCGGCAAGGCCGGCCGCCATCACCACGATCATCGTCTCGCCGATGGCGCGGCTCACGGCGAGCAGCACGCCGCCAACGACGCCGGGCAGCGCGGCGGGGATCAGCACCTTGCGGATCGTCTCGCTGGTCGTTGCGCCCATGGCCAGACTGCCATCGCGCATCGATTGCGGCACGGCGGCAATGCTGTCGTCCGCCATGGAGGAGACGAAGGGGATGATCATGATGCCCATGACGAGACCCGCGGCCAACGCGCTCTCGGAGGAGGCGTTGGAAATGCCGAGCGAAACCGCGAGGCTGCGCAGTGCCGGCGCGACGGTCAGCGCGGCGAAATAGCCGTAGACCACCGTGGGCACGCCTGCGAGCACCTCAAGGATCGGCTTCATCCACTTGCGGGTCGTCGGGCGGGCATATTGGGTGAGGTAGATGGCGCTCATCAGCCCGAGCGGAATGGCGACGATCATGGCAATGATGGCGCCGATGAAGATCGTGCCCCAGAACAGCGGCACAGCGCCGAAGGCGTCCTCATTGCCATAGCCCATCGCGGCCGATTGCGGGCTCCAGTTGAGGCCGAACAGGAAGTTGAGCGGGTTGACCATCGAGAAGAAGCGCATCGATTCAAACACCAGCGAGGCGACGATGCCGGCGGTGGTGACGATGGCGATCAACGAGGCGCCGAGCAGCGACCACATCACCACCTTCTCGACGCGGTGGCGGGCGGTGAAGGCGGGGCGCACGCGCGAGAGGGCATAGGCGCCGCAGGCGAAGGCCAGGATCGCGGCGAGGATCGCGCCCATGGTCGAATAGCGCATCGTCGCGATGCGGTAAGGCTCGACCAGATCCGTGGCCTGGGGATTGAAGGCTGCGGCCTGCGACCCGCTGGCAATGGATTGTGCTTCGGCAAGGATCGCGTTGCGCGAAAAATCATCGGTGGGCAGGGTCTGCGCTGCGGGCGTGGCCAGCACCGAGTCCGCGATCAGCGCCGGCATCACATTCGCCCAGACCGCGAGGAAGGCGAAGGCGGGCAGCATGGTCCACAGCGCCACATACCAGCCATGCTGGGTGGGGCGGCTGTTGGTCGCGAGACGACCGACTTCCGCCTGCAGCCGGGTGGCGCGTGCCCGGGCGATGATCCAGCCGATCACCCCAAGCGCGCCTATGATCAGGACGATCATTACGCCGGTCATTCGCTCATACCCCCTTGGCCATTCAACCTGGCAGGAACCGGTGGCGGCAGCGCGCCGTCACCGGTTGGATTGTCCGATCAGTGCAGTTCGTCGCCGTTCAGCACGGTGAGGTTTGCGATGCGCTCGGCATTGGCCGTGCGCACATCCTCGGGCGCGGCGACCATGCCACGGCGGGCCAGCGCGCCATCGGGTGCCCAGTTCTTGGCGAAGGCTTCCATATAGGCTTTGAGGCCCGGAATGGCCGCGAGATGGGCCTTCTTCACATAGATGTAGAGCGGACGCGCGCCGGGATAGGTGCCGCTGGCGACGGTTTCATAAGTCGCTTCCTGCCCATTGATGGCGATATCGCGCACCGTGTCGCGATTGGCCTCGAGGAAGGAGAAGCCGAAGATGCCGACCGCATCGGGATTGGCATTGAGCTTCTGCACGATCAGATTGTCATTCTCGCCGGCATCGACATAGGCGCCGTCCTCGCGGATCTGCGTGCAGAGCTGCTTGTGCTTGTCTTCATCCTTGGCCTTGAGTTCCTTCATGGCCGGGTCGGTGTCGCAGCCCGGGGTCAGGATCAGCTCAGCCAGCGAATCGCGCGTGCCGGAGGTCGAGGGCGGGCCGAAGACGGAGATGGCAATGGCAGGCAGCGAGGGGTCGATATCCTGCCAGGTCTTGGCCTTGTTCGGGCCCTTGCCATAGGGATTGGCGGCCAGCGCTTCATAGACCTGCTTGGTGGTCAGCGCGATCTTGGGACCCTTCACGGATTCCGCCAGCGCCAGGCCATCGAGGCCGATCTGGATTTCGATGATCTCGTTGACGCCGTTCGCCTTGCACGCCTCGAACTCGGATTTCTTCATCCGGCGAGAGGCGTTGGCAATATCCGGGTTCTGGGCGCCGACGCCCTTGCAGAACAGGCTGATGCCGGCACCGGTGCCGGTGGATTCGATGATCGGCGCCTTCATGCCGGGATTGTCATTCTGGAAGAGGCGCACCGCCTCCTGCGCGAAGGGATAGACTGTGGACGAGCCGACAGCGCGGATCTGATCGCGCGCGCCGCCACCGGGCTGGTTCTGGCAGGCCGCGAGCATGAGCAGGGACGCGGCGAAAAATGCGTGACGCATGGACTGGTCTCCGGGAGGCGCTTGTGTTGCCCGGCGTCGCCTTAGAACCGGGTTCCTCGCGCCTCTGTGACGTTTCTGTTTCACTTTTGTGACTCGGTCACCCCGGCAGACGCCGCCCGCGCGGTGCCGGCAGCGGCGTCCTCGCCCGCAAGAGCGCGGAAGACCGGCAGTTCCACCCGCACGGTGGTGCCGACCCCGACCTTGCTGTCGAACTGAAGAATTCCGCCATGGCGCTGCACGATGTGCTTCACGATGGCGAGACCAAGGCCGGTTCCGCCCATCGCGCGGCTGCGGCTTGAGTCGATTCGGTAGAAGCGCTCGGTGAGGCGGGGGAGGTGTTCGGGCGGTATGCCCTCGCCCTGATCGCTCACCGCCAGGAGCACCATGTTGCGCTCATGCGGCTCGGCCCGAACCGTCACCGCCGTGCCGGCCGCGCCATATTTGAGCGCATTGCTGATGAGGTTGTGAAGCAGCTGGCTCAACTGCGCACGGTCGCCGCGCACCGGGGGCAAGTCCGGATCGACCTGCGTCACGATATCCTGCCCGCGCTTGTTCTGCCCCTGGCGGAAGACCTGCACCACTTCCTCCACCAGCGGGGCGAAGGCCACCGGCTGGTCGGGCGAGCGATATTTGTCCGCCTCGATGCGGGAGAGGGACATGAGATCGTCCACCAGCCGCTGCATCCGCCGCGCCTCGCCATCCATGATGGTGAGGAAGCGCTCGCGGGTGGCCGCATCGGCGCCCGCGACGGGGTCGCGCAGGGTTTCGATGAAGCCGAGGATGCCGGCCAGCGGCGTGCGCAGCTCGTGGCTGGCATTGGCGACGAAATCCACGCGCATCCGCTCGGCGGCCTGCTTGTCGCTCTGGTCGAAAAGCAAGGCGAGCAGGCGGCCATTGGCAATCGGTTGAATGTCGAGCGCCCAGCTTTGGCCGGCGGCGCCCAGGCCGATGATGTCAACGCGGGCGGGGGCCTGCGCCTGATTGGGGCCGGTGAGCAGATCGATCGCGGCCGGGTGGCGCAGCGCCAGCCGCACGTCCTGCCCGATGATGTGGCGGCCGAGCAGCGCCAGCGCGGCGTCATTGCAGCGCTCGATCCGCCCGCGCTCCACGATCAGGCTCGGATGCGGCAGGGCCTGGAGCAGGGTGTCGATCTGGCTGAGGCTCGCGCCATTTGCGTCAGGCGCAGGTGCCGAGATCAGGGACGGCGTTGCGCGGCGCTCCAGCGCATCGAAGAGCAGCGCGACGCCGAACAGGCAGGCCACCGCCGAGGTCAACGTGGCTTCCGCGCTGCCGGTCAGGGCGTAGACGATGACGGTCGCGAGCGCCCCCGTCAGCAGCAAAATCCAGATCGAGCGATCGACGCGGGCCATGGCCACCCCGTAGATGATTCGCACTGCCAGCGCGATTCCAAAGATCGCGGCGCTCGGAAAGCGAGGAGGGGCTCAGACCGTCCAGCGCTCCAGCAGCGGTATCAGCTCGTCATAATGGTCGATACCGGCATCCGCGCCAATCTCTTCCGCCGTGCAGGGCACGAAGCCGAAGCTGACCGCAATCGAGGGGATGGCAGCAGCACGGGCGGCCAGCGTGTCATTGTCGGTATCGCCCAGGAAGATGGTGCGCCCGCCGCCCGCCTTCTCGACCATGTCGAGCAGCAGATCGGGCAGCGGCTTCATCCGGTTGGGGCCGAGCGTGTCGCCGCCGACGATAGCCGCGAAACGGGGCGTAAGGCCGAGCTGATCGAGAAGGCTGCGCGCCAGCGCCTCGCGCTTGTTGGTGCAGACGGCCAGTCGCACCCCGCGCGCGGAAAGTGCGTCCATGGCATCGATCAGGCCCGGATAGGGCTGGGTATGTACCGCGATGTTGGCGGCATAATGGTCCAGCAGGATCGGCAGCAGCGCATCGACCATCGCCTCGTCCTGCTCACCCGATTCCTGTAGTGCCCGCGCCAGCATGCGCCGCGCGCCCTTGCCGATGAACGGGCGGATGGTCTCGACCGGAAAGGGGCCGTAACCGCGCGTGGCGAGCGCATGATTGACGGCGGCGGTCAGGTCCGCGCCGGTATCCAGCAGCGTGCCGTCAAGATCGAAGCCGACGAGGTCGAAAGCAAAGTTGGTCATCGCTGCCCCATGCCTTCTGGGCAGTGGCGCGATCAAGTCAAACATGGCAAGGCTTGCCTGCCCTGTCCTGATCGCCCCTCGATCTCGCCAACAAGAGAGTGCCCGTGCCCGATCCGATCAACCGCCCGCTTGCCGTTATCATTCTTGCTGCCGGCCAGGGGACGCGCATGAAGTCGGCCAGGCACAAGGTGCTGCATCCGCTCGCTGGTCGCCCGATGCTGCTGCATCTGCTGGCAAGCGCCGGCGCGCTCGATCCGGCGCGGCAGATCGTCGTGGTCGGCGCCGGGCGTGAGCAGGTGGAGGCCGCCGTGGCCGGTCGCGGGATCGACATCGCGGTGCAGACCAAACAGCTCGGCACGGGCCACGCCGTGGCGCAGAGCGCGGCGGCGTTACAGGGCTTTGCGGGCGATGTGCTCATTCTCTACGGCGATGTGCCGCTGGTCCGCGCCGAGACCATGCGGGCGATGATCGCGCGCCTGCATGAGGATGATGCGCCGGCCTGCGTCGTGCTCGGCTTCCGCCCGCGCGATCCCGCCGCCTATGGCCGCATCATCGCCACCGCCGATGGCCGCATCGGCAAGATGGTCGAGTATAAGGACGCGACCGAGGCCGAGCGCGCCGAGGATCTGTGCAATTCCGGCCTGATGGCCGTGCGCGCCGAGGATCTGTTCGCGCTGCTCGACCGGGTCAGCAATGACAATGCGGCGGGCGAATATTATCTGCCGGATATCGTGATGCTCGCCGCCGTCGACGGGCGGGCGAGCGCGGTCATCGAGACGAGCGCGGATGAGGTCGCCGGCGTGAACAGCCGGGCCGAACTGGCGGCGGTCGAGGCGAGCTGGCAGCAGGCGCGGCGCGCGGAAGCGATGCGCGACGGTGTGACGCTGGTTGCGCCGGAGACGGTGTTTTTCGCCTACGATACGGTTCTGGGCCGCGACGTGACCGTCGAGCCGAATGTGATCTTCGCCCCCGGCGTGGTGGTGGAGGAGGGCGCGACGATCCATGCCTTCAGCCATTTGGAGGGCGCGCATGTGGGCCGCGATGCCTCGGTCGGGCCGTTCGCGCGTCTGCGGCCCGGCGCGCGGCTGGGCGAAAAGACCAAGGTCGGCAATTTCGTCGAGATCAAGAAGGCCGTGCTGGGCGCGGGGAGCAAGGTGAACCATCTCTCCTATGTCGGCGACGCGCAGGTGGGCGAGGCGGTGAACATCGGTGCCGGCACGATCACTTGCAACTATGACGGCTATTTCAAGCACGAAACAGTGATCGGCGACCGCGCCTTTATCGGCTCCAACAGCGCGCTGATCGCGCCGGTGCGGATCGGCCGGGATGCCATCGTCGCGGCAGGCAGCGCCGTCTCGCGCGATGTCGGGGACGGAGAGCTACGCTTGGTCCGCGCGGAACAGTTCGTGAAGCCGGGCTGGGCCGATCGCTTCCATGACGCGATGCGCAAAAAGAAAAGTGCGGCGCACAAGAAAGACAGCTGAGGCACTTGCCATCCGGTGGCATTTTATCGACGAACCGAGGAAAATTTCTGCGGGATTGTCGAAAATGTCCAATCGCCCTGGCAGCATTTTTGAGAGGGTCGAGCCCAGCAGATGAGCAGCGATCCTTCGTGGGACACAATCGGCTTTGCCCGGTTGTGGGGAGTGCAGCGCTGATCATCGATCCTTATCGGTGCGAGCCGAACCTGTCCGTGGGAAATGCGCCGCCCGGTGCATTTGGGCAGTTGGGATAGGAAAGAGGGCGGCCAGCTATGTGGTTCGCCCTCTTTTCTTGCGTGGCCGAGGCGCGCATTGACATGATATCACGATATGATATCAATATATCATGCGCTTCCTGGCTGACCTTTCCGACGACGATGTGAAGTGGCTTGAGGAGCAGGCCGCGCAGCAGGGGACATCCCGCGCGGCCATCCTCCGCGAGGCCGTCAGCAGCTATCGTGCCGCCCAGTCAATGCAGGGAGTGGAGCGTTTTTTCGGCCTCTGGGCGCAGCATGGCTCGTCAGTGGATGGGCTAGCCTATGAACGTCACGCCCGTGGCGAGTGGGATCGGGACTGGGAGAGCGCCGAGGGCGCACCTCAGCCGTGAGCGAGTTCTACTTCGACACCAATATTCTCATCGATGCGCTTCATGAACGCCCGCAGGCCTGGGCGGAGCTGCAGCGCGCCCGTCGGCCGTGGATCAGCCGGATCAGCTGGATCGAGATCATGGCCAGCGCCCCGGACGGGCTCCATTCCGAGACCGAGCGCTTTCTGGACCTTTTCGCGATCGCGGAAGTGAGCGAGGAAGTGGGGCGGCGGGCCGCATCGCTTCGGCAGCAGCGCCGCTCGCTGAAATTGCCTGATGCCATCATTCTGGCGTCGGCCCAGTTGAGCGGGCGCATATTGGTGACGCGCAACAGCAGGGATTTCCCGGCCAATATGCCGGGCATCCGCATCCCCTACACGATCTGAATTCAAGGAAGGCTCACCCCATGTGCGGAATCATCGGCATCGTCGGCACGCAGGATGTCGCGGAGCGACTGCTCGACGGGCTGCGGCGGCTCGAATATCGCGGCTATGATTCCGCCGGCGTCGCTACAATCGTGGATGGCCGGATCGAGCGGCGGCGGGCCGAGGGCAAGCTCGTCAATCTTGCCCGCGTGCTGGCCGCCGAGCCGCTGGCGGGCGCGACCGGCATCGCCCACACCCGCTGGGCCACCCATGGCGCGCCGACCACGAGCAACGCGCATCCCCATGCGACGGACGAAGTCGCGGTGGTCCACAATGGCATCATCGAAAATTTCAAGGCGCTGCGTGATGAGCTGATCGGGCGCGGGCGGGTGTTCGCCAGCGAGACCGATACCGAGGTGGTCGCGCATCTGGTGAGCGAGCTGGTCGAGCAGGGCGCTTCGCCACAGGACGCCGTGAAGCAGGTGCTGCCCCGCCTGCATGGCGCCTTTGCGCTCGCCATCCTATTCCGTCGCCATCCCGATCTGTTGATCGGCGCGCGCCTCGGATCGCCGCTGGTGGTCGGCCATGGCGATGGAGAGACCTACCTAGGGTCGGACGCGCTGGCGCTGGCCCCGCTCACCCAGCGCATCGCCTATCTGGACGAGGGTGACTGGGTTGTGGTGACGCGCGAGGGCGCGCAGGTGTTCGACCGTGCCAACAATCCGGTCGAGCGAGCGGTCACCATTTCCGGCGTGTCCGGCGCGATGATCGACAAGGGCAATCACCGCCACTTCATGCTCAAGGAGATTTACGAGCAGCCCGTGGTGGTGGCGCAGACGCTGCGCAGCTATCTGAGGCGGATCGACGACACGCTCTCGCTGCCCATCCCGGACTTCGACCTGTCCGCCATCGGCCGGGTCACCATTGTGGCGTGCGGCACCAGTTTCTATGCCGGCATGGTCGCCAAATACTGGTTCGAGCAGTTCGCCCGCGTGCCGGTCGATCTCGATTTCGCATCGGAGTTTCGCTATCGCGAGCCGGTGATGGAGGCGGGCGGCCTTGCCCTCTTCATCTCCCAATCCGGCGAGACGGCCGATACGCTCGCGGCGTTGCGCCATGCCAAGGCGGAAGGGCAGAAGATCGCCGTCGTCGTCAACGTGCCGACCAGCTCGATGGCGCGCGAGGCGGATTTGCTGCTGCCGACCCATGCCGGGCCGGAGATCGGCGTCGCCTCGACCAAGGCCTTCACTTGCCAGCTCGCCGTGCTCGCGGCGCTCGCGGCCAATCTCGCCCGCGCGAAAGGGCGGCTGACGCGCGCGGAAGAGCAGCGGATCGTCGGCCACCTCGCCGAGGCCCCCGCCGCGATCAATCAGGCGCTGATGCAGGACGAGGCGATCCAGGCCCTCGCGCCGCACATCGCGCCCGCGCGGGACGTGCTCTATCTGGGGCGCGGCACCGATTATCCGCTCGCCCTCGAAGGTGCGCTGAAGCTCAAGGAAATCAGCTACATCCATGCCGAAGGTTATGCGGCGGGTGAAATGAAGCATGGCCCCATCGCGCTGATCGACGAGGCAGTGCCGGTCATCGTCATCGCGCCCTCAGGCCCGCTGTTCGAGAAGACCGTCTCCAACATGCAGGAAGTGCAGGCCCGCGGCGGCAAGGTCGTGCTGATCTCGGACGAGGAGGGCATCGCCGCCGCCGGTGAAGGCTGCCTTGCCACACTCGCGCTCCCCAAGGTCCACCCCCTCATCGCGCCGATGGTCTATGCCGTGCCCGTGCAACTGCTCGCCTACCACGTCGCGGTGCTCAAGGGCACGGATGTCGATCAACCCCGGAATTTGGCGAAGAGCGTGACGGTGGAGTAGGTTCGACCTCTGTGTGTGGCCCCTTGCGGCGCATATAGTTTCTCAGATGGCGATTAAAATTCGCCGATTTTGAATTTGCGACAATTAAAATTGTCAGATTATTCCTAAATAAAATACGTATTTAGTCATCGGTACCTTCAATAGTGCATCTTGGCGAAAGGGCATGCCAGTGGCCGGGTGGTCAGCATCTGAGCAAGAATGATAGTACAGATCGGCCATGCACCGGACCTCCGGTCTTAACGCCGATCCGCTAGTTGCGCAGGGTGGCTGCTGCTCATGCGTGCCCACGCAACCACGGCATCTTACTGGCGGCCGAAGTAGGGTGTGCGTGTTTCCGTCGACCGTCGTGCCAACGGCAGCGTCGCACGGCTGGACGATCGATTGGGAAAAACAGTTTCATATCCTGCGCATAGGTGGCCACAAGAGCCTGTTTCCGCTTGTAGAGGTCTCATCCTATGCTCATGATAACAATGCTCGTCGCTGCCGCGGCCCCACCGCAAGATGTGGTGAGGGCAGATCCTGTCGCCGGCATGCTGCCCGCCGGTATCGGCGAAGATGAGGTCGCGATTGCCGGGATCACGGATAGCGCCGTTCAGAAGTGCGTTCGGTTTTTCGAAGAAGAGCTGGCGCCGGAGGCGGGCATGCGTATCGACCGCAGTGCGATGACGTCCAGCCCGGGGCAAGGGCAAATCTGGCGGGCAAATGCGGTGAGCGTGCGACCGCCACTGCGTGCGTCGCGGTTCACCTGTACCAGGGATGGGAAATCCATTGAGCCGCTAGGCGCGCCAGAGGCGGAATCGCCCGGCAAATGACCATGAGGAAAGGACAGCTGTTGAACGGCAAAATTGCTACGTTGCTATGCGGCCTGCTCGCGCTGGCGCCGATGGCGGCACAGGCGCGCTCTTCGCAATGGTGGTTCGTGGCACAGGGTGCAGACCGGGTTCTTTTCGTTGATGTGGGCTCCATCAAGCGTGAGGGCGATATCGTCCGGTATCAGGCCAGCCAGGTGATCCGCGATCCCAATGATCCAGCGGCCCTCATCCGCGCCTATATGGTGACCGACTGCAAGAAACGCACCGAAAGCTGGGATATGGCGATGCGCTATGACGCTGAGGATCAACGGCTCGACGAGACCGCGGTGCGCTTTCCCACCGAAGCCGTCCTGCCCGACACGATCGGCGATGCGCAATTGCAGTTCGTCTGCGCCGCGGATCGCGCGCAGAGTGACGGCTTCCCCCTGCAGATCGACGAAGTCGCTTTTGCCGAGGCCCTGATCGCTGACACCCAGGCGTCGGAAAGCCCGGCGGCAATCCACGAACGCATGCGCCTTGATCCCAAGGTGCCGGTCATTCGCTCGAAGGCGCCCGGCGTTGAAACCTTCGGCACGCCGCAGACCACGCGGGCGGGACATGCCGTCGTTCCACCACGGGATTATGCCAAGGGTGTGCAGATCCCCATCGCCAGTGATTATGACACAGATGTGGTCGGGCAGATTTACGACATTGCCTATCTGGGCGTGCAGAATGGCGATTTGGTGTTCGAGAAGCGCGGCTACAGCATTGACGACCTCGCGCATGCCGGTTCCGGCCAACCCATGCGCGTTCCGCAAACGCAAAAGACGGTTCACATCGGCGATTTCATGATCGACGTGCTTGAAGCTACGCCGCGATCGCTGCGCTTTCGCGCACAGCTCGTCCGGGAGGGCGCCGAGGGACAAGGCGGATGACGCCGACCTTGCGGCCCATGGTCGTCCTCGCGCTGGCAATCGCCTCCGCAGTGCCTCCTGCGCAGGCGCAGGAGGCGGCGACAGCGACGCAAACGCCACCGGAAATGGAGCCGTCGCAGGAGGACGCGCCGACCTCCGTGCCGGACCTTGTCACGCGCTGCGACGGAGAGGATGCGGACAGTTGCGCCGAACTGGGCGAGCGTTACCGTGAAGGCCGGGGTGTCGGCCGCGATCTGGTGCGGGCGACCTATTTTGCCGGCAAGGCGTGCAATCTTGGTGACATGGCAAGCTGCTCCATGGCCGGCTACGCTTATGGGCAGGGGCAGGGCATCGCCTTGTCGATGGACCGAGCCGCTGCTTATTACGGCTATGCCTGCCGGGGCGGCGATGCCACCGGATGCTCGAATCTGGGTCTCGCTTATATTCGCGGGGATGGCGTTGCGAAGGACGACGTCCGCGCCGCTGCTCTCTTCAGGGAAGCCTGCGACAAGGGATCGTCCGACGGATGCATGAACCTCGGCGCTGCCTATTCGCTGGGCAAGGGATTGCGCCGGAATCATGCAGAAGCCGCGCGCCTTTTCGGGCAGGGCTGCGACGCGGGCGATGACAAATCATGCTATAATCTCGGCGTTCTCTATCGGGACGGCCAGGGCGTGTCTCGTGACTACGCGCGAGCCGAAGCATTGTTCGAGAAGACGTGTCAGGCTGGCGACGCGAGCGCCTGCGGCAATCTCGCAATGATGATCCACCGGGGGCAGGGTGTCCGTAAAGACCGTAGCGGCGCTTTCGACATGTTCGACAAGGCGTGCGGGCTCGGGGAGGCGGAAAGCTGCTTCATGCTTGGGAAAGCCAATATGGAGAGCAAGCAAGGTCGAGATCGCAATCATGCGCGAGCGATTGCCTTGCTGGAACGATCCCTAAAGCTGGACCCGAAGGCCTCCTTTGCCGGCAAGGCGCGGAAGGCGCTTGCCGACGCACGCGCTGCCGCGAGCGCTTCAAGCGCGGCCGAGGATGGCGGAGAGGAATAGCGCTGAGGTTCGCGCCCCGGATTTATCGCGGGTTAGGCCGATTCCGTCAGTGGCCACCGTTCCTGACAATCGATGAGCACCGCTCTCACGAACCTCACCGATAAAATTCACTCTCGATTTTTGACAGTGTTTTGAACCCGTCACCGATGTGGCTGCGCATGGCCGTTTCGGCCGCATCGGCCTCTCCGGCCAAAATGAGGCGCAGCATGTTCTGGTGGTCCGCGTTCGCGGTACGCAGGCGCTCCTCGTCGTAGAAACTCTCGAACAACATCCGGTGAATGGGAACATTCAGGCGTTTGAGCAACTCGGCAATAACCGTGTTGCCGGAGCCTTCCACGATGAGTCGATGCCACTCGATATTCAGCCGCCCAAACTTATCCGGCGCCCGATCGTTCACGCATTTGTCGAGTTGCTCCTGGACGATGCACAACTGATGCTTCTGTTCCTCCGAGGCGTTTCGTGTGAAGTCGGCGGCGCAGATACCTTCTAGGGCGAGACGCGCCCGATAAATTTGCGCAGCTTCCTCAAGGCTAGTGCTTCGGACGGATGCCCCGCGGAATTCTTCGATCAGCACCAGGCCTTCGCCTTCCAGCCGCTGCAACGCTTCGCGCACCTTCGACCGACTGGCCCCCGTTTGTCGGATGATGTCCACTTCGACCAACCGCTGGCCGGGCACAAAACGGCCCGTGCGAATGCGGTCACGCACCCAGTCGGCGACCTCGACGGCCGAGGGTGCCCGCTTGTCCAACTGCTCGTTCATGTGAACAGCGTCTAATCTCCTGACAATATTGTCAACAATATTGTCATCTGTTTTTTGATTGCATCCGGCGGGTTGATCGCTGATGAAATTGTCAACAATAGGAGAGCAAGGATGCGGGCGGTTGGATGGATCGGCGCGCTGGCTGCTGTTACGGCAGCCGTGCCGGGTCCGGCTAGAGACTATGCAGACGTGCAGCGTAGCTCGCTCTACGTGCCTGTGCGGGACGGGACGAAGCTGGCCGTCAACATCTATCGACCGGCTAGTGACGGCAAGGTGGAAGAAAAGCGCCTTCCGGTCATCTTCGTGTTCACGCCCTATCGCGCTCGTTTCAAGGATAAGGACGGCGCGATCAGGGAAGTCGCGCTGGAGGACGGCCTGGCGCTCCGCTCGCTGATTTCGGCCGGTTACGTGGTCGCAGTCGCCGATATTCGCGGCAAGGGCGCGTCCTTTGGCGCGCGCCGGGGTTTTCAGGACCGCACCGAGGCGAAAGACGGCCATGATCTGGTCGAGTGGCTGGCGCGCCAGCCCTTTGCCAGCGGCAAAGTCGGCATGATCGGATGCTCCTATCTGGGCGGCACAACATTTCACACCGCGACCACTGCGCCCCCGGCGCTCAAGGCGGTTTTCATCGGCGCGTCGGACCTCGACAAATATGCTTTCGTACGGCGCGGCGGTATCACCGCACAGTTCAACACTCGACCGGACGAGCCGTTGAGCGACGATCTGGCGAGCGTCCCTGTCGATGGCGACGCGGACGGGCAGCAGCTTAAATCAGCCGTTGCCCAGCATGCCCAGAACACGCCGATGGCCGCGCTCTGGTATGGAATGCCCTATCGCGACAGCGTTTCCTCCTTGACTGGAAATCGCTTCTGGGAGGAAGTCGGCGTCTATAATTATCTCGACGCGATCCAGCGGGCGGGCATCGCCACTTATTTCTGGAGCAACTGGCATGACGAGCCAACGGCCCAGTCCATCTTAAGCGCGGCGAACCTCAAGGGATCGAAGTTTCTCGCGGGGCCTGGCAGCCACTGCGTGCCGCCGCCTGGATTCGACTTCACTGGCGAAGTCGTGCGCTATTTCGATCATTATCTCAAAGGCGCGGACAACGGCATCGAGAAAGAGCCGCGTGCGACTTATTGGGTCGAGGGATTGGACGGGAAAGGTGGCTATGCCCGCTCCGACGCGTTGCCGGGTGCCAAGGTCACGCCAATGCAGTGGTTCCTGAACGGCGGTCGCAGTGGCACCGCGCGATCGGTGAATGACGGAACGCTCGGTGCAAAGCCGGATCGCGCGGGCGCGGACAAGTTCACGGTGCGCTACGACTTGCCGGGCGCAGACTATTTTGCCTTCTGGGCCAAGCCCATGGACGACAAGGGGCTGAGCTATACCAGCGCCCCGCTGGACAAGCCGCTCAAGCTGATCGGCTATCCGGTCGTGAACCTGCGCGTCTCGGCGGACAAGCCCGATGCCGATGTCTTCGTCTATCTGGATCAAGTGGCGGCCGACGGACAGGCGGAGGTCGTGGCCTTCGGCCGGCTGGCACTAGCGCATCGCAAGAATGGCAAGGCACCCTATGACGTCATGGGTCTGCCCTGGCACTCAGGGCGCAAGGCGGATGTAGCACCTCTCCCGATCGGCCAGCAGGCCAATCTGGCGATCGATCTGACGCCGGTGTCGCGGATCGTGCCGGCTGGCGCGCGTTTGCGCGTCACCATCGCCGGTGCGGACCCCCGCCAGCGCAATCTCAAGGAAATACAACAGACTCCCGCCCCGGTTTTCACGGTCGAGCGGGGCAGCGCGGGCGGCTCCTGGGTCAAATTGCCGGTCGCGAACTGAGACGTCGATTAAACATAAAAGCCGCAGGGGCGGCGAGGGAGGTTGGGATGAGCAAGGATTATAAAGGCGGGATCACTCTAGGAACGGCACTGAAGCTGGGCAGCAGCCTGATGGCACTGGCTCTGCCCGCGATGGCGGTGGCGCAGAACGAAGAGGCGGCAGCGCCGGACATCGTCATCACCGGCAGCCGCGTGCGCGGGGAAGCGCCGGTCGGGTCGACGGTCACAACACTTGGCCGGGCCGAGATGGAGGCTTCGAGCGCGGTCACCGTCGATCGCATGATTAAGGAAATCCCGCAGGTCTTCGACCTCGGCGTCTCGGAAAATTCGCGTGGCCAGTCGGGCGGAAGCGGCAACATCACCTATGGCAACTCGGTGAACCTGCGCGGCATCGGGCCTTATGCGACGCTGGTGATGATCGACGGGCACCGCGTGACCAACAACAGCCGTTCGATTGATCCGTCGGTCCTGCCGTCGCTGGGTGTCGAGCGGGTCGAGGTGGTCGCCGACGGCGCATCCGCCATCTACGGTTCGGATGCGGTCGCGGGCGTGGTGAATCTTATTCCCCGTCGGTCACTCGACGGCGGCGAGGTGTTCGCGCGCTCGGGCATATCGTCGCGGGGCGACTTCCATGAGACGACGCTGGGCGCCGCCCTCGGCAAGGTGTTTGAACGCGGGCAGATCATGGTCGCCTACGAGCATGTCGAGCGCTCGAACCTGAGTGGCGATGATCGCGGCTTCTTTACCAGTAACCAGACTGGCTTCGGCGGCGGGGATTACCGGATCGTGCGGTGCGCCCCGGGTAACATCAATGCGAACGGTACGACCTACGCCATCCCGGCGGGGGGCGTGACCCAAGCGACGGCAGGATCGCTGGCGGCAGGCACGCTCAACAGGTGCGACGAGCTGGACAATCAGGATCTCATTCCGGAGCAGCGCTACGACTCATTCAATAGCACGGGTCGCTTCGACCTGACCGACTGGCTGAGCGTCTTCTATGACGGCTTCTATTCAAAGCGTAATTTTTACCGGAATTCCGCCTATTCCAACGCGCGCCTGACGGTGCCGCAGACGAACGCCTTCTTCGTGCGGCCCGCTGGCTTTAGCGGGACCAGCTATACACTCGACTATAACTTCGGCAGCAGCGTGCCGATCAATGACTCGTTCGGTTCTGCGGAAAGCTGGCAAATCACGCCCGGCCTTCGTGCCAAGCTGCCCCATGACTGGGAAGCCGAAGTGCTGTTCGGCTATGGCAAGACCAATGATTTCTCAGGCTCTTATCACGGCATCAATAACGCCGCGCTGAACGCTGCGCTCGCCAGTAGCAACCCCGCGACGGCGTTTGACCCGTACAGCCGTGGTCGCACAAGCGCCGCAGTGCTGGCCGGGATTTCCGACCAGATCTTCCTGGCTCCAACCAATGGCCACCTGAAGACCTATGAAGGTCGCCTCAACGGCTCGCTCTTCGCGCTGCCCGGCGGCGACGTGAAGCTGGCGGCGGGTTATGAGCGGCAGGATTTCAACGTCGCGCTCGGCTCCGCGCGCGGCGGGCCGACGACGCCGATTACCTACCGCCATTTCGGCCGCGAGGTGGACTCCTTCTATGGCGAACTCTACATCCCGATCTTCGGGGCGAACAACGCGGCTCCCGGTTTCGAGCGGCTGGAACTCAACGCCGCCGTGCGCCACGACAAGTATAATGACGTGGGCAGCACCACCAACCCCAAGTTCGGCCTGAACTGGCAGCCGGTGCGCGGCGTCAAGCTGCGCGGCAGCTACGGCACGTCGTTCCGTGCGCCGACTATCCCGGAGATTTACGGCAACTCGAACAACATATTCGGCCAGAGCTACCAGAACCCGGCGGGCGGTGCGCCGCTGCAGGGCTATGCGCTTTCCGGTCCCAATCTGGACCTGAAGCCGGAGACGGCGACCACCTGGTCGGTCGGCTTGGACTTCGAGCCGACATCCAATCTGAGTTTCGGCGTCACCTATTGGGATGTCAAATATCAGAATCAGGTGCTGGCCAACCTCTCCAACCTCACCATCCTGGGCAACGAGGCGCAGTATGCCGGCACGGGCATCATCCTGCGCGGATCGGCGGCGGCGGCGCGGGTGCAGCAGTTGCTGAGCCAGGGCGTCGCGCTGGCCGGAGGTTCCTTCCCCGGCGGCGATCCGGCCAATGTGACACTGTTCGTGGACGGACGCAGCCAGAATCTGGGCGTGTCGATCACGCGCGGGATCGACTTTAGCGGAACCTGGAAAGCCGACATCGGTGCGGACGACCATCTGCTCTTCAACGTGTCGGGTACCTACCTCACCAAATATAACATCGCCGTGACGCCCGCCGCGCCGCTGGTCGACCGGCGCAACGTCATCTTCAATCCGCTCAAGTTCAAGGCGCGGGCCAGCATCACCTGGGATCACGGGCCGCTGAGCGCGCGTGTTCTGGCCACGCATGTTGGTGGATACACCAACAACCTTTCCAACCCGGTGCAGTCCGTGAAGAGCTACACCCCTGTCGATTTGACGCTGACGTGGCGGATCGGGGATCCGCAGGCTACCGGCTTCTTCGAGAAGGGGCTCACGCTCGCGATGGAAGTGCGCAACGTCTTCGATATTGCGCCCCCCTATGTCAATCTGGCGCCCAACGGCAACGGCGGCGGTGGCTACGACGCGACGGCGAGCGATCCCATTGGGAGGCTCTTCGCCGTCAGCGTGCGCAAGTCCTTCTAAGGGAGCGGAGTGCGTGGGGAAGGAGGCGATCTCGATTGTGCTGGCAGGCGATCTGGTTCTGGATGAGCCGGATGGCGCCTATTGGCTGGCTGGGATCGCCCCCGCCCTGCGCGCTGCCGACCTCGCAGTGGGGCATCTGGAAGTGCCCCACACGGCGAGTGTCGTCGAACTGAAGGGAGATGTGCCGGCGCCCGGTGCGCCGCCCGAAAATCTTGCCGCCATCGCGCAGGCAGGGTTCGGGATGCTCAGTCTTGCCGGCAATCACATCGCCGATTGCGGCCCGCAGGGCATTGCCGACACACTGGCCGGTCTCGATGCGCACGGCGTGCATCACACCGGCGCTGCGCTGACGCTTGCAGCCGCTCGCGCGCCAGCGATCGTGACGCGCGGTGGCCATCGGATCGCGCTGCTGAGCTATAATTGTGTTGGCCCGGAAAACAGTTGGGCCGGTGAGGATACTGCCGGCTGCGCCTTTCTGCGGGTCGATACGGCAGACGGCGCGCCGATTGCGCCGGCGGCTGCGCTCACCGCGCTAACCGAAGAGGCCGTCGCGACCTTGCGGGAGGATATCGCGGTCGCGCGCCAGCAAGCGGACATCGTGCTCGTGGCGCTCCACAAGGGTATCGTCCACACACCCGCGCAACTCGCGCCTTACGAACGCGCGGTTGCTCATGCCGCGATCGATGCGGGGGCGGACGTCGTGATTGGTCATCATGCGCATATCGTGCGCGGCATCGAATTTTATCGCGGGAAACCGATCTTCCATGGACTTGGCAATGGCTGCGTCGTCACCAGTGCGCTCAGTCCGGCGCAGGATAATCCGGCACGCGCGGAATGGGCGGATCGGCGGCGCAAGCTTTTCGGTTTCGAGCCGGACCCGGCCTACACGCTCGCGCCCTTTCATCCTGAAGCGGTGAACGCCTTTCTCGGCACCATCCGTCTCCATGGTGGCGGCGCGATGGACGTGGGCATTATCCCCGTCGATGTCGAGGCGCCGGGGCGGCCCGTGCTTGCTTCGCCAGCCCGCGCGGCGGACATCCGGTCCTATGTCGAGCGGATCACGCAAAAGGCGGGGCTGCCTGCCATCACAATAGCGGCCGATGGTCACGTCGAAGAGGTTGGCGCATGAATTCTGCCAGGGTTGCCATGGTCTGGATCGGGGGGGGCGCCCTGATCGCGGCCGCGCTGTTGAACCTGCTCGCCGTGATCGGGCGGCACACCGGCCTGCCGCTCAAGGGCGCGATCGAGCTGGTTCAGGTCGCGGTTCTGGTCGCCGGAGCGCTGGCGCTCGTGGCGGCGACGATCGCCCGGAACCATGCCCGCGTGCATCTGATCCTCGATCGGCTGACGGGCGTTCGGCGCGACATTGCCGAGCGCACCTGCACGGCGCTCTCGATCGTCTTCTATGCAGGGTTGCTCGCCGGCTCCTGCTGGCTCGCGTCCGATCTCTGGAACAGCCAAGAAGTGAGCGAACTGGTCGGCGTGCCATGGCGCTGGATGCGCGCCTTCCTCAATGCCTCGCTTGTCGTCGTCATTGTCCTGCTGGTCCGCCAGCTCGCCGAGCGGCCCCGCTCATGATGTTCGCTACACCCGAGACAGGTTTTATCGGCCTGCTGATCCTGTTGACCATTCTCATGGCCGGCTTGCCGATAGGCGTGTCGCTCGGCCTTGTCGGCGTAGGCGGCTTGATGATCGTGCTGGGGCCGGAAGCGGCGCTCATCAAGGCGGGCGTCGTCGTGGTCGAGACGCTGACCCGCTACGAACTGGGCACGCTGCCGCTCTTCATGCTGATGGCGCATCTCTTCTTTTCCGCCAATGCCAGCGGCGACCTGTTCGATGCCGCGGCCAAGATGATCGGTCACCGGCGCGGCGGCCTCGCTTATGCGTCGGTGGGCGGGTGCGCCGGCTTCGGATCGATCAACGGATCGAGCCTGGCGACGGCGGCGACCATCGGCCTCGTCGCCCTGCCGGAAATGCGCCAGCGCGGCTATTCCGACGCCCTAGCGACCGGCACGGTCGCGGCGGGCGGCACGCTGGGCCAGATGCTGCCGCCGTCCGGTGCGTTGATCGTTTATGGCATCATCGCCGAGCAATCGATCGGCAAGCTGTTCACTGCGACGCTGATCCCGGGCATCTCGCAGATGCTCTTTTACTGCCTGGTCATCTGGCTGCTTTGCCGCTGGAAGCCCTCGATCGCCCCAGCCAGCGCTCGCGCGAGCTGGCCCGAGCGTGGACGGGCGATGCTCAAGATCGCAGACATGCTGCTGCTGGTCGCCGTGGTGCTGGGCGGCATCGTGCTGGGCTGGTTCAGTCCCTCGGAGGCCTCATCCATCGGCACGGCTGGCGCGCTGGTCATCACGGCCTGGCGTGGCCGCCTGAACCGTGACGTGCTGTTCCGCGCCTTCTCGGAAACGTTGCGCACGGCGGGGCTTATCTTCCTCGTCATCATCGGGGCGATCACCTTCTCGGTCTTCATCAGCGTCACCGGTCTCACCGAGGCAGTGGGCAGCAGCGTGACGCAGATGGGCCTCGGCACCATCCCCACGCTCCTCGTCGTGGCGGTTCTGCTGCTGCTGCTCGGATCGGTGCTGGATGGCCTTGCGCTGATGCTGCTCACCACGCCGATCCTGCTCCCGATCGTCGAGAGCGTGGGCATGTCGCCCATCTGGTTCGGCATCTTCATCACCCGCGCGATGGAGATCGGCTTCGTCCACCCACCGCTCGGCATGAACCTCTACGTGATTCAAGGCGTGGCGAAGGATGTGCCGCTCGGCCGCATCTTCCGGGGCGTGATGCCCTTCCTTGCCAGCGATCTGATCCACCTGCTGCTCATCATTCTCTTCCCGGCCATGGTGCTGTGGCTGCCCACCGTATTTGGACAATGACCATGATCGCTTATGTCGGCCCCGATCTGCCGCAAGATTTGCTCGCCGCGACGGGCGCCTGTTCCGGCCCGGTGGCCTGGAATGTCGATCGCGCCATGCCGACTGCCGACCGCTGGCTGGAAAGCAAATTCCCGCTCTGGGCGCGATCTATCGTGCAGGACTGGGCGGACGGGGCTCTGGACAGTCTCGACGCCGTCATCTTCTCCCGGGCGGACGACGCTGCGCAGCGGCTCTATTACTATATCTGCGAGCTACGCAGACAGGGAGAGGTCAGGGGCCCCGAGCCGCTGATCTTCGACGTGGCGCGGATCGCCCGCTCGAGCAGCGCGGCGCATATGGTGGCCGCTGTCCGCCAGCTTGCCGATCGGCTGGGACTGGATGCCCCCGCACTGGAGCGTGGCATCGCCGAAACGAACCGGCGTCGCGCATCGGCCAGCGGGATGGCGGGCATGGCTGCGCCTTGTTGCCTGCTGGCTGGCACGCCGCCGCCTGATCGCCGTCTCCATGCCGTCATCGAGGCGGCCCGCTGGTCCGCATGCGGACCGACGCTGGCGGACGCCTGGCAAGATCCGGGCGTGGCGATTGAGGAGGCGAGCGGCGATCCGATAACTGCTATCGCGCGCCAGCTCCATGCCGCCTCGCAGAGCGGCCGCGCCTTTTTCGATCGCGCATCGGATCTGGTCGACAGGGCGCGGACACTCGGCGCCTCGGCGGTCGTGCTCTGGTTTGCGGAGGAGGATGAGGCGCGCATCTGGCATCTGCCCGTGCAGCGTGAGGCCTTGTCACAGGCCGGCATTCCCCACCTCATCATGACGCGGCGCGACTGGCGCGGAACTGACCGCGCGGCCGGCGAGATTACGCAATTTCTGAAGGAGCTTTCTGCATGATGCCGTTATCCGGTCATCGCGTCGCCATTCTGGGCGGCATGGCGGATCGGCCACTGGCCCGCTTCCTGGCTTCGATTGGGGCGGAGCTGGGCGGTCCGGTGGAGGGCGCATCGTTCGTCATCGACGATATTGGGCTGGAGGGGTTGGGGGGCATTGCCATCCCGGAAACTGCCGTGCACGTGTCAGTCACCAGCTTCGGCTCGGGTGGTCCACGGTCGCAATGGAAAGGCGGCGAGCTGGTGGCCTCTGCCATGGGAGGTGCCCTCCGCGTGACCGGCGAGCCGGATCTGGCACCGGTGAAGGAAGCGGGGGATGCCTGCACCTTCCACGCGGATATGGTGGCTGGGGCCGGGGCAATGGCCGCTCATTATTCGCGCGGCACGCACGGAAAGGGGCAACATGTCGATGTCTCGATCCAGCAGGTGGCCTTTAGTCGCAATTTCAACGGCGTGCTGTGCTGGCAGTTCGACCGGCGCAAGCTCACGCGTGTGGGCGGTGCGCTCGCTTATGGCAAAGCGACCGTGCGGGCCATCTGGCGGCTGGCGGACGGCTGGTGCTTCCACTCGCTGATGACCGGGCGGCTCGGCGCGCCCGCCAATCAGGCCCTCTCGGACTGGATGGATGAAGTCGGTGTCCCCAATCCGCTGCACGGCACGGACTGGCTGAGCTACAATCGCTCTACGCTGCCGGCCGACACGCGGGCGCTGTGGGAGGCAGCGATCGCCGCCTTCTTCCTCTCGCGCACCAAGCATGAGATCGCGACCGAAGGGCTGAGGCGCGGCATCAATGCCTGCGTGGCGAACGAGCCGGGCGATGTGCTGGCCGATCCGCATCTGGCGGCGCGCCACTTCTTCGATACGCCTTCGGGCCTGCCGGAGCGCTTCGCGACGATCCGCAAGGGCGCTGCCATTGCCGCGCCCGCAATCCACACCGGCGAGCGGCCGGGGCCGCTGGCGGGCGTTCGGGTGCTGGATTTCGCCTGGGCTCTGGTCGGATCGATCACGACCAAGACGCTCGGCGATCTTGGCGCGGAGATCGTGAAGATCGAGAGCCGCACGCGGCCTGATCTTGCCCGTCTCGACGTGCAGGTTTCCGCGTCCAGCCCAGGCAATTGGGACGACAAGCCCTGGTTCGCGCATCTCAACAGCTCCAAACGCAGCCTCTCGCTGAACATGAAGAAACCGGAGGCGCGTGAACTCATCGATCCGCTGATCGACTGGGCCGATGTGGTGGTCGAGAATTTCTCCCCCGGCACGATGAAGAAGCTTGGCCTCGATTATGATGCACTGGCAGCGCGCAACCCGGGCATCGTCATGGTGTCGGGCAGCGTGTTCGGCCAGACCGGTCCGCTGGCGCAGGAATGGGGTGTCGACGGGACCGGTGGCGCACTCTCGGGACGGACCTTCCTCACCGGCTATCCGGACCGCGATCCCGTCATCCCCGGCGCGGTGCCCTATGGCGACGTCATCGTGCCTTTCGTCATGGCAGGATCAGTGGCGGCGGCGCTGCAGCATCGCCGCGAAACCGGGCTTGGTTGTCATATCGATGCCTCGATGTACGAGATCTGCGTGCAACAGATGCGGGACTATCTGGCGGCGGCGCGGCGCGGCGAGCGCCCGCAGCGCTCGGGCAATGCGGATCCCGCTGTCTTCTTTCAGGATGTCTTCCAGGCGCAGGGCGAGGATCGATGGGTGGCGATCAGCCTGAGGGACGAAGCAGAGCTTGCCAGACTCCACGCCATTGCCGGCGGCGACGTCGCGGCGTGGGTCGCGCAACGCGCTGACCATGCCATTATGGCCGAGCTTCAGGCCGCCGGCATCGCCTGCGGTGTGGTGCAGGATTGTGAAGACATGATCGATCACGATCCGCAACTTGCCGGGCGCGGCGCGTTGGTGACGCTTGACCATCCGCTGCTCGGGCCGTTCGGCCACATCGCAACCCCCATCAAGTTTTCGCATGATCGCTTGGAGCCGTTCCGCGCGCCGCGCATGGGCGAGCATGCTCACACCATCGCCCGCGACACCTGCGGCCTCTCGGAGGCCCGCATCGCAGAGCTCGACGCTGCAGGAGTTTTTGAATGAGCCAGGATGTCACGACGCGGGCAACAGGGCAGCGCAGCCGCAAGGATCTGGCCTGCACGGCAGCAGCCAGCGCCTATCAGAAGCAGTTCGGTGCGGATCTGCGGCGACGGGTCGTGGATGAGGGCGAGCCTTTTGCTATCGTGCAGGCCGACACGCCGCACGAAATCTTCCACGTGATGGATATTCCGATCATCACCAACCAGTGGTGGTCGGCCTATATTTCGGCAAAGCAGCTCTCGAACCAGTATTTTGAGGTAATGGCCCGGCATGGCTATCCCGAGAATAGCTGCAAATATTGCTCGCTGGGCCTCGCCTGCACGCTCGCGAACGATCCTAAGACCGCCCCTTGGGGAGGCCTGCCCACGCCGACTGTGCTGGTGGCGCGGCTGACCTGCGACTGCATCCAGCATGTCTTCGGCCAATGGGCGCAGGCGCTGGGCAGCGAATTTTTTGCGATGGAGGCGCCGGCATGGGAGCACAAGGACCCGCGCTGGTTCGAGCACAGCCGGGGCGATTGGCGCCAAGTCTACGATGCCGATCGTATCGCGCTGATGGTCGCGGAGATGCGTGATCTTATCGCCCTGCTGGAGAACCGCACCGGGCGAAAGTTCGACGAGGCGAAGCTCCACTATCTGATGGAACGGATCAACGAGCAGGAGGGCTATATCTGGGAGGCGGCGCAGGCCATCGGCCGGGCGCGGCCTTGCCCCGTGTCGATCGCCGAGCAGATGCCCAACACGATGATCCCGCAATGGCATCGCGGATCGGATTGGGCGGTCGCCCATGCCAAACGTTTCCGCGATGAGGTGATGGAGCGCATCGCAAATGGCACCGGCTCTGCCAGCAACGAGAAGGTCCGCCTCATGTGGATCGGCGCGGGTGTGTGGCACGACCCCGGCTTCTATCAGGCCCTGGAGGAACGGCTCGGCGCGGTCTTCGTCTGGTCGATGTATATGCCGTTCGCCGGGCCGCAATATATCCGTGAGCTGCAGGGCGAGCCGATGGATGCGCTGGCCAGCCGTATCTGCTCCATGAACGAAGTGCTGCACCTGCCGCCGTGGATGAACGGCTGGATGACCAGCGAGGCGGAGCGCTGCGGCATCGACGCCTGCGTTGTGTTGCTCCCGCCGGACAACCGCCTCTCGCAATCGGGTACAAAGCTGACCGCGCTGTCTCTGGAGGCGGCAGGCGTGCCGGTGCTGACCATTGATGCCGACATGGTGGACGCCAAGAACTGGGACCATGACAGGATGGTGGCGACGGTGGCCAACTTCCTTGCCGAGCGGGGGCTTGCATGAGGCTGCGGGTGTTCCTGCCTTCGCTACTACTGCTGCTGGCGTCCTGCGCCCAGCCCGTGGCGCAGGATGTGACGGAACTCACTTATGCAACGCCCTACAGCCCCAATCATCCGTTCAGCAAAGCGGATCAGGCGTGGATGGCGTTTGTCGAGCAGCGCTCGCACGGCCGCATCCGCATCCGGCCGAGCTGGTCCGGGGCGCTGCTTTCGTCCGACATGTCGATGGAGGAACTGCGCCACGGTGTCGCGGATGTGGGGCTCATCACGCCCATCTACGCGCGCGGCGGCGCCCATCTCATCCGCATCCAGACGGGTTTCTACAGCGGTGCGGACAGTATTGAATCCCAACTTGCGCTCTATCGTTGCATCGCGGCGGCGAACCCCGAGATCGGCCACGAGCTGGAAGGGCTCAAGGTGCTGGCGGTGCAGGGCGGATCGCTCGCCGGCGTCGTCACCACCAGCAGGCAGGTGAACTCCTTGGCCGATCTGCGCGGCCTGCGTCTGCGCGCGCCGACGGAGCTGCTGAGCGTGCTCGAGTCCCTCGGCGCCGATCCGGTGAACATGCCGATGGCTGACGTCTATTCGGCCATGGCGAAGGGTGTGATCGATGGCGTCATCGCACCTGGCGACACGTTCAAGTCGCTACATTTCGCCGAGGTCGCCCGCCACTATAACAACCTCGCTATTCCACGCGGCGCCTATCCTGCTCGGGCGATGGGGATGGAGCGCTGGAATCGGCTGAGTGCGCAGGATCGGGCTATCCTCGAGGAGTCGCAAGCGGTCTGGGAAGCAGCGCTCGCGCGCGAGATCTATGCTGCGCTTGAAAAGGGACTGGAAGAAGCGCGCGCCCAGCATGTGACGATCAATGGCGTGTCGCGTCAGGAGCAGGCGCGGTTTGATGCGCTCTATCTGCGCGACTCGGAGGGCAATGCCCGCGAGCTGTCCCGCTTCGGCATTGATGGTCTCAGGGCGTTCCGCACCGCACGCGCTTCCGTGCAGGGTCGCGACAAAATCCAGTGTGGAGGAAATCAATGAAGCACGTCGCGCCGCTGCTCTGTGCTTTGACTGCCATCCTGCAGGCCCCGTCCGCATCGGCCCAGATACCTTCTGGCATCATCGGAGCGCCCGGCGGAACAGGCGATCTGCCCGCGATTGCGGAAGGGCGAGCGGACGCGCCCGGCTACACCATCTATCGCCCGGCGAAGCTGCCACAAAGACGCCTGCCGTTGGTGCTGTGGGGTAATGGTGGCTGCCGCAATGACGGGCTGTCGGCCAGTGGCTTCCTGCGCGAGATCGCCAGCCATGGCTACATCGTCATCGCCAATGGGGCTCCGAAAGGGGAGAGGCCCTCGACGGAACCGGCTGCTGGAAACCAGCGGGGACCCGAGCCGCCCATGCCGCCACCCACAACCGCGGACGAAACCTCAGTGGACCAGCTCCTCGCTGCAATCGACTGGGTGAAGGGTAGCCCCTACGAACGCGACGTCGATACCAAGCAGGTTGCCGTGATGGGACATAGTTGCGGTGGCCTGCAGGCGCTTGCCGCCGCTGCCGATCCGCGCATTCGCACGGCCGTCATCTTCAACAGCGGTGTGTACAACCGGCCAGGCAATGGCCTTAGCCGCGTCTCGATCGCCAAGGACGATCTGCGCAAGCTGCATACACCGGTCGCATACATCTTGGGCGGGCCGACCGACATCGCCTATCCCAACGGGAATGACGATGTGGGCCGCATTGCTCATGTGCCCGTTTTCTACGCCAACAAGAACACGGGCCATGGCGGAACGTTCGGCGCGGTGAACGGCGGGGACTATGGCCGGATCGCGGTGGCGTGGCTCGATTGGCAACTCAAGCGTGACGCGAAGGCGGGTCAACTCTTCACGGGGGCGTCCTGCGGCCTTTGCAAAGACCCCGCATGGACGATCGTTCGCAAACAATTTCCGGAAAAACCATGACCCAACCGCTTGCGGGCATCCGCATCGCCGATTTCAGCCATGTGATGGCCGGGCCTTATGCGTCGCACCTGTTGCGGCTGATGGGGGCCGACGTCATCAAGATCGAGTCGCCCAAGGGCGACAATTTCCGCAGTTACGGATCGGATCCGCGCTTTGAAGGTCTCTCACCTGCATTCATTGCGGCCAATGCAGGGAAGAAGTCGATCATGCTGGATCTCAAGGATCCCGCCGACCTCGACATCGCCCACGCGATCGTGGCGCGGTGTGACGTGATGCTGGAGAACTTCCGGCCCGGCGTCATCACACGTCTCGGCCTTGGCTACGAGGCAGTTCGAGAACTGCGGCCGGATATCATCTTCTGCTCGGTGTCCGGCTATGGGCAGGACAGTCCTCAACGCGACTGGCCGGCCATCGACAATATCGTGCAGGCGACCAGCGGGATGATGATGCTGAGCGGCGAAGAGGGTGACCCGCCGGTGCGCGTCGGTTTTCCCATTGTCGATACGCTGACCGGCCAGACCGCGGCACTTGCCATCCTGTCCGCACTGGTGCGGCGACTGCAGGGTGGCGGCGGCAGTTATATCGATGTGTCGATGTTCGATGCCAGCCTGGCCTTCATGACGTCGGCCGTGACGCCCTATCTGCTGACCGGGCAAGCGATGTCCCGCATGGGCAATACCGGCTATAGCGGCCTGCCCACCGCTTCGTTGTTCACAGCCAGGGACGGGCGGCAGATTTCGCTCGGCGTCGTGCAGCCCAACCAGTTTGCCGCGCTTGCCCGGTTCACCGGACGAGAGGACTGGCTGACTGATCCGCTGTTCGCCACGCCAGAAGCACGGCGGGCCAATTTCGACGCCATGAAGGCGGAACTGGAGAGGGTGTTCGCCACAAGGGATGCGGCCGCCTGGGAAGCAGGATTGAGCGAAGCTGGCATCCCTTGCGGGATGGTGCGCCGGGTCGATGAAGCGGCCGAACTGGCGCGTCCGGATGCGCTTGTATCCTTCGATATCCCCGAGGGACCTCTTACGGGACCAGTGCGCTACCCCGGTGCCGGCTTCCGCCTTACACCCGGTCTTCAAGTCGGCGAAGTCCCGCCTCGCCTCGATGAAAATCGGGCCGAGATTCTTGATTGGCTCCACCGGACGGAGCCAGGCCACTAGGCTGCCATGGACACACGCTTGTCACGAAGGCTGTCAGCAACCGCGACAAGAGCGACACCGCCGCAAAGGTCGCTTGGCGGATGGAGCACTTGCAGAACAATATCGCTCGGTGTCTCGACGCGCTCGATTGTCCGATCGCAAGAAGAGCGCCATTGCAGACCGAAGACGAAGCGATTGATAGAGAAGATGTCCGGTTGCGTGTGCAGATGCGTGACCGTGCGGCACGTGAGGATGAAGTTCGCAATGCGCCGGGCCAAAGGCAAGAAAAGTGTCGCTTAAATTGCTTTAGACACATCATTTCTGATCGGGCTCGCTGCGCTGGTTCCAGCCGTGCATATCTCGTTCTGGCGCTGCGGGGATCGGCGCACGAGATGGATATCGGACGGCAAAGTCGTGTCGCACCTCGCGGATGGGTAGCAGGCAGCGGTTGATCGCATCGCGGTTGCGGTTCAGGGGAGAGGTTGGGACGTTCGCCAGAGGCGCTATGCCGGGACCGTCTTCGACGGAGCGATGTGAGCTCTATCCCTTGCCCCGCCCATAATTCTCGATCGCCTGGCTAACCCGCTGGAGGACGGAGAGACAGGTCTCAAGCTCAGAGCGGGAGACGTCGCTGAGCAGTGCGTCCCTTATGTCGCTGACCTCCTGCGAGATCGCCTCGATGATCGGATGCGCCGCTGGCGTAAGGTGCAGGTTCTTGACCCGGCGATCCGTGCTGCTCTCGCGCCGCTCAAGCAGCCCCTGACGGACGAGCTCGTCCACGATGGCCACCAAAGTGGCGCTGGTGACGGACATATGTTCCGCCAGTTCGGTCTGGGTAATCCCCGGCTGCAGTCGCGCCCAGGCGAGCACGCGCCAGCGGGGCTGTGTCTGGCCCGCGAAGCGTAGATGTTCATCCAGCAGATTGCGCCACGCGCGGCCGGTGCCGACCAGCCACCACGACATCTGCACCCGCAAATCGGCATCCGAGCCGGATTCCTGACCACGGGCGGGCGGCGGTCCTGGCACGAACCGCGCCTTCGCATCCTTCGCGGAAAAGGGCGTGATTTTCGGCAAATCCTTTGCGTCTTTCGACCTTCCC
Organism: Sphingobium sp. B12D2B; assembly: GCF_025961775.1. Classification (NCBI taxonomy): domain Bacteria; kingdom Pseudomonadati; phylum Pseudomonadota; class Alphaproteobacteria; order Sphingomonadales; family Sphingobiaceae; genus Sphingobium; species Sphingobium sp. B12D2B. The sequence goes on from NZ_JAOQOH010000001.1 coordinate 1,447,577, forward strand.
ATCATCGCCCTCCTGCCTTGTTAGTCTTGATGCTTCAACACCCATTGCCTTCACTTTAAAAGATAGGATATGAATTACTAGTCGCCCTAAACATTAGGGCGGTAAATTCATGTCCATACGTGCTCTACGCCGTGCCACACGGAAGCGGTCGAGCGAACGATATGGGCAGAGACTGGGGAGAGGATTGCAATGCTGGCGCTTCGTCAACGAGTTCGGGTTTTGAGAAATTCTGCGGCCATTCTGGCGATGGCTGCGATCGGCGTGGCCTCTGCTGCGCACGCGCAGGATCAAGGCGGTCCAGCACCGCAGGCCGAGGATCAGGCCGCATCCGGTTCGCAGGAGATCGTCGTGACCGGCTCGCGCATTACGCGCGGCGGCTTCACCGCGCCGACCCCCGTCACCGCGATCGGTCGCGACCGACTGGAGACGACTGCCGCGACGAATATTGGCGACGTGCTGAGCCAGTTGCCCAGCTTTCGGGCCACCTCCAGCCCTTCCGCCACACAGACGACGCCCGGCAATGCCGTCGGCTCCCGCGTGCTGGAACTGCGCAGCCTTGGCAGCGAGCGCACCCTGGTGCTGGTCAATGGCCGTCGGTTCGTGCCGACGACAGCGCGCGGGACGGTCGACACCAACTATATTCCCGGCATCCTCATCGATCGCGTCGACGTCGTGACCGGCGGTGCATCGGCGGCCTATGGTTCGGACGCGGTTGCGGGCGTCGTGAACTTCATCCTCAACAACAAGCTCGATGGCCTTCGCGCCGAGGCCCAGTCGGGCATCTCGCAGCGCGGCGACGACCGCACGATCTTCCTCTCGGCGGCCGGCGGCACATCCTTCGCCGGTGGCCGGGGCCACGTCGTGTTCGGCGGGGAGTATGAAGACAATGATGGCCTGGCGGACTGCTATCAGGCCCGCTCGCTGTGCGCGCAGGAGTGGACGCTCGTCGGCCGCCCGGCTGGCGCGGCCGGTGCGGGCGCCCCGGCGCTGAGCATTCTCAACAACGTCCACACCGCCACCATAGCCCCGGGCGGCCTTATCCTCAGCAATGGCCCCCTCAAGGGCCTGCAGTTCCTGCCGGATGGGACGACAGCGCCCTATGAGGTCGGCAGGCTCGCGGGTTCGCTGTTTCAGCAGGGCGGCAGTGGGAAGGGCCAGAACGCCTTCCTCGCTGGCCTGCTTCTCAAGGTGCCGGTCGAGCGCTTCAGCACCTATGGCCATGCCGAATATGAATTCAGCGACGCGCTCAAGGCCACGCTGGAAGCATCCTATGGCGAAGTCCGCGCGTTCTCGGTGAGTGCGCAGCTGCGCGACAGCACAGGCTCGCTGATCGGTCCGGTCCGCCGCGACAATCCGTATCTCCCCCGGTCGGTCACGGACGTCATGGATGCCAACGGCATCACCCAGTTCAACATGGGCCGCGCCGGGCTCGACCTCGGCAATGCCCGCGGCGCGACCAAGAGCACTGCCTTCCGCATCATCGGTGGCCTCTCCGGCGCCATCACCGATCGCTGGACGTGGAACGCCTACTATCAATATGGCCGCAGCACCTATCATCAGGAAGCGACCAACAACCTCATCCGCTCGCGCCTGCTGCTCGCGGCCGATGTTACCTCCGGCCCCGGCGGCACGCCAATCTGCCGCTCGACGCTCACCAACCCGACCAATGGCTGCCAGCCGCTCAACCTGATCGGCGCGGGCCGCTTCAGCCAGGAGGCGCTCGCCTATGTCACCGGCACATCGATGCTCGACCTGAAGATCACCCAACAGGTTGCCGCGCTAGACGTGCAGGGCGATCTCATCGACTTGTGGGCCGGCCCGCTCTCGCTGGCGGCCGGCGCCGAATATCGCCGCGACGAGGTGAATGGCTCGACCGACCCGCTCTCGCCCACCGGCGCCTTCTACGTCTCCAACTTCGCTGCTTCCAACGGCAAGGTCGAGGTCAAGGAAGCATTCGTTGAGGCGGTCCTGCCGTTGCTCAAGGACAGTGCGCTGGGCAAGAGCCTGGAGCTGAACGGCGCCGCGCGCCGCACCGACTACAGCACGAGCGGCGCGGTCACCACCTGGAAGCTCGGCGGCGTCTATGAGCCGGTCGATTTCCTGCGCCTGCGTGGCACGCTCTCGCGCGATATCCGGGCGCCCAATGTGAACGAGCTGTTCGGCTCGGTCACGCGCAGCTTCTCGTCCTTCACCGATCCGGTGACGAGCAAGCAGGGCCTGATCGAAATCGTCTCGGGCTCGAATAATACGCTGCGCCCGGAAAAGGCCGATACCTTCACGGCCGGCGTGGTGCTGAGCAACCTGTCGTTTCTGCGGGGCTTCAATCTCTCGGTCGATTATTACAATATCCGCGTGAACGACGCTATCGCGCAGATCGGCTCATCGACCATCGCGACGCGCTGTCTGGTGAACAACGCGACCGAGTTCTGCCCGCTGATCACGCGGAACGGGGCAGGCGAAGTCACCCTGATCAACGACCGTCTGCAGAATGTGAATGGCTTCAAGACCCGGGGCTTGGACATCGAGGCGAGCTATCGCACCCGCATCGGTGCCGCCGCATCGCTCGACCTGCGGCTGCTGGCGACCAAGACGTTCGATCTCATGATCATCGACAGCGCCGGTTCGGTCGACCGCGCCGGCCAGACCGGCTTCCGCGCCAGCAACACCCCCGGCGTGCCGGACTATGTGCTGGACGGCATGGCGACCCTCAAGGCCGGGCCTTTCAGCGTGAGTGCGCATGGCCGCTACATTCCCGAGGGCAAGTTCCTCGTCGAGTTCGTCGGCCCCGAGGATGCAGGCTACAGTGTCGGTCTCGCGAACAGCATCAGCACCAATCGCGTCGCCGCCCGCTTCTATGCGGACCTCACGCTGGGCTGGAACGTGAAGGCCGGCCGCAGCGATTTCGAATATTTCATCGCGATCCGTAACCTGTTCGACAAGGATCCGCCGATTGCGCCCAGCGCGGTGGGTATCACCAATCAGGTGCTATTCGATCAGGTCGGGCGCGCGTTCCGCGTCGGGGTGCGTCTCAAGCGATGAGCGAGCCGGTCGGCACGCAAGCCACGGGTCAGACGCAGCCGGCATCGGCCGGCGCGTCTGGAGCCGGCGACGATTGGCCGTCGCCGGCCCGCGCTTGGTACACGATCTGGCTGATCGCCTTCGTGACCATGCTCTCCAATGTCGACCGGAACATCATCAATCTGCTGGTCCAGCCGATCAAGCGCGACCTGGCGCTGAGCGACACCCAGATCAGCCTCATCATCGGCTTCGCCTTTTCGTCGGCCTATATGGTCGTCGGCTTGCCGATGGCTCGCGTCGCGGATCAGCGCAGCCGCAAGATGATCCTGACGGCCGGCCTGACGGTGTGGAGCCTGGCCACTGCGCTCTGTGGCATGGCCAGGAGCTTTGGCGGACTGTTTTTCGCGCGCGGCGTCGTCGGGGGCGCGGAGTCCGTCGCCGGCCCCTCGTCCATGTCGATGATCTCGGACATGGTGCCAAGGTCAAAGCTGCCGCGTGCCTTCGCGGTCTATCAGCTCGGCATCAGCGCCGGTCAGGCCACGGCGTTGTTGGCTGGTGGCCTGCTGGTGGCGTTCTTTGCCGGGATGGGACCGGTCCACATCCCGGTTCTGGGCGAGATGCGCGAGTGGCAGCTCGTCTTCCTCGTCTGCGCTCTGCCAGGGCTGGCAACCGCCTTGCTCTTTCTCTTCACCGTGCGGGAGCCGGTGCGCCGCAATCGCCGCGGCAAGGGCAGCGTACCGCTGCGCGAGGTCGGGGCGTATCTCTTGTCAAACCGCATATTGTTCCTTCCCCTGTTCCTCAGCATCGGCATCGGCGCGATCGAGACGACGGGCCTCATGACGTGGCGCGCGGCCTTTTATGAGCGCACCTATGGCTGGGGACCGGCGCAGATCGGGCCGCTGCTGGCGCTGTCGCTCCTCATCTCCACGCCGATTGCGTTGACGCTGGGCACCTGGTTTGCGGAATATATGGGCAAGCGCGGCAATCCCGATGCGATGGCGCGGGTCTGCTTCTATTCGCAAGCACTGTCCGCTCCCTTCGCGATCGCCACCTCGCTCATGCCCAGCCCCTGGCTCGCCTTCTTCTGCGGCATGATCTCCTCGATCATCGGCCTCGCCAGCGCGCCTGCGCAGAATGCCGCGATCCAGATGGTGACGCCAAGCGAGATGCGGGCTCAGATCAGCGCGGTGTATCTCTTCACCATCAGTGTCATCGGCAATGGCCTCGGGCCGCTGCTCATCGCGCTCGTGACCGATTTCCTGCTGAAGGACGAGAGCATGCTGCGCTATTCGATGGCGTTCTTCGCCGCCGTAATGGCCCCCGGCGGCGCGGCGCTCATGTATCTGGCGATCAAACCTTATGCTCAGGCTGTAAGGAGGTCTGGTTTCGGGGAGGCTTGCCGCTGAAGGGGGTCGGAGGCCCTACTTCCGTGATGCAGGTTTCTGCGAGCTGCCACTTGACAGACTGCCTGAAAATGCGCGTCACGCGCAGGCCGAAAATACGACCTGCCGTTTTCTTTCTGCCGAAAGCAGTCTTCGAAGCGCCCGACGACGCTGGCGCAATTTTTTGATTTCACGGCAGATGCGCCGCGAGGACGAACGACGGCCGGGGTGGGGTTGCATCGTTGGCATCTGCGCCGCCGCCGGCTATCGGCGCTGTACCGAGCGATGGATCATCTGATGGAAGTCGAGCCGTTTCAGGCCATAGAATTGAGCAAGTTGGCCTATCGCCTGGGCGCGGAGGGGCGCTCGGTTCTCCATATGGAGTTTGGTCAGCCCTCGACGGGGGCACCGCAGGCCGCATTGGACGCTGCGCGCGACGCGCTTGGCATCGATCCGATGGGCTATTGGGAGAGTCCTGCGCTGCAGGCGCGGCTCGTCCAGCTGTATCGGGAGCGGTACCGCATGGCAGCCGAGCCTGATCAATTCCTGCTTACCTGCGGGGCCTCGCCGGCATTGGTCCTTGCGCTGAGCGCCCGGTTTAAGGCGGGCGACCGTATTGCCATGGCGCGACCGGGCTATGTGGCCTACCGCAACACCGTGCGCGCGCTCAACATGACGCCGGTCGAGATCGAATGCGGCGAGCAGGATCGCTTCCAGTTGACCGCATACGCGTTGGCAGCGCTCGATCCAGCGCCGCAGGGCGTGATCGTCGCCAGCCCGGCCAACCCCACCGGAACGATCATCGCGCCTGCCGAACTGGAGGCGATTGCGCGGCTGTGCGCAGAGCGCGGCATCGCGATCATCTCGGACGAAATCTACCATGGCCTGAGCTATGGCGCGCCTTGCCGCTCGATGGGAGAATTCGCAGCCGACGCGATGATCGTCAGCAGCTTTTCCAAATATTACTGCATGCCCGGCTGGCGGCTCGGCTGGCTCTACGTGCCGCGCGCCATGGTCGAGCGGGCACGCGCCTATATGGGCAGCCTGTTCCTGACCGCGCCATCGATCAGCCAGCATGCCGCTTTGGCGGCGCTGGACTGCACGTCAGAGCTGGAAGCGCATCGGGCCACTTATGCCCGTAACCGGGAGATTCTGCTGGACGCCTTGCCAGCCCTTGGTCTGCGACGCATCGCGCCGCCGGATGGCGCCTTCTACATCTATGCGGATGTCAGCGAATTGACGGATGATAGCCCTGCGTTCTGCAAGAAGCTGCTCCTTGAGACCGGGCTCGCCACGGGACCGGGGGTCGACCACGATCCGGTCAATGGCCATCGGTTCATCCGGCTGAGCTTTGCGATCACGGAAGCCGAAGTGCAAGAGGCAGTGCGGCGCCTTTCGGCGTGGTTGCCCGACCAGCGACGGCTGTAACGATCACGTCGCGGGGGGCAACCATATTTTAGAGCGACGGATGCAGCGCAATCGACGTCGTGCTTGCGTTGAAGTTAACTATAGTTATCGGCTTAACACGGCCGGTTATGACCCCGCTCCAGACCGAGGGCGATAATTTTCACACGACAAATCAGCTGCATGGCTCCGATCTGCATGCGCGCCATCTCGACAAGGCCGGGCTTTTTTGTTGCGCTGCCGCTCAGCTAACGTTAATATTCCTCCTGAAGATGACGGCTCCGCCCGATGGGCGTTCGTTGCCTTCGACAAGGGCAAACTGTCGGTAACGGCGGGACGCAAAGCCTCCGGCCCCAATGGGGTAGCGGGGCTACCGGGGGATGAAACAGAGCATTTTCGGATATCGTGTGTAGCCTGCTGTGAGAAGGTCATGGGGTTCGTTTGAACCTCAGGCTGCGCTCCCTGTCGTCGCGCTTCGATCCCTGTCTCAAATCCCGTTGAACCGCACCTGCATGGCGGTTTGCCCTTCACATCATCTGGGCGGTGGGCCCACACGAGGGGATTTCGTAATGCAGGGTAAGGCAATCAAAACGCGCAGCGCCGTTCGGCAGGCTCTCAAGGCAGGTCTGTTCAGCAGTGTCGGTATCGCGGGGCTGCTGGCAGGCGCCTCGGTCGCGCATGCCGAGCCTGGCATTTGCCAAGCTGAGGGTAATGTAACGCTCTTTTTCTGCGAACCTTCGTCGGTGAAGGCTCGTATTGAAGGAGGTGATACCAGCCTCACCGTGAACGGCGCACAGGACGAGTGGAGTATTACGGCCGATGGCGTCAGCTATTATACGTGGGATAACACAAGCCCTGGCGATATTACGTCGACCCTCCTCATCACCAATTCCACGATCAGCACCACTGATAATGGCGGCGTAAACGTCAGTTCCAATATCCAGGGTCGGAACGACATTTCGGTCACCGTGGGCCCGGACGTCACGGTCAACAGCGTGGGGGGCAGCGGTGGCATTTGGGTTCGCAACCAGATCGCGGGCGACATCGCGATCGAGAATGGCGCCGCGCTGACGGTCTCAGGCGTGGAAACCAATGGCATCTCTGCCACCACCAACGCAGGATCGGTGAACATCACCAATAGCGGGGCCATCACGGTCCAGCAAACCAACGGGGCCGCAGACTTCACCCAGCGGGGAATTTACGCCGACGGCGGTTTCAACGATGCCGAGCCGGTCGAGGTGACCGTGACGAACACTGGCCAGGTGGAGGCACAGGCAGCCGGCATCCGTGTCGTCAATTACAACGGTCTCGCAAAGATCACGAACAATGCGTCGGTCTCGTCGGTGAACAATCAGGCGCTGGTCGGCTGGACGCCGAATGGCCAAGTGGTGATCGACAATCAGGCGCAGGGCACCGCGACATCGGACGCCGGACCAGCGATTCAGGGCGCTTCGCAGGTGGGTGACATCACCATCACCAATGCGGGGATCGCGGAAGGCGAGTCCGGCATTCTCGCCATCGCCGGTTTCGATCCGGATGAAGCAGGCTCAGGCAAGATCACCATCACCAACAGCGGCACTGTCACCGGCAGAACCGGAAGCGCGGTTCAGGCGCGCACGCCGCTTGGCGATGTGGTCATCAGCAACACCGGCACGCTGCAATCGCTGAGCGGGATCGCGGCTGTCGATGCAGACACGCTCAGCGGTACGGTCCAGATCATCAATTCCGGGTCGATCCTGGGTGAAACCGGCATTGTCACCAACAGCGCGGCGACCACCATCATCAACTCGGGCACCATCGAGGTCTCGCCTTCCTCCGGCCACGCCATTCTGATGGGCGCCGGCGACGTGACACTGGAACTGCGTGCCGGCTCCAGCATCACCGGTCTCGTCGCGGATGCGGATATCGCGAGCGGCACCAACACCCTGGCCCTGGGCGGCATCGTCGACTCGTCATTCGATGCCGGCCTGATTGGCGTGCAGTATAATGATTTCGATGAATTCGTGAAGGTAGGGGACGGCACCTGGACGCTCACGGGGACAGGAACGACCGGCTGGACAGTCAAGGAAGGGACGCTGAACGCAGGCAGCAATGGCGCATTCGGCGTTGGCCAGGACTATGTCGTCGAAGGTGGCGTGCTGGGCGTGGGTGGTTCGCAGAATGAGGTGACCTTGGGCTCGCTCACTGTCGCGCAAGCAGGCCTCGTCGGCACCGACGGGGGCGTGCTCGTGCTCGATCAGAGCAGCGACACCGTGTTCGCTGGCGAGTTGATCGGCGGAGGGACGTTCGTCAAGGCGGGCGAAGGCGTGCTCGCGTTCACCGGTAACGGCTCGCCCTTCAATGGCGCGCTGGATGTTACCGGCGGTTCATTTAACCTGACTGGCAGCCTCGTCACGACTTCGGTCTCCGTGGGCGGCGCCGAAATTGCTTCGCTCAACATCGTGAGCGGCGGTACGCTCAATTCCACCGAGGGCTTGATCGGCATGGGAGGAACGACCGGGGCCGTCACTGTCTCTGGCGAGGGGAGCTGGAGCAGTTCCAGCTCCATACAGATCAGCCGTGACCCCAACTCCTCCGGTTCGCTGACCATCATGAATGGCGGCTCGGTCGAGACGGTGAATGGCAGCATCTACATGGGCGCGGGCGGCTCGATCAGCGTCAGCGGTGAAGGGTCGGCGCTCCGTGTCGGTACGCTGCATTCCGAACTGCCGGCCGACTGGGTTTCGGCCGATGGCTGGTTCAGTGCGGATGAGGGCAGCATCTCGGTGACCGACGGTGGTTTGCTGGAGGCTGACGGCAGCTATATCGGTGGAAGCGGCTCAGGCACGGCGACGATGACCGTCGACGGTGCCAACACGGTCTGGCGCAACGGCCTCAGCCTGTACATCGGCGGCACCGGCAACGACACCATCGGGCAGGGCAATGTGACGGTGTCTGGCGGCGCAGAAGTCACGTCCTACACCAGCGCACTTGGCGTGGACACTGGCTCGAGCGGAACGCTGACCCTTACCGGCGAAGGCACGACCTACAGTGTTCTCGCCCGTAACGGCTACGCCGGGAACATGCGGGTCGGCTACAGCGGCACGGGCACCGCCACGGTTTCCAACGGCGCCCTGCTGTCGGCAGCGGCGCTGATCGATGTGGCGAGCCAGGAGGGCAGCAGCGGTACGCTGACCATCGAGGCGGGCGGCCGCGCCACCGGCGAATCCCTGCGAATCGGTGGGGCTCAGTCCGCTGTCGGCAGCGTCAGCGTCGATGGAGCAGGCTCCACGCTCGAAATCGGCAGCGGTCGCATCGGTGTCGGCATCTCTGGCGAGGGCATGCTGACGGTCAGCAATGGCGCCTCGGCGAGTTCGCAGGGCGCCATCCTTGGCTGGGAGGCTACCGGCAAAGGCACGGCAACGGTGAATGGCGCGGGCAGCACCTGGACCAATGACGGTATTCTCTACGTCGGCAATGTCGGCGAAGGAACGCTCAACGTCGCGCAGGGCGGCCGGGTCACCAGCACGGATGGCTATGTGGGCACGGTCAGCGGCTCGAGAGGCGCTGTGAACATCAGCGGTGCCAACTCGGTCTGGGACATGAGCGGGCTATTCATTGCCGGCAACGAGGCGGGCGCACAGTCGACGATTTCGATCTCCAATGGCGGCACATTGCGCGCGGTGCAGGGCACGCTCGGCAATCTCACGGGATCGCAGGCGAGCATGATCGTGACCGGCGCTGGCTCGACTTGGAGCGCCTATAATGATGGCCTGACGAACTGGGCGGGTTACATCAATGTCGGCCTGTTTGGCAGCGGCACGCTGGAGGTCTCGGACGGCGGCAAGGTGGAGGCGGTGCGCGTCTACATCGGCAATGATGTCGCCTCGAGCGGCAGCGTGACGGTGAGCGGCGCGTCTTCGGCGATCCGGACGGAGGAAGGCCTCTATATCGGTGCCGAGGGGGCCGGTGTCCTGACACTGGCCGATGGCGCAGAACTCAGCGCCCAGGTGATCAAGATCGGCAATCGCGCCGGCTCCACCGGCACGCTGAGCATCGGCGCGGCGGCAGGCAGTGCGGCCCAGGCGGCTGGTGTGATCAACGCCGTGCAGGGCATTCAGTTCGGTGCCGGGGCTGGCAAGCTGGTCCTGAACCACAGCGGGATCGATTATGCACTTGCCGCCAGTCTGTCGGGCAATGGCGTGGTCGATGTTCTTGCGGGCAAGACGGTGCTGACCGGCGATGGCAGCGCCTATACTGGCGCGTTGAACGTGAACAGCGGCAAGCTGGTGCTGGCCAACGTGATGAATGCCAACTCGACCGCGATCGCGGCGGATGGCACCCTGCAGATCGGTAACGGCGGAACGGCCGGTACGCTGGTTGGCGACGTCCACGCCAACGGCACGCTGGTGTTCAACCGCAGCGATGTCTCCAGCTATGGCGGCAGCATCACTGGGCACGGCACGATCGTGAACGCCGGGTCGGGCCGGTTGGTGCTGGCCGGCGATAGCAGCACGTTCGCTGGTCAGACCAAGGTTGATGCCGGGACGCTGCTGATCACGGGCAAGCTCAATGGTGCCGTGACCGTCAACGCCAATGGCACATTGCAGGTTGGCGATGGCATCCACAATGGCGAGCTGACCGCCAGCACGACCAACGACGGCACGCTGATCTTCAATCAGGTCGCAGACTATGATTACACGGGCGCTCTTTCGGGCAACGGCAGCCTGATCAAGCAGGGTGAAGGCACGCTGCTGCTCTCGGGCGACTATGGTTATACCGGGTCGACGGTGGTGCAGGCGGGCCGGGTGCGGCTGTTGGCGCAGCTCGACAGCGCGACCGATCTGGTCGTGGATGATGGCGAGTTTGACCTGAGCGGCACCGACCAGACCGTTGCGGGCCTGAGTGGCGCGGGCGGGACGGTGAGCCTGGGCACGAGCACGCTGACCGTCAACCAGAGCAGCAACACGCTGTTCGGCGGCAGCTTCAGCGGCAGCGGAACGATTGCTCTCAATGGTCCGTCCAGCGCGCCCGTCAGCATCAACCTGACCGGGGAGAGCTTTGGCTCGTTCACCGGTGCGCTCAACCTTGAGGGCATCGTGACGCGGGTGAACGGCTCGATGGGCGGCACGATCACGGTCGGCAGCGATGCGGCCCTGGGCGGTCGCGGGCAGGTGAACAATATCGTGGTCGGCAATGGCGGCACGCTGCTGCCGGGCAACTCGATCGGCACGCTCACCGCAGCGGGCAATGTCGTGTTCCAGGCAGGCTCGACCTATGAGGTGGAGGTCAATGCCGAGGGCGAGAGCGACAAGCTGATTGTCGGCGGGACGGCGACCATCCAGGGCGGCACGGTCTCGGTGCTGGCGGCTGCAGGCAATTATCGCTTCAGCAATGAGTACACGATCATCACGGCCGCGGGCGGGGTGACCGGCCAGTTTGCGGCCACCGATGTCGATCTGCCGTTCCTGACGCCGGAGCTGAGCTATGACGCCAATAATGTCAGGCTGGTGCTGACGCGCAACAATCGCAGCTTCGAGAGCGTGGCGGTGACGCCCAACCAGTTGGCCGTGGCGCTCGCGCTGGATGCCAGCGATGACAATGCCAGCCTGTCCCGCGCGGTGGCGGGGCAGCTCGAGGAAGCCGGCGCCGTCCGCGCGTTCGATGCGCTCTCGGGCGAGCTGTGGGCGACCGCGGGCACGCTGATGGTGGACGGCACTCGCCGTCTCGGCGACATGGTGATCGGCCGCATGGAGCAGGCCGATGTCGTCAGCCGCACGCTGGCCGGTGCCGGCTCCTCGGCCCGCACGCTGCGTGATGGCAGCACGGCGGTCTGGGGCCAGGGCATTGGTGCGTGGAGCACGCTCAAGAGCAATGGCAATGCGATCAAGGCGACGCAGAGCACCTTCGGCTTCATCACCGGTATCGATACGGGCCTGGGTGGCTGGCGTCTGGGCGTGGCCTTCGCGCATGAGCAGAACAAGGTGCGGGTCGACGGGCGCAGCAGTGAGGCGACCGTCAACGGCAACAGCGCGCTGGTCTATGCCGGCGGTGGCTGGGGCGCCCTGCGCGCCCGGATCGGCGCCTCCTATAGCTGGCTCGACGTGAACGGGACGCGCAAGGTGGCGTTCCTGGGCGTCAACGATGCGCTGGCGGGCAATTATGATGCCAAGAGCGCTTCTGCCTTCGGTGAGGTGAGCTATGCTCTCCCGCTGGGCGCGGTGACCGCCGAGCCCTTTGCGGGCGTGACCCATGTCCATCTCAAGAGCGATGCCTTCACCGAGACGGGCAGCGCCCTGACCGCGCTGGGCGTCACGGACAGCACCCGCGATGTGACCTACACCACCCTGGGTCTGCGTCTGGGCGGGGCAGTGCCGGTCAGCGCCACCACGGTGCTCAGCCCGCGCGTCTCGGCCGCGTGGCTGCGCAGCTTCGGCGATGTCGAGGCGACCAGCCGCAACATCCTCTCGACCGGCGAGGCCTTCTCGGTCGCGGGCCTGCCCACGACGCGCGATACCCTGCGGCTCGAGGGCGGCGTGCAGGCCAACATCATGCCCGGCGGCTCCATCGGCGCCACCTACGTGGGCAACATCGGCGACCAGTGGAAGGACCACGGCGTCAAGATCGGCTTTAGCTACAGCTTCTGAGGCCATTCCGACCGTTAAAACGAAGGGCGCGAGCAGTTGCGTCCTTTGAATCGAGATGAATTGAGAGGTGCGGCCTAAGTTGCACCTCTCCTTTTCCGAAATGACGTGTCGTCGTAATTCAATATTTCAGCCAAATATATCGAAATAAATAAATTATTTTAACTAATTATTTATAATTAATGCCCATCCGTTGGTATGATTATCTCGTTGAGATATATTGAATATTTATAGTTGTTAATTTGAACGTGGGGTTATTGCATGTTTCATCCCGTCGGGAATCGCCGGACGTCCTTCAAATCCATTCTGCGCTGCTCGGTGGCGACGACGTTCTTGGTCGCGGTGGGCAGCCTGCCTGCACATGCGTCGGACGGCGCGGGTGGTATGGCGGGGGATAGTACTTTCACGAGCGCAGGCGGGAGCGCAAGCACTACGTCAACGGGGAACAGCGGGACGGACGGGGTCGGTTCTGAATCGAGCTATCTCTCCGGCGGTGCCGGTGGCGGTAGCGGCCTGACGGGCGGCGATGGCGGGGCTGGCTCGGGCGAGAATGCAGGCGTTGGCGGTGCGGGTGGAACTCTCGCCGGTGAGGCGGGCACGGACGGCTCCAACGGTGGCGACAACAGTTCGGGTGGCGGCGGCGGTGGCGGCGCGCATGGCTATGTCGGGCTTATTACCGATCTGCCCAGCTCGGGTACGCTCACGGGCGGCAACGGGGGTAATGGCGGCCTCGCAGGTTTTGCTGGATATGGTGGCGGCGGTGGGGGCGGCGGCTTCGGCGCGGTCGTCACCGGTCTTAACGACTCTTACGACGCAATCACCGTCAGTGCCACCGGCGGCGCAGGCGGCGCCTATGGCTGGGCTGGCGTCGGCGGCAATGGTGGCAGCGGTCTGGTTATCGATCAGCCGGCCGGCAATACGGCCATCAGCATTACAGACAGCATATTGACCGGCGGCGCGGGCGGCGGGAGCCGCGAAGGTCAGTCCTTTGGCGGTAATGGCGGCTCTGCCCTTGTGCTCACCGGCGGTACCGGGAGCAGCACTGTTTCGATCTCCGGGGGTAGCATCACGGGCGGTGATGCCCAAGGCGGCAACTTCGGCGGGGCCGGGGGCTTTGGCATCCTGATCGAGAACATGAGCGGCCTTACCACCCTCACGATCGACACAGCGGTGACAGGCGGCGCCGGTGGGGCCGGGATGTTCACCAACGGTGCGGGCGGCGCAGGCATTCAAGGCGAGAACCTTGCTCTTTCCATCGGGACTGGCGGTTCCGTATCCGGCGGCCTTGGTGGCAATGGCGAGCGGGCCGCGGCCCTGAATTTCACGGGCGGTACCAACAGGCTGACACTCGCCAGCGGCGCCACGCTGAACGGTGGTATCGTCGTTGCGACCAGTGCCACGAAACTCGAATTCGCCCAGTCTGAGAATTACACGCTCTCCAGTGCGATTTCAGGCTCGGGCTCTGTGATCAAGACCGGCAGCGGAGCGTTGACCCTCACGGGCGACAATAGCGCTTTTGCTGGCAACATGATGCTCACCGGCGGCGCGACGGTCATCGATGGCAGTACGACGAGCGGGAACATCGTCTTCCTGGGCGGGCTCGACGGGGCGTCGCTGACCGTGGTGAATGGCGGCACCTTCAACGCCCCCAACATCATCGTCAGCAACAGCACGAATTCGGCAATGCCGGGCATGGAAGATGAGAGCGGTTCGCTGCTCGTCACGGGAACGGGGTCGACGGTCACGACCGAATTCCTGACGGTCGGCTATTATGGCGACGGCAGCGTGGCGATCGAGAATGGCGGTACCGTCGTGGTCAACACCTCCACGTCCGTCGGTGCGGTCGAGGGCAGTGTCGGCTCCATCACCGTTTCGGGCGAAAATAGCCATCTCCAGAGCGGGTCCCTGCAGTTCGGCGGGAGCGGCCAGGGCACGCTCATCCTGTCCGGCGGCGCGACGCTGCAATCCACCAGCGGGAGTTTCGGCGTAAATGCCGGATCGCTCGGCACCGGCACCCTCAGCGGCGCGGGAACGCGCTGGGACATCGGCGCAAGCGGCTTGGGGATCGGCACCAGCGGCGAAGGCATTCTCACCGTGACGGATGGCGCGACGATTGCCGCCTCCGGCAGTGACGCGGATGTGAGACTTGGCGCAAGCGCCAACGGCAACGGTCAGATGACAGTCTCAGGCAGCGGGTCCAGCGTAACGACCGACCGGAACATGACCATCGGCAGCTATGGATCAGGCACGGCCACCGTGACGGACGAGGCGCTGCTGGGCGGTGACAAGCTGATTGTCGGCTTCGTGGATGGCAGCCAGGGCACTTTGAACATCAGCGGTGAAGGCACGCTCGCGCGAGGCACGTCTTACGTCATGGTGGGCACATATGCCGGGAGCAGCGGCGTCGTCACCGTCTCCGATGGCGCGACCCTCAAGTCTGACGGCAATCGCGGCATCACGCTGGCTTATGAGGCCGGTTCGACGGGCACGCTGAACATTGGCGCGGCGGCAGGCAGTGCGGCCCAGGCGGCCGGCGTGATCGATGCCGCCAACGGCATTCAGTTCGGTGCCGGGGCGGGCAAGCTGGTTCTGAACCACACCGGCACGGATTATGTGCTGGCTGCAGGCCTGTCGGGCAGCGGCGTGGTCGATGTGCTTGCCGGTACGACGATCCTGTCTGGTGACAGCAGCAATTATTCTGGCTCGTTAAATGTGGACAGCGGCCTGCTGGTGCTGGCCAACACGACGAGTGCCGCAAGCACGATCATAGGGCAGGACGGCACGCTGCAGATCGGCAATGGCGGCACCAGTGGCTCCTTCGACGGCGACCTTGTGAACAACGGTCTGCTGGTGTTCGATCGCTCCGATGCGCTTCATCACAACCGGGTTATTTCCGGCACGGGCGATCTGACCGTGGCGGGCGGGGTGATCACCTTGAGCGGGATGAATACCTTCACGGGCGCCACGACGATTGATGCCGGTGCCACACTGGCCCTCTCCAATCAGGGCCGGGTGAACCAATCGAGTTCCGTAACGGTCAATGGTACCTTCGACCTGACCAGTGCAGCCAGCGCACAGATCAACGATCTTGGCGGTAGCGGAACGGTGATTGTCGGTGATGCGGGGTTGATGCTGGCCAATGCCTCGCAGGTCTTTTCCGGACGGATCACTGGAACGGGCGGTTTGAACGTGTCTGCCGGCACGCTCACCCTGACCAACGCCAGCGATTTCGAAGGCGGTCTGGGGATCAGCAACGGCGCCACGGTCAACCTCGGCAACGGCGGCACGACCGGCTCGATCACTGCCAATGTCACCAATTACGGCACGCTGCTGTTCGATCGTGCGGACGATGTGAGCTATCTCGGCCAGATTTCCGGTCAGGGCACGGTGATCAAGACCGGCGATAATATAGTGACCTTCGGCGGCTCGATGAGCGGCGTCCAGCTTGACGTGCAGCAGGGTACGGCCTTGTTTGTTGGGACGATCAGCAACAATGTCAATGTTGCCGAACAGGGCGAGCTGGTGTTCGCCAACCCCGCGACCACGAGCTACAAGGGCAGGCTGAGCGGCACGGGCACAGTGCTGAAAACGGGCACGGGCACCATCACCTTCTCGGGCGACAGCAGTGGTTTTGCAGGCGATGCGACCATTGATGGCGGGACGGTGCTGCTGACGGGCAAGCTGGGCGGCACTTTGCTGATCGACACCGCAGGCACGCTGCAGGTGGGCAATGGCTTGAAGAATGGCGATCTGCTTGCCGATGCCACCAACAATGGCACGCTGATCTTCAACCAGATTGGCGACTATGACTATACCGGCGCGCTGTCGGGCAATGGTGGCCTGATCAAGCAGGGCGAGGGCACGCTGCTGCTCTCGGGCGACTATGGTTATACCGGGTCGACGGTGGTGCAGGCGGGCCGGGTGCGGCTGTTGGCGCAGCTCGACAGCGCGACCGATCTGGTCGTGGATGATGGCGAGTTTGACCTGAGCGGCACCGACCAGACCGTTGCGGGCCTGAGTGGCGCGGGCGGGACGGTGAGCCTGGGCACGAGCACGCTGACCGTCAACCAGAGCAGCAACACGCTGTTCGGCGGCAGCTTCAGCGGCAGCGGAACGATTGCTCTCAATGGTCCGTCCAGCGCGCCCGTCAGCATCAACCTGACCGGGGAGAGCTTTGGCTCGTTCACCGGTGCGCTCAACCTTGAGGGCATCGTGACGCGGGTGAACGGCTCGATGGGCGGCACGATCACGGTCGGCAGCGATGCGGCCCTGGGCGGTCGCGGGCAGGTGAACAATATCGTGGTCGGCAATGGCGGCACGCTGCTGCCGGGCAACTCGATCGGCACGCTCACCGCAGCGGGCAATGTCGTGTTCCAGGCAGGCTCGACCTATGAGGTGGAGGTCAATGCCGAGGGCGAGAGCGACAAGCTGATTGTCGGCGGGACGGCGACCATCCAGGGCGGCACGGTCTCGGTGCTGGCGGCTGCAGGCAATTATCGCTTCAGCAATGAGTACACGATCATCACGGCCGCGGGCGGGGTGACCGGCCAGTTTGCGGCCACCGATGTCGATCTGCCGTTCCTGACGCCGGAGCTGAGCTATGACGCCAATAATGTCAGGCTGGTGCTGACGCGCAACAATCGCAGCTTCGAGAGCGTGGCGGTGACGCCCAACCAGTTGGCCGTGGCGCTCGCGCTGGATGCCAGCGATGACAATGCCAGCCTGTCCCGCGCGGTGGCGGGGCAGCTCGAGGAAGCCGGCGCCGTCCGCGCGTTCGATGCGCTCTCGGGCGAGCTGTGGGCGACCGCGGGCACGCTGATGGTGGACGGCACTCGCCGTCTCGGCGACATGGTGATCGGCCGCATGGAGCAGGCCGATGTCGTCAGCCGCACGCTGGCCGGTGCCGGCTCCTCGGCCCGCACGCTGCGTGATGGCAGCACGGCGGTCTGGGGCCAGGGCATTGGTGCGTGGAGCACGCTCAAGAGCAATGGCAATGCGATCAAGGCGACGCAGAGCACCTTCGGCTTCATCACCGGTATCGATACGGGCCTGGGTGGCTGGCGTCTGGGCGTGGCCTTCGCGCATGAGCAGAACAAGGTGCGGGTCGACGGGCGCAGCAGTGAGGCGACCGTCAACGGCAACAGCGCGCTGGTCTATGCCGGCGGTGGCTGGGGCGCCCTGCGCGCCCGGATCGGTGCCTCCTATAGCTGGCTCGACGTGAACGGGACGCGCAAGGTGGCGTTCCTGGGCGTCAATGATGCGCTGGCAGGCGGTTATGATGCCAAGAGCGCCTCTGCCTTCGGTGAGGTGAGCTATGCTCTCCCGCTGGGCGCGGTGACCGCCGAGCCCTTTGCCGGCGTGACCTATGTCCATCTCAAGAGCGATGCCTTCACCGAGACGGGCAGCGCCCTGACCGCGCTGGGCGTCACCGGCAATACCCGCGACGTGACCTACACCACCTTGGGTCTGCGTCTGGGCGGGGCAGTGCCGGTCAGCGCCACCACGGTGCTCAGCCCGCGCGTCTCGGCAGCCTGGCTGCGCAGCTTCGGCGATGTCGATGCGACCAGCCGCAACATCCTCTCGACCGGCGAGGCCTTCTCGGTCGCGGGCCTGCCCACGACGCGCGATACCCTGCGCCTTGAGGGCGGCGTTCAGGCCAACATCATGCCCGGCGGCTCCATCGGCGCTACCTACGTGGGCAACATCGGCGACCAGTGGAAGGACCACGGCGTCAAGATCGGCTTTAGCTACAGCTTCTGATCTCAGACGCTGCGAGCGAGAACGGAAAGGGGCGCGGAATGACCGCGCCCCTTTTTTCGTGCCTCTCATTCGAAGGTGGTAGCCAGCTCGCGCCCGCGACCCCGTTCAGAATGCCATATTGGGCTGTTCGTCCTGACCCACGCCGCGCGGGGCGCGCGTGTCCGCCTGTTCTGGGGAAAGCTCGGCGAGCGTGCTTTTGGCGCGCGCGATATAGGGATCGAGCTTGCCTTCATCGTAGAGCTTCTTGCCGAAATAACCAATCGCCGCGCCGGCGAGCAAAGTTTTCATCATGTGCGGTCTCCTTGATCGCTAGCACAATGAGCAAGAGCGCGGAGCGTTCCGTGCCGCGCCATTGAGATGCGCCGGAGTGAAGAGGACAGGCGTCTGCCGGGACCCTCAGTTGGCGGCGCGTCCGGCCTGCAGCGTGCGCCGGAGATGATCGATGGCCAGACGCCCGCGGGCATCGTCGAACCCCTTGCGCGAGAGCATCAGGCGATAGCCCGGCTCGAAATCGACCGGGACGCGATGGAGTTGCCCGCGCGTGGTGGCAGGTGCGGCTTCCTCATCGAACAGCATGGCAAGGCCCGTCCCATTGAGCGCCAGCCCCATCGCGACATCGGTGAATTGCGGTCGCGCGACGACATTGGAAGGGTAGATGCACGCATCGGCCAGCGCGTTGATCAGCCAGTCGTTATGCGGTGTGTTGTCCGGCATCATGATCATCGGGGCGGCGCTGATCCTGACAGGATCGCTCCCCACCGCCTCGACCAGCGCGGACGTTCCGAAGAGGCTGCTGGTCACGCGCCGGAGTGTCTCGATGGTGAGATCCGGGGCGACCGGTGGCCGGCCGGTGAAGAAGGCGACGTCCACCTTGCCGCTGCGGAGCATGGAGAGCATTTCTTCGCCCGGCGCGGAGAGGATCAGCTCCACATTCGGCACCTGGCCGCGCGCATAATAATCCGGCAGGCACGGCCTGATCCATTGATCGATAAGATAAGGGCCGGCGGCGACCCGCAGCACATAGCTCTGCGCACTGCCGGCCGTGGCGCCCAACTGAACCTTGTTCGCCTCACGCAGCAGCAATCGTGCCTGATCCAGCAAATCGCGGCCCAAAGCGGAGAGGCGCGCGGTCGATCCGCGCTGACGATCGAACAGGCGAGCGCCGGCTTTCTGCTCCAGCGCCTTGATATGATTGCTGATTGAGGGCTGGCTGATCCCGAGCCGATCGGCCGTGATACGGAAATTCTCGTCTTTCGCTGCTTCGACGAAAATCTCCAATTGCCGGATCGTGAATGCCATAAGCGATAGCCCCTCCCTTATAACTGATAGCGGACCGGGCCGTTGCTTTGCAATCGGGAGCAACCGATGCCTTGGCGAATGAGGCGTCCAGCGATGATCTGGGCGGCCCGCACAGAGCAAAAGAGCAATCAGGAGCAGGATTATGAGCGAGATCGAAGCGCTGCGCAGCGATGTAAAGGCCCTGACCGAGCGGATCGGGATGCTGGAAGATCTCAATGCAATCCGCCGGCTTCATAATGCCTATGGCTATTATACCGATTATAACCGTTCGGACGAACTGGCCGAGCTGTTCTCCGAAGATGCCGAGATCATCTTTCTCTCCGGCATCTATCGCGGCAAGGTGGGCGCGCGGCGGCTCTATGGCGACTGGTTTCGCCAGTTCTTCACGCAAGGGCGCCCCGGCCCGGTCTATGGCTTCCTGCTCGATCATTTCCAGATGCAGGACATCATCACCGTCGCGCCGGATCGCCGCACCGCCAAGGGCCGGTTTCGCGCACTGCTGCTCGGCGGCAATCATGAGAGCCGCGACTACCGCCCGGAAGGCCTGCCCGACCAGTTCTACGAAGCCGGCATGTACGAGAATGATTATGTGCGCGAGGACGGGGTCTGGAAGATCAAGCGGCTCGATTATGTCGTGCAATGGCAGGCGGATTATGATGCCGGCTGGTACAAGACCATCGCGCATCTCCAGCCGCTGACGAAGACCTTCCCGGAAGACCCGCTCGGCCCGGATGAACTGGTCGACAATCAGCGGCAGACATGGCCTTATCGGCAGGAACTGGCGATGCACTTCGCGCATCCGGTGCTCGGCCGGGCGCTGGCGGACGCGGAACGGACCGCATAGCGGGCAGTGGGTCGAGGGAGAGGGCATGTGATCGTGGGTTTGATGTTCAGGCGCATGATGGCGCTGACCGCGCTGCTGCTTGTCCTCCCTTCCGCCTGCCGCGATGCCGCAGACGGTGGTCAGGCCGCCGCCGATGTCGAGTGGCCGCTGCATGGCCACACCGAGACGGCGCAGCGCTTTGCCGATCTGGACCAGATCGACCGCGAGACCGTGTCACGGCTTGACCTGGCCTGGTCCTTCGATCTGGAGACGGATCGCGGGCAGGAAGCGACGCCGATCATGGTTGATGGCGTGCTCTATGTGGTCAGCGCTTATGATGTCGTCTCCGCCATCGATGCCCGCACCGGCAAGGGCCTGTGGACCTACGATCCAGAAGTCCGCGCGGCATCTGCGCGCTCCTGCTGCGGGCCGGTCTCGCGCGGTGTCGCGGTGGCGCAGGGCCGGGTTTATGTCGGCGCGCTTGACGGGCGCCTGATCGCCCTGGATGCCAAAAGCGGCAAGCCGGTCTGGGAAACGCAGACGATCGACCAGTCCGGTCCCTTCGCCGTGAATTACACGATCACCGGGGCGCCGCGCTTCATCAAGGGCAATGTCGTCATCGGCAATGGCGGCGCCGAGTTTGGCGTGCGCGGCTATGTGAGTGCCTATGATGCCGCGACCGGCAAGCTGGCCTGGCGCTTCTACACCGTCCCCGGCAAACCCGGTACGAAGGACAACGCCGCGTCCGACGCGGTGCTGGCCAAGGCGCAGGGAAGCTGGGCAGGGCAATGGTGGCGCTATGGCGGTGGCGGCACGGTGTGGGATGCGATCGAATATGATCCCGCGCTGGACCTCATCTACATCGGCACCGGCAATGGCTCGCCGTGGAATCATCAGATGCGCTCGGACGGGAAGGGGGATAATCTCTTCTTGTCCTCCATCGTCGCGCTGCGCGCCTCGACGGGCGACTATGTCTGGCATTTCCAGCAGGTTCCGGGCGATGCCTGGGATTATACCGCAACCCAGAACATCGTGCTGGCGGACATGGAGATCGACGGCAAGCCGCGCAAGGTGCTGATGCAGGCGCCCAAGAACGGCTTCTTCTACATTCTCGACCGCGCGACCGGCGAGTTCCTGAATGCCACCGCTTATGTGCCGCAGAATTGGGCGAAGAGCATCGATCCCAAGACCGGCCGTCCGGACATCGTGCCGGAAGCACGCTATTACCGCACCGGCAAGCCGCACTTCCAGTTTCCAAGCTCAGGGGGTGGGCATAACTGGCCGCCCATGGCCTTCAGTCCCCGCACGGGGCTTGTCTACATTCCGGCGCAGGATGTGGGCATGCCGTTCGGCCCCAATCCGCAGGAGGCGCAGGTGATCGGCGCCTACACGTCCGGCGTGGCGATGAGCGGCGGCGGCGCCATGAGCGCGGCGGACCGCAAGGCGCTGTACGACAGCATGAAGGCGCGGCTGATCGCCTGGGACCCGATTGCCCGCAAACCGCGCTGGACAAGCGAGGAAGCGGCACCCTTCAATGGCGGCGTGCTCGCCACGGCGGGCGGCCTCGTCTTTGCCGGCAACGCGCAGGGGCGGCTGGTCGCCTATGATGACGAGAGCGGCAAGCGGCTCTGGTCGTTCGAGGCGCAGACCGGCATCGTCGCCCCGCCGATCAGCTATCGGCTGGACGGGGTGCAATATATCGCGGTCATGGCCGGCTGGGGCGGCGGCTGGCCACTCACCGGCGGGGTGATGGCGCTCAAGGCCGGCAAGACCATCGGCCCCAACCGGCTGCTGGTGTTCAAACTGGATGGGGCGGCGAAGCTGCCTGCCTTCACACCGGCCGAGCCGCTGCCGTTCCCCGATGTGGTGGACAAGGGGACGCCGGCCCAAATCGCGCAGGGCGACGGGCTGTTCGGCCGCTTCTGCCTGCGCTGTCATGGCAGCGGGGCGGTGAGCGCCGGCGCCTATCCGGACTTGCGCCGGACGGGATTGCTCGGCACGAAGGGTTTTTCGCAGGTCGTTCTGGGCGGCGCGCTGGCGGAGATGGGCATGCCCAGCTTCGCAGGCCAGCTGACGCCGGCACAGGTCGATGCCATTGATGCTTATCTCGTCCGCCGCAGTCTTGAGGACCGGCGGATCGAGACTCAGGAAGGACGCAAGCAAACGCAATGACCGATCAGGCGCAGGGTGGCATGATGAGTACGCCAGAGATGAAAGACGGCATGATCCGTGTGGCGGGCGGGACGTTCTGGATGGGGTCGGACGACCATTATCCCGATGAGGGCCCCGCGCATCCGGCCTCGGTCGATGCTTTCTGGATCGATGAAACGCCGGTCACCAATGCGCAGTTCGCGCGGTTTGTGGAAGCGACGGGCCATGTGACGGTGGCCGAAACGGTGCCTGACGCTGCCGACTATCCGGGTGCCGATCCCGCGATGCTGAAGGCCGGCTCCTCCCTGTTTACGCCGCCGCCGACCCCCGTGCCGCTGCACGATCCAATGGGGTGGTGGACATTCTCCTTCGGGACCGACTGGCGCCACCCCTGGGGGCCGGAGAGTTCCATCGACGGGCTGGCGGATCATCCCGTCGTCCACATCGCCTGTGCCGATGCGGAGGCCTATGCGGCTTGGGCGGGGAAGCGCCTGCCGACGGAAGCGGAATGGGAATTCGCCGCGCGCGGCGGGCTGGATCGTAAGGCCTTCGCCTGGGGGGACGAACTGCATCCCGGCGGTGCCATGCTGGCCAACACCTGGCAGGGCGATTTCCCGCACCAGAATGATCTCTCGGACGGCTATCTGCGCACCTCGCCGGTGCGCAGCTATGCGGCCAATGGCTATGGCCTTTGGGACATGATCGGCAATGTGTGGGAGTGGACAAGCGACTGGTATGTCGATCGACACGACGCGCCGACCAAGCCCTGTTGCGCGCCGCATAACCCGCGCGGCGCCAGCGAGGATGCCAGCCGTGATCCCTATAGCGGCTTTCCCCGCCGCGTGCTCAAGGGCGGATCGCATCTGTGCGCGCCCAATTATTGCCAGCGCTATCGCCCCGCCGCGCGCTATCCGCAGACGGTGGATACCTCCACATCGCATATCGGGTTTCGCTGCGCTCGCGACGCGTGAGGATCGCCCGCTAGAGCTGAGCGTGGCAGGTGGCTGGCTTTAGAGCCCGCGTGCTTCCAGCGTTTCCAGCAACATCCGCTCAAAGGATTCGCGGCGGGTGCGGCGGGCGGCGAGCAGCTTCTTGCTGTCCTGCTGGCGGATAGCGTTCAGCAACTCGCGCTTGTCCACCACCTTGCGCTCCTCACTGTTCCGGCGCGGCAGCGGCAGGAGGGCGCGGTAGCGATCGGTCAATGCCCACAGGCGGATGGCCTCGCGCACGATGGTCTTCTTGGGGGAGAGGTTGAAGATCATCGTGTGGAATTCGCGATGCTCGTTCCACCAACTCGTGCGGTCGCCTTCGTCGAGCAGCTCTTCGAGGCGCTGTTCGCGACGTTCGAGTTCGGCAAGCTCTTCGGCGTCCGGCCAGTCGACGGATTTGAGCAATTCGTCCTCGACCAGATGGCGCAGGGCAAACAGTTGCTCGGCCTCATCGCGGGAAAGCCGGGTGACGAAGAAGCCCCGGTTGGGGTCGTGCTCGATGATGCCTTCCGAGCTCAGCAGCTTGAGCGCCTCGCGCACCGGCACGCGGCTGGCATTGAATTGCTCGGCCAGCTCGGTCTGCCCCAGCCGCATCCCGGGCGCCAACGTGCCGCGGGCGATGAGCAGCCGCAGCTCATTGGCGATCTTGGCGGGAACTCCGCGTTCGGATTTCACTGTTTCCTGCATCATGGGCATTCCTGGTTGGCCGAAGAGCCAGCGGCCTTGAGATTATGGTCGTTCCGGGCATCCCTAGCGTGGTGTCTCACAAAAATGTAGACATTTTCACGCGCTAGGAATCCCGGGCCGGTCGCGCGGGGGTTTTGGCAGACAAACACCCTCCACCCGCTTGACCGCAAATTCAGGATAGGTATACAAAAATGTATACCTATGATCTGATAACCAGCTGCGGGTGGGGATTTTGCGATGATTGTCGATTGTCATGGCCATGTGAGTGCGCCAGCGGAACTGTGGATTTACAAGTCGATGCTGCTCTCGCATCGCGGCGAGCACGGCAAGAAGTTCCCGGACCTCACGGATGAGGAAATTCTCGCCTATACCAACAAGAAGGAGATGGCGCCCTGTGGCCATCTCGACATGCTTGACCGGGTCGGCACCAATTATCAGCTGCTCAGCCCCCGCCCGTTCCAGATGATGCATTCGGAAAAGCCGGGTTTTCTGGTCCATTGGTTTACCGAAGCCACCAACAACATCATCGCGCGGCAGTGCCAGCTTCTGCCGGACCGCTTCGCGCCCATCTGCGGTCTGCCGCAAGTCGCTGGCGAGCCGATCGAGAATGTCCTGCCTGAACTTGAGCGCTGTGTGAAAACGCTGGGCTTCAAGGGCTGCCTGCTCAATCCCGATCCCTATGAGAACAGCGGCACCGAGCCGCCGGCGATGGGCGACCGCTATTGGTACCCGCTGTACGAGAAGCTGTGCGAGCTGGACGTGCCGGCGCACATCCACTCCGCCGGATCGCGCAGCCGCCGCGCGCCGTACACGCTCAACTTCCTGCTGGAAGAGACGATGGCCGTCTATGGCCTGTTGGAGAGCGACGTCTTCAAGGACTTCCCCAGCCTCAAGATCGTGTGCAGCCATGGCGGCGGCGCGATCCCCTATCATGTCGGTCGCTTCCGGGCGTCCGGCCTGCGCAAGGGCGAGGAGTTCCTCGATAAGATGCGGCACATCTATTATGATACCGTGCTCTATTCCGAGGAAGCGCTGCGGCTGTTGATCAAGACCGTCGGCGCCGACAATTGCCTGTTCGGCGCGGAATGCCCCGGCGTCGGCTCTGCCGTCGACCCCGCGACTGGCAAGACGCTGGATGACATTGCCCCGTTCATCACCGGCTTCGACTGGCTGAGCCAGGCGGAGAAGGACCAGATCATGTTCGGCAACGCCGCGCGCCTCTTCAAGCTGGACCTGCCGCCAGCATGAGCGCGGGCGATCCTTATGTCGCGCGGCTGCGCCAGCTGGATGCCTGCGCGGTATCGGACACGCTGGACAAGCTGGGCCTCGCCGGCTGCGTGACCGGGCTGCGCTCGGCCTCGCCGGGCCGCCGCATCGCCGGGCGCGTCCACACCGTGAAGCTCAAGGCCGGCAACGCGCCCGCTGATCGCCCGCCGGTGCATCTGGGTGCCGCCGCCATCGACGCCAGCGGACCGGACGATGTGATCGTGGTCGAGCAGCGCACCGGCATCGACGCCGGCTGCTGGGGCGGCATCCTGTCGCGCGGCGCGCAGCATAAGGGCGTGGCCGGCGTGATCTGCGAGGGTCTGGCCCGCGATGTCGATGAAGCCCGCGAGATCGGCTTCCCGGTCTTCTGCCGAGGCTACACGGCCCGCACGGCCCGCAACCGCGTCTATGAGGATGCGACGGACGTCCCCGTCACGGTCGGCGATTTCACCATCGAACCCGGTTTCTATGTCATCTGCGATTCCAGCGCGGCGGTGTTCATCGCGCCAGCCGACATCGCCCGCGTGCTCGATGCCGCCGAGGACATCGTCCGCCGCGAGGGCGAGATGACCCGCCGCCTCGCCACCGGCGAGAGCGCCAGCGCCGTGCTTGGCGCCAATTACGAATATATGCTCAAGGGCGATCCCCAATGACCGACGACAGCAACGTCACCCGCGCCGCCGCGCTCGATACCGCAACCCTCAGCGATGCGCTCGACCGGCTCGGCATCGTCGGCCAGTGCTATAAGATCGCCGGCCGCGATCCTGATTTCCGCATGGCCGGCCGCGCCTACACCATGCTCTGCGGCCCGGCCTCCAATCCGCCCGGCACGGTGGGTGATTACATCGACGATGTCCCGCCGGGCCATGTCGTGGTCATCGACAATGGCGGCCGCGAGGATGCCACCATCTGGGGCGATATCCTCACCGAGATCGCCCACCGCCGCGGTCTTGCCGGCACCGTCATCGACGGCATCAGCCGCGATGTCTCGCTCTGCCGCGCGCTCGGTTATCCTGTCTTCAGCAAGGGTCACTGGATGCGCACCGGCAAGGATCGGGTGCAGGTCGAGGTCACCAATTGCCCGGTTAACATCGGCGGCGCCCGCGTCGCCCCCGGCGATATCTTGCGCGGCGACCCGGATGGCGTGATCGTTATCCCGCAGGCGCATGAAGCCGCCGTCCTCGCCGCCGCCGAGGAGATCCACGCCGCCGAGGAAAGCATCCGCGCCGCCTGCCGCACCGGCATGCGCCTCGATGAGGCCCGCGCCCAGTTCAAATATCACAGCCTTCAAACACGCGTGCAGGGCTGAACAGGATCGCTCCGCCTAGCGACCGTGCTGGAAGACCTGCTCCAGCGCACCTTCGATCTTGGCGCGGGCCTGCATATAATCGGCGAGCAGCGCGTCACGGTCCCGCGCGGCCAGGGCGTCGATCAGCTTGCGCTCTGGGCTCTCGCCCATCGTGCGCGGCATGAGCGAGCGATAGCGGTCGGTCAGCCGCCAGAGCCGGGTCGCTTCGCGTAGCAGGATGCGCTCGGGCGATAAAGCGAAGAGGGCGAGGCGCAGATTTTCCAGCGCCAGAGCCCAATTGGTGAAATCGCTCACCTGATCCATGGCATCCAGCGCATCGAACTGGCGGCGGAATTCGCCGATTTGCGCGTCGGTCGGCCAGACCGCCGTGGCGAGCAGTTCCGCTTCCAGCCAGCGGCGCAGCTTGTAGAGCTGGCGGGCTTCCTCCAGTTCCAGCGGCGCCACGAAATAGCCCCTGTTATGGTCATGGCGCAGGAAGCCTTCTGCCGCCAGCAGCTTGAGCGCCTCGCGAATGGGCACCTTGCTGCGCCCGAACCGGTCGGCAAGCTGGGTCTGCCCGAGATGTTCGCCCGGCAGCAACGTGCCCCGCACGATCAGCGCCCGCAGTTCATCTGCCACCACATTGGGCAGGGAGTCCCCCATGTCGATCTGCGTGGCCAAATATGTGCTCCTTGCGGCTGGTGGCAGTGCGCCATGGAAGAGGATTTTGGCGGGCGAGGCAATAGGCAGGGGCGGGAGGCGGGGAGGTGGCTGCGATCAACTCTTGTGCGGGGAGACGGTGACGTGAATGGCGCCCTCGATCCCGCGCCCGGCGGTGGCGAGGATCGCTTCATGCACCTGCTCCAGCGGGAAATCGTGGCTGCACAGCTTTTCGGCCGGCCACTTGCCGCTGGCGAGGATATCGAGGGCCATCTGTACCGCGCGATAGCTGTGGCCCCGTGGTGCGCGCACGGTGAGATAGCGCTTCTTGATCTCGCCCAGCGGCACCGAAGCGCTAAGGCCATTGAGGCTGAGCCAGGCGCCCTTCGCCGACAGCGCTACCGCCTGCTCGGCGATCTTGCCATCGGGATCGCCGGTGGTATCCACCACCACATCCACGCCCATGCCGCCGGTCGCCCGCATGACCACGGCTGCAAGATCCTCCTGCTGCACGTCCACGGCGATGTCGGCACCGAGGCTGAGCGAGAGATCCAGCCGGGCGCGGTCGCGCGTCATGCCGGCGATGATGACGGTGAGCGCGCCCGCCTGCTTGGCGGCCAATGCGCAACTCAGGCCCTGCTGGCCGGGGCCGAAGACCAGCACGGTCTTGCCCAGTCCCGCGCCGCCATCCAGCACCGCCCATTGCACGCCATTGCCGAGCGGCACCGCGAGGGTCGCCAGCCGGGCGTCCATGTCCGCCGGAATCTTGTGGATGACGGCATTGGGCGCAAGATACATATATTCCGAGAAACCACCCCACAGATGCGGCGGAATGTCCGCATTGCACGTGCCGTAGCGCAGGGTGTTGAACCGATCCTTCACGTTGAAGAAGTCGGCCTCCATGCACAGGCGGAAATCGCCCTGGCGACACCAGTGGCAATGCCAGCAGGGGAGATACTCGTGCAGGGCGATGCGGTCGCCGGCGCGCAGGCCCCAGCGCTGTGCCGCAGCGCCGCCGATGCGGGCGACGGTGCCGACATTCTCATGGCCCATGATGCAGGGCGCCGTGTTTTCCCGCCGATACATTTCGGGGTCACTGCCGCCGACGCCCGAGGCCTCGACTTTCAGCAGGCCATCATTGTCGCCGAGGGGCGGGAACGGAAATTCTCTGATTTCAGATCGTTCGATATCGACCTTCACGGCAGCACGAGACACGGACTCCATCATTCCCCTCCAATTCTCGTCGCGAAGGCCCGTTGCGCTCAGGCCCGGCCCCAGCTCTTGCCGTAAACACGCATCGCCGTCCCGCCCAGGATCATCTCCTGTTGCGCGGCTGTGAGATTGCGTACCGCTGCGCGACCAAGTGCGGCCATATAATCATAGCTGCCGGGCGATTGGGTGATGTCCGATCCCCAGATCATCCGCTCCGCGCTGAACAGATCGCACACGCGCTCGATGACGGGGCAGGGGTCGATCCCCGCCTTGTCCAGCCGCCCCAGCGGAATGGTCGTGAACTTGACGACGACATTGCCGAACTGCGCGATCGACCGCAGCCGATCATCGATGCCATGGTCCGGGCCGCCGGCATCGCTCTGAATGGAGCTGAGATGGTCGATGACCACCGTCAGGCCCGGCACTTCGCGCAATATCCGCTCCAGATGCGCCAGCCCGATGTCGCGGTTCCACGGGAAGAAATGGACGCAGACCGGCACGTCGAGCGTGGCGGCGGCTTGCCAGGCATTGCGTGCCACCGGGGAGTCGAGCCAACCGATGTCCGAGCCCTTGATGAGTTCCATCAGCCGAATGCCGACGGCGCCATGCTCGCCGACCCAATATCGCACGGCCTCCCCACAATCCGCCTGCGTGGCATCAATGGAGCAGACGGCGGCGAAGCGTTGCGGATAGCGCGCGGCGCTGTCGCAAACATAGCGACTGTCGAACCCGTAGATTGATCCGCGCTGCACGAGCACGGCCCGCTCGACGCCGGACTTGTCCATCTCCTCCAGCAGCGTCTCGGCCGTCATGAGATTGTCGAACGCCATCGGGGGCAGCAGACCGCCCGGCGGTGCCGGCGGGTAGGTGACCTTGTCGTCGGAGACAAGATGGGCGTGGCAGTCGATCATGAGCGAAAATTGCACCCGTCAGTGAGACGAGGGACCGGCGCTGCGCGCCGCCGCATCTTGATCAGGCCGCCACATCCGAGCGCATTCAATGCGCGAAGCCGACGATTGAAGCCTGTCCAAGACCATTCCCCCCTTGAAAGCCGCCAGCGGGTCTGTCGCCCGCTGACGATCGACCGTTCTTGCTCAGGCGAACGCGTTGAGCGCGCGCAGCTTTTCTTCATAAGCCGCGCGTTCATCCGGCGGCAGGAAGTGGCGGAAGTGCGGCCCCTTGGACATCGCCGGAAGCCCGTCGGCAATGCGCTGCCAGCTCTGCGCCTCGTCCCGGCTTGCGTAGAGTTCCCCGCAGGCGGAGCCGGCGAAGAGCTCCACGCCGCCCTCGGCAGAATCGTGCATCGCCGCGACTTCCAGATTGCCGGCGATCGGATCGGCCATGCCGACCATGCTAGTCCGCCAGGTCTTGCCATGGTCCGTGCTGATCATGAACTTGGGATAAGCCGTGCCTTCCGCGCCCCAATTGGGATTGGGGTTCATGCCGGCGCCGACCATGAACATCAGCTCCTTGCGGGGATGCACGAACAGCGGGTCCGGATAGGCGCAGGGGTGGCTGGTGTCGGTCAGGCGCTCCCAGGTCTCGCCACGGTCCGCCGTATGATACAGGCCGATGCCGGTGGTGAGGAAAATCTCGGCGGCGTTGTCGCGATAGAAGGTCACCCGGTGCTGGTCGCGGCGGAACTTGTCGTCCGGGCGCTCCATGGAGTTGAGCGACGTCCAGCTTTCCCCGCCATCTTCGGTGCGCAGCAGGTCGCCCTGCTCCACGCAGATGTAGATCGTCTCCGGCTCGGACGGATGCGCAGCGATATGCTTCACATGGGGCTGGGAGCGAGGGAAAAACCAGTGCTCGGTGCCCTCGACCTGCGTGCAGCCGGGATAAGCCGTCCAGCTCTGCCCCAGATCGAAGCTGCGGTAGAACATCACCGGCTCGGTGCCGACATTGAGGATCGTCCGGTCGCCATCATGCTGCACGAGCAGGCTGTAGACATGGCCGGATTGCAGGCCGTTATTGCGCGCTTCCCAGCTCTTGCCATGGTCAGAACTGACCATCAGGCCGCCCTCATAATGCAGGCCGGCGAACAGCATGTCCGTCACCTCGTCATAGACGAGCGCGCTGACATGATGGCCGGGGAGCAGCATATCGGGCTGCCGGGTCCAAGGCGCATCAAGATTGTCCCGGCGAAAATCCACCACGCCGTCCGCGGTGGCGATCAGCATCCGGTTTGCGGCGCTTTGGCTGGCGGAGCTCGTCTTTCCGTTCGCGGAAATGCAGATGATCGTGGATTTGGCAGCCTCTGCCATGGGATGTGCTCCAGCAATAGAATATATCGTTTTGTATAACAATCTATTCCAGTCTTCAAGCCTTGCGCTGGAAGAATATTCTACCGGCATTGCCACCGAAGATTGCCGCGACACTGGCGGGGCGGTGCTGCTCGAACACATCGCGCGTCCAGCCGAGCGCATTGGCATAGCCCTCGCGCGAGGAGACGACGGGGAAGTCGCTGCCCCACATCAGCCGGTCTGGCCCGAAGGCGTCCAGCAGCTCGATCAGCGGTGCGCCGCCCGCCGGGTCGAGCACAGGCCCGGATGCAGGCAGAGGCTGACCGACGGGTCGGGCAATCAACTGCCCCAGCGCGGGAATCTTGACCGTGATATTGGGGAAGCGCGCGAGCGCGAGCAGTGCCGTCCAGGTTTCGGGCTTTCGGTCGCAATCGGGTCTGACCCAGCCGGCCAGATGCTCCAGCATGATCGGCAAATTCGGGACGCTGCCGATGAGATCGGCGAACGCGGGCGATACAAACTGCGCGCTCGGCCCGCCGCAACTGATGACAAGGCCGTGCCGCTCCGCAGCCCGCCAGATGGCGAGCGGGTCGTCACCGGGGCTGCGGGCATCGGGCCGCAGGCGTAGGCCGGCCGCACCGTCATCCGCCAGCATCCCAAGTTGGTGCACCGCATCGGGCGCCGCGGGATCGATGGCGCCGACGCTGACGAAGCGATCCGGATAGCGCGCAACGCAATCGCGCTGATAGCGATTGTCAAACTGCCCAAGGATCTGCGTCAGCACCGCCTGCGCGACATTGTGGCGGTCCATCTGGAAGAGCAGGGTTTCGACCGGCTCGAACCACAGGGGCGAGACGTGGCAATGGGCATCGATCAGGAGCACGGCATATCCTCACAGGCTGTCATCGCCGGGGGTGGGCCGATATCGTTAGCGTAAAATGTTAGGCGATTCTAGCCGTCGGCTTAGTCCTCGTCGCGCACGGCGAGCTGGCTCAAATGGCGCGGGATGCGCCGACGCATGAGGAGGGTCGCGACGAACCCGATCAGCGCGACGGCCAGCATGGCGCCGCGATACTCCATCAGCCCCGGCTCCGCATGGCCGGTAAATTGCGTCAGGAGGCCAAGCAGCAGCGCCGTGAGCGAGACCGCCAGCGCTGCGAACAATTGCATGGAAATGCTGGCGAGCACATTGCCCTGCGTCATCGTGTCCTTGTCCAGACTGACATAGGTCAGCGAGGTCATGCCGGTAAACAGCACGGAGCGGGCCAGTCCGGCGACGAGCAGCGCCACGAAGATCAGGGCAGCGAGCCAGGGGCCTTGATCGGCCAGGGCGACCACGGCGATCGCGGCCAGCCCTGCGAAGCTCGAAAGCATCACCGGTCCCGAGAAGCCGAAGCGGTCGAACAGGGGGCGAATGAACAGCTTGGCAAGCAGATCGCCGCCATTGAGCGCCATGAGCATGACGCCGGCCAGAATGGGCGTGAAGCCATAGGCCATCTGGAACATGAGCGGCAGGCCGAAGAGCATCGCGCGCGCCGGGATGCGGACGATGGCGCCCGCGCCGATCACCGTCGTCCGGAAGCTCGGATCCTTGAGGGCATCGAGCTTCAGCACCGGGTCCGGATGGGTGCGAATATGCTTCAGTCCGGCAAGGCACAGGACCGTGCCGACCGCGAGCAACATCCAGGGCAAGGGGCGACCGACGCCGCTGGCCAGCCGGTCGAAGCCGGTGAGCAGGCAGACGAGCGATCCGCCCAGCAGCGCGGCGCCGACCATGTCCAGTCGTCTAGAGGCATCGGGCGGGCTGGCCGGAATGGTGCGCCATGCTGCGAGCAGCAGAGCAATGGTGACGGGGATGTTCAGCAGGAAGATGAATTCCCAGCGCGCATATTGCACGATGAATCCGCCAATCGAGGGACCGAGCGTCGGCGCGATGAGCATGGGCATCGCCACGATCGCCATCGCATCGACCAGTTCCTCCTTGCTGGTCTGCCGTAACAGCAGCAGCCGGGCCACCGGGGTCATCAGCGAGGCCGTGGCTCCTTGGAGGGCGCGCGCGGCAATGAACGGCCAGAAGGAGGGCGCGGCGGCACAGCAGATCGAGAAGAAGGCAAAGCCTGCCGTCGCGATCATGAACACGGTCTTCGGGCCAAAGCGCTCGGCCGCCCATCCGCTGATCGGCAGCAGCGCGATCTGCATGGTGAGGTAGATGGTGATGGCGAGGCTGAGCTCGATGGCGGGCAGGCCAAAGTCGGTTGAAATCTGCGGGATCGCCACCGCCAGCACGGACGCATCGAGCTGGACCATGAACATGGCGGTCGACGCAATGAGGATCGCGCCGCCACTCTTCAGGGACAGAAACCGCTTCAAGCCAGGTCTGTCCGCTCGCGCAGTGGCCGGCTAGCCGATGGCGTCTTCGTCTGTTTCTTGCGGAATGAACTCATGGGGGCGTTGCCGTGCGGCGGCCTTTCGGCTGAGGAACAGGGTGATCAATATGCCCATAATGCCGAAGAGCGCGCCGACCATCTCAAAATTCGTCATTTCGAGCGGATTGAGACTCATCATGTCGACCTGGCCGTCGAGTTTGAAGCTGAAGTTCGCCATTCGTCTGTCGATCCCTGCTTAAAGTGCCCGCATCAGCCGGGACGGCCGCTTCCAAATCGGCTGCGGCGCAGTCTTCGCCTTGAGCAGCGGCAGGAAGTAGTTGGCATAAGCCGCGAGCAGAATGAGGTGCATGACCAGATTGCGCGTCACCGAGAGCTGGACGTGGGGCAGGGGCACCCACGGCACATTGGTCAGGAAGATCATCAGCGTCACCGGCATCAGAAGCGTCAGCGCAAGCGGCACGAAGCGATTGAGCAGCAGGCAGGCGCCGGCGGTCAGCTCGATGATCTTGGCATAGGTGAACAGGTTGAGATCGGTGGCGGCGAGCACGAACTCATTGCCGGCCGCCGCGCCCATCTTGGGCTGGGGCCAGAAGAGGATGAAGTAGTTGAGGCCGGAAACGAGGTTGAAGCCGCCGAGATAATAGCGGCAGAAGACGACACCGTATTTTTCGATCACGCTCCTCATGCGCGTCCTCCCCTGACTTCCGTCCGCCCCTCGTGTCTCACTTCCCCTTGGGAATGGCGAAGGCCCCCGCCTTGAGTCCGGCGGCGGCGCGGCCATAGCCGGTCATGGCCCGGTCCCAAGTGAAGGCGAAGTGCTGCGCGCCGGAGTTCATGTCGCGGAACAGCCGTTGCATGGCGCTGCCATCATAGATGGCGCTGCCGCCCGATGCCTCGAAGATCCGGTTCGCGGCATGGCGCGCGCGCTGCACGCCCCACGCCCAGTTGCGCGAGATTTGCGCGCCCAGAAGCGGCGTGATTTCCGCGGGGTCGCGGGCCTCATCCACCATGCGGGCATCCTCCAGGATCAGCGCCAGGGCAGCGTCGACCTCGGCGCCAATCTCCGCGATGCGGGCGAAGGTGGCGGATTGCTCGGCGACTTCCAGCGGATCGGCACCGTCCAGGCGCTTGCCGATATCTGCCGCAAAGCGCTGCACCATGCCCCGCGCCATGCCGAGCGGCGCGCCCACGATGGAGAAGGGCGCGATGTTGGAGAAGGGCATGCGGTAGACCGCACCCTCATGCACGCGCGCACCTGGGGTGGAACCGGCCAGCATGTCGGCCAGGCTGCAACTGCGATGGGCGGGGATGAAGGCGCTGTCGATCTTGATCGAGCGGCTGCCCGTCGCGCGCATACCCATGGTGAACCAGTCGTCGACGATTTCGATCTCGGACTTGGGCAGGACGAAGAAGCGCGGCTCCATGCGGCCATCCGCCTTCTTCACGGCATTGCCGATGATCACCCAGCTCGCATAATCGATGCCGGAGCAGAAGCGCCCGGCGCCGCCTGTCAGCCGGTAGCCGCCATTTTCCTCCACGACCTCGCCACCGAGGCGGAAGACGGTGCCGATGAGTGTGGTGGGATCGTCCATCACCTCGCGCTGCGCCTGCTCGGGGAAGAGGTTGATGAGCCAGCTATGCCCGGCCAGTACGCCGAAAATCCAGGCCGCCGAGCCAGACATAGTGCCGATCTCTGCCGTGACACGCACGAGATCGGCAAAGCCCAGCTCCGATCCGCCAAGGTTGCGCGGCATGACGATGCCGAACAGGCCCGTCTGGCGGATGGCATCGACCACATGCGGGGAGAGGCGTCGGGCGCTCTCCGACTCGGCATCCGCCGCCGCGATCTGCGGGAGCAGCGCCCGAATGCGCGCAATCGCATCCGCACTGGATTCGAGGACCGGGTAACGGCCCGCAATATCCAACGTCGCAACGTCCGCGCTTGCTTGGCTCGCCATGTTCGTCATCCTTCCTCCATTGCGTTCATCTTCGGGGCGTCCGTCGGCTCATTGAGCGCCGCAGCCCCTTCTGCCCGCGATTGACCCGCGATGCAGGATTGTTATACAAACAGGTATCCGATAATGAAGCGGACATCAACACCTCACGTTGCCCGTCCGTGTAACGACCACAAAAGAGCATCGGCAGGAGAGCAGAGCATGGCAGAGATCGTTCTTGGTATCGGCACGAGCCATGGCCCGATGCTGGTCACCGAAACCGAGAGCTGGGGCCTGCGCGTTCCCGCCGACAAGGCCAACAAGCATGCGTGGAAGGGCGGCACCTGGACCTTCGATGAGCTAGTGGAAGCACGGGCCGGGGAGCGGCTCGGCGAGCAGACCGTTAAATCCGTGTGGGACGAGCGGCAGGCGCGTTGCCAGCAGAATATCGAGGCGCTGGCCGACCTGTTCGAGGAGGCACGGGTGGACGTGGCCGTGATCGTCGGCAACGATCAGGACGAGATCTTTCGCAAGACGCTCAACCCCGCCTTCGCGGTGCATTATGGCGACACGATCACCAATTACGAGTTCACGCCGGAGCGGCTGAGCGAACTGCCGCCGGGCATTGCGCCATCGCTCAAGGGTTATATTCCCGCTGGCGGCGCGGATTATCCGGGCTGCCCGGACCTGGCGCTCAAGATCATCGAGCAGGCAATGGCGGACGAGTTCGATGTCGCGGCGATGTCTGCCCTGCCGCGACCGGAGGCGCCCCACGCCTGGGGCTTCGTCTATCGCCGCATCATGCGCGACCGGCCCTGCCCGAGCGTGATGGTGACGGTGAACACCTTCTTCCCACCCAACCAGCCGAGCGTGCGGCGCTGCTACAAGTTCGGCCAGTCCCTGCTGGAAGCGATCCGCGGTTGGGACAGCGACAAGCGCGTCGCGCTGTTCGCCAGTGGCGGGCTGACTCATTTCGTCATTGACGAAACAGTGGACAAGACGTTTCTCAACGCACTGGAAAGCAAGGATTTCGATCCGGTCTTCAACATGGGCGAAGAGACGTTCCGTGACGGCACGTCCGAGATGAAGAACTGGGTGCCGGTGGCCGGCGCGATGGCGCAGCTTGGGCTGGAGGGCCATGTGCTCGATTATGTGCCCTGCTATCGCAGCGAGGCCGGGACGGGCAATGCGATGGGGTTCGTTTACTGGAAGTGAGGGCGGGGCGAGGGCGGTTGGCGCCGCCCGCCTACCTCAGTGGGTCCAGTCGAGCGTCAAGTTCTGGAAATGCCAGCGCAATTGCGCTGGCGTCGCGCCATCCACATCATTGACCCGCCGCAGCACGGCTTCGCCTTCCATGCGCACCGGTCGCCCATCGCGATCCTTGCCGGTGATCGTGACGGGCGCCGTGTAGTAGCTGGAGCCCGCCGCCCCCTCCATCGTGCCGTCCGGCATTGCGACCATGATATTGGAGAGGTCGGCGAAGAGCGCCGCGAACGCGCTCTCACTCCACTTTTCCTTGTCCGCTGGCGCGAGCAACGCCCAAGCCTGATCGAAAGCCCGCTGCTCGATCGCGCGCGCGAAGGAGATCAGTACGTTGCGCGCGCCTTTTACGGTGCGTTCCGCTTCCGGTGTCAGCACCGGCGGGGTGAAATCGGGCACGGCGGCACGATTGCTGGCCGCACCTGCTTCGCCGGCGGCCGGAGGCTCGGTTGGACCTTCCGCGTTGATCGCTGCCGGACTGGCCGCGTTGGACGGATCGATGGTCTGATTTTCTCCCGTCGGCGCACCGCCGCAGGCAGCGAGCGAGAAGGCGGGAATCAGCAGAATGAGTTTGGCGCTGTTCATGGCCAAAGAACCCGCAAGGCCAGCCGGCCGTTCCCGGCCTAAGGGTGCGGCGTTCTACCGCAGCAACGCTTCCCGCAGCACTTCGGCCGCCTCCCGGGGGCGGTCTTCCATGCCGACCAGATCATGGGCGCGGTGGACCAGATCGCGCAGATGATGAAGCTGCTCGGAATCATAATGCGTGTCGCCGCCGGCCTTGAGGGCAATGTCGATCAGCCGCCAGAGTTCGTCCAGCTCGCTCTCGCGGTAGATGCATTGTTCGGCGCCACTGCTGCGCTGTAGCCGGTCGGCCAGCGTCTGGATCGTCAGGTCCGAGAAGTTCTCCACCGGCAGAATATCGTCCAGGTCCACGCAGTATCTCCAGTTCAGTGCGGCGGCTGCCCCGCCTTATCGGGCCGGCGCGCATGCCGGCAACTTTTGGGTAGTGACTTTTCGGGCGAGCCACGATATTTATATCTTATTGTCTAACAATGTCAGGTGCGTCAAATGCTCTCTCACGAAGATAACGAGCTGCTTTGCAGGATCGGTCCCGGCACGCCGATGGGCGAGTTGATGCGCCGCTTCTGGATGCCGGCCCTGCTGACTCAGGAGTTGCAGGCAGACGGCAAGCCGGTGCGCATCAAGCTGCTTGGCGAAGAGCTGGTCGCCTTCATGGACAGCGAGGGGCGGATCGGCCTGCTGGATGAGCATTGCCCGCATCGCGGCAGCTCGCTGGCGCTGGGCGTGAACGGCGAGTGCGGCCTGCGCTGCCTGTTCCATGGCTGGAAGTTCGATGTGACCGGTCAGTGCGTGGACACGCCGGCCGAGCCGGAAAATTCCAAGCTGGCCAAGGCAATGCGGGTCAAGGCCTATCCCACACGCGTCGCGGGCGGAATGGTGTGGACCTATATGGGGCCGAAGGAGAAGGAGCCGGTGTTCCCGCACTTCCCCTGGTTCGATATGCCGCCGGGCAGCTGCGAGGCCTTCAAGGTCATCTACGAGTGCAACTACGCGCAAGCGCTGGAAGGCGCGGTCGACAGCTCGCATGCGGGCATCCTGCACCGCGACAGCGCCTGGGATCAGCCGGCGAAATGGCCGCACGAGAAGGATCTGCGGCCAAAGCTCGAGATCGAATATACCCGCTACGGCATGCGCTATTGCGCCGTCCGCAACGATGGCGAGCAGAAGCAGGGCCGCATGACGCAAGTGCCGCTGCCCTTCTACACCTTCATTCCGCCCGATGGCCCCAAGGCGCCGGAATTCCGCCGCAATCGCCGGCTGGTCAATGCCTTCGTGCCGCGTGACGACTACACGACCTGGCACATCCAGTTCTTCTACGATCCCGGCCAGACCATCGACCGCGAGCACCGCATGGGCGAGGCGAACACGCCGCATGACGAACAGTTCTTCAAGACCAACGGCATGTCGGTCTGGTACAATCAGGACCGCGAGATGATGCGGACGCAGAACATGTCCGGCATCATCGGCGTGGCGCTGCAGGATCATGCCGTGAGCGAGACGATGGGCAAGATCGCCGACCGCTCGAAAGAGCATCTCGGGCGCTCGGACATGGCTGTCGTGGCGTTCCGGCGCATGATGCTGAAGGCGGCGCGGCGGCTGGCGGAGACCGGCGAGATGCCCGAGGCTGATCAGGGGCAGTTCGACTGGGGCCAGATCACGGCCGAGACGTTCAACTTCGAGCCGACGCAGAAGTGGCAGGATATCCAGCCGCTCGGCGATGATCTCCAGCCGGTGGGCGCAGCAGCTTGATGGCGCATTTTCTGGTCGAGTATCGCGAGCTTGGCGCTGCCGAGCTTCGCGAGGCCAAGCGGCCCGAGCATATCGCCTATCGCAAGGGGTTCGGGCCAGCCATGCCGCTGACCGGCCCCTTGCTGGACGAGGATGACCGCCCCATCGGCAGCGTCGTCATCATTGAGGCTGCCGATCTCGACGCGGCGCAGGCGGCGGCGCAGGCTGATCCCTATGTCGCGGCGGGCGTGCTGGACCTGGTCTCGGTCCGGCGGTTCCGGATTGCCGCGATGAAACCGCCGGCTGCCTAGGCGGAGCAGGCGGATCAGCCGACGAAATCGTAGCGATAGGCGTCGCCATCACTGCGAACATGACCGACGGAGTTGCCCCTGAAATGCGCGGGGCAGCATAATGTATCGGTATCCGCCAGCCGTGCGAGCAGCGACTGGCGCACCTGCGCGGCGGCATCGCCATCGTCATCGAACATCAGCGGCAGGTCGGGCCGCAGGAGCTGGACAGGGTGGTGGATCACATCGCCCCAGAATGTCGCCGCCGCGCCGCCGCCCTGCGCGTGGACGAGGCAACTGCCCGGCGAGTGGCCATAGGCGGGCTCCAGCCACACGCCATCGCCAATCTCCTTGAACGCCGCGCGTGGATCGTCGGTATCGACGATGTCGGCCAGCCCGGCTTCCACCACCGGCAGCACCGAATCCTCATAGGCTTCGCGATGGGGCGGAATATCCTGCTGGGTGGACCAATGATCATAATCGCGCTTGCCGAAGATGTAGCGCGCATTGGGGAAGGTCGGCACCCAGCGGCCATTCTCCAGCCGGGTGTTCCAGCCGACATGGTCCATGTGGAGATGCGTGCAGAGCACCATGTGAATATCCTGCGGGCGCAGGCCGAGCTTCGCCAGATTCTCGAGATAGGGCGTGTCGAGCATGTGGATGTCGGGCACACTGCGCGTCTTGCAATTGCCGTTGCAGCTGTCGATCAGGATGTTCTGGCCATCGAGCTGGACGACGAAGCTGTGCATGCTGAGCGTGACGAGGGAGGTCGCCGGGTCGCCGGTCAGGCTGTCATCGCGATACCATTGGGCAAGGCCGGCGAGATCGTCCGCCGTCACCTGCGGAAAGATCATCGCGAGCGGCATGGCCGACTCCATTTCCATGACACGACTGATCGTCATCCGGCCCAGAGTCTGCGGCGTCATGCGAAATCCTAATACATGATTGCCTAGCAATTCATGCGCGTTACAAAGGCGCTGTCAACTCGAATCGGCGCAATTCGGGTGGGGTCGCGGAGCGGGAGAAGATGGTATGTTCAAGCCAATGGTGGTTTCTGCGCGGATGCTGCTCGGCATCTTCAGCCTGCTGAGCGGCCTCAACTGGTTCTTCGGCTTCATGCCGCTGCCGAGCATCTACATGCCGCTCGATGCACCGATGAAACATGTGGTCATCACCGAGATGATCCGGACCGGCTGGATGTTCCAGATGGCCAAGGTGGTCGAAATCCTGCTGGGCCTGTCGCTGGTTTTCAACCGGGGCGTCCCGCTGATGCTGGTGGTCGCCTTCCCGGTGATTTTCGGCACCTTCATGCTCGATGCGCTGATCCTCGATGATATCTGGGGCTGGATACAGGGCACGGTGACCAATGCGCAGGTGCTCGCCGCCATTGGCGACATGATCATCGGCGGCCTGTGCGTGCTGCTGATCCATCTGTGGCTGATCTGGTGCTACCTTGACTATTATCGTCCCATGCTTGCCTGGAAAGCGACGCCGAAGGAGGCCGGGCTATGACCGTGCAGACCACATCGCCCCGCGACGCCCGGTCCAAGAGCCGGCGCTGGCTGCGGATCGCCTTCTATGCGTTCGGCTGGTTCGCCATCGCGCTGCAGGCCTATAATTTCTATCTGTTCGTCGGGCTGATCGGCAAGTAGCCCGGCGGTCAGGGCTGGGCGGGCTCGCTCGCCAGATCCGACGACAGCT
This sequence comes from Sphingobium sp. B12D2B, assembly GCF_025961775.1. Lineage (NCBI taxonomy): Bacteria > Pseudomonadati > Pseudomonadota > Alphaproteobacteria > Sphingomonadales > Sphingobiaceae > Sphingobium > Sphingobium sp. B12D2B. Next base: position 1,488,261 of record NZ_JAOQOH010000001.1, read on the forward strand.
CCTCCAGCGAGCGGCCGCGCGTCTCGACCATCATGAACAGGGTGAAGAGCAGCTGCAGCACCATCATGAAGGCGAAGAAGCCGAAGATCCATACCGGCGCGACGCTGGCGAGCACGGCAGGCATGATCAGTGTGAGGGCGGCGGCGAGCACCCAATGCGTGCCGGTGCCGAGCGCCTGACCCGTGGCGCGGGCATTGTTCGGGAAGATTTCCGAGATGTAGACCCAGATGATCGCGCCCTGGCCGATGGCATGGGCGGCGATGAACAGGAAGATGAAGACCGGCACCAGCGTATAATGCGCGCTCGCAAAGCCATAAGCGACCATGGCCAGCGAGACGATGTAGCCGACCGAGCCGATCAGCATCAGCTTCCGGCGCCCGGCACTGTCGATCAACGCCATGCCGACGAGCGTGAAGACCAGATTTACTACGCCGACGCCCACCGTGGCGTATAGCGTGGCGCTCGCCTCCGCGCCGGTCAGGCCGAAGATGCGGGGTGCATAATAGATGATCGCGTTGATGCCGGAGAGCTGGTTGAAGAAGGCGACCAGGAAGGCGAGCATGATCGGGCGGCGCAGATGCCCGTCGAAGAAGCGGCGCAGCGTCATCCGGCTTTCGCCAGCGGGGTCGGCTGTGGCGCGGATCGCCTCGATATCGCCGCCGGCCATGGTCAGCACGCGCCGCGCCTCGGCTTCATTGCCCTTGTGCAGCAGCAGCCAGCGCGGGCTCTCCGGCAGCACGACGGTGGCGAGGAGGAAGAGCGCAGCGGGGATGGCCGGGATGGCGAGCATGATCCGCCAGTCCGCCGGGTGTGCGCCGCTGATCAGCGCGTTGGAGACATAGGCGATGAGAATGCCCAGCACGATCATCGTCTGGAATAGGATACCCAGCCGGCCGCGCCAGGCCGGCGGGGCAATCTCCGAAATATAGGCGGGCGCGGCGATCGAGGAAGCGCCGATGGCGAGGCCGCCGATAATGCGGAAGGCCATGAACGACCACGGGTCCCACGCCAGTGCCGATCCGATGGCGGAGACCAGATAGAGGATGCCGATCCAGATCAGCGTCGGCTTGCGGCCATAGCGATCGCTGGGGATCGCGCCGAACAGGGCGCCGACCACCGTGCCCCACAGGGCAGAGGATATGGCGAGCCCGTGCATCGCGCTGCCCATCGACCAGGTCCGCTGAATGGCCATTTCCGCGCCTGAAATCACTGCGGTGTCGAAACCGAACAGCAGGCCGGCCAGCGCCGCCGTGAAAGCCCAGAGCGAAATAGAGCGATTGGGCATGGCGCGTCTCCTGTCCGGTTAGCGGTCGGTCAATTTATCCAGAAGAACGCTGGTGCCGATCTCGCTTTGTTATACGATCATGAATAAAGATGATTCGCAATGGATTGCAAGATGAGGATTGAGGAGAGCGATGATGCCCCCATTTCAAAGGCCTGACGCCAAGCTAGCTGCGCGGTTTTCCGGGGGCAAGGCGCTTTTCGCGCTCGGTGCTCTGGGCTTGCTGCTGGCCGGGTGCAACGGGGCCGCGCCGGATGCGCAGAACAATTCGGCCGCGGCGAATGCGAGCACGGTACAGACCGGCGATCTCAAGCTCACTTATGCCATGCCGCAGGCCAAGGGTGAGGAGATCGCGTACCGGGTCTTTCTGCCATCAAACTGGCGCGCAGACCGGCACTGGCCGATGGTGCTCATCCTGCATGGCTACGGCAACACGGCTGATGGCCCCTTTGACGATGCCGGGGGGGCGCTTCAGCGGGAGGCGGAAAAGCATGGCTTCGTGGTGGTCTCGCCCAATGGCTATAATGGCATGGCCGATTATGGCGCCAATCTTCCGCTCCCCTCGGCGCTGCCCGACATGGGGAAGAAAGCGACGATGACGCCGGAGCAGCAATCCGCGCTGGCCGAGGCGGATGTGCGCAACGTGGTGGCCAAGGCGATGGCGGATTATAATATCGATCCGCGCCGCGTGTATCTGATGGGCAATTCCATGGGCATGACCGGGGTCCTGCATTTCGCGCAGACCGATCCGCAGCGTTGGTGCGCCATCTCCGCGAGCGGCGGGCCGCCCTGGCCGGACTATCCGGTCGAGCAGCTGAAGCCCATCTCCAGCGTGCTGCTGGTGCATGGCGGCAAGGATGATCGCGCGAACGCATCCGACACGCAGACGCTGACGGAGCGCCTGAAAGCTGCCGGCATCGATGCGCGGATGGAACTGATTCCCGAGGGCACGCATGGCGATGCCTGGGTGCGCTATCTGCCGCAGACGCTCGACTTCTTCGCGACCCATGATTGCGCGAGCGGGGGCCGTGCCAATGGTTGATCGCATGAGGAAGACCGCCGGGAGAGGCCGCTTGCTGGCAGCCCTGACGATGGCAGCTACGCTCGTGGCAGCGCCCACTTCAGCTCAGGCGCAGGGGGGCTCGGCGGAGGCCCCGCGCGCCGCGACGACCTATGGTCCCGTCGTCGGTACGCGCGATGATGACGTGCTGGTGTTCAAGGGCGTGCCCTATGCAGCTGCGCCGACCGGCGAGCTGCGTTGGCGGCCGCCTGCAGAGCCGGCGGGCTGGACCCGACCCCGGCAGGCGACGACCTTTGCGCCAGCCTGCCCCGGTGGGCTGCCGGCGCGCAAGGATACGTCCGAGGATTGCCTTTATCTCAATGTCTGGACGCCGCAGATGGGCGCGCAGGCCAAGCGCCCCGTGATGGTGTGGATCTATGGCGGCGGCTTTCGCGGTGGATCGACTGCGCTGCCGATCTTCAATGGACGCGCGCTGGCGCAGCAGGGTGTGGTGCTGGTGAGCTTTGGCTATCGGGTCGGCGCGCTCGGCTTCCTCGCGACGTCGGAGTTGAGCGCTGAATCGCCCCATGGGGCCTCGGGCAATTACGGGGTTCTCGATGCCGTTGCCGCGCTGCGCTGGGTGCAGGAGAATATCGCCGCCTTCGGGGGCGATCCGCAGAATGTGACGGTGTTAGGCCAGTCCTCCGGCTCCGAGACAGTGAACATCCTCACCGCCTCGCCGCTTGCCAAGGGGCTGTTTGCCAAGGCCATCGGCGAATCCGGTTCGTCCTTCGGCGTGCGCGCGGCCCTGCCGCTGCGCAAGGCCGAGAGCCTGGGCGAAGCGTTCATGGCGGAACGCGGCGTGACCAGCCTTGCGGCCTTGCGCAAGCTGCCCACGGACAAGCTGCTGATCCCGGACGATCAGAAATATGAGCCAAATGTCGACGGCTGGCTGCTGCCGCGCAGCGTGCGCGAGATTTATCTGGCCGGGGCGCAGAATGATGTGCCGATGATTATCGGTGGCACCACGCAGGAATTCGGGCGCCCGCCCGAGATCAGCCGGGAGGCGCTGAATGCGGGCCTGCAGGCCGAATATGGTCCGCTGGCACCGGCCATCGCTACCGCCATCGGTGCAGATGGGGAGGCCGATCCCACCGATGCCCGCTGGCGTCTGACCAATGTCGAGTGGGGGAATTTCACCGCCGCGATGTGGTCTGGCCTGCAGACGAAGACCGGCCGGGCGCCAGTCTATCGCTATGTCTTCGATTATGCGCCGCCCCAACCGGCCGGCCGCCCGCGCACGGCCCATCATGGCGCGGAGCTGGCCTATATCTTCGGCAATTATCAGCCCGCAGGGCGGACGCTCGATGCCGAGGAGCAGATGATCCATCGGCTGCTGAGCGGATACTGGCTGAACTTCGCGCGCACCGGCAATCCCAACGGAGCCGGTCTGCCGCAATGGCCGGCTCATGGCGTGCCGGCCCATGTCGCGCTGCGCTTCGGTGCGGAAGGCGCGGCGCCGATCGGCGAGCCCGAACCCGTGTTGCTCGACCTCATCGACCGACATTATCACGGCGAGGCCGACGAAGCGGATCAGACCATAAAACCGCGTTGAACGCGAAGGTAGCGGAGAGGGGGAAAGCTTATGCGGACAAGTTGGATCAAGAGGCTGGCACGACTCGCGGTGGGCGTCATGCTCGCTTGTGTCAGCAGCGCGTCGCTTCAGTCTCAGCCCGCGAAATCCCCGATGCCGCCGGTCCATTTCACACCGCTGCCCGAGCGGCCGGTCGTGATGCCGGTCATGGCCTGCGACGCCTTGCCCACCGAGGATCTGCTGGCCATTAAGGACGCGCCGGCGCGGATCAGCAGCGCAACGCTGGAGACGCGTGACAATGGCGTGGCATTCTGCCGGATCAGGGGCATGATCGCGCCGCAGATCCAGTTTGAGCTGCATCTACCGACGGAAACCTACACCGGTCGCTACCTGCAGGGTGGCTGTGGCGGGGCCTGTGGCGTGATCTACCAGACGGTGTCGCCGTCCTGCGATAATCAGACGGCCTTCAGCGGCGCATTTGCCGTGAGCTTCAACAATAGCGGCCATGTCGGGCCGGACGCGCGCGATACGCTCTGGGCGGCTCATGCCCCGCAATTGCGGGCCGATTTTGCTTATCGCGCGGCGCATGTGACGGCGCGTGTCGCCAAGGAGATCATCGCCCGCTTCTATGGACGCAAGCCGGCTTACTCCTACTTCATGGGCTGCTCCAATGGCGGGCGCGAAGCCATGATGGAAGCGCAGCGCTATCCTGATGATTTCGACGGCATCATCGCAGGCGCGCCCGCTCTGTGGATCACGCCGGGCGTCGTCCGCATCATCCATGAGTCTCAGGTGGCCAGGAGCGCGGATGGCCAACCCATTCTCACGCCGCAATCCACCCAATTGCTTCATCGGGCAGTGATGGCGGCGTGCGATGGCCTTGATGGCCTCAAGGATGGCCAGATCGACAATCCCCGTCGCTGTCGGTTCGATCCGCGCACGCTCGTCTGCAAGCCGGGGCAGCGGGCCGATTGCGTGACGGCGCAGCAGGCCGAGACGATGCATCGGCTTTACGAAGGGCCGAGGGATGCACAGGGCCGGCCGTTGTTCTTTGGCGGCGAGCCTTACGGGTCCGAATTGCTGTGGACCGGGCCGGGCAGTTTCGTGGCCGACGGCTATCAATTGGCGGCGAACCAGATCAAGTTCATGATCTACAATGGCGAAACCCATCAGGATTTCGACTGGCGCACATGGAAGCCCGATGCGGCCGCCCTGGCCGATCTGATCGACAAGGGCGGCTATTATAACGCCAGCAATCCCGATCTCGCGGCATTCAAGGCGCGCGGTGGCAAGCTGATCATGTGGCAGGGCGAGGCGGACAATGCCGCAGGATCATGGCTGCTGCCGGACTACTATCAGCGCGTCCGGGACGCGATGGGCGGCTTTGCCGGGACCGATCCGTTCATGCGGGTCTACATGTTCCCCGGCGTCTATCACTGCGCGGGCGGCTATGTCGCCTACCAGCACGACCTGCTCGGGCCGATGGTCGATTGGGTAGAGCGGGGCGCGGCGCCCGGTGCTGTGGAAGGCGCTGCCATTCTGGAGGATGGCACAGTCCGCCGCCGCCCAACCTATCCGTTCCCGGTGCAGATACGCTATACGGGCCGGGGGGACATCAACTCTGCCAGCAGCTTTGCGCCGGTGCCCATCGCCAAGGATCATGACGACCGGTTCGACTGGGTGGGCGCCGGCATGGAGGCTGGCCCGCCGCCGGCTCCTTACTGACATGCGGCGCAGATGGGAGACCGCTGCGCCGCATTCCACCCGCTACTTGCCGAGCTTCTTGTCGAAGAAGTTGACGATAACCTCGTAAGCATCCTGCGATTCCGGGATGACCGGATTGTAGAAGAAGCCGTGGAACAGGCCGTCCCACACATGCAGATCGGCATCGGCGCCGGCCTTCACCATCTGGCCATGTGAGTAGACTGCGGAGCTCAGTTCAAAGGCCCGCGTGCCGGTGATGAACAGCGTCGGCGGGAATTTGGCCAGCAGTTCGAGCGAGTTGGCCGGTGCGGCCAGCGGGTCCTTGATGTCGACCTTCTCGAGATACTGCAGCGGGGGAAGACCTTTGCCGAGCGGCGGCGGCGGTTCCGCCGGCGGGTTCGCCTCGCCGATGGCGGCGGTGGTATAATGCGCGTCGCCGCCGAAGCCGGGGCCTTTCTCCAGCGTCATGCCGGCACAGAAAATGCCGATGGCGCCGGGCATGGGGAGTTTCTCCTTGTCGAACCAGGCCATGGCCATGCCGACCAGCATGCCGCCCGCCGAGCAGCCATAGATGCCGATATCGGCCGGTTTGTAGGTCTTGAGCAGTTCGCGATAGACGCTGGCGACATCTTCGCTCGCGGCTGGGAAACGATATTGCGGCGCCTGGCGATAATCGATGGTGATGACCTTATAGCCACCGAGCGAGGCGATCGGCATCGATTCCAGTTCGGCGCAACCGGGGTAGCAGCCGCCGAAGCCGCCGCCATGCAGGTTGAGCAGAATGCGCTTCTGGTTCTGCGGCTTGACCCCTTGCGTAGGCGTGTAGGTGATGGCGGGCACGCCTGCGATGGTCGTTTCCTGCCGGACCAGCGGGAACATCGCCTTGGCCGAGGCCATATAGGGCTTCATGAAGAAGGGGACGCCATTTTCCGGCAGCGTCTTCGATTCACGGTCCTGCATGTCGTGCAGATGCTCGGCCAGATAGGCCTTGGCTTCATCGGTCAGGAAACTGGACACCGGTACGCTCATCGCGGGCACATGCACTGTGCCGTCGGCATCGATCTTCACTGGATTGCTGTCCGCCTTGTCAGCCGTTTGGGCCGGTGCGGCGGCGGGGAAGGCCAGCGCGACCACCGATGCGCCCGTAAGCGCCACTAGTCGCGACCACAGGCTGTACGCCGGGCGTTTGGCGAATGATTCTCCCATATAAACCTCTCATTTAGTCTGATTTTTGTGCCGCATCGCAAATTGGCATCTGGAATTGTTAGACTCACATGAATACAATCGATTGTAAAGGGGCCGTCCAAATCGGTCTTTTTGCTGGTCGAGGGAGAGTGGATATGGTCGGTCTGGCGCAGGGTAAGGGCGGGGTGCGGGCGCTTGCTGGCTTAGGAGCAGTGGCACTGGTGGCGGGCTGTCATCCTGCGGGGGCACGACCGGAGGCGGAGATGCCGATGGTCCAGCAACTCAGCACCGGCGGCGCGGCCTTTTCCGCCTCAGTGCCGGAAATCGCAGTCGACCCCGCGAACCCGCAGCGCGTCGCGGTCATCTGGCGGGATCTGGCCATGACAAGGCCTGGCGAACCCGCCGGCGAGCGGGGCATGCAGTGCCACCTTTCGCTGTCCAAGGACGGTGGGCGCAGCTTCGATACCCAGCCGCTGGTCTGGACGATGGCCGACACGCCCGTGTGCAACTCGCCTTATGTGGACATTGGTCCGCAGGGCGAGCTGCTGATCGGCGCGACGCTGGCGGGCGTGCTGCCGCAGAACGCGCCGGAGGGCGAGCATGCGTCAGGGCGGGTAGTCATGCGCCTTTCGACCGACTGGGGCCATAATTGGTCCCCGATCTCCAGCGGCATCGCGACGGGGGAAGAGGCGCGGTTCGAGGCCAATGCCACGGTCCCGGCCGAAGCGACGCATGTGCCATGGGACGGGGGGCGCGGCGTGATCGACGCGGTGAGCGGGGAAATCATCCTCTCCGGCGGCTATCCGGCCCCGCCGGGCGAGGCGCTGCGCTCGCAGCGCTTCTACACCGTCTCGAAGGATCGCGGCAAAAGCTGGGGGCCGATCCGCGCCTTTGGTGCGCCCGGCTGGCCGCAGCGCTGGGACGGGCATTATGTCGTCGCCCACGGTACGCTTGCCTACAGCTATCTGGCGGAAGCCGTGCCGGTCGATGGCGTCAAGTGCTTGTGCGTGGTCTTCGCCACCAGCGCGGATGGCGGAGCGACGGTGCAGCGGCACCTCGTCACACAGGTCGAGTATTTCGACCGGCTGGTCCATTATCCGCCGATCGCCGCGCATCCGGCCCATGCTGGGCAATATGCGCTCGCGCTGGCGTCCGACAAGGCGGGGACGCCAGCGGTGCGCATCACGCGGGATGGCGGCGCCCACTGGCAGACATTGGATGGCCCGGCCGCGCCTGAAGGTGTGGTGCGGTCATCGCGGCCGGCGCTGGCCTATACGCCCGGAGGCGTGCTGGGGCTGCTCTGGCGGGGCTATCATGCCGACGGCAGCTATGACCTCTATATCGCGGCGTCTACCGATGGTGAGCGCTTCGGGCCGGTGCGGCGCGTCTCGCCCGCCTCCTCGCGCGTGCCGGACGCGCTGGCAAAGGATTATTCGGCGGGCGGGGACTTCATCAGCAGTCTGGGCGCGGGGAGAGACGCGTTTCACGCCGCCTGGACAGGCTGGCCGGCGGGCGGGGCAGGGCAGGTGATGTATGCGCGCGTTCCGCTGGCACCGCTGCTGGGCGACCTACCGCCGCCGAACAAATAAGATCGTTAGTCAAAACTAAATTCAAAATGTTGACACGATGCGGGGGATGGCCCTAGCATGACCATCAGCGCTGAAGGCGTGAGGGGTACGAAGTGCCCCCTGCCTGATCCTGCGCTGGAGGGGATGCATCGATGGGGCACCAGGCAAAGATCGTCGCGGCGATACTGATCTGTATCGCAGGCTTCTCGTTCAATCTGCTGAGCTTTGATTCCTTCATCTTCTTCGGCCTGCCGATGGTGGCCGGTGTTGCGGTGGCCTGGGCGAACACGCGCCGCCATGCGGACTGGCGGACGATTGATCAGGCGACCGATGTGATGCGCATCTACTTTGGTGGGCATCTGCTCTGGTCGTGCCTGCGCTTCTGGTTCACGGACATGCAACCCTCCGGGGCGCCCATGCATCCGATTGCGGGGCCGTTCCTTGCCTCGCTCTTTGCGACCGGCATTTTCCCGGCGGTCAAGGTGCTGGAGGGCATTGTCGGCGTAATGCTGCTGAGCAACCGTTTCGTTCCGCTGGCCCTCGTGCTGGAAGTGCCGACGAGCATGACGGTGTTCTATCTCAACACCTTCATCACTGCGCGGCTTAGTGGCCTGCTCACCGGGCCGACCGAATTGGGCGTAAACGTGCTGCTGATGCTCGCCTATTTCCAGCATTACCGCCCGATGCTGCGCGCAAAGCCGCGCGCTGCGCCGCCTTGGGCGCGCGACGATCGCCTTGACGACAAGGCTCAATATAGTTATACAAAATCAAATAACATTTAATATACCGATGAATTCGGCGGTCTGGCGAGGTGCCAGTCGCTCAGGCATCCCGGCCATGATCGGGAGCAAGGGGAGGGAGATGAGATGAAGGCACGGAATTTTTCTGTCCGCGAACGGACGGGTCTGAAACTGGCGGTCTCCGCTTCGGCTCTGGTGTTGGCGGCGCTCGGCGCAGCGCCCGCCATGGCGCAGCAGGATGCATCGCCGCAGCAGGGCAGCTCTACGGATGCCGCGGATGCCGCGATTATCGTGACCGGCACGCGCATCAAGGGTGTCGCGCCGGTCGGTTCGCCGGTCATCCCGGTCGGTCGCGAGGAGATCGAGAAGCTCGGCGTCAGCACCACCAACGATGCCCTGCGCAAGCTCCCCCAGATCGTCAACTTCGGCGGCAATAACGAGCAGCAGGGCGGATCGATCATCCAGAACACCTCGCTCAATTCCTTCGCCGCGAAGTCGATTAACTTGCGCGGTCTGGGCACGGCCTCGACGCTCAGCCTGGTGAACGGCCACCGTGTCGCCCCGCAGGGCGCCAATGGCCAGCTCTTCGATGCCGATAACATCCCCGCCATCGCGCTGGAGCGCATCGAAGTGGTCGCGGACGGCGGCTCGGCCATTTACGGGTCGGATGCGGTCGGCGGTGTCGTCAACTTCATCATGCGCCGGCCTGACAATGTGTTCGAGGTGCAGGCCCGCGCCGGTTTTGCCGACTCCGTCGAGGAGTATATCGGCTCGATCGCCTTCGGGCGGCGCTGGTCCAGCGGCGGCTTCTTCCTCGCCTACGAGTATCAGAACCGCACCGCGCTGGAAGCCGCCGACCGGCCGAACCTGTATAACAGCGACCTCTCGCCTTATGGCGGCGCGCCCAACCCGGTGCTCACCAATCCCGGCAACGTTCAGTTCGGGTCGAGCTTCTATGGTATTCCCGCCGGGCAGAATGGCACGAACGTGACGCTGGGCAAGCTGACGGCGACGCCCAATCGCGAGAATGCATGGATCGGCGCCGATGCCATTCCTTCCGGCAAGCGGCATACGGTGGTCGGCACCTTCCGCCAGGATTTCGACGATAACGTGACGTTCGTGGCCGACGGCCTGTTCTCGCGGCGTGAACTTACCAACCGCGGCATCGCCTCGACAGCGACGCTCTCGGTGCCGAGCACCAACCCGTTCAGCCCGTGCGCGGCGGGCAAGGTGGACGATAGTGCCACGCTCAATTGCCCGGCCAACGGGACGCTGAGCGTGCCCTACAGCTTCCTTGAGGACCTGGGGCCGCAAACGATCACAGGCTATGAGCAGATATGGTCGCTTTCGGGCGGGCTGGAAATGAAGCTGAGCAACAGCTGGAACGCCAACGTCACCGCTTATTACAGCGAGAACAAGGGCTACAGCCTGGCGACCAACCAGCTCAATACCAACGGCCTCAATCGGGCGCTGGGCGCCACTGTGGCGGGCACCACCAAGCCGGCGAGCGTGCCGTTCTTCAACCCGTTCTGCGATGGGCAGCAGTTCGATTGTAACTCCGAGGCGACTCTGGCGCTCTTCCGCGCGCAGACCGAACTTGAAGTGTTTAATCGCAGCTATGGCGGCTCGGCCAATATCGGCGGCTCACTCTTCCGCCTGCCGGGCGGTGACGTGCGCGTCTCGGTCGGTGGCGAGATCCGTTTCGACTATCTGTTCGGCAACGGCCAGCTCTCCAACACGCGCACTGCGAATGTCGATACCTTCGCCGGCGTGCCGACCTCTAACGAGCGCGACGTGCGTTCCGTCTATGCAGAAGCCTATGTGCCGCTGTTCGGTCCGGATAATGCCCGGCCGGGTCTGGAGAAGCTCGAGTTCAATGCCGCCGTCCGCTACGATCGGTATAGCGACGTCGGCTCGACGACCAATCCGCGCTTCGGTGTGACTTACGCCCCGGCGTCCGGCATCCAGTTCCGCGGCAGCTATGGCACGTCGTTCCGTGCGCCTTCGCTCGTGGACGTCAACAAATATGCCACCGCCGGCTTCCTGCCGCGCACCGGCAGCGGCTCGGCTGTGGGCCTATCGCCCGCTGCGGGCTCGTTCCAATATGTCTATCCGATTGGCGGCAATCCGGACCTGAAGCCGGAGACAGCCACCACCTGGTCGCTGGGCATGGACCTGACGCCGGAGCTGGCCAAGGGCTTCAACTTCAGCCTGACCTACTACAATATCGTCTACAAGGATAAGGTCGACACGGCCGCCTACAACGCCCCCATCGGCGCCGTGCTGAACTCAGGCGCCTATGACGATTTCATCGTGTTCAACCCGGTCTACTTCCCGAACAAGACCAACCAGACGCTGGCCCAATATGTCGCTTACTGGAACCAGATCACGGCCGATCCGCAATTGCCGGTGCTGGGCCTGGTCGACCCGACCACCGTCATCGCCATTGTCGACGCGCGCCGCAATAATAGCGGCGTGGTGGAGACGGACGGCTTCGACGTCTCGCTCGATTATACACTCTATGGCAATGGCATCGATTTCCGCTTCGGCGCGCGGGCTAACTATGTCCTCCACTACAAGACCTCGCCGGTGCCCGGCGTTGCGCTCAAGGATGAGGTGAACCACTTCGGCTATCCGGCGCGCTTCACCGGCAAGGTGGAAGCGGGCGTGGACATCGGCGGCTTCTCCGGCACCGTGTTCCTCAACTATGTGAATTCGCGCACGATCACGCGCGACTTCCTGCCGGCAGCCGTGCCCGATCAGTATCAGAACATCGATCCGATCACGACGGTGGACCTCAGCCTGCGCTACAATTTCGGCGAAACCGGATCGATGATCACCAATGGTCTGGCGGCATCGCTGAACGTGCTCAACGTGTTCGATGCCGATCCGCCGCTGGTGGTGAATGCGGGCGGCGCCACGCCGATCCGGTTCGACTCCAGCTATTCCAGCTCGATGGGCCGGTACATCTCGTTCCAGCTCTCGAAGAAGTTCTAACGGCTGAGGGGGGCGCCCGGACGAAGCCCAAGGGCTTCGTCCGGTCCGTCAGTTGCACCGGAGGCGATCCGCCATGGCACCCAGCACAGTCGCTTCGCCGACCGGCGAACGCACGACCTTCGGCAGCGTCGTCTATGCCTGCCAGTTTCTCTATGGCGGCTGGTTCCTGTTCCACGGGCTGAACTACTGGCTGGAATTCTATCTGGACCGGTCGATCCAGCCGGGGCCGGGTCTCGTGCCCGCGCTGGCAGAGTCCGGGGTGATGGCGCTGGTCAAGGCGCTGGAAGTCACCATTGGCCTGGCCCTGCTGCTCGATCTGTTCGCGGCGCTGGCAGTTGTCGCCGCCTGGCCGATTACGTTGATGATTGCCTTTGTCACGGCATCGCATGGCCGTCCGTTCGGCATGGGTGTGGCGGCGGTCATTATCGGGCTGAACGCGGTCATGTCATTCGGCTATCTCCATCGCTATCGTCCGATGCTGGCGTGGAGCGCAGGTCCGCCCGGCGGTTCAACCGCCGCGCAGGGTTCGCGCATGGTGCCCGCGCGGCACGGCCTCGCCGCGCTTGTCGGCATAGCCGCAGCTATCGGCATCACCTACCTCACTGTCTATCTTCGGCGCTGAGCGAGTATGCCGTCCGTCCGCCTGCCACTGCTCGCCTGTCTGCTGGCGGCGCTGCCGCTTTCTGCTGCGCCCGCGCAGGAGAGCGCCGCTGCAACGCAGCCGCTCGTCATTGCGCGGCAAGGCAATTTTTTCGTCGGCGGGCATGAGGCGCAGACGCGGGACGGGCCGGTGATCGCCGGCGCCATGTATGTCGAATATCAGATCCCGGCGCAGCAGACGCATCCCTATCCCTTGGTGTTCTTTCATGGTGGGGCGTCCAGTGGGGCGAGCTTCTGGAGTACGCCCGACGGCCGCGAGGGCTGGGCGACGCTGTTTCTGCGCAAGGGCTATGCCGTCTATGTGGTCGATCGCCCGACGCTCGGCCGCTCACCGCATTATGAGGCGGTCGACGGGCGCAAGCTGATGCCTCCCGCCGGACTTCCCGCGCGGGAAGGGCAGGCGGCACCGCCTCCGCCGACCAGCAAGCCGGCGCATCTGCCCGGCACGAACGCCCCTGACGACCCTGCCGCCGCTTATATGCGAAGCGCGCGGCAATCGACCATCGAGGTACCCTTCGGCGCGCCCGGCGATGCCCTGGCGGTCAGCCTCTATGTCGACCGGCTGGACCGGGATGCGGGCGCAGCGCTGCTGGACCGGATCGGCCCCGCCATTCTCGTCACCCACTCGCGGGCGGGGACGACAGGCTGGCAGATCGCCGATGCCCGGCCCGGCCTCGTCAAAGCCATCGTCGCCGCCGAACCGAATGGCCCGCCTTTTTACAACGCCCCGCCCATGGGCGCGCCGGGCGATCCGGTCGCGCGGCCCTTCGGCATCACCTATGCTGGCCTGCGCTTCGATCCGCCGGTCACGCACCTGCGCGACTTCGGGCCGCTCACCCAACTGCCGCCGGAGGATGGCCACAAGGTGGGCTGCTGGACGGTGGCAGGCAAAATGCCCCGACTGGTCAATCTGGCGCAGGTGCCGGTGATCGTGCTGGTCGGCGGGGCGTCCTATCATGCCGGCTATGACCACTGCACCGCGCAGTTTCTGGAGAAAGCGGGCGTCTCGGTCGATCTCGTCCCCCTCGATGCGCATGGCTTCGTCGGCAACACCCATGGTTTCCCGACTGAGACCAACAATCATCTGATCGCCGATTTCATTGCCCGCTGGCTGGCGGAGCGCGACCTGTAGAACAAGCTGGGTCGCCGGTGCTGGAGCCCATCGCGGCAGCTTGGTTCGCCGATCTGACGATGACACCCCCGCTAATCAGCTTCCTGCCGCTTTCCGAAAGCGCCGCAACCCACCCTTAGCGTGGCGGTGATTGCGCTTATTGACAAGCGCGACGGAAATAATGGTCTATTTCCTGAAATGTAAAGTCAATGTATGTAAATGACTGTCTCTACAATTTTGCGGAATTCGGTGCGTCCGAGAGAGCTGAAGTCGAAGTATAAATCAAATATTTTATTTAACGATTGTTAATTTAATATAACGATCTTAACCGACCTGGATTTCAATGACGACCTCTAAATACATCATGATGAAGAACGGAGGTGATGGCCTCGCGTTTATCGATTTCATTGTGACATATGGTGGATTGGCGTTGGATGGTCAGGACATCCAGTTTCTCGGCTCCTCATTGATCGATGCCGTTTTTGTCCGCCCCGGGGCGAGCTATGTTCTGAATACGGGAGGCGGAGCGGACCGCATTTATGTCGAAGGTCAGCTCTCCGATTACACGCTGAGTCGCAATAACGCGACGCTGATCCTGACGCGGACGGTGGACGGTAAAGTGGAGACCGTCCATGTGGCAGGCGCCAACGCGACGACCGCACCCGATGTGCTGGTGTTTTCAGATGGCAGCGTGAGCGTGAACGCCCTCTACACGCATGTTGCAGAAGGAACGGCCGTTCCAGTGCCGACGGGCGAAACCTCACTAGCCCCTCAAGGCGCGGCCGCGCCCGGTGCCGTTCTGGACGCCATAGTGAAGATCGGATGCTTCAACCCTGCTGGTGAGACTGTCGCCGCTTCGAAGCCGGGCGTCGCGTTCCAGATCCTCGGCAGTGCCGGTGTCGATAGGGTGTACATCGCCGAGGGAACCACGATCGACGCTGCCTCGCTCGGCGGCGGCGTGGATGTGGTTTACTTCCGGGGACAATGGGCCGACTACACCAAGACCCTCACCGGCGCGCGCCTGACGCTCACCCGCACTGTGAACGGGCACGTCGAGACGATCGTCGTGGCATCCAGCGGCGGCGCGCTCAACGATCTGCTGGTGTTCGCCGATGGGGCTGTGCGCTCGCAGGTGGCCGGCCAGGGGGTGAAGGCGGATGCCAACGTCGCTCTAGCGGATCTCGCCGGCTTTGATCCGAGCGTGTTCGTCGATCTGGTCGCACCCGTGGCGCCCCGGCTATCGCTGGCCAACGATAACGGGACATCCCAGACCGACGGCCTGACCAATGACGGCCATATTCTGGTCACGCTTCTGGAGGCGGGAGCATCCTGGACATACAGTATCGACGGCGGACAGACCTGGCTCAAGGGCGAGGGGGAGACCTTCAGCCTTGCTGCGGGAACCTATGCGGCCGAGCAGGTTCAGGTCCGGCAGCGCGATGCGGCAGGGAACCTGTCCGAAGCCGGGCACAGTGAGACTGTCCTGACCATCGATTCCACGCCGCCGGTGGCGCCTGTGATATCGGGCTTTCTCGATCCGATCGCGAGTTCGATCAACCCGTCGACGGGGGCGATCATCAACCTCGTGACGAGTCCGGTGGCTGGCGCTTCTGTCCTTCAGCAGGGCGCGACCAGTCTGCACGGAACAGGCACAGCCGGCAGCAAGGTCGCCATCACCTTCGGGGCCTCTGAACAGCGGGTTGTGACGGTGGATGCCGCCGGGGCATGGGCCGTCAATCTCACGCACGCGGACATCGTGTCATTCGGCATCGGGGCGGAGGCATTTACGGCCACCGTCAGCGATGACGCGGGTAATCTTTCAAGCACCACCGTTCCGCTGCAGATCAATGCACAAGCCTACACGACCAACGATGTGGCGGCCTCCGGCTATGGCAGTGAGTATGTCGACGCTCTGATTATCGGCGAGGCCGGCTGGTCCGGTGGCATCATCACTTATTCTTTCTCCGCCGGCTCGGGCGCTTCGGTCTGGTCGGAAAGTGAGAAGAGCGCCGTGCGATCGGCACTGGCTCTCTATGAGAATATCGCGAATTTGGACTTTCAGGAGACGGACGACTATGGCGAAGCGGCGGGCGGCGCGAATATCGCTCTCGAAAAATCGCCCGCTTCGACCTGGACCGAGCCTGGAATTCTGGCCGACTTCACCATTCCCTTCGGCGGATACAATGCCACGCAGGTCGGCCGCTTCAACTATGAAATATCCTATTGGCAGAATCTGAGCGAAGGCGGCCTCGCGTTCGACACGCTGGTGCATGAGCTTGGCCATGCCCTTGGCCTAGGCCACCCCTTCACGGATACCATCAACGGCGTCACGCAGACCCAATTTCCGGGCGTAGCGGCCAATGATGCCTATGCGCTCGGGACGCTGGACCTGAATCAGGGCATCTGGACTATCATGTCCTACAATTTCGGCTGGGATGTGAAGGCGCCGCCAAACAGTTACGCATGGGGCTTGTCGAAGACGCCGATGGTCTTCGATGTTGCTGCGATACAGGCGATCTATGGCGCCAATCTCTCATACCGCACCGGTAACGACGTCTACACGCTGCCCACCGCCAGCAAGTCGGGTACGGGCTGGGCATGCATCTGGGATGCGGGGGGCGTGGACACGATCAGCAATGCGGGCAGTTCGCTCAACTGCGTCATCAACCTCAATGCCTATCCGCTCACGGCCGGCGTCGACCCCACACTTTATGTATCGCGGAATCTTGCCATATCCGGAGGATATACGATCGCGGCGGGTGCGGTGATCGAAAATGCGGTCGGCGGGGGAGGCCGCGACACGATCATCGGCAACCATGTCTCCAACCTGCTGACCGGGGGCGGCGCAGCCGATCAGTTCGTCTTCAACACCGCGCTGGGGCCGAGCAATGTCGACCGAATTAGCGACTTTTCTGTCAGCGCGGGTGACGTCATCGCGCTCGACAAGAGCATTTTTGACCGGCTCAGCAACCTCAGCGATCTGAGCGGTCACTTCGGTTATTCAACCCAGTCTGCGGATCCCGACCTGTTCGTCATTTACGATACCGGCAGCGGAACGCTCAGTTACCGTGACGAAGCAAACGAGCTGATCGATTTCGCGATCCTGCTCAGCAAGCCGCAGTCGATCACAGCCACATCTTTTGCGGTCCTCTGACCCGATCCGGCGCAGCCGCCGGACGCGGATCGCTAGCGTCGCGCATCGAAATAGCTGTCGAGGAAGGCCTGCGCCTCTGCGCGCGGGGTGCCGATGACGGCCGGCTGCGGGGAGAGGCGCATCAATTGGGGTGTCGCGTCGTCGTATTGAGGCCATTCCGGCAGTCCGGGGCCGTTGGGATTGCCTGTGCGCGCGAAGTTCACCCAATAATGCGAGACAAGGTCCGAGAGCTTGTGATCCTCAGGCGTCCACGGCTGATCCTCGACCTGCAGGTTGCGGAAGACATAGACGATCTCCGCTGAATGGAAGGCGCCCATTTCCGGCTTGCCGGGCCAAGGCTGATCGAACCAGTAGAGCCACGCGCCGGACTTACCGGTCTTGGCTTGAAGCTTGGCCCAGCTGCGCATCTGCCATTGGACGGCATCGGTCGAAGATTGGCCCAATTGGTCCTTGGATGCTCCGTAAATCCGGTCGTAAGCCGCGCCATTCGTGTCCGACCGCTGCACCCAATCCTTGCGGATGTTTGATCCCTCCATGGAGTTGGAGCCGACCAGCGTGGGCACGTCGTTCTGCTTGCCCGCCGCGAAAATGTTGTAGACGATGTCCGGCAGCACATAGCCGTCACGCTCGGTGGGCCAGAAGAAGGCCAGTTCCTTGGTGAAGGCGTCCATTGGCAGCGCGCGGAGCTGCGCGACTGTTTCGCCGCCAAGCTTGCGGCCAAAGTCCGCGCCATAAGCCTCCGCCTCGCGCATGTCCTTGCGACCGACGAGCCCGCCATCGGGATCGAACTGGGACGTGCTCTCGCCAATCGCGCGGTGGAACAATCCCTTGGCCAGGGGCGAAGCCTGCAGGATGCTGATCGCGGTGCTGCCGGCGGACTCGCCGAACACGGTGACGTTGCCCGGATCGCCGCCAAAGGCCGCGATGTTATCGCGCACCCATTTCAGCCCCTCGATCTGGTCGAGAATGCCGTAATTGCCCGAGGCCTTGTAGGGCGCTTCGGCGGTAAGGCCAGGATGTGCCATGAAGCCGAGCGGGCCGACGCGGTAATTGAGAGTAACCAGCACCACACCCATTTTCGCGAGCGCAGTGCCGTCATACGCCGGCTCGCGGTTGGATCCGCCCAGGAAGCCGCCGCCGTAGATCCACACCATCACCGGCAGCGGGCCTTTGTGATCGGCCGGCGCCCAGACATTTACCGAAAGGCAGTCCTCGCTCATCGGCCGCTGGTCGACCGGCGGGCGCCATTGCGGGCAGATCGGGCCGAACTGGGTTGCATCGCGCAGGCCGCTCCAACCGGAGGCCGCGAGCGGGACTTTCCAGCGCCGCTCGCCGGCGGTCGATGCGCCGAACGGGATGTTGAGGAACTTGCGCACGCCGTCCGCTTCGGCACCTTTCAGTGCGCCCTGACGGATCGTCACCTGCGGCGCGGCGCCGGTGTCGGCGGCCAGCGGGGCGGCAGTTCCGGCGAGGAGGAGTGCGGCAAGCGCGCGACGGCGCAGCAGAGGGATCGTCTTCATGGGAATCTCCGTTCAGGCCGCACTGGCCAAGGGGCGGGCGCGGGCGGCAAATCCGGCCAGGCCGCATAGAGCGAGCAGCACGGCGACGACGGCGAAGAAGGCAAAGGAGCCGCCCAGATCGAGCGAAATGACGCCGGTGAACGAGCTGAGCACCGCGCCCAGCCGCCCGGTGGCGGAGGCGACGCCTACGCCGGTCGCCCGCGCGGCCGTTGGGTAGGCCGTGGCAGCCAGCGTGTAGAGTGTGTTGTGCAGCCCTGCCATGCAGAAGCCGAGCGCGACCATCACCGGCAGGATGATGAGCGCCGAGACCACATCACTGCCGAGCAGCACGGCGAGTACGCCTGCGAGGAGGGCAGCGGCGCCGGCCAGGGCCATATGCGCGCGGCTGAATCCGGTGCGATCGAGCAAAATGCCGCTGAACAACGCGCCGACCACGCCGCCCATATGGAAGGTGGTGATGCCGAGGCTGGTCATGGTGAGATCGAACCCCAGCGTGCTCAGCATCGTCGGGACCCAGCTGAAGATGGTGTAGGAGGCCATCAGGCAGGTGAAGAACCCGCCCCAGAGCAGCAGGGTCTGGTGGCGCAGCGCCGGCGAGAGCAGCAGCCGCAGCGGCGCGATGACCGTGCTGGCTGGCGGCGGTGCATCGAAGCGATGGGCCGGGTCATGCGAGATGCGGCAACGCATGAGCAGTCGCGCCAGATCTTCATGCCGGCCGGCGCGCAGCAGGAAGCTCGGCGATTCCGGCAGGAAGACGATGAAGGCGAGGGCCAGCAGGATTGGCAGGGCGCCTGCGACGAAGAACAGGGTCCGCCATCCGAACATCTCCAGCACCGAGGCGCCGAGCCCGCCGGCGATGATGCCGCCAATGGGAATGAACACCATGCCGATGGCAATGGCGCGGCCCCGGCGCTTTTCCGGCGTGAATTCAGAGATGAGCGCGGCGCCATTGGGGATCGCCGCGCCGATGCCAAGGCCATCGAGGAAGCGCACGAGCAGCAACTGCGTGGCGTCATGCGTGAAGCCACCTGCCACCGTCATCAGGCCGAACAGGAGGATGGCAACGATCAAGGCCCAGCGGCGGCCGATCCGGTCGCCCATGATCCCGCCGATGATCGAGCCCAATGCGACGCCGGCCAGATTGGCGGCCGTCACCGGCGCGAACGCCCCACGGGGAATGCCCCAATCCGCGATCAGGGCCGGCAGCACGATGCCGAGAGACTGGTTGGCCAGCCCGTCGACCGCGAAGACCAGCGCGAAACAGCCGAGCAGCAGCTTCTGGAACGGGCTCCACGCCGCATTGTCAATGGCCGTGCCCAGATCATGCGATACCACAGCTGACGCCGCGCCGCTGGGCTCGGCTGGCAGTGCCGTGCCGGCTGCTGGGGTGAAGGATGCCATGCTGCTCTCTCTCCGTGTCAGGCGTTGGTCTGTGGCCGGGGGCGATTCTGGTGTCGCGCGCTCACGGCGGACGGTTTCAAAGGGGGCGGGGCGGCTCCTGCGTGTCGAGGGCGCTCTCGCCCATGAAGCGCGGTGGCGCGGCGTAGGCGCGCGCGGTCAGGAAAGGCTGGTAATAGCGGAAATAGGCCAGCAGCAGCGCGCAGTTCACGCCGATCTCCAGCGGTCCTGTGATGAGCTGGCGCGGCAGGCCGACGACGATGGCGTTGAGGTAGAAGATCGTGAAGCTGGTCGGCACCTGCAGCACCAGCATTAGCGGCACGAACCGGTTGGTCAGCAACACGATGCCGACAAGGCCCTCCATGGCCTTGATGCCCGGGAAGAGGCCCATATCGAGCAGCGACTGGATGAACGGTCCGCCGATGGGGTGGGGCACGACCGGCTGCATGTCCGTCAGCCAGTAGCGCGAGGACGACCAGATGAGATGCAGGCCGAAATAGATGCGCATCGCATCGGTCACATGGTCCGCCGTCGTGCGCTTCGGGTCCAGCCGCCGCAGGATCAGCGCGCCTACGATGCCGGCAAGGATCGGGAAGCCGAAGAACATGAACGTGTCGAACTTGCCGACCGCCAGATAGAGGCCGATGGCGCCGCTCAGCGCGGCCGGAACGATGAAGCCAGTGGTCAGCGGCTTGGGTGACGAGGGCATCGTGCTTCTTTCTGCTGGCGAGCGCCTTGGGGTCGTTCGCCCTGTGTCGTTGGTGGTGTCATACGCATGTTATGTCATGTCCGGCGCTTGCGAGCCGCCCGATCAGTCGATGTAGCCCATCTCCCGATAATAGCGCGCCGCGCCGGGATGCAGCGGGACACCCTTGCCGTCGCCGACCGTGCGCGGATCGATGGAATAGGGCCGCACAAACCATTTTAGCTCGCCGCGTGCCCGATCGATGCCGCGTGCGGCGGCATAGGCGATGTCGTCTGGCATATCGGCGCGACCGAACACGACTTCGCCGGACCGTCCGACCGTCTTGATCGCGCGATCCACGCCGCGCAGCACGCCCCAGCGGGCGGTGGTGCGGACCATGTCCGCCTCCTTGACCATCTTGTCGAGCAGGTCGTCCGGCAGATCGAGGAAGCGGAGTTTGTGCGCGACGGTCAGCGTCGTCCAGAAGGAGGATTCAGGATTGTTCGCCGGGCTGGCAAGACTGGAGATAACCACATCGAACGGCGTCTCGGCCGTCACGTCGTGCGGGCTCTGGATCGAGCCGCCCCAGCTCTCCACGCTGGCCTTGTCGAGGCCGTAATAAGCGAGCACGGGCGCCTCGCTCGGCTGGCCATCGGTGAGAATGCGCACCGGCAGCTTGCGTTCGCGAATTTCAGCAAGGCTTTTGATGCCAAGTTCCGGCTTGACCGCGACCAGCAGATAGGTTGGGTCCTCGATCCGCGCGATCAGGCGTAGGGCGGGGTAGGGACCGTCCTTGGCGTAGATATATTGGCCGCGGTAAGCCCAGGTCATCATCGATGCCTCGGTGATGCCAAAGTCGATGGAGGCATTGATCCGCTGGGTGGTGCCGTGGCGCACATCGCCCTCCTTAAGCGGCGGGGGCAGGGCTGCCTTGCCGACTAGACGCGGCCCTTCGGTGCGGTTGCAATTGCGGCAGAGGATGATCTCATAGCCTTCCGGCGCCATCGCATCGCGGACGAACTCGCCCAGTTCGCCCCAGGGGCAGGCTTCCGGGCAGGCGGAGGCGAGGACGAGGCGCTTTGTGGCGTAACCGGTCTTGCCGACATCGGTCCAGCTTGAGTCGACGATCTTTTCCGGCTCTGCCGCGCGGGCCGGCATGGCCAGCGTGAGGCCGGCCAGGGCCAGGGCGATTGCAGATAGCAGCATGCGCATTGAAGACCGTCTCCCTTCAGGCGCCCGATCCGATGCGTCGCGAGACGTGCGGGACAGGCAGCGGCTGGTCCAACCCCGCTTTCTTCTCTGGAAAGCTTCGGCCAGGCAGCAAACAATATAAAAAATAGTATACTAATCTGACGCCGTCAATGCCATGTGGTCGCGCGCTTTCTAATATTTGACCTGCGGGTGCGCGAGGGCCTCAGTGCGCCATCTCTGCGGGTGCGCGCGGAGCATTCAGGGAAGCGGAGGCCTCCTCGGCGCGTTCGCGGGCGATGAGATCGGCCAACATGCGGCGCGCGGAAACCGGCGCCGTATCCGTCGCAAGCAGGATCGGGTTCAACTCGTTGATGTCGCTGACCGCGCCCATATTCTCCTGAACCATCTCGATCATCGGCTCGTCCTGCTGGCGGAAAGCCATATCGAAGAAATCGAGCAGGGCTTGGTCGACCTCCGGCTCATCGCGACGGCGATTGCGGCCGTTGACGAAGAAATAATGGGAGGTGAACTCGGTCTCCGGCGTGATGATGTGGAGTTGCGGGATATGCGCGCCGCTCTCGCGCGGCTGTCCGACCTCCCAACTGCCGAGCTTGAAGTCCAGCATCGCCGGCGGATGCCAGGTCATGGTGGTGTCGGTCTCCACGACAACCTTGGGGTCCATGCCGAACAGGCCGACATGCGCCGAGGAGGGGCCAAGGCCGCTGCGGATGCGATGATTGGTGATCCAGCGATCGCCACGCTCCAGCCGCTGCGTGGTGGCGGCGAGCAATTGCTCTGGCGTGTAATTGCCCCCGCTGAACTGCGGGTGGATGAAGGCGGCGTGACTGAGGTCGAGCAGATTATCCACCACCAGCTCGTAATGGCCCTTTACATGCAACAGCCCGCGCACCACGGCATAGTCATCGGGCTGTTCGAGGAAATCGATGACCGGCAGCAGCGCCGGGTCGGCCTTTGCGGGGTCGCCGGGCCAGAACCAGATGATGCCGTAGCGCTCCAGCAGGGGCCAGGCGCGAATGTTCGCAGCGGGCAGGCCGGCCTTGGTCTTGCTGTGCGGATTGAGCACGCATTCGCCATCCCGGTTGAAGCGCAGCCCGTGATAGGGGCATTCCAGCGTGTCATCGATGATCCGGCCGGCGGAGAGCGGCGCAAAGCGGTGCGGACAGCGATTGAGGATCATAGCCGCCTCGCCATGGCTGTCGCGGAACAGCACGGCCTTCTGGTCGATCAGCGTGCGGGCTAGCGTGCCTTCGCCGAGTTCATGGGAATAGGCTGCGGCGTACCAGGTGTTTTTCAGGATCGAGAGCACTCACCACTCCATCAATATTTTGATCGCGGCAGCCGGGGCTCCCGCAACAGAACCAGGAGACGGGCGCAGCAAACCTCTCCTGAATCATTGGTAGACGATTATGTATATCATACGAGATATCCGCTGTCATCCGGCAAGTCGCCCGGTTGGCCGCTCAAAGGTCCAGCACCAGCCGCTCGGTCAGCGCGCCCGAGCAGCAGATCATCATCATCTTCCCCTCGCGCTTCTCCTGCGGTGTCAGCACCGCGTCGAAATGCTCGGGCGTCCCGGCGAGCACTTCCGTTGCGCAGGCGCCGCAAGTGCCCTGTTCGCAGCTTGAACTGGCCGGAACCCCGGCCTCGCGCACCGCCTCAAGGATCGACTGGCCCGGCGCCACGGTGAGTTCCAGGCCAGAACGGGCCAGTTCGACGACGATGGTGCCATCGGGGAGGGGTTGTTTTTCAGTCACGACCGGCAGTCTCTATCATGCTTTCCACCCGTCCGTCATACGCCAGAAATATCTTAGTGCTAAGATATATTGACAGGCAGCAAGGGCGAAAATACCCTCAGGGCAACTCACCGGACGCGCCATTGCTGCGCTCGGTGCCCCCATGATGGTTTTAGGAGATGCGCAGTGGCCCGCGAAATGGTGACGGATGTTCTGGTGATCGGCGGCGGCTCCGCGGCGACGCGCGCGGCGCTGGAGGCCGCGGCGGCGGGCGTGGCCGTCATGCTGGTGGACAAGGGCACGGTCGGCGATAGCGGCTCGAGCCCGCACGCGCTGGTCGGCTTCAGCGTGCCGCTGCTGGATGAGGCGGATAGCTCCGCGCTGTTCGTGGAAGATTGGGCCAAGGCCAGCGGCGGCATTTGCGATCGCGATCTGGTGGCGCAATGCGCAGAGCATGGGCGCTTTCTGGCCGAAGATATGGAAAAGCGGGGCGTGCCCTTCATCCGCAATGCGGATGGAAGCTGGTTCATCTCCCGCCGCGCCGGCCATTCGGTGCGCCGGACCTTGCAGGCGCAGGGCCTGGGCAAGGGCAAGCACGCCAACGTCATCGCGCCCATGCGCACCGGCCTGATCGATGCCGGTGTGACGCTGCAGGAAGGGACGATGATCACCCGCCTTCTGCTCAGTGATGGGGCGGTCGTGGGGGCATATGCGGTCGGGCCAGATGGCGAGCATTTCATCATCCGCGCCAAGGCTGTCGTGCTCGCCTCGGGCGGAGTGAACCGTCTCTACACCAAGCTTTGCGACGAAGTGGTCGAGCATGGCAGCCGCACCACGGGCGATTCCTACAGCCTCGCCTTCCATGCCGGCGCGCCGCTGATCGACATGGAATTCGTTCAGTTCCGCGATTCGCCGCCCGCCGGGCCGATCTACGGCGCCGCCTATGTGAATGCGCTCGGCGAGCGGATCATGGAGAAATATGATCCCGAGAATATGGAATGCGCCCCGCGCTACATGATGGCGCGCGCCGTCTATACCGAGAATTTCGAAGGGCGCGGGCCGGTCGTCTGGCATGTCGAGGACGGGCAGGTCGCCCGCTCGCGCGCGCCGGTTGGCAATTATGAAGGCGGGCAGATCGTGGAGATCACCCTCATGTTCCAGCGCCTGATGGGCGGCGCGCGCATCGATGTGACCGCTGCGACGGCGGTGCCGGGCCTGTATGCCGCAGGCGAGGCGTCCGGGGGCATTCATGGCGGCGACCGGATGCAGGGCTGCGGCTTCTTGGAGACGCAGACCTTCGGCCGCATCGCCGGACAGAGTGCGGCGCAGCTGGCGAAGACGACTGACTTGCCCGCGCTCGATGCCGCTGCGGTGGCGACCGAGGCAGCGCGGCTGGCGCGGAGCGCGGGCTGGCAGGATCCTGTCGCCCTGTTCGAGAGGGTGCGCGAGATCATGTGGGCGCAGGTCGGCGTGGTCTCCAACCGCACCCAGTTGACCGATGCCATCGCCAAATTTCAGGAGATCCAGCGCATCGCCGCGACCGATATCGATCAGTCCGATCTGGTCGCCGCCGAGGAACTGCGCAATCTCGCGCTCACCGCCGAACTGGTGGCGACTGCCAAGCTCGCCCGCGAGGAGACGCGCAGCGGCCATGGGCGCACCGATTTCCCGCAGGAAGACCCTGCCTGGGTGCGCCACGTCCGCCTCGCGAACGCAGGCGATGGCGCGGTGGCCGTCGATACCATCCCGGTGGTCGAACTCGCCGACGCCTGACTGGCGCCGGGTCGCCTGCGTTCAGGGCAGCGCGGCCTCGATCGAATGGAGCAGCTTGCGCAGGATGGCATTGCAGCGCTGCCGGTCTGCCTGCGAAAGGCTGCCCATCAGGCGCTGCTCCGTCGCGGTAAAGGCAGCCATCGTCTGCCCGGCCAGCGCGATGCCGTCGGGCGTGAGTTCGATGAGCAACGAGCGCTGATCGCTGGCATGTGAGACGCGGCGGATCAGGCCGCGCTGTTCCAGCCGCCGCGCCAGCCCGGTCAGCCCGCCCGAGGTTACCGGCACATAGCGCCCGGCGAGGTCGGTCGGCGCCGCGCGATACGGCGCCCCGATGCGCATCAGGCCCGCCAGCAGACGAAACTCATTATCGGATAGCCCCGACGCCTTGAGC
This sequence comes from Sphingobium sp. B12D2B, assembly GCF_025961775.1. NCBI lineage: Bacteria > Pseudomonadati > Pseudomonadota > Alphaproteobacteria > Sphingomonadales > Sphingobiaceae > Sphingobium > Sphingobium sp. B12D2B. The sequence goes on from NZ_JAOQOH010000001.1 coordinate 1,513,968, forward strand.
ACCGCGGCCGTCTCCGCGCGCAACCGATCATCGATCCGCGCGACCCGCGCCGCAATCGCCCGCACATCGGAATCCAGCGCCGGAATGACGGCCTGCCACTCCCCGATAAGCGCATCCACTGCCGCATCCAGCCGATGCGCCTCACTCTCCGCACGAAGGTGCGCAAGGCTCTGTGAGGAGCGTGTCGTGTCTGGTCCTGTCGAGCGCGGGCGGGAGGTCATCGGCGCTTCATAAGCGTTCGTAGCGGCTCAGTCCGCAGGATTATGCTTGGCGAGGAAATCCTCCATCGCGCGCAGGAGCGTCAATCGATCCGCTTCGCGCGTGAAATAGTGGTCTGCAAGCGGGACGGAGACGAATTCGACCTGTTTGCCCGCGCTGGTCATGGCAGAATGCATTCGTGCTGACTGGGCGTGATCCACCGTCACGTCCTTCTTCCCGTGGATCAGCAATAAGGGCGTTTTGATCTTATCGACGGCGTAAACCGGTGAGATGCCCCTGAAGTCCGCAGACATCCTCTGCCACTGACCCCGATAAAGTCTGGTACGCAACTTGCCGCCGAAGTCGTTGACCTCCTTTCGGACGTTCGAGACCCCGTTGATGGAAATAGCGCAGCGATAAAAGTCCGGATCTTTTGCGATGCCCCACATGGCCGCATAGCCGCCATAAGAGGCGCCTACGATGCACACACGCTTGGGGTCGGCAATGCCCTCCTTGACGGCCCAGAGCACGCCGTCGGTCACATCATCCTGCATCGCGAGGCCCATCTGGCCCTCGCCGGCTTTCTCAAACGCATCGCCATAGCCGGTCGATCCGCGAAAATTCGGTTGCAGGACGGCATAGCCCCGCTCGGCCAGAAACTGGACCCAATAGTCATAGGTCAGCGTGTCGTGCGCCCAGGGGCCGCCGTGGGGCATCACGATGAACGGCAGGTTCGTGCCCGCTTTTCCCCGCGGCATGGTGAGCACGCCTTCGATTTCCAGCCCGTCGTGCGCCTTGTATTGGACGTAGCGGGAGCGCGCGAGCCTTTTGGTCCCGATGCGGCTGTTCATCTCCGCGAGCTTCGCCAGATTGCCGTTGTCCGGGTCGAAATAATATAGCAGCCCGGGATTGTCAGGCGTGCCGAAGCGCACAAGCATCTTTTTGCGGTCGGCGCTCATGCTGAGGATTTCGACATCCGTGCCCGGCGCGGCCTGCTGCAGCTTCTCCTGATAGGCCTTCAGTTGAGCATCGAACCAATGAAAGGGGGCGTCGTCGCTGGTCGTCCGCACGCCGAGCAGGCTGGAATCGTCTGGAGCGAGGATTACATCGTCCACGGCTTTCGCATCGAAGATGGTGCGCAGGGTCTTGCCGGTGCTCAGGTCCACCTCGAAGACACCGCGATGACCGGCGTCGCCGGCTTTCAGCACATAGCCATTGTCGCTGCCGGGCACAAAATAGAAAGGCACGGTGAGGTCTTCGTCCGCGCCCAGATTGGCCGTGTCGATCGTGCGAAGCACGTCGTTCTTCTCCGCGCGATAGAGGAGGCGCGAATGGACTGTCAGATCATTATAACTGATGGCCATACGCACGCGGCCCTGAGAATCCGCTCCCCAGTCGAACACATTGGTCCGGCCTTTTTCGACGACCACCCTGCGGCCGTTCGCCACGTTCAGCCGATAGACGGACGGCCAAAAGCCGGGATAATTGGTGTAGATGCTGTCCTGGGCCGCTACCAGGATCTCGGTTCTGCCGTCGGTCGGAGCCCAGATGACGCTGGCGGCATCCTGGCCGCCGGAATCCCACATGAGATGGGTGATCTTTCCTGTTGTCCGGTTGACGGAAAGCAGACGTGAGACATACCAATCACTGCCTTCGACCGGCGCGAGCGCGTAAACGCCGACCAGGATGTGGTCGTTGCCGACCCAGCGTATCCACGCCACTTCCGTCAGATCCGGCACAGCGAAGCGCAGCATGTTGGCGCGATCGCCAGCGACCGGCAGGATCGTGATCATCTGGCCGCCGTTCACCGCGAACAGTCCGGCGATATGCGTTCCATCGGGGGAAAGCGTCGCCTTCTCCACGAACGGCAGGGCGGCGAATGCTTCGGTTGGTAGTGGCGCACGAGCGGCAGCAGGCGCATTTTCGGTGGACCCCGCCGCTATTTGCGGTGACAGGATCGGTAACAATGCTGCTGCGATGATCGCATATGCTGCGGCGCGGAACCCCGAGCCGGATGTGCTCCCCATGATGTCCCCCACGAACCACGAGCCATCGTTGGCCCCCAAGGTCCAGCTAAGTAATCGTGGTGCGACGGGCAACCGTCAAATGCGGCTTCGTGACGTCAGGCCGAGATTGCGAGAGCGGGGATCGCGCTCGCCTTCCACCCCGCCAGCGCCTCGCGCGCCCGGTCGGTATAGGCCTGTTTGCGCTGCTTCTTGCGCACGCTCTCGTCCTCGATGGGCGGGAAGAGGCCGAAGTTGACGTTCATCGGCTGGTAGCTCTCCGCATCGGCGCCGCCGGTGATGTGGCCGAGCAGGGCGCCCAGCGCCGTCTGGGGCGGGGGGAGAGGCATGTCGCGTCCGCCCAAGTCCGCCGCGCAGAACAGGCCAGCGAGCAGGCCGACAGCGGCGCTTTCCACATAGCCTTCGCAGCCGGTGATCTGCCCGGCGAAGCGGACATGCGGCATGGCACGCAGGCGCAGGCGATCGTCCAGCAGGTCCGGGCTCTTGATGAAGGTGTTGCGATGCAGCCCGCCCAGCCGCGCGAACTGTGCGTTCTCAAGCGCGGGAATCGTCCTGAACAGAGCGACTTGCGCCTCATATTTGAGTTTCGTCTGGAAGCCGACCATGTTCCACAGTGTGCCTAGCGCATTGTCCTGCCGCAGCTGCACGACGGCATAGGGCCAGCGGCCCGTGCGGGGATTATCGAGACCGACCGGCTTCATCGGCCCGTGGCGCAGCGTCTCCCGCCCGCGCTCGGCCATCACCTCAATCGGCATACAGCCATCGAAGTAAGGCGTGTCCTTCTCCCACTGCTTGAACTCGGTCTTGGGACCATCGAGCAGACCCTGGACGAAGGCGTCGTACTGATCCTTGTCCATGGGGCAGTTGATATAATCCTTGCCGTCGCCGTCGGGCGAGCCCTTGTCCCAGCGGCTCGCTTTCCACGCGATCGACATGTCGATGCTGTCGCCATGGACGATGGGCGCGATCGCGTCGAAGAAGGCGAGTTGGTCCTTGCCGGTCGTCCGCGCGATCGCCTCGGCCAAGGGCGCGGCGGTGAGCGGGCCGGTGGCAATGATCGTCGGGCCCTCCGCCGGAATGCCATCAACGCGCTCGCGCACCAGCTCGATCAGCGGATGCGCTTCGATAGCAGCGGTCACGCCCTGCGCGAAAATGTCCCGGTCCACCGCCAGCGCGGAGCCCGCTGGCAGCTTGCACTTGTCCGCCTGCGCCATGATGAGCGAGCCGAGCGCGCGCATTTCCTGATGGAGCAGGCCGACGGCATTGCTGTTGGCATCGTCCGAACGGAAGCTGTTGGAGCAGACCATCTCGGCCAGTGCATCGGTCTCATGCGCAGGGGTCTGCTCTCCGCTGCCCCGCATCTCGGAGAGGCGTACGCGCACGCCGGCCTGGGCGAGCTGCCACGCCGCCTCGCTGCCGGCAAGGCCGCCGCCGATGATGTGCACCTGATGGGTCATGGTCCTTCAAATCCTGCCGGGAATGCATGTTTCCCGTCCGCCCCTAGCCGCAGCTTGCTGTGACCGGCAACCGCGCTCATCGGGATCGGCCCATAGACGTGCGGGAACAGAGCGCCGCCGCGCGAAACTTCCCAGCGCAGGGTGTCGCCCAGCGGCGGCAGATCGACCATGACGAGGATGGCCGGATCGATATCGGCAAACCATTTGGCTGCCGTTTCCCGCACCTGTTCGCGGGCGGAAAGGTGGATGTAGCCATCGGCCAGATCGACCGGCGCGCCGGTAAAAACACCTGAGTCGCGCCATGCCGACCATTCCTCGGGGCGCAACAGCTTGAAGGCGAAGAGTTCTGTCATGAAACGACGCTACGGCATGGGCGGGGCGCCGTCCAGCGCTTGCCTTGAGGCGGGAAACACGGGCATTCCAACCGGTGAATCGATTGAAACAGAACGGGATATGCTCTTCATGTCGAGCGACGCCACGCCCATGTCCATGCTCACCGCAGGGCTTATCCGCCTGCTCGATGTCGAGCCGGCGGGAGAGCCCGGGCATTTCCTCGGCCATCGCAAGCCCGGCGGGGCAGGGCGCGTCTATGGCGGGCAGGTGGTCGGCCAGGCGCTGGCGGCCGCGGCCAAGACGGTGGCGGCGGACCGGCCCGTGCATTCGCTGCACTGCTATTTCATGCGCCCGGGCAGTGAGGACTATCCTATCGACTATCAGGTGGACGCGGACATGGATGGCCGCGCCTTCTCGAACCGGCGGATCGTGGCCTGGCAGCAGGAGAAGCCGATCTTCAACATGATCGCGTCCTTCCATAAGGCCGAACGCGGCCCGGCGCACCAGAGCGACATGCCGCCGGTGCCGGACCCCGATGATCTCAAGGATCTCGGCGATCTCATCGAGCAGCATGAACTCCCGGCCGGCCCGGTGCTGCGCTGGATCGCCGGGCGCAACAGCCCGGTCCGCTTCCGTCCGGTGGGCGATATCCAATCCGGCATCATCAAGACGCACGATCCCGCGCCGCAGCTGTGCTGGATGCGCGTAGGGGAGGGGCCGCTCAGCCTTGAGCAGCCCATGCAGCGGGCGATGCTGGGGTTCATCAGCGACATGCTGCTGCTGGCAACGGCCTACCGGCCGCACGGCCTGCACATCGGCAGCCCCGGGGTGGCCAGTGCCAGCATCGATCACAGCGTCTGGTTCCACGACGATGTGGAGTGCGGCGACTGGCTGCTTTACGTCACGGACAGTCCCTGGGCGGGGCATGGTCGGGGCTTCGCGCGCGGGCATTTTTATGCGCGGGACGGTCGCCTCGTGGCCAGCGTGGCGCAGGAAGGGCTGATCCGCTTCCGCGAGGCCGAGTGATGCGCGCGCCTTTGGACTGTCGGCCCCCAATATTCCATGTCATCAGGACATCCGTTGCGTTGGAGCCGCGCTGACGGCAAAGTTCATCGCCGAAAGCACTATTGATCCGGGCCTGACAAAGGCACACCCCGGGCGGAACGGAGGAGTGGATGACCAGAATTCGGGCTGATCGGCCCTCTGTGACGATCAACTATGTCGCACGCACCGACGAACGGCCGCGTTATTATGCGAACGATCACAGCCGGGACACGGTGGTGATCGAGGAGCACGGCATGGCCGCCAGCGACGGACGGCATGAGGTGCTCGGTCTCGACACGGCCGGCGTAGCGCTGGTTGAGGCGCCCACGGCGGTCACCGACTTTGCCGACAAGGCCAATTTCCCGGCTTATGCCAAGGAGATCGAAGCGCTGCTGCTGCGCGAGACGGGGGCGGATGTGGTGATCGTCACCGGTCCGCCGATCCTGCGCTTTTCGGAACGCTCCGGCAAGGCCGGCAGCAGCGATAACAGCCATCCCGCGCGCTTTGCCCATGTCGATGTCAGCGACGCGACGGCGCGCGGTTTTTCGGCGCAGCGTCAGCCCGCAGAGGGGGACATTGTTCGGGCCGCGCATTACAATGTCTGGCGCGTTCTTTCGCCCGCCCCGCAGGATGTGCCGCTGGCGATCTGCGATGCGCGGTCGGTCACCGGCCAGGAACTGCTGCTGGCCGATGCGATTTTCGACAGTCCCTCGGGCAACTGGAGCTTCGAGGGCTATGTCGTCGCGCACGATCCGGCGCATCGCTGGCTGTGGTTTCCCGATATGACGACGGACGAGGCGATCATCTTCAAGACGCATGACAGCCGCGCAGGCGTCGCCCGCTGCGTGCCGCACGTCGCGTTCGATGATCCGCTGTGCGACGACGAGGCGCCGCCGCGCGTCAGCGTCGAGGCGCGCGCCATTGCCTATTGGCGAGAGGCCGGGGATCGCGGTAAAGGTAAATTACCGTAAACCAAAATTATCCCGATGGCTGACCGTATCATCATCAGCTCTTAACCTTGCTCGGGTTAGGCGCAGGTCAAAGAGCTGAGAGTTCCAATGGCGACGAATGCACCTGTGATTACCGAAAAGAAAACCCGTTTCGAGCTGCTGAACTGGTTGATGGCCAACCCTGTTCTGGGGGCGGGTATCCTCGCGGTGCTCGTTCCGACGCTGCTGCTCGTCGCGCGGGAAAGCTGGTCGACGGAGCAGGGCGCGCATGGTCCCATCGTGCTGGCCACCGGCCTGTGGCTGCTGTGGCGGGAATGGCAGAATGCCGCGGCCGTCGCGCGGCCTGCGCCGGGACTTCCGATTGCCATCGCCTTTGCGATTCTGCTCCCGCTCTACTTCGTCTCGCGGGTCAGCAACATCGTCGAGACAGAGGGCTTTCTCATGTATGGCCTGGTCGTTGCGGCGCTGTTCAGCGCCATCGGCTGGGAGGCGCTCAAGCGGCTCTGGTTCCCGCTTATCTACCTGCTGTTCGTGCTGCCGCCGCCCGAGACGCTGGTGGCCATGGTCACCAATCCGCTCAAGATCATGCTCTCCGAATCCGCCGTCGGCTTCCTCTATCTGGTCGGTTATCCAGTCGCCTCGTCGGGCGTCACCATTCAGGTCGGCCAGTATCAGCTGCTTGTCGCGGAGGCCTGCGCGGGCCTCAACTCGCTCATCTCGCTCTCGGCCATCTCGCTATTTTATGTGTATCTGCGCCACCACGCCAATGTGCGCTACGCGCTGCTGATGATCGTGGCGATCGTGCCGGTCGCCGTGTTCGCCAATTTCGTGCGGATCGTACTGCTTGTGCTGCTGACCTATCATGGCGGCGAGGCAGCGGCGCAGGGCTTCCTGCATGATTTTGCGGGACTGACCATGTTCATGACCGCGCTGATCACCATATTCGCGATCGATCATCTCTTCGGGCTGCTGTTCCCGCGCCTGAAGGGCAGCAAGAGCGATCCTGTCTTAAAGCCAGCGGCCGAGCCCGCCCAGCCCTAAGGCCGGGCGCGGCGTGCCTCAGCTCCGCTGTTGGGCGATCAGGGTCGAGATGTCGTCCAGGATCGCTAGCCTCTCCTTTTTAAGGTCCTCCAGATGCTCGTCGCAGGCCGGCTCGATGTCGGTTTCGATCCGGTAGATCTGGCGCGTGAGCAGGTGGTGGCGCTCGGCAAGGGTGCGGAAATGCGCGTTGTGCAGCTTCAGGGCGTGAAGCACCTCATGGTCATGCGGGAACAGGTCGTCGAGCGTCTCGCGGGTATCAAGGGTCATGTTGCTCTCCTGGGTCTTGTCCGGCTTGCAATGATCCGATCGTGCCGGACGGAACGATAGCGCGCCTTGCGCAAGATCAATTCGTCGCCCACCGCCAGCGCATGGGCGGCGGGATTGCCCGCGCCCCTTGCCGTTGCGCGTCAACACGGCTAGAGGGCGCACCGGCTCTTTCCATCCTTGAAATAGACAGGCGCGACCCATGAAGATCAGCGGCGTGGATATTCGTCCCGGCAACAATATCGAATATGAAGGCGGCCTGTGGCGCGCCGTGAAGATCCAGCACACCCAGCCCGGCAAGGGCGGCGCCTATATGCAGGTTGAGCTGAAGAACCTGATCGACGGGCGCAAGAACAATGTGCGCTTCCGCTCTGCCGAGACGGTCGAGCGCATCCGCCTCGATACCAAGGATTTCCAGTATCTCTATGCCGAGGGCGACATGCTCGTCTTCATGGACACGGAGACCTATGAGCAGATCAACCTGCCCAACGATCTCGTCGGCGACGCCGCCGCCTTCCTGCAGGACGGCATGATGGTCATGCTCGAAATGTATGAAGAGCGCCCGATCAGCGTGCAGCTGCCCGAGACGGTCGAGGCGACCGTGGTCGAGGCGGACGCCGTCGTGAAAGGGCAGACCGCATCGGCGAGCTACAAGCCGGCGATTCTCGACAATGGCGTGCGCGTGATGGTGCCGCCGCACATCACCACCGGCACCCGGATCATCGTCGACGTGTATGAGCGCGAATATGTGAAGCGGGCCGACTGATGCGCGCTCTCCGCCTCGTCGCCGGGTCCGCGCTGGCCCTGTCCCTTGCCTGGTCCGCGCCGCTGCTGGCGCAGGCCAAGCCGGCCAGGCCTGCGGGGCAGCCCAGCGAAGCCCAGCTTCAGCACGCGGCGGAGAATTTCCGCATCATGGTCAGCGGTCTGCAGTCCGACAAGATTCCGCAGCCGGTGAAGAGCATTCTCTTCACCTGCGCCTACGGGAATCCGTTCAGCAAGATCAGCGAGAATACCGACAAGCTGATGACCGAGAAGAAGCTGGACCGCAAGAATCCGACCCAGGTGCTCAGCGCCATGGCGGCCGTTTGCGGTTTGCGGCCCGAGATGGTCGCACCGCCCAAGAAGTGATTTCATTCCCTGACCGGCCGCTCTTCCGCGCCGGAGGAGACAGATTGATATGGTATCCCATTCCGGCCTGCTGACGGTCATCGAGCGCGCGGCCCGCAAGGTGGCTCCGCAACTGCGGCGCGACTTCGGCGAGGTTCAGCATCTTCAGGTCAGCCGTAAGGGGCCTGCCGACTTCGTGACCGTCGCCGACAAGAAGGCGGAAGACACGCTGGTCGCCGAGCTGAGCAAGGCGCGGCCGGACTGGGGCTTCCTGCTCGAGGAAGGCGGCGAGATCGCCGGCGATCCCATGAAGCCGCGCTGGGTGATCGATCCGCTCGATGGCACCACCAACTTCCTGCATGGCATCCCCCATTTCGCCATTTCCATCGCCGTGCAGGAGCCGCATCGCTCCGGGCAGGGTTGGGGCGAGGTGACGACCGGCATGATCTACCAGCCGATCACGGACGAGAGCTATTGGGCCGAGAAGTCCCGTGGCGCCTGGCGGCATGACCAGCGCCTGCGCGTCTCGGCACGCCGCGATCTGACCGAGGCTTTGATCGCCACCGGAATTCCGTTCATCGGCCATGGCGATTTCACTGAATGGAGCCGCATCTTCGGTGCCATCGCGCCGTCGGTCGCGGGCATCCGCCGCTATGGCTCCGCTGCGCTCGACCTCGCCTGGGTGGCTTCCGGGCGCTATGATGGCTTCTGGGAGAGCGGCCTCTCGGCATGGGACGTGCAGGCCGGCATTCTTTTGGTGCGCGAGGCCGGTGGTTTCGTCACCGACTTCCGGGGTGGCGCCGAGCCGGTGGAGCGTCGCCAGGTGCTGGCCGCCAATGACGTGCTCCACAGCAAGCTCCACAAGCTGCTCGCAGGCGCGCTGCGCAATATGTGAGGCGGAACGGTCCGGCGCCGGCGACTATCGCTGCCGCCGTTTACCGGCCAACAAAAAGGGCGCCCGCTACTCGCCATTCGGCCAGCAGGGGCGCCCTTTTTGCTTCTGGACGGCGCGTCAGCCTTCAACAGCCTCGCTGTTGAGCTGGATATAATTGGCCAGGCCCATCCGCTCGATCATCTCGAACTGCGTCTCCAGCTTGTCGACATGGTCTTCCTCGCTGTCGAGGATGTGCTGGAACAGGTCGCGGCTGACATAGTCGCGCACGCTCTCACAATGCTGGATGGCATCGCGCAGCAGCGGGATCGCCTCCAATTCGGTATCGAGGTCGGCCTTGAGCACTTCCTCGACCGTGCTGCCGATGCGCAGGCGCCCGAGCAGCTGGAAGTTGGGCAGGCCATCGAGAAACAGGATGCGCTCCGCCAGCTTGTCGGCGTGCTTCATCTCGTCGATCGATTCCTCATACTCAAACTTGGCGAGTTTCGAGATGCCCCAATGATCGAGAAGACGGTAGTGGAGGAAATACTGGTTGATGGCTGTCAGCTCGTTCTTGAGCGCGCCATTGAGAAATTCGATGACCTTTTCGTCACCCTTCATGTTCTGTCTCCATGTCGTCAGTCGATGGAGCGGAACTAGCAGCAAAGCGGCAATAATTCACGCGAGAACGTCTCGCAACCGTGGGTGCGATAGGTTCTTAATAGCGGTGCACTTCTTCGCTAATGCCAATGATAGTCAGGAATGGGGCTTGGCTGGTCGGCTCAGGCCGTTGCCCAGGTGCCGGTCTGGCTCGGCGCATTGAGGCTGCGGCTGCAGCGCCCCCGGCAGGAGGATTGCTCTTCCACCATCACATCTTCCGCATGATCGAGGCAGATGCGACATTGCGGCGTTTTGCCGAGCGCCCGGTAGGCGCTTTCGGGACACGTCACACCCTGGCGAGCAACGCTGCGCAGTTCCTGTTCCGTGATCGCATTACAGATACAGACAAGCATGATTCGTTGATAGTGTTGTTGCGAGGCATTTGCAATCTCCGACGTGATCGAATGCGACGAATGGTTGGGCATCCTGCCGGTCTGTGCGCCAAGGGGAGGGGCTCAGGCTCGGCTGATTTGTTGCGAATCATTCTCAGCCCGTCCAAGGGTTGCCTCGCAGGTGCAGCAGTCCTAAAGCGCCCCCATCAAAGGCTATTAAGCCTAGGGGATTCAAGTGGTCGATCTGTCGCAATATCTGCCGATCCTGCTGTTTCTGGTTGTCGCATTGGGCTTGTCGTGCGCGTTCGTGTTCCTGCCCATGGCCGTCGGCCGGCTGACGGGATCGCACAAGCCGGACCCGGAAAAGCTGAGCGAATATGAGTGCGGCTTTCCCGCATTCGAGGATCCGCGCAGTCAGTTCGACGTGCGCTTCTATCTCGTCGCCATCCTGTTCATCATCTTCGATCTGGAAGCGGCGTTTCTCTTCCCCTGGTCGGTGAGTCTGGCTGAAATCGGCTGGGCCGGCTGGGGCGCGATGATGATCTTCATTTTCGAGCTGGTGCTCGGCCTCGTCTATGCCTGGAAGAAGGGAGCACTCGATTGGGAGTAGAACTTGAACGGCCGGGCACGCTGGGCGCTCCGCTGATCGGGGTTCCGCCGGCCACGCAGCCAGATCCCGAATTCTTCAAGGCGCTCTCCACCGAGGTGAGCGACAAGGGCTTTCTCGTCACGTCGACGGAAGACCTGTTCAACTGGGCGCGCACCGGCTCGCTGTGGTGGATGACCTTCGGCCTCGCCTGCTGCGCGGTCGAGATGATCCATGTGAACATGCCGCGCTACGACATGGAGCGCTTCGGCGCGGCCCCGCGCGCGTCTCCGCGCCAGAGCGACGTGATGATCGTCGCCGGCACGCTGTGCAACAAAATGGCTCCGGCGCTGCGTAAGGTCTACGACCAGATGAGCGAGCCGAAATACGTCATCTCGATGGGCTCGTGCGCCAATGGCGGCGGCTATTATCATTACAGCTACAGCGTCGTGCGCGGTTGCGACCGGATCGTGCCCGTGGACATCTATGTCCCCGGTTGCCCCCCGACCGCCGAAGCGCTGCTTTATGGCATCATGCAGCTCCAGCGGAAAATCCGCCGGGTCGGCACGATAGAGCGTTGAGGGGGCGGATATGGTGACAGCCGTTCATTCCGCACCGCGGGTCGAGCCGATCGAGGGTCTGGCCGATGCCATTCGCGCCGCGCTGGGCGATGTCGTGCTGGCGATCAAGGATGCGCATTTCGAGCTGAGCGTGGGCGTGCAGCGCGAGGCGCTGGCCGATGCGTTGCAGCTTCTGCGCGATCGCTTCGACTATCAGCAGCTCATGGAGATCGCCGGGGTCGACTACCCCGACCGCGCCGAGCGCTTCGAGGTCTGCTATCATCTGCTTTCGGTGACCAAGAATCATCGCCTGCGCGTCAAGGTGCGCACCGATGAGGATCATGCGGTGCCGACCGTCACGCATCTCTGGCCGGTTGCCGGCTGGCTCGAGCGTGAAGTGTTCGACATGTATGGCGTGCTGTTCGAGGGCAACACGGACCTGCGTCGCATCCTCACCGATTATGGTTTCAAGGGCTATCCGTTCCGCAAGGACTTCCCGCTCACCGGCTATGTCGAGCTGCGCTACTCGGAAGAGCAGAAGCGGGTGGTCTATGAGCCGGTGAAGCTGGCCCAGGACTTCCGCAGCTTCGACTTCATGAGCCCGTGGGAAGGCGCGCAATATGTGCTGCCGGGCGACGAGAAGGCCAAGGGCGAGGCGCCGGGTGCGCCCACGCCGCCGCCACCTCCGCCGCCACCCCCGCCCGCATCGGCTTCCCCGGACGCAAAGACGGCCAAGACGACGGACAAGCCTGCGGATACCGGTGCCGGTGCGCCGGCCGACAAGGCTGCGACCAAGCAGGCCAGTGCGCCGCGTGCCAAGAAGGCTGAGGTTGCGTCTGCGCCGGTGGAAGACACGCCCCCGGTGGAAAACAAGCCGAAGCGTACGCGCAAGCCCAAGACGCCCGAGGGTGACGCCTGATGTCCGAATATCTCGACAAGCTGGAGCATCTTGTTGACGACGCCGATCCGGCGCTCGGCGACACCGCGATCCAGAACTATACGATCAACTTCGGCCCGCAGCACCCCGCTGCCCACGGCGTGCTGCGTCTGGTTATGGAGCTTGAGGGTGAGATCGTGGAGCGCTGCGATCCGCATGTCGGCCTGCTGCACCGCGGCACCGAGAAGCTGATCGAGTATAAGACCTATCTGCAGGCGCTGCCCTATTTCGACCGGCTGGACTATTGCTCGCCGCTCGGCATGGAGCACAGCTATGTGCTGGCCATCGAGAAGCTGCTGAACCTCGAAGTCCCGCTGCGCGCGCAGTATCTGCGCGTGTTCTTTGCGGAGTTGACGCGGATCAGCAACCACATGCTGAACCTCGGCTCTCACGTCATGGACGTCGGCGCGATGACGCCGAACCTGTGGATGTTCGAGATCCGCGAGGACTGCCTCAACTTCTTCGAGCGCGCATCCGGTGCCCGCATGCACTCGGCTTACTTCCGTCCGGGCGGCGTTCATCAGGACGTGCCGCTCAAGCTGCTCACCGATATTGGCGACTGGCTCGACACGCGCCTGCCGCGCCTCTTCGAGGATGCGATCAGCCTGGTGGCGGACAACCGCATCTTCAAGCAGCGCAATGTCGACATCGCGGTTTGCTCCAAGGAAGACGCGCTGCGCTGGGGCTTCTCCGGCCCAATGCTCCGTGGCTCCGGCATTCCGTGGGACATCCGCAAGGCCCAGCCTTACGATGTCTATGATCGCATGGAGTTCGACGTGCCCGTCGGCACCAACTTCGACTGCTACGACCGGTTCATGGTGCGCGTGGAAGAGGTTCGCCAGTCGGCGCGGATCATGAAGCAGTGCTTGAACGAGATGCCGGACGGCCCGGTCGCTTCACTCGATCGCAAGGTCGTGCCGCCCAAGCGCGGCGAGATGAAGCAGTCGATGGAAGCACTCATCCACCACTTCAAGCTCTATACCGAGGGCTTCCACGTGCCCGAGGGCGAAGTCTACGTGGCGACCGAAAGCCCCAAGGGCGAGTTCGGCGTCTATCTGGTGAGCGACGGGACCAACAAGCCCTATCGCTGCAAGATCCGCCCGACGGCGTTCAGCCATCTGCAGGCCATGGACTTCCTGATGAAGGGCCACATGCTCGCCGACACCACGGCCGTTCTCGGCGCGATGGACATCGTGTTCGGGGAGTGCGACCGGTGAGTGTTGCAACCATGCTGTCCGCTGACGAGCGCATCGCCATCACCCGCGAGATGATCGCCCGCTACAATCGTCAGGATGCCGACGCCTATGTCGAGCTGATGACGGATGAGGCCTGCGAGGCGAATTATCGCGGCGCCGTCGTGCGCGAAGGCAAGGAAGGGACCCGCTCGGGCCTCGCCGCCGCTTTCGCCAAATGGCCGCAGAACCATGCGGAGATCGTCGAGGCACAGGCCATCGGCAGCTATGTGCTGATGCGCGAGCATGTCACGCGCGGCCCGGCCAGCGATGGCTCGGAGCTGGTCGAGCCGTTCGATGTGATCGCAGTCTATTCATTCGAGGGCGACAAGGTGTCGCGCGTGGAGTTCATTCGATGAGGGGCGACGCAACACCCGTCTGGTTGCATATCCTGGTGCTGAGCCTTGCCGGCATGGTGCTGATCGTGCTGGACCGCATGGCCGATGTTCCTGATGGCGTGGTCGCCGGGCTGGCATGCGCCACGGTCTATTTCTGGCTGACCTTCGGCGCGCCGGCCTACAGCAAGCGGATCCGCGAGAATGGCTGACGCGCCCCAGATCCCCGATGAAGCCGAAGTCCGCGCCCGCTGGGGCGGCTTTGCCTGGACGCCGGAAAATGCCGAGCAGGCCAAGAAGGTCATCGCGCGCTATCCCGAGGGACGCCAGCAGTCGGCAGTGATGCCGCTGCTCGATCTCGCCCAGCGGCAGGTCGGTGCGGAGACGAACACGCAGGGCTGGCTGCCGATCCCGGTGATCGAATATGTCGCCGCCCAGCTCGAAATGCCGTTCATGCGCGCCTACGAGGTCGCGACCTTCTACACCATGTACAATCTGGCGCCGGTCGGCCGGTTTCATGTGCAGGTCTGCGGCACGACGCCGTGCATGCTGCGCGGCAGCGACGATGTGCTGGCCGCCTGCAAGGCGAAGGGCCTTCACAAGGGCGGCACGACGGCCGATGGCCTGTTCACGCTCACCGAGGTCGAGTGCCTCGGCGCCTGCGCCAATGCGCCGATGGTCCAGATCAACGACGACAATTACGAAGACCTGACCTTCGACAGCATGACGGCGATCCTCGACGATCTCGCAGCCGGCAAGCAGCCCAAGATCGGCCCGCAGATCGACCGGCAGACCAGCGCGCCCGAGGGCGGGCCGACGGCGACGAAGGCGATGGTCACCGAGAATCATGATTATCGGGGGGAATGGTAATGGCTGACGAAACGCCCGCCGCGCCGCCGCCCTTTGTCGGCCCGCTGGAAGACAAGGACCGCATCTTCACCAACGTCCATGGCTATCAGGACTGGCGCATCGACGCCGCCATGAAGCGGGGCGATTGGGACAATACCAAGAAGCTGCTCGAAATTGGGCAGGATGGCATCATCGACATCATGAAGGCCTCGGGCCTGCGGGGTCGCGGTGGCGCCGGCTTCCCGACCGGCATGAAGTGGAGCTTCATGCCCAAGGAAAGCAAGGACGGGCGTCCGAGCTTCTTGGTCATCAACGCCGACGAGTCCGAGCCGGGCTCGTGCAAGGACCGCGAGATCATCCGCCACGACCCGCACAAGCTGATCGAGGGCGCGCTCGTCGCCGGCTTCGCGATGCGCGCGCGGGCGGCCTATATCTACATCCGTGGCGAGTTCATCTACGAGGCGAAGGTGCTCTTCGCGGCGGTGGAAGAGGCTTATGCCAAGGGTTTCCTCGGCAAGAATGCCTGCGGCTCGGGCTATGATTTCGACGTGTTCGTGCATCGCGGGGCAGGGGCCTATATCTGCGGCGAGGAAACCGCGCAGATCGAGAGCCTCGAGGGCAAGAAGGGCCAGCCCCGCCTCAAGCCGCCATTCCCGGCGGGCGCGGGCCTCTATGGCTGCCCGACCACGGTCAACAATGTCGAGAGCATCGCGGTTGCGCCGACCATTCTGCGGCGCGGCGCCGGCTGGTTCTCCAGCTTCGGGCGCGAGAACAACCGCGGCACAAAGCTCTTCCAGATCAGCGGCCATGTGAATAAGCCGTGCGTGATCGAGGAGAGCATGAGCATCCCGTTCCGCGAGCTGATCGATCGCCATTGCGGCGGCATTCGCGGCGGCTGGGACAATCTCCTCGCGGTCATCCCCGGCGGCTCCTCAGTGCCGCTGGTGCCGGCCGCCGAGATCATGGACGCGCCGATGGACTTCGACGGCCTGCGCGCGCTCGGCTCAGGCCTCGGCACGGCAGCGGTCATCGTCATGGACAAGTCGACCGACATCGTCCGGGCGATCGCGCGGCTCAGCTACTTCTACAAGCATGAGAGCTGCGGCCAGTGCACGCCCTGTCGCGAAGGTACGGGCTGGATGTGGCGCGTGATGGAGCGGCTTGTGCGCGGCGATGCCGAGGTGGAAGAAATCGACATGCTCTTCCAGGTCACCAAGCAGGTCGAAGGCCACACTATCTGCGCGCTCGGCGACGCAGCCGCCTGGCCGATCCAGGGCCTCATTCGCCATTTCCGCCCCGAGATCGAGCGCCGCATCGCGGCCAAGCGCGGCGGCGCCCCTGTGCTGGAGGCAGCGGAGTAATCATGCCCACAGTCAAAGTAGACGGCATCGACATCGAAGTGCCCGCCGGAGCCACCGTGCTTCAGGCGTGCGAGCTGGCCGGCAAGGAAATTCCGCGCTTCTGCTATCATGAGCGCCTTTCCATCGCGGGCAATTGCCGCATGTGCCTTGTCGAGGTGAAGCCCGGGCCGCCCAAGCCGCAGGCGAGCTGCGCGCTGCCGGCCGCTGACGGGCAGGAAATCCGCACCGACAGCGAGATGGTGAAGAAGGCCCGCGAGGGCGTGATGGAGTTCCTGCTCATCAATCACCCGCTCGATTGCCCGATCTGCGATCAGGGCGGCGAGTGCGATCTGCAGGACCAGTCCGTCGCTTATGGGCGTGGCCAATCGCGCTACGACGAGAACAAGCGCGCGGTCACCGAGAAATATATGGGCCCCATCGTCAAGACGGTGATGACCCGCTGCATCCAGTGCACGCGCTGCGTGCGCTTTGCCGAGGAAGTGGCCGGCGTGCCGGAGATCGGCGCGATCTATCGCGGCGAGAACATGCAGATTACCACCTATCTGGAGCATGCCGCCAAGAGCGAGCTATCCGGCAATGTGGTCGATCTTTGCCCGGTCGGCGCGCTGACGTCCAAGCCCTATGCCTTCGAAGCACGGCCCTGGGAGCTCAAGAAGACGCTCGCCATCGACGTGATGGATGCGGTGGGCACCAATATCCGCATCGACAGCCGTGGCCGCGCCGTGTTGCGCGTGCTGCCGCGCGTCAATGATGACGTGAACGAGGAGTGGGCGAGCGACAAGACCCGCCACGCCGTTGACGGGCTGATGCGCAAGCGGCTGGACAAGCCCTATGTTCGCAAGGACGGTCAGCTCGTCCCCGCGACGTGGGACGAGGCCTTTGCGGCCATCGCTGCCGCGGCGAAAAGCGCCAACGGTTCGGTCGCGGCGATCGCCGGCGATCAGCTCGATTGCGAGACGATGTTCGCCGCGCGTGAGCTTGTCCATGGTCTTGGCGGTTCGCTGCTCGAAGGCCGCCAGGGCGGCCTCGACTATGAGGTTTCCAGCCTCTCGGCGGTGAACTTCAATTCGACGCTCGCCGGCATCGAGACGGCGGACGCGATCCTGCTGGTCGGCACTAATCTGCGTTGGGAAGCGCCGCTGATCAACACGCGCATCCGCAAGGCCATCAAGAAGGGCGCCAAGGTCTGGACCATCGGGCCTGATGTGGACCTGACCTACAAGGTGACCTCGCTCGGCAACGATGCCGCGCTGCTCGCGAATCTGCCCAAGGATGTGCTTGATGCCTTCGCTGCGGCCAACCGCCCGGCGCTCATCATGGGCGGCGGTGCGCTGGCGGCCGCGGGCGTGCATGGCGCCGCACTGGCGGCGGTGAACACGCTGGGTCTCATCAAGCCTGACTGGAACGGCTTCAACGTCGTCCACATGGCCGCCGCACGCATGGGCGGGCTGATGCTTGGCTATGCGGCGCAGGGCGGGGTGAAGGCGATAGCCCAGAGCGAGCCCAAGCTGCTGTTCCTGATGGGCGCGGACGATGTGCCGTTCGATCTCTTCGGCAAGAGCTTCAAAGTCTATGTCGGCCATCATGGCGACAAGGGCGCCCACGCGGCGGACGTGATCCTGCCCGGCGCAGCCTATACCGAGAAGGCCGGCACCTATGTGAACACGGAAGGCCGCGTGCAGCGCGGTGACAAGGCCGTGTTCGCGCCGGGCGATGCCCGCGAGGACTGGACGATCCTGCGCGCGCTCTCCGATGTGCTGGGCAAGACGCTGCCGTTCGACAGCTTCGAGGCACTGCGCGCGGCCATGTATGCCGCCGTCCCGGCGCTGGCGCAGGAAGGCCTGGTCGAATTCGGCTGGTCGGCCCCGTCGCTGGCGAGCAATGCGACCGGCCCGATTAGCCTGCCGATCAAGGACTTCTATCTGACCAACGCCATCTGCAGGGCCAGCCCGACGATGAAGCGCTGCTCGGCAGAACTGGTCATGGGTGAAGAGTTCGCGGAGGCCGCGGAATGACCGAGTTTTTCCAGACCTATCTGGGCACGGGCTTCGGCTGGTTCGTCGCCAACCTGATCCTCATCCTGCTCATCGCGCTGCCCCTCATGCTGGCCGTCGCGATGATCATCTATGCCGACCGCAAGATCTGGGCGGCGATGGCGCTGCGTCGCGGCCCGAACGTCGTCGGTCCCTTCGGCCTGCTCCAGTCGTTCGCGGACGGCCTCAAGGTCTTCCTGCAGGAAACGATCATCCCGAGTGCGGCCAACAAGGGCCTGTTCATCCTCGCGCCAATCATCACCTTCACGGTGGCGCTGCTAGCCTGGGCGGTGATCCCATTCGATGCCGGAATGGTGCTGGCGGACATCAATGTCGGCCTGCTCTATATTCTCGCGATCAGCTCGCTCGGCGTTTACGGCGTGGTGATCTCGGGCTGGGCGTCCAATTCCAAATATCCCTTCTTCTCTGCGATGCGCGCCAGTGCGCAGATGATCTCCTATGAGGTCTCGATCGGCTTCGTGCTGATCAGCGTCGTGCTCTGGTCGGGCAGCTTCAATCTCTCGACCATCGTCGAGACGCAGCGCAGCTATTATGGCTTTTTGAATGGCCACGGCTTCAACCCGCTGCTCTTCCCGATGGCGGTGGTGTTCCTCATCTCGTCCATGGCGGAGACGGCGCGGGCGCCCTTCGACCTGACCGAGGCTGAATCCGAGCTCGTCGCCGGCTATCAGACCGAATATTCGTCGATGAGCTTCGCGCTCTTCTGGCTCGGTGAATATGCCAACGTCATCCTGATGTGCCTGCTCAACGCGCTGCTCTTCTGGGGTGGCTATCTGCCGCCGATCGACTGGGCGCCGCTCTACGTTGTGCCGGGCATCATCTGGCTGCTGGGCAAGACCTTCGTGTTCTTCTTCATCTTCTCATGGGTGAAGGCGACGGTGCCCCGCTTCCGCTATGACCAGCTGATGCGGCTGGGCTGGAAGGTCTTCCTGCCGCTCTCGCTCTTCTTCGTATTCCTCGTGTCCGGGTTCCTGATGTTGACCCGCTATGGAGGCGGCGCATGATTGCGCATCTCGTCAAATCCTTCACCCTCTGGGAGTTTTTGAAGGCGCACGCTTTGACCTTGAAGTATTTCTTCAAGCCAAAGGCGACCATCAACTACCCCTATGAGAAGAACCCGATCTCGCCCCGCTTCCGCGGCGAGCATGCGCTGCGCCGTTATCCCAATGGCGAAGAGCGCTGCATCGCATGCAAGCTTTGCGAGGCAATCTGCCCGGCGCAGGCGATCACCATCGAGGCGCAGCCGCGCGACGATGGCTCGCGCCGCACGACGCGCTACGATATCGACATGGTGAAGTGCATCTATTGCGGTTTCTGCCAGGAAGCCTGCCCGGTCGACGCGATCGTGGAAGGCCCGAACTTCGAGTTCGCCACGGAAACCCGTGAAGAACTCTATTACGACAAGGCGAAACTGCTCGCCAATGGTGACAAATGGGAGCGGGCAATCGCGGCGAACCTTGCCGCCGATGCCCCCTACCGTTAAGGCGCCGCGAAGGGACCAGAGGGGGACGTTTTGACCGTTCAAGTTTTCGCCTTCTACCTGTTCGCGAGCATCGTCGTGGCATCCGCCACGATGGTCATTCTCGCGCGCAATCCGGTGCACAGCGTGCTCTGGCTCATCCTGGCGTTCTTCAACGCGGCGGGACTCATGGTGCTGCTCGGCGCCGAGTTCGTCGCGATGCTGCTCGTCATCGTCTATGTGGGTGCGGTCGCCGTGCTCTTCCTCTTCGTGGTGATGATGCTCGACATCGATTTCGCGGAGTTGCGAGCCGGGTTCGTCAGTTATTTCCCGCTGGGCGGCGCGATAGCGCTGATCCTGCTGGTCGAGCTGGTGCTCGGCATCGCCATCTGGCAGGCCGGTGAGGTCACGCTCGCGCAGCGGGCTGCGCCGACACCGACGGACATGCCGAACATCCAGGCGATCGGCGCGCTGCTTTACTCGCGCTATATCTTCCTGTTCGAGGCGGCCGGGCTCATCCTGCTCGTCGCGATGATCGGCGCCATCGTGCTGACGCATCGCGCCCGTGGCGGCGTGCGCTCGCAGGACATCGGCAAGCAGGTCCGCCGCCGGCCCGAGGATGCCGTGCGCAACATCGATCAGCCGGTAGGCAAGGGGGTAGAGCTGTGAGCCTCTTCCGCATCAACGCTCCGTTCGTGTCGAGCGTCGTCGAGACACGTCGCGCACCCCGCTTCTCGGCCTTGGCCTGTCCTGAGCGCCTGCCTATGCAGGCAGTCGAAGGGCTCGAAGCGAACGGAAAGGGAGGTCTTTCCGCATGATCGGCCTGGGTCATTATGTCGTCGTCAGCGCGATCCTGTTCGTGCTCGGCGTGCTCGGCATCTTCATCAACCGCAAGAACATCATCGTCATCCTGATGGCGATCGAGCTGATCCTGCTGGCGGTGAACATCAATCTCGTCGCGTTCAGCGCCTATCTGGGCGATCTGGTCGGGCAGGTCTTCGCCATGTTCGTTCTGACGGTGGCCGCCGGTGAAGCGGCGATCGGTCTGGCGATCCTCGTCATCTATTTCCGTCAGCGCGGCACCATTGCCGTCGACGATGTCAACCAGATGAAGGGCTGATCGCGTGATCTCAATCATCGTCTTCGGTCCGCTGCTGGCCGCGATCATCGCGGGGCTGGGCCAGCGCGCCATCGGCAATGTGCCGTCCAAGATCATCACGACGGGCGCGCTGTTCCTCTCCTGCGCGCTCTCCTGGCCCATCTTCATCTCCTACCTCACCGGCAATGCCCAGCCGCAGATTGTCGAGCTGTTCACCTGGATGCGCTCGGGCACGCTGGACGTCAGCTGGGCGCTGCGGGTGGATTCGCTCACGGCGACGATGCTCGTGGTCATCACCAGCGTCTCCGCGCTCGTCCACCTGTATAGCTGGGGCTATATGGACGAGGACCCGGATCAGCCGCGCTTCTTCGCCTATCTATCGCTGTTCACCTTCGCGATGCTGATGCTGGTGACCGCCAACAACCTGCTGCAGATGTTCTTCGGCTGGGAAGGCGTGGGCCTGGCCTCCTATCTGCTGATCGGTTTCTGGTACAAGAAACCCTCGGCGGGCGCTGCGGCCATCAAGGCGTTCGTGGTCAACCGCGTCGGCGACTTGGGCTTCATGCTCGGCATCTTCGGCATCTATCTGGTGTTCGGCACGATCGACATTCCGGCGATCCTGGCGGCGGCCCCGACCATGGCCGGTTCGACCATCGGCTTCCTTGGCATGCGCCTCGACACCATGACGGTCCTGTGCCTGCTGCTGTTCATCGGCGCGATGGGCAAGTCCGCGCAGCTCGGCCTCCACACCTGGTTGCCGGACGCGATGGAAGGCCCGACGCCGGTCTCCGCGCTCATCCACGCCGCGACCATGGTCACGGCAGGCGTGTTCATGGTCTGCCGCCTTTCGCCGCTGTTCGAGACGAGCGCGACGGCCATGGCGGTGGTCACCATCGTTGGCGCGGCAACCTGCATCTTCGCCGCCACAATCGGCACGGTGCAGACCGACATCAAGCGCGTGATCGCCTATTCGACCTGCTCGCAGCTCGGCTACATGTTCTTCGCTGCTGGTGTCGGCGCTTATGGCGCCGCCATGTTCCACCTGCTGACGCACGCCTTCTTCAAGGCACTGCTGTTCCTCGGCGCCGGCTCGGTGATCCATGCCATGCACCACGAGCAGGACATGCGCTATTATGGCGGCCTCCGGAAATCGATCCCGATCACCTTCTGGACGATGCTGCTCGGCACGCTGGCCATCACCGGCGTCGGCGTTCCCGGCACCTATTTCGGCTTTGCCGGCTTCTTCTCCAAGGATGCGATCCTGGAGAGCGCCTTCGCGGCGGGCGGCCATGGCACGGGCGCGTTCTTCGTCGGCGCCTTCGCGGCGCTGCTCACCAGCTTCTACAGCTGGCGCCTGATGTTCCTGACCTTCTGGGGCAAGCCCCGCTGGGCGGGCAGCGAGCACATTCAGCACGCTGTCCATGATGCCCACGGCCACGGTCATGACGACCATGCCCATGCCGAAGCATACGGCCATGCCGAGCATGGTGCGGACAATCCGCCGGCGCAGGAAGATGCGGGTCATGATCCGCACGGCCATGGCGTCGATGCGCAGGCGACCGGCACGGCAGGCTATCACCCCCATGAGAGCCCGCTGGTCATGCTCATCCCGCTGATCGTGCTGAGCCTTGGTGCGGTGCTGGGTGGCTATGTGTTCTACTACAGCTTCTTCGGGGTCGAGGAGGGCGCCCGCTTCTGGGCGGCCAGCACGCTCTATTTCAACGAGCATCTCGTCCATGCCGCGCATGAAGTGCCGTTCTGGGTGAAGGCGACGCCGGCCGTCGTCATGCTCACCGGCCTCGCCATCGCCTGGCTGGCCTATATCCGCCATACCGACTGGCCGGCGAAATTCACGGCCCAGTTCTACCTGCTCTACGACTTCCTGCTGCATAAGTGGTATTTCGATGAGCTGTACGATCTCATCTTCGTTCGTCCGGCCATGTGGCTTGGCCGCGTCTTCTGGAAGGGCGGCGACCAGGGGGTCATCGATCGGTTCGGGCCTAATGGCGCGGCGGCAGTCGTCGTCGCCGGCAGCCGGGTCACGCGGGCCATGCAGTCGGGCTATCTCTATTCCTATGCGCTGGTGATGCTGATTGGCCTCGCCGCGGCAGTCACCTGGGCGATCATGCCGAAATGAGCCAGAGCTTCCCCATCCTTTCGCTGATGCTCGCCGTTCCGATGATCGGCGCCATCGCCTGCCTGTTCGTCTCGGCGCAGTCGGCGCGCTGGATCGCGCTCGCCGCGACCCTGATCGACCTGGTGCTGGGCGCTATCCTCTGGCTGAGCTTCGACATGACGCCCGGCGCGCCGGAATGGCAGTTCACCGAATATGCGCCGATCTTCGGGCGGTTCGCCTGGGCGCTGGGCATCGACGGCATCGCCCTGATGCTGATCGCACTCACGGTGTTCCTGATGCCGATCTGCATCGGCGCGAGCTGGGAATCCGTGAAGGACCGCGTCGGCGAATATATGGCGGCGTTCCTGTTCATGGAGACGCTGATGATCGGCGTCTTCGCGGCGCAGGACATCTTCCTCTTCTACATCTTCTTCGAGGCCGGTCTCATCCCGATGTATCTCATCATCGGCATCTGGGGCGGCGCGGACCGGATCTACGCCAGCTACAAATTCTTCCTCTATACGCTGCTCGGCTCGGTGCTGATGCTCATTGCGATGCTGTGGATGGTCCGCACGGCCGGCTCCACCGCCATTCCGGAGCTGATGGCCTATGACTTCCCGCCGCACGCGCAGACCTGGCTGTTCCTCGCCTTCTTTGCCAGCTTCGCGGTGAAGATGCCGATGTGGCCGGTCCACACCTGGCTGCCGGATGCGCACGTGCAGGCGCCGACCGCAGGGTCGGTCATCCTCGCCGGCGTGCTGCTGAAGATGGGTGGCTATGGCTTCATCCGCTTCTCGCTGCCGATGTTCCCGGTCGCCTCGGCCGAACTGGCCTGGCTGGTCTGGGGCCTGTCGATGGTCGCGGTGGTTTACACCAGTCTCGTCGCGCTGGTGCAGAGCGATATGAAGAAGCTGATCGCTTATTCCTCGGTCGCGCACATGGCGATCGTGACGGTCGGTCTGTTCGCCTTCAACCAGCAGGGCGTCGAGGGCGCCATGATGGTGATGCTGGGCCACGGCCTGGTTTCCGGCGCACTCTTCCTGTGCGTGGGCATCATTTATGATCGCCTGCACACCCGCGAGATCAGTCGCTATGGCGGCCTTGCCGTCAACATGCCCAAATATGCGCTGCTGTTCATGCTCTTCACCATGGCCTCCGTCGGCCTGCCGGGCACGAGCAACTTCGTTGGCGAACTCTTGTCGCTGATGGGCATCTATCAGGCATCGAGCTGGGTCGCTTTGGTCTGCACCACCGGCATCATCCTGGGCGCCGCCTATATGCTGTGGCTCTACCGCCGCGTGGTGTTCGGCGATCTGGTCAAGGACGACGTCCGCGCCATGCCGGACCTCTCGGCGCGCGAACTGGCGCTGCTGGTGCCGATTGCCGCCGCAGTCCTGTGGATGGGCGTCTATCCCGAAAGCTTCCTGGCGCCGATGCGCGGCAATGTCGCCAGCATCGTTGCCCGCACGGAAGCGGTGAAGCCCGCCGGTGACGCCCATCTCACCAAGGGCACGGGCAAGGCCGTTACAACACATCATGAAGAACACGCCGAGGGGGCGCACTGATGGATAGCCTGGGCGTATTTGCTTCGGTCCTGCCGGAAATCACGCTGACGATCTCGGGCCTGGTCCTGCTGATGGTCAGTGCCTTTGCAGGCGATAGCGCCGGTCGCACGGTGAGCTGGCTCTCGGTGCTGGCGCTGGCCGTGGCCGGGCTGCTGATCGCCACGCCGGCCGTGAATGCCGGCGGCCTGATCTTCGAGGGTCTCTACCGCGCCGATGCCTTTGCGAGTTTCGCCAAGGCGCTGATCTTCTTCGCGGCTGCGGCCTGCATCGTCGTGGCGCCGCGCTTCTTCGATGGCGACGGTGGCCTGCGCGCCGAATATCCGGTGCTGATCCTCTTCTCGTCCATCGGCATGTCGATGATGGTGTCGGCGGCCGATCTGCTGACGCTCTATATCGGCCTCGAGCTGCAGAGTCTGGCGGCCTATGTGCTGGCGAGCTTTGCCCGCAAGGATTCGCGGTCGGCAGAAGCGGGCCTCAAATATTTCGTACTCGGCGGCCTCGCGAGCGGCATCCTGCTTTATGGCATGTCGCTGCTCTATGGCTTCTCCGGTACGACGAGCTTCACTGGTGTCGCTGCAGCGATGGCCGATGGACTGAGCACCGGCGAAATGTTCGGCATGGTGTTCGTGCTGGCTGGTCTTGCCTTCAAGATCAGTGCGGTGCCGTTCCACATGTGGACGCCCGACGTGTATGAAGGTGCGCCGACGCCGGTTACCGCCTTCTTCGCTAGCGCACCCAAGGTCGCTGCGCTCGCTCTGACAGTGCGCGTGGCGATCAGCGCGATGGGACCGAGCGGCGTCGCCTGGCAGCAGATCATCATCTTCATGGCCTTGGCCTCCATCGTGCTGGGTGCCGTCGCGGCGATCAACCAGCCCAACATCAAGCGACTGTTGGCTTATTCCTCGATCAACAACATCGGTTTCGCACTGATCGGTCTGGCAGCCGGCACGGCCGAAGGTGTTGCGGCGGTGATGAGTTATCTGTTCATCTACATCATCATGACGGTCGGCAGCTTCGCCTGTGTGCTGCAGATGCGCGACGAGAACGGCAACCCGGTCGAGACGATCGCGAGCCTTGCAGGCCTGTCGCGCTCGCGGCCGGGTCTGGCGGCTGCGCTGGCCATCTTCATGTTCAGCCTTGCAGGCATTCCGCCGCTGTTCGGCTTCTGGGCCAAGTTCCTGGTGTTTGATGCCGCCGTCGGTGCGGGCCTCACGCCGCTCGCCGCCATCGGTATCGCGGCTTCGGTGATTGGTGCCTTCTATTATCTCAAGGTGGTCAAGACGATGTACTTCGACCAGCCGGCCGAGCCTTATGGCACCGCGCGCAGCCCGCTGGAATATGGGCTTATGACCGCCTGCGCGGCGATCATTGTGGTGGGCTATCTGCTCAACCCCTGGCTCGACCGGGCGAGCGCGGCTGCTGCAGCCTCGCTGTTCTGAGACCGCCGCGTGTCGCCTCACGAGCGGGGCGACGCGGCGGTGCGCAGTGGGCGCATCGATGACCCTCGATCACTGCATGGCGTCACAGGGGCGCGGCTAAATGGCGCACGCGCGCATCCATGTCGTGCCGGAGACTGGCTCCACCAATGCCGATCTGCGCGCGCAGGCGGATCGCTGGCCGAATGGGCACTGGCTGCGCGCCGAGCTTCAGACGGCGGGGCGAGGGCGGCTTGGGCGTGCATGGCAAAGCCCGACGGGCAATCTCTACGCCTCCACGCTGATCGCGTTGCAACCGGGCGATCCGCCAGTCACCGGCATCAGTCTGATGATGGGGATCGCGGTCCATGACGCGCTGTCCCGCCTCGCTGAGAGTGCGTCGATCCTGCTGAAATGGCCCAATGATGTGCTGGCGGATGGCGCCAAGCTCGCGGGCATGTTGCTGGAGCGGGAGGGGCAGGCGATCATCGCCGGGATCGGGGTCAACATCGCCACCGCGCCGTCGCTCGCCGACCGCCCGACCGTAGCGCTGAGCTCACTGCCGGGCGGGGCCGGCCTCACTGCGGAGACAGTCCTCGATGCGTTGGTTCTCGCGGTCGACCGCTGGCTGCTGCTTTGGCGCGCCGAGGGAATGGCCGCGCTCGTCCCGGCCTGGCTCGCGCGTGCGCATCCCGTCGGTACGCCGCTGGTGGTGACAGGCACGGGCAGCGCCCCCTTACACGGGCGCTTTGCTGGCCTGCGCGACGATGGTGCGCTGATGCTGGCCCGTGAGGATGGCACACAGGCCGTCATCCACAGCGGCGATGTCGGCATATTGCCTTGAATTCGGCGCTGGAAACGCGCAACGCCGCCTGAGAGGATCAGCCCATGTTGCTAGCCATCGATGCCGGAAATACCAATGTCGTCTTCGCGCTGATCGCGTCCAATCGCACGATCCGCGCCCGCTGGCGGATCGCCACCGATCCGCGCCGCACCGGCGATGAATATGCCGTGTGGATCAACCAGCTGCTCCAGCTCGAAGGGCTGGGCATGAAGGATGTGACGGCGGTGATCGTCTCTACCGTCGTGCCGCGCGCGATGCATAATCTCGATACGCTCGCCCGCAAATATTTCGGCGTCGAGCCGCTGATTGCCGGCAAGCCGCCGGTGGAGTGGCACATCAATGTGGACGTGCCGATGCCGCAGACGCTCGGTGCGGATCGCGCGCTCAATGCCATCGCCGCCCATGACGCCTATGAAGGCGATCTCATCGTCATCGATTTCGGCACGGCAACCACCTTCGACTATATCGATTATACCGGCGCCTATAAGGGCGGGATCATTGCGCCGGGCATCAACCTGTCGCTCGATGCGCTCGTGAACAATGCCGCGAAACTGCCCCGCATCGCCATCGAATCCCCCCGTAACAATGATTCCGTGATCGGCCGCACCACGGAGGACCAGATGCTGATTGGTGTTTTCTGGGGATATGTGGCAATGATGGAGGGGCTGGTCATGCGGATGCGCAAGGAGATCGGCCGCCCGGCGACTGTTCTTGCCACCGGCGGCCTCGCCATCTTGTTCGACCAGAAGACCGATCTCTTCGATGCCATCGTGCCGGATCTCACATTGACCGGCCTGGCACTCCTTTATGAACGCAGCGGAAAAAGTGCATGACGCCAGGCGATGAACTTCTCTTCCTGGCCCTTGGTGGGTCAGGCGAAATCGGCATGAATCTCAATCTCTATGGCTGTCGTGGCAAATGGTTGATGGTGGATCTGGGGGTGACCTTCTCCGATCCGTCCTTCCCCGGGATCGATCTCATCATGCCGGACACCGCCTTCATCGAGGAGCGGCAGAAGGATCTGCTCGGCATCGTGCTTACCCATGGGCATGAGGATCATATCGGCGCGGTGCCTTATCTCGCGGCCGATCTCGACGTGCCGATCTATGCAACGCCGTTCACCGCCGGTCTGGTGCGGGGCAAGCTTGCCGAGGAAGGTCTGACGGACAGCGTGACGCTGCATGTCATCCAGGAGGACGAGAGCTTCCAACTCGGCGACTTCCGGATGCGCTATCTGCCGCTGGCGCACTCGATTCCTGAAGGGAATGCGCTGCTGATCGAGACGCCCTTTGGCCGCATCTTCCACACCGGCGACTGGAAGCTCGACGACGAGCCGCAGATCGGCGTGCCCTCCACGGCGGAAGAACTCAAAGCCGTCGGTGACGAGGGCGTACTGGCGCTCGTGTGCGACAGCACCAATGTCTTCAATCCCGAGGCCAGCGGCTCGGAAGGCTCTGTGCAGGCCGATCTGCTGAGCACCATCGCCGGCGCCAGGGGCAGGGTGGTGGTGACCACCTTCGCCAGCAATGCCGCGCGCCTGCAGACGCTGGCCAATGTGGCGCGGCTCACCGGGCGTAAACTCTGCGTGGCGGGGCGCTCGCTCGATCGCATCATCACCATCGCCAAGAGCTGCGGCTATCTGCAGAATCTGCCGCCGATGCTGGACTTCGACGCGATCATGGCGGTGCCGCCGCGCGAGGCGATGATCATCGCGACCGGAGGCCAGGGCGAATCCCGCGCCGCGCTCGCCCGCATCGCGACCGATCAACACCCGATCAAGCTGGATACCGGCGACACGGTGATCTTCTCGTCGCGCAAGATTCCTGGCAACGAGCTGGCCATCGGCCGCATCCAGAATGCGCTGGCCGCCAAGAATGTGGTGATGATCACCGAGAATGATGCGCATATCCACGTTTCCGGCCACCCCGGGCGGCCGGAGCTTGCGGCAATGTATGGCTGGATACGGCCCGAGATGATCGTTCCGGTGCATGGCGAATTACGCCATATGGCCGAACAGGCGCGCTTTGCCGCCGAGCAGGGCATCGAGCGCGGCATTGTGCAAACCAATGGCGACATCATCCGCCTCGCGCCCGATGGGCCGCACAAGATCGGCGAGACGCGCGCCGGACGCCTCGTGCTGGATGGCGACGTCATCCTGCCGGCCGATGGCAACACCATGAACGAGCGCCGCAAGATCATGATCCACGGCCATATGAGCGTGGGGCTTGCCATTTCTTCCAAGGGCAAGATGCTGGGCGTGCCGGATATCCGCACCAAGGGCGTGCCGGTGGAGGATGATCGCGAGCAGTTCCTGGCCGATGCGGCCAAGGCTGTGGGCGCAGTGGTTGCCAAGGGCAAGGCGAGTGGGGACGTCGAATCCTTGCGGGAAGCAGTGCGCATCGGCGCGCGCCGCGTGGCGTTCGAGTGGACCGGCAAGAAGCCGATCGTCGATGTGACGATCGTGCAGGCCGGCTGAGGGAGGCGAGGATGCAAATCGGCTCCGCGCTGGCGATCTATTTTCTGATCTGGTTTCTCAGCCTGTTTCTGGTGTTGCCGTTCGGCGTGCGCACCAGCGACGAGCTTGGGAAGGAGAAGGTGCCGGGGCAGGCGGACAGCGCACCCCATGAGTTTCGCTTCTTCCGCATGATCCTGCGCACGACGGTGCTTTCCGCCCTGTTCTTTGCGCTGTTCTACGCGAACTGGCAATATGGCTGGGTGACCATCCGCAGCTTCGACGGGTTTTTAAATGCGCCGGAGAGCCTCCGGCAATAAGCGGGGAGGCGGGCGCGCGGTTTCAGCCGCGCGCCCCGCTCAGTTCGGCCTCAATTTGGCCGAAGCCGGTCGATACCCTGTGCAAGCGCCACGTAGAGCTTGCCGATATCCGACGAGATCATTGTCAGCGCCAGCGTGCTGCCATCCTTGGCGGCCATCACCGTGCGCAGCAGCATTTCGAAGTCGCGGATGTAGCGGTTCACATGCTCGCGGAAGGTGGCATCGTCCTGATAGAGGGCGTGGATCTGCTTCGCCTCGGCATTGTTGACCAGCTTGGTCGCCCGCCGAGCGAACAGACCCTGATCCCCCTTGAGATAGGCGTTCCAGTCGCTGTCCGAGACATCCTTGTCGAACCATTTGCCGACATCGATGGCGTGCTCGCCCAAGGCGCCGATGAGCATGGCCGAGCGTTCGGAGATCAGGTCGCGGTCCTGCGTCTCCAGCTTCTCGCGATGTGCGCTGATGGCGAGGTCGAGCGTCTTGCCGGCTTCGGCAAGGGTCAGCATGTCGCCGCTCAGCTTGTGCGTTGCCTTCTGGGCGGTCTGCGCAGCCTCGTCGGCCGCTTGGGCCAGCCGGGCCAGTTCGCTCGAAACGGTCGCCTCGACCACCTGCCGGATGGCCTTGTCGCTGGCCACGGCGAGGCCCTGGGCGGCTGTCGGGATCACGCTGTCCATCGCTTCGCGCGCGCGCAGAGCGGCGGCGTCGGCGGCATTGCGGACTTCGCCCAGCGCTTCCGCCAGGCGCGGGCCGACGGTTTCGCCGAGCGTTTCCATGCCACGACCTGCCTGCTCGACCGCCTCGGCCAGAGCCGCGATCTGCTGGCGCTGCGCGGCAAGAGCGTCCTGCGACTTGCACAAAGCCTCGGTGAGCACGCTGAGCTGAGTGTTGGTCGCCTTGTCGGACTCGCGCAACTGGCTGACGACGCCGGTCGCCACCGCTTCCACGGCCTCAAGCGCAGGCCCCGCCGTGCGAATGCGCTCGTGCATCGTGCCAAGCTGGCTTTCCACCCGGCCAATCGCGGCCGGCAGGCTCTCGTCCAGCTCGCGCACGCTGCTGTCGAGGGCGAGCAGCAACGCTTCAGTGCGCTGGATAAGCTGGCCGGCATGGCCATCGCCGCGCCCCAGCGTCTCGATCAGGGCCTTGGTTTCCCCTGACAGCCGGCTGAGCGTGCCGGAAAGCTGCTGGGTGCGCGCCAGCGAGGCCTGCTCCAGCGCATCGAACGAATTTGCAAGCGCGGCTGCTTGCTCGCTCGTCTGGGTCAGCCACTGCGTGCTCCTGCCGGTCTGCCCTTCCAGCCGGGCATCGAGACCGTCCAGCAGGGCTTCCATCTCGCGGCAGGTGGACGCGAAGCGATCCAGACCGCCGCTGGATGCACGGTCGATCGCCGCGGCGCTCTGTTCGACGAGCGCGGCCAGCGCGGCATTCTGCGCATCAAGGCGCTGCTCGGTCGCATCGAGCACGGCTTTCACGCGGTCGATGATGAGGTCGAGGCGGGCAGAGGAGAGTTCGGAGAGATTGGTCAGCTCTTCTCCTGCGTCATGGGCGCCGTCACGCAGACCGGAGATCTGCGCCGAGAGCGCCTTGCCGGCATCGGTGAGCTGCAGGCGGACTTCCTCCGCCACCAAAGCTGTCGCCTGCAATTGATGATCGAGCGCGTCGTGGCGCTGGCCCAGATCGCCACCGACCCGTGCGAGCGTTTCGCCCAGTGTCGCCAGCCGGTCCTCCAGCTTGGGCAGCGTATCAACCATCGCGGCGAGCCGGTCGCCGACAGCACTCACGCGAGAGAGCGAGGTCGTGCTGTTCTGGCCGAGCAGATCGGTCTGCGCGGCGATGTCCGTCATGGATCGGCGCAGGGACTCGCTCGCCGCCTCGGCTGCCCGGGCGGTTTCGCGGGTCTGGCCGGCAAGCTGGCCGTTCACGTCAGTAAGCATGGTCAGGGCCTGGCGCGCTTCGCTGGTGATCTGCGCGGCGTCGTCGGCGCTGATCGAGGCGGCCGCCGCAGCCGGGCGTCGCATCAGGATCACCGCGAGGCCGCCGAGGATCAACAAGGGTGCCGTCGCGACTGCGATCAGGTTGATCAGCCATGCGGAGCGCGCGCCGATGTCCGGATCGGTCCCACTGGCGACCACAAGCGCGACCCAGCCGACGGCAATGACGCCCAAGCCCCCCAGAGCGGCTTTCCGCGCCGGGCTGAGCGGTTCGCTCTCTTCGGCGCCGTTTGCGAAGGATATGGCCATGCCTTGATCTCCCCCAGAAGAACGATCGGGAAAGGCGGGCGCGTCCCAGCCTGCATCCGACTCGTTGCGGCGCGAGACGCCGTCCTGTTTCACGTGTTCTGGCCCCTTATTGATGCCGCTAATCTGGTCGATATCCCGCCCATCCGTACCGTTTTGGGACGGATTTTCGACTTTTCGGGCGTCGGACATGACATTTCCTTAACATGTTCCCTCTGAGGGGGAACCCGGTTTTACACTCTGTTCACCTTTCGAAGGTTATCAGATGGCCATGGCATATGATCCTGGCACGCTCGAAGCAGCCCTTGCTGCGGCAGTCGGTTCCGACCGTGCGCTCATCGCGGATTTGCGTCGCGCATTCCTCGAAAGCGCAGGCCGGCAGGTTGATCTTCTCGCCCGTTCTCGCTGCGATGCGAACTGGACAATGGCGGCGCTGCGACTCAAGGGGCTGTGCGCCAGCTTTGGCGTTAATCGCCTGATGAACCTCGCTGATGAAGCGCTGGTGGGCGCGCCGGGCGATCCGGTCATCCTGCGGCGCATCACCCAGGCGCTCGCGACGGTCGGGGCGGAAAACGAAGACTGACAGCCCGACCGCATGTGTCGGCTGATCACTCTCACGGCATCCCCCTGTGTCGAAATGGGGGCCTTGCAATCGGGCCACCGCATTGCCAGACAGATTGTCTGTGTCGAATGTCGGTCTCTAGGTAGCATCCATGGTGCTGGTCGCTCTGCTCAGTGCGCGCAATGCCGCACGGGACGGTCTGCAGTCGCCCGTGTCATCGGCGCTGCTGGACTTTGGCGGCCAGAGCCTCATCGAGTATCAGGCGCGGCTGGCGCTTGGCGCGGGCGCGGAAAAGCTCATCATCCATGCCGATGCGGCGGCGGCCGAGGCGGACTTGCCCGGCCTCACCCGCATGGCCGATCACATCGCGCGAGAGACCGATTGCCCGGTGAGCGTGGTGCGCGACATGCCGGAACTGGCCCGCACGATTGCACCGGAAGACCTCGTTCTGCTGATGGCGGAAGGGGCGGTGATCCCCTCAGAAGCGCTCGACGCCCTGACGATCAGCGGTGGCGAGGCGGTGCTGGTGCTGCCCTCTGGCGCGAGCACGGCCAGCTTCGAGCGGCTGGATGCCAGCAGCATGTGGGGCGGGGCGTTCTGTGTTTCCGGGGAACGGCTGCTCGCAACGCTGGATATGCTGGGCGAGTGGGATCTGGTGCTCACCTTGCTCCGTCGCGCCGTTCAGGATGGCGTGGAGCGGATCATGCTGCCGCCCGAGCCGGTGCTGCAGGGCCGGTTGGCCTTCCTCACCGATCAGTCCAGCGCCGATCTGGCGCTGAATGCCCTCAGCGATTACGCCCCCGACGCAAGCTGGCGCGATGGCGGCGGCGTTGCGGCCTTGCTGGCGCCGCTCTCGCGTACGTTGCTGCGCGAGTTGATGCACCGGCAGGCGGAACCGGGACATATCGCGCTGCTCGCCGTGCTGCTGTGCGCGGGCAGCGTGGCAGTGGGACTCAGCGGATGGGCTTTCCCGGCGCTGCTCCTCATGCTGCCGGCGCTCGGCATCGCGGCGCTGGCGGACCGTTATGCGCAACTGACCCTGCGCGCGACCGGTCGGCGGTGGCCGTTGGCGCTGGTGCAGGGCGGCGCGCTGCTGCTGTTGGGCATGACCGGTTTGCGCGCGGCGGGAGCGGACCCGCTGGCGCTCACGACGGTGCTGTTCGTGCTGCTGTTCCTCACTCTTTTCACCTTCGGGTCGGAACGAACGCCGCCCACTGCGCTTTGGGAAGTGCAGCTTCGTCCCGGCGTCCCGGCGGCATTGCTGATGGTGCTTGGCGGCGTTATCGTCGGCTATGTGGGAATAGCCTTTGCGCTGCTCGGCTGGGTTCTGGCCGGTCTTCTGGCCGCGCGACTGTTCCATTTGGGAAGGTCCGAATTTTAGGGCCTGTTAAGCCTGTTTGGCTAGGGATGGGGCATGACGGGCGTGGGTGAACCGGTTCAGCAACGCCATGGCGGCGAGCGGGAAGGCGCGGTGTTTGCCGCGCGCTTTGCTCGCGGGCTGGCGCTGGAGGTTCGCCATGGGGCCGATCTCGCGCGACTGGCCGACGATGCGCCGGGCCGCTGGACCGATGCCTTGCTGGCCGAAACGCGCATCCATCTTGCCGGGCTGATGAACGCCGTCGAGCAGGCGCTGGTCGCCGGACTGGCCCGCGAGCCCGTGGCCTCGGCCTCCGCCATGCCCGATGCCGGTTATGCGCGGCAGGCGATCGAGCGGGACATCGCCGTGCTTTCGCCGGACCTGCTGCGCCATCTGCGTCATCGCGCCTGCGTGTCGCTGCTGATGCGGCAATATCGGCTCGAGGGTCGCCATGGCGATCGCTCGCGGCTGGAGAGCGAGGCCAGCGACAATGGTCGGTATCTCGATGCACTGGCTGGCCTCGCGCTGGCGGAGCGCAACTGGTGCGGGCCGATGTTGCTCGACGCAACGATGCTGCCGGACCTGCCGGCCGATCTCTATCACGATCTCGTGTGGACCGTCGCGGCCCTGCTGGTAAACGGCAGCAGCGCACAAGCCGCCGGCGCTGATCCCATGCTTACGGCAGCCATCGCGCGCGCCGCCGAGGGGCTGATTGCCCGGCATGATGAAGGGCAGGGCGCCATCGCACAGGCCCGCCGCTGCGCGCGTGCGCTTAATTCGGATCAACGCTTCGCCATCGCCCCGCACGCGCTGGCGGAAGCGCGGCTGCTGCTCTTCGCCGCCATCGTGGAGTGCGAGGGCGGCATTGCGCTGGACGAGGTGCTGGAGGCGCTGATCGGCCCGCAGGATCGCGATCGCTTCGCCCTGTTGCGGGTCATGGGCGTGGACGATCCCGGCGCCTTTCAGGTCGCAGAGATGCTCGGCCCGGTCACCGGTCTCGCCGAAGGGGGTGATGCCGCGCTGGTCGCTTTCGTCGAGGGCTATCGCGCGTTCGATGCGGAGCAGGCCATGCAATGGCTGCTCGACCGGATGAACCCGCGCGCGCTGGCGGACAAGCTCGCTCTGCTGGACGGCCGATGACAGTCGCGCGCCCCGGCACGGAGCCAATCCTGGCGCGGCTGGACGGCGACGGCCGCATCATCGCGGCCGACGCGCCGCTTGCGCGGTTGCAGGCCGATGCCGGCGGCGATCCGCA
Organism: Sphingobium sp. B12D2B; assembly: GCF_025961775.1. Taxonomy (NCBI): domain Bacteria; kingdom Pseudomonadati; phylum Pseudomonadota; class Alphaproteobacteria; order Sphingomonadales; family Sphingobiaceae; genus Sphingobium; species Sphingobium sp. B12D2B. Next base: position 1,548,841 of record NZ_JAOQOH010000001.1, read on the forward strand.
CGGGCCGCTCGCCATTCCCGCGCTGGCCGCGCTCGTCCGCCTCGCCGCGCGCCTGCGCATCCCGATTTCCCGCGCGGTGCAGGCGGCTCAGGGCGAGGCTGATCTGAGCATGTGGGTGCAGATCCGCCAGGAGGCGGACGGCTATGCCATGTCTATCGTCGACTGGCAGGTGCGCGCTCCGCGTCAATGGCCCGGCGAACTGGGCGTGCTGATGGCGCGCCGTCTGGCGCCCGTTGAGCCGGGCTGGCCATGGCAGGTGGATACGCAACTGCGCTTCCGGCAGGTTGCGGCAGACGCCGCCGCCATCGGGCATGAGCCGCCCCGCGATGGCGAGCCGCTGACGGCCTATTTCCGCCTCGATGCGATCATTGCGGACGATGTGTCGCCGATGCCGCTGGTTGAGGCGTTGGCGCTGCGCATGCCGTTTACGGACCAGCATGCGCGCCTGCGGGCCGACGATGCCGTCTTCTATCGCATTTCCGGCGAGCCGCTGTTCGATGAGCATGGCGCGCTGATGGGCTATCGCGGCCGCGCGGTGCCGCAGGAGAGCCAGCCCGCACAGGGACCCCGCGTCGAGGCAGAGGCGCCGTCGGCGGAGATCCACGATCTCTTTGGCGATGGCATGTTCGATGCCGGCTTCGCCCCCCGGCTGGACCGCGCCCTTCGCCAACCGATCGGGCGGATCATCGCCAATGCCGGCAGCATCGCTGCGCAGGCGCATGGTGAACTACGAGAGGAATATGCAGGCTATGGCGCGGACATCGCCCAGGCCAGCCGCCATCTGCTAGATCTGGTCGATGACTTGTCAGATCTTCACGCCATTGAGCGCCCCGATTTCCGGGTGGCGAAGGAGCGCGTCGATCTGGCCGATCTGGCGCGCCGAGCCGCCGGCCTGCTGCATGTTCGTGCCGGCGAGCGCGGCATCCGTATCCAGACACCGCCGCTGGGTGAGAGCGCCATGGCTTGCGGTGAGTATCGCCGCGTGCTGCAGATTCTCGTCAATCTCATCGGCAATGCGGTGCGGCATACCCCGCGCGACAGCACCATCTGGGTCCGCGTCGATAGCGAGAGCGGGCGCGCCCGCGTCGTCGTTGCGGATCAGGGCGGCGGCATTGACCCCGCCGATCACCAGCGCATTTTCGAGCGGTTCGAGCGGCTGGGTCTCTCCGGCGGGGATGGTAGCGGGCTGGGGCTCTATATCTCCCGCCGCCTTGCCCGCGCGATGAGCGGCGATCTGACCGTCGAGAGCGCGCTGGGGCAGGGCGCCCGCTTCACGCTCGATCTGCCGGTGTGGGCGGACGCCTGACCTGAGGCGTAGCGTTCAGGGCACCCGCAGACCTCGCAACTCATAGCCGATCGACTGTTCGATCTCACAGGTCTTGCGAACGGCTGGCAGCGCCATCATCCGGTCATAATGAGCGGTGAGGCCCGGCCAGTTCTCCACCGGCAGGGCGAGCGTGTGCCGCATCCGCCAGAACAGGCGGAAGAGGTGGATGTCGGCCACCGAAAGCCTGCCGCCTACCGCCCATTCCTGACCCGCAAGCCGATGCTCCGCCTGTTCGAGCGCGGCCTCTGCGCGCCCTTGCCCGGCAATGAAGGAGGGATGCAGCGTCGACGCGGCGAACGACATCCAGGAGAGAGCTTGCGCGGTGCCCATGGGATCATCCGGCAGCAGCGCGGCCTCGGGAAAACGCCGCGCGAGATAGAAGAGGATGGCCGCTACTTCGGTCAGCGTGCCCTCATCGGTCACCAAGGTCGGCACCTTGCCTTCGGGGTTGATCGCCAGATAGGCCGGCTCGGCCTGTTCGCGTTTGGCGAAGGAGAGCGAACGTAGCTCGAACGGCGCCCCGATGTGCAGGAGCGCGATGTGCGGGGCCATCGAGCTGGCGCCCGGAGCGATGTAGAGCGTGAGCATGGGTTGTCCTCCCTGATGCCGGCAAAGGCTGTGACAAGCTTAATCCTTCTCCCCTTGAGGGAGAAGGATACGGAGCCTTGCCGCTATGAGCGGCTACGCGGAGTTGGATGAGGGGTGCGGATCTCTGATTCGCGCGATCCTGTCGATCGCTGACCCCTCTCCTAGCTTCGGCTAGGCAGCACGCTGCCAAGCCTGCGCATCCCTCTCCCTCAAGGGGAGAGGTACAGGGCGATCGGCAGCCAGCTACTATCTCAGGCCGCCTTCACCTGCGCGCCGTCATAATAGCCATGGCCGCTCGCTGCCATCTCCCGCAACTGCTCAGGCGGCGCGAAGCGTTCGCCATGCGCGGCCGTCAGCCGATCCAGCACCTCGACCACCTTCGCGGGGCCGATCGTGTCGATCGCGCTGAACGGGCCGCCGGTATAGGGCGCGAAGCCCCAGCCGAAGATCGCCCCGATGTCGCCATCCTGCGGCGTGACCAGCACGCCCTCGGCGAAGCAGCGGGCACATTCGACCAACTGGCGATAAAGCAGCCGCTCACGCACCTCGGCCGGCGTCGGCTGGTTGAGAGCGCGGGGGAACTCCGCCGCAAGGCCGGGCCAGAGCGCCTTTTTCCCGCCGTCCGCCGGGTAATCATAATAGCCCTTGCCGTTCTTGCGGCCGAGGCGGCCGATCTCGACCATATGCGCGACGACATCATCGGCCTTCGCGGGCACATAGGCATCGCCCAGCGCGGCCTTCGCGGCGAGCGTCACCTTATGGGCCAGCTCGATGGAGACCTCATCCGAGACGGCGAGCGGGCCGACCGGCATGCCCAGCTGGCGCCCGACATTCTCGATCAGCGCGGGGTTGATGCCCTCGGCCAGCATCTGCGCGCCTTCCTGCACATAAGTGCCAAAGCAGCGCGAGGTGTAGAAACCGCGCGAGTCATTGACGACGATGGGTGTCTTGCGGATCTGCGCGACGAAATCGAGCGCCTTGGCGACGGCGGCATCGCCGGTCTCCCTGCCAAGGATGATCTCGACCAGCGGCATCTTTTCCACCGGCGAGAAGAAATGCACGCCAATGAAGTTCTCGGGCTTCGACCACGCCTTGGCGAGGCCGGAGATCGGCAGGGTGGAGGTATTGGAGCCGAAGATCACGTCCGGCCCCAGCACGGATTCGACCCGCTGGGTGATCTCCGCCTTGATCGCCGGGTCTTCGAACACGGCCTCGATCACGAAATCGCAGCCCTGCAGCGCATCCACGCTGTCCGCCGGGGTGATGCGGGCGAGGGCTTGTTCCATCTTATCTGGCGTCATGCCCCGGCCGATGCGCTTTTGCATTTGCGCTTGCGCATGGGCCTTGCCCTTGTCCGCTGAGGCGAGATCGCGGTCGAGCAGCACCACGTCGATACCGGCCTGCGCCGCGACATTGGCGATGCCCGCGCCCATCATCCCGGCGCCGAGCACGGCCAGCTTTTTTGTGGGGGCCTTCTCGACGCCAGCGGGGCGCCGCGCGCCGCGTTCGGCGGCCTGCTTGGATACGAACAGCGTGCGGACCATGTTGCCCGCCTGCGGATCGGCCACCACCTTGGCGAAATATTTGCTCTCGACGCGGATCGCCCGATCCATCGGCAACTGGATGCCTTCATAGACCGCGCTGAGCAGCGCATGTGGCGCATGGATGTTCCGCTGGGTCTGCTTGGTGGTCATCACCGTTGCGGCCATCATCGTCTGGATGAAGCCGGGGTTGAACTGCCCCGATCCGCCGGGCACCTTGAAGCCCTTGATGTCCCATGGCTGGGTGTGGGCATCGGGATTGGCCTTCACCCAGGCCTTGGCGACAGCGACAGTCTGGCCGGGGTCGGCCAGTTCATCGACCACCTTCATCGCTGCCGCCTCAGCCGGGCGCCAGCTCTTGCCCTGCAGCATGTACATGAGTGCGCCCTGGATGCCGATCAGGCGGGGCAGGCGCTGTGAGCCGCCACCCCCGGGGAACAGGCCGACGAGGATTTCCGGAAGGCCGATCTGCACCTTGGGATTGTTGCTGAGCACGCGGTGATGGCAGGCGAGCGCCAGCTCCAGACCACCGCCCATGGCCGTGCCTTCGATGGCAATGGCGACCGGCTTTCCGCAGGTCTCAAGTTTGCGCAGCAAGTCGTTGAGGGTGAAGACATTGTCGAACAACTGGCTCATGTCCGCGCCGCCGCTCGTTGCCTCGCGCAGCATGGCCGAGAGATATTTGAGGTCCATGCCCGCCATGAAGCCACTGTCCTTGCCGGAGCAGATGACGGCGCCCTTGATGGCCTCCTCGCTGCCGATCCGCGCGATGGCGGCAGCGAAATCGGTCAGGAAGTCGGGCGTGATGACATTCATCGACTGCCCCGGCACGTCGATGGTGAGAAGGGCGATGCCGTCGCCGTCGATCTCGGTCGTGATGGTCGTAGCCATGTGTGCCTCCTGACTCGTTCAATTTTTTCCCTCCGTTCATCCTGAGTAGCCACTGAGCTTGTCGAAGTGGCGTATCGAAGGATCGAGCCACGGAAAGACCCTTCGATACGGGTCTTCGGCAGGCTCAGCCCCTACTCAGGGCGAACGGACTTCTGGATTCAAACCCGCTCGATAATGATGCCCGTGCCCATTCCCGCGCCGACGCACAGATTGACCAGCGCCGTGCCCTTGCCGGAGCGTTCCAGCTCATCGAGCGCAGTGCCCAGCACCATCGCCCCGGTCGCGCCGAGCGGATGGCCCATGGCGATGGCGCCGCCGTTCACGTTGATCTGGCTGTGATCGAGCCCCATCGCCTGCATGTAGCGCAGCACGACGCTGGCGAAGGCTTCGTTCAGCTCCCACAGGTCGATATCGCCGACCGACATTCCAGACTTTTTCAGGAGCTTGTCGGCAATGTTTTCCGGGCCCGTGAGCATGATCATCGGCTCGGAGCCGACCGAAGCCATGGCCTTCATCCGGGCGCGCGGCTTGAGCCCATATTTCTCGCCCATGGCCTTGCTGCCGACCAGCACGGCCGCAGCGCCATCGACAATGCCGGAGCTGTTGCCGGCATGGTGGACATGGTTGACGCGTTCCAGCTCCGGGTATCGGAGCAGGGCGATGGTGTCGAAGCCCGGCATCTCTTCGCCCATGGCGAGAAAGCTGGGCTTGAGGCTGGCAAGGCTCTGCATCGTCGTTTCCGGGCGCATATGCTCGTCATGGTCGAGCAGCACCTGGCCGATCACATCCTTCACCGGAATGATCGACTTGCCGAAGCGCTTGTCGTCCCAGGCAGCCTTGGCGCGCTTCTGGCTCTCGACCGCATAGGCATCCACATCGTCGCGGGAGAAGCCGAACTTGGTCGCGATCACGTCCGCGCCGATGCCCTGCGGCGCGAAATAGCTGGCATAGGCAACATTGGGATCGGAAGCCCAGGCGCCGCCGTCCGCGCCCATCGGCACGCGGCTCATGCTCTCCACGCCACCGCCAATGGCCAGCTCCGCCTCGCCACTGATCACCTTGGCGAGGGCCATGTTCACCGCTTCCAGGCCGGAGGCGCAGAAGCGATTGATCTGCACGCCCGGCACGGTCTCGGCATAGCCGGCGGTCAGCACCGCCATGCGGGCGATGTCCGTCCCTTGCTCGCCGACCGGGGCGACGCAGCCGAGGATCACGTCGTCCACGTCCGCCGTGTCGATGGCGTTGCGATCGCGCACCGCCTGGAGAACCTGGACCGCTAGCTGTACCGGCGTCACCTCATGGAGCGACCCGTCCGGCTTGCCGCGTCCCCGCGGTGTGCGCACGGCATCATAGATGAAGGCTTCCATGGTCGCTCTCCTATAGGTCTGGCGGGGCCTTTGGTGCGGCCAATATGGGCCATGCCATCGCCTTCGCGCAAGGGCTCGCTGCCGGCTTCGCCACTTGCGTGGTCCATGCAAGCCCAAGAAATCCGCCAATCCTCGGCCCTACCCTAACGTCAACGGAAGGTGCGCGGGCGGGGCATAATTTCCCTATCTTTAGCGCCAGGGCGAGCCGTGCATGCCGAGTCCGCGCTGCCCTTTTGGGCGCAAGCGGCCCGACTCGGGCGTCTGCGGTTGAATAGAAAGTTCCAACGGCCTATCTGCGCCGCATCAGCATATCGACATGCACACCCGCGTGTCTTCTTGTCCTTTTCCCGGGGGTAGGCATGGCCAGCCAGAACGAACTCAGTCCCAAGCCGGCAAAGCCGGACGTTCCCAAGGATGTCGAGGAGGCGATCCGCACCCTCATCCGCTGGGCCGGCGACGATCCAGAGCGGGAAGGCCTCATTGAAACGCCCAAGCGCGTCGCGCGCGCCTGGCGGGAATATTGCGAGGGCTATGCCGAAGACCCGGCCTATCACCTCTCGCGCATCTTCCATGAGGTCGGCGGCTATGACGAGATCGTGCTGCTGACTGACATCCCGTTCCAGTCGCATTGCGAGCATCACATGGCGCCGATCGTCGGCAAGGCGCACATCGCCTATCTGCCGCAGGATTATGTCGTCGGCATCTCCAAGCTGGCCCGCGTGCTGGAAGCGTTCGCCCGCCGCCTGCAGGTGCAGGAACGGCTGACGGCGCAGGTCGCCGACTGCATCTGGGAGAATCTCAAGCCGCTCGGCGTGGCCGTGGTGATCGAGGCGACCCATGGCTGCATGACCGGGCGGGGCGTCCGCACCCATGGCACGATCATGCGCACCAGCCGGATGATGGGCGTATTCAAGCGCGACGAAAAGAGCCGAGAGGAAGTGCTGCGCCTCATGGGCGTAAAATGACGGCGCAGGCCCCGCTCGCGCTCGTCACCGGGGGGCACCGCCGCCTCGGCGCGCGCATCGCCATGCATCTGGCGCGTGCCGGCTATGCGCTGGCGATCCATGGCCGGCATGATGCGGAGCCGCATCGTTTCCTGTCCGATTGCCTCGCCGAAACGGGCGTGAATTGGCATGGCTTCGTCGCGGATTTCCTGACGCCGGGGGCCGCCGAAGGGCTGATGCCGGCGGTGATCGATCATTTCGGCCGTGCACCGGATCTGCTGGTGAACAGCGCCTCGCTGTTCGGCGAGAGCGAGCTGGCCAATGTCAGCGCCGGCCAGCTGGCCGACTATCATCAGGTCAATACGGTTGCGCCGGTGTTGCTGACCCAGGCCTTTGCTGCGGCGGCCCGGCCCGATGGGGCTGGCGCCTCGATCGTCAATATTCTCGACCAGCGCCTGGCCCAGCCGCATGGCGACCAGCTTGCCTATACGCTGGGCAAGGCGGGGCTGGAGGCGTTCACGCGGATCGCGGCGCGCACGCTGGCGCCTGCCATTCGCGTCAATGCGGTCTCGCCGGGGCTGACGCTCGCGACCTATGATTATACGCCCGAGCAACTGGAGCGGCTGGCCAGCCACGCGCCGCTCGGCGTGTTGCCGACGCCGGAGGCGGTGGGCGAGGCGGTGCTGTACCTGGCGCGGGCGGAGTCGGTGACCGGCCAGACAATCATCGTCGATGGCGGTGCCCATATGCGCAGTTACGCGCGCGATTTTCTGCATCTGGAGACCTGAACCGCCCGGCAGCGCCCGGTGACGGCCGATCCGATCTCCCACAAAGCAAAACCCCGCCGGACGATCTGTCCGGCGGGGTTTCTAAAGCTTGCGGAGGGAAGGGGCTCAGGCCTCTTCCGTATCCTCGTTGGCAGCCGGCTCGGCAGCCTCGGTCGCGATTTCGCCCGGCTCGGCATTGGGATCGTAATCCTCGGTGAAGCCGGCTTCGTCCTTCTCGAACATGGAGGCCATGACGTCCACGCCGTCCTTCTGCAGGTCGGCTTCCTCAGGCGAACGTGCGACGTTGGCCTGAACGGTGACGGAGACTTCCGGGTGCAGAGAGACGCGCACGTCGAACAGGCCGAGCGTCTTGATCGGGCGTTCCAGCACGACCATCGACTTGCTCACATTGGTGTGGCCGGCTTCGTGGAGTGCTTCCACAATGTCACGAACCGAGACCGATCCGTAGAGCTGGCCGCTGTTCGACGACTGACGGATCAGGACGACCTGAACGCCATCGACCTTCTCGGCCGCCTTGGCAGCGTCGTCACGACGGGCTGCGTTGTCGGCCTCGATCTTGGCGCGGTTGGCCTCGAACACCTTCTTGTTGGCGTTGTTGGAGCGAAGCGCCTTCTTGTTGGGCAGCAGGTAGTTGCGCGCATAGCCGTCCTTGACGGTTACGACGTCGCCGATTGCACCCAGCTTCTCGATACGCTCGAGCAGAATGATTTCCATGGGTCCGCCCTCCTTACTTCACGATGTAGGGCAGCAGGCCCAGATGGCGGGCGCGCTTGATTGCCTGGGAAAGCTCGCGCTGCTTCTTGGCCGAGACGGCCGTGATGCGCGAGGGAACGATCTTGCCGCGCTCAGAGACGAAGCCCTGCAGCAGGCGCACATCTTTGTAATCGATGCGCGGTGCGTCCTTTGCGGAGAACGGGCAGGTCTTGCGACGGCGGAAAAATGGGCGTGCCATGTGTCAGGTCTCCTTATTCGCCGTCCGAGGCTTCTTCGCGGTCCCGGCGGGGCGCGCGATCGCCGCGATCCGGACGGTCACCACGGTCGCCGCGCTCACCACGACGCTCACGGTCACGCTCGTTCTTGCGCATCATCACCGAAGGGCCACCCTCCAGCTCTTCGACGCGAACGGTCATGAAGCGGATCACGTCTTCGTTGATCTGCGTCTGACGCTCCAGCTCGGCGACCACGCCAGCCGGCGCGTCGATGTTGAGCATCACGTAGTGAGCCTTGCGGTTCTTGGCGATCTTGTAGGCGAGGTTGCGGAGACCCCAGCTTTCCACCTTCGTCACCTTGCCTTCATTGGCCTCGATGATCTTGGTGGCATTTTCCGCGAGCGCATCGACCTGGGCCTGTGCCAGATCCTGACGCGCAAGGAAGACATGCTCATAATAGGGCATGGTTCATGCGTCCTGTCTTTTGGCCGATTGCTGACACACGCCCCATGCGCATGCCCCTCCGGCTGTCGTCTCAAACAAAGCTTCGCGGCGGGCGCAGCGAGAGCCTGCCCGGCGAAGGGGCGGCCTATGGCTGAAAAGTGCCCGCAAGGCAAGTGCGCAATGCCCGCTCTCGCCGATAAGCGATCAGGGCCGGAACTGCCGGGCCAGCGCGTGATAGAGTTTGGGCTTGCAGATCTGCCCGCTGACCCAGTTGGCGAAGATCGCCGTGGCGAACAGCGGCAGGATCATGGTGCGGTCTGCGGTCATTTCCATCATGATGATGGCGGCGGTGAGCGGCGCCCGCACCACACCCGCGAAATAGCCGATCATGCCGAGCAGCACGATGGCGCCGTGCGGCTGGTCCGGCATCAGCAGCCCCAGCAGCTGACCAAGGCCGGCGCCGACGGAGAGCGATGGCGCAAAGATGCCGCCGGGGGCTCCGCTCAGCGCCGTGGCCAGTGTGGCGACGAGCTTGGCGGGGCCGAAGCTCCAGGACACCTCTTCACCGGCGAGCAGCGCGCGGGTCGTCTCATAGCCGGTGCCCCAGCTGATTCCGGCGGTGAGAATGCCCGTGATGGCGACGACGAGCCCGCAGATGCCCGCGACGAGCAGCGGCTTGGCCCGCATCGCGCGGGTGAGCGGGCTGCGGGACCAGGCAAGAGCGATCAGCGCGCGGGAGAACAGGCCGCCCGCCACGCCGCCGACGAGGCCAGCGACCGGTGTCAGCAGCAGCATGGACGAGATCGGCATCGATTGATGCATGGCGCCAAAGTAGATGTAATCGCCCGAGAGCCACAGGCTCGTAATGCCCGCCATCATCACGGCGGCCATCACCACGATCGCAATCTTTTGCTCGAAGGCAGCGGCCAGTTCCTCGATGGCGAAGGCGACCCCCGCGAGCGGGGTATTGAACGCAGCGGCAACGCCTGCCGCACCGCCGGCGATGATGATCCCGGCCGAAACCGGCACGCGCAGCCAGCGCTGCACCGCGGCCATGATGGCGGCGCTGATCTGCACGGTCGGTCCTTCGCGACCCACTGAGCCACCCGCGAGCAGCATCCCCAGCGTGCCGAACAGCTTGAACAGCGCGGTCCGCAGCGAGAGTAGGCGGCGGGATTGCGGGTGATCCGGCATGCGCGCCGCCGCCATGGTCTGCGGAATGCCCGATCCGCGCGCCTCCGGGCACCAGTGCCGCGTGACATAGGTCACCGCGATGAACAGGCCGGGCGTGATGACCAGCGGCGCATAAGGAAAGGCATCGGCCACGCCGGTAAACACGCCTTGCGCGGCCTCACCCAGCTTGGCGAACAACACCGCGACCAGGCTGAGCAGCAAGGCGCCGCCGATCGCGCCGATGCGGCCCCGCATCACGCGGGCGTCCACGCGACCAATCGCGTTGGAGAACCGGGGCTTTAACATCCTGGCTTCCCCTATGCCCCATGAGCAGGGCGCACAATGGTGAATGTCCCTCCTGGCGCGCCGTCGTGCCGGTCAAGCCAACAGGACTTGCCCGGGGCGCCCCCCCGGACTAGGGCGCAGGCCTTCACAGACCAAGCAGGGATCAGGGCCGTGCGTGCATTCATCTTTCCGGGGCAGGGCAGTCAGGCCGTGGGCATGGGGTCGGCGCTGGCCGCAGCATCGCCCGTGGCGCGCGAGATTTTCCAGGAAGTCGACGAGGCGCTGGGCCAGCATCTCTTCCGCATCATGACCGAAGGGCCGGAAGCGGACCTGACCCTGACCGAAAATGCCCAGCCGGCGATCATGGCCAACGCGCTCGCCACTTTGCGCGTGCTCGAGAAGGAAGGCGGCGTGGTGCTGCGCGACAAGGCGGATGCGCTGGCCGGCCACAGCCTCGGCGAATATAGCGCCCTTTGCGCGGCCGGTGCCTTCGATCTCGCGACCACCGCCCGTCTGCTCAAGACGCGCGGTCGGGCGATGCAGGCCGCCGTGCCGGTAGGCGAGGGTGCCATGGCCGCGCTGCTCGGCGCCGACATCGAGAAGGCCGAGGCGCTCGCGGCTGCTGCGGCCGAGGGCGAAGTCTGCGCCGTCGCCAACGACAATGATCCGAGCCAGGTCGTCATTTCCGGCCATGTCGGCGCCATCGAGCGCGCGATCGGGCTGGTGAAGAATCATGGCATCAAGCGTGGCGTGCTGCTGCCGGTCTCCGCGCCGTTCCACTGCCCGCTGATGCAGCCCGCTGCCGATGCGATGGCGGCTGCCCTGGCGGACACGCAGTCGCCCGGCGCCTTCATTCCCGTCTATGCCAATGTCACGGCCGCGCCGGTGAGCGATGCTGCGACCATCCGTGACCTGCTGGTACAGCAGGTGACCGGCCGGGTGCGCTGGCGCGAAAGCATCGCGGCGATGTGGGAGGCCGGCATTACCGATTTCGTCGAGCTGGGCGGCAAGGTGCTCGGCCCGATGGTCAAGCGCATCGCGCCGGATGCGACCGTGACCAGCGTCATCTCGATGGACGACATCGAGGCGCTGCTCGGCCGCGTGTGAGAGACAGGAGGGACTGCATCATGTTCGATCTCAATGGAATGACCGCGCTGGTCACTGGCGCGAGCGGTGGCATCGGCTCTGCCGTGGCCCGGGCGCTGGCCGCGCAGGGTGCGCGACTGGCGCTCTCCGGCAGCAATGTCGCCAAGCTGGAGGCTTTTGCCGCCGAGTTGGGCGGCGACCACGTCTGCGTGCCGTGTGACCTGAGCGATGCGGCTTCGGTGGACGCGCTGGTGCCGGCGGCGGTTGAGGCGCTGGGCGGCAAGCTGGATATCCTCATCAACAATGCCGGCGTCACGCGCGACAACCTCATCCTGCGCATGAAGGATGAGGAGTGGGACACCGTCCAGAAGATCAATCTGGAGGCGGCCTTCCGCCTGATCCGCGCGGCCGCCAAGCCGATGATGAAGGCGCGCACGGGGCGGATCATCTCGATCACCAGCGTCGTCGGCGTGACCGGTAATCCGGGCCAGGCCAACTACGCCGCCTCCAAGGCCGGGCTGATCGGCATGAGCAAGAGCCTGGCGCAGGAACTGGCCAGCCGGGGCATCACCGTGAACTGCGTCGCGCCCGGCTTCATCCGCTCGGCCATGACCGACGCGCTCAACGACGCCCAGAAGGACGCCATCCTCTCGCGCATTCCAGCCGGCGCGCTCGGCACAGGCGAGGATATCGGCGCGGCGATGGTCTATCTCGCCAGCCGCGAGGCGGGCTATGTCACCGGCCAGACCCTGCATGTGAATGGCGGCATGGCGATGATCTGAGTTTTGGCCGGTCTCTGGTGAGATCGGCTCATCTGGAGCTCGTCATTACGGCAGAGCGAGATTTTTTATCGGCAGGCGGAACCCGATGCCGCGCCGATCATTCCCTCACTGACTGGCTCCCGCCGGTCAGCGGACCCCCTTAACGGCGACCTTCCAGAGGTCGCCGTTTTTTTGTGGCGAGGGTTGGTGGGCTGGCCGTGCTGAGGTGGTCTCAGTTGACGCTGACGCTGTCTAGTTCTGAACCCACGAACCCGTGGCGGCTGGTCCCGCCAGTCGATTGTCCGCCCCATACCGATAAAACGCGGGATACCGGTGGAAAATGGTGAGCCCTGCTGGGTTCGAACCAGCGACCTACTGATTAAAAGTCAGTTGCTCTACCGACTGAGCTAAGGGCCCCCAAGCGGGTGTCGCGATCCCCTAAAGGTGCGGGCTCTGGCGGTCAACCGGCTTGGCGGCTTTTACAGCCGCGATCATCTGGCTGGGGTGGGTTTGCGCAGGCGGGAGGTTAGATGGCGGATGGTGAGGCCGGACACAGGATCTTGTGCATCCGGAGCGATCGCGCGCAGCGGCTCGAGGACGAAGGCACGGTCTGCGATGGCCGGATGCGGTACGGTCAGACGTTTGCTGCGCACGGCGCCGCCAGACCAGAGCAGCAGGTCGAGATCCAGCGTGCGCGCGCCCCAGCGGCGGTAGCGGCGGCGATGGAAGGTGCGCTCGATGGCCTGAAGCTGGTCGAGCATCGCCAGCGGTAGCAGCCTCGTGCTCACAATGGCTGCCGCATTGGCATAAGTGCGCGCGGACGGGCCCAGGGGGCGCGAGTCGATGATGGGGGAGGCTCGAACAAGGCTGAGGGGCGCGAAGTCGAGGGCATCGAAGGCGGCGCGCAGGATGTCGCGCGGGCGCATCCCCGCCATCGGACGATTGGCGCCGATGCCGACAGCGTAGATCTGCTCGCCGGTTCCCGGCGACCGATGGTCGCGCGCCAGAGGGTGGATGCTTGCCTTGTTCATCCGCCAGGGCCTATCCGCAGGGCATGTCCATGACCAGACCTGTTATAAGCCCCGTGCCCGGCGCCGAACCGGCGCGCGATTGTCCCCTATGTCCGCGTCTGGTCGCCTTTCGCCAGGCCTGTCGGATCGAGTATCCGGACTGGTGGAACAGTCCAATCCCCGCCTTTGGCGATCCGGATGCACGCATTGTTCTGGTGGGACTGGCGCCCGGCAAACATGGCTCTAACCGCACCGGGAGGCCGTTCACCGGCGATTATGCGGGCGACCTCCTGTTCGCCACGCTCGACAAATTCGGTCTTTCGCGTGGCACATATGACGCGCGTGTGGATGATAGTCTTGAGCTGGTGGATTGCGCGATCCTCGCGAGCGTGAAATGCCTGCCGCCACAGAACAAGCCGACCCCCGAGGAAATCCGCACGTGCCGTCCGTTTCTGGATGCGGAGGTCACGTTGCTGCCCAAGGCGCGCATCTTCATCGCGCTCGGGCAGATCGCGCATCAATCCGCGGTGAAAGTGCTGGGTGGGCGGCTGCCCAAGGCCCGCTTCGCGCATCTCGCCGAGCACCGGATGCCCGATGGGCGCATGCTGATCGATAGCTACCACTGCTCGCGCTACAATACGAACACCGGGCGGCTGACGGCGGAGATGTTCGAGGCGGTTTTCGATCGGGCGCTGGCTTTGCGGGATAGCCTTTAAGCGACGCGGTGATAGGCAGGTTTTATCCGTCGGGCATTGCGCCCGTTGGATGAAGTTCGGGCGGCAACCTTGCGCGCGGCTGTTCCTTCACGACGCAGCAATGGTCGTGAGAGAACGCGCATGCCAAACAGGTTCCAGGGTGCAGACATTGCTGACCGGCCTTATCTCGCCAAGCTGAAGGCCCGGCTCAAGAGGCTGGTGAACGCGAGGGACTGAAAGCCACCGCCGCGCTCGCCGGGTTTATCGCAGCAGATAGTCGTAATAAGCGCCATCCGGCGGGCCACCGGCGGCAGCCTGCACGCCATCCAGGGCGCCTTCCGGTAGCGAGGCGAGCGACTTGGCATGATGCTCTTCGCTGGCCCATTTCTCGATGAAGATGAAGCGGTGCTCGTTGCCCAGGTCCCGCATCAGTTCGACGCCTTCACAGCCATCGGCAGCCTTCACCGTGCCTGAGAGGGCGATGAGGGCCGCTTCCATCTCGGCGCTTTTGCCGTCTGCGGCGGGAATGATGTAGAGGCGAGCCACGGTCATACACATCTCCTTATGCAGCGATGGTTACACATCCTGCGCCAGCCGTCCATAAAGCTCGGGCCTGCGATCGCGAAAAAAGCCCATGCCGGCACGGTGCTTGCGTGCGCGGTCAAGATCGAGCGTGGCGATGAGCGCGCCGGTCTGCCAGTCTTCCGCCTCGGCCACCAGATCGCCCCATTCGTCTGCGATGAAGCTGTGGCCGTAGAAGCTTTGTTCGCCGGTGGCGCCGGCCATCTGCTCGCGGCCGATGCGATTGGCGGCGATGACCGGCATGCAGTTGGAGACGGCATGGCCCTGCATCGCCCGCCGCCACATGCGGCTTGTATTCAGATCCCCATCATAAGGCTCCGAGCCGATCGCTGTGGGGTAGAGCAGCACCTCTGCGCCCATCAGCGCCATGGCGCGGGCTGTTTCCGGATACCATTGGTCCCAGCAGATGCCGACGCCGATCGTGCCATATTTCGTCTCCCACACCTTGAAGCCGGTGTTGCCGGGCCGAAAATAATATTTCTCCTCATAGCCCGGCCCGTCCGGGATATGGCTCTTGCGGTAGACGCCCATGATCTCGCCCTGATCGTCGATCATGGCGAGGCTGTTATAATGGTGCTGGCCATCCCGCTCGAAGAAGCTGGTGGGGATGTAGACGCCCTGCGTCTTGGCCAGCTTCTGCATCGCCAGCACGGCAGGATGCTCGGTGAGCGGGCGCGCGCGGGCAAACAGAGCCTCGTCCTCGACCGTGCAGAAATACAGGCCCTCGAACAGTTCGGGCGGTAGAATGATCTTGGCACCGCGCGCTGCGGCCTTGGCGACATGATCCTCCACCAGCGCGATATTGGCGGCCTCATCGTCCGAAAAGGCGAGCTGAAGCGCGGCGACCGTGAGATGAGACATGGCGTGATCCTGCGGCGGAAGGGGTCAGACGGCGGCCGGCAGATGCATGCTCATGCAATGGAAGCTGCCGCCGCCGCGCAATATGGCATCGGACGGCAGGCCGACAATAGCCCGGCCCGGAAAGAATGGCGCGAGCGCATCCAGCGCGGCCTGATCATTGGCCGCGCCATATTGCGGCACGATGACGGCGCCGTTGGTGATGCAGAAGTTCATGTAGCTCGCTGGCACGATGTGCCCGTCAATCTCGTATCGACCGACCGACGGCATTGCGGCGACCTCCAACCCATAGGCGCGGGCGCGCGCTGTGGCATCGGCATAGATGGCGGTGTTGGGGTCATCCCCGGTGCTGGCCTGCGGCACGGCAAGAATGCCGGGCGCCACGAAGCGGGCGAGATTGTCGACATGTCCATCGGTGTGATCGTTCAGCAAGCCATCACCCAGCCAGAGCATGGACGACAGGCCAAGGGTGCCGGAGAGGATCGTCTCGATCTGCTTGCGATCCAGCGTGGGGTTGCGATTGGGGTTGAGCAGACATTGGTCGGTCGTCACGAAGAGCCCGGTGCCATCCGTATCAAGCGCGCCGCCTTCCAGGAAGATGGGGACGTGACGGCAGGGCAGGCCGGTCGTGGCGGCAAGGCGCGCGCCGATGTCCTCATCGCCTGCCATTTGAAACTTGCCGCCCCAGCCGTTGAAATCGAAATCGACGAGGGCGCGTGAGCCATCGGCGCCGAGGATGCCGAGAGGGCCGGTGTCGCGCAGCCAGATGTCGCCGAAGGGTTCGTGGCGGACCTCTACGGCGGGGGAGACAAGGGTGCGGGCGTAGAGGGCATCTGGCTCAGTACGCGCGAGAAGTGCAACGCGCTGGCCCTGGCTGGAGACCGCATTTGCAAATTCTGCTGCCTGGAACTGGGCATCCGAACGCGCTGAGGGCCATTCCGACGGGTCGCCGGGACAGCCAATCCAAAGCAGTTCCTGCGCGGTCCACTCTGCCGGTAGGATGTAAGACATTCGGCGTTCTCTCTCGTTTCGCGAGCGTCTTGGCCGACATAGCTTGCAATGACAAGGTGCGCTTTCGTCGCGGTCGGTGCTTGTTTTTTTCGGAGGGGGCTGCGCCTATGATGTGTCGAGTCTGTGCTTTTTCGCCGGGCTGACGTGGTGCAAACTGATGGGTCTGGCGGAAGGCAATCCAGCAATAACCGAATAGCAATGCTTTCGACGGTCATTCTCGCTAGGAACATCGGCGGTGTCAGGCCGTCGCGCGGCGCTGCCAACTCTGCTGCACCAGCACACGAAGAGGGTGTCCCGCATGGTTTCCCGTCAAAGTGAAACTCAGTTTCTGTTCAAATTGGTTGCGCTCGGCAATGGCATCAGAAGCGATAATGGACTAACGGCGATTGGGTCGCCCCCAACCTTCTTTATTTGAAAGATGCAGGGAAAATAAAATAGACGATGATCCTAATATATTATCCTTAAATATAGTGGCATTGAATATTTATATTAATTCTATGAAGTTAAAATCTATGCTTATAGATGTATCTCGTTTGATTTGGCGCATGAAAAGAGGTTTGTTGCCGACAGGTATTGATCGAACATGTCTTGCGTATATTTCTCATTATCGCGGTCGCGCCCATGCAGTCATTCAGTTCGGGAAGGTGACAGCGGTTTATCCCCTTGAATGTTCCCGAGAATTGTTCGAGGTCTTACTTTCATCCCATAAAGGTGGTGGTGGCCACCGATTGCCCTCCCTCGTTTGGCGGGGCGTGCGGGAGCTTTTGAGAGGTCGGGTGCGGCGGCGTGACCTCACCGGAGCCATTTATCTGAATGTCGGTCACACGGGCCTCGATAAGGTGAGCCATGAGGCTTGGGTTCAGAAATCGGGCGTGAGACCAATCTATTTTGTGCATGATCTCATTCCGATAACTCACCCCGAATATTGTCGTCCGAGAGAATTAGAGAAGCATCGTCACCGCATCACTGCGTTATTGCGCAATGGAACTGGCATCATCGGAAACAGCCGCGATACGCTTGATGAGTTGAAAATTTTTGCCAGTTACCAAGGATCGTTGGAAATGCCGCCGACGCTTCTGGCACCTTTAGGGGCCGATTTCTCTGATAGACAGCAAGCCCCGAGACCCGATACGACTTTGCCGGTGCGGCCCTATTTTGTCATGCTCGGCACGATTGAAGGACGGAAGAATCACCTCTTTATTCTTACGATCTGGGCAGAGATGGCTCGGCGTTTGGGGGCAGCGTGTCCGCAACTCGTTATCATTGGCCAGCGCGGCTGGGAAAGTGAGCAGGCGGTCGATATGTTGGAGCGCAGCGCGGCGCTGCGTGGGCACGTTATCGAGCTGTCACGCTGTGACGATGCGGAGCTCCAAGCCTATATGTGCGGGGCGCGAGCGCTGCTCTTTCCATCTTTCGTCGAAGGATATGGTCTTCCGCTCGTGGAAGCGCTGGCCAGCGGGACGCCGGTCATAGCCAGCAATCTTGGGGTCTTTCGTGAGCTTGCGGGCGACATTCCAGAGTATCTCAGTCCGATTGATGGTCTGGGATGGTCTGAGTTGATTGAGGATTTTGCGCAGCCCGACAGCATTCGGCGCGCAGATCAGCTAAAGCGTCTTGCTAGCTGGCAGCCGCCAACTTGGGCGGATCATTTTGCCAAGCTCGATCCCTGGTTGGAGGAGTTAGCTGCTCAGCCGTAAGTGGCAACGCTCGCGAGCTGCCACTGGCCGGTTCGATTGCTAACCAGCCGCTCTACGGAAGACTCCACCAATATACTCGTCGCCGTCTCGCTCGCCAGCCCGCCATAGACGAGGCAGCGATCGTGCAACACGCGGCGGAAGGACTCGTAGACGTTCGCATCAGGCGCCTGCGGGCGCATCCAGAAGTCGTCGAGCCGACCCTGGTGGGTGATTTGCGGTATGTTGTAGATCGCCTTGCCCAGCGCCATGGTGGGGACGCCAGCGGCGAGGGCCAGCGTGGCTGAGGTGCTGTTGATCGTTACCATGCCGAGGGTGTCCGCCGTCAGTTCCTCAAGGACGCCCCCAGCAATGTGCAAGATACGATCTTCGATGCCGGCCTTGCGGGCCTGGCTCATGATATGATTGCGCCAGCTCATGAAGCTGCAATCGAGCGGATGCTCCTTGATGAGCAGGCGGACATGCTTGGGCGCGCGGCGAGCGAAGCTGTAAAGCACGTAATCCAGCGCTTCCTTCATGTCCGCGAACGGCGAATGCTCGCGAATTTGGAAATCGGTGGAGAGTTGCAACGGGAAGAGGAAATAGGGCGCCTCAGGCAGCCGCGCGAGGGTCTCCTCGGCGCGGCGAGCATCTGCCTTTTCCCGCGCGAATTTATAGAGCCAGCCAAAGCCCTCCATCATCAGGGACCCGGTTCGGTGCGACTGATAGAAAGGATAGAGCGGCCGCCCAAACCAGGTGCGTGAGTAATAGCGCCAGGCATCGCGCGCGCGGCGGTTGAAGCTGGCGGTGATGACCGGGCGCTGCGGCAACGGGGGCAGGTTGCGCGCCGCTTGCAGATACCATTCCGGGTCTCGCGGCAGCGAGCTGTTGCCGTTCACGCCGCTCGGCTCCAGGGTTAGCCAGTCCGGACGAATATAGCCTTCTTCAAAGACATGCACGTCGATCTTGCGAAGCTGTGCCATGCGATGGGCCGCCATGTGCAGAGGGCGGCAATCGCCGAACAGAATGATGTCGGTGATGGCATTGTCGCTCAGGAAGCGATCAATGAACAGGGTCCACCGCTTCCGGCTTCCGCGATAATTGGTGGCCTCGCCGGGCCAATCGGCGAGATCGCCGCCATTCAGATTGATGCGAAAAATACCGCATTCGAGAGTGCGAAGTCGTTCGGCCAATTGCCAGAAGAAGGGCCCCGGCGGCCCCTGCAGGAACAGGAAGTTCCGATGCGCTATGGGCTGGAATTTCATCTGTTTCCCAACATGTGCGCGATGGCCCGTCTAGCCAAACCAACCAACTTTCTGAGCGGGACTAGCGCAACATTTTGACGCTGAACACCAGAAATGAGACGCATGACAAGTATTTCTGCCGTGCATGGCAAATTGGTTACGGGGTCCAGATAGCGCGGATATTGAATAAGCACATGGGCCGTTAACGCATCTAGCGTTAAGGCCCTGTTTCGACGCGGCAGGGATGGGCCGAGATCATTGGTGAGCCCCCAGCCCGCAAAGAAGGGCATGCCGTGCGTCGTCACCGGTGTCCCGTGCAACAGCGCTTCGAACCCGGCGAGGGAGGTGATGACGTGCACCTCGTCCGCCATGGCGATCAAAGCGCTGATCGGGCTGCCGGGGTCGATCTCGTTCGCCAGATCCAGCGCGATATTCGTCGGGATGGCGCCGCGCCGATGGCCCGCTTCAACATCGGGATGCGGTCGATAGACGATCCACGCATCCGGTGCGCCTGCGCGAACCCGGCGGAGCAGTTCAAGGTTGGACTGGACCGCCCCGCCACCGAACTGGACGGACCGGTCGTCCTCGACCTGGCCGACCGCGACAAGATGGCGCTTCTGGCCGCCCCGGCGCGGCAAAGTGGCCGCCCGGCCGATGCCATATTTGCTGACGCCCTCGCGCACCAGCCATTCGCGCAGACGGCGCGCGCGGGCCAGCATGTCGGGGGAGGGGGTGCGTTGCGCCAGCATCTCCTCCAGCCGGTTGGGGCGGGTGGGGTCGTAGTGGACGCCCAGATCGTCGACGATGATGGAAAGCGGTGGCACGCAGTCCGC
Organism: Sphingobium sp. B12D2B; assembly: GCF_025961775.1. Taxonomy (NCBI): domain Bacteria; kingdom Pseudomonadati; phylum Pseudomonadota; class Alphaproteobacteria; order Sphingomonadales; family Sphingobiaceae; genus Sphingobium; species Sphingobium sp. B12D2B. The sequence goes on from NZ_JAOQOH010000001.1 coordinate 1,568,871, forward strand.
GCCGAGTCCGGCCGAGCGGATGAAGCCATCCTCCACTTCCATCACTGGCCAGGGACCCGCCTCGATCTCCGCCAGCAGGGCAGGGGGAACGCGCGCCTTCCACACAGCAATGGCATCGCTGGACTTGAGATCGCGCAGGGCCGCGGGATTGGCGGGACGGAACGGGACGGCGCTGCCGGCCCAGAGCAAGGGGTCCACCGTATCGCGCTTCCAGTGCGCGAAACCGAATGCCGCCGCGATCGGGCGGTTGGCGTCGATCAAGCGCCGCCAGCTCGCCAGCGTTTCGATCACATCGAGTGCGCTGGCGAGCTGGCCGGTGAACGGGTCTGCGTAGGCGACGTTCTGCACCAGATGCCGCTCAACCAAAGCGGCGATGATGGCCTCAGTCTCGGGGGCGCCGGGCGCGCGGTCGGACAGCGCAGCGAATGCGCCTTCACCGTTAAAAAGAACGCGCCTGCCCGCGATGGCGCTGAGCAGCATCAGCGGATCGTCGGCGGACCCGGACACGCATTCTTCTGCGATTGTCCAAGGATCGTCCGGCGCCCAGAACGGACCACCGACGCGATGTTGTCGCAGGGCCGCGAGGATTTGCTCCGCGGTTGCGGAGCGGACATGGCTCTCGCCCCCCGCAGCGCTGACCACCGGATAGGGTTTGCCGCCGGGAAAAGGAGGAACGGCGAGGATCGTCTGTGCGGCGAGCGTCATGGGCGATGCACTTTCTCCAGCCAGCCCGTCGGCGGCTTGGGCACGGCGGCGTGGGGATCGGCACGCATCGCTTCGATCACGCGGTTCAGCCAGGGCGACAGGAGGGCCATGTCGGGATTATGACGGGAGGCCACCCCTGTGACCAGACTGGAGGGGCCGGAATAAGCCGCAAACAGCGTATCGGCGCTGGTCTTCGGAACGAGGCGGTCGAGATCGCCTTGGACGAACAACACAGGGACCTTGATCGCCTTCAACGCCTCCCGATTGTCCCATCGATCCGGGATGAAGGCGCGGCTGATCTTTGGCGCGGCGGCAGCAATGCGAACGAAAACGCTCATCGCGATCACGCCAGCGATATCCGGTTCTCTTGCTGCGGCATGAAGCGCCACGGAAGAGCCCAGCGAATGGCCGATCAACCAAATACGCGCGCCGGGCCCGGCCAGATCCCCCGCCTTTGCGATGAACGCGCTCGCATCGGTCATCAGGCCGTCTTCGCTCGGTCGGCCCGGATTGGCGCCGAAGCCGCGGTAAGACGCAGCCAGAACCGCATTGCCTGTCCCGGCCAGATGCTGGGCAGCATTCGCATTCATTTCGGCATTCCAGTTGCGGCCGTGGAACATCACGAAGATGTCGGGGTCGCCCGGCGCGCCCGGCCAGTAATAGCCGGTGAGTGCGAGATGATCCTTCGTGGTGACGCTGATGGTCTGGGGTGGCGCGCCGACCCATCGGGTCACGGCGGCTTTGTTATGGGGAGAATAGAGAACGTCACGTGATAGAGACGCACAGCCCGGCGTCATCCCCAGCAACGCCAACAGCACCATGGTCTGCCGCGCACGCCCCCGCCTGCTATGGCGCGGCTTGCCCGGACGATCCTGTGTCTCGCGCACGATCCTCACCTAGGGCGAGACGCGCGCGCTGAGAATCCCTTCGACCAGCGGAACGTCGCTGGGGTTGTTCACCTCTACGATGGGATAGCCTTGTTCCTCAAGCGTGACGACCGAGACCGGTATGCCCGCGACGAGGAAGCGCAACTGTTCGAGGCCCTCGACTGCCTCCAGCATCGTCGGCCCCAGCGCGACATAGCGCTCTAGCGCGGCGCGGCGATAGGCATAGAGGCCAAGATGGAGCAGCACAGGCATGTCCTCGTTCGGCATGCGGCCTTCAGGGAGATAGGGGAGGATGCGCTTGGAGAAATACAGCGCTTCCGAACGACCGTTGACCACGACGGTGGTGCCACCCACGCGGCCCTGCGCGGCATCCTCGGCAAGGTGGCGATAGGTTTCGTGTGAACACCGCACCGCCACGGTCGCGACCTGCACCTCCGGATTGGCGTGCATATGGTCGATCAGGGCAGCGACGAAAGCCGGCGGGGTGAGCAGCGCATCGCCCTGGAAGTTGACGAGCAGCTGCGCATTGGGCAGCGCGTCGAGGCAGGCCGCCACCCGCTCGGTGCCATTGCCGCAGCTTTCCGGTGTCATCAGCCACTGGCCGCCAAAGCCATCGACTTCGTCGGTGATCCGCTTGTCGTCCGTCGCGACGACGACGGCCGCGTCTTCGCAGACTGCGAGTGCGCCATCATGGCTCCACCCGATGAGCGTATTCGTGATGCCATCAGGGCCCATGATGGGCGCCAGCGGTTTGCCGGGATAACGGCTCGATCCATAGCGTGTCGGGATAATGATGACGGTCCCAGCGTCAGCCAGGGCAGGGCGCTCACTCATGCGGCTTCCCGTCGTCGAATCTCGGGCCGAATGCAAGCCGGGTTCCATCAGCCTCGCGGTCAATCTGGGCGTGACGTTGACCGGCGATCATGGCGCACCCGCTCAGGGCGCGAGATCGTGAATATGCGCGATGCCCACGGGCTTTGCGCGGTCATCCTGCGCCGTGACGAACAGCACCGTGATCTTGGCATCGTTCATGAGGGTGAGAACTTCTTCCACCAGCGTGCCCACGGGCACAGTGATGGGGGCGCTGGTCATGATATCGGCCGCGCGGGCGGTAAGCACATGGTCGAAGGCGCGGCGCAAATCGCCATCGGTGATGATGCCGACCAGGGAGCCATCATCGGACACGACGCCCGCCACGCCCTTGCCGCCGCTTGTCATCTCGAAAACCACGTCGCGCATCGGCGCGTCCCAGCGGACCAGGGGAAGCGGGTCGTTGACGTTGATCACTTCTTCGATCGGCGCGAGGCGCGAGCCGATGTCTCCGCCGGGATGCCATTGGGCAATATCGGTGCGCGTGAGGCCGCGACGTTCCATGGCAGCCATGGCCAGCGCGTCGCCAAGCGCCAACATCATCGTGGTGGAGGTCGTCGGCGCAATCCGCACGGGACAGGCCTCTGGTGCGTCGGGCAGTTGCAGGACGATATCGGCTGCGACGCCCAGCGGCGAATGACGCCGCGAGACGATGCCGATCACCTGTACGCCCCGCCGCCCGGCATAAGTGAGCAGCGGGCGCAATTCCGGCGAAAAGCCGCTGTTGGAGAGAATGATCAGCACATCGCCCTGACTCAGCATCCCCAGGTCGCCATGGGCTGCTTCCCCGGCGTGAAGAAAGAAGGAGGACGTGCCGGTCGCAGCAAAGGTTGCAGCGATCTTGCGGGCAATATGGCCGGACTTTCCGACGCCGGCGACGACGACACGGCCGGGCGTGTTCAAGATGACGTTGACGGCATCCGAAAAGGACTGATCGAGCGACGCAGCCAAGGCTGCGAGACCAGCGGCCTCTTGCGTGATAACGGACAGGCCCGCCTCGAGCGTTCTTTCATGGTCTACCCGGGAAGGGTGAAAGGAACGCGGGTGAACAGTAGCCATGTCGACGGAATTTCCCTGATTTGCGCCTTGGGCTAGCTTTGGCTGCGCTTTCGCGCAACTCATTTTTGCACCGCAACAACTCATCGCTTGCTCAGAACAACTGGCCTTAACAAATCGATGATTTAAGGTTTTAACGCCAAGGCTCTTAATAACCTGTTCCGTCTACTTTGGCGCATTCGCTCCACTCCGGCTCTCGTCGCGAATCGTCCGGAATTCTGCGGTTGGGAACCAGTTGGGCCACACGTCGCTCTGCGCCAGTTCGCGGCCGATGCGATAGTGAAGCTGGAGATCGCTTGCCGCGCCGGCCCAGTTCCAGCGGGGATCATATTCGTCCTGCGGCTTGTGATAGCGGTGGACCGTGTAATCTTCGGCCGCGGCCTGGCCGGCCGTCACGCCGCCATCCACCAGGTCCTCGCCGCTCTCGGCATACAGCATGGGCACGCCCTGCTTTGCGAAGCTGAAATGGTCGGAGCGGTAGAAGCTGCCTTTCTCCGGCGCTGGCTCGGGCTTGATGACGCGGCCCGCATCCTTGACGGCGCGTTCGAGGAACAGCTCCAGCTCGGATTTGCCGCCGCCGATGACCACCACGTCGCGGGTCGGGCCCGCCATGTTCAGCGCATCCATGTTGATGCCACCCACCGTCCGCGCGAGCGGGAAGACGGGGTTCTCGGCATAATAAGCCGAACCGAGCAGGCCGGCTTCCTCCGCCGTCACGGCGAGGAACACCAGGGTGCGCGCAGTGGGTCCGGCGTCACGGTGAGCCTTGGCCAGCGCAATCAGCGCGGCCGTGCCCGTCGCGTTATCGACCGCGCCATTGCAGATGTCGTCGCCATCGATTGGTTCGCACCGGCCCAGATGATCCCAGTGCGCGGTGTAGAGCACATAATCGTCAGGCCGGCTGGTGCCGGGGAGAATGCCGATCACGTTGCGGGAGCGTTGGCGGCGGACCGTGTTGTTGATGGTGATGCTGGCCTTGAGGTCACCCAAGGGCACCGCCCGGAAGCCCGGGCGCTTGGCCGCCGCGCTGAGCGCGACGAAATCCTTGCCGGCCGCAGCGAAGACGCGTTTGGCAGCATCGAGCGTCACCCAGCCAGCCGCGGCGGACTGATCCATATGATCGCCCGGCACATCGATGTTGAGCTGCGGCCCGGTCCAGGAGGAGACGACCACGTCCCATGGATAAGCGGCCGGAAATGTCTCGTGAACGATCAGCGCGGCAACCGCGCCTTGCCGCGCGGCTTCCTCATATTTGTAGGTCCAGCGGCCATAATAGGTCATGGCGCGACCCTCGAAGGGACCGTCGAGACCTTCCATCTCGTAATCGGGATCGTTGACGAGGATGACCACCGTCTTGCCGCGCACATCAACGCCGGCATAATCGTTCCAGCCCCGTTCGGGCGCGTTGATGCCGTAGCCGACGAACACCATGTCGCTGGCCGCCACCGTGCTGGTCGGCACCACCCGATAGGTGCCCGCGACCATATCCGTTTTGTAGGCGAGGTTGATGGCGGTTTTGGCCCCGGCGATCCGCAAGGTCATGTCCGGCGAGGGTGTCAGTTCGACCAGCGGCACGTCCTGTGTCCAGCTTCCCTTGTTGCCCGGTTTCAGGCCAGCCTTGCGCATCTGGGCGATGAGATAGGAGACGGTCTTTTCCTCGCCGACAGTCCCGGGCGCGCGCCCTTCGAAAGCGTCCGAGGACAGGGTGCGCGTGACGCTTTTGAGCAGATTGATGTCGATGGGTTTTGCCATCACGGCGGCAGGCAAAACAAATGCCGGGTCCGCTGACACGGGCGCGGCATCGGCCGTGCTTTTCAGTGGCGTGGCTGTGGGTTGGCACGCAGCGAGAAGCGCGAGAGGGAGAGCGATCGCGAGACGAGGGAGGCGCATGGGTACTTCTTCCAGCAACAGGCAAGGTGATAGTCGCTCATGTCAGGGTCTGCTTGCGTGTTCAACATGAAGCCGCTTAATCAGAGGCATGGCTGTGCCGTCATGCTTTGGTGGGGCCATTTACGAGGGGGGATTTCTATGATTTCGACCGGCGTCGTCGCGCGGGTTATGGGCGCGAGCTTGTTTAGTATCGCGGTCGGCGCGGGGGCGGCCGGCGCGGCGGCGGGTGCCCCGTCGAGCGTCGAGCAGGCGGCCGCGACCTTTGGAGCGCGCCCGAGCGTGCAGCACGCCAGTCTCTCCCCCGACGGGGCTTTGCTCGCAACCATCGAGCCCATTGGTGCACGCGGCACGCAGGTCCGCATTCTCGATCTCACTCGGGAGGACTCCCGTCCTGTCGGCATCCTGCAGGCATCGGGATCACCCGAACGGCTGAGCTGGTGCCGTTGGAGCGGGACCCGCCGTCTCCTTTGCAGTATTTATGGGGTGTTCCCACTCAACGACGGCCAACTCAGCTACGCCAGCCGGCTGATTGCGATCGATGCGGACGGCAAGCGGATGCAGTCACTTCGATTGCCGGGTACCAAGGGGAATGCGCTGGGCTACCGGCTGTTCGGCGGATCTGTGCTGGATTGGAACCCTGGGCAGGACGGCCATGTGCTCTTGCTCCGCGAGTTTGTGCCGGAATCCACGACCGGCACGCGGCTCGCGCAGGTTGCCGATGGCCTTGGCGTGGATCAGGTCGATACGATTTCCATGCGGACGGTCTCTGCGATCGAGCGGCCACGCCCAGCTAATACTGAGTTCATCAGCGACGGCCAGGGCCACATTCGCATTCGTGGCATAGATCCCAACAGAACCTCGGAGGGCTATGCGTCCGGCATCACGCGCTACCAGTATAGCGGTGCAGACGGTAGCAACTGGCGGCTCCTGGGCGATTTCGATTCAAGGACGGGTGAGGGGTTCAATCCCTATTATGTCGATCCTGCCTTGAACCTTGCTTACGGCTTGCGGAAGCTGGACGGTCGCTATGCCGCCTATTCGGTGTCGCTTGACGGCCAAGCGTCGGAGAAGCTGCTGCTGGCCCGCCCGGATGTCGACGTCGAGGGGTTCGTGACGATCGGGCGCAATTCACGCGTCATCGGCATTTCCTACACCACCGATAAGACGGAGGTTGAATATATCGACCCCGAGCTCAAGCGGTTGAGCAAGGCGCTTTCGCGCGGCTTGCCAAACTTGCCTCTCATCCATTTTCAGGATTCCAGTCAGGATGAGCGCAAGCTGCTGCTTTGGGCTGGGAGCGATGTCGACCCCGGCCGCTATTATCTTCTGGACCGTGAGATGCGCGGCCTGACGGAGTTGGCCTTTAGCCGCGCGGGGACGCAGAACCTGTCGCTCGCGACCGTCCGGCACATCACGTTCGATGCTGCGGACGGCACCAAGATTCCTGCCTATCTGACCCTGCCGCCGGGGAGCGACGGAAAAGGGCTTCCCGCCATCGTGATGCCGCATGGCGGCCCGAGCGCACGGGATAGCTGGGGCTTTGACTGGATGGTGCAGTTCTGGGCCAATCAGGGCTACGCTGTGCTGCAGCCGAACTTCCGGGGCTCGTCCGGCTATGGCGATACGTGGTTCCAGACCAATGGGTTCAAGAGTTGGAACGTGGCCATCGGCGACGTTGTCGATGCCGGGCGCTGGCTGATCCGCGAAGGGATTGCCGACCCGCGCAAGCTCGTCGTCTCTGGCTGGTCTTACGGCGGCTATGCCGCGCTCCAGTCGGCTGCTGTGGAACCGGATTTGTTCCGCGCCGTGATTGCCATTGCCCCTGTGACCGATCTGGAAAGGCTGAAGAATGAGTGGTCCGGCTGGAGCAACTATTATCTGCAGAAGGACTTCATCGGCTCGGGCCCTCATATCGAGCAGGGCTCGCCAGCCCGGCAGGCGGGTCGCATCAAGGCGCCGGTCCTCATGTTCCACGGCACGTTCGACCGCAATGTGAACGTTGGCCAGTCACGGCTGATGTCTGATCGGCTGCGGCAGGCGGGGAAGGACGGGACGCTGGTCGTCTACGAGCAGCTGGACCATTATCTGGATGACAGCGAAGCGCGGAAAGACATGTTGGTCCAGTCCGCCAACTTCCTGCAGAAAGCGCTGAACGCCGCGCCTTGAGCGCGGCGTTCAGCCTCAGCCGAAAGGCTGCGTCGCAGAGCAGGCGCGCGATCATGAAAAAAGGCGGCCCGTTGCCGGACCGCCTTTTTTGAAATCTGCCTGAGAGGCCGATCGATCAGCGCGAGTAGAACTCGACGACCAGGTTCGGCTCCATCTTCACCGGATAGGGCACCTCGTCCAGCGTGGGGACGCGGGTGTAGGTGATCTTGGTGGCGCCATCGGGGGCGAGATAGTCGGGGATGTCGCGCTCGGGCAGGCTCTGAGCCTCGAGAACGAGCGCCATTTCCTGCGCCTTCTTGCCGAGCGTGATCTCGTCGCCCGGCTTCACCAGACGCGACGCGATGTTGCACTTCACGCCGTTCACATAAATGTGGCCGTGCGAGACGATCTGGCGAGCCGAGAAGATCGTCGGCGCGAACTTGGCGCGGTAGACAACCGCGTCCAGACGACGCTCGAGCAGGCCGATGAGGTTCTGGCTGGTGTCGCCCTTCATGCGGCTGGCTTCGATGTAGCTCTTCTTGAACTGCTTCTCTGTCACGTCGCCATAATAGCCCTTGAGCTTCTGCTTGGCGCGCAGCTGGATGCCGTAGTCGGACATCTTGCCCTTGCGGCGCTGGCCGTGCTGACCGGGGCCATATTCACGCTTGTTGACCGGGCTCTTGGGGCGACCCCAGATGTTCTCGCCCATGCGACGGTCGAGCTTGTACTTGGCGCTTGTGCGCTTCGTCATGATGACTTTCCTTCAATTGCGAACAACGTCTGCCGCGCCCTCAAAGGGTTTGGCGTCGATCCCGGTCTTTCGCCTGACACTCATTTTCAGAGGCAGGGCCGCCGCTGCACCGGGGTGCGGGGCCGATTGCGCAGGCGCGCCTATGGCGGGCGAGGGGCGGAAAGTCAAGGTGCCGTCGCGGTGGCGGTCTTTCGCGCGGGGGGTGTGGTCAGGCGCGGAAGCTCCGGCCCCACGCCGTCATACAGCAGGCGCAGGGTAGGGGAGGCCTGGACGATGCGCCAGCAGCCCCAACTGAGCGCCATTGTGAGCGCGGTGATCACGCCCGCCTTTACCACCACCGGCATGGGGATGTGCTGGCCGACGACCACGAGACCGGCCGTAATCGGCAGATGGACAAGATAAATCACGAAGGCCCCGCTCACCAGCGCCTGCACTGCCGGGCTTGGCCCGTCGGCCAGCCGCTTCATGGCAGCAATGAGGGCCCGCGTCATGGTGATCGCCGCAATGGCGCCGATGAACCGCTCCGTCATCGGGTGCACGTCTCGTCCGATCTGGAGGTAGAGCAGGGTGGCGGCGAGGGCGATCAGCGCAAGCAACGCGGAAGGCTTGTGCAGTGCTGCGCGGAACTGCGGGGCGCGGCAGACCAGCCAGCCAAGCGCGAACCACGGCGCGAACTGGATCAACTGGTCGATCCGCAGGATTTGCTGGGGCAGGTTGGTGGCAAAACCCCAGGCATAGAAGAGCTCGATCGCCCCGGCCTGCCAAGCGCCGATCACGACGCCGAGGCCGATCACGGCCGCTGCCATATGCCGGCCAAGCCAGTCATCGATACGGGCGGGAAGCATAGCCTGCGCCGCGCGCGGCGCGAGATGGCAGAGCAGAGCGGCCGCGCCGCACAGATAAAGCAGCACGATGATGAACCACAAATGCCGCACCCAATATCCGCCGGATTGCAGGCTGTTCTTCTCCAGCGAGCCCAAGGCGCCCCAGAGGCTGAAATTGGAGAGTTCGCAGAATAGATTGAGCAGCGGATTGAGGGTGAGCAACGCGGCAACGAAGGGCAGGCCGAGGCGGATCAGGCGGTTCTTCATCCACGCGCCGGGCGCGCGGCGCATCAGCAGCAGCGCGGTGAAATAGCCAGCGATCACGAAGAAAGCGGGCATTCTGAACAGGTGGATGATGCCGGCGATCCATGTGAAGATGAGATCACCTTCGCCCGCATTGACGATCCACACGTCATTGGCGCGATAGGCCATGGCGACATGATAGGGAATGCCGAGCAGCATGAGCAGGGCGCGCATGGCGTCCCAATGATGTTCACGACCCGAAACGTCTGTTCTCATTCTTCTTCCTGACGCGCACCAGCCTTGAACAAGAAAGCGCTCGGGCACCAGAGCGGTGGCACGGCTGGCCGCGATGGCAGGGAGGTTCGTCGGTTTTGACCCGCAAGATGGCGGCAATGGGCCGGTCGCTCGGTGTCGGCTTCCCTGATTGTCAGCGGGGACGCGGATTGGCCAGCGCGGAGAGAACGCCGCGCAGGGTGCGCACTTCGAGGCTGTTCCAGCCGGGCTTGGTGAGCACGCCGCGCAGGGTACGCCGTGTCGCCGGGGCGCGATCGGGCGGGTAGAAATAGCCGGCTTGCTCGAGCATGCCATCGAGCTGGGCGATCATGCCCTCCAGCTCTTCCTGCGGGGCGGGGGGCAGCAGGTCGGTGTGGGTCGGCTGGCTGAGCGCCGCCTGCTTGGACCATTCATAAGCGCACAGGATGACGGCCTGCGCGAGGTTGAGCGAGCCGAACTCCGGGTTGATCGGAACCGTGAGGATAGCCCGGGCAAGCGCCACATCGTCGGTTTCCAGCCCGGAACGCTCCGGGCCAAAGACGATGGCACTGCGCCCCTGCGCAAGGTGGATATCCCGCGCGGCTTCTTCCGGCGTCACGACAGGCTTGGTCACGCCGCGCTTGCGCACGGTGGTGGCATAGACATGCGGACAGTCCGCCACGGCATCGGCCAGCGTCTCGAACACCTGCGCGTTGGCCAGAACCCCGTCCGCGCCCGCGGCTGCGGGGCCGGCCGCCGGATTGGGCCAACCATCGCGCGGCGTGACCAGCCGCATCTCGGTCAGCCCAAAATTGAGCATCGCCCGCGCCGCCTTGCCGATGTTCTCGCCGAGTTGAGGGCGGACGAGGACGATGACGGGGCGTGGAGTGTCATGCCCTTGCACTTGCTCACTTTCCTCCGTTCGCCCTGGGCGAAGTCGAAGGGCCGAGCTGAGCGCAGGCGAGGCGGTAGCGCTGACGGAAGGAAATGCGGCTGTTTCTTCCCCGTTCGTCCTGAGTTGCTGCTGAGCCTGTCGAAGCGGCGTATCGAAGGACTTGCGCGCCGCTTCCTTGAGGGCCGCAAAATCTCCCGCGATCAGCGCTTCCTTCTTCTTGCGTGACCAGCCCTTGATCTGTTGCTCCGCACTCAATGCTTCCTCGCGCGTTCCGAACGATTCCGACCACGAAAGAGCGACCGGCAAGCGCGTTGCTGTGTAGCCGGGAATTGATCCAGACTCATGCTGGGCAATGCGCAGGTCAAGATTGTCCGTATGGCCGACATAATAGCTGCCATCCGCGCACTTTAGCAGATAGGTGTAGAAGCTCATGGCAAGGCCCTTCGATACGCCACTTCGACAGGCTCAGTGGCTACTCAGGGCGAACGGGAGTGAGGCAGGTCTCAGTCTCACTCCCCACCAACCTCACGGATCGACCCTGCGAACGACTCAAAATCCTTCGCCTCGGTGAAATCGCGATAGACGCTGGCGAAGCGGATGTAGGCAACGCTGTCCAGCCCCTTGAGACCTTCCATGGCCAGTTCGCCGATGCGGGCGGCCGGGACTTCCGTCTCGCCGCTGGTTTCGAGCTGGCGCTGGATGCCCGAGACCAGCCGCTCGATGCGCACCGTGTCGATCGCTCGCTTGCGGCAGGCGATTTCGATGGAGCGCGCGAGCTTGTCCCGGTCGAAGGGTTCGCTGGTGCCGTTCGATTTGGCGACGGCAATGTCGCGCAACTGTATGCGCTCGAAGGTGGTGAAGCGCGCGCCGCAGCCTTCGCACTGGCGACGGCGACGGATCGCGGCGCCGTCCTCCGTAGGGCGGCTGTCCTTCACCTGGCTGTCTTCATGGGCGCAATAAGGGCAACGCATTTAGCGGCGAATCCTCTGCCAGAAGGCGATACCGGCGCCGGCCACAAGGCCAAGCGGCAGCGAGACGACCGGCAGGACCAGCCCGGCCACGGCGCCAATGGCCGCACCGGTCAGCACCGGCTTGGTCGAGGGATGGGCAAGCCCCTGCTTGGCCATGCCGGTGGCTTCCGCCTTGGCGCGCTGGGCGAGATCGTCGGGCTTGCGCATCGGTCGCGGTCCTTGCTCAGTAGATCGGGAAGGCGGCGGTGAGGGCCTTTACCTTCTCACGTACATGCGCCTCGATCTGGCCGTCGCCCTCGTCGCCATTGCGGCGCAGGCCCTCGACCACTTCGGCGATCCAGCCGCCGATCTGGCGGAACTCGGCCTCGCGGAAGCCGCGCGTCGTGCCCGCCGGGGTGCCGAGGCGCAGGCCGGAGGTGACGAACGGGCTGGCCGTATCGAACGGGACGCTGTTCTTGTTGCAGGTGATGTAGGCGCGATCGAGCGCCTTTTCGGCTGCCTTGCCGGTCGTGTTGCGCGAGCGCAGGTCAATCAGCATCAGGTGATTGTCGGTGCCGCCGGAGACGACGGCAACGCCGGCATCAGCGAGACTGGCTGCCAGCGCCTTGGCATTGGCAACGATCTGGTGGGCGTAGGCTTTGAATTCCGGCTGCAGCGCCTCGGCAAAGGCGACGGCCTTGGCGGCGATGACATGCACCAGCGGGCCACCCTGCAGACCGGGGAAGACGGCCGAGTTGAACTTCTTGGCGAGCGCCTCGTCATTGGTGAGGATGATGCCCGAGCGCGGGCCGCGCAGCGACTTGTGCGTGGTCGTCGTCACGACATGGGCGTGCGGGAAGGGCGAGGGATGCGCGCCACCAGCGACGAGGCCGGAGAAGTGCGACATGTCGACCAGCAAATAGGCGCCCACTTCATCGGCAATCGCGCGGAAGGCCGCGAAGTCCCACACGCGCGGATAGGCGGTGGCGCCCGCGATGATGAGCTTGGGCTTGTGCTCGCGCGCCTTGGCGATCACCTCGTCCATATCGAGCAACTGGTCTTCCTTGCGCACGCCATAGGACACGCAGTTAAACCACTTGCCGGACATGTTGACGGGCGAGCCATGGGTGAGGTGGCCGCCTGCCGAAAGGTCGAGGCCCATGAAGGTGTCGCCCGGCTGCAGCAGCGCCAGGAACACCGCCTGGTTCATCTGGCTGCCGCTATTGGGCTGCACATTGGCAAAGTCGCAACCGAAGAGCTTCTTGGCGCGCTCGATGGCAAGGTTCTCCACCACGTCGGCCCATTCGCAGCCACCATAATAGCGCTTGCCGGGATAGCCCTCGGCATATTTGTTGGTGAACACGCTGCCGGTCGCTTCCAGCACCGCCTTGCTGACGATGTTCTCGGAGGCGATCAGCTCGATCTTGTCCTGCTGGCGCTTGAGCTCGCCCTGAATGGCGGCGAACACCTCGGGGTCGGCGTCCGCAAGGCCGGTCGAGAAAAAGCCCTGAGCGCGGATGGCGGGCTGGTTGTCGAGATCGGCAGCGGCTGGCGAGGCAGTCATGAGCGGATGTTCCTTGTTATCAGACGTCTGTGTTCAACGGATCGGGCGCGGCATCACGCCGTCGTGGCGAGCGCCGGCGGATTGCCGAGCTTGCCGACGCGACGAGCGTGGCGATCGCCGCCGAATTCGGTGGTGAGGAAAGCGGTGAGGCAGGCCTTGGCCATTTCCGGGCCAATCAGGCGGGCGCCCATCGCGATCACATTCGCATCATTATGCTCGCGCGAGAGCTGGGCGGAGAGCGGCTCGCTCACCAGCGCGCAGCGGCAGGCCGGATCGCGATTGACGGCAATGGAAATGCCGATGCCCGAGCCACACAGCGCCACGCCGCGCTCGGCGCGACCGGCCGCGATCTCGGCGGCCAGCTTGTAGCCATAATCGGGATAGTCGACGCTCTCGCCCGCGGCCGGGCCAAGGTCATTCACATCATGACCCTGCTCGCGCAACCAATTGGCCAACGCGGCCTTGAGGTCGGTTGCGGCATGGTCGGAAGCGATGGCGATACGCATGGCAGAAGGTCCCCGGCCCAACTCTGAATTTGAACGAGTCGGCTTCGCGCCGCTATCTAGTATCCACCGGCCCAGAATGCCACCGTGGATTGCGTGACTTGCCCGCTCGGGCTATCGCGCAGCCATGAGCGGGACCATTCTCTCCATCCTCATGCTCGCCGGCATCGCGCTGGGCGTGGGCGGCATTTACATGATCGGCTGGCGGCACGATGCCAAGCGCGGCTGGCTGATGATCGTCGCGGCGATGGTAATGTTCATGAATGTGACGATCTGGACGATCCCGGTGGCGGAGCCGGGTGCGGCGGGCGTGGCGAACGCCGGGGAGTAAGCGCTGCAGCCTTAACCGGTCGCGGTTTTCAGCAGGACCTTGAGCTTCGGGTGCCATGTGGGTGCCAGCGGGTTGATAACGGTCAGACCGCGCGTGACGAAGCCATGTTGCATATCCTCGGACAGGAGCAGGCTGCAGCCCGCTTCCGCCGCTGCCGTGACAATCAGCGCATCCCAGAACTGCAGCCTGTGATCGACCACGAGATCGGCCGCCGCCAGAGCAATTCGTGCCTCGGAAGCCGAGGTGCCGAATGCGCTCGCGAATTCAAGCAGGATGGCCCGGGCCTCGTCGGCACTGGCGCCGGCGCGGTGCAGGACGACGAACAGTTCGCCGAGGGTCTGTGCCGGTGCGATGAGGCTTGCCACCTCGGCAAGCTGCGCCACCAATGCGCGGATCTTTGCGATCTTGGGGTCATCCTCCGGGGCGCGGCTCACCCCTGCGAGATAGGCGAGGATGTTACTGTCCAGCGCAATGCGGCTCATTCGTAGAGATCCTCACGCGACCACGCCCCGGCGCGGCGGACCGGTAGATCGGCCACAAATGCGAGCAAATTGCGGACCGACTGTGCTTCCTGATGCCGATCGATGGGGAGGACACGGGCAACGGGTCGTCCGCGTGACATCACGGTAAAGCTCTCGCCCTCCGAAACTTCGCGAAGAAGTTCTGAGAAATGTTGGTTGGCCTCGCTGGCGGTGATCGCTTTGTCCATCCGGCCAAATTAGTGGATAACACTAATTTCTGCAAGGCGCTTAGCGGAAAACGGAACGCCTCACAAATCCCGGATCAGCCGCACCGGCAAGCCGATCCAGGCGGGGTCGTTCACCACTTGCTGGCGCATGCCGATGCCGAGCGGGAGGAGGTGGAGCATGGCGCCGTCGCGGCCGATGAGGCGGCCGAAAAGGAAGCGGCCGGCGGGGCGGGGCACCAGCACGTCGCGGTTGAGTGCGTCAGCGAACCGCTCCGGCGGCAGGGGTTCGCACCACAATTCGTCTCCGGCGCGGTAATCGCCCAGCGCGGCGGTCATGCGGATGCCGAGCGCGCCCTTGGGCACGCCGGGCGGCACCAACGTGAGCGGGCGGCTGGGAGCGCCAGCGCCATCCGGGCCGACCAGCGCGGCGACGGGCACTTTCTCGCTGGCGGGCAGATCGACGAGGTCGCTGGCCTGCACGTCCAACGCAGCGGCGATACGGTTGAGCCATTTTACCGATACGGTTCGCGTGCCTGTTTCGAGGCGACCGATGGTCTGGGCTGTGGTCGGGGGTTCGCAGCGAGCTGCCACTCCCTCCAGCGTGAGGCCCCGCGCCTTGCGGACTTCCCTGATCCTCGTAATCATCGGCTCACCTGATTTGTTAACCTCATCGGTTCGCTATGTCCTACATTTGTCGCCACATGGCAATGGTTTTTGCGACTCGAAACAGGAGACGCAGGGCATGACCGAACGGCGAAGCAACAGGACAGTGGAACGGGTGATCGAAGGGCCCGATGGGCGGCGCGAGCGCGTGATGGTCAACATCGCAGAATCGCCGACGAGCTGGCTCCATGCGCGTGGGATGCTGAGCCAGCGCCAGTTCGATGCCGCTGAGGCGCTGCGCCGCGATTGGGAGCAGGCTGGCATGGGCGCGCGCGTGACGATGAACTGGGATCTGGCGGCCGTACCTGTTCGCGCCGGGCGGGGCGGGGCGCCGGGGCAAGCGCCGACGCTCGCAAGAATGAGCGCGCGCGACCGGCTGAATGGCGCGCTGGCGGCGGCCGGCCCCGGTTTGGTGGATATCCTGTGGCGGGTCGTATGCGCGTGCGAAAGCCTCGTCGCGGCCGAACGCGCGCTCGGCTGGCCGGCGCGGGCCGGCAAGCTGGTGCTGGGCTTCGCGCTGGATCGGGTAGGGGATTTTTACCGGATTCGATAAGCCAGCCACCGCTTCACGGTTGCTTGCATAGCGCCCCTCACCCTCGTCATTCCCGCGAACGCGGGAATCCAGCTTCGACGTTGCCTTAACGCGCCGGCGCTGACCTGGATTTCCGCGTTCGCGGGAATGACGGAGGAAGGGAGAGGGACGCGTTCCTTCGGTGGGGTGCCCACCTTGTCCGCGCCCGGGTCGTTCCGATCCGCCCCAGCCCGCCACCACCTCAAACCCGATCCGCTCTGGCTCAGGCGCATTTTCTTCCGCGCGCCGGGCTGATAAGGCGCGGCCATCATGATCACCGATCCCGCGCGCGCGCTGGCCATTGCCAAGTCCATTTTCCTCGAACGCTTTCCCGGAGCCGATTACGCCTTTGTGGCCGGTTCCATCATGCGCGGTGAAGGGCGCGCCTGGTCGGATATCGATCTGGTGGTGGTCTATCGCGCGCTGCCCCTGGCGCACCGGGAATCGGAGACGGTCGACGGCGTGCCGGTTGAAATGTTCGTGCACGATCCCTCCACGCTCGCCTGGTTCATGGAGCAGGATATTGCGAAGGGGCGCCCCTCTTTGCTCTCGATGGTGGCCGAGGGCGAAGTGATCGGGCGGCGGATCGCGCTCGGCAAGGTTCTGCAGGCGAAGGTCGCGGCGCGGCTCGCGGCGGGGCCGAGGCCGCTGAGTGCCGAGGCGCTCGAAGACCTCCGTTACCAGATCACGGACGCCCTGGACGATCTGCGCGGCGAGCGCAGCCGCTCCGAGAAGCTGGCCATCGGCGCGCGACTCCACCCGCTGCTGGCGGAACTGAGCCTGCGCACCCGCGACTGCTGGAATGGCGCCGGCAAATGGCTGCCCCGCCAGCTGGAGGCTGCGCAACCCGGCCTCTCGAGCCGCTACGAGACCGCCTTTGCTGATCTGTTCGGCGCCGGGCGAGCTGACGCTGTGCTGCAGCTGGGCGAGGCGGAGCTGGCCCGCGTCGGCGGGCGCTGCTTCGACCGTTTTCGGCGCGATGCCCTGGCTGCGCAACGCATCGACGCGCGCTCACCCCTTGCGGCGACGAAAGACCGGGTCTAGGGCCGGCGCATCCGATCACCATCACCGATCAACATGACAAGGACAGTCCCGATGAAAGCCCGCGTGTTCGTCACCTTGAAATCCGGCGTGCTCGATCCGCAGGGCAAGGCGATCCAGCACGCGCTGGAAGGGCTGGGCTTTGGCGGCGTCAATGATGTCCGCGCCGGCAAGCTCATCGAGCTCGATCTGGCCGACGGCACCAGCGAGGACG
This sequence comes from Sphingobium sp. B12D2B, assembly GCF_025961775.1. Classification (NCBI taxonomy): domain Bacteria; kingdom Pseudomonadati; phylum Pseudomonadota; class Alphaproteobacteria; order Sphingomonadales; family Sphingobiaceae; genus Sphingobium; species Sphingobium sp. B12D2B. Next base: position 1,585,914 of record NZ_JAOQOH010000001.1, read on the forward strand.
AGATCGACGCCATGTGCCGCAAGCTGCTCGCCAATACGGTGATCGAGAATTACCGCATCGAGGCGATCGGCTGAGCCGGCGACAGGAAGGACGTTTCCGATGAAAAGCGCTGTCATCGTCTTCCCGGGCTCCAATTGCGACCGCGATCTGGCCGTGGCTTTCGAGGCCGTGAGCGGCGCCAAGCCTGAGATGGTCTGGCATCGCGAGACGGAATTGCCGGAGGGTCTGGACCTCATCGGCGTGCCCGGCGGCTTTTCTTATGGCGACTATCTGCGCTCCGGCGCCATGGCGGCGCGCTCGCCGATCATGCAGGCCGTCGCTCAGGCGGCATCGCGTGGTACCTATGTGCTCGGCATCTGCAACGGTTTTCAGGTGCTGACCGAAGCGGGGCTTCTCCCGGGCGCACTGATGCGCAATGCCGGCATCCACTTCGTTTGCCGCAGCGTGGCGCTGACCGTGGAGAACAGCCAGAGCGCATTCACCAGCGGCTATGAGGCCGGCCAGACGATCAACATCCCCGTCGCGCATCATGACGGCAATTATTTTGCCGATGCGCAGACGCTGGATCGACTGGAAGGAGAGGGCCGCGTTGCGTTCCGCTATGCCGAGGCCGTCAATGGATCGGCGCGGAACATCGCGGGGATCCTCAATGAGGGCGGCAATGTGCTCGGCATGATGCCGCACCCCGAACGCGCGATCGAGAAGACCCATGGCAGCACCGATGGGCGCCGGATGTTCGAGGGACTGACAGAGGGCCTGCTCGCACGCGCTTGAGGGTTTGCGGGCGCCAGTTGGGACATCCGTCGGTCGCGACCTCCTCCCTCGTCACCCCGGACTTGATCCGGGGTCCCGCTGCTTCAATGCAGCCGAAGGTTCAAGCAGCCCACCAAGAAAGCTGGACCCCGGATCAAGTCCGGGGTGTCGAAGGTGGGATAGGCTGGTGCTCGATGCTCGCTTCCTTGCCTTACGGGGCAATGCCAAAGCGCGCATAGTCCGCGTCGATGCGGGGCTTGATGCGGCGGGCGATGGCGAGATCGGTCTGGCCCTCCGCGCCGCGGTCCATGCGGGCGAGGACGACGCCGCGCATGAAGCGGCTTTCGGCGAGATTGGGGACGGCATTCAGCACGGCATTCAGATCGCGGAGCGCATCCTCATACCGGCCGAGACGGTAGGAGACGACCGCACGGCTATCCAGAATGCCATAGGGACTGTTGCTCAGCTCCAGCGCCGATGTGCAATCCTTCGCGGCGGTTTCGATCTCGACCTGCCGCGTCCCCTTGATCCAGCAGCGCATATTGAGCAGCGACGGCGTGCCCGGCCGGTCTTCCAGCAGCGTGTCGACCAGCGCGAGCGCCGTGGCCGGGTCGCCATAAGTGCCGATGATGTCAGCCTTGCCTTCCTGGAAGGTCCGGCGAGATTCGCCGCCCAGCGCAATGCGTTGATCCAGCAGTGCGACGGCCCCATCCAGATCGCCGCTTTCGGCGCGCAGGTTGGCGACCCTGAACACCGCGCCCACGGACGCGGGGTCGAGCGCACGGCCGGCTTCGGCATCCGCCAGCGATGCCTTGAGGTCGCCCATTTCCTTGTGGATCTGGCTGCGCATCAGATAGAGGTCGATGTCCGGCTCGATCGTGATGGCCTTGCCGAGATCGGCCAGAGCGCCCTCGCGATCATTGATGGCGCGGAGAAATGTCGCCCGGTCGCGATAGGGCGCGGCCTTGTCGGCATTGGCGGCAATGGCCTTGGCGTAGACGGCCTGCGCGGCGGCGATCTGCGTCGCGCCGGCGGGATCCTTGCCGGTGATGTCCCACGAGCGCAGGGCATTGGCCGGGGCGATCAGGCGCGGCGCCTGCGATTGCGCGGTGGCAAGGCGGTCCTTCTCGGGGCCGATCTCGCTGGCCGGGATCTCGATGCCGGTGGAATCGACATTTTCATCGATGGTGAGCACGCCTTTCTCAAGACTGAGCGCGCGCTTGAAATCATAGCCGGCGATGCGGGCGGCCAGCGCAGGCTCGCCCTCAACGCGGAAGCCCGCGCCCTGCTGGGGCAGGCGGATGGTCGTGCGAACATGGCGTCCCTCGGGCGCCGGCGTCGCGACCGGGATGGCGGACCAGGCCGCACGTGCGCGATCCGGCGCGAAGCTGATCGACGAGATGCTTTTGTCGACCGCGCGGCGCATGGTCTTGTCCGTCCACGCCCACTCTGAATCGGTGACGCCGCGTGCCTTGATCGTCACGATCCCCGCCTGATCGTCTCCGGTGAGGCTGATGTCCGCAAACTGGGATTCGCCGACCACGCTGGAGAGGAACTCGCCAAGCACCTCCTGCTGCTTCTCGCTGTCCAGCTGCGTGCGCACGACGTTGAGCTGCATGGCGGCGAGGCCGCGCAACACCAGCGTGAGATCGAACACGCTTGGCAGATCGATGCTGGCGGTCTCATCCATGGTCATCGTCAGGTCGAAGGCGGGGCGGCCGGCATTGCGCGGCTCGATCAGCAGGAGATCGGCGCCGTCCGGGCGTAGCGGCAGCACATAGCGGAAGGGCGGCGTATCGTGGATATCCTTGATCCGCGAGCCAATGCCGGTGCCGTCCAGCCAAAGGGATTCGCCATCGATCTGCGCGCGCACGAGAATGTGGTTGAAGGCGGCCGGGCTGGCGAGGCGCTTCACGACGGCGTCGCCGAGCTGGGCATGGGCCAGCACGGGCTCTGCCGTAATGCCCATTCCGCGCAGCATCGCGAGGAGCATCAGTGTCTTGGCCTTGCAGTCTCCATAGCGCAAAGCCCAGCTCTGCTCCGGCGTTTGCGGCACATAATTGCCGCCATCCATGGAGACCGCCAGATAGCGGATCTGGTCCTGAACGAGCCGCAGGGCGCGCTGGGCACGGCCGAGCGGCGTACGCTCGGCAGCCATGATCGCCTGGACCTCCTGCAGCAGGGCGCTGCCGGGCTTGAGCAGGCCCTGCGTCGCGAACAGCGGGGACATCGTCCTGGAGACGTCGGCCCAATCCTTGAACGTAGAGACCTCGAGCAGTGGCAGCGGCTGAAAGCGGATGGGCGCATCGGAGGGAATCTCCGTCTGGCGCGGGCCGGGCAGGGCAAAGCTAAGCTCAGTGAAGCGTGGGCCGCGGACTGGCTTGGCCTCGATGCCGGTGATGCCGACCTTCCATTTGACCGGGCTGTCATTGTCCCACAGGGTCCGGAGGCGACCCTGACCGAGCGTGACCGGCGCGGTGATCAACGGCGTCAGCGCCTGGACATGGCCGGCAAGCGCGGCGTCCTTGCCGGTGGTGGAGGCGCGCAGGCGCAGGATGTCGCCCACGCGCAGGCCTTCGACGGCCATGGTCGCGGTCAGCAGCCCAGTGAGTTCGCGCCGCTCCAGCGCCTGCTCGCGCCGGATGACTGTGAAGGTGCGGCCACCGGCCAGCAGATCGATGTTCTGACCATCGCGCACGATCGCTAGCTCGTGGATGATGAGATCGCCCTTGTCCGGCAGCCAGGGCAGGGTGAGGTTGGCGAGCTGGTTGAGCTGTTCGGCCGAGGTGATGCGCTGCGCGGTGTCCGAGTAGGTCCACAGGCTGCCGTCTGCGATGCGCTGCTGGCGGTCGAAGATGAGGATGGCGGGGCCGCTCGCGGCAAGCGCGGACGGCGCGGGAAGCTGTGCGGCGATGACCCAGTCCGGTGAGCGCTGATATAACGGTGTCTCTCCCGCGCGCGCCACCGCAGAGAGGGCGAGGCCACAGAGCAGGGCTGAAGCAAAAATACGCCGTTTCAATCGTCTCTCCTCATCGCGCAGGCCATGAGGCGTTAGCTGATCGCGACGAATGGCTCAATCGACCCTATCGATGCTGCGCATTATTCTTCGGGCTGGCTCGGCGATCCTTCCCGCTGGAGGCGGCGGGCAGTGCGCTCATGCAATATAGCGGCCTCGCGCAGGCGGCGGGCGACGTCTGCATCGCCACAGTTGTCGGCCTTCAAGCGCGCCACCCGGGCGAGTTGCTGATAGTAAATGGCATCACGCCGGGTTTCCATGTCCTGCGGAATAGCACGACATGGCTCCGCGCGAAGCCGTTTTGCGACAGCTTGTCTTGCAACGGGACAAGTGAGGCACTTGAGGAGGCCCGGAACTTTTCGACCAAGCCACCGATTTGACATCCCGATAGCCGGCCCTCACGGTGCGGTCACTCCACAGGAGGCCATGTGGCTTTGAACGGCGCCGATGCACTGCTGACCCAACCCATCGCCTATATCGGGGCGTCCGGGCTCACCATCGGCGCGATCATCTCGGCCATCGTCGTCTTCTCGACGGCGCTGCTGGCGGTGTGGCTGCTCAAGAAGTTCGTGCGCCGCGCGCAGCAGACCATGGGGGAGGAACGCTCCCACGCCATTCATATCGGCGGGCAGATCGCACGCTATGTCATCGTCGCCTTCGGGCTTGCAGCGGCGGTGTCGGCGCTGGGAGTCGACCTGTCCGCGCTCTCCCTGTTCGCCGGTGCGCTGGGTGTCGGCATCGGCCTGGGGCTGCGCGATATCGTGCGCAACTTCGTGGGCGGTCTGGTGCTACTGTTCGACCGGAGCATCGAAGTGGGCGATTTCGTCGAACTGGAAGACGGCACCATGGGCGAGGTCCGCTCCATTGGCCCGCGCGCCACGGCGGTGCTGACCAATGACGATGTCGACATGCTCGTGCCCAATGCCAACCTCATCGACGGCAAGGTGACCAACTGGACGCGCAACCGCATGACCCGCCGCGTCCACATTCCCTTCCGCACGGCTCTTAATGCCGACAAGGAGAAGGTGCGCGACGCCGTGATCGAGGCGGCCAAGGCCGTGCCGCTGACCTTGCCGGATGCCGGGCGCAAGCGCACGCAGGTCTGGCTCGTCGGCTATGGCGAGAACGCGCTCAAGTTCGAACTGGTCGTCTGGCCCACCCTGTCCGCCGTCAAACGACCGGGGCGCACGCTGGCGACCTATTGCTGGGCGATCGACGATGCCCTGCGCCAGAATGCCATCGAAATCCCGCTGCCGCAGCAGGAAATCCGGGTGCGCGGCCTGTTCGGCCAGGAGGGCGAGGCTGGACTGGACGCCTTGCGGCCGGGGCAGGGCGCGGCAACCGATGGGGCAGGGGCGCGTTCTTCCTCCGAAGGCTGAGGGCTTGGTCCCCGGCATTATAGGAGGCCTATCCATGACGCAGAGTCAGAAAACCCCGCCGCTGGACTTCAACGATCCCGACAAGGACAATGCCGAGCAGGATGAAAGCGGCACGCAGGCGCAGGATGTCGCCGCCGATGCGCAGGCCAATCCCTATCGCGGCGAGCCCGAAACCGAGCATGGCGGCAAGCCGAATCCCGCTCAAGTGATGCCCATCGATGCGCCGGACCTGGTGGACACGATGAACCAGATGGATCGCAGCGGCCTCATCGACATGGGCGCCTATGAAGGCGAGGAGAATATGGACGACGAGGACGGCTCCATACCGGAATAGCGCCGACACCGTTTCCCTCTCTTGAGGATCGTCGCGGACGATCCGCCCGATCATCGAGCGCCCGAGCCGGCCACCGCCGGCTCGGGCGCTTCCCGTTTCCGTAGCGTCCGGACTGCGCATCGCTGCTCTTCATGCCAGCATGGCGCCCCTCCTTCGCGAGCACAGATGCGCATTTGCAACGCGTGTCGACAAGGCGCGGGGCGGTTTGACGTGGGTCAAAGCGAGCCGTGGCGCAAAGGCTACACCTGTGTCTCGAATGAACGATATCGCTGCCCTTTGGGGCAGTCGGGTCTTGCATTCAGTGAGTGCGGGCGCATTGAACATGCATGCCCATCCCGCAGGGCCAGCATAACAGAAACGGAAGAGAGAGAATGAAACGGATTTCCCTGTCCATCCAAGCGTCCATCCCCGCGCTGCTCCTCGCCTCGACGAGCGCCCTCGCCCAAACCCCGCAGGCCGCCCAGACAGCGACCGCCGCCGATGACGGCATGGAGATCATCGTCACCGCCCAGAAGCGCGAGCAATCGCTGCAAGATGTGGGCGCCGCCGTCAGTGCCTTGGGCGCCGACCGGATCGCCAGCGCTGGCGTCAACAGCATCTCTGACCTGCAGACGATCGTGCCGTCGGTGAACTTCGGCAGCGATTTCAATCAGGCGAAGATCTTCATTCGTGGCGTGGGTGCCAACACCTCGACCACGGGCAGTTCCACCGGCGTGGCCTTCCACGTCGACGGTGCTTACGTGGCCCGCGCCGAGGCCCAGCTCACCTCGCTCTTCGATCTGGAGCGCATTGAGGTGCTGCGCGGCCCGCAAGGCACGCTCTATGGCCGCAACGCGGTGGGTGGGTCGATCAACGTCATCACCGCCCGCCCGACGGACATCTTCTCGGGCTATGGCCGCATCGGCTATGGCAGCTATAATGCGTTGACGACCGAAGCCGCGATCAGCGGCCCGATCACCGAGGGCATTCGCGCCCGTCTGGCGATCAAGACCGAGAACCGCGACGGCTATGGCGTCAACCCGGTCTCCGGCAAGGATGTCGACGATCTCAACCGCCGCATGGGCCGCGCTTCGCTCGAGTTCGATCTTGGCCGCGAGGCGACGCTGCTGGTTTCGGGTGAATATTTCCGCCAGAGCGATGCTTCCGGCGCGATCCATTATCTGCGCGCATCCTTCCCCGGCGTGGCCCGTCTCGCGCCGCTCGGCGTAGGCGGCTATGCGACCAACCCGCGTGATCTCGCGACGGAATCCAGCCCGGGCACTGAGACCGAGACCTATGCCTTCACCGGCACGCTCAATGTGCCGCTCAACGATGCGCTGACGGTCACCAACATCGCCAACTACCGCTCCTTCAAGAGTTCGCTGTTCCAGGACCTCGACCTTTCGGCGGTGATCGACAGCCTGCTGACCAACGGTCAGGCGACCACGGTGCAGGAGCGCCGGATCGACAGCAAGCAGTGGAGCAACGAGTTGCGCCTCGGCCTGCAGTCCGAATGGGTGAACGGCACCATCGGCGTGTTCTTCTTCCATGAACGCCAGCGGCCGATCGACAATGTGGGCCTCGCGAACCGGACCGGCATGGCGCAGAATATCGGCGTGCTGCAGGCTGCCGGCATCGATCTGAACGAGGCCTATGGCCTGTGCGGTTACTCGCCCAACGGCGTGACCGGCGGCAGCAACATCATCGCGCCCAAGCGCGTCTGCACGCGCTCGAACCTGCTGACCGAGGCCTTCTCGATCTTCGGCCAGTATGAGATCGGGCTTGGCATGTTCAGCGAGGCGCTCTCGGGCCTCAGCGTGAAGCTCGGCGGCCGCTGGAGCAGTGAGCATGTGGAGTCGGAGAACCCCTCCATCATCATCACCCGCAACGGCGTGGGGCCGGTGCTCCGCTACACCGCCGCGGGCACGCATGTGGAGAAGACCTTCCGCGACTTCACGCCGGAAGCCGGGCTGGTCTGGAAGGCCAATCAGGACATCCTGCTCTATTACACCTATTCGGAAGGCTTCAAGGCCGGCTCGGGTGAGAATGCCGCAGGCAGCACCACCATCGTGAACCCCGAGAAGATGTTCAACCATGAGGCGGGCATCAAGGCGAGCTTCGGCCGCATGTTGACCGTGAACCTCGCTGGCTATGCTTACACGCTGAACGGCCTGCAACTGAACAAGACGATCGCCGGTGGACCGACGGGCTACACCACGATCTTCCAGAACGCGGCCAAGACACGCGCAAAGGGCATCGAGCTCGACGCAATGCTGCGCCCGATGCCCGGCCTGCGGCTGAGTGGTGCGCTCTCCTACACGGATGCGCATTTCGTCGATTATCTGACGCTCGATCCGCTCAACCCGGCCAACATCGCCGGTGGCACGCCGTATAACGCCGTGACCAACCCCGATCCGACGGCCTTTGGCGCCCCGAGCGGCGGCAACATCCAGCTCGCCGGCAACGACACGCGGAACAGCCCGCGCTGGTCGTGGAACCTGCACGGCGAATATGATGTGATCGCGCCCATCGGCACCTTCACGCCGAGCGTGGACGTCTCCTATAAGAGCCGCACTTACTTCAGCGAGTATATGCGCGAGATCGAAAGCAGCGCGGCCTACACCATGGTCGATGCCTCGCTGGCCTACGAGACCAACGACGGCCGCATCCGCGCGCAGCTCTGGGCCAAGAACCTGTTCGACGTGTTCCGCCCGAGCAGCACCTTCGCTCTGGCGACAGGCCGCCTTCTCGGCGTGACCTGGCTCCCGCCGCGCACCTATGGTCTGACGGTCGGCTACAAGTTCTGAGGATTCACGCGGCGGCTGAGGTCGCCGCGTGACCGGTTGAACCGATCAACATTGCGCCCGGCAGGCTCAGGCTTGCCGGGCGCGATTGCGTTCTGGCATCAGCCACACCGCGACCGTCCGCGCGTGACGTGACTCGCGGCGCCTATTTCTTGTCGTCGAACGGTATGTAGACCGAAGATTTGTAGAACCGCCCAAGCAAGGCGCCGACATGGACCGGCGGAAACTTCGCTTCACCGTCACGCGCCACCAGTTCCTCCAGCGGCTCGACAACCACGTCGTGATCGGCGTTCCAGAAGAACGGCACCGACAAGCGCTCGACGCGCGAGGTATTGCGCACGCGGTGAAGCGTCGAACGATAGCGCCCGTTCGACCACCACATCATCATGTTACCGATGTTGACCGTGAAGGCCCCAGGCACCGGCGGGGCGGAAATCCAGCGCCCGTCCAGCGTCTTGAGTTCAAGCCCGCCAATCTCACCCTGGGCGAGGATCACGAGCGGACCTTCGTCGACATGGGCGCTCAAATTCTTTATTTCGTTGCCTGCGCCTTCGGGGAGAGAAGGGTAGTACATCAGGCTGATCTGCGAGGTTGAGTTCTGGAAGTAGCGGTCGAAACGGTCTTCCGGCAGGTCCAGCCCAAGGGCGAAGGCGTGGATCAATTCCTTCGCGAGATGCGACATTATGTCATAATAGGTCATGCAATCCTTGTCGAAGTTGTCGACCTTGGATGACCATCTGTTCTGCTGGTAGAAGGGGTTCCCGGTTTTGAGCAGCGGGTCGTCAGGGTCGAACTCTCGCTGGATGCGATACTGCTCAAAGACCCGGCTATTCGCGTTCAGCTTCTCCCGATCCCCCGCATAGATCCAGCCCCGGTTGAGTTCGTCGTTGACGCGCACTTCCTCCTTATCCTCCATCGGCAAATGGAAGAAATCCGTCGCTCGGTCGAAGACGGCCTGTCGCATCTCGGTCGGCACGCCGTGGCCCGTGAGGTAGAAGAACCCCATGGTGGCGCAGGCCTCGGCGATCTGTCGGGCCACCTCACGCCGCGCGTTGGCGTCGCCGTTGAGGAAAGGCGAAAAGTCGATCAGCGGAACTTGGGAAAGTTCTACAGCCTGTGCGATCAGGCGGTCTTCATCCTGAATCATAGCGTCCATTCTCGCTCACCCATTTTTTTGCACCTGGAATTCCGGTGCATAAGGTGACAGGCCAAGTCGGAAGCAGGTAATGCTATTCCCGTCCGGTTTGCTTGCGCGAATTGCAACGCGTCAGGTTGCGCCACGGCTAGGCTTCGCTGGGCCGGCGACCTCATCGCGCAGCTGGATCGACGGCTTGATTGCGCTCGATATGGGTGAGGAGCGCCTCGGTGAAGGCTTCAGGGTCCTCCCTAGCAGAGATATGTCCTGCATCGAGCAGAACAAGCTGCGCGCCGGGAATGCCGGATGCCAGGGCTTCACTGTCGGAAGGCGGCGTGGGCACATCGTTCCGGCCGGTCATCACCAAGGTCGGGACGGCGATCGATGCGAGATCCCGTGTGAAGTCGCAATCGCGCAAGACCGCGCAGCATCCGGCGAAACCATGCGCCGGGGTGGCGAGGAATGTATCGCGAAACTCAGCGATTGTCGCCGGATCGCTGCTGCGGAACTCGTCGGAGAAGAATCGCAGAAGCGACATGTCGACCAGAGCTTCCATCCCGCCCGAAAGCGCAGTGTCGATCCGTTGCTGCCAGCCTTCCACCGTTCCCAGCCGGGCCGCTGTGTCGCATAGCGTCAAGCTGGCCAGTCGTTTCGGCATATTAAGGGCCATGAACTGGCCCATCGTTCCGCCAAGTGACAGTCCACACAGATGCGCCCGTTCGACCCCAAGCGTGTCCAATATGGCGCACGCGTCACCCGCAAGCTGCTGGACGCTGTAAGGCCCTTCGGGAGCATCGCTCGCGCCATGTCCGCGTGTGTCGTAGCGAATGATGCGGTATCGGTCGTTGAGGTCTGCTGCTTGCCGGTCCCATAAGGTCAGATCGCAACCGACGGAGTGCGCAAAGAGGATCGCTGGTGCATCTTGCGGACCCTCGACCATGACATTCAGCCGGGCCTGATCGAACGAACGGATAAACGGCATAAGGGACTCCTTCCGTCCCAGTTCGCATATTGCTGATCAACCCGCTGTTTCAAAAGCGGTACGGTCACCATGCCCAAATTGCACAACCGGCCTCTTCGAGATGAGGCTAACTTGGCTGCGCTGGTATCTATGAAGATGGGCATCCTTAGATGAGTGACTTTGCGCTTCCGATCATCGATCTGTCGGCACTGGAAAGCGACGATACCAGCATAAGAAGGACCGCAGTTGAGCGCCTGAAACAAGCGAGCCTGCAGCACGGCTTCTTCTATTTGGTCGGTCACGGCCTCAGCCAGGAGCGTCTGGGCTTGGTGCTGAAACACGCCGAATCCCTGTTCGCCCTGTCGGAGACCGAAAAACGCGCCATTGCAAACGAGGGAACGCCGGGTGGGCGCGGGTATGCGCTGATGGGCGGTCGCACCAGCGAAGGCGCGCTCCAGCAACCGCTGAAGGAAGAATATTATCTTGGGCGTGAGGACGTGCACGAGCCTGCCAATCTGTGGCCGGCCGGGCTTCCTGCTTTCAAAGCTTTCATGCTCGTGCATGTTACTGCCATGCACGATATCGCCCGGCGGCTCATGGCGGGCTTCGCTGTCTCGCTCGATCTGCCGCGCGATTATTTTTCGGCTTTCTGTAAGGACCCAATCGCTGCTGTGCGGCTCGTCCATTATTCCGCTGCCGCCTGCGGGGCAGGGGCGCATTCCGACTTTGGAAGCCTGACTTTGCTCGTTCAGGATGATGTCGGCGGCCTGCAGGTGTTTGATCGCGATGCCGCAGGCTGGATCGACGCTACCCCCTTGCCGGGGAGCCTCGTCGTCAACGTTGGCGATCTGTTCGAGCGCTGGACCAATGGCCGGTACAGATCTTCGGTTCACAGAGTGGTGAACACGGCAGGTGTGGATCGATATTCTGCGCCATTCTTCCTGACCGGTGCGCCGCAGCAGGAAATCGCGTGCCTGCCTTCCTGCCTCGCTGATGGGGAAGTGCCGCTCTATCCGCCCATAGCGGTCGCTCAGCACCTGAAAAACGGCTTTGAAGCTCAGGGGTTTTGAAGTCTGGCGGTCAGCGAACGACCTGTAACGCCCTCTTGAAGGCGGCGTTCAAGGCTCGCCCAAACGCTGCCGCGCGAGGTGTCACGCGGTCAGTCCAGCCATGTTTGTAATTGATTTGGTCGGGACGAGAGGATTCGAACCTCCGACCCCCACACCCCCAGTGTGATGCGCTACCAGGCTGCGCTACGTCCCGACCGGAGGTGCGCTCCTAGGCGTATCGCGCGGAAGTTGCAAGGTCCGTTGGCGCCTCCTTGCGCATGATTTTTCATTTTGCTGGTGGCCGGCAGGCGGGGCGGGGTGACGGGGCGATTGTTCGGCGCGCTTTGCTCGGCCGGCGCGCGGCGCGGCGGTGGCGCGGGGGAAGGGCGCCCGGCGATCTCGGTTGCCTGCACCGGGGCGATATGCTAGCCGCGCGCCCTTGAAACAGTGTGCGTGAGGCCGCATCTGCGGGGCGCGCTGTCATCCATCTGCTGATTGCCCTGCTCAAGGATCGCAATGTTCACAACTTTTGCACTCGCCGCCGCTGCACCAGGCTCTTCGGGAATGGCCAGCTTCATGAGCTTCGTTCCGCTGATCCTGATCTTTGCGGTGTTCTACTTCCTGCTCATTCGTCCGCAGCAGCAGCAGATGAAGAAGCATCGTGCCAAGATCGGCGCGGTCAAGAAGGGCGATCAGGTCGTCACCGGCGGCGGTCTTGTCGGCAAGGTGGCCCGGGTGGACGACACCTATGTGGACGTCGAGCTCGGCCAGGGCATCAAGGTGAAGGCGGTCAAGGCGACCCTGAGCGATGTCGTCGATCCGATGACCGCCAAGCCCGCGAACGACTGACGGGCCATGCTCGACTTTCCCCGCTGGAAGATCTGGCTCGTCCTTGTGGCGCTGGTCGTCGGCAGCCTGTATGCCGTGCCCAGCTTCCTGCCCGACCGGACTTATTCGCAATTGCCGCGCTTCATGCAGGCGCGCGTCAATCTGGGCCTCGACCTCTCCGGCGGAAGTCACATTCTGCTCGAGGCGGACACGAAGGACGTGGCGCGCCAGCGCATTCAGAATATCGAGGAAGCGATCCGCGTCGATCTACGGCGGGCTGATAGCCGCATCGCCATTGGCGAGATGTCGACGCAGGGCAATGCGCTGCGCTTCATGGTGCGCGATGCCTCGCAGGTGGATGCCGCCGTCGAGCGCATCCGTCCGCTGACGCGCGGCGCCGGCCTCACGGGCCAGCGCGACTTCGATGTGCAGGTGCGCGATGGCAGCACCATCGTCGTGACGCCGACCGAGGCCGGCATCAACGCAGCCGTCGAGAGCGCCATGGAAGTGGCGACGGAAGTCATCCGCAAGCGCATCGACGAGATGGGCACGCGCGAGCCGACCATCATCCGCCAGGGCAGCAATCGCATCGTCGTGCAGGTGCCGGGCCTTCAGGACCCCGCTCAGCTCAAGGATCTGCTCGGCCAGACCGCGCAGCTTGAGTTCAAGCTGGTCGACACGACGGCCAATCCGGCCGACTTGGCGCGTGGCATCGCGCCGGTGGGCAGCGTGCTTGTGCCGTATCCAGACAATCCACTCGGCCAGCCGGTCATCGCGGTGAAGCGGCAGACCATGGTGGCGGGCGATGAGCTGATCGACGCCCAGCAATCCTATGATCCCAAGACCAATGCGCCGGTGGTGAGCATCCGCTTCAATAGCTCGGGTGCCAACAAGTTCGCGCGCACCACGCAGCAGAACGTGAACAAGCCGTTCGCAATGATCCTCGATGGCACGGTGCTTTCGGCGCCCAACATCAACGAGCCCATCCTCGGCGGATCGGCGCAGATCAGCGGCAACTTCACCGTGGAAAGCGCCAACCAGCTGGCGATCGCGCTGCGCTCCGGCCAGCTTCCGGTGAAACTGACGGTGGTGGAAGAACGTACGGTCGGGCCGGATCTTGGCGCTGATTCCATCCGCAAGGGTATCATCGCCGGCGGCGTGGCAACGGCTGCGGTGCTGCTGATCATGGTCATGGCTTATGGCCGCTTCGGCATCTACGCGAACCTGGCACTGATCTTCAACGTGCTGATGATCGTCGGCATCATGGCGCTGTTCAATGCGACGCTAACCCTGCCGGGCATAGCCGGGTTCGTGCTCACGGTCGGCGCGGCGGTGGACGCCAACGTGCTGATCAACGAGCGCATCCGCGAGGAGCAGCGACGGGGGCGGAGCATCATGCAGACCGTCGAGACAGGCTATAAGGAAGCGCAGCGCGCGATCTTTGACGCCAACACGACCAACGTGATCGCTGCCGCTTTGATGTTCTACTTCGGCTCCGGGCCGATCAAGGGCTTCGCAGTCGTGCTCACCATCGGCATCTTCACCTCGGTCTTCACGGCCGTGACGGTGACGCGCCTGTTCGCTTCCTTCTGGCTGCGCAAGCGGCCGACGACACTGACGATCTGAGGGACAAGACCAATGCGCTTGCTCAAGCTTGTCCCGGACAACACCAACATCGGCTTCCTCAAATGGCGCCATGTCGCCATGGCGATCAGCATGATCTCGATCATCGCGTCGATTGCCCTGGTGGCCACGCGCGGCCTCAATCTGGGCGTCGATTTCGTCGGCGGCCAGATGATGCGGGTCACTTTCTCGCAACCCGTCAATCTCGATGCGCTGCGCGGCACCGTGGATGCGGCGGTGAAGGGGGAGGCGAATATCCAGCAGTTCGGCTCGGCGAAGGACGTCTCGATCCGTACCTCCTTGCCCGAGGGTGGCGAGGATGCCGCGAACCAGGCTGCCGAGCGGCTTAAGGCGGCGATCCTCAAGGCCCATCCCGATGCGGTGTTCGGCAGTGTCGATACCGTGTCCGGCAAGGTCTCGGGCGAACTGTTCGAGACTGGCGCTTGGTCGATGTTCTTCGCGATGCTGGCGATCTCCATCTACATCTGGTTCCGCTTCGAGTGGCAGTTCGGTCTCGGCGCGCTGTTTGCGCTGTTCCATGACGTGGCGCTCACCTTCGGGCTGTTCGCGCTCACCCAGATGGAGTTCAACCTGAACATCGTCGCGGCCCTGCTGACGATCATCGGCTATTCGCTCAACGACACCATCGTCATCTATGACCGTATCCGCGAAAATCTGCGCAAATATCGCAAGATGGAGCTGGTTCCGCTGCTTGACCTCTCGATCAACGAGACGCTCGCACGCACGGTGATGACCTCGCTGACGATCATCATCACACTGGTGGTGCTGCTGCTCCTCGGGCCGGAAGTGATCTTCGGCTTCACCGCCGCCATGTTGTTCGGCATTTTCGTCGGCACCTATTCGTCGATGTACATGTCCGCGCCGCTGCTGGTGTGGACCAAGGTCGGCTCGGACAGCTTCGTTGCTAAGGCGGGCGGTCAGGTGGCCGGCGCCGAGCGGACCCTCAAGAACGAGACGATGCCGCGCTGATCTCGCGGCATCCGTCGGGCGGGGAGGAAAGAGCATGGAACTGCTCCGCGACGAGAAGCCCGCGGGCCCGGTCATCACCGGCTTTGCCGGGCGCGGCTTTCGCGTGCGCGATCATGTGTTCGACAGCGGCATCCTGATCGATCCGTCTGGCGTGGTCCCGTGGGACGCGCCGGCGATCATCGACCAACTGACGGTCGAGATGCTGCGCCCGATCCTGGATCTCGACCCGCCGGCGGAATTTCTCCTGCTCGGCACTGGACCCAGGCTGGTCAGGCCCTCGGCAGCGTTCGTCCGCGCCATCGAAGCCATGGGGATCGGCGTCGAAGCCATGGACAGCCGCGCGGCGGCTCGCGCGTGGGGTGTGCTGCGACAGGAAGACCGGCAGATCGTCGGAGCGCTGCTCCCGCATCGATGAGCAAGCGACCAGCCTGCGCCCGAAGCGCCGGGCAGGACGCGAATTCTTAACCTCAGTCCGCTAGACCTGTTTCCAGGATCAGAAAAGGCAGGAACAAAATCCGGCAACGGGCGTCCTGTACGGGTGAGGATGGAGCGTGATGGGGCAGCTCCTTATGTGAGTATGTCGCATGGCCGTCATCGCCGTTGATTTTGAAGCGTCCTGCCTGCCGCAATATGGCCGGTCTTTCCCCATTGAAGTCGGCATTGCCAGCACCGAAGGCCGGAGCCGATCCTGGCTGATCCGTCCTCATGCGGACTGGGCCGACTGGCAGTGGAGCGAGGAAGCCGAGAGCCTGCACGGCATTTCGCGTGCGCAGCTGGAGCGCGATGGGCTAGATGCCCGCTGCGTCGCACGGCAATTGCGCGCGGCCGTGGCTGGGCATGAGGTGATTGCCGACAGCTATTTCGATGATGCGTGGTCGCGCACGCTCTTTGCTGCAGCGGGCGAACCCACATATCTGCCGATCCGCTGTCTCGCCGAGCTTCGCCTCTTTCACGATACGGACCGCACGGTCCTGACGCGGCTGCTCGATGCAGCCGATCGTCAGCGCGCGCGGCGCCACCGCGCCGAGGATGATGCGCGCTGGCTGGCCCAGCTCATGGCGGGTCTGATTGCCGAGAGCGAAATGGCCAGACCAGCGGTGCGCGCCGCTTAAAAGACTGCGCCGAACTGGCCGCCAGGGATCGTCCGGCAGCCTCGGCCTACTGCTCCAGATCGTCGGCCAGTGCCTCGGGCGGATGCAGGCGCACCCGCGCGACATGGCGCGGATTGGCCTCGACGATTTCGATGCGCCAGCCACTCGGCTCATGCTCGATGATTTCGCCGGTCTCCGGCACGCGCCCCGCGATCACAAAAGCCAGACCGCCAATGGTGTCGACGTCGGAGTCGACCTCGGCAAGGCGCGGATCGATGGTCCGGGCGATATCTTCCAGCTCGGCGCGGGCGTCGGCATCCCACATGCCATCTTCCAGCGGCACCAGCAGTGCCTCCGGTTCCTCGTCATGCTCGTCCTCGATATCGCCGACGATTTCCTCGACGAGATCCTCGATGGTCAGCAGACCGTCCGTACCGGAATATTCATCGAGCACGATGGCGAGGTGCGTGCGCTTGGCGCGCATTTCGGCGAGCAGGTCCAGCACGCCCATGCTCTGCGGCACATAGAGCGGCTGACGGATCAGCGTCTCCAGCGACTCCGGGTGCGCTTCTCCGCGCGCCAGAATGGCGAAGGCATCGCGAATGTGGATCATGCCGGTGACATGATCGAGCGTGTCCTTGTAGACGGGGATGCGGCTGTGGCCGGCCTGAGCGAAAAGCGCCATAAGCTCCGTAAAGCTGGCATCCTGCGAAATGGCGATGATGTCCGCGCGGGGCACAGCGACATCGTCCACCGTATGCTCGCTGAAATGCAGCATGTTGCGGAGCATCTGACGCTCGATCGGGGTGAGGTCGCCCTTACGGGACGTCTCATCTTCCTGATCGTCATATTGCTCGATGACGCTCTCAAGCTCGTGCCTGAGGCTGGTCGATCCATTATCGCCGAAAAGCAGGGCTTTGAGGCCCTGCCATATTCGTCCGCCTTCGCTGCTACTACTACTGTCGCCCTCTTTGGAGGGGGACGGTGCGGATGTCTCCGACATCTTCTGGATCAATTCCCTGTTTCGTCAATCGGCCCGGTCATGCCGGGCTCGCGATCCCCATATGGATCATCAATGCCCAGCGTTTCAAGGGCTCGTATTTCAAGGCGCTCCATCGCCTCGGCCTCGGCATCATTTTCATGATCGTGGCCGAGCAGGTGGAGCGTGCCGTGAACGATGAGATGTGTCGCGTGATTTTCCAGCGAAACCGCGCGTTCCAGCGCCTCGCGGGCGCAGGTTTGGTAGGCGAGGATGATGTCGCCGAGCAGCACCTCACCATCGTCGCTATTTTCGATGGATTCTATGAGATCGCTCTGGATCATCGGAAAGGAGAGGACGTTGGTCGGCTTGTCCTTTCCCCGGAAGGAGGCGTTGAGCTGCTGGACTTCGGCATCGTCTGCCAGCCGGATGGAGAGTTCGACGCAAGCATCGCTGTCGATGATCACCGATTGCGAGGTTTGCGCGAGCGCGGCGCGCACCGCCCGATCAGCGAGCGCGTTCCAGTCGGTCTTCTCGGCCCATTCCGGGCTGGCCTCGGTCAGCACTTCAAGCATTCGGGCCCTCATAAGCCGCGACGATCCGTCCGACGATGGGGTGGCGCACCACATCGGCCGTGGTGAAGCGGGTAACGGCGATGCCTTCAATGCCCTCCAGCCGCTCGACCGCATCGGCGAGGCCCGATGCGCCGGGCTGCGGCAGATCGACCTGCTTGGGGTCGCCGCAGATCACCATGCGGCTGCCTTCGCCAAAGCGGGTGAGGAACATCTTCATCTGCGCAATGGTAGTGTTCTGCGCTTCATCGAGGATGATGAAGGCATTGGCGAGCGTGCGGCCGCGCATGAAGGCGAGCGGCGCGACCTCGATCTCGCCCGAGGCGATGCGCCGCTCGACCTGCTCGGCGGGGAGCGTGTCGTAGAGGGCATCGTAAAGCGGGCGGAGATAGGGGTCGACCTTCTCCTTCATGTCGCCCGGCAGGAAGCCCAGGCGCTCGCCGGCCTCGACGGCGGGGCGCGAAAGAATCAGGCGGTCCACAGAGCCGGTGATAAGCTGGCTCACTGCCTGCGCCACAGCAAGATAGGTCTTGCCGGTGCCGGCCGGCCCGAGGGCGAAGATCAACTCGTTGCGGGCCAGCGCGTCCATATAGACGCCCTGATTGGCCGAACGTGGCACGATGGTCTTCTTCCGGGTGCGGATCATCACCTTGGGCGGCTCCGACACATCATGCCGGATGATGCCATCGAGCGTCGGCTCGGCGGACATGGCGATCACCGCCTCCACCGCGCCGCTGTCGACCGTCTGGCCGGCGGCGAGGCGATTATAGAGCCCCTGCAGGACATCGCGCGCGCGGGCGGCGCCTTCCGCATTCCCCTCGATCTGCAGCTTGTTACCCCGTGCGGAGATGTACACGCCGAGGCGGTTCTCGATGGCTACAAGGTTCTGGTCATATTCCCCGAATAAGGCGCCGAGCAGAAACGGCTTGTCGAAGACCAGTTCGAGGCGGGCCCGTTCTCCGGCCTGGGCGGGCACGGGGCGCTTAGGCAAGCGGGCGACCAAGCGGTCGACTCAGGGCGCGGGGCGCGATGAGAGTGTCTGTCATTGCCAAGCTTCATGCCAGAAGGGCGGGGGGAGCGACAAGCGCGAAGTCTCGGCGTTGAGGAGAAAAGAGGGGGGCGGATTTGCGCCGCACAAATGGTGGCGATGTCGTTGGCTCGTCCCTCTCCCCTTGAGGGAGAGGGATGCGCAGGCTTGGCAGCGGGCTGCCTAGCCGAAGCTGGGAGAGGGTTATGCGATCCGCCGGATCGCGCTGATCGGAGATCCGCCGCCCCTCATCCAACTGCGTCTACCCGCCTGACGGCGGCAAGGCTGCGTATCCTTCTCCCGCAAGGGGAGAAGGGGGCATGGCTGGACGCAATTCGTCGTCCGATCCGCTAACTTTGCGCCGAATCCCAATGCTCCACGATCAAGCCATCGCGAACGCGGTAAGTATCGTACCACCAGACCGGCGTGAGCCGCTTGGGATCGTGCGGGTCCGGCAAATGCCGCTGGAACATGAGCTGGACGAGGTCGCCCTCGGCGAGGACGAACTCGAACCGGGTCAGCGGATAGGTGCCGGGCTCCAACGGCTGCATGTCTGGAAATTCGGTGCGCAGGAAGACGATGAGTGCGGCCAGTCCCTGGCCGATGCCGGGCGAATGCTGGATGTAATCGGGCGCGATATATTTGCCCGCAGCCTCGATGTTGCGGCCGTCGATGACGTCGTGCCACATCGCCAACACAAGTTGCTTGTTGGCCGTGAGCGCGGCAGCTTCCGGCGATTGCGCCATATCCTCTCCCCAGCAGTGTCGCCCAGGACTAGCGGGTTCCACCGACAGGGAAAATGGCGATTGGAAGGTGCGCCCGGGCACATGCTCGGGCGCTGAGCCTCAGGCCGGGGCCAGCACGCCGTCGTAGATCGAATCTTCCAGCGCCCGACCGGCGCCCATCGCCACGCACATCAGCGGGTTTTCGGCGATCTTCACGGGCAAGCCGGTCGCGACCGCAATGGCCTCGTCCATGCCCCGCAGCAGCGCGCCGCCGCCGGTGAGGGTGATGCCCTCGTCGATAATGTCGGCGGACAGCTCTGGCGGGGTTTCCTCCAGCGCGGTCATCACCGATCCGACGATCTGGTTGATCGATTCGCGCAGGGCCTCGGCGATCTGGGCTTCACTGATCTCGATCTCGACCGGGCGGCCATTGACCAGATCGCGCCCGCGCACGCCCAGGGCTATGCCGGCGCCGTCGGGCGTCATCGCATTGCCGATCTGCTGCTTGACGCGTTCGGCCGTTATCTCGCCGATCATCAGATTATGATGGCGCCGGACGTAAGAGGAGATGGCTTCGTCCATCTTGTCGCCGCCGACACGCACCGAGCCGCTATAGGCGATGCCGCTCAGCGACAGCACGGCCACCTCGGTGGTGCCGCCGCCAATGTCGACGACCATGGCGCCAATCGGGTCTACCACCGGTAAGCCCGCGCCGATTGCGGCAGCCATTGGCTCCTCGATGAGTTGCACATCGGCCGCGCCAGCGCGCGAGGTGGCGTCGCGGATCGCGCGGCGCTCCACCATCGTGGCGCCGGAGGGCACCGCGACGACGACGCGGTTGCGGCCCATGCGCGCGCTGCCCAGCGCCTTGTCGATGAAATGCTTAATCATCTGCTCGGCGATTTCGATGTCGGCGATCACGCCATCGCGCAGCGGACGCAGGGCGCGGACGCCTTCCGGCGTCTTGCCCAGCATCAGTTTCGCCTCATTGCCGACGGCCTTGATATGGCCGACGCCCGCGATCGTCTCGATCGCGATGACGGACGGCTCGTTCAGGACGACGCCCTTGCCGGCGACGTGAACCAATGTGTTGACGGTGCCCAGATCGATGGCGAGATCATGGCCGGAAAAGCTGAAAAAGCGGGAAAACTTCATACCCTCGAGATCGTCACTGAGTGAAGCCGTTGACATGCCGCGCGGGCACGGTGGCGTATTCTGCAAAGAGGTGAAGCGGTGTTTTCAGGGGACCGTTGCCCGCGCCCGCCCACCTCAGGCGGCAAGCGGACTGGCGAGCGTGCCGGCCAGGCTGTTGGGGCCGGCCGAGAGAATATCCACCGCGATCAGATCACCGATGGCCGCGCTCGTGCCATCGATATGGACCGACTGGAGCCAGGGCGTCTTGCCGATGAGTTGGCCGGGGTGCCGCCCCTTGCGCTCCAGCAAAATGGTCGTGCGCTTGCCGACGCTGGCCTGGTTGAACGCCAGTTGATGAACGTTCAGCGCGGCCTGCAGGCGCTTGAGGCGCTCGTCCATCACCTCTGGCGCGATCTGGCCTTCCATATCGGCAGCGGGTGTGCCCGGGCGCGGACTGTATTTGAAGCTGAAGCACTGCGCATAGCGCGCCTCGTTGACGATGCTCAGCGTCTCCTCGAACTCGGCATCGGTCTCCCCGGGAAAGCCGACGATGAAATCGCCCGACAGGGCGATGTCCGGCCGCGCGGCGCGAACACGCTCGATGATGCGCAGATAGGAGTCGCGGCTGTGGCTGCGGTTCATGGCCTTGAGGATGCGGTCCGAGCCGGCCTGCACCGGCAGGTGGAGGAACGGCATCAGCGCCGGCACCTCGGCATGGGCGTCGATCAGCGCCTGCGTCATGTCGTTGGGGTGGCTGGTGGTGTAGCGGATGCGTGCAAGGCCGGGCAACCTGTCCAGCGCGCGGATGAGGCCGTCCAGCCCCTGCGGGCGACCGGCGTCGTCTTCGCCGGACCAGGCATTCACATTCTGGCCGAGCAGGGTGATCTCGCAGGCGCCAGCATCGACCAGCGCGCGCGCCTCATCCATGATGGCGTTCCAAGGGCGGCTGACTTCCGCGCCGCGCGTATAGGGCACGACGCAATAGGTGCAGAACTTGTCGCAGCCCTCCTGGACCGTCAGGAAGGCGGACGGCGCCGACCGGCGCGCGCGACCCGGCAGCACGTCGAATTTGGAATCGGCGGGCATGTCCGTATCGACGGCCTCGCGACCCGCCACCACATCGTCGATGAGGCCGGGCAGGCGGTGATAGGCCTGCGGGCCGACGACGATATCGACGGCCTTGGTGCGCCGGGTGATTTCCGACCCTTCCGCCTGCGCCACGCAGCCCGCGACGGCGATCATCGGGCGCGTGCCATCCTCCCGCCGCAGCCGACCAATGTCCGAATAGACCTTCTCGGCCGCTCGCTCGCGGATGTGGCAAGTGTTCAGCACCACCAGATCCGCCTCTGCACCGTCGCCCGCCGCCGTCATGCCGCGCGCCGCCAGCAGCTCACCCATGCGCTCGCCATCATAGACGTTCATCTGGCAGCCGAAGGATTTGACATGGTAGGTCTTGGGTGGGGTCTGGGTCATGCCCGCGCCTATACAGCCGTTAGGACGAGGGGGGAAGGGCAGGCCGCTGCGGGGCCTGCCGTTCAGCCGGGCAGGCCCATGGCCGCGGCAAGCCTCGCGCGTGCGCTGGCGGCGAGTGCCTTGCGATCGGGATGATCGCCGGGATCGAATAGATCGAGGAATCGCAGCGTCAGGGTGCGCCGGCCACGCGCGCCGAGGATGCGCAGCGCATTGGCGGCGCCGCTCTCGCCCTCCTTCCATGCGACGAGATCGGTTCCCGCGCCGTAATCGATGACGACCGGCTGGATGAGGATCGAGCGGGGCGGCGGGAGAAGAACCGAAAAGAGCGCGGGCTTGAAGGGCAGCAGAGACTGGCCATCCCCCGTCGTCCCTTCCGGGAACAGCGCGATGGGCTGATGCGCGGCCAGTGCGGCGCGCACGGCGTCGATCTGCCCGGCGACGGCACCGCGCCGCTCGCGGGTGATGAACACGGTATTGTTCTGCGCGGCGAGCCAGCCAACGATGGGCGCGCGCGCGACATCGTCCTTGGAGATGAACGCGGTCCCCGTGGCGCCGCCCAGCGCCAATATGTCGATCCAGCTCACATGATTGGCGATGAAGAACACATCGTGCAGCAAGGGGGTCCCCTCGATGCGGACGTCAAAGCCCGTCGCATGCGCGGCGCGTGCGAGAAAGCGCTGGGGCCAGGGCGAAACGCCGCGACGGGCGAGAAGATGCGGGATGACGCAGGCAATGACGACGCCGATCAGGCGCGCAAGCCTCGCGAGCGCGCGCAGGCGGCTCACTTAGTCCTTGCTGCGATCGCGATCGAGCGAGACGCCGTAAAGCTCCATGCGGTGATCCACGAGCCGATAGCCCAGTTTCTCGGCAATCTGGCGCTGGAGCTGCTCCAGCTCCGGGTCCACGAACTCCACGACCTTGCCGGATTCCACGTCGATCAGGTGATCGTGATGGGCTTCGGGCGCGGGCTCATAGCGCGCGCGCCCATCGCCGAAATCATGACGCTCCAATATGCCTGCCTCTTCGAACAGGCGCACAGTGCGATACACCGTGGCGATGGAGATGTTGCTGTCGATCGCGGAGGCGCGCTCGTGCAGCTTTTCCACATCGGGATGGTCTTCGCTTTCGGAAAGCACGCGGGCGATCACGCGCCGCTGCTCGGTGATGCGCAGGCCGCGCTCTGCGCACAGCGCTTCTATGTCAATCGTCCGGGACATGGGGACTGTGTAGCTTAATTTAGCCGTTCTGGAACCCGCAATTTCGGCTTTTTGACGATTGGCTGACAAGAAAAATGCCGCCCTTGTGCAAAGGCGGCATCGTTCGATTTTTGTATTCGCGCGCGGGGCGCGGGATTATTTGCGGCCGCGCTTGCGCGTGGTGCCGAGACCGATCTTCTTGGCCAGCGTGCGGCGCTGTTCGGCATAGTTGGGCGCGACCATCGGATAGTCAGCGGGGAGGCCCCACTTGGCGCGATAGTCTTCCGGCGTCATCTGATAATGGGTCATGAGATGTCGCTTGAGCATCTTCAGCTTCTTCCCGTCTTCCAGGCACACGATGTAATCGGGCTTGATCGAAGAACGGACAGATACGGCCGGCTCCTGCTTGGGCTGCGGCGGCGCGACGTCCTGCTGAAGACCGGCCAGCGCACTGTAAACATTCTGGATGAGCGTCGGCACGTCCGACACGGCCACACTGTTATTGGATACGTGGGCAGCCACGATATCCGAGGTGAGCGTGATCAGCACTTCGTCTTGAGCGTTAGTATCGGACATATGAAGTTCCCATTATCAACTTGCGACCCGTAGAATCACTATTCTTAGGCTATATTCTACCATTAAACACTATGGGGATTGAACGATGAGCGCAAGAGAAGTTTCGGACTCAGGACGCACCCTGTCCCAAAACGAGTTTCAAACTCAAAGCATCAAAGCGGGAACCGTTCGATCCACAATAGTAGTTAAGTCGAACATTATACTGATGAAAGCCGGCTTTGATATAAAGATGAAGAGCTGGATTCCCTGATCGCACTTCCAGAAAAATTGTTTCTGCGCCGGTTCCCTCGGCCTCTGTCATACAGCGATCAAGTAATCGGCGGCCATGTGTCCGCCCACGATGATCCGGATGGACGGCAAGCAAAAGAAGCTCAGCTTCGCCGGCAATACTGCGGATCAGGCCGAAGCCGACCGGTCCGGCATGGGTGTAGCCAGTCACCAGAATGGAGCCGGGCAACTGCATCATGCCCATCAATTGCGCAGAGGACCATGCTTCGCCAAATTCCGGTGGGAAGGCGGCCGACATCACCTGCATGGCGGCGCCGATCTCGTCCACACAAGGATCGAGACTGGCCACGATGCGGAGCGCCTCCTTGTCCTGCATCAGCGAACCGGCGCTGGTCTGGGCTTGCTTAAGGCAGCCATGGGCTTCGCGTCTGCCCCGCGCCCGTAATCGGGCACGGGCGGGCGGGTGCGCTGCGTGACGGGCAGGCGGACCACCGCGCGGGCATCGGGAAGCAGCGGAACGGCCTGACCCCGCGCGCCGGCATCGACCAGCGTCTGGGCACCCGAGCCGACGAGCAGGCCGACGTTGAGAGACGCCGCCAGTTCGTCGATTGGCGTGGATCGGACGGTGAGGGGCGGGCTGTCGGGCGTGACAGGCGATGCCGCATCCGCCCAGAAGATTTCGCCATGTCCACCGACCATCGTCACCGCGAACGGCTCTGTCGGTGCCAACTCGGTGCGCGCGATGGCGGCAACCAGATCGAGACAGCCATAGCCAGAAACGGGCACCTGCCATGCGAAGCCTAGTGCGCGCGCAGCGGCCAGCCCCACGCGCACGCCGGTGAAGCTGCCGGGGCCAATGTTCACGAGAATGGCGTCAGCGCGGCCGCCCTCGGGCAGCGCGGCGATAGCGGGCAGCAGCGCTTCGGCATGACCGCGCCCCAACTCGCGATGCGTTGCCTCAATCAACCGGTCGCCATCGAAAAGGGCGATGGAGAGCGCCGGCGTGGCGCAATCGATAATGAGCGTGCGCTGCGCCAAGGGCTGGCTCATCGTGCGCGTGGGGGAACGATCCGGCGCATCGATCGGCTCAGACGGCCCGGACTTCGGTCACTTCCGGCACATAATGCTTGAGCAGCTGCTCGATGCCGTTCTTGAGTGTCGCGGTTGAGGAGGGGCAGCCGGCGCAGGCGCCCTGCATCCGCAGGAAGACGGTGCCGCGCTCAAAGCCGCGATAGACGATATCGCCGCCATCATTGGCGACGGCGGGGCGCACGCGGGTGTCGATCAATTCGCGAATCTGCGCGACGATGTCGGCATCGGCCGGGTCGTCGCCGGGCATGGCGCCATCGTCCTCATTCTCCGCCGGAACGCGGATATCGTGCGCCGTGCCCGGCGCGAACAGCGGCATGTCCGCAGAGAAATGGTCGAGCAGGATCGCGATTACGTCGGTGCGCAGCGAACTCCACGCAACGCCCGGCGCTGCCGTGACCGAGATGAAATCCCGGCCGAAGAACACCCCGGTCACATCCCCGAGGTTGAACAGCGCTTCGGCGAGCGGCGAGGCCGTCGCCTCGTCTGCGCTTGCGAAATCGCGCGTGCTGGAGGTCATGACCGGGCGCCCCGGCAGAAACTTCAGGGTTGCGGGATTGGGGGTCTGCTCGGTTTCGATGAACATGCTGGCTCTCGCGCGAAGGACGGAGGCCGGCTTGAACGCGCGCCGGCCAAGGATGCGACTGGCTCCCATTTGGGCCGTCACCGGCGCTCGTGCAAGGGGCGAGTTGGCGCCTAGCGCGTCGGAGCGGATGCCGATCCGGCCGATGTGCCGAGCGCCGGAGCCGGCGCGCTCTCGGGCAGAACCACCGCGGACCAGCTTTTCTCCGGCACGAGATAGCGGGCAGCGAGCGCCTGCAGGTCGGCCGGCGTGATGCTGGTGAGGTCACGTCCAAGGGCGCGCGCATAGCCGAGCTGGTTCTCGTCGCGGGAGAAGCCCTGCAACTGGTCCATCCAGAAGGCATTGCTGTAGGCCGCGCGCGTCAACAATTGACGCACCGGCGCGATCTGCCGGTTGAGTTCATCCTCCGTCACCGGATTGGTGGTCAGATCGCGCACCAGTTCATCCACGAGCTGATAGAAATAAGGGATGCGCTCGGGCTTCAGCTGGGTCTGCACGATCAGGAAGCCACCACCGTTCATCCGTTCGGGCCAGTTGCTGGATGCGCTGGGCGTGTAGGCCGCACCGTCGATGGAGCGCAGCCGCTCGAACAGCCGGTCGGTGATGATGCGGGCCAACATCTCAAGCTGGCGGCTCTCGCGAATGTCGGCGACGCCACTGCCGGTCGGCCAGGCGATGATCGCGGCGGCCTGTTCGTCCGGCCCGTCATGGACGATGCGAACCGGGGTCGCCACATGAGCGGGGAAGTTGAGCGCGAGGTTACGGGCCGGTGGCGGCGCATCCGCGCGTTTGGGCAAAGCGCCGAAGCTGGCGGCCACAGCGGCAATCGCCTGCTCGACATCGAGATCGCCGAACACCTGGATTTCAATGGGGCCGTTGGCGAGGCGGGGCGCCCAGACCTTGCGGAAGGCATCCAGCGTCAACGTCGTGCGATCATCCGGAGAGGCCGGGCTGAAGCGGGCATCCTTGTCCCGCAGCATCCATTCAAGATCGCGACCAATGGCTTCCGCAGCGGAGGCCGGCACCGGATCATAGCTGGCCTCTAGCATCGCCATGGAGCGGCGCAGCGGTGCCTCGTCCCAGCGGGGGAAAGCCAGCTTGGAGGCGAACAGGCGCAGTTGATCGGGATAATCCTGCGGGCTGCTCGTGCCGCTGAGCGTGAACGCATCGTCATCAATGCCGAAGTTCAGCGACAGGCGGCGGCCGCTCATTAGATCGTTCAGCTCTCGCTGGCCGAGGTCGCCGATGCCGCTGGCGGTGAGCGCATAGGGAACCGCCCACAAGGCGGCGCGCTCGTCCGGCGCGAAGCTCTGGCGGCCATGGCCCCAGCGCACATTGATATGCACTTTGCCCGGTTCGGCCTGATTGCCGGCGACCAGTAAGCGAACGCCATTCTCGAACGTGACGTTCTGGATGCCCAGTACGCCCAGGTCAGTGCGCGAGGCCACCTTGCCCGGCGCGGGCAGCTTGGGCAGCGCGGCCATGGTCACCCGCGAATCGCTCAGGCGCGCGCGGGAATTGGGCTCGACCTGCGCGCTGAAGGCAGTCTGCAGGCGCTGTTCGGCATTGTCCTGCGGCGCGCGCAGGCTCAGCAGCGCGCGTTCCACCGTAGCGGAGAACAGCCGGTTGGTCGCCGCGAGCAGTTGCTCGGGCGTCATATATTTTTTGGAGGACTGGTAGATGGCGAGCTGGTCCTGCGGGGAGACGACCGTCTCGCGAATATCCACCGCCTGCACGATGCTCTCCACCTGTTGGGGGCTGCCCTCAATGGCTGCACTGGCTACCAGCGCAGCGAAGCCTGCTTCCATGCCCTGAAACTCGCGGTCGATATCGACCTGGCTGGGGGCGACCCGGCGGGCATCCTCGATGATCGCGCGCACTTCCTGCAGCGCCTTCTCCCAGTCGCTGCCATTGGGCACGATGGTCACATAGGTCGCATTGGCCGAGCGCATGCTGTTATCCAGCGACACATTGGCCTGCACGAATGAGGCACCGTCGCTGGCCACGGCTTCGAGGCGCCGATTGATCAGCTCCAGCGCGACCATGTCGGCCAGTCGCATCTGGTTGAAGACGATCGTGTCCTCGTTGAACACCCATGGCCGCAGATAAGCGAGGCCCACGCTATAGGGCACGCTCGGCTCGACGATCACCTTGGTGGCCGGGGCGGAGGGATCGGGCTTGCCGAAGTCCGGCAGCGGCGTCGCGCGGCCCTTGGCCTTCCAACCGGAGAAATGCGCGCGGACCATCGCTTCGAGCGCGGCCGGCTCCATGGACCCGGAAATGGCGATGACGGTGCGATCGGGGCGATACCAGCGGTCGTGGAAGGCGCGTAGGGCTTGCGGCGTCGCCTTGAGCAGCGTCTGCTCGGTGCCGATGGGGCTGTGGCTGGCGAGGCGCTGGCCGGCGAAATAAAAGGCGCGGATCTCGTCTCCCAGCCGGGCGCTGGGGCCAAGGCTCTCGCGCCGCTCGGCGAGAATGACGGCGCGCTCGGCCTCTACCGGCGCCTTGCTGATGTTGGGCTGCTGCATCATGCCGGCGAGAATGCGCAGGCTCTCGTCAATGCCTTCGTTGGTCGCGCGCGGCAGATCGAGCGCGTAGGTGGTGCCGGTGGGCGTGGTCTGCGCATTGCTGTCGCTGCCGAACTCGGCGCCCAGCCGCTGCCAGATCCGCTTCGATTCGCCATCGGGTACATCCCGCGATCCGCGGAAGGAGAGATGCTCGATGAAATGCGCAAAGCCGGCTTCGGCAGGCTCCTCCATCAGCGAGCCGACATCCACCCGCACGCGGATCGATACCTGTCCGGCCGGCACATCGTTGCGGCGCACCGCATAGCGCAGGCCGTTGTCCAGCACGCCGAACTGCCATGCCGGGTCGATGGGCACGTCGCTCTTCTCGTAGAGCCACGGGCGCTCGGCCGGAACCGTCGGCTTGAGCGGCTGTTGGCCCGCCTTGGATTGCGGCTGGAGAAGGCCGGGCATCTCGCCCTGTGCGGCCAGTGGCGCCGAAGCGATCAGGCCAAGGACAACGGTCGCGGAAACGATGGGCCGGAAGATATCGGAAAAGGTCATGATGCCAGTCTATTGCCCATTGCGTGCGGGGTCACCCTGAAACTCAGGGCAATGATGGTCGGGCGGAAATGCCGGCCTTCGGGGAGGATGAGCGCGCGGGTTGGTTGCGCGTACAGGCGGTCGGTCGGCACGCCGCAGGTATCGCATCCCAGCCTGAACGCCAGATGACCGCGCTTGCGGCGACCAGCCGGATAGATCGCTGCCCGCAAATCCTCTCCGACATTTGGCATTTGGCGTCGCGCGCCTATCTACCAAGCCGACGACCCACTCTGAACCCTGGAGTTACCGGCTATGCCTGGCATTGGCGACGCACTTTTTCGGCCTTTTCAGTTCAAATCGCTTTCCCTCCCCAATCGTATCGTGATGGCGCCGATGACGCGGGCGAAGGCCCCCGGCGGCATCCCTGGCCAGCCTAATGCGGACTATTACCGGCGGCGGGCCGAGGGCGGGGCAGGGCTCATTCTCTCCGAAGGCACGGTGATCGACCGGCCAGCCTCGCGCAACGATCCGGGCATTCCTTTCTTCCATGGCGAGGCGGCGCTGGCCGGCTGGGCGGGAGTGATCGAGGCAGTCCATGCCGCCGGCGGGCGAATGGGGCCGCAGCTCTGGCACACCGGCTCGACTCGCACCGGTAGCGGCTGGGAGCCGGACGCGCCGGTGGAAAGCCCCTCCGGCCTGCTCGCACCCGGCGAACCGCGCGGCGTCGCGATGACCGAAGAGGATATCGCTGATACCGTGGCGGCCTTCGCCAAGGCAGCCGCAGACGCCAAGCGCCTGGGCTTCGATACCATCGAGATCCACGGCGCCCATGGCTATCTGATCGATCAGTTCTTCTGGTCCGGCACCAATGTTCGCGAGGATCGCTATGGTGGGTCTACCATCCGCGAGCGGGCGCGCTTCGCCGGTGAGGTTGTCGCCGCCATTCGCGCGGCCGTCGGGCCAGATTTCCCGGTGATCCTGCGCGTCAGCCAGTGGAAGCAGCAGGATTATTCCGCCCGGCTGGCCGCGACGCCTGCCGAGATGGAGGACTGGCTGCAGCCGCTGGTGGATGCCGGCGTCGATATCCTCCACTGCTCGCAGCGCCGCTTCTGGGAGCCTGAATTCCCGGAGATCGACGGCGAGGCCGGCCTCAATTTTGCTGGCTGGGCCAAGAAGCTAACCGGCGCGCCGACGATCAGCGTCGGGTCCGTCGGCCTCTCGGGCGAGTTTCTGGCGGCTTTCGGCGGTGAAAGCTCGACAAGCGTGGAGCTCAATCGCCTCATCGAGCGGATGGAGCGCGACGAGTTCGACCTCATTGCCGTCGGCCGCGCGCTGATCAGCGATCCGCAATGGCCCCGCAAGGTGCAGCAGCAGGCGTGGAGCGATCTCAAGGGCTTCACCCCGGCAGACCTGCAGGAACTCGTCTGAGCAAGGGGAGGGCGCGCCAGGTTTACGGCGCGCTCTTCCAGCCCCGGCTTTTCGATCTACGTTGCTGAAAGGATGGTAGCGGAGGAGGGACTCGAACCCCCGACACGCGGATTATGATTCCGCTGCTCTAACCGGCTGAGCTACTCCGCCCCAAGGGCTTGCTGCCGCCTTGCGGCGTCAGGCCGGCGCGCTATACGCAGGCGAAATCGGATGGTCAATGGTTGACCGTTCGATTGCGGCACCTTCGTTTCTCTGGCAAGGCCGCGGGGTAATTTGCATTGGGGAGATGACGTGCAGCATTTCGACTGCTTGATCGTGGGGGGAGGCCATGCCGGTGCGCAGGCGGCGATCCTGCTTCGCCAGCTCAAATATGAGGGGTCCGTGGGCCTGATTGGCGATGAGCCGGAATTTCCTTATGAGCGCCCGCCGCTGTCCAAGGACTATCTGGCCGGCGAAAAGACCTTCGAGCGTATCCTGCTGCGCCCGGCCAACTTCTGGACGGATCAGGCGATTTCGCTGTTCCTCGGGGAGCGGGTCAAGACGATCGATCCGGTCGCGCATCAGGTGGTCACGGCCAAGGGTACGGAATTTTCCTATGGCAAGCTGATCTGGGCGGGTGGTGGCTCGGCCCGGCGGCTGTCCTGTCCGGGCTCGACGGCGAGCGGCCTGTTCACCGTGCGGTCGCGCGCCGATGTCGATGGGTTGATGGCCATTCTGCCCACGGCGGAGCGGTTCGCCATCGTCGGCGGCGGCTATATCGGCCTTGAAGCGGCGGCAGTGCTGAGCAAGCTCGGCAAGCAGGTCACGCTTCTGGAGGCGCAGGAGCGGCTGCTGGCGCGCGTCGCCGGGCCGGAACTGTCCGACTTCTTCGCGCAGGAGCATCGCGCCCATGGCGTGGACGTGCGCCTCTCGGCCTCGGTGGATGCCATCGAGACCGGCGATCAGGGCCAGGCCACCGGCGTTCGGCTGGCCGATGGCGAGGTGATCCCGGCAGATGCGGTGATCGTCGGGATCGGCATCGTGCCGGAGACCGGGCCGCTGATTCTCGCGGGGGCGAGCGGCGGCAACGGCGTGGATGTCGATCAATATTGCGAGACCTCGCTGCCCGACGTCTACGCGATCGGCGATTGCGCCGCGCATGAGAACCGCTTTGCGGCGGGGCGCCGGATGCGGCTCGAATCGGTGCAGAACGCCAATGATCAGGCGCGCACGGCCGTGCAGCATATCATGGGCAACCCCGCTCCTTATGAGGCGGTGCCGTGGTTCTGGTCGAACCAATATGATCTGCGCTTGCAGACCATCGGTCTGTCGCTGGATTTCGACGAGTGCATCGTGCGCGGCGATCCGGCTTCGCGCAGCTTCTCGGTTGTCTATCTGCGGCAGGGGCATGTCATCGCGCTCGACTGCGTCAACCGCACCAAGGATTATGTGCAGGGCCGCGCCCATGTCGTCGCGGGGAGCCGCCTGGACCGGGCGCAACTGGCAGATGGCGAAATTCCGTTGAAAGAGGTCGGCGTCGCCTAGCGGCTGAGGTCGGGCGCGTCGGAGGGGGACAAGCCCTCGGTGCCCACCGGCCTGATCTTGCGCAGCAGATCGATCAGCAGCTGTTGCTCCTGTGTATCGAGATGCGCCAGAAGCTGGGTTTCGTGGCGGTGGATGCGTGCGGCGGCCTCGGTGAAGGCGGCGGCGCCCTTGTCCGTCAGCGTGAGGGAAAACGCCCTGCGGTCCGAGGTCGAAGGCCGGCGCGTCACGAAATCGAGCGCGACGAGCTGATTGACCAGCGTCACCATATTGGTGCGCTTGATGCCGAGCGCTGTGCCCACCCGGCCCTGGCTGATGCCGGGATTGGCGGAGACGACCGACAACACAGCAAAGAGCACTTGCCGCATGTCGCTATCGGCAAAGGTGCGGGAGAAGTCGGCAGACATTACCGCGAAGGCGCGGCGAAGATGATAGCCGGCCAGATCGCCCAGAAGACCGAGCGAGAGAGCATCGGATGGTTCGGCAGACTGGTCTATGGCTCCCCTCCTCATGCTTGCGGTCCCCTCATGGCTGAGGGTTGCCGCCCGAAAATCATTTCCCAGCTAACGGTGTGTTGCGCGTATATCACAGCCCCGCACTGATTGTTATGTCGCATTGCTAGTTGCGCATGGTGGGCTTATTTTCCCGGCCAGGTCAATGCCCTGCGGGGCACGCGCGGCCTCGCTGCGCCGGCCAAGAAACCACAGGGAGGATATCATGAAAGCCCCATTTCTCATTGGCGCAGCGCTCGGCGCGCTGATCTCGACGCCGCTCTTGGCGCAGGATACGGCTGCGATCCAGACGCCCCAGGCGATGGATACGGAATCGGAAGCCGGCACGATCATCGTGACCGCGCGTCGCCGGGCCGAATCCCTGCAGGATACGCCTGTCGCGATCTCCGCCTTCGATGCGCAGGTGCTCGAAGATCGCCAGATCAACCAGACGTCCGATCTCGAGACGATCACACCCAACCTCCAGTTCAAGACAGCCGGCCAGCTCTCCGGCAACTCCGCCGCGACGGTGGTGTTCATCCGCGGCATCGGCCAGCTGGATCCCACAGCGGCGGTCGATCCGGGCGTGGGCATCTATCTGGATGAAGTCTATGTCGGCCGCGCTGTCGGTGGCGCCATCGACTTCGGCGATATCGCCGGCGTTGAAGTGCTGCGCGGCCCGCAGGGCACGCTCTTTGGTCGCAACACGATTGGCGGCGCCATTCTCGTGCGCACCAAGCAGCCGGAGCTGGGCCGGTTCGGCGCGGATGTGCGTCTGCGCCTTGGCTCGGACAGTCTGATGGAAGGCTTTGCCGCCCTCAACATTCCGCTGGGCGACACGTTGGCGGCGCGCG
The DNA here is from genome assembly GCF_025961775.1 of Sphingobium sp. B12D2B. Taxonomy (NCBI): domain Bacteria; kingdom Pseudomonadati; phylum Pseudomonadota; class Alphaproteobacteria; order Sphingomonadales; family Sphingobiaceae; genus Sphingobium; species Sphingobium sp. B12D2B. The sequence continues at coordinate 1,618,779 of NZ_JAOQOH010000001.1, forward strand.
TCTCGGGCGGTTTCCGCAAGCGCGATGGCTATGTGATCCGCGAATATGATGGCATTGATCTCGGCAATGACGATAGCGCGACGCTGAATGGCGCGCTCTATTGGGAAGCCAGCCCGGACATCAAGGTAAACATCCGCGGTGACTACACCAAGCGGGACGAGAACGGTGCGCCGTTCGTCTTCGCCGGCGTGAACCGGAACGCACCGGTCGCGGCGATCGCAAGCGTGGCGGCCGGCTGCCCCGGCGCGACCATCCCGTTCGCGCCGCTCACGCCGGGCGATCCGCGCTTCGGTGCGCCGAACGTGCCGCAGATCAACGATGCTCGCTGCGCCAACAATTTCCAGGATAAGGGCCCGTTCGTCAATGGCGGCACGGCGCCGGTGCTGAGTACTTCGGAAGTCTGGGGCGTCTCGGGCACGGTCACCGCGAATGTGACCTCTAATGTCCTGCTGAAGTCGATCAGCGCCTATCGCTCCACCCAGTCGCGCGGCGTGCGCGATGCGGACAATACCCCGCTGCTGCTGATCACCACGGATGTGGGCTCGCAGTCCGACCAGTATAGCCAGGAACTCCAGCTGCAGTATGAATCGCCGGTGCTCAACGGCATCATCGGTGGCTATTACTTCAATGAGAAGACCAACGAGCGGGCGACCGTGCCGCTGGCCTTCCCGCCGTCGCCGCCGGTCATCGGGTCCCTGCTGGCAGGCGGCCCCGGCTCACGCGACCTGCAGGTTTCTGATCTGGAAACGGATTCCATCGCGGTATTCGGCGAGCTTTCGGTCAAGCCGATCCAGAATCTCGAGATTTCTGGCGGTTTGCGCTACACGCGGGACAAGAAGAAATATCACGGTATCGTGTTCAACCTGTTCCCAGCCACGCTGCCGGACCCGGATCCGCTGCCGACGCTGGCGATCCCGCAGGGTGGCCCGCTGTTCATCTATCCGGGCCCCTATTCGCAGAGCTTCTCTGCGCTGACCGGCTCGGCGAGCGTGCGCTATTCGTGGACGCGCAATGTCAGCACCTACATTTCCTACTCGCGCAGCTTCAAGTCGGGCGGCTTCAACACCCGCTACAATGCGGCGCCTCCGGGCAATGTGCCGACGCCATTCGACGAGGAGAAGGTGGATAGCTACGAGATCGGCGCCAAGTTCGATTTCGGCGATTTCCGCTTCAACGCGGCGGCTTTCCAGGCGGATTACAGCAATATCCAGCTGATCTTCCGTCAGGGTGTCGTGCCGCTGCTGTTCAACGGCGGCAAGGCGCGTATTCGCGGGCTTGAAGGCGAGCTGAGCTATCATCCGCGCGCTTACGGCCTGCGGATCGACATCGCGGCGAGCACGCTCAACGATGAGATCCTGAGCATCACGCCTGTTCCGGGCGCGACGGCGACGGTTCAGCCGGGCGATGACCTGCCGTTCACGCCCTCCTTCCAGGGCAATTTCGGCATCGGCTATGAGATCCCGCTCAACGACGACGTGACGCTGACGCCTCGCTTCGACGGCAATTACAGCGCCAGCCTCAAGTTCATCACCGGCAGCGTGCCGGAGATCGAGCAGGACGGCTATTTCGTCGGCAATGCCTCCGTCACGCTGGCTAACAAGGCGACCGGTTGGAAGCTGACCGGTGGCGTGCAGAACCTGTTCGACGAGCTGTATCTGGTGCAGGGCAATGCGTCGCTCGGCACGCTCGGCTATGCCGAGAAGATCTACGCACGTCCGCGCAGCTGGTATGTGCAGGCGTCGATCTCGTTCTGATTGTGACGAAACGGCGGGCAAGGCCCGGCTGATGCAGCGGCCCGCTTCGTGATGAAGCGGGCCGTTTCGTTTGTGATGACGATCAGCGACGAAAGCGGTGCTGGCTCAGGGCAGACCAGGGGCCGCCTTCATAAACCCATACCGCAAGGCCGGCGATGACGAGAGGGGCAGGGCGGATCTGTGTCCGCAACAGCGCCAGCGTCTCCTTCGCGACGGAGGGAGCGACCTTGTTCTGGACCGTGATGTGCAGGCGCTTGAGTGCGTGGTCCTGCGGGATGAGGTGCCGCTCAAACCGCTCGGCGATCGTGGCGCGAATATCGAGAAGCCCGTCACTCTCCACCGCCAGCGCGACAAGGCTGCCTGACCCGAACGGCTCGCCTAGACTGGCCGGAGGTGGGGGACGATCGACCAGTCCCTTCAGCATCGTCCTTAGTTCGGCATGCAGGGACGGCGGGAGGTGGTGGAACAAGGTGATGTGGGCGGGCACCTGATTGCGAGCGGCGGGATAATGGGTCTGACGCAGCCCGTCGGCCCATGCTTGGTCCGCGCTCCTCAACTGAGCGGTGACGATGAGGGGGCCGCGGGGCAGTTCGAGGACAGTTTGCGTCATGTCAGAACCGGGCTAAAATGGCCGTGCAACAAGCCATGGGGAGGGGGTGTGTGATGACGGGTGTGGGGGACCATCGCAGCCGGAGCATGTCGCGGATTCCGGCTATTCTGTTTCTGATATGGACCCTGATCGGCATCGCCGCCTTCCTTGTCCAATCGACCGCCAATCTCGAAGAGCTGGCCATGGCCGATCCCTATCAGGCGGAAATCTGGGCCAACATGCCGCGCTGGGCCTGGCTGAGCTACGGCGTGGCCGTTGCCGCCGCGTTTGCCGGCGCCGTTGCCCTTCTGGCACGGCGTGCCGCCGCCGTCTGGTTCTCGGTCATCGCGCTGATCGCCATATTGGTCCAGTTCAGCTACTCCTTCATCGGCACCGATCTGCTGGCGGTCAAGGGCACCAGTGCGGCGCTGTTCCCGGCCTTCATCGTGCTGATTGCGCTGCTGCAACTGGGCTATGCGCTGCGGTTGCGGAGCAGGGGTTTGCTCCGCTGAGCAAAGCTCACATTTCGCCGCGTTGACGGCGGATGTCATACCATTTGCGCACATTCGCATTATGCTCGGCCAGCGTCTCCGCGAAGATATGCCCGCCCTTGCCATCCGCGACGAAGTAGCGCGCTTTCGTTGCCGCCGGCCGCAGGACGGCCTCGATAGAACTGCGTCCGGGGTTGGCGATTGGTCCCTTGGGTAGGCCAGTCATCGCATAGGTGTTGTAGTCGTTCACCGCGCGGATCTCCGACTGGAGGATGCGGCGTCCGAGCGGCTTGCCCCTGGTGATCGGGTAGATGATCGTGGGGTCGGCCTGCAGCATCATGCCCTCGCGCAGCCGATTGGCGTAGACACCGGCCACCGTCGGTCGCTCGGCGGGGATGGAGGTTTCCTTCTCCACGATGCTGGCGAGGGTGACGGCCTGCTCAGGCGTCTTGACTGGCGTTGCAGCCGAGCGCTTGGGCCACTGCGCGGCAATGAAGCTCGTCATTGCGGCCTGCATCCGCCCAAGCACCGCCGCGCGGGTCTCGCCCTTCTGGTAGCCATAGCTGTCGGGCATCACCGAGCCTTCCTCGGGCACGGGAATGTCTCCGGTCAGCTCGGCATTGGCCATCAGCCGCTCATGCACGAGGATGGAAGGCATGCCTTCTGGGATGGTGACGAGATGGACGAGGGTCTTGCCGCTCTGCAGGATGCCCAGAATGTCGGCGCTGCTCGCTCGTCGGGGGATGCGATATTCGCCCGCCTTGATCGACCCATCCGGCCCCAGCACCCGCGCGCGGGCAAGGAAGGCGGTGGCGGAGCCGATGGCGCCTTGCGCTTCCAGCTCGTCGGCCGCCTTGCGCAGCGTCGCGCCCTCGGGAACGATGATCGTTGCATCGGCCTCAAGCGGGCCGGGCCTCGACCAGCCATGGACGAAGAGAAGCGCCGCAACGGCCAGTCCGGCCAGCAGCAGAGCAGCGACCGTGAGGACGATGCGGCGCATTGCGGCCGTCAGAGAGCCTTGAGCACAAGGCTGGCGTTGGTGCCGCCAAAGCCGAAGCTGTTGTTGAGCACGGCCTTGACCTTCCGCTGCTTCGCCGTGTGCGGAACGAGGTCGACACCCTGGCAGCTGTCGCTGGGATCATCCAGGTTGAGCGTGGGCGGCACGATCTGGTCACGCATCGCAAGGATGCAGAAGATCGTCTCGACTGCACCGGCACCGCCGAGCAGATGCCCGATGGCCGACTTGGTGGACGACATCGACATGGTCTCCAGCGCCGGGCCGAACAGCCGCCGCACTGCACCCAGCTCCAGCTCGTCGCCGAGCGGGGTGGAGGTGCCGTGGGCGTTCACATAGTCGATATCGGCAAGCGAAAGCCCGGACCTGCGCATGGCCATTTCCATCGCCCGATAGGCGCCCGAGCCTTCCGGATGGGGTGCCGTGACATGATAGGCATCGCCCGAGAGACCGTAGCCGAGGATCTCTGCGTAGATCTTCGCACCGCGCGCCTTGGCGTGCTCATATTCTTCCAGCACAACCACGCCGGCCCCTTCGCCCATGACGAAGCCATCGCGAGCCTGATCCCACGGACGGCTGGCGCGCCAGGGTTCGTCGCGAAATTCGGTCGACAGCGCGCGCGCCTGACCGAAACCGGCAATGCCGATCGGGCAGATGGCGCTTTCCGCGCCGCCGGCGAGCATCACATCGGCATCGTCGAGCGCGATCATCCGCGCCGCGTCGCCAATCGAATGAACGCCCGTCGCGCAGGCCGTGACGACGGCGTGATTAGGCCCCATCAGGCCGTATTTGATGGAGACCTGACCGGAGATCAGGTTGATCAGGCGACCGTGGACGAAGTGCGGCGAGACCCGCTTGGGCCCCTTATGCTCCAGCACCAGCGATTCGCTCTCGATGCCCGGCAGACCGCCAATACCCGATCCGATCGAACAGCCGGTGCGCAGCCGCTCGGCCTCGCTCATCTCGGTCAGGCCGGCATCCTCGATGGCCTGGCCGGCCGCGTCGATGCCATAGACGATGAACGGATCGACCTGACGCTGGACCTTGTGATCCACGCGCTTGTTCGGGTCGAAGCCGAATTCATGATCCGGGGCCTTCACTTCGCAGGCGTAATTGGTGTGGAAATCGGTCGCGTTGAAACGGGTGATCGTTTCCGCGCCCGACCGGCCGGCAATGATGTTCTTCCAGCTTGTCTCCACGTCGCCGCCAAGGGGCGAAACCATGCCGAGACCTGTTACGACGACACGACGCATTTCACTCTCCTGATCCAGTCACCCGGCCAGTTGCCCGGAACGCCAGGCGCTGATCAAACACGAACGGCCCTCCCATAGCGAGTCAAACCCGCAACCGGAGAGCCGTATCCATGTGTATTCACTGGCCGGTGCATGTCCGCGACGAGGCCGCGAACCGGGCTCCCGCTATCTTACTGCTTGCCGTCGATGAAATCGATCGCGTCCTTGACGGTGGCGATCTTCTCGGCAGCATCGTCGGGGATTTCGACGCCGAACTCTTCCTCAAAAGCCATGACGAGCTCGACGATGTCGAGGCTATCAGCGCCCAGATCGTCGATGAAGCTCGCGTCTTCGGTCACCTTGTCCGCCTCGACGCCGAGGTGCTCGACGACGATCTTCTTCACGCGATCCGCGGTCTCACTCATGAGAGGTCCTTTGCTTTACTTTGGTCTTCAATCTGGAGATGCCCTAGAGCCTAGGGCGGGGCGTGACAAGAGGCTAGCGATAGCGGGCGCAATTGCCCCGTGCGCGGCGGCTTTCGGCCCGCTCACAGCGTGGGGCGGCGCCGGAAGACGTAGCGAATCTGGTGGCGCCCCTCGCAAAATTGCTTTGCGCGCGATGCACTCACGCCCATATGCGCGGACATGATCAAGACATTCCGAGGATCTCCCCTGATGAGCGACTATGACTTCGACCTGTTCGTAATCGGCGCCGGATCAGGCGGCGTGCGGGCTTCGCGCATTGCGGCGGCGCATGGTGCCAAGGTCGCCGTGGCGGAGGAGCACAAGGTCGGCGGGACATGCGTGATCCGGGGCTGCGTGCCCAAGAAGCTGCTCGTTTACGGCGCGCATTTCGCCGAGGACATCAAGGATGCCCGCCGTTTCGGCTGGGATATTTCGGACTGCAGCTTCGACTGGCCCACCCTGCGCGACAATGTGATCGGGGAGGTCTCCCGGCTCGAAGGGCTCTATCAGCAGACGCTCGACAATAACAAGGTGACGACCTTCCATGAGCGCGCGACGGTGGAGGGGCCTCATGAAGTTCGCTTGGCCAGCGGCAAGCTGGTGACCGCCAAGGTCATCCTCATCGCGGTCGGCGCCTGGCCGAATGTGCCTGACGTGCCCGGCGCGGAACTGGGGATCACCTCCAACGAGGTCTTCCATCTGGAAAAGATGCCCAAGCGCGTCGCGATCTTCGGCGGTGGCTATATCGCCAACGAGTTCGCCGGCATTTTCCACGAGTTCGCCTGTCAGGTGACGGTGGTGCTGCGCGGCGACCAGATCCTGCGCGGCTATGACGAGCAGATTCGCGACCGGCTGCTGCAGATCAGCATGGCCAAGGGCATCAACTTCCGCTTCAACGCGCCGCTCGAAAAGATCGAGAAGCAGGAGGATGGCTCCCTTAAGGTGTTTATCGAGGGTGGCGACCCGATCGAGACCGATCTGGTGCTGTTCGCCACCGGCCGCAATCCCAAGATCGACGGGCTGGGCCTGGACAAGGTTGGCGTGGAAACGGCGAAGGGCGCGATCAAGGTCGACGAATATAGTCGCACCAACGTCGAGAGCATCTACGCAGTCGGCGACGTGACCGACCGCGTGCAACTCACCCCGGTGGCGATCCGTGAAGGCCATGCCTTCGCCGACACCGTGTTCGGCGGCAATCCGCGGACGGTGGATTATGGCTGCATTCCTTCCGCCGTGTTCAGCCACCCCCCGATCGGCGCGGTCGGCATGACCGAGGGCGAGGCACGCAACACGCTGGGCGCGGTCAAGGTCTACACGTCCGATTTCCGGCCGATGAAGAACACGCTGGCCAATCGCAACGAGCGCAGCCTCTACAAGCTGATTTGCGAGGAAACGACCGGGCGGGTGGTCGGCATCCATATGATCGGCCCGGATGCGCCCGAGATTTTGCAGGCGGCGGCCATCGCGGTCAAGGCGGGGCTGACCAAGGACGATTTCGACGCCACCGTCGCGCTGCATCCGAGCATGGCGGAAGAGCTGGTGCTGATGCGCTGAAGGTTCAGGCCGGCACGCCCTTCAGCCGATGCTGTAGGGAATGACGTGCCGGCCATCCCGCTCGACATGGATGGGGCGGTCGATGGGCGGGAAGGCGCGCTGCGGGCAGCCCTCGCGCGGGCACAGGCGACACCCGGGCCCGATGGGGGTGACTGCGGTATCATCGGCGAGGTCCAGCCCGTCCGCCCAAGTGAGATGGGCGGCATAATCGCGTTCGCAGGCGAGCACGATGGCATGGCGGCGGTCCGGTCGCGCGATGGCGCGGGCGAGCAGGATATAGTGCACGCCATCGGGCATTTCCGCGCGCTCTGCTCCGCTGTACTCGGGCCGCGTCGGCGCCTCGTGCAGCCTCAGGCGGGGGCAGAGCGGGCCATAGCTGCCAAAGTCCAGCCGCGTGGCGCTGTGTCGTTTGGTGATGTTGCCGGCGGGATCAATGCGACAGAAGAAGAAGGGAATGCCGCGCTGCCCCGCTCGCTGCAGCGTGGCAAGCCGATGCGCGACCTGCTCGATGCTTACGCCAAACCGCGCCGCCAGCGCATCGACATCATGGCGGAGCGTCCGGGCCGTCTCGCGGAACAGGCCATAAGGCATGAGCAAGGCGGCAGCGCCATAATTGACGAGCGCATGATGCAGCAGCGCATCGGCAGGCGCGCCGACCGGGTGCTGGGCAATGATGGCGCGCATCGTGGAATCGGCCAGCCCGCGCAAATGCACGATATGACTGGCGAGCTGGAAGGCGATGCTCGCGGCGGGCAGGCGATCGTTAACGTGCAACGTCCGGCCATCGGGGGAGGGCGCGCGCAACAGCGTGGTCTTGAGTGGTTCGCGACTGACAGCGCAATCATGCTCGTCACGCAGTGCCGCGCTGAGCGTCGCAATGGTGGCTTCGGGATTGGCGCGCGCGCCGATGCTGAGCTGGGTGGCGAGATCCTCGGCGGCGGTGTCGAGATCGTGGAAATAATTGTCGAACAGCCGCAGCCGATCGCTCACCTGATCGAAAGTCGCGCGTGCGCCCGGCAGCAGGCCGTTACCAAGCGCCTGTTCCGCCATGGCCAGCCGACCTTCGGTCTGTCGGAGCGCGTAATGCAACTCGACATAGCGCGCTGCAAATTCGGGGTATTGAACATGCAGCCGCTCGGTCCGCTCGGGATCGGGAGGCGGTGAGCGATGGCCGGGATTGGCGAGCGCCCAGTTGAAGGCGCCGAGCAACTGCTCCTCAGGCCGGGCATCGAAATCGGACCAGTCGAGCGGAAAGGCCGCCGCCAGCGCGGCCTTTACCCGTGCGGTCAGGGGACGGTCGTTATTCTCCAGTTGCGAGAGATAGGAGACGGAGATGCCCAGCAGCCGCGCCATGTCCGCCTGATCGAGCCGGCTCTGCAGACGCAGGTCGCGCACTTTCTGGCCAACGAACAATCTGTTTCCGCGTGGCAAGGACTGTCTCCGGGGTACGAGTCGGGGTGAGGGATCGCCGCACTGGCCGGGACAGTGGGCACGATCCGCAAATTTTTCATCCGCGGGTTAGCGCCTGTGCCGATAAACCAGGACGTCCTTCAAGACGCCCGCACCGTAGCGGAACCAGCTCATTTCGCAATTCCGCAAATTGCTGCTCGTGTTTGCCGATCCATACTCGCTCTGGCGCGACGCTTGCCGCGCGCGGGTACGATGCTAGCCTGCGCCCAGTCAGAACAGCGGTCGGCAACCGCGCCGCAAGGGAGGATCGATTGAGCGAGATCGTGCTGTCCACGCTGGACGATGGGGTGCTGACCCTTGCCCTTAACCGCCCCGAGCGGCTCAATGCCCTTTCCACCGGCCTGCTGGCAGACCTGACCCGCAAGCTCGATGAGGGCGTGCGTGCAGGTGTGCGGGCCGTGTTGATCACCGGGACGGGCAGGGCGTTCTGCTCCGGCGCGGATCTGGCCGATAGCGAAGGCATCGGCGCCGATCTCGGGGAGACCCTGGCGACCTATTACCATCCTCTGTTCCTCCGGTTGGCCGGCCTCGATATCCCGGTGGTGAGCGCGATCAACGGACCGGCTGTCGGCGCTGGCGTCGCCTTGGCGCTGGCCGCCGACATCGTGGTGATGGCGCGCTCTGCCTATCTGCAGCTTGGCTTCGTGAATATCGGGCTCGTGCCCGATGCTGGCGCGACATGGCTGGTCGCGAAGAGCGCCGGGCGCGCCAAGGCGCTGGAATTGGCGCTTCTTGGTGAGCCGATGAGCGCTCAGGAGGCGCAGGACGCCGGACTGGTCGCCCGCGTGACCGACGACGAGAGGCTCGGCGAAACCGCACGCGGTCTTGCCCTCAAACTCGCGCAGGGGCCGACCCGCGCCATCGGCATGATCCGTAAGCAGGTCGCTGCCGCACTCAATCACAGCCTGTCGGAGACGATGGGCATCGAAGCCGCCAATCAGGCAGCGGCCGGCCACAGCGCGGATTTTCAGGAGGGCGTCGCGGCCTTTCTGGAGAAGCGGGTGCCGCGCTTCCAGGGGGATTGAGCGAGAAACGCTACGGAATTCGGCTCGTCGGTCGAGCCGAAAACTGCGATTTTTCTTTGCGTCATCTTTCCTGGTTTGTGAGCACCATTTGATCGATCTGACGATTAGCCCGTTCGTTTCGTCCTATGGCAACGTTTTACTAACCTTTGAACGCTTAGCACTCTCCTAAACTCAGAGACGATTGGACGGCGTGGAGAGCTTTTACCATCTGGTCGTGGTTGATCAGCAGATTCGGGGCATGCTGATCATTGTGGCGATTTGCGGGTCTGGCATTTTAACAGCCACGGCCATTCTCGGTCATACGTTCAACATGAAATCGCAGAGCGTACGTCGGGCCTGGCTTGTGATGGCCGGGCTGGTGACAGGCGTTTCGTTTTCAGCGATCCTGCTGACAGGGGTTGCGGCCTTGGGTGCGCGTGCCGGCACGACTACTGGGCCTGACATGGATCGTATCATCGTCGAAGGCGTGGCGAGTCTGCTCTTCATGACCGCCCTTGTTCTGGCCTGGCGTGGATTGATGGGTGGCAGTGCGGCATCGGCGGATGACGGCCAGCTTGCCGAGGCGCTCGATGAACTTGCCCATGTGCAAGCGCATCATCGCGCCTATGTCGAGCTCAATCCCCAGATCGCCTGGATGGCCGATGCGGAGGGACGCATCACCGAAATTGGCCCGCTTTGGGCTGAACAGGTGGGCCTCGATCTAGAGGCCGGGCTAGGATATGGATGGACGCAGGCCGTTCATCCTGATGACCTTCCGACCGTTCAGGCCTTATGGGCGGACGTTGTCAAAAATCAGTCGGATGCCGCCGATGTCCGCTATCGCATCCGCATGGCGAACGGGATGTACCGCTGGTACCGGGCGCGGGCGCGGCCTCACCGGGGTGAAGATGGCAAAGTCCTCGCCTGGTATGGCACGCTGGAAGACATCCACGACCATGTGATCGCCGAAACCGCGCTCAGGCAGAGCGAGGAGCGTTACCGCCTGGCGGCGGAAGCTGGGAACGACGTCATATGGGACTGCTCCCTGCCAACCGGCATTACGACCTGGAGCGGGGCGTACAAAAAAGTCCTGGGCTATCCGGAACTGGATCAAGCCACGCATTTCGATTGGTGGATCGAGCGTATTCACCCCGATGACCGGGAGCGGGTCCTCGCCAACCAGAGGCGGGCCCTGGAGAGTGGCCAGAAGTTCTGGCTCGAGGAGTTTCGGTTTCGCACGGCCAAAGGGACGTTCATCGATACCAAGGCGCGAAGTGTCATCGTGCGCGGCGACAAGGGCGTAGCAGTCCGGCTTGTCGGATCGATACTGGATATCACCAAGCAGAAGCAGGCCCAGGCCGAACTGAATTGGGCCGCGTATCACGACCATCTCACTAGGCTTCCGAACCGGGCGCTCTTCGGCGTTCGTATTCAGGCCGCGATCGACGCGGCATGTGATTCCGGTGATCCGGTGGCGCTCATGATCCTGGATCTCAATGGATTCAAGGAAATGAACGATTCGCTCGGCCATGCCGCAGGCGACCGGGTGTTGGTGGAGGTCGCTCGGCGCCTGTCCTCCTGTATCCCCGAGGGGGCGACAGCGGCTCGGCTGGGCGGCGACGAGTTTGCAATCATCTTGCCTGGCCTGTCTGCGGCGGACGAATATCGCCCGGTAGCGGACGCCTTGAAGCGCTGCTTTGAAGTGCCGGTGCAGATCGAAGAACTGCGCATTCCGGTCAGCTTTTCCGTCGGTGTCGCTGTCTGGCCGCGCGATGGCTTTGAGCCCGGGGACCTCCTGATCGCGGCTGACCTTGCTCTCTATGCAGCCAAGGCCGACATGCCCGGCTCCGTCCGGGAGTTCTCCCCGTCCCTCAAGGTAGCATCCGAGAGGCGAACCCGCATGCTGGTCATGGCGCGCGCAGGGTTGGACGAGGACCGCATCGTGCCGTTCTACCAACCCAAGGTGAACCTCCAGACCGGGCAGATCGACGGCTGGGAAGCGCTGTTGCGGGTGGCCGAGAACAGCCAGGTTCTGCCGCCTGCGGCCATCGAGGCGGCGTTCTCGGATGCCGAAATGTCGGTGCGGCTGACCGACCGGATGATCTGCGGCATCTTTGCGGACATTGCGCGCTGGCGGGCCGATGGGCTGGAGCCGGGGCGGATCGCGGTCAACGTGTCCGCGGGCGACTTTCGCGCGCCGAGTTTGCCGGCCCGTCTGGAAGATGCCGCCCGGGCCCATCGGCAGGGTCTGGCCCAGATCGACATCGAAGTGACGGAGACTGTGCTCATCGGGCAATTGGGGCCAGAAGTCGCGCGGATGCTCGAGGAGCTGCGCGGCCTTGGAGTGATGGTCGCACTGGATGATTTCGGCACGGGCTATGCTTCGCTCAGCCATCTCCAGCAATTTCCGGTCGACGTGATCAAGATTGACAAGTCGTTCATCGACCGTATCGAGGACAGCACCCCCGGCGCGACGGCCGTTATCGACGCCGTGTTGCAGATGGCCCGGCGCCTGGGGATGCAGACGGTCGCGGAAGGCGTCGAAACCATCGCGCAGGCCCGCTATCTCCGCGCGCGGGGCTGCACGCTGGGGCAGGGCTTCTTGTTCAGTAAGCCGGTTCCGGCGTCACAGGTGCCCTCACTGCTGCGAGGGAAAGCCTATGGTCACTGGGAGTTCGGCGGCGTCGGCTGACCAGCAGTCGGCGCGGTCGGCTCATCGCCCCCGCCCAGGGCCCGGTAGAGCCCGGCGGCACTGGAGAGCTCCTGACGCCGCAACTCCAGCAGCGCGAGCCGCGCAGCATAATCGCTGCGCTGCGCATCGAGCAGTTCCAGCCGGGCATCGACCCCGGCCTGATAGCGCAGGCGGGAAAGCTCGGCGCGCCGCGCGGCCGACTGGGCCACGCCCCGCTGGGCTTCGATCTGGCGGGTATAGGTCTCCCGCCCGGCCAACCCGTCTGCGACCTCGCGGAACGCAGACTGAATGGCCTTTTCGTAGTTTGCGATGGCGATCGACTTGCGAACCTTCGCCAGATCGAGCTGGCCCTGCAAACTGCCGCCGTTGAAGATCGATTGGGTGATCTGCGGCGTGAACGACCAGTTGCGGTTTGCGCTATCGAACAGGCTGTCCAGCGCCATGCTGGTGAAGCCGAACAGACCTGTGAGCGAAATGCGCGGGAAGAAGGCGGCGCGGGCGGCGCCGACATCGGCATTGGAGGCGACCAGCTCATGCTCGGCCTGACGGATGTCCGGCCGGCTGGCGAGCAGGGCGGAGGGCAGGCCGACCGGCAGCTGGGTGCGGATCGGCTGGTCCATGAGCGCGATGGGGGCGGGCAGGTCGGCGGGCAGGGGCGCCCCGACCAGCAATTGCAGCGCGTTGCGCGCCTCGGCCAGCATCCGCGTGCGCATCGCCTGATCGGCCTGGGCCTGACTCACCTGTCCCTCTGCCTGCGCAACATCGAGCCCGCTGACCTGCCGCGCCTGCTGGAGACGGCGAGTGATCGCGAGCGAATCCTGCCAGTCGCCCAGCGTGCGGTCGGTGAGGGCAAGCTGCTCCTCGGCGAGCCGTTCGGCCAGATAGGCATCGACGATCGACCCGATCAGCGCGATGCGCGCGGCACGGCGGCCTTCGTCAGTGGCGAGATAGCGCTCGAAGGCGGCCTCGCTCTGCGAGCGGAGGCGACCAAACAGATCGATCTCAAAGCTGGTCAGCGCAGCATTGGCGGAGAACTGGCTGAACTCCGCCCCAGCGCCGGTTTGTGAGGCGGCCGCCGAGACGCGCTGCCGGGAATAAGCGGCGCTGGCATCCAGCGTCGGCAGTTGCGCACCTCTTGCGACGCGGAACTGCGCGCGGGCAGCCTCGACCTTGAGCGTAGCGACGCGCAGATCGCGATTATTCTCCAGCGCCAGCTCGATGAGCCGCTGCAGGCGCGGGTCGCCAAACATCTCGTGCCAGTCCAGCGCCGCGGCACTGGCTGCCTCTTCGGGAGAGGCGAGCGGGTAGACCGGCGCAACCGGGGCAGGCGGCGTTTCCAGCCGTGGGTTCATCGAGCAGGCGCTGGTCAGCAGCAGCGCCGCGAGGGCAAATTTACGCATCTCAATTCTCCGATGCGGGGTAGGCGGCGGGCGTCTGCGATGAACCATCGACATGCTTCTTGCGCTTCTGTCGCTCGACCAGCTTCATCACCACCACGAAGAAGACCGGGACGAAGAAGATCGCGAGAATGGTGGCACTGATCATGCCGCCGAAGACGCCCGTGCCGATGGCCCGCTGGGTCTCCTTGCTCGCACCGCCCGCGAGCATCAGCGGAACGACGCCGAGCGTGAAGGCGAAGCTGGTCATCAGGATCGGCCGCAAGCGCAGGCGCGCTGCGTGCAAAGCGGCGTCGACCGCAGACATGCCGTTATCATAAGCATGCTTGGCAAATTCCACGATCAGGATCGCGTTCTTGGCGCTGAGGCCGATGATCGTGATGAGGCCCACGTTGAAGAACACGTCGTTGGGCATGCTGCGCAGCGTGACCGCCAGCACGGCGCCGAGCACGCCGAGCGGCACGACCAGCATCACCGCCGCCGGGATTGCCCAGCTTTCGTACAGCGCGGCCAGCACCAGGAAGACGACCAGCATCGAGAGGCCCAGCAGAAGGATCGCCTGATTGCCAGCGAGCCTTTCCTGAAGCGACTGACCGGTCCATTCGATGGCGAAGCCGGGCGGCAGCTGGCTCGCAAGCCGCTCCATCTCCGCCATGGCCTCGCCGCTGGAGTGGCCGGGCGCGGGCTGGCCGGCAATGCGCATGGCGGGATAGCCATTATAGCGCACCAGCTGCAGCGGCATTGTCTCCCAGCGCGGCGTGACCAGCTCCGAGAGCGGGACCGTGTTTCCGGCCGCGTTGCGGACATACAGCTTGAGCACGTCCTCAAGGTTCATGCGGAAGGGGGCATCAGCCTGCACGATGACCTGCTGCATACGGCCATTATTGGGGAAGTCGTTGACATAGGCCGAGCCCATGGCCCCGCTCAGCGTGGAGGTGATGGACTCGAAGGGCACGCCCATGGCCTGCGCCTTCTGGCGGTCGATCACCATCTCGACGCTGGTGCCGGGCATCAAGCCTTCCGGATAGACGCCGGCAAGGGCCGGGTTTTTCGCGGCCATGCCGAGCAGTTGGAACTGCGCGGCCATCAGGGCATCGAACCCACGGCCCGAGCGGTCCTCAAGGCGCGCGGAGAAGCCGCCGGTGGTGCCAAGGCCATCGATGGATGGCGGGATGAGGCTCATCACGAGCCCTTCGCGCACGCCGGCGCCGGTGGCCTGATTTGCCGCGCCGGCCTCGCCAAATGCGGTCGCGCCGTCACGCTCGCTCCAGTCCTTGAGCATCGTGAAGCCGAGGCCGACATTGGCGCCCGCGCCGGAGAAGCCCCAGCCCAGCACCGAGATGGTGTCGGCAATGCCGGCGCGCTGCGCGGTGTGCTTTTCGAAGACTTCCAGCGCTTCCAGCGTTCGGCCGGACGTCGCGTCCGACGGGAGCTGGAAGACGGTCATGAAATAGCCCTGATCTTCATCGGGCAGGAACGAGGAAGGCAGGTTTGTATAGCCGACGATCATCAGCACCACGATGACCGCGAAGCTCGCCATCATCCGCGCGCTGCGCTTCAGGGCGCGCGTCACCCAATTGTGGTAGCCGTGCGTCATCGTGTCGAACTTGCGGTCGAACCAGCCGAAGAAGCCCTTCTTGGTCTCATGGCCCGTGACCGGCTTGAGCAATGTCGCACAGAGCGCCGGCGTCAGGCTCAGGGCAAGGAAGGCCGAGAACAGGATGGAGACCGCCATGGAGATGGTGAACTGCCGGTAGATCGCGCCGACCGAGCCGCTGTAGAATGCCATTGGCACGAACACGGCGGTGAGGACGAGGCTGATGCCGATGATCGCGCCCGTAATCTCGCCCATGGCCTTGCGTGTGGCTTCCTTGGGCGGCAGCCCTTCCTCGGCCATGATGCGCTCGACATTCTCGACCACCACGATGGCGTCGTCGACGATGATGCCGATGGCGAGGACCATGCCGAACATAGTCAGCACGTTTACGGAATAGCCGGCCAGCATCATCACCGCGCAGGTCCCGAGCAGGGCGATCGGCGCGACGACGGCGGGAATGATGGTGTAGCGGAATTTCTGGAGGAAGACGAACATCACCAGGAAGACGAGCACCATCGCCTCGACCAGGGTCTCGATGACCTTCTCGATCGAGATCTTCACATAAGGCGCGGTGTCGAACGGAATGCGGTATGACATGCCGCTGGGCATGGCCCGCGCCAACTCGACCATGCGCTCATGCACGCGGGCGGAGGTGGAGACCGCATTGGCGCCGGGCGCGAGCTGGACGGCCATCAACGCCACGGGCTTGCCGTTGAGGCGCGTCTGGAACCAGTAGGACGCGGAACCAAGATCGACCCGGGCGACATCGCCCAGCTTCAGGGCGGAGCCATCCGTTCCGGCGCGCAGCACGATCTCCCGGAATTGCTCGGGGGTCTTCAGCTGGCCCTCGACGGTGATCGGAACCTTGACGCGCTGGCCTTCGGCAATCGGCTCGCCGCCCAGCACGCCGGGCGAAACCGGCGTGTTCTGTGCAGCAATCGCCGCCGTGATATCGCTCATCGCAATGTCGTAGGACGCCAGTTTTGCCGGATCGACCCAGATGCGCATCGCGCGCTCGGCGCCGAACAGCTGGACACGGCCGACGCCGGGGAGACGCTTGAGCTCCTCGACAACATAGCGCGCCGCATAATCCGACAGTTCCTCGAGGTTCTGCTGGCCGTTGGACGATTCCAGGCTCACCAGATTGAGGAAGTTGCGATTGGCGGAATCGACCTGGATGCCGAGTTGGCGGACGATCTGCGGCAAGCGCGGCTCGGCGGCCTTGAGCCGGTTCTGCACGTCCACCTGCGCCAGTTCCGGGTTGGTCCCCGGCTGGAAGGTGGCGGTGATCGTGGCCTGACCGGACGTATCCGTCGAGCTTTCGAAGTACAGCAGGTTGCGCACGCTTGAGAGTTCGCGCTCGATCAGGCTGACGACGCTGTCATTCAGCGTCTGCGGCGTGGCACCGGGATAGGTCGCGGTGATCTCGACGCTTGGCGGCGCGATGCTCGGATAGCGCTCCAGCGACAGGCGCGGGATGGCGATGACGCCCGCTAGGATGATCGCGATGGCGACCACCCAGGCGAAAACGGGCCGATCGATGAAGAAACGGGGCATGGGTTCGCTTTCGTCTTCAGCGCGCGGCCGCGGCGGGCTTGGCGGCGGCTGCAGGGCGCCATGGCTTGGCCGAAACGGTGGCGCCGGGCTGGACCCGATCCTGCCCTTCGACAATCACGGCTTCACCAGCCTTGATGCCTTGCGTAATCAGGACGTTTCCGTCGCGCACATCCCCGGTCTGCACCGGCCGCAGCTCGACCTTGCCGTCTTTCCCAACAATCCGGACGCTGGCCTGACCGGCGGGATCGCGCAGCACGGCTTGCTGCGGCAGAGTCAGCGCACTGGGCAGAACCATGCGGGGCAGGCGCGCACGCACGAACATGCCGGGCAGCAGCGCCCGCGTGGGATTGGGCACCTCGACCCGGGCGATCACCTCGCCCGTGCCTGGATCGACGCTGATGCCGGAGAAGAGCAGGCGCCCGGTCGCCGCATAGGGCTTGCCCTCGGATGAGAGGATCTCCACGGGCGCGCCCTGGGCGGAATTGCCGGCACGCGCCGCCTCGCGCAGCGTTTCGAGGCGGGCGGCCGGCTGACGCACGTCCACATAGACGCGGTCAATCTGTTGGACGGTGGCGAGCGGTTCTGCGCCGCCGACGGCGGCAAGGGCGCCCTCGGTCACCATGGACTGGTCGATCCGGCCACTGATCGGCGAGCGGATCGTGGCGAAGCCGAGATCGACCTGCTGGCGTGCCAGCGTGGCGCGGCTCTGGGCAAGATCGGCAGCGGCCTGGTCGCGCGCGGCCACGGCATCGTCATAGGCCTGTCCGCTGATCGCATCGACCTTCACCAGCGGCGCCAGGCGCTCGGCCTGGATGCGGGCGCGGTTGAGGGCGGCCTGCGCGCGCTGCACGGCGGCTGCGGCGCTCTGTGTATCCGCGCGGAACGGGGTCGCATCGATCTGGAACAGGGGCTGGCCGGCCCGCACTTCGGAGCCCTGCTCGAACAGCCGGCGCTGGATGACGCCATTCACCTGCGGGCGGATTTCCGCCACACGGAAGGCCATCACCCGGCCCGGCAGTTCGTCCGCCACGTCGACGCGCGAGGGGGAGACCTTCACGACCGATACCTCTGGCGGCGGAGGCGAGGATGGGGTCTCACCTCCTGAGCAGGCGGACAATACAAGCGCCATCGACGCGATAACGATATAGGCGCCGGAGCGCCTGGGGGGGCATTTTGTCATCATGTCCGACTCTTGATTTTTGCTTGTCCGCGCTGGCCCTTTGGGACTGGCTTGTCGAGGCAGTGTTGGTCAAGTGTAGAGAAATTGTGGAGGCCGGTGGTCCCCCGTTTGGAACTGCGGTAACGGCTTGCAGGCAGAAGGATATGCTATGGATGCCGAAAACGCGCTCGTGCTGGTCGCGGAAGACGAACCGGAAATCGCCGATGTCATCGCCGCCTATCTGGAGCGGGAAGGCTTCCGGACGGTCCGTGCCGCAGATGGGCGGACCGCGCTGGAGCTGCACCTTGCCCTCAAGCCGGACCTCGTGATGCTCGATGTGCAAATGCCGCGGCTCAATGGTTGGGACGTGCTGGCCGAGTTGCGGCGTCGTGGCTCGACCCCGGTTATCATGCTGACTGCGCTCGATCAGGATATCGACAAGCTGCAGGCGCTGCGCATCGGAGCGGACGATTATGTCGTCAAACCGTTCAACGCGCTGGAGGTGGCCGCAAGGGCGCGCGCCGTGCTGCGCCGGTCCGGCGGCAGCCGGGGCTCCATCCTGCGGGTCGGGCCAATCGAAATCGATATGGACAGCCATCTGGCCAGCGTGATCGTCGGGTACGATCCGCAGCGCGTGAGCCTGTCCCTCACCCTCACCGAGTTCCGCATTCTTGCGCACATGGCCCGCGCGCCCCGGCGGGCGTTCTCGCGTGGCGAGCTGGTCGATGCCTGCCTGCCGGGCGGCGACGCTCTCGACCGGACGGTGGATACGCATTTGAGCAAGCTGCGGCGCAAGCTCGAGGAGGCCGGCGCCCACGGCTTCATCAACAATGTACGCGGCGTCGGCTTTCGCCTGGCAGATATTTCATGAAGAAGCCGGCAGGCGGTCTGGGGCGGCAGATCGTGTTGTCCACGGTGATCTCTACCGTCGCATCGGTGCTGATCACGATCATCGGCCTCTACATCTTTTATGGCGTCATCATCCGGGTGGCGCCGCATATGCTGTTTCCGCTGACGGACGACTGGCGCCCGCACGGCATTGAATGGCTGCTCATCGGGCTGTTTTGCGTGGTCTCCACCGGCATCGCCGTGCTGGTGGCGACCCGGTTGGCCCGGCGGATCGTTCAGCCACTGGTTTCGGTTGCGCAGACCGCCCGGATCATTGCGGATGGCAATATCAAGGTCCGTGCGCGCAGCGATGATCGTGCGCCCACCGAGGCAACGATGCTGGTGGAGGACTTCAATCTGCTGGCCGACCGGCTGGAGCAGGCGGGGGAGGCCGTCCGCCGTTGGAACGCGACCATCGCGCATGAACTGCGCACCCCGGTGACGATCCTCTCCGGGCGTCTCCAGGGCCTCGCCGACGGGGTGTTCGCGCCCGATCCCCCGTTGCTGCGCTCGCTCGTCACGCAAGTGAATGCCCTGACCCGCTTGATCGAGGATCTACGCACGGTGAGTCTCATGGAAGGCGGCCGGCTGGACATGCGCTTCCAGCAGGTCGATCTCGCCGAAGAAATGGAGACGGTCGTCCGGCTGATGCAGCCCGAGCTGGAGACCGCGGGCTTCCGCATCGTCACCGTCTTCGATCGCGGCCTATGCTATGTCGATACCGCACGTATTCGACAGGCCCTGATGGCGCTGCTCGAGAATGCCCATCGCCATGCCGATCCCGGTCAATTGGCCGTGACGCTGCGCATCTCCTCGTCCAGCGTGCTCCTGAGCGTGACCGACGAGGGCCCCGGGATGACGGAGGAGTTCGCCCGCCATGCCTTCGATCCGTTCCGTCGCTATATGGAGCAGGGCGGAGCGGCGAAAGGCAGCGGTCTTGGCCTCTCCGTGGTGCGGGGCATTGCCGAGGCGCATGGCGGCGCGGCGACCTACCGCACGGTCAATGGGGGCTCCTGCTTCACCCTCACCATGTCGCGATGGAAGCCGCGTGGCCCATCAGTGCCCACGCAAGGCGATCTCGCCTGATCCTGCGCGTTAGGCGGTGATGGCCGCAACCGTCGCGCCAAGTGCGGCGATCGCCTGATCTGGCGCCATGCACAGTTGCAGGCCGCGCTGGCCGCCATTCAGATAGATGTGCGGCTGGGCCAAAGCGCTCTCGTCGATCACCGCGCGGATCGGCTTCATCTGTCCAAAAGGGCTGATGCCGCCCACCTTGTAGCCGCTCAGGCGCTCGGCATCGGCCGGCTTCATCATGGCAGCGCTCTTGGCGGAGAGGGCGGCTGCAAACTTCTTCATCGCCACTTCGCTGCTCGCCGGAACGATGGCGCAGGCCGGCTTGCCATCCACCAGCGTCATGAGTGTCTTGAAGACGCGCTCTGGTGGCTCACCCAATGCCTCGGCGGCCTGCAGGCCGATATGGGCGGCAGCCGGATCATAATCGTAGAGATGGATGGTGAAGGCGATGCCGGCCTTGCTCAGCGCCCGGGTGGCGCGGGTTTCCTTTGCCATGCGCGGTGCGTGCTGCGTCCTGTTCACGATGTCAATGCAACGCCGTTTCCTCCCTGGCCGCAAAAAGGCGGACAATCATGGTGCATGGACAAGGCGAACCATTAAATAACCATGGCTCTTAGCCGTTCAGTATCGTGCGGGCGCCATCGTCGTCGCTCGTACCTGACCGGCGGAGTCCAGATGCTCAAGAGAATCGATGTTGCTGACGTGAAACTCGGCATGTTCATTCACAAACTTGAAGGGCCGTGGCTCAAGCACCCGTTCTGGCGGACGAAATTCCTGCTGACCGACCCCCAAATCCTTGCCGACCTGCGCGCTAGCGAGGTCGAGGGCGTGATGATCGACGTCGACAAGGGCGATGATGTCGCGGGTGCGGGCGGTCCGCGTCCGCCGGCGGCGACGCTGCGTCGACCGCTCGTGGCTGCGGGCTCCTCCGCCCCCTCGGGCGGTGTCGGTCTTGCCGAGCGGGTGCGCATGGAGCGGCTGCGCAAGCTAGTGCCGGAGCACGCGAGCGGATCGAACGTCGTTCCGTTCAATCCCCGCTCCACGACGGCCTTGAGCGTCGGTGCAGAGGTGGGCCATGCGAAGGCGGTGGTGGCGCGGTCCAACCGCGTGATGAGCGCCGTCTTCGAGCAGGCGCGGCTGGGCAAAGCCATCTCGCGAGGGCAGGTGGAGCCGGTGATCGAGGATTTGTTCGCCTCCGTGCAGCGCAATCCGCACGCCTTCAACGGCCTGATGCGCATCCGCCGCGAGAATAGTTCGCTCTATGCGCACGGCCTGGCGGTGAGCGCGCTGATGATCGCGTTGGGCCGCCAGATGGGCCTCGATGATGCTCGGGTGAAGGAAGCCGGGCTGGCCGGGCTGCTGATGGACGTGGGCATGGGCCATCTGCCCATCGACGTGGCGACGATCAGCGACGATTTGAGCGAGGGCGAGCGCAAGATCGTCGAGACGCATACCACGCTTGGCTATGAGTTCCTCCAGATGGGTGGCGAAATCGCCGAGGATGTCGCACTGGTCTGCCTTGAGCATCATGAGCGCTGCGATGGCTCCGGTTATCCCAACCAACTGACTGGCGAGAATATCAGCCTGTTCGGCCGCATGGCGGCGGTATGCGACGTCTATGACTCGATGACGTCCGACCGGCCGCATCGGCCACGGATCGACCCCAATGCCGCGCTCGGCCTGATGCGGGGCATGGAAGGCGAGCTGGATGACGAGATTCTCGATCACTTTATCGAGAGCGTGGGCGTCTACCCCATCGGCTCGGTCGTGCGCCTGAGCAACGGACGCTTGGCGCTGGTGGTGGAGCAGAATGTCGGCGAATATACCACGCCGCGCGTCTGGAGCTTCTACGACATCGCCGCGCGCCGGGTGATCAAGCCGGAGGATATCGACCTGCGCCTGTGGAAAGGCCGCGTCGAGATCGCCTGCAGCGATGACGCTGCCGACTACGGGATCGACGATTTTCCGGCGCTGCGAGAGATGGTCTTCAATGCGGCGTGCAAGGCGCTGCAATAAAAGATGTTATAGCTCGGATTATCGCCGGGCCATCTCCATCAACCGAACGAGATCGGCCATCGTCTGATTGCTGGGCGCGGGGACGCCGACCGCTTGGGCGCGGTCGCAGATGGCGCCGTTGATGAAGTCGATCTCGCTGGCACGGCCGGCAATCATGTCCTGCAGCATGGAAGCCTTGTGACCGCGATGTTCGGCCAGGGCATGGTCGATGCTGGCGGTGATGCGAGCATGGTCGACCGTCACCCCATGGGCCTTGGCCGTGGCCACCACCTCGTTGACGATCGCTGCAATGATGCGGCGGCCGGGTGCGTTGTCCACGCCGGCATTGGGCTGGCCGGTGACGGCGCCGAGCGGGTTGAGCGCGGCGTTGAAGGCGACCTTTTCCCAGATCGCGACATCAATGTCCGTGCTGTAGCGCGCGTCGAAACCGGCGCGGGCGAGCAGGGCGGTCGCGGCCTGCGCCGCTTGCGCGCCGGCCGGCGTCATCGCGCCCAACTCGACATGGCCGGTGCCGTGGGATTCCACACCATTGAGGCCATGGAGGTCGGCCGGAAGTGCGGCAATCCCCTTGAGGATCTGGTCCTGAGGAAAACTTTCCGCCACAATCTCCGGATTGCCAAGACCATTCTGGAGCGTGAGCACATAGGTGCCGCTGGCCGCGAGATGCGCGATCGACTGGATCGCCGAGCGGCTGTGCATCCCCTTGGTGAAGAGCAGAGCGAGGTCGATGGGCGGCTGGGCATCGGCCGCAAGCCCGGCACGCAGCGAGATGGTGCGCGTGCCATTGTCGTCGGTGAGGTGGATGCCGTCGCGGTCGATCGCTTCGATGCGGGTCTTGTCGACATCGATGAGCAGGACGTCCGCGCCGCTCTCGGCAATACGTGCCGCGAACAGGCAGCCCATCGAACCCGCGCCGATCACCAAAATGGACTGCACCTGCGTCTCCTTATTCCATCGCTGCCCGGCAGCCTTCACGCGCCGCCCTGATGGCGTCCGGTCCGGCATGGGTCAAGCCGCTTGGCGCCGATCCTCCGGCGGGTTACCCTGTTTGCAATGCGTGACGTTCAAAGGCGCACGGACCATGAGGAGAGGCGGGCATGAAGAATTTTGCGGGCAAGGTGGCCTTCGTGACGGGCGGAGCGAGTGGCATTGGCCTCGGCATGGCGCGCACGTTTCTGGCCGAGGGCATGAAGCTCGTTATCGCCGATTACAATCAGGACCATCTCGATGCCGCCCGCGAGCTCATGACGGGCAACAATGCCACGCACTTCATCAAGGTGGACGTGACCGACCGGGCCGCCCTGCGCGCAGCGGCGCAGGAGGCGCTGGACATGTTCGGCAGGATCCATCTGCTGGCCAACAATGTCGGCGTCGGCGGCGGCGGTGCGGCGGATGATCCCGACTTTGAGGATTGGGACCGGACCATCGGGATTAATCTGGGCGGGGTGGTCAACGGCTGCAAGATCATCGTGCCGATCATCAAGGCGCAGGGCGAGGGCGGTCATGTCATCAACACAGCCTCCATGGCCGGCATGGTGCCGCTGCCCGGTGCCGGCGCCTATGCCGCGAGCAAATATGCCGTGCGCGGCTATACCCAGACACTCCGGCTCGATCTGGCGCCGCATGGCATTGGCGTGTCCTGCCTCTATCCGGGCGCGGTGCAGAGCGCGCTGATGCCGGTGCCGGAAGATGACAGCAGTGCCCCGCCGGGCGAGGAGGGCGTGTTCGTCAAGCGCTTCTGGGCCGCGATGCGCGCCGCCATGGACCCTTTGGAAATGGGACGACTGGTGGTCGAGGCGATCCGCGAGAACCGCCCCCACATCCTTACGCACAGCGAATTCCTGCCGGAAATGCGCGCGATGCATCAGGATCTGGAAACCGCCTTCGTGACCGGTCTGCCGGTGCCCGACGCACGCAGCAGTTTCGAGCGCTTCCGGCACGAGACGGTCGCGCGGCTCATGGCGATGGACGTGATCGACTGACCGCCGCCCATTGGGCGGGTCAGCCCGCCTGATGCGCCTGTTTGGCGTGGCGCGCGAAATTGTCGAGGATCGCTTGCCAGCCGTCCCGCTGCAAGTCGCGGCTATGTTCGTCCTCCGGCTCGAACTGCACCTGAACATGGGTGCCATTTGCTTCGGACGCGAACGTCACGCGGGCGGTGCGCTCCCCGAACGCATATTCAATCAGGCGCTCCGGCTCGATGCGGGTGTAGGTGCCCGCAAAATCGAAGCCCACGCCGCTATCCTTGGCTTCCATGCGTGAAGAGAATGCGCCGCCTTCGCGAAGGTCGACGCTTGCTGCCGTCGTATGCCAGTCATCGGATGCGGCATTCCACTGCATGATGTCCTGCGGCGTCGTGTAGCACCGCCAGACATGATCGATGGGCGCCTCCACAAGCGCTTCGACGGTGATCATTTCGCTGGTCATGATGGCTGATCTCTCTTTGCCGGCAGGCGTTCGCCTTCCCATCGGTTCGCGATGCCTTTCCGCTCCTTCTTCGGCACGGCCGGGCGCCCTGTCAATGCAGCATGAGGCAGGGATCGATCCGGAAAGTGGCCATCGCATGCTTGCGCCTTCGCGTACCAATCGCCAATTAAGGCGCCACGAAGAGGACGTTCGATCTTAGGAGATTCGGCATGGAAAATTTCAACAAGACGATCAAAGGCATAAAGGATCGCGGCGCAGCGCAGCTGTTCATCGATGGTGAATGGCGCAAGAGCAGCGGCACCAACGAGTTGTCGGTGGTGACCCCGCATGACGAGGAAACCGTCCTAACCTATTTCGAGCCGACCACGGCGGACGTGGACATCGCTGTCGCCGCCGCGCGCAAGGCTTTCGACACCGGCCCGTGGCCGCGTATGGCGCCCGCCGAGCGCGGCGTGTACCTCAAGAAGGTCTCCGACATTCTGATGGCGCGCATGCCCGAGCTGGCCGAGGCTTGGACGGGCCAGGTCGGCGCCGTGATCGGCTTCTCCAGCAAGGCCAGCTATCAGGTGCCCGGCCTGTTCAAATTCTATGGCGAGCTGTGCGACAGCTACAAGTTCGTCGATGAGCGCATTGGCTCGATGGGCGGCAACAAGGTGCGCGTTGTGAAGGAGCCGGTTGGCGTCGTCGCGGCGGTCACCCCGTGGAACGCGCCGCTGGTGCTGCTGGTCTACAAGGTCGCAGCCGCGCTGGCCGCAGGCTGCACCATGGTCTGCAAGCCTTCGCCGGAAACGCCCATCGACGCGCACATCCTTGCTGAAGCGATCAAGGAAGCGGGCATCCCCGCCGGCGTGTTCAACATGCTGCCGGCCGGGCGCGAGGTGGGCGATCACCTCATCCGTCATCCGGGCATCGACAAGATCAGCTTCACCGGCTCGACCGCGGCGGGCAAGCACATTGCCGGCGTCGCGTCTGAGCGTCTCGCCCGCGTCAGCCTGGAACTGGGCGGCAAGTCGGCGGCGATGATCCTCGACGATGCCGATATGGACCATGTGCTCAAGAGCCTCGTGCCCTATTCCATGCCGATCACCGGGCAGGTCTGTTTCTCGCTGACCCGCGTACTGGTGCCCAAGAGTCGCAAGAGCGAGATCATCGACGCCTATACGAGCGCCGTCTCCAAGGTGAAGGTCGGCGATCCGTTCGAGGCCGATACCGGCATGGGTCCGCTCACCATGCAGCGCCAGCTTGAGCGCGTGCAGGGCTATATCGCCAAGGGCAAGGCCGAGGGCGCCAAGCTTACGCTCGGCGGCGGTCGCCCGGCCGACCTCAACCGTGGCTTCTTCATCGAGCCGACGGTGTTCACCGACGTCGACCCGAGCATGACGATCTTCCAGGAGGAGATTTTCGGCCCGGTCGTCTCGTTCGTCGATTATGACAATGAGGCGGACATGATCGCCAAGGCCAATGACACCGTCTACGGTCTGCACGGCGCAATCTACACGCAGGATGCCGAGCGCGGCTTCGCCGTCTCGCGCGAATATCGCGCCGGTTCGGTGACGATCAACGGCATGATGGTGGACATTCACATGCCCTTCGGCGGCTTCAAGCAGTCCGGCCTCGGTCGGGATGGTGGCATCGAAGGTCTCGAGAACTACACGGAGACGAAGGCGGTTTACTTCGCCTGATCTGGTCCGGCGCCCGCCCGCGATTGTTGCGGGCGGGCGTTGGCATCAGGGACTTACCAAGCAAGAAAAGCGCGTGCTCCTGCGAAGGCAGGAGCCCAGGGCGATAGTGTGCTGCGGTTGGGCCCTGGGCTCCTGCCTTCGCAGGAGCACGGGTGGTACCGGTCGGGAGGTTTGGTCCTCAGGCCCGCGCCAAGCTCAACGACATCTCCCGCCGCCGGATCATCGCACCAACCAGCGCCAGGCCTCCCATCATCATCGCCCAGCTTGCGGGTTCGGGGACGAAGGAGCCGAAGCGGATATCGGGGAAGGGTTCGGCCGGCCAGCTCTCATCCTGCCACATGCGCGCGCTGGTGATCGTCAGGTCGGCGCGGTCAAACACCTCGTAGCCGGACATGAAGAGGCCGCCGCCCTGCGTGGCGTGAAACAGCCCGTCAAAGGGATCGGCCGTCTCCGGCCCGAATGAAAAGCCGATGTCCCAGCGCGTCACATGGCCGAACAGGGCGGAATAGGTGAAATCGCCGGGCATGGTGCCGCCGCCATTGCCGCCCACCGCGAGATCGCCACTCGCGAAAAACGTCGTCTTGCCCAGATAGGTCGTGGTCTGCGCGATCTGATCGATACGGTATACATCGGCGGTGCCGCTGATCTCGAATGGGGTGATGGCATGAGCGGGGAGAGACAGGGCGGCCAGAGCGGCCGCGAGCATGGGCTTCAACATGGAACGCCTCCCTAAAGGATGCGCCAGACTGTCTCATTTTCGAACATTCGCCTAGATCGCGGCAGGCCGGGCGGCACCGGCCTGCCTTTGTTTCGAGTTATTTCAGCGCATCGCGCAGGCCCGGCAGCATGTCTGCGCCGGCCAGCACCTTGGCGCTCGACTCCTTGACCGTGGCGCCGATTGGCTCTGCCCGCCCGCCGAGGCAGGCCGAGAGGAAGCTCTCGGTGATCGCATTGAAGGCGATATTGTTCTGCGGCTTGGCGAAGCCATGACCTTCGTCCGGGTAGAGCACGTAAGTCACCGGAATGGCGTTGGCTTTCATCGCCTCGACGATCTGGTCGCTCTCCGCCTGCTTCACGCGCGGGTCGTTCGCGCCCTGGCCGATGAGCAGCGGCTTGCTGATCTGGCCCGCCTTGTGCAGCGGGGAGGCCGCCTTGAGCAGCGCCAGCCCATCGGGTGTATTGGGATTGCCCATGCGCTGGTGGAATTGCTCGATGCCGGCGGTCCAATAGGGCGGGATGGTGTTCAGCAGCGTCTCCAGATTGGAGGGGCCGACGATATCGACGCCGCACGCGAAGGCATCCGGCGTGAAGGCGAGGCCGGCGAGCGTCGCATAGCCGCCATAGCTGCCGCCCATGATGGCAACCTTGTCCCTGGCGGTGATGCCCTTGCTGACCGCCCAATCGACCGCGTCGATCAGGTCGTCATGCATCTTGAGGCCCCATTGCAGATCGCCGGCCGTGATGAAGCTTTTGCCAAAGCCTGTCGAACCGCGGAAATTGACCGACAGCACGGCATAGCCGCGATTGGCCAGCCACTGATGATAGCTGTTATAGCCAAAGCTGTCCCGCGCCCACGGCCCACCATGGACGAGCAGGACCATCGGCGCCGGCTTGTCCGGCACGCCGTCGCCATCTGCATCGCTGCCCGGCGGCAGGGTGAGGTAGGAGACCAGAGTGAGACCGTCGCGTGCGGGAATCTCCCGCGCATGCATGGGCACCAGCGGCGCGCCTTCCAGATCGGGGCGGCTGACATAGAGCTTGGTGAGCGCGCCTTTCTTGCGGTCGTACAGCCAGGCGGCGGCCGGCGCGGTGACCGGATCGTTGTAGATCGTCCAGACGCTATCGTCGCGGGTGCGGGAGGTGACCTGGAAATCGCCCTTCAGCCGCTCGCGCAGCCATGCCAGCGACTGGCCGACATCCGGGTCGATCGCCGTCCACTCTGTGGTCAGATACTCCACCGAATAAGCCTCGATCTCACCGGTCACGGGATCGGCCATGGCGCCACCGACATCGGCCTTGTCATTGGCGGCGAGCACCTTGCTCTTCCCCGTGGTGACGTCCTGCGCAATCAAAGCTGCGGTGTCGCGGCCCCGGCTATCCAGCCAGTAGAGCGTCTTGCCATCCGTGGTGAAGCCGGCGGGCTGGGTGGTCAGGGCATCTTCCAGCGTCGTGCGGGAGAGGGGCTTGTCTTCCACGACGTTGTTCGTGACCCGGAAGAAATCATAGCCACCCTCGGCATTGGGCCGCAGTGCCATGCGCAGCACGAGATTATTGTCGGCGAGGAAGCCGGCATAGCCATCGCCCCGGATGACCTCGGTCAGCGCCCCGGTCTTCAGGTTGAGGCTATAGACATCGTGCCAGCGCTCGTCGCGGTTGTTGATGCCGACGAGAATGCGGTCGCTGATCGTGGTGGAGGTGCCGACGATCATCACGCGCGTTTTCTCGAAGGGCGTGAGCAGCTTCTCGGCGCCGGTGGCGACATCGACCCCGTAGAGCAGGTAATTCTCGTCCCCGCCCTTGTCCTGCACATAGAGCAGCATGGCGGAATCGGCGGTCCAATAATGCACGCCGATGGGCCGGTCCTTCTCCGCCGTCATCGGCTTGGCCTGATCGGGATGGTCGGCCGGGGCGACCCAGATGTTCATCACGCCATCGCGCGGGGCGAGCCAGGAGAGATATTTGCCATCCGGGCTCACCCGCAGCTGAGCGCGGTCCGGGTTGCCGAACAGGCGGTCGCGCTCGATGATCGGCGCATCCTGCGCGAAGCTCGCCGTCGCGGGCACGCCGCCGGCAGCCAGCATGAAACCAAGGGCAAATGTCGTCACGCAGGTCGGCCTCTTCATAAAGCATGTCTCTCGATGGGCCGGTCGTCCGTTGGGAAGGGGGAGCCGGCTGTTTCGGAATAGCGCGAGCATATCGAATGGTTCCGCGACGGGCTAGCCGGCTGAGGCTTTATGGATGGCGGGCCAAGGCGTGCGGCAGACGTCCGAGGGTTTTGCCGACTAGAATTTGTGCGCCATGAGCCTATGGGCTTTGCCGGGATGGGCCTAAAGGTGCCTGCCAGACATTCATCCGATTGGGGGATAGCAATTGAAAAAGACCGGTCGCCTTGCCTGGCTGAAGATCGACCGCTTCACGCTGATGCTGCTGGGCACGCTGTTGCTGGCGAGCTTTTTGCCCGCGCGCGGGAGTCTGGTTCCGGCGGTGGATCTGCTCGGCAAGGTGCTGGTGATTGCGCTGTTCTTCATCCACGGCGCGCGTCTGCCGCGCGAGGCGGTGGTCGGCGCCATCGGCCAATGGAAGCTGCAACTGCTCATCCTCGCGGCGACCTTCGCATTGTTTCCGCTGATCGGTATCGCCCTCAAGCCGCTCTCCGGACCGGTCATTGAGCCGATGCTGTTTACCGGCATTCTCTTCCTGTGCTGCCTGCCCTCGACGGTGCAGTCGTCCATCGCGCTGACGTCGATTGCGCGGGGGAACGTGCCGGCGGCAGTATGCGCAGCGGCGGCTTCCAATCTGGCTGGCGTGGTCTTTACACCGCTGCTGACGGGCCTGCTGCTGGCGAGCAGCGCGGCGATCAACATGGATGCCGTCTGGGCAATCGTGGGTCTGATCCTGATCCCCTTCGCCATCGGTCAGGCGCTGCACGGCTGGATCGGCACCTGGCTGCTGCGCCACAAGATGCTCACCTCATTCGTGGACCGCAGCGCCATATTGGTGATGGTCTATGGGGCGTTCGGCAAGGCGGTGACCGGCGGCCTTTGGCAGGCGATCTCCGGCATCGACATCGCCATTCTGCTTGGCTTCTGCCTGCTCATTCTGGCCGTGGTCGTCATCGTGCTGCGACTGGCGGCGCGGCTGACCGGCCTGGCGCGTCCTGACGAGGCATCTCTGGTGTTCTGCGGATCGGTAAAATCGCTGGCGACGGGCGTGCCGATGGCGAATGTGCTTTTCCCCGCAGCCATGGCCGGCGCCGTCGTCCTGCCGGTGATGATGTTCCATATCGTCCAGTTGGTGACCGGCGCGTTCCTGGCGCGCGCCTATGAGCGCCGCGCGATTGCGGCGGCACCGGGCGAATCCTGACTGGTCAGTGAGTCAAAGGCCGGGCGAGGGCGCGCCATTGCCCGGGCGTCGTCTCGAACCGGCGCTTGAAGGCGCGGGCGAAATGGGCCGGGTCTTCGAAGCCGTTGGCAAAAGCGATCTGCGAGATCGAGGCGCCCGCCCAGCGTGCATCGCGCAGATCGTCGGCAGCGCGCTGCAGGCGGCGGTTCCAGATTTGCCCGGTGATCGAGACGCCGAGCGCATCGCGCATCAGCTGATCGAGCCGGCGGCGGCTGATATGCTGCGCCTGCGCGATCTGTTCGGCGGTCAGGCCGGGGATGGAGAGATTGAGCTCGATATAGTCGAGCGCCTTCTGCACGCGCCAGTGGACATTCTCCAGCTCCACCGCAAGGCCGGAGGTGGCGCCAAGGAGCTGGATGACGGCATTCATCGCCGCGTGCTGCTGCGCCTCTCGCAGGTCGCCCGCCACGCGCAGCAGGTGCAGCACGGTGTGAGCGAGCAGGGAGGTGCCGGCATCGCGCCCGGGAATGAGCGTCGCGACGAGATGCTCCATGTCGGGGAAGCGGCTCATGACCAGCGCGCGCGGCATCCGCAGCAGCAACAGCTGGCTGTAATCCAGACCGCACAGGCGGAACGGGTAGCGCTCGTCGATAAAGCAGATGTCGCCCGGCGCCATCTCGCACTGGCGTTGCCGCTGGGTGGCAAGAGAGCTGCCTTCAGCCTGCAGCATCATGGTGAGAAACTGGTGGGATTCCGGGCTGCCGGTGGGCGTGTATGTCACCTCGGCCGGGGCGGAGGACACGGCGAACAGCGCGCCCGGGCCAACACGGCGATGCAGGATTGCCCCGATTGTGGGATTGGCCTCGATCGCCTGTACGCATAGGCCGGGAAAAACATTCGGCGCCGCGCCAGCCCATATGTCCGCGCGCTTGGCCCGATCAAAGCCGCTCAGGTCGACAACCGAGGATAGACCCTCGAGATTGACTGCTTCCATCTCCTCAACTCCAATCCTGTATTGAGACAGGTGCCGGGCCTTGTCAAAGCAAATGGTCAGACATCCCCGCTTATTTATCGCGGCGTTGCCAAGGCCGGGCCGATCCGGCATGGCCCGGCCCCATGATGACCCATTTCCGTTTCGTCGCGCTGCTCAGCGGCACCAGTCTGCTCCTCTCCATGCCCCTTCACGCGCAGGAAACCGGCCCGGATGTGGTGGTGCTGGGGCAGGGGCTTGCGCTGCCGCCAGGCACGCCGGCTTATGGATCGGTCACGCTCGAGAAGATGCGGCTGGCGGAGGACGCCTCCGGCACGATCGAGCATGCGCTCGGCGATGTCGCCGGCTTCCAGCAGTTCCGCCGGTCGGATAGCCGCTCGGCCAATCCTTCGGCGCAGGGCGTCACGCTGCGCGCGCTGGGCGGCAATGCGACCAGCCGGGCGGTCGTGCTGCTGGATGGCGTGCCGCTGGCCGATCCCTTCTTCGGTTCCATTCCGTTCAATGCCCTGCCGCTCGACGGAATCGGCGCGGCGCGGATCACCCGGGGCGGTGGTGCGGGAAGCTTCGGGGCCGGCACGGTCGCCGGCAGCATCGAGCTGTTCAGCGCCGATCGCACGCAATTGCCGCGCTATAGCGCGCGGGCGCTCTATGGCTCGCGTAATGCGCAGCAGATCGAGGCGAGCCTTAGTCCCGATCTCGGCAATGGCTTCGTCTCCATCTCCGGCAGCTATGCCCGGGGTGATGGCTTCTGGACGACGCCTGCGGACCAGCGCGTCGCGGCCAGCGTGCCGGCGGGCTACGAGACATGGGCGGTGAGCGCGCGCGGTGTCGCCGCCGTGGGCGAGTCGAGCGAGATTCAGGCACGCATCGGCCTGTTTCGCGATGACCGGACCTTGCGCTTCGCCGGGGCAGATAGCGCGCAGGAAGGGCAGGACGCCAGCCTCCGTTATGTCGGGCGCGGCGACTGGCAGGTCGAGGCGCTGGGTTATGTGCAACTGCGCAACTTCAGCAACATCGTGGTCAGCGCAACGAGCTTTCGCCCGACGCTCAACCAGCGCAATACCCCGTCGACAGGGCTCGGCGGCAAGCTGGAAGTGCGCCCGCCGGTGGGTGAGGATCATCTGCTGCGGATCGGCGCCGATAGCCGGTTCGCGAGCGCGGACATGTATGAGGAGGCGCTCAACGCCACGACCGGCGCCGCGACCGCGCGGCGTGAAGCCAGCGGCCGGCAGGTCACGAGCGGCATTTATGTGGAGGATGACTGGTCGCTCGGGCGCCTTGTCCTGACCGGCGGTGCGCGCCTCGACTATTGGCGGATCAGTGGGGGCCTCTTCACCGAGCGAACGCCGGCCTCCGGCGCGGTCAGGACGGTGACCTATGCCGACCGTGAGGATTGGGAAGGCAGCTTCCGCGCCGGATTGATCTGGCAGGCCACACCGGGGGTCGCCTTGCGCGGCGCAGGCTATACCAGCTTCCGCCTGCCGACGATCAACGAGCTGTATCGCGGCTTCACGGTATTCCCGGTGACGACGCAGGCCAATGCCGATCTCGCCCCCGAGCGGCTGCGCGGTGTCGAGGCCGGGTTCGATCTGGCGCCGGCTCCCGGTGTGACGCTTTCCGCCACCGCCTTCTACAATCATCTGGCCGATGCCGTCGCGAACGTGACGATCGGCACCAATCTGCGCCAGCGCCGCAATGTCGATGCGATTGTGGCGAAGGGCATCGAAGTGAGCGGGACGATGACGTTCGGGGATTTCGATCTCGCGGCATCCTATGCCTATAATGACAGCCGCGTGGAAGCGAGCGGCGCGGCGGCCCAGCTCGATGGCCTGCAACCGGCACAAAGCCCGCGCCACGGCGCCAGCGCCACGCTGGGCTGGCATGCGCCCGGCAATGCCCGGCTCGCGCTCACCGTCCGCCATGTCGGCCCGCAATATGAGGACGATCTGCAGGCCGACCGGATGGCCCCCGCGACGACACTCGACGGCTATGCCCGCGTGCCACTGACCGGCCGGATGGCGCTGGTCGGCCGGGTCGAGAACCTGTTCGACGAGCGCGTGGTGACCCGACAGGTCACCTCGACCAACGGCGCCGTGAGCACAGACCTGGGCACGCCGCAGACCTTCTGGATCGGCGTCCAGATCGCGGGATAGCGCCTCCGTCGCGCTCGCATATTTGAGCGGCCTCTTGCGCAGCGGGGCCCTTGTCCGCATTCTGCCCATTGTTGGGCATGTTGGAGGACGTGATGGGGACTTACGCGGGGGTGCGCTATTCGATGGTGGCGATCTGGCTGCACTGGGTCATTGCGCTGTTGATTATCGCCAATATCGCGATCGGCATCGGGCACGATCCGCTGGGTGCGGTGATCCCCGGCGTCATGAATATCCATAAGTCGATCGGGCTGACTGTGCTGGTCCTGTCCGTGCTCGCCCTGCTCTGGCGCCTGATGAACAGCCCGCCGCCGCTGCCGACGACGATATCCAGACGCACCAAGCGCGCGGCGGCGTTGATGCATCGTTTGCTCTATGCGCTGATGATCCTCATGCCGCTCACCGGCTGGATCATGTCCTCCGCCGGTCCGCGGCCGCTCAACTGGTTCAATGTCTTCGACGTGCCCAAATTCGCGGTGGCGCGGGGCGATGCCATCGTGACCGTGGCCGGTTCGCATGAGGTGCTTGGGCTCATCTTCGGGGCACTGGTAATCGGCCATATCGGCGCGGCGCTATGGCACCAGTTCATCCGGCGGGATGGTCTGATTATCCGGATGGTGTGACGCTGCGGGCCTAACCTGTGCGGGATATGAAAAACCCGGCCGGAGGGCTGCTCCGGCCGGGTTTATCGATGCTCTGAAGGATTGGGCCGGTCAGGCAGCCTTTGCTGCAGCATTCTGGCGGCGGTGATAGGCGTTCACGACCGACAGCACGGCCTTCACCGATGCCGTCGCCACGTCTTCATCCGTGCCGACCCCGAAGAATGTGGTGCCATCATCGGTGCGGCATTCGACATAAGCGGCCGCGCGGACGTTGCCGCCGGTACCGATGGCGTGCTCATTATAGTCGACCACGTCCAGCCCGATGCCGAGTTCATCGCGCAGGGCCGAGAGGACCGACGAAATCAGGCCATTGCCCCGGCCCGAAATGCTGCGCTCCGTGCCATCATGGACGATCTTGCCGGTGAACACGCGGTTCCCGGCGGGCCCGCTCTCGACATAATCGACCAGCGCATAGGGCTGCGCGCCGGCGAGGCAGTAATGCTGCTCGAACGCCTCCCAGATATCGGCGGCATGCAGCTCACGGCTGGACTTGTCCGCCAAGTCCTGCACCACCTTGGAAAAATCGCCCTGCATCCGCTTGGGCAGCTTGAGGCCCTTGTCCTGCTGCAGCACCCAGGCGACGCCGCCCTTGCCGGACTGCGAGTTGACGCGGATCACCGCTTCATAGGAGCAGCCGATATCCGCCGGATCGATGGGCAGATAAGGCACGTCCCAGATCTCGTCATTGCGCTGTTCCTGCGCGGCGAAACCCTTCTTGATCGCGTCCTGATGGCTGCCGGAGAAGGCGGTGAAAACCAGATCGCCGGCATAAGGGTGGCGGGGATGGACGGGGAGCTGGTTGCAGTAGGTCACCGTCTGCACGACCTCTTCCATGTTGGAGAAGTCGAGGCCCGGCGAGACGCCCTGCGTGTAAAGATTGAGTGCCACGGTCACCAGATCGCAATTGCCGGTGCGCTCGCCATTGCCGAACAGACAGCCCTCGACGCGATCGGCGCCGGCCATCAGACCCAGCTCCGCCGCGGCCACGCCGGTGCCCCGGTCATTATGCGGGTGCAGCGAGATGACCACGCTGTCGCGGTTCCGGATATGGCGGCAGAACCATTCGATCTGGTCGGCATAGATATTGGGCGTCGCGGCCTCGACCGTGGCGGGCAGGTTGAGGATCAGCGGCTTCTCCGGCGTGGGCTGGAGAATGTCCATCACCGCCTCGCAGCACTCCAGGCTGAAATCCAGTTCAGCGGTGGAGAAGGTTTCGGGGCTATACTCGAAATGCCAGTCCGTGTTCGGCTGCTTGGCGGCCTCGTCGCGAATGATCTTGGCGGCATCGACAGCGATCTGCTTGATCTGCGGCCGCTCCATGTTGAACACGATCCGCCGCCACGCCGGAGAGACGGCGTTGTAGACGTGGACGATGGCCTGGCGCGCGCCCTGCAGGCTCTCGAAGGTGCGCTCGATGAGGTCGCGGCGGGCTTGCGTGAGCACCTGGATGATCACATCATCCGGGATGCGGCCCGATTTGACGAGGCCGGAAATGAAATCAAACTCGGTTGCGCCCGCCGAGGGGAAGCCGACCTCAATCTCCTTGAGGCCCACGCGGGTCAGCAACTCGAAGAAGCGGGTCTTCTTCTCGGTATCCATCGGGTCGATCAGCGCCTGATTGCCATCGCGCAGATCGGTCGAAAGCCAGCGGGGCGGCTGCGTGATCGTGCGCGAGGGCCACTGCCGGTCCGGCAGATCCACTTGCGGGAAGGGACGGTATTTCTGTGACGGGTCGCTCAGCATCATGGTTCGGACATTTCATTGTTCACAGCCAAATGCACGCAGGCGCTATCCATTTGCACTGATGAGGATCTGATTCTGTGGCTAAAAGGCCCTTAGGCGCAGCGGGCCGCCTGCGGCAACCGCTTGGGTATCGCGCCTAAGGGCGCGTAAGTCGCGTAAGGCGAAGGGCCAGCCAAAAGTCCATGCGCGCTCCCATGCACGGAAAATCACCATCCGTCCAGCATGAAGTAGAAAAACGGCGGTAATCGGCCATATTTTTCGCGGTGCGTCAATCCGCTATGACGCCTTGCCGAGATATTTTTAACCGCG
Organism: Sphingobium sp. B12D2B; assembly: GCF_025961775.1. Taxonomy (NCBI): domain Bacteria; kingdom Pseudomonadati; phylum Pseudomonadota; class Alphaproteobacteria; order Sphingomonadales; family Sphingobiaceae; genus Sphingobium; species Sphingobium sp. B12D2B. The sequence continues at coordinate 1,654,758 of NZ_JAOQOH010000001.1, forward strand.
CGGAACGTGATCGTCCCTCCCGCGATTTTTACTCTTGATTTTGAATTTCCCCGGCTCACTATGCTGCAATGCACAATAAGATAGAGAAACGCATACGCTGATGACATGTTCCGAGATGCTGGGTGAGGCTGGAGACGTTCGCGATTGTTACGCGGTGGTTCAGCAATGGGTGGATGAGACCGGCATCGAGGGGTTGCACCGACGATTGAGCGAGGCGGAAGCGATCTTCCGGCGCATCGGCATCACCTTTGCTGTGTACGGGGAGGGCGGCGACCCAGAGCGGCTTATTCCCTTCGATCTGCTGCCGCGCATCTTCACCGCTGCGGAATGGGCGCGCCTGGAAGCCGGCATTCGCCAGCGCGCGGCGGCGCTCAATGCCTTCCTGCTCGACGTCTATAATCGCGGCGAAATCATCCGGGCCGGGATCGTACCGGGCGACATCGTCTATCAGAACAAGGCGTACAAGCCGGAGATGGCCGGCTTCACCCCGCCGGGCAGGGTCTACAGCCATATCGTCGGCATCGACATCGTTCGCACCGGTCTCGATGATTTCATGGTGCTGGAGGATAATTGTCGCACGCCCTCGGGCGTCTCCTACATGCTGGAAAATCGCGAGATTATGACGCGGATGTTCCCGGAGCTGTTTGCCCGGCAGCGGGTTGCGCCGGTGGACGATTATCCGAGCCAGCTTCTGCGCTCGCTGCAGGAGGTTGCGCCGCCCGCCTGCAAGGGCGTGCCGCAGGTCGTGGTGCTTACCCCCGGTTCGTTCAACAGCGCTTATTATGAGCACAGCTATCTGGCCGACCTGATGGGCGTCGAGTTGGTCGAGCCGGCCGATCTCTTCGTGGAAGACGGGCTGGTCTTCATGCAGACCACGCGCGGCCCCCGCCGGGTGGATGTGATCTACCGGCGCATCGACGATGATTTCATCGATCCACTCGCTTTCCGGCCCGATAGCCTGCTGGGCGTGCCGGGGCTGTTCAATGCCTATCGCGGGGGCGGCGTAACGCTCTGCTCCGCGCCCGGTGCGGGCATCGCGGACGACAAGGCGATCTACGTCTATGTGCCCGAGATGATCCGCTTCTATCTGGGCGAGACGGCGATCCTGCAGAATGTGCCGACTTGGCAATGTTCCAAGCCGGACGATTTCGCTTATGTGATGGACCATCTCCCCGAGTTGGTTGTGAAGGAAGTTCACGGCTCGGGCGGTTATGGGATGCTGATCGGCCCCAAGGCCAGCGCGAGCGAGATCGAGGCTTATGCTGGGCGCATCCGCGCCAATCCCTCCGAGTTCATTGCGCAGCCGACGCTCGACCTTTCGGCCGCGCCCACACTCGGGCCGGTCGGGCTGGTACAGCGCCATGTCGATTTCCGGCCCTTCTGCCTTGTCGGCAAGGAGATCAGGCTGGTGCCTGGAGGCTTGACGCGGGTTGCGCTGGCGGAAGGGTCGCTGGTGGTGAATTCAAGCCAGGGCGGCGGCGTCAAAGACACGTGGGTGCTCCGGTGAGGGGGGCTGCGATGAGAGAGGCGGCCATGATGCGCGAGGCCGTTTGCGACATGCAGGTCCAACCAAAGGGAGGCCGCCCATGCTGAGCCGGACCGCCGAAAATCTGTTCTGGATGGCCCGCTACATGGAGCGCGCCGAAGCGACCGCGCGGCTGCTCACCATGGGGCAGCGGATGACCATCCTCCCCGGCGCGACGATGCGTGACGAGTGGCGCTCGGTCGTGCAGGTCACCGAGTGCGAGGATGTGTTCGGCAAGGATGCCATTATCCGCGAGAGCGACATCGTCGAACATCTCATCCTGAATGCCGATAACCCGGCCTCCATCCGCGCCTGTCTCGCGCGGGCACGGCAGAACGGCAAGTCGGTGCGCACCGCGCTTACCCAGGAGATGTGGGAAGCGCTCAACGAGGGCTGGCGCAAACTGGAAACCTATGGCGTCAACGATGCGCGCCGAGAGTTCGCCGAGATCATCGACTGGGTGAAGACCCGCGCGATGATCTTCCGGGGCGCCACCGAGAGCGGCCAGTTGCGCAACGAGGGGCACGATTTCCTGCGCGTCGGTGGCGCGCTGGAGCGGGCGCAGATGACGTTGCGGTTGCTGGACGTCAAATATTACGTCCTGCTGCCGGAGACCGAAGTGGTCGGCGGCCACCGCGACCATTATCAGTGGACTTCGGTGCTGCACGCGCTGTCGGGCAGCCGCGCCTATCATCATGTCTATGGCGGCTCCTACACGCCGGCGCAGATCACGGACTTCTTAATGCTCAATCGGCAGTTTCCGCGCAGCACGCTCTATTGCTTCGACCAAATCGCCTATCGGCTGCAGCGGCTGGCCAGCTGGCATGGCCAGCGCACGCCGGCCAATTTGCGCAGCGAGGAGATGGTGGAGACGCTCGCGCAGGCCAATAGCGGAGATATTTTCCGCCGGGGCTTGCACGAAACCGTCCAGAGCAAGATTGTCCAGTGCAACATGCTTGGGCACGAAATCGCACAAGCCTATCATTTCGGCTGAGCGGGAGGCGACCGGGCCATGCGGATCACGATCCGTCACGAGACTGTCTATCGGTATGAGGAGGAGGCTGGCGGCGTGGTCATGCGCCTGCGCCTGTTGCCCGCGACCAGCAACGCGCAAACCGTCGAGCAATGGACGGTGACAGCGAACGGCCAGCCCATCGAACGCTGGATCATCAACGGTTACGGCGATGCGGAGGCCGTGTGGCGTGCGCCCGGACGGGTCGACAGCGTCACGATCCTTTCAGAAGGGACGGTACGGACAGTCGATTGCGCCGGTGTGCTCAAGCCCGCGGACGGCGCGGTACGGCCCCAGCTGTTCCTGCGCGCAACGCTGCTGACCGAGATCGACGCGGCGATTGCCGATCTGGCCCAGCGTGCGCGACGGGAGGAGGGCGTGCTCGCTAGCCTGCACGCCCTCTCCGATCTGGTGCACGAGGAGATCGAATATCGATCCGGCAGCACCAGCATGGAAACCACGGCCGCGCAGGCCTTTGCTCAGAAATCGGGGGTGTGCCAGGATCAGGCGCATGTCTTCATTGCGGCAGCGCGCAGCCTGTTGATTCCGGCCCGCTATGTTGTGGGCTATCTGCGAGATGATGAGCGCCCGGATAGCGATCATGAACCCCATGCCTGGGCGGAAGCCTGGGTAGAGGGGCTGGGCTGGATCGGGTTCGATATTACCCTGGGCCTCTGCCCGGTGGAGGGGCATGTGCGCCTGTGCTGTGGCCTTGATGCCGCAGATGCCGCGCCGATTCGGGGCGTGATGATCGCAGGGGGCGAAACCGCATTGTCGCACGACGTGCAGATTGCCAGTCTGCCATCTGAGGATACCGCACAATCCCAGACGCAACAGTGAGTCGGGCGGGCGGCTCAATGCGGGCATGAAAAAGGGGCATAAAATGACGTATTGCGTGGCATTGCGGGTCGAGGCCGGCCTGGTGATGCTCTCTGACACGCGGACCAATGCCGGGCTCGATAACATCGGCATGTTCCGCAAGACCTTCACTTATGAGCGCCCCGGCGAGCGGGCGATTGCGCTGCTGTGTTCTGGAAGCCTCTCAGTCACGCAGGAAGTGCGCACCAAGCTCTCCCGCGCCATGAAGGACGCGGTCGACAATCCCGAGGTCGAGACCCTGCTGAACTGCGCCACCATGCACCGCGCCGCGCATCTGGTCGGCGAGGCGATGAAGGCCGTTCAGAAGGAAATGCGCGAGGGGATGAGCGGCACCAGCCCATCGCTGAGCGCCAGCATCCTGCTGTGCGGGCAGCGCAAGGGCGGCAAGCCTCGCCTGTACCTGGTTTACTCGCAGGGCAATTTCATCGAAGCGACGGCGGACACGCCCTTCTTCCAGATCGGCGAACACAAATATGGCAAGCCGATCCTTGACCGGATGATCAAGCCGACCACGTCGCTCTCGGATGCCGCCAAGGCGGTGTGCGTCTCCATGGATTCGACGCTGCGCTCCAACCTGTCGGTCGGGATGCCGCTCGATTTGAGCATCATCCCCCGCGATCAATATGAGTTTAGCGTCCGTCGCCGAATCGAAGCAGACGACCCGGAATTCTCGACCATTTCCCGGCAATGGGGCGAGGTGCTGAAGTCCGGCTTCGATTCGCTGCCCTCGATGATCGGCGCGGGATCATAGTGCCTAATCTTAGCCCCTCATCTTCAGAGGAGGGGCGATTTGAAGGGCAACCTCGTCCGCCGAGCATTGAGTTCCGCGCCACAAACCCTAAATGCGAATGACGTTCGCCAGGCAGCGCTGGCGACGATTTGACCTATCCGTCCGCGAAGGAAGACATCGACCCATGACCGCCACGCACAGCTCGCGCATGATCATTCTCGGTTCCGGGCCGGCCGGTCTTTCGGCCGCCATCTACGCCGCGCGCGCCGGCATGGCGCCGATCGTGGTGCAGGGGATGCAGCCGGGCGGCCAGTTGACCATCACCACCGATGTCGAGAATTATCCCGGTTTCCGCGAGGTCATTCAGGGCCCGTGGCTGATGGAAGAGATGCAGGCGCAGGCCGAGCATGTCGGTACGCAGATGATGTACGACCAGATCGTCGACGTCGACCTCAGCAAGCGCCCGTTCAAGCTGACTGGCGACGGCGGCACCGAATATTATGGCGACACGTTGGTCATCGCGACCGGCGCGCAGGCCAAGTGGCTGGGGCTGGAGAGCGAGCATCTGCTGCAGGGCAAGGGCGTCTCGGCCTGCGCCACGTGCGATGGCTTTTTCTATCGCGGCAAGAAGGTGGTGGTGATCGGCGGCGGCAACACCGCAGTCGAAGAGGCGCTGTACCTCACCAATCACAGCCATGACGTGACGCTGATCCACCGCCGCGACAGTCTGCGCGCGGAGAAGATCCTGCAGGATCGCCTGTTTGCCCATCCCAACATCAAGGTGGTTTGGAACAAGGCCGTCGAGCGTTTTGTCGGCGGTGGGGATCCGGAAGGTCTGGTCGGCGTCGATCTGGTCGATACCGAGACGGGCGAGAAGAGCCATATCGAGACGGATGGCGCATTCGTCGCCATCGGTCACAAGCCGGCAACCGAGCTGTTCGAGGGCAAGCTGCCGCTCGATGAAGGCTATCTGGTTGTTGAGAAGGGTACGAGCCGCACCAGCATTCCCGGCGTTTTCGCGGCGGGCGACGTGACGGACAAAATCTATCGTCAGGCCGTGACGGCTGCGGGCATGGGCTGCATGGCGGCGCTGGATGCCGAGCGGTTCCTCGCGGAAGCCGACTTTGAATCGCAGCGCGAGCATGTGCCGGCCTGATCGCGGCATCACGGTGAACTAGAATGTGAAAAGCCGGGCGACCGCGAAGGTCTGCCCGGCTTTCCTTTGTCTTGAGCCTGAGCGCGAGCCCAGACGGGTCACGTGTCGCGATTAGCGCGAGGCAACCTTGGTCAGCGGCGTCTCGTTCAGCAGGACCGCATCCTTCACGCGGAAGGATACCGGCATGCCGTTGGCGCTGCCGACCACGCGGCCCTTGGCGACGGTGAGACGGAAGGTCGAGCCGGGCGTTGCGCGGCCCTCGATCACCCGGCGGCTGTCGCCGAGTTCGGTGACGGTGTAGGTGTAGCTGACGCCTTCATGCGTGAAGGTCTTCTCAGCCTCTTTCGCGTGGCCGGGTGTGACGACGGCAAACGAAAGCAGTGCGGCGGCAAAAAAAGCATTTTTCACGAACAGTCTCCTTTGTCAGTTGCAAAAGAGCCTTGCTCGGCATCCCATGTTCTTCCGTGGTCATAGTGCTGCGCTGCACCATGGCTCACAAACGCAAAAAGCGGCGGAGCGATTGCATTTGATGCAAACCGATGACTCGGTGCAGCGCTACGTGCGAAAAGCGGATACGGAGTACGCCTGTCAGGCGGCGCGGCTGTCCAGTTTGCGGCTCAGCATGGCGGCCAGACTGCCGAATGTCTCGAAGCTGTCCATATCCACATCATCATCATCGATGACGATATCGAGCCGATCCTCAAGATCGGTCAGCAAGGTGGCGACAGCCATGGAATCCAGTTCCGGCAGCGACCCGAACAGACCCGTGTCGGCGTCGAACAGATCGACACGCTGCGGGGAGAGCCCGAGCACATCCACGAGCGATGCGCGCAACGCATCGCTGGCCGCGCTGTTGGAGGCGCCATTGCCCTCTCGATCCTGGCTGGTCTGCATCATCGGGCCCCTAACGGGTCGATATCATTTTGGAAAGCATGGCGATGCGGGGCCGGGCCGATCTTGTCCGACTGTTGCGGCCGATCCACGTTCTCAATGCGCGCGCCTATTCATGCCTTGAAAGAACATGATATGGGCGGGGGATGCTACCGCCCCTCGACCATCTGACGCAGCAGGGCGATCCGACCGCCATTGCTCTGGCGGGCAAGTTCGGCGCGATCGATTATGCGACGATGGAGCATTTGGTGGGGCGGCTCGCGCACCATCTTGCCGCGCGTCTCGAGGGGGCAGGCGCGTCCGGCGGCAGTCGGGTGGCGGCGTGGCTGCCCAAGGGCCTTCTCGCGGCGCTGCTGCCTCTGGCGGTGGTGCGGGCCGGGCATATCTATGTGCCGATCAATCCGCTGCTCAAGCGGGCGCAGGTTGCCCATATCGTGCGGGATAGTGGCGCGGCGATACTGATCTCACAGCCCGCGCGGCTGGGGACGCTGGAGCCAGGCGATCTGGCTGAGGCTGTGGCGCGCGTGGAAGAGGCCGCGCTGCTCGGTGTGATTGAAGATGCGGACGCCGCGACGTTGCCGCCCGGCACGGGACGCCCTGACGATCTCGCCGAGATTCTCTACACATCGGGATCGACCGGGCGACCCAAGGGCGTGATGCTCAGCCACGCCAATCTGATGATTGGCGCGCGGTCAGTGGCCCGCTACCTCGGTCTCGACGCGACGGACCGTACCCTCGCGCTCCTGCCGCTCAGCTTTGACTATGGGCAAAACCAGCTGCTCTCGACATGGTGGGCCGGCGGATGCGCGGTGCCGCTCGATTATCTGCTGCCGCGGGAGGTCGCGAAAGTCGCAGCGCGGCACGCCATCACGACGCTGGCCGGCGTCCCGCCGCTCTGGGTGCAATTGACCGAGATCGACTGGCCACCAGAGGCGCGCGCTGCCTTGCGCCGCCTCACCAACAGCGGCGGGACGCTCACCCGTCCGCTGATCGCCCGCTTGCGCGAGACATTCCCCGGTGTGGACGTGTTCGCCATGTATGGGCTGACCGAGGCGTTTCGCTCCACCTATCTCCCTCCCGACCTGCTGGATCGCCACCCGGACAGTATCGGCCAGGCGATACCGGACGCGGAAGTGCTCGTCGTGCGGGCTGATGGCACTTTGACGGACGATGATGAGCCAGGCGAACTGGTTCATAGCGGCCCGCTGGTGGCGCAAGGCTATTGGCAGGATGCAGCACGGACGTCGGAGCGATTCAGGCCGGCGCCGGCAGCGTCTACCTATGGTGGCATGGCGGTGTGGTCCGGCGACACCGTGGTGCGCGATGGCGAGGGCTTGCTGCGCTTCGTCGGCCGGGACGACGCGATGATCAAGAGCGCCGGCAATCGCATCAGCCCCAGCGAGGTGGAGGAGGCGGCGGTGGCCGTCGCTGGCGTGGGCGAAGCCTGTGCGCTTGGTCGCGCGGATGAGCGCCTCGGCCAAGTCATCGTGCTGTTCGTGCGGGCGGAAGCGGCATTATGCGAGACCGATCGCGGCTCGCTCGGCGAGCGTCTATCCGCGCAGTTGCGGCAGACGCTGCCCAATTTCATGCAACCGGCGGAGATCAGGATTTTGGCGCAGATGCCGCGTAACCCCAATGGCAAGATCGATCGCGTGGCGCTCGCCGCGCTGGCCGGGGAGGGCGGCGCATGACGCCCCTCAAGCCCAAGCCGATGGGGCCGATCCCGCCCGGTTATGAGAGCGAGGGCGGCATGCTGCTGGTCGGCGGACAGGGCGTGGCCGCGCTGATCGATCAGATCGGGGAAACGCCGGCCTTTCTCTATGACGCCGGCAAGCTCCGCCAGCGCGTAGCGGCCCTGCGGGCGGCCATGCCGGCTGGGGTCGATCTCCATTATGCGATGAAGGCCAATCCCTTCGCGCCGCTTCTCGCACTCATGGGGGAGCTGGTGGACGGGTTCGACATTGCCTCCGCCGGAGAACTGGAAATGGCGCGGGCAGCCGGGGTGGACGGCAGCCGGATCAGCTTTGCCGGACCGGGCAAGACCGACCGGGAACTGGACGACGCCCTTGCGGCGGGCGTTACGATCAACCTGGAGTCGGAAGGCGAGGCCGAGCGCGCACTCGCGCTGGCTGCACGCGCCAATGTCCGGCCCCGGCTCGCGGTGCGCGTCAATCCCGATTTCGAGCTGAAAGGCTCGGGCATGCGGATGGGCGGCGGCGCGCGGCCCTTCGGCCTGGATGCCGATCGTGCGGCCGCAATGACCCGCCACCTGATCGCCGCAGGAGCGGAATGGCGCGGCTGGCATGTCTTTGCCGGCTCGCAGTCGCTGGATGCGCAGGCCATCGTTGCGGCCCAGTCGGCCACCATGGAGCTTGTCGCGCGCCTTTCCGATGAGGTGGGGGCAAGCCCGCCGCTGGTCAATCTCGGCGGTGGCTTCGGGGTGCCCTATTTCCCCGGTGACGTGCCACTCGACCTCTCCATCATCGGCGACGGGCTGAATCGTCTGCTGGCCGACCGCCCCGCGATGCTGCGCGAGAGCCGGTTCGCGCTTGAACTGGGGCGCTTTCTGGTGGCGGAAGCCGGCATTTACCTCAGCCGCGTGATCGACGTGAAGCAAAGCCGAGGAGAGACTTTCGCCGTGGTGGATGGCGGCCTACACCATCAGCTCGCGGCCAGCGGCAATTTCGGCACCGTGGTCCGCCGCAATTACCCGATTGCCCTGGCCAACCGCTTCGATGAGTCGCCAGTGAGTGAGCCAGTCCATGTGGTCGGTTGCCTTTGCACGCCGCTGGATCGGCTCGGCGATGCCGTGGTGCTCCCGCCTGTCGCGGTCGGCGATTTCGTCGCGCTGTTCATGGCCGGCGCCTATGGCGCGAGCGCCAGTCCGGCGGCCTTCCTGGGCCATGCCCCGGCCCGCGAGTTGCTGGTCGAAGAGGATTGATGCCCGTCAGGCGGCTGATGCCTGATCGGGCGCAATCCCGATCCCACTCAGGCCCTGCGACTCCAGATAGGCCGGATAAAGCATCTGCTCTTCCCTCTGGATGCGGTCGACCAAAGCCTCCAGCGCGGGCCGGAGGGCGGCGCGAAACGCCTCGGGTTCCTGGAAAATCCGACAGTCCGGCCAGGCCTTCATCAGATCGGCCCATAGATCCCCCAGATGGCCGGTCTCCGCATGATATTGCGAGGCGAGCGTGGCGATCCTGCCGTTGCCGCTGGCGCGCAGGGCTGGATAGACGTGCTTATCCTCCTTGGCCAGATGGCGGATCAAGATGCGGTTCAACTTGCTGCGCACCGCGATCAGTTCGCCCACCTCCGCGCCGGATCGCTGCGCCGCCGGGCTCGTGACTTGCTGGCACAGATCGAGCAGCGCCATATGTTCAGCCTGAAGATACCCCAATTCCATGTCTTAGCCTGCCTCGCGACACCGCTCGCATGTCCATCTGAGCATCCAATCTGCGCCCGGGAGCTTTAACAATGTGTTGTCAGGCGGTTAGGGGATAGTCCGCCGAGATGAAATAAAGGCCGTCCGGCGGGGCGTTGTGCCCCAGCGCGGCGCGATTGCGCGCGTCCAGCGCCGCCTTGAGGTCGTCGGGTGACCATGTGCCCGTGCCGACCAAGGCAAGGCAGCCCACCATCGAGCGGACCTGATGATGAAGGAAGCTGCGGGCCTTGGCGTGAACGGTGATGCGCTCGCCGATGCGCACGACATCAAGGCGGGCGAGGGTGCGGTGGGGGCTGTCCGCCTGACATTGCGCGGAGCGGAAGGTAGTAAAATCATGTCGGCCGACCAGTGCCTGCGCGGCCTCGTGCATCCGCTCGGCGTCCAGCACCTGCGGCACACGCCAGACAAGGCCGCTCTCGAAGGTGAGCGGCGCGCGGCGGTTAAGGATGCGATACTCATAGGCGCGCGCGACGCAGGAGAAGCGGGCGTGCCAATCCTCCGGCACGATTTCGCAGGTCAGAATGGCGATCGGCTCGGGCCGCAGATGGGCATTGAGCGCTTCCATCAGGCGAAAAGGCGTGATCGCCTTGTCCAGATCGACATGCGCTCGCATGCCGAGGGCATGAACACCCGCGTCGGTGCGCCCGGCGCAATGGACGATCGGCGCGCCGCCGGCGATGCGGCCCAACGCCTCCTCGATGCATTGCTGCACGCTCGGGCCATGGGCCTGGCGCTGCCAGCCCATATAGGGTCGCCCGTCATATTCGACCGTGAAAGCGAAGCGGGTCATTCCAAGAGGGTGCCAGCCGGAATGGCAGTGCCACGCAACAGATCGGCGGTGGCCATGGCGCCCTTGCCGGCGCGCTGGATGAGGGTGGGGCGCAGCGAGCCTTGTTCGCCGCATCCGATCAGCAGGCCCGCGTCGAGCACGGTTCCTGCGGGGCCGGGCCGAGCATCGACTGAGGCAGCCAGAACCTTGTAGCGCTCGCCCTTGTGCGCGAACCATGCGCCCGGGGCGGGGTTGAAGGCGCGAACCTGCCGTTCGGCCGCGACCGGCCCGGCGGTGAAATCGAGGTGGCTCTCCGCCTTGTCGATCTTGGCCGCATAGGTCACCCCATCCTCGGGTTGGACGATCGGCGGATAGGCTCCGATCTGATCGAGCACCTGGACCATCAACGCGGCCCCGACATGCGCCAGTTCATCGGTCAGCGCGCCAGCGGTCTTCTCGTCCACGGGCGTGCTGACCTTTGCCAGCATCGGCCCGGTATCGAGACCCTTGGCCATCGCCATGATGGTGACGCCGGTGCGCTCGTCGCCTGCGAGGATGGCACGCTGGATCGGTGCCGCGCCGCGCCAGCGCGGGAGCAAAGAGGCGTGGACGTTGAGGCTGCCGAGCCGTGGGGCGTGGAGGACCGGGATCGGCAGGATCAGCCCGTAGGCGGCGACCACGGCGACGTCCGCCTCGAAAGCGTCGAAGACCTCCTGTTCCGCCGGGTCATTCAGGGAGAGGGGCGTTCGCACCGGCAGGCCCAGCGCCTCCGCTCTGGCTTGCACCGGGCTCGGGCGAGGCGCCTTGCCGCGACCTGCCGGCCGGGGTGGCTGCGTATACACCGCCACGACGGAATGGCCGGCCGCGGTCAGCGCATCGAGCGTCGGCACCGCGAAATCCGGCGTTCCCATGAAGACGATCCGCAAAGGCTCTTTCATGTGGCCCTCTGAAACGCTTGTATCATCGCAGCGCAAGCCCTTATTTGGCAGTCATGTCCTCGCCAGAGATCGACGCGCTCACGCAGGCGCTTGCCCGGCTGCCCGGCCTTGGCCCCCGTTCGGCGCGGCGGGCGGTGCTGCACCTGCTGCAGCGGCGCGACGCGGCGATGGTCCCGCTGCTGCGGGCGCTGGAAAGCGTGAGTGAGCGGATGGTGCATTGTTCGGTCTGCGGCAATGTCGATACCATCGATCCCTGCGCCATCTGCGCCGATCCTCGCCGCGATGCCCGCGCTTTGTGCGTGGTGGAGGATGTGGCGGATCTCTGGGCGCTGGAAAAGTCGCGCCTGTTCCCGGGACGGTTCCATGTGCTGGGCGGGCGGCTCTCCGCGCTGGATGGCGTGCGGCCCGAAGACCTTTCGATCGCCAGCCTTGTCCAACGCGTCGCCGATGGCGGCATTGATGAAGTGGTGCTGGCGATGAACGCCACGCTGGAGGGGCAGACGACCGCCCATTACATCGCCGAGCGGCTGGAGTCCTACCCGGTACGGCTGACACAATTGGCCCATGGTGTGCCCGTCGGGGGCGAACTCGATTATCTCGATGAGGGCACGCTGGCGCAGGCGCTGCGGGCGCGGCGGCCGATCGGTTGAGGGGCGGATACGCGGGCAGATCCTGCCGCGTTCGATCAGCCTGATCGGAACAAAGCGTTAACAACGGCTTGATCTCACGCCTTGGCTTTCATATCTGGACACCATGGCCATTAGACCGATCCTTGAGACCCCGGACCCGATTCTGCGGACGATTTCGACGCCCGTCGAGGCGATCGACGATGATTTGCAGACGCTGATCGATGACATGTTCGACACCATGTACGATGCGCCGGGCATTGGGCTGGCGGCCATTCAGGTCGGCGTGCCCAAGCGGGTGCTGGTCATCGATCTGCAGGAGCCCGAGTCTGAGGAGGAAGGCGCACCGCCGGTCAAGAATCCACTGGTGTTCATCAATCCGCAGATTCTCGACGGTTCCCCGGAAAGCTCGGTCTACAATGAGGGCTGCCTCTCCGTGCCGGACCAATATGCCGAGGTCGAGCGGCCCGCGCGCATCCGCGCCAGCTGGATGGATCGGCAGGGCCGGATTCATGAGGAAGAGCTGGAAGGTCTGCTCGCGACCTGCCTGCAGCACGAGATGGACCATCTCGAAGGCATTCTCTTTATCGACCATTTGTCGCGGCTCAAGCGGGACATGCTGCTCAAGAAGCTCGCCAAGACCCGCAAAGCGGCCTGAGCTTCCGCGCCCATTGCTGCGCGGCTTGGTTTTCTAATTTGATCGGCAAGAAAAAAGGGGCGCTTCGGGCGCCCCTTTTTCTAATCCATGAATAAGCCAGCTGAGGCTCAGCGTTTGTCCATCGGGACATAATCGCGCTGCGTCGGGCCGGTGTAGAGCTGACGGGGACGGCCGATTTTCTGCTCTGGGTCCGAGATCATCTCGTTCCACTGCGCGACCCAGCCGACGGTGCGGGCGAGGGCGAAGAGCACCGTGAACATGTCCGTCGGGAAGCCGATCGCCGACAGGATCACGCCCGAGTAGAAGTCCACATTCGGGTAGAGCTTCTTCTCGATGAAATATTCGTCGTGCAGCGCGATCTGCTCCAGCTCGCGGGCGACGTCGAAGATGGGGTCGCTGACGCCCAGCTTGTCCAGCACTTCCTTGGCGGTCGCCTGCATCACCTTAGCGCGGGGGTCGTAATTCTTGTACACCCGGTGGCCGAAGCCCATCAGGCGGAACGGATCGTCCTTGTTCTTGGCGCGGGCGATGTAGGACGGGATGCGATCCACGGTGCCGATCTCGCGGAGCATGTTGAGCGCCGCTTCGTTGGCGCCGCCATGCGCCGGGCCCCATAGGCAGGCGATGCCCGCCGCGATGCACGCAAACGGATTGGCGCCCGAGGAACCGGCGAGGCGCACGGTCGAGGTGGAGGCGTTCTGCTCGTGATCGGCATGCAGGATGAAGATCTTGTCCATCGCCGCTTCGACGACGGGGTCGACCACATACTCCTCAGCCGGGACCGAAAAGGTCATGCGCAGGAAGTTGCCGGTGTAGCTCAGGTCGTTGCTCGGATAGACGAAGGGCTGGCCGACCGAATATTTGTAGGCCATGGCCGCGAGCGTCGGCATCTTGGCGATCAGGCGATGGCTCGCGATCATCCGCTGGTGCGGATCGGTGATGTCCGTGGAGTCGTGGTAGAAGGCGGACAGCGCGCCGACCACGCCGCACATGATCGCCATGGGGTGCGCATCGCGACGGAAGCCGCGGAAGAAGGTGGATAGCTGCTCGTGCACCATCGTGTGGCGCGTGATCGTCCGCTCGAACAGCTCGAACTCGTCCTTGGAGGGGAGCGAGCCGCGCAGCAGCAGATAGGCCACTTCCATGAAGCTCGACTGCTCCGCGAGCTGATCGATGGGATAGCCGCGGTGAAGGAGCACGCCCTCATCGCCATCGATATAGGTCAGTGCCGAATCGCAGCTCGCCGTTGAGGTGAAGCCGGGATCATATGTGAACATGCCCGTCTGGGCATAGAGCTTGCGAATGTCGATGACCTTGGGGCCGACGGAACCTTCGACGACCTTACATTCGAGATCCTTGCCCTCGACGGTCATTTTGACTGTGCTGTCGCTCATTCCTTCACCCCTTATTGCTCAAATTTGTGGTCCGGACCCGGAAGCCTGAAGGAGTCCGGCCTGATCCTGCAGGCGGCCCAAGGTTTCGTCCCGACCAAGATGGAGTAGCACGTCGAAGATACCGGGCGACGTTGTCCGTCCCGTTAAAGCAACGCGCAGTGGCTGTGCAATCTTTCCAAGGCCAAGGCCTGCCTCTTCCGCGATCGCGCGGATGGCCGCCTCAAGCGACTCAAGTGACCAGTCGGGCAGCGCCCGCAGTTGCTCGACCACCGTGCCGAGCAGAGCTCGGGCATTTTCGTCGAGCAGCTTGGCGGCAGCCTCCTCGACCGCGAGCGGCCGTTTGGCGAACAGGAAAGCGGCGCCGTCGGTCAGCTCCAGCAGCGTCTTGGCGCGGGGCTTGAGCGCGGGCATGATCGCCGCAAGTTGGTGCAGCCGGGCCTGGGCCGCGGCATCGTCGTCCAGCGGATCCATCCGCTCGGCGACGAGCAGAGCGAGGCGACCCTCATCGGCCTCGCGAATGTAATGGCCGTTCAGATTTTCGAGCTTCTTGAGGTCGAATCGAGACGGCGAGCGACCCACGCCGGGCAGATCGAACCATTCGACGGCTTGTTCGCGGCTGATGATCTCATCATCGCCATGGCCCCAGCCGAGTCGCAGCAGATAGTTGTTCACCGCCTCGGGCAGCATGCCCAGCTCGTCACGATAGGCATCGACGCCCATGGCGCCATGTCGCTTGGAGAGCTTGGCGCCATCCTGCCCGTGAATCAGCGGGATGTGCGCATAGACCGGCTCGGGCCAGCCCATCGCGCGAATGATGCCGAGCTGGCGGAAGGCGTTGTTGAGATGGTCATCGCCACGGATCACATGAGTGACCCCCATGTCGTGATCGTCCACAACGACGGCGAGCATATAGGTGGGCGTGCCGTCCGAGCGGAGCAGGATCATGTCGTCCAACTCGGCATTCTGCACGACCACACGGCCCTGCACGGCATCCTCGATGACGGTTTCGCCCTCGCGGGCCGCCTTCAGGCGAATGACATAGGGGGCATCGCCGCCCTCGGCTGGATCGCGGTCGCGCCAGCGCCCGTCGTAGCGCATCGGCTGACGTTCGGCGCGTTGCTGCTCGCGCAGGGCCGCCAGCTCCTCGGGCTTCGCGAAGCATTTATAGGCATGGCCGGCATCGAGCAGGGCGTTGGCGACTTCGGCATGGCGTGCCGCACGCGCGAACTGGAAGACCGGTTCATTATCGCCTGCAAGGCCCAGCCAGCTCAAGCCGTCGAAGATCGCCTCGATCGCGGATTCGGTCGAGCGGGCGCGGTCGGTATCCTCGACGCGCAGCAGGAACTTGCCGCCATGGTGACGGGCGAAAAGATAGTTGAACAGCGCCGTGCGTGCGCCGCCAATGTGGAGATATCCCGTAGGCGAGGGGGCAAAGCGGGTGACGACCGTGCCTGTTTGTTTCCGTCCTTCTGCCACGCTATGCCTGCTTTTCCCTTATGTCGCGGGTGGGTTTCCTAGTGAACGAGAATGCCCCTAGCACGCCTTTTCCGGCTCGACAAATACCGTTGTTGCGCCGCAGCAGTGTCTGGTTGGGACGGCTTCATGCGCGAGCGGAATCGGTGCTGGAGGCTGAGCGGGCGCAACTGCCATTGTGGGTGCCGATCCTGCTGGGCGCCGGGATTATCGCCTGGTTCACGCTGCCTGCGCCACCGCAGTGGATGGCGTGGATCGCCTTCTGGCTGGGCGCCGCCGCTGCCTTTGGCGCCGTGGGGCGCGGAGGGCGATTGCCTGCTGCGCTGGCCATCGGGGCGGTGCTGTTGGCGGCGGGCTGTCTGCTGATCTGGGCCAAAGCGCTGCTCGTGGCGCAGCCGCCACTTTCGCGCGCCGCGGTGGTGGAGATGGAGGCTCGAGTCCTCTCGGCAACGCCCTTGGCTGCCCGGGGACTGGTGCGGCTGGAGGTCGCGCCGCTGTCCCGCCCTGACCTGCCGGCGCGGGTCCGCATCAACGCGGCGCCCGATCAGATGGGCGAAGAGATTGCCGCTGGCGACCGCATTGCCCTACGCGCGCGGCTGATGCCGCCTGCACCGGCTGCCCTGCCGGGCGCTTATGATTTTGCGCGGGCGGCCTATTTTTCCGGCCTCGGCGCTACCGGGCGGGCACTCGGCAAAGTGCAGCGCATCGATGCGGCAACCGCTGGCGGGGATGCGCGCGCGACACTCGCCCACCACATCGCCGCGCGGTTGCCGGGGCCGGAAGGGACGATTGCGATCACGCTCGCCACGGGCAATCAGAACTGGATCAGCGAGGCGGATGCGGACGCGATGCGGCGCAGCGGGCTTGCCCATCTGCTCTCGATCAGTGGCTTGCACGTTTCCGCGCTGATCGGCGGCGTGATTCTCATCATGGTCAGTCTGCTTGCGCTGTCGCCGACCCTTGCGCTGCGCTGGCCGGTGCTGATGATCGCCGCCTGCGTGGGCGGCGCGGCGGGCATCGGATACACTGTGTTCACCGGGGCGCAGGTGCCGACGATCCGCTCCTGCATTGCCGCTCTGCTGGTGATCGCGGGCATGGTTCTGGGCCGCGAGGCAATCGGGCTGCGACTGATCGCGACCGGCGCGCTGATCGTGATGATCTTCTGGCCGGAGGCTGTCATCGGCCCCAGCTTTCAGATGAGCTTCATGGCCGTGACCGCCATCGTGGCGCTTTACGAATATCCGCCTGCACGGCGGCTGTTCGAGCGACGCGACGAGGGGCGGATAAAGCGCTGGACCCGCAGCCTCGGCGCCTTGCTGGCGACAGGTTTGCTGGTGGAACTGGTGCTGACGCCGATTGCCTTCGCTCATTTTCATCGCTCCGGCCTGCTGGGCGCTGCGGCCAATATGATTGCCATTCCGCTGACCAGTTTCGTGGTGATGCCGGCCGAAGTGCTCGCGCTGCTACTCGACGCTGTGGGGCTGGGGGCGCCGGTCTGGTGGGTTGTCGGCGTGGCGCTCAAGTTCCTGCTCTGGATTGCGCATACTGTCGCCAGTCAGCCCTTTGCCACGCTGTCGCTGCCCGTCTCCAGCGGACTGGCCTTTGCGCTCGCCATGATCGGCCTCTTGTGGCTGATGCTTTGGCACACGGCGCTGCGATGGTGGGGCCTGCCTCTGGCGGCGCTCGGCTTTTTCCTGACATTTCTAGCGCCGTCCGCCGATGTGCTGGTCACCGCCGATGGTCATCATGTGGCGGTGCGCCTGGGCGATGGGCGCATGGCGTTGTTGCGGAACCGAAGCGGGGATTATGTTCGTACCACTTTGGCCGAGGCCAGCGCCTATGACGGTGAGTTTGCGTCCCTGACGCAGGCGCCGGACACGCGATGCACGCGGGACATGTGCGCGATGACATTGCCGGGCCGTACCGGCCAGCCGCCGGTTCACCTGCTGATCAGTCGCTCGCGCCTGCTCGTTCCCTATCCCGAGTTGGTGGCCGCCTGCGCGCAGGCCGATCTTGTGATCGCTGACCGGCGCCTGCCGCCGGGATGTGTGCCGCGCTGGGCAAAGCTGGATCGGCCTGCGCTGAATGCCATGGGCGGTGCACTGATCCTGCTCGACAGTCGGGAGATCGTGCCGGGCCACGACCCGCGCAGCCGCCATCCCTGGATCGTGAGCACTAGTTCGCGCTAGAGCCGGCGTCCCATATCGCCCGCCTCAGTTATAGCGCCGCAAGAGCCCTGCGAGCCGGCCCTGAATGCGCACCTGCCGCGCCTCATAGGTTTGGGGCTCATGGTCGCGATTGGCAGGATCGAGCCGCACCTTGCGGCCGTCATGATGGAAATATTTGAGCGTCGCTTCATTCTCGTCGATGAGGGCCACGACGATCTGGCCATCGCGCGCCGTTTCGGTCCGCTGGATCAGCGCGAAGTCACCGTCAAAAATCCCTGCTTCGATCATCGAGTCACCGGAGACTTCTAGCGCGTAATGATCGCCGGCGCCCAGCAACGCGGCCGGGACCGGCAACATGGTGTCGCTCTCCATCGCCTCGATGGGAAGACCGGCAGCGATGCGCCCATGCAGCGGAATTTCGATCACGTCATTGGCGGCGATGGAGATCGTCCGCGCCGGCGCGGTGGCCGCCTTGCGCAGCGGGGTCACGTTGGTGGCCGCCGCCGGCTCTTCCGTCCGCTCCGCCACGGGCATACCATCGGGCAGTTTGAGGATTTCAAGCGCCCGCGCACGATTGGGCAGCCTGCGGATGAAGCCGCGCTCTTCCAGCGCGCTGATCAGCCGATGGATGCCGGACTTCGATTTGAGGTCCAGCGCCTCCTTCATCTCCTCGAAACTGGGCGAGACGCCACCCTGATCGAGATGCTGCTTGATGTAGCTGAGCAGTTGCTGTTGCTTGGCGGTCAACATGAGTGGTTCCCCAATATGGAACGGACGGAGAACGTTTAGGAAACGAATCGAGCCGCGTCAACACGGATCGGCCAAATATCTCAGGTTTCGGTGCGCTCTAGCCTTGCGCTAGCGAGCGATCAGGTCAGGATGTGCTGATCGGGCGCGATGGGTGCGGGGAGGTCGGTCGCGCCGAGGCGGGCGAGCATTTCGCGTTCCACCGTCCGCGTCATCGCATCGAGCGGCAAATCGTTGGGATCATAGCCGAACGGGTCTTCCAGCTGATCGCCCAAAGCATCCAGCCCGAAGAAGGTGTAGCTCGCCACCAGCACCGGAATGAGGGCCCACCAGCCCAGCGAACCAGCCAGGGCGAAGGGCAGCAACAGGCAGAAGACATAGGTCGTCCGGTGGAGGATGAGCGAATAGGTGAACGGAACCGGCGTGCTGGCGATCCGTTCACAGGCCGCCTGCACATCGCTGAGCGCCTTGAGTTGGCCCTCGATGAGCGAGTGGTGGATGGGGTTGATCTGCCCGTCGGCTGCGAGGCGTAGGCAATGTGCGCCCATCTCATAAAGCACCGTGTCGGTCGGGTTCGGGGAGGTGCGCCATGGTCCATCGTTCACCCACCGGCCGATGGCGGCAGCCTCGTCGTGCTGACGCAGGCGGGCTGCAAGACCGTTGGTGAAGCCGCAGACGCCGCGGAGCAGCGGGGCGCGCTCCTCCTCAGGCAGCGAGGACGTGAGCCGTGCGAAGGAGCGGCTCGCGATGATCAGCGCACCCCACTGTTTGCGGCCCTCCCACCAGCGATCATAGCAGGCACTGTTGCGGAAGCTCATGAAGATAGAGAGCGACAGGCCGATCAGCGCGAATGGAATGCCGCTGATCTGCGCGAACAGCCCGGGCCAGGCGCGGGCCGCGAGAATGGCCGCGACACTGGCCACGGCGATGCCCGCCAGCCGATGCTGGATATGCGGCATGATCGTGCCGCGGTAGGCGAACAGCACTTCGAGCAAGCCAAGGCGGTTGCGAACGATCACGGGCGGACATCTCCTGCCAGGGCACGCGGCCACCGGACATGGGCCGGGCACCGGGCGCGCTCGCCATGCGGAGGATGCGCGCGCAGATCAAGGATTAAGTGGCCGCAAGGGGAAGCGCGCGATGGACGCTGAGGGAACCGGCGGGGAGGGCAGCGGTTCAGCTTGAGAGACGATCACAAGGGAGGACTGTGCCATGCCCCTCAAGCTCGAAGGTTCCTGTCGATGCGGCGCCGTGCGCTTTTCCGTCGACAGCCACGCGCCGGTGCCATTTCTGCGTTGCTATTGCTCGATCTGCCGCAAGACCGCCGGCGGTGGCGGCTATGCCATCAATCTCCACGCCGACAAGCGCACGCTCAAGGTGGAAGGCGAGACCGCCGTCTATCACGCTACGCTGGACGATGGCGAAGGCGGATGCCGCGTCAGCACCGGCGAGCGACACTTCTGCCCCGCCTGTGCGAGCGCGCTCTGGGTGTTCAGCCCGGAGTATCCCGACCTGCTCCACCCTTTCGCTTCCGCGATCGACAGCGATTTGCCCAAGCCGCCGTCGCTGGTGCACATGATGCTCGGATCAAAGGCGAATTGGGTCGAGCCGCAGATCGGGTCGGATGACCAGTGCTTCGACGGCTATCCAGACGAGGGGCTGGAAGACTGGCACCGGGCGCATGGGCTATGGATTGAGTAGGACGGTTCGGGCGGGACGCTTCCAGGGGCGGTCATCAGGCTGGGTTGACGGTGAGAACGTCAGCTATCCGGTGCGGCTTAAAAATACCTGCCTGTCCGGATACGGCGCCGTTGCGGACATTCACTTTGCGTAGAAATTCCGGTTCCGAGGGTCGCCCGCAGCAGGGAAATTGTTTTCTGGAATGCAACTCTGCACAGCCTTGCGATGGATTGCAGCCAACGCCCGACCATTCAGCTTGTATAACCTAACGCTCGTTCGATCCCCCGAAGGAAAAACATCCACTACGATATGCTGCGACCTGTTCCTGTACCGCAAAGCTTTAGCCGGTGAGGAGGGTGAACGGACATGGGCCAGTGCCAATCGACCACTGTAGTTCTTTCCCAAACAGAAGCTCAGGCTTTCGACATCGCTGCTGGTCGTTTGCTCAAAAGCCGGCGGTGCCCCTTCTAGTGATCGCTCAGTTGACAAGCTAAAAAGGCCCATCAACCATGCTTGCCCGATCCAAAGCGTATCGCCACCAGCGCTACTATACCCATGCCAGTTCGTGCGGTTGGTGATAGGTCTGACCAGCGCTTCATCTTACACCGATTTTCCACGCATCGATTGAAATGGTCAATGTCTGCTTCCCACGCCCAAACTGGCCGCTCGTCTATCCTTCGTCACCGCTTCAAAGCGGCTACGGCTGTGGTCCGACCATGGTGTTGAATGCGGACTGATGAGGCGCGACGCCATTGTGGGCGCTCCCTCCGTTCGTCCTCAGTCGCTGCTGAGCTTGTCGAAGCGGCGTATCGAAGGGCCGGCCCGTGCACTGGGATGCTTCGAGACGGCCCTTCGATACGCGCCTGCTGCGCACCTCAGATCCTACTCAGCAGGAACGGTGAAGGTTGAAGAAGGCCGGTTGCCACAGCTTTTCGGAGGCGGGCAGTTTCTATCGATATGAGCCATGATGGCTCTTCAGGGCGATGGAAAGCTGACAATCCGGATTCTCTGCTTCCGACCCTACGGCGTCGTGCCAACACATACCCACATCGCGCGCTGTCGCGGTAATCCACCCCTCAACCAATACTCTTCGCCAACCCCTGGCTCAGCTTGAGCGCCCCATTCAACCGTGCCCTGGGATCACCCCAGGCGCGCTGGATCACCAGCTTGCTGTCGGGCCGCAGCTTGGCGATGGCGCCGAGCTTCTGGACGTAGCCGATCAGGCCCGGAAGATTGCGGCACTGGTCGTTCTGGAAGCTCACCAGCGCGCCACGTGGGCCGATGTCGATCTTGGCGATGCCCGCCTTGCGGCAATTGAGCTTCACGTCGATCAGCGTCAGCAGATTCTGGGTCGGGTCGGGCAGCGGGCCGAAGCGGTCGATCAGCTCGGCGGCGAAGGCCTCGATGGCACCCTTGTCTTCCAGCTCGTTGATGCGGCGGTAGAGGCCCATGCGCAGGTCGAGATCCGGCACATAATCCTCCGGGATCATGATCGGCGCCTCGACATTGATCTGCGGCGAGGACTTGTCCGGTGCCGGGGCGAGCGCGGCACCGCCGGCCTTGGCTTCCATGATCGCCTCTTCCAGCATCGACTGGTAAAGCTCGAAGCCGACCTCCTTGATGTGGCCGCTCTGCTCGTCGCCGACGAGATTGCCCGCGCCGCGAATGTCGAGATCATGGCTGGCGAGCTGGAAGCCGGCACCCAGCGTATCGAGATCGGACAGGACTTTCAGCCGTTTTTCGGCCGTCTCCGTCGTCAGTCGGTCGACCGGGGTCGTCATATAGGCATAGGCGCGCGTCTTGGATCGGCCCACGCGGCCGCGCAGCTGGTAGAGCTGCGCGAGGCCGAAGCGATCGGCGCGATGGATGATGATGGTGTTGGCGCTCGGGATATCGAGACCGGATTCGACGATGGTCGTCGAGAGCAGCACATCATATTTGCGCTCGTAGAAGGCCGACATGCGCTCCTCCACCTCGCTGGCCGACATCTGGCCATGCGCGGAAATGGCGCGCACTTCGGGCACCTTCTCGCGGAGGAAATCCTCCATGTCCGGCATGTCCGAGATGCGCGGCACGACGAAATAGGTCTGCCCGCCGCGATAATGCTCGCGCAGCAGCGCCTCGCGCAGCACCACATCGTCCCACGGCATGACATAGGTGCGCACGGCGAGGCGATCCATGGGCGGCGTCTGGATGACGGACAGCTCGCGCAGGCCGCTCATCGCCATTTGCAGGGTGCGCGGAATCGGCGTTGCGGTGAGGGTGAGGACGTGGACGTCCGCCTTGAGCTGCTTGAGGCGCTCCTTGTGGACCACGCCAAAGCGCTGCTCTTCATCCACGATCACCAGCCCGAGCCGCTTGAACTCCAGCCCCTTGGTCAGCAGGGCATGGGTGCCGATGACGATGTCGATGGTGCCGTCGGCCAGGCCGTCCTTGGTCGCCTTGGTCTCGGTGGTGCCGACAAGGCGGGAGAGGCGCCCGACCTTGAGCGGGAAGCCGCGGAACCGCTCCTCGAAATTGAGGTGATGCTGGCGCGCGAGCAGGGTCGTGGGGCAGATCAACGCAACCTGCGCGCCGGCCATCGCCGCAACGAAGGCGGCGCGCAGCGCGACCTCCGTCTTGCCGAAGCCGACATCGCCGCAAACCAGCCGGTCCATCGGCTTGCCGGCGGCCAGATCGTCAAGCACATCGCTGATCGCGCGATCCTGATCTTCCGTTTCCTCATAGGGGAAGCGGTCGACGAAGGCGGGATAGCCGGCGCTCTCCGCCTCATAGGCAGGCGCAGCCCGCAGGGCCCGTTGCGCAGCAGTGGCAAGCAGCTCTCCGGCGATCTCCCGGATGCGCTCCTTCATCCGCGCCTTGCGGCGTTGCCAGGCCTCGCCGCCGAGCTTGTCCAGCGCGACCGCATCCTCACCCGAACCGTAGCGCGAGAGCACGTCGAGATTCTCGACCGGCACGTAGAGCTTGTCGCCGCCGGCATAAGCCAGCGCCACGCAATCATGCGGCGATTTGCCGACCGGGATCGAGGTCAGGCCCTCATAGCGCCCGATGCCATGATCGACATGGACGACGAGATCGCCCGGCGTGAGGGTAGCAAGTTCGGCAAGGAAAGCGTCCGCGCTCTTGCGCCGCTTCTGGCGCCGCACCAGACGATCGCCGAGCATGTCCTGCTCGGTCAGCACCTCCAGCTCGGCATTGGCGAAGCCGTGGTCGAGCGGCAGCACGGCCAGCGCGACGCGGCCTGCGGGCGCGCCAAGCGCCTCTTGCCAGCTATCCACCAGCATGACGCCGCGCACTTTATGA
The DNA here is from genome assembly GCF_025961775.1 of Sphingobium sp. B12D2B. NCBI lineage: Bacteria > Pseudomonadati > Pseudomonadota > Alphaproteobacteria > Sphingomonadales > Sphingobiaceae > Sphingobium > Sphingobium sp. B12D2B. The sequence continues at coordinate 1,678,149 of NZ_JAOQOH010000001.1, forward strand.
TCTTCCAGCAAGCCCTTCAGCCGCTCGCGCGCGCCGATGGAATAGCTGGCGATGATGCGCTTGCGGCCCTTGCGCTGGCTTTGTTCCAGATGCTTGGCCACTGCCTCATAGACATTGCCGCCCTGCGCCCGCTCCGGCGCGAAGTCGCGGGCGCTGTCCACGCCGAAATCGAGCACATGGGCGCTCTCGGGCTCGTGGAAGCTGGAGGTGAGGTGGATCGGCAGCGCCTCGATACTTTGCGCCCATTGATCGGCAGTCAGATAGAGCTGATCCGGCGCCAGCGGGCGATAGCTGCCCGGCGAGGCGGCTGCGGCGGTCGTGCGGTTGGCGTGATAGTCACGGATCGCCTCGAAGCGGGCTTCGGCCGCGCCAGCGGTGCCGCCCTCGCGGATCCACAGCGTCCCCTCCGGCAGATGTTCGGCGAGCGGGACGAGCCGGTCCTCGAACAGCGGCAGCCAATGCTCCATGCCGGCCAGACGTCGGCCATCGCTCACCGCCTGATACAGCGGGTCACCCGTGGCGGTCGCGCCAAACATCTCGCGATAGCGACTGCGGAAGCGCTTGATGCTCTCCTCATCGAGCAGCGCTTCGGAGGCGGGCAGGAGCATGAAGCCATCGACCGCACCGGTGGTGCGCTGCGTCGCGGGATCGAACCGGCGCAGCGTCTCGATCTCGTCGCCGAAGAAATCGAGCCGCAGCGGGCCGGGTTCGCCCGAGGGATAGAGGTCGACGATGCCGCCGCGCACGGCATATTCGCCGGCATCATGCACCGTGTCCGTGCGGACATAGCCGTTGGACTGGAGCAGGCTGACCAACCGGTCGATGGCGATCCGCTCGTTCGGAGCCAGGCGCGCGACCATCTGGCGGATGCGGAAGGGCGTCAGCGTCTTCTGCGTGACCGCGTTGACGGTTGTGATGACCAACTGCGGCCCTTTGGGCGTGCCCTGCAGGGCGTGCAGGCCCGCCAGCCGCTCGGACGCGGCGCGCAGTGAAGGGGAAGCGCGGTCGTAAGGCAGGCAATCCCAGGCCGGAATGCTCACCACTTCCAGCTCCGGCGCGAAATAGCGAACGGTCTGGGCAATCGCATCGGCCATCTGGCCATCGGCGGCGATGAAGCAGGCGCGCTCCTTCGCCGCGCGGGCGAGGTCCGCCAGCAGAACCGGCAGGAACCCCGCAGGCACGCCGGATAGGGTGAGCGGCGCCTTGGCCGAGAGGATGCGGGATATGTCAGTCATTAGTGTGTTCGACTCTGCCTTCCGTTCGTGTCGAGCCCTTCGACTGCCCGCAGGGCGGGCGCTCAGGATAAACTTCAGCCAGAGGCTGAAGTCGAGACACGGGTAGCGCTTTGGGATTGGCGTTGGCCCGCTGGTTCTCGACTACGCTCGAACCGAACGGAGGTTGGGAGGGTCAAGAAAGGGGAGGGCTCACTTCGCAATCGGAACATAATCAAGCCTGCGCATCGCCTCCATCATCGGGCCTTCGTAACGCGCGGGGCAGGGAAGGGTGCCGATGGCCCAGGCCATGATGTCGACATCCTCTTCCTCGAGCAGCGCCTCGAACAGATCGGCCTGCGCCTGCGTGAAGCTGGCGGCGTGGGCATCGAAGAAACCGCCGATCATCAGATCCGCTTCCTTCGTGCCGCGGTGCCAGGCGCGGAATTTGAGGCGGCGCAGGCGGGTCTTGTCGATCATGTCCGGTCCTTTTCGCGCGGCGCTCGGATGCGCGTTTTATCATGATTGGCCGGCGGGCACTTTTCCGTCCCTCCAGCTTCGACTAGGGCAGATAGCGATGCGGCCCGATATTCTCAATCCGCTGTTCACGGAAAGCACGGCGCTTAAGGGCGTGGGAAGAGCTTCGGCCAAGCCGCTGGAGCGCCTCGGGCTGACGCGTGTGGTCGACCTTGCCTTCCATCTGCCGGTGAGCTGGATCGAGCGGCAACGCGTGCGGCGGCTTGCGGAAGCCGAGACGGGGCGGATGGTTGCGCTTGTGCTGACGGCGCAGGACTATCGCGCCTCGGGCACGGCACGGGCGCCGTTTCGCATCCGCGCCGTGGATATGGCCGGCGACCCGGTGAGCATCGTCTATTTCGGTAAGAACAGCGGATGGCCGCGCAAGCTCTTCCCGCTCGGCGAGCCGCGCTTTGTTTCCGGTCGGCTCGATCAGTTCGGGGACGACTTGCAGATCGTCCACCCCGATCATGTCGTGCCGGTGGAAGAGGCGGGTCAGATTGCCGATTGCGAGCCCGTCTACGGTCTTTCGGACGGCATCACCAATGGCCGGCTGCGCGATCTTGTCGCGCAATCGGTCGAGCGCGGGCCGGCTCTGGATGAGTGGATCGAACCGGGGCTGCGCGCCCACAAGGGCTGGCCGAGCTGGCAGGAAGCGCTCAAGGCCACGCACGAGACGCCCGGCGCAAAGCCCGCGCGCGAGCGCCTGGCCTATGACGAGGTGTTCGCAAGCCAGCTTGCGCTGATGCTGCTGCGGGCCTCGACACGCCGCCGGCGCGGGCTTCCGCTGGCCGGAGACGGACATTTGCGCGACGCCTTGCGCCTGCCATTCGCCCCCACCGGCGCCCAGCGCCGTGCGTTTGCCGAGATCGAGGGGGACATGGCGCAGGCTGTGCCGATGCTCCGGCTGCTGCAGGGCGATGTGGGCTCGGGTAAGACGCTGGTGGCGCTGATGGCACTGCTCAATGCGGTGGAAGCCGGTGCGCAGGCGACCTTTCTGGCGCCGACGGAAATTCTCGCCCGCCAGCATTTCGCCAGCCTTCAGACGATGCTGGCCGGCCTGCCGGTGAACGTCGCGATCCTGACCGGGCGGGACAAGGGTAAGGCGCGCGAATCGACGCTGATGGGGCTGGCCGATGGCAGCATCCACATCCTCGTGGGCACCCATGCGATCTTTCAGGAGGCCGTCACCTATCGCAACCTCGGCCTTGCGGTCATTGACGAGCAGCATCGCTTCGGCGTCTCGCAGCGGCTGATGCTGACGGCCAAGGCGGAACGGACGCCGCATCTGCTGGTGATGACCGCCACGCCCATTCCCCGCACGCTCTGCCTCGCGCAATATGGCGATATGGACGTCTCAAGGCTCGATGAGATGCCGCCCGGCCGCCAGAGCATCGACACGCGGGTCATCGGGGACGATCGGCTGGAGGATATCGTCTCCGCACTCGGCCGCCATATTGCGGCGGGGCGTCAGGCCTATTGGGTGTGCCCGCTGGTGGAGCAGAGCGAGGATGGCGACGAGGCGGCAGCGGAAGCGCGCACTGCGATGCTCAAGGCGCGGTTCGGCGCGGATGTCGTCGGCATGGTCCACGGGCAAATGCCCGGCCCGGAGAAGGATGCGGTCATGGAGGCCTTCTCGCGCGGGCAGCTCAAGCTGCTGGTGGCGACGACGGTGATTGAGGTCGGCGTGGACGTGCCCAATGCCACGCTGATGATCGTGGAAGCGGCGGAGCGCTTCGGCCTTGCGCAGCTGCACCAGTTGCGCGGGCGCGTGGGGCGCGGCGATCAGCGCAGTTTCTGCATGTTGCTGCACGGGAGCAACCTCTCCGAGACAGCGCGCTCGCGTCTCGCCCTGATGCGGGAGACCAATGATGGCTTCCGCATCGCAGAGGAAGATCTGAAATTGCGCGGGGCTGGCGAAATCCTCGGTACGCGCCAATCGGGCGAGCAGCGCTTTCGGCTGGCCAGCCCGGAACAGATCCAATCGCTGCTGGATGCCGCGCATGACGATGCCCGTCTGCTCATGGACCGCGATGGCGGGCTGGCCTCCCCGCGCGGACAGGCCGCGCGGCTGTGCCTTTATCTGTTCGAGCGCGATGCGGCGATCAGTCTGCTCGCCAGCGGCTGAGCGTCAGCCGTCGGTCTGTGGCCGGGTGATGCGTGCCAGAATATCGAGATAGGCCCGCGCATCGATAGGCTGGAGGAATTGCGCGCCAAAGCATCCCCGCAGGCTCCAGCGGATTTGCGCATCCTGCGTGGTGATGAGCGGCAAGCGAAGGGCGACCGGTTCGCCGCGCTCGAAGCGTGCGAAACCGCAGCGGGCTTGAAATCCCCAGACCGAAAAGTCGATCAGCTCGACCTCGATGGGGTCCGTGCCGCGCGGCCGGGATACATGGGTCTGGAAGGAGATGGCGTCGCGTGAAACGACGCGGCGCCGGCTGTGACTCAGCTCGGATCGGACAGCCCGGCTCCATGCTTCGTCGCCCATCGTTCAGGCTCCAGCGCGGCTGGCGCGAGGGTCAGCGGCCGGGATGATCGGGGCCCTTCAGCCGCAGGAGCATGATGTCATACTCCTTGTCCGCGATCGCTGACTCGAATTCGACACCGAGGCGCGCACTGTTCGCCCAGATCGCGCGCCCCCGCAACATGCCGATCTGCGGCACATCGATGGTGAGGCTTTCGCCGATCGACACCAGTTGATCGCAGCGGATCATGCAGCCGCTCGGCGAAATGTTGATGAGCACGGCCGGCGATGGCGGGAGGGTGCCCCCCCAGATCTGCACGGGGCTTTCCACGGCGTCCCGTTCGTAGCGGCGCGGCTCGTCCATCGAGAAGGCAAACGTCATGGATCAGACTCCCAGTCGGAGTCTGATCCTGTCAGTCACCGGTAAACATCTGATAAACTCGGCGTAATCGAGGCGCGAACGCCCCGCTCCGGCAGCTTAGCGGCTGAGCAGAGCGTGCCGCTTCTTGCCGAGGCTGAGCTTCACCGGCGTCCCGCCAATCTCGATCAGATGCTTTTCGTCGCGTACCGGCTCGTCGTCGACGCGGACGGCGCCTTCGGCAATCTTGCGGCGCGCCTCGCCATTGGAGGCGGCCAGCCCGGCCTGGGTGAGGGCCGTGACCAGGGCGATGCTGCCTTCCGAGACGTGGACGGTCGGCAAATCCGCAGCCGCCGCCGCGCCTTGCTCGAAGGTGAGGCGGGCGGTTTCGGCAGCGCCATCCGCAGCGGCCCGGCCACGGCAAAGCGCCGTAGCCTCATTGGCGAGGATCTTCTTCGCTTCGTTGATCTCCGCGCCTTGCAGCGCTTCGAGCCGCCGGATTTCGTCCATCGGCACATCGGTGAACAGGCGCAGGAACCGCCCGACATCGCGATCGTCGGTGTTCCGCCAGAACTGCCAATAGTCGAAATGCGGCAGCATCGCCTCGTTCAGCCAGACGGCGCCCGCCATCGTCTTGCCCATCTTGCCGCCGTCGGCTGTGGTGATGAGCGGCGTGGTGACGCCGTAGACTTCCGTGCCATCCACCCGGCGCGAAAGCTCGATGCCGTTGACGATATTGCCCCACTGGTCCGATCCGCCCATTTGCAGCCGGCAACCTGCCCGACGGGAAAGCTCGAGGAAGTCATAGGCCTGGAGGATCATGTAATTGAACTCCAGGAAGCTCAGCGACTGCTCGCGATCCAGCCGCAGCTTGACCGAATCGAAGCTGAGCATCCGGTTGACCGAGAAGTGCTGGCCGTAATCCCGCAGGAACGGCAGATATTCGAGCGCGTCTAGCCACTCGGCATTGTCGGCCATGATCGCGTCCGTGGGACCATCGCCGAAGGTCAGGAAGTTCTCGAACACCGTCTTGATGGAAGCGATGTTGCTGTTGATCGTCTCGACGGTCATCAGCTTGCGCGCTTCATCCTTGAAGCTGGGGTCGCCAACCTTGCCGGTCCCACCACCCATCAGCACGATGGGCTTGTGGCCGGTCTGTTGCATGCGACGCAGCAGCATGATCTGCACCATCGAGCCGACATGGAGCGAGGGCGCGGTGGGATCAAAGCCGATATAACCCGGAACGACCTGCCTGGCGGCGAGCGCATCCAGCGCGCTTGCGTCAGTAATCTGGTGGATATAGCCCCGCTCTTCGAGCAGGTTCAGCAGGTCGGACTTGTAGCTTGTCATGATCGCCCTTTGGGAAGCGCGGGGTTATTGAAACGCGGGGGCGCTTAGCATGGGATGGGAAGGATGAGTAGTATTTTGGCCCGCGCCGCTCTGGTCTGCCATCCGGATACGCCCTGCGATGCGCTGGCGGCGCTGGGCATGCAGATTGAGCTGACCGACGATCATGGTTGGGAGATCGGCTTCGTGGCCATGGGCCGGATTGCCGATCTGCGTCTGCCCGAGGCCGCACCAGGCATTCATACCGATGAGCTATGGCGCACCACCTGCTTCGAGCTGTTCGTGGCGCAGGACGATGATGCCTATGCCGAGTATAATTTCTCGCCCTCCGGCGCCTTCGCGGCCTATCATTTCGACCATTATCGCACCGGTATGAGGCCTTTCGAGATACCCGCGCCGCGTATCCTGCAGGCGGCAGATGCCGAGCGGCTGTCGCTGTCCATCCGCCTTCCCGAAGACGCGCTGGTGTGGGATCGATCAGGGCCGATCGGCGCCAGCGCGGTCATTGAGGAGGCGAACGGCTCTCTGAGCTATTGGGCGCTGGCGCATCCACCCGGACGGCCAGACTTTCACCACCGGGATTGCTTCGCGCTGCGGCTTCCGCCAGTGGACCGGGCATGAGCTTTCTCACCGGTCTCGATCGCTTGCTGGCCGACCCCGCGCTGCGTGCACCGCTTGCCGGCCAGCGCATCTGTCTGCTGGCGCATCCAGCTTCCGTCACCGCGGACCTCACCCACGCGCTCGATGCACTGGCGGCCTGTGGCGACATCCGGCTGACCGCCGCCATGGGGCCGCAGCATGGCCTGCGGGGCGACAAGCAGGACAATATGATGGAATCGCCGGATTTCATCGATCCTGCTCACGGCATCCCGGTGTTCAGCCTTTATGGCGAGGTCCGCCGGCCGACGGCGCAGATGATGGACTCGGCCGACATATTCCTCGTCGACCTGCAGGATCTGGGGTGTCGCATCTACACCTTCGTGACGACTTTGCTCTATCTGCTCGAAGCGGCGGAAAAGGCCGGCAAGAGCGTGTGGGTGCTGGACCGGCCCAATCCCGCCGGGCGGCCCATCGAGGGTCTGACGCTGAGGTCAGGCTGGGAGAGCTTTGTCGGTGCCGGGCCGATGCCCATGCGCCATGGCCTCACCATGGGCGAGCTGGGGCACTGGTTCATCGCACATTTCGGGCTGAACGTGGATTATCGCGTAATCGCGATGCAGGGCTACGCGCCCGAGGCGGCGCCGGGCTTCGGCTGGCCCACTGAGCGCATCTGGGTCAATCCCAGTCCCAACGCGCCCAATCTCAACATGGCCCGCTGTTATGCCGGGACGGTGATGCTGGAAGGCGCGACGCTATCGGAAGGGCGCGGCACCACCCGCCCGCTGGAGCTGTTCGGCGCGCCCGATATCGACGCGCGCAAGGTGATCGGCAAGATGCAGGCGCTGGCGTCGCACTGGCTGGCAGGATGCATCCTGCGCGACTGCTGGTTCGAGCCGACCTTTCACAAGCATGTCGGCGCCTTGTGCGCCGGCGTCCATATCCACGCCGAAGGGCCGGCTTACGTGCACCACGCCTTCCGCCCATGGCGGGTGCAGGCACTGGCCTTCAAGGCGATCCGGGCACTGTACCCGGACTATCCGCTCTGGCGCGATTTTCCCTATGAGTATGAGCTTGGCAAGCTGCCCATAGACGTCATCAATGGATCGCCCTTGCTGCGCGAGTGGGTGGATGACGGCGCCGCGACGGCGGCGGACTTGGATGATATTGCCGGGGCTGACGAACGTGCCTGGGCGGAGACCCGCGCGGCCCATCTGCTTTACTGAGCGGTGGGAGGATGAAGGGTGGCCCAGAACCGGCGGCGGGGCTGGCGCTGTTGCCGGTGCTGGCTGTGGTGGGTTCGACGGCTTGTTTCCAATTCGGGGCGGCTTTCGCCAAGGGGCTGTATCCCTCGGTCGGGCCGATCGGCGCGTCAGCCCTGCGCATCTTGTTCGCGGCGCTGATTCTGCTGGTGTTGGTCCGGCCGTGGCGGGCGTGGCCTGCGCGGCCGGACTGGCTGGCGCTGCTTGGCCTAGGTACCTGCGTTGCGGGGGCTATTCTCTTTTTCTACCTCGCCATCGCGCACCTGCCGCTGGGCATCGCAATCTCCATCCAGTCTCTAGGGCCATTGACGCTCGCCGCCTGCATGGCGAAGCGTGCCCTCCACTTGTTCTGGGTCGCGCTGGCGGGCCTCGGCATCTGGTGCCTGGTGGGTGCCGATGGCGCAAAAGGCGCGCTGGAACCGGTGGGACTGTTGTTCGCGCTCATCGCTGCTGCCTGCTGGGCAGGCTACATCCTGTGCGGCCGCAGGGTGGCCACATCATTCGGCGCTGGAGGTGCGGCCTTGTCGCTCTGCGTGGCCGCGCTTCTCGTCGTACCGGTGGGCATGATGCAGAACGGGGTGGGGCTCTTCGCGCCCGCCTTGCTTCCGCTCGCGCTGCTGGTGGCGATCCTGTCCGCAGCCATTCCCTTGTCGCTGGAGCTTTATGCGTTGCCCAGGTTGCCCGCCCGTAACTTTGCGGTGCTGACCAGTCTCGAACCGGCCTTCGCCGTTCTGGCTGGGCTGTTCATGCTGGGCGAACGCCTCAGCGCCATCCAACTCGCCGGGATCGCAATGGTGGTGGCCGCCAGCATGGGCTCGGTGATGAGCAGGAGAAAGACCACGCCAGCATAAGCCCGGCGTTCACTCGATCTTACTGGCTGCTCTGTCGCGCGCCGGCCCTGGCCTTGAGCAGGTTCCACATGCCGCGATGCTGCACGAGCAACTGATCGGCGCCGAATTGCACGGCACGCGAGAAGCGCTCGACCTGGGGAAGGTCGTCCAGCAGAGCCACCGTGTCAGACTGGCTGGGGAGGGTGGTTTCGGCCGGCTCAATGCCGAGGCTGAGCGCGCCGACGTCGAGAATCTTGCGGATGGCCTGCCATTCCAGCACCAGCGTAATCGCCGTGCCGAGCGCGCAACCGCGCCGTTCCGACTGGGCAAGCATCTCAATCGCGTGGCTTTGCTGGGCGATGGCCGCAGTCGCCTCACTATGGCGCGGCGTGCTCGGCACTGGCCCTGCGGCGGCGCAGAGGCGATGCATATAGTCGCGCTCTTCGGCGAAGGCGCTGGTCGAGCGGATCAGCCAATCGCGGGCGACCGGCTCTGCTGTGTGAACGGCAGCGTGATCGACAACGCCCGGGATCTGGCCGTGGAGCAGGACGAGAAGGTGGATGAAGTCCGCAAAGTCCGCCGAGTGCCGCGCAAAGGATATCCGCTCGCCGGCCAGCACGGGCGCGCAGTAAGAATGTGTCGCGGACCCTTCGCTCTCCACAAGCGCAAGCACTCGGGCGGAAAGGCCGGTCTCAACGAAATCAAGCGGGCGCGGGTCCATATCAAGCCTCAGAATGCCGAACCGACAGGCCGGCAATTTTCCCCGCCGCGATGTAACGCGCAGGAAGTTAACAAGATGTTGAAAACGCTCCAACCAAGCAACGCGAGCCTGTTTTATTTCAGAGTATTAGCTCGGTCGCGCAGACGTGCTAAGGTTCTTGGCGCTGGCAGGTAATGCGCGCACGAAAAAGGCGGCGGAAGCGCGCAACGCCTCCGCCGCCTGATCTGATTTCGGACCTTACTGGTCCAGGAAGCTGCGCATCTTGCGGCTGCGGCTCGGGTGCTTGAGCTTGCGCAGCGCCTTGGCCTCGATCTGGCGGATACGTTCGCGCGTCACCGAGAATTGCTGGCCGACTTCTTCCAGCGTGTGATCGGTGTTCATGCCGATGCCGAAGCGCATGCGCAGCACGCGCTCCTCACGCGGGGTGAGGCTTGCCAGCACGCGGGTGACCGTTTCCTTGAGGTTGGCCTGGATCGCGGCGTCGACCGGGATGATCGCGTTCTTGTCCTCGATGAAGTCGCCGAGGTGCGAATCTTCCTCGTCGCCAATCGGCGTTTCGAGCGAGATCGGCTCCTTGGCGATCTTCATCACCTTGCGCACCTTCTCGAGCGGCATGCTCAGGCGCTCGGCCATTTCCTCCGGCGTGGGCTCGCGGCCCTGCTCGTGGAGGAACTGGCGGCTGGTGCGGACCAGCTTGTTGATCGTCTCGATCATGTGCACCGGAATACGGATGGTGCGCGCCTGATCGGCGATTGAACGGGTGATCGCCTGGCGGATCCACCAAGTCGCATAGGTGCTGAACTTGTAGCCGCGGCGATATTCGAACTTATCCACCGCCTTCATCAGGCCGATATTGCCCTCCTGGATGAGATCCAGGAACTGCAGGCCGCGATTGGTGTACTTCTTGGCGATGGAAATCACGAGGCGGAGATTGGCCTCGACCATCTCCTTCTTCGCAATGCGCGCCTCGCGCTCGCCCTTTTGCACCATGTTCACGATGCGACGGAACTCGGGCAGGGACGTGCCGGTCGACTGCGCGATCTCGGAGACTTCCGCCCGAATGCGCTCGACAGCATCAACCTCATTGGCCGCAAAGGCCGCCCACTTCTTGTCGAGCTTGCTGACCTTCTCCAGCCAGCCATCGTCCAGCTCCTGGCCGACATACTGGTCGAGGAAGTCCTTGCGCGGCACCTTGTGGCGCTCGGCGAGGCGCAGCATCTGGCCGCCCAGCGTCGTCAGGCGCCGGTTGAAGGCGTAAAGCTGATCGACGAGATATTCGATCTTTTGCTGGTGGAACTGGACGCTCTCGACTTCTGCCGTCAGGTCTTCGCGCAGCTTGTGATAGGTCGCTTCGTCCTTGGCCGGGAATTCCATGCCATTGCCGAGCGCGACCAGCCGGGCCTGCTGAATCTTGCCGAATTTGCCATACAGCTCGGTGATGTTGGCGAACTTTTCGAGCGCAGCGGGCTTGAGCAGCTCTTCCATCGCGGCGAGCGAGAGGGTGTTATCCTCCTCGTCGTCCTCTTCCTGGCGCGCCGTGCGGCGTTCGACCATGGAATCATCGTCGTCGCCGTCGGCTTCCGGCTCGTCCTTCACCTCGTCCTCGTCCTTGAACGAGGGACCGGCGGTCTTTTCGGAAATCTCGCCATCGTCGTCTTCGCCGTCTTCCGACAGGCTTTCCGGCGCCGGGTCTTTGGAAAGCATCGCGTCGAGATCGAGGATCTCGCGCAACTGCATCTCGCCATTGTTGAGCGCGGTCGACCAGCCGATGATCGCGTTGAACGTCGTCGGGCTCTCGCAGAGGCCGAGGATCATGGTGTCGCGACCGGCCTCGATGCGCTTGGCGATGGCAATCTCGCCCTCGCGGCTGAGCAGTTCCACCGCGCCCATTTCGCGCAGGTACATGCGCACGGGGTCGTCGGTGCGGTCGGTCGTCGTCTGCTTCTTCTCGGCGACATTGCCGGAGCCATCTTCCTCGTCCGAATTATTGTCGATGGACTCGACTTCGGATTCGGGCTGCTCTTCGCCGTCATCGCCCTGTTCTTCGTTCTCGACGATGTTGATGCCCATGTCGCTAAGCGCCGAGGTGATGTCCTCGATCTGGTCGGAGGACATCTCGCCTTGCGGGAGGGCGCTGTTCAGCTCGTCATAGGTGATGTAGCCACGCTTCTTGGCACGGGCGATCAGCTTTTTGATGGACGCTTCGTTGAGATCGAGAAGGGGGGCATCGCCGCCTTCTTCGCCACTCTCCGGGTTTCCAGCGTTTCCATTGATCTTCGTCGCCATGCGTTGCCTTGCTCCGGGCCAAGCGCGGTGCCGCGCGGGCCAGTTATTCACTCTTCGAGGGGTTGGGCCAGCTCGGCGGCTCGTGCCGCCAGATCTTCCTTGAGCTTGCGCAGGGCTTGCTGGCGGGCGAAACTCGCCTCGTCCAGATTCTCCGCCATCGCTCTCGTCGCCGCCGCCAGCTCCGCTTCGATTCGCGGCATCGCCACCAGCACCCCGATGGCTTCCGCCAGATCGCGCTGTGCACGCCATCCGTCGGCTTCGGCCTGGGTGAAGGTGAAATGCAGCGCGTCGGCGCGGAGCAACCCCTTCGCCATATTATACAGCTCAGTGCTGCCCAATATGGTAAGGAGCGCCTCGGTTTCAACAGTTTCTTGGCGATCGGCCGCTTTGAGCAGAGCATCGAGCAACTTTGCCAGCCCGGAGTCGGGCGGCGACAGGCTGTCCAGTGCCTCACGGTGGACGAGGATCTCGCCCGGAAAGCGCAGGAGGCCGGCCAGAACGGCGCGTAAAAGCAGCATGTCTCCGCCGGTTTCGCGGATCGCCTTCGCGTCCTGCGTGGCCGGTGGGGGCGGGGCGATCCAGCGGCCACCCTTCATCGTGCCGCCCCCGCGACTGGCCGATCGCCCCTCGAAGCGGGCGTTGGACGCGGCGCGCGGCGCGAAGAACAGCGCGTCGTAACGCTCCTTGAACAGGCGAGAATAGAGCGCCCGGATGTCGCTATCGGCGATTGTGGCGGCGAGCGCATTGAGACGCTGCTTGAGGCCAGCGCGTTCTTCCGGCGTGGCCAGCGGCGCGGCATCATGCTCGCTGCTCCACATGAGGTCCGCCAGCGGGATCGAGCTTGCGAGCACAGCCTCGAAGGCTTGAAGCCCCTCGGCCCGCAACAGATCATCAGGATCCTGCCCGGCCGGCAGCGTCGCAAAAGCAAGGCTGTGACCGGGGCGCAGCAGCGGCAAAGCGCGGTGGGCGGCACGGATCGCCGCACGCTGCCCGGCACTATCGCCATCGAAGCAGAGGATCGGCGTGTCGACCATGCTCCACAATTTCTCTATCTGCGCCTCCGTCAGCGCCGTGCCGAGCGGCGCCACAGCCTCGGCAATGCCGGCCTGGGCAATGGCGATCACGTCCATATAGCCCTCGACGACGATGATCCGGCCCGCGTTGCGCGCGGCAGGCGCCGCCTTGTCGAGGTTGAAGAGCGTGCGACCCTTGTCGAACAGCGGCGTCTCGGGGGAGTTGAGATATTTGGGCTCGCCCTGGCCCAGAATCCGCCCGCCAAAGGCGATCACCCGCCCGCGCTGGTCGCGGATCGGGATCATCAGCCGCCCGCGAAAACGATCGTAACTGTCTCGTTCGCTGTCTTCCGGCCGGATGAGCATGCCGGCCTCGACCAGCATGTCTTCGGGGAAGTCTCGCAGCGCGGTCTTGAGCTTGCCGCGACTATCCGGCGCGAAACCCAGCCCAAAGGCCCGGCGGGTCGCGTCCGTCAGCGCGCGCTTATGCAGATAGGCGCGCGCCTCGGCGCCATCGAGGCCGCCAAGCTGATCCTCAAACCAGTTCTGCGCCGCGGCGGTCACGTCATGCAGCGATTTCGCCTGCTCGGCCCGCTTGGCGGCACGCGGATCGGGCGCGGGTACCTCCATGCCGGCTGCAGCAGCAAGCTCCTTGACCGCATCCAGGAAGGGCAGGCCGCGCTGATCCGTCATCCAGCGGATCGCATCGCCATGCGCCCCGCAGCCAAAGCAATGGTAGAAGCCCTTCTCGTCGTTGATCGTGAAGCTGGGCGTCTTCTCATTGTGGAAGGGACAGCACGCCTTGTATTCGCGCCCGGCCTTCTGGACCTTGATCGTCTTGCCGATGAGCGTGGAGAGGGTGGTGCGGGCGCGGAGTTCGTCCAGCCATTGCGGGGTGAGGCTCATGGCATAGGCCCATGAGTACCGAGCTGCTCCCCTCCACGTGCCCCTAAACCTCCGTTCGTGTCGAGCGAAGTCGAGACACGTTCCGAAGGCGGACGCGCAAAATGGGAGAGCCGTTCCCAGTCCCCGCTAGCCAAAGCCTCCTTCTTGGCGCGCGACCATTTTTTCACGATCAGTTCCGCCTGCAACGCTTCGCCACGCGATCCGAAGCTCTCCGACCAGATCAATGTCACAGGGCGGCGTGCGGTCGTAAACGCGCAGAAACCGCCCGTCTGATGCTCGCCCATGCGGCGTTCAAGGTCATCCGTGTGCCCCGTGTAATATCGGCCATCACGGCAGCGCAGGATATATGTCCAAAAGGCCATCCGTATCCCCTAACCGTTCGTGCCGAATACTCCCCGTTCGTGTCGAGCGAAGTCGAGACACCTTGCGCTTGGCTGGCCGTGTCTCGACTTCGCTCGACACGAACGGAGGAAGGGCGAGCGATGAAAGAGAGGGAGGAGGGAATTCTCCCCCAATCACCCCAGCGCTGCCTTTACCAGGCCGCTGGCCTTGCTCATGTCCAGTACCGTCCCGTGGCGCTCCTTGAGCACGGCCATCACCTTGCCCATGTCCTTCACCGACGACGCACCCACTTCAACCTTGATCGCCTCGATCGCGGCGCGGGTTTCGTCCACGCTCATCTGATTGGGCAGGAAGCCTTCGATCACCTCCAGCTCGGCCTGCTCCTGCGCGGCCAGTTCGGTGCGACCGCCTTGCTCGAACATGGTGATCGATTCGCGGCGCTGCTTGACCATCTTCTGGAGCACATCGACCACAATCACGTCGTCATCGGGCGTGCTGGCGGCGGTGCGCAGTTCGATGTCGCGGTCCTTCAGCTTGGCCAGGATCAGGCGCACAGCGGCCAGCCGCGCCTTGTCGCCGGCCTTCATCGCCTCGATCTGGGCAGCCTTGATGCCGTCGCGAATCATCACGTAATCTCCGAGTCACCTTGCGGGAAAGGAACAGATATAGCGGCGCTCCCGTTTTTTTAATAGATTGACCGTGCAGATGCGAACCCATAGTGAGCCGGCCGTTTAGCCGGGCGCTTGGGGCGCCTGCCAGAAAGCAAAAAGCGAAGGACCAGACAGCCATGGCGAATGCCAAATACCCGACCGTGCCCAAAGGAGCGACGGGGGTATTGGTTCTAGCCGATGGCACCGTCGTCTTCGCGCGCGGATTCGGTGCCGAGGGCGAAGCGGTCGGCGAGCTGTGCTTCCACACAGCGATGACCGGCTATCAGGAAATCATGACCGACCCGAGCTTTGCCGGGCAGATCATCACCTTCACCTTCCCGCATATCGGCAATGTCGGTACCAATGCTGAGGACGTCGAATGCCAGCAGCCCTGGGCGCTTGGGTGCATTGTGCGTGAGGATGTGACTGCGCCATCCAACTTCCGCAACGTCCAGCCCTTCGGTGCCTGGCTGAAGGCGAATGGCCGGATCGGTCTTGCCGGTGTTGATACGCGTGCCCTGACCCGCCTGATCCGCGAGAAGGGCGCGCCCAATGCGGTGATCGCCCATAATCCGCAGGGCCAGTTCGATCTCGCAGCGCTTCATGAGAAGGCAAAGGCCTGGCCGGGCCTGGAAGGCATGGATCTCGCCATCGAGGTGACGGGCGCGCAGCGGGAGTGGACCGGCGGCGCCTGGCGCCTCGGCTTTGGCTATGAGGCGATGGAAGCGGGCGAGCGGCCCCATGTCGTCGCCATGGATTTCGGCGCGAAAGACAATATTTTCCGCAACCTCGTTAAGGCCGGTGCGAAGGTCACGGTGCTTCCGGCCACGGCTTCCTACGATCAGATCAAGGCGCTCAACCCCGCCGGTGTGTTCCTCTCCAATGGTCCCGGCGATCCGGCGGCGACAGCGGACTATGCCGTGCCGGTGATCCGCAAGCTGCTCGACGAGAATGTGCCGATCTTCGGCATCTGCCTTGGTCATCAGCTGCTCGCGCTGGCCGCCGGTGCGAAGACCACCAAGATGCATCAGGGCCACCGCGGCGCCAATCACCCGGTCAAGCGGCTGGAAGACGGCGTGGTGGAAATCACCTCGATGAACCACGGCTTTGCGGTCGATACCGCCACGCTGCCGGGCAATGTCGTCGAGACCCATGTGAGCCTGTTCGACGGCTCCAACTGCGGCATCGCCTTTACGGACAAGCCGGCTTTCGCCGTGCAGTATCACCCCGAAGCCTCGCCGGGACCGCAGGACAGCTTCTACCTGTTCCAGCGGTTCGTGGAGGGGCTGGCGTGATTGCGCTCGCGCTCCTTGCGGCGGGCGCGGCGGGCGATCAGGGCCAGTTGCAGCGTCAGCTCGATCATATGGTCGCCACCTGCCGCGCCGATCAGGTCGTCCGGCTGGTGGCTCATGGCACGGATAGGGTGAGCTTTGACATGCTGCGACGCGAGGCCCTGCCATCGGTCAGCGAGACCAATGCCCTTCAATGCGCGCTCGACAAGGTGCGATCGCGCAAGGATCTTCAAATCGGTTCCACCGGGAACGAGGCTCGGAACAAATAATGCCAAAAAGAACAGACATCTCCTCGATCCTCATCGTCGGCGCTGGCCCGATCATCATCGGCCAGGCGTGCGAGTTCGATTATTCGGGCACGCAGGCCTGCAAGGCGCTGAAGGAAGAGGGCTACCGGATCATTCTGGTCAACTCCAATCCCGCGACGATCATGACCGATCCGGAAATGGCCGATGCGACCTATATCGAGCCGATCACGCCGGAGATCGTCGCCAAGATCATCGAGAAGGAGCGCCCTGACGCGATCCTGCCGACGATGGGCGGGCAGACTGCGCTGAACACGGCTCTGGCGCTGTTCAACGATGGCACGCTGGAGAAATACGGCGTGCAGATGATCGGCGCCGATGCCGAGGCGATCGACAAGGCCGAAGACCGGCTCAAATTCCGCGACGCGATGGACAAGATCGGCCTTGAGAGCGCCCGGTCGCGCATCGCGCACACCATGGACGAAGCCATGGCCGCGCTGGAATTCACCGGCCTGCCGGCGATCATCCGCCCCAGCTTCACCATGGGCGGCACCGGCGGCGGCGTCGCCTACAACAAGGAAGAGTTCGTGCGCATCGTGACCACCGGTCTCGATGCGTCGCCGACCACCGAAGTGCTGATCGAGGAATCGCTGCTCGGTTGGAAGGAATATGAGATGGAAGTGGTTCGCGACCGCGCGGACAACTGCATCATCATCTGCTCGATCGAGAATGTCGATCCGATGGGCGTCCACACGGGCGACTCCATCACCGTCGCGCCGGCGCTGACGCTGACCGACAAGGAATATCAGATCATGCGCAACGCCAGCATTGCGGTGCTGCGCGAAATCGGCGTGGAAACAGGTGGTTCCAACGTACAGTTCGCAGTCAATCCCAAGGATGGGCGGCTGATCGTCATCGAGATGAACCCGCGCGTGTCGCGCTCATCGGCGCTGGCTTCCAAGGCCACCGGCTTCCCGATCGCCAAGGTCGCGGCCAAGCTGGCGGTGGGCTACACGCTGGACGAGATCACCAATGACATCACCGGCGTGACGCCGGCGAGCTTCGAACCGACCATCGATTATGTGGTGACGAAGATCCCGCGCTTTGCCTTCGAGAAGTTCAAGGGCGCCGAGCCGCTGCTCGGAACCGCCATGAAGTCCGTCGGCGAAGTGATGGCAATTGGCCGCAATATTCACGAATCCATGCAGAAGGCTCTGCGCGGACTCGAGACAGGCCTCGCCGGTTTCAATCAGGTCGATCATCTGGTCGGGGCGCCCAAGGAGCAGATCGTTGCGGCGCTGGGTCAGCCGACCCCGGACCGGCTGCTGATCGCAGCACAGGCGCTGCGTGAGGGGCTGAGCGTGGATGAAATCCATGCCGTCGCCAAGTTCGACCCCTGGTTCCTGCAGCGCCTTGCCGAGATCGTCGAGGCCGAGAAGGGCGTGCTCGCCAATGGCCTGCCGCGCGATGCGGAGGCCATGCGCAAGCTCAAGTCCATGGGCTTCTCGGACAAGCGCCTTGCCTGGCTGGCGCTGCAGTCGGCCAACATCCCCGGTGGCATGGACAACGCGATAAAGCGCGGCTCGGGTCTCGTCCGCGATGCGGTGGTGGCGATGACTGGCGGCGTCACCGAGAAGGAGGTGCGCGCGCTGCGCCACAAGCTCGGCGTGCGTCCGGTGTTCAAGCGGATCGACACCTGCGCGGCCGAGTTCGAGGCCAAGACGCCTTATATGTACTCGACCTATGAGGCGCCGAGCTTCGGCGAGCCGGAGGACGAGAGCCAGCCGAGCGACCGGCGCAAGGTCGTGATCCTGGGCGGCGGACCCAACCGCATCGGCCAGGGCATCGAGTTCGATTACTGCTGCTGCCACGCCTGCTTCGCGCTGGAAGATGCGGGCTATGAGACGATCATGATCAACTGCAATCCGGAGACGGTGAGCACCGATTATGATACGTCCGACCGGCTATATTTCGAGCCGCTGACGGCGGAAGACGTGCTGGAGATCCTGCATGTCGAGAAGTCGAAGGGCGAGCTTGTTGGAGTGATCGTGCAGTTCGGCGGGCAGACCCCGCTCAAGCTGGCGCAGGCACTGGAAGAGGCCGGCATTCCCATCCTCGGCACCTCGCCGGATGCCATCGACCTTGCCGAAGATCGCGAGCGGTTCGCGGCGCTGATCGAGAAACTGGGCCTGCTACAGCCGGCCAATGGCATCGCCCGCAGCCGGGAAGAAGCCATCGCGGTGGCCAATCGCATCGGCTACCCGGTGCTGATGCGCCCGAGCTACGTGCTGGGTGGCCGGGCGATGGAGATCGTCGATGGCCAGGCGCAGCTCGAGGAATATATCGCCACGGCGGTGCAGGTCTCGGGCGACTCGCCGGTGCTGATCGACCAGTATCTGCGCGATGCCGTTGAGGTTGACGTCGATGCGCTGTGCGATGGTGAGGATGTCGTCGTCGCCGGCGTGCTCCAGCATATCGAGGAAGCCGGCGTTCACTCCGGTGATAGCGCTTGCTCGCTGCCGCCTTACAGCCTGCCCGATTATCTCATCGCCGAGATCGAGCGGCAGGCCGATGTGCTGGCCCGCGCGCTCTCCGTGCGGGGCCTCATGAACATCCAGTTCGCGGTCAAGGATGGGCTGGTCTACCTCATCGAGGTCAATCCGCGCGCCTCGCGCACGGTGCCGTTCGTGGCGAAGGCCATCGGCACGCCGATCGCCAAGATCGCCGCGCGGGTGATGGCCGGCGAGAAGCTCGCGAGCCTGCCGAAGATCGACCGCAATGCGATCCGCCATATTGCGGTCAAGGAAGCCGTGTTCCCGTTCAATCGCTTCCCCGGCGTCGATCCGGTCCTTTCCCCGGAGATGAAGTCGACCGGCGAGGTCATGGGCATCGACAGCGATTTCGCGACTGCTTTCGCCAAGGCGCAGATCGGCGCGGGCACGGTGCTGCCCAAGCAGGGGACGGTCTTCATCTCCGTTAAGGATAGCGACAAGAGCGTGATCCTGCCCGGGGCCCGCAAGATTGCCGATCTCGGTTTCAAGATCGTCGCAACCGGTGGAACGGCCGATTTCCTCGCGGAGAACGGCCTGCCGGTGGAGAAGGTGAACAAGGTCGCGCAGGGCCGTCCGCATATTGTGGATCGCATTGCAGATGGCGAAGTGGACCTGATCTTCAACACCACGGAAGGCTGGCAGTCGCTCAAGGACAGCAAGGCGATCCGCACGAGCGCGTTGCGCGGCAAGGTGCCGAGCTTCACGACCGCGGCGGCAAGTCTGGCTGCTGTGGACGCAATTGAGGCTTTGCGTGCGCGTCCTCTTGAAGTGAAGTCGCTGCAATCCTATTATCAGGCGTCGCACGACTGATCTTCCAGAACACAAGAAATCAGTTGCGGGCCGACCGGATCCCCGGCGGACTAGGGAGTTCGCGCATTGTTGCGCTGGAAATAGGGAGTCGAGATGGCGACCGTTGAGAAGATGCCGATGCTGCAAGTCGGTTATGACAAGCTGACCGACCAGCTCCGCGCGCTCAAGGCCGAGCGTCCCAAGATCGTGGATGCGATCGAGGAGGCACGCGCCCATGGCGATCTTTCGGAAAACGCCGAATATCACGCCGCCAAAGAGCGTCAGGGCCAGGTCGAGGCGACCATCGCCGATCTGGAAGACAAGCTTTCCCGCGCGCAGGTTATCGATCCCACGACGCTGTCTGGCGACAAGATCATCTTCGGCGCCACGGTCACCTTGCTGGACGAGGATGACAAGCCGGTGCGCTATCAGATCGTCGGCCAGGCCGAGGCTGACGCGAAGCTGGGCATGATCAGCTATAACAGCCCGCTTGGCCGCGCCCTCATCGGCCGTCAGGTCGGCGAGGATGTCGAGGTGACGGTGCCGTCCGGCGACAAGTTCTATCTGGTCAACAAGATCGAATTCATCTGATCCGCAGTCGCGCCATGATTATGTCTTTTCTGGTTGCCGCACCGGCAGCGTTCACGCTGTCGGTTCGCGCCGCAGCCGGCTGACATCGCGATGCAGCTTCCCAAAGGTCCGGCGACCAACATTCTGGCGGCGATCATCGTTATCGTCTTTCTGCCGTTGTATCTCACCGGGGAGATGGGGCGAGCGGCGCTGATTGCCGGGTTCATTTCCGAGCGCGTCACGTTGCTCTCGTCGTCCGAAGCGCTGACCTTCAACGTGCCATGGCTGCCGCTGTGGATCACGCCGCTCACCGCCACGCTGCTGCATGGAGGATGGATGCATCTGGCCTTCAATGTGCTGATGCTGATCTTCTGCGGCCGCTTCGTTGAAAATCTGCTCGGTCCAGGCCGGCTCGTGGTGATCTATGTCGTCGGCGCCTATGCCGCAGCGCTCGGGCAGTGGCTTTCGAGCTTCTTTTATGCGCAAGGGGAGGGCTGGGTGCCGATGATCGGCGCAAGCGGCGCGATTTCCGCCGTGCTCGGAACCTATGCGTTCATTTACAGCCAGCGCGGCGTGAAGGCGATCGGGCCCGTGCCGGCCTATATCGTCCGCATGGTCTGGCTTGGCGCGGCGTGGACCATCCTGCAATTGCTGATCGCGCTGGCCGGCGGGTTCGACAGTTTCTTCGGCGGGATCGCCGTGGGCGCCCATATCGGCGGTTTCATCGCCGGTCTGATGCTCGCGCGCCCCCTGCTGGCCCGACGGTTCCGGGCGTCCTGACGGAAGCGTGCTAAAGCTGGTATAGCACCGCCAGCCGAGCCAGTCCGTCAGTGGGCGTGATCCTCGGCATCATCCGCGCTCGGATCGAGCAAGCGATGCAGATGGACGATCACATAGCGCATTTCCGCATCGTCCACGGTCCGCTGAGCCGCGCCGCGCCAGGCCGCTTCGGCACTCGCATAGTTCGGGAAGAT
The DNA here is from genome assembly GCF_025961775.1 of Sphingobium sp. B12D2B. Classification (NCBI taxonomy): domain Bacteria; kingdom Pseudomonadati; phylum Pseudomonadota; class Alphaproteobacteria; order Sphingomonadales; family Sphingobiaceae; genus Sphingobium; species Sphingobium sp. B12D2B. The sequence goes on from NZ_JAOQOH010000001.1 coordinate 1,699,074, forward strand.
GCCGACGATGTCGATGGCATTCAGATCTTCGAATTCGAGTTTCTGCGGGTCTTTGACGCGACCGCCCATCACGAGGTGCATGAGGCTCAAGAAAGTGCTCCGGATTTATGCCCGGCAAGAGGCGCCTGGGCGTTGTCGATTGCTAGCAGCCTCGGCCGGTTCTGCCAAGAATGGCGACACTGGCCTTGCGATCCTAGGCGTCCGATTTCTTGTCCGAACGCGGCTTCTTGATGCGCTTGCCGATCAGGCGGGCGGCTTCGACCGCCGCCGTTTGAAGCGCGGCCTTTTCCGTCTTTGCAAGATTGGCGAACATGGTCTGCGCGGCCTGACGCGCCCCGGAGTTGCGCACAGCGCGCTGCGCGGCGCGCCCGGCCTTGCCCGCAGCTGATCCGATGGCCAGCTTGGGCAGGAAAATGGCGATGACGGCCCCGGCTGCGGCCGCCGCGGCCACTGCCGCGATGGGATGTTCCTGAAACATCCGGTTGGTTTCATTGGCCGCGCGATAGGCCTTTTCCCGCGTGTCAGCGACCACGTCCTCGCCCCGCTCGCGCACCGTGGCAAGCGTGCTCCCGACCTTGTCCTTCACCTGGTCAAGCGTAGAAGCCGTTGGGCGGCCTTTCTTCGTCTTCGGGGCGGTCATCGTCTGATCAACTGTCCTCTTTCTGGCTCCACAGAGCGCGATTCAACCAGACGAGCCAAGCACCACGCATCACGTAGAGCAAGATGAATCGCACGGGGCGCCAGAAGAGAAGGCCGACCGCACCGGTCGCGCCCAGCGTCGTCAGGACGGGATGGCGACGCAGCGTTCCGCGCGCGGCCTGTTTGGCCTGCGACACCTTCTGCTGAACCGCTTCGACGGCGTCGTCCTTCAGATGCGCCGGGCTCAACCGTTCGCGAACCCCGTCCAGTGCAGAGCGGAAGCGCTCTCTCGCACCATCCGCGCGCTGGCGTGCCTCGGCCAGTTCGAGAGGGGAGGGCGCACTACTCATGGCCGGTCTGCCTTGCTGAGGGGAGAGAGGGCACGCTTGACCATTAGGCCGCAGAGTAAAGCGAGCAGCAAGAGAACGCCGGCCACGATCAGAGCTGCGCCGAGCCAACCCACGGAGGGCGCGAGCGCAATCACCGCCGCCGCGACCAGCGCAACAAGCGCCAGACTGACGAACAGAAAGGCGAGGACGCCTAACAGCGCCGCGCGGCGGGCCGCCGCGGCAATCAGTCCCGCTTTGAGCTTCGCCCACGTCAGTTCCGCCTCGGCGAGTTCGCGGCCCGATGCAATCAGCCGCGAAAAGCTCTCGCCAATGGTCTCCTTTTCAAGCGCGTCTTCAGGGTCCGGCGGGGTGCTCGCCGCAGTGTGCATGGTGTCGGGATCACTCATCGATCAATGCCGGCCGGCCTTTCCAGCCTTAGCTGTCACTCGATGAGCCCCGCATCATGCGCATGAGCACAAAGCCAACCACCGCCGCCGCACCAATCGCCACCGCAGGGCTTTTGCGCACGAAGTTGCGCGCTTCCTCGGTGAGCTGGTCGATATCCTTGGCGTCCAGCGAGTCCGCCGCGCCGGCGACGGTTTCCGCAGCCTTGCGGGCATAATCGCCATATTGCGGGCCGAGCTTGGAATCGACGGTTTCGGCGGTCTCGGCGATCAGCTTCGAGAGGCCATGGAGGGCATCGCCCGTCGTGTTCTTAGCCGTCGTGGCGGCACCGCGTGCGGTGGCCTTAGCCTGCTCGGCAAATTCGCCGGCCTGCTCGCGCCAGTCGGTGCTCGATCCGGTCTCCGCGCCCCGCGCCTCTGCTGCCGTGGACAGCGCAGCCGACTTCGCGCTCGTCGCATCAGATGCAGCCTTGCGCGCCGACGTCGCCTTCGACGTGCTCTTGCGGGTCGTTCCGGTGCTATTGGTCTCGGCCATGGCGGGTTCCTCTTTTGATACAGAACAGGCTTGCCTGTTATAGCAAGGCTCGCCCTCTTTAACAGACCTGCGGCGGCAAATGTTCCCGCCATTGCACAGAAACAGCAAGATAAGCCGAGCCGCCCGCCATTGCCATGAGGGAGTGCGCTCGCTAATCCGCGCCGATAATTTGCCAGACGGAAGGGGAAGGCACAGCCATGACCGCAATTCTCGACATTCACGCCCGCCAGATCCTGGACAGCCGCGGCAACCCGACGGTGGAAGTCGACGTGTTGCTGGAAGACGGCAGCTTCGGTCGCGCCGCCGTTCCCTCGGGCGCATCCACCGGCGCTTATGAAGCGGTCGAGAAGCGAGATGGCGACAAGTCCGTCTATCTCGGCAAGGGCGTTCTCCAGGCCGTCGATGCAGTGAACGGCGAGATTGCCGAAGCGATCACCGGCATGGATGCCGAGGATCAGGGCGATGTCGACGCCGCAATGATCGAGCTGGACGGCACGGAGAACAAGGCGCGGCTCGGCGCCAACGCCATTCTCGGCGTAAGCCTCGCGACGGCCAAGGCGGCTGCCGATGCGCGCGGCCTGCCGCTGTACCGCTATGTCGGTGGCGTCTCCGCCCATGTGCTGCCGGTGCCGATGATGAACATCATCAATGGCGGCGAACATGCCGACAATCCGATCGACTTCCAGGAGTTCATGATCATGCCGGTGGGGGCGGAGAGCATCGCCCACGCCGTGCAGATCGGCTCGGAAATCTTCCACACGCTCAAGAAGGGCCTGCACGACAAGGGTCTCGCGACCGGCGTGGGCGACGAGGGTGGGTTTGCGCCCAACATCGCTTCAACGGTCGAAGCGCTCGACTTCATCATGCAGAGCATCGAGAAGGCCGGTTACAAGCCGGGTGAGAATGTCGTGCTGGCGCTCGATTGCGCAGCGACCGAGTTTTTCAAGAATGGCAGCTATGTGATCTCCGGCGAGGGCAAGACGCTCTCCCCGGCCGAAATGGCCGACTATCTCGCGGACCTCGTCGCGCGCTACCCGATCAAGTCGATCGAGGACGGCATGAGCGAGGATGATTTCGAGGGCTGGAAAATCCTGACCGACAAGATCGGCGACAAGTGCCAGCTGGTGGGCGATGATCTGTTCGTCACCAACCCCAAGCGCCTCGCCATGGGCATCGAGAAGGGACTCGCCAACTCCATGCTGGTCAAGGTCAACCAGATCGGCTCGCTGACCGAAACGCTCGCCGCCGTCGATATGGCCCACCGTGCGCGCTACACCAATGTGATGTCGCACCGCTCGGGTGAGACTGAGGACGCGACCATTGCCGACCTGGCGGTCGCCACGAACTGCGGCCAGATCAAGACCGGCTCGCTGGCGCGCTCCGACCGGCTCGCCAAGTACAACCAGCTCATCCGTATCGAGGAAGAACTGGGCGACCGCGCTTATTATGCGGGAACGTCGATTTTCCGCTGAGGCGTTTTTAACGGTCCGGGTGGAGGCGAACGATCCGTTGCGCATCCCCCGGGCCGACGGCTTGTCTACAAAGTTAATGCAATTTGTCGCATTCGTTCATTTTGGGCTTGCATTGCAACGGTCGGCGTGATTCCAAGGGCCCATGGCGCATCTGGCAAAATTGAGGTTTCTTCTTGGTTCGGCGTTCACGCCGGCCATTGCCATTTTCCTGCTCCTGCTCTTCATCGGCTATGCCATCATTGGCCCGAACGGCATTCTCGCCTGGTCCGATTACAGCCGGCAGCTCAAGCAGCGGCAGGCCGAGTTGTCGGCGCTGCACAAGCAGAAGGCCGCGCTGGAGAATCGGGTGAAGCTGCTCGATCCGCGCCATGCCGATCCGGATATGGTCGACGAGCTGGTCCGCAAGCAGCTCGGCGTCACGCACCCCGATGAAGTCGTCGTTCCAATGAAATGACTAAGGGTGCGGTCGACTAACCAGATTTCGCCACCCATTTAACCTATCTGGACATTGCGCTCCTGCCGGTGCCGTGCCTATAGCTGGCTGTAACAGCCACGCGAGAAGGACCTGAAACATTGGCGAAGCCAGCTTCCAGACGCGCGCAAAATGCCCCTGCATCCACTGCCACGGCGCCGTCTGCGGACCATAACCGGGAGCGCCCCGGTGAGCCCAATCCCTATGACGCGAGCCAGGAAGAGCTGCTCGAATTCTACCGTCAGATGCTGCTCATCCGCCGCTTCGAGGAGCGGGCCGGGCAGCTTTACGGTCTCGGCCTGATTGGCGGCTTCTGCCACCTCTATATCGGTCAGGAAGCGGTTGCGGTCGGCATCCAGTCGGCGTTGACGCCCGGCAAGGACAGCGTGATCACCGGTTATCGCGATCATGGCCACATGCTTGCTTATGGCATCGATCCCAAGATCATCATGGCCGAGCTGACGGGCCGGGAGGCCGGCATTTCGCGCGGCAAGGGCGGCTCGATGCACATGTTCAGCGTCGAGCATAAGTTCTTCGGCGGCCATGGCATCGTCGGCGCGCAGGTCAGCCTCGGCACCGGTCTGGCGTTCGGTCACAAATATAACGAGGATGGCGGCGTGTGCGTCGCGTACTTCGGCGACGGCGCGGCCAATCAGGGCCAGGTCTATGAGAGCTTCAACATGGCCGAGCTGTGGAAGCTCCCGATCATCTATGTGATCGAGAACAACCAATATGCCATGGGCACCTCCGTGGCGCGTTCCTCCGCCGAGGATCAGCTCTATCGTCGCGGCGAGAGTTTCCGCATTCCGGGCATCCAGGTCGATGGCATGGACGTGCTGGCCGTGCGCGGCGCCACCGAGGCGGCGCTGGAGTATGTCCGCTCCGGCAAGGGGCCGATCCTGCTGGAAATGAAGACCTATCGCTATCGCGGTCACTCGATGTCCGATCCGGCGAAGTATCGCTCGCGCGACGAAGTGCAGCACATGCGCGACACGTCCGATCCGATCGAGGGCCTCAAGAAGATTCTCGCCGATGCCGGCGTGAAGGAAGAGGATTTGAAGGCCATCGATACGAAGATCCGCAAGGATGTGAGCGAGGCGGCCGACTTCGCGGAAACCTCGCCCGAGCCTGACATGGCCGAACTTTATACCGATGTGCTGGTGGAGCAGTATTGATGGGTCTCGAGATCAAGATGCCGGCCCTCTCGCCGACGATGGAAGAGGGGACGCTGGCCAAGTGGCTCGTCAAGGAAGGCGATGAGGTCAAGGCCGGCGACATCATGGCCGAGATCGAGACCGACAAGGCGACGATGGAGTTCGAGGCTGTCGATGAAGGCACCATCGAGAAGATCCTAATTGCCGAGGGCACCGACAATGTGAAGGTCGGCACGGTGATCGCCATGCTCTCCGGCGAAGGCGAAGAAGCGCCCGCACCGGCCGCGCAAGCTCCCAAGGCCGAAGCGCAGGCCGCGCCCAAGGCTGCGGACGAGGCTGAGGCGCCCAAGAAGGCCGAGAGCGGCACCGCCAATCTCTCCGGCAGCAAGGCGAGCGCGGTGACGGACCCGGCGATCCCGGAAGGCACGCAGATGGTCAAGACGACCGTCCGCGAAGCGCTGCGCGATGCCATGGCCGAGGAAATGCGGCGCGATCCGCGCGTGTTCCTGATGGGCGAGGAAGTCGCCGAATATCAGGGCGCCTACAAGGTCACCCAAGGCCTGCTCGAAGAGTTCGGCCCCAAGCGCGTGATCGACACGCCGATCACCGAGCATGGCTTTGCCGGCATCGGCGCGGGCGCTGCCATGGGCGGCCTCAAGCCGATTGTCGAGTTCATGACCTTCAACTTCGCCATGCAGGCGATGGACCAGATCATCAACTCGGCCGCCAAGACCAACTACATGTCCGGGGGGCAGATGCGCTGCCCAATCGTGTTCCGTGGCCCCAATGGGGCGGCGAGCCGGGTTGGCGCGCAGCACAGCCAGAATTACGGCCCGTGGTATGCGGCCGTGCCGGGCCTGATCGTGATCGCGCCCTATGACAGCTCGGATGCCAAGGGCCTGCTGAAGGCCGCGATCCGCAGCGAAGATCCGGTGGTGTTCCTTGAGAACGAACTGGTCTACGGGCGCAGTTTCGAGGTGCCGCAGCTTGACGATCATGTCCTGCCGATCGGCAAGGCACGCATCGTCCGCCCCGGCAAGGATGTGACGCTGGTGAGCTATTCCATCGGCGTCGGCGTGGCGCTCGAGGCAGCCGAAACGCTCGCCGCCGATGGCATCGATGCCGAGGTGATCGATCTGCGTACGTTACGCCCGCTCGATACCGCGACGGTGCTGGAAAGCCTCAAGAAGACCAACCGCCTCGTGGTGGTCGAAGAGGGCTGGCCGGTCTGCTCCATCGCCAGCGAGATTGCGGCGGTCTGCATGGAGCAGGGCTTCGACGATCTCGATGCGCCGGTGCTGCGCGTGACCAATGAGGATGTGCCGCTGCCTTATGCGGCCAATCTCGAAAAGGCGGCGCTGATCGATGCGGCGCGGGTCGTGAAGGCTGCCCGCAAGGTCTGCTATCGGGATTGAGATAGGGTGGGGCGCTCATATGGGCGCCCCGCGACCTTTGATGGCGCGAGAGGTCTTGGCTGCCCTGGGCTCCTGCCTTCGCAGGAGCACCAGCCTTTGTCCCTCCATTCTCTGTCTTAACTCAGGGAAGGCGCGCGGCGCGTCCCGGATTTTCGGCACCGGCGCGACGGCCCGGCAATTGCTCGTTGAAGATCTTGCGGCTAACGAACTTCCAGGCGCCATCCACCTTGCGCATCTTATCCTCATAATGGCCGTAGCTGCCGATATGCGGGGTATGTCCCGTGCCGTTATTGGCTACCTCGAACCAGTAGATCACGCCCTTGGCCGTATCGCCATGCACATAGATGGCCTGATTGGTGATGAAGTGGCGCAGGGTGACAGGCTGGCCTGAGCCATCGTCGCCATAATATTGCTTGATGGCTTCCTTGTAGACGCCGATTTCCTTGTAGATTTCCTCCGGCCCGACGGCGGTGCCGCCTGCCCATTCCAGCACGCCTTCGGGCGCGAACAGGGCGGCGTAGCTTTCGGCATCGCCCCAATCGAGCGCCATGAGATACTCGGCTTCAAGCTGCATGATCGCGGCGCGATCGGCGGCATAATCCTCCTGCGCCGCTGTAGGGCGCCCGGTTTCGTTCGGCATAATGATGTCCTCTCCTCTGCCTGTGCCATGGCGCAGGCTCGCAAGAGGTTAGACGAGGGGCTTCGCCTGTGCAATTAAAGCTGGACAGAATCAATCTCAGCGGTTGAAACTGGCAGGATAACGAGCCGCAGGAAATGGAACCGGTGCGGCGCCAGGGCGAGCAGAGAGGAATTCACGACATGGCAATGGCACCTCAGGCGGCACACTCCGTGCCGGGCGACGATGCTGGGGCCGCGTCGCAGCAATGGCCCTCCAGCCCGCGTGCCTATTTTGCGCTGACTGTCATCATCATCGCCACCTTCCTGAGCTTTTTCGATGCCACCGTGTTTGGGATGCTGGCGGAGCGGATCAAGGTCGATTTCGGCCTGTCCGATACGCAGCTTGGCATATTGGGTGGTCCGGCAAGCATCATCTTCTACGTCTTCGTCGGCATTCCGCTGGCCCGGCTCGTGGATATCTATCCACGCAAGATGATCCTCGCGATCAGCGCGGCGGTGACGGGCGGCGTCACCATGCTCAGCGGTCTGGCGCAGGGCTTCGGCCAGTTCATCGCGGCGCGGATGCTGTTGGGCGCTGGTGGATCGGCGCATGGCCCCGGCTCTTATTCGCTCATTGTGGACATGTTCCGGCCCAAGAAAATCCCGATTGCCTTCGCGCTGCTGCAGTTCGGCTTCATCGGCGGCACCACGCTTGGCGTGCTGTTCGGTGGTATGATGATCGGCGCGGTATCGCATTGGGATACCAGCTATGTGTGGGGCCTGCGCATCTTCAACTGGCAGTGGATCTTGATCGGCCTCGGCCTGCTGTCCTTCCCGGCGGCGCTGCTGTTCCTACTGGTGAAGGAGCCGGCGCGGCGGGCGGCTGTGGCCGACCCGATCGCAGTGCCTCAGAAAGCCAGCTTCGGCCGCAAGATCGCCACGTTCATGGGCTTCGACGCCATTCGCGGCATTCAGGCGAAAGGCATGGTCTATTACCCGCTGTTCATCGCGCTGGCGCTCAGCGCGACGGAAAGCCAGGGCATCGGCTTCTGGCGCGTGCCTTTCCTCGTGCGGACCTATGGCATGGACGAGGCGCAGATTGGCGCGGTGCTCGCGCCCATGCTTCTGGTCGCGCAGCTTGCCGGCCTCGTGCTCGGTGGCCTGATGGTCTCGTGGTTCGGCCGCAAGTATAAGGATGCGAACGTTCGCACGGCGGCGATCTGCTTCACCGCGGTCACCATCTGCACGCTGGCCGCGCCGCTGATGCCGACCGGGCACCTCGCCATGGGCGCGATGGCTGTGGCGACGCTCTTCGGCCTTGCGGGCGCGCCGGCGCAGAATGCCGCCGTGCAGCGCGTCGCGCCGCAAGCCATGCGCGGGCAGGTGACGGCGCTGTACCTGTTTATGTTCACCTTCTTCGGCGCGATGGGCAGCCTCGTGATCGGTGTGGTGGCGCAATATGTCGTGCGGGATGAGGCACGGCTGTGGCAGGCGATCTTCATCACCGCGCTCGTACTGCTTCCGCTCGCCACGATCAGCATGTGGCGCGCCTGCAAGCCCTATCGTGAGGAAATCGAGCGCCTGGAGGCAGCAGAAGCTGCGGCTGTGAGCAAAGCAATGCCTGCGGGGAGTTGACGACTCATCATTGAGTTCTCACAGGGGATATTGCGCGACGCCGGGCTTTGGTCCGGCGTCACTCTGTTTTGCTGAGAGTCCCGAGAGGATGGCTATGACCAATTATCCTGCCCTGCACATGATCATCGATGGCGAGGCCGTGACCGGCGGTGATCGCCGAACGCAGACCATCGTCAATCCTGCGACAGGCGAGACCCTGGGCGAGCTGCCACTGGCCACCACGGCGGATCTCGACCGCGCGCTGGAAACCGCGCAGCGCGGGTTCAACCGCTGGCGCAACTCCACGGCGCAGGAGCGTGCTGCCGTGCTCTCCGGCGCAGCGCGTCTGCTCATGGAGCGGCAGGAGACGCTGGCCCGCATCGCCACGATGGAGCAGGGCAAGACCCTGCCTGAATCCCGCATCGAAGTGATGATGGTCGCCGGCCTGTTCAATTTCTACGCGGGCGAGGTCTCGCGCCTTTATGGCCGCGCGCTGGTGCGCCCGGCCGGCATGCGCTCGACGGTGACTTATGAGCCGGTCGGCCCGGTTGCGGCCTTCTCGCCCTGGAACTTCCCGCTCGGCAATCCTGGCCGCAAGCTGGGCGCGCCGATTGCGGCGGGCTGCTCGGTGATCATGAAGTCTGCCGAAGAGACCCCGGCGTCCGCGCTCGGCGTGCTGCAGTGCCTGCTCGATGCCGGCCTGCCCAAGGACGTCGCGCAGGCCGTGTTCGGCGTGCCCGATGAGGTGTCGCGCCACCTGCTGGCCTCGCCGATCATCCGCAAGCTCAGCTTCACCGGCTCGACGGTGATCGGCAAGCATCTCGCCAAGCTGGCGGCCGAAGACCTGAAACGCACGACCATGGAACTCGGTGGTCACGGCCCGGTACTGGTGTTCGACGATGTCGACGTCGACCGCGTGCTGGATGTTATGGTCGGCCACAAATATCGCAACGCCGGCCAGGTCTGCGTCTCGCCGACGCGCTTCATCGTGCAGGAAAATGTCTACGAGCGGTTCCGCGACGGGTTCGCGAGCCGTGCCAAGGCGCTCAAGGTCGGCAATGGCCTTGAGGATGGCATCCAGATGGGGCCGATGGCCAATGAGCGTCGCCCGGACGCCATGGAGCGGCTCATCGGCGGTGCTGTCAGCAGCGGCGCCAAGCTCAGCGCGGGTGGCGAGCGCATCGGCAATCAGGGCTTCTTCTATGCCCCGTCCGTGCTCAGCGAGATTCCGCTCGATGCCGAGATCATGAACGAGGAGCCGTTCGGCCCGGTCGCGCTCATCAATCCGTTCGGCAAGGTCGACGATATGATCGCGGAAGCTAATCGCCTGCCTTATGGTCTCGCCGCTTACAGCTGGACGGACGACGTCAAGCTGCAGCGCCGCGTGGCGCGGGAAGTCGAGACCGGCATGCTCGGCGTGAACAGCGTTGCCATCGGCGGTGCGGACTCGCCGTTCGGCGGCGTCAAGTGGTCGGGCCACGGCCATGAGGACGGTCCCGAGGGCCTCCACGCCTGCCTCGTGACCAAGGTCGTCCACGAAGGCTGATCCAGAATACAAGCCCCGGTGCCCGTGCAGGTGCCGGGGCTTTCTTTCCCCCTTTTCCCAGGAGAGTAACATGACTCACGCGCTCAACACCGGCGGCGATCGCGGCTATCTTCGCATCGCGACCGAAGAGGCTTTTGCGACGGCCGAACAGCTCGACGCCTTTCTGAAGCTGGTCAAAGAGGGGCGGGCCGACAAGGCGACCACGTCGCTCTGGGGTTTCTACGGCACGTCGCCTTCCGAGCGGACCCAGTTCATTCGCGATCGGCTGCTCGATCTGGACGATCTGCGCATTCAGGCGATGGACGAGACCGGAATCGACGTCGCCATTCTCTCGCTGACATCGCCCGGTGGACAGGCATTCGAGACCGATGAAGCCAAGACGCTGGTCCGCAATGCCAACGACGTTCTGAAGGCCGCCTGCGAGCGCCACCCGTCGCGCTATGTCGGTATGGTCTCCATCGTCCCGCAGGACGTGCAGTGGTCCGTCGAGGAAATCGCACGCGGCAAGAACGAGCTGGGCTTCAAGGGCGTGATGGTCAACAGCCACACCAAGGGTCACTATCTCGATGAAGAGCAGTTCGACCCGATCTTGAAGGCCTGCGCCGACAATAATCTGCCGCTGTACATCCACCCGCAGTCACCGCCGGATGCGATGATCGCCGGCATGGTCGAGGCTGGCCTCGATGGCGCGATCTTCGGCTTCGGTGTCGAGACCGGCTACCATCTGCTGCGTATCCTGACGACGGGTGTGTTTGACCGCTATCCCAACCTGACCGTGTGCGTCGGCCATGGCGGCGAGGCGATCCCCTACTGGCTGTTCCGCATGAACTACATGCATCAGGCTGGCGTCCGCTCGAAGCGCTATGAGCGCCTCAAGCCGCTCAACCACGACCTGTTCCACTACATGCGCAACAATGTCTGCGTGACGACGAGCGGCATGGCCTGTCCGCTGGCGATCAAGCTGTGCATCGATCAGCTCGGTGAGGACCGGGTGATGTACGCGATGGATTATCCCTATGAATATGTCGCCGATGAGGTGCGCACGCACGACAATCTCGACATTTCTGCAGAAGCCAAGAAGAAGCTGATGCAGACCAATGCCGAGCGGGTCTTCAACCTGTGACGACCCCGCCGGTGTCGGGCCGGGTGACCGGCACCGCCTGGTATGCGCTGGCGTTGGTGGCTCTCACCAACGCCATGTCGCTGCTGGATCGCAACATCCTCGCCATTCTCGCGCCGCGCATCAAGGCGGACCTGCAGATTGGCGATGCCGAGCTGGGGCTGCTGTACGGAACGGTGTTCGCGCTGTTCTATGCGTTGTTTTCCCTGCCGCTCGGTCGCCTGTCGGATGGCTGGATTCGCACGCGCATTCTGGCTCTCGCCATCGGCTTCTGGTCCTTTTCCGCCGGTCTCGCTGCCTTCGCCAGCGGCTTTGCGATGCTTGCCATTTCCCGCCTCGGGGTCGGGATCGGCGAGGGAGCGACGTCGCCGGCGGGGACATCGCTGCTGTTCGATTATTTCCCTAAGCATCGGCGCGGTCTCGTGATGGGCACGATTGCTGCCTCCATTGCCGTCGGCCTTGGCATGTCCAACGTGGTCGGCGGGGTCGCGGCGGGCTGGTGGGAAGGGCTTTATCCTTCCGCTCAGTCAGCGCCGCTGGGCCTTGCCGGCTGGCAGTTCGCGTTCCTGGTCGCCTCGGTGCCCGGATTTGTGCTCGCATTGCTGCTGTGGCACCTCAAGGAGCCTCAGCGCGGCGCGATGGATGGCATCGCATCCCGGCCGGATCCGGCGCCGTTCCGCTCCAGCCTCGCGCTGCTCGGTGCGGTGACGCCCGGCACCAATTTGCTGAGCCTCGCCGCCAGCAAGGCCAGTGCCCGCCACTGGACCGCCAATATCGGCGTCATGGTGCTGGTGGTCGGCCTGATGACGCTGTTCGTGCATCTGGCTTCGGCCTTCTCGCCGCGCCCGGCGCTCAGTTTCGGTGGCGTGCCGCTCAATCCCCACATCCTGCAATGGGGCGTGATGGGCTTTGGCATCATCGTGATCTTCAACCTGTTGCAGCGGCTGGCGCTTGCCGATCCGCCGACCTATCAGGTGACGGTGCGCTCGCCCGCGCTGATGATCGCGATTGCGGTCGGCGCGCTGCAGACGGTGATCAATTACGGCATCATGGGCTTCACGCCCGCCTTCATCATGCAGACCTATGGCACTTCGCCTGCCGAGACTGGCGTCACCTTCGGCCTGCTCTCGCTAGTGATCGGCGTGATCGGCCCGATGATTTCGGGGCCTCTGGCTGACTGGTTCGACAAGTCCATGCCGGCGACCGGCCGCGTGTATCTCACCCTGTTCGCGCTCGGCGTCTCGCCACTCATCGGGGTCTGGACCTATCATGCGCCGGATGCGTTCGGCTTCTACAGCCGCTTCGTGCTCTACAGCGTCATCCTGACCTGCTGGATGCCGCCGCTCTACTCGCTGATCTATGGACTTGTGCTGCCCCGCATGCGCGGCATCACCGCAAGCACCTATCTCATCATCTCCACCATTTTCGGCCTCGGCATGGGGCCCTATCTGGTCGGGATGATCTCGGATGCCACGGGTGATCTGCGCACCGCGATCCTCAGCGTCAACTGGATGGCGATTCCCATCATCGTCCTGCTGGTCATTCTCCTCACCCGCATCCGCAAGGACGAGAGCCTCATTCTGGTCCGCGCCCGGGATGCAGGGGAACCTGTCTGATGCTTTGACCTGCTCAGCATCCTCTCATTGTTGACTTTGTTCGAAATGGCGCTTTGTGTCATAAGAACTGAGTCGAGCCGCGCGGGGGACGTGCGCGGTGCAATGAGAGGATGACAAGAGCATGACGGACGAGAGAACTGTCGATTACGTGATCGTCGGAGCGGGCAGCGCGGGATGCGTTCTCGCCAACCGGCTCTCGGCGGATCGGGGCACGGAAGTCGTCCTGCTCGAGGCTGGCGGCGATGATCGCCCGACGCGGGAATTGAGCCAGTTCCGCTCCAACATGATGATCCATATCCCGATCGGTTTCGGCAAGACGCTGAACGATCCCAAGGTCAACTGGCTGTACGAGACCGAGGTCGATGAGGGCTCGGGTGGCCGCCCCCACAAATGGCCCAAGGGCAAGGTGCTCGGCGGCTCGTCGTCGCTTAACGGCATGCTCTATGTGCGCGGCCAGTCGGCCGACTATGATGGCTGGCGTCAGATGGGCAATGAGGGCTGGGCATGGGACGACGTGCTGCCCTATTTCAAGAAGAGCGAGGACCAGACCCGTGGCGCCATGGAAGGTCATGCGCAGGGCGGTGAGCTGGCTGTCTCCGACTTCCCCGAGCATCACCCGATCAGCAAGGCCGTCATCGATGCCTGTGTCGAGGCTGGCTATGCCTATAAGGATGATCTGAACGACGGCGATCAGGAGGGGACCAGCTGGTTCCAGATGACCGCGCGCAACGGCAAGCGTTGCTCGACGGCCGTGGGTTTCCTCCATCCGGTCATGGACCGGGTCAATCTCACGGTCGAACTGCGCGCCATGACGACGCGCATCCTCTTCGAAGGCAAGCGCGCGGTGGGGGTTGAGTTCGTCCAGCATGGTCGCCTGCGCCGCGTGAAGGTGCGCAAGGAAGTGATCCTTGCCGCCGGCGCGGTCGAGAGTCCCAAGCTGCTGGAAATCTCCGGCATCGGGCAGGGCGGGATCGTCCGGGAGCTGGGCGTGAAGCTGGTGCACGAGCTGCCCGGCGTCGGCGAGAACCTGCAGGACCACTATATGATCGGCTGCCAGGCGCGGCTGAAGCCGGGCACGCCGTCGGTCAATTCCATGGCCAGCGGCCTGCCGCTGATCGGCCAGGTGCTCAAATATGGCATGACCCGCAAGGGCCTGCTTTCCTACGCGGTGGCGCATGGCTGTACCTTCCTGCGGTCGCGCGAAGGGCTGGAGACGCCGGACATCCAGATTCACACCATGGCGGCGTCCATGGATCTGGAAGTGCTGAACGCCAAGCAGCAGCTGGCGCTGGAGAAGGAGCCAGGCATGGCCTCCAACCCCTGCCAGCTGCGCCCGGAATCGCGCGGGCACATCCACGCCCGCTCGCCCGATGGCACGCAGGCTCCCAAGATCACGCCAAATTATCTGCAGGACCCGATCGACCAGCAGATGGCCGTCACGCAGCTCAAGATCATTCGCGAAATCTGGCAGCAGCCGGCAATCGCCAAATATCTGGCCGGCCCCGATCCGTTCGGCGAGACGGACGATCAGATGTTCTTCTATGCGCAGGTCGCCGGCGGCACGCTGTATCACGCCGTCGGCACGGCGCGCATGGGCAGCGACCCCAAGGCGGTGGTCGATGCGCGTCTTCGCGTCCACGGCGTTCAGGGCCTGCGCGTGGTCGATGCCTCGATCATGCCCAAGATCGTCTCCGGCAACACCAATGCCGCGACGATCATGATCGGCGAGAAGGGATCGGAAATGATCCTGGAAGACGCGAAGAAACTCGCACCGGCCTGAACGGGCCAGCGTGCGGCTTCAATGCTGAACGAAAAACGAAGCCGCCTGCGCGTCAGGCGGCTTCGGTCATTTCATGGAAGGCTTGCGCGATCAGCGTGAGCGACTTGGTGCGGGCCTGCGGATCGAAAGCGGGGCTGTGGACGATCACCTCATCCACCCGCGTCCGCTGGACGAACTGGCGCAGGCCGCGCGCGACATCATCGACCGTGCCGAACGCGCTGCATTGCATGACATGCCCCAGCATCGCGCTGAGCGATGGATCGAGGCTCGCGACATAATTCTCCACCGGCGGAGGTAGCTTGCCGGGGCGGCCGGTGCGCAGCGCCACGAAGTTCTGCATCATGGAGCTGGCGACATATTCCGCCTCCGCCACCGTGTCCGCAGCGACGACGCTCATCGCCGCCGCCGCATAGGGTTCGCGCAGAGAGGCGGACGGGCGGAAATCGCGGCGATAGATGGTCAGCGCTTCATCCAGCAGATCGGGCGCGAAATGCGAGGCGAAGGCGTAGGGCATCCCGAGTGCCGCCGCGAGTTGCGCGCCGAACAGGCTGGACCCCAGAATCCACATGTCGATCTGCGCACCGCGCCCAGGCACGGCGAGCAGGCCGAGGTCAGGCTCACCGGTAAAGTGAGCGCGCAATTCCACCACGCTGCGGGGAAATTCCTCGGCCTCCTGCCGGGTGTCATGGCGGATGGCGCGGGCCAGTCGGCCGTCGGCGCCGGGTGCACGCCCGAGGCCGAGATCGACACGGCCGGGGAAGAGCGCGTCCAGCGTGCCGAACTGCTCGGCGATGATATAGGGTGAGTGATTGGGCAGCATGATGCCGCCCGAGCCGACGCGGATGGTCTTGGTCGCCCGCCCGGCCTCAGCGATGATGAGCGCGGTGGCCGCTGCTGCCACGCCGGCCATGCCGTGATGTTCGGCGATCCAGTAGCGATGATAGCCGAGTGCTTCGGCATGGGCGGCGAGCGGGCCGACGCGCTTGATCGCATCGCCGGCGCTCTCGCCTTCGACAACGTTGACGAGGTCAAGGAAGCTGAGTTTGGTCATCGATCCAAGATGGGATCGGCACCCCCGCTACGCAACCGGTGGCGGGCGGGGCGCTTGGGGATCAGGTGACGCGCCAGACCCACAATTTGATGCCCGCCTTGTAGCGCGCGCCCGAGCAGACGAAGATGCTGCGGTTCATCCAGTCATATTTGCCTTCCGGCGCGATGAATTCCGGCACGGTGCGGAAATAATAATCCGCCGGATCGACCTCATCGCCTGCCGCCAGTCGCGCCATCACATCGGGCGGGCCATGGCGCAGGCCACGATTGCGGATCTGGATGACGACGCCGTCATCGGTCTGCAGCGCGTAAAGGGCATCGGCGACGGTGACGCCGTCCGGCCGGGTGAGTTGGAAGTCGGCGGCATTGCCGAGCAGCTTGCCCTTGATCAGCGGCCCTTCGACACGGCCACCCTCGAAGATCGGGATGATGCGGCGGGTGCCATCAACGGTGTTGCCGAGCGGCACCGGCGCGCCGAGATCGCCGCCGGCTTCATAGACGAATTCCAGCCCGGGCTGAATCATGAACGTGCTTCCTTGAGACTTGAAGTTTGAGGCGGCAACCCCGGCGCGCCCGCATAAGCGCGCGCCGGGGCTGTGGCTGGATGATCGCTAGGGTCAGGCGGCTTCGCGTTCCAGGCCGATCTGGTCCGCGCTGGCCCAGTTGCCGTGCAGGCCAAAGCGCAGCGCGAAGGGGATATGGATCGTGGCGACCGGCCCCTTCTCGATGTCCAGCGCTTCGAAGATCAGCAGGTCGCTCTTGTGGTCGGCCAGGCGATTGCAGACCTGCACGATCCAGCCGTCGCCTTCCGGCGCGTCCTTGGAGCGCGGCACGAAGGCCGGCTCCTGCAGCGAAGAGGTGGGGCCGCACCACCAGTGCTGCTCCTTGCCGGTCTGGTGGTCGATCAGGAACAGGCAGTTCATCAGGAAGCCGCCGGCGCTGCCGCCCTTGAGCTCGACCGGACGCTTCATGTCCATCTCCAGCATCCAGCCATAGCGATAGGGCAGGCCGGTGACGCGGTCATCAATGCGGGGGAATTCACCCGACGTCTCCGTGAGGCGGGTGACGCTGTCGAACTCGTCGCTGTTGGACGCCATGTCGACCGTCCAGCGGGTGAGGTAGCTCGCCGCCTGCTGCGGGTTGAAGGGCGCGCCATGCACGTCCGGGAAGAAGGGGAACATGTTGTTCGCCGCTTCCGGCACGTCGATGTGGACCTTGGTGCCGTCCTGATAGGCGTTCATCACATGCGACGCGAAGCAATTGTCGCGCTTGAACCAGCGGATGTCTTCCTGTTTCACGTCGTCACGGCGGGGAATGATGCCGAGATAGACGGGCAGGGTGGTATCGAAGCCGAAATGCGGCAGGCCCTTCTCGAGGCGCTCCCAGCTGCCAATCGAGGGCACGATGTGCAGGACCAGATAATCCTTGGTCACGCCGAAGTCGTGCATCATGCAGTAATAGGGCGCCTTGAACCACAGTTCGCGGACCAGTTCGCCTTCAGGGCTGACCTCATAGAGGCACACATCGTCGGAGCACAGGCCGCTCGCGGCATAGCCGATGGCAACCATGTTGCCCGTGTGCGGGTCGATCTTGGGGTGCGCGGTGAAAGTCTGGCCGGTCATCTTGCCGCCGAACTTCTCGAACCCGATGGTCTCCATCGTGTCCGGTTCCATGACGAGGGACGGGCTGTCCTCCTTCATGGCCCAGAGCTTGCCGGCGAACACAAAGGCGTTGGTGTTCGCGGTCGAGCGATACTCGCCCTTGACGGATTCATCGTCCGTCAGCGGATTGCGATAGGCACCGAAGAGCGCCTTGCCGGCCTCGTTCTCCAGCTTCCACTTGGCGGTCTTGGCCCAGCGCTGCTTGATGTCGCACTGGCCATCATGAATGTGGAAGCGCGTGATCATGCCATCGCCGTTGAAGCTGATGTCATCACCCAGGCGTGGCGGGAATTGCGGGTCCGGCTGCACGCGGAAGAAGGCGCCATTCAGCTCGGGCGGAATCGTGCCCTCATGCACGAGATTCGGAATGTCGCATTCGATGCGCGACGGGCTGTTGAAACCTGTGAAAGCGGGGGTATTGGGGAATTGCGCCATAGCTTGCTCCTCTTGCGCAGGTTTGTATGCTATGCATACCAATTGGGCAATTCCCATTGCTTAATCAATGGCCGAACCGTTCCGGTTCTCGGGGGTAAAGATTTTGGAAGCACGCGCACGTCAACGTCCTCTTGTGGCCGCCAAGGGTGGTGGAAGTGCGACGCCATCGCCTGCGCCCGCGCAGATCGACGATGATATCGGCGCGATCGACGACATTATCGGCTTCCATATCCGCCTTGCCCATGGCGCGGCCTACCGGCATTTCACCGAGACTTTTTCCGAGCTTGGGCTGACCCAGAAGATGGTCTCCGTCCTCTGGCTGATCAGCGATCATCCGCACATCGCGCAGGCCGATATCGGCCGCCGCCTGCAGATGGACCGGGCGACAACGATGGCGATCATCAACCGGTTGGAAGCGCGCGGCCTATTGGTGCGCGGCGCCTCCACGCTGGATCGGCGCCGGCAGACGCTCACGCTGACCGCCGACGGGCAGGCGGCCCTTAGCGACGCGCGGCGTTGCATCGACGAGCATGAGCAATGGCTCAAGTCCCGTTTTACCAAGAAAGAAGCCACGTTGCTCATCGAGTTATTGCGCCGTATTCACGAGTAGATTCGGCCTGTGAGGTCGCCGATGCGGTCCACTGCCTGGAGAGGAAAGCCCAACCATGTCATCGTCTGATCCTGTTGAGATCATTAATGAGTCGCCGATGTCCGTTCGGCAGTGGATTGTCGTGGTCTTGATGATCCTGCTGAACGCGCTGGACGGTTTCGACGTGCTGTCGAGCGCCTTTGCGGCGCCGGGCATTTCGGCGGAATGGGGCATCCCGCGCTCGGCGCTGGGCATCGTCCTCTCGGCCGAGCTGGTCGGCATGGGCTTCGGCTCGGTCATCCTCGGTGGTGTCGCAGACCGCATCGGCCGCAAGGACACGATGCTGATCTGCCTCGTCGTCATGGCGATCGGCATGTATCTGGCCCATGCCGCGACCGGCGTGACGCTCCTGACGGTATGGCGCTTCGTCACCGGCCTCGGCATCGGCGGGATGCTGGCGGCGACCAACGCCGTGACGGCGGAATCGACCAGCAAATCCTCCCGCAGTCTCGCCATGGCGCTCTACGTCATTGGCTACCCGATCGGCGGCGTGGTGGGCGGCTTTGCCGCGCAGAGCTGGCTGCTGGTGGAATATGATTGGCGCGCGGTGTTCATGTTCGGCGCCGTGGTGACCGCGATCATGATCCCACTTGTCTTCTTCCTCGTGCCGGAGACGCCTGCATTCTACGCCGCGCGCCGGCCCGCGAACGTGATCGAGAAGGTCAACCGCTCGCTCCGCGCGCTGCGCAAGCGGACCATCGAGGCACTGCCGCCGCTGCGTACGGAAGGACCGCAGCCCAAGGTGACCGATATCCTGTCCAAGCCGGGCCTGCGCAAGGTCACCTGGCTGTTGGCCTTCGGCTACATGTTCCACACGCTCACCTTCTATTACATCCTCAAGTTCGCAGTGCAGATCGTTGCGGATTCCGGCTTCTCGCAGGCCGATGCCGCCAGCACGCTCACCTGGGCCAATATCGGCGGTGCGATTGGCGGCGGTCTGTTCGGCTTCCTGCTCAAGAAATGGGACATCAAGGGGCCAACGATTGCCATGATGATCGCCGGCGTGGTCGCCGTGGCATGGTTCGGCATGGGGCATGGTGAGCTTGGCGAATGGCGCGTGGCGGCATTCCTGTCGATGTTCTTCCTCAACGCGGCCATTGTGGGCTTCTATGCCGCCTTCGCGCGGGGCTTCCCGGCTTATGCCCGCGCCACGGGTACGGGCTTTGTCCTCGGCGTGGGGCGCGCTGGCGCGGCTGGCTCGCCCATCGTCGCCGGGCTGCTCTTCGACGTGCTTGGCAAGGGCGAGTTGCTCACCGTATCGCTCATCATGAGCCTTGGCTCGGTATGCGCCATCTTCATGCTGCTGTTGCTGCCGATGCGCGATGGCGATGCGATTGCTCAAGCCGAGGCCAAGGCCTGAGATCTGGGTCCGCCGCCCCCCCTCTATGCGGGGCGGTGGATAGTCAGATACTGACTGATGTGACGAGGGCAGGGGGGCGAGACGGTCAGCCCGCCGTGACGCGGAGCACTTCGTCCGGCCGGGCCAGCGCATAGAGCGAGAGGCCCGCAGCCTCGGCCCGCGCTGCCGCCATGCTGGTTGAGACCGAGATGGTCACAAGGGTGTGGGCGCCGGCGCGGACCGTTTTCTCCACGATCTCATAGCTGCAGCGCGCCGTGGAAAGCACGAAGCCGGCGTCCATTGTCTGCCCTGCGCGGGCCATGGCGCCGACGAGCTTGTCCAGCGCATTGTGCCGGCCGACATCCTCGCGGGCCATCAGGATTGTGCCATCCTGCGCGACAAAGGCAGCGGCGTGCATCCCGCCTGTGGCGCGATTGCCCGGCTGATGCGCCCGCAAGGCGTCCAGCGCCGCGAAGATCGCCGCCGGTGCGAGCGCCTCATGCGCGGCGACCGGGGGGAGGGCACGCGAAACGGCTTCCAGATTATCGATGCCGCACAGGCCGCAACTCGACTCGGCCACGCGCGTGCGCACGCGCTCTTCAAGCTTTTCGAGCGCCAGTGAGGTGATGGTCGCACGCGCGATCCAACCGAGATCGGTCTCGACGATATCGATGTCAGTGACATCGCCCGGTTGCGCGGCCAGGCCCTCGGTCAGCGCGAAACCGGTGATGAAGTCGTCCAGATCAAACGGACTGGCCATCATCACGGCATAGGAAAGGCCGTTATATTCCAGCGCGACCGGCACTTCCGGCGCAAAAGGGCGCGCGACCGGACGGCTGGAGCCATCCGGTCGAAGGGCGACGAGGTCAGCCGGCGTCGTTGTAGCCAGGATCGTTCTCATCCGCGCTCGCGAATTCGGTGGCCCGCGTCATGTGCGGCACCGGCCCATCCACCATGGCGATGGCGCGCGCGGCGAGCGGCGACATGTCGGCGGGGTCGACGGCCTTGATCCCGGCGAGCATCCGCGGGTCCCAATACATCTTGATATGGTCGGCGGTGGCGAGGGCCGCCTGATCGTGGCCCAACGCTTCGAAATTCCGCGCGATCTGGTTCGCCATATAGATGAGGCGGCTGGCTTCCATGATGCTTACTCCGCCGCTTCAGCCGTCAGGCTGGCCACGATCCGCCGCGAGCGTTCGGACCAGCTGTTATAATCCTCCTGCCAATCGGTCGGGCCGTTGGAAGGCGTGATCTGGACGGCTGTCACCTTGTATTCGGGGCAGTTGGTGGCCCAGTCCGAATATTCGGTGGTCACGACATTGGCCTGCGTGGCGGGGTGGTGGAAGGTGGTGTAGACCACGCCCGGTGCCACCCGCTCAGTGATCGTCGCCCGCAGCGTCGTCTCGCCGGTACGGCTGGAGAGCTTTACCCAGTCGCCATCCTTGAGGCCGCGATTCTCGGCATCGGTCGGATGGATTTCCAGCAGATCCTCAGGGTGCCAGGCCGTGTTGCCGGTGCGCCGTGTCTGCGCGCCGACATTATACTGGCTGAGGATGCGGCCCGTGGTGAGCAACAGCGGGAAGCGGGGGCCGGTCTTTTCGTCGGTCGGCACATAATCGGTGACGACGAACTTGCCCTTGCCGCGCACAAAGCCTTCGACGTGCATGATCGGCGAACCTTCATGCGTCTCGTCCTTGACCGGCCACTGCAACGATCCCTCGCGCTCCAGACGCGCCCAGGAAACGCCCGCGAAGGACGGGGTGAGACGGGCGATCTCGGCCAGGATTTCGCTCGGATGGGTATAGCTCCAGCCCAGATCGAGCGCGTTGGCGAGCAACTGGGTGACTTCCCAGTCGGCATAGCCATTGGCGGGCTCCATCACCTTGCGGACCGGCTGAATGCGCCGCTCGGCATTGGTGAAGGTGCCGTCCTTCTCGAGGAACGTCGAGCCGGGCAGGAAGATGTGCGCGTAGTTCGCGGTCTCGTTCAGGAAGAGATCCTGCACGATGACGCATTCCATGGCCTTGAGGCCAGCGGCGACATGCGCGGTGTTGGGGTCGGACTGGAGAATATCCTCGCCCTGAATGTAGATCGCGCGGAACGAGCCATCGAGCGCGGCATCCAGCATGTTGGGGATGCGCAGGCCCGGCTCGGCGTCGAGCGTGACGCCCCAATCCGCCTCGAACAGCTTGCGCGTCTCCTCATCGCTGATGTGGCGATAGCCGGAGAGCTCGTGGGGGAAGCTGCCCATGTCGCAGGCGCCCTGCACGTTATTCTGGCCACGCAGCGGGTTCACGCCCACACCGCGGCGGCCGATATTGCCGGTCACCATGGCGAGGTTGGCAATCGCCATCACCGTCGAGCTGCCCTGGCTGTGCTCGGTGACGCCGAGGCCATAATAGATGGCGCCATTGCCGCCGGTCGCAAACAGACGGGCCGCGCCGCGCAGTTCCTCGGCGGGCACGCGGGTCACGGGCTCCAGCGTCTCGGGGCTGTTGCGCTCTTGCGAAACGAACGCTGCCCAGTCCTGATACTCGTCCCAGTCGCAGCGCTCGCGGATGAACGCCTCGTCGGCCAGGCCTTCGGTGACGATCACATGCGCCATGGCGGTCAGCACGGCGACGTTGGTGCCGGGCTGCAGCGCAAGATGGTGCTGCGCAGCGATGTGTGGCGACTTGACCATGTCCGTCCGGCGCGGATCAATGACGATCAGCTTGGCGCCCTGACGCAGCCGGCGCTTCATGCGGCTCGCGAACACCGGGTGGCCGTCCGTCGGGTTGGCGCCGATGATCAGGATCACGTCGCTGTCCATCACGCTATCGAAATCCTGCGTGCCGGCGGACGTGCCGAAGGTCGTCTTCAGGCCGTAGCCCGTCGGCGAGTGGCAGACGCGCGCGCAGGTGTCGACATTGTTGGCGCCGAAGCCTGCCCGGATGATCTTCTGGATGAGGAAGGTTTCCTCATTGGTGCAGCGCGAGGAGGTGATGCCGCCGAGCGACCGTGGGCCATGCGTGGCCTTGATGCGCTTGATCTCGGACGCGGCGTAGGAAATCGCCTCGTCCCAGCTCACCACCTGCCAGGGATCGTCCACGCTCTTGCGGATCATCGGCTGGGTGATGCGGTCCTGATGGTTGGCATAGCCCCAGGCGAAGCGGCCCTTGACGCAGCTATGGCCGCGATTGGCCTTGCCGTCCTTCCACGGCACCATGCGCACTAGCTGCTCACCGCGCATTTCCGCGCGGAAGGTGCAGCCGACGCCGCAATAGGCGCAGGTGGTGACGACGGCCCGCTCGGGCTTGCCGATCTCGACCATCGCCTTTTCCTGAAGCGTGGCGGTGGGGCAGGCCTGCACACAGGCGCCGCACGACACGCATTCGGAAGAGAGGAAATCGTCGGACGCGACACCCGCAGACACCATGGAGCCGAAGCCGCGGCCATCGATCGTGAGCGCGAAGGTGCCCTGCACCTCGTCACAGGCGCGCACGCAGCGCGAGCAGACGATGCACTTGCTGGGGTCGAAATCGAAATAGGGGTTGGACGTGTCCTTCTGGAGACCCAGATGATTGTCGCCCGTGTACCCATAACGCACATCGCGGAGGCCGACGGCGGCCGCATTGTCCTGCAGTTCGCAGTCGCCATTGTCCGAACAGGTCAGGCAGTCGAGCGGGTGATCGGAGATGTAGAGCTCCATCACACCCTTGCGCAGCTTCTGCAGGCGCGGATTCTGGGTGTGAACGGTCATGCCATCCATCGCCGGCGTGGTGCAGGAAGCGGGGGTGCCGCGCATCCCGTCGACTTCGACCAGACAGAGGCGGCAGGAGCCGAAGCTCTTCACGCTGTCCGTGGCGCAGAGTTTGGGAATGTCGCCGCCGCATTCGGCAGCCGCGCGCATCACGCTCGTGCCTTCCGGGACGGTGACGGAGCGACCGTCGATGGTCAGCGTGACCATCTTCTCCGATGTGGAAGCGGGCGTGCCGAAATCGGCCTGAGGTTCATAGCCCATGACGTTCAACTCTCTCCAGGTCAGCAGCAGTGTTGATATTAACAGGTTCGCGCGGCAATTGCACGGCGCGCGCGGAAATACGGTTGGCGAAGGCCTTCATCGAATGCACGCCCTCGCTCTTGAGGATGTCGAGCGCGTCGCCGGCCGCCGAGGCGGGCCACAGGCCGATCACCGGCAGGCTCTCGACATAAGCTGGGTATGGGGACAGGCGCTGCAAGAGGTCTTGCGGCAGATCGATGGCATCGCACGGCACGCTCAGCACGGCGGGGAGCCCGCGCGCCTGCGCTTCGAGCAAGGCCGCAGCGAGTCCGGCAAGCGGCCCCATGTGCGGCGCGGGCTGATCGGCGATGCTGGCCACGCCGTCATGTTCACGCCCCACCATGATTGTCTGCGCACTATGTGCGGCCACGGCGTCGATGGCATGGTCGATCAAAGCGCGACCATGGAAGGGCGCCACGGCCTTGTCGCTGCCGAAGCGCGTCGACTTGCCGCCAGCGATCACTGCGCCGAGAACGGCCGCGCGATCGATGGGAAGCAGGCCGACGCAGCAGCTCATTCAGCCGCCTCGGGGAGGCTCTGACGGGCGCCGAAATCCTCGGGCCAGTGCTTGAGCGCGCTCATCACCGGATAGGGCGTAAAGCCGCCCAGAGCGCAGAGCGAACCGAACTTCATCGTCTCGCACAGATCTTCCAGAAGGACGATCTCGTCCTCAAGGCTGCGCGGCGCGGTGGGGGCGTTGTGCATCTGCGGCAGACCCTCGAGTGTATCGCGCTGGCGCGGCACGCGCGCCATGATCCGGTCAATCAGTTCCTTGCCGCGTACCGAGCCGATGCGGCAGGGCGTGCACTTGCCGCAGCTTTCCGCCGCGCAGAATTCCATGGCGAAGCGCGCCATGCCGGCCATGTCCGCGCCCTCGCCGAACACGGTGATGCCGCCATGGCCGATCAGCGCATCGACGGCGGCATAAGCCTCATAATCGAACGGAATGTCGAACTGGTCCGGGTGCAGATAGGCGCCGAGCGGGCCGCCAACCTGCGCGGCCTTGACCGGCGAGCCGTCGTCCGTGCCGCCGCCAATCTCGTTGACGAGCTGGCCAAGCGTGATGCCGAACGCCGTTTCGTAAAGGCCGCCATGCTTGATGTTGCCGGCAAGCTGGATCGGCATCGTGCCGCGCGAGCGACCCATGCCATAATCGGCATAGGCCTTGGCGCCCTCGGCCAGAATGTAAGGTACAGCCGCAAGGCTGAGCACATTGTTGACGATGGTGGGCTTGCCGAACAGGCCGACCAGCGCCGGGATTGGCGGCTTGGCGCGCACTTCGCCGCGCTTGCCCTCAAGGCTGTTGAGCAGCGAGGTTTCCTCACCGCACACATAAGCGCCGGCGCCGACGCGGACTTCCAGCATGAACGGCGCAACGAGATGCGCGCTGCGGCGGATCGCTTCTTCCAGCTTGGCGATGGCGTGGGGATATTCCGAGCGGACGTAGATATAACCCTTGGTCGCGCCGGTCGCGAGGCCGGCAATCGCCATGCCTTCGATCAGGCAATAGGGGTCGCCCTCCATCAGCATACGGTCGGCGAAGGTCGCGCTATCGCCTTCGTCGGCATTGCAGACAATGTACTTCTGGTCCGCTACCGCAGCCGCGACGGTGCGCCACTTGATGCCGGTGGGGAAGCCGGCGCCGCCGCGACCGCGCAGGCCCGAGGCCACGACTTCCTCGACCGTCGCCTCGGCGCCGATCTCGCGGGCGCGGGCGAGGCCTTTCCAGCCGCCGGTCGCTTCATAGTCCGCAAGCTCGGTCGGGCGCGTCTTGCCGGCGCGGGCGAACGTCAGCCGCTGCTGCTTGGCAATGAACGGATGCTCGGCAATCACGCCGATGCCGAGCGGCGACGAGCCGTCCAGAATCGCCGCAACATCATCGGCCGTTGCAGGGCCGAAGCCTTTGCCGTCGATCTCCACCAGCGGCTCCAGCCACTGCATGCCCCAGCTCGAAACCCGCTCGACGGTCACGCCCGCCCTTGCAAAGGCATCGGCAACCGCGTCGGCACCGCAAGCGATGGCCAGCGCGTCGTCAGAAATGCGCACCATGACCATGTCAGGCAATCTCCCGGATCAGCTTGTCGAGCTTGGGCGCGTCCAGCCGGGCATGAACGGCATTGCCGATCATCGCATTGGGGCCGACGCTGCACAGGCCGAGGCAATAAATGGTTTCGATCTTCACGCGCTCGCCGGCCGCGGCAACCGCGCCATCGACCAGAGCTTCGACGCCGCGTGCCTTGCAGGATTCCGCACGGCACAGCTTGAGCACCGGCGCGGCCTTGGGCTCGGCGGTGAAATCATGATAAAAGCTCACCACGCCATGCACTTCGGCGCGGCTCAGGTTGAGCGCGAGGGCGATCTGGCGCTTGGACGCCTCGTCCACGCAGCCGAACTCGGCCTGCACGTCATGGAGGATGGGGAGAAGAGGCCCTTCGCGGCGGCTATGGCTCGCGATGATCTCGTCCAGCCGATCGGCTTTGGCGTCTCTCATGCGCGCGGGTCTCCCAAGTCTTCTTTCGTTGCTGAAATTCGTTTGTGTTACTGCCTATTTTTTGCGCGGCTGGCAAGCGCAAACCGCTGGATCGCGTTGTTGCGAGAGGCTTGCAAAAGGCGGTGTGCACTCACGGCTTGGGCGCTGGTCAGACTGGTGATGCGGGGATCACGCGGGCGCTTTCAGTCCCGCCAGCCAGTCGCCGAGCATGGCGCGCCCGGCGGAGACAGCCCGAGGCCCGAGCCGATCATGCGCGGCGCGCAGGCTGTCGTTGCAGCCGCCGGATTCCGCCGCAGCCTCCGGCCATTCCTCCATCCACTGGTAGAAGCGCGCATCCTCGCCCATTTCGGCATGGAATTGTAGGGCTAGTACATGTTGTCCCCGCCGGAAGGCCTGATGCGTATAGCGGTCGCTGGACGCAAGCAGTTGGGTGCCTTCCGGCAGGGTGAACGTGTCGCCGTGCCAGTGCAGCACCGGCACGTCGACAAGATGGCAGAGCGGGCCGGTGTGACCGGCATCGTTGACCTTGACCGAATGGAAGCCGACCTCCTTGACCGGGCCGGGATAGACCTTCGCGCCGAGCGCCGCCGCGATCATCTGCGCGCCGAAGCACACGCCCAGCGTGGGGCGGTCGGCCGCCAGCCGCAGCGCCAGGCGGCGCAGCTGGCATGCGATCCACGGATAGCGATCCTGCTCATACACCCCCATCGGCCCGCCCATCATGATGAGCAGATCGGGTTCTCGCAGGTCGAGCGTGGCGAAGGCGGGGTCGGTCACATCGATCCGGTCGATCGCATAGCCGGCCGCTTCCACCGGCTCCCGATATCCCGCCATGCCCTCATGGGGGACGTGCCGAATCACAAGCGCGCGCTTCATCGTCATTGGCCTCTCGAGATGAGCGTCAGAGGCCGAGGCGCGACCAGAAGTCACTGGCACTGGCGAGGGGCGGCGAGTCGTGCGGGGCCGCAGGCGCCAGTCGCCAGCTCGGGTGCGGAAGCGGCGCCAGCGCGCGGCCGGCTCGCTGGGCATGATTACGGCTACGGCGGGGAATGGAACGGATAGCCATATCGTTTCTCCAATACGGAGCACGAAGCCGGCGTTGTCGCGTGGGATTCGTGCGCTTTAGCGGTTGGTGACGCGGAGCAAGCTGACAAACATCAAAAGCCGCGTTCCGGGCTGGGGCGGCAGCGCCTCCCGTCATTCCGGACAAGAGGGGTTTAAGCCGGAAGGCATGATTCCGGCAATCAAGCGATCTTTGCAGGGGTGATAGTTTAGCTCGGCCGGCCGCGCTGTCGCCTGCGCGTCAAAACACGCCGAACGTCCAGCCTTCCGTCCGCGCCAACTCTGGCGTCAGCGCCTGCGGTGCCCACAGGGCCGGCTCGCCATGGACCAGCCGCAGCCAGGCCGCGCTGAGCAGCGCATCGGTGGCATGGTCGCTGTACCGGCCAGCGAACGGTAGATGCGGCCCGCTGGCGAGACGCGCAAGGCAGGCATCCAGTTCGGCCTCGCGAACCTTGGTCTGGCCCTTGCGCTTGCCGGCGGCGAGCGCGGCAAGGCTGGTGTAAATTTCCACGATCAGACTGCCCGAGCCGGGGTCGGCGTCGAACGGCCAGACCGGCATGTCCGCCCGGATACGGTGCAGCACCCGCATCCCGGTTAGACTGGATTTGCCGACCTGGGCGGCGCCGACGAGATTGAGGTTGCTGCAGGGGTTGAGGCCCTGCGCCTGCTGGGCCAGCTCCGTCTGGCGCAGCCGCCCGCGTCCCCCGCCGAACAGATCGCCTTCCCGGCCCCCATGGCGCCGGAAATGCCGCGCGGCCTCCGGGTGATCGACAAAGGCGCCAGCCCCCAGATGCGGCTCGTCGGCGCAGATGTCCTCGACAAGCGCCCAGAGTTGGCGGGCGTTGGGTGGAGTGCGATCCCAGCCCGGGAAGAAGGCGCCCTTGTCGGCGAAGGGCAGGGACGGGCCGAGATCAAGGCCGACCAACGTCTCGCGCGGCATGTCGCGGCGCATCCAGTCGAGCACGTCGGGGCGTGACCAGATGTGGCCGGGGCGGACCAGCGCCGGGCCAGCGCCGCTATCCGCGTCGCAGATGGCGACGGCAATGCCCGGCTGTCGCGGCCCCTGTGCGCCCGACCAGTCGATTGCGGCGAAATGGCGGAAGCGGCTCACGGGTGGCGGGCGGGATCAGTCACCGCGCAAGTCGCGCCGACGCTCATCCCACCAGGCGATGCGCTCGGCGATCCGCTTCTCGAACCCGCGCTCGGTGGGCGCGTAAAAGGTCTGCGGCGCCATCTCCTCGGGCCAGTAATTGTCGCCTGAGAAGCCGCCTTCCACATCATGATCGTAGCTATAGCCCTTGCCATAGCCGATCTCCTTCATGAGCTTGGTCGGCGCATTGAGGATGTTCGCGGGCGGCATCAGCGATCCGGTTTGTTTGGCGCTGGCAAAGGCCGCTTTTTGCGCCTTGTAGGCGGCGTTGGATTTGGGCGCGGTCGCGAGATACAGGCAGGCTTGCACGATCGCCAGTTCGCCCTCGGGCGAGCCGAGGAACTCGTATGCATCCTTGGCGGCGAGGCATTGGGTGAGCGCCTGTGGGTCGGCCAGGCCGACATCTTCGCTGGCGAAGCGCACCAGCCGGCGCAGGACGTAAAGCGGTTCCTCTCCGGCAACCAGCATCCGCGCGAGATAATAGAGCGCGGCCTGCGGATCGGAGCCGCGCAGTGCCTTGTGGAGCGCGGAAATCAGATTGTAATGCCCGTCGCGATCCTTGTCATAGACGGGCATCCGGCGGTGAAGAAGGGCGGCAAGGCCCGCCGGGTCCAGCGGCTCGGTGAGGCCGATGCCCTGCAGCGTCTCCACCTGATTGAGCAGGAAGCGGCCATCCCCATCAGCTGAAGCCACGAGCGCGGCGCGGGCATCGTCGGTCAGCGGCAGCGGTGCGCCGGTCAGGGCTTCCGCGCGGGAGATCAACGTATCGAGCGCGGTCTCGTCCAGCCGGCGCAGGATGAGCACCTGCGCGCGGCTGAGCAGCGCCGCGTTGAGAGCAAAGCTCGGATTTTCGGTGGTGGCGCCGACCAGCGTGACGGTGCCATCCTCGACATAAGGCAGGAAGCCATCCTGCTGCGCGCGATTGAAGCGATGAATTTCATCTACGAACAGAAGCGTGCGCTGCCCGGCGCGGGCGGCGTCGCGCGCGGCGGCAAAGGCAGCCTTGAGGTCCGCCACGCCGGAAAAGACCGCAGAGATCGGCGCGAAGCGCATGTCCACCGCTTCGGCCAGCAGGCGCGCTAGCGTGGTCTTGCCGGTGCCCGGCGGTCCCCACAGGATCATTGAGGAGAGCCGTCCCGCCGCGACCATGCGCCCGATGGCGCCGTCAGCACCGGTGAGGTGGTCTTGCCCGACCACGTCATCAAGCGTGCGCGGGCGCAGACGGTCGGCCAGCGGCGCATCCGCGCGAGGCTCGGCAGGGCTGGAGGCGGCGGCAAGGCCGCCGAAGAGATCAGACATGCGGACTCATATAGGCCGGCCCGTCACCGGTTGCACGGGCCAGCTTGCACCGGACGACGGGCCATTCGCAGGCATGCTCAAAAAATTGCAAAAGGGGCCTTGTGAAAATCAGTCTAAGATATATCTTAGATCAATCTGAATTTTGGAAGGATTGAATCATTGATGTTTCACACACGCACACATGGACGGTGCGGCCCGAATGGGCACCGTCACGCGCTCAAGGCCATGATGGGCCGGGGCGGTCGTTTCGGCGGCGGCTGGGGCGGCGCAGAGTGGGACGGGCAGGGCGGCCATGGCGGTCCGCGCGGCGGCCGTCGCGGACGCGGACGCCTGTTTGATGGCGGCGAGTTACGACTCGTGTTGCTCAAGTTGATCGGCGAGGGGCCGCGCCACGGCTATGACCTCATCCGTGCGATCGAGGAACTGACCGGCGGCGCTTATGCGCCCAGCCCCGGCGTCGTTTATCCCACGCTCACCCTGCTTGCGGAAATGGACCTCATCGCCGACAGCGAGAGCGAAGGGGCGCGTAAGCTGTACGCGATTACCCCCGCAGGCGAGGCCCATCTTGCCGAGAAGGCCGACGAGATCGGCGGCCTGATGGACCGGCTCGCCGGTCTTGGCGCCGAGCAACATCGATCCAACAGCGGCCCGGTCCGCCGCGCCATGGGCAATCTCAAAACGGCTCTGATGGGCCGGCTGCGCGAAGGCGAGACCACAGACGATCTGCCGCACGAAATCGCCGCGATCCTCGATGAGGCAGCGCGGAAGATCGAGCGGTTGTAAGACTGCACAGCATAATTCCAATCGCCCCACCGCCGGACGGTGGAGCCACCAACAGAAAGACAATCTCATGAACAGCGCAACAGCCAAGGTGCCCACGCAGAGCGGCAGCCGCTACCTCCAGCAACTGTGCAAGCACTGGTCGCACAACCTCAAGGTGGAGTTCACACCCGAGCGCGGCACGATCGTGTTTCCGCGCGACGCGCGCGGCGCCGATTGGCCTGCCGACGCTCTGGTGACGATGGTCGCGCAACCCGACACGCTCGACGTGACCATCGACGCCAGCAGCCCGGAGCATCTCGAAGGCCTCAAAAACACGGTCGCCCGCCATCTCGATCGCTTCGCGTTCCGTGAGGCGCCGCTCAGCTTCCCCTGGTCTTGAGAGTTCGAACCGGCGCGATCAGTCCGCCGGTTCGGTCTTCAGTTCTGCAAGAGCGGCTGCGATCTGCGCCGTGCCATAAGGCTTGGTGACGATCGGCACGGCGTGGAAGCGCGAGGAATCCAAGCCGCTGCCATAGCCTGTTGCAAAGACGAACGGGATGCCGCGCTCGGCGAGAGCCCTGGCGACCGGCTCGCTGGTCTCCGCGCCCAAATTATAATCGAGCATGGCGACGTCGAGCGGGACGGTCGCACAGGCGCGCAGGGCAGCGGTGACGCTGGAGGCGACCTCGACCTTCTCGGCGCCGAGTTCCATCAACGCGTCCTGCCCGTCGAGCGCGATGATGAGGCTGTCTTCCACCAGCAGCACGCGCTGCCCGGCAAGCGGCAGCTTCGCCGGCTCGCGCAGATCGGCAGACGCGCCGTCCGTCGCGTCGATTCGGTCCTCCGGCGCGACGCCGGCCACGAAGCGGGAGGGAATGCAGAAATGCGCCTTCACACCGCTCAGTCGGTAGTGAATCTTCGCATCGCCCCCCAGATCGTGCGGGACGGTCTTTTCGATCACCGTCGACCCAAAGCCGCGGCGGGAGGGCGGGGTGACCGCCGGCCCGCCGAGTTCGGACCAGTCGATCAACAGGCTGCCATCCTCGTCCTGCTGCCAGCTGATCAGTACCGTGCCGCTATCGGAGAGCGCACCATATTTGGCGGCATTGGTCATGAGCTCGTGGAAGACCAGCGAGAGCACGGTGAAGGCGACCGGCTGCAACAGGATGTTGGCGCCTTTGGTTTCCACATTGGTGCGCTTGTCGCGCAGGAAGGCATTGGCCTCGATGTCGATAAGATCTCGCAACCGCGCCGGACCCCAGCGATCGCGCGTCACCTGATCGTGCGCACGGGCGAGCGCCTGCAGGCGATCGTCCAGATTGCGCGTGAAATCCTCGACGCTGGCCGCCCCGTCGCGGGTCTGCGACACGAGGCCGCGAATGAGCGAGAGGATGTTGCGCACGCGGTGATTGAGTTCGGCGATCAGCAGCTCCTGCCGCTCCTGCGCCCGCTGCCGCTCCTCGCCTGCGCTCTCGGACAGGCGGATGAGCACTTCCAGCATGCCGACCCGCAGCGCTTCGGCAACGCGGCGCTCGACCGTGGTGAACGGCAGGCTGCGGCCCTTCACCAGTTGCGACCAGCTTTCGAAGCTCTTGCGCGGGGTCAGCCGGTCGCCATTAGGGCCGAGTTCGACCGGCTTCTCCGGGTTGCCGCCCCAGCGCACCGAGCGCATCTGCTCGCTGCGGAAGAAGACCACATAGTCACGCGGCTTGCGTGACAGCGGGATGGCGATGAGGCCGGCGGCGACATCCGCATAAGCGGCCGCCTCGGGCAGGACGGATGAAATGCAGTCCGTCGCAAATACCTCGCCGTGCGAAAGCTGATTGAGGATGGAGACGAGGCTTATGAACTGCTCGCGCGAGGGCGTCAGGCCGCTGAGCGAGACAGAGCCGTCAACATAAGCCCCAACGCCATCGGCGGGAATGGTATCGAACACGACTTCGCCGAGCCAGTCCGCGTCCCGCAGCAGGTTCCCATCCTGCGCGATGGAGGCCATCAAGCGATCGGTGGCGCCGCGTGCGCGCGACTCATAGCCGGCATTCTCGCTGCGTTCCCGGCTCTCGAGCATCAGCGAGAAGATCTGGCCGAACAGTTCAGCAGCCGTACGCATGGCGAGGCCAGGCAGGCGCGGCTGATAATGGTGGCAGGCGAACAGACCCCAGAGCTTGCCTTCGACAATGATCGAGATCGACAGCGACGCGCTGACGCCCATGTTGCGCAGATACTCGACATGGATGGGCGAAACCGCGCGGAGCAGACAGAGCGACTGGTCGAGGACCGCGCCGCTGGGATCGGTCTGCGGTACGATCGGCACCGGCTCTGCATTCACATCAGCGATGATGCGGAACGGGTTGCGCACATAAAGCTGGCGCGCTTGTGCCGGAATATCCGATGCGGGGTAATGCAGGCCAAGGAAGCTGTCGACGCCAGCGCTCAGGGCCTCGGCCACGACCTCGCCCGAGCCCTCGGCATCGAAGCGATAGACCATCACCCGGTCGAAACCGGTGATCGCCTTCACCTGCCGGGCGCTCTCGCGAATGAAGGAGGTGAGGGTATCGGCTTGGGCGAGGCGCGACATGAGCGTGCGCACGAGCGTCGCCGCTTCGCCTGGATCTTCGAGCGCGGGCTCGCATTCGATGACGATGCTGTTGCCCGAGAAATGCACGGCGACATCGTAGAGCTTGCCATCGTCGAACAGCGGCTGCGAGAACAGGCGCTCTACGGAATCACTGCCGCGCAGCATCGAGATCCGGTTGCGGATGTCATGCTGGGCAGCGGGCGTGATGAGATCGGTGAGCTTGGAACCCAGCAGCGCATCCGCCGATTTGCCCGTGAACGCGGCGATATTGTCCGAGACGCGCCCGATCATCCAATCGGCACTGACCGCCAACAGGAAACCGAACGGCTGGATCGTCCCGAGAATATGGATCGGTTCGCGGTCGCAGTTGGTGAGATCGACCCGAAAGCCGGCAGGATCATTGGCCAAGTCTGGCTCCCATCGCGATGGCGCAATTTCGGTAAAGGGCGAAGGTCCGGGTCGCTGCTGCGCGGGTTTCGCGCTGCCAGACGGGGCCGTGAGTCAGGGCCTGATCTTCCAGAGCGGCGATGAAGGCGCGCCACGCGCCTTGGGGATGCACGGCGCTCAGATAATCACGCGGAAGATCGTCAGGCACGCGGCGCGCGAGCATCGCGCCGCCAAGGCGGGAGCCTTCCGTCACATAGGCGGCACCCCAATGAGCCGCCGTGCTCGGGGCCCATGTCAGCGGCTCGGCCTCGGGAACGGCCTGGCCCAAGGCGTCGAGGTCGGCCGTCAGGGCCCGCACGCGCGCGGATGTGTCGATATTGGGCGAGGCTGAACGCAGCCAGCGCTCGAGCGGCACCAGCGCTGCAGCATGGGCAGACAGAAAGCGGCCGTAACTCGCACGGCTCGTCAGATCGAACTGGCTGAACAGGCTGTCGACTTCGTCGTGATCCGCGCGCGTCTCTTTCTTCAGGACTTGATGGAAGGCCACTGGCTGAACCGCGGCTGTTGTCGGGATTTCCGCCACGCCGGGATCAGTATCGAAAGACATTGTCGTGAATTTACAGCGCGTGCCGGCAATATACAACGCGTGATCTTGCGAGCCGCGGCGAAAGGAATGGCGCAATTCGGGGCAGGGGCGGCCTTTGTCTCATCGGACACATAACGCGCCGAGAGATGAACGGTTGCAGGCCGTCACACTCAGTCTTCGTCGCCGTGTGCTCAGCCGGCCCGGCGTTTCGCCAAGCCGCAATATGTTTCGATCATCGCGGCGTTCACCTGATCCCATTTGTAATCCTGCACCCGCAGATGCCCGGCTTGCCCCGCCGCTGCGCGCAAGGCGGGATCTTCGATGAGACGCTGGATGGCGTCGGCATAAGCCTGCACGTCGCGCGGCGGAACGAGGAAGCCGGTCTCACCGTCCGCGACCAGATCAATCGCGCCTGTGGCGCGGGCAGCGACCACCGGCACGCCCGCCGCCATGGCTTCGGTCGTCACATTGCCAAAAGTCTCGGTGACCGAGGGCATGAAGAAGATATCCATGCAGGCGGCCGCCCGACCGAGGTCATCGCCGCCCTGAAAACCCGCAAACACCGCCTCCGGTACCCGCTCCGCAAACCACTGGCGCGCGGGTCCTTCGCCGATCACCAGCACCCGATGACGCACGCCGCGCGCCTTGAGCGCCGCGATCACATCGGCAAAGACGCCGAGGCCCTTTTCCAGAACAAGCCGCCCAAGGAAGCCGATCGCGATCTCGTCATCGGCGATGCCGAGCGAGCGCCGCCAGCCATTGTCCCGCCGCTGCGGGTTGAACCGGGCATGATCGATGCCGCGCGACCAGATGCCGATGGGCGTCGTCACGCCCCATTCGCGCAGCAGCGTCGCCATGCTGCCGCTTGGCACCATCACCTGGTCGACGCGATTGTAGAAGCGCGTCTGCAGGCGGACCAGCAGCGGTTCGATGACGCCAAGGCCATAATAGCGCGGATAGGTTTCAAAGCGGGTGTGCAGGGAGGCGACGCAGGGAATGCCCTCTCGCCGCGCCCAGCTCGATGCGCGATGCCCTAGAATGTCCGGCGCGGAGACATGGACGATATTGGGGGCATAAGCTGCCAGGTCCGCCCGAGTCTGCGCTGAAAGCCCCTTGGCGAGCCGATATTCGCCCCGGCCGCCCGGCATGGACCAGCTCGGCACCGACACCAGCTCGCCAGCCGGTTCGAACGCCGGTGGATCGATGGTGGGGGAATAGACGCGCACGCTGGCGCCGCTCGCGAGCGCAGAGGCCATCAGATTGTTGAGGGCCTGATTGGCGCCATCGCGGACGTAATTATAGTTGCCGCTGAACAAGGCAATGCGGAGGTCGCTGGGGAGCATCGGGGCCCTATAGCGAGGCGGGCCGTGCGGTCAAAGTGCTGCTGCACCATCGGCGGGAACTTGTCCGTCCGTTGTTGCACTGGCGCGACTCACAAGGGTCGTGCCATGACAGGACATGGACGAGCCATCCCTTTCCCTTTCCGTTGACGCGCTGCTGGTCGGGTCGCCGGCCTTGCTGGCGCCGGGCGTGATGAGCGCCATGGGCAAACGATCCGTTCGCGGGCCGGTCCGGATCGGCTGGCTGGGGCTGGAGGGCGATAGTGTCGCCGATCCCGTTCATCATGGCGGACATGACAAGGCTGTCCACCTCGTGCCGCATGAGCATTATGCCTGGTGGCGCGGCGTGCTCGACGATCATCCGCTGCTCGACGGGCCGGGCGCGTTTGGTGAGAATATTTCGACGCGTGGTGCCACCGAAGCCAATCTGTGCTTGGGAGACCGGTTCGCGCTGGGCAGCGCTGTGCTGGAGATCAGCCACGGCCGCCAGCCCTGCGCCAAGCTCAACGCGCGCTTCGGCCGCAAAGACGTGCTGGGTCAGGCCATCGCGAGCGGCCATTGCGGTCTCTATCTGCGCGTGATCGAGCAGGGTGAGGCCAAGGCGGGCGATGCGATGATCCTGCTGGAGCGCCCCTTGGAAGACTGGCCGATTGCGCGGGTGTTCAACCTGCTGATCGCAGGCGGACATAAGGCCGATCCGGCGGGCGTCGCACAATTGGCCGAGACCCGCGTCCTCGCCGACGCGTGGCGGGTGCGGGCGGAAAAGCTGGCGCGCTGAGCTACGCGTTGGAGCGCACGCCTGATTCATGCTGGCTGTGCGAGCGGCCATTGGGCGCACGCATCGAATGGCATCATCCCGTGCCCAAGGCCAAGGGCGGCCGGGAGACGGTGCCGTTGCATCCGATCTGCCATCGCGCAATCCACGCGCATTTCAGCAATGGCCAGCTGGCGCGCATGGGGCGCGATCAGGCGGCGTTGCGCGGCGATCCCGCGCTCGCTGCCTTTCTGCGCTGGGTCGCCGGCAAGCCAGCGGACTTCCACGCGCCGACGCGCAAGCCCCGCCGTTAAGGGGCGAGGCCTGCACCGGCTCAGCGCATCGCCTTGACGTCCTCGGCGGTGATCGCGTCCTCATAATGATTGCCGAAATGCGTGCGGACATAGTTCACCACATTGGCGACCTGTTGGTCCGTCATCATCTCCCCGACCGGCGGCATGCCGTTCAGGCCCTTGAGCGTCACCAGCATAGGATAGCCACTGGCGGCGAGATTGGGGTTGTTGGCGAGCGCGGGATATTTGCCAGCGCCCGTTGCGCCGGCTGCGTCCGGCATGTGGCAGGCGGCACAGACCCTCCGGTACAATTTTTCGCCGTCGGGCTCGCTGAACCGCCCCGGCATCACGAACGCGCCATCTGCATCGCCTTGCTGAGCGACCAGTGCGGCGGGATCGCCCCTGCGGGGCTGGGCGGCATCCTGCGCGAGTGCGACGGACACCGAGCCGGCGAGAATGCCTGCGGCGAGGCCAAAGGCCAAGGTTCTGATTTTCATGATATTAGCTCGCCGTGACACGTTGGTGGAGCCGCGTGATTGCATCGACGGCGGAGGTGATGCCGCCCTCCTGCCATCCGCCGATATAGGAGGCATGCTCGCCGGCAAGGACGATCCGCCCGTCGAATTCGCACAAATCCCGATAATGTTCGGCGCGGGCCTCTTCGGTCCATTGCCCGAAACAGCCGAGCACCCAGGGCACCCGGTGCCAGCCGACGGCCACGCCGTTCATGAACTCGGCCTTATATTGCGGATGGATCTGCGCGCCCCATTCGAGCGCACGCTTGACGCGCTCTTCCGGTGGCAAAGCAGTCAGCTCGAACCCGGTCGAGCCGCCGGTATAGGCGCCGAGGAGCACGCCCGGGCCGCTGGCGCCATAATTGCTGCTGGGGTAGCTGATCTGCGAAATTGGCAAATCCGTGGTGGTGATGCCGCCGTAAATCTGGTCATCCTGCTCCCAGAAGCGTCGCTTGAACTCCAGCCCGACCTTGACGCTGGTCGAGTAGGGCACGGCGCGGATCGCCCCGGCCAGTTTGGGGCCGACATTCATGTCGATCTGCGCGAGGATCGGCAGAGGAATGGTACAGATGCACCAATCCGCCTTGGCCTGCGCGGCGGCGCCGGACTTGGTGTCGACATAATCGACCGTGACGCCTTTCCCGCCCTGCTTGATCGCGGTGACCTTGCTGTTGAGGCGGACCAGATGACCCACGGCCCGCTCAAAGCCCTTGGCGACCATTTCCATGCCGCCAACCGGCTGGAAGATGGCGAACTCATGATCCCAGGTGAGGTTGCCGCCGATCGCGCGCCACAGGCGTGAGCGAAGCACGGTCTCGGCGGTCATCGGCTCGGAGGGGATTGGCTCGGCAGTCAGGCCGCCGCCCGGCTGCTTTTCCCAGCCCCGGCGGTTGCTGGACTCGCGGCCCTTCACATAGCGCATGTCCTTGTCGAGGGCGCCCCAGTTTCGCAGGGATTCGAGCAGGATGTCGCCATCCTCCTTGCTGAGCGTGTCTGCCAGCGCGTTCTTGTTCACCGCCTTGGCGAGCAATTCGCTGACATGGCCGTAGAAATCCGCCTGCACATGCCGGTAGCGCTGCGGCGCCCCGCCAAACGCCTTCGTCGAGTGGACATAGGCGTTGTAATTGACCTGCATGAACGGCTCGAGCGCCACGCCCAGTTCGCGGCAATAATGCATGATGCCATGGTGGTGCCATGGAATGCGCCACGGGCCGGGATTGATGTAATTGCCGGGCGCAAAGTCGCACTTCTGCGTCGCGCCGCCGAGTTCAGTGTAGGTATCGCCGCCCTTGAGCGTCCAGGAGCGGCCGCCCACGCGATCGTTATACTCCAACACCTGAACCTTGTAGCCGGCGCGGCTGAGTTCCAGCGCGGCGGTCATCCCCGCGACGCCGGCCCCCAGAATGAGCACGCTTGCGCCCTTGGCGCCGCCCTCCAGCTTGATCGGTCCCTTGAACGTCGAGGCCTGCGCCTGACCGAGGCTCGACATGGCCATATACATGGCCGATGCGCCCGCCGTCGTGCCGATGAGCGCCAGCAGATCACGCTTGCTCATGCGCAGCGCGTTAGTGTCTGTCATATGTGGTTAAATCCCATGTCACCCCTTTGCGTGAGGGAGCCATGGTGGGCGAACCGGGTCTTGACCCGACTCGCACCAACCTGTGCAGCACCTCGTCGCAAAGCGAGTGATCGGCCTGCGGGTCGCTGCTGTTGATACGAGGTTTTGCGTATTTGCGGTGGGAAGTTGCTCGGGCAAAGGGCCGGATCTACGCCGGAGTCGTGGGCGATGAGCGCCGAGTTGCCCGGACACTCCTGCAGTGGAGTCGGGAAGTCTGGAGCCCCACTTAGCCCCTCCTCTTTAGAGGAGGGGTTGGGGTGGTGCAGCAACCTCGCAGATATTCACTGACAGAGCGATGCTCCGCATCACCACCACCCCCGGCCCCTCCTCTAAAGAGGAGGGGCGGTCTGTTTGTCACTTCGTCGTGTCCGGCCAGTTCACTGGCCGAAAAACAAAACGCCCAGATCGATCAGGAATAGCCGCCGTGGAGCACCACCGCGAATTCGTCCACGCCGCCTAAAGCGTCGCCTCGATTTCGCGAGCGGCCTGGTCAGGCTCGGGCGACTGGGTAATCGGACGACCGATGACCAGCAGCGAGGCCCCGGCATCCAGTGCCTCGCGCGGCGTTACCGCGCGCTTCTGATCGCCCATACTGGCGCCGCTGGGGCGAACGCCCGGAACGACGAAGAAGCCGGCCGGCCACAGCTTGCGGGCGCGAGCGACCTCGTTACCGGAACAGACGATCCCGTCCAGCCCAGCCTCCTTCGAGAGCAGGGTGAGCCGATCGACCTGTTCCTGCGCGGTGCCGTGGACACCGGTTTCATCCAGATCAGTCTGGTCGAGGCTGGTCAATGTGGTGACTGCAACGACCTTGGTGTGGACCCCCGCCGCAGCCTTGGCATCTTCCAGCATCGCGCGACCGCCGGCAGCGTGAACGGTAATGATCGACGGCTCAAGCGCATGCAGCGACTGTACCGCCTTTGCGACCGTGTTCGGAATGTCATGGAGCTTTAGGTCGAGGAAGATCGGCAGGCCGAACTTGCGCATTTCATGCACACCGTGGTGACCATTGGCGCAGAAGAATTCCAGCCCCAGCTTGATGCCGCCGACATGATTGCGGACCTTTTGAACCAGCTCCTGCGCACGAGGCAGGGAGGGGGTGTCGATGGCGATGTAGATAATGCTGGTCATGGAATATCGGTTCTGCCTGCCGGTTTATGATCGTCGTCTACCCGGACGTCGATGGTCCGTACGGGGGGTGCGGGATCGAGCCCCGCGGGCGTGATGTGATCGGGTGCGGCACTGTGGTCCGTCGTGTGGATCACCGGTGCCGTCGCGACGGGCGCAGAGGCGGCCAAGGCACGCTCGGCACTGTCGAGCCGGCGGCGCATCCGGTATTTCGTGGCCTTGTGCAGTGCCCAGAAGGGCAGCGAGCCGGCAAGAAACGCGACGATCACGAGCACCGGCAGCTTGGTTTCAAGCTGGAGACCGCCCCACAGATTGATCATCACGGGGGTCCAGTTGGCGAAGCTGAAAATGACGATGATGATCGCCAGTACGACCCAGAAGGCTGTCCGGAGGAACTGCATGGCTTCTCTTCCTCTGCTTGGTCCGTAGAGCCTGACCATAAGCGCGCCGGGACGGCTTGCCTAGGGGCGCAGTTCAACGCCTCCCTGCGGACATGGGAGCTTCCGGAACGGGCGTGTCAGTCGGCGGTTCCAAACACCCGCGTGAAGATCGTGTCGACATGCTTCAGGTGATAGTCGAGGTCGAACAGTGCCTCGAGCTGCGGACCGGAGAGATGTGCGGAGACGGCCGGGTCGGCCTTGAGCAGATCGAGCAGCGATTGTGCGCCGTCCGACTGCCACACCTGCATGGCGTTGCGCTGGACCATCGCATAGCTGTCCTCGCGGCTCACACCGGCTTGCGTGAGCGCCAGCAGCACGCGCTGCGAATGGATGAGGCCGCCCATGCGGTTCATGTTCTTCATCATCCGCTCGGGATAGACGAGCAGCTTGTCGATCACGCCCGTGAGCCGGCCTAGGGCGAAGTCGAGCGTGATCGTGGCGTCGGGGCCGATGAAGCGTTCGACAGAGGAGTGGGAGATGTCCCGCTCATGCCAGAGCGCGACATTTTCCAGCGCGGGCAGGGCATAAGCGCGCACCATGCGGGCAAGGCCGGTCAGATTCTCGGTGAGCACCGGGTTACGCTTGTGCGGCATCGCCGACGAGCCCTTCTGGCCGGGCGAGAAATATTCCTCGGCTTCCAGCACCTCGGTGCGCTGCAGATGGCGCACTTCGACCGACAGCCGCTCGATGGAGCCGGCGATCACGGCCAGCGTCGAGAAGAACATGGCGTGGCGATCGCGCGGGATGACCTGCGTGCTGACTGGCTCGACCGTGAGGCCAAGCTTGGCGGCGACATGCTCTTCGACCTTGGGATCGATATTGGCGAAGGTGCCGACCGCGCCGGAAATGGCGCAAGTGGCGACATCTTCACGCGCTGCGATCAGGCGCGCCTTGCAGCGGGAGAACTCGGCATAGGCTTCCGCCATCTTGAGGCCGAAGGTGACCGGCTCGGCGTGGATGCCGTGACTGCGGCCGATGGTCGGGGTCAGCTTGTGCTCGAAGGCGCGGCGCTTGATCGCCTCCAGCAGCGCATCGAGATCGGCGATCAGTAGATCGGCCGCGCGGGCAAGCTGCACGTTGAGGCAGGTGTCCAGCACGTCCGAGCTGGTCATGCCCTGATGCATGAACCGGGCCTCATCGCCGACCTGCTCGGCCACCCAGGTCAGGAAGGCGATCACGTCATGCTTGGTCACGGCCTCGATAGCATCAATGGCGGGCACGTCGATGGAGGGATTGGTTGCCCACCAGTCCCACAGGGCCTTGGCGGCGCTCTTGGGCACCACACCCAGCTCGGCCAGCGCCTCGGTCGCATGAGCCTCGATCTCGAACCAGATGCGGAAGCGCGCTTCTGGCTCCCAGATCGCGGTCATTTGCGGGCGGGCGTAACGAGGCACCATGAGGCGGGTTCCTGATGAGACAGATTGGAGACGGGCTGCCCCTAGCAGGCTGCGGCGAAACGGGCAAATCGCGCGGGTGAGGGCGGTGGCTATGACTCAAGGTACTGAGATATAGCGATAAAAATCAATGCTGTCCGTGGTGGGTGGTAGCGGCGACATGAAGCGAATCGTCCGCAGATGGGTGCGCGTCGACCGATTGATCAGAGCCTCGTCCGCGTGCCGCAACCTCAGATCAGTCCCATGGCCCGCATTGAACGGTGACCTTCGGTCGCGACAATAACATGATCGTGGACGGTCACGCCGAGGGGCTTGAGCGCGGCGATGACGTCGCGAGTCATGAGGATGTCCTGCCGGCTCGGCTCGGGCAGGCCGCTGGGATGATTGTGCACGAGGATGACGCCCGCAGAGCCGAACTCCAGTGCGCGCCGGGCAACTTGCCGGGCGTAGATGGCCGCTTCATCCACCGAGCCGTCCCCCATATGATCGTCACGCAGCAGGATGTTGCGGGCGTTGAGATGAAGCACGCGCACGCGCTCGATCGAGAGATGGGCCATGTCGGCGCGCAAATAATCGAGCAGGGCCTGCCATGATGCCAGCACCGGCCGCTCCGCCACCTCGTTGCGCAGCATCCGCAGGGCGGCGGCCTGTGTCGCCTTGAGCGCGGCGGTCGTGGTCTCGCCCATGCCGTTGACCTGCATCAGCGTGGCCCAATCGGCGCTGAGCACGGCGCCCAACGAGCCGAAGCGGGCGATCAGGGCCTTTGCCAGCGGCTTGGTATCCCGGCGCGGCAGGGCGAGCGCAAGCAGATATTCAATCAGTTCATGGTCGAGCAGCCCATCCGGTCCGGACGCGAGTCGCTGCCGCAGGCGGGCGCGGTGGCCAACGCCATCATGACTCGTCTCGCTCTTGCCCCGGGATCGCCCTTCGCCCATGAACATTGTAGCTAAGCGCGAGCCGGCAGAGCGGCAAGCGGGAATGACGGGGATAAACGTCTGACCGAGTGGGTCGAAGAGGATGACGGACTAGAGGCGGGTGCAGCAGAGCGGCTGCACCGGCGCCGTCAACGTCTGCGCTGGATTGCCGGAGGGAGCGCGACGGCGCTGCTGCTGGTCGCGGGCGGCCTCTGGCTGGCGCGCGAGCCGATTGCTGACAGCTTCATCGCGCGGGAACTGGCCAAGCGGGGCGTGCAGGGCCGATATGAGATCACGCGGATCGGTCCGCAGCACCAGCGGTTGGACAATCTCGTCATTGGCGATCCGAAATCGCCCGATCTCACGGTCCGCTTCATCGAGCTCGAACTCGCCTGGGGCCTGACCGGACCCTATATTGATCGGCTCGAGGCGAGCGGCGTTCGGCTGCGTGGGCGGATTGCCGATGGCACGCTGGACCTCGGGCAGGTCAGTCGCTTGCTGGAAGGCGGCACGGGCGATCCCAAGCTGCCCGACTGGACGGCGGTGATCGAGGATGCACAGGCGCTGATCGTGACCGACAACGGCACGGTCGAGCTGGGGCTGGATGGCAGCGGGCCGTTGTCGTCGGGGTTCAACGGTCAGCTCAACCTCGCGAGCCCGGCGCTTGCCTTTGGCGATTGCAGGCTGCGGGCACTGCGGGCGCCGGTCGATGTGGCGACCGAGAACGGCGAAATTCACCTCAAAGGCCCGGCTCACGCCAGCGGCGTTGGATGCGAGGCGGCGAAGCTTCGGCTGACGGCGCCCACGCTCGATCTCAACATCCGCACAAATTTGGCGTTGGAACCCTTGGGCGGTGCAGTGAGCCTCGCAGCGCCATTGGCCGAGCAAGGGGACGGGCAGGGGAAGCGCGAGTTCAAGGAACTGTCCGGGCTCATTACCTTCAAGGGCGAAGGCGATGCCCTGCGGGGGAGCGCTTCGCTTGCCGCCGTCAGCGCGCTTGTCGACGGCCTTGAAAGTGACGCCGCGAAGCTGGGTGGCAATTTCGCCGTGCAGCTCGATTCCCGCAATCGCGCTTTGGCATGGCAAGGCACCGGGACCATCGACAATGCCCGGCCGGCGCGGGGGATCAATCTCGCGCGCCTCGCCTCGGCGGCCGATGGCAGCCCCCTGGAACCGATCGCGCACAAGCTGGCGCGCGCAGTCGAGGCAATAGGCCGGCGCAATCACATCGAACTGGCAGGCCAGGTCAATATGCTCGGCGCGCAAGGTAATGCCCGGCTTGACCGCTTCGCGCTGCGCTCGGCGAGCGGCGCGCGGATCGAGAATTGGGAAGGCAGCGCGGTGCGCATCGACTGGCCGGGCGGCCTGCGCGCGTCGGGACGGCTGGACATCGCCGGTGGCGATCTGCCGGAGGGCCGCATCGAGTTCGCCACGCAGGAGCAGGGCGGTGTGCGCGGCATCGCCACATTGAGGCCTTATGATGCGGGCGGGGCGCGGCTGGCGCTCAACCCGCTGCGCTTTGCCATGGATGGCGCGGGGCGCGGCAGCGTGCAGACCCAGGTGACGCTAGACGGTCCCTTGCCGGGCGGTGCAGTCAAGGGCCTGCAGATGCCGCTGGATGCTCGCATCGGGGCAGGCGGGGCG
The DNA here is from genome assembly GCF_025961775.1 of Sphingobium sp. B12D2B. Taxonomy (NCBI): domain Bacteria; kingdom Pseudomonadati; phylum Pseudomonadota; class Alphaproteobacteria; order Sphingomonadales; family Sphingobiaceae; genus Sphingobium; species Sphingobium sp. B12D2B. The sequence goes on from NZ_JAOQOH010000001.1 coordinate 1,743,319, forward strand.
GTTAGTCTATCAGGGACTTGCGTGCCCTTGCGCTGGGCTTCGCTCAGCATGTCCGGCCTCGTGCTCGATCCTGCGGCGTTACAGGTTTGCGGGCTGGGGGAGGGCGCGGCCGCGATCCGCGATGTGGCATTGCGCGGCCGGCTGGGCGACAATCCCTTCGCATTTGATGCCAGCGCAGCGCGTTACGCCCTCACCACCGGCCGCTTCGAAATCCAGCAGCCGAACGTGCGCATTGGCGCGGCCGAAGCCCCGGTCCGGCTCGCTGCCGATCGCCTGACGGGCGGACGTGGGTCGGCGGGTGGCCTCGCCGGGACGATTTCGGCGGGGCGTGGGCGGATCGGCTCTGTGCCGCTCGATCTCACCGCCATGGAAGGGCAATGGCAGTTCGCCGACGGACGTCTGGCCGTCGATGGCAATCTGCGCGTCGCGGACACGCAGGCCGATCGGCGCTTCAATCCGCTGGCCGGCGAGCAGGTGCGCCTGACCCTGGCCGACAATCGCATCGAGGCGACCGGTGTTCTGGTGCATCCGGAACGAAAGGCCAAGGTTGCCGATGTGGTAATCCGGCACGACCTCAGTCGTGGCGCAGGCCGCGCCGATCTGACAGTGAACGGCCTGCGCTTCGGCAATGCGCTTCAGCCGGACGATCTCACGCCGCTCTCGCTGGGCGTGGTCGCTAACGTGGTCGGGATGGTGAACGGCGCCGGCCAGATCCGCTGGACCGGCGACAAGGTGACCAGCGATGGGACCTTCTCGACGGAGAACATGGCTTTCGCGGCCGCCTTCGGCCCGGTCGCCGGCCTGTCGACGACGATCCGCTTCACGGACCTGCTCGGCCTGCGCACCGAACCCGGCCAGGTGGTGACGGTGGAAAGCGTCAACCCGGGCATCGAGGTGCGCGACGGCACCATTCGCTATCAATTGCTCTCCAGCGAGGTGGCGGAGATCGAGGGCGGGCGCTGGCCGTTCTCCGGCGGTATGCTGGAGCTGATGCCCGCGCCCCTCGCGCTGGATTCGCGTCAGCCGCGCAATCTTACTTTCCGCGTCGTCGGGCTGGATGCCGGTGCCTTCATCAATACGCTGGAGCTGGAGAATATCTCCGCGACGGGCACCTTCGATGGCCTGTTGCCCATGGTGTTCGACAAGGATGGCGGGCGCATCGTGGGCGGCTTGCTGGTTGCGCGGCAGGAGGGCGACGAGCCCCGCTATCTCACCACCACGCAAGGCCTGACCATCCCGTGCGATCCGGCGCGGCAGGCCGGGCGCCTCTCTTACGTCGGCGAGGTCTCCAACGCGCAGCTCAACGCGATGGCGCGGCTGGCCTTTGATGCGCTCAAGAATCTGGGCTATCGCTGCCTCGCGATCCGGCTGGACGGCGCCATCGATGGCGAGTTCGTGACGCAGGTGAGCATCAATGGGGTCAATCAGGGCACGGAAGAGGCGCGCCGCAGCTTCCTGGCCCGGCCGTTCCTCGGTCTGCCCTTCCTGTTCAATGTGCGGATCGAGGCGCCGTTCAGGGGCTTGCTGAATACCGCGACCGGGCTTGCCGATCCGACCAAGCTTATCAATGGCAGTTTGGGCGATCAGTTTGTGCCCATCGGTAGCGGCGCAGCCACATCCGGGGTGACCGTTCAGCCGGCGGACAGCGACAAGACGATAGAAGGGGACGTGAAATGAGGCACCGACGATGGACATCGCGCGCAACGCGACTGGGCTTGGGGCTGGCGCTTGCCGGAGCGGCAGGCGGCTGCATTCAGGTGCGCGCGCCCGAAAAGCCGATCGAGATCAATCTCAACGTGAAGATTCAGCAGGAAGTGGTCGTGCGCCTTCAGCAGGACGCCAAGGACCTCATCGAGAACAATCCGGAGCTATTCCCGAAATGACATATATGCACAGCATTCGCGCCGCAGCGCTTGCGGCAGTTTTCGGTCTCGGCGTCGTCGGAGCGGCTCCGGCCGTCGCGCAGGACGCCGTAGTGAGCGCCGCCAAGTCGGCCGGCACGGTCGGTGAGCAGTCGGATGGCTATCTGGGCGTCAACGGCTCGGTGAGCAGCGATGTGCGCGCCGCCGTGGATGCGCTCAACATCAAGCGCCGCGCGGCCTATACCGATCTGGCGGCCAAGCGTGGCGTGACCGTGCAGGACATGGCGGCCGTGACCGGTTGTCAGACGCTGGCCGGGCGCGTCTCGGAAGGGCAGATCTACCGGATCGGCAATGGTCCGTGGCAGACCAAAGGCGCCGGGCCGATTGCGCTGCCGGATTATTGCGCCACCGCCACACGCTGAGCGATTCGCGCCACTGAGGGCCTAATTTTCCTCGAAAATCCGCCTGATCCCTCCGGCGCGGTCACCAGTGTTGACTTGCACGCCAACGCTTTCTACACGGGCCGCGCCTTGACGGGGGCGGCTCAGGCACGTCATGCAGCGCTGGTTTTTACGTCTCTTGGCGTGAACGGGAGTTGGCACGATGACAGAGACCGAACCTGGGCGAGACCCGATTGCCGAAGATGAACGCATCAAGTCGCTCAGCGAGCGGTTGGAACGTGCCGAGGCAGTCGAAAAGGTCAGGACCGGAGCGGACCGGGAAGTTGGCGGCGATAAGAATTATCGCCTCGGCAACCGGGTTCTTGCGGAGCTGATCGGCGGTCTTGTCGGCGGCGCGCTGATTGGATGGGTCCTGGACCGGTTCATCGGCACATCGCCTTGGCTCCTGCTGGTTTTCCTCTTTCTGGGGATCATCGTAGCCTTCAGGAACATTTGGAAGATTTCGATGAAGCGTCCTGAGAAGTAAGGGCGCTTTCGTCATAATCGCAGACGGCTTTTTGGGAATCAGACGTGGCAGAACCCGGCAAGATCGATCCTATGCACCAGTTCGCCATCGAGCCGCTGTTCGGTACCGAACAGTGGAGCCTCGGTGGTTACAACATTGCGTTCACCAACAGCGCGCTGTGGATGGTGATCACGGTCGTCGTTCTGTGGGGCTTCATGCTGCTCGGCATGAAGCGCGATCTGGTGCCGGGGCGCTGGCAGGCGGCTGTAGAGTCGATGACCGGCTTCATCGCGAAGCTGACCGATGACAATATCGGCAAGGGCGGGCGCAAATATGTGCCCTACATCTTCTCGCTGTTCATGTTCATCCTCTTCGCCAATCTGCTCGGCCTGCTGCCCATCGGCATTTTCGGCCTGCATCCCTTCACCTTCACCAGCCACTTCACGGTGACCGGCGTGCTGGCGATCCTGAGCTTCTCGATCGTGCTGATCGTCGGCTTCTGGAAGCATGGCCTCAAGTTCTTCTCGCTGTTCGTGCCGCATGGCACGCCGTTGTGGCTGATCTGGCTGATCCCCATCATCGAGTTCGTCTCGTTCATGGTGCGTCCCTTCTCGCTGGGCCTGCGACTGTTCGTCGCGATGATCGCCGGTCACATTCTGCTCAAGGTGCTTGCCGGCTTCGTGATCAATGCTTCGGCTGCCGGCGTGGCGCCCGGCCTTGGCGTCGGCATCCCAAGCTTTGCCCTGATGGTCGGCATCTCCGCGCTGGAGATCCTGGTCGCTGGCATCCAGGCCTATGTTTTCGCACTGCTCACGTCGCTGTACATTCACGACGCCGAGCATCTGCACTGAGTTTCAACCAACGACCAAATCGAGTTTCAGAAAAGGAGTTAAGTAACATGGACGCAGAAGCCGCAAAGCTGATCGGTGCCGGTCTGGCTGCTATCGGTGCCGGCGTGGCCGCGCTCGGCGTGGGTAACGTCTTCGGCTCGTTCCTTGAGAGCGCGCTGCGCAATCCGGGCGCTGCCGACGGCCAGCAGGGCCGTCTGTTCATCGGCTTCGCCGCCGCAGAGCTTCTCGGCCTGCTGGCGTTCGTCGTCGCGATGATCCTGATCTTCGTCGCCTGATCGCCCGCAAGACGACAGACGATGATGTGGAGCCGGCGGCTGCCCAATGACGGGCTGCCGCCGGACCGCGCAAACGGACAGGTGATATGCCTCAGATAGCCCAGCTCGCCGCAACCTACTCGTCGCAGATCTTCTGGGTTCTGCTGACATTCGGGTTCGTGTTTTTCGTGATCGGTCGCGGCATGGTGCCGAAGATCCAGTCCACGGTGGACGCGCGCGACAAGAAGATCGCCGACGATCTCGAAGCGGCCCGTGCGAATTCGGCCAAGGCCGATGCGCTCGAAGCCGACTGGCGGGCGAAGGAAAATGAAGCGCGTGCCGCTGCGCAGGGCCGTCTGGCCCAGGCAAAGGCCGAAGCTGCTCGCAATCGCGAGGCTGCGCTGGCCAAGACCGACGCCGCGCTCAGCGAAAAGCTGGCCGCAGCGGAAGGCGAGATCGAGGCCGGCCGCGTGAAGGCGCTGGCGCAGATCGAAACCGTTGCAGCGGACGCCGCAGCGGACATCGTGCAGAAGGTCGCAGGCACGCAGGTGTCGCCGGATGCGGCGCTCAAGGCAGTGAAGGCGGTACTCTGATATGGCCAATTCCCACATGGCACAGGCCGCCAATGCGGCATCGGCGAGCGACAATGGATCGCAGGCCGTCCAGTTCAATCTCGAGAATGCCGACAAGGTCCAGGCCCTGAGCGGCGACGTTCATGCCGCGACAGAAGCGGTCGGCGGGCCTGAGGAGCACATCCAGGACCCCACCGCGCTGTGGATGGACGCTACGGGCTGGGTCAGCCTCTCGATGTTGGTCTTCATCGCGGTGTTGATCTGGAAGAAGGTGCCAGCGCTCATCGCCCGGTCGCTGGACGCCAAGATCGCGACGATCCGCAATCAGCTCGACGAAGCCGGGCGGCTCCGCAAGGAAGCCGAAGCGCTTAAGGCCGAGTATGAAGGCCGGATCGCCTCCGTCGCCAAGGAAGCCGACGCGATGCGCGCTGCCGCCGAGCAGGAAGCGGCCGATCTCATCACCGCAGCCCAGGCGGAAGCTGAAGCGCTGGTCGTCCGTCGCCAGAAGATGGCGGAAGACAAGATCGCCGCAGCTGAGCGCGCGGCCATTGCTGATGTGCGCGCCAAGGCGGCTGCAGCGGCGACGGCAGCAGCCGGCGTGCTGATCCGCGAGACCCACAGTGCCGCGGCCGACAAGGGCCTCGTCGACGACGTGATCGGCAAGCTCGCGCACTGAGCGGCCCGCAGATTGATGGCTTTAGAAAGGCCGGGCCGAGCGATCGGTCCGGCCTTTCTGCTTTTGAAGGGTCGTGGTTCGGCCGGTTGAGGCAGGAGGCCGTTGTCCTGTCCGCCTCTCGCCCCTAAATGGCGCGGATGACCGAGCGGCCATCGTCCCCCAATCGCTTCAACGAAGAAAAGGCGACCTCCACAATCCGTGGCAGTGAATTGCCGGACGTGGACGCTGGCGTCGCGGCGATTCGCGAAACGCTCAAGACCTTGGGCACGCGACCGGGCGTGTATCGGATGCAGGATGCGCGCGGCGACGTGCTGTATGTCGGCAAGGCGCGGGCGCTCAAGAATCGCGTGTCCAACTATACGCAGGTCGATCGCCTGCCGCGTCGGCTTCAGCGCATGGTCTCGCAGACCCGCTCGATGACGATCGTCACCACCCAGAGCGAGGCCGAGGCGCTGCTGCTGGAAGCGCAGCTCATCAAGCGCTTTCGGCCACCCTACAATGTGCTGCTGCGCGATGACAAAAGCTTCCCGTTCATCCTGCTGCGCGAGGATCACGCCTTTCCGCGCGTCCAGCTCCACCGTGGTGCGCGGCGCTACAAGGGGCAATATTACGGGCCGTTCGCCGGGGCAGGGCAGGTGCGCAAGACGCTCAACGCGCTGCAGAAGCTGTTCTTGCTGCGCAGTTGCACGGACAGCTTCTTCGCCAATCGCTCGCGCCCATGCCTGCTCTACCAAATTCGCCGCTGCTCCGCGCCCTGCGTCGGGCGGATCAACGAGGCCGATTATGCGGCCCTGACGCAGGACGCGCAGGACTTTCTCGGCGGCAAGTCCACGGCGGTACAGGCGCGGCTCGGCGAGGCGATGAATGCGGCAGCGGAGTCGCTCGATTACGAGATGGCTGCCGTCTACCGGGATCGGCTCAAGGCGCTGACCTTCATCCAGGGCAGTCAGGCGATCCACGCCGAGGGGCTGGGCGATGCCGATATCTTCGCGCTCGCCAGCCGCAATGGCGGCATGTGCATCCAGGCTTTCTTCATTCGCGGCGGGCAGAATTGGGGGCATCGCAGCTTCTTCCCGGTCCACACCGCCGAGGTGGGCGAGGACGAAGTGCTGATGCAGTTCATGGCGCAATTCTATGAGGATGTGCCGCCGGCGCCGCTGGTGCTGTGCGACCGCGAGCCGTCCGAAACGCTGCTGCTGGCCGAGGCACTGAGCCAGAAGCTGGAGCGCAAGGTGCGCATCGAGGTGCCGCAGCGGGGCAGCCGTGTGAAGCTCATCAAGCAGGCCCAGCGCAATGCCGAGGAAGCGCTGGAGCGCCGTCAGGCCGAGAGCAGCGCGCAAGGCAAGATTCTCGCCGACATGGCTGAACTGTTAGGTCTGGAAGGCCCGCCCAATCGCATCGAGATTTACGATAACAGCCACATCCAGGGGACCAGTGCGCTCGGCGCGATGGTCGTCGCGGGGCCGGAGGGGTTCCGCAAGAGCGGCTATCGCAAGTTCAACATCAAGCGCCCCGAGACGGTCGCGGGCGACGATTATGGCATGATGCGCGAAGTGCTCGGCCGCCGCTTCGGCCGCGCCGCCGAGGAAGATCCCGATCGCGAATCCGGGGAATGGCCAGACCTGGTGCTGATCGATGGCGGGCGGGGCCAGCTCAACGCAGCCCGCAAGGCGCTGGAAGAGATGGGCATCGAGGATGTGCCGATGGTCGGCGTCGCCAAGGGGCCGCATCATGGCCGCGAGGGACGGGAGGTCTTCCATCTGCTGGACGGGCGGGACTTCCAACTGCCAGTCAATCACCCGGTGCTGTTCTACCTGCAGCGCCTGCGCGACGAGGCCCACCGTTTCGCCATCGGTGCGCACCGGCAGAAACGGGCCAAGGCCATCACCGTCAGTTCGCTGGACGAAGTGCCCGGCATTGGCCCGGCACGCAAGAAAGCGCTGCTCATGCATTTCGGCACGGCGCGCGCCGTGCGCAACGCCAGTCTGGATGACCTCCAGCGCGCGCCCGGCGTTTCATCGGCGGTCGCGCAGACAGTCTATGATTATTTCCATGGCTGAGCGGATTCATTGCGACCTGCCGCAAAGGTTGATGCCCGGCGCAATGCGCGCTAAGGGCGCTGCTTCAACACCCGTCGGGATGTCCTAACCGCTCATGCTGTTCACCTTTCTTCTTGTCGTCCAGGCGATCATCGCCTTCGCGCTCGTCACTGTCATTCTGATGCAGCGGTCCGAGGGTGGCGGCCTTGGCATGGGTGGCGGTGGCAGCCCGTCCGGTCTGATGTCGGCGCGGGGCGCGGCGGATTTCCTTAGCCGGGCGACCAAGATTCTCGCGACTTTGTTCGTGGGCATGAGCATCGTGCTGGCGGTGATTGCCGCTACGCAGCACCGGGCCGCGACGATCGATACCTCGCTGGTCGGCCAGTCCGGCACCAGCGACATGTCGGCGCCGATTGCGGATGGCGATGGCATTTCCGGCGCGGCCAACAGCGCGGCGGCACCGGCCGGTCCGGCCTCGGCGCCTGCCAATGGCGCGGCCGGCGCACCGCTCGCGCAGTAACGATCCACCAGTTTTTTTCACCGGTAGTGGATTCGTCCGCTTGCCCTTCCGTTCGAGTTCAGCGTAAGCCTCCTCTCCCATGGCGCGGTTCATATTCATCACCGGCGGCGTGGTCTCCTCGCTTGGAAAAGGCCTTATGGCTGCGTCGCTCGCGGCGCTCCTCCAAGCGCGTGGCTACAAGGTCCGCACCCGTAAGTTCGATCCTTACCTCAATGTCGATCCCGGCACGATGTCGCCTTATCAACATGGCGAAGTCTATGTGACGGACGACGGGGCGGAGACCGATCTCGATCTTGGCCATTATGAGCGCTTTACGGGCGTTGCGAGCCGGCAGGCCGACAACGTCACGCAAGGGCGCATCTACCAGACGATCATCCAGCGCGAGCGGCGCGGCGATTATCTGGGAGCCACCGTGCAGGTGATCCCGCACGTGACGGACGAGATCAAGCGCTTCGCTCTGGCCGAGACGGACGATGTCGATTTCGTGCTGTGCGAGATCGGAGGCACGGTGGGCGACATCGAGAGCCTGCCGTTCATGGAGGCCATCCGCCAGCTCCGCAATGAGCTGGGCCACGGCCAGACCGTGCTCGTCCATGTGACGCTGGTGCCCTATATTGCGGCGGCCGGCGAGCTGAAGACCAAGCCGACCCAGCACAGCGTGCGCGAGCTGACCTCGCTCGGCATTCAGCCCGACATTCTGCTCTGCCGCACCGAGCATCCGCTGCCGGACAGCGAGCGGGCGAAGATCGCCTTGTTCTGTAATGTGCGCACGGAAGCCGTGATTCCCGCGCTCGATGCCAGCAGCATCTATGCCGTGCCGGTGCAGTATCACCGCGAAGGGCTGGACCGCGCCGTGCTGAGCGCCTTCGGCATCGAAGGCTCGCGCGAGCCGGACCTGACCCGCTGGTTCGACATTATGGACCGGCAGGTCCACCCCGAAGGGGAAGTGACCATCGGTGTCGTCGGCAAATATGTCGGCTTGCCGGATGCCTACAAGTCGCTGCACGAGGCGCTCGTGCATGGCGGGCTGGCCAATCGCGTGAAGGTGAAGGTCCAGTGGCTCGATGCCGAGCTGTTCGAGGCCGAAGACAGCGACATCGCGGCCCAGCTCGAGCCGATGCATGGCATTCTTGTGCCTGGCGGCTTTGGCGTGCGCGGTTCGGAAGGAAAGATTGCCTCCGTGCGGTTCGCGCGGGAGCGGGGCGTGCCCTTCTTCGGCATCTGCCTCGGAATGCAGATGGCCTGCATCGAGGGTGCGCGGAACACCGCCGGGATCGAGCGCGCCTCGACCACCGAGTTCGGCGAGACCAGCGAGCCGGTCGTGGGCCTCATCACGGAGTGGATGAGCGCCGAGGGGCTGCAAACCCGCAATGTCGATACCGACCTTGGCGGCACCATGCGCCTGGGTGCCTATCCGGCCAAGCTGAGCGGCAATAGCGTCGTTTCCAGCATCTACGGTGCCGAGGATATCAGCGAGCGTCATCGTCATCGCTATGAGGTGAACGCAGCCTATCGCCAACCGCTCGAACAGGGCGGCCTCATCTTCTCGGGCATGTCGCCGGATGGCACGCTGCCGGAGATTGTCGAGCGGCCGGATCACCCATGGTTCATCGGCGTGCAGTTCCACCCGGAGCTCAAGTCCAAGCCGTTCGATCCGCACCCGCTGTTCGCCAGCTTCATTGCGGCGGCGCTCAAGCAGAGCCGGCTCGTCTGATCCTGCACCAGCCATGGACGGCCCGTTTCCGGATCGTTCATGGTGAAGGGCGTAGACGAACCGCTTGCCGCATCCTATGTGGGGTGCGTCTTACCGGCCGGGGTGCCTGCGACTTGCAATTGATGATCCTTCTGTCTGCGCTTCTTGCGTCGCTCTCCGGCCTGATGGTCGGCGAGAGCCGCGTGGCGCCTGCGCAGGTGGAACTCAGTGCAGAATCGCAGCAGGCTCCCTCCAGTGAGCAGGCGATTGCAGTCGCACGGGTCTTGTCCAGGGCTGACACGGGGGCCGAGGCCGTCCTTGTCCGGGCCGATCAGGCTATGGTGCTGGCGCTGCCGGCCCGCAGTGGCCGCACCCACCTTTCCCTGAAGCAGAGCTGGCTGATCTAAGCCCGCCGCAGGCCGCCCTGTGTCGGTCTGCCATTTTGCTGTTCGCGCGCTGGCTCCCGGCGCGTTCGCTTGCCGGTGTGTGAACCGGCGCCCGACCTTTCCGTTTTCAGACAGGAATTTCCGATATGCTCGGCGGCGTTGCCAAATTCTTCTTCGGCTCTTCAAATGAGCGTTACGTCAAGTCTCTCAGCAAGACGGTCAATCAGATTGCCGCGTTCGAGCCGACGATGGTTGCCATGAGCGATGATGAGCTCAAGGCGCAGACGGCCAAGTTCCGCAGCCAGCTCGCCGACGGCGCGACGCTCGATCAGATCCTGCCCGAGGCGTTCGCGACGGTGCGCGAGGGCGCGAAGCGCGCGCTCGGCCAGCGGCATTATGACGTGCAGATGGTCGGCGGCATTGTGCTCCACCGCGGCGAGATTGCCGAGATGCGCACCGGTGAAGGCAAGACGCTGGTCGCCACGCTCGCCACCTATCTCAACGCGCTGCCCGGCAAGGGCGTCCATGTCGTCACCGTCAACGACTATCTCGCCCGGCGCGACTGCGAGTGGATGAGCCAGCTCTATAATTTCCTGGGGCTGACCACGGGCGTGATCGTGCCCAACCTCTCCGAGCCGGAGCGTCGCGCGGCTTATGACGCGGACATTACCTACGCCACGAACAACGAGCTTGGCTTCGATTATCTGCGCGACAACATGAAGTATGAGCGTGACCAGATGGTCCAGCGCCCGTTCAATTACGCGATCGTCGACGAGGTGGACTCAATCCTGATCGACGAGGCGCGCACGCCGCTGATCATTTCCGGCCCGACGGACGACAAGTCCGAGATGTACATGTCCGTCAACGCGCTGGTGAAGAACCTCGCGGATGAGGATTACGAAAAGGACGAGAAGCAGCGCTCCATCGTGCTGACCGAGGACGGCACCGAGAAGGTGGAGCGGATGCTGGAGGACGCAGGGCTGCTTCAGGGCGCCAATCTCTACGATTTCGAGAACACACAGGTCGTCCACCATGTGAACCAGGCTCTGCGCGCCAACTTCATGTTCCGGCGCGACATCGATTATATCGTGAAGGACGGCAAGGTCGTCATCATCGATGAGTTCACCGGCCGAATGATGGACGGGCGCCGCTGGTCCGACGGTCTGCACCAGGCCGTGGAAGCCAAGGAAGGCGTGAATATCGAGCCGGAGAACCAGACGCTCGCCTCGATCACCTTCCAGAATTATTTCCGCATGTATCCCAAGCTCTCGGGCATGACCGGTACGGCGGCGACCGAGGCGGCGGAATTCTACGACATCTACAAGATGAACGTGGTGACCATCCCGACCAACCTGCCGGTGCAGCGTCAGGACGATCAGGACCTGTTCTACAAGAGCCTTGAGGACAAGTTCAAAGGTATCGCCCGGACGATTGGCGAACATGCCGCCAAGGGTCAGCCGGTGCTGGTCGGCACCGTCTCCATCGAGAAGTCCGAACTGCTCTCCAGCTTCCTCAAGGAGGAGGGCGTGAAGCACTCGGTGTTGAACGCGCGCTTCCACGAGCAGGAAGCCGGGATCGTGGCGCAGGCCGGGCGGCTCGGCGCGGTCACCATCGCGACGAACATGGCCGGCCGCGGCACCGACATCAAGCTGGGCGGCAACCTGGAATTCCGGGTTGAGGATGAGCTCAAGGACATGCCGGAAGGCCCGGAGCGCGATGCCGCAATTGCGCGGATCGAAGAGGAAATCGAGGCAGAGCGCCAGCAGGTGCTCGCCGCCGGCGGTCTGTTCGTGCTCGGCACGGAGCGGCATGAGAGCCGCCGTATCGACAACCAGCTGCGTGGCCGCTCGGGCCGTCAGGGCGATCCGGGCCTGTCCCGCTTCTACCTCAGCCTCGATGACGATCTGCTGCGCATCTTCGGCCCGGACACGCTGTTCGCGCGCATGATGCGCTCCAGCCTTGAGGATGGCGAGGCGCTTCCGCCCTCCAAGTGGATGAGCAAGGCGATCGAGACCGCGCAGAAAAAGGTCGAACAGCGCAACTACGAGATCCGCAAGCAGGTCGTCGAGTATGACGACGTGATGAACGACCAGCGCAAGGTGATCTACGAGCAGCGCAGCGAGATCATGGATGCCGAGACGGTCGGCGACGTCGTCACCGAGATGCGGCACGAGACGATCAACGACATCGTCGGCGCCGCCTGTCCTCCGGGCACCTACCCCGAGCAGTGGAACATTCCGCAGCTCAAGGAGCGCCTCGAGGCGGTGATGAGCCTGACGCCGGACATCGATGGCTGGCTGACCGAGGACGTGGTCGATCCGGAGCTGTTCGTCGAGCGCCTCACCGCGCTGTCCGATGCGGCGCTGGCCGAGAAGGTCAACGATCTCAAGCCCGAGACCTGGGCGCAGATCGAGAAGAGCATCCTGCTGCAAAATCTCGACCATCACTGGAAAGAGCATCTGGCGACGCTGGATGCCCTCCGTCAGGTCGTCCACCTGCGCGCTTATGCGCAGAAGACGCCGATCAACGAGTATAAGCAGGAGGCGTTCGCGCTCTTCGAGCGGATGCTCGAGAACATCCGCGAGGATGTCAGCCGCACGGTGAGTCATGTGCAGTTCCAGATGCAGGACCCGGCACCGCCGCCGCTGCCTGAGCTGCCGGACTTCCTCACCAGCCATATCGACCCGTTCACGGGCGAGGATAACAGCGCGGACATCGATGCAGGCACGCGCGGGTTCATCACCACGACCATTCCGCGCGCCGCGACGGCTGCGGCGGTGGGTGAGGGCAATCCCTATGCGGGTGAGGAAATCAGCCGCAACGCGCCGTGCCCCTGTGGTTCCGGCGAGAAGTACAAGCATTGTCACGGCGCGCTCGCCTGACAACGATCCTGACAAGGATCTGATGGCCGGGCGAAAGCCCGGTCACGTCCGCCCGGCGGCCGTCAGTCGGGCTGCGAGTCCTTGGGCGCCAGCCACACCAGCCCGATGAGGCTGATCACCGCCGCGCCAGAGAGGTAGAGGCCAACGGCGCCCACGCCATGCGTGCTCACCAGATATTGCGCGGCAATGGGTGCCATAGCCCCGCCGATGATCCCGCCCACGTTGAAGGCGAAGGAAGAGCCGGAATAGCGCACGCGCGGCGGGAAGAGGGCGGTCAGCCATTCGCCGAGCGGGCCATAGGTGAATCCCATCAGCAGCAGCGACATGGCGAGGATGAGGAACAGCGCGAGCGGATTGGCGGCGTCGAACCCGGCGCCGAAGACGATGCCGAGCGGCACCGTCGCGGCGCAGCCGGCGATCAGCACACGGCTCGCCGAGCGCATGTCCGACCACCAGCCGGCCACAATGATCCCCAGCGCGAGCATCAGGATCGCCGCAAGCTGTATGGTCAGCACCTCGCTGCGCGCCATGCCGATGTTCACCGTGGCGTAGCCCAGCGCGAAGGCCGTGGAGATGTAGAACAGCGCGAAGCAGCAGACGACGGCGAGCGTTCCGGCCATGGTCGCGCGCACATGGCGCGTGAGCAGTTCCGCTAACGGAATGGCTGCCGGTGGCTCGGCCTCAAGCGCCGCCTTGAATTCCGGCGTCTCGCCCATCTTCAAGCGCACCCACAGGCCGATGATGACCAGCAGCGCGCTGGCAAGGAAGGGAAGGCGCCAGCCCCACGCCATGAATTGCGCATCGCTCAGCCACAGGCCGAGCAGCAGGAACAGGCCGTTGGCGGCGACAAAGCCCAGCGGTGCCCCAAGCTGAGGCATCATGCCGAAGCGCGCGCGCCAGCCCGGCGGGGCATTCTCCACCGCCAGCAGCGCAGCACCACCCCATTCGCCGCCCAGGCCGAAGCCCTGGCCAAAGCGCAGGATGCAGAGCAACAGCGGCGCGACCCAGCCGATCATCGCATAAGTTGGCAGGAAGGCGATGAGGAAGGTCGAGCCGCCCATGAGCATGAGCGAGGCGACGAGCGTCGATTTGCGGCCGATCCGGTCGCCATAATGGCCGAACACGGCGGCACCGAGCGGGCGCGCCAGAAAGGCGAGGGCGAAGCTGGCATAAGCTGCCATGAGCTGTGCTGTCGGCGACGTGGCGGGGAAGAAGAGCGGCCCGAAGACGAGGCTCGCCGCCGTCGCATAGATATAGAAATCATAGAACTCGACCGTGGTGCCGGCCAGACTCGCGACAAGCACGCGGCGGTGCTTCACCATGGCGGACAGGCCGCTGGGCGCCGGCGTTCCGGCGGTTGCTGCGTCGTTCAAAGTCGGCCCCCCTCACACATGACGGCGATGCCCTAGCTCAATTCCGGGCCGCAGCGCTAGATGGCGCGAATGGGGGGTGACAGGAGAGGGATCAGCCCCGGCGTTGCTGGTTCAGCACTTCATAAGCCATCACGGCCCCGGCGACGGACGCATTGAGGCTGTCCGCACGGCCCATCATCGGGATTTTGACCAGCAGGTCGCAGGCGGCCTCATAATCGGCGGGCAGGCCTCGCGCCTCATTGCCGATCACCAGAAAGGTCGGGGCCTCGTAGTGCGGCGCCTGATAATCATGCTCGGTGTTGAGGCTGGTGCCGACAAGCTGGCCCGGCCCCGTGCGGAGCCAAGTGAGGAAGTCCGTCCAACTTGCCTGCGCGATGGATTGGGTGAAGAGGGCACCCATCGAAGCTCGCACCGTCTCGACGGAGAAGGGATCGACACAGTCATCCACAAGGATCACGCCGCCCGCGCCGACCGCATCGCCAATGCGCAGCAGCGTCCCCAGATTGCCGGGATCGCGCATGGCCTGCGCGACGAACCAGATTGGCGCCGCGCTGCGATCGAGCGCGGGGAGGGGTGTCAGCCGGTCGGGATAGACGCCGACGAGCGTTTGCGCATTGTCCTTGCCGGAGATCTTGCCGAGAATATCCGCGCTGGTGAGGATGACATCGCCGCCTTGCGCCTCGACCGCCGCGATCAGCTCGTCGGCCAGCGGATGCGAGCGGGCATCGCTCGCCATGAACAGCATCTCGGGCAGGATGCCGCGCTCGCGGGCCTCAGTGAGGATGCGCAGGCCCTCGGCCAGAAACAGGCCTTCGCGCTTGCGCAGCTTCTTTTCCCGCAAGCCGCGCACGCGCTTGACGAGCGGGTTGGAAAAGCCGGTGATCTCGCGGGGCATGGTCAGCAGGGCCGCACAGGATCAGTCTTCGCCGAAGCGATTTTCGACCAGCTCGATGACGGCAGCCAGCGCCGCTGGGGCATCGTCACCGCTCACAGAGACGGTGATATCATCGCCCATGGCGGCGCCCAGCATCATCAGGCCCATGATCGAGGTGCCGACCACTTCCTGGCCATCCTTGCGTACCATGATGGTCGCCGGCAGGCTGCTCGCCAGCGTGACGAACTTGGCGCTGGCCCGCGCGTGCAGGCCACGCCGGTTGGCGATGCGCACGGTCGCGCTGGCTGTCTCGCCACTCAAGTGGCGTCTCCGAGCAGTTCCGAGGCGACGCTGATATATTTGCGGCCCGCCTCCCGCGCGGCGGCGACCGCCTGCGTGACGCTCATATTGCGGCGGGCGCTTTCGAGACGGATCAGCATGGGGAGATTGACGCCGGCGATGACTTCCACCCGCCCTGCGTCGAGCAGGGAAATGGCAAGGTTGGAGGGCGTGCCACCAAACAGATCGGTCAGCAGGATCACGCCCGAGCCATCATCGACGCGCTGCACGGCGGCGGCGATGTCGGCGCGCCGCACCTCCATATCGTCATCGGGGCCGATGCAGACGGTTTCTATGGCCTGTTGTGGCCCTACGACATGTTCCATGGCGACGCGAAATTCCGTCGCGAGCCCGCCATGGGTTACGAGCACGAGTCCAATCATGGTGAGTGTGCGCCCCGCCCTTCGATTTCCGTTGGTACGATTTCTTTTTTGCCCTGGCGCCGGTTCTCATAGGCGTCCAACTGGACTGAATCCAGATTGCGGTGCGCAATGGTGGGCGAAAAGCCCGCCCGGCGCAAGCGTTCTGCGATCTCTTCCGTCACGCACACCGAGCGGTGGCGACCGCCGGTGCAGCCAAAGGCGATGGTGACATAGGCTTTCCCCTCCTCGCTATAGCGCGGGAGAATGGTGACCAGCAGCTTCTCGATCTGGCCCACGGCCGCCTCGAACAGCGTGTCCGCCATCACATAATCGCGGACATCGGGATCGAGGCCGGTGAGCGGGCGCAGCGTCTCGTCCCAAAAGGGATTGCGCAGGAACCGCATGTCGAACATCAGGTCCGCATTGCGGGGCACGCCGCGTGCGAAGCCGAAGGACAGCAAGGTCAGGGTCGACTCGAAACTGCCGGCAAAGCGCTGGCGGATCGCCTGCTGCAGGCCGTTGCTGGTGAGGTCCGAGCTATCGACGACATGCTCCGCCGCGCGGCGGAGCGGTTCCAGCAGCTCGCGCTCGCGGGCAATGCCGTCCGCCGCCGGGCGATCCAACGCCAGAGGGTGGCGCCGCCGCGTCTCGGCGTAACGCTGCTCAAGCACCGTCCCCGAGCAATCGAGGAACAGCATCTCGACCTCATAGCCGGTGCGCTCGCGCAGGGCGGCAATTGCAGAGAGGATCGTATCCGCCGCAAAGCCGCGCGTGCGGCTGTCGATGCCGATGGCGACCGGGCGGCCCGCCTGTTGCTCATGACCGGCCGGCAGCGGGGCAGCCAGCAGCCGGTCGAGCAGCACCAGCGGCAGATTGTCGACCGTTTCCCAGCCGGCATCTTCGAGCGTGCGCAGGCTGGTCGATTTGCCGGCGCCCGAAAGGCCGGTGACCACCAGGATGCGCTTGGCGCCGGGAGCATGGGGGGCAGGTGACAGGGCAGGGGGCTGGTCCATGCCTACCCCTTCGCCTGCCCATCGAGACGAAGCAATGCCCATTCGGCCTTGATCGGGGCGGAAGGCTCCAGACCGGCCAGCACGACCAGCGGGAGTTCGACACCCAGAAGGGAGAATGTGGACCCGATGTCAGGCATGCGCACGGGCGCTTCATCCAGTCTGATCGCAAGACACGCAATCACGCCACCGACATGGGGCGTTTCGACAATGCCAAGGTGGCGAATTTCCAGCTTGCCCGCAATGGTTTCCGGCGCGTCAAGGATCAGCTTGCCGTCCCGCTTTGAGGCGCGGGTGTAATCGTCGCTGATCAGCATCGCGCCGCGATCGATGAGGCGCAGGGCAAGGTCCGACTTGCCGGACCCGCTTCCGCCGATCAGCAGCACGCCCTTGCCTCCGATGGCGACACTGGTAGCGTGGATGGTTTGGCAATGGGCGGGATCGTTGCTCATGTGCCGCTGCGCGCCTTCGCGCTGTTTGGCGGGGGCACATCCTGCTCGGCCAGCGGCAGGGTCACGACAAATCGCGCACCGGCCTTGCCATCGAGACGCGCCTCGACATGGATGGAGCCGTGGTGGCCCTCCAGAATTGTGCGGGCGATGGCAAGGCCCAGGCCGCTGTGCTTGCCAAAGCCATCCCGCTCCGGGCGCACGCTGTGAAACCGCCGGAAGATCGCTTCCCGCTCGCTCTCCGGCACGCCGGGTCCCTCGTCTTCCACCGCCACGATAGCCTTGCCGTCTTCGGCTGACAGCGTCAGGCGAATCCGCCCGCCATCGGGTGAAAAGGAGCGGGCATTGTCGACGAGATTATCCACCACGCGGACCAGCTTCTGCGGGTCACCGGAGACGAATACGGCGCCACGTCCCGACCCTGCATAGCTCAGCCGAACGGCGGGACCATCCTCCCGCGGTGCATGGTTGCGCACCATCCGTCCGATCATCCGCCCGAGATCGATGGTCTCGAACGGCGTGCGCGAGAGCTGTGCGTCGATGCGGGTTGCCTCGGCAATGTCGCTGACCAGCCGGTCGAGCCGGCGCACGTCGTCCTGCGCGATGGCGAGCAACTTGGCCTGCAAGGCCGGGTCCTTGATCTGGGCCAGCCCCTCGAGCGCCGAGCGCAGCGACGCGATGGGGTTCTTGAGCTCATGGCTCACATCTGCCGCGAAGGCATCGGTCGCATCGATGCGCTGGCGCAATGCCTGGCTCATGTCGGAGACGGCGCGGGCCAGCATCCCGATTTCGTCGCGCCGATCCGGCAGGCGCGGCACGATCACTTCCCGCGCGCGCCCCAGGCGCACGCGCACCGCAGCGCGGGCGAGGCGACGGAGCGGGAGCACGATCGTCCGCGCAAGAAAGAGCGAGAGCAGCACGGACACCAGAATCGCCGCCGCAAAGACGAGGGCGATGCGCAGGCGCTCGGCACGGACGATATCCGTGATGTCCCGCGTGTTTGCGGTGGCGAGCAGTACATCGCCGCGCCCGGCTTCGTCGAGCGGGCGGGCGACGCTGAGGAAAGGTGTGCGGTCCGGCGCGAACCGATAGGCCGAAGCGGGCGCGCGGGTGCGGGCGGCCTCGCGGGCTTCCGGCCAGGCATCGCGGCGATCCTGCGCCGGCTCCTTCACATAGGCAGGACGGTCGGCGAGGGCGATGGTCTCGACAACGCGGTCCAAGACGCGCGCCAGCTTGATGTGGAGCGGATCGCGCATCGGATCACGCAGCGTGTAGCTGGGTGGGATGAGGCGAAAGCTGTCGGCCAATTTCGTGCCGTCCGCATCATAGATGCGCAGCCGCAAACCCGTGGTCTGCGCTGTGCGCAGCAGTAACCGGGCGCGATCGCTGGCCGGGGCAGTCTCCATCGCAGCGGCGATCAGCGCGGTTTCCCGGCTGATCGACACCAGCCGGCCGTCGATCAGCCGCGCCCGATAGCTATCGAGATAGAAGAAGCCGCCAGCCAGAATGGCAAGCGCGAAGATGTTGACCGCGAGGATCCGCCGGGTGAGCGAGATGCGCGTGGTCCATTCGCCGCTCGCCAGGCGCTCCTCATTCCTCGTTGAAGCGATATCCGGCGCCATAGAGCGTATCGATTGCGTTGAACTCGGGAGCAACTTCGCGGAATTTCCGGCGCAGGCGCTTGATGTGGCTGTCGATGGTGCGGTCGTCCACATAGATGTCGTCCTGATAGGCGGCATCCATCAGTTGATTACGGGTTTTCACAATGCCTGGCCGCTGGGCGAGCGCTTCGAGAATCAGGAACTCGGTGACGGTCAGCGCGACGTCCCGGCCATCCCATTGCACCCGGTGGCGGGCGGGGTCCATGCTCAGCCGGCCGCGTGCGATGGTTTCGGTCTCGCCTTCGCCGCCATTATCATCGCGCGGCTGGCTGAGTGCCGTGCGGCGGAGCAGCGCCCGCACCCGCGCAATCAGCAGCCGCTGCGAGAAGGGCTTGGCGATATAATCGTCCGCGCCCATCGCAAAGCCGAGCGCTTCGTCCAGCTCGTCGGTCTTGGAAGTCAGGAAGATGAAGGGCAGATCGCTCTTCTCCCGCAGCCGGCGGAGCAGCTCGATGCCGTCCAGATTGGGCATCTTGATGTCGCACACCACGATATCCGGCGGGTTCTCGATCAGCGCCTTGAGCGCAGCCTGCCCATCGGGATAGAGCCGCGTCATGAACCCTTCCGCGATCAGGGCGATGCTGAGCGAAGACAGGATGTTCCGATCGTCGTCGACCAGGGCGATGGTAGCGCTCATCGAGCTTTGCGCCGATCCTCTGACTATTGCTGGTCATTCGGCCTAGACGAACGCGGGACCGGGCGCAACCTGGGCCGGGCGGACGATAGGGAATCCGCTGTTTTGTCCCGCCACCGGACGAAAGCGACAGATGCGCGGCACTGCACAACGGGTGGCGTTTGACGCTGGGCCATCAAACCCTTATGCGCCGGGGACGGGGCTGAATTTGAAGTTTTCTCGCGGAGGACGGCCGTAGGAGCCCGCCCTGCGTTTTTGCTTAGGAGACAGGTGTGCAGGTTATCTCTTCCTTTGGTCTTGGCGACCAAGGCATATCGACGTCGGCTGACGTCAAATGGAATCTTCTGACCGCGCCGTTGGTGGAAGAAGCGGTTCGCAACGGCGAGGGCGTGCTGGCCAAGGATGGGCCGCTGGTTGTCGAGACCGGCAAGCACACCGGCCGCAGCGCGAAAGACAAGTTCATTGTGCGCGATGGTACGACCGAGGACACGGTCGCCTGGGGCGACGTGAACGTGCCGATGACGCCGGCGCAGTTCGCCACGCTCAAGGCGGATTTCTTCGCGGCACTGGGCGACAAGAAGCAGCTTTACGTCGCCGACCTGTTCGGCGGGTCGCAGCCCGAGCATCGCGTCAACGTGCGCGTGATCAACGAGTTTGCCTGGCACAATTTGTTCATCCGCACGCTGCTCGTGCGCCCCGAGCGCGATGAGCTGGCGGGCTTCAAGCCCGAATATACGATCATCGATCTGCCGACCTTCCGCGCGAACCCCGCCAAATATGGTTGCCGCAGCGAGACGATCATCGCGGTCAACTTCACCGAGAAGCTGATCCTGATCGGCGGCACGGCCTATGCCGGCGAGATGAAGAAGTCGGTCTTCTCCATCCTCAACTATCTGCTGCCGGCCAAGGGCATCATGCCGATGCACTGTTCGGCCAATATCGGCCCGAATGGCGATACGGCGGTGTTCTTCGGCCTCTCCGGCACCGGCAAGACGACGCTCAGCGCCGATGCCAGCCGCACGCTGATCGGTGATGACGAGCATGGCTGGTCGGATACCGCCGTCTTCAACTTCGAGGGTGGCTGCTACGCCAAGATGATCCGCCTCTCGGCCGAGGCTGAGCCGGAAATCTTTGCCACCACCAAGCGCTTCGGCACGGTGCTGGAAAATGTCGTGATCGATCCCGACACGCGCGAGATCGATCTGGACGATGCGACGCTGGCGGAGAACAGCCGCGGCTCCTACCCGATCGACTTCATCCCCAATGCCTCGGCCGACAATCTCGGCCCGGTGCCGAAGAACATCATCTTCCTCACCGCCGATGCCTATGGTGTGCTGCCGCCGATCGCGCGTCTCACGCCCGATCAGGCGATGTATCACTTCCTCTCGGGTTATACCGCGCGCGTCGCGGGTACGGAAATCGGCGTGACCGAACCGCAGGCGACCTTCTCGACCTGCTTCGGTGCGCCGTTCATGCCGCGTCGCCCCAGCGTCTACGGCAATCTGCTCAAGGAGCGGATCGCCAAGGGCGGCGTGAAGTGCTGGCTGGTCAACACCGGCTGGACCGGCGGCAAGGCGACCGATCCGGGCATCAGCCGCATGCCGATCAAGGTGACGCGCGCGCTGCTCAACGCGGCGCTCGATGGCAGCCTGAACAACGCCGAATTCCGCATCGATCCCAATTTCGGGTTCGAGGTGCCGGTGGCTGTCGGTGATATCGACCCCAATATGCTCGATCCGCGCGCCGCGTGGAGCGACAAGGCGCGCTATGACGAGACGGCCGCCGAGCTGGTCGGCAAGTTCGTCGCCAACTTCGCGCAGTTCGAGGCCGACGTGGACGCGTCCGTCCGCGACGTGCTGAAGGCGCCCGTCGCGGCCTGAACCCGCGCCGGCTGACGCCTTTCGAGGCTTAAGAGCGGCGGCTGCCCATGCTAGGGTGGCCGCCGTTCTCATATCTGCGGGGGGTGCGCATGAGCAGATGGAATGGCCTGTCGGTCGCAAATGATGCCGCGCAAGCTTAGGGCGCCGTTGTGACGACGGATAACAATCATCGCTTGTTCAGCGATGCCGCCCCCATCCACGCAATTGGAGCGGGGCTGCTGGATTGCACCTTGCCGCGCGAGCGCTGGACGCATGAGGCCCACCTTGCCGCCTGCTTCTGGCTGATGGTCGAGCGACCGGATATCGATCTGGACCGGGAGATCGCGCCGACCATCCGCCGTTACAATGCCAGCGTGGGCGTGCCGAACGATGATCGCCACGGCTATCATGAAACGATCACGCGCGCGTTCCTCGGGGGAGTGCGGCTTTATCGGGCCGAGCATATAGGCGGTGATCTGCTCGATCAGGTCAATGGCCTGCTGACCTCAGCGCAAAGCGCGCGGGATTGGCCGCTCAATTTCTGGTCGCGTGAGCGCCTCTTCTCGGTCGAAGCGCGGCTGTCCTACAAGCCGCCGGACCTGGAAACGCCTGCGCTGGCAGCGTTGCTTCCCTATCTGCCGCGGGAACCGGATCGCGCCTGAGCAGTAAAAGGGACATGTTTCCCCACCATTGGACCCTGCCGCCATTATTGGAATCGCTGATGCTGGGCGTTCTCGCCGTTCTGGCGGCTCTGGCTCTGCACTGGCTCAGCGTGCGGGTGCTGCGCCGTCTGCTGACCCATGCGCATTCTGAAGGTGGCCTCGCCTTGCTCCGCCGGGCGCAATGGCCGTCGCGCTGGCTGCTGGTTGCCTTCGCGCTGGCGTTCCTCCGTCCGTCGCTAACGTTGGGAGAGCGCGGTCACCTGATCTGGAGCCAGGCGGCGGCGATGATCGTGCCGGGATTGATCGGCTGGCTGGCCGTTGCCCTCATTCGGGGCACGCAGGATGTGGTCGAGCAGCGGACGGATATCAGCGTGGCCGACAATCTCCGCGCCCGGCGAAAGCGAACGCGGACGGGCATTCTCGGCAGGATCGCCGTGGTGCTGGTGATCTTCATCACCCTGTGCCTCATGCTGTTCAGCATCCCCTCGGTGCGGGCGGTGGGTGTGACACTGATGGCCTCGGCCGGCCTTGCGGCACTGGCGGTCGGCGCGGCGGCGCAGCCCTTGCTCAAAAACGTAATCGCGGGCATCCAGCTTGCCTTCACCGAGCCGATCCGCATCGATGACGTTGTCATCATCGAAGGCGAATGGGGCAAGATCGAGGCGATCTACATGACCTATGTGGTCGTGGCGGTGTGGGACGAGCGACGGCTGGTCGTGCCCATCTCCCGCTTTCTCGAAGACAGTTTCCAGAACTGGACTCGTTCGACAAGTCAGTTGCTTGGCTCGGTTTTCTTCCATCTCGACCCAACGGCCGATATCGATCAGTTGCGTGCCCGCTATGAAGCGATCGTGGCTGCCTCGCCGCTCTGGGATGGGCGGGTGAAGGTGCTTCAGGTGACGGAGGTGCGCCCGGACGCCATCGAGGTGCGCGGCCTCGCCAGCGCGCGCAATGCGGGCGAGGCATTCGACCTGCGCTGTGAGATTCGTGAGAAGGTGCTGGCCTTCATCCGCGATGAGATGCCTGAGGCGCTGCCCCGCCACCGCGGCCTGCTGGCGCGGGATGTCACTGAACGGGCGCATGCCGGGTGATCGCTAGGCTGTGCGTGGCCCGAAGACGATGATCGCGGCGCCGCACAAACAGACTGCGCCGCCCAGCACATCCCAGCGATCCGGCCTGGTGCCCTCTGCAAGCCAGAGCCAGGCAAGCGCGCTGGCAATATAAACACCCCCATAAGCGGCGTAAGTCCGCCCCGCATAATCGGCTTCCACCAGCGTGAGAAGCCAGGCAAAAACCGCCAGTGAGGCAAGGCCCGGGAGCAGCCAGAGCGGTGATTTGTCGAGCCGCAACCATGCCCAAAATGCAAAGCAACCGGCGATCTCTGCCAGCGCCGCGCCGATAAAGGCGAAAGCAGTCATTCCGGCTCCGGCATGTCCTTGCCGTCACGGGCCAAGTCGGGCGGGGCGAGCGGAGTGGGCAGGGGTTCGACAATCAGCGCCGCGCCCTTGGTGCCCGTCACCCGCACATAGCTGCCTGCATCTGCATCCGGCCCGGTCGCCGTCCAGCTTCCGTCATCCACCTTCACCCGACCGACGCCATGATTAATCGGTTCGACCACCAGCAGTTCGCGGCCAACAAGGCGCGCGGCCCGGTCATTGAGCATCGGGTCTTGGGATGCGACCGGGCGGGCGAGATACCAGAGCCGTCCGCCGCTCACCGAAATGGCCGTGAAGATGGCAAAGGCGAGCAGCTGGAAGGCCGGGTTGATCGGCAGGACCAGACTGAGCCCGGCCGTGAGCGCCGCAGCCACGCCCAGCCAGATGAGAAACACGCCGGGCACGATGATCTCCGCCCCGGCGAGGATCACCGCGAACACACCCCAGAGGATGGAAGGATGCATGCCGTCCAGCATCGGCGTCACGGCGTCCGCGTGTGAGGCACGCCGGTGCCGGACACGGGCCGTGCAGGCTGCGTTGCTGCATGATCGCCCAGCGCTTCCTTGGCGAGCTGGCCGATGCCGCCGAGCGTGCCGATGAGCTGGGTAGCTTCCACCGGGAAGAGGATTGTCTTGGCGTTGCTGGAGGTCGCGAACTTCTCCACCGCCTCGACATATTTCTGCGCCACGAAATAGTTGATCGCCTGGGCATTGCCGCCCGCAATGGCCTCGCTCACCACTTGGGTCGCCCGCGCCTCGGCCTCCGCCTCGCGTTCGCGCGCCTCGGCGTCACGGAACGCTGCCTCACGCCGGCCCTCGGCTTCGAGGATCTGCGCCTGCTTGGCGCCTTCGGCCCGCAGGATCTCGGCGCTTTTGAACCCTTCGGCATCAAGGATATTGGCGCGCTTCTCACGCTCGGCCTTCATCTGCCGGGCCATCGCGTTGACGATATCCTGCGGTGGGCGGATGTCCTTGATCTCGACGCGGGTGATCTTGACGCCCCAGGCATTGGTGGCGTGGTCCACCACGCTCAACAGCCGGGCGTTGATTTCATCCCGCTTGGAGAGGGTCTCGTCCAGGTCCATCGACCCCATCACCGTGCGCAGATTGGTGGTCGAGAGTTGGAGCAGGGCCGTATTGAGGTGGCTCACCTCATAAGCAGCCTTGGCGGCATCCAGCACCTGGAAGAACACCACCGCATCCACGGCCACCATGGCATTATCGCGGGTGATGATTTCCTGAGACGGAACATCAATCACCTGCTCCATCATGTTGATCTTGCGGCCAACCCGGTAGAAGAAGGCGGGGTAGATGTTGAAACCGGGAGACGCGACTTCGGTAAACCGGCCGAACCGCTCAATGGTGTAGCGATGGCCCTGCCGGACGATCTTCACGCTGGCAAACAGATAGAAGATCACCAGAATGGCGATGAACATTGCGAACGTGACCAGATCCATGGTCGATAGCCTCCTGCGCTTGCGGTCGCTACTATGGCCCTTCAGAACATTGCCGGAAAGCGGAATCGGCAGGATAAGAGGATTGAAAAGGCATGCAGAAGCGTCGTCCGGTCGAAAGAATTGATTTGCCTTTGCGCCTCGTACGGACGCTGCTGTTCGTCCCGGCGTCGCGCCCGCGCGCGATTGAGAAAGCGCGCCAACTCGACTGTGACTTCATTATTCTCGACCTTGAGGATTCGGTGATCGCCGAAGACCGCGACGCGGCCCGGCAGCGCGCCGTGGAGGCTGTGCAGGCCGGGTTCGACGGGCGCCCCTGCGCCATCCGCATCAATGCCGAGGGGCGTCCCGAGCATGGGCTGGACATGGTCGCGGCCCGCAGTGCCGGGGTGCCCTATGTCATCGTGCCCAAGGTGATCGAGGCCCGGCAGGTCCACGACGTCAATCGTGTGACGCAGCGGCCGGTCATTGCGATGATCGAGAGCCCGGCGGGGATCATCAATGCCTTGTCCATCGCGCGCGAGCCGGGCGTCGCAGCCCTGATTGCCGGCACTAACGATCTGCGCCGGGGCCTGGCCGTGCCGCCTGATGCACCGCGCAGCGCGATTTCCTACTCGCTGCAGTCGATCGTGCTGGCGGCGCGCGCCGCCGGTGTCGCCGCGTTCGACGGCGTCTACAATAATCTGGAAGATCCGGCCGGTCTTGCCGCCGAGTGCGACGAGGGGCGGCAGATGGGGTTCGATGGCAAGACCATCATCCACCCCAGCCATATCGACATCGCCAATGATGCCTTCTCCCCCAGCGGCCCGGCGGTGGAACAGGCCCGCGCATTGGTTGAGGCCTTCACCGGTGGCGCCCAGCGCTATGATGGGCGCATGATCGAGGCGATGCACGTCGAGGAAGCCAAGGCGATTATCGATCGGGCCGAACATCTGCGCAGCTAGGCTTTGGATCGCGTCGTAACGGATCGCTAACCTGCTTTCTTTACGAATCGCTACATGGATATTCCCGCCGCTTATGTCGCCCTGACGGAGGGGAGCCTGCGCTTTCTCGCCATTTCGCACGAGCGCGCGCACCTGATCGGCGGCTTGCTGCTCTATGCTCTGGTCGCTGCCTGGCCGCTCACGCGCCGCCATCCGGCCTTGCCATTTGCTGTGGTGGCGCTGGCCGAGCTCATCAATGAGAGCCTGCAGGCCGCTTATTACCGGTCGCTACGCCTTGATGATACGCTGGCCGATCTGGTCTGGACGCTTGCAGTGCCAGCCCTCCTGCTCGCGTTGACGCAGATGATGGCCGGCGGTCGTGCGGGGCGCGGGGTGGTCCGTCCCGCCCTCGGATAGGCGCAAACCAGCCTTCGCGCCCTTCTCTTTGACGACCCCCTAGCCCTGCACGGGGGAAATGGTTACATGGGCCGCCACTGATTCCCCCAAGGGGTCTCTCCAGATCAGGTGGCGACATATATGGACATTCGGCTCGGCCTCACTTTCGACGACGTGCTTCTTCAGCCGGGCGAGTCCGATGTGCTGCCGAGTCAGGCCGATGTGTCCACGCGGGTCAGCCGCAATATTTCACTGAATATCCCCATTCTTTCCTCGGCCATGGACACCGTAACTGAGGAAGACATGGCCATCGTGATGGCGCAGCTTGGCGGCATCGGCGTCTTGCACCGCAATCTCTCCATCGAGGAGCAGTGCGCGGCGGTGCGCGCGGTCAAGCGGTTCGAGAGCGGTATGGTCGTCAACCCGATCACCATCGGCCCGGATCAGCCTTTGTCGGAGGCGCAGGCGCTGATGGCACGGCACAAGATCAGCGGCATTCCGGTTGTGGAGTCGACCGGCAAGCTGGTCGGCATCCTGACGAACCGCGACGTGCGCTTTGCCGAAAACCCGGCCCAGCCGGTGCGCGAGCTGATGACGCATGAGAATCTCGCGACCGTGCGTACGGGGGTCTCGCAGGACGAGGCCCGCCGCCTGCTGCATCAGCGCCGGATCGAGAAGCTGCTGGTGGTCGATGATGCGTTTCGCTGCGTCGGGCTCATTACCGTCAAGGATATCGAGAAGGCGGTCACCTATCCGCAGGCCACCAAGGATGCTTCCGGCCGCCTGCGCGTGGCTGCAGCAACGACGGTCGGCGACAAGGGCATTGAGCGCACCGAGGCGCTGATCGATGCGGAATGCGACCTGATCGTCGTCGATACTGCCCATGGCCACTCCAAGATGGTGGCCGAGAGCGTCGCGCGTATTCGCAAGCTCTCCAACGAGATTCAGCTCGTGGCCGGCAATGTCGCCACGGCAGAGGCCACGCGCGCGCTGATCGATGCCGGCGCTGACGGCGTGAAGGTCGGCATCGGCCCCGGTTCGATCTGCACCACGCGCGTGGTTGCCGGTGTCGGCGTTCCGCAGCTCACCGCAATCATGGATGCGGCGGAGGAAGCGCTCAAGAGCGGTATTCCGGTCATCGCCGATGGCGGCCTGCGCACCTCGGGGGACGTTGCCAAGGCGCTGGCTGCGGGCGGCGCTGCGGTGATGATCGGATCGATGCTGGCCGGCACGCAGGAAGCACCGGGCGAGACGTTCCTTTATCAGGGCCGGGCCTATAAGAGCTATCGCGGCATGGGATCCGTCGGTGCGATGGCGCGCGGCAGCGCGGATCGCTACTTCCAGCAGGACATCAAGGATCAGATGAAGCTGGTGCCGGAGGGGATCGAAGGCCAGGTGCCCTATAAGGGGCCGGCGCGCGATGTCATCCACCAGCTGGTTGGCGGTGTGAAGGCCGCCATGGGCTATACCGGCAG
Source organism: Sphingobium sp. B12D2B (assembly GCF_025961775.1). NCBI lineage: Bacteria > Pseudomonadati > Pseudomonadota > Alphaproteobacteria > Sphingomonadales > Sphingobiaceae > Sphingobium > Sphingobium sp. B12D2B. The sequence goes on from NZ_JAOQOH010000001.1 coordinate 1,770,866, forward strand.
CAAGACGATCCGCGAACTGCAGGAGCGCGCCCGCTTCGTGCAGATCACCAATGCCGGCCTCTCCGAGAGCCATGTGCATGACGTGACGATCACGCGGGAAGCGCCGAATTATCCCACACGATAACGATATACGCCCTGCACCGGGGGCAGCGTTGTGACGCCTGCCGCGCGGATGCAGGCCGCGATCGACCTGCTCGATCTCATCATCGCCAGCGCGCGCGATGATGGCGCTGCTGCCGATACGCTGATTACCCGCTATTTCCGTGAGCGTCGCTACGCCGGATCGAAGGATCGCCGGGCGGTGCGCGATCTCGTCTATCGTGCGGTCCGGGCCTATGGCGATCCGCCGGCATCCGGCCGTGGGGCCATGGCGGGTCTGGCGCGCGAGGATGCGGCGCTCGCCGCGCTGTTCGATGGCTCGGCCCATGCGCCGGCGCCGTTGGGCGAGGCAGAGTCTGGCCCGGATGGCTCCCGCCTGCCGGGCTGGATCGCCGATAGGTTTTCCGCCCTGATCGATGAGGCCGAGCAGGCGGCCCTGCTCGACCGGGCGCCTCTCCACATTCGGCGCAACCCGTTGATCGCGAGCAATGCCGAGACGCTGGCCCGCTGGCCGGATGCCCGGCCGATCGAGGGCGCAACATATGGCTATGCGCTGCCAACCGGCACGGACGTGCCCGATGATGGCACCGCCGAGGTGCAGGATGCCGGGAGCCAGTTCATCGCGCAGGCTTGCCGCGCCGCGCCGGGCCTGACGGTGCTCGATCTGTGCGCAGGGGCAGGGGGTAAGACCCTCGCTTTGGCCGCAGACATGGTGAACGACGGCGGTCTTGCTGGGCGGCTGATCGCGGCCGATGCGGTGCGGGACCGCCTCGCCAGATTGACGCCGCGTGCGGACCGCGCCGGCTATGGCGGGCAGATCGAAACACTGCTGCTCGATTCCGGGCGGGAAGAGGCAGGCCTCAGGCCGCTCGCCGGGCAGTGCGACATCGTGCTGATCGATGCGCCCTGCAGTGGATCGGGCACCTGGCGGCGCAACCCCGAGGCGCGCTGGCGGCTCACACCCGCGCGGCTGGAGCGCGTGGTTGCGTTGCAGGCGCGACTGCTGCGGCTCGCGCTGCCGCTGGTGAAGCCGGGCGGGCGGCTCGTCTATGCGGTCTGCTCGTTGATCGACCGGGAAGGGCGCGATCAAATTCAGCAAATCGTCAGGACCGATCCCCTATGGCAGCCGGTACACTCTACCGGGTCGGAACAGGCGCCGGGTCGTTCATGGGGCGAGGGCATTTTACTCACGCCTGCACATGACGGAACCGACGGCTTTTTCTTCGCGGTGCTTGAAAAACCATGCTAGCGTCGTCGACCATGGCGTCTGTTGCGCAGGGCTCGATCTGGGAGACAATCATGCGGTTCACCCCCGCCTCCATTTTACTTGCGAGTGCGCTTGCCCTGTCGGCGAGCAGTGGATTTTCCCAGCAGAGCGCGACGCCCGCGCCCAGCCCGCGCGCAGCCGAGTGGATGGCGAAGGGCAAGGCGGCGGCAGATGCCGGCGATCTTACCAAGGCCCGCGATGCCTACGAAACGGCGCTGCTTCTGGCGCCCGATCAGCCCGGCATCTTCATGTCGCTGGCCAAGATCGCCCGCGCCCAGAAGCTCCCCGGCAAGGCGATCCGCTATTATGGTCGCGCGCTGGATCTGGAGCCCGGCAATCAGGCGGCCCTGCAAGGCGAAGGGCTCGCGATGCTGGACAAGGGCGCGGTGGAAAGCGCCCGCGAGACGCTCGCCAAGCTGCGCCTGCTCTGCAAGACGCAATGTGCCAGTGCGGATCAGCTGGCCGCCGCGATCGCCACGACCAAGCCGCCGGTGACCACGGCTGAGGCGGTGACCAACGCACCGAAGGTCGAGCAGCAGTAAATTTCGCGCTGTGAACTTGCTCAGCGCCCCATCAGGCGCGCGAGCATCACGAAATCGTCCACGCTGAGTGTCTCGGCGCGGCGGCTGGGGTCGACCCCGGCTTCCGCCAAAGCATCGAGCGCGCCCTGCAGCCCCTTGAGGCTCTGCCGCAGCATCTTGCGGCGCTGACCGAAGGCGGCGGCCGTCAACCGGCTGAGCGTTGCGACCTCGACGCCGCCGGGCGCGTCGGCCGGGACGATATGGACCACAGCGGACATGACCTTGGGGGGCGGCGTGAAGGCGGAGCGATGGACTTTCATCGCGATGCGCGCACGGCTGCGCCACTGGGCCAGTACCGCGAGCCGCCCATAGGCATCGCTGCCGGGCTGCGCGACGATCCGCTCGGCAACCTCGGCTTGGAACATGAGCGAGGCGGAGAGCCACCAGGGCGGCCACACGCCGCTCTCCAGCCAGCCGACGAGCAGGGCTGTGCCGATATTATAAGGCAGGTTCGCAACGATATGCGCCGGTCCTCCGCAGACCTCCACGGGGTCGACCCGCAACGCGTCATCCTCGATGACGCGCAACTGGCCCGGAAAGGCCGCTGCGACTTCGGCCAACGCCGGAATGCAGCGGGCATCACGTTCGACGGCCGTGACCTGCGCGCCGGCGCGGAGCAGGGCACGGGTCAGCCCGCCGGGACCGGGGCCAACCTCGAATACGCGCGCGCCGGTCAGATCCCCCGGAATCGCGGCGATGCGATCCAGCAACTGCTCGTCCAGCAGGAAGTTCTGGCCCAGCGCCTTGCTGGCCCGCAGGCCATGCGTGGCAATGACCTCGCGCAGCGGTGGAAGTGGGGTCATGAGGGCTGGCAGGGATCGACCCAGGCGCGGCGATTGAGCTCGGCCTGCTGCGCCATGCGAATGGCGGCGATCATCGCGCCGGGATGCGCCTGATCCTTGCCCGCCAGATCGAACGCCGTGCCATGGTCGGGCGAGGTCCGCACGATCGGCAGGCCCAGCGTGATGTTGACGCCCTCGTCAAAGTCCAGCGCCTTGATGGGGATCAGCGCCTGATCGTGATAGCAGCACAAGGCCGCATCGTAGAGCGCACGGGCGCGGGGCGTGAACAAGGCGTCCGGCGAATGCGGCCCGGAAATGTCGAGCCCGTCTTCGCGCAATTGCTCGAGCACCGGCGCAATCAGCGTTGTTTCTTCCGTGCCGAGCATCCCATTTTCGCCGGCATGAGGATTAAGACCGGCCATGGCGAGGCGCGGGTTCTCGATGCCGAACAGGCGCTTGAGACCGCGCGCGGTGGCCAACGCGCGGGAGCGGATGAGCGCGGCAGTGAGTGCCTCCGGCACCTCTGTATAGGGAATATGGATGGTGAGCGGCACAACCCGTAGCGAAGGGCCCGCCAGCATCATCACCACATTGCCGCGCGAGACGCCGCAGCGCTCGGCCACGAACTCGGTTTGACCCGGGTGCGTGAAGCCGACTTGGGACAGCTGGGATTTGGAGACGGGCGCGGTCACAAGGGCGCTGGCGCTTTCCGCCCTCACCAGCCCCGTGGCCGCTTCCAGCGCTTGGAACGCGCAGCGCGCGCCATCGATCGAGGGCTGGCCGGGGATGATCTCACCGGCGTCGGCGACCTGCAGGCAGGGCAGCGCCTTGCCGAACACCGCATCGGCTTCGATCGGGTCGCCGATCATCGCTACCGGGCCTTGCCAGACCGCAGCGATGGCGGCGCTGTCACCGACCGCAAAGAAAGGCGGGAGAGTGTGCGCGTCCCGCGCTTCCCAGGCTTTCGCGGTGACCTCCGGGCCGATCCCTGCGGGATCGCCCAGCGATATCGCGATCGGCCGCGGCAGCGCGGACGCGGAATACATCGTGCGGAAGACGTCAGTTATAGTCGATCACCGCATCGCGACGGAGGTCGCGGAGATATGTGCGTGCACGCTTGTTCACGCGGTCTTCCTCCATCTGCGCCATGATCGACTCCACCGAGGGTGCGCTCGCGTCTGGCGGATCGTCCCGGCCGCATAAAACGAGCGCGCGGACGCCTTCCGTTGCCGAGCCAAAGGGCGGCGTGGATTCGCCGACCTGCATCGAGAGCAGAATGGACTGGAGCTGCGGCGGCAGGTTGCGCGCCTGAATATCGTTTTCGATGACTGTCGCACCGACGCCCTTGGCCATCGCCTCTACCGATCCACAGCCCTGAAGCTTCTTGAGGGCTTCCCCGAATGCGTTGGCCCGGCGCTGGGCTTCGGCCGCCGATGTGCCGGCGGGAAAGTCGATGGCGACCTGCTTGAGGCTCAGAACGGCGTCGCGTGCGTCGGCCATCAGCACCTGGCGCTTGTCGATCAGATAGACGAGCGAAAATCCGCCCGGAATAGCAATCGGGCCGGCGATCTGGCCGACCTGAAGCTGCTGCGCAGCTTCGGCCAGTGGCTCGGGCAACTGCGCGGCGCGCACCCAGCCAAGGTCGCCGCCGACCGCGGCGGTCGATGCTTCCGAATATTGCCGCGCATAGGCCTGGAACGAGCCACCCTGGCGAATCTGCGCCATGATCTTCTGGGCGTTTTCGGCCACCTGCTGGCTGTTCGACGGGTTGGCGGAGAGATAGATCTCGCCGATGTGAAACTCTTCCTTGCCCTTGGCGGCCTGGAGGCGCTCATAGGTCGAGCGGACCTCGTCCTCGGAGACGTTCACGAAAGGCTGGACCTGACGCCGCAGCAGGCGGCTCCAAGCAACCTCGCCTTCGATCTGGCGCCGGATGCTGCGTGCGGACGAGCCCTGCGCGGCAAGATACTTCGCGAAATTGTCCGGCGTGTAGCGGAAGTTCGCGGCGACGCGGGCGAAGTTCTCGTCAAGCTCGGCGGCGGGGACGCGAATGTCCTTGGCCGCTGCCTCCTGAATCTGCAGCGTCTCGTCGATGAGGTTGCGCAGCACCTGCAGGCGCAGGCGGTCCTTTTCCTCGGCGCTGACATTGCCGCCATTGGCGAGAACCACCAGTGCGAGCCGCTGCTCCACATCCGTCTGGGTAATGACCTCGCCGTTCACCAGCGCCGTCGCAGTGCGGACATTGGGGTCGCGCTTGCCGAAGAGCACCACCGAGGCGGGAATATCGAGCGCGGACGCGGTGGCTCCGGCGGCATCCTCGGTCTGGCCTTCCGGCGCTTGAGCAATGGCTGAGCACGCCAAAAGGCCCGTCGCGGCGCCTGCAAGAATCCGGGCGGTGAAACGGGAGGAAATCCTTTTCACGCTGTTCACGTCAGTCAAACTTGCTCTCCATTCAGAAGCAGGCGGCCTCAAGAGGCCGCGACCTGCCCGGCGGATTAATGCGCGGCGGCTGAACCGGGCCTGAGCGACGGATGACGCCCGGCCTTCACACCCTTTGCGAAGCTGGAGTCTTTACAGGCCGAGATTCTTAAATACCAGCCGCAGTTGAAACGAATTGCCGCGACGGGCATCGCCGACCGTCTGGTAATCGCGCCGCCAGGTGAAGCCGAGTTCCAGGCAGTCATCCTCATAGGCGATGCCGAGGCGGTGACGCACCGGCTCGAAGCCGGACAGCGTGCTCGTCGTATCGTCCCGCTGGCCGGTCAGATCGATGTTCGTCGAGCCGAAGACCGACCAGAAGCGCGCAAAGGCGACGCGCGCTGCGAGGCGGATTTCTTCGACATCGCGCAGATCCTCGACGCCGGACGTGATGTTCCGGTCCAGTCGCAGATAGCCGACCTCGGCATAAGTGCGGCGCGTACCAACCGTCGCCTCGATCTCGTTGCGTCGGACGGCAAAGCCATCCTTGTCGAGCCGGAAACGGTGGGTGAAGGACAGAAAATCCTTATAGCGGATTTCCGACCGACCAACGATGTCTGACAGCCGATCGGATAGCCCGGTGCCATTGGGCAGCAGGGACGGGCGGTCATCTATGCGGTAGCTCTGACCGACGGTGGTATCGAACGAGAAATTCGGCAGGTCGAAGCGGTAGTCGAACCCGTAGGTGATGCGCGTCGAATCCTCGAAGCGGTCATAGCCGGGGAAGCGATTGAGCGCGAAGAGGTTGGAATCCTCCAGGTCAATCGCGCGGGCATCTTCGTTCGGCACATTCAGATTGGCGAGGCGCGGCGCGGCAACCAGCTGGATGCGTGGTGTCAGGCGCTGGGTGCCGCCAAAAGCCTGCCCGATGAACGGCCAGCGCACATCGAGCGCCAACGCGGCGATTCCTCGCGTCTGCCAGCCTTCCTCACCGCGATAGACCACCGTTGGCGAAAGATCGTTCTGCGCGCTGTTGTAGACGTCGCCACGGGCATAGGCGGTCAACGAGACTTCCTGTCCCATGCCGGTCAGCCGGCTCTGCTTCCAGGTGAAGCCGACGAACGCGCGCTGGGTATCCTGCCCATCCGTGCGGAGGATCGACAGGCTGTTGGCCTGCAGTTCCACCCGTCCGCCGAATAGCGGATCGGTGGTGCGCAGGCGGTAGTCGATGGCGGGAATGGCGATAGGAACCTGGCCGGCCCGGTCCCCCGAGCGCAACGACTGGAAGGCCCAACCGGCAATCGAGAGATAACTGCGCGTGCCGATCCGCTCAAGATTGAGCGTGGAGCGCAGCCGGTCCTCGTGGCTCAGGTCATAGCGATTGAGAAAGGTGCGGTCGGACGCGTAACGCAGCGATCCGGTCAACGACCAGAGCGGGTCGAACTGGAATTTGCCGCTCGCAGCGATGTAGCCGCGCAGACGCTCATCGCTGGTGACATCGGTTTCGCCCGTGACCGGCGTAACGGCGCTGACTGTGCCGTAGCCGGTGATCTGATAGGCGCCTTTGGGCAGGAGTGCGCGATAGCTTGCGCCGAGCATCGGCAGCACCGCGCTGTAGACATAGGGCGTGAGCGTCAGATCGCGATTGGGCGCAAGCCGCCAGTAATAGGGCTGTACATATTGCACGCCGTTGCGCCGATCATAGCCGATATCCGGCACCAGCAAGCCGCTGCTTCCTTCATCGCCAATGCTGTGGCGCAGGCCCGGCAGGGGAAGCAGGGGCAGGCCGAACATGCTGACGCGCGCATTCTCATAACGCACCCGCTGGCGAGCCTCGTCCAGAATGACGCGATCGGCCTGAATCTGCCAGGTCGGCTCCTTGGGGCAGCCCTTGACCGTCTCGACCTTGCAGGGCGTGAACGCCGCCTTGTCCAGCACGTAGATATTGTCGGTGCGCTGGGCCTTTACCGCCGCCAGACGATTCTCGCTGTTGGTGACGATCAGCAGATTTTCGATGACGCCGTCCCGCAGGCTTTCGGTGACGTCCATCTCGTCGGCATAAGCGCGGTCGCCACGCTCATTGACGAGCAGCACATCGCCGCGCGCGATGACGGTGCCGGCCTTGCGATCCCACTCCACCTGATCGGCGGACAGATTGGCATCCTGTCGGGCAACGCGGACATTGCCGGAGGCGCGCACGATATCGGCATTGCTGTCGTAGTCGATCCGGTCGGCCTGGAAATTGATCTCGTTCTTGGAGACCGGCGCTGCCGGCATGGGCACGGCCTCGGCCTCTGCCTTCGCCGGGCGGTCTTGAAAATCGGGTTCAGCGCCAGCGGGAATATCCTGCGGCGCCACATTGTCGATGGTGAGCGGCGGTTCGCCCTGCGTAGGCGGCTCGGCCTGCGTCTGGGCGTAGGCCGGCGCGGCCATGACCATCGCCAGAATCAGAGCTGGCGCGCTGATGCACAGGTGCACGCGCATCATGGTCCGCTCGCGCGTGTCACGGCTCATCGTGGCAACCAATCGTCATTCTCCCAGCGCGGCTCGCGGTCTGCGCGCGCCGTGTGCAACGCTGCCCTATTGCACTGCAGCGCCCGCTCCGCAATTGCCTTCCCAAGCGTGAAATCGCGCTTAACGGTCCCTTTGCCGTGGCATACCCCCTGGCAAGGCGCTATTCCGCTTCCATATTCACACCAGGTCATCTGGCCACATAATTCCTTTCCAGGAGCTTGTATCCATGCACATTGCCATTTCCGCCAGTCGCCCTGCCGACATGGACTGCCTCGTTTTCCCGGTCGCAAAGGGCGCCGCCGTGTCGCCGGGCATCGAGGCGCAGGCTCTGGCGGCGCAGGCGGCGGAGGCATCGCGCTTTGGCGGCGAGGCAGGCGCCGTGGTGGAACTGTTCGTGGCCGAGGCGGGCAAGACTCTCCGCGTCCTGCTCGTCGGGACGGGCGAGGGCACGCCGGCCGATCTAGAGAAGGCAGGCGGCGCGGTGACGGCACGGCTGCAGACCTCCGGCGTCAAGCATGTCGCGATCGATGGCGCGGGGCTTACCGCCGACGCGCTCGCCCGAATCGCGCTGGGGGCCGAACTGCGCGCATGGCGCATCGACACCTATCGCACTAAGCTGGCGGAGAAGGCCAAGCCGACGCTCGAAACCGTAACGCTGGTTCATGAGTCCGGCGATCTGGCGGCGCTCGTGGATGATGCTAAAGCCGTCGCACAAGGTGTTGCATTCACGCGCGAACTGGTCGCCGAGCCAGGCAACATCATCTATCCCGAGAGCTTCGTAGAGCGCTGTCGGCATCTGGTCGATCTCGGCATTGAAATCAGCGTGCTGGATCAGACGGATATGGCCAATCTCGGCATGGGTGCGTTGCTCGGCGTGGCACAGGGCTCGGTGCGCAAGCCGCGCATTCTTGCGATGCGTTGGGACGGTACCAATGGCGCGCAGGCCAAGCCGCTGGCGCTGGTCGGCAAGGGCGTCACCTTCGATACCGGCGGCATTTCGCTCAAGCCCGGTGCGGGCATGGAAGACATGAAGTGGGATATGGGCGGCGCCGGTGCCGTTGCCGGCGCGATGAAGGCGCTGGCCCTGCGCAAAGCACCCACGCATGTCGTCGGCATCTGCGGGCTGGTCGAGAATATGCCCGACGGCGGCGCGCAGCGTCCCGGCGATATCGTCAAGACCATGTCCGGCCAGACCGTGGAAGTGCTGAACACGGACGCCGAGGGGCGTCTGGTGCTGTGCGATGCGATCTGGTGGACCCAGCAGACCTACAAGCCCGAGACGGTGATCGATCTTGCAACCCTCACCGGGGCGATGCTGATCTCGCTCGGCAGCGAGCATGGCGGCTTGTTCAGCAATGACGATGGTCTTGCCGAACAGCTCCTCGCGGCCGGTCGCGAGAGCGGTGACAAATTGTGGCGCTTCCCGCTGTCGCCCGCTTATGACAAGCTGATCGACAGCCCCATTGCCGACATGAAGAACATCGGGCCGCGTTATGCCGGCTCGATCACGGCGGCGCAGTTCATCAAGCGCTATGTGCAGGAGGGCGTAAAATGGGCGCATCTGGACATTGCCGGCATGGTCTGGGCCGACAAGCCCGGCGCGACATGGGAGAAGGGCGCCACCGGCTATGGCGTGCGCCTGCTCGACCAGTTGATCCGCGATCATTATCAGGCCGGTTGAGGTCTTGCGCATATTTCGGCCCGGCCTTCGCAGCCGGGCCGGATCGCGCTAGAGCCGCAACATGCAGGTGGATTTCTATCAGCTCAGCCGGGATCCCGTCGAGGCGACGGTACCCGCCATCGCGCGCAGGGTGCTTGATGGCGGCGGGCGGCTGCTGGTCGTTTCCGCCGAGCGCGACCAGCTCGACCGTATCTCCGAGGGTCTGTGGAGTGCTGGGCCGGAGAGCTATCTGGCCAACGATCATGCGGATGCACCCATGCCGCAGGTCCAGCCGATCCTCCTTGCGCCGAGTTGCGATGCAGCCAATGGCGCGCGGCATGTCGCGCTGGCCGATGGCCTGTGGCGGGATGAAGCGCTGGGCTTCGAGCGGGTTTTCTACTTTTTCGATGATGCCACGGTGGCCGGTGCGCGGCTGGCCTGGAAGGCGCTGAGCCGATCGGAGGACGTCACGCCGCGCTTCTGGAAGCAGGATGGCGGGCGGTGGCGCCAAGGGCCTTGAGGCACCGCCGGCGCGCCGGATTCGCTCACCGCATGTGACGCGGCTTCTTGGTGGTATCGGCGCGCGCTTCTGCGTGACGGCTCTTGAGGGACGTCGGTGCGCTGGCCTGAAGAAATTCACGGCCGCTCAGCCCGTCTCCGCCGCGTCGGTTGAGCGGCGGTTCGAGCGTTTCGATCAACAGCGCTTCCATGGTTCTGAGCATATTGGCTTCGCTCCAGCACGCGCTTTGCGCGAAAGGCAGATGCTGACTGGCGTCTCGCAGGCCGAACCAGGAAAAGCGATTCCACCGGCCGGCAAGTCGGTCGGTCGTATGCGTCTTGAGTCGCGCATAGAGATCGTTGCTCGCACGCCCGACATAGACGGTCCGCGCGCCATCCTGCAGCAGATAAAGACCCACCTGACGGGCAAAGTTGAACAATGGCGTCCCTTTGGTGCGCCGGCCGAGGAGGAGGGGCGGTCCAGACCAGGGCACCAGTTCGCGTTTCCAGAACATGCCAAAGGCATTCAGGCTCTCGCCCGGTCCGAGGTCGGGCCAGCAAATGGCAGGATATTGGGAAGCCCGGTTGCAGGTTGAGCTTTTACGCGCAGCGGCTCGAGCCAGTGCCGGCTCCGCCGCCTCTGCTGGTAGGGTCAGGCAGGGCGTCGTCACCGTCGCCGCGTCCGGAAAGCGGCGCAGCTGCCCCGGCGCAATGCTGTGAAAGCGCAGCGACCCGTCATCATGCCTGTCGATCCGATAAATGGATTCCTTCGCCTCCGCGCCCTGCATGTTCCCATTCCCCCTTTGCGCACTCAACTATGGCAAACTGTAACAATTTGAACTCAAAGCGCTTAATTGATCGTAACCCGTTGGGGGACTGCTGCTCTTGATCGGTTGTCGCTTCGCGGGTAGAGCGCGCGCGACCTCAACTCGTTCGTTTTCTTTACCGGAGCATTTCTCATGGCGGCGACCCGCACCTTCTCGATCATCAAGCCCGACGCGACCCGTCGCAACCTGACCGGTGCTGTCACCAAGATGCTGGAGGAAGCCGGCCTGCGCGTCGTGGCATCCAAGCGCATCCACATGAGCCGCGAGCAGGCTGAGGGTTTCTACGCGGTGCACAAGGAGCGTCCCTTCTTCGGTGAGCTGGTCGAGTTCATGATTTCCGGCCCGGTCGTCGTGCAGGTTCTGGAAGGCGAGGACGCCGTGAAGCGCAATCGCGACATCATGGGCGCCACCAACCCCGCCAATGCCGAGCCCGGCACCATCCGCAAGGAACTGGCCGAGTCGATCGAAGCCAACAGCGTTCACGGGTCGGACAGCGAAGAGAATGCCGCGATCGAGATCGCCTACTTCTTCAAGCCGGAAGAAATCGTCGGCTAATCGGATGGCCGTCTAACCGTCGGCCTTCTAAAAAAGGGCGCCAGACCATCGGGTCCGGCGCCTTTTTGTTTGGCTTAACGCTGCCGGCCGGAGGCTGCTTCCGCCTTGAAATAATCGAGCAAGGTCTGGGCCGATTTGAACAGATCGTGCCGCTCTTCCACGCGGCGCCGCCCCTCGGCGCCCAGCGCAGCCCGCTGATCGGGCGTGGCGCGCATGATCCCGCGCAACGCCTCGGCAATGGCGTCCTCATCGCCAGGCGCGAAAATCCAGCCGCAGCCCTCGTCCAGCAACTCGGGAATGCCGGCGATGGTCGTGCTCAGCACCGGTCGGCCGATGGCGAAGGCTTCCATGATCCCGATGGGCAGGCCCTCGGCATAGCTCGGCAGCAGCATGGCGCGACCGGCGAGCAATTGCTCCCGCACATAGGCGCCAGTGCCCCAGCCGTGCAGGATGACATGATCCTCGACGCCATGTGCCCGGATCGCCTCCCGCAGCGCCGCCTCGTCGTCGCCACCCCCGATCAGCTCGACAACTAGGTCTGGAAACTCCCCGATCACGGCAGCGACGGCGGGCGGAATATGAATCTGGCCCTTGTTGGCGCACAGGCGGCCGATGCAGATCACACGGCTGCTCTCGGGCGGGGCGGGCTGATAGGGGAAGTCGGCGAGATTGATGCCGCAAGGGACGATGCGGACCTTCCGGGCAGCCTCTGGGGCCTCGTCAAGGATGCGATCGTGGCAATAACCGGTGATGGCAACGATGAAGGCCGCGTCGCGCGCCTTCTCGCGGATGGAGAGGCGGGCCGGCTCGCCGGGCACCAACTCATCGGGACCATGGACCGTGAAGCTGTAGGATGGCCCGCCTAGCCGCCGCGCCAGCATCGCCACCGTGGTCGCGTTGGTCGAGAAGTGGGTGTGGACGTGATCGATCCCTTGCGCATTGGCGCGGCGGGCGAAAGCCATGGCCTCCAGCAGATAGGCGACGTGGGCGACGAGGTTTCGCCCCGCGTTGCGCCACACCCGCCACCAGAGCGGCAGCACCCGCAGCGTTCTGACCGGATGCAGCAGGCAGGTGAGCAGCACGTCGCACAGCAGCGCAGCCTTGCTGCCGGTGATGATATAGTGGGTGCGCGCCTGTTCGGCGATATCTTCCGGGTCGACCAGCTTACCATCCCAGTGCCGCAGGGCAAAACGCTCGACCGGCTGACCAAGCGCCTCGATCGCACCGATCTCGCGACGGATGAACGTCGTGCTGATCAGCGGATACATGTTGAGAAGATAAGCAAGTTTCATGGCCGACCGCTCATGGGAGCGGAGAGGCGAGCCTGTCAACGCGGCTAACCCTTTTTGCGGCAGTGCGGGCCGGCAGGTCCGGCCGAGCAGTCCGGCAATGTGTGGAAAGTGGCTCCCCGAGTAGGATTCGAACCTACGGCCATTCGATTAACAGTCGAATGCTCTACCGCTGAGCTATCGGGGAGCAGCCGGGCTTTCGTCCGGCGAGGCCGCGCCTATAGCAGCGGGTTTGAAAGAAACGCAAGAGCACTCATGAGATAAATTGTTCAGCCGCGATCCGATCGTCGAGCGTGTGCTCAGGATCGAACAAAAGCGTGAGCGGCATGGCGAAATCCACGGCGATCTCGACCTGCGAGACGTCGCGCACTTCGCGCTGGTCGGCCACGGCGGAAACCGGACGCTTGACGGGGTCGACCACGCGCAGCCGAATCTTGCTGCGCTCCGGCAGAATCGCGCCCCGCCAGCGGCGCGGACGGAAGGGGCTGATCGGCGTGAGCGCGACGAGGCCACAGTCGAGCGGGAGAATGGGCCCATGTGCCGAGAGATTATAGGCCGTGGAGCCGGCTGGCGTGGCCACCAGCGCGCCGTCGCAAACCAGTTCCTGAATCACGACTCGCCCATTGACCGAAACTTCGAGCCAGGCGGTCTGGCGCGTCTCGCGCAGAAGGGAGATTTCGTTGATCGCGGGCATCGCGAAGGTTTCACCGCTCACTGTCACGGCGTGCATCCGCAAAGGGTTCACCTTGAAGGCCTTGGCCTTGTCGAGGCGCTGGTCCAGCCCGTCCTGCCGCCATTCGTTCATCAGGAAGCCGACGGTGCCGAGGTTCATGCCGAACACGGGTACCCGGCGATGGCTCTCCAGCAGCGCATGGAGCGTCTGCAGCATGAAGCCGTCGCCGCCCAACGCGATGATGATATCGGCCTCGTTCATGGCCACGAACGGGATGACCGCCTGCAGCCGCCGCGCGGCTTCCTGCGCAGCGTCCGTGGGCGAGGCGAGCAGGGCAAGTTTGCGATCAGCCATGAGGTGGCGTTATCCGCCCGTCACGCTCATGTGGCGGCGCGTGGCGGGCTGCGCGCCAGCCGCGACGCTGAAGTCATGTGCCAGCGGCTTGGCAGCCAGCGCCCGGTCGAGCAGGGCGTCGATCCCCGCGACACCCTGTTCGCGGAATGCGGCCTTGAGATCGATATGATCTTCATGCCCCAGGCACATGTAGATGCGTCCCTGGCAGGTGAGGCGCATCCGGTTGCAATCGGCGCAGAAATTCTGGGAGAGCGGCGTGATGAGGCCCAGCCGGGTCTTGAGGCCGGAGAGGGCAAAATAGCGCGCCGGCCCGCCGGTGCGGTCATCCAGCGGGATGAGAGCGTGCCGCTCGCGAATCGGAGCGATTGCCTCGATCAGCGGCAGGAAGCGATCCGAGCGATCCTCTGCCACTTCGCCGAGCGGCATTGTCTCGATCAGGGTGAGGTCGAAGCCCTGCTGCGCGCAATAATCGAGCAGCGGCAGCATCTGGCCTTCGTTGGTATCCCGCAGCGCCACAGTGTTGAGCTTGACCTTGAGGCCCGCCTGCCGCGCGGCCTCAAGACCGCCGAGCACCTTGGCGATATCGCCCCCGCGCGTCACATGCGCGAAAATGTCCGGATCGAGCGCATCGAGGCTGACGTTGATGCGCCGGATGCCGGCATCGAACAGCATGTCGGCATAGGTCGCGAGTTGCGTGCCGTTGGTCGTCAGCGTCAGTTCGTCCAGCCGGCCGGCCTTCACATGGCGCCCCAGCGCACGGGCGAGGTCGCCGAAATCACGACGCACGAGCGGCTCGCCGCCGGACAGGCGAATCCGGCGGACGCCCCGGGCAATGAAGCGCTCGGCGATGACTGCAATTTCCTCCAGCGTCAGGATTTCCCGCCGGGGGAGGAACTGCATTGTCTCGCTCATGCAGTAGCGGCAGCGCAGATCGCAGCGATCCGTCACCGAAATCCGCAGATAGTCGATGCGGCGACCGTGACTGTCGCGCATGGCCGGAGCTGCGTCGGGGAGGCTGTCGATTGCGTTCGCCATACGCATTAGCTAGGCGATGCGGGGGGAAGGCGCAACCATCGCGCGTCGGTTGCGCTCGATCCCGTCCGCTAATCCACGAGCCTGAACGGATCGCGACCATTGTGAGTGAGCCTGCCGCAACCCGGCCCCATGAAGAGGGCGACCAGTCCTCCGGCCTGTCCGGGGACATGGGCGGGCTGCCGCTGTTCATTCTCTCGGCCGCGCACCGTGACGCGCTTTCCGCCTGTGCTGCGCAGGCCGGGTGGAAGCCCATCGCGGCGCGGCGGTTGGACCGGGCCGAGAGCCGCTATCTCGGGAGCCTAGCGCGCATCGCGGTCATCGATCTGCGCGGCGTGACGCCGGATGATGCCCTCGAAATGGTGAAAGCCCTTGCCGCCGCCGTCGAAGCCTCCGGGGGCGCCTTGCTGCTGCTCGTTGAAGACGTCGGCGCGCCGCACGTCCCCGGGCTGATCGCCGCCGGCGCCACCCATCTGCTTGATGGCGAGATCGACGAGGCCCGCTTCACCATCGCGCTGCGCACCGCGGACAAACTCGCCGAGCGATTGATCGGCAGTCTTGCCGCGGCGGGCAACCGCCATGCTGTCGCACGCAGCGATGGCCTGTTCTGGCGCTGGAACGGGGCGGAGCGGACGCTCGCGATCAGCCCGGCGCTGGGCGATCTGCTGCGGATCATGGTGCCGGATGCCGATCATGCCCGGCTGGGCATTGCCGATCTGGTCCGCGCGCTGGATCGGGCGGACCGGGCAGGGGCCGTGGCCGCGATCCGCCGCGCCGTTGACGACCTGATGCCCTCCGCCTTTGCCCATGCCGTCCCGTCCCAGCCGGATCGACGGCTGGTCCAGCATCTCTATCCGGACGCGCAGGGCTTTAGCGGTGAGGTCGAGGAACTCGATGTGCATCATCGCGCCAACCGGCGGGATCGGGACCCGATGACTGGCCTTGCCAGCCGCCAAGGCGCGATCCGCTGGCTCGACCATCATTTGGCGCAAGGGCGGCTGCCGGCGGTTCTGCTGATCGGGCTTGGCGATTTCGACCGGGTCAACAGCGCTTATGGGCGGTTGGTCGGCGATGCGATGCTCTCTCGGGTGGCGATCCGCCTCCAGCGGCTCGTGGATGCCATGGCGCCGCGCGACTCGCTGGTGGCGCGGATCACCGGCACGGAGTTCGTCATCGCCGTGCTGGGTGGGCCTGAAACCGCGCTGCCTTCCGTCGAGCGGGCAACGCTGCTCGCGCAGCAAATCGTCGCGGAAATCAGTCGGCCTTTCAACGCGGGCGACTATCTCATTCGCCTGACGGCGCGCTGCGGCCTTGCGCCCGGTCAATCGGGCGATGCGGCCGAGACGATTCTGCGCCGCGCGAGCAATGCGCTCGCGGACGCCCGGCGCGGGAGTGCGCAGGGCGGCATCCGCATCCGGGTGGCGGACGAAGCCAGCCGCATCGTGGATGACGATCGCTTGCAGAACGACCTGCGCCACGCCCTCGATTCCGGGCAGATCCAGCTCCTGTTCCAGCCGCAATATGCCATGGAGGATGACAGCATCGTGGGCGTCGAGGCGCTCGCCCGCTGGCAGCACCCCCATTATGGCGAGATCGGCGCCGGCGCGCTGTTTGCCATCGCCGAGCGATCCGATTTCATGCTGCCGCTCTCCGATCATATTCATGCGCGGGCATTGGCGGAGGCGGCGGCATGGCCCGATGAGCTGCGCGATCTGCGGTTAGCGATCAACGTGACCGCGGCCGATATCTCCGAGCCGGATTTCCTGCAGAACTTCCTCCGGACCGTCGATGCATCGGGCTTCGCGCGCGAGCGTTTGACCGTCGAACTGACCGAAAGCGGCCTGGTCGAGCATCTCGCCGGCGCCTCGCTTCTGCTCACGCAATTGCGAGAGGCGGGGCTCAAGGTCGCGGTCGACGATTTCGGAACCGGCTATTCAAGCCTTGCCTATCTCAAGGCCCTGCCGCTCGATTATCTCAAGATCGACCGGAGCATCGCGCGCGATATCGAGGGCACTGCGCGTGATCGTGTGATCGTCCGGGCGATCATCGATATGGGGCGCTCGCTGGGGCTGGGCGTGATCGCCGAGGGTGTGGAAACCGAGCAGCAACTCGCGCTTCTCGCGCGGGCGGGCTGCACTTGCTATCAGGGTTTTCTGCGTTCGCCGGCCATTGCCAGCGACAAGCTCGCCGATCTCGTGCGCACGAGCCAGCGCCCCGCCACCTAGCGCGGCCAGATCAACCGTAACGCAGTTCACCCCGGAAGGGCAGATTACGACGGGCAATTTCGGTGTTCACCGCCTGTTGCAGCGGGGTATTCGACTCGCGCGCAGCCGCACGACGGGCGATTGCGTATAACTCGGCATCGAGCATGGCTCTCGCCATGTCCGTGCATTCGTCGGTTAATTTTCTCATCGGATGTCCCTCCTATCGAGGGGCAAAGCGGAATTCCGCGCACCGTCTGCTGCAATGCACAGCCGACTCGATGATAAACAGCGAAACTCCCCGCCTCAACGCGAGAAGTGTAACACAGCTGGCAAAAAATGGGTGGGAAATCGGAACCGCTCGCCCGATTTCCCGTGCCGCCGATCAGGCCGCCTTGCGGAACTCCAGGTCCAGCCGATCCCAAATCTCGACCAGCGCGGAGACGAGCTCACGCATCATCTCTTCGCTGTGGGACGGGCCGGGCGTGAACCGCAGCCGCTCCGTACCACGCGGCACGGTGGGGAAGTTGATGGGCTGCACATACACGCCATATTCGGCGAGCAGAATGTCGCTGATCCGCTTGGCCTTCACCGGATCGCCCACCATCAGCGGCACGATATGGGTGACCGACGGCATGACCGGCAGATTGGCATTGGCCATCTCGGCCTTGAGGAACGCCGCTGCAGCCTGTTGCGCGTCGCGCTCGACCTGGCTCTGCTTGAGGTGACGCACGGCCGCGAGCACGCCGGCAACGAGCACGGGCGAGAGGGAGGTAGTGAAGATAAAACCCGGCGCATAGCTGCGGATCACATCGATGATCACCTTGTCGGCAGCGATATAGCCGCCCATCACGCCAAAGGCTTTGCCCAACGTGCCCTCGAGGATCGTGATGCGGTGCGCCGCCTCGTCCCGCTCGGTGATGCCACCGCCGCGCTGGCCGTACATTCCTACGGCATGCACTTCATCGCAGTAGGTGAGCGCGTTGAACTCATCGGCAAGGTCGCAGATGTCGTGGATGGGCGCCACGTCGCCGTCCATCGAATAAACGCTCTCGAAGGCGATCAGCTTGGGCGCATCCGGATCGGCCTCGGCCAGCAGTTCGCGCAGATGGGCCACGTCATTATGACGGAACACGCGCTTCTCGCAGCCCGAATTGCGGATGCCCGCAATCATCGAGGCGTGGTTGAGCGCATCAGAAAAGATGATGCAGCCGGGCAGCAGCTTGCCCAGCGTGGCGAGTGTCGCCTCGTTGGAGACATAGCCGGATGTGAAGAGCAGCGCGCTCTCCTTGCCGTGCAGGTCAGCCAGCTCGGCTTCCAGATCGATATGATAATGGGTGTTGCCGCCGATATTGCGGGTGCCGCCGGAGCCGGCGCCGACATCGTGCAGCGCCTCTTCCATGGCCGCGATCACCTTGGGATGCTGGCCCATGGCGAGATAATCGTTGGAGCACCAGACGGTGATCGGCTTCGGACCGTTATGCCCGGCAAAGCAGCGCGCATTGGGGAAGGCGCCCTTGTTCCGCAGAATGTCGATGAAGACCCGGTAGCGGCCCTCGCCATGCAGGCGCTCGATCGCCTGCGTGAAAACATGCTGATAATTCATGGTCGGCAGCTTGTCCCGTCTCGATACCGCGCCTCTAGCGGTCTATGGCTCGCAATTCCACTGATAATGGCTTGCAAGTCGATATTGGCGTCTAATGATGTGGCGCCGCTACGCTTTGATTTGGCTCAAAGTAGTTCGGTTTTGGTGATGCCGTAGGTCTGCAGCGCGGGGCTGAGTGCTTCGATGTCCGGTGAGGGGCCGGTGAAGACGGCTTTGCCCGGCGCCGGGTCGGCCGGCCAGGGCGCATCGCCGTTCAGCCAGGCGATCCGCCGCGCGATTCCGTCGCCACCGTGGAGAAAGGTGATGGGGTGCGGCGCGGCCTCGGCCAGTTCAGCTTCCACCAACGGAAAGTGCGTGCAGGCGAGGACCACCATGTCCATCCGGTCTCCGCCCGGCTGCTCGAGCAGGCCGGCGAGAGCAGTAGCCGGAATTTCCGGGTCGGCCGGTGCACCGCGCAGCCGCGCCTCGGCATAAGCGACCAGAGCGGCGCTGCCATGCCGCAAGACCGTACAGTCCGCGCCATGCTCGCGGGCGAGCCGATCCACATAGGGCTGTCGCACCGTGGCATCGGTACCGAGCACGCCGATGACTCGAGTTTTCGAGGCCAGAGCGGCCGGCTTGATCGCCGGCACCGTGCCGACGACGGGAATATCGAGCGCCGCACGTACGGAGGCGAGGGCGATGGTCGAAGCGGTGTTGCAGGCGATCACGGCCATGCGGGGGCGATAGCGCTCCACCAGCCGGCCCAGGAGCGCCGGGACGCGTGCCGCGATCTCCGCCTCGCTCTTGATGCCGTAGGGAAAGCCGGCATTATCGGCGGCATAGACGATGGGCATCGTCGGCAGCAGGGCCATGGCGGGGCGCAAGATGGAAAGCCCCCCCACGCCGGAATCGAAGAACAGGACGGGAGCCGCTTCAGGCGGGCGGGTCGGTTCAGCCATGGCGCTTCTCTTGACGCTGCGTGTTCGCACAAGTCAATCGTCGATGATGGGCGCGGTTGAGCGCTGATGGCGGCTCTGCCATCATGGCATCCGATAAGGGAGGAAGAGCATGGACGGCACAATCGACCGTGAAGAGCGGCATCGGCTTATAGACATGATCACGGCGGCCTGGAAGACCAAGGTGATTGGCGAGGCGGTTGGGCTGGGCCTCGTCGAGGAACTCGCGGCCGGACACCACGATAGCGCGGCTATCGCTCAGTCACTGGGTGCCAGTGAGGACGGGGTCATGCGCCTGCTGCGCGCACTGGCGGTGCTTGGCCTTGTCACGCATGAGGGCGCGGATCGCTTCTCGCTTACGCCGGTCGGGGATTGCCTGCGCAAGGACGCGCCAGATTCGCTGTATGGCATGAGCGGACATTGGAATGAGCGGATGTGGAACAGCTTCGCCAATTTGGGTGTCAGCGTGAAGAGCGGGGAGCCCTCCGTGCCCTCCGGTCCTGATCATTTCGTCCAGCAGCAAGCTGATCCGGCGCGGGCGGATGTCTTTAACCGCGCCATGGCAGAAGGGAGCCTGCGTGCCGGCCGGGCTCTCGCGCGGGCTTATGACTTTTCGGATGTGAAGACGGTGCGGGACGTCGGCGGCGGCTATGGCGCACTGCTCGTTGGCCTGCTCGAAGCCCATCCCCATCTGCGCGGCGAAATTTTCGACCTGGCAACGCTCGGCGATGCTGCGCTCAAGTGGCAGGATGGGCAGTCCGTTCGAGATCGCATTGCCTATCTCGGCGGCAGCTTTTTCGATACCGTTCCGCCCGGCGCGGACCTTATTCTTCTCAAATTCATTCTGCACGATTGGAACGACGCGCGGTGTCGGACAATCCTGTCCAACTGTCGGGATGCAATAGGGGACGGGCGCATCCTGATCATCGAGCGGATCGTGCCCGAGCGTGTCGGGCCGGGCGACGAAGACGTGATCCGGGGCGACCTCATCATGCTCAGCGTTGGCGGCAAGGAGCGAACGGAGGCCGAATATCGCACCTTGCTGAGCGCGACTGGGCTCGAAATGACCGGCATCACCCCGATCGATGACCGTTATGCGGCCATTGAAGCGCGGCGCGTCGGCTGATCGATTGAAGCGGAGCGCACCGGCGGGCGATCCGCCAGTGCGCTGGAACACTGATCAGCCTTCCTTATTGGCCGCGATTCGCTCGGCTGACTGGATGGTGTTCTCCAGCAGCATCGCGATGGTCATCGGGCCGACGCCACCCGGCACGGGCGTGATGTGGCTCGCCTTTTTGGAAACGCCCTCGAAATCCACATCGCCGACCACGCGGCCATCGGGCAGGCGATTGATACCGACGTCGATCACCACCACACCGGTCTTCACCATCTGCGGCACGATCAGGTTCGGGACGCCGGCCGCGACGACGAGAATATCGGCGAGGATGGTCCACTGGCCGAGATCCCGCGTCTTGGCATGGCAGATCGCGACCGTCGCATCATTGGCCATGAGCATCAGCGCCATCGGCTTGCCGACGATGTTGGATGCGCCGACCACGACGACATTGCGCCCTTCGATGGGGATGCCCTCATGCTTGAGCAGGTTCATCACGCCATAAGGCGTGCAGGGCGGGAAGACCTGGCGCCCCACCACCAGCGCGCCGACATTGTAAAGGTGGAAGCCATCCACGTCCTTCTCGGGCGCGATCGTCTCCAGCACCTTCTCCATGTCGATATGCTTGGGCAGGGGCAACTGGACGAGAATACCGTGGACATTGGGATCGGCATTCAGCTTGCCGATCAGCACGAGCAATTCCTCATTGGTGATGGTGGCCGGGTGACGATGGCTGATCGACTTGATGCCGACCGCCTCGCAGGCCTTCACCTTGCGGCTGACATAGATGGCGGAGGCGGGATCCTCACCAACCAGCACAACCGCAAGACCCGGCGTTACGCCGCGCGCCTGAAGTGCCTCGACCCGCGCGCGCTGCTCGTCGCGCATCTTGAGGGCGACGGTCTTGCCGTCGATCAGCTTGGCGCCGCCCACTGGCCGATTGTCCGTTGCGAGAGCGTTCACGCGATCCTGCCTTTCTGATGCGGCCTGTGATGTCGGCCCATTTGCTGTTCGTCCCGATCCCATGCCCGGCGGTCGCGCGCGTCACGCTTGATCTCTCCCAGGTGGAATGCCCTCATAGAGCCTTCTGCTCTTTAAGGGCCGCGACGCAGCAGGTGCAGCCAAGCAATTGATCTTTGGCGCCGTCCATAAGTGGCGGGATAATTCAAGTCAAACGAGGCTGGGGCTTTCTCAGGAATGCCTGATGGGCCCGGCGTAGCCTTACCGCGCTGGACCATCGAAGCGATAAAGAGTGGCCCATTTTAGAACAGCAATGGTTAATATCGTTGTTAATCAATTTTAAAGGTCTGCTATGTCGCTCGCTGTCAGCTGCAGAGTCGCAGCGACACATGTGGGAGACTATCATGCGTAAATCACTTTTGGCGGCGGCTTCGCTCGGTGCGATGCTGCTGGCGGCAGCGCCTGCCTCTGCAGCAATCACCTTCACGCTGGATGACGTGAACTTCATCGGCGGCGGTGCGCTGACGGGATCGTTCACCACCAGCGACGATCTGTCGACACTGCTCGATTTCTCGATCAGCACCACGGCAAATAATTACGGCTTCTTCGGCAATTTCCCGGGTGACACCTACACGCTTGCGGATGCGACGAGCGTCGCCTGGTCGTCCACCCTCGGTCTGGGCGCTACCTTCGTTTCGCCGATTTCGGCGATCGCGCTGGTCTTCGAAAGCCCGCTGACGGCTGATGGCACGTCGCTGGCGCTCTCGAACGAGACCGTCGTGAAGTGGAATGGCGGCACGCGCTTCGCCCTGTCCGGCAGCGTTTCGCCGGTTGCGGCACCCGTGCCTGAGCCGGCAACGTGGATGATGCTGATCGGCGGGTTTGCGATTGCTGGTACGATGATGCGTCGTCGTCGCACGACTGTCAGCTTCGCCTGAGTCGAACGCTCGATTTCAAGGAAGCCCGGCTGGAAACGGCCGGGCTTTTTTGTGCGCGCCGTTCTCGCCGGTCCGGCGGCGCGCCCGGTGCGCTTACATGTCGATTTCGCGCACGCCCTTGAGCCTGCGCGCGCGCTCCACGCGGTTGCGAAGCTCCGTGCGGATATGGCGCGCATTTTCCAGGTTGCTGATGCGCAGCACGGTGCGCCGATCGACGCCTTCGCCCGTCAGGTCCGAGGAGATGATCTGCAGATTGCCGACGTCGAACATCTGCTGAATGATGGAGAAATCCGCGCGCACATCCTTGATGCGGTAGAGTTCGATCTCCTCTTCCGTCCGGGCGAGGATGCCCTGCCGAATGAACAGGCGCTCGCCGCTCAACTCGTACCATGTCATGCGATAGCGCAGCGCGACCACGCCCACGGCAATAAACGGAATCCCGAGCAGCAGGATCGATCCGGCCAGGGTCAGCCAGCCCTTGAAGGATTTAAGCAGGAAGGCGGACATGGTCGGGCGAAATCCGATGACATGCTCGGTCTGCCATCCCGCCATCTGAACTGCTCTGCCGGTCATGCTCTGCTCCATCCTCGCCGCGCTCTAGTCGGCCTGGGCAGGGGGCACGTCAAGAGGGGTGAGTGACCACTTTTGCGACGAGCCCATCTAGCATCTCGCGGAGCAGCGGGCGCTGTAGTATCCCGGCCCGCTGCAGGCATCGGGCGACGCGGTCGCCGACGGTCGGATCGAAGGCGAGGTAGAAACATGCGCAAGAAACTGCTCGGCTTTCTGGCGTTGGGATTGCTGGGTGCGGTCACCGCGACTGCGCAGGGGCGCACACCCGCCGCCGCGCCGGGCGCATCCTATCGGCTGGCGCCCTTTGGCGCCGTGCATGTCGACCGGCCGGCCGGTACGCCGCAGGGTGCCGTAATTTTTCTTTCGGATTCGCCGACGGCCGCCCCGATCGCGCGGGGCTTGAGCCAGCGCGGGCTGCTCGTTGCGACGGTTTCGGCCGCTACGTTGCTCAAGACCGTTCAGGGTTGGCATCAACGCTGCCTCAACCTGAATGCGCCGATCAACGATCTTTCCAAGGATCTCCAGCATCGTGCGGGAATTGAGGCCTATCTCAAGCCCGTGCTGATCGGCCAGGGTGCGGGGGCCGCCCTTGCTTATGCTGCGCTCTCGCAATGGCCCAACGCGCCCTACCGTGGGGTGATTTCGATTGGTTTCACGCCGCAGGTGACCAGCGCCAGCCCTTGGTGCGCGACCGGCGGCGCGTCCTTTGCGCGAGCCGGGCAGACCGGCCGCTGGTCGTTGAAGCCGAACAGGCAGATTGGCGTGCCGTGGCTCGTCATGGGCACGGCGGCGCAAGTCGGCCGGACGCAATCCTTCGTGCGCGCGGTGCCGGGCGCCAACCAGAAAACGCTGCCCCCAGCCGCGCAGGCATGGCCGCAAGCCATCGCCGATGCGACGATGGCGCTCCTGCCGCGCGACCAGCCACGCCCTCCCGCCGGCGCGCTCCCGCACCTCACCATGCCGCTCACATTGGTGCAGGCGGCGCCGACGCCGATGAACCGCGATCTGATGGCGATCATCTATTCGGGCGATGGCGGCTGGGCGAGCATCGACCGCGACGTGGCGAGCCAACTCGCTGCGGCAGGGATACCGGTGGTCGGCGTGGACAGCCTCGAATATTTCTGGACTGCGCGCACCCCTGCCGGGACTGGCCGCGATCTCGCGGCGCTCATCGAGACGTTTAGCGAGCGATGGGCGCGTCCGCGAGTTCTGCTCATCGGTTACAGCTTCGGCGCGGATGCCCTCCCGTTCATGGTCGATGCTCTACCGCCGGCCATCCGCAGCAAGATCGAGCGCGTGTCCCTCCTGGGCTTGAGCAGCACGGCGGATTTCCAGTTTCACCTCAGTAGCTGGCTGGACGTGGGCGATAGCGGCGGGCTGCCGATCATTCCGGCGATTACCCGGCTGCGCGGCCTGGCGGTCCAATGCGTGCGCGGGCAGGAAGAAGACGAGAGCGCCTGCGGCAAGATCCCGCAGGGGCTGGCCCAGCAATATGTCGTGCCGGGGGGTCATCATTTCGATAGCAATGCGGCGTTGCTGGCGCAGATCATCCTCGCTCGCAAGCGCCCCTGAAGCGCTGACGATGGATCAGGTCTGGGGGCTGCCGCCGATGAGGCTCTGCAGGTCGATCAGCGCGCGGGCGAGCGAGATGCCCTGAGGCCCGGCGATGTACCGCGGCTCCCATTCGGGCGAGAATTTCTCCTTATAGGCGCGCAGCCCCTCAAAGCCGTAAAAGGCATTGCCATGCTGATAGAGAAACGCCCCGAGCTTTGACCACAAAGGCGCGAGGCGGCGCGCTTCCAGCCCGGAGAGCGGCGCCATGCCGATGTTGAACCAGCGATAGCCCTGTTGCTGCCCCCATTGCATCAGGCGGATGAACAGAAAGTCCATGGTGCCATAAGGCGCGGCGTCGTCATGGCGCATGAGGTCGATGGAGAGTTCCGAGCGGGTCTGTGTCGGCCAGATGTTGGCGAAGGCGACGATCTGCCCCTGACTGCGCACGACGGCGCAATCGAATCTTGCCAGATAGGCCGGGTCGAAGCGGCCGACGCTAAAGCCTTTCTCGCGCTGGCCCTTGGCCTTGAGCCAGAAATCGGAGACGCGCTCGAGTTCGCCCATATGGGTGGGCACGTCGGTCGCAGGGATCACCTCGAACGTCGCGCCCTCGCGCGTCGCCCGGCGCTCTGCATGGCGCAGCGACTTGGCGCTGGGGCCATCGAGCGAGAATGTCGCGAGGTCCACATGGGCTTCCTCGCCGTATTTGGTGATGCGCAGGCCCAACTCAATGGCCATCGGCAGGGCGACCGGGCTGATCTGGTAGAGCAGCAGGCGTCCCTGCGCCGCGTCCGCCTTTTCGCGCAGGTCCCAGAGCAAATCGGACCATTCGTCCTCGGCGCCAACAGGATCGCCCATCACGATCCAACTGGCGCCCTTGATCTGATACATCAGAAAAGCGCGGCCGCTTTGCGAGTGGAGGAAGCGCTTGTCTCCGGTGAAGGCAAGATTTGCGTCAGTCCGGTCGGCCAGCGCGATAGCGGCGGGGGACGGCTCATCTACCCCAGCTTCTACGGCGCGTTCGGCCCGGGCCGGCTCGAACAGTCGGGCAAGGCCGACGCCCACGAGCAACACCGCGACGGCAAGGCTGGCGCGCAGGAACCGCGCGGCGTCGGCACGTTCGGCAAAGCGCCACCATAGATCGTTCTGATAATCGACATGGCGATAGGCGAACAGCCCGATCCAGATCGAGAGGCCGACCACCACCGCAATCGTCGCCAGCCAGCCGGGCGAGAAGGCCTCCGCCAGCAGGCGTGTGCGCCGGTAGAACGCGGGCTTGGACCATTGCAGCGCGGCCGCGATGAGCAGCATGACGCCTGCTTCCTCATAATCCAGCCCCTTCACGATCGAGAAGACCGCACCAGCGAGCAGCAGGAGCCGCGTGAGCCAGAAGGCCCCGTCGAGGCGACGGTAGAGGCCGGCGGAGAGCACCAGTAGAGCCGCGCCGATCAGGCTACCAGCCATGTGGGAAAGCTCCACGAACGGCAGCGGCACGATGTCGGACACGGTGTTGGCGCGCCAGGGGATGGTCGGCAGCGATCCGGAGATCAGCAGCACCGTGCCGCCGAAAAAGACCAGCGCAGAGATCATCAGTGGCGCCATGCCGGAGGCGACGACCTGAGCACCACGCAGCGTTCGTCCGATGGGCTTATGCCAGCGCGCGCCCTCCTGCACCACGATCAGCACGGCCGCCACAATCAGCGGAGCGATATAGTAGATGAGGCGATAGGCCAGCAGGGCGGCGACCAGCTCCGGCCGGTCCACATTGGGCAAGGCAATCAGCATGATCGCCTCGAACACGCCGATGCCGCCCGGCACATGGGTGATGAGCACGGCGACGATTGCCAGGGTATAGCCGATGAAGAAGGCCGGCCAGGCGCTGATCTCGATGCCGGGGATCAGCACGAACAACGCCGCGCTGGCCGCCGCAAGATCGAGCGCGCTGATCCCGATGAGCGCGATGATCTGCTTGGCCGGCGGCAACGGGACCGACCAGCGACGCACATGAAGCGTCCGCCCTCGTCGTCCGGACCAGAGGAGGACTGCAGCGGTGGCGAGCAGCAGGGAGAGCCCGATCGCACGCAGCAAAGCGGGCGGGGCGACCATCCCGTCATAAGCCAGCGCTTCGGGCCGCCAGGCGAGCATGGCGCCTGAGAGCACGAACACACCGCTCCAGAAGGTCAGGCTGGCGATCAGGATCACGCGGGCAATATCCCCGGCGCCCAAACCGGCGGCGCTGTACACCCGATATCGCGCCGACCCGCCGGTCAGCAGCGAGAGGCCGAGATTATGGCTCAGAGTGTAGCTGGTGAACGAGGCGATCGCGGCTGTGCGGTAAGGTAGTGGGCGCCCGATGGTGCGCAGGGCCATCACATCATACAGCGTCAGCGCGGCATAGCTGCACGCGGTGAGGAGCGCGGCAGCCAGAAAGGCGAGGGGAGGCAAGGCGTGGAATGCCGCCCGCACGTCGTGCAGATGGACCTCGCGCAGCAAGTGGCTGAGCGCCACGAAACCGAGCACCGCCAACAGCAAGGCAACGCCGATGGTCAGGATCGTGCGATTGCGCTGAGTCATGGTCTTCATCTGCCCCCCCGGAGGCCATCGGGCGCTAATCGGCCTGAACCTGGCGGACCCAGATCTGGCTTTTGCACAGCCAGCCGCCGATCAGGCAACCGGAAATCTTCACCCGATCCCGGTCGAGCTGCTCGATGGTGGACGAGAAGGTGCGGCCAAGGTCCGGCACATAGACGCGGCCCGCCCAATGCCCCGGTGACTTGGCATGATAATCCTGCAGGAGTTTGGTCCCGATCAGCCTGGAGACCCCAGCGTCGGCGGCATCGGCAAGGGCGGTCGCGTTCGCCCAGCTCACCCAGCCGCACAGGCCGCCGTCGCAATCGCCCGTGGTGACGACCACCGTGCCGCGCGGATTGATCCAATGCCCGGCAATGGCATTCTCGGCATGGGCCGGCGTGAAGGCGCCGATCATGGCGGCAACGGCTATGGCGAGCAGCTTACCCATGAGGATTGATCCCGGCCGAGGTCATCGCGTCGAACAATAGCCCCCTAACCGCCTCGACATCCCAGTTCAGCTGATGCCCACCGGGCAGACCCTGACTGCGCAAATTAGGCAGGTGCAGGCGCGGACAGAGGCTGTGCGGTTCTTCCTTGCCGTAGACGCAGAGCAAGGGGAGCCAGCTGAGCGTGCTCGCGGTAGGCAGGGCATCATGCTCGGTCTCCCAGAAGCTCAGCACCTCGCCTGGCGATGCACGATACTCGACCGTCGCGCCGGGCACGAAGAGCGCCGCCAGAGCGATATCGCGCCGCTGCGCCTGCGGCAGGTTGGCGAGGCCGACATGGAGCATATCCGCGCCAAAGGATTGGCCGATCAGCACCACGCGCCCCTGCGGGTTCACGGCGCGCGCCTGCGCCAGTGCCTGGGTGATGAGCGCAGCAGCCTCAGATGGGGTGCGGGTCTGGCGATAATAGGTCAGGCTGTTGACGCCAACCACCGGGATGCCAGCCGCCTCAAGGCGCTGCGCGATCTTGGGGCCCATGCCGACGCGAAAGCCCATGTCGCCGGAAAAGATGACCGCCACGGGCGCACCGGCGCGGGGCTGGTAGCCGGCGGGCCGCAAGACCGTAAACGGGTCGCTGCCGAGATAGCCCAGCCAGCCGAACGCCATAAGCACCAGAGCCGTGAGGGCCGCGAGCGTGATTGCCGTCTTCCGCATCCGTCCTCCGCGCCTCGTCATGCTGCTCTCATGTTCATGATCGTCCGAGGGTTATCCTCTGGCAGCGACAGCCGGTCAACGCGGTGGCCGCTTCATGAACTTCATGTCATGTGGCGGTCAGCCGCTCGCCATTCGCGATGGTCTAGGCCGGATGTCATGGGCCTCCCGAACCGCCTCCTCTATATCTTTCTCGTTCCGCTGGCGGGAGCGCCACCCTTGCTGTCCTCTCACCTCGTGCCCCCGTCCGCGGCCGCGCCTCGCCATGCTGCGCATGCCGGGTTTACGCTGGGCGAGGACAAGGCTGGCCGGATCGTTGTGACCAGCCTGCGGGACGGGCAGGCAGGGGGCGGGCCGATCGCGGTGGGCGATCAATTGCGCGCTGTGGATGGGCATGCAGTGCGAAGGCTCGGCGTGGCGCGGCACATGATCGACGACCCCGCCCATTGCGACATTCCGCTATCGCTGGCGCATGGCGCCGTGCGATATGAGGCCCGCGCTCGGCGATGCGGCAGTTGATGGCGGCAGGGACGGTGGAATGGGCAGAAAAATACTCCTGATTGAAGATGATCGTGCGACGGCCGAGTTCATCCTGAAGGGGGTGGCGGAGCACGGCCATGTCGGCGATCACAGCGCGGATGGGCGCGACGGCCTCTTCATGGCGACCGATGGCGGCTATGACGCGATTATTCTCGACCGGATGCTGCCGGGCATGGACGGTATGGCCGTGCTGGGCGCGCTGCGTGCTGCCGGCATCGAAACACCGGTGATCCTGCTTACCGCGCTCGGCTCAGTCGACGACCGCGTGACGGGGCTGACGGCGGGTGCCGACGATTATCTGGTCAAGCCCTTTGCCTTTGCCGAACTGCTCGCCCGGCTGGAACTGCTGATGCGCAAGCGCGGCCATGGTACATCGGTGGAGACGACGCTTGCCTGCAGCGATCTCCACATGGACCTGCTCAAGCGCACGGTACAGCGCGGCGGCCGGCGGATCGACCTTCAGCCGCGCGAATTCCGGCTGCTCGAATATCTGATGCGCTACGCAGGTCAGGTCGTCACGCGCACGATGCTGCTCGAAGGCGTGTGGGATTATCATTTCGACCCCGGCACCAACGTCATCGACGTGCATGTCAGCCGCTTGCGTCGGAAGATCGATGTCGAGGGCGATGCCCCGCTGATCCACACCGTGCGCGGCGCGGGCTACCGGCTGGGCGAATGAGTCGACCGGGTGTCGCATCCGGGGCGGGCCTGCGCTGGCTGCGCTCGTCGCCTGTCCGCTTCATGGGCTGGATCTTGCTGCTGGAGCTGGTCTTCGGTGCGGCGTTGCTGGCCTCGGTCACGCAATTCGTGCGCGCCGACCTCGCGGCGGCCGACCGCAGCATTGCCGTTGAGGATCGCGGCAGCCTGCTGATGATCGGCCGGGACGAAGGTGCGCAGGCGCTCAACCGGGCGATTGCCGAGCGAACGGCGGAAGATGACGATGCCCTCATTCTGCTCGTGGATCGCAACGGGCGCAAAGTGGCGGGAAACCTCTCGGACTGGCCGCCCAATGTCACGGCCGAGGCGGGCTGGACCCGTGCCGAGCTTTATCGGCTGGGAGATGCAGAGCCGGCCCCGTTCGGCATCACCGCCGCGCGGCTGGGCGATGGGCGCCGCTTGCTCGTCGGCCGCCGCGCCGAGGCCAGCGATCAAATCCGCCAGACCGTCCACGAGGCCCTGCTGACCGCACTGGCGCTCGCTTTGCCGCTCGCGCTCGCCGGCGCCTGGTTCGTGGTGCAGATCATCGATCGGCGGATCGGACACATCGCCGCGACGGCAGAGGGCGTCGGCGCGGGTGATATCGAGCAGCGCGTGCCGCTGCACGGTTCCGGGGACAGCTTCGACCGGTTGGGGGAGGCGATCAATGGGATGCTGGACAGGATCGGCAGCCTGATCGGCGAACTGCGCACGGTCACCGATAGCATGGCGCACGATCTGCGCTCGCCGTTGACCCGTCTGCGCGCACGAATCGACCGGGCGCTGGAGACGGACGATCCGGCCGCGATGCGCACGGCCATCGAGGGCATCAGCCGCGAGGCGGACCAACTGCTCGCCATGCTCACCACCGCGCTGGAGATCAGCCGCGCAGAGGCGGGCATCGGGCGCGAGCGCTTCCGGCCCACGCTGCTGGGCGAGATGCTCGCCGATCTGGAAGACTTGTATGCGCCGCTGGTCGAGGAGCAAGGCCGCAGCCTTTCCATCGCAATCGAGCGGCCGGTCGAGGTCAGCGTCCATCGCGAATTGCTGGGTCAGGCGCTCGCCAACCTCCTCGACAATGCGCTCAAATATGGCGCGGGTGCGATGACGCTGTATCTGGATCGCGAGGGCGCAGACGTGATCGTCGGCCTTGCCGATGAAGGGGCGGGCATCGGGCCGGATCGGGAAGCAGAGGCCTTGCGGCGCTTCGGTCGGCTGGATGCCGCGCGCGGGCAGGCCGGGGCAGGCCTTGGGTTATCGCTCGTCGCGGCCGTAGCGCGCATGCATGGCGGTCAGGTCCGTTTCACCCGCCGCCATGGTCTGTTCGCGGTTGAAATTCTCATCGGCGTGGGAGGCTGAGCGGCCTTCGGTCTGCTTCCGCTGCCGACAGGATCATGCCTGTCTCGATGAAGCGGTCGACCGGAGCCATGCGGGCAAGGGGAGGGACGGCATGGCTCCGGTGACGGGGGTCACTTCTTGTCGGTCGTGCTCTTGGCCGGGGCAGCGAGCGATGCAGTCGTCGTGCTCTTGGCCGACTTGGCGGGCTTGGCCACCTTGTGATGGCTTTCCTTTGCCGGTGCCGTCTTGGCCGACGCGACAACCGGCGTGGCGATGGCTGCGAGGGATGCCAGGCCGGCAATGATCAGGCGACGGTTCATGAGGGTATCTCCTTCAACAAGCGACCCTTCGTGGATCGCAAGCCCCTTATGGCCCCGCGCACCGAACCGGAGCATGGCGCCTGCATGAACTTTTGGACATGTGGGCAAGCGGGGTGGCGCACGATCCGCTGCCGCCAAAGAATAGCGACCGGAAGAGAAAGTCCGCGTGAGAAGATTTGGCGGACAGGGTGGGATTCGAACCCACGGTGAGCTTCCACCCACGGCGGTTTTCAAGACCGCTGCCTTAAACCACTCGGCCACCTGTCCGTTGTCCCGCGCCCTAATCGAAACTGTTCAGCAAAGGAAGCCCGCGCGAGCGAGGGATTGTTGCGCGGGCGGTTCGTCGCAGGGGCGATGCGTCCAATTGCGGAGGCTTGCCTTGCGCGCCGTGCGTCAACTCTGCCAATATGCACCGATGACAACGCACTCGCTTCGCCGTCGGCTCCTGCCGCTATGCGGTCTCGCTCTTGGTCTATCCCTCGCGGCGCAGGTTCCTGCAAATGCGCAGGCGCTGCCATCGTCGAACGATCCGGTGGATGCGCAGACGGCGGCCGGGTTCACCGGCTATCTGGAGAGCCTGCGGGGTAAGGCGCGGGCGCAGGGCGTGAGCGATGCGACATTCGACCGTGCAATTGCTGGGCTGAGCTTCAATCCGCGCGTCGCGGCCCTGGATCGCGGCAATTTGCCGACAGCCGACAATGCCCCGATTCCCGATTTCGAGCCGTATCGCCAGCGCCATATCGATGCGCGGAAGATTGCCCGCGGCCGCGCCGTCTATAATGCCAATCGCGCGCTGCTGGTGGCGATCGAGCGCGATACGGGCGTACCGGAGGAGATCATGGTCGCGATTTACGGCCATGAGACCAATTACGGCACGATCAGCGGCGATTTCGACCTGCTCCGCTCGCTGGCGACGCTGGCTTATGAAGGGCGCCGGCGTGCGCTGTTCGAGCCGGAGCTGCTGGCCGTGATGGCGATGATGCAGCGCGGCGTGCCGCGTGAGCGGCTGGTCGGCAGCTATGCTGGCGCGTTTGGCTATCCGCAGTTCCTGCCCAGCGTCTATCTGCGCGATGCGGTGGATGCCGATGGTGACGGGACGCCCAATATCTGGTCGAGCGAGCCCGATGCGCTGGCCTCCATCGCCAATTATTTCCAGCGCGCCGGCTGGCGCAAGGGCGAGCCTTGGGGCGTCGCGGTGCGCTTGCCGACCGGGTTCGATCGAGGCCGGATCACCAGCACGCTCAATCCCACTCGCTGCCCGCGCGTGTTCGGTCGTCACAGTCGCTGGCTTTCGATGCGCGAGTGGCAGGCGCTCGGAATCACGCCGGAGGGCGGCTCCTGGCCGGATGGCAGCATTCAGGCGACGCTGATCGAGCCGGATGGCCCGGGCAAGACGGCCTATCTGCTCACCGGCAATTACCGCGTGATCCTCGATTACAATTGCTCGAACTTCTACGCGCTGTCCGTCGGCCTGCTGGCCGATGCGGTGCGGCCTTGATCCGGGGCTAGGCAGAGCCATGGCGGATGGCTAAGGACGAAGCGAAGCCGCGATGCCCGCAGGGCGCGCGATGACCTGTCAACGACCGGATTTTCCCATGCGCGCACTTCTGCCGATTGCCCTCGTTCTGCCGCTCTTCCTGTCCGCCGCGCAGGCGAACACGCCGAGCTACACCTCCGAGGCCTCTGTGGCCTATATGATCGATCTGTCGTCCGGCCGGGTGCTGTTCGACAAGGATGCGGACCGGCGGATGCCGCCGGCCTCGATGGCCAAGATGATGACCGCGCATGTGGCGTTCAATCTCATCAAGCAGGGCAAGCTGCGGCTCGACCAGAAGTTCACCGTCCGTCCGGAAACCTGGCGCAAGTGGCACAGCCAGGGCTCGACCATGTTCCTCTCCGTCAATGAGGAAGTCTCGGTCGAGAACCTGCTGCACGGCATCGTCACGCTCTCGGGCAATGATGCCTGCGTGGTGCTGGCCGAGGGCATTGCCGGCTCGGAAGAGGCCTTCACCGATCTCATGAATGCCGAAGCCAAGCGGCTGGGCATGACCAACAGCCATTTTGCGAACACCACCGGTTGGCCCGACGAAGGCCGCACCTACACCACCGCCCGCGATCTCGCGACGCTGGCCCGCAACACGCTGGACGAGACGCCGGACCTCTACAAGCAATTCTACACGGTCAAATCCTTCACCTGGGGCCAGACCATGGGCGGATCGGAGATCAGCCAGGCCAATCGCAACCCGATTCTCGGGCGTGTGGATGGCGCGGATGGCCTCAAGACCGGCCATACCGAGGAGGCAGGCTACGGCTTCACCGGCTCGGCCCAGCAGAATGGCCGCCGTCTCGTGATGGTCGTTGCGGGCCTCACCAGCTTCAATGGCCGCGTGGAGGAATCGGTGCGCTTCATGGACTGGGGCTTCAAGGCCTGGCGGTCCAAGCCGCTGGCGAAGAAGGGCGTTACCCTGGGACAGGCGCAGGTTCAGGGCGGCTGGGCACGCTCGGTCGATCTGGTGACGCCGCGCGATCTCGTCGCGACCGTGCCGATTGCGGCGGCGAATGGCGAGATCAAGGCGCGTGTCGTCTATCGCGGCCCGATCAAGGCGCCGATCGCGCAGGGGCAGGAGATTGCTCATCTGGTGGTGGATGCCGGGGACGGCACCACGCAGACCTTGCCGCTTGTAGCCAAGGAAGCTGTCGCAGAAGGCGGCTTCTTCGCGCGCCTGTGGAACGGCTTCCTCTCCTTCTTTAGCTGAGTACCGACATGACGCGCGGCCGCTTCATCACGCTGGAAGGCGGGGAGGGCGTCGGCAAGTCCACGCAGGCCCGTCTGCTCGCGGAGGCGCTTGAGGCACGCGGCATCGAGACAGTGCTGACCCGCGAGCCCGGTGGCAGCGAGGGGGCCGAGGCCATTCGCGGCCTCCTGCTCTCCGGTGCGGCGGATCGCTGGAGTGTGCGCGCCGAGGCGCTGCTGTTCGCTGCGGCCCGGGCCGATCATGCCGAGCGCACCATTCTGCCGGCCGTGGAGGCCGGCAAATGGGTGATCTGCGACCGTTTTCTGGACAGCAGCCGTGCCTATCAGGGCGTGGGCGGCGCGCTGAGCGACGAGGACATTCTGACCCTTCACCGCATCGGCTCGGGCGGGCTGTTGCCGGATCGCACCCTGCTCCTCGCCCTGCCGCTCGATGAGAGCAGCGAGCGGGCCGGCACGCGGGATGCCGGGGCGGTGGACCGGATCGGCGGGCGCGATGCTGGTTTTCACCGCGATGTGGCCGAGTCCTTTCGTCGGTTCGCAGCTGCTGAACCTGTGCGTTTCCGGGACATTGATGCCAGCGGATCGATGGAGACGGTGCGCGATCGGCTGCTGGCCGCGCTCGCCGACTGGCTGCCATGACGCGCTGGCTCGGCCATGACGAGCAGATCGCGGCGCTGATCGAGGCCAGCGCGACGACCCGGCTCCATCATGGGTGGATCTTCGCCGGGCCGCGAGGGCTGGGCAAGGCCGGGATCGCCTATGATTTCGCTCGGCGGCTACTGGTGAGCGGCGCGGGTCGTCCCGTTCCGTCCGACCGGCTCGCACCGGACCCCACCGACCCGGCCATGCGCCTTTTCGACGGCGGGGCCCATCCCGATTTCATGCGGCTCGAACGACTTGAGCGCGACAGCAAGACTGACAGCGGCGCACTCGCCCGCAACATCACCGTCGATCAGGTGCGCAGCCTCTCGCGGCTGCTGCACAGCGCGCCCTCCATGGGCAGCCGGCGGGTCGTACTGATCGACAGCGCGGATGATCTGGAGGCGGGCGCGGCCAACGCCCTGCTCAAGAGCTTGGAAGAGCCGCCGACGGGTGCGATCTTCCTGCTCGTGGCGCATCGGCCCGGTCGCCTGCTGCCCACTATCCGCTCGCGCTGCCGGGTGATGCGCTTCGCACCGCTCGATGATGCGAGCATGGCGCAGGCGCTGGCGACCGCGCTGCCGGAGGTGCCAGAGCCTGAGCGCGCCGCGCTGGCGGCCAGTGCCGAGGGATCGCCGGGGCAGGCGATCGTCAATCGGGATCTGGATCTGCCCGGGCTGGAGCGTGCGCTCGATGCCATCGCGCAGGGTGGACGCGGTGGGGAAGGCGCCCGCGCCGGCCTGATGAGCGCGCTCTCGGGTGTCGCGGCTCGCCCACGCCTCGAAGCCTTTGTCGATCTTGTGCCGCGCTATATTGCCCGCCGTCTGCGGGGTGCGCCCGCACCCAGTCTCGGGCCGGGCATCGCCGCCTATGAGGAAGCGCAGCGTCTCGGCGCCGGCGCTGTCACCCCGCTGCAGCTCGAGCCCGGCGCGCTGGTCTACACCCTGTGCGAGACCGTGGCGCGCGTCGGGCGATAGGTGCTCGCTGGCCTTTCTGAATAGGGTGCTCCTGCGAAGGCAGGAGCCCAGGGCCAAACCGACGAGCCTAGCCGCCCCAGGCTCCTGCCTTCGCAGGAGCGCATCCAAGCGTACATCATCGGCTCGCTCCGCAGGAAAATCACCACACCGCCAAAATCGCGCTATACCCCTCGCGGACGGCAAGTGTGGGGGACTGACAGGATGGCGAGCGAGCACAGGCAAAACCGAGATGCGCCCGACTTGCCTTACACACCGCTAGACGAAACCCCGCCCGTCGGACTGGAGCGCTGGAAACGGCTCGGCCCCGGCATCGTCGTGGCCGCGACCGGCGTGGGCGCGGGCGATCTTGTCGCCACGCTCGTTGCCGGCGCGCGCTTTGGCTATGCGTTGCTCTGGGCCGCCGTCATCGGCTGCATCATCAAGATCGCGCTGGCCGAGGCGACCGGGCGCTATCATCTCGCCACCGGATCGACGATGCTGCAGGGCTGGCGCTCGCTCGGCCATTGGACGAGCTGGTATTTCGGCATCTACATTCTGATCTGGGGCTTTGTGTACGGCGGCACGGCGATGAGCGCGACTGCGCTGCCGCTCGCTGCGATGTTTCCCGGCCTGTTGCCGTTCTGGGCGTGGGGCATGGCGTCGGGCCTCGCCGGCGCGCTGTTCGTCCTGTTCAATCGCTATGCGGTGTTCGAGGCCGTGATGAAGCTGCTGATCGGCGTCATGTTCGTCGTCGTTGTCGGGCTTGCGATCCTCGTCATGCCGGATCTCGACGCAGCACTGATCGGCCTCGCGCCCACGCTGCCGGAGGGCTCGGCCATTTACACTTTGGGCCTCATCGGCGGCGTCGGCGGCACGATTACGCTCGCGGCCTATGGCTATTGGGTCAACGCGAAGGGTTGGCGCTCTCCAGCCTGGATCCCGATGATGCGGTTCGACAATCGCGTGGCCTATATCGCGACAGGGGTCTTTGTGATCGCCATGCTCATCGTCGGTGCCGAACTGCTCTACACCGCGCAGATCGCGCTTTCCGGCGGCGATCGGGGCTTGCTCGATCTGGGCGCGGTGCTGGAAGCGCGCTTCGGGCGCACCGTGGCGACCTTGTTCCTCATCGGGTTCGCAGCGACGACCTTTTCGTCGGTGCTCGGCGTCTGGCAAGGCGTGTCGCTGCTGTTCGCGGACTTCGTCCGCAGTATCCGGGCGGAGCGGGCGGGGGAGACTGCCGTGCATGATCCGGCCATTGCGGCGACGCTGGACCGGACGCCGGCTTTCCGCTTCTACATCCTCTGGCTCACCTTCCCGCCCATGCTCCTGCTGTTTCTGGGCCAGCCTTTCGCGCTCATCATTGCCTACGGGGCGTTCGGGGCCTTCTTCATGCCCTTCCTCGCCGTCACGCTCATGTGGCTGCTCAATTCGAAAGCCGTGCCTGCGGAGTGGCGCTCGGGCTGGTGGTCGAACCTGATGCTGGGGCTAGCCTCGCTGCTGTTTGCGGTGTTGTGCGTGGATCAGATCCGCTCGCTGCTATAGGTCACGGCTTGCCGCGCGGCGCTGTGCTGCGGGTGAGAGGAGTCTAGGCATCCTCCCTGTACCCGGCTAGAGAAGCCGCAAGCGAAGGCCGCGCCTCAGACGGCCCTTATCCAGCAGGACATCATGCCCAAACCCTTCACCATTACCACGGCGATCAGTTACCCCAATGGCCGCCCGCATATCGGCCATGCCTATGAAGCAATCGCGACGGACGCCTTCGCCCGCGCGGCCCGGATGATGGGGCGGGACGTGTTCTTCCAGACAGGCACCGACGAGCATGGCCTCAAAATGGCGCAGGCCGCCCGTGCGCGCGGCGTTGAGCCCGTCGTCCTGGCCGATGAGATGTCAGGCTATTTCAGGGAGATGGATGATCTTCTGAACATCAGCTATGATCGCTTCATTCGCACTAGTGAGCCTGCCCATCATGTCGCAAGCCAGGCCATTTGGCAGGCGATGGTCGACAATGGCGACCTGTATCTCGATCGCTATGAAGGTTGGTACTCGGTCCGCGATGAGGCCTATTATGATGAAAGCGAGCTAAGTGTCAGCGATGGCGGGGAAAAGCTCTCTCCGCAGGGCACGCCGGTGGAGTGGACCGTGGAGGAAAGCTGGTTCTTCCGCCTCTCGGCCTATCAGGACCGCCTGCTCGCGCTGTATCTCGATCAGCCGGACTTCATTCAGCCCGAGAGCCGCCGCAACGAAATTCTCCGTTTCGTGGAGGGCGGGCTGCGCGATTTGTCCGTCTCGCGCACCAGCTTCGATTGGGGCGTGAAGGTCCCCGGCTCGCCGGATCACGTCATGTATGTGTGGGTCGATGCGCTCACCAACTATCTCACGGGTTGCGGCTATCCCTCTGATCCGGAACGCATGGCGCGCTACTGGGCGGAAGGGGGCGACATCGTCCACATCATCGGCAAGGATATCGTACGCTTCCACACGGTCTACTGGCCGGCCTTCCTGATGAGCGCGAAACTGCCTTTGCCGAAAACGGTGTTCGGCCACGGCTTCCTGCTCAACCGCGGCGAGAAGATGTCCAAGTCACTGGGGAATGTTGCCGATCCGGTCGAGCTGGCCGAGGCCTTCGGCGTCGATCCGCTGCGCTACTTCCTGCTGGCCGAGGTCGGCTTCGGCAATGATGGCAGCTATAGCGCGGAAGCCATTGTTCATAAATCGAATACCGAGCTTGGCAACGCCTTCGGCAATCTCGCCCAGCGCGTGCTGAGCTTCATTGCCAAGAACCTGGAAGGCCGTGTGCCCACACCGGCACCCAATGCCGATGATGAGGCCTTGCTGGCGCAGGTGCGGCAGATTGCCATGCAGGATGTTCCGGGCGCATTCGAGCGCTTCGCCCCGCACGAGGCGATCCAGGCCTGGCTGCGCGCGGCCTATGCCTGCAATGCCTATGTGGATGCGCAGGCGCCCTGGGCGCTCCGCAAGACCGATCCGGCCCGTATGGAGGCCGTGCTGGCGACGCTCTACGTCTGTATTGCCACCCTGGCCGTCTCGGCACTGCCGGTCATCCCGCGCAGCGCAGAGGAACTGCTCGACCGCATGGGGCTGCCCCAGGATGCGCGCACCTTCAGCGCCATCGGCACGGACTGGTACACGCCACTGCGCGCGAGCGGCCACGTCGTCGGCGCGCAGCAGCCGCTCTTCCCCCGCCTTGAACTCCCCGCCGCGGAGGCCTGATGCTCGTCGATAGCCATTGTCACCTCAATTATGAGGGGCTGGTGGAGGATCAGCCCGCCGTCCTCGCCCGTGCGCGTGCGGCGGGGGTGGGCACGATGCTCAACATCTCCACCCGCGAGCGGGAGTGGGCCGCGATTATCGGACTGGCCGAGCGCGAGGCGGACGTCTGGGCGAGCGTCGGCATTCATCCGC
Source organism: Sphingobium sp. B12D2B (assembly GCF_025961775.1). Classification (NCBI taxonomy): domain Bacteria; kingdom Pseudomonadati; phylum Pseudomonadota; class Alphaproteobacteria; order Sphingomonadales; family Sphingobiaceae; genus Sphingobium; species Sphingobium sp. B12D2B. The sequence continues at coordinate 1,809,694 of NZ_JAOQOH010000001.1, forward strand.
ATGAGGCGGACAGCCATGCCCATGTCGATACCGCCAAGCTTGTGGCCGCTGCGGCCAATCCCCGTGTCGTCGGTATCGGCGAGACCGGGCTGGATTATTATTACGACCATAGCGATCGCGTCCAGCAGCAGACGAGCTTTCGCGCCCATATCGCCGCCGCGCGCGAGACCGGTCTGCCGATCATCATCCATACCCGCGATGCCGAGGCGGACACCGCCGCTATTCTGCGGGACGAGATGGGGCAGGGGACATTCACCGGAGTGATCCACTGCTTCACCGCCAGCGATGCCTTTGCCGACATCGCACTGGACCTCGGCCTGGTCATCAGTATTTCCGGGATCGTGACCTTCAAGAACGCCAAGGCTTTGCAGCAGACGGCGGCGCGCATTCCGGCCGACCGTTTGCTGGTAGAGACAGACTCGCCCTTCCTCGCGCCGGTGCCGCACCGCGGACGGCCCTGCGAACCGGCGTTCGTCGCCGATACCGCGCGCTTCCTGGCCGATCTCCGTGGCGAGTCCCTCGAGGCGCTGACGCAGGCAACGACGCGGAACTTCTTTGCTTTGTTCTCCCGCGCCGCGCCGGTCGCGTGACGCCATGACGCTCAAGCTGGTCATGTTGGGGAGCGGCACCTCCTCGGGCGTTCCGCGCATCGGCAATGATTGGGGGCAGTGTGATCCCGCCGAGCCGCGCAATCGTCGCACCCGCGTCTCGATCTTTGTCGAGAGCGCGACCACGCGGTTGCTGGTCGACACCTCCCCGGATTTCCGCGCGCAGATGCTGGCGGCCGATGTCGTGCATCTGGATGCCGTCTTCTGGACCCACGACCATGCCGATCACTGCCACGGCATCGATGATCTGCGGCAGATCATGCATCATCGTGGCACCCCTGTGCCCGGCTATGGTCACAAGGCGACCATGGCGGCCCTGCGCAGCCGCTTCGACTATGCGTTCGATGGGCGCGAGGGGTATCGCGCGACCATCGCGGGCCATGACCTGCCCGACGAAGGGGTGACGGTGGGCGACATCGCGGTCACCCATGTCGATCAGCCCCATGGCTTCATCTCCTCAAGCGGCTTCCGATTCTCCTGCGGCGGCCGGTCGCTGGCCTATGCCACGGATTTTCACGAGATGACCGATGCGATGGTCTCGCTCTATGCGGGCGTGGATTGTCTCGTCATCGATGCGCTACGCGAGCGGCCGCACCCGACCCACGCCCATCTGGCTCTGACGCTGGAGGCGATCGCGCGGATACGCCCCGGCCGCGCCATCCTCACCCACATGGATAACAGCATGGACTATGCCCGTCTGCGCGCCATGCTTCCCGAAGGCGTTGAGCCCGGCTACGATGGTCTGACCGCCCTGATCTGATCTCCCTTCGCGGGCGTCCGTTCCAGCAGGAGAGTTGGCCATGGCCGATATGATTGCCCAAAGCCTCTGGTTCGTCCTGGCCTTCGTCCTCGTCGGCAGCAGCCTGGCCCTGCGCCGCCTTCCGCTCCACCATCTGGTGAAGATGATCCTCGTCTGGATCGCGATTTTCGGCGCTGTCTGGATCGTCGTTCTGGCCATTCACGGCCTCTCTGGCTGACCCCAACACAATATTTTGCATCAATCCCATCTTATCTGTTCGAGGCTGTTGACACCCCCGAACAGCCCCCCTAAAGCGCCGGTCCTACCCCGTGCCCAGATGGCGGAATTGGTAGACGCACCAGCTTCAGGTGCTGGCGATCGCAAGGTCGTGGAGGTTCGAGTCCTCTTCTGGGCACCATTTTCTGACACCCCCAAATAGCGATGATTTCGCTCTTCCCGCGCTCGGGAAGGGGTTTGGGCGCTGTGACTTTTCCCTTGTAGCCTGCCCTCTGGCGTCGCGCGAAATTTCGCGATCGCGAGCCATACATGCGCACATGCGATCATCGAAGGGAATGATCGCAGGTCGACAATCTATGTTGGGAGGTGAAGGGCTTTTCCAAGCCTGCCCAGCCGGGAAGGCTGGTGACCCCTACGGGAATCGAACCCGTGTTTCAGCCGTGAGAGGGCCGCGTCCTGACCGCTAGACGAAGGGGCCACTGAGCGAGCGATGTGTATCGCTGCCGTGAGAGGGCGCCTTTACGGGGATGGTCTGGCGCGGTCAAGGCCATTTGCTCAGGCGATGGCAAGATCCTCGATATGCAGCTCGGCGGCGGGGCGGGGCCCCCAGTCGTCGATCTTTGCGCGGCCGGCGAGCCAGAAGCGCGTGCCGGCGCGGGAGGAGAGCAGCATCTGCCCAAGCTCGGTCTCGGCCTGACGGAAGGCCATGGCCTTGAGCGAGCGGCCATCCTCGCCCGCCACGATGGCGCGGACGTGGCTCGTCCCGACGATATCGGCGCGGACGACGCGCACCGGCCCCAGCGCAACGCGGGGCGCCGGCCAGCCATTGCCGAAGGGGCCGGCCTGCTCCATCGATTGGATCAGCTCCGGTGTCAGTCCGGCCGGCGCCACCAGCAGGTCGATGAGGAGAGCGCGGGCGGTGGCGGCGCGGGCGACATCCTCGCGCAGCCGCTCCTCCAGAAACTCCGCCAGCGCGGTCACATGCTCGCGGCGAACGGTGAGCCCGGCCGCCATGGCATGCCCGCCACCGGCCACGAGCAGGCCGTGGTCCTTGGCGGCCAGAATGGCGGCACCCAGATCAACGCCAGTGATAGAGCGCCCCGAGCCCTTGCCGATGCCGTCCTCGTCAATGGCGATGACGATGGCCGGGCGGGTGATCTTTTCCTTCAGGCGCCCCGCCACGATGCCGATTACGCCCGGATGCCACAGATCGCCGGCGATCACGGCGACGGAGCGCTCGCCCAACTCTGTGAGAAGGGCCTCGGCTTCCTCCTGCACGGTCGCCTCGATCGCGCGCCGCTCCTGATTGAGGTGGTCAAGCTCTGCGGCGAGCATGGCGGCTTCATCGGGGTCGGCGGTGGTGAGCAGGCGCACGCCCAGATCGGAGCGGCCCACGCGTCCGCCCGCGTTGATGCGGGGCCCCAGGGCAAAGCCCAGGTCCGAGCATTGCGGAGCACGCTCCAGCCGGCTTGCGGAAAGCAGGGCGTTGAGGCCGATATTGCCGCGCCGCGCCATCGTCTTGAGCCCCTGGGCGACAAAGGCGCGGTTGAGGCCCCGGATGGGCGCCACATCTGCGACAGTGCCCAGCGCGACGAGATCGAGCAGGTCCAGCAAGCGCGGTTCCGGGCGGGCGGCGAACCAGCCCCGCGCGCGCAAGGTGCGGACCAGCGCGGCACCCAGCAGGAAGGCAACGCCGACCGCAGCGAGATGGCCATGACCGGCGGCCTCATCGGCCTCATCGAGCCGATTGGGGTTGACCAGCGCAAGGGCAGGGGGGAGCGAGGCGGCGCATTTGTGGTGATCGACGACGATGACATCCAGCCCCACGGAGCGTGCGGCCTCCAGCGCGGCAAAGGCCTGGGCGCCGCAATCGACCGTGACGACAAGGCTGGCACCGCTGCGTGCAAGCGCTACCAGCGCCTCACCGGATGGGCCATAGCCCTCCATCAGTCGGTCGGGGATGTAAACGCCGGCATCAAGCCCGAGCTCGCGCAGCAGCCGGACGAGCAGTGCCGCGCTCGTCGCGCCGTCCACGTCATAGTCGCCGAAGATAGTCACCGATTCCCGATCGATAACGGCTGCGGCGAGCCGCTCGGCGGCGCGGTCCATATCCTGGAAGATGGACGGATCGGGCAGGAAGCTGCGGATGGTCGGCGCCCGCTCGCGCTCCAGGCTGTCGTGCGTGCAACCCCGCGCGCGCAGCAGATCGTCCACGAGATTGCCGCCGCTGCCGCACGGCTCAGGCCCGCGCCAGCGCCAGGCACGGCCGGTGAGCGAGCGATCGATATCCAGAGCAAAGCGCATGGCGGCACCTTAGCCGAGCTTGTGGGGGAAAGGATAGGAGCGTCGTGATAGGGGTGGGGTTAGTCTTCGCCGTTTGTGCTGAGTAGGATCTGAGGTGCGCCGCAGGCGCGTATCGAGGAGGCGTATCGAAGCATCGAATCCTTCGATAAGCCGCTTCTACAGGCGCAGCAGCTGCTCAGGACGAACGGAGATATCCGAGATGTCGTCATTTTGCGCACGGCGTCTTTCGGGCGGAACGGCGTTTATCCGCACGCCGCTCTTTGCAAGACCCGGCCGATGGAGTAGCTGCGCTATCATGACGGCAATCCTCTCGCTCCGCGGCGTCACCAAGCAATATGCCAGCGGTCACAAGGCGCTCGGCAGCGTCGATCTCGATGTGGAGGAGGGCGAGATCTTCGCGCTTCTCGGGCCGAATGGCGCTGGCAAGACCACGCTCATATCCATCATCTGCGGCATCGTGCGCGCCAGTGGCGGGACGGTGCATGTCGGCGGGCACGATATCGTGCGGGATTATCGCCAGACGCGCGCCACCATCGGCCTTGTGCCGCAGGAACTCTCGACCGATCAGTTCGAGCGCGTGATCGATACGGTGCGCTTCAGCCGTGGCCTGTTCGGCAAGCCGCGCGACGATGCCTATATCGAGAGGGTGCTGCGCGACCTGACGCTTTGGGACAAGCGCCACGCCAAGCTGCAGGAGCTTTCCGGCGGCATGAAGCGGCGGGTCATGATCGCCAAGGCACTCGCCCATGAGCCGCGCCTGCTGTTTCTGGATGAGCCGACTGCCGGCGTCGACGTGGAACTGCGCCGCGACATGTGGGCGCTGGTCCGCCAGCTGCGGGACAATGGCGCGACGATCATCCTCACGACCCATTATATCGAGGAAGCCGAGGACATGGCCGATCGCGTGGGGGTCATCACCGGCGGCGAGCTGATCCTCGTGGAAGACAAGGCGCGGCTGATGAAGAAGCTGGGCAAGAAGACGCTGCGGATCACGCTCAATGAGCCGATGTCGGCTGTGCCTGCTGCCCTGTCTGACTGGCGCGTGACTCTGGAGAGCGACGGCGCCGAGCTTGAATATGTGTTCGACAGCCAGGCCGAGCGCACCGGGATCTCGGCGCTGCTCGGCCAGCTGAGCGCCCTCGGCATCGGCTACAAGGACCTCAATACCAAGGAAAGCTCGTTGGAGGACATTTTCGTGGATCTTGTCCACAAGCCCACGGCCCGGTCGGAGCAGGCGGCATGAGCGGCATCAATATCCACGCGATCCGCGCGATCTATCTGTTCGAGCTGCACCGCTTTCAGCGCACGCTGATGACGGGGCTGGTCGTGCCGGCGTTGACCACCACGCTCTATTTCGTGGTGTTCGGCAGCGCCATCGGCTCGCGGATGACTGAGGTCGACGGGATTCCCTATGGCGCGTTCATTGTGCCGGGCCTCATCATGCTGTCGATGTTCACGGAGAGCATCTTCAATGCCAGCTTCGGCATCTACATGCCCAAATATAGCGGCACGATCTACGAGCTGCTCTCCGCGCCCATTTCCGCGCTGGAGACGATCATCGCCTATGTGGGCGCGGCGGCGACCAAGTCGATGATCATCGGGCTGGTGATTCTCGCGACGGCGCATCTGTTCGTCGATCTGCCCATCGCGCACCCTGCCGCGATGCTCCTGTTCATGATGGTGATCGCGATCAGCTTTTGCCTGTTCGGGTTCATCCTGGGCATCTGGGCGCAGAGTTTCGAGCAGTTGCAGGTCATCCCGCTGATCGTCGTCATGCCGATGACCTTTCTGGGCGGCGCGTTTTACTCGATCCATATGCTGCCCGAGCCCTGGCGGACGATCACCATGTTCAATCCGGTGGTCTATCTGATCAGCGGGTTCCGCTGGACCTTCTTCGGGAAGGGCGATGTCGCGATGGGCGTCTCCGTGGCGTTCGTCAGCGCGATGCTGGTCATCTGCCTCGCGGTAATCGCCTGGATGTTCAAGACCGGATATCGCCTCAAGAAGTAGAGCGAACGGGCGTCAGATACCAAAACGCCCGTCATGCGCGAACGCAGGCAGGCGGTTCAGTCTCTGAATACTCGGTGCGTCAGTCGCGGGCGCGGTGCTCGCCCTTGACCCAGCGGACCGTGCCGGACGAGGCGCGCATCACGACGCTGTTCGTGGTCATCTTACCGCCGCGCAGGAGCTTGACGCCCTCGAGCAGCGAGCCATCGGTGACGCCGGTTGCAGCGAAGATGCAGTCGCCCTTGGCGAGGTCCTCCAGCTTGTAGATGCGGTCGAGGTCGGTGATGCCCCACTTGCGGGCGCGGGCCTTCTCGTCCTCGTTGCGGAACAGGAGCTTGCCGTTGAACTGGCCGCCGACGCAGCGCAGCGCCGCACAGGCGAGCACGCCTTCAGGCGCGCCGCCAGAGCCCATGTACATGTCGATCGTGGTGTCCGGGTCCGTCGTGGCGATCACGCCGGCCACGTCGCCGTCGCCGATCAGCACCACGCCGCAGCCGATGCCGCGCAGTTCGGCAATCAGCTTCTCATGGCGGGGGCGATCCAGCACGCACACGATGATCTCGGAGGGCTTCACGCCCTTGGCCTTGGCCACGGCCTCGACATTCTCCGTCGCGCTCTTGCGCATGTCGATGATATCCGGCGGATAGCCGGGGCCAACCGCCAGCTTCTCCATGTACACATCCGGCGCGTTGAGCAGATTGCCTTCCTCGGCGGCAGCGAGAACCGCAAGCGCATTGGGGCCGGCCTTGGCGGTGATGGTCGTGCCCTCCAGCGGATCGAGCGCGATGTCGATCTTGGGGCCACGGCCGGGCGCGCCACCGACCTTCTCCCCGATGTACAGCATGGGGGCTTCGTCGCGCTCACCTTCGCCGATCACCACCGTGCCATCCATGTACAGGCCATCGAAGGCCTTGCGCATCGCTTCGACGGCAGCAGCGTCAGCGGCCTTCTCGTCGCCGCGCCCCACGAGCTTGGACGCGGCGATCGCGGCGGCCTCGGTGACGCGCACCATCTCAAGAACAAGTACCCGATCGAGTACGGAACTGGCTTCGACGGTATTCGACTTCCCCATCCTGCGGCATCCTTTGCTGAATTGATGGGACGCGATAGGCGAGGATTGTTGCAATGTCGATAATGAGCCAGCGTCTTACCGGTGCGGCCGGGCGCATATCGCATCCCGGCCTGTAAGCGCGGGGTCGCCGCCTGTCAGTCGAGGATGTGCATCAACATCGGCGCGCCCAACAGGCTGTCCGATCCGCCGAGCCTGCGCAGCAGATCATCGATGGCGGAGAGGGCGCCCGGGTGAGTGACGATGGCGACAAGAACGCCCTCGTCCGCGGTGGCGGCCCGCTGGATCACGCTTTCGATCGACACGCCCGAATCCCGCATCGACGCCGTGATTTCCGCCAGCACGCCGGGGCGATCTTGAACCTGGAAGCGCAGATAGGCGCGGCCGGTGCGCTGCCCGGCATCGGCCTTGACCTGGCGCTGCAGCCATTCGGCCGGCATGGCGAAGGCAGGACCATATTCATCGCGCGCCACGTCGATAACGTCTGCGACCACGGCGGAGGCGGTGGGGCCTTCACCGGCACCGGCGCCCTGGAAGAACAGACGTCCGACGAAATTGCCCTCCGCCACGACAGCGTTGAGCGCGCCATCGACATGGGAAAGCGGGTGGTCGAGCGGCACCAGCATGGGGTGGACGCGCTGGAAGAGGCCGACATTCTCGCTGCCGTCCGCCTCGCATTCCGCCATGCCGACCAGCCTGATCTTGAACCCGAGCGAGGCGGCCTCGCGGATATCGGCTGCCATGACATTGCGAATGCCGGTGATATCCACCGAGCCGAAATCGATCTCCGTGCCGAAGGCGAGGCTGGCGAGGATCGACAGCTTGTGGGCGGCGTCGATACCGTCAATGTCGAAGGTAGGGTCAGCCTCGGCATAGCCCTTGGCCTGCGCTTCCTCCAGCACCTGGTCGAACGGGCTGCCATGCTGTTCCATGGTGGAGAGGATGTAATTGCAGGTGCCGTTGAGGATGCCATAGACCCGCATGATGCGATTGGCAGCGGCGCCCTCACGCAGGCCCTTGATGACTGGCACGCCGCCCGCGACGGCCGCTTCATATTTCAGCGCAACGCCGCTCCGCTCGGCCTCATGTGCCAAATCGAGACCGTGATGGGCGATCATTGCCTTGTTGGCGGTAACGAAAGGCTTGCCCTGGCTCAGGCATTGGCGGGCCAGCGTCAGGGCCGGGCCATCCGCGCCGCCGATCAGTTCAACGACCGTGTCGATGTCCTCGCGCTGCGCGAGGGTCGCCATGTCGTCGACCCATTCATAGGCGGAGAGATCAAGTCCGCGATCCTTGCTGCGGTCCCGCGCGGAAATGGCGACCACCTCGATCGGGCGGCCTGCACGCCGGGCAATCAGATCCCGATTGGTCTCCAGCAGGCGAATGACACCGGCGCCCACGGTTCCCAAGCCGACGATGGCGAGGCGAAGGGGGCGGGAAGAGGCGTCGGTCATAATCATGTCCTGCAAAAAGGTGTGAGCGGCGGTCGCACGGAGGTCCGCCGCCGCTCATAGCGGGTAATCCCGTACAGGAAAGAGCCCTCTGCCTAAATGACCGGCGTTTGCGTGCGGTCGCATGGTCCCAGTGCGGCCCGGAATGCGCTGTAATCGCGACTGGCGGCTTCCGCATCGTTGCGCGCCAGTTCGGTGAGGGACAAGGGCGGGAGCTGGTCGGGCAGGCTGCACGCGAGGCGATACCACAGCAAGGTGTCCCGCTCGGGGAGCTTCGCCGAATCATCCACAACCTCGCCCAGCGACACGCTGAAATGCGGTTGCTCCTGCGGTCTGCGGATCACCGACAGTGAAATCGGCGAGCCGTCCGCCGTGCCGAGGAAGATCTGAGTCTCACCTTCGCCCACAATCGCGCCCGGCACATGAAAGGCAGAGGTGATTGCGGTGATCGGACCTGGTGCGCCCGGCGCGTAAAGATCTTCGATGACCTTTCGGGCCAGCGCCTCGTTGGCGGGGGTCCAGGGCACGAGCGCCGTGCTCGCGCTCAACTGGAACTCGCTCACCTGCTGGCCGACTTTGCCGAAAGCGAGAAAAATCTTGTTCTTGAGGTTGGGGCGTCGGGCATTTTCCGCGGACCCGTCCACAAGGAAAGAGATTCGCTTGGACATCACGCCATCGCTGCGAATCAAGCCGAGCGTTTCAGCCTGGACGTAAAAACGGCTCCGCGTTTCCGGCAGATCGGGCGCGCGCTCGCGCTTGAGGGCGACGATAGAACGCACGGTAATGCGCGCCACCGTGGGGGATGACGATGCCAGTTCGGCCATCCGCGCGTAACTCAAGCTTGCCGGCTCTGGCGATTCTGCCACCTGTGCCGTAGCGGAAGTGGAAATAAAGGGGAAAGCGGCCGTCAACAGGACGCTGCAACCGATTGCCGCCAGTTTGAACCGGGCCTTTTGGCGTCGGATTGTGTCGGTCATACGCAATTCTCCTGATAGGCCTTCCTCAGCCTCTAACATAGGGGGTTAAGCAGAGGTGACCACCGTCAACAAAGCGTTTGCTTCACACGTTTTGCCACGATAGGACATGCCTCGGAATTTAGGAGCCCGAGCGATCAGTATCGCACGGAAGACGTCGTGCTTTACGGCATTTCGTCGATTCGTGGTCTGATTGTCAGCGCTGTATCGAGCTAGGGAGTGTCATTGCTGAATGGCCTATGCTGACCAGTCACAATCGTCCGGTAGGACGGTTTCTCTTATCATCGTGGCAATCATTCACGCGATCCTCGGTTATGCGTTTGTGACGGGGCTTGGCATCAAGTATGTCAAGCAGGCTGCAGAACAGCTGAACGTCATCGACGTGGCAGAGGAGCCGCCGCCGCCAGAGGAGGAGCCGCCGCCACCGCCTCCGCCTCCGCCAGACATGCCGCCGCCACCGCCGCCGCCGCCCACAGCGCCGCCGCCGATGATTTCGCTGCCGAGCACGGCTCCGGTTCTGGCGCCGCCGCCGCCTCCCACGCCGCCGCCGCCGGCTCCGCCTGCACCACCGCCGCCGCCTGCGCCGGTTGTCAGCAAGGCCGCTGGTGCCAGGGGTAACCCTGCGAGTTGGATTACGTCTGACGACTATCCTGCCGGTGCTCGTCGTGACGAGGCCGAGGGTTCGGTGACGATCGCTTGGGATATCAATGCCCAGGGGCGCGTCGAAAATTGCCGGGTGACCGCATCGAGCGGCCGCAAGGACCTCGACGAAACCGCTTGCAGCCTGATCACGCGCCGGGGACGTTATTCTCCCGCGCTCGATCAAGCCGGCAATCCGATCAAGTCGAGCAGCTCGCGCCGCGTGGTCTGGAAGCTTGAACGTTAATCCTGATTTCGGCCGTCCCGAACCGGGGCGAGGGACGGCCCATTCACCGACTGGTTTGAGAGGAATACACGAATGTTGATTTATTTGTCCGCAGCCGCTGCGCCGGCCGATAACCCTTACGGTCTCATGGAAGCCCTCGAGCAGGGCGGCGTGATCGCCTGGACCGTTTTCATCATTCTTTGCGGCATGTCCGTGTTCTCGTTCTTCATTCTGTTCTCGAAGCTCATCGAGCAGCAGAAGGTGATCGGCCAGGCCAAGAAGGTCCGTACCACGTTCTGGCGTTCGGCGACCCTCAAGGAGGGTTCGGCCAAGCTCGAGAAGAACAGCGCCTACAAGCAGCTGGTCGACGACGGCATCATGGCGCAGGAACAGCATGCCAAGCTGACCGATCCGGTCGAGGCGCATGACTGGATGCACGCTTCGCTCGCGCGTTCGGAAGCTGCCATCAACTCCAAGCTCGGCGGTGGCCTCGCGTTCCTCGCGACCGTCGGTGCGACCGCGCCGTTCATCGGTCTGTTCGGTACGGTTATCGGTATTTACCGCGCGCTCATCAAGATCGGTGCGTCCGGTCAGGCCTCGATCGACGCCGTTGCCGGCCCGGTCGGTGAAGCTCTGATCATGACCGCGCTGGGTCTGGCCGTGGCCGTTCCGGCGGTGCTTGCCTACAACTGGCTGCAGCGTCGTAACAAGTCGATTGCTGAAGACCTGAGCGGCTTCAACAACGACCTGCTTGGCTACATGGTGTCCAACGGTGCGGTCCGTCCGACCGTGGTTGCTGCACCGGCCGCGCCCGCTGCCAAGCCGGCTGCCGCCAAGGCCTGAGCTATCAAATGAAGCAGGTGTGGCGACCCTCGAGCGGTCGCCACATCAAGCCTCCGCAAGGACGTGCGTGCTTCCAAAGCCAAGAGTTAGGATTTTGATCGATGGCAATTAGCTCTGGGGGTGGTGGTGATGACACCCCGATGTCGGACATCAACACGACGCCTCTCGTGGACGTCATGCTGGTGCTTCTCATCATCTTCCTCATCGCAATTCCGGTGGTGATCCAGACAGTGGACGTGAAGCTGCCGAAGATCGCCTTCGAGCCAACGACCACGAAGCCGGAAAATGTGAGCCTTACGGTTCGCGCAGTGGATGGGCAGTGCGAAGTGTACTGGAACGTGACCAAGGTCACGGCCGGCGATCTTCTCAACCGCGCTGTCAAGAAGCTGGAAGCGGATATCGAGAAGGCCGGTGGCGTGGAGAACATGAACCCCGACGATCTGCCCGAAGCGCACATCCGTGCAGACATCGATACGCCGTACCGGTGCATCGGCGGCACGATCTTCACGATGCAGCGCGCTGGTTATCCGAAGGTTGGCTTCATTTCCGAGCCCGACCCGGCTTCGATTTCCGTCCGTCGCCTCTGACGCCCAAGTTTAGGAGACCAGTCCCATGGCAATGAGTGGTGGCCGCGACGACGGCGAGCCGATGATGGAAATGAACACGACGCCGTTGATCGACGTCATGCTCGTGCTCCTCATCATGTTCATTATCACGATCCCGATCCAGACCCACGCGGTGAAGATCGACCTTCCGCAGAATGCGGACGCGCCGCAGAACACGATCGATCCGGTCAAGAATCGTCTGACCATCGATCCGGCAGGCACGATCTACTGGAATGGCGCCCCGGTCGACCGGGTGACGCTGCGCCAGTATCTCGATCAGACCAGCCGTATGGCCCCGGAGCCTGAACTGCAGTTCGAGCCTGACCAGTCGGCTCGTTATGTGGTGGTTGATGAGGTGCTTGCCATCATCAAGCGCGCTGGCGTGACCAAGCTGGGCTTCGTCGGCAACGACCGTTACGGCGGCGTGTTCTGATCATAGCGGAAACGCGCTTCGTCGCGGATCTGGATGTGTTTGGAAAAGGGGGCTTCGGCCCCCTTTTTTTGTTGGGTTTCAGAGCGAGGCGTCTGGGATTAAGATGGAAGGCGTCTGGGGGGCAGGCTTCGGCCCTAGGCGTGAGCGCGGGTCAGCAGCCTTCAAGACCTCGATCCTGCGCTGCGCGTGCGAGCATAGTTGTATTGAGCTGAGAGGCCAGCACGCGAGTGGCGGACAAACACGCAAGCCAGTTGGCGGTTCTGGACCTTTCAACGGCGCCGGTGATGCCATTAGCACTCGGCTCGGGCGCTGAGGCAGCGCTGCAGATTGCAAGCGGTCAGGATGAGGAAGTGGCCGCCGGTCGAGGTTCTCCTAGGTCTTAGAGTCCTCATCTGCTGGGCCGGAAGGACTTCCTATGATTAGGACGATGGTAAGCTTCCCTGTCGTATCGTGCGATGTTCCAGGCAGGCAGGTCGATATGGGCGCAGTTCCAGACAGAATGAATGAGCCGTCCGCTCGTTCGTCAGCGCGGCAGTCGGTCTTGATTGGCGTCCGTGTGCGCCGGAAGGGCGAAAGCTGGTTTAAGAGCCGAATCTCGGACATGTCACTCACCGGCTTCCGGCTGATGAGCTACGTCAAGCTGCAGGTCGGTATGGAAGTGTGGGTGATGTTTGCCGGCTTTGAAGGACGCAAGGCATTCGTCACCTGGGTGTGCGACCATGAAGCGGGGTGCGAGTTCGAGACACCGATGCATCCGGCGATTTTCGATCACATCGTTCGCGGCGCTGAGGCGGACTGACGACATCGGGCCAAGCAAGCGCGCGGGCTCGGCAAATGAGCCGCTTCGCCGGAAGAAGGGCAAGAGCGCGCACTGAGGCTTGCTCGGCCTGATCGTGGGACACTCGGTCAGTTCCGTGCAACTTATGCAGACGACCCATTGCCGGTTTGCTGCAGACAACAGGCAGCACCGAAAGGGACCTCGCTTCCGACATCGACGGGGCGTGGTAAGGACTTGGTTGATGCTTCGATGCCATTCTGCATGCGTTCTTTAGGGCTTGGATGTGCTCGGGCTGCGCGTGGGCGCGCTGCCGCTCTCGGTGCTGCCAGTTGAGACCCTGAACCCTACGCAACCTACTTATGTTTGAGCGTCGCTCACTTGGCCACGCGGCTGCCGGTCAAACATGCACGCCCTTCGCGAGCCTAAGCAGCTAAGAGCCGGCGCCGCATCAGCAGCAGCTGATCACCGCGCCCACCTCCGTCAACGTCCGGAGATCAGGCGGGTTCGTCGAACTGCAGCGATGCGAGCCGCGCATAGAGGCCACCGCGGGCAATCAGGTCAGCGTGGGTGCCGATGTCCGCGATCCGGCCCTGATCGAGGACGACGATGCGGTCGGCGGCGCGGACGGTCGCCAGGCGATGGGCGATGACGATAGTCGTGCGATCCTTCATCAGCCGGGCGAGGGCATCCTGCACCAGGCTCTCGGATTCTGCGTCCAGCGCGGAGGTCGCTTCATCGAGCAGCAGCAGCGGCGCATCCTTGAGCAGCGCGCGGGCGATCGCGACGCGTTGGCGTTGGCCGCCGGAGAGGCGGGCGCCGCTCTCGCCGAGTTCGGTGTCCAAGCCCTGCGGCAGCGCCTTGAGGAAGCCGTCGGCATTGGCTGCGCGCGCGGCCTCCATCAACTGCTCGTCGGTGGCATCCCAGCGTCCGTAACGCAGATTGTCGCGCGCACTGGCGGCGAAGATCACGGTTTCTTGCGGCACCAGCGCGATCATGCTGCGGAGGCTCAGCAGGTCTGCCTCCCGCAGGTCGACGCCGTTGAGGAGCACCCGCCCGTGGGACGGATCGTAAAACCGCTCGGCAAGCTGAAGGAGCGTGGATTTGCCCGCACCGGATGGGCCAACGATTGCCACGGTCTCGCCCGGTGCAACATCCAGCGAGAAATCCATGAGGGCCGGCAAATCCGGCCGCGTCGGATAGCGGAAGGCCACGTTCTCGAACGTTAGTCGCGCCTGACCGGGCTGCGGGATCGCGACCGGCCGCGCCGGTTGGCGGATTTCGGAGACGGCGCTGGTCAGTTCGCTCAGCCGGGTGGCGGCGCCGGCCCCGCGCAGCAGATCGCCATAGACCTCGGTGAGCGCCCCGAAGGCACCCGCGACCAGGCCGCCCGTCATGACGAAGGCCGCGATGCTGCCGCCGGACATCCGGCCCGCCGCGACGTCAAGCGCGCCCTGCCACATGATGAGGGTGATGGAGCCGAAGATCACCAGAATGATCGTCGCGGTCATGGCCGCTCGCAGGGTGATGCGCTGGCGGGCCGTGCGGAAGCTGTCCTCGACCGCGCGCCGGAACCGCCCGGCTTCACGCTCTTCCTGACCGAAGGCCTGGACGATCTTCATGGCGCTCAGCACTTCGTTGGTGATGCTGCCGACCGCAGCCAGCCGATCCTGACTGTTGCGCGAGAGCGCGCGCAGGCGCCGACCGACCAGAATGATCGGCCCGAGCACGATGGGAATGCCGAACAGCAGCATCGCCGTAAGGCGCGGCGCGAGCATGAACAGATAGACGATGCCGCCAAAACCGGTGAGCAGATTGCGCATCGCCACCGAGACCGTCGAGCCGACGACCTGCTCGATGATCGCCGTATCCGCCGTCATCCGAGAGGCGATCTCGGAGGGGCGGTTATGCTCGAAAAAGGCCGGCTCCTGCCGCAGCAGATTGGCCTGCGCGGCGATCCGCAGATCGGCCACCACGCGCTCGCCCAGCCAGGCGACGAAGTAGAAGCGCATGGCGGTCGCAAAGGCCAGGATGACCACGATGAGCAGCAGATACTGGAACCAGCGGCTGATGTCCCCATCGAGCCCCGAAGCAAAACCGCGATCGATGACCAGCTTGAAACCACTGGGGATGGCAAGCGTTGCTGCAGAGGCGAGAACCAGGGCGAAGCCGGCGCCGGCTATGCGGCCGGGGTAGCGGAGCGCGGCGCGCCAGATCAGTCGCAGATTGCCAAGATCGCCCGCTTTGCGCCGATCGTCATTGTCTGGGGTGGACGCCGAGGTAGCCATGGCCGCGCCCTAGACCAACTTTGCAACCAAGGGGAGGGCTTTTGCACCTGCGCTGTGCCTTCTGGTGTGGCAAAGGAGACGCGTCGGCACTATTTAGTGCTTCTAAGCCCGTTATCGGCGCTGGCGTCAGGGCGTTGGATGTGCTGGTTTAGACAGATGGCCCCGAGTAAGGAAACACATGCTCTATAGTGCCTATGAAATTCAGCGCAGCTTTCTGGCAAGCGCCAGTGCCATGGCGACCGCGAGCGTGGAACTGCTCCAAAATCCCGCAAATCCCTTTGCTTATTTCGGTGGCGGTCCGATGCTCGCCTCCGCGCTGGATGTGTTCGCGCATGCCGCGGCGCCGCGCGGCAAGCCCGCCTTCGACCTGCCGACTACCGAGGTGGACGGGCAGACCGTAGCGGTGCACGAAGTCATCGAGGCGCGCCAGGTCTTCGGCCAGCTGCGTCATTTCGTGCGGGAAGGGCAGGAGGGCCGGCACCCCAAGCTGCTGATCGTCGCGCCGATGTCCGGCCATTTCGCGACGCTCCTGCGCGGCACGGTGGCCCGGATGCTGCCGGGGCATGACGTCTATATCACCGACTGGCGCGATGCCCGCGATGTGCCGCTTTCCGACGGGTCGTTCGATCTGGATGATTATGTCGATTATCTCGTCGGGTGGCTCGAGCATATCGGACCGGGCGCACATATGCTGGCGGTCTGCCAGCCGTCGGTGCCCTGTCTGGCTGCCGCGAGCCTCATGTCCGCCTCCAAGCATCCGTGCCGTCCGCGCACATTGACGATGATGGGCGGCCCGATCGATACTCGCGAGGGGCCGACGGCCGTCAATCAGCTGGCGCAGGAGCGGCCGCTGAGCTGGTTCAGCCAGAATGTCGTGACCTCGGTTCCGTTCAATTATCCCGGCGCCGGGCGGAAGGTCTACCCCGGCTTCATGCAACTGGCCGGCTTCATGACCATGAACCTCGGCAACCACCTGATGAGCCATTGGCAGATGTTCCGTCACCTCGTTCAGGGCGATGATGAGAGCGCGGACGCGACCAAGAAGTTCTACGAGGAATATCGCTCGGTCTGCGACATGACCGCCGAATTCTACCTGCAGACCGTCAATGAGGTGTTCAAGAAGCACAGCCTGCCCAAGGGCGAGTTCATGCATCGTGGCGTCCGCATCGACACGGCAGCGATCACGGATGTCGCGCTGCTCGCGGTCGAAGGCGAGAATGACGATATTTCGGGCATCGGCCAGACGAGGGCGGCGCTCAAGATTTCCCCGAACCTGCCGGACGAGATGAAGCAATATTATCTCGCCGAGACGGTCGGCCATTACGGCATCTTCAATGGCTCGAAATGGCGGAACCGCATTGCGCCAGTGGTCGAGGCATGGATTGCCCGCCACGATGATCTGCCGCGCGGCTGATCGCCCGTTCTCATGAGGTCGGATTGGCAGTGATCGACATTGGCCTGCAGCAAGTCGCGGTCGAGCGCTTCGCCGTGCGCGACGCTTTCACCATCAGCCGTGGCGCCAAGACGTTTGTCGATGTGGTCATGTGCGTGGTCACGGATGGCATATTCATCGGCCGAGGCGAGGGCACGCCGATCTATTATCATGGCGAGACGGCCGAAGGGTGTGCGGCTGCGATCGAGGCGCTCGTGCAGGCGCAGGGCGGCGTGCCGGACCGCGAGACGTTGCGCACCCTGATGCCACCGGGCGCCGCACGCAATGCGCTCGATTGCGCACTGTGGGATCTGGAGGCAGCGCGGACCGGCAAGCCGGTTTGGGCGCTGGCCGGACTGAAGGCGCCCCAGCCGGTCCGGACGGCCTATACGATCAGCCTCGATACGCCGGAGAAGATGGCGCAGGCGGCCGCAGACGCGCGGGCGCGGGGGTTCACGCTGCTCAAGTGCAAGCTCACCGGCGACGGCGATCAGGCCCGCATCGAAGCGGTGCGCCAAGGTGCGCCGGATGTCGACCTGATCGTGGATGCCAATGAGAGCTGGGCCGATCTGGACGTGCAGGCGCAAGCCCGTGCATTGGCCGATCTGGGCGTCGCATTGATCGAGCAGCCCTTGCCGGCACAGGCTGATGCGGCGCTGGCCGGGCTGGCTCTGCCGGTGCCGATCTGCGCGGACGAGAGCTGCCAGTCGCTGGATGATCTCGCGCGGCTTGGGGCCTATCAAGCAATCAATATCAAGCTCGACAAGGCCGGTGGACTCACCGAGGCGCTCGCCATGGCCCATGCGGCAAGGGCTGCGGGGAAGCGCATCATGGTCGGCTGCATGCTCGCAAGCTCGCTCGGCATTGCGCCTGCCTTTCTGCTTGCACAGTTCGCCGATTGGGTGGACCTCGATGGCGCCTTGCTGCTAGCTCATGATCGCGAGGGCGCCATGAATGTCGCCAGCGGATATCTTTCGCCCGGAACTTTATGGGGCGAGGCGATTATAACGGATGCTCAACGAAGTTGAACGACAATAGGGTTTTGAAGCGGTCGTAAAGGCCGAGGACCGGCAATTGCCGGGTCGCGATTGGAGGAGGCTGTACGTGCGCCTAGCACGAATTCTCGCATTATTGGTGGTACTCGCGACTGTCGGCGTGTCGGCCTATTTCCTCTATCGCATGCCCTTCGCCTGGCTGCAGATCGTCCCTGCGGCGATTGGCGTCGGCCTGTGCCTCTGGTTCTGGCGCACGGCACCCAAGCGCAAGAAAGCTCGCAAGCGCGCCGCGCTCGCGACGGTTCTGTTCGTGCCGCTGCTGATGGCGAGCGCCGTGCTCAGCCTGATGGTGTCGCCGGAATCGGTCTGGCCGGTGTTCACCGCGCTGGCGCTGCTCGCGATGATGGTCGCCGTGCTTGCGCTCATGCGGATCGAGCGCAAGCAGAACCATGTCTGGGCCGGTTATTATTCCGACGTGGCCTGATCGGCGCTCCCGATGCTGCGCGGGGCGAGAGCGCCCGGCAGTTCGTGGAGGACCGGGTAGGGCATGATCATCTTGCCGGACGGATCGGCGGTAAATGTGGTCTGCGTGGGATAGGCAAATTCCAGCCCGAGATCGTTGAAGCGGCCGAGAATATCGAGGCCGATCGCGTGGCGGATCATATAGATTTTATCCCAATCGGCCGAGTGCACGTCGAACTCCAGCTCGAAGTCTAGTGAACTCGCCCCAAAGCCGATGAAGCCCGAGCGCACGAAGTCGCCGCCATGCGCGTTGACGATCTCTCGTAGCAGATCCGGTATTTTCGCCGCTTCGGCCGGCGGGGTCTGGTAGATGACGCCGATGGCGAACTTGATCCGGCGCCGGTCGAGACCGGTGTAGCTCGTGATCTCCTTGTTCAGCAGCTGCGCATTGGAGACGATCATGCGTTCGCCCGTCACCACGCGCAGGCGCGTGGATTTGAGGCCAATGCGCTCCACGACGCCGGTCTGCGTACCGAAATTGATCGCATCGCCGACCTTGAACGGCTTGTCGAAAATGATCGAGAGGGACGCAAACAGGTCCGAGAAAATGCCTTGGGCGGCAAGACCAATGGCGATGCCGCCTATGCCGAGACCGGCCACAAGACCGGTGACGTTGACGCCCAGATTGTCCAGCACGACGATGGCCGCAACGGCGAAGATCGCGATGGAGAGGAGGACTTTGATAAGACCGCTGGCGTTGGCCAGGGCTTCGCTGCCGCCCAGCTCCGGGTCCGAGCGCATCTGGATGAAGCCGAGCGCCATCTGGCGCACCCAGACCGCGATCTGCCAGGCCGTCACCACGATGAACAGGAAGTTGATCGCATTGAACAATGCCGGCGGCACCGGGAAATAATTGACGACGAGGCGCGCCGCGATGAGCATCATGAACAGATGCCCGGTTTTCCCGACGGTGCTGGCGGCGACGCCCATGATCGGGGCGCTGTGGGCCGCCCTGAGCAGCAAGCGCTGCATGATCCGCTTGAGCAGCCCCAGCGCAAAATAGATGGCGATACCGATGGCCACGGCGATCGCCACCTCGATCCAGTTCTCGCCCAGCCATGTCATGGCATGTTCGAGACTGCGGAGGGGATTGGCGTGGGATGAAGTTGTCGTCGGGGCAGCAGTCATCAGGCTGGCGTGCTCGCAAATTGGGGGATGTCGTGCGATGAGAACGCCGCAGAGAGGATGTAGTTCACGGACAGATTGTCACTGAGCACGAAGCCATATCGCGGATCGGCCATCAGGCCCTTGGTCGTCATGACGTGCAGGCCACGGTCGGACAGCAGCGCTTCCATTTCCTCCGGGGTGATGAAGCGGGCTGCGTCATGCGTGCCCTTGGCGATGCGGCCGAAGCCCTCTGCCAGCGTCACCACCATCAACTTGGAGAGCGGCGTCCGGTTTGGCGTCGAGATAATCAGCAGCCCATTCGGCTTGAGCAGCCGCGCGACGGCGGAGAGGAACATCGCCGGATCAGTGACATGCTCGATGACTTCCAGCGCCGTGATCAGGTCGAATTGCGGATCGGCCAGCGTCTCCACCCCGCAATTGCGATAATCGATGGGCAGGCCCATTCCGGCGGCATGGTCACGGGCGACGGCGATATTCTCTGGCGCCGCATCTACAGCCGTTACGGCGCCGCCCATGCGGGCGAGCGGCTCGGCGACCAGCCCGGCCCCGCAGCCGACATCGAGAACGCGCTTGCCGGCCAGCGGGCGCAGATCCTGGGCCGATCCACCCCAGTGCACATCGATAGCGGCGCGGATGAAGCCAAGGCGCACCGGCCCCAGCTTGTGGAGCATGGCGCTGGAGCCATTGGGATCCCACCAATCGGCCGCGTGCGCGCCGAAATGCGCGGCTTCTTTGGGGTCGATGGTGCTGCTGTGCGGTTCGCTTGCCATTGCCGATCCTGCTGACTAATAGGGCGCCGGCTCGAAGGCCGGTGAATACCGATCCGTCGGCATTTCATGCCCCCTTGATAGTCCAAGAAAGGTCCGCGGCAAGTCCATGGCGCGTATTGTGATGAAATTTGGCGGCACGTCGATGGCCGGCATGGAGCGAATCCGCAACGTTGCGCTTCGGGTGAAGCATGAGGTTGGCCTGGGCAACGAGGTCGCTGTCGTCGTCTCCGCGATGGCCGGCGAGACCGATCGTCTGGTCAACTTCTGCAAGGAAGCCAGCCCGCTTTACGACCCCGCCGAATATGACGTGGTTGTCGCGGCCGGCGAGCAGGTGACGTCCGGGTTGCTGGCGATGACGCTCAAGGCGCTGGGCGTCGATGCGCGCAGCTGGCTGGGCTGGCAGTTGCCGATCCGCACGAGCGAGGCACATAGCAAGGCGCGGATCGACACGGTCGAGACCGAAGGTCTGCTGGCGGCGATGACCTCCGGGCAGGTAGCGGTCATTCCGGGCTTTCAGGGGCAGATGGAGAGCGGCCGGGTCTCGACCCTGGGTCGTGGCGGGTCCGATACCTCCGCCGTGGCGGTCGCCGCCGCAGTGCAGGCCGATCGGTGCGATATCTATACGGATGTCGATGGCGTCTACACGACCGATCCGCGCATCGTCAGCCGGGCCCGCAAGCTCGACAAGGTTACCTATGAGGAAATGCTGGAGCTGGCGAGTGTCGGCTCGAAAGTGCTGCAGACGCGGTCCGTCGCGCTGGCGATGAAGGAGAAGGTACGCGTGCAGGTGCTCTCGTCCTTCGACGCGCCAGGGGACGATCCCGAACCCGGCACGATGATCGTCAGCGAAGCAGAAATTGAGGAAAGCGACATGGAACGGCAGCTCATCACCGGCATCGCTCATGACAAGAACGAAGCCAAGATCATCGTCACGCGCGTGCCGGACAAGCCCGGTGCGGTTGCCAGCATCTTCGGCCCGCTGGCCGATGCGAGCATCAATGTCGACATGATCATCCAGAATGACAGTAAGGACAATGCGGAGACGGACGTGACTTTCACCGTCCCCCGTACCGACCTCGCGCGCAGCGTCGACATTCTGGAGAAGCTGCAGAACGAGATCGGCTTTCGTCGCATCATCACCGACGATCAGGTCGCCAAGATCAGCGTCGTGGGTGTTGGCATGCGCAGCCATGCCGGCGTCGCGGCGACCATGTTCAAGACGCTGGCCGAGCGCGGCATCAATATCGAGGCGATCTCCACCAGCGAGATCAAGGTCTCGGTGCTGATCGACGAGGACGAAACCGAACTGGCCGTTCGCGTGCTGCACACCGCCTACGGTCTTGATGCGGAGCAGGCGCCCGCTTGATCTTTTCGGGCCGCTTCCATTGGGGAGAGGCTCCGAGGCAGCGTGCCGGCATCCGGTCGGCCGCTGATCTCCTCTTTGCCGTCGCTTCCCGGTGGGAAGGGTCAGATTGGGTATCGTGATGACCGACCGTCTTTCTTCCCTCATGGCCCGCGGCACCGCATTTCTCGGCAGCGAGACCGCGATCATCTGTGGCGCGATGAGCTGGGTGTCCGAGCGGCATCTCGTGTCAGCCGTCAGCAATGCCGGCGGCTTCGGCCTGATCGCGTGCGGCGCGATGACCCCGGATCTGCTCGATACCGAGATCGCCGCGACCAAGGCGATGACGGACAAGCCCTTTGGCGTGAACCTCATCACCATGCACCCGCAGCTGTTCGATTTGATCGCAGTCTGCGCACGTCATTCGGTGACGCATATCGTGCTGGCCGGCGGCCTGCCGCCCAAGGGCAGCATCGAGGCGATCAAGGCGAGCGGCGCCAAGGTGATCTGCTTCGCCCCAGCCTTGTCCTTGGCCAAGAAGCTGCACCGGTCGGGCGTCGATGCGCTGGTCATCGAAGGCATGGAAGCGGGCGGCCATATCGGCCCCGTGGCGACCAGTGTGCTCGCACAGGAAATCCTGCCGGTGATGGCAAGTGAGCTGCCGGTCTTCGTTGCCGGCGGCATCGGCCATGGCGAGGCGATCGCTGCTTATCTCGACATGGGCGCGGCCGGCGTGCAGCTCGGAACCCGCTTTGCCTGCGCCAGCGAGAGCATCGCCCACGCCAATTTCAAGAAGGCGTTCTTCCGGGCGTCGGCGCGCGATGCCATTGCCAGCGTGCAGATCGATTCGCGGCTACCGGTGATCCCCGTGCGCGCCCTGCGCAACGCCGGAACCGACGCCTTCACCGCCAAGCAGCGCGAAGTCGCGCAACTGCTCGACGACGGCAAGGTCGATATGGGTGAAGCGCAGCTGCAGATCGAGCATTATTGGGCCGGCGCCCTGCGCCGGGCGGTGATCGATGGCGACATCGAAAATGGCTCGCTGATGGCCGGCCAGTCCGTGGGCATGGTGACGAAGGAAGAACCCGTCGCCGAGATCATCACGACCCTGGTGGCCGAGGCGCGGGCCGCGTTGACGCGCCGGGTCGGCTGATCGCGGCGCTGCTCTCGCAGACAGCCTGTCGATCATTGGTTAACGGGTAGCGATATCACGGCGTTCCGTTTACAGCGGTGCGGACGCGCCGACTGGTGCGACCGTCGAAAAGAACAAGACGTCGGGAGAGGTGCCGTGCTGAAGGGCCGGTCAAATGACAGGTGCATGAGGGGCGCATTTTTGCGCGTTTCAACGCCTGCATGCGTGTCTGCCGCGTCTCCTTCTTTTCCGACTGGCTTTCTTCCTCTGCTGCTCGCCATTCCATCATCGTCTTTGCCGGGTTTCTCGCCCGGAAAGATCGAGACGAGGTTGGTTCCCGGCGGCAGTTTCTGATAGCAGGAACGCATGGATCAAACGCGGCGCCCGGAATCCCCATCGAGCAGTGCGGCCACGGCCGCGCGCAGAATTCTCTCTCGCCTCCATGAGGTGATGGCGGCGCGTACGCAGACGCAGGTGAAGCTCAACAAGGTCGTCGAGATTGTCGGACAGGAGCTTTCCAGTGAGGTCTGCTCGATTTACCTGCTGCGCGATGGCATGCTGGAGCTGTTCGCGACGCGCGGCCTCAAGCAGGAGGCCGTTCACGTCACGCGCCTGGCGCCGGGCGAGGGACTTGTTGGCACGATCGCCCAGAATGTCGAAACGCTCAACCTCGAGGAAGCCTCCGGCCATCCAGACTTTGCCTATCGGCCGGAAACGGGCGAGGAGCGCTTTCACAGCTTCGCCGGCGTGCCGATCGTCCGCCGTGAAAATGCGATTGGTGCATTGTGCGTCCAGCATCTTGACCCGCGCGGCTATGAGGAAGTCGAGATCGAGGCGCTGCAGACGGTGGCGATGGTGCTCGCCGAGCTGATCAATAACGCCAATCTGGTCGATGAAAATCCCGGCGAAGATCGCCCGCTCGAAACGGGCGCGAGCATCCTCTCGGGCTTGCAACTCGTGATGGGCATGGCGCGCGGCCACGCGGTCTTCCACCAACCGCGCGTGACCATCGAGCATACCGTCGCCGAGGATGTCGAGGTCGAGCGGCAGCGCGTCTACTCGGCGTTCGCCAAGATGCGCGAGCAGATCGAGCGCATGGCTGGGCAGGCGGAGTTCGGCATGGACGGCGAGCACAAGGAGGTGCTCGAGACCTACAAGATGTTCGCCTATGATGAAGGCTGGTCGCGGCGGATCAACGAAGCGATCGACTCCGGCCTCACGGCCGAGGCGGCAATCGAGCGGGTGCAGCAACGCACCCGGATGCGGATGCGGCAGATCGACGATCCGCTACTGCAGGACCGGATGCACGATCTGGAGGATCTTTCCAATCGCCTGCTGCGGATCGTGGCCGGGCAGCTCGGCACGGCAGCACAGCTTGGCCTGCGACAGGACACGATCCTGATCGCGCGCAATCTCGGGCCGGCGGAATTGCTGGAATATGACCGGCGGCGGTTGAAGGGCGTCGTGCTGGAAGAAGGCTCGCTGACCGCGCACGTCACCATCGTGGCGCGGGCGATGGGCGTGCCGGTGTTGGGCCGGGTCAAGAATACCCGGGCGCTGATCAACGAGGGCGATCTGCTGCTGCTCGATGTCAATCAGAACCGCCTTTACATCCGCCCCTCCGAGCCGATGGACGAGGCGTTCGAGAGCGGCCTGGCGCTCACGCAGAAGCGGCGCGCGGCCTATGCTGGGCAGCGCGATCTGCCGGCGGAGACAAAGGATGGCCAGCGCATCGAGCTGATGGTGAATGCCGGCCTGCGCGACGATGTCGCCGCGCTGGATGTGACGGGCGCCGATGGGATCGGCCTGTTCCGCACCGAGTTCCAGTTCCTCGTCTCGGCCACCCTGCCGCAGCGCGAGCGCCAGCAGCGGCTGTACAAGGAAGTGCTCGACGCAGCGGGCAACCGTCCGGTCATTTTCCGCACGGTCGATATCGGTGGGGACAAGGCGCTGCCTTATCTGCGCAAGAGCGATTCCGACGATGAGGAAAACCCCGCCATGGGCTGGCGCGCGGTGCGCCTCGCCCTTGAGCGAGACGGCCTGATGAAGGCGCAGGCCCGGGCATTGCTGGAGGCCGCAGCCGGACGGACCTTGCATGTCATGTTCCCGATGATCTCCGAACCTTGGGAACTGACGCAAGCGATGACGCTGTTTCGCGAACAGAAGGACTGGCTCGCAAAGCGAGGCCGAAAGCTTCCCAAGAGCGTAAAATATGGCGCGATGCTGGAAGTGCCGGCGCTCGCCGAAGCGCTCGACTTCGTGCTGCCGGACCTGGACTTTCTCTCCATCGGCACCAACGATCTCACCCAGTTCCTGTTCGCTGCCGACCGCGCCAACCCCAAACTGGCTGAGCGTTACGATTGGCTGAGCGTTGCGATCCTTCGCTTTCTCGCACGCGTCACGCGGACCTGCTCCGAACATGGGGTGCCGGTGGGGGTCTGTGGCGAAATGGGCGGACGCACGCTGGAAGCCATGGCCCTGCTCGGCCTTGGCATCCGCCGCCTTTCGATCACGCCAGCCTCGATAGGCCCGGTCAAGGCAATGGTGCGCTCGGTGGACCTCACGGCCTTGTCGCAGGTCACGGTCGATTTGCTAAAAGGCGGGGTTGCCAACCTTCGCGAGCCGCTGTCGCAATGGGCCGACGATAACGGCGTCGATCTCGGCTGAGAGCCTGTGCGGTGCTGCGCCAGCGAATTCGCGCGTTGACACCGCATAGCGACTGATGAAACAAAGGAACTGGCAAAAAGACCGAAAATAGACGGAAAAAGGCCTCAATGCGCGAAGATGCGAACGAAAAAGAGACGGTCGCGCGCAGCGGACTGAGTGCATCGGCGCAGATGCGGCAGGCGCGTGAGGCTGCGGGCATGTCACTTGATGATGTTGCGAACCGCACGCGGATCACCTTGCGCCATCTCACCGCGCTGGAAGCCGGTGACTATCAGGCCCTTCCCGGAACGACCTATTGCGCGGGCTTCTCGCGCGCTTATGCCCGCGCGGTCGGCATCGACGAACATGCCCTTGTCAGCAAGGTGCGTGAAGAAATCGCGGAAATGGGCGTCGAGCAGGACCCTTATGAGATTGAGGAGCCGGTCGATCCCAGCAGCGTTCCACCGCGCTATCTGGTGATCGCCGCCGCCGTAATCGCGCTGCTGTTTGCGGGCGGTTATGCGATCTGGCGGACGCAGTACATCACGCCGCCGACTGACGACCAGCTTGCGATCGAGCAGCGGACCGAGCCGCGTATCGCCGATCCACGCAACAAATCGGCGGCGCCCGCGCAGAGCCCGGCACAGGCACGCCCAAACGGCCCGGTGGTCCTGACCGCGGTAAACGAGGTTTGGCTGCGCATCTATCAGCCGGACGGAAAGCGTCTCTTCGAAGGGACGCTGGAGAAGGACAAGAGCTTCACCGTCCCGGCCGAGGCGCAGGACCCGATGATCCTCACCGGACGCCCGGATGCGCTGGCGGTGACCGTTGGCGGGCAGGCCATCCCGCCACTCGGGACTGCCGAGCGGACGATATCGGACGTTCCGCTGACGGCTGCGGCTTTGCTTGAACGGCGCGTTCAGCCCACAGACACCGATCCGGCGGCATCGCAGACCAGCAATGGTGATGCACCGCCGGCAGGTTGATGCTAGCAGGCAGGGCCTCGTCAACGGATGGCGCAGCGCTCATTGCGCCTCCGCCACCGGCCAACATGATTTGAACATATCAGGAATTTCACCATGGCAGCAGAGCTTTTCCCCCACGAGATGACCAGCAAACGGACCGGCGGCGGGATTGTCCGCGCCCTGCTCCTTGCCGGCGCCGGTCTGCCGCTGCTGTTCAGTGCCCCGGCGAGCGCCCAGCGCACGGTGGAAGGCCGCGTGGACCGCCTCGAGCAGGAAATGCGGGCCGTGCAGCGCAAGGTGTTCCCCGGCGGGGCGGGCCAGATCATGGCGCCGGAAGTCACGCCGCCGGCGCCGACGCCCGGTGTCGCAGCCGGTGCGCCCGCGACGACGCCTATTGCCGATCTGACGGCGCGAATCAACGCCGTCGAGGCGCAACTCGCTCGCCTCACCGGACAGATTGAGGAGAATGAGCACCGGCTCCGTCAGCTGGAAGAGAATTTCAAGACGATGAGCACCGCTCAGGCTGCTCCGGCGGTCGATCCGGCCAGTCCCTTTGGCCCGCCCAGCGCGCCTCTGCCCGACCGCGCGGCCCAGGCTGCGCCGGCGGCGACCCCGCGTCCGGCCGCGCAGCCGTCTCTCGTGGCCCGCACCGAAGCGGTGGCGGCGGTCGAGCGGCCCAGCACCGGCAATGCCGCGCTGGATAGTTACACCTATGGCTTCCGCCTCTGGACTGCGAAATTCTACCCCGAGGCGCAGGTGCAACTGCAGCAGACCGTCGACAAATATGGCAAGGATCCGGTCGCCAGCCGCGCCCACAATCTGCTCGGCCGTGCGTTTCTCGATGACAAGAAGCCGGCGGCTGCAGCCAAGATCTTCTACGAAAACTACCGGCAGCGCCCCGCTGGCGACCGCGCGGCGGAAAGCCTTGCCTGGGTCGGTGAGTCGCTCATTCAGCTCAACCGGCTGAAGGACGCGTGCCTCGCCTATGACGAGCTGAACGAGGTGTTCGGCGCCAACATGCCGGCCAGCGTGCGCGACATGATGACCAAGGGCCGGACCCGCGCCAAATGTAGTGGCTGACACGCTCGCGCAGCGGTTGCCCCAGGCGGTTCACCATCTGCTGGGGCGCGCCCTGCATGCATCCGAGCGCATCGGCATCGCAGTTTCGGGCGGGGCGGACAGCATGGCGCTGCTCGCGCTGGCGGGGCGTTGCTGGCCCGGGCAGGTCGAGGCGGCGACGGTCGATCACGGATTGCGGGCCGACTCCGCAGCAGAAGCGGCCATGGTCGCGCGCTGGTGCCAAAACGAGGGCGTACCCCACGCGATTTTGACAGTCGCACAGTCCCTCGAAGGCAATCTTCAGGCGGCGGCACGCGCTGCGCGCTATGCGTTGCTGGAGGATTGGCAGCAGGCGCGGGGCGTCGACTGGCTGATGACGGCGCATCAGGCGGACGATCAGCTTGAAACGCTGGTCCTGCGGCTCAATCGCGGGGCAGGGGTGGCGGGACTGTCAGCCATCCGGGCCCGGCGCGGGACATTGCTGCGGCCGCTGCTCAATGAGCGCCGCGCTGATCTGCGCGCGTGGTGCAAGAGCCAAAACGTCCCGTTCATCGACGATCCGAGCAACGAGAACCAGCGGTTCGACCGCGTAAGAGTTCGGCAGGCGCTGGCTGGCTGCGATCTCATCGACCCCGGTGGCATGAACCGCGCGCTAGAAGCGCTGGGCGAAGCGGAGGACACCATCGCCTGGATGCTGGACCGGCTCACCACCGAGCACCTCATGCTGTTCGAGGATCGCGCCGAGCTCGCCCGAACGGACCTGCCGCCCGAGCTCCTTCGCCGCCTGATCTTGTGCATGATTGCCCATCTCAATCCGCAGGCAGAAAAACCGCGCGGGCCATCGCTGGATCAAGCGCTTGTTCAACTTTTCGATGGTAAGACCGTCACCTTGGCAGACTGCCTTGTCACCGGAGGGGCGCGATGGACGATGCGGCGGGCACCACCGCGCAGGTCGTGCTGAGCCCAAAGCCGTTCCGGGCATTGTGTTCCGGGCAGGAAGTCCTATTTTGGACCGCGAAAGCGAGTGGTTGATGAACGATAACAAAGAGCCGCAAGGCAATCCATGGATCAAGAGCGCCCTCATATTGGCGGGCGTGTTTCTTGCGCTGCTGATGTTCGTGACGGTGTTCGACAGCAAGGGCATGAGCAACAACGGCACCGCGATTGCCTATTCCGATTTCCGCGACCGGGTTTCGGCCGATGCGGTGAAGGAAGTGGCGATCGGTCCGGACCGGATCAGTGGCGTGCTCAAGAACGATCAGCGTTTCGTCACCTACGCCGTGCCGGACCCGCAGCTCACGGCGCTGCTGGACGAGCATAAGGTCAAATATAGCGGCCAGCCCGAAGAACAGCCGAACTTCTGGATGATCCTGCTCTACCAGTCGCTGCCGTTCATCCTGATCCTCGGCATCGCCTTTTTCGTTTTGCGCCAGATGCAGAAGGGCGGCGGCGCCGGCGGCGCGATGGGCTTTGGCAAGTCCAAGGCCAAGCTGCTGACGGAAAAGCAGGGCCGGGTGACGTTCGACGACGTGGCCGGCATCGATGAGGCCCGTGAGGAGCTCCAGGAGATTGTCGAGTTCCTCAAGGACCCGAGCAAGTTTGCGCGACTGGGCGGCAAGATCCCCAAGGGGGCGCTGCTGGTCGGCTCGCCGGGCACCGGCAAAACGCTGCTGGCGCGCGCGATCGCGGGCGAGGCGGGCGTGCCGTTCTTCACCATTTCGGGCTCTGACTTCGTCGAAATGTTCGTGGGTGTCGGCGCAAGCCGCGTGCGCGACATGTTCGAGCAGGCCAAGAAGAACGCACCCTGCATCGTCTTCATCGACGAAATCGACGCCGTCGGTCGCCATCGTGGTGCGGGCCTGGGCAATGGCAATGACGAGCGCGAGCAGACGCTGAACCAGCTGCTGGTCGAGATGGACGGCTTTGAATCGAACGAAGGCATCATCATCATCGCCGCGACCAACCGGCCCGACGTGCTTGATCCGGCGCTGCTGCGCCCGGGTCGTTTCGACCGTCAGGTCGTCGTGCCGCGCCCGGATATCGAGGGGCGCATCAAGATCCTCGAAGTCCATATGGCCAAGGTGCCGCTGGCGCCCGACGTCGATGCGCGCACGATCGCGCGCGGTACGCCCGGCTTCTCCGGTGCCGATCTCGCCAATCTCGTCAACGAGGCGGCGCTGATGGCCGCGCGGCGCGGCAAGCGTCTTGTCGCGAGCGCCGAGTTCGAGGCGGCCAAGGATAAGGTCATGATGGGCTCCGAGCGGCGCTCCATGGTCATGACCGAGGACGAGAAGAAGATGACGGCCTATCATGAGGCTGGTCATGCCATCGTCGCGATCCACGAGCCGGCGTCCGATCCGATCCACAAGGCCACCATTATCCCGCGCGGCCGCGCGCTGGGCATGGTGATGCGTCTGCCGGAGCGGGACAGCTACAGCTATCACCGCGATAAGATGCACGCCAATCTGGCGGTCGCCATGGGCGGGCGAGTGGCTGAGGAAGTGATCTTCGGCCACGAGAAGGTGTCGTCCGGTGCCTCCGGCGACATCCAGTACGCCACGCGGCTCGCGCGCGACATGGTCACTCAATGGGGCATGTCCGACGAGCTGGGGCCGCTGCAATATGAGGAGCCGCAGGGCGAGACCTTCCTCGGCTACTCGCAAAGCCAGCGCGTGCACATGTCCAATGAAACCGCGCAGAAGATCGACGCGGAAATCCGTAAGGTCGTCGAGTCCGGTTATGATCGGGCCAAGACGGTGCTGAGCGATCATCTCGACCAGCTTCACCTGCTGGCCAATGCGCTGCTGGAGTTTGAAACACTCTCGGGCGACGAGATCAAGACTTTGATCGACAAGGGCGAACTCGTCCGTCCGAGTGGTGAGAAGATCCGGCCCTCTCCCGTCCCGGTGACCGGCACGTCGATCCCCAAGACGGGCAAGCGCAAAGGCCCGATCAGCGATCCGACGCCGCAAAACGTCTGACCCTCATGAGGGTGGACACGAAAGACTGATTGTCGCCGCGAGCCCACGGGCTTTGCGGCGACATTCATTTCAGCAGGCGGCTATTACAAGAAGCGGCACGGGAGGACGGATGCCCATCTATATCGACGAAAGCGGCAGTCTTCCCGCGGGCGCCATGATCATGGCTGGCGTCGAGATCGAGGCGGATGCCGCCGACCGGTTGCTGGCGCGGTTTCGTGCGGTTGTGGGTCTGCGCGGCGAGCTCAAGGGCAGCCGGATCGGTCTGGTCGAACGCGCCTTCTTCTTCGAACTGCTCGACCGGTTCGGTGCCCGGGCCAAGATCTGCATCATCCGCGCCGACCCGCAAGACGCCGGTCACCGTCCCGAAGACCTCGACGTCTATGTCGCGCTGCTCACGCAGCTGGTGGACGAATGGCGACCGGACGCGGAGGAGGATTGTCTGCAGGTCTTCATCGACGCGGGTCGTTACGACACGCTGGTGCTGGAATCCGTGCGGCACGACATTGCCAAAAGGCTCGCGCGATGCGGCAGCGCGCAGATGATCGACAGCAGGCGCTCGGCGGGGGTGCAGATTGCCGATGTCGTCGCCAACAGTTTCTACAACATCGCGATCCGGTCTGGTCGCTCCGCGCGGATCGAAACCATTGTCGACCCCTTTCTTACAGGCGGCGTGCTGCAAACCAGCGATTTGCGCCACAGGCCAGCACCCCGCGCGCCGCGTCCGGTGGCGGCAAGGCACGATTGACGTCGAATTCAGTCCCTAGCCGCATCAAAAAAGGCGGCTTCGACTTGTGCCGAAACCGCCTTTCGATCTGATGTTCTCAGGGCTTAGCCGTCGTAATCGGCACCCAGGCTGTGCGAGCGCGGGGGCGTCGCAGCGGTGAGGCGCAGCGCCTCGGCAGAGCGTGCGATCGAGCCGATTTCGTCCGGCGTGTCGTCGTCGTCGATCTGCATCTTCTGCATCGAACCGACGAGATCATGCTTGAGGTCGTCCGGCATGATCGTCTCTTCGGCGATCTCGCGCAGAGCCACGACCGGGTTCTTGTCGCGATCCCGATCAACGGTCAGTTCGGCGCCACCGGAGATGGTCCGGGCGCGCTGCGCCGCCAGGAGAACGAGGTCGAACCGGTTGGGAACCTTGTCGATGCAATCTTCGACAGTAACGCGCGCCATGCTTGGCTCCTGAGCAGATTAAGGAGAATGCGGGAAAGGCTGTCGGCTAACAGTCGAGGGAGCGAAAGTCAAGAAAATCGCAGGGGCGATGGGAGGCTCGCGGCGCTGCGATCATGGAAACAATAGTGTCCATCCGGCATTGAAAGGGTGGGATGCGCGCGTGATGATTGGCAAGGCAGGGTGGTTGACGCATGAGGGGGGCATGACAGGCAACGTCTCTACGCTGGCACCGCCCGTGCACGATGATCGCCTGCACGAGGTGGCCGGTAACAAGCTCAGGTTGCTGCCCGGCGGGCAGGACCGGCTCGATACGCTGCTCAGCCTGATTGGCAACGCGCGCGAGACGCTCGACCTCTATTTTTATATTTTCGCGTCCGACGACTGCAGCAGGCTGATCCGTGACGCTCTCATCGAGGCCTGCAAGCGCGGCGTCGCCGTCACACTGATGATCGACGCGTTCGGATCGGCGCGGACGCCCCATGGGTTCTTCGATGCCTTCATCGGTGCTGGCGGGCGTTTTGCGCGGTTTGGTGCACGCCGATCGATGCGCTACCTGATCCGCAATCATCAGAAGATCGTGATCTGCGACGGCCGCCGGGCGATGATCGGCGGGTTCAATTGTGAGAACAGCTACTTCGCCGGTCCCGAGGACGCGGATGGCTGGTGCGACCTCGGCCTCGCGCTTGAAGGACCGCTCGTCGCAAATCTCGCTCGATGGTATGAGGGATTGGCGAAGTGGAGCCTGGAGAGCCGGCAGCGGTTCAGTCAGTTGCGGCGGCTGGTCCGCACCTGGCAGCCCGGCGAAGGAAAGGCGCGCTGGCTGATCGGCGGGCCAACCCGGTTTCTCAACAGCTGGGCCAAGTGCGTGAAGACAGATTTGCACCATGGCCGCACGCTCGATCTGGTCGCGGCCTATTTTTCCCCGAGCCCCGGCATCATGCGCCGCATAGCCGGCATCGCCCAGCGTGGGAGCGCCCGGCTCATCACGCCGGAGCGATCCGACAACACCACCACGGTCGGGGCTGCCCGGCACTTGTATCGGCGGCTGCTGCGGGCCGGGGTGCGAATCCTGGAATATCAGCCGCAGAAGCTGCACATGAAGCTGATCGTCATCGATGACGTCGTCTATGTCGGGTCCGCAAATTTCGATATGCGCAGCCTGTTCCTCAATCTGGAGCTGATGCTGCGCATCGAGGATGCCGAATTTGCCCGCGCCGCGCGCGCGCTGGTCGACACGATGGCGAAGGACAGCACGGTCATCGACGGCCGCACTTATGCGGCGCTCGCCAGTCCATTCAGTCGGTTTCGCTGGTGGATTGATTATCTTCTGGTCGGCGTGGCCGACTATACCGTTACGCGACGGCTAAACTTTCGGCGTCGCTGAGCGCGGCACTCGCTTCGTCGCCCTTGCGGGCCCAGAAAAGGCGGGCAGGGGGGATGCACCGCCACACCATGCCCTGCGCCACATTCGCGAAATTGGCTTCAAGGCGCGAGAGCACGAAGCGCGAATATTGATAGACGAGAAACTGGCCGCCCGGACGGATCGCACGCGCCGTCGCGGCCGCGATGTCGTCGGCGACGGCGGGGGGCAGGGTGGAAAAGGGCAGGCCGGAGATGATGTAGTCCGCCGCCTCGAAGCCCTCGCGCGCAAGAATGGCTTCCACATCGGCGGCCGATCCTTCCACGCAGATGAGCCTCGGATCCGCAATATGCTGGCGCAGATGGTTCACGAACATGGGATTGGTGTCGATGGCGATCAGCCGCGCGTCCGGCCCAAGCCGCTCAAGAATACGCCGGGTGAACACTCCGGTGCCCGGCCCATATTCGACGACGCAAGGCACATCCTGCCAGTCGACTGGATCAAGCAGGGCGTGGATCGCGATGTCGGATGTGGGGATCACCGATCCTACCATCCGCGGATGGCGGATGAACTGTTGAAGGAACAAAAATTTGGGAGACATTGCCAACGTCGTTGCGGTCACTTTCCGGGCTTCCCTCTCTTTGACGTGACAAATTAACGCGCGACGCGCAAGGTCGTTTCTTAAGCCTTGAAGAATATTGCTAAAATTCTTCGGCCGACACCAATTCTTATCGCGCGCTTGTCTTAGGCTGTTGGGCCGCTCTGCTTGTCGCCCAGCTCCAGACCGTGCTTCATGAGCATGGGGACATTGGCCATGGCGAACAGCATCGAGGCAGCGGTGACGCCCCAAACCTTGACCAGCAGCCAGGTATCGAAATCGAGCGACATCCGCATCAGTTCATTCGCCACGCCCAGCGCCGCGAAGAAGAAGCCCCAGTTGCGCGAGAGCTTGAGCCAGCCCGTTTCATCCAGCCCGCTATAGGCCGACTGCAGCAGGTAGCGCAGCAACGGGCGGCCGCCCATCCAGCCGCCGATCAGCATCAGCGCGAAGAAGCCGTAAATGATCGTCGGCTTGAGCTGGATGAAGGCCGGATCATGGAAATACAGCGTCAGGGCGCCGAAGAAGAGGACGAGGATCGCCGAGAGCCAGAGCATCGGCGACACTTTGCCCAGCCGCCATTTGCTGACCACGACGGCCACCGCAATCGCGGCCATGAAGGCGGCGGTGCCGGCAAACATCCCGATGACCTTGGTGGCGAGGAAGAAGACGAGCAACGGCCCGAAATCGAGCGCCATCGGCAGCCAGCTTTCGCCCTTGGGGCCGGGCGCGATCGGCGCGGAATCGATGGTCGCATCGACGCGGGGCGGGGCTTTGTCGTCAGCGTGCATAAGCCGCTCCTGCAATGGCGTGGGCGAGTTCGCCGGGGTCGAAGGGGCGCAGATCGTCGATCTTCTCGCCTACGCCGATGGCGTGAATGGGCAGGCCGAATTTCTCGGCCGCCGCGACCAGAACGCCGCCCCGCGCCGTGCCATCCAGCTTGGTCATCACCAGCCCGGTGACGTTAGCGACATTCTGGAAAATCTCGATCTGCGACAGCGCATTCTGGCCGGTCGTCGCGTCGAGCACGAGCACGACATCGTGCGGCGCGGCGGGATTGAGGCGCCCCAGCACGCGGCGGATCTTGGCCAGCTCGTCCATCAACTCGGTGCGGTTCTGCAACCGCCCGGCGGTATCGACGATAAGGATGTCCGTGCCCTGCGCGGTCGCCTGCTTGACCGCGTCGAACACCACGCCTGCCGCATCGCCGCCTTCGGGCCCGGTGACGATGGGCACGCCCAACCGCTCGGCCCAGATGCGCAACTGGCCGATGGCCGCGGCGCGGAAGGTGTCGCCGGCCGCCAGCATCACGCTGTAGTCCTGCTCCTGGAACAGATGCGCGAGCTTGGCGATGGTCGTCGTCTTGCCCGAGCCGTTGACGCCGATGACTAGGATGACCTGCGGGCGCGGGAAAGCCTCGATCTCGATGGGCTTGGCTACCGGGGTCAGCACCTTCTCGATTTCCTCGGCGAGGATCTCGCGCAGATATTCCTCGGTCAGTTCCTTGTTGAAGCGCCCCTCGGCCAGCCGGTCACGGATGCGCGCGGCCATCGCCGGCCCGAGATCGGTGGTGTAGAGCGCTTCCTCGAGTTCATCGAGCGTCTGCTCATCCAGAGCGGCCTTGGCAAAGACGCCGGAAATGCTCTCACCGAGCCGGTCGGAAGTGCGTTTGAAGCCGCCGAAAAGACGGTCGCGCCAGGAAAGTTCAGCCATGCTCGGCTCCATGCGCGATGAGCGTGTTTCCCTCAAGCCCCGTGATGCGGGCGCGGACAATCTCGCCGGGCTTTTGTGGGGTAGCAAAGCGGACCGATGCGAAGCTCTCGCCATGGCCTATGAGGCCGCTGGTCTCGATCAGCACGCTCTGGGTGGAGCCGACGAGGGCGCGAAGCCATACCGTCCGTTCCGCTTCACAGGCGGCCCGAAGCCGCGCGGCGCGCTCACGGATTACGGCCCGGTCGAGCTGGGGCATCCGCGCTGCCGGGGTGGCGTCACGCGGAGAATAAGGGAAAATATGGCCGTGAACGATGCGGCAATCGCGGACCAGCGCCAAGCTGTTCTCGAACATCGCGTCATCCTCGGTCGGGAAGCCGGCGATGATGTCCGCGCCGATGGCGATCTCCGGGCGCCGCGCGTGCAAGCGCTCGACCAGATCGACGGCTTGGGCACGGCTATGCCGACGCTTCATCCGCTTGAGGATCATGTCGTCGCCTGCCTGCAGCGAGAGATGGACATGCGGCATGAGCCGCGGTTCGCCGGAGAT
This sequence comes from Sphingobium sp. B12D2B, assembly GCF_025961775.1. Lineage (NCBI taxonomy): Bacteria > Pseudomonadati > Pseudomonadota > Alphaproteobacteria > Sphingomonadales > Sphingobiaceae > Sphingobium > Sphingobium sp. B12D2B. The sequence goes on from NZ_JAOQOH010000001.1 coordinate 1,845,255, forward strand.
GAGGTCGAACAGCCGGTCGTCGATCTCGATGCCGTCGAGCGAGGAGAGGCGCAGGCGGGGCAGATCGGGCACATGGCGCAGGATGCGCTCGACCAGCAGCCCGAGACTGGGCGTGCCGGGCAGGTCCGGGCCATAGCTCGTCACGTCGACGCCGGTGAGCACGATTTCCTGCACGCCCTCATCGACCAGCGCGCGAACCTGATCCACGACGGCGCCGGCCGGCACCGAGCGGCTCGGCCCACGCCCGAAGGGGATGATGCAGAAGGTGCAGCGATGATCGCAGCCATTCTGCACCACGACGAAGGCGCGAACCCGCTCGGCAAAGGCAGCCAGCATGTGCGGCGCCTGATGTTCCAGCGTCATGATATCGGCGACACGGACCCGCTCGGGCGATGGAATCTCTCCTCCGTTCGTGTCGAGCGAAGTCGAGACACCAGAGGACGAGCCTGGCCGTATCTCGACTTCGCTCGATACGAACGGAGAGGTCCGGAGATGCTCTGCAAAGGCTGCTTTCTCGCCATTGCCGATGACGGCAGTCACCTCCGGCATAGCAGCGAACATTCCGGGGTCGGTCTGCGCCGCGCAGCCCGTGACCACGATGCGCGCTTCCGGCCGGGTGCGGTGGGCGCGGCGAATGGCCTGGCGGGTCTGGCGAACGGCCTCGCCGGTGACCGCGCAGCTGTTCACCACGACAAGATCATCCCGCCCCCCCAGCTGCTGGCGAATGGCCTCACTCTCGGCGATGTTGAGCCGGCAGCCGAGCGTGATGACCTCGGGGCCGGTCATGCGGCGGGTGCGAACTCTGCCGGATCGAGCGTGCCGTCGAACACATGGGCAGCCGGGCCGGTCATGCTGATATGGCCGCCGGGCGCCCAATCGATGAGAAGATCGCCGCCCGGCAGGCTAACCCGCACCGGCCCTTGCGCGATCCGCCGGCGAAGCGCGCTGACTGCCGTCGCGCAGGCGCCGGTCCCGCAGGCCTGGGTGAAGCCAGCTCCGCGTTCCCAGACCACCAACCGAATATGATCGGGCGCGAGCATCTGCGCGAAATTCACGTTCACGCGGGCTGGGAACAGCGGATCATGCTCGATCAGCGGCCCGAGGCGCGCCATGTCCACATCATCCAGCGCATCGACGAAGAACACCACATGCGGGTTGCCAATGCTCACCGCGGACGGCGCCGGCAGATCGTCCCAGCTCACCGGCATGGTGAGCGTGTCCATGGCATAAGCCAGCGGCACCTGCTCCCAATCCGTCCGCGCCTCGCCCATGTCGACGCTGACCAGATCGCCCTGGCGATGGGCCTCCAGCAGTCCGGCATTGGTCTCGATGGTCACGTCCCGTCCCACGAACAGCGGCACGCAGCGGGTGGCATTGCCGCACGCATCGACCTCGCTGCCATCCTGGTTGAAGATGCGCATGGAGACATCGGCGCGCTCGGAGGCGCCGACGACGATCAGCTGATCGCATCCCACCCCGGTCCGACGGTCGGCAATGGCCCGCGCCAGCTGCTCGGTCATGACGACCGGTCGCTCGCGGGCATCGATGACCACGAAGTCATTTCCGAGGCCATGCATCTTGGCGAAAGAGAAAAGGGCGGGGTTGGCAGACATGCGGCGCATTTAGGCGCGCGAGGCGGCGAAGTCCATGTTTCGCGGAAAAATGCAGCCGCGCGGGGTTGTCACTGCGGCCCCCAACGCCCATTCTCTATCGAAGCTGATGAGATGGAGGAGGCATGATGAGACGATTGACCCTGATGGCGGCACTGGCGCTTCTTTCTGCCTGCGGCCAATCCGGGTCAAATCTGTCGGAGGACGTCTCGAACAGCCTCAACGTGCTGGAAGGCGATGTCGGATCGCAAGCCAAGGCAGCCAATGCGATGAACGGCGCCGGCAATAGCGCAGCGAATAGCGCAGAACCCGGCAAAGTGCTCGTCGGTGGCCTGCCTTTGCGGCTGGGCTATTATGTTTCCAATGAAACGGCGTGTGAGTCAGCCTCTAAAGCCACGGTCACGCTGATCGGCCGGAATGGCTATAGCGGCGCGCGCTACAGTTGCACCTTCGGCACCATCGAGAAAACCGGACCCACCACCTATCGGGTGACCGAGACATGCCGCGAAGGCGATGCCATCGCGAACCGGCAGGAGGTGCGCACCAGCACCCGGACCTATGACGTGACCGATGCGGAAAATTACGCCGCCCAATCGGACAGCGGCTGGGCCAACAAGGCGCGCTACTGCCCGCAGAGCAGCCTGCCGGCACCGTGGAAAGACGAGGATATGCGCGCGCTGACCGGCGCGCCGCCACCCGAAAAGCCCTGACGCTTCACCGGCGGGGTACAAGTACCCGCCACCAAGATTGCGCTTTTGCCTCTGCGGCTCTTTTGCGGTATCCGGCCCGCAGTTCCCCTCATTCAACCGCTGGAGAAGCCCCTGTGGGATATCGTGTCGTCGTCGTAGGCGCCACCGGCAACGTCGGTCGCGAAATGCTCAACATCCTTGCCGAGCGGGAGTTCCCCATCGACGAGATCGCGGCCGTTGCCAGCGCGCGGTCGACGGGCGACGAGATCGAGTTCGGCGAGACCGGCAAGATGCTCAAGGTCAAGAATATCGAGCATTTCGATTTTACGGGCTGGGATATGGCCCTGTTCGCCGCCGGCTCCGGACCGACCAAGGAATATGCCCCCAAGGCTGCTGCGGCCGGCTGCGTGGTGATCGACAACAGCTCGCTCTACCGCATGGACCCCGATGTTCCGCTCATCGTGCCGGAGGTGAATCCCGAGGCCATCGAGGGCTACAAGCGCAAGAACATCATCGCCAACCCCAATTGCTCGACAGCCCAGCTCGTCGTGGCGCTCAAGCCACTGCACGATGCCGCCAAGATCAAGCGCGTGGTGGTGGCGACTTATCAGTCCGTCTCCGGCGCCGGCAAGGAGGGGATGGACGAGCTGTTCGAGCAGAGCCGTAACATCTTCGTCGGCGATTCTGCCGAGCCGAAGAAGTTCACCAAGCAGATCGCCTTCAACGTCATTCCCCACATTGACGTGTTTCTCGACGATGGCTCCACCAAGGAAGAGTGGAAGATGGTCGTTGAGACCAAGAAGATCCTCGATCCCAAGATCAAGGTCACGGCGACCTGCGTGCGCGTTCCGGTATTCGTCGGCCACAGCGAGGCCGTGAACATCGAGTTCGAGGATGAGATCAGCGCGAAGGAAGCGCAGAAGATCCTGCGTGAGGCGCCGGGCGTGATGCTCGTCGACAAGCATGAGGACGGCGGATACGTCACCCCGGTCGAGTGCGTGGGCGACTATGCAACCTTCGTCAGCCGCGTACGCGAGGATTCGACCGTCGAGAACGGCCTGTCGCTCTGGTGCGTCTCGGATAATCTGCGCAAGGGCGCAGCGCTGAATGCGGTGCAGATCGCCGAACTGCTCGGCCGCAAGCACCTGCAGAAGGGCTGACCGTAATGGGCCGGGCTCGAGCGCGCGAAGCCTTGCCCGCATTGCAATGGGGGCTACTCGGATCGCTGCTCTCTGCCATTGGGCTCGCCAATATCGATCAGCCCTTTCCGGCGCTGGCGCCGCTTCAACATGCGCCGACGGTGTTGCTGGTGATTGTGGCGCCCTGGCTGCTGCGCCGCTGGCCGCTCACCGTGCGCAGCGTGGGACTGATCTGGCTGTTCCTGCTGCTGCACACGGTTGGCGGACGTTATATCTATTCCTACGTGCCTTACGGAGGTTGGATCGCCGGGGTCACTGGCGATGCCGCAGCGGCTCTCCTGGGATCGGCGCGCAATGGCTATGACCGGTTCATCCACCTTATGTTCGGGTTACTCCTCACGCCAGTGTTCGCCGAGATCGGCCAGCGGCATGGCGCGTTGCGGCGCGGGACGGCGTGGCTGCTCGCCTTCGCGTTGGTAGGTCTGGCTAGTGCGCTCTACGAAGTGTTCGAGTGGCTACTGACGCTGATGCTCGCCGGCGATACCGCCGATTATTATAACGGCCAGCAAGGCGACATGTGGGACCCGCAGAAGGACATGGCACTTGCGCAGATCGGCAGCGGCTTCGCGTGTCTGATCTCACGCGCTGCGATTGGTCGTTGGAGTCCCCTCACTCGCTGATCGGCGGTGGCGGGGGCGATCCTGGCCCTCGTTTGGGCTTGCGCAGGAAGAAGGCGGCCGGGATGATCAGCGTGCTGACGATGGCCATGGCGTAGAAATCGTCGAGGAAGGCGATCATCGTCGCCTGCTGGTTCACGATCCCATCGATTGTCGCGAGCACGGTCGTGCCGAAGCTGCCGAAGCGCTGCAACTCGCTCGGGTCCACCGGCAGATTGGCCGACGAGATATGCTGCGTGAGATCGGCATGGCTGACCTGACTGTTGCGCGCTAGCAGCGCCATAACCACTGCGATGCCGATCGACGAGCCGATGTTCCGGGTAAGGTTGAGCACGGCGGCGCCCTCGGTGCGGGCGCCGGGTGGCAGGGTGCCGAAGGCGAGCATCTGCAGGGGCACGAATACGATGCCGATGCCGGCCCCCTGAACCACGCCGGTGACCACGAACGGCACCCAATTCTGCTCCAGTGACCAGCCGGTCATCATCCACAAAGAACTGGCCGTGACCGAGAAGCCGCCGGCAATCAGCACGCGCGGATCGATGAGGCTGGTGAGGCGGCTGGAAAGGGCCATGGCGACCAGCAGACCGGCACCGCGCGTCGCCAGGATCCAGCCGGTGTCGACCACTGAATAGCCATAGAGGCCCTGGAGCAGCGGCGGGAGCAGCGCCATGGCGGCGAACATCACCAGCCCGATGATGAACATGAACGCAGCGGCGCTCAGGAAATTGCGATCTGCGAAGAGGGCAGGGGCGAAGAGCGGTTTGCGGGCGGTGAGCGTGTGGACTGCGAACATCCACAGGCCGCTGACGGCCAGAGCGGCCTCGACCCAGATCTCCGTCGAGGAGAACCAGTCGGCATGTTGCCCGCGATCGAGCATGAGCTGGAGGCTCGCCAGACCCAAGGCGATCAGCGCGAAACCGAACAGGTCGAAGTTCCGCCGCTGGAGCGGCTTCTCGGGGAGAAGAGCGTAAAGTCCGACCAGGCAGACGATGCCGAAAGGGACGTTGACGAAGAAGCACCAGCGCCAGTCGATCCACTCAGTGAGCCACCCGCCGACTACCGGACCCATGATCGGGCCGATCATGACGCCCATGCCATAGACGGACATCGCCTTGGCGTGCTGGGACGGGCGATTGATGTCGAGCATCAGGCTTTGCGCCAGCGGGCCGACAAAGGCGCCGCCAACACCCTGCAGCGCGCGGAACAGCACCATCTCCGTCAGGCTCTGCGCAATGCCGCAGAGCACGGAGGCCACCACGAAGACGAAGACGGAAATCAGCAGCAGGCGCCGCGTCCCGATCCGGTCCGCAAGCCAGCCGGTGATGGGAATGGCGATGGCGGCGGCGAGGATGTAGCTGGTGAGTACCCAGCTGATTGTCTCGTCACTGGCACCGAGCGAAGCGCGCATGTGCGGCAGCGCCACGTTGGTGATCGTCGTATCGAGCACCTGCATGATCATGGCCGACATGATCGCCATGGTCAGCAGCGCCTTGTGGCGCACCTGCAGTTGCGGAAGATCCGACGTAGGGGCCATGATGCCGGTTTGCGTCAGCGGGCGGAGGCGACTGCGGCGCCAGCTTTGGTCGCGTGAATGTCCACCGTCACCTTCGCGCTCAGGCCAGCGATCATCGGCCGCTGCGGATGGCCGTCGATAGCGATGCGCACCGGCACGCGCTGCGTCACTTTCACCCAGTTGCCATTGGCATTCTGGGCCGGGAGCACGGAGAATTCCGAGCCTGTGCCCGCGCCGATGCTATCGACATGGCCACGGATATGCGAGCCGGGATAGGCATCGATCTTGATATCCGCGCTCTGGCCCGGGCGCATCCTGTCGAGATCGGTTTCCTTGAAATTCGCGGTCACCCAGATCCGGTCGCTGGCGACGATGCTGACCAGCGGCAGACCCTGCACGGCCATCTGGCCCACCTGCAGGCGACTGGCCTGGCTGATCCGGCCGGAGACTGGGGCGTGGACCACGGTGCGATCGAGGTTAAGGGCGGCCTGATCGCGCTGGGCTTGGGCCGCGGCGATTTCAGGATTGACGCCCGGCACCTGCGCGCCGTTGGCGAGCGCCGCCTTGGCCTTGGCGGCATCGGCCTCCGCCGTGCGCAGCCGCGTGCGGGCATTGTCGAGCGCCTGCTGGGATTGCTGGAGACGGGCGCGGGTGGTGAACCCGTCCTTCATCAGCGCCTGCTGCCGGTCGAGATCCTGCTGGGCGTAATAGACATCCTCACGCGCACCGGTGATGTCGACGTTCGTTGCCTGAAAATCCGTGCGGAGGCGCCCGACCGCGACCTGCGCGTTGGCGATCTGGGCGTTGGCCTGCTGGAGCGCGACCTTGTAGGGCTGCTGGTCGACGACGAACAGCACGTCTCCGGCCTTCACCATCTGGTTCTCGCGAACCTTCACCTCGATGATCCGCCCGGCGACATCGCTGCCGACCGCCACGATGTCCTGCTTCACATAGGCATTGTCGGTGGAGACGGTGCGCCCGCTCGTCGCCCAGAACCACGCGCCCACCGCCAGAATGATCAACGGTACCGAAATCATGAGCAGGCGGTTGCGCAAACGCTTGCCGCGCGGCTCCGCTGCGGCTGATTCATCGGGTGCGGCCACGGTCTCGGCAGGCGCAGGCGCCTGAGCGGTCGGACGCAGGGCAGGATCGGCTTCAGACATGGACTGCCGCCTCCTTTGCGGCCTCGTCAGTGGCAGGCTGGCTATCACCGGACAGATTGTCACGGATGCGGAAGAGCACGGAAAGCACGGTGTCCTGCTCCTCCGCTGAAATGCCGGCGAGTGATTCATTGAGCACCCGCTGGCCGATCTGCTGCAATTCGGCGGCGAGCGGCTTGGCCGCCTCGGTCAGGAACAGCTGCCAGGCGCGGCGGTCCTGCGGATCGCGGCGGCGCTCGACCATGTCGGCCTGCTCGAGGCGGTCCACCATCCGGCAGGTCGTGATCGGCTCGACATCCAACCGCTCGGCAAGCGCGCCTTGGTTGATGCCGGGAAAGCGCATGATCTGCGCGAGCGCGCGCATCTGCGGCCCGGTGATGCCAAGGCTGCGGGTGCGCTCGTCGAACCGGCGACGATACAGGCGCCCGAGGTCGCCGATCGCAAAGGCGAGATGATTGCCGTCCATGATGCCGGCGCATTTAGTAAGCGGGCTTATTAAAAGCAAGTCCAGACTCTGTCACCCAATGGCGGGACAGGGCGCTCATCTCCCGCGCATTGGCCTTGCCTTTCGGACCCGATCTCCGCCACAATCGGGCGATGACAGAGACATCGACGATCCGCCTCGAGCATCTTCAGGGCCATGACGGCACGCGCATCGCCGTCCATCGGCTCGGCGATGGGCCGGCGGTCATCATGCTGCATGGCCTCAGTTCCAGCGCGCAAATCAACTGGCAGCGATATGGCACGGCCCAGAAAATCGCTGATGCCGGTTTCGAGGCGATCATGATCGATCAGCGCGTGCATGGCTGCAGCGATGCGCCGACGGATGCCGATGCCTATCCGCAGGACGTGATGCTGCTCGACATGGAAGCGGTGATCGGGGCGCTGGGCGTCACGCAGTTCGATCTAGTCGGCTATTCAATGGGCGCGCGGCTGTGCCTGGGACTGATCGACCGTGGCATGACACCACGGCGACTGGTGCTGGGTGGCATGGGGCTGGAAGGCCTGCTGGAGTGGGCGCGCCGTCGGCAGTTCTTCCTCAATGCACTCGATCATTTCGAGACGGTACGGCCGGGCGACCGCGACTATATGGCGATCCAGTTCATGAAGACCATGAAGATCGATCCGGTCGCCTTGCGCCTGCTGCTGATGAGCATGAGCGATATGGATCACGCGGTGCTGGCCAAGGTGACGATGCCGACCCTGGTGCTGTGCGGCGAGGATGATGACGATAACGGCTCGGCCGATGCGCTGGTCGGGGCTCTGCCCAATGCGCAACGCGGCACATGCCCCGGCACGCATATGACAGCGATCACCAAGCCGGAATTCGGACAGGCCATCGCCGATTATCTCGCGGGTTGACGAACCTAGCCCTGACAGGCCAGCTTGGCCGCAATCCACAGGCTCAGGCCACAGGTTCAGGGACACCAATCATGCTCAACCCCGTTTCGCGCCTTGCCGTAGCGGCAGCGCTCTCATTGGCCGTTTGCGGCGCGCCGGCTTTGGCCCAGGCCGATTCGGCTCCGGGGCAGGCAACCCCCACGGCGGCGCAGGCCGATGCGCTCGTCGCGCAAGCCGAGAAGGAATTCTTCGATTATTCGCTGGAGGCCAATCAGGTCTATTGGGTCAACGCGACCTATCTGACCGAGGATACCGATGCGCTTGCCGCCCGCGTCGGCGCCAAGGGCACCGAGATGTCGGTCCACTATGCGCTGGAGGCCGCCAAGTTCGAGAAGGTGCCGGGCCTCTCCTATGACACCAAGCGCAAGCTCGACATCTTGCGGGCAGGCATCGTGCTGCCGGCGCCGACCACGCCCGGCGCTGCCGCCGAGCTGAATGCCATCGCGACCAAGCTGCAGTCCGATTATGGCAAGGGCCGCGGTACGCTGGACGGCAAGCCGATCAATGGCAGCGATATCGAAGCGGAGATGGGCAATCTCGACCACACGCCGAACGAGTATCGGGAGATGTGGACGAGCTGGCACGACAATGTCGGCAAACCGATGCGCGGCGAGTTCGAGCGGCTGGTAACCATCGCCAATGAAGGCGCCAAGGAGCTGGGCTTTGCGGATGCAGGCGCGATGTGGCGCTCCAATTACGATATGCCGCCGGACGACTTCGCCAAGCTGACCGAGAAGCTCTGGCAGGATGTGAAACCGCTCTACGATTCGCTGCACTGTTATGTCCGGGACAAGCTGAACGCCAAATATGGCGATGCCGTCCAGCCAAAGACCGGGCCGATCCGCGCCGATCTGCTCGGCAACATGTGGGCGCAGGAGTGGGGCAATATCTACCCGCTGGTCGCGCCGGCCGGGGCTGGGGATCTGGGCTATGACATCGGTGCCCTGCTCAAGGCCAAGGGCTACGTGGAAACCAGCCCGACCGAGGCGGACCCCGCCAAGCGTGGCAAGTGGGAAACGCAGATGTTCAAGTTCGGCGAGGGCTTCTTCTCCTCGCTTGGCTTCGATCCGCTACCGGAAACCTTCTGGACGCGCACCCAATTCATCAAGCCGCTCGACCGGGAAGTGGTCTGCCACGCTTCCGCCTGGGATATCGACAACAAGAACGATATCCGCATCAAGATGTGCACCAAGGTGGACAGCGGTGACTTCGTCACCATCCACCATGAGCTGGGGCACAATTATTATCAGCGCGCCTATAAGGACAAGAGCTTCCTCTATCTGAACGGCGCCAATGACGGCTTCCATGAGGCCATTGGCGACACCATCGCGCTGTCGATTACGCCGCAATATCTGGTCGACATCGGCCTGCTCGATCCGTCCAAGGTGCCAGGCACGGACAAGGACATCGGCCTGCTGCTGCGGCAGGCGATGGACAAGATCGCCTTCCTGCCCTTCGGTCTGCTGATCGATCGCTGGCGCTGGGGCGTGTTCGACGGCTCCATCCAACCCGCGGACTACAATAAGGCGTGGAATGCCATGCGGCTGCAATATCAGGGCATCGTTCCGCCGACGGACCGTCCGGATGACGCGTTCGACGCCGGGGCGAAATATCACATTCCGGCGAGCGTGCCCTATACCCGCTACTTCCTGGCGCGGCTGCTGCAGTTCCAATTCTATGAGGCTGCGTGCAAGCAATCGGGCTGGAAGGGGCCGCTCCACCGCTGTTCCTTCTACGGCAACAAGGCCGTTGGTGAAAAGCTGAACGCCATGCTGGAAATGGGCGCCTCCCGCCCGTGGCCGGACGCGCTGCAGGCCTTCACCGGCTCGCGCGAGATGAGCGGCAAGGCGCTAGCCGCCTATTTCTCGCCGCTGAAGACCTGGCTTGACCGGCAGAACAAGGGAAAGAGCTGCGGCTGGTGAGCCGCCAGCGGGGCAGGGCGAGCCGCTCTGCCCCGTCCTACACCGAAGCCTTGATCGTCCGCTGATGCGCTAGGCGCGGGCGAGGCGAGTGGACGTGCGAATGATGGTTAACGCAGCAGGGAATGCGCGCAATGCTTAGATAAACATGCTATTTGACAGCATGTTAGATGGTCTGGTGGGCATATGGTCTGGCTTCTCCTGTTAATCGTCTCGGCCGGCATTGGCTTGCTCGCATCGTCCCTTCCCTCGATCCATTCGATCCTCAAGGCCCTCAAAGGTGGCGATTTGTACCGCCGCTGGAATCGCCTTCGCTGGTTGGTCGTCGGCTTCATCATGGCCTATGCCGTGTACGGCAGCACCCGCTTTGCCACGGTGTCGGAGCCAACGGATTTGCTTGGCAGTCTGATTCTTCTGGCGGGCGGGTTCTTCGTGCTCGCCGTGGCCCGGCTCTCCGCGCTGACCACGCAGGATCTCGTGCGCATCGCCATACTGGAGCGCGATGTGGTGCGCGATCCGCTCACCGGCACTTTCAACCGACGCTATCTCGACACACGGCTGGACGAAGAGATCAGCCGCTCCCGCCGCTCGGGACTCCCCCTCTCGACGCTGATGATCGATCTCGACCATTTCAAAGGCGTCAATGATTTCTATGGGCATCTGGTCGGTGATCAGGTGCTGCGGCATGTCAGTTCGTTGATCCAGAGCCAGGTGCGTCTGAACGACATCGTGGTGCGCTATGGCGGCGAAGAGTTCGTCGTCATCACGCCGGACAGCAGCCTGGAAGATGCGGCGCGGCTGGGGCACCGGCTGCTGCGACAGTTGCGCGACCACAGCATCGATTTGCCCAATGGCGACACGCTGGCGGTCACCGCCAGCATCGGCGCGGCCACGCTTGCGGAGGCGGAGGGGCGCACGACCTTCCTGCGCCGGGCGGACGATGCGCTGTATGAGGCCAAGCGCGGGGGCCGCGATCGGCTTTGCGTTGCCGGCCGGCTGGCGGAGGAGAGCCCGGCCTGACGTCCCTTCGCGCCGTCAGCGAAAGGGCGGCTCGTTGAACGCGCGCAGCTTGCGGCTGTGCAGGCGGTCGCCCTGCTGGCGCAGGCGTTCGCAGGTCTCGATGCCGATGGCGAGGTGCCCGGCAATGGCCTCCTCGTAGAAACGATTGGCCTGGCCCGGCAGCTTGAGCTCGCCATGGATCGGCTTGTCGGAGACGCACAGCAACGTGCCATAGGGCACCCGGAAGCGATATCCCTGGGCAGCGATGGTCGCGCTCTCCATATCCACGCCGACCGCGCGGGATAGGGAGAAGCGCAGGGCTGAGCGGGAATAGCGCAGTTCCCAGTTGCGGTCGTCCGTCGTCACGATGGTGCCGGTGCGCAGGCGGCGCTTCATGTCGCCGCTGGCGCCCAGAATATGCTCGCACGCCTCGGCCATGGCCACCTGCACCTCGGCAATTGCGGGCACCGGAATTTCCGGCGGTAGCATTTCGTCGAGCACATGGTCGTCGCGTAGATAGGCATGGGCCAGCACATAGTCGCCGATCCGCTGGCTGGGGCGCAGGCCGCCGCAGTGGCCGATCATCAGCCATGCCTCGGGCCGCAACACGGCGAGATGATCGCAGATGGTCTTCGCGTTGGCGGGGCCGACGCCGATGTTGACCAGCGTGATGCCCGTGCCATCCGGGGCGATCAGATGATAGGCCGGCATCTGGTGACGCCGCCAGGCGCTGTCAGCGATCGCGCTTTCCGGATTGGCGGTGTCGGCGGTGACCTCGACTCCCCCCGCGCCGGAAAGCGCCGTGAAGCGCGTACCGGGTCGCTTGAGTTCGGTGCAGCCCCAACGCACGAATTCATCGACATAGCGGTGATAGTTGGTGAACAGGATGTAGCGCTGGACGTGCTCGGGCGGCGTGCCGGTATAATGCCGCAGACGCGCCAGACTGAAATCCGTGCGCAGCGCATCGAACAGCGCCAGCGGTCGCTCGCCTGATGGGCCCGGCAGCAGCAGCCCGTCCGCCACCTCATCGCCGATCTGCGCGAGCTCCGTCGACGGGAAATGGCGCGCCAGTTCGCTGGGCGGGATCGCAGCAAGTGTACCGGCGGGCAGCGAATCCAGCACATAGGGGAACGGGATCGCCTGATCGCTACGGCCGACGCTGACTTCCACCTCATAATCGGCCATCAGCAGATCGAGCTGTTCGGTCAGATAGCGCGCGAACATCTGCGGCCGGGTGATCGTCGTCACATAATGGCCGGGGCGAGAGAGGCGCGCGAAGGAGCGGCGGCTCGGCACGCCGTCATTGGTCTGATGATAATCGATGATCAGCGAGGGATAGCAGAAATCCCGGTCCGCCACCGAGCGGGCGGAAGGCACGGTGCCATCCTTGGCATAAGCGAAAATGGCCTCGCGCAGATTGGCGGTCGCTGTTTCATAGCCCGCGATCAGCGCTTCGACGATGTGGGTGCTGGAAGCTTGGTTCATGCCCCTTCATAGCTGGCCTGTATGACAGGCGGAAGAGGGGGCGCGGGGCGGGGCAGCAGCGACCTGTGCCACCGCCCCGCTCGCAATGGTCTTAGAGCTGCTCGAGCATGAAATCTGCGCTGGAGACGCGGAATTCGCCCGGCGCTTCGACATGGAGCTGCTCGACCACGCCATCATTGACCAGCATCGAGAAGCGCTGGCCGCGCGTGCCGAGACCGAACTTGCTGCCGTCCATGGTGAGGCCGACGGCTTCGGCGAAGCTGCCATTGCCATCTGCGAGCATCGTCACCTTGCCATCAGCCGACGAGGCCTTGCCCCACGCGCCCATGACGAACGGATCGTTGACGGCGGTGCAGGCGATCTCGTCGACGCCCTTGGCCTTCAATTCGCTTTCCTTCTCGATATAGCCCGGCAGGTGCTTGGCCGAGCAGGTGGGCGTGAAGGCGCCCGGAACGGAGAAGAGCGCGACCTTGCGGCCAGCAAAATAATTCTTGCTGTCAACCGGTTCGGGGCCGTTTTCGGTCATCTTGACGAAGGTCGTTTCGGGCAGCGTGTCGCCAACTTTGATCGTCATCGGTGTCTCCTGTTCTGGGGGAAAGGGCTCGGCTGGTGAACCAGCGCGTAGCGAGCAAGTCGGGGTTCGGCTTGCGCCTGTCAAGGTCGATGCTGTGCGGGGCCGGGCGGCTCTGCGGTACGATGGCCGCTCAGCCGGACGGGTCAAGCGCCTGCGGGGTGGACGCATTGTCCCCAACAAGGCATGGTCGCGATCAGGAGGCCCATCGCATGAGCGCGCCCGCGCAACCGAGACTCTCCCTCGCCGGCAAATTGTTGCTGGCCATGCCGGATATGCCGGACGCGCGGTTCGAGCGCGCAGTCATTCTCCTGTGCGTGCATGACGAGGGCGGCGCCCTGGGCATCGCGCTGCACGAGCCGATGGAGGGCATGGGGCTGCACGCTCTGCTTGGGTCATTGAGCATCGACGCGCAGTCGGTCGGCGATGAGCCGGTGCTGCAAGGCGGACCCGTCGAACCGCGCCGCGGCTTTGTGCTGCACAGTCGGGACTGGATGACGGCGGACAGCCACCCCATTGATGACGAGATTGCGCTCACCGGGTCGATGGAGGTGCTGCACGCCGTTGCTTCGGGCGGCGGGCCGGCGCGCTGGCTGGTCGCCTTGGGCTATGCCGGGTGGAGCGCGGGACAGCTGGAAACGGAGCTGGCCGCGCCGGGCTGGTATCTCAGCAAGGCGCAGCCTTATCGGCTGTTCTCGATGGCGCCAGAGAACCGCTGGGCCGGTGCGTTTTCGCTCGAAGGCATCGATCCCGCGATGCTGACCGGCAATATGGGGCACGCCTGACGCGGCAGGCTGGTTTCCTTCATCCCTCTCGCCCGACCCCAATCACATAAAGATATCTTTATATTTGCGACGGGGCGACAGCCTTGGTAAGGCGCCGCGGTGTTGCCGGTGGCGTGCGTAGCGGCCCCGGCTCAGGCAATCAGGAGAATCATCAGTGGCGACCGTGGCCCAGGACTATATCGTAAAGGACATCTCCCTCGCTGGCTTCGGCCGCAAGGAGATCGAGATCGCCGAGACCGAAATGCCGGGCCTGATGGCGCTGCGCGAGGAATTCGGCGCATCCAAGCCGCTCAAGGGCGCGCGGATCACCGGCTCGCTGCACATGACGATCCAGACCGCTGTGCTCATCGAGACGCTGGCTGAGCTGGGCGCAGAGTTGCGCTGGGCCACCTGCAACATCTTCTCGACCCAGGACCATGCCGCCGCCGCGATCGCCGAGCGGGGCATCCCCGTGTTCGCCATCAAGGGCGAGACGCTCGAGGAATATTGGGATTATGTCATCAAGATCTTCGATTGGGGTCAGGACACGACCTGCAACATGATCCTGGACGATGGCGGCGACGCCACAATGTTCGCGCTGTGGGGCGCCCGTGTCGAGGCCGGTGAAGAGCTGTTCGCGCCGTCCAACGAGGAAGAGACGATCTTCGTCGCAACCCTCAAGCGCTTCCTCGCCGAGCGTCCCGGCTATCTCACCAAGACCGTCGCGGCGATCAAGGGCGTGTCCGAAGAGACGACCACCGGCGTCCACCGGCTCTACGAGCTGGCCAAGAAGGGCAAACTGCCCTTCCCGGCGATCAACGTGAACGATAGCGTCACCAAGTCCAAGTTCGACAATCTCTATGGCTGCAAGGAATCGCTGGTCGATGCCATCCGTCGCGCCACGGACGTGATGCTGGCCGGCAAGGTCGCGTGCGTCGCCGGCTTCGGCGATGTCGGCAAGGGCTCGGCTGCCTCGCTCCGCAATGGCGGCGCCCGTGTGCTGGTGACCGAGATCGACCCGATCTGCGCCCTGCAGGCGGCGATGGAAGGCTATGAAGTCGTGACCATGGAAGAAGCGGCCACCCGTGCCGACATCTTCGTGACGGCGACGGGCAATGAAGACATCATCACGCTCGACCACATGCGCGCGATGAAGAACATGGCCATCGTCTGCAACATCGGCCACTTCGACAGCGAGATCCAGATCGCGGCGCTCAGCAACATGAAGTGGACCGAGATCAAGCCGCAGGTCGACGAGGTCGAGTTCCCCGATGGCAAGAAGATCATCATGCTCGCCAAGGGCCGTCTGGTGAACCTGGGCTGCGCGACCGGCCACCCGAGCTTCGTCATGTCCTCTAGCTTCACCAACCAGGTGCTGGCGCAGATCGAGCTGTGGACCAAGAGCGATGCCTATAAGAACGAGGTCTATGTTCTGCCCAAGCATCTCGATGAGAAGGTCGCAGCGCTTCACCTCGAGAAGCTGGGCGTGAAGCTCTCCAAGCTGACCGACAAGCAGGCCGCTTACATCGGCGTGACGCCCGAGGGTCCGTTCAAACCGGATCACTACCGCTACTAAGCCGCATAAGGCTGAGAAGACGTGAGAAGGCGCGGGCTAAGTCCGCGCCTTTTTTCGTGATCCCGGTCGCGCCCCTGATCCGTTCCCGCCCTCTCGGGCAACTTGACCTGCAGCGGTGGGGTCGTGAAGACAGGGGGCATGGATAATCTCACACACAGCATGGTGGGCGCCGTGCTGGGCCAGATCGGGCTCAAGCGCACCTCCGGCCTTGCCATGCCGACGATTATCATCGCGGCGAACATCCCGGATATCGACGCGACCTGTACGCTGCTGGGGACACAGGCGCTGGCACTGCGACGCGGGCTGACGCACGGCCCGATCGCGATGATCGTGCTGCCATTGATCCTCACCGCGATCATGGTCGCATTCGACCGGTGGCAGGCGAAGCGTGGGACACGGCCAGAGACGCGGCCGCCGGTGAACATAGTCTGGCTGTGGGTCGTCGCGCAGATCGGGACGCTCAGCCACCCCGCGTTCGACTGGCTCAACAGCTATGGCATCCGATTGCTCTCGCCGTTCAGCGACCAGTGGTTCCATGGCGATACGCTGTTCATCATCGATATCTGGCTCTGGGCGCTGCTGATCGGCGGCTATCTCTGGGCACGGCGCGGCGAACGCACCGGGCCCGCGCCGATGATGCAGCGCGCGCGGATCATCGCGACGGCCGCCTGCGCCTATATCTTCGTCAACGGACTGATCACCGGATCGGCGGAGGCGAAAGCCGCCGCATGGCTGCGCGCCCAAGGCCGCGAGCCGGACCTGGTGGTCGCCAATCCGCGTCCGTTCGCACCCTGGTCACGCGAAATGCTCTGGCGTGGGGACGGGCGCTTCGGCGGCTTTCCCTACAGCCTCGCCAGCGGGCTTGAAGCCGATGCAGGCGCAGCGGAAGGGATGCCGACCGGGATGGACGATCCCGGCGTCGAGCGCGCGCGGCAGCGGGATGCTGATGCACGGGCGTTCCTGTTCTGGTCGCGGATGCCCCTCGCGCAGCGGGCGGAGAATGGCGACCTGCTGATCTCCGACCAGCGCTTTGCGGGGCGTGGCGCCAGCGCGAGCTTTTCCGTGCAGGTGCCTGCGCAAGCAGTGCGGTAGGGCGATGTCGGCAGCGAGCATCTTGTGGTTCCGGCGGGATCTTCGCTTGGCCGATCAGGCCGCGCTCATACAGGCGTGTGCGGAAGGGCAGGTGATCCCGGTCTATATTCTCGATGATGAGACGGCGCGGCACCGGGCGATGGGCGGCGCATCGCGCTGGTGGCTGCATCATAGTCTCGAGAGCCTTGACGCCGCCCTTCGCGCGCGCGGTTCGCGGCTGATCCTGCGCCGCGGCAAGTCCGAGGCGGTTCTCGCCGCGTTGGCCACGGAGACCGGCGCCACCCGCATCCATGCCTTGCATCATTATGAGCCCTGGTGGCGCCAGGCAGAGAAGGCGGTTGCGCGCTCCCACGAACTGATACTGCACGATGGCAATTATCTCCTGCCGCCGGGCGCCCTGACCACGGGCAGCGGTGGCCCGTACAAGATCTTCACGCCCTTCTGGCGTGCGCTGCGAGAGGTCATGCCGCCGGGTCGGCCCGTGCCGGCGCCTGATACCGTTCCTGCTCCCCAAAAATGGCCGGTGAGCGATCAACTCGAAAACTGGGCCTTGCTGCCGACCTCGCCCGACTGGGCGGACGGGTTCGCGCATGATTGGTCGCCTGGCGAGGCGGGCGCCCACGATCGGCTCGATGCCTTTATCGACCATGTCGATGGCTATGACGAAGGCCGCAATCTGCCTTCCATCGAAGGCTCCTCGCGCTTGTCGCCGCATCTCCATTTCGGCGAGATTTCGCCGGCAACACTGTGGCACGCACTCGACCGGGAGGATGGCGCCAGCGAGGTCTATCTGCGTGAACTGGGCTGGCGTGATTATGCCCAGAATGTGATCGCGCAGATAAGTGATTATGGGAGTCGGAACGGTCGCGCGCAGTTCGATGCCTTTCCCTGGCGCTCGGGCCATGAGGCGCGGGACGACCTCAAGGCCTGGCAGGAGGGCTGCACCGGCTACCCGATTGTCGATGCGGGGATGCGCCAGCTCTGGCAGACCGGATGGATGCATAACCGGGTGCGGATGATCGCGGCGAGCTTCCTCATCAAGCATCTGCTCATTGACTGGCGGGCAGGGGAGCGCTGGTTCTGGGATACGCTGGTCGATGCCGATTATGGCAACAATGCAGTCAACTGGCAGTGGGTCGCGGGCACCGGGATCGATTCCAACATGTTCGTGCGGATCATGGCGCCGCTCACCCAGTCCGAGAAGTTCGACGCGGCCGCCTATATCCGGCGCTGGGTGCCGGAGCTGGCGCATGTGAAGGACGCCGCAATCCACGATCCCGAGTCCGCGGGTGTTAGGCCAGCGCAATATCCGGCCAAATTAATCGAGCATCGCGCCGCGCGAGAGCGGGCGCTCGCCGCCTATGCCCGCGCGAAAGGCTGAGCGGGCCCCGGTTGTCTTTGCGTGAGGAATGCGTTCATATGGGCGCATGACCATTCACAATCCCAAAGCCAGCCGCCAGCGCGCCATGATGCGCCGGGCCGGCGCGCAGGTGGGTGGGCGTTTCTGGCGGGCTTTGCCGACCCGGCTGTTCGAGCCGATGCTCGTGCGGGTCGACCGGGGTCTGATGCGGGGATCACTCGAACTGCATCTGCCGGATGGATCGGTGCGCTTGCTAGGCGGGCGCAAGCAGGGCTTTTCGGCGATCGTGCACCTTGCCAACTGGCGGGCCTTGATCCGGCTGGCGGCCTCCGGCTCAACCGGCTGGTATCGCGCCTGGGCGGATGGCGACTGGTCGAGCCCCGATCCGGTGGCGCTGTTCGCCCTCTTTGGTGCCAACGCCCGTTCGCTGGGGAAGTCCGCGCGCTCGACTGGCCTGCCGCGCCTGATGGGCCGCTGGAAGCTGGCGCGGCGGCATAACAGCCGGCGGGGCGCGCGGCGGAACATCGCCGAGCATTATGATCTGGGCAATGATTTCTATCGGCTGTGGCTGGACGAGACGCTGACTTATTCCAGCGCCCGACCGGCGCATCCCCAGGAAGCGTTAGAAGCCGCGCAGATCCGCAAGATCGATGAGCTTTTGGCGCGAATCGATCTCGACGATGGCCGGCAACTGCTTGAAATCGGATGCGGCTGGGGAGGATTGGCCGAGCGCGTGCTGGAGCGGTGCGATGTCGACTATACCGGCCTTACACTCTCCACCGAGCAGCAGCAGATCGTGCAGGGGCGGATCGAGGGGTTGGGCGCGCAGGACCGTGCCCATGTGCTGCTGCAGGATTATCGCGATTGCGAGGGCCAGTTCGATGCCATTGCCAGCGTGGAGATGGTGGAGGCCGTCGGCGAAAGCTATTGGCCGACTTACCTCGGCTGCATTGCCCGGCTGCTCAAGCCCGGTGGGCGCGCGGCCATCCAGTATATCAGCATCGATGACGAGATTTTCCCGGCCTATGCCGCACGGGCCGACTTCATCCAGCGCTACATCTTCCCCGGCGGTTGCCTGATCGCCGAGCGGCGCTTTCGCGATCTTGCCAAGCGCGAAGGGCTGGAATGGGCAGACCAGACGCGCTTCGGCCTCGATTATGCGTGGACGCTGCGGCAGTGGCGCGCGCACTTTGACGCAGTGGTGGATGCAGGTCGTCTGCCTGCCCGGTTCGATGCCCGGTTCGTGGACATGTGGCGCTACTATCTCATGTATTGCGAAGGCGGTTTTGCAGGGCGGAGCATCGACGTATCGCAAGTAACGCTGATTAAGCGCTAGGCGGCGGCGTGGACAAATTCAGGGCGCAGGTGGCGTCCGGTTTCAGACAGAGTCCCGAGAGGTCTGTACCTCTGATTTGGGGTGGTTAGCTGACGTTCATGGCCGTGGTGAATGAAGGCTCAAGAATGCGGTGTCGTCGCCTTGGGGACTCTCGCCGGGCCTTGGTCCGTCGCCGACCATAGCAGAAAATGCAAATCCTACTTTACTTTGCACGCACCGCACGACTTCCAGACTCGATGGTTTGTCTGGCCGCCAGTTGGTCGGAAACGCCACATATCTTGCATGAGTCCATGAGACATCAATCGTTGCTATCGAGGGGCCACAGGCAAGAACCGCGTCTGTCAAAGCTCTTTCCGAAGGCAAGCATTCGTCCCTCATGAGCATCCTGCCTGCTTTGTCCGTGCATTCGGCAGCGCCCTCGATTGCGCCGCCTGTTAGATCGGTGATGCTAAGGATGACAGATTTTTGTTCTGCCGATGCACTCTGATCTTGCTTTGATGCTGAAAAGCAAGCTGTCAGAGAAATCAGGCCACAAGCTGCCGCGAAGTTATGCGCCCATATCTTAGTCACTATTCGATCCATAGGACTGTATCAGATGGTTGTTCAATGTCTGCAAGGTCGTCGTATCCTGAATGCCTGCTCCGAGACGACAACGCCGGATAGCCTACATTGCGTAAAAGCACCGAATGTGCCCACGCGGCCTAGGCGCCGATCAGCGCGATCTCGGCGCGGATGGCCTCAATCTGGCCCGGGATCAGGGTCAGTCTTGGTTCTTCCTCATCCAGAATCGCTTCAAATGCCGCGCGCTTCCATGCCGCCTTGCGGGCGTCATCGGCGGCGATTTCCGGCGGCATGGTGGAGAGCAGGATGTCGATCAGTCGATCAGCCCCATGGAGCCGGCCCCAGAGATAATCATTTTCGCGATAGGCACGGCTGAAGAACGCACCGAAGCAGTTGAATTCGATGCCACGCAGCGTCGCCGGTGCGCCGCCTTTGCGGATCGCCACGGCATCTTCGGGAGATATGCGATCCACCTTGATGGGGTCGTACTCGTCCAGACCTTCTCCCTGCAGCAGCGGAAAGGTCGCAATGTCGTAATAAGGGAAGCCGAGATAGGCCTTGAGCAAGGTCCGCCGGTCCTCGGCCGGGAGCGCCACACACGCAGCCGCAAAGCGCGCGTCGATCTGCTGGTCCAGATCCCGCAAGCCCCGCGCCTCCGCGATGATCGCAAGGGACGCCATCAGGTTATCGCCGTGCGGCCGCAGGGCTTCGCGTGTGCCCGCGCCAAACCATGCCGGCGTCTGACGTTCGGCATAAAGGCCGATGGCCTCGTAGAGCATATCCTGCATGGCGGAGAGGGCGGCGCCTTTCCCCTCATCCTCCTCGCTCTCGCCTTCCACAGCCTGCTCACGGAGCTGGACGAGGCGCCGGGCGAGGAAGCGCAATCGGCGGATGCGGAACGCAATGTCGTGATTGCGATAGAACAGAATGAGCGCCGCGCTTGCGCCATCGCCCGACCCGGGATCCATCTGGTCCACGCCCGCCGCATGGAGCTGCGCTCGCAGGCGCTCCCGCAGGCTTTCGCGTGTGGCCGTGCGTGGGCCATCGCGGAGTTGGCTGAGCAGATCGGCTAGGTCATCGATGATGCCGGCATATTTGAGATAGCCATAAGCGGGATAGGCAAAGTCCGCCGCCCGCGAAGCCTTTTGCTGCAGCTTCGCCCGCAGATGCGCCAGACGGCGCGGCGAGGGCCGGCTGAGCAGAAGGCTGAGGCCAACAGTCTGGTCCACGGTTCGTTCGATGTCCGGCCGCAAGCGCTCGGTGATTTCCAGCATCCGGTGAATGCGGCCGGAGCGTGCGCCAATCGCCTCCAGATTGTCCCGGATCGGCTGTTCGCGCGGAATATCGCTGACCGCGCCGAAGATCGTGCGGAAGAAGCCGGGGACAGGGCGCTCACCATTTTGGGCGTGGTGGGAAGGGGAGGTGAGGCGAAAGCCGGGCGCACTCGGCGTCGGCTCGATGAACACGAAGCGCCGGTCGACCGTCCGCCGCGCCGGGCGATTCTTGAGCGCATCGATCGCTTGGGCGAAGGGCGCATTGGCCAGCACCGATCCGTCGATCAGCACGGCATCCTCCGCATCGCCGGTGGCGCTGTGACCGGGGAGCACACGGCGCAAAAACGCATCGCGACCGGGCCAAGCGCGACTGCGGTCGGCAAGCACCTTGTCCATTTCCCGAGCCGTGAACGGCGGAAAGGCGCCCGGAAAGCTGGCCGTCGCGCGGGCGGCAAACGCGAGTTCGGCAGGGTCGGCGAGGGTGCGCGGTTGCCCGCCACGGGCATGGAAGCCTATCGTGAGCCGGTGCTCCGTCTCGCTGATCTCCGGCGGACTGTTGAGGCGCAGCCGTTCCTCATGGCCGGTGAAATCCGTGGCGGTGACGAACAGGTCCAACGGATGCCCGCGTGGCAGCAGCGATCCTCCGCTCTTCTCCGGCTCTGTCTCGCGCGCTTTTTCCATCGCATCGAAGGCGTTGAGCAGCAGCTCGGTAAACCCCTTGCCGCCGAAGGGAGGCGCGAACCAGCGCGCCCGGATGAAGTTGGAGAGCTTGCGTCGCACTTCCGAGCGCGTTTCCGGCGCCACGGTGCGGGACACCGTGTCATTGCGGCGGCGCAGCAGCAGCCAGAGCAGCGGCGCGGCCCAGAATTTGGTGAAGCGCGAGAGCGGGCGCGCGTCCGGATCGAGCAAGATGTCGACATCGGCGCAGCGCAGCCACAGTTCGGTCAGCGGGTCGAGCGACTGACCGCTCTCTATGGCCTGCGCCAGATACACGCCGTTGATGCCGCCCGCGCTGGCCCCGGCGATGATGTCCGGCAGAATCCGCACTCGCAGGCCGGTCTCTGCAAGGCAGGTCTCCAGAATGCGCTGATAAACAAGATTGCCCGGTCGACCACTGCGGAAATCCCGGCTGGCCTGCGCCAGATGCCAGATCTCCTTGGTGACCCCGTGCATGTAGACGGCGAGGCTGACTCCACCATAGCAGACCAGCGCCAGCCTCAGTTCCTTCTCCCGCATGAGCGCAGATTGGCGCGCTACGGCCGGCTTGTCGAGCCGTTGCACGGATTATCCGCAAATCAGCGAAGGTCGAACGTGGCCCAGACCGGCAGATGATCGGACGCGCGCCGGGCCAGCACGGAGGAATGGACGCCGCTGTCGGTCAGCGTCAGGCCGCCCCGCCACATGATCCGGTCGAGTTCCGCAATCTGGCGGCGGGCGTGGAAACTGCGGCCGCATGGCGCGATGTCATAGTGGCGCGAGAAATCCTGCAGGCACCCGCGATTGGCGGTCCACTCGTTGGTGTCGCCCATCAGGATGGTCGCATCGGCGGGATGCTGGACATCTACCATATCGACATGATGCTGAACCGCCGCAGCCTGCCGCCGCCGCCAGAGGCCGGAGAGGTCGAGGTGCATCCCCACCGTCCGCAGGCGAATGCCCTTGATCTCGATACAGGCCATCACAGCGCCGCGCGGCTCCAGGCAGGGGAGATGGATCACGCTGGCATCGGCATGACTCTGGTCGCGCCGGACGAGAAGCGCATTGCCGTGCCAGCCCATGCTCTCGACTCGCGTCGGCAACTCGATGGCGCGATAATCCGAATGCATCTCCAGCAGGCGATCCGGCAGCACCGCATGACGGATGCCGAAGCGGCGGTCGGCTTCCTGCAGGGCAATCACATCGGCATCCAGCTCGTTCAGCACATCGATGATGCGCTCTGGCATACGGCGCCGATCGGTGCCGACGGCTTTGCGGATGTTGTAGGAAGCGACCTTGATCATTGCGCCGTAGATTTGGCCTTATCGGCCGCAAGGCAACCCCATGGCCAAGAAAAAGGCAACTCCGCGCCGGCTCAGCCATTCAACTTATATCACAATCTTGGAGGATGATGATGAAAGTTGCTCATGACGCGCTCGTGATGGTGGTCGATGGCAGCAAGATGCTGCTGTTCCGTAATACTGGCGACGAGGAGTTTCTCAACCTTCAGGTCGAAGAGGCGGTGGAGCAGAAATCCGAGCAGGATCAGGATCTTTCGACCGATCGGCCGGGGCGCAGCTTCGCTTCGGCACCCAACAGCCAGGATCGCAGTGCGATGGAAGAAACCGACTTCAAGCAGCAGGCGGAAGACCGCTTCGCAGCGGATGCGGTCGCGCTGCTCAACAAGCGCGCCATGGAGGGATCGTTTGATCAGCTCGTCATTGTCGCAGCGCCGATCACCCTAGGTGAGATGCGCCGCCATTATCACAAGACGCTCAAGGATCGGCTCGCCGGCGAAATCGGCAAGACGCTCACCAGCCATCCGGTCGACGAGATCGAACAGATCCTCATGAAGAGCTGATCTCGCCTCTGGCGTTCCCTCTTCGTTCTGCTAAGAGGGCGCATGGCGAAAGTGAAACGTCGATATGTGTGCCAGGCCTGCGGGGCGGTGGCGTCCCGCTGGCAAGGGCAGTGCGATGACTGCGGAGAATGGAACAGTCTGATCGAGGAAGCGCCGCCCACGGCGTTCTCGGCCAAGCACGATCTTCAGGCCGGCGGGCAGGCGATCAATCTGATTGGCTTGGACGCGGATATCGCTCTGCCCGAGCGGATGACCACCGGCCTGCCGGAGTTCGATCGCGCAGTCGGCGGCGGGCTGGTGGCCGGGTCCGCCAGTCTGATCGGCGGCGATCCGGGCATCGGCAAGTCCACCCTGCTGCTTCAAGCTGCGGCGCGGATGGCCAAGGCCGGGCGGCATGTCGTTTATGTGAGTGGCGAGGAAGCTGCGGATCAGGTCAGGCTGCGCGCCCGGCGGCTGGGGCTGGGCGATGCCCCGGTGCATCTCGCCAGCGCTACGTCGGTGCGGGATATTCTGACGACATTGGGGCAGCGGGAAGAA
Organism: Sphingobium sp. B12D2B; assembly: GCF_025961775.1. Classification (NCBI taxonomy): domain Bacteria; kingdom Pseudomonadati; phylum Pseudomonadota; class Alphaproteobacteria; order Sphingomonadales; family Sphingobiaceae; genus Sphingobium; species Sphingobium sp. B12D2B. Next base: position 1,869,475 of record NZ_JAOQOH010000001.1, read on the forward strand.
CCCGATCTGCTCATCATCGATTCGATCCAGACCATGCACAGCGACCTGATCGAAGGTGCGCCGGGCACGGTCAGCCAGGTGCGGGCGAGCGCTCAGGAGTTGATCCGCTTTGCTAAGCGGGGTGGAACGGCTCTCATTCTTGTCGGCCACGTCACCAAGGATGGCACCATTGCCGGCCCGCGCGTGCTGGAGCATATGGTGGACACCGTCCTGAGCTTTGAGGGCGAACGCAGCCATCAGTATCGCATCCTGCGCGCGATCAAGAATCGCTTTGGCGGCACCGACGAGATCGGCGTGTTCGCAATGGTCGAGGAGGGACTGCAGGAAGTCGGCAATCCCTCGGCGCTGTTCCTGACCGACCGCGAGGAGCGCGTGGCGGGCACGGCCGTCTTCCCCGCGCTTGAAGGTACGCGGCCGGTGTTGGTCGAAGTGCAGGCGCTGACGGTGCGGCTGGCCAGCGGCGCGACCCCGCGCCGGGCCGTGGTCGGCTGGGACAGCGGCCGGCTCGCCATGGTGCTGGCCGTGCTCGAAGCGCGCTGCGGCTTGAGCTTCGCGACTTGCGAGGTCTATCTCAATGTCGCTGGCGGTTACCGCTTGCAGGACCCTGCCGCAGACCTTGCTGTCGCTGCCGCCCTGATCTCGGCGCTTTCCGAAAAACCCGTGCCGCATGATGCGGTGATGCTCGGAGAAATTGCGCTGTCCGGCGAATTGCGCCCGGTCGCCCATAGTGCGCTGCGCCTGCGGGAAGCTGCCAAGCTCGGCTTCGGGCGTGCCTTGTTGCCGGCATCCAGCGCGGCGCAGGCCAGTGGCATTTCGACGACCGGATTCCGCCGGCTCGGCGATCTTGTTGACCATCTGCTTGGGCGGGACTAGCCAGCCGGCATGACCGTGCTGGATTTTGCCGTTCTTCTGCTCATCGGTGGCTTGGCCGTGCGGGGCTTCCTGCGCGGTTTCGTGACCGAATCGCTGTCGCTTGCTGCACTGATTGGCGCCATCGTCGCGGTGCGGCTTTTCCACGCGCCATTCACGGCTCTGCTCGACACCATCGTGGGGGCGGAATATGTGGCGGCGCTGCTGGCATTCGTCGCGGTGTTCGGCGTCGTCTTCATGCTGGGCACGCTGCTGGCGCGCTGGATCGGCGACAAGACCAAGACCTCGCTGCTCGGCCTGTTCGACCGGACGCTGGGCCTTGGCTTCGGCGCCATCAAGGGCCTGCTGGTGGCGACCATCGCCTTCGTGCTGTTCACGATCGGCTATGATGCCATCTACGGCGTGCAGACCAATCGGCCGGACTGGATGCGGCTGTCCCGGTCCTATCCGCTCCTGAGCGCGAGCGGTGCGGCGATGAGCGGCTGGATGGCGGAGAACAGCCGGCGCGGCGGCCTGCTCGGTATTCTTGAGGATGATGGCGCTGAGAGTAGCAACGCGAGTGGCGAGGACAGCAATGCCGCGCAGTGAATGCACCGGCGCATGAGCAGCGCGCTCTACAGCATGGACGTGCTGCGCCGCGCTGCCGGCGTTTCCGCCTATCCGCCGCTCGAGCAGGCTGATTTCGTCGAGGAGCGGCGCTCGCCGACCTGCGGCAGTCGTGTCTCGGTCAGCCTGCAGGTGGATGAGGCCGGCCGCATCACCGCCTTCGGGGTCGATGCGAAGGCTTGCGCGCTGGGGCAGGCCGCCTCGGCCATTCTCGCCGCGCAAGCTGTCGGGGCTGATCGGGCAACCATCGAGTCGGTGAGCGAGGCATGGCGGGGCTATCTGGCCGGGGAGCAGGATGCCCTGCCGGACTGGCCGGATCTCGCCTTGCTCGCAGCCGGTCGCGATTATCCCGCCCGGCACCCCTCGATGCGACTGGCATTCGAGGCGACGGCCGCCGCCCTCGCTCGCGCGCAAGGGGATGCGCACGGGGAGACGTCGTCATGATCGGCATACTGGCCGCGCTGAGCGCCGCCTTGTCCATTGGTGCGTCTGCGTTCGGCGCTCATGCGGCCAGCAGCCCGCAGGCGGCGGAGTGGTTACGGACCGGCGGCGTCTATCAGCTTGTCCATGCCGTGGCGGTGCTTGCGTTGCTGCGCCTGCCGGTCAGCAGCGGTCCATCCTGGGCGCTGCTGTGCGGGAGCGCGCTGTTCGCCACGACGCTCTACGCCATGGCGCTGGGTGCCCCGCGCTGGCTCGGCGCAATCACGCCGATTGGCGGCGTGGTGATGATCCTGGGATGGCTCTGGTTGGCCTGGCAACTCGCGCGCGCTGACTGAGGCGATCTGCCTGTTTCAGGCGCCGTCGAGATAGGCGGCAACGTCCGCCAGATCGACATCCTTGGCGAGATAGGTCTTGCCGATACCACGGGCGAGCAGGAAGGGCAGGGTGCCGCTGCTCATCTTCTTGTCATGCAGCATATGCTCGACGAGCCGCGCACCAGAAGCGGAGACACCCGCATCCGCCAGCGAGGCGGGCAGGCCGACCGCGCGCAGATGCGCGACGACCCGCTCTGCATCCTCGGGCGGGCATTCGCCGCGCCGCACGGAGTATCCAAAGGCTAGGGCCATACCCGCCGCGACGCCCTCGCCATGGAGCAGCCGATCCGAAAAGCCGGTTTCCGCCTCAAGCGCATGGCCAAAGGTGTGGCCAAGGTTGAGGAGCGCCCGGCGACCGCTGGTCTCGCGCTCATCCTCGGCGACGATGGCGGCCTTGGCGGCGACGCTGCGGGCAATGGCATGGGCGCGGGCATCCGGATCGCCAGCCATCAGCGCCGTGCCGTTCGCCTCGCACCACGCGAAGAACTCGGCATCGTCGATCAGGCCGTATTTCACCACCTCGGCATAGCCGGCGCGCACTTCGCGTGGGCCGAGCGTGTCGAGCGTGTCTGGGTCGATCAGCACCAGCGCGGGCTGGTGGAAGGCTCCCAGCAGGTTCTTGCCCGCCCGGCTGTTGATCGCGGTCTTGCCGCCGACCGAGCTATCCACTTGCGAGAGCAATGTCGTCGGGATCTGCACGAAGTTGCAGCCGCGCTTGACGATGGATGCCGCGAAGCCGACCAGATCGCCGATCACCCCGCCGCCCAGTGCAACTACATGGTCCCGCCGTTCGATGCCGTGGGCGATCATCCGGTCGGTCAGGGCTTCGAGATGCTGCCAGCTCTTGGTGGATTCGCCCGCCGGAAGCGTCACCAGCTCGGCCGCCAGTCCAGCCCGCTCCAGCGCGGCGGCAAGGCGGGGCCATTGAGCCGAAGCGACATGCGCGTCCGTCACGACCAGAAAGGGTCGGCTGCTGGCAAAGGGCGCCAGCGCCTCGCCCGCGCGCTCCATCAGCCCGGCTTCGATGCGGACATCATAGCTGCGCTCGCCAAGGGAAACGGGGACGGTGGTCATGGGTTGAGCGCTTTCACGATCTTGTCGATGGTCGCCTCATGCGGCGAGTCCGAGCTTTTGATGTGGATGGGGGCTTGCTGATAAAAGGGCGTGCGCGCCGCAGCGAGGCTCTTGAGCACTTCGCGCGGCTCACGGCCCTTGAGCAGGGGGCGGCCATCGCGCCGGGAAACACGGTCAACGAGAATGTCGATATCGGCATCCAGCCAGACGGCCGTGGCGTGCGCCAAGATCAGCGCCCGCGTCTCGTCATTGACGAAAGCGCCGCCACCGGTGGCGACAACCTTGGGCACGCCGTCGATCAGCCGAGCGATCACGCGCCGCTCGCCATCGCGAAAGGCCGGCTCGCCATAGGTGTCGAAGATTTCCTGAATTGTCATCCCGGCCGCCCGCTCGATCTCGTCGTCGGCATCGACAAAGGGCAGGTTGAGCCGGGCTGCGAGGCGGCGGCCGATGGTGGACTTTCCCACGCCCATCAGGCCCACCAGGACGATGGATGGTCCTGCGGATGCCCCTGCGATGGCCTCTTCGCGATATTTATCGTTTCGCCCCATGATCTGCGCGGCTATACAGCCGCCAACGTCTGAGGCAACGGCGTTCGAACGCCATCAGGCATATGTCACTGCAACGGTAAGGCCCGATCCCCCATCATGAAACTCAGCCGCCGCGACCCTTATCAACAGTCCTATCGCTCACGCCGTCCGCGTAATCCGCTGTCGCTGATCGGCGTCATTCTGTTGGTCGTCATCGTGCTGCTCCTCGTGCTCTCCTGGTGGAACGGCGCCGAACGACCCGTCACCGAGATCGAGCTGCCGGTTTCCGCCGAGCAACTTGCCGGTTAGGGCAGGGCAGTGCGAGGCAGACAGATTGGCTTGCTGGCGGGTTTGAGCGCGCTGGCGCTCAGCATTCCCGTGCTGGCGCAGAGCGGCCCTGAATCGCTGCTGCCGCCCGGATTTGGCGATGCCGCGCCGACGCCGTCGCCCAGCGGGCCGCAGCCGGCGACACCGCAGCCCGCGCGGCCGGCCGCGCCCGCGCCAACGCCGCTGCTGCCGCCCGGCGCTGTCGTCGACCGCGCCGCCAATGCCATGGCGGCCGACGAGGCGGTGAACGAGACGGCAGCGGACGAAATCGCCGAGAAATACGATCTGCCGCCGTCCGCGCGCCGGTCTCTGGACCGGATCGGCCCGCTCAAGGTGGCGCAGGGCGGCCTGGGCGAGAGTGCCTTCGGGCAACGCAATGGGCAGGCCCTTGCCGGCGTAATGCGCACGATGCGCGCGCCGGTCATGTCCCGCTGGGCGAGCATTTTGATGCGCCGGGCGTTGCTCTCCCAGCTCGCCACGCCGTCGGATATCAACGGCGCGGACTGGGCAGCCGAGCGCGCATGGCTGCTGCTGCGCATGGGCGAGGCGGATAATGCGCGCCTGCTGATCCAGCAGGTCGATGCCGATCAGTATAGCCGCCGGCTCTATTCCGTGGCGATGCAGGTGCAACTCGCTACCGCCGATCCCGCCGGCTTCTGCCCGCAGCTGCCGCGCGCGCGGGACATGAGCGACGAGCCGGGCTGGTTCATGGCGCAGGCCATCTGCGCGTCCTTCTCGGCGGATCAGGGCACGGCAAGCGCATTGCTCAGCCAGGCGCAGCGGCGCGGCATCGCGCGTGGCATCGATTACCGGCTTGCCGAAAAAGTGGTCGGCGCCGGGCCGAACAGCCGCCGTTCGGTGAAGATCGAGTGGGATGGCGTGAGCCAGCTTACGACATGGCGCTATGGCTTGGCGACGGCAACCAATGTCGCCATTCCGCCAGCGCTGTTCCAGACAGCCGGGCCGCAGGTGCTCGCCTGGCAGGCTCGCGCGGCCAATCTGTCGCCGATGGATCGTTTGGCCGGCGTAGGAGTCGCCTCACAGCTGGGCGTTTTCTCAGGCGCCGCAACATTGGGCTTCTTCGCTGCCTTGGCAGAGGACGAGTCCGCCGAGGCTACCGCGAATGATCGCGTCGACTGGTTGCGGACGGCCTATGGCTTGGGCGATACCGGCACGCGAATTTCCGCGATGCGCGATTTCTGGCAGGCCCAGCCGTCAGGTGGCTGGAGTGCCGGGCCGGGCGGCGTTTACTATGGCGCTTTGCCCGCTGTCGCGCGCGCGGCTGCGGCGCTGCCGGTCTACGCCGAAGCAGGCGAGGATACGCCCTGGCTGATCGCTGCCATGCTTGCGGGCGGCTATGATCGCAGCGCGGCGCGCTGGCGCAGCGTGCTCGAGGAGCTGGATGGCGATGCGCAGCAACGCAGCTGGGCCCTGTTGGCGACCGGCCTGCCCGATGCAGCGGTGGACCTGTCCGCAAATCGTATCGCCGCTTTTGTCGACGCCGATGAGGCAGAAGACAAGTTGCGTGGTCATAGCCTTGTCGCCGTGCTGGGTGGGCTCAATCGACTGCCTGCTGGCGAGCGGGCGCAGCTTTTGCAGGATGCCGGGATCAACATGTCCTCGCGGCGTCCATGGGTCCGGGCAATCGTTGCGGCGGCGGCACGCCGGGAGCAGGGCACGGTAGCGCTGCTGGCGGGCGTCGGGATGCAGAGCCTCAACTGGCGCAACATGACGCCCGAGCAACTCTATTACATCATATCGAGCCTGAACGCTGTCGGTCTTGAGGCTTATGCGCGGATGATCGGCGCCGAGGCGATGGCCCGGCTCTGATGACCGGTGCGGACGAGCGCGAGTCGATCGTCGGTTCGCGCGATGCCACGCTGATCAGCCGCTATCTCACCATGATGGCGGCCGAGCGTGGCGCCTCGCGCAACACATTGCTTGCCTATCGAACCGATCTCGAAGACGCTGCGGTGCGCTGCCAGGGGTTGGCACATGCGGACGCTACCCGGCTCACCTCGCTGGCTGCATCATGGCGAGATCTCGCGACATCGACGGTCGCGCGCAAACTTTCGGCGCTACGAGGTTTCTTCGCTTTTCTGGAGGCAGAGGCGGTCCGGGCTGACAATCCCGCCGCGAGTCTGGCAAGGCCCAGCCTGCAGCGTCCGCTCCCCAAAATACTGTCTCATCAGGATGTCGATGCGATTTTTGCGGTCATCGCCGAACGGATTGCGCGCGTGCCGGTCAATCCGCTCGACCTACGGCTCGCGGCGCTGATCGAGTTGCTCTACGGTTCCGGGCTGCGTGCGACCGAACTGGTTTCGTTGCCCGCCAAGGCCATGGCGACCGATCGCCCCTTTCTCATCCTGCGGGGTAAGGGCGGGCGCGAGCGGCTCGTGCCGATCTCCGACCGGGCGCGCGCGGCCGTGGCCGCTTGGCGGGCGCATGTGCCGGAGGACAGTGCCTGGCTCTTCCCATCAGGCAAATCCTATTTGAGCCGGGTGCGCCTCTTCCAGCTGGTGCGCGCTTTGGCCGCCGAGGCGGGCATCGATCCGGGGCGAGTCAGCCCGCATGTCCTGCGTCATGCCTTCGCGACCCATCTGCTGGAAGGAGGCGCGGACCTGCGCGCATTGCAGGCGATGCTGGGCCATGCCGACATCGCCACGACGCAGATTTACACCCATGTCGACGCGGCTCGACTGGTCGCCCTCGTTAACGCACGCCATCCGCTCGTTGACCTCAAGCGACGCGGCGTATAGCGCGCGAGCATGATCAGTTATCTCGACTTTGAGAAGCCGGTAGCGGCACTCCAGGCCCGGATCGACGAATTGCGCGAGACGGCGGACAATGATTCCATCGATATCGATGCGGAGGTCGAAAAGCTGCAGCAGCGCTCGACGGCGATGCTCGGGGACCTCTACGCGCGGTTGACGCCCTGGCAGAAGACGCAGGTCGCGCGCCATGCCCAGCGGCCGCACTTCCGCGATTTCGTCGAGGGCATGTGCAGCGACTTTATGCCGCTGGCTGGCGACCGCGCCTTTGCCGACGATCAGGCCATTCAGGGCGGCTTTGCGACCATCGAGGGCCGCAAGGTGATGCTGATCGGCCATGAGAAGGGCAATGATACCGCTAGCCGGGTAAAGCATAATTTCGGCATGGGCATGCCGGATGGTTATCGCAAGGCGATCCGGCTGATGCAGCTGGCCGATCGTTTTGGCCTGCCCGTGGTAACGCTGGTCGACACCTCAGGCGCCTTCCCCGGCGTGCAGGCCGAAGAGCGGGGCCAGGCGGAGGCGATCGCGCGTGCGACCGAGGCTTGCCTCACCCTCGGCGTGCCGCTGGTCGCGGCCGTGGTGGGCGAAGGCGGATCGGGCGGCGCCGTGGCGCTGGCGTCTGCCAATCGCGTGCTGATGTTCGAACATGCGATCTATTCTGTGATCTCGCCTGAGGGTTGTGCCTCCATCCTCTGGCGGACTGCCGACAAGGCGGCGGACGCGGCGCAAGCCATGCAGGTCACCGCGCAGCAGCTCGCCAGCCTGGGGGTGATCGACCGGATCGTTCCGGAGCCGGTGGGCGGTGCTCATCGGGCGCCCGACTCGGCCATCGGGAGCCTCAAGGGCGCAATTCTGGAAGAGCTTGGTGCCCTCGCCAGCGAAGATTCGAATGCGCTGCGCACGCAGCGAGCGCAGAAGTTTCTGGCCATGGGTGCCTGACAACGGGAACAGCCCAAGGCGATTTGCATTCCCTCAACGTCTGTCTATTTTCGGTTCGTCGCAAAATAGACCTGAATGAGAAGGGGAGGCCATGGGCCGCAAATATCTGATGCTGTGGTTGAGCGGCGCCCTCGTGGCAGGCTGCGCAACCACGCAATCGAGCGAGGCACAGCAGGGGGGTATCCGCACGGCGACCTCGATGAGCCAGTCCGAGCGCCAGCAGGGCGCCAAGGCACACCCGGAGCTTCTGGCGGAATTCGGCGGCGTCTATAATGGTCCGCAGGCCACCTATGTGACCAGCGTCGGCAAACGCATCGCAGTGCAGTCGAGCCTGTCGAACCAGCAGAATGATTTCACGATTAGCCTGCTCAATTCATCAGTGAACAACGCGTTCGCGATCCCCGGCGGCTATGTCTATGTAACTCGCCAGTTGCTGGCACTCATGAATGACGAAGCCGAGCTGGCGGGCGTCCTTGGCCACGAAGTCGGCCACGTCGCAGCCCAGCACGGCCAGCGCCGCCAAAGCGCAGCCACCCGCAACTCGATCCTCGGCGTGCTGGGGCAGGTGCTGGTTGGCGCTGTCGCGGGCGACTCCGGGCTGGGCCAGCTCCTGCAACGCGGCATCGGTACGGGCACGCAATTGCTGACCCTCAAATTCTCCCGCTCGCAGGAATATGAAGCGGACGATCTGGGAATCCGATATCTCGCGAGCGCGGGCTACGACCCCAAGGCGCTGTCCTCCATGCTCGCCTCGCTGGCCGCGCAGAACACGCTCGATGGGCAGGTGCGCGGTCAGGGCACGGCGGTGCCCGAATGGGCCAGCACACACCCCGATCCCGCCTCCCGCGTTCGCCGCGCGCTCACCAATGCGCAGGCGACCCGCTCCACCAACACGCTGCGCAACCGCGACGTATTCCTCAATCAGCTGGGCGGCATGATCTACGGCGACGATCCCAAGGATGGGATTGTGCAGGGCAATCAGTTCCTGCATCCGGTGATGAAGCTCAAGTTCACGGCGCCGCAGGGCTTCTCGATCCAGAACGGCGCCAGCGCCGTGGCCGTAGTCGGCCAATCCGGTCAGGCGCAATTCTCGATGGTGCAGTTCAATGGCAATCTCGACGGCTACGTCCAGTCGGTCTTCAATCAGCTGGCAGGGCAGGGACAGGCGCCGGACATCCGCGTCCAGCGCACCACCATCAACGGCCTGCCGGTCGCGTCGGGCTCGGCCAGCATGGCCAACAGCCAGGGGACACGGCTCGACGTGACGGTGGTTGCCTATCAGTTCGGCCCGTCCACGGCCTATCATTTCATCACGGTCACGCCGGCCGGCCGCGGCCTTGGATCGCTCTCCACGCTGATCAACTCCGTGACGCGCATGACGGACAAGGAGGCGGCGGCGATCAAACCGCGTCGCTTGCAACTGGTGACGGTGCGTCAGGGCGATACCGTCCAGGCACTCTCCAGCCGCATGGAGTTCGACGATTACAGGGTCGAGCGGTTCCTGGTGCTGAACGGATTGTCGTCCAACACCGCTTTGGCCGCAGGCAGTCGGGTCAAGATCGTGACCTACTGAGCGCTCGTTTGAATAAACAAAAACGGGTGGCAACCGCGAGGTCGCCACCCGTTCTTATGAGGGAGTCGTCGAAACAGCCTCAGTAAACTGATAACTCGTCAGGATGCGGCTGGCGTCTCAAGCTCGTCCGACACGTTGTTGAACGTGTTGCCGAGGCTTCCGCCAATGGCGCTCATGCCGGCGATGGCGGCGACGGCGATCAGGGCTGCGATCAGGCCATATTCGATGGCGGTCGCGCCCTTGTCGTTCTTGAACAACTTGCGAAGGGTCTTCATAGGATGTCTCCTCAATTCCTTGGTATCAATCACACCCGGCCACTGAATGGGGTCAGCAAGCAGGCTATCGATACGGCCGATTGATTTCCAAATTCCTAATCTGGGGCCGAGTTGTAAAAAAATGGTGGTTAATGGCTGGTCACTTCGTTCGACACTTCATTCCAGGTGCGGGTCGTCGATGAACCAAGGTGCGATACCCCTGTGACGAGCGCCAGCACGATCAGGGAGAGGATCAAACCATATTCGACGGCGGTGGCGCCTTTTTGGGATGCGAGAAGGCTGTGGATGAAGGCCCGCACGAGGGTTTCCTGAAGCAGATGTCGGTCCAACGCGGTGTAAAGCGCAAGCCGTTAACAATTTGCAGGATGATCGCCCGAGCATGACCGGAATGAACCAAAGCAAACCGCCGCTGGTCGTCGTCGCCGCGGCGCTGGTGGATGCGCAAGGCCGGGTGTTCGTGCAGCAGCGTCCGCACGACAAGGCGATGGGCGGCTTGTGGGAGTTTCCCGGCGGCAAGGTCGAGCCCGATGAAACCCCCGAAGCAGCGCTGATCCGCGAGCTGCGCGAAGAACTCACGATCGAGACCGAAACCGCTTGCCTCGCGCCGGCGAGCTTCGCGACAGGCATGATCGGGGAGCGACCGCTACTGCTTCTGCTGTACGTCTGCCGCAAATGGCAGGGCGTTGTTCAGCCGACAGAAGCGCCGGACAGCCGCTGGCTCCACACCCACCAGTTGTTCGCGCTCGACATGCCCCCCGCCGACGCCCCGCTCGTAGCGATGCTGGACGCGCTGCTCTAGCGCCTAAGTCTCGGTGGCGCGGGAGGGGCGCAAAGCCTCCGCCAGCGACACCGTGGCGCTGCCACGCCTTGCAGGGCGAGGCTGGTCGGGATCGGGCGCCCATCCGCTGCCATGCAGGACTACGAAGCGTTCCCGCGTCCGCCCATCCGGGTCAGCGGCCTGCGCGAAGTGCGCCGCTGCCAGCGATAGCCCTGCGCGCGTCAGCGGCGGCGGCGGCGAGGCGAGGCACTGCGCCGCGCCCATGCCGCGCAGATCTGCCATAAGGCTGAAGATCGAGCCATAGCGCACGTCCAGACTGTCGCCATCCGCCACCGGCATGGTGAAGCCGGCACGGGCGAGCAGATCGCCGAGCGCGCGGACGTCGATCTGCGGATGAATGCGCTGGGCGGGCCGCTCCCCGTCGGCCGCCAGCAGGGCCGCCTTGAGCCGCGCCAGCGATCCCGCGCCGATCATCGTCAGGAGGAGCAAACCGTCGGGCCGCAACGCGCGGCGCAGGGCAATCAGGGCGCCCGGCAGGTCGTTGATCGTATCGAGCGTGCCGCAGCACAGGATGAGGTCGAAGCTTTCCGGCGGGTAGGGGAGGGCATCCTCTCGAATAATGTCGCCGCCGCAGGCCTGCGCGAACCGCGCGCCGGGATCGGCCGCCGTTACCGAGCAACCCCGGGCGGCGAGGGCATCGATCAGGCGGCGATCCGGGCATCCGATGACGAGTGCGTCCCCAAAGGCACGCGTCACGTCATCCAGTCGTTCCAGCATGGCGTCGGCCATCGCGGCGTACAAAAAGTCATGCGCTGCGAAATTGCCAGCGGCGCGGTCGCGGCGCTGGGCCCGCAAAGCCTCGTTGAAGATCACCGGGACAGTCATGGCCGGGCTTGTGCCGACTCCCGCTGCGTGGAACAAGCCGCTTATGGCCGTTCGGACGATTTTGCAGGCCGCACTCGCGCCTCTGCTCGATTATGCGCTGCCGCCGCGATGCCCCGGCTGCGGCGTCGTGGTCGGCGCGGTGGGGACGTTCTGCACGGACTGTTGGCTGTCCATCGATTTTATCGGCGAGCCGATCTGCGCGACATGCGGCGTCGACCTACCAAGCCCGCTCGGCGGGGATATGACGTGCGGGGCCTGCCTATCCGAGCCGCCGCCCTATGATCGCGCGCGCGCCGTCATGACCTATGGCGAGATTGCACGAACCGTGGCCCATCGCCTGAAATACGGGCGGCGGCTCAGCCTCGCGCGGGTCATGGCAGAGCATATGACGCGACTGGTCGTGCTGGAAGAAGCCGCAGGATCAGCCGATCCCCCTCTTTTCCTGCCGGTCCCGCTGCATCGCTGGCGACTCTGGTCCCGTGGGTTCAATCAGTCCGCGCTGATTGGCCGCCATATTGCCCGCCGGACTGGCGGCGTGCTGGAGCCGGAGCTTTTGCGCCGCGTGAAGGCGACGCCGCCACTCCATATGCTGAGCCGGCGGGAGCGACAAAAGATCGTGAAGGGCGCCTTCGCGCTCGCCCCCGGAGCGGCCGCGCGTTTGGCGGGCCGCCATGTGATCCTGATCGACGATATCTGGACGACCGGCGCCACCGCGAGCGCCTGCGCGCGCGTGCTGCGGTCTGCGGGCGCGCGGCGGATTGAGGTGCTGTGCTGGACCCGGGTGGGCATGGGCGAACATTGACATTCGTTTCCATGCGCACGACATCCGGTCTTGAGACTTATCACAAGGGAAACAGCCACGCATGGCGCATGTCGAGATCTACACGCGGGCCTTTTGCGGATATTGCGCACGAGCCACGGCGCTGCTGCGAGAGAAAGGCGTCGACTTCGAGGAATATGATCTGACCATGGGCGGCGAGAAGCGCGCCGAGATGATCGAGCGCGCCAATGGCCGCGCCACTTTTCCGCAAATCTTCATCGACGGCCAGCATATTGGCGGCAGCGACGATCTGATGGCGCTCGAACGGAGCGGCAAGCTCGACTCGTTGCTGAACGCCTGACCCATGCTATCGCCGTGCGCGTTGCCATTTTGCAGATGAATGCCGGCATCGATCCGGTCCGCAATCGGGAGACGCTGGTCACGGCGGTGCAGGACGCTGCGGCTGATGGCGCTGCGATGCTTTTCACACCTGAAATGAGTGGCCTGCTTGATCAGGATCGCGCCCGATCAGAAGCCGCGCTGGCGACTGAGGATGAGGATGAGACGCTCCGCGCCGTCCGTGAGGCCGCGCAGGCTTCGGGCTTGTGGGTGCATCTCGGATCGCTGGCTCTGCGCGAGCCGGAAACCGGCAAACGTTTCAACCGCGGCTTTGTCATCGACGCCGCCGGCGAGATCCGCGCGCGCTATGACAAGATCCACCTGTTCGACGTTGATCTGCCGAGCGGCGAGCGCTGGCGCGAGTCCAGAGTGTACCAGAGCGGCCACGAGGCGGTTCTGGTGCAAACGCCGTGGGGCGGGATCGGCCTCACGATCTGTTACGACCTGCGCTTTCCTGACCTTTTCCGTGCGCTGAGCAATGCCGGGGCGGACATCATCTCCGTGCCCGCCGCCTTCACCGTGCCGACGGGCGAGGCGCACTGGCATGTGCTGCTGCGTGCCCGCGCTATAGAATCCGCCGCCTTCGTAATTGCGAGCGCCCAATGCGGGCTGCATGAGGATGGTCGGCGGACCTACGGGCACAGTCTGGTCATCGACCCTTGGGGCACAGTACTGCTCGATGCGGGGGAGGCGCCGGGGCTGTATTTCGCGGACCTTGACCTTGATCGCATTGCCGAGGTCCGCTCGAAAATCCCGGTACTGGCTCATAGAAAGTCTATTCAGGACGTTGTTTTGTCGTGATTTCCTTCGATCTCAAATGCGGCCACCATCATGTCTTCGAAGTGTGGTTCCGGTCATCCGCAGACTACGAAACCCAGCGGGGAGGGGGGCTGTTGCTGTGTCCCACCTGCGGGGATGACAGGATCGAAAAAGCGGTGATGGCTCCCGCCGTGGCGGCCAAGGGTAACCAGAGAACATCGAGTCGCACCGATCTCGCCATGCCGGGGGGCGCGGGTGCCATTCCAGTTATGTCCAAGGCGGATGCCGAGCGGATCGGTGCGTTGATGACAGAGCTGGCTCAAGCTCAATCAGAAATGATCGGCCAATCTGAATGGGTTGGCGAACGTTTTGCGGACAAGGCCCGCGCGATGCATTATGGCGAAACGGAGAGCCGCTTGATCCATGGGACGGCCAACGTCAGGGAAACCCGCGAGATGCTGGAAGAGGGGCTGCCCGTCGCCCCCTTGCTGATTCCGATCGCCCCGCCCGATCAGGTCAACTGATCGGCGCTGGAGGGTGGTGCGCCCGACAGGATTCGAACCTGTGGCCCCCAGATTAGGAATCTGATGCTCTATCCTGCTGAGCTACGGGCGCGCAGGCATGGCTTTATTGCGCGGAAGCATATGGGTCAATCACGGCAGGCAGACGCGCACGCCCAGCACAAAACTTCTTGTCGTGGTGGGCACCGTTATCTTTATCGCGCGTTCACGAGCGAAATGCAGCGGCTTTAACTGGATGTAAGCACGCATCGACTAATCGGAGAGGACAAGCAGCGCTCCATTTGTGTCGCCAAAGCGGCGCAAAACGGGGCGTTTATAGCCTTCGGCTGCAGTTTTCTCCTGCCGGGCTGTTGAATTGACTAGCGTTATGCCCGGATGCCATAGGCCCGGCGCACAGTTCGGAGGTAGGTCTTGGCAATTCGTGTTGCGGTCGTTGGTTTGGGCAAGATGGGCATATCGCATCTTGGCATCGTCAATGCGTTGGAGGATTTCGAGGTCGCCGCAATCTGCGATTCCACCGCTCTGGTTGGGCAGGTTATCGAGAAGTACGGCAAGCTCTCCTATGTGGCCAGTTATGACGACGTGATTTCGCAACCCGGCTTGGACGCGGTGATCATTGCCACTCCCACGACCACGCATGCCCCCATGGTCCGGGCCGCCTTGGAGAAGGGGCTGCATGTCTTTTGCGAGAAGCCTTTGACGCTTTCTGCGGTAGAGAGCGAAGCTCTCGCCCAGCTTGCTCAATCTCGCGGGCTCGTCGCGCAGGTCGGCTATCACAATCGCTTCATCGGCACTTTCAATCAGATCAAATCACTGCTTGAAGCCGGGGCCTTGGGCCGCGTGAGCCATGTTCAAGCGGAGGCCTATGGCCCGGTAGTGCTCAAGCCCTCAAAGCCGACTTGGCGTGGCAAGGCCGGGCAGGGCGGCGGCTGCCTCTATGATTATGCCGCGCATCCGCTCAATTTGGTCAACTGGTACTTTGGGCGTCCAACCGGCTGCACGGGGGCCATGCTGAAGAGTGGCTTTTCCGCGGAAGTCGATGATGAAGTCTATGCAGGCCTGACCTTTGGCGACGGCCCTACCGCTCAGCTCTCCGTCAATTGGTCCGATCCCTCGGTGCGCAAGATGACGACGCGCATCTCGATCTGGGGCGAGGGGGGGAAGATCTATGCCGACCGACAGGAACTCCAGGTGTTCCTCACGGGCGGCGCGCCCATTCCGGACGGCTATCAGGAAGGATGGACCGTCAAATACATCACCGAGTTGCAGGCCCCGGTCAGCTTCTACCTGCGCGGCGAGGAGTATAGCGCGCAGCTTGAAGCGTTCGGCAAGGCGATCAAGGCTGGCGGCGTCGACGTCCAGAACGATCTCGCTGCCGCCGCTGAAACGGACGCCACGATCGAGATGATCCGCGCCGCCGCGCTCGGCGGGATCAGCAGTGGCGTATCGATGTCGGCACGTCCGCAACGCTCCAGCGGGGTGTTCGGCAGGTTACTCGGCCGATGAGCGATAAGATTCGGCTGGCCTCGCGCCCTGGCTTTGGGACGTGGCACCAATCACGCCTTCTCAACGCCTGGGTAGATTCCCTGACGATCCCCGAGATCATCGATCGACTGGATGAGGGCATGCTTTTCACCCTCAATCCCGATCATCTCTATCACCTTCAGCGCAATCCGGCATTTGCCGCGGCATATTCTGATGCTGTGATGGTCTCGTCTGACAGCAAATATGTCTACTGGGCGCTTGGTCTTATTGGCCGGAAAATCAAATGTAAGACCTCAGGCTCCGATATCGTTCCGGCTTACTACAAGCACCACGCCAATAATCCTGATGTTCGCATCTTCTTTCTCGGCGCGCGGCCGGGGGTTGCACAGCAAGCACTTACACGGGTCAATGGACTCGTGGGACGAGATATTGTTGTCGGCGCTCACGGCCCCTCGTTCAATTTCGTCAATGACGAGGCGGAGAGCGCTGCGGTGATCGATATGATCAACACTTCCGGCGCGACCTGTCTGATTGTGGGGCTCGGCGCTCCCAAGCAAGAGGTATGGATGCATCGGCACCGTCACCTCATGCCCGGCGTGAAGGTCTATATGGGGGTCGGCGCGGTCATCGATTATGAAGCGGACGCAGTAAAGCGGGCGCCAGCTTGGATGAACCGCAATGGACTGGAATGGGTCTATCGCATGGTCACCGAACCCAGGCGCTACTGGCGGCGTTATGCACGAACGATGGAGTTCTTCTGGCTGGTTCTGGCCGATTGGCTGGGCCTTTATCGCCCTCCTGGATTCCCCTCGCCAATGACGGCGACCCCGCGCTTCGGTGCCCAAACAGACTCTGCCCCTGAGCGGGCCTGACAAAGATTATCGAGGTTTTACAAAACTATGGAACGTATCCTTTTCGGCGATAATCAGTTCTTCGGCATCAATCATATGTCGGAGGAGAAAGCGCGTCAGCAGGCCATGCGGTTTCAGAGTATCGACGCCATCGTAGATGTTTTGCAGATTGCGCTGCATGCCGGGGCGGGGGGCTTCATGTGCACCACCCATGACAAGATCGAGAAGATCGCCGATGACGTCCGGGCCAATCCGGAGAAATGGAGCGGGTTCACTTTCTACCCAGGCATGCCTTATGCTCACAAATATGCCAATGCGGTCACCGAGCTTGGCTATTTCGATGCCGTCCTCAAATTTCTGCCCAAGGAAGGCCTGGTCGACACGATCATGCGCGGTTCCAAGGCCGTGCTAAATAAGGACATCGAGAGCATGATGACATTGCTTGTCGATGCCGAAATGAAGATGTTCCGTGGTCTGCACACGCCGGTCGTTTTCCTCCAGAACGTCGTCACGGATCTCGTCCAGGGCTTGGGTTTCGCCGACGCGTTCCGTGTTTTCTCGGATCACATCAAAAGCCGCTACAATGCAGAGGCCGGCTTCATCACCATGAATGTGCCGAAGCTTTTGCCGATGCTGAAAAGCGTGGGCATTGAGAATCCGATTGTCTGCGCGAACTATAACAAGATCGGATTCCGCATGTCCGGCGGAATTGATGGCTATCGTGAGGTGCTGGAGAAGCATCCGGCCCGAATGATTGCGATGTCCGTGTTGGGATCAGGCGCCATTCGTCCGCGAGAGGCCATAGAGTGGATTTGTGCCGAGCCGCATGTGGAATCGATTTTGTTCGGGGCATCCAGTCGCGCCAACATCGAGCAGACTGTTGGGCTTATCAAGGAATTCGATAGCGCACGCGTCCCTGCCTGAGGGCCTCATTTAACATAATATATATTATCGAACTTGTGTCAGGGCGGTAGGGTTCGCTTCACGAGCTGGTACGCTCTGCCCCCACACGCGCCGCGATGATTTGAACCGACCCTTCCGTCATGCCCGCGTGTCGGGCGTCCGCTCGCTCAACGCGGTTTCGGACAAGTCCGGTATACGTGCAGGACGAAATTCTGTCATCCTGCACGCCTGCCAAAGTTATCAAGATCCGCCCTCACAGGATATGTTCAGCCCCTTCATGCTTCCGTCGAACAGGCTGCCGACCTCGGCCTTGGATATCGGAAACTCTTCCAGCGGGTCTTTCGCGAGGTCGTAATACGCGCAGGAGGGATTGCCCGTTTCTGACTTGATATACAGTAGCTTATAGCGCTTGTTGCGGATGGCGACCTGCCTTTCCCTGTTTTTGAGAGGGATCACGGTCTCGGATATGATGAAGTCTTTCTCTTCATCCCGGACACTGTCTTTTCCATCGAAGAGGACAGGCGCGAGAGATACTGAATCCAGCGGGATCATGTTTCCGGCGCGATTGGGAACCTGCTGAGGCGTGGCCACATGCGCCAGATCGAGGACGGTCGAGTAGATATCGACAACGTGCGTGAGCGCATCGCTATAGCCCGGCTTGATGTCCGGCCCCAGCATGACCAGCGGAACCCGCATCCCACTTTCATAACCGGTGCCCTTGGCCCTGCCCTTCGCCGTCAGGTACATATTGTCGATGAAATCGACCGCCGGGCGGCCATACATGGGCGTGCCATTGTCGCCCAGAATGATCACATAGGTGTCCGGGCTGAGCTTCTTGAGCTCCTTGAGAAATATCCCGAGGACCGTATCGGTCGAATTGACCCAGGACCGGTTCAGGGCCGGCGGGGAGCAGTTGCCGAGGTCGGTGGTGCCGAACTTTCCGCCGCACGCCTGAATCTCGGCGCGAGACTTCGCATCGAGCGTATCTGCGTTCGGCACGAAGGACGGTTGCGGTCCTGCCGTGATATGGACCATGTTGAACGCGAGCCAGGCGAACCACGGCTTGTCGGGCGCTTCAGCCTGGTTGCGCCTGATCCAGTTGAGCGTATCGGCGGCCCGCACGACCGGCTCGAAACTGGTCGGAGCGATGCCCGGCAGCGAGCGGACCGGCGCCGGCTCGGTTCGCCATTCCGAGTCAGGGCTGGCAGAATCCTGCACTTGATAATCATGATGCCAGTAATCGGTGATCGCCCCGTTCAGATTGCCTTCGAACAGCGCGAAACCGGCTTCCTTGGGCTTCATGCCGGGATATTGGTTAAGGCCAGCCATGTGCCATTTGCCGAACACCGCGGATGTGTAGCCGGCGGCCTGCAGATCCTCCACGAAGGAATGCTGCTTTTGCGACAGCCAATCCTCATAATCGCGCAGGCCCGTGTTGTGGGCATAGAGGCCCGTGAGCATGGATGCGCGGGTCGGTGAGCAGAAGGGCTGTGCCCAGGCGTTGGTGAAGGTGCGCCCCTCCCCCGCCAGACGATCCAGTACGGGGGTGGAGGCCGGACGCCCCTTGATCGCGCGGTAATTCGGATGACTGAGCCCCAAGGGTCCGTACTGCTCCACGAGACGAGCGATCATGCCAGGATACATGTCGGACACCGCGTCAACGCCCACATCGTCCAGGATGACGAGGACGATGTTCGGCCGAGCCTTAGGCGCATCTTCGGTTCGCGCGACGCCGGGTTGTGCCCACAGCATCAGCGAGAGGCCCAGCGCGCTTGTGGTGGCCCTGAAAGCGGCTGCCGAGACTTTGACGAATGTTTTCATGCGCTTGTTATCCTAGATTCGGCCAGGACAAGGGAGGCAGCAGCTGGCCGCCCCCTCCCTCTCAGTTCACTTGGCTGATTTCTCGAAGGTCACGCGGTCGATCGAGAGTTCGGACATGGCCGGCTCGGCCATGTTCTCCAGCAGGGTGCGGACATTGTACCGGCCGATCACACCGCTGCCCCGCAGCGGGTAATAGACTGCGACGGCCTGCGACTGCACCACCTTGCCATCCACGATCATGGCGATCGTCGCGGCGCGCGGGCCGACCTTGGGTGCCGCCGTGACCAAGATGCTGACATCATGCCGCCCGACGGAGACTGGCTCGCCTTCCAGCCGCACGCGTTCGGCTTCCCGCCCGCTCGGGTTGTAGAGATAGGTGGGGCGACCATCCTGCATGATCAGACCCCCGCCCCCGGCCTCATCGCCGATGATCACGATCGGCCCTTTCGCGTTCGTGCTCGCGGTGGTGATCGCGGCGCGCATGGTCCAGTCCATGCCGAGGGCTGGGAACGTCCCCTGCGGATAACGGGTCGGCCCCGGATAATAAGTGAACTGGTTGCGACCATCGACGAGCGAGGGCCGCTTCCCTGCCCCCACGCGCCCGATCAGATCGGCCTGGATCGGATTGACCTGATAGCGGCGTGCCGCTTCTTCGAAATCCTTCTGCAATTCGGCCAGTTTCTGGGGATGCTGAGCGGCCAGATCGCGCGACTGCGAATAGTCCTGCGTGAGGTTGTAGAGCTCCCATTTGAACGTCGACGGGTCCAGCGGGGTGGTAGACCGGTCAAAGGGCGCGCGGGGCGGCGTAGTCGAGGCCAGCCAGCCATCCTTGTAATAGGAGCGGTTGCCCAGCATCTCGAAATATTGCGCGCGGCGCGTGGAGGGCGCGGTCGCGTTGCCAAAGCTATAGACCATGCTGACGCCGTCGATCGGCTGCTGCGTCACGCCATCGACTTCCGTCGGCGGCACGACGCCGGCTGCCTCATAGATCGTCGGCGCGATATCGATCACATGGTGGAACTGGCTGCGGACCTGCCCGGTCGTCTTGATGCGCTGCGGCCAGCTGATGACCAGCCCATCGCGCAACCCGCCGAGATGCGAGGCGATCTGCTTACCCCAGGGGAAGGGTGCATTTTGCGCCCATGCCCAGCCGGCATTGTAGTTCGAGTAGCTATGCGGGGTTCCGTTCTGGTCCGATGTTTCGATCAGTTCCGCTTCGGTCGGCTCGATCCCGATCAGGCTCTGCAACTCCTGCACCGCGCCGCGCCGGCTATCCATGCTGGCGCCATTGTCGCCCTGCAGATAGATGATCATGGTGTTGTCGAGCTGGCCATTAGCCTCGATCTCGCGGATCACCCGGCCAAGCTGGTCATCGAAATATGCGAGCTGCGCGGCCGCCACTTCCATTTGATGGGCGTAGGTCCGCTTGGCCTCCGGACTGAGGCTGTCCCAGGCAGGCACTGCATCGGGCCGGGGCGTCAGAACCGCATTGGCCGGAATCGTGCCTGACTGCTTCTGCCGGTCGAAGATCTGCTGGCGCAGGACATCCCAGCCCATGTCGAAACGCCCCTTGAAACGCGCGATCCATTCTGCCGGCGCCTGATGCGGCGAGTGCATGGTGCCGGGGGAGAGATAGACAAAGAAGGGATTGTCGGGCTTCTGGCTCCACTTCACCCGCAACCAGTCCACCAGATGGTTGGTCATGTCCTTGTCGAAAATGTAATCGCCATCCTTGGGAGGCTCGATGGCGTTGCGGTTCTCGATCAGCTCGGGGCGAAACTGGTCGCTGGCGGCAGCGTTGAAGCCGTAGAAATAGTCGAAGCCCATCCCGTTGGGCCAGCGATCGAAGGGGCCCATCGGCCCGGTTTCCCAGACCGGCGTGTTGTGGTTCTTGCCGAAGAACGCCGTGTCATAGCCATTGTCGCGCAGCACGCGTGCGATGGTCGCCGCGCTTTTGGGCATGACAGAGGTATAGCCCGGCTCATCGATGGCGACATTGGTGATCGAGCCCGAGGCGACGGCATGGGCATTGCGGCCGGTGAGGAGAGCCGCGCGGGTGGGCGAGCACATCGCGGTCGTATGGAACTCATTGTACCGCAGGCCCCGCTTGGCAAGGGCGTCGAATGTGGGCGTCGGGATCAGGCCGCCGAAGGTGCTTGCCGACCCGAAGCCCACATCGTCGGTCATGATCAGCAGCACATTCGGCGCGCCCTTGGGGGCGGTGGGTGCCTTAGGATAATAGCGCCATTCCGGCGCTTGTGTGCGGTCTGCGGGCTCTTTCGCCATCGCTGCGCCGACGTGGGCCAGAACCAGGAGCGAGAGCGCCGTCGATCCTGCGATGCGGGCGATACGGGATTTCATGGGCATGATCGGTCTTTCCTGGTTTACCGGGCGTTCTTGCTGATCGTGACGGATGCGATGTCGCAGGTGCAGCGGCTTGCGACTGGCGCTATGGACGGGGTGTAGGAGAGCGGCGCCGTACCGGCGCGCCCGATATAGGCATCGCCACGGCCGCGGAGGGCCTGGCTTAGCGCCGTGGACGCGACCTCGGCGCCGTCGACCCTGAGGCGTACGGTGGTGCCGCCTGCGGGGGCGGGTTCGAAATCTACCGCAATCTTGTAACGGCCCGCTGGCAGCGCATCTCGCGGAGAAATCTCCACCGGCGTCCCGGCACTGCCGGGATTCACGATAAAGGTGGGGCGCCCTGCGTTCAGCACCAGCGCCATGCCGCCAAAATGGTCCCCCTGCACGTAGATCGGCCCACTGGAGCTTGGGCCCGCAGTCGATACGTCGGCGGTCACGGTCCAGCCGGCCGCGATCGTCGGGAAAGCGTAGTTCGTATACCGCGTATCGCCGGGGTAGTAAGTGAAGCTGGTCCTCTGCCCGAGCAAGGACGGCCGGAACTGGGGCGCCATCCGCGTGTGAAGATCGGCGTCCAGGGGGTAAACCGCGTATCGACGCGCGGCGGCGTCGAAATCCGCTTTGAGCTCTTCCAGTTTCGCGGGATGTTGGGAGGAGACATCCTCCGTCTGGGACCAGTCGCTCCGAAGGTTGTAGAGCGCCCATTTGAAATCGGCCGGCTGCGTCTTGGCTGCCCCATCCCACGGGGCCCGGCCCGGCAGGGTCGATGCCATCCAGCCATCCTTGTAATAGGCCCGGTTGCCCAGCATCTCGAAATATTGCTCGCGATGCCGCTCTGGCGCCGCCGCGTCGCTGAACGTGTAGAGAAAGCTCGTCCCATCAATCGGCTGCTGCTGGACGCCGTTCACGACGTCGGGCGCGGAGACGCCTGCGGCCTCGAAAATGGTCGGCGCGACGTCGATGACGTGGGTGAATTGCTGGCGGATCGCCCCGCCCTTCTTGATGCCCGCCGGCCAGCTCACCACCATCCCATCGCGCAGGCCGCCCAGATGCGATGCGACGCGCTTGCCCCACTGGAACGGCGCGTTGGTCGCCCAGGCCCAGCCGGCCGGATAAGTGCCGAAGGATTTGGGGCCACCATAGTCGCCCATCGCGGCAATCAGGTCTTGGTCGGTCGTCGGATTGCCGGCGATCACCCGGAGCAGGTCCGCGCTGCCGCGCAGGTCTTCCTCGCTCGCGCCGTTATCGCCCTGAATGTAGACGACCATGGTATTGTCGAGCTGGCCGTTCTGCCGAAGCGTATCGAGCACGCGCCCGATCTGGAAATCGAAGAAAGCGAGCTGCGCTGCGGCCACTTCCATCTGCTTCGCGTAGGCGCGCTGAACTTCGGGGCTGACCTGATCCCACGCCGGAATCTGCTCCGGGCGCGGAGAGATCTGGGCGTTGGCCGGAATGATGCCCTGCCGTTTCTGCCGCTCGAAGGTCTGCTGGCGCAGCACGTCCCATCCCTGATCGAACTGGCCCCTGAAGCGCGCGATCCACTCGGGCGGTGCCTGATGCGGCGCATGCGTCGAGCCAGAGGCGAAATAGGCGAAGAAGGGATGCTCCGGCCGCAGGTTATGTTGCACGTCAATCCAGTGGATCAACTTGTCGGCAAGATCCCGATCCAGAATATAATCGGGGTCCTCTGGCGCCCGCACGGTGTTGCGGTTCTCGATCAACGCGGGATTGAACTGATCAGCATAGGGCGCGTTGAACCCGTAGAAATAATCGAAGCCCATGCCGTTGGGCCAGTTGTCAAACGGCCCGACCGGGGTGTTCTCCCATACGGGCGTATTGTGATTTTTGCCCACGAAGCTGGTGTCATACCCGTTCATCTTGAGCACCTGGGCGATGGTCGCCGCGCTCTTCGGAATGACGGACGTATAACCGGGCGCATCGAGCGACACATCGGCAATCGATCCGCTCCCCACCGCATGATGATTGCGCCCGGTCAGCAGTGCGGCGCGGGTCGGGGAACACATCGCCGTCGTGTGGAAGGCATTGTAGCGCAGTCCGCTCTGCGCCAGGGCATCGAAGGCCGGCGTGGGGACAGGTCCGCCAAAGGTCGAGGCTGCGCCGAAGCCGACATCGTCGGTCATGATTAGCAGCACATTGGGTGCGTCCTTGGGAGCGACCGGCTCCTTGGGATAGGCCTGCCATGTTTGCGCCGGCTCATCGGCCGCGACGGCCGGCACCGGTTGCATGGTCAGGACCGGCAATGAGGCGACGAGGAGAGAGAGGCGGAGCTTGGCAGAGCGGGGTGACATTGGGGCAGTCCTCTTATTCTGGCTCACGCATCCCGCGCGCAGCGAACTCTCACTTTCCGGGCCGGCGCTTCTTCCTGATCGTGATCGTCGGACCCCATTGTGAATGTTCCGCCTGCGATCAGTTGCATCAGAGAAAACCTCACATGCCCTGCCGCCCGGCGCGTGTCCGGGCGGCAGGAACGGATCAGAACGCCCGCCTGACGGTGAGCGACCATTCACGCGGCGCGCCGGGCGTCCCGATGACGAGGCCGATCGGCAGGCGTGTCTTGTTCTGGTAGTAGAACTTGTCGGTGAGATTGGTCACGGCGAGCGAGACCTTCCAATCCTCGTCGGCGGACTGCCAGGTCAGTCGACCATTCAGCATCGTATAGGCCGGCACCAGGGACGCCGGGTTATTGTCCGAATTGGTGTAGAAGGACGACTGATAGGCGAGATCGAGGCGCGGGGTCAGCGTGCCCGCGTTCCCGACGAGGATCTCATATTGCGCACCGGCGCTGACTTTCCACTCGGTCACGAAAGGCGCGATCGAATTGAGCGTGATGCCGGCAATCGTGGCGCCCGCCGCGCCCAGCTTCGTGAGCTGGAAATCGAGGTAGCTGACACTGCCGTCGAACGACAGACCACGGAGCGGATTAACGGTCAGTTCTGCCTCGAACCCCTTGAACCGGGCGTCGCCGGCATTGGTGGGGGTCGCGTTCTGCGGTGTCAGGACAACCCCGTTCACAACGGTTGGCGCCGTGTTCGAGAAGATGATGTCCTTGTAATTGTTGATGAAGGCAGACGCATTCAACCGAACAGCGCGATTCAGCAGATCGCTCTTGAAGCCGATTTCATAGGCTTCCAGCGATTCGGGATTGAACGGCACCACCTGCTGAATGACGAACGGCCGCGGATTGACGCCACCACCGCGGAAGCCCGTGGAATATTGTGCGAACACCATCAGATCGTCGGTCAGGCGATAATCGATGTTGGCGCGATAATCCCAGCGCTTCCCGCTGTAACTGCCCACCGCACCGTCGATCAGGCGCTGTGCGGTATAGCTCACCTGGCTCGTGTTGAACGGGTTGAAGCGGCGGAAGTTGTAGTCCTTCTTGTCGTCGGTGTAGCGAATACCGCCGGTCAGGTTGAGGCGATCCGTGAGATGCGCCGTGACATGGGCAAATCCGGAAACGCTGCGTGCCGGAATGGTGTCATCCGAATAGAAGACGGAAGAGGTCGCAGCCCCCGGCGCAATGATGCTGCCGCCTTCGATATAGCTGGTGGCCTTGTAATAATAGCCGCCCAGCGTCCAATCCAGCAGCCCCGAAATGCTCGTGCCATTGAGGCGCAGTTCCTGGGTGAACTGGTGGTGGGTATTGGTGATGTTGTTGGTGTTGATGCCATAGGGCGTCGTGTCAAAATCCGTGCCATAGCGGCCGGATATGCTTTGATACGAGGTGATCGACTTCAGAGCCAGATCAGGGCCGAGCTTCCAGTCGATCGAACCAGAGACTTCCCAGGTGCGAAGACGCGTATTGGGCTGCCACACGACCGTATTGTGGCTGCCGCCGGCATCGGTGAATGCGGGCGTCGTGTAATTGGCGTAGTTTGTGTACGATTCCGGCCCGGTGATGAAAACGTTGCGGTTGGTGATGCCGGGCGTCAGCGTCGGCGCCACCGTAATCGCGAGCAGCTTGGTTGCGCTCGGCTCTGAATCGTCCACCAAACGGCTGGCCGCCACATTGACCTCGATGTCGTCACTGGCGATCCAGCGCATAGCGACACGCCCGGCGGTGTACTTCGTGCCGCCTTCCTGTCCGATCACGCAATCTTTGCCAACCGCGGCAGAGGCCGTGAACACTCCGTTAGTCGGGTAGACGCAGCCGAAATCCAGTCGGTCGAGATAGCCCTTCTTGCTACGCGTGGCGCCCGATACACGCACGAAGAGCCGGTCCGGCACGAGCGCGAAATCGCCTGCACCGCGCAAGTCGAGGCGGTCGAAGCTCCCCGTCGTGGCCTCGATGAAGCCGCCTTCGCCCGAGGGCTTCTTGGTGAAGAGCTTGACGGCGCCGCCGATGGAGTTCTTGCCCGCCAGCGTTCCTTGCGGCCCGCGCAGGATCTCCACGCGCTCGAGATCGAGCAGGTCCAGCTGAGAACCGAAGACCGTGCCATGATAGACATCGTCGACATACAGGCCGACGCCCGGCTCATAAGCGAAGTTGGTATCCGCCTGTCCTACACCACGCACATAGATCGCCGCGCCAGGGCCGAAGGCCGAGGTCGTCGGCTTCAAGACGACGTTGGGCGCGCTGTTCGTGAGGTCGGTGACGGTGTTGTAGCTGCGCGACTCCATCATCGCGCTGTCCATCGCGGTAATGGCGATCGGTGTGTCCTGAAGGCGCTGCGAGCGGAATTGGGCGGTCACCACGATGTCGCCGACGCCCCCATCGGCCTCCTGCGCGCTATTGTCGGTTGTGGCTTGTCCCTGTGCCATGACAGGCGTGACGGCAGATAATGCGACGGCCGCGACGCTGGCACGTGCGAGTAAAGTGCGAATCTTGGACACGATTCCTCCCCCTTATAAACATTGATCCGTCCCCTCTCGCGGGCCGGTTGATCGTCAGTTCGGAGGAAAGCGCTTGAGAAGCAATGTACCGGCGGGCTATCACCGTGATAACCAATTGGTTATCGGTATGGTGTGGGTATGGCGACGACGAGGCAACTCGAGATTTTTCTGGCGGTGGTGGAAGCAGGCGGATTCCGCCGGGCTGCGGATAAGCTCGACATCAGTGAAGCCTCTGTCAGCAAGCAGATAAAAGCTCTGGAACGCGCGTGCGGCACCGCCCTCTTCGACCGCGCGGCTGGAAAATCGCCGGAACTAACCAGCGGCGGTCAGCGCACGCTGAAACTCGCGAACGAAACCCTTCAGCTTAAAAAGCAAATACAATCGCCAAAATTGAACGCAGGTATCGAAGAGGATTTGGAGTTTATAACGAGGCCATATTTCTTCGAAACATTCGTGAAGCCTAAAATAAAAATTATAAATGAAGCCGTTTATCCGAGTAAATTGCGGTTGACGATCCTTGAATCAACATCGGAGATCGTGAGCCGTCTTTCCACAAATCACAGTGCATTCTGCATCGCGAGATTATATGTGCAGCAGAATGATCAAGTGAATTTTCATTATCTCAAAAAGTCTCTGGCCTCGGTCTATGTTCCTACGAACGTTTATAAAATGTGCGTAGATGGAAAAATAAACATCGACGATTTGCCTTATGTGACTCCGAGCTCCAATCATGGGGTCAACGAGATTTGCATCAAGGAAATTCAATCCCGTGAATTTAATCACAACATAATCCAGTCTCAGGTTTTTTCAGATCAGATTATTGCGGAAGCCATTGAGAGGGGCGCCAAGACGTTCCTGCTCGATCATCACGCCCGCTCTGCCGTTGAGAGTGGTGACATCGTGAAATTATCTCATGACGAAACGACCTTCTGGATTACGTTCGTCTGCAGCAAGAAAAGCTCAGATGATATTCAAAAGAGAGTTTTGAGCTCGATCAGGAAAGTCTTTGATCAGGAGATGTTCTAAGTCGGTCGGGGCTTCGCCTTCTCATCCGTGCCGATGCTCTTCCGCACAGGCGAGATCGGCCGCTTCGGTCTGCACCGTCACATGGTGAATGGCGAAGCGCGATGCGATGGCTTTGGTCACCGCCATGCGGATGGCATCCGCCCGCCCCTCCCCGCTCAGGTTGACATGACAGGTACAGCTGATGTCATCGTTCGACATCGACCAGACATGGAGATCATGGACACCGGCGACACCGGGCACATCAGCGATAACGCGGCGGACCTCGCCCAGATCGAGCCCCTGGGGCGTGCCTTCCAGTAGGATGTTGGTTGTATCGCGCAGGAGGACCCAGGTCCGCGGCAAGACCCACAGGCCGATCGCGATCGCCACGGCGGGGTCAATCCATGTCGCCCCGGTGAGGCGAATGGCAATGGCACCCGCGATCACCCCGATCGAGCCGATCATGTCGGCCCATACCTCCAGATAAGCCCCTTTCACGTTGAGGCTCTTGTCCTTGCCGGCCGAGAGCAGCCGCATCGAGACGAGGTTAACCACCAGCCCGATCGCCGCCACGATCATCATGCCCAGGGATTGCGTCTCCTGCGGCGCGTTGAAGCGCGAGATCGCTTCGGCGAAGACGTAGATCGCGATCATGAAGAGCAGAACCGCGTTGAAAGCGGCTGCCAGAATTTCGAACCTTCGATAGCCGAACGTCCGCTTGTCATCGGCGGGCCTGCGGCCGATGCGGATGGCTAGCAGCGCGATCCCCAGAGCTGCCACGTCCGTCAACATGTGCGCTGCGTCGGAAAGCAGGGCGAGGCTGTTGAAGACGAACGCGCCCACCACCTCCGCGACGAGATAGATCGAGGTGAGGATGAGAGCCAGGACCAGCATCCGGGCGCTGGCTCCGGCGGTATGATCATGGGCGTGCCCACCACCGTGATGATCATGCGCCATGTCGGACTCCTTCCATCGCCAGCTTGTGGGCATTCGCTGCCTACGCCATCCGTGCGCCTTAGCGCGCGTATAATGTCAGCAGAACGAACAAGCTCAGCAAGGTTGCCGATATGAGGCCGCCAGGCCGGCCCGCCTCAGCCAAAAGAAACAGGCCGCACCAACCCAGTGGTGCGGCCTGCCCTGTTTTTGCTTTCGCCGCTGTGGCTCAGATCTTGAAAAGCTGCTGCGCGTTGGTGCCCAGGATCTTGTCCCGCTGCACCGGCGGCAGCGCGCTGACCCTTGCCTTCACGCCGACCATGTCCTGGATGGAGAAGGGATAGTCCGAGCCGTAGAGCACCCGGTCCTCGCCCACTTGCTTCACAAGAAATTCGAGCGTGGGCTGGTCATAGACGATCGCGTCATACCAGAACTTGCGGAAATAGGCGCTTGGCGGCTTGTTGACGAGCCGGCGGCTGGTAGTGTTCTCCCACATCTTGTCCATCCGTGCGATGAGGTAGGGCAGCGTGCCGCCGCCGTGGCAGGCAATCAGCTTCAGCCCTTCGAACTTGTCCATGAAGCCGGTGAGGATGAAGCGCGCATACACCAGCGTCGTGTCGCTGGTGAAGCCGATGGTGTTGGCGAGGCCGAAAGATTCCACGCCCCACTTCTTGATGTCGACCATCGGCACCGTCGGGTGGATGAACGCCGGCAGGCCGGATTCCTCCACCGCCTTCCAGACCGGATGGAAATGCTCATTGTCCGGCAGCATGCCGACCATGTTGGTGAGCAGGCAGAGGCCAGCGGCGCCCATGCCGCGCACGCGGGCGAGTTCCTCGATGGCGGCATCGGGATATTGCCAGGGCAGCGATGCCATCCATTTGATGCGGCCGGGATATTTCTTCTCCGCCGCCGCGAAGTCGTCATTCACCTCGCGCGCGGTCTGGATCGCAACCTCGCGCGTGCTCCAGAACACGTTCGGCGCCGTGAGGCTGATGATCGCGATATCGACCCCGGCCTTGTCCATGGCGGCGATGCGCATGTCGAGATCGGTCATATCCGGCGCCAATCGCACAATCGGCGCGCCACGATAGGAGATCGTTTCGTCCGGCTTGGTCGGGAGGAGGCTCGTGTCCGCATCCGGGTGCTTGCGCAGCATTTCCACCCAGCGCGGGGTGAAATTGTGGGTGTGAACGTCGATGACAGGCACTTTCGCGCCGCCGCGTCGCTGCGCGCCGGCACTGCCGGCCATAGCAGCAAGGCCGAGGCCCGCCGCGCCGGTCAGAATATCTCTGCGTTCCAGGGTCATCTCTTTCTCTCCTCTTAAAATTTCAGACGCACGCCGGCGCGGTAGCTGCGGCCGGTCTGGTCAAAGAAAACAGGGTTGGTCACCGAGTTGCCCGGCGCGATGGGCGGGTCCGTATCGAACAGATTATTGATCGCGGCATAGATCTGCATCGTGGAATCCCCTGCCCCACCGATGGTGTAGCGCAGCGAGAGATTGAAGGTCAGCATGTCGTCCACGACATTATTGTCGATGCTGTTGGCCAGGGTGTTGCTGTAATTGGGATCGTCCGGACCGATCAGGCTCGCGTCGTAGCTGCCCTTGGGAATGTAGTGCCCCTGCACCGTGGCACCGAACGGTCCCTTCTCGAAGGTGAAGGTCCCATCCAGCGTGTATTTCGGCACGCCGATCGGGCCGCCGACCTGACGGCCGGTCTGCCCGGCGCGGTCCAAAGAGCCGGTGGCATCCACCTGGATCAGATCGAACACGCGGGTCGCCAGCAGGTTGATGGCGATGCGATTGTCGGCCCCGAAGCGGTTCGAGAAATCCAGCTCGAAGTCGATTCCGCGCGTCTTGATCTGGTTGACGTTGAGATACTGGTCCACCACGTCCGTGATCAGGCCGCTGGGGCCGGTGTCGCGCGTGATCAGCGCGCAATAGCTGGCCCCGCCCGCGTTACAGCGATCCGTGATGACCTGCGCGCCGACGAGATCGATCGCGTCGCGGATCTTGATGTCGTAATAATCCGCAGAGAAGCGCAGGCCCGGGATCATCCGCGGCTGAAGCACGACGCCGGCGGTGGTGGTATCCGCAATTTCCGGTCGCAGTGCCTGGTTGCCGCCGCGAAACACGCGGGCAAGCACCTGACTGCTGTTGGATATGTCGAAGATGGAGCCTTGGGAGGCGACCAGCGGCGTATAGAGTTCGGCGGCGTTGGGCGCCCGGATGTCACGCGACCGCGTGCCACGAAAGCGCACGCCCTCGACCGGCTCATATATGCCGCCTAGCTTCCACGTCGTCACAGAACCGCTGGTGCTGTAATTCGTGCGGCGGATCGCGCCGTTGAACTCGAGCAGTTCTATGCCGGACATGTCGCGGAGCAGCGGAACGACGGTTTCCGCATAGCCTTCCACGATGTTGATCGTTTCCGGCCCGAAGGACGAGGCATTGGCGATGTAGAAGCCGTTGGTCAGCGAGATCGGGTCTGCCGTGCCGCTCACACGCTCGCTGCGATACTCGCCGCCCACCGCGATGGAGACGGGGCCGGAGCCGAAGTCGAACAGATCGCCCCGCAGGTTGGCGGCGACCACATGCTGCTGAAAGCGCGTGCGCTGTTCGGAGGTGCCGAAGCTGTAGGCGCGCGCCGCCTCCGAGAAGCGATACTGGCCGAACAGGTTGAGGGGCTGACAGCCCGTCGCGGCCGCCCGGACCGCAGCATTGGGGCTGAGGGTCGCACGGCACACGATATTGCCATTGTCCACCCCGGTGCGGAACCGGCCTTCGTCCACGGCATCCAGCGCCCGCGTGAAGTTGGCGGTGATGCGGTTGTTCTCGACGATCTGGCTCGCGTCGGTCTGGCCGAATTGATAATAGGCATCCGCCTTCCAGCCATTGCCCAGATCGGCATCGAAACCGCCGACGATGCGGAAGGTCTTGGTGACATTGTCGCCGACGGCCACGCCAAGGTCCTGCCCGACGCGCCCGAAAGTGAGCGTCTGCGCGCCAAGCGTTGTCATCTGATTGACGATCGACCGCGGCAGATAGGGGTTGTCGCGATTGATGGTCAGATTGGTGTCGCGGGTCTGCGCGCCCGGCGTGATGACTCGCACCCGGCCGTAGGACACATCGATGAAGGGCGTCACCGCGCCCAGCTCATATTCGGTGCGTCCGTAGAGGGCATAGCGCTCCACAGGCACTTTGAGCACGCCGGCGGACCGGAAGGCGTTTTGCCCCTGCCCGCTCCCGCCCTGCATGAACAGCGTCGCATATTGGCCCCGCACGAACGGAACCGGGTTGCCTGCATCGTCGAACTGGATCGTCGCGAGCGCGGTCGGGGCGTTGATCTTGCCGGCGTAGGTCTGTGTCGCCGTGCGCACGTTCGGGCTGATGATCCGCGCCGCCTGGCCGTTGGTGCGGTAGGCGGTGTTGGTCAGAACCTGCCATTCCTGCGCACACAGATCATAGCTGTAGCAGCCGCCCATGCCGCGATTATTGTTATACTCGCCGCCGATGATGATGTGGCCGCGTCCACCGGCAAAGCTGGTGCCCGCTGCGGCGGCGATCAGTTGATCGCTATCCTCGCCTCGCTCGGAGATGCCAGCCTGCACATTGACCCGGAAGCCCTGCAGCTTCTTGTCGAGGATGAAGTTCACGACGCCGGCGACGGCATCCGAGCCATAGGCCGCCGAGGCACCGCCCGTCACGAGCTCGACGCGATTGATGAGGATGCCGGGAATGAGATTGGTGTCGACAGCGCCGGCAATCGTGCTGGGCACGAACCTGCGCCCGTCGACCAGAACCAGCGAGCGCTGCGCGCCCAAACCGCGAAGATCGACCGTGCGGGCACCACCGGCGCCGATGGTCACGCCGGAGGTTGTTGGCGAGGTCGTGGCGCGAAAGGCCGGAAGCTGGGCAAGCGCCTCACCGACGCTGGCCGCCGAGGTATTCGCCAGGCGCTCGCTGCCGAGCTGCGTGACAGGCGTCGGCGCGGTAAAGCCGGAACGGGCGATACGCGAGCCGGTGACGACAATCGCATCGCCCTCTTCGGCCTCCGGCGCCGGCTCTGCCTGAGCCATAGCTTGCGGCGCAGGCGCGGCGGGCGCTGGTGCAGCCATGGCGGCGGCAGGCTGAGGTTCCATGCGCACGACGGTGAAGCCGCTGCCGCGCTCCAGCGGCTGCAGCGGCGCGCTTCCTAGCAGCCGGGCCAGCGCTTCCTTGGGCTCATACTGCCCCTTGATCGGCACCGAAGGGCCATAGCCCGTGGACGAGGCGGAGAAGACGATCGACGTGCCGCTTTGCAGCCCGAACGTCCGCAGGGCTGATGGCAGAGGCTGCGATGGAATATCGAAATCGACCGGCTTGGCCTGCGCCGCCGAAGCGACCAGCGCGGTCGCCGCCGCGCCGAGCATCAAGGCGCCGCGCGTGTTGAAACCAGACATGAACATGAAAATCCCCTCACCTGTTTTTAGACTTCTCTACCTGATGAGGCGGTTCGCGCGATTTACCTCAGTCGTGCATTCAGATTTCTTTCACGGGCGATATCCAGCAACCGATACTCCCCGTCGGAAACCCGCGCCCACCGGGCCACGCCCATGGCATCGATGGCCGAAAGAAATGTGGAGACGTCGCCGGCGCGGAGCACGGCACTCATCCGCCGCTCGGCAATGGCGGGCGTGCCAATGAGGATCTTGGCCGGGAGATAGCGATTCATCTCGGCCACGATGTCGCCGAGCCGGGCTTCGTCGAAAATCAGGACACCCTCCCGCCAGCGCGAAACATTGCGCAGATCGACCGGGGCGAGTGTCCAATTGCCGTCCCCTGCGACGAGGCGGTAGCCGGGGCGCATGAAGACGGTCGACGCCGTGTCCGACTTTGTCTTGAGGCCCTGCACGACGACATGGCCCTCCATGAGCGTCAGCTCGACGGTCCGCTCGACGAGATTGACGTCGAACTGGGTGCCGAGCGCCTTGATCCGCTGACCACCGGCCATCACGACGAAGGGCCGCTCGCGATCTTTCGCCACCGCAAAGTTGGCGCGGCCGCTCAGCAACTCGATGCGCCGGGTCGTCTCGCCCATGCTCGCCTTGAGCGCGCTGCTCGCATCGAGGAAGACCTTGCTGCCATCGGGCAGGACGATCGCCGACGTCTTGCCCTCCGGCGTTTCGTAATAGGCTGTGACGACGGACGCTCGCTGTTCGCTGCTGGTGGGCAGCAGATCGAGCGCAACGACGGCCGCCACGGCGCCGGTGAGCAGCAAGCCGAGAGCCGCCGCGATGGCGAGCCGGCGTTTGCCCCGAGGCGCCTGGCGCGCCTCTTCGCGCAAGGCCATAATTTCCGGATGGGAGCGGAGGCGGTCGAGTTCCAGAAACTGGGCGACCAGCGCGTCATAGTCGCGTCGGTTCTCGTCGCGTTCGGCCAGCCAGCGCTCGAACTGGCGAACCTCTTGCGGAGGCAATGTCCCTGAGCGCACACGGGCGACCCATCCGGGGGCATCCACCGGCGTCGGCCGGTCGGCGGGTCGCACGAGGCGAGGCAGAAACTTCATTCCGTCCCCCTGGCATTGTCGTGCAATGCTTTCAAAGCCTGCATGATGTGCTTTTCGACCGCGCTCGCCGAGATGCCCAGATGCGCTGCGATCCGGGCGTAGGTCATCTCCTCGAAGCGATGAAGGACGAACACCTGCTGGGTGCGCGGAGGCAGTGTGCGGATCACCTCCAGAGCGGCGGTGAGGCTTTGCTGCCCGATCAGGATGCGTTCTGGCGAGAAGGGATCGATCTGATCCGGCACCTCTTCGTCGGCATAGCGCAACTGGGCATTTTTGTGGTGCCGCCGCGCCAGCACATGGGAGGCGATGGTGAAGAGATAGCCCTGCACATTCTCGATTTCCGCGCTTTTCTGGCGGCTGTGCAGATTGGCCAGCACTTCCTGCACGAGATCCTCAACCTCGCCGATGGGCACCCGTTTGCTGAAATAGCGATGCAAAGCGCGCCGGTGCAGCGACACGCGTTCGTCATCCAAAACGGGCACGGATTTATCCTGCACCTATGCCATCTCCGTGAGAGGTCCATTTGTTCTGTTTTCTATGAGCGTCGTTACCCGGAATTCCTCAGCGCATTCATAAAAAAAGAAAAATCGGGTCCACTTTTAAGGTGGCTCCCTGCCCGATGGGGGCTCTTTCCGGTCGACGCTGGAGTTTGGACATCGACCTGTCTACCGTCTGGCGAGCTATCCTATCGTGACGGAACCTTCATTGAGCAAGACACCCGCAGACATCGCACCGCTTCAGGACATCATGGCTCGGCTTCGCAATCCGGATGATGGCTGTCCGTGGGATGTCGCCCAGACCTTCGCCACCATCGCGCCTTACACGATCGAGGAGGCCTATGAGGTCGCCGACGCCATCGAGTCCGGCGATATGGCGGCGCTCAAGGATGAGCTGGGCGATCTGCTGTTTCAGGTCGTGTTTCACAGCCAGATGGCTTCGGAGCAAAAGGCCTTCGATCTTTCCGATGTCATCTCCGCGATTTGCGAGAAGATGTTGCGGCGCCATCCGCATGTTTTTGCGGCGCCAGGGTCGGTCTCGCCCGGTTGGGATGAGATCAAGGCTGCAGAGCGCGCCGGCAAGCCCTCGGAGGACCGCTCGGCCTTGTCAGGGGTTGCCCTCTCCCTGCCCGCGCTCTCGCGGGCGGAGAAAATCCAGAACCGTGCCGCGCGCGTCGGGTTCGATTGGGATGACATCGCAGATGTGCGCGCCAAGGTGCTGGAAGAGCTGGAGGAGGTCGAACAGGCCACCGATCAGGCAGAGTTAGATGACGAGATCGGCGACCTGTTGTTCGCCGCCGTCAATCTCGCGCGGCATCATCATGTCGATCCCGAGACGGCGCTCCGCCGGGCGAGCGGGAAGTTCGAGCGGCGGTTCCGCGCCATGGAAGCCGATGCGGGCAAGGCATTTCCCGGCTTGTCTCTGGATGAAAAGGAAGCGCTCTGGCAGAAGATCAAGCGCGCCGAGCGTTGAAAGCGACCCTCAGGCGATCAGCCCGGCCTGGTCGCCATGCACGCGCACGAAGCGATCATAATCGGCCGGCTCCATTCGCACAGAAACGTGGATGGTGACCTCGGCCCCGTCGGCCTCCGCCGCTTCCGACAGCACTTCGCCATGGGCATGAAGCCAGGCAAGCGCCGCGCCTTCACGTCCGCTCAGATCGAACTCGTAGCGCCGGTGACTCTTGCCGAGGATATCGGAAAGGCGTCGGCGTAGCGCCTCGATCCCCTCGCCCGTCAGCGCGGAAACAAGGGCGACATCGGGCTCATGCTCAGCCCGGTTGCGGATCGCGGCCTGATGGTCGGGATCGTCGATCAGATCGACCTTGTTCCAGACTTCCAGCACCGGCACGGCGCTATCCACGGGCGCATCGTCGTCCTCACCGGCGACCGCGCCCAGATCGGCCAGCACGTCCAGCACATCGGCTTTCTGCGCGTCGCTGTCGGGATGCGCGATATCACGCACATGGAGGATGAGATCGGCGGACAGCACCTCTTCCAGCGTTGCGCGGAACGCTGCGACGAGCTGGTGCGGCAGATCCGACACGAAGCCCACCGTATCCGACAGAATAGCCTTGTCGATGCCCGGCAGGCTAATCTGCCGCATCGTGGGGTCGAGCGTGGCGAAAAGCATGTCCTGCGCGACCACCGCCGATCCGGTCAGGCGATTGAACAAGGTCGATTTGCCCGCATTGGTATAGCCGGCGAGCGCGATCACCGGCCAAGGCGCGCGCTGGCGCCGGGCACGATGGAGCCCACGGGTTCGCGTGACCTGCTCAAGCTCGCGCCGGATGCGGGCCATGCGATCGCGGATCATCCGCCGGTCGGCCTCGATCTGCGTTTCGCCGGGGCCGCCAAGAAAGCCAAAGCCGCCCCGCTGCCGTTCAAGGTGCGTCCAGCTGCGCACCAGCCGGCCGGCCTGATAATCGAGATGCGCCAGCTCGACCTGCAACCGTCCCTCGGCCGTGGCGGCGCGCTCGCCGAAAATCTCGAGGATAAGGCCGGTGCGGTCGATGACCTTGGCGGCGCAATTCTTCTCTAGATTGCTCTGCTGGACCGGCGTCAGATTATTATCGACGACGATGAGCTCGGCCTGCTCGCGCGCGGCCAGTGCGGCGATTTCTTCCACCTGCCCGGAGCCGAACAGCGTGGCAGGGCGGGACTGTCGCACGCGGAACGCCGCGGTCCCGCACACGTCCAGTCCGATGGCGAGCGCGAGGCCTTTGGCTTCTTCCAGCCGGGCCGACACATCCCGCCGCTGGCGTCGCCCGAGATCGGCGTGGACCACGATGGCCCGCGTTCCACGCGTCACTTCTTCCTGATCGAGATGAAAACTAATGGGTCATCCCCATCTGTTCAGTCCTCATCTTCATCATTTTCGCCCGAGAGATCGAGCGGATGGGTGGGCTGAACGGTCGAGATGGCATGCTTGTAGACGAGCTGCACGAGGCCATCGCGCTGGAGCAACATGCAGAACAGGTCATAAGCCGCGATCTCACCCTGAAGCATCACGCCGTTGACCAGGAACATGGTCACCGGGTCACCGGACTTATGGACCGCCGACAGGAAAATTTCCTGCAGAAGCTTCGGCTTGCGCTCATTTGATGAGAAAGCGGATTCAATCTTGGCGAGATCCATCGGATGCGCTGGCATGACCGTGGAAATGGCGTGCTTGTAGACCAGTTGGGTTTGACCGTCGCGCCGAAGCAGGACCGAGAAATTATCAAACCAGGTGACGATGCCCTGAAGCTTGACGCCCTTGACCAGAAACATGGTCACCGGGGTCTTGCTCTTGCGAAGGCTGTTGAGAAATATGTCCTGTAAGTTATTGAGTTTTTCGGCCATTTTCTACTCCATTATTGGCGGCTCGCTGTCCGCGTCGCGCTCTGTCAAAGCGTCGATATGCCCCATGAGTGGGGTGACTGGTGCACGCTATGTGATTCCCAGGGAGAAATCCAGCCCCGGTTTGTTGCGCTGCACAAAGGTTCTGAGTGCTCAACTATCGCGTTCATCTCCCAAGCCAAGCGACTTCAGCTTGCGGTGCAAGGCCGACCGCTCCATGCCAATAAACGCAGCGGTCCGCGAAATGTTGCCGGAAAAGCGCTTGATTTGGATGCGCAGATACTCCCGCTCGAAATTCTCGCGCGCTTCCCGCAGCGGCGCCCCCATGATCGCGGTGGACATGCCGCTGTCGTCGCCGCCGCCAGTGGCCTCCGCCGGCAGCATCTCCAGCTCGATGACGCCGCCCGAATTCATCGGCGCCAGAATGACGGTGCGCTCCACGACATTGCGGAGCTGGCGGACATTGCCCGGCCAATCAGCCGATTGCAGGGCGGCCATCGCATTGGGCGCCATGTTCGGCGAGGCCATGCCGCGCTCGGCGGCAAAGCGCGCCAGATAATGCTCGACCAGCCCAGGAATGTCGTCCCGCCGTTCTGCCAGCGGTGGCAGGGTGAGCGGCACGACGTTGAGCCGGTAATAGAGATCTTCCCGGAACCGCCGCTCGGCAATCTCTTCCTTGAGATCACGGGCCGTGGATGAGATGACCCGGATGTCGACCTTCACCTGCCGCTGGCCGCCGATGCGCGTAAAGCTTTGGTCGGTCAGCACCCGCAGGATCTTGCCCTGCGTGGTGAGGGGCATGTCCGCGATTTCGTCGAGGAACAATGTGCCGCCATGGGCCTGCTCCAGCAGGCCGGGCCGGATCACCCCGTCCGAACCCTCAACGCCGAACAGCGCTTCTTCGGCGCGCTCCGGCTCGATCCGCGCCGCCGTGACGATCACGAACGGACCGCTCGCCCGGGTCGACCAATTGTGGAGCATCCGCGCCGCCACTTCCTTGCCGACGCCGGCCGGTCCGGTAATCAGCACCCGGCTGCCGGTGCCGGCGACCTTCTTGATCGTGGCACGCACCGTGTTGATCGCATTGCTGGTGCCGGTCAGTTCCTCTTCCTGTCCGAAGCGCGCGCGCAGCACCTGATTTTCCCGGCGCAGGCGCTCGGTTTCCGTCGCCCGGTTGACGATGTGAAGAAGCTGGTCGGATTCAAACGGCTTCTCGATGAAATCGACCGCCCCGCGCCGGATCGCCGCGACGGCCGTATCGATATTGCCATGGCCCGAGATCATCAGCACCGGAATGCTGGGGTCTCGCTCCTTGATGATGTCGAGCAGTTCGAGGCCATCCAGCTTTGACCCCTGCAGCCACACGTCCAGCAACACCAGCGATGGGCGCCGCGCGGCAAGCGCTTCCAACGTCTCGTCACTATTGGCGGCTAGGCGCGTCTCGAACCCCTCATCCTCGAGGACACCCGCGACCAGTTCCCGGATATCGGCTTCGTCATCGACGATCAGAACATCAAGCGCCATTCAACGTCTCTTTCATATTGTCTCGGCCCTCTCGTCGCCCTCTGCGAGGCGCGACAGCCGTTCCACGTCGAAGCGGAGAGTCACGACCGTGCCTCCGCTTTCGGCATCGCCGAAGGTGATGGAGCCGAAATGCTCCTCGACGATCTTCTTCACGATCGCGAGCCCGAGGCCGGTGCCCTTGGCGCGCGTCGTCATATAGGGTTCGATGATCCGCTCGCGCTGCTCGGGCAGGCCGATGCCGTCGTCGGTCACGGAGATGGCGAGCTGCCCTTCCTCACGCAGCACGAGCATCGTCACATGGCCATGCGGGGCATTGGCGGGCGGTTGATCGCCTTCCCCCTTCGGCGTGTCGGCAAGATGCCGCTGCTCGATGGCCTCGACCGCGTTCTTGACGATATTGGTCAGCGCCTGGCCGATCTGCCGGCGGTCGCAGACCAAGGCCGGATCGGCTTCCTCGCTAGCGAAGGTGAAAGTAATCTCGGGGTGCGCGACCTCATGCAGGAACATCGCATGGCGAGCGATGTCGATCACCGCTTCCTCGCGGAAGACGGGCTTGGGCATGCGTGCGAAGGAGGTAAACTCATCGACAATACGGCGCAGATCGCCGACCTGCCGCACGATCGTCTCGGTCAGGCGGCGGAAGGTGCTGGGGTCGGACTCGATCTCCTTGCCATAGCGCCGCTGTAGCCGCTCGGCGGCGAGCTGGATCGGGGTCAGCGGATTCTTGATTTCGTGGGCGATGCGGCGGGCGACATCCGACCAGGCGGCGCGGCGCTGGTCGAGCAGTTGCTCGGTGATATCATCGAAGGTCAGTACCTGATTGCCGTCCTCGACGACCACCCGAACCGCGAGGGTCCGCACTTCGCCCCGGGCGCGGATTTGGATAATGTCGGCGCCGGTGCCAGCCTCCATCAGCGCTGCTAGCTCTTCGGACACATCAGCAAGCCTTTGGCCGACCGCCTGTTCGCCGGGGCGCACGAGCAGACCCGCTGCCGAGCTGTTCAGGATCTGGATGGTGCCATCGCGGTCGACAGACACCACGCCCGCGCTGACACCGGATAGCACGGCCTCGATCAGCGCCCGCCGATCGGCGAGCTGATTATTGGCCGAAACGAGCGCGCCGGTCTGCGCCTCCAACCGCTGGGTCATCCGGTTGAATGCGCTTGCCAGCGTGCCCAGCTCATCGCGGGAGTGGGAATCGGTGACCCGCGCGGAGAGATCGCCTGCCGTCACGCGCCGGGCAGCATCCACCAGCTCTCCCACCGGTCTAACGAGTCGATCCGCCACGGCCAGCGCAATCCAAACTGCTGTGCCCACCAGCATCAAGGTGCCGATGAACAACGCGATGTTGAAGCGCAGCTGCAACTGCCGGGACCGCGCGGCAAACTCATCATAATCGGCGAGCACGGCCTGTGCGCGCTCCATCTCGCTGAAAGCGGAAACGGCCGAATCGCGGGTGGCGTAGAGGAAGGTGTTGGACTCTGGATAGAGCAGCACAAAGGCTTCGATCTGGTTGGGCTTGGCCTGCACCACGACGGGCTGGCCATTGCGCAGATCGCGGATGATCTCCGGCGTCAGCATATCCGTGGCCGTCTGCCGTTCCGGATCGACCGTCGCTGCCGTCCGCGCGACGCCGTCCTTGCCGATCTCGATGATCGCTGAGCGGTTCAGTTTCCGCGTGACCACCTGATAGATATAACCCTCCGCGAAGGACGGGCTGGAAATGCTTGATTGGGAGAGATAATTGCGCAGGTCTCCCGCCATCGTCACGGTCTCGTCGCTCAACTCCTTGAGGTTGGACTGATAATAGCCGCGCGCGAGATCAGAGGCGTTCTGGAGCATGCCGCGCGCGTCGGCCGAGAACCAGAACTGCACACCATATTGGAAGAGCAGCGAGGCAAAGATCACCACCAGCAGGAGCGGAAGGCTCGCGATCACCGAGAACAGGGCGACGAGGCGGACGTGCAGACGCCCGTTGCCGCCCACGAGACTGCGATTGGCGCGCCGACGGGCGATCCTTTGCCCAAGCAGAACGAGCAGCAGAATAGCGGGGAGAAGATTGAGGACCAGCAGCAGCGCCACCACGGCGGCGCTGAGCAATGTATCATCATCCTGCGGACGCGTGAGCAACCACCAGGTGAACCCCGCCGTGGCGACAAAGACCCCCGCTGTGAGCGGAACAGCCAGACGACTGAGCCGCTGCCAGATGCGCAACGGCCGCGACGGATCGCTTACATTGTCCAGCACGGTCGATCTTTGATCCATCGTGGCACCGATACAACATCAGCGTGGCGGAGCAAACACGCTTAACGCGCCACGGTGGAAGTTACGGCGCTGGCCGGCCCCGGTCTATCGCACCGCAATCAGCGATGGCGCAGCGGCATGGTGGGGTCGATATCATAGTGGTTAAGCTTCTTGCGCAAGGTGTTGCGATTGAGCCCCAGTGTGGCCGCCGCCCTGATTTGATTGCCATCCATTGCGGCGAGAACTTCACTCAGGAGCACAGGTTCGATGACGTCGAGCAGCCGGTCGTAAAGCTCGCAAGGACTCGCATTGCCGCCGACCGCGAGGTGATCCCGCGCCCAGCGCCGCGCCGCTTCCGCCAGATCGGCGGCGCTGCTGTCGGCCGGGTCGCCCACGCTGTCCTGCACGCGCAGCACTTGGCGGACATGCTGGACCTGAATTTCCTGATCGCGCGTGAGCACGGTCAGACGCTTCATCAGGTTCTGGAGTTCGCGCACATTGCCCGGCCAGTCATAGCGCTCGAGCAGCGCGGCGGCTTGCTCGGAGAGCAGCTTGCTCGGCAACCCCTCGAAGACCGCCTGATCGAGGAAATGCCGCGCGAGGATTGCGACATCACCCGTTCGCTCGCGCAGCGCCGGCAGGCGAATCGGCACGACGTTGAGCCGGTAGAACAGGTCTTCGCGGAACCGGCCTTCGCTAATCAGGGTTGGCAGATCCTGATTGGTGGCGGCAATGATGCGCACGTTCACCCGCACCGGCCTCGTGCCGCCCACCGTCGTGATTTCGCCGGACTGGAGCACCCGCAGCAGCCGCGTTTGCGCATCCATCGGCATGTCGCCGATTTCGTCGAGAAACAGCGTGCCGCGCTCGGCCTGCTCGAACCGGCCCGCCGTTCGGGCGAAGGCACCCGTAAACGCGCCCTTTTCGTATCCGAACAGTTCGGCCTCGATCAGCTCACGGGGAATGGCAGCCATGTTGATGGCCACAAAGGGTTCATTGCGGCGCGGCCCCAGGCTGTGGATCGCCTCGGCCACCAGTTCTTTGCCGGTGCCGGATTCGCCTAAAACCAGAATGTTGAGATCATTGCCCACCACCCGCGCGATCGTGCGATAGACCTCCTGCATCTGCGGCGAGCGCCCGATGAGGGGCAGGCCGTCGTCCGTGCCCTCACCAGCCGCGGGTTCCGCCAGCTTGCCCTTGGCCCGAACACTGAGGGCTTCGGCTACCGCGCGGCTAAGCTCATTCAGATCGAACGGCTTGGGCAGATATTCAAATGCCCCCTGCCCCGTGGCGCGTACGGCCGTGTTGAGCGTGTTCTGCGCCGAGAGGATGATGACCTTGAGGTCAGGCTCGGAAGCCAGAATATTGCCGACATCATCGAGACCATCGCCGTCCGGCAGGATCACGTCGGTAATCAGCACATCGGGCGTGAAGCTCGCCAGCGCCTCATGGCGCTCGGCTATCGAGCCGGCGGTGCGGATGATGTGGCCTTGCCGCTTGAGCGCCTCGCTGACGACCATGCAGATCGCCGGATCGTCATCGACCACCAGAACCTTGCCGGTCAGGCGCGTCATAGGCTCCCTCCCATGGGCAGGAGAACCCGGAAGATCGACCGCCCGGCCACCTTGTCGCGCTCATATTGCACAAGGCCGTTCATATCGCGCACCAGCTTGTCGACCAGCGCTAGGCCAAGGCCCTGTCCGCTGCGCTTGTTGGAAATGAAGGGGTTAAACAGCACATCGCGAATATTGTCCGGCACGCCGGGGCCATTGTCGATCACCTGAATCTCGATCTGCAGCGGTGCGGCGCCCTTGCCGCGCGCGCCCATCA
The DNA here is from genome assembly GCF_025961775.1 of Sphingobium sp. B12D2B. Lineage (NCBI taxonomy): Bacteria > Pseudomonadati > Pseudomonadota > Alphaproteobacteria > Sphingomonadales > Sphingobiaceae > Sphingobium > Sphingobium sp. B12D2B. Next base: position 1,912,058 of record NZ_JAOQOH010000001.1, read on the forward strand.
CCGACAGGCCATGGCGATAAGCGGTCGCGACCTGAACCGCGCCATCCGCCATGCCATCCACGGCCTCCACCGCATTCTTGACCAGATTGAGCATGATCTGCACCAGCGCGTCGCCATTCACCTGTGCGAATGGGAGAGACGGGTCATAGGTGCGGGTGATCGTGCAATTGCGGGCGAACCCGGCGCACGCCAGTTCCACGGCCCGGTCGAGCAGCGGATAGATATTCTCCGGTCGGCATTCGAGCGGCTGATTGCTGGTGAAATGCTGCATCCGGTCGATCAGGGCGGCGATCCTGTCCACCTCGTCGCAGATCAGCTTGGTGAGCGGCCGGGTTGCCTCCCCGGCATCGCCCTCCAGCAATTGCGCCGCGCCGCGAATGCCCGAAAGCGGGTTCTTGATCTCATGAGCGAGCATCGCTGCCGCGCCGGTCGCCGAGCGCACGCCCATCGACGTGCGGCGGGTGCCGAGCGCCTGCGATTGGCCATGGACATGCAGGGCGACGATCCGCCAGCGATCGTCCTCCAGCAGCGGATGAATGAGAATATCCATCTCCAGCGCTTCATTCCGCCCGGCATGGACCTGAATATCATAGGCAGACAGCGGCTTGTCCGTCATCCAGATCGCCGCATCGACGCGTGGATCGGCAATGCGCAGCACACGCCCGATGGCGCTGCCGACCAGTGCCGAGCGGGCCATATTGAGCAGATTCTCTGCGCGGGCATTAGCCAGGACGATCCGGCCGTCCGGATCGATCATCAATGTCGCGACGGGATGCGCGGAGACGATTTCGGCAGCGGCAGGCAGGGATCGGGTCGGTGCATTCGCATCCGCCCCAGCCCTGAAATCGGCCTCAGGCTGCATTCCTGGCCTGTTCCGGTTCCTGATCGAGCCGTTCAGGGTGCGTCACGAACGGGGCGTAGAAGCGCTCCAGCATATCGAGCACGGTCGCCGCATCCGGCACCTGATTGACCATGTTGCGGAACTCGGCCGAGCCGGGCAGGCCCTTGGTGTACCAGCCGAGATGCTTGCGGGCCATATTGACGCCGGTCGTCTCACCATAGTGATCCAGCATCGCGCGATAATGCTCGACGATCACGGCATATTGCTCGGCAATGTCGGGGTTCTCAACGGTCCGGCCGCTCACCAGCCCCTGCATAACCTGCCCCAGTAGCCAGGGCCTGCCATAGGCGCCGCGCCCGATCATCACGCCATCGGCACCGCTCTGCGCCAGCGCGGTGCGCGCGTCGTCGAGCGAGCAGATGTCGCCATTCACGATGACGGGCAACCTCACCGCATCCTTGACGCGGCGCACGAACGCCCAGTCCGCGCTGCCCTTGTACATCTGGTTGCGGGTCCGCCCGTGAACCGTGATCAGCTTGGCCCCGAGATCCTCGGCGATGTGCGCAAGCTCCGGCGCGTTCAGGCTGTCATGGCACCAGCCCATCCGCATCTTGACGGTCACCGGCACATCGACCGCCTTCACGGTCGCTTCGATCAGTCGGGCAGCGAGCGGCAGGTCGCGCATCAGCGCTGAGCCGGCATCGCCATTCACCACTTTCTTGACCGGGCAACCCATGTTGATGTCGATGATGGCCGCGCCTCGATCGGCATTGAGCTTGGCTGCCTCAGCCATTTCAGCGGGCTGGCAGCCGGCGAGCTGAAGCGACACCGGTTCCTCGACCGGGTGCCAGGCGGCCTTCTGCAGCGATTGCCGCGTCTCGCGGATCATCGCGGGCGAGGCGATCATTTCGGTGACGTTAAGGCCCGATCCATAGCGCCGCACGAGCGTGCGGAACGGCATGTCAGTCACGCCCGTCATGGGCGCAAGAACGACCGGTGTCTCGATCCGCACGGGACCGATCTGGATGGGTTTGAGCAGCGTCATGACCGGAATGTTGCCTAAAAAACAGGCAGCCCTTACCGCGAATGACGCTGGCGGGCAAGCAAGCCGTGCGCTAAGCGCGCCTCCATGCCCGATCAAGCCCCTCGCGCAGGCCTGTCAGCCGCGATTTTGCTCGCTGCCGGTGCCGGCTTGCGCACCGGTCACGAGACACCCAAGCAGGTGCGAACGCTCGCCGGCAAGCCGGTTGTGGCCCATGCGCTGGATGCGTTGCGCGCCCATCCCGGCGTTGGCCCTATGGCGCTCGTCGTGCCGCCAGGCAGCGAGGATGCGATGCGCAGCCTGCTCGGTCCCCGCGCGGAAGGCCTGACGATCGTCGCAGGGGGCAGCAGCCGGCGCCTATCGGTTCGCGCAGGTCTTGAGGCGTTGGCCGGCAGCGAGCCCGGTGCAGCCCATGTGCTCGTTCATGACAGCGCCCGACCGCTGCTTCCGGTTGCCGTCATCGACCGCGTGCTCGGCGCACTCGCCGATGGCGCGCGATGCGTGGTTCCGGTACTCCCGGTGGTCGACACGCTGGTGCGCTCCGGTGGCGACGAGGCCGGCCAGGTGGTCGATCGGTCGACCCTCGCGCGCGTGCAGACTCCGCAGGGCTTCGATTTTGCTGCGCTCATGGCCGCCCATCAGCAGTGGACGGGCCCCGAAGAACCGACCGACGACGCGCAGATGTTGCGGCGCGCGGGCATCGACGTGGCATTGGTGCCAGGCGACAGCGCGCTTGAGAAGATCACGGGACCGGGCGATCACGAACGGATGGAGCGAATATTGACGGCCGGCATGAGCACGCGCGTGGGCATGGGTTTCGATGTGCATCGCCTTGTGGAAGGCGAAGATCTCTGGCTGTGCGGCGTGCAGATCCCCCACAGTCATGGCCTCTCCGGCCATAGCGATGCCGACGTGGCGATCCATGCGCTGGTCGATGCGATACTTGGCGCGCTGGCGGAGGGGGATATCGGGAGCCATTTTCCACCCAGCGACCCGCAATGGAAGGGCGCGGCTTCGGATCGGTTCCTGGCCTTCGCCTGCGATCGCGTGTCGGCGCGCGGCGGTCGGATCGATCATGTCGACGTGACGATCATTTGCGAGGCACCCAAGATCGGGCCGCGTCGCGGGACGATGCGCGCCCGCTTGGCGGAGATCATGATGTTGCAGGAAGCCCGGATCAGCGTGAAGGCCACCACGACCGAGCGACTGGGGCTGACCGGCCGCGGCGAGGGCATCGCGGCGCAGGCGGTGGTCACCCTGCGCCTGCCGGACGACGATGCTGAAGCGGCATCGTGACGCGGCCCCAAGGCAACCAACTGCGGCCCGCCACCGTTCCCGCTCATCGAGGCCATCATTATTGGCGTTGGCTTTTCCACTCGATGCGATCATGCGTGGACGATCATGAGTGAGTCGACCCTGAACAAAGCCGATGGCGTGCTGCCGCCCGAACTCGTTGCTCTGGCCCGCCGCGTTATCGCGGAAAATCGCGCCATTGGCCGCACTGTGGCGGTAGCGGAGAGCTGCACCGGGGGACTCGTCGCGGCTGCATTGACCGAAATTCCGGGCTCGTCCGCCGTGTTCGAGGCAGGCTTCGTGACCTACTCCAACGCGCAGAAGGTCAAGCTGCTCGGTGTGAGCGAAGATGTGATCGATGCCTTCGGGGCGGTCTCCATCGCCACCGCTTGGGCAATGGCGCATGGTGCCCTCAACCGGACGGGCGCCGATGTCGCCGTCTCGATCACCGGCGTGGCCGGTCCCGATGGGGGAACGGAGCTGAAGCCGGTGGGGACGGTCGTGTTCGCCCGCGCGGAAAAAGGCATGCAGGATGCCGATGCCGTCGCTGACTTGCGGAAATTTGAGGATGAAGGCCGCGCGAAAGTGCGGCTTCAGGCGGCGCTATGTGCGCTCGAACTGCTGCTGCCCGAGGCATCGGCGCCGTAAAGGGCCGCCGCCCGCTCTTCAAAAGCGCCGATCATCTTGCGCAGCGCCCGGTCGAACACCTGGCCGGCCAGCATTTCGAACATGCGGCTCTTGAACGCGAAATCGACTTCGAAGTCGATCAGCACCCCGCCCTCCCCGTCCGGCCGGAAACGCCAGTCGTTGGAGAGATGGCGCAACGGCCCGTCGACATAATCGACATGCACATGGTGCGGCCGCTCCTTCACGACGCGCGAGGTGAAGGTCTCCCGCAGCCCCTTGAAGCCCACGACCATGTCCGCCAGCATCTCCGTGTCGCTGTTCGAGCGGACCCGCATGGCGCTGACCCAGGGCAGGAACTCCGGATAAGACGCGACGTCAGCCACCAGATCGAACATCTGTTCGGGCGAGTAAGGCAGATGGCGGGTTTCGTTATGCTTGGGCATGGGGGTTCACAGGCTGCTTTTCATCGCGGCTTTGGCGAGCGCGGTTTCGCGCGCGGCGCGCATCTGGGCAAAGTCGTCGCCGGCATGATAGCTTGAGCGGGTCAGCGGGCTGGAAGCGACCTGCAGGAAGCCCTTCGCACGCGCGATGGCGGCATAAGCCTTGAACGCCTGCGGGGTCACGAACTCCGCGACGGCAGCGTGCTTTGGCGTCGGGCGCAGATACTGGCCCATGGTCAGGAAATCGATATCCGCCGAACGCATGTCGTCCATCACCTGATGGACCTCAAGCCGCTGCTCGCCAAGGCCGAGCATGATGCCGGACTTTGTGAAGATCGAGGGATCGAGGCGCTTCACCGTCTCCAGCAGCCGAAGCGAGGCATAGTAGCGCGCGCCGGGGCGGATCGTGGGATACAGCCGGGGCACCGTCTCGAGATTGTGATTATACACATCCGGCCGCGCCGCGACGATGGCCTCCACGGCGGCCTCATGCTTGTTGCGGAAATCCGGCGTCAGAATTTCGATCGTCGTTTCCGGCGTGGTGCGGCGCAACGCCTCGATCACCTTCACGAACTGCCCTGCCCCGCCATCGGCCAGATCATCGCGGTCCACCGACGTCACGACGATGTGCTCAAGGCCCATTTCGGCGCAGGCATCGGCCAGATTCTGCGGCTCGCGCGGATCGACGGGCCGGGGCATCCCGGTCTTCACATTGCAGAAGGCGCAGGCCCGCGTGCAGGTGTCGCCCAGGATCATCACCGTGGCATGCTTCTTGGTCCAGCACTCACCGATGTTCGGGCAGGCCGCTTCTTCACAGACCGTCGCCAGCCCCTTGTCGCGCATCAGCTTGCGTGTGGCTTCGTAACCGGCGCTCACCGGCGCCTTGACGCGGATCCAGTCGGGCTTGCGCGGGCGGAAGCCTGCGGGATCGGACGAGAGATCGTTCATGCCGCCCAGATAGCGACCGCAAAGCCCGCTTGCCAGCCCCCACGATCATCGGCAAAGAAATTGCCATGGTACAGTTTTCAGACATGCTCGAAGGATATCGCCGGTTTCGCGGTCAGGACTGGTCTGAACAGCGCACGCGCTGGGCGGAACTGAGCGAGGGCCAGAGCCCGCGCGTTATGGTGATCGCCTGTTCGGATAGCCGCGTCGATCCGACCCAGATTTTCGACACCAGTCCCGGGGAAATCTTCGTCGTCCGCAACGTGGCGGCGCTAGTCCCGCCGTTCGAGACCAATCCCGGGCGGCACGGCGTCTCCGCTGCCGTCGAGTTCGCCGTGCAGTTCCTCGGCGTGGGGGAAATTCTTGTGATGGGCCACGGCATGTGCGGCGGCTGCAACGCGGCGCTCACCCGGGCCATGCACGATGCGGCGCCCGGCGAGGGCGGGTTCATCGCGAACTGGATATCCCTGCTCGATGATGCGCGGGCAGAGGTCGTCGCGACGCATGGCAGCGACCATGGCGGCGCGGCGGGCCGGGCGATGGAACTGGCGGCCGTCAAGGTCAGCCTCGCTAATCTGCGCACGTTCCCGTGGATCGCGGAAAAGGAAGCCAGCGGTGCGCTGGCCCTGCGAGGCGCATTCTTCGCCATATCCGATGGCGTCCTGCATGTGCTCGATGAGCAGAGCGGCGACTTCGCTCCGTTCGAATAGGCAATGGACACAGAAGTCGCCTTCTTCGTCTACGGACTATTGATGACAGGCGGACCGGGCTTCGCGGCGCTCGGCATGGAGGGCGGCGTTCGCCGTATCGGGCCGGATCGGGTTGTCGGCCGGCTCTATCATTTGGGCGATTATCCCGGGTTGGTCACGGGCGAGTCCGGCGTGGTGCATGGCGAACTGATCGGCATCCGCGACCCAGTGCTGCTCGAGAAAATGGATGTCTACGAGTTGTACGACCCCGAGAAGCCCGGTGCGTCAGAGTATCGCCGCATCGAGGTTGACCTGCTGGACAGTGGGCGCCGGGTCTGGACCTATGAGTATAATCGCAGTGTCGAGGGCCTGCCGGTCATCGCCAACGGCCAATGGCGCAATGCCTAGCCCGGCGTCACGCCGACATCCAGCGCCCTCGCCATTGGGTCGATCCGCGCTGAGTCGGCGGACGCTCGTGAAGCAGCTGGTACAAATCGCCAGCATGGTGGCGACCCCTTGTCCGTCAAAAGCAATCCGCCGGAGCACCAGACCGGGTCCGATTCTCCAGTAAGGGGCAGCCGAGCGGCCTGACGGGAGCGGCGATGAGTCTCTGACCCACCGAGCTCCCTGCCCCTCCTGCAAGCCTCCGCTAGCGGGTCAGCTTCTTGTAAGCGAGTCGCGTCGGCCGATCCGCCGCGTCGCCCATGCGGCGGCGCTTGTCTTCCTCATAGGCCTCGAAATTGCCTTCGAACCATTCGACATGGCTGTTGCCCTCGAAGGCGAGGATGTGAGTCGCCAGGCGGTCGAGGAAGAAGCGATCGTGGCTGATGACTACGGCGCAGCCGGCGAAGTTCTCGAGCGCGTCTTCCAGCGCGCGCAGCGTCTCGACGTCGAGGTCGTTGGTCGGTTCGTCGAGCAGGAGGACGTTGCCACCCTCCTTGAGCATCTTGGCCATGTGGACGCGGTTGCGCTCACCGCCCGATAGCTGGCCGACCTTCTTCTGCTGGTCCGGCCCCTTGAAGTTGAAGGCGCCGACATAGGCGCGCGTCTGCAACTCATGCTTGCCGATGGTCATCAGATCATGCCCGCCGGAGATTTCTTCCCAGACGTTATGATTCGGATCGAGCGCATCGCGGCTCTGGTCGACATAGCCCAGGCGCACGGTCGGCCCGACTTCGATGCTGCCCGAATCGGGCTGTTCCTGCCCGGTGATGAGCCGGAACAGCGTAGATTTACCCGCGCCGTTCGGGCCGATCACGCCGACAATGCCGCCCGGCGGCAGCGTGAAGGAGAGATCATCGAACAGCAGCTTGTCGCCATAGGATTTGGTGAGGTTCTTGGCCTCGATCACCTTGCCGCCAAGGCGCTCGGGTGTCTGGATGACGATCTGGGCCTTGCCCGGCGCGCGATTCTCCTGCTTCTCGACCAGTTCGTCGAACGCCCGGATACGCGCCTTGCTCTTGGTCTGGCGCGCCTTGGGCGACTGCCGGATCCACTCCAGCTCCTCCTTGATCGCCTTCTGGCGGCCCGCATCCTCACGCTCTTCCTGCGCCATGCGCTTGGCCTTGGCGTCTAGCCAGCTCGAATAATTGCCCTCGAAGGGGATGCCCCGGCCGCGATCCAGCTCCAGCACCCAGCCGACGACATTGTCTAGGAAGTAGCGGTCGTGGGTGACGAGAATCACGTTGCCGGTGTAGTTGATCAGGTGTTGCTCCAGCCACTGGACGCTCTCGGCATCGAGGTGGTTGGTCGGCTCGTCGAGCAGCAGGATGTCCGGCTTTTCCAGCAGCAGGCGGCACAGGGCGATACGGCGCTTCTCACCGCCCGAGAGATTGTCGACGCTCCAGTCGCCCGGCGGGCAGCGCAACGCCTCCATGGCGATCTCAAGCTGATTGTCGAGCGTCCAGCCGTCGACCGCGTCGATCTTCTCCTGAAGCTCGCCCATCTCCGTCATCAGCGCATCGAAATCGCAATCTTCCGGCGGATCGCCCATGATCGCGCTGATCTCGTTGAACCGGTCGACCAGATCGGCGACAGGCCGCACGCCGTCCTTCACATTCTCGATCACCGTCTTGTCGGGGTCGAGCTGCGGCTCCTGCGGCAGATAGCCGACGCGAATCCCCTCAGCGGCCCAGGCCTCGCCCGTGTAATCATTGTCGATGCCGGCCATCACCTTCATCAGCGTCGATTTACCGGCGCCGTTGACGCCGATGATCGCGATCTTCGTTCCCGGCAGGAACTGAAGGTGGATGTTATTGAAAAGCGGCTTGTTTGCGCCGGGGAAGGTCTTGGTCAGACCCTTCATGACAAAGCTGTACTGGACGGCCATTGGGAAACGGTCCTCTTGAGCGGAATGGAGTGTCTTTGAATTGGCGCCCGGTTAGCTTACGGCGGGTCCATTGGCAAATCCCGGGTTGTCCCGCTCCGCCGCTCTTCGCCCCATCACCATCAAAGCGCTGTCCCACGCGAAAAACCGTCCCTTATTGCCAAGCACTTTGGTTGATAAGGCTATTGATTTCCCTGCGGCATGCGTTAATTGGGCCGCTCGTGCCCTTTGCTGTGCACGACCTTTGCTATGGGAGCCTAATAATATGAAGAAGTTTGCTGTGGCCGGCGCCGCGATCGCGCTCATGAGCCTTGCAGCGTGCGGCGAGAAGCCGGCTGCTGAGACCAACAACGTCTCCAACGAGCTGGTTGTGAACGAGCTGGACGCCGCTGCCAACGCTGCTGACAATGCTGCGAACGCGATGGACAACCTCGCCAACGTCTCGAACAACGCGGCGAACGCAGCAGAGTAATCTGCGACTGCGCTTCTGCGCATTGTTCAAGGGCGGCGTCGATCATCGGCGCCGCCTTTACATTTGGTGGTACGGTCGCCGGCTCTGCCGTTTGGATCGTGCCCGCCAGTTACAGGCACCGGTGATCTCCTTGCGATCATCGCCGCCTCGCCACCGGGCACATCCGGCATCGGCGCGGCCTTTGTGCTTGCATCAAGGGCAAAGCGAAAGCTAAGGCCCGCCCTGGATCGGGGAGTAGCGCAGCCTGGTAGCGCATCTGCTTTGGGAGCAGAGGGTCGCAGGTTCGAATCCTGTCTCCCCGACCACTTTTCCCTTATTTTCTGAATATCATAACCCGCGCGGCCATGATTGGGCCGGGCGGTCGCTCTGCCTTTGCGGCAAGCGCAAGGCGCAGCAACGTCCGCTCTTCGATGGATGGTGGGCCCGGCAGGACTCGAACCCGCAACCTAGCCGTTATGAGCGGCCAGCTCTAACCATTGAGCTACAGGCCCCATTCTCCACCGCAGCGCATGGCGCCGGCTCTGGGCGCGTTAGCTTGCGGCGATCCTGCTTGGCAAGTCTTGATGCATGGTGGCGAGCGGAGCGAACAGGCGTCGGATCAGCCGTTATGGCCCTGCTCGCGATAGGCCTCGGGCGCGGTCGGAAGCACGATGCCAAAGGCCTGTGCCGTGATGGCGAACTCCCCGCCGAGATGGCGGACGATTCCCCGCACCAGTTTGAGGGTGAACGCAAGGCCGAGCGGCGGCGTGTCGCCATAGAGGCGCTGCTCGACCACATAACCCTGTTCGAGAAAGGCGCGCGCCTCGATGCCGCGCAAGGCCGTCGGGCGACTCATCGTCAAGCTCACGGAGGCGCGCTCCGGCGCCGGACAGACGCACAGGACAAGCTGTTCCCCCGCAGCCAAACCGGCATGGCCGATGCGGATCAGGTGATTCAACATGCGTTCGATCTGGTTGCGGTCGCCATGCACAAGGCTGGAGCCGCTCTCGACCGAGAGATTGACGGCCTGGCCAAAGCCGGCGGCGTCCACCACCCTATGCAGGGCAGCGGTCAGATCGACATCATCCTGCTGGGCCGAGAGGTCTCCCCGCTCCAGTCGGCTTGCCGCGTCGAGATCGTCGAAGGTCGTCAGCAATGCCCGTGCATCCGCTAGGATGGCCCGGGCGATGTCGCGATAGACCTCAGGGACCGGGCCCAGGATCTGCGCTTCTATCATTTCGCCATAGCCCTGAACGGCGTTCAACGGCGTGCGCAGCTCATGGATCAGTTGCCGCGTGCTGGTGGCGGAGAGCGTGGTGCCCTCGTCGCTCGGCTGCGTGTCGATGGGGCGAACCGGCGCCTCGAACCGCCGCTCACGCCGGGCAATGCCGGTATAGCCCCGGAAGCGACCGCTCTGCCGGTCAAAATGCGGTTCGCCAGAGATGCGCCATTCGCCCGCCAGCGCACCGTCCTGCAAGGTCAGGCGGCTATTCTCGAATGCGGCGCGGTGCCGAAATGCCCCAAGCGTGGCGCCATCCACTCCATGGCTGACATCCACGCCCGGCGTCGCAATGCTCAGGCCAATGATCGCTTCGGGAAATGCGCCGTCGGTCAGGCGAACGAGGCCCGAAGCATCGGTCTCGAACTGAAAGCTGTCGACATCGGCGTCCGGCGTATTCTGGACCCGAGACTCTTGCTGGACTGCATCCGGCACCGGGTCAGCGGCGCCGGCCGCCTTGAACGGGTTCGCCTTCTTAAACCGCTCGATCTGCGCAACGAGACGGCCGATCTGGCTTGCCTCGTCTGTGCTGCCCGAGCGATCAAGCTCGTCGGTCCCAGCGACCCGGTCCGCACTCAACGTCTCTGCTTCCGCCTGCCGAACCTCGGCCGCCGGCAGCGACAGATCGACTTCGCCGAAGCGTCGTAACGCGGCCATTGCGGCTTCCGGCAGATCCGGACGGCGACGCAGAACACTGCGCGCCAGCGGACCCAGATGCGGTATGATCGCGGCCCAGTCTTCGCCGGTCAGCCGGACCGACTTCATCATCGCCACGACAACCGAAGGATGGTCGCCCGCCAACCATTGCACCAGCGTGGGCGAGCGGAGTCTGGACCCAAGCTCCACGACGGATGCGATGCGGCCTTCCAAGCTCACCTTCGGCCGGGCCTCCTGCAGGATGGTCAGGATGGTGTGCGCCTCGTCCGGTGAAAGCTTCTGGGTTTCCGCGCCGGAGACATCATATTGGGCAAGCAGATCCATGCACTGGCGCCAGCGCGTCACGGCGGCACCTGTGCCCTCGCCGCCATTGGCCAGCACCGTCCGCAGAAGATCGTTGAAACGCATTCAGTTGGCCCCTGTAACGGAACCGCGTGTACTGATGGTAAACCCACCCGCCTAGCGTTAAAAAATGGGACGTTGCATTGTGGGACAATTACGTTGCAGCGACATTATATGTCTGCAAGAACATCTGCCGTGAAAGGAAATGTCCTCTATGCCCGGTAGTTCGCTGGATGAGACCGACGTCAAATTGCTCGACCTGCTTCAGGAGGATGGCCGCCTGACCAATGTCGAGCTGGCACGGCGCGTCGGCCTGACCGCCCCGCCCTGCCTGCGCCGGGTGAAAAGCCTGGAGGATCGCGGCTTCATCGCCTCCTATCACGCCCATCTCGATCCGGTCGCCTTGGGCTACACGACGACGGTGTTCGCCATGGTCAGCTTGAAAAGTCAGGCGGAAGAGGATTTGCAGGCGTTCGAGGCCCATGTCGCGGCGCTGCCGGAGGTCCGCGAATGCCACATGCTGAACGGCGAGATCGATTTCATCCTCAAGGTGGTGGCGCAGGACCTGCGCAGCTTTCAGCAGTTCCTCACCTCGCAGCTGACGCAAGCGCCCAATGTGGCCAGCGTGAAGACGTCGTTGACGATCCGCACGTCCAAGAACCTGCCAGGGGTGCCGGTCGGCCGCTGAGCCCGGGCGTGGCTGAGGGCTGAGGCAGTCCGTCCAACGCCCAATAAAAATGCCGGCGACAGAGCCGCCGGCATTCTAACTTTTTTCAATCGAACCGCAGGGGTTCAGGCGTTGGAGCTGTTCAGCCAAACCGTCCAGAGGTCGGCGGTCCGCTTGCGCACGCCGGTGCCGCTGACCTTGCCGAATGCCTCCAGAGCACCGGCCTTGTCGCCCGACCGAGCGAGCGCGATGCCGAGGCGTGTGTTCACCTCGTCCGCGTCCACGCCGCCCTTCTGCAGCGCGAGGCGATACAGGGTCACGGCCTTGGCATTGTCGCCATAGCTCATGAAGGCGCTGGCGGTGTTGGCGGCGGGCTTGCCAGTAGCGGCGGACGCGGCGCTCTTCTCAGAGGTTGCAAGCGACGCGCGATCCTGCGTGATCCCGCTGGTCGCGACCTGATAGAGGTCGGACAGCGTGGTGCCGCTCAGAACGCCGCTGGAGCGACCCTGATCGATCACTGCCTTGACCTCGCCGGGCAGGCCGAGGCGATTGGCCGCCTCTGCATATTCATTGTAGTTATAGGCGCTCTTGAGCGACTTGGTGGCCGCCATCAGACGCATGATGTCGATGCTCTCGTCGCGGGTCGCATTGGGATATTCGTCCTGCAACATCCGCAGCACCAGCGCCCAGTTGTCCGGGGTGCCGCTGACCGGCAGTGCCAGCTTGGTCCAGTCGGAGAGGGTCGGCGACTTGGCGAACACCGCCATGCTCAGGCCCTTGTTGTACCAGCTCGCATCGACAGGCTGGCCGGATGCCTTCTGCAGTTCGATCGCGCGCTTGAGGTGCGGCAGGCCCTGCTCCACCTTGGCCTTGCCGGCATCGGTGAACTGGTTGTTGACGATCTGGTCCTGCGCCTCGTTGAAATAGGTGTTGGCGATCAGCACGTCGGGCGTGGGGCCGCCGTAGCCGCCATCGATCGCCGACTGGAAGTGCGTGCGGGCCTGATCATATTGCTTGGCGTTGAAGGCGAACTGGCCGACGAAATAGTGGAACTTCGCCACTTCGGTCGCCGGCGTCATGCCGGAGTCGATCATCGCTTCCAGAGCCTGGCGCTGGATGGCCTCATCCTTCTGGTTGATGCCGACCTGCAGCAGCAGGCTGCCGAAGAAGTAGCGATCGTCGGGCTTGGTGGCCGTGGACTGGATCTCGTCCAGTTTCGCCTTGGCGCCCGCAAAATCCTGCTTCTTGACCAGCTCCTGGGCCTCGACCGCTCCCTTCTGGAAGCTGCGGCTCAGCGAAATCTTGGGTGCCGAACTCTGTTCGGCCTGCTTGCCATCCCGGCTCTGCGCCGATGCGGGAGCCGTTGCGAAGGCGCCCGCCGCAAACGCGGCCAGGGTGATCGTAAGAGCAGTGGTATTGAACAGACGCATCAAATATTCCTCCAGAACTAAGATCTCGGCCCCCAAGTCGCGGATCCCGCTGACTTCATGGCCCTGCACTGCAGGATCACGCGTGAACGGGAATTGAATGTCGCTATAACCACCGTTCCGGGGCTTGTCATGAGGGCGCGATGCCGGTTGGTACGGGAAATCGGCAAGCCGTCGTGCTCCCGCCCCCATTCGGCTTCGACCGGTTCGTGACAGCGTGCAATTTTGCCCTTTTCTCTGGCCTTTTCTGCAGTCGCGGGCTAGTCACACCGCTTCGAGTTCCCACCACGTAATCATAAGAGAAAACGCTTGAGCGACGAGACAATCCTCGCCGAACCCTCGGATATCAGCCCGATCAACATCGTCGATGAGATGAAGTCGAGCTATCTCGACTACGCCATGTCGGTGATCGTGTCCCGCGCGCTGCCGGATGTGCGCGACGGGCTGAAGCCCGTGCATCGCCGCATCCTGTTCGGCGCCCACGAAATGGGCTTCACTTATAACAAGCCCTACCGAAAATCGGCCCGCATCGTCGGCGACGTGATGGGTAAATATCACCCGCACGGTGACAGCTCGATCTACGACGCATTGGCGCGCATGACGCAGGACTGGTCGATGCGCGTGCCGCTCATCGACGGTCAGGGCAATTTCGGCTCGATGGACCCGGATTCGCCGGCGGCCATGCGCTATACTGAGGCGCGCCTCGCCAAGGTCGCCAATGCGCTGCTCGACGATCTCGACAAGAACACCGTCGATTTCCTGCCGAACTATGATGGCAGCGAGAGCGAGCCGCAGGTGCTTCCTGCCCGCTTCCCGAACCTGCTGGTCAACGGTGCCGGCGGCATCGCGGTCGGCATGGCCACCAATATCCCGCCGCACAATCTCGGCGAAGTGCTGCGCGCCTGCAAGGCGTACATGGATAATGGCGCGATCTCGGCTGAAGAGCTGATGGAAATCGTGCCGGGGCCGGACTTCCCGACCGGCGCGCTCATCCTGGGCCAGTCTGGCGCCCGCTCGGCCTATACGACCGGGCGCGGATCGATCATCATGCGCTCGCGCCATATCATCGAGACTCTGCGCGGGGACCGCCAACAGATCGTCCTCACCGAAATTCCGTTCCAGGTCGGCAAGGCCGGTCTCGTCGAAAAGATCGCCGAGGCGGCCAAGGACAAGCGGATTGAGGGCATCTCGGACATTCGCGATGAATCCAACCGCGAGGGCGTTCGCGTCGTCATCGAGCTGAAGCGCGATGCCACGGCGGATGTGGTGCTCAATCAGCTGTGGCGGCACACGCCCGCCCAGTCGAGCTTCCCGGCCAATATGCTCGCCATCCGTGGCGGGCGGCCGGAGCTGCTGACGCTGCGCGACATCATCGAGGCGTTTGTGCGCTTCCGTGAGGAAGTGATCACGCGCCGGACCAAGTTCGAGCTGGCGAAGGCACGGGACCGCGCCCACATCTTGCTCGGCCTCGTCATTGCGGTCAGCAATCTTGATGAAGTCGTGCGCATGATCCGCGGGGCGAGCAGTCCGGCGGCGGCCCGCGAGGCGCTGCTGGCGCGCGCCTGGCCGATCGGGGACATCGCGCCCTATCTCAAGCTGGTCGAGGCCGCGGATGATGAGCCCTCGGGCAGCGTCTATCATCTGTCGGACGCGCAGGTTCGCGCCATTCTCGATCTGCGCCTGCACCGGCTGACGGCGCTTGGCCGCGACGAGATCGGCAATGAGCTCAAGGGGCTGGCCGATGCGATTGCTGGCTATCTCGAGATCCTCGCCAGCCGCGTTCGCCTGTTCGAGGTGATGCGCGCCGAGTTCGATGCGATCGAAGCTGAATTCGCCACGCCGCGTCGCTCCACCCTCGCCCCCGCTGCCGACGGCATTGAGGATGAGGATCTGATCGAGCGCGAAGACATGGTCGTGACCGTGACCATGTCAGGTTACATCAAGCGCACGCCGCTCGATACCTTCCGCGCCCAGAATCGCGGCGGCAAGGGCCGCGCCGGCATGGCGACCAAGGAAGAGGACGTCGTCACCGAGCTGTTCGTGACCTCCACGCACACGCCGGTGCTGTTCTTCTCGACGCTGGGCAAGGTCTATCGCCTCAAGGTCTGGCGCTTGCCGGAAGGCGGGCCGGCCACACGCGGACGTCCGATGGTCAACCTGCTGCCGCTGGCCGAGGGCGAGACCATCCAGACGGTGCTGCCACTGCCGGAAGACGAGAATGAATGGGCGCAGCTCCATGTCATGTTCGCCACCGCCAAGGGTAGTGTGCGCCGCAACAGCATGGATGCGTTCGCGAATATCCCCTCGAACGGCAAGATCGCGATGAAGTTTGAGGGTGAGGACGCCGACGACCGCCTGATCGGCGTCGCACTCCTCAGCGAAGAAGATGACGTGCTGCTGGCCTCCCGCCAGGGCAAGGCGATCCGCTTCCGCGGCGATGATGTGCGCGAGTTCCAGAGCCGCAACTCCACCGGTGTGCGCGGCATGACGCTGAAGGAAGGCGACGAGGTCATCTCGCTCTCCGTGCTCCAGCGTGCCGGTATTCAGGACATGGAAGAGCGCGAGGAGTATCTGCGCTTTGCTCCATGGAAGGGCGAGAAGGAGGGCGAGCCGAAGATGGCTGCCGACCGTTTCGAGGCCCTGCGCGCCCGCGAGCAGTTCATCCTGACCGTCTGCGCCAATGGCTATGGCAAGCTCTCCTCAGCCTTCGAGTATCGCCGCACCGGGCGTGGTGGCCAGGGCATCACCAACATCGACAATATCGAGCGTAACGGCCCGGTCGTGGCGAGCTTCCCGGCGACCCGCGAGCATCAGCTCATGCTGGTGACCGATCAGGCCAAGCTCATCCGCATGGGGCTAAGCAGTTTGCGCGTGATCGGCCGTGGTTCTGCGGGCGTGCGCCTGTTCGACGTGGCGCAGAACGAGCATGTCGTGAGTGCCGCGCGGATTGAGGAAAGCACGGACGAGGTCGAGGCGGACATGCCGGCGGCCGAGGGCGAGGCCTCCGACACCGCGGAATGAGGAACAGGCCCGTCAGCGTTGCCTTGAGCGCGCTGGCGGGCGGTTCATGATCAGACCCAGCGCCGCTCGAACCGCTGGCCGAGCCCAGTCAGCAATTCATATTGAGATAGCCCCGTGTGTGCTGAGGCGCCGGGCAGGTCATAAGCGACCTCCAGCCACGCCCCTTCCTCCAGATCAGGCGCCGTGCTGACATCTACGGCGATCAAATCCATGGACACACGCCCCAGCAGCGGCAGTCGCTGTCCATCGTGGAGCATCACCCCTCCACCGGCAAAGGCGCGCAGATAACCATCGGCATAACCGAGATTCACGATCGCCGTCTCGACAGGTGCTGTCGCGGTGAAGGTTGCGCCATAGCCCACGGTTTCGCCAGCTTCGACCCGGCGACGCTGGAGAATCTGGGCATGGGGCCGCACGACCGGGCGGATATGGCCGGACGCAACCTGCGTCGGCAAGCCGCCATAGAGCGCCAGGCCCGGACGGGTGAGGTCGAAGGCGTAGTCGCTTCCGAGCAGAATGCCTGCGCTGTTGGCCAGGCTGTAGCGCCGCGCTGGCACCTGCTGGCGCACGGCATCGAAGCGCGCGCGCTGCACAGCGTTCAGATCGGACGCTTCATCGGCGCAGGCCAGATGGCTGCATAATGTCTCGATCTCCAGCCCATCGAGCACGCCGGAGCCAAGCTCATCGGGGCGCAGACCCAGCCTGTTCATGCCGGTATCGATCATGACATCGCACGGGCCGCCGCCTGCAGCTTTCCATCGGGCGACTTGCGCGGCGCTGTTCAGCACCGGTCTTGCCGGTGCTGTCAGCGCAAAAGCCAAATCTTCCGCGCGCACCCCGTGCAACACACTGAGCGATGCGCCTTCCAGCAATGGCAGCAGTGTTGCCGCTTCCTGCCATGTCGCGACGAAAAAATCCCGGCACCCGGCGGCCAGCAGATGCTGAAGAACCTCGGTCGCGCCGAGGCCGTAGCCATTGGCCTTGAGGGCTGCCCCGCAGGCTGCCGCCCCACTCTGCCCTGCGAGCCAGCGCCAATTGGCGATCAGCGCGTCACGATCCAGATGCAGGGCCAGCGGCGATGAGGGACAGTCGATCATGTCGGCGGGGTAGCGCGCTCGCCCCTGCCCGTCGAGAGCAATCCGGCCACCCGCGCCCTGCTGGAGGGCACGGGTGACACCGGGTCAGAACGCCTTGCGGACTGTCAACGAGACAAACCGGCCGAGCGGATTTGCCACAGTCGAGTCATAGACCTGATTGTTGGCGATCGCCGCGAAGGGTGGCGCGGCATCGAACAGGTTGAGCGCACTCAGCGAGAAGGACAGGCCGCTCAGCACGCCATCCGCCTTGGGCACGTCGTAGGTCAGCGTCAGATCGACCGTCGTGTAGGAGTCGACGGACTGCGATGGCGCGATGGTGCCCACCGTGTTGGTGTAGGCATTGGTATAGTTCACGAACATCGTGGCGCCGAAATTGTCGCCTCGCCACCCGAGATTGGCGCGGCCACGGAACCGCAGCGGGAAGTTGGCCAGGTTCAGTCGGTCCACCGTTGGCGAGGTCGGGCCGGTCGCTCGCCCATAGCTGAGCAGATAGGTGCCCGAGACGCCGATATTGGCCGATCCACCGCCCAGATCGAACGCATAGTTGGCGAGGAAATCCAGCCCGTCCATCTTGATGCGCCCGACATTGTTGCGGCGGGCATCGACAATGGCATCGACATCGGAAGCTGCAATGATCGCCGGCGGCGCCCAGGGCAGATCGTAAATCGCGTTCACCTGCGCGACGGTCGGGTTGAAGGTCACGAACGGCGCGTAGGCCGGGTCGGTGAAGACCTGCACGCTGAACACCGGCGCTGTCTCGATCACGTCCTTATAATCGATGTTGAAGTAATCCAGCGACGCAGTGAAGCCGCTGCTCGGCGGGGTGAACTTGACGCCAACCGACCAGGTCGTGGCCTTCTCAGGCTTGAGATCGGGATTGCCGCCGACATATTCGATCACATTGCCGAACGGCCCGAAATTGGGGATCGAAAACACCGTCGCCGTACTGGCGGGGTTGGTATCGGACAGCGTCGGCGCCCGGAATGAGGTGCCGTAGCTGGCATGAGCCGAGACGCCCGGCACGGGATCGTAGCGAATGCCAAACTTCGGATTGGTCGTTCCGCCGACGTCGCTATAGTGATCATAGCGGCCGGCAATGTTCAACTCGAGCCGATCGATGCCCGGCATGGCATTGGCCGCACCGACCAGCGGCACGTTTACTTCCGCAAAGGCCGACCAGACGTCGCGAGAGCTGGCCGTATCGCCAAAGAGGTTGATCTGCGAGAGCGACGGCCCGTTGATATTCTCGGCGGCGGTGTTGCGGTAATAATCATGGTGGAACTCGCCGCCCACCGCCATGCGCACCGCGCCGCCGCCGATGTTGAAGAGCGCACCGTCCGTCTTCACGTTGACGAGGTCGACCGTGTAGAGGCCGGTCACGTCGAAGAAGGCGACAAGGCGGTCGATCTGATCGCGGCTGTTCTGCCCGGTCCCGTAGACGTTCAGGGCCGTCGCGGGGTTGGAATCAGCCAGCGCGGCGGAGAGCAAAGCCGTGTTCAGGAAACCGTCCGTCTTGGCGCCGCCTTCCGTGGCGCCATGGGAGCCGTAGATGGAAAGCTGCCAGTTGCCATCCAGCGAATAGTCAAACCCGGTCGCCAGCTGGTATGAGCTTTCGTAGATATTGCCCTGGATCGGCCCATATTCGTTAAAGGCATATTCGACGATCTGCGAGGTCTGCCCCGGCGCGAACTCGATGAAATAGGGATTGCTGCTCGGTACGGGCGTCGCGGCGCCCAGCGTCAGAGACCCCGCGCGCTGGTTCAGGGTCCGCTTGGAGTAAAAGCCGCTGGCCCACATCTTGAGCGCAGGCGTCAGTTCCTGATCGAGGCGGCCAATGACGCTCCAGCGCTTGAGCTGCGGCAGAAGATCATTGTTCACATAGCTTTGCTGGAAGTTGGGCGTGGTCGAGAGGTTGGCAGGCGTCAGATTCTCACCGCTGCCACCCGGAAGTCCGTAGCGGGTGAAGGTCGCGGGATCGATCACATTGCCCGGCGAGCTGGCGAAGGCGCAGTTGTTCAACCCGCCAAAAGCACGCTGATCGCACTGGAACAGCTCCGCGCGATCTTCCTGGCGCAGGCGGCTGTGGTAATAATAGTCGCCGGCAATCATCACCGAGCCGGTGTCCCACTTCTTACCGAGAATGGCATTGCCCTGCCATTCGTCATAGCCATCAGCGAAGCCGTAACGCGCGCTGGCCTCCAGCCCGTCGAAGTTGCGGCGCAGGATCAGGTTGGCAACGCCCGCGACAGCGTCCGAGCCGTAAGTGGCCGAAGCGCCGTCCGCCACGATGTCGATCCGTTCGAGCGCAATGGCCGGGATCACCGAGGCATCGAAGAGCTGGCCGGCAACACCGCCCGGAGGGGCGCGGCGGCCATCGAGCAAGGTGAGCGTCGCCTGCGTGCCGAGGCCGCGCAGGTTAACGCCATTGGCGCGGGTGCTGTTGAGCGTCGCGCTGTTGACGTTGGTGCCCAGCGTGGCTTCGCCCGGCCCCAAGGCGGACACCTGCGGAATGGTCTTGAGGATATCCGATGTCGTGGCCAGCCCCGTGTCGCGGATTTCTTGCTGGCCGACCGCGATCACCGAGGAACCCACCGGCGCAACGCCGCGCAGCTGGGTGCCGGTCACCACGATGTCAGCGGTGTTCGCGGCATCATCCTCGGACTGATTGGTCTGTGCGGTGCCCGTCTGAGCGCTGACACCCTGCGACGCAACAAGCGCGGCAAACGACACGAAGCCAAGCGCAGATGCGCGCCGGAAGCCATTGTTGGCCATGATCCTCCCCAATATGACAGCGCGATCGGCCCTACTGTCGATCGTCGATATCGACTTACGAAAATGAATACACTTTGTCTAAACATTTTTGCAATCGATTGCTCCGACAAATACAACTGCTTTAGATTGTGTGGGATTCTGCTGGTCGGTCGTTGGGTGATCCGCTCTTTCCTGATGACTGAGCGAAGGAGAACAAATCGAACTGCGTCGAAAGGAGATGTCGGCGATTCTAATCAGCCTTGCTCTGGCAAGCCCGTAGAAATCGCCGATAAACGCGATTCAGGCCGGTCGCCCGACTTCGACAATCACTCGCACCGCATAGACTCCGCCGGGTTTTTGCCCGGTCGCAGGCGAGATCATGATGCCAA
The DNA here is from genome assembly GCF_025961775.1 of Sphingobium sp. B12D2B. Taxonomy (NCBI): domain Bacteria; kingdom Pseudomonadati; phylum Pseudomonadota; class Alphaproteobacteria; order Sphingomonadales; family Sphingobiaceae; genus Sphingobium; species Sphingobium sp. B12D2B. The sequence continues at coordinate 1,932,342 of NZ_JAOQOH010000001.1, forward strand.
GCCGCGCTCTATGGCGCGCTGGGCACGTGGGAAACCGATTGCAGGTTTCCGAGGCTGGGCACCACCACCCATCGCGCTGCGGCTTCTTCGGCCAGCACTGCCGCGATGCGCGCGGCGGCTTGGCCATCCCCGAAAGGACTATGGGCATGGGCCATGGCGGCGTAGGCCTGCGGGTCGTCCAGCAACCGCGCGACTTCGGCGACTATGCGATCAGGGACGGTGCCGACGAGACGGGCGGTGCCGGCCTCGATGCCCTCTGGCCGTTCGGTCGTCTCCCGCATGACCAGCACGGGCTTGCCAAATGTGGGCGCTTCCTCCTGGATGCCGCCACTATCCGTCAACACCAGGGAGGCTGCATCGAGCAGGCCCACAAATCCTGGATAATCCACCGGTTCAATCAGCGCGACATTCTCCAAGCCGGAAAGCGCGGGCTCCAGCGTGGCGCGGACCTGTGGATTGGGATGGACCGGCCAGATGATGGCCACATCGTCGCGCTGGGCGAGGGTGCGGATGGCGGCGGCAATGTTCGAGAGCCCCTGCCCCAGATTCTCCCGCCTGTGGCTGGTGACGATAACGATCCGGCGCCCTGAAAAGTGCCGCAGCACGGGGGCGATCGAGCCCGCCAAAAAAGGCTGCTCCCGCAGCCTGCCCTGAGTCGCGAGCAAGGCATCCACCACCGTGTTGCCCGTAACGATAATCCGCCCTTGCGTATGCTCGGCTTCCAGCGCTGCCGCTGCCCCCGGCGTCGGGGCGAAATGCAGATTGGCCGCGCAGGCGATGATGCGGCGATTCACCTCTTCGGGCCATGGGTTATAGATATCGCCACTGCGCAAGCCCGCCTCGACATGCCCGACCGGAATGCGGCGGTAATAAGCCGCAAGGGCGGCCATCATTGCGGTCTTGGTATCGCCGTGGACCAGCACCCTGTCGGGCCGTTCGGCGTCGAACACGGCGCCCAAGGCGAGGATGAGCCGCGCCGTCAACGTATCGAGCGTCTGGTCCGGCGCCATGATGTCGAGATCGAAGTCCGGCACAATCCCGGCGAGGTCGAGAACCTGGTCGAGCAAGGCCCGATGCTGTGCGGAAACGCAGACCTTCGTCTCGATCTGCGGTAGAGATTTCAGCGCATCATAGACAGGAAACATCTTGATGGCTTCGGGCCTCGTGCCGAAAACCAGCATCACTTTATAGCGCACCATCGTTCGCTTGCCCCCCACAGACAAGTCTCATTTAACCGATGGTTAATGCGTGGCAAACATTTGTTAACCGGAAAAGAAAATGGCCCGCCAGCAACGCCGACGGGCCAATCTCTCAAAATAGGAGGCCGTGCGCCTCCCCTCTGTCTTAATTGATCAGAACAGACCTTCGATCTGACCCTTGTCGTCCAGACGGATGAAGTCCGCCGACGGTGTCTTGGGCAGGCCGGGCATGCGCATGATGTCGCCGCACACCGCGACGATGAACTCGGCGCCTGCCGACAGGATCACGTCGCGCACCGGCACGACATGGTTGGTCGGCGCACCACGCAGGCTCGGGTCGGTCGAGAAGCTGTACTGCGTCTTGGCCATGCAGACCGGCAGATGGCCATAGCCATCGGCTTCCCAGCCCTTGAGCTTGTTGCGCACGCTGCTGTCGGCCGTCACTTCGCTGGCGCGATAGATGCGCTTAGCGATCGTGTCGATCTTGTCGAACAGCGAGAGGCCGTCCTCGTAGATCGGTGCGAAGTTGGACGAACCGCCCTCGGCCAGGGCGACAACCTTGCGGGCCAACTCTTCGGTGCCCTTGGAGCCATTGGCCCAGTGGCTGCACTCGACCGCCTCGGCGCCAGCGGCTTCCGCGATCTCCTGAACAACGGCCATTTCCTCGGCCGTGTCGGTGACGAACTGGTTGATCGCCACGACCACGGGCACGCCGAACTGACGGACGTTCTCGATGTGGCGGGCGAGGTTGACGCCGCCCTTGCGGACCGCGTCCGGATTTGCCGTGCCCAGATCGGCCTTGTCGACGCCGCCATGCATCTTGAGCGCGCGGATGGTGGCAACGATGACGGCCGCGGAGGGCTTCAGGCCGGCCTTGCGGCATTTGATGTCGAAGAACTTCTCGGCGCCAAGATCAGCGCCAAAGCCGGCCTCGGTCACCACATAGTCGGCGATCTTGAGCGCCGTCTTGGTGGCGAGCACCGAGTTGCAGCCATGCGCGATGTTCGCAAACGGGCCGCCGTGGATCAGCACGGGGTTGTTCTCGAGCGTCTGCACGATGTTGGGCTGCAGCGCGTCCTTGAGCAGGACGGTCATCGCGCCCGAGGCGTTCAGCTCGCGGGCCAGCACGGCCTTGCGGTCGCGCGTGTAGCCGGCGTGGATGTTGCCGAGGCGACGCTCCAGATCCTTGAGGTCCGAAGCGAGGCAGAGGATCGCCATAACTTCCGACGCCACGGTGATGTCGAAGCCGTCCTCGCGGGGATAGCCGTTGGACACGCCACCGAGCGAGTTAACGATCGAGCGCAGCGCGCGGTCGTTCATGTCCAGCACGCGACGCCACGCGATACGACGCGGGTCGAGGCCGAGCTTGTTGCCCCAGTAGATGTGGTTGTCGATCAGCGCGGCGAGCAGGTTGTTCGCCGAGGTGATGGCGTGGAAGTCGCCGGTGAAGTGGAGGTTGATGTCCTCCATCGGCACGACCTGCGCATAACCGCCGCCGGCGGCTCCGCCCTTGACGCCGAAGCACGGGCCGAGCGACGGCTCACGCAGCGCCGCAACCGTCTTCTTGCCGATGGCGTTCAGGCCGTCAGCAAGGCCGACCGTCGTCGTGGTCTTGCCCTCGCCTGCTGGCGTCGGGTTGATCGCGGTGACGAGGATGAGCTTGCCATCCTGATTGCCCTGGACGCTGTTGATGAAGTCCCAGGACAGCTTCGCCTTGTAAGGGCCGTAGTTCAGCAGCGCGTCCTGCGGGATGCCGACCTTTGCGCCGACCTCGGCGATGTTCTGCATCTTCGCTTCGCGTGCGATTTCGATGTCGGAGCCTTGAGCCATGATTCTCCTAGCCTTTCCATGATACGGCCCGGAACGGGCCGACCGTCTTTGTCTGGAATTAATTGAGCGGCAACGGACGCCGGAGCGTCAGATGCCCTGCTTGCCCTTGAAGTTCACGATCCACTCATTGGTCTTCACCAGACCGCCGAACGGATAGAAATGGAGGTGGACCTTGCCATGTTCCTCGCCCAGCGCGGGGACGAGATCGGCGATCACCGGATCGGGACCGGCGCTGCCGATCAGACTGGTGATCGAGAGGCCGTACTTCTTGACGACCTTGGCGGAGGTGCCGACACCGCAGCGCGCGGCGAAACGGAGGAGCGTCTTGATCGAGGCCGGGCCGGCAAGGCCGATGCGCACGGGGCCGTCAATGCCCTCGGCGCGGATCTGCTTGAGCCAATCGAGCACCGGATCGGCATCGAAACCGAACTGGGTCATGATCGAATAGTCGATCCCCTGCTCCTTGAGCGAGGCGACCTTGTCATGCATCGCCTTGACGAGCTTTTCGTTGGTGATGTCCGGGTGACCTTCGGGATAGCCGGAGATGCCGACATGCTGGATGCCATATTCCTTGAGCGTGCCCGAGGAGATCACGGCCAGCGCGTCGTCATAGGGTCCGAGCGGTTCGGAAGGATCGCCGGCGATCACGAAGACATGCTTGAGGTCGATCTGGGCGGCGAGCATGTCGAGGAAGCGGTTGAGGTCTTCCTTTACCAGCAGGCGCCGTGCGGAAATGTGCGGAACCGGCTTGAAACCGAGATCCTGAATGGCCCGAGCCGCGCGGACGCGATCCTCGAACTCGGCACCCGGCAAGAAGGTGCAGGAAATGAGCGTACCCTGCGGGATCATGTGCGCGGCATTCTGCAGCGCTTCCACGTCCTTGGGCGTGATTTCGAGCGAGTAGTCTTCAAACAGCCGCGCCAGTGCGGTCTTGTCCAGGGTTGCCGTAGCCATGAAAAGTCCTCGCCTCGATTGGGGCTTATAGTGTCTTCGGAAGGTCGTCGGGGCGACCACCCCGGAGGATGGCCGCCCGCAACGGATCAGGATCAGGCGTCGACGCGAGCGCTGCGCCAGCCGCCTTCGTACGTCTCGCGCGCGGTCACCGAATAGGGAACCGGGCTCACGACGGCACGAACAGCGATCTGCTTGTGCGGCTCGACGGTGGACTTGCGCGTGCCGCCATTTTCCTCGCCCCACAGAACCGTCAGCTCGGTGCCAACCGGGATCTCATGGTCGATCGTCGCGAGCGAAAGCGCGCGCTTCTCGTTGTACGAGTAGCCGGTGAACATCGAGATGCCGACCGTGTTGCCAGCGGCGTCGAGGACGGCGTCGGCATTGGTGTTGGCATAGTTGGCCAGCGGCAGGTCGAAGAACTTGTAGTGCGAGTCCGCATCGGCATCGAACAGCGAACCGTAAATCTTCGCCATGTCGTCGCCGTTCCAGGCCAGCGTGACCTTCTTGCGCTGCGTCGAAGCGTCGAGGGCTTCGAGCGCTTCCCGGCCGATGAAGTCGTGGTCGAACTTCACGAACGGACCGTAACCGATCTCATAAGGATTGGTGTAATAATCCTCGATGTTGTTCGAGACGAACGAACCGCCGATCGCGCCGGTAGCTTCGTAGCTCTTGGCCGGCAGCCACTCACGATAGGCCTTCAGCTTCTCGCCGGTGTAGATGGCCGGCAGCGGGCTCGGGATCCAGCCGGATTCCAGCGTGTTCGAGGGATAAGCGCGCGAACCGACCTGCACGAGGCCGAGATCCTTGCCAGCCTCGACGATCGCGCCGCGGATGTCTTCCATCTCTTCGTACGGACCCCAGATTTCGAGGCCCGGCGCACCGGCCATGCCGTGACGGAGCGTGCGCACCGAGCGGCCAGCGATGTTCATGGTGGACATGTTGAAGAAGCGGAGCTGCTCGAGCTTGCCGCCATGCAGCTTCTCGATCACGTCCCAGGCGTTCGGGCCCTGGATCTGGAAGCGCCAGTAGCTGCGGTTGACGGGCTTACCCATCGGACGCGAGGGCGAACGGTCGTCATAGACGATCTCGACGTCGTAGCCGCCGGTCTCGGCATGGTACTGCAGCCAGTTGGCAGCCGGCGCACGGCCGACATAGCAGAACACTTCGGGCTCTTCCCAGAAGATGATGCCGTCGCCGATGACGTGGCCATAAGGCGTCACGGGCACATACTGCTTGGCCTTGTTGACTTCCCAGCCCTTGGGCGAGTTGATCATCGTGTCGGTCAGGAGCTTGAGCGCGTCCTTGCCCTTGATGAACAGGTTGACCATGTGGTGCGACTGATCGAACAGCACGGCAGCGTTGCGCCAGGCCCACTGCTCGGAGCGCCAGTTGGAGAATTCCGGAGCAACGACCGGATACACATAGGCGCCGATCTGGCTGTTGCGCAGCATTTCCACCGGATTGCCGGCGGCGTTGAGCACTTGCTCAAGATTGGTAGGGTTGGACATCAGAGAGCCTCTCCATTTGGATCGCGAGAAACAAGGGTCTGCGTTCGACGAGAACGTCGAATCGATGGACGGGCGGAACATACGAAATTTTGTATGTTACACAAACGAAAAATTGGAAGGCCGCCCAGACCCTCCGGCGCAGAAATTAGCGAATTGATAGGGATTTATCACCTCGCAACGGCGTCAAAAAATTGCACGTTCATGCTGCACCAGCGAACCAGTTTCGGGTCCCTTCGGAGCCGGTTCGCACGGATCGCCGGTTCATGCCATTTCCACGGCGGGCGGTATCAGGCGCAGCGATGTTGCTGCGCAATATGATTGAGGCCGCACGGGGCCTAAACCGGCTCACAGGAAGGGCCGGATGGGGTCGCGGCCGTCCCAATCCTGCGTCTGCTCCCAAAAGGCGGTGAAGCCGGCATCCATGCCCGCCGTTGCCGGAATCAGCTCGACGAAGCCCGGCGCGCCCGGCCCACCCTCGAAGAACGCGACAGAGCCACCAGTCGGAACCGGCGCCCGCTGGACCAATGTTTCCCCACGGGCAATCCGGCGCGCCACCTCGTCCTCGATGTCCTCGCGCGCGACGCCAAAGTGATGGAAGCCATAGCCAACGCGATCGATGGTCTCCTTGTAGACCGATGGATGGTCGTCCAAAGGCTGGATCAGCTCGATATTGGTCGAGCCGGCAAAGCTCATCGCAATGGCGCTGCTGCTCTTGCAGGTCTCGCCGCGATAGACATGATCCGGCCCCCCGAAGCTCGGCAGGACGAACCAGGGCCCGACGCCGGTGCGCTCGATCCACCAGTCGATCGCCTGATGGATGTCGCGGACCACATAGGCCATCTGGCAGATGGTGCCGATGTCGCCGCCGAAGCCAAATTTCCTGGTCATCCGTCTCTCCTCTTCATTCTTGTTCTGCGATGGTCGCCAGAGCACCCGCGAGGGTTTCCGGCATGGAAATGAACGGGCTGTGGTCGCTCTGGAGCGTGGTCACACTGCGGCAAGGCAGCACCGCCTGCATCGCGCGTTGCACGTCCAATGGAAAGGTCCGGTCCTGCGCGCATTCGATGTAATGGCGCGGTACGCGGCCAAAGCGAGCCGCAGTGAGGCGCAGCGCTGTGCTGAATGGCCTGACCGGCTCATCGATAAGCTGCGCGGCCGACTGCCGCTGGTCCTCAGGACTGCACAGCTGATAGAAGAATTCCGCCGCAGCCGCTGGATCGAACCGCAAGCCAAGACCCCCATGGACGGGGCTGAGCGCGGCGCCGAAACGGCCCGTCTCCATCGAGCGCCCGATCATGTCATAAAGGCTTTGCCCGTCTGGGATGAGCGCGCCGCTGATATAGACCAGCGCCGCGAACGCCTCCGGCGCCAGCTCGGCGGCCTGGCTGGCGATGATGCCGCCGCGGCTATGGGCGCACAGGATCACCGGCTCAGCCTGGCGGCGGGCCTCCCCAACGATAAACTGCGCCCAGCCCTCCAACGAGACCTGCGCCATGGCGCGCGCATCGCCACCGGCACCCGGTAGGTCGGGCGTAAGCATGCTGTGTCCGGCCCGCTCCAGCGGCGCACGCAGCCGTTCGAAGCACGACCCGCCATGCCAGGCGCCGGGTATGAACAGGAAGCGGGCCACGCGATCTCAGCGAACGTCGATCACCACCTTGCTGAAATGCTCCGTACCGCTGCCATGCGCAAAGGCCGCCTTGGCATCCTCGAATGCATAACGGGCGCCGATGACCGGCTTAATCCCGTTGACGTCAATTGCCGCAGCCAGTCGCCGCGCCATGCCGCGCGAGCCGACGAAAATGCCCCGCAGCGTGCCACCTACGAACATCAGGCCCGACGGGTTGGGTCCGCCGACCGGATTGAGCACGCCGATCAGTGCAACCTCGCCATTGTGGCGCAGTGCGGCCATGCTTTGCTGCACCGTGCCAGCACCGCCGACCTCGACCACCTTGTCGACGCCGCCCATCGTGGTGGAGACATGCTGACCCCAGTCCTCGATCTCGCGATAGTTGATGAGATGATCGGCCCCCATCGCCTTGGCGCGCTCCAGCTTGGCGTCGCTGGAAGAGGTGATGATGACCTCACAGCCGGCCGCCTTGGCGAGCTGCAGGGCGAGGATCGACACCCCGCCGGTGCCGAGCAGCAGCACGCGTTCGCCGGGTTTGACCGGCCGTGGGCCTTCAAACAGGGCGTTCCAGGCCGTCACACCGGCGCAGGGCAGGCAGGCAGCCTCGGCGTAGCTGAGCGACTTGGCGATGGGGACCACGCCCTGCTCCGGCAGAACGACCACTTCGGCGAGCATCCCGTCAGCGCCGGCCGCGCCGAGCGCGAGGCCAGCTGCCGGATTGGGCGGGCCATCGTCCCAGCTCTGGAAGAAGGTGCCGGCTACCCGGTCGCCAGGCTTGAACTGCCTGACGCCCGCACCCACGGCAATGACTTCGCCCGCCCCGTCAGACAAGGGAATGGTGGGGTTGGGCACCGGACCGCCGAGATAGCGCCCGAGCACCACCGCCTGATCGCGATAGTTGAGTGAACAGGCATGAACCCGGATCGCCACCTGGCCGGGGCCGGGCGCGGGCTGATCGCGCTCGACCAGATGAAGATCGTCGATCGAGGTGGCCCCCGCCGCCAGTTGCCATGCACGCATCGTCAAACTCCTTCACTCATCTCAATTCACTGTGTCGCCGGCTACAGCGCCTAGCGGTCGCCAGACCAAGTCCGCAGGCCCGGCGCGGTGCGGTCTTCGCTGGCCAGCGCCTCGGCGACGGCCGGGCGCGCCTTCAACCGCTCGCGCCAATCGACGATCCGCGGGTAGTTGGTCGTAACATCCAGCTCCGGGAACATCCGCTCCACCATCGCGCCGCAATGGCTGAAGAAATTGATGTCCGCCGTCGTGTACATCTCGCCGGCCAGCCAGGGCGTCTCACCAAGCTGGGCCTCGATCTTGCGCAGTGCATAGATGATCTTATCGGTCGCGTTGGCGAGGTCAGTCTCGGAAAAGCCAGAGCGCGCGGTCGCCCATTTCTTGCGCTGATCGGGGAGCGGAATATGCTCGAGCAACTTCTCGAACTCGCCATTCTCGATGTTGCGGGCAATCACGCCGACGAGCCGGTGCCAGCCATGCATGGAGACATAGTTCATGACATGCTCGTCCACAAACTTGTTCCAGTAGCGCACCTTGGTCTTGCCGAGCGGATCGTAGGGCATCAGCGGGATTTCGGGAAAGACGTCTTCCAGATACTCGTTGATGACGGTCGTGTGGGTGATCACGGCGCCATTATGGACCAGCACCGGCACCTGCCCCTCCGGGTTGATCGCCTTGAACCAGTCCGAATGCTGCTCGAACTTGTGGAGATCGACATAGATCGATTCATAAGCCAACCCCTTCTCCTTCAAGGGGATCATCGACTTGAGCGAATTGGCCAGCGGCTCGGCGTGGTAATATTTGAGCGTCATCGTGAGGTTTCCTTAAACTTCGAGCGTATCGAGCACGCCGCCATCGACTGCCCAGTTCTGCGCCGTCACATGACTGGCAGCCGGTGAAAGGAGGAAGCAGGCGACCTCCGCCAGTTCATCGGCGCTGCCCATCCGGCGCTGGGGCACGCGCTGATTGATGCGCGCGGCTTGCTCGGGCGGGATCAGGTCAAAGGCCGGCGTTTCGATGAAGCCGGGGACGATGCAGTTGCACCGCACACCCTGCGGCGCCAGTTCGACGGCGATGGCGCGCGAGAGCCCAAGTACGCCATGTTTGGACGCGACATAAGCCGGGTTCATCGCCATGCCGCGCTTGCTGGCCATCGATCCGGTGACGAGGATGCTGCCCTCGCCCGCTTCCACCATTCCCGGCGCGAGCGCCTGGATCGCCCAGAAGACGCTGGTGAGGTTGACACGGATCACCTCGTCGAACAGCTCGGGCGAATAGGCCAGCGCCGGCGCGAAGTTGCCCGCGAGCCCGGCATTGGCGAACAACCCATAAGCCGGCCCGAAATGCCCCACGGCCTCTGCCAGCGCGGCTTCAAGCGCGGCTTTGTCACCGACATCGGCGGCGAAGGCAGCGGCATGATCGCCGATGGCCCGCGCCTGATCGGCCAGCGCCTCTTTGCGCCGCGCGAGCATGGAAACCCTCGCGCCACGGGCGGCGAGCATCCGCGCCGTCGCCAGTCCTATGCCGCTGGATGCGCCCGTGACGATCACATGCCGCCCCGCAAAGTCTGTCATGGCCTCTCTCCTCTCCCTGCGCGCCGTCTAGCGCGGCGCGATGATCTCGATCCATGGCCCAAGGTCCGGGCTGCTCGCGGCTTTCGCCATGTCGGCAGGATCCCATATCTGCGTCATCAGCGCCCGCGCTTGTTCGTCGGTGACGCCCAGCACATCCCGGCGGTAGCGATAGACGAAGGCCGAAACGCGCCAGTTCATGATGCAGTGGATATGCACCGGCGCGTCATCGGCCTCCAGCGCCGCGACGAACGCCTGATAGTGATCTTCGGTCGGCGCATCGAAGGGGATGGGGATATGCGTGTAGCGCAGCCCTGCCCCGGCCATCTCTCCGGCTTCATCCGGCAGGGCCTCCGGGTGACTATCCAGCGCGAGATTGATGACATGGCGCACGCCAATCTCGGCAAGGCGCGCAGGATCGCCCGACTGAAGTCGCCCGGACGTCGTGATCCGCGCATCGACGCGCAGAAAGTTCCGGATGTCGTCCGGGTCCGCCATGTCCCTCGACCGATCTCGCCCCCTCCCCGGCTGAGAAGGGGGCGCTCATTTGTGAGTTAGAGGGCGATGATGACCGACTTCAGCTCGGTATAGGCCTCGACGCCCTGACGGCCCTGCTCGCGGCCAAGGCCGCTTTCCTTATAACCACCGAACGGCAGCGCGGGGTCGATCATCGAGTGGCAATTGCCCCAGATCGTGCCGGCCTTCAGCTTCGCGGCCAGCTTGTGCATGGCTGAGAGATCCTTGGTCCAGATGCCCGCCGCAAGGCCGAAGCTCGTATCGTTCGCCTGCCGCGCGACTTCATCCAGATCATCGAAGCGCTGGGCCACGACGACGGGGCCGAATATCTCCTCGCGCACCACCCGCATGTCCGGCTTCACGTCGACGAGCACGGTCGGGTTGACATAATAGCCACCCTCGCTGGCCGGCGCATCGCCGCCGACGGCGACAGAGGCGCCCGCCTTCTTGCCGTCCTCGATATAGCCCATCACCCGTTGCATCTGCTCGTCGCTGACCAGCGGCCCCATATGCGCATCGGGATCGAGGCTGGCGCGCGGCTGCCAGAATGCGGAGGCTTCCACGAAGTTCTCCAGCACGCTGTCGAACACGCTCTTGTGCGCATAAAGCCGCGAGCCGGCCACGCAGACCTGGCCGGAATTGAAAAAGATCGCCTGCGCCGTGCCGGGGCCGACGACCTTGGGGTCGACGTCCGGCAGCACGATCACCGGCGACTTGCCGCCCAGCTCCAGCGTGACGCGCTTGAGGCTGTCCGTCGCGGTGCGGTTGATGATCTTGCCCACTTCCGTCGAGCCGGTGAACGCGACCTTGTCGACATCGGGGTGCCGCACGAGCCGATCGCCGGCGGTATGACCGTTGCCGGTGATGATGTTCACGACGCCGGCCGGAATGCCGGCCTCGGCGATGAAGTCGGCTAGGCGCAGCGCGGTGAGCGAGGTCTGCTCGGCCGGCTTGAGCACCACGGTGCAACCGGCGGCCAGCGCCGGGCTGATCTTCAGCACCGCCATCAGCAGCGGGAAGTTCCAGGGCACGATCTGCGCGGCGACGCCGATCGGTTCGCGGCGGACATAGCTGTGGAAAGCACCGCGCGGTGCCGACATTGGCTCGATCATCTCGCCGCCCAGCTTGGTTGCCCAGCCTGCCATATAATGCATCATGCCGATGGCGCCGGGCACGTCGATGGCACCGGCCATGCCCTTGGGCTTGCCATTGTCGATGGCTTCCAGCTCAGCCAGTTCATCGGCATGGGCGCCCAGGATGTCGGCGAGCTTGCGCATCATCGTCTCGCGAACGATGGGCGGCAGGTCGGACCAGCGGCCATCGTCGAAAGCGCGGCGGGCAGCGGCTACGGCGCGATCAACATCGGCGTCGCTCGCGTCAACGAAGCGGCTGATTTCCTTGCCGGAGCTGGGATCGATCACGCCCAGAGTCTCGCCGCCGGTGGAATCCACCCACTGCCCGTCGATGAACAGCTGCGGCTTGCGGGCGAGCGCCTTCTTGGCCGCTTCCGAATAAGGGAATTGCTCGAGCTTCACGTTGCTCATCTGGTTCATTCATCCAGCTCCTCTTTGAACCCGGCTCCGCGTGCCGGGCATATCATCTGCCCAGAGCGCTCCGACGCTACTTGGCGGCGAAGGAACGCGCATGACCCAAATCATCGATCTCGACGACAGGTTTAGGACAAAGTCATGATGAGAGTCGATGGGGTGATTGCGGGAGCGTAGCGATAACCGTCATTGCCGCCATCCATGCCGGCGAACGCTTCTAATGCGCGTGCTCAGGGGCCGTCTGATTGGTGTCAGACGACCCCTGTGGCTGCGATCAGATCTGGTTGGTCCGCGCGAACCGGGCGATATGTTCGGCCGCGCGGAAGGCCAGGGCCTCGATCGTCTGCGTGGGCTGACCGCGCCCGGACGTCACCATGCTCGATCCATCGCACAGGAACAGGTTCCGTACGTCATGGGTCCGGTGATATTTGTCGATGACCGACGTCTCCGGGTTGTTCCCCATGCGGCAGGTGCCGAGCAGGTGGACGCCGCCACGCCCTTCGCCGACTTCACTGCGGACGACCTGCGTCGCGCCGGCGGCATCCATGATCTCCACTGCCCGATCGGCCTGCCAGTTCGCATGCTTGGTATCGTCGGGGTGATCCCTGTAGGTCACCCGGATGGCCGGAATGCCCCACTCGTCCTTGAGTTCGGGATCGATGTCGACGCGGTTGGTCTCCTGCGCCAGCGACGTGCCGTGGCCCGAGCAGTTCATCCAATAGGTGTAGGATTCGAGATATTCCTTGAATCCCGGCCCCCATGTCGGCGTGCCCTTGGGAACGCTCTGCCCCCAGGTGAGCGGCCCGCCCGACCGCGCGTCGAACCCGCCGCCACCGTAGAAACCGCGCTTCTCGTCGGCGTCATAGAAATCGTGCAAGATGCGGGTGACGTTCGCGCCCTTATACTCGTTGAGCGGCTGCTCGAACCGGGCCATCGCCCCGCCGCCCTTGTTGCACATCAGATAGCGCCCGACCTTGCCGCTGGAATTGGCCAGCCCATCCGGGAAGGCATTGGTCGCGGAGTTGAGCAGCAGCCGCGGCGTCTCCGCACCATTGGCGCACACCACCACGGCGCGGGCATTCTGGAACTGCTCCTTGCGATCCTTGTCGAAATAATGGACGCCGGTGGCGCGCCCGGCATCGTTCATGCCGATGCGGAACACGTAGCTCTCCGAGCGGATCTCGCAATTGCCGGTTGCCTCGGCCTCGGGGATCACCGTCCAGACCGAGGAGGACTTGGCCATCACCTCGCAGCCAAAGCCGCCGCACAGACCGCATTGCGCGCAAGGCGGCCGATCCTTGTAGATCACGGAATTGATCGCCAGCGGCGCCGGGAACGGATGCAGGCCGAGCTTGCGCGCCCCGCGCTCGAACAGCACGCCGGAAGATTTCACCGGCAGCGGCGGCATGGGATAAGGCTTGCTGCGCGGCGGGTCGAACGGGCTGGCACCGGCGAGACCGGACACCCCGACTTCCCATTCCACCATCGTGTAATAGGGTTCGAGTTCGGCATAGGTGATCGGCCAGTCGACCAGATCGGCGCCGGGAATGGAGCCCCACCGGCTGCCTTCGATAAAATCGATCTCGTGCAGTCGCCAGAAATTGGCGTTGAAATGCGCGCTGCTGCCGCCGACCACGCGGGCATAGGTCAGCGCATTCCGCTCCATGCGCTGCGCCGCCTTGCTCGGGTCGCTACGGAAGGTTTGCGGATTGGCCGTCGGGCTGTTGGTGATGCCGGACAGGTGCCGGTACTTCAGTTCGTCATGCTCGAACTCGTAGGCCTCCAGCCGAGGCCCCTGCTCCATCACCACGACGCTGTTGCCGGCGCGCGCCAGTTCCCGCGCCATGATGCCGCCCGAAGCGCCCGAGCCGACGACAATGAAATCGACTGTTTCGCTGGTCTTGTATGTCTTGCGATCCATGGGGCGCCTCCGTCAGGCCATGTAGGGCTTGGTGCCGGGATAGGGCTCGAACCCCGGATAATCCTTGTCGTAATAGCCGAAGGGCGGCTCCCAATAATGGCTGTCGACCACGCCGATCAGCTTGGTACCAACCCCCTCAAAATTGCCGCCATATTTGGGCATGGCGATGAGGCCGAGGACCGTGAGCCGACGCACCGCCAGGAAGAAGGGCGTCTTGTCGACCTCCTTGAGCCAGGCGATCTGCTGGGCGTCCGGCGCGGCGGAGAATGGCGCCTGCGTTCCATATTTCGCGGCATAGCCAGCGTTGAACTCGGTCAGGCCGGCCTTGAAGGACGGCCATTGCTCAGCAAAGAAACTGCCCATCGCATTGTCGATGAAGTAGACGATATGCGCATCCCGCGCGCCCGGCATGGCGCCGCCCGGCACGATCTGGTTGGCGATCGCATCGACATTGGCCGCTTCCGCAGGGTTCAGCGTCGTAAAGCTCGTATGCCCCTCGCCCGCTCCTGCGCCGCCATGACCATGCCCGACATGCTCTGCGGCGGACGCGATCTGTGGCCAGTTCAAGGTCACCCAGGCCGCGCTGGCCAGATTGCCGACGGCAGCGAGAAACTGGCGGCGTGAGGGGGAAGTCTGGGTCATAAGGCACTCCGAAACCGGCCGGAAAGTGCCATGATTGAGCGCTGCCAGGGGCTCGGAGGGAATACGTCAAACTACGCATTGCGAGGTCGCGCCGGGGCAGCGCAAATGCGGGTCCGCCCTACGCAGTCAGCGCTTCCTTCCCATTGAATTGGCCGGTCATCGCGGGCACCATGCGGCCATGGGTAATTTGGTAGGCAAGACGGCAGACGCATTTCCGCATGGCACCGTCCATCGGGCCGCAGACGATCTTCGGCACGCGCTAACCGCAGATGCCGATTTGCCCGCTCTCTGGGAAAAGCTGACCCCACTCGGCCGGAACGAGTTCATCTGCTGGGTGGAGGACGCCAAACAGGCGAAGACCCGCGAAAGGCGGATCCAGCGAACTTGCGAAGAACTGCGCGAAGGCAAGAAGCGGCCCTGCTGTTGGGCCGGGTGCATTCACCGGACGGACAAGGCCCCCGGGCGATGGCAGCAGGCGGTGCTCATCGATGGTAAGACCGGCAAAACGCCTCCCGCCTAGGCTCGCGCCATCGCCGCCTTCCAGACTCTTCTAGCCCGCAGAAGGGAGCCTTCAACCGGCGGCTTGCGTCACATCGAGCAGCAGCGTGCGGAACTGCTCGTCGGTGGCGTGGGCATGCGTGCGCATCGCGGTCAGAGCGTCCTGCGCACGATCATTGGATAGCCTGTTCGCAAGAGCGATGGCGGTCTCCAGGGAGACGGCATCGGCCGCCACGGCTTTTCGCACGGCGCCAATGATGGCGATGTCGCGTAACGACCCCTGCGGGATCGTCTCGGTATCGCGGTGGGCATCCTTGACGATGCCGCCCATCCAGAGGTTTTCAGCGGGATCGTCGATCGGCTCGAGCGCGTTGATCGCACGGGCCTGATCCCCCCAGCTGCGCGCCAGGGCATCGACAATCTGGGAGACCGGCAGGCCGACGGCAGCAGCGATTGAGGGCAAAGCCTCGGCGGCAAGAACCCGTCCTGCATAGAGGTCTTCCAGACAGACGGTCAGCAAGCTGGTCAGGTCGCGGGCTTGGGTGCTCATGCTGCTCCTCTCCGATGGCTCAGCGGCGCGAGAGGCGCCGCCGATCATCCAACGAGAGAGCGCGGCGGACGTTCCGCCCTAGCCCCAGCGATTGATTTCCGGCCCGGGCGCAAAAGCGTGAGCCGGCTGCGGGCTGCCCGCCTGCGCGAGCGCCCGCTGCACGCTGGGCCGCGCCTCAACCCGCGCCAGCCACGCCGCCAGGCGCGGCTTGTCGGCGAAGGCATCGGAAAGCAGGTCACGCATCGGCGCCACCCAGGCGTAGCTTTCCAGATCGGCGATGGAGAAGCTGCCCATGAGCCAGTCGCGCGCCTCAAGGCGGCCCTCAATCTTCTGCGTGGCTTCCCGGACCCGTGCCTCGCTGGCAGCACGATGCTCGGCCGAGAGCTGGCCGCTACGCGTCTCGCGCCAGCGCTCGGCCAGATCCTGCGAGGCAATGGGGGCAATCAGCGCATCGAAGCGCGCGTCATCGAGCGCAGCCAAGCGCGGCGTCGTCCACGCCAGGTTGGCCAGGGCCGCCGCGCCGGGCGCGACGCGCTCGATCATCCAGCGACACCAGGCCATCATTTCCCACCGGGCATAGGGATCAGTGGGGCGCAGGCCACAACCGGGCGCGGCGTCATCCAGATAGCAGGCGATGAACACGCTATCGCACAGCGCGTGCCCGTCGACGACGAGCACGGGGCCTTCCCCTTCGACGCTGTAATCCACCTCGAAAGCGCGCGGCACAGTCCCGCCATGGCGCTCGGCCATGCCGAGGTCGATAGGGCGAAGCTCCGCGTTCAGACCGCTCTCGAACAGCGCGGCGAGCACCGTGAGCGAGGGGCCGGTCGGCTCGCCATGATACAGGGTCATCGCCATCACGCTGCCTCCTCGATCAATGGAATGATGCGCTCGGCAAAACGGGGCACGCGGCTATAGGCCCAGGTCTCCCGCACCGCAGGGCGCCGCGCAATGGCGCGCAGCCAGCGCATGATGTTGGGGGTTTTTGCGTCGTTCACGTCATCGGGCTGCATGGAGGGGAGCCCGTAAGCCGAATTGAAGCAATTGATATCCGCCAGCGAGTATTGATCCGAGCCGAGATACGCGCGCTGCCCCAGCGCCTCCTCCAGCTTGGTGATGCCCAGCTTCACCCGCCGCGTCGACTCTGCCAGCTCGGCTTCGCTGAACAAGCCGTAGATCGCCTTGCGCCAGGCAGTGCGGCGCTCCGGCAACGGAATGCGGTCGATCGCCGCTTTGAGTTCTTCAGGGTCGCGCGCCCGGACCTGCGGGCCGATGAAGATGCTCCAGCCGATCATGCTGAACGACGGGCAGAGCCACTGGTCGAGATATTTCATCCACCAGCGCACGCGCCAGCGATCGACCGGGTCTTCAGGCATCATCGAGGGGCCGGGAAAGGCCTCCTCCACATATTCCATCATGGCGGTCGATTCATTGAGCAGCCGGCCGCTATGGGTCATCGCCGGGATCGTCCCCATCGGGTTGATCGCAAGATAGTCCGGCTTGTGCTGATCGAACGAGAGCAGGTCGAGATAATGGCTGTTGAAGGCCACGCCTTTCTCGATGAGAGTAAGCATGGGCTTGCCCGAATTGGCGTTGGGCTCCCAATGGTACAAAGTGACGTCGTTGCTGCTGCTCATCGTAACGCGGGCCGCTGCCCTCTCCTCTCGATCAATTTCAGGCCATCGTCCAGGCGATGAGGTCATGCGTCGCGTCGCGCCGTTCAGAGCGCAGACGCAGCCCGCGATCCTCAAGCCAGGTCCGGGCGGCGACATAGTCATTCCAGCCGGTCAGACCGGCCACCGGACCAGACATCCCACCGCTGCGACGGATCGCGCGGACGCCGGCCCAGTTACGGCTATGCTCTCCGGCAAGATCGATCTGCTGCACGCCGAAGAACTGCCCGGCGAAAGACCGGCTTGCGGCTCTCCGGCTGTCATAGACGACGATGCGAGCTGCCTTCTCCGCGCCAGCGACGGCCCGGGCGCCGAATAAGCCGACAGCCCCTGCAACCGCCGCGCCGCCCAGCAATTGCCGCCGGGAGACGCCGCTCATTTGCCCTTCCCCAGATAGGCCGCCACGGCTTCCAGTTCGGAATCGGTGATGTCCACGCGCGTCTGGCGCGGCATCGCGCCCTTGCCCATGCGCACGACCGCCTTCACATAATCGGCGGTCAGATCGTCCCGGTTGGCGATCAGGCCCATGGCGGGCGGGTTCCCCATCATCACCTGCTGCTTCGTGATCAGATTGGTGCCCATCCCCCAATCGAAATGGCAGGCCCCGCACCGGTTGGAGAAAAGGGCTTCACCGCTATTGGCATTATGCTGCCGGTCCCCTGGCGCCATCTGCGCCCGCATACCGTAAGCAGAGGGCGGCGGCGGGCCGCCTGCCGGAGCACCGCCGGGCTGGGCAGCCCGCGCATCCCTTGTCCCCAGATCATAGGTCGTCATCAGCACGCCGACCGCCATCAGCGTCATGAGGCTCGTGACCTGCCCTATCCTCATGCCAGTGCCTTTCCTCGCTGGTCGGCATAGGCGCTGGGCCAGATGCCGTTCTTGCCGGGAGAGAGAATGCCGTTCGGGTCGAGCGTGTTCTTCACCTGCTCGGTCATCCGCCGCATGGCGTGGTTGTTGAACCCGAAGGTATCGGAGATCGCGTCCATCCAGCCGAGGTGGGTGCGATATTCGGCATAGCCATGGGCGGCAGCGTCGGCGATCAGCGCGTTGAACAGCGTCTTGATCGTCTCGACCTGCTTGTCGTTGTCGCGATCGTACATCAGCATGTTCACATTGTTGCAGAACCGCCCGCCGATGGTGAAGCTGGCGTAGAAATCCACATCATGATCGTTGATGATCTTGCGGCTGCGGCGCATCTGATCGAGCACATGCTTGCCGGTGGCCGGGACGACCGGCGAGAAGCCCATATGGGCACTGCGCCCGCCAACCCAGTCGCCCATCTGCAGCGGAACGGCCGATGGTACGCCGAGCGTCAGGTCCATCACATTGGTCGCATCGCCCTTGCGCCACCAGCGCTCGCCGATCGGCGTCTTGAGGTGCGGCGCGAAAGCCGCCTTCACGACAGCCGCCTTGGCCTTGGTCACCGATTCCTCGCCATAGAGGCGCAGCTGCATGTTCCAGTAGCTGAGCTTGTGCTCCTTGAGCAGCTCCTGCACGCGCCAGTCAGGAATGGCGCCCGGCTTGTCCCAAAAGTCCTTGCGTTGCCCCAGGATCGTCATCTTGCCAAGCCAACTCGGAATGAAGATCGACTGATCGATGATCCGATTAAGCCGCAAGGGTGTGAGGGTATCGATCACCCAGGCAATGTCTTCGGCCTGTGGGATTTCAAGGTTCAGCTCTACGGAGGTTTCCGGCTCCGGCATCAGCCACATGCCGGCCTTGGTCACGACGCCCAGGTTGGACTGGGTGAACATCTGGTCCCAGCTCGGGCCATAGCTGAACGGGAAAAGATGCGCGGCCTTGTTGTTCTCCATGGCACCAAGGCCCGTGCGCACCACATCGCCATTGGCGAGCACGACTTCCATGCCGCACAGGTTGCTGGCGTGGACGCCATAAGGCGTGTAGCCGATGCCGTGATCGAGCGCGTTGCCAAGCACCGAGCCCCAGCCATTGCCGGGGACAGACATCATCAGCGGCAGCTTCTCGCGCTGGATATGCTCATACAAGTCGATGAAGCCGACGCCCGGCTCGATGACGCAATAGCCCAGCTCCGAATCGACCTCGAGAATGCGGTTCATGCGCCCGAGATCCAGCACCATACAGCCCGGCATCCGCGGCGCTGCCGTGCCATAACCAAGGTTCTTGCCGCGCGCGACAGTCCACAGGGGGAGCTTGTGCTCATTGGCGATGCGCACCACCGCCTGCACTTCCTCGACCGTGCTTGGCGCTACCGCGCCCGATGCCGTCCAAAGCGTCTCGGGCCCCGGCGCGTAAATATCCGCATAGGCATCGCGATCTTCATCGCTGGTCATCACCCAGCCCGCACCGACCGCAGCCTGCAACGCCTTAACAGCGGCATCGAAGCGTTGCGGTGACATTCCAGGCGGCAAAACTAGCTTCATGCGCTCACCTCTCCTTGCGGGCCTGTGCAGCCTCTCGCTCTTGCGACTATTGCTATTGTGGGATCATGGGGCGGTCAAAGGAAATGAGGGCGACCACGCGGCCGCCCTCCTCAAGTTTATCTCGCCCTAGGGCCTCAGAAGTCCTTCTTGATCGACACGCGCCATTCGCGCGGCGCGCCGACATTGGCATAGGCCGTGCCCGCGAAGCCGTAGACGGCGTCAAACCGCGACGTGTAGTAATATTCGTCGAAGAGGTTGGTCACTTCGAACGACACGGCGAGGTCGCGATCCTGATTGCGCCAGGTCAGCCGGGTGCTGCCGAGCACGTAGGACGGAAAATATTCGAAGTCCGGATTGACCGCGTTCAGCGTTCTGCTGGCCAACTGCCGGCCGCGATAGGCGACGTCCAGCCTCGGTGTAATCGAGCCGGACCCGCCCATGTCGATCTCATATTGAATGCCTGCGCTCCACTGTGTTTCGGGCGAAACGATGGGGCTGCCGGCGGTGATCGTGCTGCCGACGGCGGGCGAGATCGACTTGTACTCCGAACCGATCAGGCTCAGCGACGCGTCGATCATCAGATTGTCGACCGGGGTTGCCGAAACCTCGGCTTCAAAGCCCCACATCTTGCCGTCGCCGGCATTGGCGATGACCGCGCAGGGCCCGCCACCATAAGCCGAACAGTCGGAGAGCGGCAGCTGGATCGCCTTATAGTCGTTATAGAAGCCCGCGAGGTTCACCCGCAGGCGACGGTCCAGCAAGTCTGTCTTGAGGCCGATCTCATAGGCTGTGACGGTCTCCGGCCCGAACGTGCCTTGGGTCGCGTGCGTCGGCAGGAACGGGCGCGCGGTGACGCCGCCACCCTTGAAGCCCGTGCCCACGGTTCCATAGAGCAACACTTCCGGCGAGAAGCGGTAATCGACGGACAAGCGCCAGTCGACCCGGCTACCGTCATACACGGCCTTCAGATTGTTGAGAGCCGAGAGGCCGAACGGATCGGGGAAGAGCGGCGCGGTATTGTCGAGGTTCCGCCGGATGAACGTGTAGTCCTTATGCTCCTCAGTGTAGCGGATACCGCCCGTGATCGTCATGCCATCAACCGGACGGACGATCGCAGTGCCGAACACAGCCTTGCTATCCGCATTGATCGGATCGTTGCCGAGGAACTGGAGCGGAACGCCGGGGATGATGTAGCGAATATCCTGAATGGTGAAGTAGGTGCTACGCTGGTCGGAATAGTATCCGCCCACGGTCAAATCGGCCATGTCGCCAAGCTTGGCGTTGACCCGCAGTTCCTGGCTCACGAACCAGAAATCGAGATCGTTGAAGCCGCCGGCAGCCCGCGTCAGCGTCGGCGTGAAATCATCGTCCGTGCCCCAGCGGTTATTGTAGGAGCGGTAGGCCGTGATCGACTGGACCTGAAGATTGTCGGTCACGTCCCAATCGATATGACCAGACACGCCCCAGCCACGGAACTTGTTGCGATTGCCCGTATTCCAGTTGCCGGCTTGACCGCCGGCCGGCAGCCCCCAGCTTGCATAGGTGCACCACGGTCCGCACAGGAAGTTCGAGGCGTCGCCCTGCGCCACGATCGGCACTTCCGCAGCGCTCGGTCGGTCGGAATACTGATAGTCGCCGATGATCTGGATATCGAGCTTCTCGCCGGCATAACGCAGCGCGCCGCGCACGCCTGAATAGTTGATGCCGCCCAGATCCTCGACCACGCAGTCGGTGTTGGTCGGCACGGCCGGCAGGATGCCCTCGGGATTGCCGGGATTGGCACAGCCATAATCGATCTGCTGGACGTAACCGCGCTGGCTCTTGTGGACGCCGGACACGCGAGCGAAGAGCATGTCCGTAATGGGGAAATTCGCCCCGGCCCGTACTTCCACGCGGTTGCGCGAGCCATAGCTCACTTCGGCAAAACCGCTCGGATCCGCCTCCGGCTTCTTCGAGAACAATTTGATCGCGCCGCCAATCGAGTTGCGACCCCTGAGCGTTCCCTGCGGGCCGCGCAACACCTCCACGCGCTCCAGGTCAAGCAGGTCGAAATTGGCACCGGTGAGGGTGGGATAATAGACATCATCAACATAAAGCCCGACGCCCGGCTCATAAGCCGGGTTGAAATCGAACTGCCCGATGCCGCGGATGGAGGCGCCCATGGAATCGCCGAACGCGCCACCCATGGGGGTGAGGGTCACGCTGGGCGCCTGCCGGGCGACCGCAGCGATGTCATCCTGATTGCGCGCCTCGAGCAGCGCCGCATCCACCGCCGTGATCGCCAAAGGCGTATCCTGCAGGCGCTGGGACCGAAATTGTGCAGTAACAATGATATCGGGGGTGCTGTCGGCCTGCGGGGCGGTATCTTGCTGCGCGATAGCGGGCGTCGTTGCCGCGGTGGCCAACACCATAACCGAACCGGCGCACAGCAATGGGCGGATTCTGGACTTCCTGTTCATCACATCTTCTCCTCACCTGTGCGGCTCGATGCAGCCTCACATCGCGCGGGTCTTTGCGACCTCTCGCGGAGCATACAGGAGCCGTTTTTTAGGCTCGTTGATATAGGCAGGAATTCCGGACAGGATCAACTTAAAGGAGACGGCGGCAGCGTGACGGCCAAACTTTTGGTCCCGGCGTGGGACTTATGCATCAGGGCGCTTGTTCAGGAGCGCAGAAACATGTCTGGTTGTGCATCTTTGAAGCACGGCAAAGGCGAACAGCCGCCGCGATGGAGGCGGAGGTCGCTAAGGCCCCAACTTGGCTGCGCGATTCGTTGCCGCTGCGTTCGTGAAAACAGAATGTGGCGAGTTAGCGGTCGCCCTGCCCGGCTCACTTAGCGAGCGCGTGCCTCATCAAATCTCAGGCGAGCGGCGTCGATGGCCTGCAGATGATCTTCCGCCCAGGTCCACACGCCACAAAATGCTTCGCCCAGACTGGCACCCAGCTCCGTCAGCCGATAATCCACATGGGGAGGCACGACCGGATGCACCGTGCGGTGGACCAGACCGTTGCGCTCCATCTGCCGCAGGGTCTGCGTCAGCATCTTTTGGCTGATGCCGGGCATCTTCTCGAAGATGCGTGTGAAGCGCTGCTCGCCATGATCGTGCAGCACTTCGATCAGCAGCATGGTCCATTTGTCTGCGACCTGGCCGATAAGGTCATTGACCAGCGCTTCTACGCGGGGATCGATCTGGTCGTAGCGGTCCGGGCTGGCTGGCACGCTTGGGCGCTCCGCTTGAGTCGTCATTCACACTCTCTTTCCGGTGAGTATCAATCTTTCCGGTGCCTTCTTTCGTTCTGAAAGCTAGGACTTAAATGAGCAGTCGTCCACCAGCAGAATTTGGAGCAGACGGCATGAAGACCACGGGCAACACCATTCTCATCACCGGCGGCGGCTCCGGTATTGGCCGCGCATTGGCGCGCCATTTCCACGAGCTCGGCAACACGGTGATCGTCGCGGGGCGGACCGCAGCGACATTGGCTGAAACCATCGAGGGTCGCGCGGGCATGCACATGCTCACCGTCGATTCGAGCGATCCGGGAAGCATCGAAGCATTCGCGGCCGAAGCGATCGCCCGCTTTCCGGCGATCAACATCCTGTTCAACAATGCCGGCATCATGCAGCGCGAGGATCTGACGCGACGTGGCGACACGACTGTGGCGGAGCAGACCTTTATCACCAATGTGCTGGGGCCGATCCGTCTCACCAATGCCTTGATCGAGCATCTGACGGCGCAGGAAGACGCCGCGATCGTCAACACGACCTCCGGCCTCGCCTTCGTGCCACTGATCGGCACGCCGAGCTACAGCGCGAGCAAGGCGGCCCTGCATAGCTGGACGGTCTCCCTGCGGGAACAGCTGCGCGGCAAGGTGGAGGTGATCGAGCTGGCCCCGCCAGCTGTGCGCACCGAGCTAACCCCGGGCCAGTCCACCCGGGAAAACTATATGCCGCTCGATGATTATGCTGCGGAAGTGATGGCGCTCTTTCAGCAAGTGCCCACGCCCGAGGAAATTCTCGTCGAGAATGTCCGCTTCCTTCGCTCGGCGGAGCGCGAGGGACGGTTTGCCGAGACTGTGCGGATGATCAGCACGCTTTGATCGCCAAGGTGGTATGACGAAACATCACCGCCGTCCAAGGGGGCAGGCTCTAACACCTGCGCCCTTGGGCGTGCGAAAGGATCAGGCCGCTTTCGCCGCCTGATAGGCCGCCATCGGCACCCACCAGCCATGGACCTGCGGCCGCATCCGGGTGGGCACGGGCACCTTGGCGACTGGCCCGGCCGGAAGATCCCCCGCGTTCCAGATCCACACCGCGTGCTCGAACTGGTCCGGCGCGGTCTCATGATCGACGACGCCGACCAGCCAGCCTTCATGACCGGGCTCGCTCGATGGCACATGCACGGTCTCGCTCATTCCATGCGCCGGCGGCAGATTATAGCCGACGATTGCGCCGGTTTCGAAATCCTTCCGGAGGAGCGCGGTGAACATGGCGCCGACGACGCCGCCCATCAGCGGCGGCCCCATGGGCTGCGGGTTCATGCTGCAATACCAGCCCCGCTTGTACGGGCGCCCCTGATCGGCATCGGCAATGCGCGGCATGTCTCCCGGAGGCCCGAGCGGCGTGACCTCCACGCCATCGCCGTCGCCTTTCATATCGACCGTCCAGCGCTGAAAGCCGCCGCCCAGCTCCCAAGGCTGTACATCGATACCGCTGTCCGCGCGGATGTGCGGGAAGGCGATGGTGTCGGTGATGTGATGATCGATATGGACCTTGCCGTCCGGCGTCTCGAACGCATTCATCATATGGAAGCTGGAGGAGCCCTTCGGTCCCTTGAACCAACGGATCTCGGACACATCGCCATAACGCGGCATCACCCCGATGTGATATTCCAGATCTTGCTGGTGAACCCAGTGCGCGCCCTTCGCCTTCACGCGTTCAAGATCGGCGGTGGTGGGCTGCAGCGGGAAGATCGCGTAGTTCTCGGTGATCACGAAGTCATGGACAAGGCTGCAGAACGGCGCCTCGAACGACTGTTCCTTGACAAGTTTGCCGTCCTTGTCGGTCCACCAATAAGCGATGGTCTTAGAGCAGAGGCCATCCGCCTCATAGCCATAGACGAACATCTCCTTGGTCTCGGGATCGATGCGGACATGGGCCGTCATCGTCTGCGACTTGAGCGCGCCACCGAAATCATAGGCGCCGATGGTCTCCAGCGTGTGCGGATCGACCTGATGACCCGGCCCATCCTCCTTGGTCATGATGAGCTTGCCCGCATGCCAGACCGGCGTGGTGTTGGAGACGGTCCCCTCCACGCCCTCGGCCGACGCGTCATTGGTGAAGGGGTTGCGATAGCGGCCGAACAGACGCTTGCCGGCGGCGTTCTCGGCCTTCCAGCGCGGGGTCTGGACATATTTGATGTCATAATCGACCGTGCCGTCCTCATTGAAGAGGATGCGGCTGATCATGCCGTCGTCGGAGAGCGCGGTATCGGGCTGGAAGAACGGCTCGAACTGCGGATCGGGCACTGCCCGGAAGAAAGCGCCGCGCACATCCGCCGGAATGGTGCCCTCGGATGCCGTGAGGCCCTTGAGCGAAACTTCCTGACGGACTGGCGTGTTGAGGCCCATATAGTCCGGCGTTGCGGGAAACGGCATTCTTCTCTCCAGTCAGCTTGCGGTTTCGGGCCTGTTTGGTCTCTCGTTATCGAACTGGCTATGACCCAGCGCGAAGTTCTTCAGGCCAGTATAGACGCATCGGGTTGGTCACCAGCATCTTGCGCTGCAACGCTTCCGTCGGCGCGATGCGTGGGATCATGTCCACAAGCAAGCCATCGTCCGGGATGGCATCCTGCATGTTGGGGTGCGGCCAGTCGGTGCCCCAGATGACCCGATCCTGATAATCGGCGACAAGCGGCGCGACGGCATTGGCAAAATCATTCCAAGGCGCACCGGCGGGATCGAGCCGGTCCGGGCAGGTCGCCTTGAACCAGATGTCATCGCGACTATCGAGCAGGTTGCGGAAGGCCTTCATGTCAGCACCGTCCGGTCCCTGGCGTACATCGGGCCGGCCCATATGGTCGATCACCAGCGGCACCGGGATCGCATCCATGAACGGGCGCAGTTCTTCGAGAATGTCCGCCTCGAAATAGATGACCACATGCCAGCCCTCCGGCAGTCGGCTCGCGACCTCGAGGAACTTGTCCTTGGGAGCATCGTCTACCAGGCGCTTGAGGAAGTTGAAGCGGATGCCGCGCATGCCGCCGGCGTGCAGCGCCTCAAGCTCGGCCTCGCTGATCGCGGGATCGACCACGGCGACACCGCGCGCCTTCCCGTCAGAAACGGCAATGCCGTTCAAGGTCGCAGCATTGTCGGTGCCGTGGCAGCTCGCCTGGACGATCACGTTGCGGGAAAAGCCCAGATGATCGCGCAGGGCAAAGAGCATGTCCGGGCCTGCATCCTGCGGCAGATATTTGGCCTTCGCGCTGAACGGGAACTGCGCCATCGGCCCGAACACGTGGCAATGCGCATCCACGGCGCCCGGCGGCGGCGTGTAGGCGGGCTTGCTCGGGTTGCTATGCCAGGAAAGGATGCGTTCGGTCATCTCATTGGTTCCGTTCGGGCTGGGCCTGTCGAAGCCCGGTTCTCACTTTCCGCTCGGTTGTTCCAGATGAAACAGCCCTTTGACAAGTATAGGGCGAACGGACTTGCTCCGAGGTGCAGGGAGCCTGCCATGGACGCATGGGATGTTCAGCCGAACACCACCCCGTCCATCAGCTTGCGGGCGGTGCGCAACATGCCGGCTTCCACCGGTTGTCCATCGGCGTCCACGGTCACGACGCATTCGGTGACGCCGGTCGGATGCTCCACCCCCAGCGTCTTCGTCGCGCCCCCGGGCACCTTGGCGACGGAGGCGGCGGGCGAGCCTTCGATGAGGCACGCGGTCGCCACGCTCACCGCGCCCAGCACGCCGATGGAGGCGTGAACACGATGCGGGATGAGCGAACGCACCGTGACCGCCCCGCCCTCGCGCGGGGGCGCCACCAGCATCATCTTGGGGACGGACTTTTCGGTCACGTCGCCAAGGTTCATCATCTCGCCGACCTTGAGGCGGATGGCCTCGACCTTCGCCTTCATTTCCGCATTGGCGTCGAGCGTGTCGCGATCCTCATAGCCGGTCACGCCGACGTCACTGGCAAGCATGACCACGCAGGGCATGCCATTGTCGATCATCGTGACCTTGATGCCATTGATCTCGTCGACGCCATTGCCGGTCGGCAGCAGAGCCCCGCAGGATGAGCCAGCGGTATCGCGGAACAACAGCGGAATGGGCGCCGATGTACCAGGCACGCCACTGATCGAGGCGTCACCATCATAGCGAACCTGGCCGCCGGGCGTCTGCACGGTGGCGACGGCGACCTGGCCGGTATTCTCCATGAAGATGGCGACGCGGGTTTCATCGCCGGTTGGCTGCACGAGACCGCGCTCAATGGCGAACGGGCCGATGCCCGCAAGGATGTTGCCGCAATTCTGCGCGTCGGTGACGATCGCCTGATCGACGAACACCTGCAGGAAGAGATAATCGACATCGACGCCTTCGCGGCTCGATTTCCTGACAACGCCAACCTTGCTGGTCAGCGGATCGGCACCGCCCATGCCATCGATCTGGCGCGGGTCTGGCGAGCCCATGACGCGCAGCAGGAAGGCATCGCGGGCGGCGGTATCCGTGGGCAGATCGTCCGCCAGGAAATAGCCGCCCTTGGACGTGCCGCCGCGCATCCACATGCAGGGTGCGGACTTCATTTCACAATCCCGTTCGTGTCGAGCGAAGTCGAGACACGGAGAGCACGCTTCTCGACTTCGCTCGAAGCGAACGGAAGGATGGTTTCGGACTGAAAATCCTCACACATATTTCAGGCCTTCCTTCTCCAGACGCTCACGCATCTTGTACATGTCGAGGCCGAGCACGCCGGAGGCCAGCTTCTCGCGCTTCTCGCCTTCATTCGCTTCCCGCGCACGGGCCGCTTCCAGCACCTTGGCGGCATTGGCGCGGGGGACGACGCACACGCCGTCATCATCAGCGACAATCACATCGCCCGGATTGACCAGCGCATTGGCGCAGACGACTGGGATGTTCACGCTGCCCAGCGTGTTCTTGACCGTGCCTTGCGCATAAACCGCCTTGGACCAAACCGGGAAGTTCATCTCGGTGAGATCGCGCACATCGCGCACGCCGGCATCGATGATCAGGCCGCGACAGCCGCGCGCCTGCGCCGAGGTGGCCAGCAGATCGCCGAAATAGCCATCCTCGCACGGGCTGGTCGGGGCCAGTAGCAGGATGTCGCCCGCCTTCAACTGCTCGATGGCGACATGCACCATCCAGTTGTCGCCCGGAGGCGCGCTGATGGTCACCGCGCTGCCCGCGATCCGCGCACCGGCATAGATCGGCCGCATATAGCTCGCCAGCAGGCCCGTGCGTCCCTGCGCCTCATGAACCGTCGCAACACCGCACGCCGCCAGACCGTCAATCACCTCAGGATCAGCACGCTCGATATTCTGTACGACCACACCCATGATTGCTCCTCTCGATCAACATTAATTGGCAACAGCCTTGCTCCCGTATAGAATAGGGGAACGGCGTCCGGTCAATCCACCCCGAACTTTGCGCAGATCATAAGCATCTGCTAAGTCTGGCCCTCATGGCATCGGGCCTCTCACCCTTTTCGTTCAATCTGCGCCACCTCGCCGCCGTGGCGGCGGTGACGCACAAGGGAAGTGTGTCCGCCGCCGCGAGCACGCTCCACCTGACGCAGCCTGCTGTGACCCAAGCCATTGCCCGCGTGGAAAGCATCATGGACGTGCAACTGTTCGAGCGGCGCACGGACGGCATGACGCCCCTCCCTCCCGCGATGGCGCTGGCGGAGCGCGTCGAGCAAGCGGCCGAACTGATCGGCTCGCGACGGGTGACCATGGCGCAATTGCGGGCCTTCCTCGCCGTCGCGGATAGCGGAAGTTATGCGGCGGCAGCAGCACAGAGCGGCCTTTCGCAGCCGACCCTGCATCGCGCCATTGGCGATCTGTCGCTGATCCTCCGGCGCTCGCTCGTCGAACGGCGCGGACGGGGGATTGCGCTGACCGACGCGGGCCGGCGCACCGCCCGTAACTTTCGTCTTGCCCGAACAGAGCTTGAAGCAGGCCTCGACGAAGCCTTAGGCCAATCCGGCGGCGTGCCCGCGCGGATCACCATCGGGGCGATGCCGCTCTCCCGCGCTCGGGTGCTGCCGCGCGCGCTGGCAAGGTTCAACACCGCATTTCCGGCCATCGAAATCGTGATCGTGGAAGGATCGCATGGCGAACTGGCGGAATCCCTGCGCGACGGCAGCATCGACATGATGGTCGGCGCCATGCGCGATCCGCCGCCCGGCCCGGACCTCATGCAGCGCCCCCTGTTCGAGGATGAGGTGATTATCATCGCGCGGGCGGGCCATCCCGAGGCAGGGCCAGCACGGGATCGCCCGTTGAGCGATCTCGCGGGCTATGCCTGGATCTTGCCGTCGCCCGGCGCGCCCCTGCGGACGCGCTTCGACGAGATGTTCCGCACGGCCGGACTTGCCCCGCCGCCCGTTCCGATCGAATGCGGTTCGGTGATGATGATCCGCGAGATCCTGATGCAAACCGACTTTCTGACCCTGCTCTCGCCCGATCAGGTCTCGGTCGAGCAGGAGGCGGGCTGGCTCGTCTCGCTTGGCGCCCCGCCCGGGGGCTTCTCCCGCGCGGTCGCGCTCACCACCCGGGCGCAGTGGCGACCGGCCCCGGCACAAGCCGCCTTCATCGCCGAGCTGGACCGGGCCGCGACGGAACCATTCGCTTCTGCTTATGGCACGGAGCGGGAACAAATTTGCGATTCTGCTCGATAGGCGGCACAGCGTCGATCATGAGCGGGAGAATTGCCCTTATCGGCTTCGGGGAAGCGGGCCGAACCTTCGCCGGTGCCGCCGGATGGCGCAGCGACGCGCGCGCATTCGACCTCAAGGCAATCGAACCGCAGACGGCCGCCCCAATCCGCGCCGCTTACACCGAAACGGGCGTCACGGGCTGCGAGTCTCTGGCGGACGCGCTAGCCGGCGCGGAAATGATCCTGAGCCTCGTCACCGCCGATCAGACCGAGGCGGCAGCGTCCGCAGCCGCGCGGCACCTGTCCCCCGGCGCGCTGTTCTTCGACATGAATTCCGTGTCGCCGGGCGCCAAGATGCGCAATGCCGCAGCGATCGAGCAGGCTGGCGGTCGTTACGTCGATGTAGCGGTCATGTCGCCCGTGCAGCCCGCCGCGATGACTGTGCCGCTGCTGATCGGCGGCCCGCACGCTGCGCAGGGCGAAGCGGCGCTGCGCGCGATCGGCTTCAGCAAGGTTACGATTGCGGGCGATCAGGTCGGCGCCGCCAGCGCGACGAAGATGGTCCGTTCTGTCATGATCAAGGGCATCGAGGCGCTGACGGCGGAGATGATCCTCGCGGCCCGTCGTGCGGGCGTGACCGAGAACGTGCTGGCCTCACTCGGCGGAGACTGGCCCGAAAAGATCGATTATAATCTCGACCGCATGCTCGCCCATGGCACGCGCCGCGCTGCCGAGATGGACGAGGTGGTCGTGACGCTTACCGAGCTGGGCATCGAACCGGCCATGACACGCGGGACAGTGGCACGCCAGCGGGCGATGGGCGCCTTGCTCGGTTCGATCGAGATGCCGCAGGGGCTTGAGGCAAAGCTGGCCTTTCTGGATGCCATGCATCCCGAAATGATCGCGAAGCCCGTGTCCGCTGCGCAGCCCAAAATTACAGAAACAGAAAAGTCTGGAAGGTGACGGAATGACGATGATCATCGACTGCCATGGCCACTATACCGTGCTGCCCAAGGCGCATGATGAGTGGCGCGAGCAGCAGAAGGCGGCGTTCAAGAATGGCACGCCCTGCCCGCCCTATCCCGAGATTTCTGACGACGACATTCGCGAGACCATCGAGCAGAACCAGTTGCGCCTCATCAAGGAGCGCGGCGCGGACATGACGATCTTCTCGCCCCGCGCCTCGGCCATGGCGCCGCATGTCGGCGATCAGTCGGTGGCGGTCCCGTGGGCGCAGGCTTGCAACAACCTGATTGCCCGCGTGGTTGACCTCTATCCCGAGACCTTCGCTGGCGTGTGCATGTTGCCGCAGTCGCCAGAGGCGGACATGACCAGCTCGATCGCCGAGCTGGATCGCTGCGTTAACGAGCTGGGCTTCATCGGCTGCAACCTGAACCCGGATGCGAGCGGTGGCCACTTCAAGCAGCCGCCGTTGACCGACAAATTCTGGTATCCCTTCTACGAGAAGATGGTCGAACTGGACGTCCCGGCGATGATCCACGTCTCGGGCAGCTGCAATCCCGCGATGCACGCGACGGGTGCTTATTATCTGGCGGCCGATACGATCGCCTTCATGCAGCTGCTGCAGGGCAATCTGTTCGCCGATTTCCCGACGCTGCGCTTCATCATCCCGCATGGCGGCGGCGCGGTGCCCTATCACTGGGGCCGGTTCCGGGGCCTCGCGGACATGCTCAAGCAGCCCAGCCTTGATACGCTGCTGATGAACAACGTGTTCTTCGACACCTGCGTGTATCACCAGCCCGGCATCAACCTGCTGGCGGACGTGATCGACAACAAGAACATCCTGTTCGGTAGCGAGATGGTCGGTGCCGTGCGTGGGATCGACCCGACCACAGGTCATTATTTCGACGATACGAAGCGCTATATCGATGCGCTCGACATTTCTGACGAGGAGCGTCACGCGATTTTTGAGGGCAATACCCGCCGCGTCTTCCCGCGTCTCGACGCCAAGCTGAACGCCCGCGGGCTCTAAGAGAGGATATCATGACCGAGAAGAAAGAGAGAATCGACGTTCACGCCTATCTTGCCGAGTTTGACGACATTCCCGGCACCCGCGTGTTCACGGCCCAGCGCGCGCGCCGGGGCTATAACCTCAACCAGTTCGCGATGAGCCTGATGAAGGCCGAGAATCGCGAGCGGTTCAAGGCGGACGAGAGCGCCTATCTCGACGAGTGGAACCTGACGCCCGCCGCCAAAGCGGCCGTGCTGGCCCGCGACTACAATGCCATGATCGACGAGGGCGGGAATGTTTACTTCCTCTCCAAACTTTTCTCGACCGATGGCAAGAGCTTCCAGTTCGCAGCCGGATCGATGACCGGCATGACGCAGGAAGAATATGCACAGATGATGATCGACGGTGGTCGTTCGCCCGAGGGCGTGCGCTCGATCAAGGGAGGATTTTGATCATGGCACGCGTTACCACGGGCATTACGTCCAGCCACATTCCCGCGCTCGGCGCGGCGATGCAAACCAAGACCAGCGACAACGATTATTGGGGTCCGGTGTTCAAGGGCTATGAGCCGATCCGGGAGTGGATCAAGCAGCCGGGCAACACCCCCGACGTTGTGATCTTGGTCTATAACGACCACGCCTCGGCGTTCGACATGAACATCATCCCGACCTTTGCGATCGGCTGCGCCGAGAGCTTCAAGCCGGCTGACGAAGGCTGGGGCCCGCGTCCCGTGCCCGACGTGAAGGGCCATCCGGACCTTGCCTGGCACATCGCCCAGAGCCTGATCCTGGACGAGTTCGACATGACCATCATGAATCAGATGGACGTCGACCATGGCTGCACCGTGCCGCTCTCGATGATCTTCGGCGAGCCGGAAGAGTGGCCGTGCAAGGTCATTCCCTTCCCGGTCAACGTGGTCACCTATCCGCCGCCGTCGGGCAAGCGCTGCTTCAGCCTGGGCGACAGCATCCGCGCCGCGGTCGAGAGCTTCCCGGAAGACCTCAACGTCCACGTCTGGGGCACAGGCGGCATGAGCCACCAGCTTCAGGGGCCGCGCGCTGGCCTGATCAACAAGGAGTTCGACCTGAACTTCATCGACAAGCTGATCAGCGACCCCGCAGAGCTGAGCAAGATGCCGCACATCCAGTATCTGCGCGAAAGCGGATCGGAAGGCATTGAGCTGGTCATGTGGCTGATCATGCGCGGCGCGCTGCCGGAGAAGGTGCGTGACCTCTACACCTTCTACCACATCCCGGCCTCCAACACCGCGCTCGGCGCGATGATCCTGCAGCCGGAAGAAACGGCCGGAGCGCCGCTGGAACCGCGCAAGGTCATGAGCGGCCACAGCATGGCGAAGCCCTGACACGCGCAAAGACCCCTCCTCTTCAGAGGAGGGGTTGGGGTGGTGCTGGCCATCACCCCATTTGAAGTGACTTCGGGGGCATTGAGCCCCCGCCGTTCGTTTAGATACCTCTCACCCACCCCTTGCCCCTCCCTTGAAAGGGAGGGGTTAGCTGGAGAAAGGACTCCCCCTCATGAGAATAGCACTCGCAGGCGCCGGCGCATTCGGCGAAAAGCATCTCGACGGCCTCAAGAACATCGACGGCGTGGAGATCGTCTCGATCATCAGCCGTCGTGCCGAGCAGGCCGCCGAAGTCGCCGCCAAATATCGCGCGAAGCACAGCGGCACCGAACTGGACGAAGCGCTTGCACGTGATGACGTGGACGCGGTGATCCTCTGCACGCCCACGCAGATGCACGCCCAGCAGGCCATTGCCTGCATGAAGGCCGGCAAGCATGTGCAGGTGGAAATCCCGCTGTCGGACAGCTGGGCCGACGCCCAGGCGGTCATCGACACGCAGAAGGAAACCGGCCTCGTCTGCATGGTCGGCCACACCCGCCGCTTCAACCCGAGCCACCAGTATATCCATAACAAGATTACGGCGGGCGAACTCGCAATCCAGCAGATGGATGTGCAGACCTATTTCTTCCGCCGCAAGAACATGAATGCCAAGGGCGAAGCGCGCTCCTGGACGGACCATCTGCTGTGGCACCACGCCGCGCACACGGTCGACCTGTTCGCCTATCAGGCCGGCAAGATCGTGCAGGCCAATGCCGTGCAAGGTCCGATGCACCCGGAACTGGGCATCGCGATGGACATGTCCATCCAGCTCAAGAGCGAGAGCGGCGCGATCTGCACCCTCTCCCTCTCGTTCAACAATGATGGGCCGCTCGGCACCTTCTTCCGCTACATCTGCGACAATGGCACCTGGATCGCGCGCTATGACGATCTCGTCACCGGCAAGGAAGAGCCTGTGGACCTGAGCGGCGTCGCCGTCTCCAGCAACGGCATCGAGTTGCAGGACCGCGAGTTCATCGCCGCGATCCGCGAGGGCCGCGAGCCCAACAGCTCGGTCGCACAGGTGCTCGATTGCTATCGCGTGCTCGGCGAGCTGGAAGTTCAGCTCAACAAGGCCGGCTGATAAAGACTGGCGGTGTGCGGCCTGTTCGCGGCTGCACACCGCTTCATTTCCGGCGACGCTCAATCATCGGCGTCATGCCCGTAGGCATTTCTCAAGCTTTGCCGTTTAAGGCGCCGCTCTACCGTCAGACCATAGGCGGCGGGAGAGATGCATGTCAGTGGCGACCGGGCTAAGTTCAGATCTCGCGGACCTGCTGCGCGCGTTTTCTGCCACCGAAACTGAAATCGTGCAGTTAGGCACGATCGCGCAAGCGGCGCGGATGCATGAATTGCTCCAGCTCCGTCGGCAGTTCGTCGAGCAATTCGGGCTGGTAAGCGCCGCGCTCCAGCGCGAACCCCTCTTGCTCGCCTCGCCAGCTCTGATGACGCAGGCCATGCGTCTGCTCGCGGCTTTCCGCTCACGCAATGCCATCAATCAGGCGGACTGGCCGGTCATCCGTGTTCGGGACGATCCCATCGCTTATCGCGACGCATCCCAGCATGTGAAGGATGCGTCCTGGGACTTCTGGGACTGGACCGAAACCACCCTCGGCTTTGGGCGATAGGCACGCAATCCTCGCCAAAAGCGCCGCGAGGATTGATTTTTGATGCCCGGGGCGACACAAGCCGGGCCATGACTTCGCCATCGACACCCCTCCCCACCCGCCGCATCGCGGACATGGCCGTCTCCGCCATCAGTCTGGGCTGCATGAACCTCTCTCACGCTTATGATGCCCCGCCGAGCGAGGAGGAAGGCGGGCGCCTGCTCAATCATGCGCTCGCCATCGGCGTGACGCATCTCGACAGCGCAGCGCTGTATGGCGGTGGCAAGAATGAGGGCCTGATTGCCCGCGCTGTCGGCCATCGCCGCAAGGACTTCGTACTGTCGAGCAAGTGCGTGCTCGATCTGATCGACGGCGAGCGTGTGCTCGACGGGCGACCGGAGACGATCACTGGATCGCTGGAACGCTCGCTCAAGCGGCTCGATACCGATTTTATCGATCTCTATTATATGCACCGGCTCGATCGGAACGTGCCCATCGAAGACTCGATGGGCGCTTTGGTGCGGGCGAAGGAAGCCGGGAAGATCGGCGCCATCGGCCTTTCCGAAATGTCCGCAGCGAGCATCCGCCGCGCCCATGCCGTGCATCCCGTCGCGGCCATTCAGTCCGAATATTCGCCCTGGGTGCGCAATCCGGAAGTCGCTGTGCTGGATGCCTGCCGGGAACTCGGCATCGCCTTCGTCGCCTTCTCGCCGGTCGCGCGCGGGATGCTCGCCGGCGCCATCAGCAGCATCGATTTCAAGGCCGGCGACATCCGCATCCCGATGCCGCGCTTTCAGGAACCCAATTTCAGCCACAATCTCAAGCTCGCCGAGCGTTTCAATGTAGTTGCGGCCGATCTCGGCATCACGCCTGCCCAGCTCAGCCTGGCCTGGGTGCTGGCGCGCGCACCCGAGATCATCGCCATTCCCGGCACGCGCTCCATCGCGCATCTCGAGGAGAATGTGAAAGCGGCCTCCATGACCCTCGCACCGGAATCCATCGCAGCCGTGGACGAGATCTTCGCGCCTGGCGCGGTTGCCGGCGCGCGTTATCCCGCACCGGTGCAGAAGCAGATCGATACCGAATTGCTGCCCGAAGAGGCGGACGCGGCATGAGCGTGACACTGGACGACGCGACGCGGCGGGCGATCGAGTGGGACTGCACCACGCTCATCAATCGCTACACGCTGCTCAACGATGCGGCCGACTGGGACGCCGTCGCGGCCCTCTATACCGAGGATGGTCAGATGGCCCGGCCAAGCGCGCCGGATCAGCCCATCAAGGGACGTGACGCCATTCTTGCGACCTTCAAAAGCAGGCCGGCCCGTGCGGCGCGCCATGTGGTTTCCAACGTGGTCGTGGACGTCGTAAGCGAGACCGAAGCGACGGCGCTGTCCGTCATCGTCCTGTATCAGGGCGTCGCGAGCGACACTGGTGGGCTGCCCGTGCGCGATCCCAAGGGGCCGCTGATCGGTACCTATGCGGACCGCCTGCGCAAGACACCGGAGGGTTGGCGCTTTGCAGAACGGCGCGGCGGTCTGGATTTCGCGGCATGACCGGCGCCCCTGCATCACAGCCGGATGACTTCCAGGCGTTCCTCTCCCGACCCTATCGCATCGAATGGGGACATTGCGACCCCGCGGGCATCGTCTATGCGCCGCGCTTCCTCGAGATGTTCGGCGAGAGCACGATCATGCTGTTCGAGAAGGCGCTGGGCGTGCGCAAGCGGGACATGCTGAAAACCCAGAGCGTGGTCGGCTTTCCGATGGTCGATGTGTCGGCCAAGTTCCAGCGCCCCGCCGCCTATGGCGATGATGTGGTGCTGGAGGTGGAAGCGCCCGATTTCGGCAATTCCAGCTTCACCATTCGGCATCGCCTGCTCAAGGACGGGCATGTCTGCGTGAGCGGCACGGAAAAGAGGGTGTGGACCGTGCGGGATAGCGAGCGCCCGGGCGGGATGCGCGCGGAGCGCGTGCCCGATGACATTCGGGCCCGGTTCGCTCTGCCCGGAGCGTAAGGCTGCCCAACTATCGAGGGCGCACCGCCATTCGATAGAGGGCTATTCATTTCCCAAAGCCTGCGCCATGATACCCTCATAACAAGAGGACTCATGGAGGGGCTTATGGTGATGGGGGATGCGGGCACGCCGCGTCTGCGTAGCGGCGGCTATCAGGCGTGGCTGGTCGGACTGCTCAGCCTGAATTTCGGCATCGTCTTTTTCGATCGGCAGGCACTTAACGTGCTGATGCCATTCGTCCAGCCCGAGCTGGGATTGTCCAACGCTCAGATCGGCCTGCTCGCGGGCGGCCTCTCCTTTACCTGGGCCATTGCCGCCTTCGCCATCGGGCGCCTGTCGGACACGATCGGCAATCGCAAGCTGCTGCTCGTCGGCGCGACGCTCGGCTTCTCGCTCTGTTGCTTTCTGAGCGGCATGGCGACAAGCTTCCTCTTCATGCTGTGCGCACGGATGCTGATGGGCGCGGCGGAGGGCGGCGTGATGCCCATCAGCCATGCCATGGTCGCCAGCGAAGTCGATCCGCGCCGTCGCGGCCTTGCGCAGGGCATCGCCCAGAATTTCGGGTCCAACCTGCTTGGGTCTTTTCTCGCGCCGGTCTTGCTGGTGTGGTTCGGCCTGGAATTCGGATGGCGCAACGCCTTTTTCCTCGCGTCCATTCCCGGCATCATCTGTGCCCTGCTGATCTGGTTCACGCTGGAGGAGCCCGCAGCGCCGGCACGGCCACAGGTACAGGATGGCCAAGCCCAAGGTGTCCTCAGTGTGTTGCGCACCCGCAATGTGCTGGTCTGCGTGCTGCTGGGCGTGCTGATGGTCAGCTATTTCGTCATCTGCCTAACCTTCCTGCCGATCTACCTGACCAGCGTCAGAAGCTACACGCCGACGGAAATGAGTTGGCTGATTGCAACGCTCGGCATTTCCGCCACCATCGGCAGCTTCGCGATCTCCGGCCTTTCGGACTGGATCGGGCGGCGGCCCGTCATGATCGCCATGCCTCTGCTCGGCATCATCCTGCCGCTGGGCGCTCTCTACTGGAGCGGGTCGATCTGGGGGCTGGTCCCGATCTTCTTCTTTGGTTGGGGCCTGAACGGGATCTTCCCATTGTTTATGGCCACCGTCCCATCCGAAAGCGTCGATCCGCGCCAAGCCGCGACCGCGCTCGGGCTCACCATGGGATCGGCGGAAATCCTGGGCGGGGTCTTCGCGCCTTCGCTGGCCGGTGTAGCGGCGGACGCGACCAGCCTTGCCGCGCCCTTGTGGATCATGGTGGTGCTGGCGATCCTCGGCGGGATCGTGGCGATGTTCCTCACCGAAACCGCCCCCTCGCAACGCGCAAGGACGGCAGTCGCGGCCTGACAGAATCCGATGCCGGGCCACGCATCTGGAAAGCGCGGCCCGGCATCGTAGTTCTTGCGATTAGGCCGGCACGCTCGCGAGGCGTTTGGCTGCAATATCGGCGCCTTCCCGCAGGGCCTGCAGCTTCTTCCACGTGACGGCGGGATCGATCTTGCCATAGCCGGCAAAGGTGCCGAAGCCGCAATCCGTGCTGCCGATCACGCGCTCAGCGCCGACGATGCCCGCAAAGCGCTCGATCCGCTGGGCGACCAGTTCCGGATGCTCGACATAGTTCGAGCAGCTGTCGATGAGGCCGGGCGCCAAGACGAGATCGTCGGGCAACTTCGCATCCCGCCACACGGTCCACTCATGCTCGTGGCGCGGATTGGCCGATTCAAACAGCACCACGCCGGGGCGGGCCCGCAGGATCGTCGGCAGCACCTTAGCAAGATCGATGTCGCAATCATGCGGGCCTTCATAATTGCCCCAGCAGATGTGCATCCGCAGCCGGTCGCGCGGGAGGCCTTCGGTGGCCGCGTTCAGTGCCTCGACATTGGCCTCGGCAATCTTCACGAACTCTGCGTCGCTCACATCCTGATAGCCGGTGTGGCGGGACATGGCGAGGTCGGGGCAATCAAGCTGCAGGTCGAAGCCCGCATCGATGATCGCCTGATATTCAGGGCGCATGGCCGTCACCAGATCCGCGAGATAGGCCTCGTGGCTGGGATAGTAGGCGTTGGGCTGGAAGGCCGTGATCAGACCCGGTGACGCGGCATTCATAAAGCCCCGCGCACCCCTACCCTGCGCCTTGAGCGCCTGATCGAACCGGCGAATGTCGTCATGGCAGGGCTGCAGGTTCTTGAGCTTCACCGGTGCGATGCATGAGGCGCGGGTGAACTCCTGATCGCCCATGATCGCGGCCAACTTCTTGCGCAGCTCCGGCAAGGGCGCGAGGTCGAGCGCCGGCTTGCGATCGGTGTGGCCACCAAAGCCCTCCAGACGCTCGATGATATAGGTTGAGTAACCGACCTTGCCGAGTTCGCCATCGGACACGACGCTGACTCCGGCCTCGACCTGCTTGGCGACGGCATCGTCGATGGCTTGCTGCACAACCGTCTCGAACTGCGCGGCGTCATAAGGCTCGCCATGATCCTTCGCGAGCAGCAAGGGAACAAGTTCCGGCCCGCGCGGCAGACTTCCGACATGTGTCGTTGCGATCACAGTACTCAACCCTTTCTTCAAGTCAACGCTATGCCGCCGCCCCTCGCACGACCGATGCAATCAGGCAAGCCCGAGAGAGGCCGGGCCAAAAACGCAAGGGTTACCGCCATTTGCGGAGACGGCCATTGTTGACAATATCCAATGATGTCTCAGCATCACCCGGGCAGCCGCCCGGCCCGCCGCTGTTCACACTATTGCACATATTGCTGGCCCCAAACCCTCATGTTATGCCGCCGCCACGCCGTTGCATGTCCGCTACGAGACATGAAAATCAGCAACGGCAACATGGAGAGGAGATTGCCCATGCGCAGATTTTGCGCGCGATCCGTTGCGTCCTATGCCCTGGCCTGTGCGCTAGCCGCGCCGGTTTATGCCCAGAGCGGCGAACAGCCCCAAAGTGCCCAGAATACGGATGTTACCGGCGATATCATCGTCACTGCCCAGTTTCGCGAGACACGGCTTCAGGATACGCCGATCGCCATCACGGCGGTCAACGCCGCCCTGCTGGAACAGCGCGGGCAGACCAGCATTGCCGACATCGCCAACCAGTCACCCAACGTGACCTTGCGGCCACAACCGCAAAATGGCGGCGCCGGCCTCATCGCCTTCATCCGCGGCGTGGGGCAGACCGACTTCAACTATGCCCTCGACCCCGGCGTGGGCGTTTATATTGATGATGTCTACATTCCGACCCTCTCCAGCTCGCTGCTGGACCTCATGGATCTGGACCGGGTGGAGATCCTTCGCGGCCCGCAGGGGACGCTGGCGGGCAAGAACTCGATCGGCGGCGCCATCAAGCTGTTCAGTGCCAAGCCCGATGGTTCTGGCGGCGGCACGCTCGAGGCCACCTACGGCTCCTACAACCGTCTCGATCTGCGCGGCGTGGCCGACTTCGCTGTGACGGACAATCTGTTCGTCCGCCTGTCTGGCGCCGCGAAGAGCCGCGATGGCTACCTCAAACTTCTGGATTATGGCGCGACCCACCCCGGCTCCAACGTGCCGGCCAGCAACAACCGGGGCGCCGACCCCGTCGTCGGGACGCAGGGCGGCCAATCCTATGTCGCCGGGCGGATCGCGCTGCGCTGGCTGCCGTCCGATGCGCTCGAAGTGAACCTGTCCGGGGACTATACGTCGGATAAGTCAGAGCCGGCGCCAACCGTGCTGATCGCGGCCGGTCTGCCGGGGCCGACCTCGACCAACCCCAATCCGTTCAACCCGGCCATCCCCAACCCCGGCACGAATGCCAATGGCGGTGCCTGGCTGCCCGGCAAGAATGGCAGCCCCGTGCCGGTAGGCTGCGCCTTCGTGCCTTATGGGGCCTATGGCTGCGATTCCCTGGCCAGCTCGGCCTATGGCGGTGACCGCCGCTTCATCAGCTACGCCAATTTCGTGGATGGAATGCTGCCCACGTCCCAATCCCCCTACAAGCCCTACACGGCCTTGCAGAACCAGGACTTCAAGGGCTGGGGCATTCACGGGAATGTGACGTGGACGTTGAGCGACAGCCTCAATGTCGTGTGGATTTCCTCCTATCGAGAATATCAGTCGAACTTCGGGCAGGATCAGGACGCGACTCCGGTTCCGGTGGCGCAACTGGATAACCAGCTCAACCATCATGCCTGGAGCCAGGAACTCCGCCTGAATGGCAAGGTCGGCACGTTCGCCGACTTCACCCTCGGCGGCTTCTACTTCGATCAGAAAGGCACCTACTCCGCCCGTGTCGACCTCAACTATGCCGGCATCGATTTCCTGCATGGTCCTGACACCACGCCGTCCACCTCGAAAGCGCTGTTTGCCAATGGCGTGATCAGGCCGATGGAAGGATGGAGCATCTCTGGCGGTCTGCGCTACACACGGGATGAAAAGACCTACACCTACTTCCGCCGCAACCCGGACGGCACGGTTCCGTTCGGCAACTGGACGCCGGCGCAATTGCCGTCCCTGCCGATCTGCGAGTTCTTCCAGGGCGCGCCGACCGCAGGACCGACCGGCATCGGCAATACGCCCAACTGCCTGCTTTCCGGCCTCTACAATGTCAGCGACAGCTTCAAGGGCGATCGCTGGGACTGGCGGATTTCAACCGACTTCCGTTTCTCACCGGAATTGCTGGTCTATGGCTCAGTCGCTACTGGCTTCAAAGGTGGCGGCGTCAACCCTCGGCCGTTCTTCGGGCCGTCGGCGGGTTCGTGCACGGCACCGGGCTATGTCGCTCCGGCGCCTTGCAACCAGCTCGGCAGTTTCAACCCGGAAACGCTCACCACCTATGAACTGGGGTTCAAGTCCGACCTGTTCGACCGGCGCGTGCGGCTGAACGGCGCGGTGTTCCTGAACAAATATAATGACATGATCCTCACGCTCTCGGCCTGCCCATCCGTGCCGTGCCTCAAGCCGACCAATGTCGGCAAGGCGGACGTCAAGGGCTTCGAGCTGGAAACGACCATTCATCCGTTCGCGGGATTCACCGTCGATGGGAGCCTTAGCTACATCAACTTCCAGTATAAGGAAGTCGGCACGTCCGGCATCTCACTGGATGCGGTGACGCCTTACACGCCGGAATGGACCTACAGCTTCGGCCTGCAATATGATCATGAGATCACGCCCGGCACGGTGAGCGTGCGGTTCGATGGCTCCTATCAGTCCGATGTCTTCACCGAGACATCCAACTCTGAGTGGAGCCGGGTCGAGGGCAACTTCCTCGCCAACGGCCGCCTGTCCTTCACCACGACGGACAAGGACTGGCGCGTCTCGCTGGAAGTGCAGAACATGTTCAACAAATATTACTTCCTGACCAAGAGCGATGTCAGCGCGTCGCTTGGCGTCGTGACGGGCGTACCTGCGCCATTGCGGACCTGGGCGGTCTCCGTGCGCCGCAGTTTCTGACCGCCTCGTCAAGCCAATGTATCGGGAGTGGCGCGCCGTCGCCTCTCCCGATCTTATTGTGCGCACAATCGCCGCACAAAAAGGTCGGAAGCGGTTGCGCCGCAGATACTTTGGACACTATCAATAAGCCGACCGCCTGCCTTCCCACGAACAGGACTCGTACATGCTCATCAAACGGCTCGACCACGTCAACATCCGCACCCGTGACCTGCCGCCGGTGGTGGCGTTTTACCGCGACATTCTGCTGCTTGAGGAGCGCGATCCGCCGTCCAATCTGGACCGGACGATGGTGCGATGGATGTACGATCACAAGGACGATCCGATCGTCCACATCAGCACGCCGGGCGCGCTGTCCGAACATGGGGTTTACGACAATATCACCGGGACGACGGGCGGCCTCGATCATGTCGCCTTCCAGTGCGTCGGCCTCGGTCCGCTGATCGAGCGGCTCGAGGCGCATGGCGTGCCCTGGCGGGAGAATCGGGTCGAGGTGATCAAGATGACGCAGGTCTTCCTGCACGACCCAACAGGTGTGCAGATCGAGCTGAATGTGTTCGACGAAGACCCGGCCTGAACGCGCCTAACCGGAGAGGACCGCACAGAATGACCGAAGCCGGCACGGGACAGCCGCCCAAGGCACTTGAGCAGTTCGACATCGCGGGGCGCAGCGCGCTCGTGACAGGCGCCGCCTCCGGCATCGGCCTCGCTTATGCCGAGGCGATGGCGGAAGCCGGAGCACGGGTCACGCTGACGGATGTCGATGGTGCCGCCGCCGAGCGGGAAGCAGCACGCCTGCGGGCGCAAGGCTATGAGGTGCGCGCCGACCAGCTCGATGTTTCCGACCGCGCCCGCACCACCCAGGTGTTCGATGCGCACGAGGCTGCTTATGGCGGACTGGACATCGCCTTTGCCAATGCCGGGCTTGGGATCGGCCCCGGCTTCTGGAAGCCGGAAGGCGGCCGCGACCCGCAGGG
This sequence comes from Sphingobium sp. B12D2B, assembly GCF_025961775.1. Classification (NCBI taxonomy): domain Bacteria; kingdom Pseudomonadati; phylum Pseudomonadota; class Alphaproteobacteria; order Sphingomonadales; family Sphingobiaceae; genus Sphingobium; species Sphingobium sp. B12D2B. The sequence goes on from NZ_JAOQOH010000001.1 coordinate 1,975,093, forward strand.
CCAGATCGACACCTACGATCCGGCCATCTGGGACCGGATCATCGCGATCAACCTGACCGGCGCCTACAATACGATGCGCGATGCTGCGCGGCTGATGAAGAAGGGCGGCAAAGGCGGCTCGATCATCGCCACCTCGTCCAACGCCGCCGTGATCTGCGAGCCGATTGTGCCGATGCCCTATATGCCGTCCAAGGCCGGGGTGAGCCATATGGTCCGCCACCTCGCGCTGGAGCTGGGGGCCTATCAGATCCGCGTCAACGCCATCTTGCCCGGGCCGTTCGTCACAAACATCGCGGATGGATCGCTCAAGGACCCCGTGGTTCGCAAGGCCTGGGACGATGCGACCTTGATGGGGCGGATTGCCGAGACATATCAGATCAAGCCGCTGGCGTTGTTCCTTGCCTCCGACGCATCGAGCTATGTAACCGGGGCGCAGATGATGATCGATGGCGGCATGTCGCTCGGCCGGCTCGGCTGAGCAACATCGCGCCGCCTCAAGCCAAGACCAGAACAGGAGTGACACGCATGACCACATCCGCACAGGCCGCCATCTGCAAGGGCGGCGAAGCGCCTTTCGCAATCGAAGCCGTGACGCTGGACGAGCCCCGCGCTGACGAGGTGTTGGTGCGCATCCACGCCTGCGGCATCTGCCACACCGATATGGCCGCACGCGATGGGCAGCTCCCGACCCCGCTCCCCATGGTGCTGGGCCATGAAGGGGCCGGCGTGGTCGAGAAGGTCGGGTCCGAGGTGACGCATGTGAAGCCGGGCGACCGGGTGCTGATGAGCTTCAACAGCTGCGGCACCTGCCCGAGCTGCGAGGTCGACAAGCCCACTTATTGCTACAATTTCGTGCCCGAGAACTGGATCGGCACCAGGCCGGACGGCAGCCACACGCTGCATCGCGATGGCGAGGGCGTGAATGCGAATTTCTTTGGCCAGTCTTCCTTCGCCACCCACGCCATCGGCCATGCTCGCAACGTCGTGAAGGTGCCCGAAAGCGCCGCGCATATACCGCTCTCGACCCTCGCGCCGCTCGGCTGCGGTTTCATGACCGGCGCCGGTGCCGTGCTGCGCAGCATGAAGGTGCGCGCCGGCATGCCCATCGCCGTCTTCGGGACGGGTGCTGTCGGTCTCGGCGCGATCATGGCCGCCAAGATCGCTGGCGCGAATCCGATCATTGCCGTCGACATCCACGACAACCGCCTGGCGCTGGCCCGCGAACTGGGCGCGACCCACACGATCAACGGCAAGACCAGCAATGCCGAGGAGGAAATCCGCAAACTCTGCCCGCAGGGGCTGGGCTACGCGTTCGATACGACGGGCCTGAAGGCGATTATCGAGAGCGCCGCCGGACTGATTGCACCGCTGGGTATCGTCGGCATCGTCGGTGCATCCGACCCCGCCGCCAATCTGACGCTTAATGAGTCGGCATTCATGGGCGGCGGCAAGCGGCTGATGGGCATCCTGGGTGGCGATTCCGATCTGTTCGGCTTTCTGCCCGAATTGATCGACCATCATCTTGCGGGTCGTTTCCCGCACGATCGGTTGATCAAGACGTTCCCCTTCGCGCAGATCGATGAAGCCTTCCATGCCGGCGAGAGCGGCGCGGTGGTGAAGCCCGTCCTTGTGATGGACGCCTGACCGGTAGCCTGATCTCCGACAAGCCGCGCCCGTTCTCCTTCGGGTGCGGCTTGGCTCGCTCGCTGATGATCAGCGAGCGTTGCCGCTTCCATCTTTTGCTGAACATGTTAATTACTTTGCGTGGGCTGACGGCCCGGCCGCGGGAGCGATTATGCGTTCGCGTATGTGATAATTTCATATATAGAGAGAATGACGATGACGGCAGCAACAAACATGATGGGAGCGGCGGCATGACGGCGCGGGGTCTGGCAGTCGAGAAGCCCAAGGCAGTCGAAGGACCGACGGTGCGTGATGCCGTGATGAGCCTGCTGCGCGATCTAGGCATGACGACATTGTTCGGCAATCCCGGCTCGACTGAGCTGCCGTTGTTCCGCGACATGCCGCAGGACTTCCAATATGTCCTGGGCCTGCAGGAAAGCGTCGTCGTCGGCATGGCGGACGGCTTCGCGCAAATGAGCGGCAATGCCGCCTTTGTGAACCTGCATTCCTCTGCCGGCACGGGCCATGCGCTTGGCAACATCTTCACCGCGTTCCGCAACCAGACGCCGCTGGTGATCACCGCAGGGCAGCAGGCCCGCAGCATCTTCCCCTACGACCCGTTCCTCTATGCCGAGCGCGCCACGGAGTTTCCGCAACCCTTCGTCAAATGGACGTGCGAGCCGGCGCGCGCAGAGGATGTGCCACTGGCGATCCTGCGCGCTTATCATATGGCGATGCAGGCGCCGCGCGGTCCGGTGTTCGTCTCGGTGCCCATCGACGATTGGGATCGCGCCTGTCAGCCGATCAGCGTATCGACTGTCTCTCAGGAATCGATGGCGTCCCCTGCCCTCATCGGTGCCGCCGCGGATGCATTGAACGCCGCGAAATCCCCGGTGATCGTTGCCGGCGCAGGCGTGGGTCGCGAAAATGCGCGCGCCGCGCTCCATGCCTTGGCGACTGCGCACCAGGCACCCGTCTGGGTCGCGCCAATGGCTGCTCGCGCCGTGTTCCCGGAAGACAATGCCCTGTTCGCAGGCTTCCTTCCGGCTTCGCGTGAAGCCATTGTGGGCGCGCTGGACGGTCATGATCTCGTGCTGGTGCTCGGTGCACCGGTCTTCACTTATCATGTCGAGGGCTTCGGCCCATATGTGCCCGAGGGCGCGCAGATCATACAGATTGTCGATGATCCCGCCACGGCCGCTCGCACGCCGGTCGGCACCGCTATCGTCGGCAATGTCGCGGATGCGATTGCGCGCCTCAATGCTGCATCCAATGCTGCACCCCGGACGCCGCCCGCACCGGCCGCGAGCCATGCAGCTGAAAGCCCCGATGGCGCCGCCATCTTCGAGCCCTATCTGATGCAGCGCCTTGATGCCCTGCGTCCCAAGGGCATCATCATCAGCGAGGAAGCGCCGAGCACGCGCGGACCGCTACACGATCATTTCCCGATCCGGCTCGAGGATGAGTTCATGGCCACCGCCAGCGGCGGGCTGGGCTTTGCGCTGCCTGCGGCAGTCGGTGCAGCGCTCGCGCAGCCAAACCGCACGGTGCTTTGCCTGCTAGGCGATGGGTCGTCCATGTATTCGATCCAGGGCCTTTGGACGGCGGGCGACCTCAAGCTCGACGTGCGTTTCCTCATCGTCAACAACGGTGGCTATGCAGCGCTCGATCAATTCGGCGCGCTGTTCGACATCGAGGTGGTTGGCAGCAAGCTCCCGGGCATCGATTTCGTGAAGCTCGGTGAGAGCATGGGCGTGCCCGGCGCGCGCGTTTCCGATCCTGCGGCGCTGGACGATGCGATCCGGGATCTGTTTGCCGGCAGCGGCCCCCGCTTGCTGGAAGTCATGGTGGAACGGGCGCGCTGAGGCTTATGCTGCACGCAGCATGAGCGGCGAGCGCCGGTGTCCGATAGGAGAAAAAGATGAGCAAGACATTCATTACCTGCGCGATCACCGGCGCATCGCCGATGCCCAAGCATCCCAACTTTCCCTTCCGCCCCGAGCATGTGGCGCAGGAAGCGCTCGACGCGGCCGAGGCCGGCGCGTCGATCATCCATGTCCATGTCCGCAATGGCGAAGATGGCACGCCGAGCCAGGAGATGGACGACTATCGCAAGGTGGTGAGCCTCATCCGGGAAAGGAACACCGACGTGATCCTCAACGTCACGACCGGCCCGGGCTGCATGTGGTTCCCCAAGAGCGCCGAGGAGCCGGCGATGCCGGACCTCGAAAAGACCCTGATGTTCACCGCGGAGCGGCGCATCGAGCACATTCTCGACCTCAAGCCCGACATGTGCACGCTCGACATCTGCACCATGAACCTGTGGGGCGGCATCGCCATGAATCTGGAGATGATCGTCGGTAAGATGGGCACCATGCTGCAGGATGCCGGCGTGCTGACCGAGATCGAATGCTTCGAGGCCGGCGATTTCGTCTTCGCGGACGATCTGATGGCCAAGGGCCTCATTCCAAAGAACGCACCGTTCACCTTCGTCCTCGGCACCAAATATGGTCTGCCCGCGACGCCGGAGGCGATGATGTATTCCAAGAACCAGATTCCGCGCGGTGCGCCTTTCACCGGCTTTGGCATTTCCCGCCACAGCTTCCCCATGGCGGCGCAGTCCGTGTTGCTGGGCGGGCATATGCGGGTCGGGTTCGAGGATACCATCTACCTGCGCAAGGGCGTGCTGGCGCAGAGCAATGCCGATCTGGTGCGGCAGGGCGTCGAGATTCTTGAGAAGATCGGCGGTGAGCTTGCCACGCCGGGTGAGACCCGGCAGATGCTCGGGCTTAAGCAGTGAGGCGGGCACAATAGGGCAGGCCCGCCGACGGCTATTGGGGGATCGCGGCATGGAAGCGAAGGCGGAGTCCTCGTCGGTCAAATCGGCCACGCGGACGCTCGACATTCTGGAATATGTCGTCAGCAGTGGCCGTCCGGTCAGTGCTGCCGAGATTGCGCTCTCCCTGGCGATTCCCGTCAGCAGCCTCTCCTATCTGCTCGGGACGCTGGTCGAGCGCGGCTATCTGTTACGCAGCGGCCGGCTCCATTCGCCCGGGCCAGCGCTCGCCCGTCTAAACCCAGCGCCCGAGGCCATCCCGCTCAAGGACCGGGTCTATCCGGTGCTGAGATCAGTCTCGCGGCAACTCAACGAGACCGTCTCCTTCTTCGTCCGCCATGGTGAGAATATGGAGGCGATTGCGGGGGAAGTGGCGCCGCAAGCCCTGCGCTATACCATCGAGGTTGGCCGCCTAGTCCCGCTCCATGCCTTTGCCGCCGGCAAGGCCATTCTGGCCGCGCTCGATCCGCAGGAGTTGGACGCCTATTTCGCGGCGGCCAGTCGCGCCGCGTTCACGCCACAGACGCGCACTGCCGAGGCAGAGCTGCGCCGCGAACTGGCACAGATCGCGCAAACCGGTATTGCGCGCACTGCTGAAGAGTTCACCCCCGGCATCATCGGCATCGGCCATGCCGTGCATGTGGGCGCGAGTCTGGTCGGCGCGATCAGCGCCGCCATCCCGGTTGCGCGGGCTACATCAGAGCTTGAGGAGCGCGCGGCCGTCCTGCTCACCCAGGCGGCCCAGGCCCTTGGCGGAGAATGAAGGCAAGGCGCAGGGGGTCATCAACCTCCTCGCACCGCTTCCCGATGCCAGCGTCGAGGAAGTCTTCGACCTGATCCTCGAAAAGGCAGGCGCCCGGATCGAGCGGATCGTGTCGCAGGGTCAGACCACGCCCGAGGTCGCGCCATACGATCAACCCCATGACGAGTGGGTAATGCTGATGGCCGGCGCGGCCCGGCTCTGGCTGGAGGACCGTGGCGAGTGCCCGCTGTCACCCGGGGATGCGCTGCTCATTCCGGCTCATGTCCGTCATCGGGTCGTCTGGACGCAGGCGGCACCGCCGACCGTCTGGCTGGCTGTGCATTTCCCGCAGGATGGCCCGGCAGACTGAACTGCCGGGCGGAGCGTAGCCGATCAGTTGCCGCGCGGATGCTTGGTCATCATCGGTGTGAAATTCTCGATGATGAAGGCGCGGCCCAGCACCGGATGCGCGAAGCTCATCGGCACTTCGTAGCGGTGCGGCCAGGTCTGCCGCACTTCCTTCTCGGGCAGGATGCGGTCAGGGCCGTTGGGATCTTCTGGATAAGGCTTCTGCGCCGGCTGCAGGTGCGCGGTGGTGTGCGCCCAGCCCTTCTCATAGTCGCCCTGCCACTGCATCATATAGTCGAGGCGCTTGATCTTCCAGACGCCGTCTTCCTTGACATAGTCATTCTCGTAGATGCCGGACTCCCAGAATTGCTGCGGCACCCCTTCGGGCTTTTCGTGCAGCGCGTCGTCATGCCAGCCACCCGCAAGAATGCCGCGGAAGCGACCCTTGGCCGTCTGGCCGTCCTCGGCAATGGTGATCACATCCTGCAGCTGGAAATGGTCGAGCAACAGGCCATGAACCGGGCCGCGCCGGCCGCCGGTGAATAGGTTCTGGAACCATGTTCCATAGAGCCGCATCACGCCCTCATATCCGACATATTCGCCGGAGAGGAACACCACGACACCCTCCTTGGCGAAGAGGCCGGCAACCTCCTCGGGGCGGTTATAGTCGATATAATAGCCATAGGCCCATTGGAGCCGACGGATCGCGTTGATATCTTCGAGTTCCTGAACCTTCTTTTCCAGCTTGGCCAGGCGCGATTCCACCTCAGACATTATCGACTCCTCTCTCTTTGACTGTATGTTTTGCTAACAAAGCACAAATAGCCGGCGAGAGGAAAGAGTCATCATGAGCAGCACGGATTGGTCCGGAAAAGTCGCGTTCATCACCGGCGCGGGCACCGGAATCGGCTTCGGGATCGCGCGGGCTTTCAGCAACGCCGGCATGCGCCTTGCCCTCTCCTACCGCAATGAAGAGCAGCGGGCGCGCTGTACCAAATGGTTCGAGGAGCGCGAGCGGGAAGTGCCGCTCTGGATCAAGCTCGACGTGACCGACCGGGCAGCGTTCCAACAGGCGGCAGAGCAGGTCGTCGACCATTTCGGCGCCTGCCATGTGCTGGTAAACAATGCCGGCGTCTCCGTCTTCGGCCCAACAGATGAAGCCAGCTATGACGATTATGATTGGATCATGGGCGTCAACTTTGGCGGAGTGGTGAACGGCATCGTGTCCTTCCTGCCCAAGATCAAGGCGAGCGGCGAAGGCGGCCATGTGGTCAACGTCGCGAGCATGGCGGCCTATCTCTCCGGGCCGCAAGCCGGGATCTATACCGCCAGCAAATTTGCCGTGCGCGGCCTGACGGAGTGCCTGCGCTATAATCTGGTGCCCTATGGCATTGGCGTCTCGCTGGTCTGCCCGGCGCTGGTCGCGACGGATGCGGCGCTCTCCGCGCTCAAGCGCCCGGCCGAATTTTCGGGCAGCGGTTTCGCACCGGTGGACGAGGCGGAAATCCGCCAGTTCGCGACCGCTTTCGAGAATGGCATGGACCCTCTGGAGGCCGGTGAGAAGATTTTTGCCGGCATGGTCGAGAACCGGGGCCTGATCTTCACCCACCCCGAATTTGCGGAAGACTTCAAGGACATCTACGAAACCAGCCTCGCCGCCCTGCCGGATGAACTCGCGCCGCCGGAGCGCCTTGAGGTCGAGCGGATGCGCCGGGCCGCTAACAAGGCCGCGCTGGAAGGCGCAAAGATCGGCTTGAGCGACCTCACCTAACTAAGGCGGAGCGCCTTGCGTGCGCGACGGCGACGATCCAATAAGACGCAAAGACAGGGGAGAATATATGAACGGCAAATCCATCGCCTCTCTGGCCGCCTTGCTGGCCGGCGCCGCGTTTGCGCCGACGCCCGCAGCCGCACAGGACGCGGCCCAGCGCTGTGCGGCCCTCACCAGCCAGACTTTCGGCGCCGAGGTGAAGATCACCAGCGCTATGCTGGTACCGGCCGGCCTCTCCAAGGCCCCGCCACCCCCGGGCGAGCCTCCCGCCACGCTGGTCCTCCCTGAGCACTGCCGCGTGGATGGCGTCATCAACCAGCGCACGGGCGCCGGTGGCAAGACCTATGGCATCGGCTTCGCCCTTGCGCTGCCGAAGGATTGGAGCGGTCGCTTCCTCCTGATGGGCGGCGGCGGACTGAATGGCAGCATTCGCGAGCCGATCGGTCCGGTTGCGGCCGGCAACCGCCCTGCCCTCGCCCGCGGCTTTGCGGTGCTCAGCCATGACAGCGGCCACAAAGGCGCGGTGTTCGACAACGCCTTCATGGTCGACCAGCGCGCGACGCTCGACTTTGCGGAGAGTTCGGTGCGCACCGTCACGCTCGCCGGCAAGGCGATCGCGCAGGGCTTCTACGGCAAATCGGCCACGCGCAGCTACATGACCGGATGCTCGACCGGCGGTCGGGAGGGCATGCTCGCCGCACAGCGTTATCCCGAGTTGTTCGATGGAATTGTGGTCGGCGCGCCGGCCATGCGGACCGGCAACTCAAATCTCGGCATGAGCTATGCACAGGTAATGTTCAACCAGGCCGCACCCAAGGATGACAAGGGCTCGCCCTTGATCGACAAAACCTTCTCGCCGGCGGACCGCCAGCTCATCCTCAAGGGGCTGCTCAACCAGTGCGACGGTCTCGATGGCATTAAGGACGGGATGATCGAGAATGTCGGTCAATGCCGCTTCCAGCCTGCCCGGCTGCAATGCACCGGCGCGAAGGCGGATTCGTGCCTGAGCAAGGCGCAGGTCGAGGCCCTTGAGCGCGCCTTTGCCGGGCCGCGCGACAGGTCCGGTTATCCGCTCTATGCGCCGGTGCCCTTTGATACCGGCATCGTCGATACCTCCGGCCCGGTATCCGGCTACATCACCACCGGCGCGCCAGGCGTGTTCGGCCCGCCACTGCGCGACCTCACGATCGATCTCGATGCCCGCATCAACAAGGTGCGCAACGACGCCCAGCAGCGGCTCACCGACACATCCTACTGGACCAACCTCAACACCTTCCTCGACAAGGGCAGCAAGATCCTCTTCTTCCACGGCGTGAGCGATCCCTGGTTCTCGGCCTGGGATACGTGGGATTACTGGCTGCGCGCGTCCGAAACCAATGGAGAAGCCTGGGACAAGGCGAGCCGCTTCTACATGGTGCCGGGCATGGCCCATTGCGGCGGCGGCAATGCCTTCGACCAGTTCGATCTGCTCGGCGCCGTGGTGGACTGGGTCGAGCAAGGCAAGGCGCCAGAAGGCGTGACTGCGAGCCGGCGCGATGGATCGGCCAGTCGTCCGCTCTGCCCGTTCCCGGGATATGCGCGCTATACCGGCGGCGATGCCACGAAGGCCAGCAGCTTCACCTGCACCCAACCTGACGTGGAGGAAAAGCCATGAGCCGCGGCCTCGGTGCAGTCGCGCTGATATCCGTGTTGGCGCTCCCGGCTCATGCCGCCGACGCTGACCCCAGCAAGCCCAGCCTGGAGTTCGCCTTTGAAGAGATGGTCACGCTCTCGCCGGCCATGCCGGCCGGGAAGACGCCCTATGGCGAGCGCCTGATCATTCCGATCACCGGCGGGACGTTTGAGGGACCGGGCATCAAGGGCACAATCATTCCCGGCGGATGGGACTGGCAGTTGCGGCGCAGCGATGGCTGCACGGACATCAAGGCCGATTATATGATCCGCACCGATGATGGCGTGATCATCAACGTCGTCAACAAGGGCACGCTGTGCGGGCCGGACAAGGACGGTAAGCCCCGGCCCGGGCGAACCCACCCGGTGTTCGAGGCACCGCTCGGCAAATATGAATGGCTCGGGCAGAGCGCATTCCTGGGCACGCTGGAGCCGGTGATGGCGGATGGCAAGGTGAGCGCCGTCCGCATCCGCTTCTACCGGGCGATGTAAGCGGGCGCCTTCTGGGCGGTCAGATGCCGTAGATGTCCAGCATGGTCGGCACCCGGTCGTTCAGCAGGCGGATGACCTTGCGAGAGATTTTCCACGCGCCGTCCTCGTGTCGCAGCTCATGCTCGTAACGCCCGAAATAGGCGTGCGAGCGATTGCTGCGCACATCGTGCACATTCACGATGAAGGTCGAATTCACGCGCGCCATCCCTTCGCCCGCCGGTTCGGCGATAACATTGCCGATCATGTGGGACACGCGCGGCATGACCGCAGACGCCACCGAAAAGCCGGAGCGGATGCGCTGGATCCGGTCCGCCAGGTTGCGGCGACCGCGATAGTAGATCAGCGAGAGTTCAGCCTCAGGGTCTTCGGTCTGCGTGCCGTCGTCGCGCCAGGCGGGCATCCAGAACACGCAATCCTTGGTGAACAGCTCAAGCCAGGCCTCGAGATCGAGACTGTCGAGCAGCAGCGCCTCGCGATATAGCAGTTGCGCGGCGTCGGCGTGGCTCAGTTGGCTCATGCGATCACCTCCGCCATGCGCTGCGCCCAGGCGCGATAGTAGCTCGCGAACAGGCTCTCGTCGCACAGCTGCGCATCCGCGACGACGTTGCGCGCGGGCTTGAGGTCGATCATGTCGGCATACATGTTCCCGCCCTCTTTCGAGGCGGTCAGACCGCGCGCGTGGCCTTGCAGCCAGGGACGGTCCTGCTCAGCCATGCCCAGCTGGGCCTCCTCATAGCAGACGGTGTCGTCCGGTGTCGCCATGCCGGTCGGATTGAAGAAATCCTCATATTGCCGGATGCGGAATGTCCGCGCCTGCGCACTCTCCCCGCGCGGCGCGATGCACCAGGTCTGCATCTCGGTGAGGCCGGCAGCCAATGGGCGGATGACGCGCATCTGGCTCGACGCATTTTCGGCGATCTGCAGGTTGGGGAAAATGGTCAGGTTGCGCATGTTGAACATCCAGTTGCGCTTGGCCTCGCCGTGATCGCGGGCGAGCTGTTCGGCTCGCTCAAACTCTGGAATGGCCGAGGAGACGGGCATGATGCCCCAGTTGAGCACATGGCCATGATCGAAGCTCATCGTGCCGCCGCTGGTGCCGCTGGCTTCCTCCTGCCAGAAGTCGGAGGCCCCCAGCGAGGACTGCACGACATCTTCGGCCTGCTCCTTGGCGCGCTGATCGAGAATGCGGATGTAGCTCGGGTGGGTGGAGGTGAAGTGATACTGGTCCGAGCAGTTTTCGAGCTGCATCTTCCAGTTCGCAGCATAAGTGAAGGTGACGCGGCCGGGGACCAGCTCCACGCCTTCCGGGCTCTTGTCGACCACCAGATCCAGCAACTTGCGGGCCTCGCCAAGATGCTCGTCTAGGCTGGGCACTTCGGCATTCAGGCTGGCGAACAGGAAGCCGCGATACTCGCCGAACTTTGCAACGGGTGCCAGATCGTGGTTCTCATCGTCGAACCCGGCGCCATAGCAGCCGCTCTTCTGCCACTTGATGTTCTTGTTCGCGCCGGCGCTGTCGAACGTCCAGCTGTGATAGGGGCAAACGTGCCGGCGCGCATTGCCACACAGCTTCTGGATGAGGCGCACGCCCTTGTGTGGACACGCATTGACGAAACAGTGCAGCACCCCTTCGCCATCACGACTGACAATGATCGGTACTCGCCCGATGAAGCCGGTGAAATAATCATGGGGATTCTCGGCTTGCGTGGCGAGCCCGATGAACACCCACCCGCCTTCGAAGATGTGCTTCATCTCCAGATCGAACAGATCGGGGTCGCGGAACAGGGCGCGGTTGACGCGGAACACGCCGTCTTCCGGACGGTCGTCGATCAGGTCGCGAAGCGCAAAGCCGGTCATCGTTCACTCATCTCCCAAGGGTCATGTTGGTCGCGCGACAAGATGCTGGAAGACCATCGCGCGCATCATGCGAAATCACTTAACATGATAAGCATATCGTCGCAACTGCCGCAAGAGGGACGCGTGGGCTCACTCCTCATCGATTGCTGCGCACAATGCGCGCAACTCAGCGGCGAGCCCCTCAAGGCGGGTCGCGCCGAAACGGGCTGAATAGACCCGCATCATGGCCGCGACATGGGCGGAAATCGCTGTCACGATCTGCGCGCCGGCCGGCGAGAGCGCGATGGTGGAGCGCCTGCGATCGTCGGGATCCGCCGTGCGAACGATCAGCGCGCGCCCTTCCAGCTCGCGCAAGATGCGGGTGACGCTTGGCGCATGGAGCAGCGCGACTTCGGCCAGGTCGGTTGCATCGGTGGTGCCCCGGTCGTTGATCACCCGCAGCACGCGCCACTGCGGCTCGGTGATGTCGAAGTCGCGCAACTTGGTGCGCATCGGGGCGATCACCGCTTCCTTGGCGCTCAACAGGATCGCAGCCAGCGATTGCTCGAATGGCGGGAGTTTCTCGTCTTCGACCATCTTTGCCCCCTGCGCGCTGCCTGCCCAGTCCGCCGCGTCATTCTGCGGTCGGCACTGGCACAAAACTCATCGCTATTCACTGAGCTGTCGTCCAGCCCATAAAAAACGGGGCCGCCTTTCGGCAGCCCCGCTCTTGAACTCTTGAGACCGATCAGGCCTTCTTGGTGCGCCAGCTGTCGGCATAGCCGGTGCGGGCCACGGCCGAGTAAGGCACCGGTGCGACGATCGCCTTGATCTCGGTCTGCTCGTGCGGCTCGACGGTCGGCTTGGAGGTGCCGCCATTGGGCTCGCCCCACAGCAGGGAGACTTCCGTGCCGGGCTTGGCGTACTTCGGGTCGATCATGGCGAGCGTGAGCATCTTGCCCTCGTTCGACGAGTAACCCACCCAGGTGGAGACGCCGATGTGCTTGCCGTCGACCATCACCGAGTCGTAGGGGTGCATCGAGTAGACTGCGCTCGGGAACTCGAAATACTTCGCGCGGCCGGACTCGGCGAAGTAGCTGCTCATCACGCGCAGCATGTCCTCGTCGTCGAGCGCCAGCGTCACCTTTTCCAGGTGCGGCTCGTTCGCCATCTTCTCAAGGGCTTCCTTGCCGATGAAGTCATGGTCGAACTTGACGATGATGCCATAGCCGACATCCCACGGCGTCAGGCCGTAGCCTTCGAGCGTCTCGGGCACGAACGAACCGCCCGCGGAGCACTTGGCGCCATAGCTGTTCTCGCCGGCCCACTTGCGGAAGTCCGCAGAGCCTTCGCCGAACAGATAGCCCGGGAACGGGGATGGGATCCAGCCCGACTCCAGCGTGTTCGACGAGTAAGCGCGACCGCCGACGAGGGCGAGGTCGTGCTTCTTGCCGGCGGCGACGAGCGCGCTGTGCACCGCTTCGTAATCGGCCCAGGGACCATAAAGCTCATAGCCCGGCTGACCGGCCATGCCGTGACGCAGGGCGCCAACAGTCTTGCCGGCGATCTGGACGTCCGCCATGTTGAAGAACTTGAGGTCCGGCGCGGCCTGGCCCATCGCGTCCGTCAGGATCGCCATGGCGTTGGGGCCCTGCAGCTGGAAGCGATAGTGGCGACGCTTGCCGTCCGTGCGCAGCGCGGTGCGCTCGTCGCGGGTCAGCGTGACGTTCCACTTGCCGGTGGAGGCGTGGAACTCGGCCCACTCGATGGCCGGCGCGCGGCCGACGAGATTGAACTGGTTCTCGGCGAGATAGAACAGGATCACGTCGCCAATGACATAACCCTCAGGCGTCACCGGGACCCACTGCTTGGCCTTGCCGGGCTTGAAGTTCTTGAAGCTGTTGATGCCGAGATAGTTGAGGAACTCGAAAGCGTCGGGGCCTTCGACCATCAGCTCGACCATGTGGTAGCTCTGGTTGAACAGCACGGCCGTCTTGGCCCATGCGCGCTGCTCGTTGCGCCAGTTCGAATATTCCGCCGGCACACCCGGATAGACGTTCGGACCGGTCTGCTGGTTGCGCAGGAAGTCGACGGCATTGCCGGCGCCATCCAGCACGTCTTGAAGATTCTTCGCCATGATACTCTCCTTCGGACTGAAGTTAGAAACGCAGTTATAATTGGTTAGGGGTTCGCGGTGGCCGCAGCCTCTTGCTGCGCGACCCGGTCGAGCCAGGTGCGCAACAGGGCGGACATCGCATCGGGCTGTTCGACCGGGAGCATATGCCCTGAATCCGGGATCACAGCATAAGTCGCGCCCGCAATTGCTGCAGCAATTCGCTCATGCTGCACCGGCGGCGCCCAGGCATCATGCGCGCCGGTCGCGACAAGCGCGGGGCAATGGATTTGCGGCAACAGGCTCTCGACTTCGGGGCGTGCCAGCAGGGCGCGGATCTGCCGCTCGAACATGTCGATACCGGCATCGCTGCACATCTGCCAGAGCATGTCCATCAGCTGCGGCTTGAGCCGGTTGCGCTCCCACACCATCGGCGGCAGCCAGGAATCGATCAGGGCGTCCATGCCCTCTTCCACGCCGCGGTTAAGCAGCGCGAAGCGCCCGTCCGCCTCATTGGGTTTGGGCAGATGAACACCGGTGCTGATAAGGCCGATGCCGGCAAGCCGCTCGGGCACTTTGCGGAAGATTTCGAGCGCGACCCGGCCGCCCATCGAATGGCCGATGACTGCAAAGCGCGCAGGGGCGGATTCGATCACCTGATCGGCCATGGCGGTGAGGCTGTCCGCCTCGCCATATCCATCCACGGCTGTGATCGGCATGATCGGCCCCAAGGCGGCGACCTGGGGCGCCCAGATGCGCGCATCGCAGATGAGGCCCGGCAACAATAAGACCGGCACAGCCAGAGAGGGCGAGTCGTTCATCGCTTCCAATCGTTCGTATATACGAAAACTTCATCTACCCGAAAACGCCGCGCAAGGCCAGACCAATTCGAAGTTCAGACTGCAATTTTGCTGCACGTCAGGAATGCACAGGCACCCAATGCAAGCAACCCTCCCACGCCGGGCGCGGGAGGGTCTACTATATAAGGCGGTGTCCTTGCGGGACGAATTGACCTGCTGGTATCAGTCGACGAGCATCAGCGCGTCGAGAGCGACCACGCCCTGGCCCTTGGGATAGACGACCACCGGGTTGAGATCGAGCTCCTGAATGCGCGGCTCACCGCGCAGCAGACGACCGATGCCGCCGATAAGATCGGCCACCGCCTCGACGTCCAGCGCGGGCGCACCGCGATAGCCGTTGAGCAACGCGGCCTGCTTGAGCTTGCCGAGTTCACCCACGATGGCCGCCTTGGTCATGTCCGGCGAGAGCAGGCGCACGTCCTGCAGGATTTCCGCCGTCACGCCGCCAAAGCCGGCGAGGATCACCGGACCCCATTGCGGATCGTTCTTGGCGCCGACGATCAGCTCCATGCCGCGCGCGCCCATCGCCTCGATCAGCACGCCATCGAGAATGATGGATGCGTCATAGCGCTTCACGTCCGCGAACATCTTGTCCCACGCCGCGCGGATCGCGTCGGCGCCGACCAGATTGAGCGCCACGCCGCCGGCATCGCTCTTGTGACTAAGCGCGGCAGCCTGCGCCTTCATCACCACTGGGCCACCAATAGCGTCGGCCGCGGCAATCGCCTCTTCGACGGTCGCGGCAAACTGACCCTTGGGGAAGGGAATGCCGAGCGGCGCGAGCAAGGCCTTGGCCTTATATTCCGGCACGACGCCCTTCTCGCTGGCGAGCGCAGGCACGCTTGCCGGCGCTGCGTCCGTCTTGGTCGCATCGCGCTGACCGGCGGCCGAGAGCCGCTTGATGGCGCGCAACGCCCGCTCGGTGGTCGGGAAATAGGGAATACCCTCGGCGCGAAGCTGCTCGATCCAGTCGGCCGGCACGTGCGCGCCCTCATCCACGCCACCGAAGATCACCGGCTTGGTCGCCTTGAGCTCACGAACGGCCTTGAGGAACGGCGGCAGCTTGATGCCGATCGTCGCCGGGTTGGTCTGGATGATCCCGGCGAAGATGGTGCCGACGCGATCATCCTCGAACAGCGCCGCGAGTGTGCGGTAATACATGTCCGGATCGACAAGGCCCTGTGCGGTCAGATCGAGCGGATTGCTGACCGGGACGAACTCGGGGAGCGCCGCGCGCAAGGCAGGTGCATTGCTGTCATCGAGGGTCGGGAGCGCCAGGTCCAGCTCTTCAGCCAGATCCAGCGTCAGTGCCTTGAGCGCACCGGATTCGCCGAGCACGGCGGTGCCGCCGCTCGGCAGCGCCGGGCAACGCGCCGCGATCTCGGTGATGTCGCCCAGCTCTTCTAGTGTCTCGGCGACGACGATCCCTGCCCGCTCCACCTTGGCGCGCATCAGCTTGTAGTCGCCAGCCATGGCACCGGTGTGCGTGGCGGCGGATTCGCGCGCCGCGCTGCTCTTGCCGGGGTGCAGCAAGGCAACGAGCTTGCCGGCGGCGCGGGCCTTGTCCATCAGCGCCAGGAAGCGGGCGGGATCGCGGAACTGCTCGACGATCATCGCAATGATGCGCGTCTTCTCGTCGGCGATCATGAACTCGACATAATCCTCGACACCGCTGCCAGCTTCATTGCCGGTGGAGACCGAGTAAGTGAGGTCGAGCGTGCGGCTCTCCAGCATCACCGCGAGCACGGCCGCCATGGCGCCGCTCTGCGAGACGATGCCGACGCCACCGGGGCTCGGGGCCTTGATGTCGGTATCGATGAAGGTGAGCGGAATGCGGTCCAGATAGTTCACCGAACCCAGGCAATTCGGCCCCTCGACCACGATGCCGGCCTCGCGCGCAATGCGCCCGATTTCCTGCTGGTCGGCCATGCCCTGCTCGCCGCCCTCGGCAAAGCCTGCAGCAAAGATGATGGCGGCGCCGGCCTTGCGCGCAGCAAGCTGACGCATCGTATCCAGCACGGCGACGCGGGGAATGGCGAGGATCGCGCAGTCCACGCCCTCGGGCAGCGCCTCGACGCTGGGCACCGCAGGGCGACCGCTGATCGTTTCGCGCTTGGGATTGACGAGATGGATGTCACCGGAAAAGTCGTTCCGAACGAGATTGGCCAGAACGCTGGCACCGAGCGAACCCGGCGTTTCGGACGCCCCGACGATCGCGATGGACCGCGGACGCAGCAACCGATTGATGTCACGCGTTCCCGCCTGCGGGCGCTCTCCGGCCTCAACCGTCATAACTCAACTCTCCTTCGCGAAACCAGCTCGTGGCAATCAGACCTTTCGCCCCGGAGGCGGATGCAGCCGGGGCGAAGGATAACACACAGGAAAGGGCGGCCCTGCTTGGGCCACCCTTCCGGCAACTCAGACGTCGGTCTTGGTCTTGTCGTAGTGACCCAGGCCCGGCTTGAAGGTCTTGTCGTCGAGGAACTGCTTCATCGCGACATGGCGGCCATCCGACTTGTCGAACCAGTTGAGGCCTTCTTGCAGGCGGATCAGATAATCCTCCGCATTGTCGTAGGTCATTTCCTTCACCCGACGGACTGCGTCCTTGGTGTACTTCACCGTCGCCCAGTTCTTGGCGATCAGCGTCTCGGCGACCTGCTTCACGCGGGCCTTGAGCTGGCCGACCGGCATCGACTCGTTGACGAGATTGTAACGGGCCGCTTCCTGACCGGAGAGGTTCTCGCCCATCATAGCGTGATACATGGCCACGCGCATGGGCATCAGGTCCACGGCCACCTTGGTGGCGCCACCGCCGGGGAGAATGCCCCAGTTGACTTCCGACAGGCCGAACTGCGCTTCGTCAGCGGCAAAAGCGAGATCGCAGGCGAACAGCGGGCCATAAGCGCCGCCGAAGCACCAGCCATGCACCATGGCGATGGTCGGCTTCTGGAACCAGCGCAGACGCTCCCACCAAGTATAGGCCTCACGCTGTGCCTTGCGCGTGCCGGCCAGGCCCTGCGCCTCAGTCTCGCGGAAATATTCCTTGAGGTCCATGCCGGCGCACCAGGCGGGACCTTCGCCACCCAGAACCACGACACCGACATCGTCACGGAATTCGAGATCCGTCAGAACCTTGAGCATCTGGCGGTTGAGCTTGGGGCTCTGAGCGTTCCGCTTGGCGGGGCGATTATAATAGACCCATGCGATATTATTCTCGATCTCGACCCGAACGGTATCCTCTTCCCGCTCGACGGACGTATTTTCCTCAGCCATTTGATTTCCCTTCAAGGCAATTTATGCTATGCGCCATAGCATTATCGACCATGGCTCACAAGGGGCTGGCGACTGGTTTTCATCCGGGGGCATGATGGCAAGGGACCAGAGGCAGGGACGCGACAAGGCGCTGGATTCACCGGCTGAACCCCCGGTCGCCACCACGCTCGCCAGCCCGCTCGACGGGACGCTCGGCTATCGGCTGCGCCGCGCCTCCATGGCGATGATGGGCGATGTCATCGCCGCGCTGCGCGCCATTGACCTGAGTGTCGGCGAGGCCTCCTTGCTGATTCTCGTCGGCCATAATCCGGGTTGCCGGCAGAGCGATGTCGGGCGGGCGCTGGCGATCAAGCGCGCCAACCTGACGCCACTCATCGGCCGGCTCAAAGCTCGCGATCTCATCAGCGATGCGCCCATTGACGGGCGATCCCTGAGCCTGACGCTCACGCCGCAGGGGGAAGCCCTGCAGCGCGAAGCGATGAAGCGGGTGAAGGCGAGCAATCGCAAGTTCCAAAAACGCCTGACCATCGAGGAAAAGGCGCTGCTCGCCGCGCTGGAAGCGTTGGGCTGAGCGGGGCTACGGCCCCTCCCCTCCCGGGCATCAACCTATCGCGGCTTCGCCCTTCACCGTCACCGGAATGCGCAGATAGCGCACGCCATTGGCCTCCGCCTTCGGGAAGCGCCCAGCGCGGATGTTGACTTGGATCGAGGGCAGCAACAGGCGCGGCGCGGACAATCCGGCGTCCCGCTTGGTGCGCATCGCCACAAAGTCCTCCTCGCTGACATCATCGCGCACATGCACGCTGTTTTTCCGCTGCTGGCCGACGGTGCTCTCCCAGCGATAATCATCCCGCCCCGGCGCCTTGTAATCATGGCACATGAACAGGCGGGTCTCGTCAGGCAGGCTCAGCAAGCGGCGGATCGAGCGGTAGAGGGTGCGCGCATCGCCGCCGGGGAAGTCGGCCCGCGCGGTGCCATAATCCGGCATGAACAGCGTATCACCCACGAAAACTGCATCGCCGACCCGGTAGGCGATGTCCGCCGGGGTGTGACCGGGAAGATGAAGCACCTCGACCTCCAGCGACCCGATCGAGAACCGCTCGCCATCGGCGAACAGGCAATCGAAATCCGAGCCGTTGGTCTGCAAATCGTCCAGCGCGAAGACCGGGCGGAAGATCTTTTGAACGTCCCGGATGTGCTCGCCAATGCCGATCTTCGCGCCCGTCTTCGCTTTGAAGAAGGGCGCGGCGGAAAGATGATCGGCATGGGCATGGGTTTCCAGCACCATGGCAATCGACCAGTTCTGCGCCTGGGCGCGGGCAAGAATGCGCTCGGCTGAGCCGGTATCGACCTCGCCACTGGCCGGATCGAAATCCAACACAGGATCGATCACGGCCGCGATGTGCGTCTGCGGATCGACCACCAGATAGCTCACCGTGTTGGTGGGCTCGTCAAAAAATGCCTCAATGATGGGTTGGGTCATAAGTGCCTCCATTCGATGCTTGACAATATAGAAGCGTCTTCTACATTAGCAATATCTAATTTAGAGGATACTGATGTTAAAAGCTGCCATGGATCTCGACACGTTCGAGGCGCGCGCCGGAGAGGTTGCGCAGGTGCTGAAGGAGTTGGGCAACGGCCGTCGCCTGATGCTGCTGTGCAAGCTCGTCGAACATGGCGAGCGCATGGTGGGCGATCTGGCGGACGATGTCGGCCTCTCTCAATCGGCCCTCTCGCAACATCTCGCCCGGCTCCGCGAGGAAGGCCTCGTGACCTCCCGCCGCGAGAGCCAGACCATCTGGTACAGGATCGCCGATCCGCGGATCGAGACCCTGCTCGCCACGCTCTATCAACTCTATTGCACAGGGGACTGACCCCATGACGATCCAGACACTTTCCCCCGCCGACGCCAAGCGCCTCATTGAGGGTGGCGCCAAGCTCATCGATATCCGCGCGGCGGACGAACATGCCCGCGAGCGCATTCCGGGGGCCATTAACGTGCCGCTGGAGCGCATCGACACGGTCGACCCCGGCAACAATGCCATCGTGTTTCACTGCCGCTCGGGCATGCGGACACAGGCCAATGCCGACCGTCTGGCCGCAGCCAGCGATGCCCCCTGCTTCATTCTGGAGGGCGGCATCGACGCCTGGCGCAAGGCCGGGCTGGATGTGCACATCGACAGCGGGCAGCCGCTGGAGATCATGCGGCAGGTGCAACTGACCGCCGGCGGGCTGGTGCTCATCGGTGTGCTGCTCGGCTTCCTCGTCGCGCCGGGGTTCTTCGGCCTTTCCGCCTTTGTCGGCGCGGGCTTGATGTTCGCGGGGGCGACCGGTTGGTGCGGCATGGCGACGCTGCTCCAGCGCATGCCCTGGAACCGTCGCAAGGCGGCCTGAGGCCATGACGACCGCGCAGATCCTCCTCGCGCTCCTCTCGGGCGGCATTATCGGCATCGTACTCGGAATGGTGGGCGGCGGAGGATCGATCCTTGCCGTGCCGCTGCTCGTCTATGTCGTCGGGGTCGGATCGACCCATGCCGCGATTGCAACAGCAGCCGTGGCAGTCGCGGCCAATGCGGCGACGGGGCTTGCGGGTCACGCGCGGGCCGGGCGGGTCAAATGGCCCTGCGCGTTGGTGTTCGCGGCGTCGGGCGTCGTGGCGGCAGCGCTGGGGGCAGAGATCGGCAAGGCGGTGGACGGCCGGCGGCTGCTCGCGCTGTTCGGCCTGCTGATGATCGGCGTCGGTATCGCGATGCTGCGCAGGCGCAAGGGCGTTGACGATCCCGACGTGCGCCTCACCCGCCAGTCCGCCGGGCGGCTGCTGCCGCGGCTGATCCCCATGGGCGCCGGCGTGGGTCTGGCGGCGGGGTTCTTCGGGATTGGTGGCGGGTTTCTGATCGTCCCGGCGCTCATCGCGGCGACGGCCATGCCCTTCGCCACGGCCGTCGGTACCTCGCTGGTGGTGGTGACGGCATTGGGACTAACCACTGCGACATCCTATGCGCTGTCCGGCTATGTCGACTGGCCGCTGACGGCGCTGCTGATCGCCGGCGGTGCTGCGGGCTCGGTGCTGGGGATGCGCGCGGGGTCGGCGCTTGCTGCGCACAAAAAGCTGCTCGAGCAGGGCTTTGCGATGCTGGTGATCGGCGTCGGCGGCTATGTGGTCTGGACCGCCCTCTAGCCCCATCCGCCGGCGCTAGGCCGTGCGGGTCATCATGCTTGCGATGGGGAGAAATGGCGCGCCCGGAACGATTCGAACGTCCGACCCTCAGATTCGTAGTCTGATGCTCTATCCAGCTGAGCTACGGGCGCTTGCCAATCTCACGGTGCCGGTTGGCCGCCGTGGGAGAGGCGCAGATAGTCGGGGGCGCCGTCCGTGGCAACCCCCTTTTTTGCATTCTTTTTGTCCTTTCAACCGCGCGCGGCGAGCGCTGCCTGCGCGGCCGCCAGACGGGCGATCGGCACCCGGTAGGGCGAGGCGCTGACATAATCGAGGCCCGCCTTTTCGCAGAAGGCGATGGAGGCCGGATCGCCGCCATGCTCGCCGCAAATGCCGAGCTTGATGGCCGGGCGCGTCGCCCTGCCCCGCTCCACCGCGATCTCGATCAGCTCACCCACGCCCTCGACATCGAGACTCACGAACGGATCGCGGGCGAAGATGCCCTTGTCGACATATTGGGTGAGGAACCGCCCGGCGTCATCCCGGCTGATGCCGATGGTCGTCTGCGTCAGATCGTTGGTGCCGAAGGAGAAGAACTCGCCGGCCTCGGCAATCTCGCCGGCCTTGAGCGCGGCGCGCGGCAGTTCAATCATGGTGCCGACCAGATACTCGACCGAGGCACCGCGCTCGGCGAACACGGCCTTGGCGGTCTTGTCGACGATGTCCTTCATCAGCTCCAGCTCGCGCTTGGTGGCGACGAGGGGAATCATGACCTCGGGGATCGGCGCGTCACCGCTGGCCTTGGCGACATCCAGCGCCGCCTCGAAGATGGCGCGGGCCTGCATCTCGTAGATCTCGGGATAGGTGACGCCCAGACGACAGCCGCGATGGCCGAGCATCGGGTTGAACTCGTGCAGTTCAGCCGCGCGACGCTTGAGCAGATCGACGCTCACCCCGGCAGCCTCGGCCACATCGGCGAAATCGACATCCTCATGCGGCAGGAACTCGTGCAGCGGCGGATCGAGCAGGCGAATCGTGACCGGCAGGCCGGCCATCTCGGTGAAGATCTCCGTGAAGTCGGCGCGCTGCTCGGGGAGCAGCTTGGCCAGCGCCTCGCGACGGCCTGCCTCGGTCTCGGCGAGGATCATCTGGCGCACGGCGGTGATCCGCGCGGCATCGAAGAACATATGCTCGGTGCGGCACAGGCCCACGCCCTCCGCGCCGAACTCGCGCGCGGTGCGGCAATCGAGCGGCGTCTCGGCATTGGCGCGCACCTTGAGGCGGCGGACCTGATCGGCCCATTCCATCAGCGTGCCGAAATCGCCGGCCAGCTCGGGCTGCACGGTCGGCACTTCGCCGGCCATCACTTCGCCGGTCGCGCCGTCGATGGTGATGATCTCGCGCTCCTTGAGCAGACGGTCGCCGATCCGCATCAGCTTGCCGGCGGTGTCGATGGAGATGCTGCCTGCGCCGGACACACAAGGCCGCCCCATGCCGCGCGCCACCACGGCGGCGTGGCTGGTCATGCCACCGCGCGCGGTGAGGATGCCCTTGGCGGCGTGCATGCCGTGAATGTCCTCGGGGCTGGTCTCGATGCGCACGAGGATCACCGCCTCTCCCAGCTCATTGAGCCGCTCGGCGGTCTCGGCATCGAACACCACCTGACCGGAGGCCGCGCCCGGCGAAGCCGGCAGGCCCTTGGTCAGCACATCGCGCGGCGCCTGCGGATCAAGCGTCGGGTGCAGCAGCTGGTCGAGCGCGGCGGCATCGACGCGCGCCACGGCTTCCTCATTGCTGATCAGGCCTTCATGGGCCATGTCCACCGCGATCTTGAGCGCAGCCTTGGCGGTGCGCTTGCCCGATCGGGTCTGCAGCATCCACAGCTTGCCCTGCTGCACGGTGAACTCGATATCCTGCATGTCGCGATAATGCGTCTCGAGAATCTGGAAGACCTTGGCCAGCTCGGCATAGGTCTCCGGCATGGACTCCTCCATGCTCAGCGGTTTGGCTCCGGCCCGCTCGCGCGCGGCCTTGGTCAGATATTGCGGCGTGCGGATGCCGGCGACGACATCCTCACCCTGCGCATTGATCAGATATTCGCCATAATAAGCGTTCTCACCGGTCGCGGGATCGCGGGTGAAGGCGACGCCGGTGGCGGACGTTTCGCCCATATTGCCGAACACCATGGCCTGCACGTTGACGGCCGTGCCCCAGTCGCCCGGAATATTGTTGAGGCGGCGATAGACCTTGGCGCGATCAGCCTGCCAGCTGCCGAACACGGCGCCCACGGCACCCCAGAGCTGCTCATGCACATCCTGCGGGAAAGGCTTGCCCCAAAGCTGCTGCACCAGCGCCTTATATTCGGCGACCAGCGCCTGCCAGTCCTGCGCGCTCAGCTCGGTATCGAGGAAGGCGCCCTTGTCTTCCTTGGCGATCTCCAGCGCTTCCTCGAACTTGCCGTGATCGAGGCCGAGCACGACGTCCGAATACATCTGGATGAAGCGGCGATAGCTGTCCCACGCGAAGCGCGCGTCGCCGGAGACGGTGGCGAGGCCTTCCACGGTTTCGTCGTTGAGGCCGAGGTTGAGCACGGTGTCCATCATGCCCGGCATCGAGACGCGGGCACCGGAGCGGACGGAGACGAGCAGCGGATCGGCCTTGTCGCCAAAGCGCTTGCCGGTCACGCCCTCGATATGCGCGATGCCGCCCGCGACTTCCGCATTCAGGCTCTCGGGATAGGTCTCGCCATCCTCATAATAGCGCGTGCACATCTCGGTGGTGATGGTGAAGCCCGGCGGCACCGGCAGGCCGATGGCGGCCATGCCATCCAGATTGGCGCCCTTGCCGCCAAGCAGGTTCTTGTCGCCCTTGCCGCCATCATCGACGCCACCACCGAAACGGTACACATATTTCGTCATTCAGACACTCCACCTGCATTGGAATGCGCGCGCAAGCAGCCGTTATGGTCTCGCCGCCGACGCGCGATTATTGCTCGCGAACCTAACCTTCGATTTTCGAGAAGTCGGCAACTTTGTGCACCGCAGCGCGAATACGGGTCAACAGACTTAACCGTGATTGGCGCTTGACCGGATCGGCATCGTTCACCGTCACCGTCTCGAAGAACGCATCGATCGGCGCGCGAAGTGTGGCCAGCGCGGCCATGGCGCTTTCAAAATCCTCCGCCTCGATCGCGGCCTGGGCGCGCGGCTCCGCCTCGTCCAGCGCATTGACCAGCACAGCCTCGGCCGGCTCCAGCGCGTAACCCGGCTCAGCCGCAAACTGCGCCTCGTGGGCGCGCATGGCATCGGCCATTTCCGGATCGGTCAGCGCTTCGCCGGGGTCTTCCTCGCCAAGCTGGCTCTGCGGCTTGCCGCCCTCGGGCTGTTCCTTCTTGAGGATATTGGCTGCGCGCTTGTAGCCGGCGAGGAGGTTCTTGCCGTCCTCGGTGCTGACGAAGGATTGGAGCGCATGGACGCGGGCGAGCAAGCGAACGATATCGTCCTCGCTACCGAGCGCGAACACGGCGTCGATGAGATCGTGGCGGACGCCGGCTTCCCGCTGCTGGACCTTGAGGCGGTCGGCAACAAAGGTAACGATCGAGAGAATCTTCTCATACATCGCTTGGGGAGAAGAATAACTAAGCGCAGATTTCAGTTCAAAGGCCGGACGCAACACGTCTGTTTTAAGCTCAGGCTTAGGAGGGAAGGCTTCAAAATAACTCTGCTGGGTCGCATACTCTCGAAGTGCGGTCCATCGCTCGAGCTTGATCGTTTCCTCGCGAAGTTCAGGAAGAAGGCGACCGGCCCAATTTGTTGCGGTTTCGGCATAGCCAAGAATAGAGTTAGCGAAGGCATTTAATAGCCGAATACGGAGACCATTTGCTGTCACTACCAATGAGGCCGCAATTGCAGCGCGGCGTAGTGCGTAAGGGTCACGTGATCCGCTGGGTTGCTGATCAATAACGAAAAATCCAGTAATATTATCCAGCTTATCCGCCAGCGACACCGCCACCGTCACTGGCGCAGTCGGAACCTCATCCCCCTGCCCGACCGGCTTGTAGTGATCGCGGATGGCATCGGCGACGGCATCCGGCAGACCTTCGGCGCGGGCGTAATAGCCGCCCATCAGGCCCTGCAACTCGGGGAACTCGCCGACCATTTCGGTGACGAGATCGGCCTTGCACAGGCGGGCGGCCTGTTCGGCGAGGTCGGCCAGTTGCGCTTTGCTGTGCTCCTGCGAAGGCAGGAGCCCCGGGCCAGCTTGGGCGACATCGCCTTGGCTTCCTGCCTTCGCAGGAACACGGGGTTGGTTATCGGCACCAACGACACCCGATTCCACCAGCCAGCGGGCGAGCTTCGCGACCCGCTCCACCTTGTCGGCAACGGTGCCCAGCTTCTCGTGGAAGGTGATGCGCGACAGCTTCTTCGCGTGATCCTCAAGCTTCGTCTTCTTGTCCTGCTCCCAGAAGAAGCGGGCATCGGAGAGGCGCGCGGCGAGCACCTTGCCATTGCCTTCGACAATCGCCGTGCCGCCATCAATCGCCTCGATATTCGCCGTGCAGATGAAGGCATTGGCGAGCTTGCCAGCACTATCCCGCAGCACGAAATATTTCTGGTTGATGCGCAGCGTGAGCTGGATGACCTCGGGCGGCACCTCCAGAAACGCGGCATCGAAGCGGCCGAGCAGCGGCACCGGCCATTCTGTCAGCCCGGCATTCTCGGCGCCGAGGCCGGCATCGGGGATCAGCTCCAGACCGGCCTGCGTCGCCAGTTCGTTGGCGCGCCGGTCGATGATCGCCTTGCGCTCCTCCTGATCGACGATGACATAGGCCGCACGCAATTGATCGGCATAGGTTGCGGCGCTCTCGATGGTGATCTCGCCGCTGGAATGGAAGCGGTGGCCGCGCGTCGCCCGCCCGGTTGCGATCCCCTCGATGGCGAAGGGCACCACATCATTGCCGAGCAGCGCGATGATGCCCTGCAGCGGACGGACCCAGCGCAGGCTCTCGGTGGAGAGGCTGGCATCGCCCCAGCGCATCGACTTGGGCCAGGGGAAGGCGCGCACCACCTGCGGGATCGCCTCGGCCAGCACATCGGCAGTCGCGCGGCCGGGCTTCTCGACCGTGGCGAACCACACGCCGTCGCGATCCTCAAGCTGGTCCTGCGTCAGGCCGGTCTTGCGCAGGAAGCCCTCCAGCGCCTGCGGCGGGGCCGAGGTGCGCGGGCCTTTGAATTCCTCGCTCACGGCCTGCGTCGAGAGCGGCAGGCTGCGCGCGATGAGCGCGAGGCGGCGGGGCGTTACATGGACGGTCAGGCCCTCGGGCTTGAGACCAGCCTGTGCCAGTGCGTCGCTGAACAGCCGGGCGAAATCCTCGCTGGCCTTGGCCTGCATGCGCGCCGGGATTTCCTCGCAGCGCAGCTCGAGAAGGAAGTCAGCGCTCATCATCGCTCTCCGTTCGTGTCGAGCGAAGTCGAGACACGCTCACGCAGCCCAAAACGGTTCTCGACTTCGCTCGAACCGAACGGGGGCTTAGTTCTGGTCAACATCATTCCGACCACCCGTTATGCGTCATCCAGGCCTCGCAGCTTCCCTTGGCGAGATCGCGCACGCGGCCCATGTAGCTGGCGCGCTCCTGCACGCTGATCACGCCGCGCGCCTGCAGCAGATTGAAGACATGGCTCGCCTCAATGGCCTGCTCATAGGCCGCGAGGGGAACGCCGGCCGCGATGCTCGCCTTGCACTCTTCCTCGCAATCCTTGAACCAGCGGAACAGCTTGTCCGTATCCGCCACCTCGAAGTTCCACTTGGAGAGCTGGCGCTCATTTTCGAGGAACACGTCGCCATAAGTGACGGCGGGCCGGTCCCCCACGGCCTCGTTGAACACAAGGTCGTACACGCTGTCGACGCCCTGGATATACATGGCGAGGCGCTCAAGCCCGTAGGTGAGCTCGCCCGCCACCGGCTTGCAGTCGAAGCCGCCCATCTGCTGGAAATAGGTGAACTGCGTCACCTCCATGCCATCGCACCAGACTTCCCAGCCCAGGCCCCAGGCACCGAGCGTCGGGCTCTCCCAATCGTCCTCGACGAAGCGGATGTCGTGCAGCAGCGGATCGATGCCGATCGCCTTGAGCGAGCCAAGATACAGATCCTGTAGATCCGGCGGGCTCGGCTTCATGATCACCTGATATTGGTAATAATGCTGCAGCCGGTTGGGGTTCTCGCCATAGCGGCCGTCCGTCGGCCGGCGCGAGGGCTGCACATAGGCGCAGTTCCACGGGTTCGGCCCCAGGCTGCGCAGCGTGGTCGCGGGGTGGAAGGTGCCCGCCCCGACCCGCATGTCGAAGGGCTGGAGGATCACGCACCCCTGCGCTGCCCAATAGTCATGCAGCGTCAGGATGAGTTGCTGAAAGCTCAGCGGTTTGGAGGCCTTATCCTGCATGGTTCAACCGTTTCACGTCTAAGCTTGAGCGGCTGTTCGCCGCCCGTCTGAACGCGCGCGCTTTGGCCCATGGGGCTAACGCGGTCAAGCCGCGCGGTAGCAGGCCGCCGGGCGGGGTTGCGTCCGCGCGCCAACTTGCCCAATGCAGGCGGTGATTTGAGGAGCGCGTGCATGAACTGGAAAACATTGATCCTCGGTTGGGCGCTGCTGCTGCCCCCGGCCCTCGCCGGCCCCGCGCTCGCCCAGCAACCCAAGGCGCCGGCCACACCGGCAGCCGCTGCGGAGGCGCCCACCATTCACGCGCGCCCCGCCCTGTGGGTAGTGCGGGACAGGGATACGACGATCTACCTCTTCGGCACCATCCACCTGCTCAAGCCCGGCATCAGCTGGTTCGAGGGACCGGTGCGCAAGGCGTTCGACAAGGCGGATACCGTCGTGCTGGAGGTCATCGATCAGGATCAGGGCGCCACGCGGGAGGCAATCATGCAGCGGGCGGTGGCGCCGGGCCTGCCGCTCTCCAACAAGCTCGATGAGGCGACCCGCACCGCTTATTTCGCCGCGCTGGAGAAATATGGCGTCTCGACCCTGCTGTTCGACCATGTGAAGCCCTGGTTCGCGGCCACGACCCTGACCGTGCTGCCCCTGGATGCCCTCGGCTATTCGCCGGAAAGCGGCGTCGACAAGGCCGTGAAGACTGCGGCGGTCAACGCGGGCAAGGCGCTGGTCGGGCTGGAGACCTCCAGCGAGCAGATCGGCTTTTTCGACCAGATGGCCGAGGGCGTGCAACTGACGCTGCTCAAGGAGACGCTGGCGGAGCTGCCGACGCTGGCCGAAACCATCGACGGCATGGTCGCCGCGTGGAGCGCTGGCGACGAAGAGCGGCTCGCGGCGCTGATGAACGAGACGACCGAGAGCAGCGAAGAGATCGAGCGCATCCTGCTCACCGACCGCAATGCCCGCTGGGCCGAGTGGATCGCCGCGCGGATGAAGCAGCCCGGCACGGTCTTCATGGCGGTGGGCGCGGGTCATCTGTCGGGAGACAAGAGCGTGCAGGCGATGCTGGAAAAGCACGGTCTGTTCGCCAAGCGGGTGAAATGGCCCCGGTGATGGACGGGGCAGCATAAGGGCTGATCGATGAGTGCGCCGCACCCAGCCTTGAACAAGCGCCGCCTAGCGCCGCTGCTGCTGCTCGCGCTGGCCTCACTGGCGGCCCTGCTGTGGCTGGGCTGGCGGATCGGCGCGCCGACGCAGCCCGATCCCGCCACCGTCACGGCGCGCCCGGCGCTGTGGCAGGCCAGCAAGGGCGAGGCGCGGCTCTGGCTGTTCGGCACCATCCATGCCGTGCCGCGCGGCGAGGCCTGGCTCTCGCCGGCCATCGCCAAGGCGGCCGACGAAAGCGACCGCTTGTATCTGGAGGTCACCGGGCTTGAAGGTGAGCGCAAGAGCCGGGCGGTGTTCGAGCGGCTGGGGCGGCGCGCCGGCCTGCCGCCCATCGCCGCGCGCCTCTCGCCTGAGGATGCCGAGCGCTATCGGGCGCTGCAGGCGAACCACGGCGCGGCGCTCGATCAGCTGGACAGCTATGAGAGCTGGGCCGCCGCGCTGCTCCTCAACGCTGCGGCCGCCTCCGGCCTCTCGCTCACCGCCGCGGAGGCGGGCGAAGCAGTGCTGGAGCAGCGCTTCAACAAGGCCTCCCGGCCGGTTCTGGGGCTGGAGACCATCGACCAGCAGCTGGGCCTGTTCGACAGGATGCCGGAGAGCGAGCAACGGCTGCTACTCAGCCAGTCCCTTACCGATGCGGCGCAGGCCCCTGCCCTCTACCGCAGCCTGTTCACCGCCTGGGCGGGGGGCGATGTGGCCCGGCTGGAGCGCGAGTTCATCGCCCCGTTCGCGCGCGCGCCGGCTCTGCGCGCAAGACTGATCGACGGGCGCAATGAGCGCTGGGCGCGGCATCTCGATGCGGCCATGACGGCCCAACCCGGCACCGCTTTCGTCGCGGTCGGCGCCGGGCATCTGGTCGGCGATGCCAGCCTGCAGGCCCGCCTTGCCGCGCGCGGATGGCGCATCGATCGGGTGCAATGAACGCGCGCTCGGTCGCTTCGCTTGCTTTCCCCGCAATTTGCCGCTAAGCGCCCCGGCTTCCGTCATGGTCATCCCTGGAGGCGTGGCGGAGATTCTAGCACTAAGCTTCTGGAGACACGCACATGAGCGATACGCTTACGCTGTCGGCCGAGGCACGCGATCGGGCAGGCAAGGGAGCCTCCCGCGCTCTCCGCCGTGAGGGCCGCGTTCCCGCCGTCATTTATGGCAATAATGAAGAGCCGCAGTCGATTCACGTTGAGGAAAAGATCGTCAACAAGCTGCTCGGCACGGGCCATTTCTTCAATTCGGTCGTCATGGTCGAAGTGGGCGGCAAGAAGGTCCGCACGCTCCCCAAGGACGTGGCGTTCCATCCGGTTACGGATCGTCCGCTCCATGCCGACTTCCTGCGTGTTTCCGAACACGCCCAGGTGCATGTGAATGTGCCCGTGGTGTTCGAGAACGAAGAGGCCGCTCCCGGTCTCAAGCGCGGTGGCGTGCTCAACGTCGTCCGTCACGAGCTGGAAATGATCGTGGACGCCGCCGAGATTCCGGACAGCATCACGGTTGACCTCACCGGCTTCGATGTGGGCGATTCGATCCACATCAGCGCGGTGAAGCTGCCCAAGGGCGCCGAGCCGGCGATCACCGATCGCGATTTCACCATTGCCACCATCGTTGCACCGTCCGCGCTCAAGTCGAGCGAAGGCGACACGACGAAGGACGGCGAAGAGGCCGGCGAGGCGTAAGCCTCTCCGCGCGGGGGGAGCGCATCTGTGCAACTCTGGGTTGGCCTCGGCAATCCCGGATCGCAATATGCGCTCCACCGCCACAATGTCGGCTTCATGGCGCTGGACGTCATTGCCGCAGACTACGGCTTTTCGCCGTGGAAGAAGCAGTTTCAGGGCCTCGTTTCCGAAGGCCGCATCGGCCCGCACAAGGTGCTGCTGCTCAAACCCCAGACATTCATGAATAAAAGCGGCCAATCGATCCGTGCTGCCTGTGATTTCTACAAGCTCGGTGTCGAGGACGTGACCGTCTTCCACGACGAGCTCGACCTTGCCCCGATGAAGATGAAGGTGAAGCGCGGCGGCGGCACTGCCGGCCACAACGGCCTGCGCTCGACCGACGCGCATCTGGACAAGGACTTTCGCCGCGTGCGCATCGGCATCGGCCATCCCGGCGACAAGGACCGCGTGACCGGCCATGTGCTCGGCAATTATGCCAAGATCGAGATCGATCCGCTGGCCGACCTGCTCGGCGCCATGTCGCGCGAGGCGGAATGGCTGGCTGCGGGCGACGATGTGCGCTTCATGAACGAGGTCGCGCGCCGCCTGCAGGACTGACAGCGGGCGCGGGCGCCGTTACCGGCTGCCGCCATTCTGCGCCTGCGCGGCGCGATAGGCCGCGAGACGGGCACGCCAAGGCGCCAGCGTCTGTTGCGGCACGTCCGGCCGGGCCATGGCCGGTTTTCCCGCCCGCAGCCGCGCCCGATCGGCCTCGGGCGGCTCGACCCGGCGCACCCGCACCTGCACCGTGCCCTGCTGCCTGATCCCGAGCAGTTCTGCCGCCCCTTGCGAGAGATCGATGATCCGGTTCCGGGCGAACGGCCCGCGATCGTTGACGCGCACCAGGATCGTCCGCCCTGTATCCAGCGCCGTCACCTCGACATAGCTGGGCAGCGGCAAGGTGGTGTGCGCGGCGGAAATACCGTGCTTTGCAAAGCGCTCGCCATTGGCGGTCTGATTGCCGGACTCGCCGCCGTACCAGCTCGCATCGCCCAGCATGTCCAGCGTGCGATCATCGGTCGGCGTGTAGGTGACGCCCCGCACCACATAAGGCGGGCCAATGCGCACCGGCGTATCGCTGACCGGACGGAACTTGGTGCTGCCGGCGCACCCGGCGAGGGCCGGCACGACAAGCAACGCGAGCCAGAGAGAACGCCCCGGCAAGGCGCGCGGCATGGAAGAGCGGATCGCAAGCATTGCCTTCCCCTAACCCACTGGGCCGCCACGGTGAAGAGATGAGTCGTCAGCTAGGGTGCGGGCACAAGCTGGCTGCTTCCGGTAATGTCGGCTATCCTGCATTGTCGTCGCGATGCAGATATTCCCGACACGACAACATTGCCGAAATTCGCTCACTATAGCAGCAGCCACTTCACGACGCACGCGCCAGCCAAGAGGACCAGACCGCATCCCGACCACGGGATGAGGGTGCCATCGTCATAATCTCCCAAGTCGACATACCGTTGCACTGCTTGCCTTTGACGCGCCCCGTATGCGCCGTCGCGGGATCGAATGTCAGCATCATTAAGATAGTGGTGAACGGCCTCCGGCGTCGCGTCGATTGGCAGTTCCTGCTGAAGCTCGCTTGCTAGCCGATCCACCTCAAGCCAATCTGTTGGCTCTCGTTGTTCGACAGCCAGAATGGCCGCTAAGCGGCTGCGTAGCTCGTCCATTTCCACGCCTACAGACTATAGGAGTTGGGCCTTGTTGCAACGGCCGCTTTCTACGCCAAGTCAGCCGTACAGACCTCCTGGGCTGTGTCTGAAACCGGACGTCGCATGCCCCTGAATTTATCCAAGCCGCCCAGCCCCGCGTCGTTCCGGCGTGCGCGGGAATGACCGAGTTTTGTAGCTCCGAGCTTTGTGCCTCCCGTTCCGCCCCATCCCTCACCTCACCTAAGTCACAGAACTGACTTGCAATCTTCACGGCGGTGCCATCGCCTCGCAATCATGATGTCATGCGCCTCTGCGATCAGGCCCCGCCTGAGCGGCAAATGCACCTTCCGCGAGCCGTGGCGGAACCAAATCAGGGGAAAACATGTCACATCTTACCGACGAAGCCCGCGCGCCCTACCGGACCGCGATGTCTGACGAGGCCAATCCCAACAGTCTGGAAGCCATTGTCGAGGCCAATCCCTCGCGCCGCACGATCATCAAGAACGGCCTGTTCGGCCTGTCGATCTTCCCGGTCGCGGCGATGCTCTCGGCCTGCGGGGAGGACAAGGACGGGATGGTGACCATTCCCAATCCCACGCCGACACCCAGTCCGACGCCGACCCCCACGCCCACGCCGGCGGTCAGCTACGCCATCGAGTTCACCTCCGTCGCCGCCAACCAGGATGACAAGGTGACGGTGCCGGCGGGCTATGACGTGAAGGTCCTGCTAAAGGCGGGCGACGCGATCGAGGCCGGCGTGAGCGGCTATGCCGGCAGCTTCCCGACGCCTGCCACGGCCGAGAAATGGGCCGGCGGCAACCATGACGGCATGGAATATTTCGAACTCTCCGGCGTCGACCCCAACAAGGGCGGCCTGCTGGCGATCAACTTTGAATATCCCGATTTCAACATTCTGATGAACGGCAATTACGATGCCGCTACCGCCACCGCGGACCAGAAGGCGCTCGCCCTCTCGGCTGTGGGCATCGGCGTGGTGGAAGTCGCCAAGGGCAGTGATGGCAGCTGGGCGGTGAAGGCCGGCTCGCAATATAACAAGCGCTATACCGGCAACTCCAATTACCGCGCGGGTGGGCCGGCCGCCGGGCTGCTCTCCGGCACGATCAAGGGCATGCTCAACAATTGTTCGAGCGGCCGCACGCCGTGGGGCACCTACCTCACCTGCGAGGAAACGACGGACAATTATCTCGACCCCACGCGCCCCGAGCGGGATTATGGCTGGGTGGTCGAGATCGATCCGCTGCAGGAGCTGGCTCCGGCGACTAAGCGGACCGCCATGGGCCGGTTCAGCCACGAGAATGTCGCGCACCTCACCAACAGCGATCGCCGCGTGGCCTTCTACATGGGCGATGATTCGACGCCGGGCTGCATCTACAAGTTCGTGCCGGATCAGGCCTACAGCACCACCAACCGGGCGGCGAACAGCAACCTGCTCGACTATGGCACGCTCTATGTCGCCAAGTTCAATGCGGACGGCTCGGGCGAGTGGAAAGCGCTGGTGCAGGGCCAGAACGGCCTCGTCGCCAATGCGTCCGATCCGGGCGATGTCAGCCAATTCACGACGGCCCCTGCGCCGACGCCGGTGAGCTTCAACAGCCAGGCCGACGTGCTGATCAATTGCGCCTCGGCCGCGCGCGTTGCTGGTGGCACCGTGATGGATCGGCCGGAGTGGATCACGGTTTCGCCGGACGGCAAGGCGATCTTCGTGACGCTGACCAACAACAGCGGCCGCAAGGTGACGGATGCGGCGAACCCGCGCGTCACCAACCGCCACGGCCATATCCTCAAGTTCCGCGAGAGTGGCGATTCTCCGCTGGCGACCGGCTTCACCTGGGAACTGTTCCTGCTGGCCGGCGACCCCGGTTATGCAGCCGGCGGCACCAATCTGGTCGGCAACATCAATGGCGACACCTTCTCCAGCCCGGATGGCATCCGCATCGATCCGCAGGGGCGCCTGTGGGTGCAGACCGACCATAGCGTGCCGGGCACATCGGGCGCGAGCGGCGTCACCATCGAGCAGGTCGTCGGGCACAATGCGATGTTCTACATCGACCAGACGAGCAAGAAGAGCAAACGCTTCCTCGTCGGCCCGACGGGCTGCGAGATCACCGGCCTTGCCTATACGCCGGACCTCAAGACCTTCTTCGTGAACATCCAGCACCCGACCGGCAACTGGCCGATCGCCGGGGAGCAGCCGCGCTCCTCGACCGTCGTCATCACCCGGACGGACGGCAAGCCTGTCGGCGCCTGATCGGTTCACGATCCGACACAGCATCACCGCCGCGCCCACCCCGGCGCGGCGGTTTCTTGTTGGGCGCTACGGTCGAGACGGCTGGCCATGGCAGCGACACGGCGCTAAGGGGCCACATCACGTGCTTCCAGATCGAACGGACAGATTTCCATGGGTTTCAAATGCGGGATCGTCGGCCTGCCCAATGTCGGCAAGTCGACTCTCTTCAATGCGCTGACCGAGACGCAGGCCGCGCAGGCTGCCAACTATCCCTTCTGCACCATCGAGCCGAATGTCGGCCAGGTCTCGGTGCCGGATGCGCGGCTCGACAAGCTCGCGGCGATTGCCGGCAGCCAGAAGATCATTCCGACCCAGCTGGCCTTTGTGGATATCGCGGGCCTGGTGCGCGGCGCCTCCAAGGGCGAGGGCTTGGGCAACCAGTTCCTCGGCAACATCCGCGAAGTCGACGCGATCGTGCATGTGCTGCGCTGCTTCGAGAATGACGACATCCAGCATGTCGACAACCGCGTGGACCCCATTGCCGATGCCGAGACCGTCGAGACCGAGCTGATGCTCTCCGACCTTGAAAGCCTCGAAAAGCGCGTGCCGGCGTTCGCCAAGAAGGCGACCGGCGGCGACAAGGAAGCCAAGATCGCCGCAGCCGTGCTCGGCCGTGCGCTCGATCTGCTGCGTGAGGGCAAGCCGGCGCGGCTCGTCGAGATCAACGATGAGGAGGAAGCGCGCATCTTCCAGCAGGCGCAGCTACTGACCTCCAAGCCCGTGCTCTATGTGTGCAATGTCGAGGAAGAGAGCGCGGCCGAGGGCAATGCCTTCAGCGCCCGCGTGTTCGAGAAGGCCAAGGCCGAGGGCGCGCAAGCCGTGGTGGTCTCCGCCGCGATCGAGGCCGATCTCGTCACGATGCCAATCGAGGACCGCGCCGAATTCCTCGAGGCCATGGGTCTGGAGGAAGCCGGTCTGGCGCGCGTGATCCGCGCCGGCTACGACCTGCTGCACCTCATCACCTTCTTCACTGTCGGCCCCAAGGAAGCGCGCGCCTGGACGGTCCATCGCGGCGCCAGCGCACCGGAAGCGGCGGGCGAAATCCACAGCGATTTCCAGAAGGGCTTCATCCGCGCCGAAACCGTCGCCTTCGACGATTTCATCTCACTCGGCGGCGAAGCGAAGGCGCGTGAGGCCGGCAAGCTGCGCGCCGAAGGCAAGGCCTATGTGGTGCAGGACGGCGACGTGATGCACTTCCTTCACAGCTAGATCGGTGCGATAACCTCGCCATCATGTCGTTCCCCCGCCGACTCCTCTGCGCGCTGCTGACGCTGCTGCTGGCCTTGCCGGCGATGCAGGCCAGCGCATGCGCGCCGGGGAGCGAGGGGACGGGCGTCGCGCACCAAGCGAGCGCCGAGACTGCCGTGCCGCATGGCGACCACGCTGCCCATAGCGGCCATGCGCCGTCCGTGCCGGATGGGTCCAAGCCGGCGGTGGCACATCACGATTGCATTGGCTGCGTAGCGCCGATCGACAGCCGGACCTATCGCCCGGTCGATCGACTGTCCTTGCTGCCGGGCAAGGCGAACTGGTCCCCCAACCCTGCCCGGCTGACCGACTGGCTGGGTTCGCCCGACACGCCCCCTCCCCGACAGGTCCTCTGAACGCTTTTCCCACACAGCCTCAGACAGGACTTTTATATCATGAGTTTTCGATTGAACGTGGCTGCGAGCCTGCTCGCGGCAGCCTCGCCCGTTGCCCTCTTCGCGCAGGCGCCGATGGCCGGGCGTGACCATGCCGGACACCAGAGCGCCAGCCCGGTGACGCCGTCCGCCGAAAATGCTGGCGAGACGATGGACCATTCGACCATGGATCATGGCGCGATGGACCATGCCGGCATGAACCACTCTGGCATGGATCATTCGGGGATGGATCACGCCCAGCACAATGCCGAAGCGCCCGCCTCGGCGCCGAACCACATCCACCCCACCGACACCGCCCAACCTTATGTCGATGGCTCCGGCACGGCGCGGCTCCCGGCGGCGCAAGGCCCGATGAGCGGCCTTCATGCGATGAGCGGCGACTGGATGTTGATGGCGCACGGCAATGTCCAGCTCAATTACACCGACCACAAGGGGCCGCGCGGCGACGATCTGGTCTACGCCACCTCCATGCTGATGCTGGCGGCGGAGCGGGATCTCGGCGGCGCGCGGCTCGCGCTCCGCTCGATGCTCAGCCTTGAACCGACCATGTCAGCGCGGGGCTACCCCAATCTCTTTGCCACGGGCGAGACGGCGGGCGGCGCGGCGCTGGTCGACCGCCAGCATCCGCACGATCTCTTCATGGAGCTGGCCGCGCGCCTGGACGTGGACATCGCGCCCGGCGCAAGCGTCTTCCTCTATGGCGGACCGGTCGGCGAGCCGGCGCTGGGGCCATCGGCCTTCATGCATCGGGCGAGCGCGCATTATAATCCCGAGCCGCCGATCACGCACCACTGGTTCGATTCCACCCATATCACTTATGGCGTGGTGACTGCGGGCGTCGCCTTGCCGCAATGGCAGCTCGAAGGCTCGGCCTTCCGGGGGCGTGAGCCGGATGAGGAGCGCTGGGGCATCGAGACGCCCAAGCTCGATAGCTGGTCGGTGCGGCTGAGCTGGACGCCGACGCCAAACTGGGCCGCGCAGGTCAGCCATGGCTTCCTCAAAAATCCCGAGACGCTTCATGGCGACCAGAACGAGCATCGTACCACGGCGAGCGTCCATTATGCGGACGGCGCCCTCTCGGCGACCGCGGCCTTCTCCGCCAAGAACCGCGACCCCGGCGATACGCTGACCGCCTGGCTCGGCGAGATCACTTACGACCTGACGCCGCGACACAGCCTGTTCGGCCGGGTCGAGAATGTCGCCAATGATGAGCTGATCCCCGATCATGACGATCCGCTCCACGACGTGCCGTTCCGCATCACCAAGATGAAGGCTGGCTATGCGTGGAACACCCCGATCGGTGACGGCCCGGTCCACCTCGCGCTTGGCGGCAGCGTCAATCTCTACGCCAAGCCCGCGGCGCTGGATGCGGTCTATGGGGATAATCCCTGGGGCTACACGCTGTTCGCGCGGCTTTCCTTGGGGCGCTGACATCAGCCTCCCCTCCTCCTGCAAGGAGGGGCCGGGGGTGGTGGCGCCAGCATCGCACAGTCAGTGTTTGACCGCGAGGTTGCTGCACCACCCCAACCCCTTCTCTGAGCCGCAGGCGAGCGAAGCTCAACAGGAGGGGCTAATTGAGCTGTCAGGCGTGGCCGACCCAGCCCCGCCATGTGAAGGCGGCGTAGAACAGCGCCACGTCCGCAAAGCCGCCGGCTCTCAAGATGGCTTCGTCTTCTTCAGGCGAGAGGCAGTGGAGGCTGGCGGCGACGGCGGCACGGGCCTTGGCGGTGTCCGCCGGGTCCGCGCCCATCGCCTTGGGGTAAGCCGCATAGCGGTCCAGCCAGACATCGCGGGTCTCGGCATCCTGCGGGAAGCTGCTATGGGCAGCGACGAAGGGCGCGCCTGCGCGCAGGCGGCGGTGGATTTGCTGCACGGTGCGCGTCCGCTCTGTGGGATCGAGAAAATGAAGGGTCAGGAGGCAGACCGCCGCGTCAAATGGCCCGTCCGGTGCGTCATCGATCAGCCCCTGCACCAGCTCGACGCGCTCCATCAGCGGACCGAGCTGCCGTTCGGCCAGTTTCAGCATTTCGCCGGCCGGGTCCACGCCCACGAAGCGCCAGTTTGGTTGTGCCTCCGCGAGCGCCTTCAATTCCATGCCGCCGCCCGCGCCGAGCACGAGCACCCTAGCCTCCGATGGGGCGCGCTCGGCGAGCAGCAGTCCGGTCATCCGGTGCAGCGCATCCAGCCCCGGCACGAAGCGGCGCGGGCTATCCCAGTAGCGCGCCGTGGCCGCCGGATCATCGAAGGCCTTGATGAACATGTCCGGGTCCACTGTCTCGTCCGGTGCGGTGTCGTGCGTGGTCATGGATTTTCGATCCTATGTTGGCCCGGATAATCGGGCGGCAAGAGACGGTGGAAGCCGGCGCTGAGACTGGCGAGCGTGACGGTGGCGTAGGAGTCGAGCAGCAACGACTCGGCCTGCCGCAGCGGTGCATCGAGCGCGGCGTTAACGGCTCGCTCGACCGCGCAGCCGGGGTTGTCGCTGCGATTGCCGATGGCGAAGAGCGGCGGCGCCCCGATGGCCCGATAAATATCGAGCAGCGTGACAGCCGCCGGATCGCAAGCGACCGACCAGCCCCCGCCATGCCCCTTTTCCGAGCGGACATAACCGGCATCCCGCAGCCCGCCCATGACGCGCCGGATCACCACCGGGTTGGTCTGCATGATCCTGGCCAGCATCTCCGATGTAACCGGACGCTGCTGCTCGGCCATGTGGAGGAGGACGTGAAGGACGCCGGACAATTTGCTGCTGTTGCGACTCATGCAACATATCATGTTACATATTCGCGCCCTGTTCAAGCCAAATGAGCGCCGCTTGCCCTTCTTGCCCTCGCCGCTTAGGCAAACGGTCATCCGATCCCGGAACCGAAGGCACAGACATGGACTATTATTGGGAAGACCTGGAACTCGGCCTCACCGAGCATTTCGGCCCGTTCGAAGTGGATCGCGATGAAGTGATCGCCTTTGCCGAGCGCTATGATCCGCAGCCCTTCCACCTCGATGAAGAAGCCGCCGCCAAGACGCATTTCGGCCGTCTCGCGGCGAGCGGCTGGCAGACCTGCGCGATGATGATGGGCGCGATGGTGCGGGCGCGGCAGAATAGCGGCGGCTGGCAGGCCAATGCGCTGGGCGCGATGGGTCTGGACGAACTGCGCTGGCGCCGGCCGGTTTTCCCGGGTGACGTGCTACGCGGATCGAGCGAGTTGGTCGAGAAGCTGGAATCGCGCAGCCGTCCGGAGACGGGCATCCTCAAATGGCGCACCCGCCTGCTCAATCAGGACGATCAGGAAGTGCTCAGCCTCGTCTCCGTCGTGCTCCATCGTCGCCGCCCGAAGGCCTGATGCGACGAATGCTGCACAAGATGTATTGATCTCTCAACATCCTTGCTGCACCCTGTGCGCGTCGGCCATGGGGGCGGCAAGGAGAGGATCATGAAGGACGACAAGGCTGTGCCGGGTGCGCTCGCACCATCGCGGCGGACGTTCATCGCCGGGGCGGCAGCGCTCGGCATCGGCAGCACCAGCGCGCTTGCAAGGGCCGCAACGCAGGAGGGCACCGTGCCGTCGCAGCCCTGGTTCGAGGCGTATCTAGCCGCGTTCAACCGCGCCGACGAAGCGGTTTTCAGCGCTTATTATGCCGATGACGTGCAGTTCTTCGGCCAGGCCGCGCAGGTAACCGGCCGACAGGCGGTGATCGATTTCTATCGCGGTGTGCGCAAGCATCTGCACGAGAAGGTCGATCTGCTGACCTATGTGGGCGATCCGTCCGGCGCGCATATCCTCGCGGTGCTGCGCACGACGCTGGTGGCCCATACCGACTGGCCCGACATGCCCACCGGTGCGCTCAAGGCGGGCGACACGCGCTCGAGCGTCAACTTCGTCATGTACGACATCAAGGATGGTCGGTTCACGCGGGTCCGCTCGGCCCGGTTCAGTCCGCAGAAGGGGCGCAGCGCATGACACAGGAAGAGCGCTTCCGGGCCTATATCGCCTCGTTCAACGCGCAGGACTGGCCCGCGCTGGTGAAGAATTACGCGCCGGACGTGCATCTGGTCATCGGCAATGGCACAGAGCTGATCGGGCACGATGCCATTGTCGCCTTCTACAAGAAGGTGAACCAGCAGACGCGGCGGATCATCCAGGTCCGCAATGTCTTCACCGACGGCAAGCGGCTGGTCGCCGAGCTGGAATCGGAGTTTCTGGCCACGGTCGATGCGCCCGATTTCACCTCCGGCCCGCTCAAGAAGGGCGACCGCATCCACATCAATAGCTTCGCGCTGTATGAATATGTGGGCGACGTCTTCACCAACATCCGCTCGGCGGTGTTCCGGCGGGAATTCATCCCGGCCGGCAAGAGCGAATAAGCAGAGCGAACAGGCCGCGCCGGCTCAATGCCGGCCGAACAGCTTCTCGATGTCGCCATGCGCCAGCTTGATCCAGGTCGGCCGGCCATGGTTGCATTGCCCGCTATGGGGGGTGACCTCCATCTCGCGGAGCAGCGCGTTCATTTCTGCCACGGAGAGCACCCGCCCTGCCCGAACCGAGCCGTGGCAGGCCATGGTCGCCGCGACAAGATCGAGCCGGGCCTTGAGCGAGGCGGCATCGCCAAGCGCGGCCAGATCGTCGGCGAGATCGCGGACGAGGCCGGGCACGTCGCTGGTGCCAAGTAGGGCCGGTGCAGCGCGGACGAGAATTGCGGCCGGGCCGAAGCGCTCGACCTCCAAACCGAGTTCGGCCAGCTCGGCGGCGCGCGCCTCGATCCGGTCGCAGGCCGGCTCATCCAGCTCGACCACTTCCGGCAACAGCAGCGCCTGCCGCGCGACCGCGCCGTCGGCCAAAGCCCGCCGCATCCGCTCCAGCACGAGGCGTTCGTGCGCGGCATGCTGATCGACCAGCACCAGCCCATCCTCGGCTTCGGCGACGATATAGGTTCGCGCCACCTGCCCGCGCGCCACGCCCAACGGAAACTCGCGATGCTCGGCCGGCGGCTGCGCGACCGGCGCTTCCGCCCGGCCAGACGGTGCGAAACCGGTGAAACGGGCTTGGCGGTCCGCGAACAGCGGCGCGGCGCTATAAGCACCGCCGGATGACGGCGCCCGCCAAGTTGTGGGAGCCTCGGGTGCCGGCGCCTCTTCGCGCTGCCACAGATCGGCGGCGCTGGCCTCGGGCCGGTTGGCGACGCGCATCCCGGCATCATCGAGCGCCCGGCGCAGGCCGCTGACGATCATCCCGCGCATGAAGGCGGGATCGCGGAAGCGTACTTCTGTCTTGGCAGGGTGCACGTTCACGTCCACGTCCGGCATCGGCACATTCAGGAACAAGGCCAGCACCGGATGCCGGTCCCGCGCGATGAAATCGGCATAGGCGCCGCGCACAGCGCCCACCAGCAGGCGGTCGCGCACCGGGCGGCCGTTGACGAAGAGATACTGATGATCGGCCGAGCCGCGATGATAGGTGGGCAACGAGGCGACGCCGCTGATCGTCACCGCCTCCCGTTCCAGCGACACGATGACGTGATTGTCGGCCAGCTCGCGATCGATGAGCTGGGCGACGCGATCCTCGCGGGTCTGCCCGCCCGGCAGCGAGAACACCCGGCGTCCGTCATGCTCCAGCACGAAGGCGACATCGTTGCGCGCCATGGCGAGGCGCCGGACGATGTCGAGGCAGGCGGCATATTCCGACCGGGCCGAGCGCAGGAACTTGCGGCGCGCCGGAACGCGCTCGAACAGCCCATTCATCTCCACCCTCGTGCCGGGCGCCATCGCGCAGGGGGCAGCGGTGGCCAGCACGCCATTGTCGCACACCACGCGCCAGCCATCCGCATCGCGCTGGCGGCTGGCGATGCTGAGGCGCGAGACGCTGCCGATGGAGGGCAGCGCCTCACCCCGAAAACCGAGCGTCCTGACCGCCTCAATGGCCTCGTCCG
Source organism: Sphingobium sp. B12D2B (assembly GCF_025961775.1). Taxonomy (NCBI): domain Bacteria; kingdom Pseudomonadati; phylum Pseudomonadota; class Alphaproteobacteria; order Sphingomonadales; family Sphingobiaceae; genus Sphingobium; species Sphingobium sp. B12D2B. Next base: position 2,016,646 of record NZ_JAOQOH010000001.1, read on the forward strand.
GCAGCTTGGATGTGGCGTGGCGCTCCAGCGCGAGGGGCAGATCGTCGCGGCTCATGCCATGGCCATCATCGGTGACGCTCAGGCCACCGAGGCCGCCCTGCTGCAGCGAGATCGCAACGGAGCGGGCCTGCGCATCCAGCGCGTTTTCCAGCAACTCCTTGAGCGCGCTCGCAGGGCGCTCGACCACCTCTCCGGCGGCAATTCGATTAACGAGGGACTCGGGGAGGCGGCGTATTGACATTGGATTGCGACTAGACCAAGCGAGCCTCCTACGCGAGCGAAAGCCACCCCTTTTTCCGGTGGCTGGAGTCGGCAGGGCGGGCATTCCCCGGAGCATCTGAAAGCCGCGTCCTCACCGGCGCGACCGGCATGAACAGGACAGTCAATGGCGTTCTTCTCCAATTGGTTCAAGTTCACTTCCAGGGACATGGCGATCGACCTCGGCACGGCCAACACAGTGGTGTATGTGCGCGGTCACGGCATTGTCCTCAATGAACCATCCGTGGTTGCGGTGGAGACGATCAACGGCGTGAAGCGCGTCAAGGCCGTCGGCGAAGACGCCAAGCTGATGATGGGCAAGACGCCGGAATCCATCGAGGCCATCCGCCCGCTGCGCGACGGCGTGATCGCCGACATCGACATTGCCGAGCAGATGATCAAATGGTTCATCAGCAAGGTCCATGGCCACCGCCGCTTCCCCCGCTTCCCCGAGATCGTGATCTGCGTGCCGTCCGGCTCGACCAGCGTCGAGCGCCGCGCGATCCGTGATGCCGCCAGCAATGCCGGCGCGAGCCAGGTCTTCCTGATCGAGGAGCCAATGGCCGCTGCGATCGGCGCCGATATGCCCGTGACCGAGCCCATCGGCTCAATGGTCGTTGACATTGGCGGCGGCACGACCGAGGTCGCCGTGCTCTCGCTGCGCGGCCTGGCCTACACCACCAGCGTGCGCGTGGGCGGTGACAAGATGGATGAAGCCATCGTCTCCTATGTCCGTCGCCACCACAATCTGCTGATCGGCGAGGCCACGGCCGAGCGGATCAAGAAGGAATATGGCATCGCCCAGAAGCCGGCCGACGGCGTGGGCGCGACGATCCACATCAAGGGCCGCGACCTCGTGAACGGCGTGCCGAAGGAAATCGCGATCAATCAGGGCCAGATCGCCGATGCGCTGGCCGAGCCCATTGGCACCATCGTGGAAGGCGTGCGCATCGCGCTTGAAAACACCGCGCCGGAGCTGGCCGCCGATATCGTCGATCAGGGCATCGTCCTCACCGGCGGCGGCGCGCTGCTCAAGGGGCTGGACGAGGAACTGCGCGACGAGACGGGGCTTCCCGTGACCGTTGCGGAAGACCCGCTGACCTGCGTCGCCATCGGCACGGGGCGCGCGATGGAGGACCCGGTCTTCCGCGGCGTGCTCCAGACCGCCTAAGCCCGAGGTTGTTCGCATGGCGCCACCCGGCAACAGGCGCCCCGGCTTCAACCGGAAAGCGCAATATGGACTGTTCGCCAGCTATGTGATCGCGCTGCTCGGCGCGGTCACTGGCCTGCTGATGCTGATCGTCTCCATTGCCGATCCCGCTGGCTTTGCTGGCCTGCGGTCGGCGGCGGCGGAAGTCACGCGCCCCATCTCCAGCAATCTGCGCTCGGTCGTCGTCGGCGTCGGCAATATCGAGGAAGAGTTTGCCGCCTATATCAACGCAGGCTCGCAGAACGCCGCCCTGCGCCGGCAGGTGGAAGCGAACCGCACGCGCCTCATCGAGGCCGAAGCGATCCGCCAGGAGAATATCCGCCTGCGCGACCTGCTCAAGCTGACCGAAACCGATCAGGGCGTCGTTGCTGCCGGCCATCTGATTTCCTCTACACCGGCGAGCGCCGCCCGCCTGGCGCGCCTCGACATGGGCCGCAGCGAGGGCGTGAGCGCGGGCATGCCGGTGCGCGCGCCGGAGGGCCTGGTTGGCCGCGTGCTGCGTGCCGGGCCGAACACCGCCGACGTCCTACTGCTCATCGATGAAGGCAATATCGTGCCGGTACGACGCACGAGCGACAATATTCCGGGCATTAGCTCCGGCCGGGGCGACGGCACGGTCGAGATCCGCGCCCTCAATGCCGAGCGCAATCCCTTCAAGCCCGGTGATGTGCTGGTCACGTCCGGCATTGGCGGCCTGTATCGCTCTAATATCCCCGTGGCGATCGTCGCGCGGCGCGAAGGCGAGAAGGCCATCGCCATTCCGCTCGCCAATCCCTCGCGCGTTGAGCTGGTGGTCGTGCAGGCTCCGTTCCGGCCGGAAGAAGCCGAGCGTGCCGGCAATGCCGCGCAGCCGCCCGCCGCGCCATGAACAGCCGCTACAGCAACCGGATCGGCCGCAAGCGGACCTGGCTGCACCTGCGCGGCGTGCCGGTCGCGTCCGTCATTCTGGGATCGATGCTGGCGCCGCTCATGCCGGTCATCGCGCAGACCCCCCTGCTCCCGCCGTTCGGCCTGATGATGCTGATCGCCTGGCGGGTGCTGCGTCCGGACATCTGGCCGCTGTGGATCGGCGTGCCGCTGGGGCTGGCCGATGATCTTATGAACGGGCAGCCGGTCGGCAGCGCCGTATTTCTGTGGACGATCCTGCTGCTCGCTTTCGACTTTGAGGGGCAGCGGAACCTGTGGCGCGATTACTGGCATGGCTGGCTACTCGGCTCGCTGGCAATCGGCTTTGCGCTGGCCGGTGGCTGGCTTGCCGTACATCTCTCCGGCCATGGCGGGGAAATCATTCAAATCCTCCCGCAGTTCCTCTATAGTGTCGCCTTGTTCCCCTTCATCGTGCGCATCTGTGCCGCGTTGGACAAATGGCGGCTTCCGTGATTTCCTTCCGCAAGATCCTGTTCCCCAACAAAGTCGTCACCCCCGCCAGCCAGGCCTACAGCTTCAACCGCCGCACCTTCGTGCTCGGTGGGGCGCAACTGGCGGTGGGCGGCCTGCTGGTGGGGCGCATGGGGTGGATCGCCATTGCAGAGAATGAGAAGTACCAGCTCCTTTCCGACAGCAACCGCATCAACCTGACCATCACCCCGCCACGGCGCGGCTGGATTCTGGATCGGCGCGGGCAGGCGCTGGCCTCGAACCGCACCAATTTCCGTGTCGACATCATTCCCGATCGCCTGCGCGACCGGGAGCGGGTGGTGCGCGAGTTGGCCACGCTGCTGGCCCTGACGCCCAATGATGTGGACCGCATAAACGAGCATCTTGACCGCGCGGCGGGCTATCAGCCCGTTCAGGTGGCCGACGACCTGAGCTACGAGCAATATGCGGCGCTCTCGGTGCGGTTGCCCGATTTTCCCGGCGTCGTGCCCTCGCAAGGCTTTTCGCGTTACTATCCTGCTGGCCCGCCAGTCGGCCATCTACTCGGTTATGTCGGCACGCCGTCAGCCGAAGAATATAACGCATCGCGCGACCCCTTGCTGATCACGCCAGGCTTCAAGCTCGGCAAGCAGGGTCTGGAGAAGTCGCTCAATTCCGTTCTCACCGGCAAGCCCGGTGCCCGCCGCGTGGAAGTGACGGCGCGCGGGGCGATGGTGCGCGACCTCGAAACCCGGCCCGATACGCCGGGCCGCTCGATCAAGCTGACCATCGATGCTGGCCTGCAGGAATTTGCCGGCCGGCGGCTGGGCACGCAAAGCGGCGCCGTGGTGATCATGGATTGCCACACCGGGGACATTCTCTGCTCGACCTCGATGCCGAGCTTCGACCCCAACAGCTTCTCCGAGGGCATTTCGCATCACGAATGGCAGATGCTCTCGCAAGACGACCATGTGCCGCTGCGCAACAAGACGCTGGGCGGGCTGTATCCGCCCGGATCGACCGTCAAGCCGATGATCGCCCTCTCCTTCCTCGAAGCCGGGTTGCCAGCGGATGCGACGGTGAACTGCACCGGGGCGCTGCGGGTGGGCAATCGCCTGTTCCACTGCCATGCGCGCCGGGGCCATGGCACGACGAACATGCACCGCGCCATCGAGCAGAGCTGCAACATCTATTTCTATTACTTCGCCCAGAAGATCGGCATGGACGCCATCGCCATGATGGCGCGGCGGCTGGGCCTCGGCCAGCGCTTCGACCTGCCCTTCCCCAACCAGAGCTATGGCACCGTGCCGGACCCGGCCTGGAAGATGAAGAAATACAACCAGCCCTGGCAGACCTATGACACGGTCAACGCGACCATCGGCCAGGGCTATATGCTGGTGAACCCGACACAGATGTGCGTGATGGCCGCGCGCCTCGCCACCGGGCTCGATCTCGATCCGCACTTCATCGTCGATGGCAAGCGCCATCAGGGCGAGCCGCTGGGCGTGTCGCTCGAGCATCTTACGGTCATCCGCAATGCCATGAAGGATGTGGTCAACGGCGGCGGCACCGGCCGTGCAGCGCGGCTGGACGTTCCCGGCGTGATGCTCGCCGCCAAGACCGGCACGGCGCAGGTCGGGGCGATCAGCACCCGCGGCCAGCGCGCGGCAAGCCAGCCCTTCCGCCTGCGCGATCACGCCCTGTTCCAGGGCTTCGCGCCGCATGACAATCCGCGCTACGCCATCGCCACGATCATCGAACATGGCGGGCACATGGACCGGGTGCAGGACGCGCCGATGATCTCGGGCGATTGCATCACCTATCTCTACGATCCCGCCAAGGCGATGGAGAAGCTGCAGCGCTTCGAAGCGACCTGGGGCGGCACGCCGCAGATGCGCATGGAACGCCAGCTCAACGCCTTCCGCATTGCGCGCGGCCTTGAGTCTGCGCCCCTCATGCCCGAGCCCGGCAATGCGGCCTCCCCGGCCGCCCCGACTCCCGCCACCCCGGCGCAGACCGGGAGCGAAGACGGCGCCAATACAAGCGAGGATGGTGACATCGATGCCCCCGTCGGCCCCGGCACCCGCGACACCGACTGAACCGCACGCGGTTTTCTCGCAAAGCAGCATCTTTTTTCGCCGCGCCTCGGATTTTTTGTTGGCATCCTGAAAACACCATGTTAACGGCCCACCTCCCGACGGGATGTTGATCAAACGATCAACGAGCCGCCGAAGTGGACGCATAGCTCAGTTGGTAGAGCAGCTGACTCTTAATCAGCGGGTCCTTGGTTCGAGCCCAAGTGCGTCCACCACTTTTCTCCTAAATTTCAATCTCTAGAGCGAAGCGAGACATTGCTTCCGCTTTAGGTTCCAGGCGTCCAGCGGCAGCCGCCGTTCGTCATCTGGAAAGTAGCATCGGGTTTTCCCGTTCGATATTGACGCGCGCCCGTCCTATCGGATATTTCCGATGGATGAACACCGATAACGCCCTCGGCATTCTGGCGGCCCTCTCCCACCCGATCCGGCTGACGACCTTCCAGTTGCTCGTGCGGCATGAGCCGGAGGGCCTTTCGACGGGTCAGCTTGTCGCGGCGAGCGGGCTGACGCAGAGCACATTCTCGACCCATCTGGCAGTCATGGCGAAGGCAGGGCTGGTGATCTCGGAAAAGCGGGGGCGCCAGCAAATCCAGCGCGCCAATATCGCAGCTTTACGCGATCTGATGCTCTTCCTCGCCAAGGATTGCTGCCAGGGCCGCGCGGATTTGTGTGCGCCGCTGCTTGCCGAACTCTCCTGCTGCTGAAGGACGGGATCATGACCACCATCGTCATCTATCATAACCCCGATTGCGGAACCTCGCGCAACACGCTGGCGCTCATCCGCAATTCCGGGGTCGAGCCGCATGTCATTGAATATCTGAAATGCCCGCCGACGCGAGCGCTGCTCGCCCAGATGATCGCGCGGGCCGGGCTGACGCCGCGCGCACTGCTGCGGGAAAAGGGCACGCCGTTTGCCGAACTCGGACTGGATGATGAGAGCCTGAGCGATGACGCGCTGCTTGATGTCATGATGGCGCACCCGATCCTCATCAATCGCCCGCTGGTGGTCACGCCGCTGGGCGTGCGGCTTTGTCGCCCGTCCGAGCTTGTCCTCGATATCCTGCCCGGTGCGCAGCGCGGCGCCTTCACCAAGGAGGATGGCGAGCCGGTCGTCGATGCCGCCGGGCAGCGGGTGAGCTGATGGGCACGTTCGAGCGCTATCTCTCGCTCTGGGTGGCCCTGTGCATCGTCGTCGGCATTCTGCTTGGGCAGGCCGTGCCCGGTGTCTTCGCCGCGATCGCATCGGCCGAAGTGGCGCAAGTGAACCTCATCGTCGCCGCCCTGATCTGGCTGATGATCGTGCTGGTCGAAGTGCGGGTGATGCTCTCCGTTGTCGCAATCGTGAAGCGCAGCCGGCCCTGGTATGAAAGGAACCTCGTTTCGTGAGCCGTGTGCGCATCCTGCCCGATCCTGATCATCTTCCGGCGCTGGACCGTTCCTATGCGATACCCAGGCCCGCCCTCGGGATTGGCGAGGATCAGCCGCCGCCCCGCATCCTGCTGCTCTACGGGTCGCTCCGGGAGCGGTCCTTCTCGCGCCTTGCGGTCGAGGAAGCCGCGCGCCTGCTGCGGTTCTTCGGCGCGGAGCCCCGCATCTTCGATCCCTCGGACCTGCCGCTGCCCGATCAGGTGCCCGGCGACGATCACCCGGCCGTGCATGAGCTGCGCGCGCTGTCGCTGTGGTCGGAGGGACAGGTCTGGTGCAGCCCGGAGCGGCATGGGCAGATCACCGGCATCATGAAAGCGCAGATCGATCATCTGCCGCTGGAGATGAAAGGCCTGCGCCCGACACAGGGCCGGACGCTCGCGGTCATGCAGGTGTCGGGCGGATCGCAGTCCTTCAACGCGGTCAACACGCTCCGCCTGCTGGGCCGCTGGATGCGGATGTTCACCATCCCCAACCAGTCGTCGGTGGCCATGGCCTATAAGGAGTTCGATGAGGCCGGCCGCATGAAGCCCTCCAGCTATTATGACCGCATCGTCGATGTGATGGAGGAGCTGGTGCGGATCACCGTGCTCATGCGGCCGCATGCGGCGCAACTGGTCGACCGCTATTCCGAACGGAAAGCGCGGGGTGTCAGCGTGGATCCTTCTGCGGACCGCGCGGCGGCGGCGCTGACCGATGGGCGATGAGCGCCGATAGGGCGGTCAGGACTATGCGGCCGACCCCAAGGCGATGCCAAGCGGTGGTTCTTGCTGATACCCAACAGTCCCTTGCCCGACCGCGTTCTGCCGTGTAGCAGGCGGGCAATCGCAAGGACCCGGTGAAACCCCGGGTGGCTATTCCGGCCGCCGATCCGCCGGACAACATCACACATGCAACTCCCCCCGCGCCCAATGTGCGCCATGTGCCTTGTTGTGGAATCCGCATGACCTCTCATCTGACATCTTACCGCCGCCAGTGGTTCACTGACGGACCGACCGCCCGTCGCGACATCTTGGCGGGCGTCGTCGTCGCTCTCGCCCTCATTCCGGAGGCGATCGGCTTTTCGATCATCGCCGGCGTCGATCCGCGCGTTGGCCTTTATGCGTCCGTCGCGATTGCCATGACCATCGCCCTGATCGGCGGCCGCCCGGGCATGATCTCTGCGGCCACGGCGGCTGTCGCCGTCCTCGTCGTGCCGCTCGTCCGCGAGCATGGGGTCGACTATCTCTTCGCGGCCACCATCCTGATGGGCCTTATCCAGATGATCGCGGGTCTGCTGCGCCTCGATCTGGTGATGCAGTTCGTGTCCCGCTCGGTCATCACGGGCTTCGTCAACGCGCTGGCGGTCCTCATCTTCCTGGCTCAGTTGCCCCAGCTGACCAATGTCGGGTGGCAGACATATGCCATGGTCGCCGGCGGCCTGGTCATCATCTATGGCTTCCCGCGCATCACGAAGGCCATCCCCTCGCCGCTCGTCGCCATCCTCGTGCTCAGCGCAATCAGCATCGGCATGGGCCTGCCGGTCAACACGGTAGGCGATATGGGCAAGCTGCCCGAGGGACTGCCCAGCCTGGCGCTGCCCAACGTGCCCTTGACCCTCGATACCCTGCGGATCATCCTACCCTATTCCCTGACGATGGCTGCGGTCGGCCTGCTGGAATCCCTGCTTACCGCGCAGATCGTCGACGACATGACCGATACGGACAGTAACAAGCGGGTCGAATGCGCCGGCCAGGGCGGCTCCAACATCGTCGCCGCGCTGTTTGGCGGCATGGGCGGGTGCGCGATGATCGGCCAGTCGGTGATCAACGTCACGTCGGGCGGCCGTGGACGCCTCTCGACCTTCGTCGCCGGTGCCTTCCTCCTCTTCCTTCTGGCCGTGCTCGGGCCGTTCGTAGGCCGGGTGCCGATGCCGGCGCTGGTCGCGGTGATGATCATGGTCTCGATTGGTACGTTCAGCTGGAACTCCATCCCCAATCTGCGCCGCCATCCTGCAACCTCGTCAGTGGTGATGCTGACCACGGTCATCGTGGTCGTCGCCACGCATGACCTCTCGCTTGGCGTGCTGGCGGGCGTGCTGCTCTCCGGCATCTTCTTCGCCGGTAAGGTCCAGCGCATGTTCGCCGTCGAGCGTGACGAAACTGCGGACGGCGCGCAGGCCATCTACCGCGTGACTGGCGAGATTTTCTTCGCGTCGGTCGACCGCTTCACCCGCGCGTTCCAATCGGAAGGCACAGCGACGCGCGTCGTCATCGACGTGACCGGCGCGCATTTCTGGGACATCTCGGCTGTCGGGGCGCTCGACAAGATCGTCGCGCGACTCCGCCGCGATGGACGCGAGGTCGAGGTCGTGGGCTACAACCGCGCCAGCGCCGACATTGTCGACCGCTTCGCGTTGCACGACAAAACCGGCGTAGAAATGGGGCTTGCGCCGCACTGATCGAAGCTGCGGCGAATGAAGGGCTTGGGCGTCTGGGACTCTAGCGGGCGTCCACTCCGCCCCACGCCCGATCCAGCAGTTCAACGACGTGCAGAACGGGAATGTTCGTGGCGCTGCCGATCTGCATCGCGCAGCCGATATTGCCCGTGGCGATGACATCGGGCCGCAAGGCTCGCAGATTCGCGACCTTGCGATCGCGCAGTTGTGCGGAGATTTCCGGCTGCAGGATATTGTAGGTGCCGGCAGAGCCGCAGCACAAATGGGGCTCGGCGGGGGTCGCGACCTCATAACCAGCACGCTCCAGCAGCGCGCGCGGCTCATGGTCGACCGACTGCCCGTGCAGGAGCGAACAGGCCGATTGATAGGCGACGCGGATGCCCTGCGGACGTCCCCGCGGAAGCGTGATTTTCGCGAGAAACTCGCTGATATCGCAGGCCAGCGCCGATAGGCGGGCGGCCCTCTCCGCATAAAGCGGGTCGTCGCGCAGCATGAAGCCATAATCCTTGATCGTCGTGCCGCAGCCCGAGGCGGTGATGATGATGGCTTTCAGGCCGGCGTCCATATGAGGAGTCCAGGCATCGACATTCCGACGCGCGGCGTTCAGGCTCTCGGCGTCCTGCCCCATGTGCCGGACCAGCGCGCCGCAGCAAACCTCGCCTTTGGCGAACAGGACATCATAGCCGGCGCGCGATAGCAGTCGGTGCGTGGCAGCGCGGATGTTGGGCTTCAGGACCGGCTCTGCACAGCCTTGCAGGAGAATGACGCGGCCCAGATTGCCGATGGCGGGTGGCGGCACCCCAGCAGCCGTTGGGCGTTCGGACGGCGCCAGTCGCAACATGGCAGCCAGCGGGCGCGTCACGGGCCAGCGCGCCAGCAGCGGTGCGAAGGGGCGACCGAACGGTGCGAGGCGCAGGGCCAGGGCAAGGCGGCGCGGGTGCGGCAAGACCGCGCCCAGCAGCCGCCGCATCAGCCGCTCGTGCCAGGGGCGCCTGTAATGCGTCGCGATCCAGCTGCGCGCATGATCGACAAGGTGCATGTAGTTCACGCCCGAGGGGCAGGTCGTCATGCAGGAGAGGCAGGACAGGCAGCGATCGATATGGCGCACGGTCTCGCCGGAGGGCACGCGCTCGTTCTGGAGCATATCCTGCATCATGTAGATGCGCCCGCGCGGCGAATCCCGCTCATCGCCGAGCAGCACATAGGTCGGGCATGTCGCGGTGCAGAAGCCGCAATGGACGCATTTGCGGATCGCGCGCTCACTGCTTGCCATCGCCGGATCGGCCAGTTGCTCGGCCGTGAAATCAGTGCGCATGGGCGGCTCCAAAGCGATCGGGTGACAGGATGCCCAGCGGATCAAACGCCGCCCGCACCCGCGCCGAGAGTGCGGCGACGCCGGGCTCTTCGACATGGAGGGCCGACATGCTGGTGCGCAGCGCGGCTGGCGCGCGGATCAGCGTCGCGTGCCCGCCCGTCTGCGCGATGACCTGGCGCACGCGGTGCTGATCGGCATCTTGCGGCAAACTCAGCCAGACGAGGCCGCCCGCCCAGTCATAGCAGCGTCGCGCACCCAGATGCTGGAGCGCCCGGAAGACCTCCGGCCCACGGGACGGCGCGGTGCTGATCCGCCACAACACGGCCTCGCCCTGCAGGGCGCCTCCACCCCTCACCGTTGCCCACAAAGGCTCGTCGGCACCGTCAGCGAGCAGATCCGCCTGCCCGAGCAGCGCCCGCAACATGTCGCTGCGCGCTGCCACCGATGGCGCAAAGCCTTCGACGCGCAGCAGCGTGATCCCCGCTTCGGGCAGATGCGCGGCGCAGGCGACCTCGGCCGGGGAGCCCATGGCGCGGGCCATTGCGGCGATGGCCGCTTCGTCGTCCAGTCCGCGCAACAGCAGCGTCGCGCATGTCTGCGGGCGGGGCATGACCTTCACAGTGAGGCTGGTGAGCGCGGCCAGCCTGCCCCAGTTGCCAGTCATCAGCTTGGGCAGGTCGTAGCCAGTGACGTTCTTCATCACCTTGCCGCCGCCGATAAAGGCCTCGCCCCGCCCCGAGACGGCCTCGAAGCCCAGCATGTGATCGCGCGCCGCCCCGGCCGAGAGGCGGCGCGAGCCTGAGACGCCGGCCGCGATGATACCCCCGATGGTCGAGGCGCCGGATGAGCGCGCGAAGACCGGGCCGTAATCGAACGGGTCGAACGCCAGCATCTGGCCCTGCTCCGCCAGAAGTAGCTCGATCTCGGACAAGCGGGTGCCAGCCCCTACCGTGAGCACAAGTTCGGCGGGATCATAATCGATGATCCCTGCAAAAGCGGACATTTCCACGATCAACGCCTGCCGGTCCGGCTGGCCGATATCCGCCTTTGTCCCGCCGCCGCGCAGTTCCGCAGGCATGCCGTCGCGACCCGCATCGCGAATGATCGCGCAGAGCTCAGCGATGTCGGTCGGCGTGACCATATTGGTGGTCATCAAAATCTCGGCAGCTCGGGGAAAGGCACCTGCCCCTTGTGCACATGCATGCGGCCCAGCTCGGCGCAGCGATGCAAGGTGGGGAAGACCTTTCCGGGGTTGAGGCGCAAGGCCGGATCGAACGCGCATTTCACCCGCTGTTGATGCGCGAGATCGGTCTCGCTGAACATCTCCGGCATCAGATCACGCTTCTCGATTCCGACGCCATGTTCGCCTGTGAGCACGCCGCCCACCTCGACGCACAGGCGAAGGATCTCATTGCCGAGCTTTTCCGCGCGGTCGAGCTCGCCGGGCTGGTTGGCATCGTAGAGGATCAACGGATGGAGATTGCCATCGCCGGCATGAAAGACATTGGCGACGGCAAGGCCATGCGCTGCGGCCAGCTCGGAGATGCGTCGCAGCACATGCGGCAGGTGGCGGCGGGGAATGGTGCCGTCCATGCAATAATAGTCCGGCGCGAGGCGGCCCACGGCGGGAAAAGCGGCCTTGCGCCCCGCCCAGAAGGCGAGGCGCTGCGTCTCATCCTGCGAGACCTGAAGGCTCACGGCGCAATTCGCCGTCGCAATGGCGCTGATCTCCGCCGCGAGATGATCGCATTCAGCATCGACGCCATCGATCTCGACGATCAGCAAGGCCTCGACATCGAGCGGATAGCCGACCTTCACGAAGGCTTCGGCAGCGCCGACGGCGGCGCGGTCCATCATCTCCATGCCGGCCGGAATAATGCCGGCGCCGATCACATCCGCCACGCAGCGCCCCGCCGTCTCGATGCTCGGGAAGCCGATCAGCATTGCTCGTGCCTGCAGCGGCTTGGGGAGAATGCGCACGGTGACTTCCGTCACGACACCTAGCAGCCCTTCCGATCCGGTCACCACACCCAGCAGATCCAGATCAGCCGCATCGAGATGGCGCCCGCCGAGGCGGATGATCTCGCCGGTCATCAGCACCAGCTCGACGCCGAGCACATTGTTGGTCGTGAGCCCATATTTGAGGCAATGCACGCCGCCGCTATTCTCGGCGACATTGCCGCCGATGGAGCAGGCGATCTGGCTGGAGGGGTCCGGCGCATAATAGAAGCCCTGCGCTTCTACCGCCTTGGTGATCGCGAGGTTGGTGACGCCGGGCTGCACGACGGCGACCCGGTTGGCATAATCGATCTCGATGATGCGGTTCATGCGGGAGAGGCCGAGCAGGATGCCATCGGCCAGTGGCAGCGCGCCGCCCGAAAGCGACGTCCCTGCCCCACGCGGGACGACTTTCACATCATGGGTGTGGCACCAGGCCAGCACCTGCGAGACTTGCGCGACCGTCTCAGGCAGCACAGCGGCCAGCGGCATCTGCCGATAGGCGGTGAGCGCATCGGTCTCGAACGGGCGCAGGCCATCGGGATGGGAGACGACGCCCTCCCCCGGCACGATCGCCTGCATCGCCCGCACGATATCCGCGCGACGACCCAGAATGTGTGGGTCCGGGGCAGGCATGGAAATGGTCACGCGAGGCGACCTTGGACCGTCATCACCGGCGGCGGGGGCAGCTTGCGACGAAATGGAGAGATCACGACCTTGGCGCTTAGGTCGCCGAGCAGCTGCCTTTTCAAGATATCTTCCTGAGTTCCATCATGCGTATGACAGATACGAGTGTGCCAGAGCTTGGCGGACTTGGGCAGACTAAAATAGTGGCAACAATTCCGAGCGAAAATATAGTTGTCGCTGGCTGAATTTCGCTTGCATAACAAGGATCAGACAGTTTCAATCGGTCCGTAGAGGATCGCATGAACACAGCGGAAAAGATATATAGCGCGTCCACCAGCGAGGACGCCGGCACGGCCCGCCTGGCCGAGCGGCTGGCCCGCAGGATCGAGGACGATATCGCCTCCAGCCCTTTGCCCGTCGGTGGCGTGATGGGGTCACTGCGGGGTCTGTGCGAGCATTATGCCGTGGGGCGCGCAGCTATGCGCGAAGCGGTCGCCCTGCTCGAGCGCCGCGGATTGGGCCGGCTACGTCCCGGACCGAGCGGTGGCTTCATGGTGGCGCAGCCCGACGTGGGCCGGATCGGGCTTGAGCTCGCCAATTACTTCCAGCTGGCTGGCGTGACGTGCGAGCAGGTGCTGGATGCGCGCGAAGCTGTCGACCCGCTGCTCGCAACGCTTGCGGCCACAGCCGATCGTTCAGACCATGGGATGCGACTGGACGCGCCGGACGAACGCGAGGGCGGCCTTGCCTGGCATTTGCGGGTGCGCTCCCACCTGGCGGCGATGAGTGGAGACCCCGTCCTGCCGCTGTTCGTGCAATGCCTCAACGAACTGACGATGCTGTTTGCCGGCGTTGAATCGCATGACGGCGATTGGCTTGGGCAAGCCAAGCAGCAGGCCGAAGCGATCAACCAGGCCGTCGCTCACCGTGACGTGGCGGCCGCACAGCAAGAGGCCGACACACTTCACCGGCGCCTCGGCGACTGGCTGGCCGCGCGCGATGCGCCGCTTTCGCCGCCGACCATCGAGGCATCCCGTCAGGATGCCGACCGGACGCTCGCCCTCCTCGTCGCCCGCCGGCTGGCGGCCGAAATCCTGCCGAGCGGCAATGCCGGCCAGCGCCTCGGCTCCGAATGGGATTTGTGCGAGCGCTTCAGCGTCAGCCGCGTTACCTTGCGCCAGGCGATCCGGCAGTTGCAGGACAGCGGGCTCGTCGAGTGCCGCCGGGGCCGGGGCAATGGCCTCATCGTGCGGGATCTGCGCGGCACCGGCAGCATCCGGCTTGTCCTTGCCTTCCTGATCAGCCGGCAGGTCGATCCCCAGACCGCCGGCACGACGCTGTTCCAATTGAATCGCTTCGTACCGGCGCTGGCCGTGAGCCGCGCCAGTGCGGCGGAGCGAGCACGGCTGCAGGAACTTCTCGACCGGGCACAGCGCAGCGACCCCATCGATCGCTATGATCTGCTGGCGCTGGTCCAATATGTCTCCAAGCTGGCCAGAAGCCCGATCATCGATCTCTTCTCGCGCTGCCTCGCGGCTTATGAGGCGCGGTTCCATCCCTTCCTGCTGGAGCGCCTGCCGGCGCACAAGCAGGCCGAATATTTCCAGTTGCTCCGCACACTTCTCGACCGGATGCCGATCGGCGGCGACACGCAACTGGACTGGGCGAAGGCAGAAGCCTCGCGGGTCATGCTGTCCATGAGTTCGACGCGCCCGATCTGAGGGCGCGCGCGAGGGGGCGCGGTTCTTACGCGACCCCTCCCTCATCCTCGGGCTTGTAGACGTCCTTGCGCAGATCGCGTGCGGCGAGGACATAGTGCAGAGCTGCCCAGAAAAACAGCACCAGCACTGTGACGAGTGCATAGCGCAGACCCGTCGAAGACGCCGTGAGACACGCGGCGTCCAGAGCCGTGCCGATGCCGTCCGGCCCCCTGCCCCCCGGACAAGATGTGGCGAAATCAGCCGCGCCATAAGCGCGCCTAGCGTAGAAGTCACTGAGCACCCCGGTGACAGTCGGTCCGAGGCCGGCACCCAGCAGACCGCCGACCAGCGCGGTGATCGCGGCGGTCATGGCGCGCATCTGCGGCCCGGCAAGGTTCTGCATCGTGCCCATCGTGGGGGCCATGAAGGTGATGAGGGCCATATTGCCGAAGAAGATGCAGGCGAGCGAGACGTACAGTTCGCGGCTCATGAAGGCGCCGAAATAGATGGGCACGCACAGCGACATGCACAGGGCCGGGCCCCAGAGCACCCAGCGCATGTCACGACGCGACAGCCAGTCGAAGCCGAACCCGCCCAGCAGCATGCCAATGCCGTTGGAGGTGAAGGTGACGATGCCGAAGATCACCCCGAGCGTCGCCAGGTTGATCTCGAAGCTGCGCAGATAGAAGGGCAGCACGAAGTTGGCGATAGCGTTGAGGGTGAAACCGGCAATGGTCACCCCCGCGAGCAAATGGATGTAGGTCTTCTTGGCCAGGAGGAAGCGCAGCACCGTCCCCAGCGAGGGCACGGGTGCGCGGGTGATGCGGCCATCCGCCAATCCACGCGGCGGCTCGCGCAGGGTGAACCAGACCAGCAGCGAGACCATGATGCCCGGTGCGGCCATGACGAAGAAGGCCGTGCGCCAGTCCCATTGCGTTGCCACCCAACCGCCCAGCGACTGGCCCAGCAGAAAGCCGAACGGCGAACCGAGCGAGATGACGGCCAGCACCGAGGCGCGGCGATTAGCCTTGTAATGATCGGACAGGAGTGATGATGTCGGCGGTTGCACCCCCGCTTCGCCGATGCCCACGCCGATCCGCCCCAAAAGCAAGGTCGTGAAACCCGTCGCAAGGCCGCAGACCGCGGTCATGGCAGACCAGGCGGCCACACAGATGGCGATCAGTCGCGTCCGGTTGACGCGCTCGGCCAACATGCCGAGCGGCACCCCCAGCACAGAATACATGATCGCAAAACCCAGCCCCTGCAAAATGCCGAGATCGGTATCGGTGAGCCCGAGGTCTTCCTTGATCGGCTGGGCGAGCACCGCGAGGATCGCGCGATCGGCGAAGTTGAAAATGCTGACGAGCAGCAGCACGAACACGGCCCATTTCTTGTAGCCGGGTCGCAGCAGCGGATGCGTTTCGTCCGCGACCGGCTCAGCCGTGTCATGCTGTGTCGTCGTCGCCATCGTCACTCCCCCCATTTCGTCCGTCGGTTCTACTGTATTTTTGACCGACTGCTATTCCGCTGCCTGCTGCCGCTCGGCATGGGGAACGAAGGTGACATTGTGTGCCTGCAGGCGGGGCAAGACTTCCTTGCCGATACGGCGCACCTGATTCATGTACATGTCGTGGGGCATGTCGCCGCGGTTGCATACCAGGAGCACATTGTTGGCGCCGGCATCGTTGCACTCATCGATGATGCGCGCGACGATCTCGTCGGCGGTGCCGATCGGCATGTGCTGGGCTGCGCCACGGACCGTGTCCATCGTCCACTCGTTGAACACCGTGTCATCCTCGGCCAGCGTGCCTTTCGCGCCTTCGCGCAGATGCTCGAACGCCGTGGAGCTATAATATTTCGTCTTGCGCACATCCGACTGCCAGACCTGATCGTAGCGCAGCAGCGTGTTGAACAGATACATCAGGTGGCTGCCATATTCCTCGATGGCCTGCTCCTTGGAATCGGCTACGTAGCAGTCGACCATGATGCTGATCTTGTCCGACTGGACCTCGCGTCCATGGCGGGCCTGGCATTCGGCGAAATAGCGGATGGTATCCTCGCGCATGGACCCACGGAAGATACCCGGCGTGATGGTCGCATCATGCTCGGCGGCCCATTCGATGGACTCCTTCGAGCCGGTGAGCGGCACCCAGATCGGCGGGTGGGGTTGCTGGAAGGTGCGCGGCCACAGCGACACGTCGTCGAACTTGTAGAACTCCCCGTCAAAGGAGAAGCTGTCCTGCGTCCAGGCGCGCCGCATCACCTCAAAGCCCTCATTGAAGCGACCGCGTGATTCACCCATGGGCACGTTGAATATCTTATATTCGCGGGGCGCGCCGCGACCCACACCACAGATCAGCCGTCCGTTGCTCATGCAATCGAGCATGGCGATCTCTTCAGCCAGGCGCAGCGGCTCGTGGATGGGCAGCAGATTGGCGTAGACCAGGATCTTCAGGCGCTCCGTCACCTGCGACAGCGCCGCCGCCATCAGATTGGGCGAATTGCCCAGACCGAAGGGCGTGCCATGATGTTCATTGATCGCAATGCCATCAAAACCCTGCTTGTCCATCTCCGCCCATGCTTCGAGATGGTTCTTGTAAGTCTTTGCAGCGGCCTGCGGATCAAAATGACTTGCACCCAAGCGCGGAAGAACACCATCCTCGCGATACTTATCAACATTATCCTGATAAGCGGTCCAGTCGAATACAAAGACCTTCATGATTTATTCTCCAACGTAACGCTTGAATATATTGTTAGACTGAACTTATACTGATGCAGTCTGAAAAACTTGAAAGGCGTTCTTATGAAAAAGACCTTCGTCGCTCTGGTCGAGCGAACAGACCTTTGGGACCCCAGCAAGGAAGCGCATGAGCAGCCCGGCTTTGCGGACCATGCGGGCTATATGGGCGCGCTCGAGGAGGAGGGCTTCATCGCCATGGCGGGCCTGCTGGCCGAATCCGAGGACGTGCTGTTCGTGTTTCTGGCCGACAGCCGCGAAGAGGTGCTCGATCGACTGGCGAAAGACCCCTGGCAGCAGAGCGGACGGGCGAAGCTCACCCGGCTGGAGGAAGGCCATTTCCGCATCGGCGCGCCGGCCGGCGCAGCTTCGGGCTGATCCGGCGCGCAGGGTGGCGGAGCGGACAGGAGAGCGCTGCGCCATCATGCGTCGAACACCGCGATGGTCCTGACCTCGAAGCTCTCCCGGCGCGGCGAACCCGCTTTGCTCGTCGGATCCTCGAACGCTGTATGGCCGGTCATCTGCCAATCGGGATTGCCGGTATCGTACAGGCGAAAGATCAGCGCCTCATCGGGCTGCATATCCGGATAATAATACCATTGATGCCGGGGATTGTAGGCCATGTTGAGGCCGGCCGGCATGCCCTGGCGGAAGCCGCCTTCTGGCTTGCCCAGCGATACGCTCAAGAAGTCGCGCTTCTCGACGCTGCGGCTGTCGCAGACCGCCAGCGGATAATTCTCGACCGGCTTGGTGCCACGCCAGACATTGATGTTGACGAGCCGCTTCGCCGCCAGTTCCTCGGCCCGATCGGGCGCGAGCCGCGCGATCCACTGCTGCAGCGCGGGCCCGTTGAAATCCACATGAGCACTCAGCGCCGGACCGCCGCCCTTGGCATCCTCCCCGCCCCTTAAAATTCCCATGAAGGCGAACACTTCACTGGCGCCCGTCAGCTCTTTCACCAGACGCGCCACCTCGGGATAATAGCGGCGCTCGAAATCATCCTTGTCCGTAAAATCGACATCCGTGGCGTGCTTCACCAGGGTGAAGCCCTGCGCATCGAACGAGGTGTCCGCCAGCCGGGCGTTGTGCACGGTCACGTCATGGTCTTCCATCGAGAAGGAATAGGAGCCGTTCTTCTCGATCCAGCCCCCATCGGCCGCACGCTCCGAATAGCGAATGAAGCTCTCGACCGAGGTCGGGCGCGAGGCGACTGCGGCAGCCTGATTCTTCACGATTCTCTCTCCTCATGGCGGCCGGGGTATCGCAGTCGACGGGCTATCCGACCGATCTGGCGATGCCGCTGCGGCCGCCTTTCGTTCAATTCGCGCCAGTGTGCGGACGGGCCGGCTTGAAAATAGTGCCTACATTGCAAGGCTGAGCCGAGCAGAGTGGCCTCAGGGCAGCGCGGATTCGATCATGTCGGCAGATTCCGTCACGGCGACATGCTGGAGATCGTGCGTGAAGGGCATTTCCTCCACGCGCCAGTCCGGCTGAGTGCGCAACCGTTCGGCCACGGGGGCGAACGTATCGTTCTTGTAGCCGGTGGCGATCACATAGGTCTTTTGCGGGATGCGGTCGCGTGCACCCGTCAGCTCCGCCTTCTGCGAGAAGCAGTAGACGGACTGCGCCGTGCGCCGATCCTCGTAGGAGGCGCGCGAGGCGGGGTCCATATGCGCATTGAAGCCCTGCAGCAGCAGCCGGGGCGGCGGCACGAGATAATCCCCTTCCTCGGGCGGGAGGTGCGGCTCGCCGGGCACCAGATCGTTCAGCGACTGGCCGTTCTCCGGCATGAAAGCGTCCATATAGAGGATCGACTGGATCACCCCCTCGGGGATCAGTTCGGTCGCCTGCGAGATCGGCATGCCGCCATAGGAGTGGCCGACCAGCAGCACATTCTCCAGTTCTTCATAGCGGATGACATTGGCGATATCCTGCGCGTGCATGGCCAGATTGACGTCGCGACTGGTGAGGTGGGCGCGCTCACCCAGCCCGGTCAGCGTGGGCGTGAACACATAATGGCCGCGATCGCGCAGCAGATCGGCTACCTTGCGCCAGCGCCACCCGCCAACCCACGCGCCATGCACGATCACGATCGTTCCACGCTTGTTCGCCATCATTCTCTCCCTCGATATGTGTCAGCTTGCCGGCGTCGCCTCACGCAAGAGGCATGCCGTTGATTTCCCCAGCGAGTGCCGCTGCGCCGGGCGCGAAAATAGTGGCGACAATAGGCAGATGCGGTGGGCGGTTCAGAGCGGCGCGCCATCGGCCCGCATCTCCAGGATGCGCCGCCGATAGGGCTTCACCCCCGCCCAATAGGTGATCGCCGCCAGCGGGAAGGAAATCGCCGCAGAGGTGGCGATGGCATATCGCAACAGCGCCTCGTCCCCCCACACATATTGGGTGAGGAAGGCGAAGTAGGTCGGTCCGAGCCCGCCGCCCACTGCCGTCATGGTGAACAGATAGAGCGCGGTGATCTGCCCCCGAATCTCGTTGGGCGTCACCACCTGCAAGGCCGAGTTGAGCGATGGCGCCGCCATCAGCATCAAGGCCGTGCCGATGCCGCCCATGCCGAGCGCCAGCCACGGGCTGGGCATGAGTGGCGCCGCGATCATGAAGGGCGCCGATGCAGTAAAGCCGATGGCCAGCACCCGCATGTTCGCATCGGCATGGCCGCGGTTGCGGAAATGATCGTTGAGCCAGACCGCACCGAACAGGGCCGGAACCGCCAGGATGAGGCTGAGAAGCCCGGTGTAGAGGCCCGTGCTCGCCGGTGCCCATCCATAGGTCCGCGCGTAAAAGGCCGCGCTCCATGCCGCCGTGCCGAACATGTGCATGGCGGTGAAGCACAGGCCGAGGAACATCGGGCCGTAAAGCCGCCAATGGGCGAGCAGATAGCGCAAGGTCTCGCGCAGGCCGACCTTGCGCGGTTGCATCCCCACGACCGCGGCCGCGCTGAACCCGCGGCGCTTGGGCTCCACGATCGTGGCGACCAGCAGCAGGATCGGGATGCCCATCAGGCCGGTCACCACCCACACGACCTGCCACTCGCGCACGGCGCCGAGCAGGGGCAGGTGAATGGCGGGCATCCCGGAAAGCAGATGGATCATCACCGCGCCCAGCAGCAGCGAGAGCGCCGTGCCGCCTTGAAAGCCGACATTGTAGATCGCGATGGCGCGGGGCAGCTTTTCCGGCGGAAAATAGTCGGCCATCAGTGAATAGGAGAGCGGCCCGCTGATCGATTCCCCAGCGCCGATGCCAAAGCGTGCCGCGAAGAACTGCCAGAAATTCTGGGCTAGGCCGCATGCCGCGCTGGCAAGGCTCCACAGGAAGACCGATGCGGCGAGCAGATGTTTGCGATTATGCCGGTCCACCAGTCGAGCGGCGGGAATGCCGATCAGCACGTAGAAGAGACTGACCGAGAAGCCGAGCAGATAGCTCATCTCCATATCGGTCAATTGCAGGTCGCGCTTGATGGGCTCCACCAGCAGCGTCATGACGCCGTTATTGAGCTGGGCGCACATCTGCACGGCGGCCAGCACCCAGGCGACATGATAGGCCTGGCGCGCGGCCGGCCAGGCTTCTTCCGAATAATGGGGGCGATAAGCGGGACTGGCGGCGCGATCCGGATCGGGCTGCGCGGCGGTGATGTCAGTCAAATCGTCTCTCCACGCAGCAGGTCATCAATCGGTATAGGGGCCGGGCACGGTCCCCGGCTTCATCGCGCCGGTCCAATGCTCCGCGAGGCGCCCCTTCTCGATCCGGAACATGTTGAACTGGGTTGTCGTGTAGCTGGCCCCTGCCCGGCTCGGATGCGGATGCTCATGGCCGGTGACGACGATCACGAGATCGCCCTGCGCGACCATGGCGACCAGTGTGGCCTGCATGGCCTGCGCAAGCGGTACCGCAGTGCGACCCTTGGCTGCGGCGATGATCGCGGGCGCGCCGTGCGTGGCGCGTGGATCATGTTCGATGAAGTCGTCGGCCAGATACCTCTTAGCCGCCGCCGCTTCACCGGCGTCAACCAGATGGCGCCAGGCATCGAACACGAGCCGCTTGTTGGCTGCCAGCGCCGGATCGTCCGATTGGAGCCGCGCTTGTTGGGCCGGCCCGGTCGCGCCCGTCACCGGCTGCGGACCACCCTCCTCCGGCGAAGGCAGATCTGGTCCGGGCGGGGCCTCGACCGAGTGCCAATGCTCGGCCAGACGATCCCCTTCCACCCGGAACAGGTTGAAGTGCGTGCTGGTATAGCGCCCGGCCCCCTCCGGCTCGGGCAGCTCTTCCCGCAAGGCCATCACCACCAGATCGCCTTCTGCAACCATCGTGACGAGCGGCGGCGAAACCAGTGCCGGGATGTCGCGGCGGGGGACGGCCGAGAAAATCTGCTTGAAGGCCGCGCGCCCGCTCGGCAGCACCGGGCTGTGCTGGATATAGTCTTCCGTCAGAAGATCGTCTGCCCGCTCGACATGGCCGGCATTGACGATGCTGCGCCACATGTCGAACGCGAGGCGCTTGTTCTGGGCCAGGCGCGGGTCCTTGTCCTCCAGCAGAGACAGTGGCGCAGGGTGACCCATGACCGGCACGACGCTTCCCTCCCTCGCGGCAGCCACGGGCGGTGCGAGCGAGGGCGACCCGTCGCCCGAGGAGGCCGTGCATGCCGCAAGCAGCATGCAGGCCGCCACCCCGCCCAGCGAACCCCGCGTCAAAAGCGTTTGCCGACCTGGATCTGCATCACACGGCCCAGCGCGCTGCCATAAGTCGGGTCGAAGCGGATCGCACTGCCGGCGAGGCCCGCCTGATTGACGACCAGTGGCGGGTCCTTATCGAAGACGTTCTGCATGCTGAGGACGATGCTGAAATTGTCCGTCAGCCATGAGCCGCCCCGGTCCCCGGTGTCGAAGCCGATGGTCAGGTCGAAGGTCGTGTAGGAGCCGATCTTGGCATAGGACGGGTCGACGCCGACCGGTAGTTGTGCCTGATCGATCTCATAGGAATTGCGGAAGTTGATGAAGGTGCTGGCGAACAGATCGCCCATGCCGATATCGCGCCGCCAACCAAGCTGGCCGCGCGCCTGGAAGGTGAGCGGGAAGCCGAGCTGGTTTACTTCCTGCACAAGGTCGGCGCCGGGCAGCGGGGACACCTTCCAGCTCATCGTGTAGGAGGCAACCGCGCCCAGGTTGAACCGGCCCACGCTACTATCGAAGGCGTAATCGATGTTGAAATCGATGCCCCGGCCGACCGTCTTGCCCGCGTTGATCCGGCGACCGCTCACCAGCGCGAACACATTGCCCGGCGCCGTTGGCGGACCGAACAGACCGCCCCGCTCCCCGCCGGTGTTGTAGCAGCTGATCATCGCATCGTAGAGCGCCTGCGTCGTCACATTCTTCCCGAAGGCTGCGGCGCAGGAAGGGTTTGCCTGATTGATCGTCGGGAAATCGCCAAAGAAGGCAGTCGGGTTGTTTGCCGCCAAAGTCGGGAAATAGGCCGGGTTGTAGATGATCTGCGAATTGTAGATCTGCTGGTTGATCGCCGGCACGCTGCCGACGTTGAAGGCCGGCGTGGTGATCTGGCCCTCATAGCTCAGCCACCAATATTTGGCGGACATGGTGAGGCCCGGCAGCGAGGGCGGTGTCCAGTCGACGCCGATGGCATAGGTCTCGGAGGTCTCGGGCGCGAGATCGCGATTGGCGCCACCGATCGACTGATAGATCGCGCCCATCGGCACGCCCTGGCACGCCGCGCAGATCGCCGGCGAGAGCTGGTTGCCGGCCGTCACCAGCGGGATGACACCTGTCTGCGAGAAGGGATCATTATCGGCAAGGCCCGGCGCCCGGAAGGACGTGCCCCAGCTGCCGAAGATCTTGAGGCCGCGCGTCGGCCAGAAGTTGAAGCCCAGACGCGGATTGGTCGTGGTGCCGGCGTCGCTATAATCATCGTAGCGGATCGAGCCATTGAGCTCGAGCTTGTAGATGAGGCCGCTTTCCGCATCCGGGCTCACGACCGGCACGAACAATTCGCCGAACACCGAAGAGACGCTGCGGGGATTGAAGTTGTTGCCGCCGAAATTATTCTCGTTGAGCAGCGAGCCTTCATAGCGCTCGACGCCCACAGCCAGCTTCACCTGCCCGGCCGGGAGAGAGAAGAGCGGGCCGTCCGCGGTCGCCGAATAGACCTGCATGTCATATTTGGTCCGGTTGATGAGCGAGGTGCCGCGCGCGTTGATGGAATCGGCCGTCGCCTGATCGGTGCACTGGAAGGCGGTGGGATCGCAGAAGAAGTTGAACGTCGCGAAGACCGGCGCCGGCGCGCCGCCCGTCTGCGTGGTGGTCGAGGGCGCATCATGCGTGCCGGCGAAGGCCGACAGGGTTACCGACCAGTCATAGGGCAGCTTGATGTCGACACCGCCGCCATAGGTCCAGGTTTCGGTTTGGCCGAAGCGGCGCGGCGACCCGATGTCGTAGACGGTGCTGTAGGCCACGGAGAGCGCGCCCGTCGCGCAGGCGGCGAGGAGGTTGGCGGGACCGGTGACGACGCCGCCCGCATAATGGCTGGGGTTGCACGGGCTGAACGGATTGCTGTTGGGAATGCGCGGCAACTGGCCAAGATTGGTGACGCGGTTGCTGGTCGACGAGTTGGGACCGTTAATGGTGAAGTCGCGCCGTACATAGAGCGCGTCCGCGAACACACGGAGCCAATCGGTAACATTCTGCTCGAAGTTCATCGCAAAGCGGTCTGCCTCAACCTGCGGAATAACCTCGATGCCACTCCAGGTATTGAAATAGTTGGGCGTGGATTTGAGATCTGCGAGAGTCAGCTTCGACCCGTCCTGACCCGCCGGGATGCCGTAATAGATGCCGTTGATGACGACATTGCCCGGCGCCGAGTAAAGCGATGAGGGCGCCCCGCCATAAGGCGAGAGATCGTCATTATAGAGATCCGGGCGTGCCGAGGCCGCGAAGGCGGTCTGATAGGAGTGCTGGTAGGAGAGGATAATGCCGCCCTCACCCACGCTGCCCTCGCCCCAGCGCACCCCGCCGATGCCGGTCACATACCAGCCATCCTGACCGTCATTCTTGCGATAGCCGCCGTGGACTTCAAGCGTGTCCTCCGGCCGTCGCAGGATATAGTTGACCGTCCCCGCGATCGCGTCCGCGCCGTAGAGGGCCGAGCCGCCGTCCTGCACCACGTCGATCCGCTGGATCATCTGCGCGGGGTAATTATCCCCGTCGAACGAGTTCATGTTGCCGCCTTCATACGGCACGCGGTGCCCGTTCACGAGGCTGAGCGTTGCGCCCACGCCCAGGCCGCGAACATTGGGCGACTTGTTGAAGTTGAAGGAGTTGATCGTGTTCGCCTGCTGCGCCTGCCCACCGGCATAATTATCGCCGCCGCCCAGGCGCAGGATGGAGGGCACCGTGCCCAGAATGTCGGCGGTGCTGGAGAGGCCGGTGGCCCTGATCTCCTCCTTGCCCAACTGGACGAGCGCCGTGCCGACCGGTGCTTCGCCGCCGATGCGGGTGCCGGTGACGATGATCGCGCGCTCATTATCGCCATTGCTATCCTGCGCTCCGACATCCGCGCTCGCCGAGCCGGCTTGCGCGCCGGCCGGCTGGGCCAGCCCCAGCATCGAGGCGCTGCTGAGCAGCAGAAGCGCGAATTGCGCGCGCGACGTGAATGAAAGACGATGGCCTGCAGTCATGTTCACCCTCCCGGCCTTGCGGCTGTTTCGGGATGCACCATCCGGTACTGCGCCGCATTGCTCGCGTGTCGCAGACGAGGTCCGGTCGATGACATCCTCTCTTGTCCACTCGCCTTTGGGCTAAGCACGCGGGACGAAAATAGTGCTGTGAATTGGTTGCGGTCCCAAAGCATCATGAAAGCAGCCTGGCGACAGGCATGAAGTGGCCGCTGCAAAAGAACACACTATTTTGAGGGCCAGCGCTGATGTCAGATCGAGGAAGAATGGCTTTGCGCGTCGGCAGCACCTGCGCGCGCCGGGCTGAGATAAAGAGTGGGATGAGGAATGAGCGGAGCGATGATGATCAACCAACTGCACCCCCGGTTCGTGGGCGAGATCACCGATCTGGATACCTCCGGCCCCCTCTCGCCCGAGACCATCGAGTTCTTCGAGGCGGCGATGGCGCAATATGCCGTCTGCGTGATCCGCAATGCCAGCCTGTCGGACGAGGATCATATCGCTTTCGCCCGGTCCTTCGGCCCGCTGGAACTGGCACCGCCCGGGCGCAAGCGGATCGCGCCGGAGCTTTACGACATCAGCAATCTTACGGCCGAGGGCGAGATCATCCAGCCCAAGCCCGATGGCGCGCAGCCGGCCGATTTCGAGCTGTTCCATACCGACAGCCCGTTCAATTCCTGGCCCACGAAATGGTCCATGTTGCTGGCCTATGTGACGCCGCCGGAGGGTGCCGATACGGAGTTCATCGACACCCGTGCCGTTTATGACGATCTGTCGGAGGACATGAAGGTAAAGGTCGCCGACCTCAAGGTCGACCACGACCTCTTCCGCGCGCTGCAGCTGAACGGCGTCAAATTCGAGGATGAGGAGATGCGCAAAAATTATCCGCGCATGGCTCATCCGCTGGTCCGCACCTCGGCCAATGGCCGCAAGGGGTTGTACATGGGCTGGCATGGCGTGGGCATCGAAGGGTGGCCGGAAGACGAGGCCCGCACCTTCCTGGACGAGCTCTACCGCTTTGCCACGCAGGAGCGCTATGTATACGCGCATAAATGGCGGCCGGGCGACATGGTCGTATGGGACAATCGCTGCACGATGCACAGCGCGACGTCTTTCGAGCGCTATCGCTACAAGCGCGACATGCGCCGCGCGACGATCAACGAATATGGCCCGGAGGTCTCGGCGATCGAGGCCAACAGGCGCGCGCCGGATTGATCGCACGCCCGCACGGCCACTCAGCCCTGCGGGGGTTGGAACCCGGCGCGAGCCTTGGCAACCCGCGCCCGGATCGCGCAGCCTTCGGCATGGTCGTTGAACAGCCCCATGGCCTGCATGAAGGCATGGACCGTGGTCGGGCCAACGAACTTCCAGTCGCGCTTCTTGAGGTCCTTGGACATGGCGATGGATGCGGGGGACGTTGAAACGAGATGCTGAACCTCGTCTCGGGGTTCGAAGCTCCAGACATAGGCTGCGAAGGAGCCGCTTTCGCGCACGAGATCCTGCACCCGCTGCGCGTTATTGATCACCGCGTCGATCTTGCCGCGGTGGCGGACGATTCCGGCATCCTGCAGCAGGCGCTCGACGTCGCTTTCATCGAACGCCGCAACGCGATGAAAATCGAAGCCGCGAAAGGCGGTCCGGAAATTCTCGCGCTTGGTCAGGATCGTGCGCCAGCTCAGTCCTGACTGGAAGCCTTCGAGGCTCAGCTTCTCGAACAGACGCCGATCGTCGGACACGGGATAGCCCCATTCATTGTCATGATAGGCGATGTAATCCTCCGACGCTGCGCACCAGCTGCAACGGGCCAAGCCATCGGAGGTCGTAAAAAGCCCCGCCATGTTCCTTCCCCCATCATCCGAGCGGACAGCGCGGCGCCAGGGCACCGGCAAGCTGTGATCTAGCCTGCCGCCTTCCCTGACGCCAGCGCCGGCTCGAGGCTTCTCCCTTATCTGTCGGCAGCGATGTTCGTGCGCCAATGTTCGTAGAGAGCCGGGATATCGCCGCTGGTCAGGATGGGCATGGCGCGTCGCAAGTCGTCATCGCTCCAGCCCCACCAGCACAGCTCAAGTAGGCGCGCAACGTCTGCCTCTGCGAAGCGCTGCCGGATGAGCTTGGCGGGGTTGCCGCCGACGATCGCATAGGGGGCGACGTCCTTCGTCACGACGCTGCGCGTGCCGATGATCGCGCCATACCCGATAGTGATGCCGGGCAGGATCACCGCTTCCGACCCGATCCACACGTCATGACCGATGACCGTATCGCCTGCCGGCCGATAGCCATTGTCCGCACCGGCAAATGCCGGCACGTCCGGCATCCAGAAGAAGGGGAAGGTGCTGATCCAGTCACTGCGATGCCCCTGATTGCCCGCCATGATGAAGGACGCGCCCGATCCGATGGAGCAGAACGAGCCGATGATGAGCTTGTCCGCGCCTTCATCGGGCAACAGGTAGCGGGCGCAATCGTCGAAACCCTGGCCATGATAATAGCCGGAATAATAGCTGTAGCGTCCCACGCGGATGTTCGGGTGCGCGACAAGACGATCAAGCGTGATGCCCTTGAAGGGGCTTTCAAATATATTTTGCATGGTTGGTCTGGCCTGAAGATTTGATCGCCAGCTTCGGGGCCTTGAGACGGCCGCTGGCGCAAGACAACGTGCTCGGGCAATCACTGGATTGCCCGCCTTCAGCTTCTCACGTCAATGACGCGGAAGCACGATGCAGATGGTACGCGGTGCTATCTTCATCCGGCGGTGATGGCGCAAATGTTCAGAATGCCAAGTCAGGTGTTCAGAATGCCAAGTCAGGCGATGTATTCGCCCTCCCGCAACAGACTACTGCTGCTCGGGATAATCCTCTGGCTTGACCGAGCCGACCATGGGGCGGTCTTCTACCTTTTCCTGAGACTGACCACCGCCGGTGCGATTGTCATTCTCGGCAGCGTCCGGCCGGGCGTCGCCCATGGGGCCTTGGGGCATCTCGGTTGGATTGCCCTTCTCGCCCTTGTCCTTGGGAGAATTGGCCTTCGCCTCGCGATCCTTATCCATGGGCTTTCTCCTTTCCAGCGGTCTTTGGCTCCTTGCCAAAAGCCTCACGCAGCTCATCCTTGGCTTTCTCGAGGATCTGACGTTGGTCCTTGCCGAGATTGTCGCCGGCGCGGTTGATGTAAAAGGTGAGCATGCTCATCGCAGACTGGAGCGCGGTGCCCTTGCGCCGCTTGCTATGCTCCGCCGAGCGCTTGAGCGAGGCTGCGATCTTCGCCGGATCGTCCTGCTTGAAGACGCCCTCATCCAGATCGAGCGCGTCCGAATGTTCGGTCACATCCTGAGACCATTTCTTGTCGGCCATGGCTCAGTCCTTCCCGCTGCCAGGCTCAGCCAGCTTGCGGTGTTGCTCGGCGAGCATCGCCTGTGGCACGACGCCGGCGGCGGCAACCTGCAGCTTGTTGGAGAGGCCCGAGACGATATGCCCCTTGCCATCCAGCAGCGCCTTCCAGCCATCGCGTGCGACTTTGGAGGGATCGGCCTTGTCCTGCTGGCCGACCTGCGTATCCAGCAGACCGGCGCGCTCGAAGAACTCGGTGTCCGTGGGGCCGGGCATCAATGTGGTGAGGGTAACGCCCTCGGCCTCCTTGACCTCGTTGCGCAGCGCTTCGGTGAAATTGTCGATGAACGCCTTGGTCGCGTTGTACACGGCATTGAAGGTGCCTGGGATGTAGCCGGCGATGGAGCCGGTGACGAGAATCTTGCCGTCATTGCGCGCGACCATGTCGGCCAGCACCTTCTGCAGAAGATAGACGGTGCCAGTGACATTGGTGTCGACAGACCGTCGCCACATGGCGACATCCTGCTCCAGAAAGGGTCCGCCCGTACCGACCCCGGCATTGGCGCAAAGCACGTCGATCCTCCGGCCTTCCGCTGCGGCCAGAAGCCGATCCACGCCGTCGAGCGTGGAGAGATCGGCCTCAAGCGATCGCACGTCGCCGCCATGGCGCCTGAAGTCCTGCGCGGCCGCGTCGATCAGCGGCTCGTCAGCGACGACGAGCAGGTCATA
This sequence comes from Sphingobium sp. B12D2B, assembly GCF_025961775.1. NCBI lineage: Bacteria > Pseudomonadati > Pseudomonadota > Alphaproteobacteria > Sphingomonadales > Sphingobiaceae > Sphingobium > Sphingobium sp. B12D2B. The sequence goes on from NZ_JAOQOH010000001.1 coordinate 2,045,547, forward strand.
GCCATCCTGCGCGATGAGATGGGCGAGTTCGAAACCGATGCCGGTAGACGCGCCCGTGACGATTGCGAATTTCTCGCCCATCCCATGCCTCCTTATGCGCCCGGCATCTTTGCCAGCATGTCGATATGCTTCTGGACGACCGGAACGATCTCGCCCGCAGCAGCCTTGAGCGTCGGCGTGTCGCCGTTGGCGGCGTAACCCTGATGGAGCGCAAGCGCCGCTGCATGGGCTTCGCGTTGGGCCGTCAGATAAGCCGTGGTGGCGGCAGTGCCTTCTGCAGCCTTGATGGCGTCCAGCTTGGCTTGCTGGTTGGCGTCGAGCGCCGGCGGCGTGACGGTCAGGCCAGCCTTCTCAGCCGCTGCCTTGAGCTTGGCGGTGGATTGGCCATGCGCATCGACCATCATGTTCGCGAAGTCGGCAACCGGCTTGTCCGGATTTTTCGCCAGGATGGCGCGGGACGATTCGATCTCGAACAGGTCGCCGGCGCCTGCCTTGGCCAGATAGCCCGTCGCGTCGGTGGGCGTGGCGGACATCTCGCCCGGTGGCGGCGCGCCCACGGACATGTTCGTGGCATTTCCCGTCATGGCCATGTCGTTGTTGGTCATGGCTGTATCATTTGCCGGTGTGCTGCCCTGGCTGCACCCAGCCAATACACAGGCCGCCAATGGTATCGCAAAATAGAGTTTCATCATCCGTCTCCTTGCATGAGTCATGCGGCGACCCGGTCGAGCCCTGGTTTCAGCACCACTTTGGTCACTTCGTTCTGGTGATCGTGGAACATCTTGTAGCCCTGCGCGGCTTCGCTCAGCGGCATGCGGTGACTGATGAGGAAGGTGGTATCGATCTTCCCCTCCATGATCGCATTCAACAGGCCCGGCAGATAATGCTGCACATGGGTCTGGCCGGTCTTGAGCGTCAGCCCCTTCTCCATGAAGGCGCCGAGCGGAAACTTGTCGACGAAGCCGCCGTAGACCGCCGGCATCGATACGCGCCCACCCTTGCGGCAGGCAATGATCGCCTGGCGGATCGAATGGGTGCGGTCGGTGCCGGTGAAAGTGGAGACTTTGATCTGGTCCCAGACATTGTCGGCGAAAAGACCGTGCGCCTCCAGTCCGACTGCGTCGATACAGGCGTCGGGGCCAATGCCGCCGGTCATCTCCATCAGCGCCTCGTAGGTCTTGCTCTCCTCGAAGTTGATGGTTTCCGCGCCGAACTTTGCCGCCAGCTCAAGGCGGCGGGGGAAATGGTCGATGGCGATCACTCGCTCGGCGCCCATCAGGAAGGCCGCCTGCACGCAGAACAGGCCGACCGGCCCGCATCCCCAGACAGCGACCGTATCGCCGGGCTCGATCTGCGCGAACTCGGCGGCCTGCCAGCCTGTAGGCAGAATGTCGGACAGGAACAGCACCTTGTCGTCGTCGATCCCGTCGGGAATGACGATCGGGCCAACGTCGCTGAATGGCACGCGGACATATTCCGCCTGCCCGCCGGCATAGCCGCCTGTCATGTGGCTATAGCCGAACAGCCCGCTCATCGGCTGGCCGTAGAGCGTCTGTGCGATGTCCTGATTGTCGGCCGGGTTGGAATTGTCGCAGGCGGAATATTGGTGCTTGCCGCAATGGTAGCAGCTCCCGCAGGCAATGGTGAACGGCACGACCACCCGCTGCCCTTTTTGGAGCGTCGAGCCGGGTCCGGTCTCGACCACCTCGCCCATGAACTCATGGCCGAGAATGTCGCCGGACTTCATCGTGGGAATGTAGCCATCGTAGAGGTGCAGGTCCGAGCCGCAGATTGCGGTGGATGTGACCTTGATGATCGCATCGCGCGGATTGATGATTTCGGGATCGTCCACGGTGTCCACACGGACGTCATGCTTGCCGTGCCAGGTGAGCGCGCGCATCAGGCCGTCTCCTCTTCGAGTTGCTTGTGCGTCCACGCCGACGTGGCGATCTCGCCGGTTTCCATGAGTTGCTTGAAGCGCCGCAGGTCGCGCCGGGCCTGAATGGCCGGCTCGCGCTGGAACATCTTGGCGATGACCTTGCCGATGAACCCTGCGGGCGGATCGTAGAGGATCGTCGCCGTGACCACGGTGCCGCGCGCGCCTGCATCGCGAAAATCGATGCGACCGCTGTTCGGCACGTCGGCACCCTCGGTCGAGGCCCATGCGATGAACGCGTCGGGCTGCTCTTCGGTGATCACTGCATCCCACTCGACGGTCCGGCCGCCGGGCGCCTTCACCACCCAATGGCTGGTCACATCATCGATCATGTCAACCCGCACGACATTGTCCATGAAGGTCGGCAGCCGGGTGAAGTCGCGCCAATAAGCGTATAGCTCCGCACGGGGGCGATTGATCGTCACGGAGCGGCCGACCAGACTGTCGCCGTGGGGTTCGATCAGGGTCGCCGCGGCCTCATCGACCGCGTGGCGATCTTTGGAGGTCGTCAGCGGTGCGTCGTCGCGCGCATCGGGCATTCTACTTCTCCTGTCGCGGGTTGGCTCAGTGAGCATATGATCAGTCAACGCGTCTCAGCTGGGACCGTTGCCCACATATCGGACGAACTCCTCAGAATAGCGGCGGGTGATCATCGCCTGCTCGCTGGACGAGACGTCTTCCATCAGCTTGGGGAACCAGGTTCCCTCCTCGGAATAGATGTGATGGGCGACCGCGCCGCGGATATGCTCGAGCTTGTCGAGATAATCCTGGCTCATCGGGTCCAGCCGTTCCAGCAGACCCACCTCCATCTTGGCGGCGGATTGTTCCTGATAGGCAAGCTCGGCATGGCCGACCTGCTTGTCCGCGGCCAGCGCGGGATAGATCGCCGCTTCCTCCGCGATGGAATGGCCCGTGAGGAGCAGCGCCAGCCGCTCCTGCGCATCGCGACGCGTCTCGGCCGTGGCTGCGGCCTTCACCGCAGCGAACAGAGCCTCGATCTGCCGATGATGATCAAGAATATGCGCGAGCCAGCTGCCGCGCGTCGCAAGCCCTTCGGCCTTGGCCCGGGCCTCGGCCCGCGCCTCCTCGCTTTCGGGCGGGGTGACGGCGGCAATGACCTTATCGATGATGGACATGATTAATCTCCTTTCCGAAGGAACTCAGGCAACGGCATCGAGATCGACGATCGGCTCGCGTGCCCAGAACCGCAGCGGCGCCAGCGCTGCGACGAATGCCGTCGCATCGGATTTGCTCTTGAGGGCGAAGCAGCCTTCATCGAGGTCGGGCATCAGACCGGCCTTGGTCAGCAGCGGCTCTGCTTCCTTGCTCAGGCCCATGAACTTGCAGTGGGCAAAAGCGTCCGTCACGAAGTCCTTCGCCGTGGCATCGAGCGCGAGCAATTGCCCGCCTTCGGCCGAGGCGACGACCGCGACGGCATCGAACAGGACCGAAGGCCCGCCATCCACCTTGTAGTGGGCGCCAAGGATCTTACCGTCCGACAAGGTGACCCCGCCGATCTTGGGGGCAATGAACTCGATCATCGCACCGGCTTCATCGACCGCATTGATGATCGCCTGGACGAGCGTCGCGTCGGCGCCGTCCGTCACCAGCAGGCCCAGCTTGCGGCCGGCAAAGCTCTGCGGCCCACGCTTGATGATGCTCAGCGCATCGGACGGCGCCAGATCGGTCCGCGGCTGTACCGCCGCGGTCGCCGCCTGCGGCATGGCCAGCCCCAGCCCGTTTGCGACGGTCGCCGCGAGGTCCGCATCGATGTTCAGCAGATGCGAAACCATGCGGGAGCGGATGTCCGGCCGCTCCACGCGGGAGAGCTCAAACACCAGCGCATCGCCGATATGCTTTTGCTCGATCAACGTCTGGCTCGCATAGAACTGCGTGGCCTGGCTATAATGATCGGCAAAACTTTCCGGGCGGATGCGCAGCTTGTCGCCGTCGGCCGCCTCCGCATAGCTCTTGAACCCGCGCTGCGGGTCCTCACGCGGACCGCCGATTTCCGCGCCCCAGCTATTGGGCTCGTAATTGGCGCGGCCGACGGGATTGCGCATCGCCATATGCCCATCCTGCTGGAAATGCGTGAACGGGCAGCGCGGGGCGTTGATCGGCAAATGCGTGAAATTGGGCGAGCCGAGGCGCTTGAGCTGCGTATCCAGATAGGAGAAATTGCGCCCCTGCAACAGCGGGTCGTTGCTGAAGTCGATGCCCGGCACGACATTCTGCGTGCAGAAAGCAACCTGCTCGGTCTCGGCGAAGAAGTTATCGACCAGACGATCGAGCACCAGACGACCCACGACGCGGATCGGTACCAGTTCCTCGGGAATGATCTTGGTGGCATCGAGCACATCGAAATCGAAGCTGTCAGCAAATTCCTGATCGAAAAGCTGGAGCCCCAGTTCCCATTCCGGGAAGTCGCCGGCTTCAATGGCGGCCCAGAGGTCCCGCCGATGGAAGTCGGGGTCGGCGCCGTTGATCTTGACCGCTTCGTTCCAAGCTACCGACTGAAGGCCCAGCTTGGGCTTCCAGTGGAACTTGACGAATGTCGACTTTCCGTCTGCATCGACCAGCCGGAAGGTGTGGACGCCAAAGCCTTCCATGAAGCGGAAGGAGCGCGGGATCGTCCTGTCGGACATGATCCACATGACCATGTGCATCGATTCCGGCGTCAGGCTGATGAAATCCCAGAAATTGTCGTGCGCCGTCTGGGCCTGCGGAAAGGCGCGATCCGGCTCGGGCTTGGCGGCATGGATCAGGTCGGGAAACTTCATCGCGTCCTGGATGAAGAAGACCGGGATATTGTTGCCAACGAGGTCCCAATTCCCCTCCTTGGTGTAGAGCTTCACCGCAAAGCCGCGCACATCGCGCGCGAGATCGAACGAGCCCTTGGACCCAGCCACGGTCGAGAAGCGCACGAAGGCCTCGGTCCGCTCGCCTACCCGCTGGAAGAGATCGGCACGGGTGACGTCGGACAGGCTGTCTGTCAGCTCGAAAAAGCCGTGGGCGCCATAACCGCGCGCATGAACCACGCGCTCCGGGATACGCTCATGATCGAAGTGGAACATCTTCTCGCGAAAATGGAAGTCTTCCAGCAGCGCGGGGCCGCGCGCGCCCTGCTTGAGGCTGTTCTGGTCATCGGAAACGGGAACGCCCTGCGCGGTCGTCAGCGTCGCGACATCACCGCCAGCGGTCTGCCGCGTTTCGCCACCCTCGCCCATCGGTCCTTCAAAAACAGGCATGTCCTCAAAGGCGGCATCTGCAGAAGGGCTGTTTGCCGATGACCGCTGCTGATCGGATTTCATAGGCGCACGGCCTTTCGCCGCACGCGTTGCCTGTTTCGCCATCGCGGTTCCTTGTCATTGCTGGGATGTGAACGAGTTCGTCTCGTGCTTCACCAACACGCCGTCCGGATGACAGTTGCCTGTTAAGGCTAGGAATTAACATTGATCATAGTGAAAGCCGATCGGGGCTGGATCGCCAGCGCGGCTTATCCGTTAGCCACTCGATGTTGATGGATCGCCTCCTTGCAAACCGCCGCGGCGTGGCCCTGACGCCGGAAGAACGAGCCGCGCTCGAAGACACGATTCTCGAGGTTCGCACCTTTGAGCCCCGCACGACGATTGTCGACGCGGGTCAGATTGTGGATGTCAGCAGCTTCCTGGTCGAAGGGATCATGTCGCGCTATATCGATGATCGCAAAGGCTTGCGGCAACTCGTCGCCATCCATGTGCCTGGCGAATTCGTTGATCTCCATGCTTATCCCATGCGGGAGCTGGACCATGCTATCGGCACGCTCACAACCGCGAGCATCGCCATCGTGCCGCACAAAGCCTTGAGGGAAGTACTCGACCCCCGGCCCGATCTGGCGCGCAAGCTGTGGTTTTCGACGCTGATCGATGCCGCCCTTCATCGTGCTTGGTTGTTCCGGGTCGGGAGGCTCGACGCGGTCGGGCGTGTCGCCCATTTCCTGTGCGAGATGAATGCCCGACTCTATGCAGTGGGATTATCGGACGGACATCGCTTCGTGCTGACCCTGACGCAGGGCGACATTGCCGAGATTTGCGGCCTGACCACCGTTCACACCAATCGGGTGCTCCGCCAATTAAGAGAAGCCGGACTGTGCGAGAGGCACGCCTCACTGGTCCAGATCAACGATTATGCCGGTCTGGCCCGCCGGGGCAATTTTTCATCAGATTATCTGTATCTCGCCCCCTGCGCAGATATCCAGCAAGGAGGACCAGCATGACTGTCCACTCCCCAATCGAGCCCTATGCCGAACCCGGCGTCGCCACGGCTGAGGAGGATCATGTCATCCTCGAGGGCCCGGGCGGGATCGCTGTAACCATGACGGCGGACGCAGCCGTTGCCACGGGCGAGAGCCTGATCGAAGCCGGCGAGGAAGCGCAAAGGCATCAGAAGACCAAATAACTGCGCGGTCTCAGATGCAACGCAAGCTTGGACTGGAACGGTCAAGGGACGGGGCGACCGCCGGTCGCCTCTTCGCGGAGCCCCCCGGCGCCGGGAACGATGTCGAACGGATGGAAGTTTCTCTCCAGCGATGAGGATAACAGGTCGAGAGATGATGTTTCCGCAGGAGAAACCCTCAGAAGCTTATGCCGAGACCCTATCCCCGGCACTACCCGATGACATCATTGCGGCAGCCATGGCCGTGCTCGAAACCGCCAGGCAGGCGGCGATCGGGATCGCCACCGCAGAAAGTTGCACCGGGGGCCTGCTCGCATCGCTGCTGACCGATATCGAGGGGACCAGCAACGCCTTTGACCGGGGCTTCGTCGTCTACAGCAAGGATGCCAAATGCGATCTGCTCGGGCTCAGCCATGAGCTTCTCGAGGATTGCGGCGCGGTGAGTGAACCTGTCGCGCGCGCGATGGCTGAAGGGGCCTTGCGCCGATCCAGAGCGCGACTGGCCATTGCGATCACCGGCTTTGCCGGCCCCGGTGCCTCGGACGATGAGCCGGGGCTGGTCCATTTCGCCTGCGCCGCGCATGGGGCGGATACGCGCCACGGCGTCCATCACTTCGGCGACATCGGGCGCGGCGCGACCAGGATCGAATGCCTGCGCGTTGCGCTTGTCATGCTCGCCGAGGTGGCCGCCGATCCGCAGCGGGCCGCGTGAGGCCGCCCATGGCGACACCGGCACCCGATGGTATCACGCAGGAGCATGAGAGCAACAGCCGGCGGGCCAATCCCTGGCCGCTGGTTCTGCTCACGGTGATCTTGGGCGCCGGCCTGACCGGCCTGTTTGCGGGGCAGGCCCCTGTCGTGCGCAACACCTCGAACGACCGCATCACCCTCGTCGTGCAAACGCCGGAAACGCTGCGCAACGGGATGATTTTTGAGACCATCGTCGAGGTGACGCCGCGCAAACCGATCGACGATCTGGTCATTGCCGTGTCGGATGACCTCTGGCGGGAGATGACGATCAACACGATGATCCCGGCTGCAAGCGAGGAACGTTATAAGGACGGCTCTCGTCAGTTCTCCTTCGGCAAGGCGAAGCCCGGCGAGACCTTCCGCTTCAAGATCGACGGGCAGATCAACCCGCCGCTGTTCGCCGGTACACGCGGCAAGATCGCCGCTCTCGACGGGGAGCGCGAACTCGCTGCCCTGCCCGTCCACATCAAGGTCTTGCCCTGATGGATATCATCCTGCGCGCCAGCGTGATGTTCTTCATCATGTACATGCTGCTCCGGCTGCTGGGCAAACGCGAGCTCAGTCAGGTCACGCCGTTCGAGCTGGTGCTGCTGGTGGTGATGGGCGATCTCGTCCAGCAGGGCATCACCCATAATGATCTCAGCATGACCGGCGCCGCCCTCGCCATTGGCACCATCGCCTTCTGGGCACTGGCGCTGAGCTGGATCACCTATCTTTCCCCACGCGCCGAGCGGCTGCTGGAAGGCGTGCCACGCGTGCTGATCAAGGATGGGGAACTGATTACCCCCAACATGCGCCGTGATCGCGTGACCCGGGCCGAGGTCGAAATCGAGATGCGGCTGGCGGGCATCGCCAACATATCGGAGGTCGCCTGGGCAATCCTTGAACCCAATGGCAAAATGAGCTTCATCGCAAAGAAGGACGATGGGCCAGCCAAGCAGGAAGATGATGACAAGGCCGTTTGACCGGCTCCGCTGACCGCGCCGCCGATCTTTCCAGGTGAACAAGCGCGGCAGGGTTGCCCACAGGCCGGCGTCATTGTATCATCAGGTCCGCCGACCAAACGAACTAATGTATTGGTTCAATCATGCACATTCACCGTACAGCTGGCCTCACGCTATGAGGCCACGCATCGAGATCCTGACTAGTCCCACAGCGCTGCTGCTGCAGCCCGGCGACTTGGCGCTCCCTGCCCGGCCCGAATGGCGCTCGTTCGCGCAAAGTTGGGATGAGCTGCCCCGCGACATGTGGATGGCCGATGGCGGAACCTATCGCCGCCGCCGCTACGCTGCCTTTGAGATCGATGGCGACGCCTGCGCGCGCCTGCCGCATCGCGCCCATTATCAGGATCGCGATCACAATCCCTTGAATGGCGGAGTCGAACGCTGGTTTGCACCAATGGCGGACGAACAGGCCGAGAGCGCGCTATTGCGCGATCTGATGCGGAATACTGCGGCGCGCATTTCGCAGGCCAGCGGTTGCGAAGAGTACGCATGGATGGTCGAAGCCCATCAGTTTCGCATTGAGGCCCTGCCCGACCTCCCCGGCCTTCCGACCCCTGAGGGGATGCATCAGGATGGGCGCGATTGGGTGTTGATCCTGCTGGTCGGCGGTAGCAATTATTCCGGCGGAGAGACCCGCGTCGAAACTGTTTCGGGCGCGTGCCTGCTCGAACACCGGCTCGCGCACGCCGGCGAAGCGCTGCTCCTCGATGATGGAAAGGTGCGCCACGGAACCACGCCGATTCAGTCGGAAGCCGGGGATCTGCCGGCCTGGCGGGATACGCTGGTCCTGACCTTCGCGAACGCCGCGGGGCGCTGAGCGGCCAGCTTGGATCGCTTCTTCATCGTCACCGGCGGCTCCGGATCGGGCAAGACCACACTGCTCGATGCGCTGGCCCGGCATGGCATCGCGACCATGGCCGAGGCCGGGCGCGCGATCATCCAGCAACAGATGGCCGCAGGCGGCAGCGCCCTGCCCTGGGCCGACCGGGAGGCGTTTGCGGAGAAGATGCTGGCCTTCGACGTGACGTCCTATGAGACCGCAAAGGGACAATTCGGCCCGATCCTCTTCGACCGGGGCATCCCGGATGTCATCGGTTATCGTACTCTGTGCGGTCTTTCCATTCCGCACGATCTGGAGCGGACCGCCAGCGCGCACCGCTACAATAACGACGTCTTCATCGCCCCGCCCTGGGCGGACATTTATGCGCAGGATGCCGAGCGCAAACAGGACTGGTCGGAAGCCTTGGCAACCCATGAGGTCATGGCCCGGGTTTATTCCGACCTTGGATATAATCTCGTGCCGCTACCGCTTACGACTCCAGACGAGCGGGCGGATTTCGTGCTGCGCAGGATCAGCGCCAACGCCTCAGCCTGACCAACGACCGCGCGTTACACCAGCCCTCGCGCGGTACTGTCGCCCGCCGGCGTCAGCATCTCCACCACCTCATGAAGCGCGTGCTCGAGACGATCCCGTGACGGGATTGCGCCGAGGCACAGCCGCACGCCCGAGGGCGCACAGGGATCGACGGCCGGCGCATCGGGCGGGGTGAGCGCAATGCCGGCACGCAGGGCGCGGGCGCTCAGGCGCTCGGCATCGAGCATCGGCATCGGCATCCACACATGCAGGCTGCGCGACGCGCCGGGCACGGCCATGGCCTTGCCGAGAATGTCGCGGGCAAGCTGTGTCCGCATCTCCGTCTCGGCGACCAGCTCGTCGGCGATGCGATCGGCCGTGCCATCCTGCTCCCACTGGCTGAACACCAGACCGCCCAAGGACGGCGGCGTATAACCAAAGGCGCGGACACCGAGCAGCAGTCGGTCGCGAATCCCGGCATCCTCCGGCGGCAGTAAAAAGCCGAGGCGAAGGCCCGGCGCCACGGCCTTGGACACGGCCGCGACCATGAGCGTACGCTCGGGCGCCAGATCGGCGAAACTCTCCGGGGCGTCGCGATCCGCGAACACGCGATAGGCATCGTCCTCGACGATCATCAGATCCTGCGCGCGCGCCACCTCGATGATCTCTGCGCGTCGCGCGGCATCGAGCGTGATGGTGGTAGGGTTCTGCAGGGTCGGGATCAACACCACCACGCGCGCACCGGTTTCGCGGGCGGCCCGAGCCAGTGCCTCGGGTTCGAGCCCGCGTTGATCCATGGCGACACCGCCCAGGCGATAGCCGGCATGATCGGCCAGCGTCCGGATGCCGGGATAAGTGGCCGCCTCGCACAAGATCGTATCGCCGGGCCGCGCCAGCGCCGAGAAGGCCAGCGCAAGGCCGTGTTGGCCGCCATTGCACTGGATCACGCGATCCCGCGTGGCGCGCTGAACGCCATGGCGACGGTGGAGCCAGGAGGCTCCGGCCTCCCGGATGGATTCAAGCCCCTCGGGCGGGGCATAATTGACGGCTGTCGCCAGATCCGCGCGCTGTCGCACACGGCTCAACCCTTCACCGATCCAGCGCTCGGCAGGCGCGAGCGGCGGAATGTTGCGCGCCATGTCCAATGGCCCGCCCGCCTCGGCCGGCGACTGCGGCCGCGCCCGGTCCGCGACGAAGGAACCGCGCCCGACATGGCTGGAGATAAAGCCCCGCCGTTCCGCCTCGACATAAGCGCGGCTGACCGTCCCGACACTCAGCGCCAGACGATGAGCAAGGTCGCGCTGCGGCGGAAGGCGATCACCGGGGACGAGCCGCCCCTCGCGCACGTCGCGCTCCAGCGCGGCGACGAGACGCTCGTACATCGGCGCATCGTCGCCCGACACTTCCGGCCGCCAGCCCTTCATTTGCCATCCTCAATAAGATTGAACCGGTTCAATATCACATTTGACACATGGGTCAATCGCGATCATTTCCGCAAGCGGGAGATCATAATGGATACCAGCCTGCTCGCGCCTTTGGCGCTCTACAGTTTCGTCTGCACGGCCACGCCTGGCCCCAATAACATCATGCTCGCCTCATCCGGGCTGGTGTTCGGATTCCGGCGGACGCTGCCCCATATTTTCGGCATCAACTTCGGTTGTGCGGCGATGCTGGCCTTGAGCGGGTTGGGCCTTGGCGCGATCTTCGAAGCCTGGCCGATCCTGCGCTGGGTGCTGCGCATCGTGGGCGCAGCCTATCTGGCCTGGCTTGCAGTGAAACTCTGGCAATCCGAAGGCATGGCCCGGCGTGAAGGCGCGCATCCGATGACTTTCTGGCAGGCGGCGGCCTTCCAGTTCATCAATCCCAAGGCATGGGCCATCACCGTGCCTGCCATCGCCACCTTTACCGTGCCGGACCGTCCGCTGGGTCTGCAGCTTGCGGTGATCGTCGCGGCTTTCTCGCTGGTCGGCCTGCCCTCCATCGCGGGCTGGGCGGCCATGGGCGCCGGCGCGCGCGAATTGCTCGAGAGTCGCAAGGCCATGACACTTTTCGTGCGTACCATGGCCATCATGACGGCGCTCACCGCCCTGCTGTTTCTGATCTAGGGAGATAGGCGCATGACCCGCGACGAGATGATGCGCTTTGCGGCCCGGTGGATCGCCAACTGGAACGCGCGCGATCTGGAGGCGGTGCTTTCGCACTTCGCCGAGGACGCGCGCTTCATCAGTCCCTTGGCCAGGGAGGTTACCGGTTCGCGCATTATCGAGGGCAAGGCCGCGTTGCGCGCTTATTGGTGCGATGCGCTTGCGGCCACGACGGACATGCACTTCACCCTGATCGCGGCGGTGTGCGACATCGAGGCACAGGTGCTGGACGTGCATTATCTCGCGCAGCGGAACGGCCGATCCCGGCGCGCGCTGGAGACGATGCGGTTCGTCGATGGCAAGCAGGTGGAAGGCGAGGCCTTTTTCGGCATCGATCTCACAGACTGATAGCAGGCGCGGTTGCCAAAGCCCGCGCGAGCGTCTAGCAGGCTCGGTACATCAAGAGTTGGGGCGACGCCCAACGCCAACCTGCCAATCCGGGCAAGGTGGCACTCCGCAAGGAGGATGTGGCCGAACGGCAATTATGCGGATCAAGCCACTCAGCGTCGACCCGGACAAGGACCGACGCACTGTGCCGATCAAGATACCAGACCACCTCCCCGCCCGCCGTACCCTGGAAGCGGAAGGCGTCCTCGTCATGGACGAAGGCACCGCAACGCGGCAGGACATCCGGCCATTGCGGATCGGCCTGCTGAACCTGATGCCGGACAAGATCAGCACCGAGACGCAGATTGCCCGGCTGCTCGGCGCCACGCCGCTCCAGATCGAGCTGACGCTGGTGCGGATTACGGATCACGCCACCCGCAATACCTCCGCCGATCATATGGCCGCCTTTTATCGCCCGTGGAGCGCGGTACGTCATGAGCGGTTCGATGGCTTCATCATCACCGGGGCGCCGGTGGAGCGGCTCGATTATGAGGATGTACGCTACTGGCCGGAACTGACCGACATCTTCGACTGGACGCAGACGCATGTTCACCGCAGCCTGACGATCTGCTGGGCGGCGCAGGCGGCGCTTTATCACTTCCATGGCCTGCGCAAGCGCACCTTGGAGCAGAAGGCGTTCGGGATCTTCCCGCATCGCAATCGCCTGCCGACCTCGCCATATCTGCGGGGCATGTCCGACGTGTTCGACGTGCCGGTGTCGCGCTGGACCGAGGTGCCGCAGATGGAGCTGGAGACGGCGCCGCATCTGCAGATTCTTGCCGATGCGGCCGGAACAGGCGCGGGTCTGGTTTATGACGAGGCCCGGCACATGCTCCACATGTTCAACCATCTGGAATATGATACGGAGACGCTCGCACGCGAATATGCCCGCGATGGCGGGGCCTGTTTGCCTGTCGACTATTTCCCGCAGAATGACCCAACGCGTCCACCGCTGAACAGCTGGCGGAGCCACGCCCATCTGCTGTTCGCCAACTGGATCAACGAGGCCTATCAAACCACCGCGTTCGACCTTGCATGTCGGGCGGGAGCCATTGCCGGTGTCGTGAAGGACATCACCGGTTCCGCGCGCGCCGCAGCCTCCAGTTGGCGATGTGCGCCCCCGCGAGCAGCAGGCTGCCCGAGACCGTGATCGCCGTTTCCAGAATCTCTAGACTGGCGAACAGGATGCCGACCGCCATCAGCGCCAGGCCGACCGCGCCGATCGCCAAGGGCACGGGCGCGCGATGCCTGCGCCAACCACTCACCAGCGCCAAGGCGCTGGTCGGCACCGCGAGCGCGAGGACGATCGCGTGGAAGCTCTCGCCCGGATCGATCTGATCGGCGAAGGCCGGGAGGGCTGCCAGCAGCAGCGGCAGTCCCAGACAGTGGATCATGCAGGCGACGGAGGCGCAGACGGCAAAGCCATCCAGCCAGTCGTTTCTGCTCCGGGTTTGCGTGAGGGGAGATGCGGCGGCTGCGTGATTCATTTCCATGCCACTATTATGATATGGTATATCATGTCTTTCAAGGCATGGAGGCATTTAATTGGTCGGAACGCTACCTCTGAAGCAGCCCGCTATTCAACGCTAAGCGCCGCCAATCAGGGAGCGAAGCCTGAACAACGCGCAGCCGCCCACCCTCTCAGTTCCACCAGCATTGAGACTGCGCCAGCGCGCCCGCAACGTGGAAAACTCCACGTCGCGGGCGTTCGCATTCAAGCCTTGGGGATCACCGGCACCAGTAGATGGCTGTCATACTGACCACCGGTGTGGATGATATGTGTGCCGGCGTTGCGCAGTTCTTCGTGGCGCGCGAAGGGCAGCATCGGCAGGCCCTCGCGATAGATATCCATGCCCTTCACGACGACGCGCAATTGCTCGCCCGCCCGGAACAGCGTGGAGGACGGCCAGATCTCGATATCGACAGGCACCGGAACGCCCGGCTCCAGCGGCTCCTCGACCAGATGGCTGTGGACCGGTTGGAACGGCGTCGAGCGTGCGTCATCCAGGGCACGATGGCTGGCGCGCAGCCAACCGAGCGCCACAGGGCCGTTCTCGAAAAAGGCGTAGAAGGTCATGCCCACCGGATTGCCATCGGCATCGAGCTTCTGCAGCGCGACGAACAGGTCCATGTCGTCCGCGCCCTGCGCTTCCACCCACAGGCGCAGCTTCATGTAGCCGGTCAGCTCGGTATCCGTGTCGAAGCGGATATCGAAGCCGGCCTCGCCGGCTTCATCGAGCGGGTCATAGGAGGCGCTGGCTGCATTGCCCACGGGCTCGCCTTGCATCGTGCCGGTCGCGGCATCGAGATAGAGCGGCGTGTAGACCGTGCGTGCCAGCGGCCATTCCTGCTCGCCGCGCATGGTCCATGTCTGCGCGCTTTCGCGGACTTCGAGTAGCACCTTGGGCCAGTCGGCAAGGCCGCTCTCGACGCCTTTGAGATAGCGATCGAAAAAGACGCGGGCCAGTTCCTTGCTCTCGGGCATATAATAATGCGCCCATTTCTTGCGGCCATGGCCGATCAGCCATTTATCCGCCGAGGAGAACTGGCGGAAGGCCTCGAAGGTGCCGCGGGTATGCAGCGCCTGATCCGCCCAGCTGCCGACGACCAGCGCCGGAATGTCGATGGCCGACAGGTCGACTTCCTTGCTCGCCCAATAGGCATCGTACAAAGGGTGCGCCTGCACATTGGCGTTGGTATCCTCGTAGCGCTGATGGCCAAAGCGCAGATTGCTGCTGCCGCGCGGCAGGAAGCCCGTCTCTCGAATGCCGCCATGATATGCGAACTCGCGATACCAGTCCGAGAAGCCTTCCCATGGATTGATGGCGGCCAGATGCGGCGGCTTGAGCTGACCGACGAGATACTGGATCGCCGCGAGATAGGAGACGCCGGTCATGCCGACCTTGCCATTGCTCCAATCCTGCACGGCGAGCCATTCGATGAGATCGTAGCAATCCTCGCCCTCGCCAAGGCCGTTGTGGCGCACGTCCCCTTCGGACTGCCACATGCCGCGAGAATCCGCATTGCACACGGCATAGCCATGCGCGCACCAGAAGGCCGGATCGGGCGCCTCGAAGGCGGTGAAGCGGGACATCCAACCGGCCTCCACGCCCGAATGAGGCGGGAAGAGCTTATCGGACAGGCCATGCTTGCCATAAGGGCTCCACCCCAGCAGCACGGGCAGCGGGCCGTCCGCGGCATCGGCGGGACGATAGAGATCGACGTAGATGTGAACGCCGTCGCGCAGCGTCACCTGGATATTGCGGTCGATGAGGAGGCCGTCCTCTTCCCACTGCTCATGGGCAATCGGCGGCAGCGGCGGCTTGCCCGGTGCTGTCGTGGGATCAATGCTATCCTTCATGATCAGCGTGAAGCCGGCCGTATCGCTCATCGACTATCCTCTCGTCTGGAAATTAAAAATGCCCGGCGATCGGTTCGACCGCCGGGCACATCATTAACGGATCAGAACTTGAACCGGGCACCGATGCGGTAGGAACGGCCAACCACGTCATACAGCACGTTGTTGGTCGGACCGAAGCTGGACGGTGCGTCCACCGGCGGATCCTTGTCGAACAGATTGTTGATCGCGCCGAAGATCTCCATCTTCTGGTCGCCACGGTTCCAGACCGCGACGCTGCCGTTCAGGTTCACATAGGTCCAAGGCGCGATGTAGTTGTCGTTGATGCTGTCCGTACGGTTCGGATCGTAGCCGTACTGCCCCGGCCCCACGAGCGCATTGTTATAGGTACCGCCGGAGATGTGCCGCACCTGAACCTGCAGGGTCGCAGGATCAGCGTTGAACGTCACATAGCCATTGATGATGTAACGCGGCATGCCCGAGGGCTGCGACACGGGCGAGCCATTCATGCCCGCACGGTCGATGACGCCACTTGCCGAGTCGGTGATCAGATCGTCGATGATCGTGGCCATGCCGCGCAACGAAACGCTACCGCCCAACACGTTGATCGGCAACGTGTAGGCCGCCTCAATATCCCAGCCCCGCGTGATGAGGCTACCCAGATTGATGTTGCGGTTGGTGATCGACTGGATCGTACCCAGCGTCTGACCGGACTGCAGCGGAGCGCGTGTGATGAGGTCGCAGAGTGTCGCGATATTGCTCACCTCGCAACCCGTGACGATCACCTGCGCCCCAAGTTGAGAAACGGCGTTCTTGAGTTTGATGTCGAAGTAATCAACCGAGAACCGAAGGCGCCCAGCACTGCCGAGGTCGGGCTGGAGAACCACGCCAACAGTGAGCGTATCCGCTTCCTCAGGGACGAGATTGGGATTGCCGCCCAGCAGAACCGAGGCGAGCACCTGGCCACCGGCTGCCGGGTTGACGCTCTGGAAGCTGGTCTGCGTCGGGCCGAACAGCTCGAACAGATTGGGCGCACGAATGTCGCGCGACCGCGTACCGCGCAAGCGCAGCCAGTCGAGCGGCGCGGCTTCCAGGCCGGCCTTCCAGGTAATCACATCGCCACTGGTGGAATAATCGGTGTAGCGAACGGCACCGTTAAAGAACACACCTGGCGCGAGCGGCACATCGAGCTCGCCGAATGCTTCGAAAATGTCGACCTTACCATCGATCGGCGCACCCGGACCGGTGTAGAACTGGAGCGCGCGGGAAATCGCGTCGGCACGGCCGCGTGCGATGTCCTGGCGCAATTCCACGCCAGTCGCCGCCTTGATCGGGCCAGCCCAACCTTGGAAGAGCGTACCGTTCATCGAGGCTGCCACAACGTTCTGGGTCAGGCGGGTGTCCTGTTCAACCGTGCCGTGCGTCCAAGCCTTGGCCGCAGCCGAGACATTACCCTCGCCGAACGGGTTCAGAGGCACACAGCCTGCAGCAGCGGCAACGCCCTGTAGGGTGCCACGGCAGACAATGTTGCCATTCGCAACGCCGGTGGTGAATTCACCTTGATCGACGGCATCGATCGCCAGCTGAATGCGCGGCGTGATCGAGGTGTTGTAACCACGCTGCCAGTAATCGGTGCGACCGAACTGGTAATAAGCATCGAATTTCCAGTCGCCCCACATTTCAGCATTGATACCCACGACCGCGCGGTAGGTGTCACGCTTCACCGTCGAACGCTGCGGTCCAAGATCCTCCCACACGCGACCGAAGGGAATGGATGCGAGGCCGAACGTTGCCATGGTATTCGCGACGGAATCAGGGAGATAGGCATTGTCCTGACGGATCGTCAGATTGCCGAGGTCACGGCGCTGGGCGCCGATGGTGGAACCGTTCACCCGGCTGTACGAGCCTTCGGTGAACAGCTCGATGCCGTCTGCGACCTCGAACTTTGCATGAACAAAGGCGTTCAGACGCTCGACAGGCGCGGCGATGGGGAAGTTATCGTAAAAAGGCTGACGCCCATCGCCGCCGCCGCTCTGGAAGAGGCCGGAGCCGTAGTAGGTTCCAAAGTCGTGACGACCCGTCGTGCCATTGGACCGGAACTCCAGACCCGGAAGTCCCGAGGCAATCAGTGCCGCGTTTGCCGGCGTGTTGGGAACCAGAGGGATCAAACCATTATAGGACGAAGAACCGGTGGTCGTGTTCGGCAGGATCAATGTTGCCGGCAGACCCGGCGCCACCCGGCCGAGTGAGGGATTGGTCGCAACACGATAGGGATTGGCAACCGTGTTGTAGCCCAGCGCGCACCAGTCGCGGGTGTAGCAGTCGCCTGTGCCCTTGTTGTCGGAATATTCAACGCCCGCGACGATGTGACCACGGCCACCGGCAAAGCCCATGCCGCCGGCGAGGGCGAACTGATATTCCTTGCCATCGCCTGCATCGTTGATGCCGTACTGCGCCGAGCCCTTGAGGCCGGTCAGGTTGGTGTCGAGAATGACGTTGACGACGCCCGCGACGGCGTCCGAGCCGTAAGCGGCCGAGGCACCGCCGGTCACCACGTCGACGCGCTCGACCAGCGAGGTCGGGATGATGTTGAGGTCGACCGCGCCGGCATTGGCGAAGGAGCTGCCCTGCACGGTCGAGGCCACCACGCGGCGACCGTTGATGAGCACGAGCGTGCGGTTGGCGCCGAGGCCGCGCAAGTCGGCGGTGGAGGCGCCGATGTTGTTGGCGAAGATCGCGTTGGTGCTCGGCGTCGCCTGCGGACGGAAGGACGGCAGCTCGTTCAGCACCTGCGCGACGTTGACGGCGGCCTGGCGCGCGATCTGCTCACCGCCGACGACGGAAACGGGCGTGGGCTGATCGAAGCCGGTGCGCGCGATGCGCGAGCCGGTGACGATGATCGCCTCGCCGGCCTCATCATCCTGCGGCTGCGCGGCGTCCTGGGCGAAAGCGGGCGTGGCGACAAAAGCCATGCCGAGCGCGAGAGCGCTCAGGCTGGCACCGGCACCGGCCCGCAAAATGCGCGAACGGGTAATGAATGGGGACATGGACAATCTCCTCTCCTGATCAGGCACTAGGCACAAGCTTTGCCGAACGACGCGCGCGCAAAGACAATGCCCGCCCCCGTTCGACATGCTGGAAAAACAACGATGACGGACTATCAAGGGAGAATTGATCCCTCAACACCTTTAGCGCGAGTTAACTGCCTCATTGGCGAGGTGTGACATATCGGTCACAAAACTGGCGTGTTGCGTTGAAAAAGTCCACTCGGATGGCGGTTTCTGAGCACCAGACCCCCCCAGCGAGGTCAGGGAGCGAGGGGAATCGTCTCAGCCTCGGCGAGGATCAGGAGGAAGTCCTCCCGGGCGTCGGTCCAAACCTGTCGGGGGGTCCAGCCACCGGCTGAAAGCAGAGCGCGAGCGGACTGTTCAGTATATTTGTGGCTGTTCTCAGTATGGATGGTTTCCCCATCGCGCATGAAGAACAGGCGGTCCTCGACCTGGAACGCGACGTCCCGCTGCGCCTCAAGATGCATTTCGATCCGGCTCGCGGAGGGGTTCCAACGGGCGACATGGTGGAAATCGTCCACGGGAATGTCCGCGCCCAGCTCCCGGTTAATCCGGTGCAGGAGATTGAGGTTGAATTGCGCGGTCACGCCTTGCGCGTCGTCATAAGCGGCAATCAGGCGATCGATTGGTTTCACCCGGTCGATGCCGATCAGCAGCCACGAGCCATGGCCGAGCGTGTCGCGCATCGAGCGCAGAAGGTCCGTCGCGGCGAAGGGCGCGAGATTGCCGATGGTGGAGCCCGGAAAGAAGCCGAGCATCGCACTGCCACGCAGCGCGGAGGGCAGCGCCACGGCTTTGGTGAAGTCGGCTTCGACCGGATAGATCGGCAGGTCCGGCAGCAATTGCGCGAGATCGGCGTTGGACTGGAGGAGAAATTCCCCCGAAATATCGATCGGCACATAAGCGGAAGGGATGACCTGCCGCAGCAGATGCGGGGTCTTGAGCGAACTGCCGGAGCCGAACTCCACAACGACCCGCCCCTCCCCGATCAGGCCTGCGACATCACCGCAATGGGTCTTGAGCAAGCCGACTTCCGTGCGGGTCGGGTAATATTCGGGCAGCCGCGTGATATCCTCGAACAGTTCCGAGCCGACAAGATCGTAAAACCAGCGCGCCGGGATGGCCTTTTGCCGTTGCGAAAGCCCCGACAGGACGTCCTCGCAAAATGCACTGGTGCCTTCATCCGGTGCGCAGCGGTCCAGCAGATCGAGTTTGGGCATCGTCGCCATGGTTAGCAGTCCTTTGCGAGCCGCAGTCCGGTGAACTGCCAGCGCTGATGGGGGTGAAAGAAATTCCGGTACGAGGCGCGCATATGGCCGCGCGGCGTGGCGCAACTCCCGCCCTTCAGCACGAACTGGCTGCTCATGAACTTGCCATTATATTCGCCGACCGCGCCCTCGGCGGTGCGAAAGCCGGGATAGGGTCGATAGGCCGAACCGGTCCATTCCCAGACATTGCCGAACAGCGAGAGAAGGCCGGGCCCATCTTCCGGGCATCGCGGCGCGACCGGTCCCGGCCCGTCAAGCTGGATGCCGCCGTGAGGATCGGCACCCTGTGCCGCCGCTTCCAGTTCCTGCTCGGTGGGCAGGCGCGCGCCGGACCAGCTCGCAAAGGCATCGGCCTCGTAGAAGCTGATATGCGTGACCGGATCGGCATCATCCACGGCCTGCCAGCCCGAAAGACTGAACTGCTCGCAGGCGCCATCCGACTTCCGCCAGTAAAGCGGATGGCCGATCCCCTCACGATTGCACCAGTCCCATCCGTCTGACAGCCACAGGGATGCCGTGCGATAGCCGCCATCCTCGATGAACGCGCGCCACTCGCCATTGCTGACCGGTCGATTGGCGAGCGCGTGGGGCGCGAGATAATGGGGATGACGCGGCTGCTCATTATCGAAGGCGAAGGCGGCATCGCCATCTGCGTGGCCAATGTCGGCAAGGCCGTTGGGTCGCTCGATCCAGCGCACGGCCGGGGTCTCGCTATGTCCTCGCGGTTGTGCGGGCCACAAAGCGACATCCAGCGGGTTGCACGAAAACAGATGCTTGAGATCGGTCAGCATCAGTTCCTGATGCTGCTGCTCATGATGGAGGCCGAGGGTGAGCAAGTCCGGGCACGCCTCCGCAAGCCGAGGCATCGCATTCAGGACCGCCTCATCGACCCGCCCCCGATAATCGCGGACCTCCGCGAGCGTGGGGCGCGTGAGCAGGCCTCGATGAGGGCGCGGGTGTCGCGGCCCCTCCGCTTCATAATAGCTGTTGAAGAGATAGGCCCAGCGATCGTCATGCGCGACATAGCCCGGCACATGGTCGCGCAGCACGAAGGTTTCGAAAAACCAGGTCGTATGGGCGAGGTGCCACTTGGCCGGCGAGGCGTCGGGCATCGACTGCACCGTCGCGTCAGGATCGCTCAGCGGCGCCGACAGGTCGAGAGAAAGCGAGCGGACGGATTGGAAGCGGTCAGCCAGGTCCGCAGAACATGCCTCGGCGACCTGCGCGCGGCTCGCCATCTCAGGGATTCATGTCCGCGATCGGCTTCCCGTCCTGCTCCTCTTCGAACAGCAGGGCCGCTGCTCCGGTTGCGGACAAGCGCACCTTGTCGCCTTCCACCTCTGCAACGAGCCCGCCCGACAGATAATGGTGATGCTTGCCATGCGAACCGCTGTCCGCGCGCGTCATCTTGATGCGGTCGCCCTCGACATGGTCGACGGTGCCGATATGCACGCCATCCGCGCCGATGATGGACATATGCTCTTTGACGTTGCTGAGATCGGCCACAATTGCCTCCACGCTTGATCGGGAACCCGATAGCCTAACGCGCAAGGCCGATATTGGATGCAGCCCGATCCGAGCGAATCTTTGGCTCAGACGTAGCGCAACCCGGCGTCCATGATCCGCTGGCGCAGATCGAATACGTCGAGACTGAACTCTCCGGCTGCAAGGCGCGTACGCTTGCCAGCCTCGTTCGCCTCACGGGCCCGCGATGCTTCCAGCACCTTGGCGGCGTTGGCGCGGGGGACGACGCACACGCCGTCATCATCAGCGACAATCACATCCCCGGGATTGACCAGCGCGTTGGCGCAGACCACCGGGATGTTCACGCTGCCCAGGGTGTTCTTGACTGTGCCCTGCGCATAGACGGCCTTGGACCAGACCGGGAAGTTCATCTCGGTGAGGTCGCGCACATCGCGCACGCCGGCATCAATGATCAGGCCGCGGCACCCCCGCGCCTGCGCCGAGGTCGCCAGCAGATCGCCGAAATAGCCATCCTCGCAGGGGCTGGTCGGGGCCAGCAGCAGGATGTCGCCGGCCTTCAACTGCTCGATGGCGACATGCACCATCCAATTGTCACCCGGAGGCGCGCTGATCGTCACTGCACTACCCGCGATCCGCGCGCCGGCATAAATCGGCCGCATATAGCTGGCCAGCAAACCCGTGCGCCCTTGCGCCTCATGAACCGTCGCAACACCGCACGCCGCCAAACCGTCAATCACCTCAGGATCAGCACGCTCGATATTCTGTACGACCACACCCATGATTGCTCCTGCCCCTTTTAGCTTGCGATGATTGTTTTGGTCTCCAGAAACTCTTCCAGTCCCCAGACACCATATTGCCGGCCATTGCCGGACCTTCTGTATCCCCCGAACGGCGCCGCCGCCGTCCATGGCGGAAAGTTGATCGACACATAACCGGCCCGCACACGGGCTGCGACGGCCCGCGCCGACGCGGGATGGGCCGACTGCACATAGGCGGCGAGGCCGAAGTCGGTGGCATTGGCGATTTCGATGGCCTCGTCAACATTGGGATAGGTGAGGATGCACAGGACCGGGCCGAAGACCTCCTGCGTGGCGATGGCGGCATCCGGTGCGACCGGACCGAAGATGGTTGGCCTGGCGTAATAGCCGGTCGGCAGATGGGCGGGTCGTCCGAGACCCCCGGTCAATAGGGACTGGCCTTCATCGATCGCCTGCTGGATCAGGCCCTGAACGCGATCGAACTGCGCCGCGTTCATCAGCGGGCCGAAGCTTGTTGCGGGATCATCAGGCGGCCCCACGACAAGGCCCTGCGCGGCGGCCACGGCAAGCGCGGCAACCTCCTCGAACCGGTCGGCCGGGACGATCAGCCGGGTCGGCGCGGCGCAGACTTGCCCTGCCACCATCATGCACGCCGCCACGCTGCGCGGGACGACCGCCGCAAAATCAGCTTCCGGCAGCAGGATATTGGCGCCCTTCCCGCCCAATTCCTGATGCACCCGCTTGATCGTCGGTGCGGCCGCCGCCGCGACCGCCGCGCCGCCCGCCACCGATCCGGTGATCGAGATCATGTCTACATCGGGATGCGCGGCGAGGCGCTGCCCGCAATCCGCGCCGCGACCGTTGACGAGATTGAACAGGCCGGGCGGCAGGTCCGCCTGTGCCATCGCCTCCGCGAGCAGCCCGCCGCACAATGGCGCATGTTCGCTCGGCTTGACGATCACCGTGCATCCCGCAGCGATCGCCGGTACAGCCTTGCACAGCATCTGATTGACCGGGGCATTCCAGCTGGTGATCGCCACCACCACGCCAATCGGTTCCCGCACGATCTCGAAGCCGCCGGGCATCGTCCGGGCGAAGGGATAGCGCGCGAGAATCTCGGTCATGCTATCGAAATGCGCCCGGCACATCATGCTCTGCCCCTGCGCGACCATGCGCGTCAGGCCGATCTCCCGCATGAGATGATCCTCCAGCGCGGGTGCCAGCGTCTCGAAGGCGGCGCGCATCCGGGCGAGCACGTCCAGCCTTTCCGCGATGCTGCTCTGCGACCATGAGGTGAACGCCTGCCGGGCAGCAGCGACGGCGCGATCTGCGTCGATCGCATCGCCGAGGACCGCGCGCCCGAGCAACGTTCCATCCGCCGGAGACCGAACCTCGATGATGTCCCGGCCGTGCGGCTCGACCCAAGCGCCGCCGATGAAGAGACGATCCTGATACAGCGGAGCATTCAAAGTCGTGACACCTTGGCGTGAGGATTGTATAGCACGAGAATATACTATTTCAGAGAGGCGCCGGTGCCGCAATCGGAAAGCGCAGATTATATCATCATCGGCGCGGGGTCGGCGGGATGCGTCCTCGCCAGCCGCCTGTCGGCCGCGCCGGAAAACCGGGTCTTGTTGCTGGAGGCAGGCGGGCACGATCGCCACCCGCTGATCCGCATGCCCTTTGCCTTCATGAAGCTGCAAACCATGCCGTTCCTGACCTGGCCCTATTGGAGCGAGCCCGAGCCGGGGCTGGATGGCCGGCGCCTGTGGCTGCCACGGGGCAAGGTTTTGGGCGGCACCTCCTCGATCAACGGCATGGTCTACGCGCGCGGCCATCCAGCAGACTATGATGAATGGTCGGCACTCGGCGCCACCGGCTGGAGTTGGGACGAGGTGCTCCCCTATTTCCGCCGCTCCGAACGGAGCTGGCGCGGCGACAGCGCAGATCATGGCGTCGACGGGCCGCTGACGGTCAGCCCGGTCGAGACGACTGGGCCTTTGCATGATGCGGTGATGCAGACCGCGCGCGCCCTTGGCCATCCAATTCTCGACGATCAGCATGGGCCAAATAGCGGGCACGGCTTTGCACCGCCCGAAGTGACGGTGGACAAAGGCCGCCGCGCCAGCAGTGCGCGGCAGTTCCTGCATCCCGTCGCGCATCGACCCAATCTGGCCATTCGGACCGGCTGCACGGTCACCCGGATCGTCATCGAGGCCGGGCGCGCGGTGGGCGTCGAGATCATCGATAAAGGCCGGCCGACTTTGCTGCGCGCACGTCGCGAGGTCATATTGTGCGCGGGCACCTACAACTCGCCGCAGTTGCTGATGCTTTCCGGGATCGGCCCGGCGGACGACTTGCGCGCGCTCGGTATCGATGTCGTGACCGATTTGCCCGGGGTTGGCCGCAATCTTCAGGAGCATCCCCTCACCGGCCTTGGCTACACGCTGACCGAGCCCATCGGCTTCGAAAGCAATCTGCGCTTCGACCGGCTTCTGTTGAATGTGGGACGCTTCTTCCTCGGCCGGGGGGACCGGGCGACTCAATTGCCGGTCACCGCCTTTGGCTTCATGCCGACCAGGCCCGGGCTGGCGCGGCCGGATATCAAGGCCAATATCTACCCCACCCGGCTCGATGCCCGCGTCTGGTTCCCCGGCATCCGCAAGGGCGCCGGTCATGCCATGAGCGCGTTCGCCGTGTTGCTGAGGCCCGAAAGCCGGGGCAGCGTGCGCCTGCGCTCGCGCAACCCGGCGGACGCGCCCGAGATCCGAATCAACATGTATGAGGACGAACGGGATCTGGTGACGATGCGCCGGGCGGTGCGCATGTTGCGGGAGTTCTTTGCCACCGCGCCGCTGCGCGACCTTGCCGGAGGCGAGATCATGCCCGGCGATCGCGTGCAGAGCGATGCGGAGATCGACGCCTATAATCGCCGCAGCAGCGTGCTCGCCCATCATGCCTCCTCGACTTGCGCCATGGGCACCGATGAGCAGGCTGTGGTCGACCCGGCCTTGCGGGTCCGTGGCATTGAGGGCCTGCGCGTGGCCGACGCCTCTGTCATGCCTCGCATTGTGGGCGGCAATACCAATGCGCCGGTGATCATGATCGCGGAAAAGGCCGCCGACCTGATTCTGGGCGTCGTCCCGCCGCAGTCCGGCTGAAGGGGGACACTCCCCGCGGCAATCGATTGCATTTTTGCTGGCCCTTCCCGCCTCGCTTCGCTACCCCTCCCACCCATCGGCCCGCTGGATGCGAGACTCGCCGCAGCCGCACGAGGATGAGGAGGCTTTGAAATGAAGAGATTTTTGATCGCCGGCGCCGCCATGCTGGCCATGGGGACCGCGATCGCCGCGCCTGCTCAGGCAGAACTGAAAGTCGGCGCCGCCAAGGTCGATTGGACCCCGGCCGCCAAGAGCCTGAAAGAGCCCTATACCGGCGTTCTGGACCCCATTTACGTCCGCGCCATCGCGCTGGAGAGCAATGGCGAGCGCGCCGCGCTCGTGACGGTGGATGTGGGTGCAATCCCGACGGACCTGTGGAGCGGCGTCACCGCTCGCCTGAGCAGCGATCTCGGCATCGCGCCGGAGCGCGTCATGCTCACCGCGACCCACACCCACAGCGTGCCCTGGGGTCCGCACCCCAAGCTGGAGGACCAGATCGTCCAGGCCGTGCGCGAAGCGGTCGGCAAGATGCAGCCGGGCAAGGTCGCCTTCGGCGAAGGCAAGTCCTACATCAACGTGAACCGCAACATCATCGACCCGGACAACCGTCGTTGGTGGGAAGGCCCCAATGTCGATGGCCCGTCCGACAAGACCGTGGCCGTGCTGCGCTTCGAGAATGCGGCCGGAAAGCCGGTCGCCATCTATTATAACTACGCCGTCCATGCCGTGCTGACCGGCAATCTCGATCTGGTGAGCGGCGATCTGCCCGGCGCCGCCTCCCGCTATATCGAAAATGCGATGGGCGATGATGTGGTGGCCGTATGGTCCGAGGGTGCTGCGGGCGACCAAAACCCGATCTTCTTCCAGCAGACCTACGATCTGCGCGCGATCCGCATCGCCGATTATGCCAAGCGCGGCGAAGACATCAGCAATGCCATGCCGCCCGGCGGCGTCGGCATGGACCGCAAGAACCCGCAAGTCGCCAAGCTGATGGAACAGCAAAAGCAGATGGCCCAGTCCATGGGCCAGATGCTGGGTGAGGAAGTGCTGCAGACCATGCGCCTGCGCCTCGAACGGCCCGAGAAGGTGAACGGCATCGCCGGCGCCAGCAAGACGTTGGTGTGCCCCGGTCGCGAGCGCACCGACAAGGGCCGCGCAGGCTATGCCGGCACCTATGTCGACGCGGCAGATATCCCCATTCACCTCAGCATGCTGAAGATCGGCGATGTCTTCATCGGCGGCGTGAATGGCGAGGTGTTCAATCCCATCGCGACCAGCTTCAAGGCGCAGGCGCCCTCGCGCCGCACGATGATGGCGACGCTGACGAACGGCTTTGGCCCATCGGGCTACATCCCGAACGATGCGGCTTTTGGCCAATATACCTTCGAGGTGGTGTCCTCGCGCCTGAAGCCCGGCTGCGCGGAAAGCGGCATTGTCAATGGTCTGCTCGATCTGGTCGAGCAGACTGACGCCGCCAAGTAAGGCCAAGGGGGCTACGGCCCCCTTCCCGCCTCCGGCCCAATCCGCTTCGGCTCAATCCTCTTCGCACTTGCAGACCGGCCCCGCGCGCGTCGCGCTGGGCCGGGGTGCGGTCGTCGCGAATTCGACTGGGACCAGACGCCCATCGCGGTTTGCATCCGCTCCGGCAAAACGGGTCGATGTCGCCACGGCCCACTCCTCGAACGAGAGGAGGTTGTTGCCGTCCTTATCCAGCTTGCGGAACGCGCTCGTTCGGCTCGCCATCATTTCCAGACGCGTCACCACGCCATCGCGATTGCGATCATAGCGGTCGAAGCGCTTCTGCTCGCGGGTGCGCTCTGTGGCTTCCGGGACGTCGGGCGGCGGCGCCCCGCGTGCATTGGGATCGCCCGGCCCGGGCAAGGGCGGCGCTTCTGCGCGCAGGCCACCATTGGCGACGCGCGGCTGCATGTCCGCATCCACGGCGGACTGCCACCAGAACAGCCCCGCCGCGACGAACAGCAGCGCGGAAAGTACACCGGCAAAGAATCGCCCCATCGCAGGCCCCCCGCAGGGAGATTAACCGCGCAGGGCGGCGATCAGCAAGCGGCTGTACTGGCGGGGCGTGAAGCCGCGCGATGGCAGCCGGGCGGCGCGGACGTCCGGCATGGCAACAGCGGCGAGCAAACGCAGGGGGCGCGGCAGACTGCGGGCTGATCGTGCATCCCGAGGCAGAAAATCCGAGGCAAGCGTGAGGCTCCGGCGCCCAAGAGCCTCCTCGCTGGCGTGACCGGCCAGATCCCACAAGGCCCAGAGCGCGCCGAGCCGATTGGCCGCCTCGCTCTCTCCTCCGGCCAGCAGCGCAAACAGCCCCCCGCCACGAGCCAGCGCATAGTCCAGCAAATCCTCGTCGCTGAGAGGATCGGGCGAGGCAAGCACGCGCCATCCGTCGATCAGCCGTTCGGCCGCGGTGCTGGCACCGGCGTCCGCTTGCTGGCGCCAGGCATCGACCAGAGGCTCGCCGCGCCCCTTGGCATCATCCCGTTCCACCAGCACGGCATCCCACCAGGCGAAGCGAATGGCGGCGATGGTCGGATCGGCCCGTCGACGGATCAGTTCCGCCAACCGGGCATCCAATTGCCAGCACAGCGCATGCCATGAGCGTTCCGCCGCAGGCGTGTGTGCGAGCAACAGGCGCTGCAACGGGGCGGGCTCGTGATCGGCACCGAGCGCGGTAGGCGGCGCATTCACCAACGATCAACCAACCGAATTAGGCATTTGTCCACCACTTCTGAATAAGGCGAGGATCGGGCCGGTGGCGGTGCAATCGTTCGCCGGATGGGTGGCTTCAAGGGCAGTGAGGACAGGAATGCGCAACCGGGCAGGCGCAAGCTTCATGACCAGGCTTGGCCGCGACGTGCGCGGCAACGTCATCGCCATTTCGGCAGCGGCGCTCATTCCGCTGGCGGGGCTGATTGGCGGCGGCGTGGACATGAGCCGTCTCTACCTCACAAAGACGCGACTGCAACAGGCTTGTGACGCCGGCGTGCTGGCCGGTCGCCGCGCGATGGGATCGGGAAGCTGGACCGAAGAGGGCAGCACCAGCACCCGCAGCCGCGCGCTCGAACTGTTCAACGCCAATTTCACGGATGGCGCCTACGGCACGACCTTGCTCGACCACGATTTCTCGGAGGATGACGGCGAGGTCACCGGCTTTGCGGACGTCTCCGTGCCCATGACCATCATGCGCATCTTCGGCATCACCGAGCGGACCATGCACGTAACCTGCACCGCCAAGATGGAAATCCCGAACACCGACGTGATGTTCGTGCTGGACGTTACGGGATCGATGAATTGCCCGGCCGATGGTAGCTACTGCCCGAGCGGCAACAACAATAATGTTCCAGCCACCAATGCTCGCCTTGTCGGCCTGAAGAGCGCAGTAAAGTGCTTTTATGAAGCATTGCTGCGGGTCAACACAGCCGAGGTCTGCGGCAGCGACCCTACGGCCACCACTTACACCGGCACAGCGCAGATCCGCCTTGGGTTCATGCCCTATTCGGTGAACGTGAATGTGGGCAAGCTACTGAACAATGACTGGATCGCCAACAACTGGTCCTATCAGTCACGCGAACCCCGGATGGAAACGGTCTATGCATGGCAGGCAAGCGGGGAGGCCATGGGCAACTGGAGCAACTGGTCGAGCGCGCCAACCAATCTGAACACTGCCAGCAGCTATTCCTGGGGGACTAACCTCGGCAATAATGGCTCAACCACAATTAACGGCACGTCCTACAGCAACAATCGAACAGACCGGACCTCTTCAAACTGCACGAACCTTAACACCAACGGCACCATTTTAACTTACACGGACAACGGCAGCCTGCAAGCCGCGACGGTCTCTGACTATGCCGCGCCCACATATCCGGCCACTCAACAGACGCGGACGTACCAGCAGAATGATAATCACACCGTCGTCGCGTATCGCTATGCGTGGTCAAACAGCAGTTGCCGCCTGCAGAGCAGCAGTGCGCGCACCTACACCCGGTCGAGGACGACAACTGGCACGCGCCAGATCAGCTGGACGGATTACGAACGCGTTTTTGGATGGCGATACAAGCAGGTCTCGTTCGACGTCTCCGGGCTGAAGGCTGGCGGTTCCAGCTGGAACAATAGCGTCGCACTACCCTTGACCACGACCACAGGGCCGACGGTCAAATTGTCCGGCTCCACCAGCGACACGACGCTCTATTTCCCGGCAAATGCCGATGTGGGCTGGGACGGCTGTATCGAGGAGCGGGCCACAGTCAAAAACAGTGACGGCGACCCCAGCGACGAGTGGAACTCCATTCCCACCGGCGCTCGCGACATGAACATCGACGCCGTGCCTGATCCGTCCAACCCGGACACGCAGTGGAAGCCAATGTTGCCCGGCGCGGCGTGGGCGCGGTATACGGGGACAAACTATAACAATAACTGGACCCTGAACAATGTCGACGCTTCCGGTGTCGACCCTTCTCACCCTCGCAAAGACAGATTCACTTACTACTGTTCGACGGAAGCCAAGAAACTGCAGACCTGGTACACACCGGGCAGCTTTGTGAACTATGTCAATTCATTGCGCGCCATCGGTAACACCTATCATGACATCGGGATGATCTGGGGTGCCCGATTCATTTCGCCGACCGGAATCTTTGCCGACGAGAACAGAGAGACTCCGACCGGCGGTGCCATACAGCGTCACATCATCTTCATGACCGATGGGGCGACGATGACGAGCAACACAAACTATACCGCCTATGGCATTCCGTGGTGGGACCGCCGCCAGACGACCTACGCGCCCAGCGATAGCCAGCTCGATAGCGTTCTCAACAGCCGGCTCGTTGCGCTGTGTACCGCGATCCGCAACCGCAATATCACCTTGTGGGTGGTCTCCTATGGCGGCGGCGTCGACAGTACGACCGAAGCGCGGCTGCAGAACTGCGCAACGCCGGGCAAATATTTCAAGGCCGATGATACACCGACGCTGATCAGCAACTTCAAGCAGATCGCGTCCGAAATCGCCGATTTGAGGCTGACCAACTGAGATGAGGCGCGCGCCTCATCTGTTCGGCGCACGCGCCTTGCCTGTCCTGCGCCGTTTCGCGCGGGCGCAGGACGGCGTGACGATCATCGAGTTCGCGCTCATTCTGCCGGGCTTCCTCATCATGCTGCTGGGCGCGCTGGATGTTGGGCACACGCTCTACATGCAGAGCGTCGTGCAGGGCGCCGTGCAGAAGGCCGCGCGGGACGGCACGCTGGAGACATCCGCCGGCACCAACGCGACCTCGCGCGATGCGATCGACGCAGTCGTGGAAAGCCAGATCAAGCAATTGCATAATGACGCGGAGGTTTCGGTCCAGCGGCGCTTTTATCGCAGCTTCTCGCAAGCCGCTGCTGCTCAGGCCGAGCCCTTTACGGACAGTGCGAGCGGCCCCAACAAGAATGGCGTTTGCGACGGCGGGGAGCCGTTTGTAGACAACAATAACAACGGCGTTTGGGATGCCGACGGTGGCAATGCCATCAACGCCGCGGGCGCGCGTGACAATGTCGTGTTCACGGTGACGGTCTCCTATCCGCGCCTTTTTCCGATCGACAGACTGATCGGCGGGCATGGGACCACGCATGTCGTGGCCAGAACCGTGCTCTCAAACCAGCCCTATGGCGACCAGGGCACCGATGGCACGCCGACCGTGCGGTATTGCTCATGAGTGCGGTGAGGCTCCTCAAGCGCAAAAGCGCGCTCTGCGGTGTTCGGCTTGGCAACGTCGCGCGTGTAGGGCACGCCCAGAGCGGTGTAGCCGCCGTGGAATTCGCACTCACGGCTCCGGTGATCCTTGGGATGTTCCTCGCCGGCGCGGAACTCACTAATTTTGCGATCACGCGGATGCAGGTGAGCCAGATCGCCCTGCATGTTGCCGATAATGCCTCCCGCATCGGCACCAACAGCCTGCTCACCGCGCCGCAGATCAGCGAGGCGCAGATCAACGATTTACTGATCGGCGCCAATATGCAGTCCGGCTCGCTCGATCTTGCTACCAATGGGCGGATCATCATTTCAAGCTTGGAGCCGGTCGCCAATCCCAATCCCGAACCCAAAAAATTCCACATTCACTGGCAGCGTTGCTTCGGCGCCAAAAGCTGGGCCTCCACCCATGGCGTGCAGGGCGACACCGATCTCCCGGCGATGGGCGAAACCGGCAAGCAGGTGACGGCGCCCGATGGCGGCGCGGTCATTTTCGTTGAAGTGGCCTATGATTATACGCCGCTCATTTCGGCGAGCATCGTGCCGACGACCGTCATTGTGGACACTGCCGCTATGACTGTGCGCGACGACCGCGACTATAATGGCAATGGCGGCACGGGCGTCTACAATAATGAAGGCGTCACCGCTTCGACCTGCAGCAGTTGAGGGGACAGCGCGGGCCTAGAGCGCCAGATCCACCAACCCACTTTGGGCCCGAGAGGCGGCGACGGCCGTCTCGATAAACGCCACGCCGCGCAACCCCTCCTGCACGCCGGGCAGCGAAGGCGCCGCATTGCCCTGAAGAACCGCCGCGAAATCGCGATAGAGGGTGGCGAAGGCCGCCATATAACCTTCGGCATGGTGGACGCCCGGCGGACAGGCGATCGCCGGCGCGGCCTCTTCGAATGAGAGCCGAAGGCTGGCACCGTCGATCGGATGCAGCGTAAGGGCATGCGGATCATCAAGCGTCCAGACCAGACTGGCGGCCTCCCCATCGCAGCGCAGGCGCAGCCGGTTGCCCTCCCCCGCCTCGATCTGCGAGGCCATTATGGTCCCGCGGGCGTCGTTCTCGAACCGCAGGAGCACGGCGCAGTCATCGTCCAGCGTGCGCCCCAGGACGACGCTGCCAAGGTCGGCCATGATCCGGCTTACATGCAGGCCGGAGACGAACTCGGCGAGATGGAAGGCGTGGACGCCGATGTCCGCGATGCAGCCGCCTACTCCGGAGCGCGCGGGGTCTACACGCCAGGCCGCCTGCGCATCCCTGGCTGCGCTCGCCAGCCAGCCCTGCGCATAGGTCGCGCTGACCTTGCGGATCGCGCCCAACTCTCCCTCGGCGATCATCGCGCGGGCGGCGCGCACGGCGGCAAAGCCACCATAAGGATAGCTGACCGCAAAGGGGCGGCCCGTCTCCTTCACAAGCGCGGCGAGCCTGCGGGCTTCATCGAGCCGCGCGGTCATGGGCTTGTCGCTCATCACGGCGAGGCCAGCCTCAAGAGCGGCCACGGCCGCCGGGTAATGGAGATGATTGGGCGTGACGATGGTCGCGAAATCGGCCCCATCCGCCCGGTCCCGCTCGCCCGCCAGCAAGGCGGGGACATCGGCATAGGCGCGGGCGGGATCGATGCCATAAGCAAGGCCAGCCTGTCGGGATCGCGCCGGATCGGATGAAAACACGCCCGCAACCAGCCTGATCTGCCCGGTCGCCTCCGCTGCGATGCGGTGGGTCTGGCCGATGGACATGGGCCCGCCTCCGCCGATCATGGCCATGTTCAACATGACAGGCCCTCCGCTTCCCCGGCGATCAGCCAGCAACCAAGGCGGCGTCGCGCAAGCCGCGCCACACCCGGGCGGCCTGCACGCTTTCCTGCACATCGTGCACCCGAACGATCTGCGCGCCCAGCCCGATCGCGACCTGCGCCAAGGCGACCGAGCCGCCGAGCCGCTCCTCGACCGGCGCACCATCGGTCAGCGCGCCGACAATGCGCTTGCGGCTGGCGCCGAACAGCAGCGGCACGCCCAGCGCCTGATACATGGCCAGATTGTTGATGATCCGCGTATCGTCCTGCAACGCCTTGCCGAAGCCGACACCGGGATCGAGGATGATCTTGCTCCGCGCCATGCCGGCATCGAGGCAGGCGGCGATCCGCGCCTCCAGCCAGTCGAACACGGCCATGTCCACAGTCGGGCCAGCGACGGCACCGGCCTTGTACTTGACTGGCCCGCCATGCGGATCGTCGCCGGCGGACGGGCTGTGCATCAGGATGACGGGGCACCCCGCCTTCGCCACCACCTCAAGCCCGCGCGGATCGTGGGTGAGGCCGGTCACATCATTGACGATGCCGGCACCGGCCGCGAGCGCGGCCTCCATCACCGCCGCCTTGCGCGTATCGATGGAGACCACGATGCCGTTCCTGGCCAGTCGCTCGATCACCGGCACGGTCCGGGCGATCTCGTCGCCCTCCCACACGGTGGCGGCGCCGGGCCGGGTGGACTCGCCGCCGACGTCGATGATCGAGGCGCCGGCCAGCTGCATCGCAAAGCCGGCATCGGCGGCGCGCTCGGCATCGCCGATGAGCTTGCCGCCATCCGAGAAACTGTCCGGCGTCATGTTGAGGATGCCCATGACCTGCGGCGTATCGAAGCGAATGACGCGCTCGCCCAGCGTCAACGGTGCGCGAGGCGCCGTCAGCCCCTGCATTTGCGCTGCGATCCGCTCAGCCTGCGCATCGCTCAGGCGGCTTTGCCAGTCCTCAAACATGGAGACGGGAACGCTGGCCTTGCCGGCGGTGCCTTCCGCGCCCGCCCAACGAACCTCGAGGCCCTGAAACCAGATCAGTCCCCCGGCAAGCCTGCGGAATTCATGCGTCTCCAGCCCGACAGGCGTGTCGATGAACCAGATCGGGCGCAGATAGAGGCGGGCGTCCGGCGGCGGGATTTCCATCATCATCGGGCGATATCCTTGTGCATCCCGCGCGCCTTAGCTTGCCCGACAGAAAAGCGGAAGCAGGAGCCCGGACCCGCGGTGGGAGCGCGCCGTCCGGGCCCCAACGACGGTGCCTTATGGCTCCGTCGCGAGCAGGTAAAGCTGGCGCATTGCATCGAGCGGCTTCACGGCGCCTTCGTGCTCGATCTGCCAGAAGGTCCAGCCATTGCAGCTTGGCGCGCCCTGCAGCGTGGCGCCCATCTTGTGGATCGAGCCAGTCTGGCCATTGCACTCCAGCGAGCCATCGGCGCGGACATGCGCCTTGAAGCGCCCCTTGCTGGCGGTGAGCAAGGTGCCGGGCGCGATCATGCCAGTCTCGACCAGCGTGCCGAACGCCACGCGCGGCTGGCTCTTGGGGGATTGCATGATGGTCAGCGCGCTCTCATCGAGCGGGAGCGCTGCAGCAATACGCTCCCGCGCGACCTCGCAATAACTGTCTTCCCGCTCGATGCCGATCCAGCGGCGCCCGAGGCGGCGGGCCACGGCGCCGGTGGTGCCGGTGCCGAAGAAGGGATCGAGCACGACATCGCCCTTGTTGGTGCAGGAGAGCAGCACGCGGTACAGCAGCGCCTCCGGCTTCTGGGTGGGATGGGCCTTGGTGCCGCCGCGCTTGAGGCGCTCCTGCCCGGCGCAGATCGGCAGCACCCAGTCCGAGCGCATCTGCAGCTCGTCGTTCAGCGTCTTCATGGCGCGATAATTGAAGGTGTATTTCGCCTTTTCGCCCTGGCTCGCCCAGATCATCGTCTCATGCGCATTGGTAAAGCGCGTGCCCTTGAAATTGGGCATGGGGTTGGCCTTGCGCCACACGATATCGTTGAGGATCCAGAAGCCGTGATCCTGCATCAGCGCGCCGACGCGGAAGATATTGTGATAGCTGCCGATCACCCAGATCGTGCCATCCGGCTTGAGGATGCGGCGTGCTTCGGCCAGCCACTCGCGGCAGAAGGCATCATAGGCGGCATAGCTGTCGAACTGGTCCCAGGCATCATCGACGGCATCCACGCGCCCGCCCTCGGGCCGGAACAGATCGCCGCCGAGCTGGAGATTGTACGGCGGATCGGCGAAGATCATGTCTACGCTTGCCGTCGGCAGCGTGCGCATGATGGCGATGCAGTCGCCCTGCAGCAGCGTGTCGAGTGGCAGGACCGGCGGCGCGTTGGCCGGCAGGACCTTTGCGCGCACCGGTCGCTTCGTCAGTTTTTCCATCACGCTCATGTCGTCTCACCCCCGTTTGTGCGCCCGGTGTGAGTCACGACGAGTCCACCGTCAAGAGCGGTAACGGACTGTAGTCACGCGAAGAATCCGGGCCGGAAATGAGAACGAAACGAGTCCCACACGAGGGATGGAGTCCTGCGATTCAGGCAGGACTCAACATGTTGTGGTGTTGCGCCGAAGACTCAGGGCCGCGAGGGGCCGAAAAATATTTTACCCGAGCCTCCGGCATTATCGATTTTCAGAAGCTACCCGGCCCCTGGATCAGCAACCACAGGCCGATGACCGCGAACAGGCTGGCCGCCACGATGCGCACCACCTTGAGCGGCACGCGGCGGAGCAGTTCGTGCCCGAGGAACACTGCCGGGACATTGGCGATCAGCATCCCGAGGGTCGTGCCCATCGTCACGAGGCCGACCTGATGGAACTGCGCGCCAAGCGCGACGGTCGCGATCTGCGTCTTGTCGCCCATCTCCACCAGGAAGAAGGCGATCGTGGTGGTGACGAACGCGCCGAAGCGGGCCGGCTTGTCCTCCAGATCGTCGATCTTGTCGGGGATCAGCGTCCAGATCGCCATGGCGAGAAAGCCGGCTGCGACCAGATAGTGGAACCAATTTTGCTGAAAGATGGACGCCACGCTCGCGCCGAGCAGAGCCGCCAGAAAGTGGTTGGCCAGCGTCGCCGCGAGAATGCCGAGGATGATCGGCACCGGCTTCTTGAACCGGGTGGCGAGCAGGATGGCCAGCAACTGCGTCTTGTCACCGATTTCGGCGAGCGCAACGACGGCGGTGGAGGTGAACAGGGCTTCCATGAAAAATCCTCAGCCGGGCAACAAGACAAACAATGACACCGCGCCTCCCGCCCGGCCTGGACGGAAGCTCGATGTCATTGGTCTCGCCGGAATGCTTGGATTCCCTGCCGCCACGGCCTCTCGACCGAGTATGTTGACGGGCAGGCCTGCCGGAAACCGGCAGCTGGCTACTCCCCAGATGACCCCAGCGCCTTAGGCCTTCGGCCGTCTCCCGTCAACGGGCGCCCTACAGAAAGGCCAGTTGCGCGACTGGCGCGAAGCTGCGGCGGTGAAGCGGGCTCGGGCCGTGCTGGCGCAGCGCGGCGAGATGATCGGCGGTGCCGTACCCCTTGTTCCGCTCCCAGCCATAATGCGGATGGTCGCGCGCGGCTTCCCGCATCAGCGCGTCGCGATGCTGCTTGGCGATGATCGACGCGGCGGAAATGCAGGGCTCCAATGCGTCCCCCCCGACGATCGCCCGCGCCGACCAGCGCCACTCGGGGCGCCGGCCATGGGGCGTGAGATTGCCGTCCACCAGCACCTCGCGCGGATCGCATCCTAGGCGGGCGCACAGCCCCTCGACCGCGAGCGTCATCGCCAGCATCGTCGCGCCAAAGATGTTGAGCCGGTCGATCTCGGCGACGTCCACCACGCCGACCGCCCAGTGGCAGCGGCGCTTGATCGTCGCTTCCAGACCCGCGCGCTTGGCGGCGCTCAGCTTCTTGCTGTCATCCAAGCCGGACGGGCGCGGCTTGCAGAGCACCACCGCCGCCGCGACCACCGGCCCGGCCAGCGGCCCGCGCCCGGCCTCGTCGACCCCCGCGATCATCCCTCGACCCGCCAGGGCGGATAGCGCCGGTTCTCGCCCGCCGAATAGAGGCAGACGCGGTTACCGGCGGGATCGACCAGCCAGGCCTCGCGCCAGCCCCATGCCTGATCCACCGGCTCATTATCGAAGACGAGGCCCGCCGAGATCAACGCCGTCACCCGGGCATCGAGATCATCGCATTCCAGATAGACGCCATGCTGCTGGCCATGGAGAGACAGCGTTGCGCCGCCCGGCGCCTCGAACCGGGCATAGGGCTGGTCCGGGCTGTCCACGATCAGGGTCAGGCCCAGATCCTCGTAGAAATCGCGGGAGGCGGCATAGTCGCTGACCGGCACGGATATCTGATTGAGCCGGCCGCTCGGTCCCATATCGAGCCGCACCGCGCCATGCGCCATCGGACCATGCCCGCGACCGAGGCCGGGCGCAGTACGCAAAGCCAGCCGTACGAACAGGCGCGCCCGAGCGATCGCTTCCGGCAGGTCCAGCCCCTGCCCCAGCCCGGTCGCGATGGCGCTGGCCAGGGTGCAGCCCGTGCCATGGGTATCCTCGGTATGGATGCGTGCCCCTTCCCAACGGGCGATTTCGCCTTCCGATCCGACCAGCCGGTCGGTGATGATCTCGCCGGGGGCGTGGCCGCCCTTAATGAGCAGCATCTCGCCGCGCGCGGTCAGTTCTGCTTCGCCGCCAAGCGCCGCCAGCTCCGGCAGGTTCGGCGTCGTGACGAACGCCCAGCCCATCAGCTCGTGCAAGCTCTCGATGGTGGCTGCGTCCGCCAGCACGCCGCCGCTCGTCGCGACCATCACCGGATCGAGCACCACCGGCGCGCCAATGCTCTCAAGCCGGTCGGCGACCGCCAGCGCCGTCTCCGCAGAGCCGATCATGCCGATCTTCACGGCGTCCACGCCGATGTCGCTGACCACGCTGTCGATCTGCGCGAGCACCATGTCCGTCGGCACGGGATGTACGGCCTGCACGCCCAGCGTATTCTGCGCGGTGATCGCGGTGATCGCCGTCATGGCGTGGCCACCCAGCATGGTGACGGTCTTGACGTCCGCCGGGATGCCGGCGCCGCCGCCGGAGTCCGAGCCGGCGATGATCAGGATTCGAGGATAGCTCATGAGGCGCTTTTGCCCCTTGCCAGCGCGGAAGTCGAGCCGCTGGCGCTGCGCCTCACTGTTCCTTGCGGGCGCAGGCGATGCACAGCGATGCCTCAGGCCGGGCCGCCAGACGCGCCGGGGCAATGGGCTCGCCGCACAGCAGGCAGGCGCCGTAAACGCCCGCCTCGATCCGCGCGAGCGCACGATTGACCGAACCGATCTCGCGCGCCACCAGTGCAGATTGCTGCTCCAGCGCGCGATCATCCTGCACTTCGCTTGCCTGTTCAGCTGAATCGGCATTCAGTGGTTCGTCCAGATCGACCGCAAGCCGCTTTTGCCGAGCTTTCAGATCATCGCGCATGGCCAGAAGCCGTGCTTTTGCGTCCATCATGTCCATGGCAACCCCCTCTCCGTCCGACTGCTTGATGCCAATCTAGGCGGTGATGCGCGCCAATCCATGCGCCAGATCAAACAGGTCGCGCGGACGCTCAGCCCTTGAAGCGGCGCTCCGTCGAAGCCGGGTTCCGCTGGAGCGCGTCGCCAGTCCGGCTTGGCCGATCCAGCAACTCGCCCCCGCAATTGGGGCAGCGATCATCCATGTCCTCGGCGCACTCGGCGCAGAAGGTGCATTCGAACGAGCAGATGAAGGCGCCGCCGGCATCGGCGGGGAGATCGGCGCCGCAGCGCTCGCAGTCCGGGCGCATCTCAAGCATGGGCGGCTGCCGCGCTTGCCACGGCATCGCAGATGCGGTCCACCACGCGGACGACCTGATCGCCATCGTCCCCTTCGGCCATCACGCGGATCACCGGCTCGGTGCCGGACGGCCGAATGAGGAGGCGCCCCACCCCTTCCAGCTCCGCTTCGGCCTGCGCGATCACGGCCTGGACGCTCTGCGCCTCCAGCGGCTTGCCGCCGGCGAAACGGACATTCTTGAGCAATTGCGGGACCGGCTCGAACTGGCGCAGCAGCGCGCTCGCCGGCTTGCCGCTCTGCACGAGCGCGGCGAGCACCTGGAGCGCGGCAATGGTGCCGTCGCCCGTCGTCGCATAATCGGAGAGGATCATGTGGCCGGACTGCTCGCCCCCGACATTGCACCCGCACGCCTTCATCTCCTCCAGCACATAACGGTCACCGACCTTGGTGCGGATGAGGGGAATGCCCTCGCTAGCGAGCTTTCGCTCCAGCCCCAGGTTGGACATCACCGTGGCGACGACCCCCTCGCCCTTCAACATGCCCTGCCGCGCCCAGCTCGTGCCGATCAGCGCCATGATCTGGTCGCCATCCACGATGGTGCCGGTCTCATCCACCACGATCAGCCGGTCGGCATCGCCATCGAGCGCGATGCCGATGTCGGCGCCGGATGCCACGACCGTCTCCTGCAGCAGCAGCGGCGCGGTCGAGCCGCAACCATCGTTGATGTTGGTGCCGTTGGGCGTCACGCCGATCTGGACTAGCTCAGCACCCAGCTCCCAGAAGGTGTAGGGCGCGGTGTTGTAGGCGGCGCCATTGGCACAATCGAGCGCGACCTTGAGCCCATCGAGCCGCAGATGCTGCGGGAAGGTCGATTTGACGAAGTGGATGTAGCGCCCCCGCCCATCCTCGACCCGCCGCGCGCGCCCGATGCCTTCGGACGGAGCCAGCGGTATCTCGCCGCCCTCGATCAGCGCCTCGATCTTCAGTTCATCGGCGTCGGAGAGCTTGTATCCATCCGGCCCGAACAGCTTGATGCCATTGTCATAATAAGGATTGTGGCTGGCGGAGATCATCACGCCGAGATCGGCGCGCATCGATGCGGCCAGCATCGCCACGGCGGGGGTCGGGATCGGGCCGAATTGCACCACGTCCATGCCAACGCTGGTAAAGCCTGCGACCAGCGCATTCTCGATCATATAGCCGGAAAGCCGGGTATCCTTGCCAATCACCACGCGGTGGCGATGGCTGCCGCGCATGAAGTGGCGGCCGGCGGCCATGCCCACTCGCATGGCCATTTCGGCCGTCATCGTGGACTGGTTGGTGCGGCCCCGGATGCCATCCGTGCCGAAGAAGCGTCTGGTCATCGCCGGTGCTTAGCGGATCGGGGGCCGGCAACGCCAGCCCCCATAACTGCTTATCGCACGGGCGCCGTCTGGTCCCGCAGACCTTCCTCCGGGCGATCATCGACCGGTGCATCCTCTTCCTTCAGCGTGTCGAGATGCATCAGGCGCTTGACCAGCGGGGAGACCGCCAGCACCGCGACGGCGATGCCAATCGTCCACCAGCCGATGGTGTTGTAGACGGAA
Source organism: Sphingobium sp. B12D2B (assembly GCF_025961775.1). Classification (NCBI taxonomy): domain Bacteria; kingdom Pseudomonadati; phylum Pseudomonadota; class Alphaproteobacteria; order Sphingomonadales; family Sphingobiaceae; genus Sphingobium; species Sphingobium sp. B12D2B. The sequence goes on from NZ_JAOQOH010000001.1 coordinate 2,085,591, forward strand.
AGCGTCGCCTCCTTGGTCATCTCGCCATCATGACCGCCGGTCGCCTCGCCGATCTTGCCAGCGACGAAATTGCCGACCGCCGACATGTAGAACCAGGCGCCCATGATGAGGCTGGCGAGATGCTTGGGCGCCAGCCGGTTCATCGCGGAGAGCCCGACAGGCGAAAGGCACAGTTCACCGGTGGTCTGGAACAGATACACCAGGAACACGAACAGCACCGGCGTCAGCGCCGCCATGCCCGCGGACTGGGCACCCCATACGAAGATGAGGAAGGAGAAGCCGACCTGCGCCAGCGCCAGACCGAATTTGGCCGGTGCGGACGGTTCCCAGCCGCGCTTGCCCAGCCACAACCAAAGCCAGGCGAAGACCGGCCCGAGCAGCACGATGTAGATGGGGTTGAGCGACTGGAAGAAGGTGGTCTGGAACCCGCCACGGTCGACATAGCGATCCGTGTACAGATTGAGGCTGCCGCCCGCCTGCTCGAACAGACCCCAGAACACCGGGTTGAGCGCGACGAGGAAAACGATCGCAAAGATGCGGTCGCGCGCATCCGGTTGCAGCTTCATCGCGGCGTAGAGCACATAGCCGAGCAGGGCGACGCCGGCGACGATGAGCAGCGTCTCGATGATATCCTGATACTGGACGAGGAACCAGATCACGCCGATGGAGGCAACGCCGATAGCGTAGAGCAGCCATTCGGTGCGCAAGGTGAGCGGCTTGGGCGGCTCTCCCTTGCCCATCAGGAACGGCTTGCCGATGACGAACACCGCCGCGCCCAGCAACATGCCAACGCCCGCCGCGCCGAAGCCATATTTCCAGCCGTAGGTCTCGCCGAGCCAACCGGCCATGATGGTGCCGATGGCCGCGCCCACATTCACGCCGACATAGAAGATCGTGTAGGCGCCATCACGGCGGGGATCGGTAAGGCCGTAAAGCTGCCCGACGATCACCGAGATATTGGCCTTGAGGAAGCCGGAGCCGACAACGATGCAACTCAGCGCCAGCCAGAAGATATTGATCGTGGGATCATCCTGTCCGCCCGATCCCTCGAATGCCATCAGGCAGTGGCCGGCGGTGAGGATCAGCGCGCCGAACAGCACGGCCTTGCGCTGGCCCAGATAACGGTCGGCGAGATAGCCGCCCAGCACCGGGGTGACGTAGACGAGGCTGGTATAGGCCCCGTAGACGAGGTTCGCCTGTCCATCGCTGAACAGCCAATGCTTGGTGAGGTAGAAAATCAGCAGGGCGCGCATGCCATAATAGGAAAAGCGCTCCCACATCTCGGCAAAGAACAGGATGTAGAGGCCCTTGGGATGGCCGATAAACTCCTGCTTCTTGCTCACAAGCCCGACCGCGCCGCCGGCAAGAAGCACGACGAGCGCGATGAGGGCGATGGCTGGAATGGTCGCCATAAAGTCTCCTGGTCCGGGCAACGGCGAGACGCCGGCCGCGACAATATGCCCACGAGACTTAGAGAGTCTGACATTTGAGAAAAGCGCTTTTTTCCGCCGGCCTCGATGGGAGCCGCTCCATCGGCCCTGCCGTAGCGAAAACCGCCGCTACCGCACCGACATTGCGATCAATTCGCAAAGGCGCTTGGCGGATCGACCGGATTTGTCTAGCGATGCGGCATGTTCAACGACCGCTCTTCCCTCCCCGCCTATCTCGCATCCCGCCGGTCCGGCAAACCGCGCGACCTCGCGGCGCCTGGCCCCTCGCTCGATGAGCAACGCGAGATGGTGCGGATCGCGACGCGGACCCCCGATCATGGCAAGCTCGCCCCCTGGCGGTTCGTGATCGTGGCCGACGACCAGCGCGCGGCGCTGGCGGCCCTGCTCGAGCGCGCCTATTTGGCCGAAAAGCCCAACGCCGGTCGGCTGGAAATCGAGGCGATGCATCAGTTCGCGCATCAGGCGCCGGCGCTGATCGTCGTGCTGTCCTCGCCCAAGCCTTCCAAGATTCCGGTGTGGGAGCAGGAGCTCTCCGTCGGTGCGGCAACCATGAACCTGCTGCACGCCGCCCATGCGATGGGTTTTGCGGGAGGATGGCTGACCGGCTGGCCGTCCTACAACGAGGCCGTGCGCGATGCGTTCGGCACCAGCGAGGAGCGGATCGCCGGCTTCGTGTTCATCGGCACGCCCTCGCGGGATCTGGACGAGCGCCCCCGGCCGGAGCTGCACTACGTGTTGTCGATCTGGTCGGGCGGCTGACCGCACGCTTCCTGACCGGCGCCTTGACCGATCCACTGTATTATGTCACTGATGCAGCATGATCGATGAGAGCCGGCCTGTCTATCTGCGCCTGCGCGACGAAATCGCCGCTGCCATTCTGGATGGACGCTTTGCCGATGGCGATGTCTTGCCATCGGTGCGGGCCTTTGCGGCCCAGCAAGGCGCGAATCCCCTGACCGTCGCCAAAGCCTATCAGAGCTTTCAGGATGAAGGGCTGGTGCAGGTCCGCCGCGGCGTTGGCATGTTTGTCGCGCCGGGCGCATCGCGGCGCTTGCGGGCGATGGAGCGCGAACGCTTCTTCAGCGCGGTCTGGCCGGGCGTCTCCGAGCAGATGCATCGCATTGGAATCACGCTGGAAGAGCTGATCGAGCGAGATCGCGTAACCACTGGTTGATCACGGCCCGTCGCCCCAACCCATCGATCTATCGCGTCTGATCTCTCGTTCATCTGCCGTTGCGGTTGGCCTCGCCAGACTTGTCGCATCAGGTTGAACGGAGACAAGACATGATCAAGACCGCCCTTGCTACCCTCGCCGCCGTCGGCGTGATGATGAGCGCAGCCCCTGCGGAAGCCCATAAGAGCAAGCACCGGCACGGGCATGGCGCCAGCCGTATGTATGACGACCGCGGCTATTATCGCGAACCCCGCCCGATCACTCGCGACACGCGCACATGGCGCGGCGACGATGGCCGCTATTATTGCAAGCGCGCGAACGGCACGACGGGCCTGATCATCGGCGCGGCCGGTGGCGCACTGCTCGGCCGGACCATCGACACGCGGGGCGACCGCACGCTCGGCACCGTGCTCGGTGCGGCTGGTGGCGCTTTGCTCGGTCGGGAAATCGAGCGCAGCGGCGCGCGCTGCCGCTGATCGCCGCTTGAGTTTGGACGTGCCAGAGTGGCCATGAGGTCGCTCCGGCACGAGCCGCTCAACCCTGAAGATTATAGCTTTTCATGAGGTCGTAGAGCGTCGGCCGGCTCACCCCCAGCATCCGCGCCGCGCCTGAGATATTGCCCTCGGACCGGGCAATGGCCCGCCGGATCGCCGCCTGATCGGCCGCCTCGCGGACCGCGCGCAGATTGACCACCGGCCCATCCTCGCCAGCTGCTCCATCCAGATCAAGATCGCCTGCGGTGACCATCTTGCCCTCGGCCAGGATGACCGCACGTTTGACGCGGTTTTCCAGCTCTCGCACATTACCCGGCCAGTGCCAGGCATCGATGGCGGCAATGGCATCGCTGGCCAGGCCGCGCACCTGTGCATTCAGTTCCGGAGCGAAGCGGGCGACGAAATGGCGTGCGAGCAGCACGGCGTCGCCGGTTCGCTCCGCCAGAGCCGGGATGCGCACGATGATCTCTGCCAAGCGGTAATAGAGGTCCTCGCGGAAGCGGCTCTGCGCGATCATCTCCTCCAGATTCTGGTGGGTCGCGCAAACGATCCGGCAATCGACCGCGATCTGCTGGCGTCCGCCGATCCGCTCGATGGTCCGCTCCTGCAAGAAGCGCAGCAGCTTCACCTGCAGGGCCAGCGGAATGTCGCCCACTTCATCGAGGAACAGCGTGCCGCCCTGCGCCTGCTCGATCTTGCCGGGCGTGGTTTTGACTGCACCGGTGAATGCACCCTTCTCGTGCCCGAACAGTTCGCTTTCCAGCAGCGTCTCAGGGATCGCCGCGCAGTTGATCGCGACGAACGGCCCGGCGGCGCGGTCGCTCTTTTGGTGCAGGCCGCGCGCGAGCAACTCCTTGCCAGTGCCGCTGGCGCCAAGCAGCATCACGGACACGCTGGCGCTCGCCACGCGCTCAATCATGCGCGCGACCTTGAGCATTTCCGGCGATGCCGTGATCATATGCCCGAGCACCCGCGCATCGGCGGGGACCGCCTCGGCAAGCCGCCGGTTCTCCTGCTCCAGCGTGTGGACGTGGAAGGCGCGGGCGACGATGTGCCCCAGCGAGTCGATGTCGAGCGGCTTCTGGTAGAAGTCCCACGCCCCCTGCCCGATCGCACGCCGGGCACTGGCGCGGTCGCCCTGACCGGACGCTACGATCACCTTGGTCGCCGGGGCTTCGGCCAGGATCTGCGCCAGCGCGGCCATGCCTTCGGTGATTCCATCCGGGTCCGGCGGCAACCCCAGGTCGAGCGTGACCACCGGCGGCGCTTCTGCGCGCAGGATGTCCATCGCCTCCTCCCGGTCTCCGGCGATGAGGATGTGATAACCGTCATAGGACCAGCGCAACTGGCGCTGCAGACCTGGATCATCTTCGACGATCAGCAATTTCGGGCGGCTATCCCCCATCACATCGCACTCCGCATCGGCATGTCTGTTGCGTTCTCACTTGGGCTGGTGACTGGCAGCCGGATCGTGAACTGGCTGCCTTCTCCTTCGACACTCTGGACGAGAAGCCGGCCGCCCATCGCCTCGACCAGCGCGCGCGTCTCATGCGCGCCAAGGCCAAATCCATTGGCTTTGGTCGAGCTGAACGGGCGGAACAGACGGTCGCGCATGAAGGCGGCGCTCATCCCCTTGCCCCGATCGATCACGTGAAGATCCAGCCCGGCATCGCCTTGCTCCACGACGATCCGCACCAAGGCCTCATCCGGGCTGGCCTCGATGGCATTGCGCACCAGATGGGTGAGCGCGCGCTGCAGATTATCGGCGTCGACGATCACCTGCTGGTCGAGCGCGCCCTCCACGACGACATTGCGCGTGCCGCCGGCCCAGGCGCGGGCGAGATCGCCGAGCCATGGCCCCAGCAGCAGTTCCTCGCGCTCGGAGGGGCGTGCCTGCCCGCCACGCCCAAGGCGCTGGATGAGGTCGTTCATCCGCGATGAAGTTTCTTCCAGCGTCAGGATCATATCTTCCCGGAACGCCGGATTGTCTGCGTGGCGGCGGGCGTTGCCGGCCAACAGCGTCATCTGGCTCACGAGATTCTTGAGATCGTGCAGGATGAAGGCGAAGCGACGGTTGAACTCTTCGAACCGCTGCGCTTCAGCCAAAGCCTCGCGATGGCGCTCCTCCGCGACGCGTGCGGCAGCTTCGCCGCACACGACGCGCAGAACGTCAAAATCCTCCCAGTCGAGCGCGCGAGAGCGTGGCGGTGCCGCGAGCAGCATCACGCCGATGATCTCATCGCGGCAGATGAGCGGCGCAAGTGCCCAAGCGACACGGCTCTCCAGCATCGAGGCCGGGAGAAGGTCGCCCAGATCATGTCCCTCGCGTGCGATGTCGAGGATCTTTCCGGCCGGAACCATCCGGTCGGTGACGGCGAGTGGCAGGGTCAGCGGCGGGGCGCTAGCCTCTGGCCACGCATAGGCGCAGACGCGGACCAGATGCTCATCCTGCCTCAGATACAGCGCACCGGCAGGCGCATCGACCGCCTGGGTAATCGCCCGCGCGATCCGGCAATCGAGGCTGGTGTCATCCGTGTCTCCGCCATCCATCGTGGCGGAGAAGCGGAGCCAGAGGCTGCGATAGTCATATCGATGCGCGAACACATGCTTGGAGATTTCGCCCCGCAGCCAGGAGCGCATGGATGCCGACGGCAGAAAGGCCAGGACCGCGACGGCAAGGGTGAACAGGAGCGCGAACTGGACGATGCGCGCCATGGGAGCGCTCATGCCGCTCAGCAAGCCGACCAGCAGCAGGATGACGCAGATATAGAACAGCGCGAGGCCTGCAGAGACGAGCCGGGTCTTCAGTGTGCGCGAGAGCGCGAAGGCGCGCGTGCCGTCGCTGCGCAGGCCCAATGCGAGCATGATCGCCAGCACCGCCATCACGAACCCGCGCATCGGCGCGAGCGGGGTCATGCTCCCTTCGGCGAACCAGACCAGCAGATAATGGTTGAAATCATAGGCCCACATGCAGGCCAGCGCGGCGGCCAGCCAGCCCTCGCGGCGGGCCGATTCCGGGTCACCGCGCCCGGTATTCCAGCGAAACAGGAGGAGCAGCGCGCCCAGAGCGAAGGCAGCGCGCAACATCCAGGTCATTTCGAAATAAACGAGAATGCGGCGATCAAACCGAATGCCTTCGCCCATCTGCAGATCGAAAATCAGCTGAACAGCGAGCACAAGCGCCAGAGCCAGCACCACGACCTTGGGGCCGGCCCGCCCGCCCGGTCGCCAGACCCGCGAAAGGCTGGCCAGTGCCGCCAGCCAGGCCGCGTTGCGCATGGTCTCGGTGACTCCATCGCTCAATTGGCCGAGCGGGCTGAAGCCGACAAAGGCGTGCCGCAGCGACCATAGCGCCGTCAGCGCCAGCGCGACGATGACGAACTGCGGCGCGGCAATCCGGTGGGGCTGCCGCGAAATCAGGATCGCGAGCGTGGCGAACAGGATCGCCGCGAGCGCGTGACCCAGATGGCCGGCAATCAGCCAGACAGCCATGTGCATCCCCCCCCCGGGCTAAGCGACTGCGCGGCCGTGAAGATCACGCCGCCCACGCCGCAGCTCCGCCATCCCGCTTTACAGGTCAGTGTAAGATGATCCGACACCCGTCCGACTTATGGTCAAATAGCAAAAATATGCTGAACGTCGCAGACTGCCCGTGCGCGATGCCGATTTTTACCGGATGCTAAGCCTGTTTGCTTATCATGCCCACGTCCGCGAAGACCGGACGAGCCGGAGCCATTCATGCCCAACCGCATCTATCTGCTGATCGCCCTCGCCTTCATCATCGGTGGCCCGATGCTTGTGATGGGCATCAGCAATGTCCTCCCTTCGGACCCGGCGGTAGAGGTGGCGGCAAACGGCGGGCAGGCCCCAGAACCGTCGGTGGAACAGGCGCAGTCCGAGCCGGACCCGGAGGCACCGCCCCCGCCGATGGTGGAACAGGCGCCCGGATCGACCGATCCCCTCTTCGATGCCAACCCGACGCTGGACGTGGAGTCCGCTCGCGTCTCGCTTCCCGAGCCGGTCGCCGAGGATGTTCCCGCACCGCCGCCCCCTGCCCACGCGGAAAACTTCTCGCCGCAGTCCGGTTTTGGCGGCGACGACGGCAAACCGCATTATTGAGGCGCGCGTGATCTTGACGGACGAAGCGGGAGGCCGGCCGCTCAGCGCGGCGTTGTCAAAATGTCAATCAGGGCGCTCACACTGGCGTCAATCCCGATGCTCATCTGCCCCGCTCGGAAGCGCGGCAATATCCGTTCGGCGATGATCTTTCTGCAAAGTGAGTTGGGCAACGCTTGTTCCAACCCATAGCCAACCTCGATCCGCACGTGCCGCTCGTGAGGCGCGACAAGCAGAACCACGCCGTCATTATAATCCTTGCGGCCGATCCCCCATGCATTGGCAAGGTCACGGGTGAACTCTGAAACATCCCGCCCGCCCAGAGATTTGACGGTCACCACAACCATTTGATGACGGGTGGTCTTCTCGAACCGCGCCAGACGCTTGGAAAGTGCCGCTTCTTGCTTGTCCGGAATGATGTTGGCGAAGTCGTTGACGCGGCCAATGGGTGCGACTTCCGCCTGCGTTTGAGGGGCGTGAGACGGCGCATCAGTCGTGGACTGGTCATCTGGCAGCGCGTTAGAGCAAGCCGCGGTGAACATGATCAGCAGGGGGAGGATGAGCTTCCTGGCCAGCATTTCGAAATCTGACCTAAAGGTCCGCATTTTGCTGTTTCGGACCAACGTATTTCGAACCGAAAAACATAAGCTATGCCCCCCGGCAAAGTCAGCCTACGATTTCCCAAAAATATCCAGCGCCGCCACCGTCAGCGCCTTTGCGGCCGTGCCGATCACCGCATGGGGATCGGGCGTCCAGAGCGGGCTGTGGAGCGACGGCAGGCTGATCTCGCCGCGCTGCGCAGCGGCCACCTTGTCAGGGTCCACCCCTCCGACCCAGAAGATCATGCTCTCGATGCTGCTATCGGCGCGGTGATATTGGCCGAAATCTTCCCCGCCCATTACCGAGGGCACCTGGCGGACCCGATCGGCGCCGAAATGGGCGCGCAGCACGCCCGCGACATGATCGCTGAACTGCGGCGTGTTGTAGGTGGCGGGCGTATAATCCTGCTCCACCGCCATGATCGGCATCCGGTCCTCCGGCACGCCGGCCGCCATCGCCTCGCCCCGCGCGATCCGTTCGATGCCGCCCAGCAGGCGCCCGCGCGTCTCATCGGAATAGCTGCGCACGGTGATCAGCAGCTTTGCCTCGTCCGGAATGACATTGTGTTTGGCGCCGGCGACGAAGCTGCCGACCGTGACCACGGCCGCCTCCTGCGGATCGCACTCGCGGCTGACCAGCGTCTGCAGGCTGGTGACGATGCGCGCGGCGATCACGATCGGGTCGATGGTCTTGTGCGGATAGGCGCCATGGCCGCCCTGGCCGCGCACGGTGAGGTCGACGCTGTCCACATTCGCCAATATCCAGCCCGGCGTGTAGCCGATGGTGCCGGATGCAAGCTCGGCGCTGTCATGGAAGGCAAGGACATGGCTCGGCTTGGGGAAGCGCGTGAACAACCCATCGTCCAGCATGGCCTTGGCGCCCAGACCGATCTCCTCGGCCGGCTGCAGGATCATCACCAGCGTCCCCGACCATCGCGCCCGCAGCCCAATCAGCGCCTGCGCCGCGCCGGTCCAGGCCGTCATGTGAGTATCGTGGCCGCAGGCGTGCATCACCGGGCTCTCGATGCCGTCGCGCGTCGTCGCCCGGACCCTTGAGGCGTAGGGCAGACCGGTCTTTTCCTCGAGCGGAAGCGCATCCATGTCGGCCCGGATCATCACCACCGCGCCGGGGCCGTTCTCCAGCACAGCCACGACGCCCGTCTGCCCGACCTGCTCGGTAACGGCAAAGCCAAGCGCCCGCATCCGCGCCGCCAGCGTCGCCGCGGTGCGTACTTCCTGAAAGCTCAGTTCCGGGTTGGCGTGCAGGTCGCGGTAGATCTCCAGCAGTTCGGGCAGCGCCGCATCGATGGTCGCGTCTATCTGGGAGGCCGCAATGGCTTCGTTGGACGCTTCGTTGAAAGACATGGACGTTCCTTTTGCCCTTGATGGTCACGATCATAGGCGCTTTTGCGCGCCTTGGAAGGGCGGTGAGACCGCAGCGCTTCCAACCCGCCTGCTCTCTGCCTATGAGGCAGGCATGAAGCTGGACCGCCCCCCAAAAGCCGTGGTGTTCGATATGGACGGCGTGCTGTTCGACACCGAGATGCTCTATCGCGCGGCGATGTTTTCCGCCGGCGATGAGGGCGGTCATACGATCACCGAGGCGCTGTTCAATGCCACATTGGGGTGCCCATGGCCGACGGCGCGCCAGCACTTGCTCGACCATTTCGGCAGCGATTTTCCGGCCGATGATTTTCGGCATCGCGTGCGGGCCTATTTCGACCAGTTCGTGGCGCAGGACTTGCCGCTCAAGCCCGGCGTCGTGGCCTTGCTCGATGTGCTCGATGCAGCGGGGTTGCCCCGCGCGATCGCCACATCCTCAGGCCATGAGCAGGTCCGGCATCATCTGGCGCATCATGGTTTGGCGGATCGGTTCATGCATGTCGTCGCGTTCGGCGATTATCAGGCGGGAAAACCGGCGCCCGATCCCTATCTCCTCGCCGCGGAGCGATTGGGCATCGCGCCCGCCGATTGCCTAGCCCTCGAGGATTCGCACAATGGCGTGCGCTCTGCAGCCGCGGCAGGCATGATGACGGTGATGGTGCCGGATCTGATGGCGCCCACATCAGAAATGCAGGACCTGTGCGCCCACATCGTCGAGGATCTGCATGCCGTGCGCGACATCGTGCTGACGTCGCTTTCGGAAGGCCACCTGGTCGAACGACGCTAGTCCGCGCGCCCTGTCACTCGCTCGCCGGCCATGGCATCGGCCTCTTGAGGGGCGCCTTCGACGGGTGATGGCGCTGGCAAGCGCCCAAGCGCCTCGACCGGCTCTATGACATCAATGTCCCTCGACCCAGTTTCCACGCTAAACTCCTTAAAACGCCGGCCAGTCACTAGCACGCGATTCTCAAAGCTGGCGACGAACTTATTATAACTCGCGACTGATCCGTTTAAACTACGTCCGAGCGATGAGAGATGCCCGGCTGCCACCGCGAGCCGTTCATACATCTCTTTACCCAAAGCCGCGACCTGTTGCGCTTCTTCCTCCATTTTTTCCTGACGCCAGACGCTCGCCACGGTGCGCGCAATGGCAACCAGATTGGTCGGGGTTGCCAGCAAGACGCGCTTCTCGAAGGCCCATTCCCACAAACCATCGTCTTGTTCGAGCGCTGCAGTGAGGAAATGCTCGCCAGGAATGAACATGACCACATAATCGGCAGCTTGACCAAAATGCGTCCAGTAGTCCTTGGCACCGAGCTGCTGCGCATGGTTGCGGATTGCGCTGGCATGAGCCTTAAGATGCCCCGTGCGCACCACCTCATCCACAGCGTCTGCCGCTTCCAGATAAGCATTGAGTGAGCACTTCGCGTCGATTACCAATTGCCGCCCCCCGGGCAGACGCACGATCACGTCCGGGCGCAAGCGCCCGTCAGCAGTATCCACCGAAACTTCCGAGCGGAAATCGGCGAACTGGCTCAGCCCCGCCATTTCCAGCACGTTACGCAATTGCTGCTCGCCCCAGCGCCCGCGCGCCTTGGGGCTGGAGCGCAGCGCATTCACCAGTCGCGCCGTCTCCACCCGCGCCTCGGCACTGCCCAACCGCACCTGCTCGACGGCCTCGCGCAGCGCGGCGTAGCTGTCCACCCGCTCTTTCTCGACCTTACCGAGGCCTTCCTCATAGCGCTTCAGCGTCGTCTCGACCGGTTGCAACAGCGCCTTGAGACTGGCCTCGCTTTTCTCATGGGCCTGATGGAAGCGCTGATCGGCGCGCTCGATGAGCATGCGCTGCGCCTCGTTCAGCAACTTGCCGGCGGTCTCGCTGAACTGCGCAGACAATTGCTCGCGCGCCTCACCCAGCGCGCGAATTTGGGCCTCGAAGCCCTCCATCCGCGCCTTCTGATCGGCCTGCACAGCCGCGAGCATCCGTTCGGCCTCGTCCCGCGCGCGATCGGTGTCCTCCAATTTCGCGCGCAACAGGTCCGTTTCTTCCGCCCGGCTCGCCGCCACCGCGAGGTCGCGCAGCGCGGCGTTGCGCATGTCCTCAATGGTGGCGAGTCGGTCGGCAAGAGCCTTGCGCTCGGCCTCTACCGGGGCAGCCATGCGGGCGCGCATCAGCCAGCCGATAGCAAGCCCAATAAGCAAGGCAACTAACCCAACCAGAATACTTCCCACTTCCACAATTTTTCTCCCGGTGTTGCGGGCAGCCTGAGGCCGCCCGCGTTCCCCGTGAACAAAGTTAGATTAGATCAACTGCTGCCGAATGATCGGCAACATAGCTTCAAAATCCCTCAAGGCATCGGATCGCGAAGCGAAGATGCCAGTGGACTCGAAGATAGCGTTTCCGAAAGCGTCGGAAAAATACCAACGCCAACGGCCATCTGAGCCCATTTTCGTGAGAGGATTGAGACACGCCATGGCGACCTCCTAAAAAAGGTGGGACCGATCGGGCGATATCGGATCTTGAGAAACAACCTGTACGAGGGCTAGGCGCGCATGGATTTACCGTTTGCGCTTCGCTCCAAAGATCCTCGTCGTTTCGTGTCTTCATATCGACCGAATGACATGCTTTAGGTGAATATCGCTAGGTCATGGGCGCCTCCTCGATACGGTTCTCGGTTCACGGAGAACATCATGAGGTTACGCCCATCTGGACGGATGAAAAGAGATTAAAACCTCTTACCCACAGAAATTGTCCTTATCGCGCAAGCCCGTCAGTCGATATGGCCCTGCTCGCGGAAGAAGCTGTTGAGAGCGCCGAGCATCGTCTGCCACCAATCGACGACATCGGCGAAATTGCGCTGGGTCAGGCCCCCATAGGTCGTCACGTCATAAGTCAGGTCGAGCGAGCCATCCTCGTCCACCGCCATCTGGCTGAACCGGTTCTTGCGGTTCCACAAATTGGCGAGCTCTGGCGTGTTCTTGCCGTCATCCACGAAGCTGGTCGAGAAGTGCAGCGAGGCGCAGTTCTTGCCGTCCTCGCATTCGTAGAAATAGATGTTGAAGTTGTAGCCGCTCGCCGCGCTGGTGATCATCGGGTTGCCGCTCGACTCACTCTTGCTCAGGCTGGCCTTGTAGCCGGCGTCCTGGATCGCCTTCACCACCGTCTCGGGCGCATTGGCGCAGACGAGCCCCTTGCCGCACGGTTCCTCATCGGCCGCATGAGCGGGCGCCGTCATCATCACAAACGCACATGCCGCAGCGGAAATCCAAGCGGTCGTCTTCATCGTCGTCCCCATTGCTCGTTACCGCCACGGCCTTATCGCGATGAAGCGGACATCGCCACACCGCAAAGCCTATTGCAGATATGTTCTTCATATGTTCTATTGACGCATGAGTGCGATCAAGGGGCGCGGCGCCCCGGCCAACGAGGTATCGAGCCGTTTCCACCTGCCCGCGCGCGAGGTGGATGGCGACTGGCTGGATGCGCGACTGGCGGACGAGGAGGATCAGCCGCCCCCCCTGCGCACCACCGTGACGCTGGAGCAGGCGCGCACGATCATCACCCGGAACAATTCCCCCGACATTGGGTTTGAGCAATCGGTGAATGCCTATCGGGGCTGCGAACATGGGTGCATTTATTGCTTTGCGCGGCCGAGCCATGCCCGGTTCGATCTCTCGCCGGGGCTGGACTTCGAGAGCCGGTTGTTCGCCAAGCCGGACGCGGCCAGGCTGCTGCGGCAGGAACTCGCCAAGCGTGCTTATCTGGTGAAGACCATCGCGATGGGGACGAACACCGACCCCTATCAGCCCATCGAAGCGCGGTATCGCATCACGCGGGCGTGCATCGAGGTGCTGGCGGACTGCCGCCATCCGCTGATGATCACCACCAAATCCAACCGGGTGTTGCGGGATCTCGATCTGCTGGCGCCGATGGCGGCGCAGGGGCTGGTCGCGGTGGCGATTTCGCTGACCACGCTGGATGCCGGGCTGCACCGCAAGCTGGAGCCGCGCGCGCCCTCGCCTGCCAGTCGGCTCGCGGCGATCCGCGGGCTCTCACAGGCGGGGGTGCCGGCCCATGCCAGCCTGTCACCGATGATCCCGGCGATCAACGATCATGAGATCGAGGCGCTTGTCGCGGCGGCCGCAGAGGCGGGCGCGCAATCGGTCTCGTTCATTCCGGTGCGGCTGCCCTTCGAGGTCGCGCCGTTATTCCGGGACTGGCTCGAGGCACATTATCCAGACCGGGCCGCCAAGGTGATGAGCCTCATTCAGTCGATGCGGGGCGGGCGCGACAATGATCCCAATTTCGGCACGCGCATGCGCGGGTCCGGGGCTTATGCGGAGCTGATCGGCACCCGCTTCCGCGTCGCTCAGGCACGCCATGGCCTTGGCAAGGGCCGCCTTGCGCTGCGGCATGACCTGTTCGTGCCGCCATCCGATCAGGGCGATCTGTTCAGCATGCTGCGATGAACAGACCGCCCTTCGGCTATGTCAGATCAGTTGAAGGACACGCGCATCGTCGCCTTGCGCCCCCTCAACGTGTAGCCAACCGCGCCGAAGCCGATGACCAGCATGGCCCAGACAGCCGGCTCGGGCACCGGCGGAGCGTTGGTTCCGTTTACGGCAATATTGTCGATGTTCGCCGAAGCGCCACCGACGACGAAGCCGAAGACGACCCGGTCAACCAAATTACTGGCGCCGGCGATGGTGGAGAAATCCCCGGAGAAGGTCGAGAGCAGGCTGAACACCGGCACCTGACCCGCAAAGCCGGTCACGCTGTAGAGCAGGTTGCTGTCCACGGTCGCCAGATCGAAGCTGTCCAGCGTGAAGCTCGCGCCGCCCGCCGTCAGATCGAACAGGCTGAGCGCCGTCCCGCCGCCAAAGCCGACGCTGGGCGCGCTATTGCCCGAGCCGGTATCGACCACGGAAGACCCCAGCACATTGGCGAAGGTAAACCCATCCTGCGTGTAGCTGGTGAACGGATCACCCGATCCGGAGAGACCATCGAAGCTGATGATTGCGGCCTGTGATGGTGCCGCCAAGGCGGCTCCGGCCATGAGCGCCGCTGTGACAAGCGGCAGTTTGTACATAGTTTTCATCGGTAACTCCCAAATCCTAAGAGTCACCCCCGGCGCCACCCGATGGAACGGGATGGCACCCCCGCCGTTGCGATGGTTAACATTTCGCAAACGCACAATAGCGCTGCGTTCAATTGTGCTCACGAGGCGAGGAAAGCCGCGTTGGTTCGCGCTCCCGCGCTGTGCAGTGCAACACATCGCGCGTCAGGCACGGTTTAGCGGGAGGCGACCAACGCCAGCTGTGGGCCGTGCTGAGCGAGCACCACCTTGGTCACACCGCGCACCGTTTCCACGCGCTCGCCAAGCTCTGCATCGAGCTGAAAATCCTCGCCGAGGATGACCCGCGCCCGCCCGCCATCGGGCAGCGCCGCGTCCAGCTCCACCGTCGAGCGCGTGCCGCGCCGTTCGCCCAGCATCTGCCGGAGCGAAGGAATAGCGCTCGGCTCCTCCACGGAAATGACCATCCGCATTCGCGCCGTGCCCGCGAGGCGCGCAAAGGACTGGACGTTGCGCACGGTGACGCGCGGGGTCTCCTCACCGGGCTGGCGATCCAGCTCCACGGTCAGCAGGGCGCACTCGTTGCTCTCGTGCAGGGTTGCGAGCAGCTTGCAGCTTTCCTCATCGAAGCAACTGGCCTGGAACTGCCCGCTCGAATCCGAGAAGGTCGCCGAAGCATAGCGGGCGCCGCGCTTGGTCTCGCGCCAGCGTATATCCTCGATCAGCCCGGCCATCATCGCGCCCGTGCGGTCGCCCCCGCCAATGCCATCCGACTGGCCGCACAGTTCCGCATAGCTGCGCACGCCTTTGCCGCGCGCGAGGATGCGGTAGCGGTCCACGGGGTGCGCCGAGAAATAGAAGCCGAACGCCTCCTTCTCCTGCGCCATGCGCTCGACGGCGGCCCATTTCACATCCGGCAGCGGCACATCCGCATGGGAAACATCCTCCCCGCCGAACAAACCGCCCTGCCCGCTCTCGCGCTGCTCGGCGGCTTTGGCGGCAACCGCCAGCAGCGCCTCGGCCGCGGCATGGACCACCGCGCGGTCCAGCCCCAGGCTGTCGAAGGCGCCGGCCGCCGCGAGACTCTCAAGCTGCCGGCGATTGAGCAGGCGCGGCTCGATCCGCCCGGCCAGATCATCGAGATCGCGAAACGCGCCGCCCCGGACCCGCTCCTCAACCAGCGTCTCCATCGCCTTCTCGCCCACGCCCTTGAGGCCACCAAGCGCATAACGGACGGCATGGCGGCTGGCGTCCTCCGGGTCCGGCTCCACCGAGAAATCGGCTTCGCTCACGTTGATGTCGGGCGGCAGGCAGGTCAGCCCCATGCGGCGCATATCATCCACGAACACGGTCAGCTTGTCCGTCTGGTGGATATCGAAGGCCATGGAGGCGGCGTAGAATTCGGCCGGATAATGCGCCTTGAGCCACGCGGTCTGATAGGCGAGCAACGCGTAGGCGGCCGCGTGGCTCTTGTTGAAGCCATATCCGGCGAACTTGTCGATCAAGTCGAACAGCTCATTGGCCTTCTTCTTGTCGATCTGGTTGTGCGCCTTGCAGCCTTCGACGAAGGTCGCGCGCTGGGCGTCCATCTCCGCCTTCACCTTCTTGCCCATGGCGCGGCGCAGCAGATCGGCGCCGCCGAGCGAGTAGCCGGCAAGTATCTGCGCGGCCTGCATCACCTGTTCCTGATAGACGAAGATGCCGTAGGTCTCGTTCAGGATCGGCTCGAGAAGATCATGCGGATATTCAATCGCCTCCTCGCCATTCTTACGGCGTCCGAACAGCGGGATATTGTCCATCGGGCCGGGCCGGTAGAGCGAGACGAGCGCGATGATGTCGCCGAAATTGGTCGGCTTCACGGCGGCGAGCGTCTTGCGCATGCCCTCGGATTCCAGCTGGAACACGCCGACCGTGTCGCCGCGCTTGAGCAGATCGTAGACTTTCGCGTCGTCCCAGCTCAGCCCTTCCAGATCGACGCTAACACCGCGCTTGGCGAGCAGCTTGACCGCGCGCTGGAGCACCGAGAGGGTCTTGAGGCCCAGAAAGTCGAACTTCACCAGCCCGGCGCTCTCGACATATTTCATGTCGAACTGGGTCACCGGCATGTCGGACTTGGGATCACGGTAGAGCGGGATCAGCTCCGACAACGGACGGTCGCCGATCACCACGCCGGCGGCGTGGGTGGAGCTGTTGCGCGGCAGGCCTTCCAGCATCATCGCCTGATCGACCAGCCGCTTAATCTGCCCGTCCGCCTTATATTCGGCCACGAACTCGGCGGAGCCGTTCATCGTTCGCTCCAGCGTCCATGGGTCGGTGGGGTGATTGGGAACCAGCTTGGCCAGCCGATCGACCTGATTATAGCCCATCTGCAGCACGCGGCCGGTATCCTTGAGTGCCGCGCGCGCCTTCAACGTACCGAAGGTGATGATCTGCGCGACCTGATCATGGCCATATTTGCCCTGCACATAGCGAATGACTTCACCACGCCGAGTTTCGCAGAAGTCGATGTCGAAGTCCGGCATCGAGACGCGCTCGGGATTGAGGAAGCGCTCGAACAGCAAGCCCAGCGCCAGCGGATCAAGATCGGTGATCGTCAGCGCCCAGGCGACGACCGAGCCAGCGCCCGAACCACGCCCCGGCCCCACCGGAATATCTTGCGCCTTGGCCCATTTGATAAAGTCGGCCACGATCAGGAAGTAGCCGGGGAAGCCCATCTGGATGATGATATCCAGCTCGAAATCGAGCCGGGTGAAATAATCCGGATAGCGCGCCCGCAGCGCAGCTTCGTCAAGCTCGGCCGCGGCCTCGCCATGCGTCTGCTGGTGGATCTTGCGCAGGCGCCCGACCAGACCCGCCGTCGCATCGACGCGCAACTGCGCCTCCTCACCGTCGCGGTCGCCGGCGAGGCTGGGCAGGATCGGCTTGCGCTTGGGCGCCATCACCGCGCAGCGCTGCGCAACGACAAGGGTGTTGGCGATGGCCTCCGGCAGATCGGCGAACAATTGCTGCATCGCATCGGCCGGCTTCATCCAGCTTTGCGGCGAACTTTTCGGGCGGTCCTCGCTCTCCACATAGCTGCTGTTGGCGATGCAGAGCAGCACGTCATGGGCCGGATGGAAGCCGGCATCGGCATAACAGGCGGGATTGGTAGCCACGAGCGGCAGGTTGCGCGCATAAGCGAGGTCGATCAGCGCGTCTTCCGCCGCCGCCATGATCGCATCGTCCGTGCGGGACAGCTCGATATAGAGGCGATCGCCGAACAGCGCGGAGAGACGGCCCAGATAGCGACCGGCTTCCTCCGGCAGGCCCTCCGCCAGCAACCGGGCGAGTGCACCTTCGCCGCTGGCCGTCAGGCAGATAAGACCGTCGGCATGGCGCTCCAGCGCCTCGAAGGAGACATGCGCCTCCTCCATTTCCGGCCGCTCGACATGGGCGCGGCTCGCCAGCGCGCAAAGATTGCCATAGCCGACATCATCCTGCGCCAGCAGGACCAGCCAGTCGATCTGCACCGGCGCATTGTCCGGCCGGCCGGGGCGCGCCACCGCAAGCGTCGTGCCGATGATCGGCTGCACGCCGGCCTTCGCCGCCGCATCCGAGAAGGCCATGGCCGCATAGAGGCCGTTCCGATCGGTTAGCGCGGCGGCAGGAAAGCCCAGCTCCTTGGCCCGCGCGGCAAGCTGCTTGGGCGCAATCGCGCCTTCCAGCAGGGTGTAGGCCGACAGGTTACGGAGCGGAACATAGGGCTGGTGCGGCATGACCGCTGTTATGGGGCCTTGGCGCCCATCTGGAAAGGGCCGCGCGCAAGTTACCCACAGGCTTTGCACCACTGAGACCGCCGGCACTGGGTCATTCCCGCAATCCCCCTGAACGCCCGATCTTGCAAGGACTTGCGCCCCGGACCCAAGATGGTTCAATGAGTCGCAGAAACAGGGGACGGGATTATGGACATCGAACCGACGGGTGGCAGGGCGCCATCGCTCATGGAACGCGCGAAGGCGATCATTCTCAAGCCCAAGGCGGAATGGCCGGTGATTGCGGCGGAGACGACGCCGAGCGGTGACATCTTCACCAACTACGCCCTGCCACTGGCGGGGATCAGCCCGATCGCGGCCTTCGTCGGCGGCCAGCTCTTCGGCTTCGGCGCGTTCGGCTTCAGCTATCGCCCGTCGCTGATGGGCGGCCTCTCCATGGCGGTGACGAGCTTCATTCTGGCGCTGGTCAGCCTGTTCCTCATCAGCTTCATCGCCAACAAGCTCGCGCCCAAATTCGGCGGCGTCGGCAGTTCTC
Source organism: Sphingobium sp. B12D2B (assembly GCF_025961775.1). Classification (NCBI taxonomy): domain Bacteria; kingdom Pseudomonadati; phylum Pseudomonadota; class Alphaproteobacteria; order Sphingomonadales; family Sphingobiaceae; genus Sphingobium; species Sphingobium sp. B12D2B. The sequence goes on from NZ_JAOQOH010000001.1 coordinate 2,104,170, forward strand.
GCAACGCCTTCAAGCTCGTCGCCTATTCGATGACGGCCAGTTGGCTAGCCGGCATCTTCAGTATCATGCCGTCGCTCAGCTTCCTTGGAATTCTCGGCCTCTATTCTTTCTATCTCTTCTATGTCGGCGCGGCCCCGCTGATGAAAGTGCTGCCCGAGAAGGCGCTGACCTACACGATCGTGACGGTGCTGTGCGTGCTGGTGATCTATATCGTCATCGGCGCGATCACCGCCACGGTGGGCCGCACCTTCGGCTTCTCGCCCTCGGGAAGCCTGGGCGGCGGCACGGTGACGACCGAAGATGGCGATACGATTACCCTGCCCGGCGTCGGCAACATCGATACCGGCAAGATCGAGCAGGCAGCGCGCGACATGGAAGCCGCGCAGACCCGTGAAGCCGTCGCGCCGGCGCAATTGCAGGCGCTCCTGCCTGCCAGCATCGGTGTCTATCAGCGCACGGCGATCAGCAGCGTCAAGGCCGGCCCCACCAGCCAGGCCGAGGCAAGCTATGAGGCAGGTGGCAAGCGCTTCACCCTCAAGGTCTCCGATATGGCGGCGATGGGCGCGATTGCCGGCATGGCGAGCGCCATGGGCGTTGAATCCAACCGTGAGGATGGCGACAGCTACGAGCGCACCACGACGGTGGACGACAATATGGTCATCGAGCGGTGGGACCGCGGCGCCGGCAACGGATCGTTCGCAACCACGGTCGACAAGCGCTTCATGGTCGAGGCAGAGGGCGACGCGGGCAGCATCGACGAATTGAAGGCCGCCGTCGCTGCCATCGACATGGCCAAGCTGAAAGGCCTGGGGCGCTAATCAGGCGCCGATCCGTTCAAAAATAGGCTGCGCCTGAGCGGTTCAGGCGCGAGGCTGAAAGCGTCGGCGATTACCAGTCCAGCACTTCGCCATCATAGGCCCAGAAGCGGCCCGTGTTCGCCATGCTCAGGCCATCGAGCACCTGCCGCAGCCCCGCCGCGCTGGTCTCGACGTCGATGTCCGCGCCGGGGCCACCCATATCGGTGCGCACCCAGCCGGGGTGGAGGGAGGCCACCGCAATCCCCTCGCCTGCCAGATCGGCGGCGAGGCACTGGACGATCTTGTTGACCGCCGCCTTGGAGGCACGATAGGCGAGATGGCCCGACTGCGGCGCGGCCATCGACCCCATGCGGCTGGAGGTCACCGCCACGCGGGGATGAGCCGCCCTGCGCAAATTGGGCAGCAGTGCCTGGATCACCCGCAGCGGGCCGAGCACGTTCACATCGAGCGTGCGCAGGAAGCCATCGAAGTCCATGTCCGTGCTGCTCTGACGCTCGGGGCCGATCACTCCGGCATTGGCAAGCAGCAGGTCGACCGGCCTGCCATCGAGCGCCGCAGCGAACTTGCTGACCGATTGCGCATCCGCCACATCCAGCGCCATGGTGGTGCCGAAGATGGGGTCGGCCCGGTCTTCGCCGCGCATGGCGCGGATCACATCATGCCCGTCCTGCGCATATTGCCGCGCCAGTTCCAGGCCGATGCCCCGATTGGCGCCGGCGATCACGATGGTTGCCATGAGTCGTCTCCTGTCGCGTGCCGCCGGCCACCATGGCGCGCCGGCACAAATCGCTAATCGAGAAACCCGTCATGCAGCCGAACGATCCGGTCCATCCGTGCCGCCAGCCGCTCATTATGCGTTGCGATGAGCGCGGCTGAGCCCTGCTCGCGGACCAGCCGGATGAATTCGTCCAGCACCACATCGGCCGTGCGCTCATCCAGATTGCCGGTCGGCTCATCTGCCAGCACCAGCGCCGGTCGATTGGCAAGGGCCCGGGCCACCGCGACGCGCTGTTGCTCGCCGCCGGAAAGCTGGCTGGGCTTGTGCTCGAGCCGATGCCCGAGACCAAGGCTGGTGAGCAGGCTTTCCGCACGCGCCCGCGCCTCAGCCTTGCTCTTGCCGAGGATCAGCTGCGGGAGGATGACATTCTCGACCGCGCTGAAATCCGGCAGCAGATGATGGAACTGATAGACGAAGCCGAGCTTCTCCCGCCGCAGCGTCGTGCGGCCATCATTGCCCTCGCTTGCAACTTCAACGCCGCAGAGGCGGATCGAGCCGCCAAAGCCGCCCTCCAGCAGCCCGATCGCCTGCAACATGGTCGACTTGCCGGAGCCGGACGGGCCGAGCAGCGCCACGATCTCGCCGGCCTGAACGTTCAGGTCCACGCCGCGCAGCACGTCGATCTTGGCGCCGCCCTGCGTGAAGCTGCGCGACAGGCTGTGAACGGAGAGCACCTCACTCATAGCGCAGCACCTGTACGGGGTCGGTATTGGCAGCCTTGAAGGCCGGATAAAGCGTGGCGAGGAAGCTGAAGCCCACCGCCATGATGCAGATCGCGCCGATCTCGACCGGATCGGGCTTGGACGGCAGCGAGGTCAGGAAGCGGATCGACGGGTCCCAGAGCTGCTGGCCGGTGAGCATCTGCACGCCATCGACAATGCCCTGACGGAAGAACAGGATCACCGAGCCAAGGACAAGCCCCGCGCCGGTGCCGAGCGTGCCGATGGTCACGCCCACTGTCACGAAAATCCGCAACAGGCTGGCGCGAGTCGCGCCCATCGTGCGCAGAATCGCGATGTCGCGCGTCTTGGCGCGGACCAGCATGATCAGGGAGGAGAGAATGTTGAACACCGCGACGAGAATGATCAGCGAGAGGATGACGAAGGAGACCACACGGTCCACCTGCAAGGCCTCGAACAGGCTGGCATTCATCTGCCGCCAGTCGATCACCTGGCCTTGCGTCGCTACCTGCTTGGCCAGTGGCGCCAGGATCTCGCCGACCCGGTCCGGATCTTCCGTCTGCAGCTCGACCATACCGACCTTGTCGCCCATCAGCAGCAGGGTCTGCGCATCCTGCATCGGCATGATCACGAACGCCTTGTCATAATCGTAGATGCCGATCTCGAAGATGGCGCCGATCTCATAGGGGAGCTGGCGCGGCACCGTGCCGAAGGGCGTCGAGCGCCCGGCCGGATTAATGACGCTGATCGACTGGCCAACGCCCACGCCCAGCGCCTCGGCCAGGCGGGAGCCGATCGCCACCTTGCCACTGCCGGCCCGCACATCCTTGAGCGAGCCTGCCAGCACCTTACCGGAGAGCGAGGCATTGTCGTGAATATCCGCTTCCGTCATGCCGCGAATCAGGGCCGCTTCCACGCGGCCGTTAAACGTCGCCAGCAGCGGCTGCTCGATCAGAGGGGTCGCGCTGGTCACACCAGGCGTGGCTCGCGACTGCCGCGCGATCTCCTCCCAATTGTCCAGCCGCCCGCCATAGCCCTGCACCACCGCATGGCCATTCAAACCCACGATCTTGTCGAACAGCTCGGCCCGAAAGCCATTCATCACGCTCATCACGACGATCAGCGCGCCCACGCCCAGCATCACCGCGACGAGGCTGATGGAGGCGACGAGGAAGATGAATCCCTCGCCCTTGCCAGGCAGCAGGTAGCGCCGGGCGATCATGCGTTCGTAACGATTGAGGATCATGGCAGGGGCAGAAGCCTCGCGGGGGGACAGTCTGCGCACCTCTATGGTGCGGGGGAGGGAGTGGCAAGGCCCTGCGGCCTGACCGGGGGCATGGCGCGCCTGTTGCGGATATGGCACAGGGCGCTTAACAATTTCGTAGCGTCGTAACTTGCCTGATGACAGCCGCCGTGCGCCATCCTAGCGTCAGCGGCGAAACACAGGCAATCATAGCAGGCCGTGGTTCAGGGATGTCGCATCCCGCCTGACTCGCTTGAGGGGGCCGGACAGGTGAGCGGAAGCGACGCCAAAGGGGGAGACGATTAATCGTCCACGGGCGCCCGGATCGGCAACGATCTGGGCGCTTAGTCTTTGTGGCGATCTTCCCCGCACGCCTAGCACCCGATTGTTGCCGGATGATGTCAGCGCGAGCGGCACCGCTTGGCTGTGCAAAAATCATGATCAGTCGCCTCACCTGCCCCTCTTGAAAGGGCATGGCGCGCGCATATCTCTGCCCTGTCCGGTCGCCCATGATGGGGATCGGCTGATGCACCGGGCGCCGACTTCGGGCCTGGCATCGCAGTTCAAACACGCTCCAATGGAGGATTTGATTATGCGTGGCTTTGATTTGACTCCCTATCGCCGCTCCACTGTCGGCTTCGATCGCCTGTTCGACCTTATCGAGAACAGCGCGCGCCTGCAGCAGACGGACAATTATCCGCCCTATAACATCGAGCGCCTTGATGAGGATCGCTATCGCGTGACGGTCGCCGTCGCCGGTTTCAAGGCGGAAGAAATCGACATCACGGCGCAGCAGAACCTGCTCCAGATCACTGGTCGCAAAGCCGAGGTCGCGGAGAGCGAGCGCGCCAATTATCTTCACCTCGGCATCGCGAACCGCAGCTTCGAGCGCCGGTTCGAGCTGGCCGACTTCGTGCGCGTCGAGCGCGCCGACCTCGCCGACGGCCTGCTCATCGTAGAGCTGGTCCGTGAGGTGCCGGATGCGATGAAGCCGCGCAAGATCGCCATTAACGGCAAGGGCGAGGTTATTGACCTCTCAAGCGACAAGAACGCCGCCTGATCCGTTTCAACCCTCTCTCACCAGTCGGAGAGATGAGCGCCCGGGGAGACCCGGGCGCTTTTTATGGCGCAAACTCGGCGCGCATCACTCCTCCAGCCGCCAGTGAATACGCTGGTTAAAGCCGCTCATCACGGGCTGGCCCAGCGCATCGCGCGCCGGCGTGTACCGCGCACGCGTCGTGATCATCTCGCATGAGGCCTTGTCCAGCACATCACGACCGCTGCTTTCCACCAGCCTGCGATCGGAAGGCTGGCCGGTCTCACCGACGGTGAAATGGATGACGGTCGCGTCTTCCCAGCCGTTACGCCGGGCGAGGATAGTCGACGGCTGGCACGGCTCCCTGCAGCCTGGCCCGCGTTGCTGGCGCTTTCAGGGCATCTTTTGCCGGATCATAAGGCGGCGGAACCTCGACATGCGCATAGTCGTCCTCGATCGCTTCGGGCGCGCCGAGGACCACCGCTTCCGCCAAGGCGCAACCGCTCACCCTGACCATATCGATAGCCGCACCAGAAGCATTGGCCCCTGCCCCATCTTGCGCTAATCGCGCGGCATGACTGATCGATCGCCTCTCGCTCGCCCCTTCCCCGCCCTCCCGGATATTGCCGGCGTGACGCCGCGCGTCGCCCGCGCCCGATACAAGCAATGGGATCGCTGCGACCTCACTTATGTGGAACTGGCGGAAGGCACCGCTGTGGCCGGCGTCTTCACCCGGAACGTCTGCTGCTCGACCGAGGTCGAGCTTGGCCGCGAAAGCGCCGCGCAGGGCAAGGCGCGCGCATTGATCGTCAATGCCGGAAACAGCAACGCCTTCACCGGTTTTCGGGGGCGCGAAGCCGTGGACCAGATTCGCGATCAGGTCGCCGGGCACCTGGGTTGCGCCGCCAGCGACGTGTTTGTGAGCTCGACCGGGGTGATCGGCGTGCCCCTGCCCCGCGACAAGGCCCGCGCTGGCGTCGAGGCGGCACTGGCCGCTACGCCCTGCACCTGGGAGCAGGCGGCCGAGACCATCGGCACCACCGACACTTTTGCCAAAGGTGCGACGACAAGCGCGGTGATCGGCGACAAGACCGTCCGCCTCTCCGGCATCATCAAGGGCTCGGGCATGATCGCACCTGATATGGCGACGATGCTGGGCTATATCTTCACCGATGCCGCCATCGCCCCCGATTTGCTCCAGCAGATGCTGAGCGCCGCCAACCGGCGCAGCTTCTCGTGCATCACCGTGGATGGCGACACCTCCACCAGCGACACCGTGCTGCTCTTCGCGACCGGCAAGGCCGGCAACGTCCCCCTTACGAGCACGGACGATGCCGGTGCCGACGCGTTTCAGGCGGCGCTCAATGACATCTGCACGCAGCTCGCGCAGCTGGTGGTGCGTGATGGCGAAGGGGCGCAAAAGTTCATCGAGGTGGAGGTGACCGGTGCCGTCAGCGACGAGAGCGCCCGGCGCATCGGACTCTCCATCGCCAATTCCCCGCTGGTGAAGACGGCAATCGCCGGAGAAGACGCCAATTGGGGCCGCGTAGTCATGGCGGTCGGCAAGGCCGGCGAGCCGGCGGATCGCGACAAGCTGGCCATCCGCTTTGCCGACAAATGGGTGGCGCAGGAGGGGCTTGCCGTGGACAGTTATGACGAGGCCCCGGTGGCAGCGCATCTCAAGGGGCAGGATGTCCGCATCGGTGTCGACCTTGGGCTGGGCACAGGCCGCGCGACCGTGTGGACCTGCGATCTCACCCATGGCTACATCTCGATCAACGCCGATTACCGGAGCTAAGCCTCATGAACAGCCTCAGCAGCGCCGTCAGCGCGCTCCTGCGTGATGTCGCGCGCGACGTTGTCCTGCCGCGCTACCAGAACCTTGCCAATCATGAGGTGGAGGAAAAGACGGTCGGCGAGCTGGTGACCATTGCCGACCGCGAAGCCGAGTTGCGCCTCAACGAGGGGCTGAGCCGCATCCTGCCCGAGGCGGGCCTTGTCGGCGAGGAAGCCTGCGCGACCGACCCCGGCCTTACTGAAAAGCTCGAAACCGGCCTCAACTGGGTGATCGATCCCATTGATGGGACAGCGAATTTCGCTTCCGGAAAGCCGCCCTTTGCCATCATGGTCGCGCTGGCCGATGCCGGCGTGATCCAGGCGGGCTGGATTCTTGATCCGCTGACCGGGCGCCTGTGCGAGGCCTCGCTCGGACAGGGGGCGTGGATCGATGGCGAACGGGTCGCGGCCAGGGAGAGCGGTGCGGATATCCCGGTCGCCGGACTGTCGGTGCTGTTCCTGAACCCCGCCGACCGGCAGGCGATGATCGACCGCGTCGAAGGCGAGTTCGCCATTGCCGACATTCCGCGCTGTGCCGGGGAGCAATATCCCCGCATCGTGCTGGGCGTGCATGATCTCGCGGCCTTCGAGCGCACCTTGCCTTGGGACCACGCTCCCGGCGCGCTGTTCGTCAACGAGGCGGGTGGCCGTGTCGCCCGCCCGGATAGCTCACCCTATCGGCTGGCGGCCGATCCGGGGCGCGGCCTGCTTGCGGCGGCGTCTCCGGCTCTGTGGGATCGCGCAGCGGCGGTTCTGTACGGTTAATCAATACCCAGCACAAAATGCTGTTTTTTAACGATAACTGAAAACAAAAAGGGCGCCGTTTGGCGCCCTTTCTTCGGTTCACCGCCAATGGTGGTCGGTTGCCTTACAGTTCGCCTTCGATCCAGCCCTTGAGCGCGCTCTTGGGGGCGGCACCAACCTTGGTGGCAGCCGGCGCGCCATTCTTGAACAGGATCATCGTGGGGATGCCGCGCACACCATAGCGAGTCGGCGCATCGGGATGGTCATCGATATTGAGCTTGGCGATGGTCACCTTCTCGCCCAGTTCCTCGCTGATTTCCTCCAGAGCGGGTCCGATCATCTTGCACGGGCCGCACCATTCCGCCCAGAAATCGACCAGAACGGGCTTGTCGGACGCAATCACGTCCTCATGGAAGCTGGCGTCGGAAATTGCCTTGGTAGCCATCGTCGAAACTCCTTCTGTCGAACGCCTATCTAGGTTGCCGAAGCGTCGGCCTCAAGGTCAGTGCTGCCCAACTTGTGCTCCTGTGCCAGCAAGGAGGGCTTGTGCGCGTCAAGCATGGCCGGTGGCAGATCGATGAGCCGGGGCGCCGCCGTGTAGAGCAGGCTGACCCGTTGCGGACGACTTGGGAAAATTTCGGCCATCGCAGCCGCATAGGCCGCCATCTGACGGACATGCGTCACAGGCAAATCTAGCGCATTGTCAGGGACATGCCGTCCGGTCTTGAAATCAACGATATGAACGAGATCATCCGTCACCAGCAACCGGTCCACTGTTCCCGCGATCACCTGCCCGGCCACCACGGCGGCGATTGGCGCCTCTGCAAGTGCGTCCGGGCCGAACAGCGCGGCATGGTCAGGGTCGTCCAGCACTGCGCTGACATGCGCGAGCAGGTCCGCGCGCATCCCGGCATCGGCCACGCCGGCACGCTCCAGCCAGCGCAGGGCGGCGGCGGAACGCTGGGCGGCCGGCAGATCCGGCAGACGCTCGAACAGCGCATGGAGAAGCCGCCCCCGCTCTGCCGCCGCACGCATGGCGGCATCCGGCGGTGGATTGGGCACATCATCCTCGACCAGTGCGGAGGGAGACAGCGGACGCGGCGGCCGTGCTTCCTGCGGCGCCGGTGCGCGCAGCCAGGCGGGCAGCGCGGGTTCTGCGCTGCTGGCGTCTGACTCGCGTACCTTCTTGGGCTTGGCTGGGGCGAGATCCGCCGGGCCCGACCAGCGCAGGGATTTGCCCCAGTCGGGCACGTCCGCATCGGCGGCCCCGAGCGTCCGCATCGCCAGATCGACGGCCTGATACCAGCTTTCGCGGGGCGGCTCGCCCTTGGCGCGGCTGCCGAGCGATCCGGTGACGATCAGCCGCTCTTCTGCGCGCGTGAGGCCGACATAGAGCAAGCGCCAATGCTCCTCCATGTCGAGCCGCTCGGCGGACTGCATGGCTTGTTCGATCGCCGGCGCGGCTTCGCCCTTGGCGGGGCGGATGAGCGGCAAGCGGGCGGCCTCGGTCACCGGCAGGCTCACGGCGTCGGCGCGGGGGCGCTGGCTGGGATCAAAGGCGGCATCGGCCAGAATGACGATGGGCGCCTCCAGCCCCTTGGCGCCATGCACGGTCATCACCCGCACCATGTCACCGCCCTCGCCCAGTTCGCGCTTGATGTCCGCGTCGCCACGGTCGAACCAGTCGATGAACCGCTGCAGCGAGGGATGATCGTCGGCCTCGAAGCCCAGAGCGACATTGAGCAGCTCGTCAATGGCATCGCGCGCTTCCTCGCCGAGCCGGGCGATCAGCTTGCGCCGACCGTCCATGGCGCCGGAGAGAATGGCCTCGAGATAGCGATAGGGCGTCGTGAAATCGGCCTGCCCCAGCAGCGTGCGCAGCGGGGCCTGAAGCTCCGCCGCCAACGTGGCCCGGACATGGCTCCACAGCGAGCCATCGCGCGGGACGGCGCGCGCCAGCAATTCATCCTGCGTCCAGCCGATCAGCGGCGAGACCAGCAGGTTGGCGAGATTGAGATCGTCTTCGGGCTGCACCGCAAAGCGCAGGGCCGCCAACAGATCGCGCACGGCGAGCGGGGCCTGAAGCCGCAGCCGGTCCACACCCGCCACCGGCACCCCCGCCTCATACAGCCGCGCGACGATCAGCCGGGAGAGCGCGCTGCGGCTACGGAGCAGGATCAGCACATCGCCGGCGCGCGCCGGGCGACCTTGCGTGGCCAGCGGCGTGCCGATCATGCCCTTGACCAGCCGCGCGATCTTCTCGGCATGGCGGCGCTGGTGATCGGCCAGCCAGTCTTCCTCTCCCTCGCCGGCAGTCTCGTCAGCCTCGCCGTCCTCATCGCTCTCGCTCGGCAGCAATGAGGTCGGCGGAAGCAGCAGCACCTCGCCGGGATGCTGGCGGGCGGCCTGATGGGGGGCGGACGGCGACTCCAGCCCCAGGCGATCATGCCCCACCGCGTCCAGCACCGCGTCGACGACATCGAGCACGGCCGGCATGGAGCGGAAGCTGCGGGCCAAAGGCAATTCGGCGAAGGGGTGGCCGACGCGCTCGGTTGCCTCGCGGAAGCGCTGCAGGGCGCTGGAAAAGGCCTCGGGACTGGTGCCCTGAAAGCCGAAGATCGCCTGCTTGGTATCGCCCACCACGAACAGGGTGCGCAGCCGCGCCTGCTCGTCGGGCTCAACCTCGAGGAACTCCTCGACGATGGACCAGACGATGTCCCACTGCGCGTCATTGGTGTCCTGCGCCTCGTCCACCAGGATATGGTCGACCTGCTGATCGAGCTTGTAGCGGATCCAGTCCGCCATGCCGGGCTGGATGAGCAGCGCGCTCGCGCGGCCGATCAGATCATCGAAATCGACAGCGCCAGCCTGTCGCTTGGCCTTGGCATAGGCCCGCGCATAAGCACGGCCCGCCGTCAGTCCCTGCGCCGCCGTGCGCGCGAAGGCGGCTTGCTTGCGCAGATCGAGCAGAGCCTTGATCGCCGCGCCGCACGCGCTGGCGAGATCGACATAATCCGGCTCGGCTTCCAGCAGGTTCTTGTTGGCGCGGTTCTTGACCTCGCCTTCCTTGGTGAGCAGCACGCCGAGCAGGTCCGCCAGTCCCTCGGCGCGCTGGACCTCGGAGCCGCTTAGCCAAGCCGCGATCATATCAGCGCACGCTAGGCCGGATTTGGCACCCCATGCACCATTGGCCCGCGCGACGGCCTGCAACGCGGCCACCGGAAACACGCCCTCGGCGCAGCGATCCGCCAGATGCGCATCGATGTCGCCATCCGGCAGGTCGAGGAAGGCAAGGAGGAAGCCCGCCAGATCTTCCGGCAACATCTCCAGCAGTTGCGCCGCGGGCACGCAGCGCGCGAGATAGGCCTGCGTGCCTTCCTCGCCCAGCCGCAGGGCCAGCATCTCCAGCGCCGCCAGCACCGGATCGTCCTGCGCCTGCCCGGCCTCCTCGATCATCGCGATCAACGCACGCCGGGCCAGCTCGCCCTGCCCGCGCTCGTCGAGCGGGCGGAACCCGGGGACCAGCCCGGCCTCCAGCGGGAAGGCGGCGAGCAGCGCCTGACAGAAGCTGTGGATGGTCTGGATGCGCAGCCCGCCGCCGGTCGCATCCAGCACGCGCGCGAACAGCAGGCGGGCGCGGGCGATCGCCTCCGGCCCCGGATCCTCGCCGAGCGCCACGAGATCGCGCGCCACATCGACCGATTGCCCCTGCACCCAGCGGGCAAGCCGGCTGTGGACGCGCTCGGCCATTTCCGCCGCGCCAGCCTTGGTGAAGGTCAGGCACAAGATGCGCTCGGGCGCGACGCCGCTCAGCAGCAGCCGCAGCACCCGCGCCGACAGCACGGCGGTCTTGCCGGTGCCGGCAGAGGCGCGCACCCAGCGATGGGCAGCGGGGTCCGAGGCGCTGGCCTGCTCGTGCGTCAGCCGGTTGAGTTCGCCCGCCTCAGCCATGGCTCACCTCCGGCAGGGGCTCGGCCCGCCGATCCCGCGCGAACCACTCATCCAGTCGCATGAGCTGGTCATAGTCGGTAAACACGGGCGCATCGCTGTGCGGGCGTGCGGCGAATGGCTCGTCGCCTATCAGCCAGCGCGCTACGGCATCATCGAAGAAGCCGGCGACCATCGCCAGGAAGTCTGCGGTCACGATCCGCTTGTAGCTGCCCTTGGGGTCGGTCAACGGACGCTTGAAGCCGAAATTGCCATCCGTGCCCTTGCCGAGCTTCCAATATTCAAAGGCGCTCACATCCGATCCGGCGGCAAGACCCGCTTCCTTGGCGAACCCGCCGGCCTGCGCGATCAGCCCCAGCAAACCGAGCTGGAGCGAGAAACCGGCCTTCACCTGCTTGACCGAGGCGGTCGCGCCGCTCTTGTAATCGACAATGGCGAGTGTGCCGTCTGCAAACCGGTCGATCCGGTCCGGCTTGCCGCGCAGGGTCACGCCTGCCCGCTCGATGCGGCCCCATTTTTCGCCGAACAGCACCTCGCGCCCCTGCCCGGCCTGATCGCGCACCGCGCTCGCCACCCAGTCCAGCGCGGCCAGTAAACGCGGCTGCCAGAGCGTCTTGAGCAGCGGATGGGCTTGCGCCTGCGCGATCATCTCTTGCGCCAGCGCGGAGAGCCGCGCGGGATCGTGCCCGCCTTCTTCCATCCAGCGCTGGAGGACATCATGCGCGCGGGTGCCGCGCCAAGCCGGGCCGGGATCGGCATCCACGACGTCCAGCGGCGCCAGACGCAGAATGCGCGCGGCGTAGAACGCATAGGGATCGGCCCGCAAGCGATCGACATCGGTGACGGCGATCTCGCGCGGGCGCAGGTCGACGCGGGGGCGAGGTGCAGGCGCGCGATAGGCCGGCGCAGGAGCATCGGGCCGGTCGATGGCCCGTGCCAGCGCGATCAGCCTGTCATCCTCCACCCAGCGCGCGCCGGTCATGGCCTTGAGCCGCAGCCAGAAGCGCGAGGCGACGGTTGGCGCAGAGGCATCCCGCCGCGCGCGGGAGAGGAGCACCTGCGGCGCGCCCAGCCCATTGGCGAAATCATGCGCGGAGAGGCCGATGCGATAATCCAGCCCCGGCAGGCCAAGCGCGCGGCGGATGCGCGGGGCGAGCCATGGGTCAGGCGATGGCAGGCCGGGCCAGACGCCTTCATTGAGGCCGGCGAGGATCATCCGATCGGCCTGCTGCAGCCGCGCTTCCAGCAAGCCCAGGATCTGCAGGCGCGGGTGACCGCCCTGCGGGGGACGCACGGCCTGCCCGCCGAGGATCTGCGCGAGCATCCCCACGAAGCCGGCGCCATCCGCGCGCGCCGGCCCTTGCGGTGCTGCGGCTTCCGCATCGCCCAGGCATTGCGCGGCGGCATGGCCCTGATGACCGGCCCAGACGCGCTCCTCCGTCAGGGCCGAGGCTGCCTCGCGAACGGCGGCGAACAAGGCGGGCAGGCTCTGCTCACCGGCAAAGGCGACCTCCAGAGGCGCCAGCAGTGCCACGACCTGCGCCCACCAGGGACGCAGCGATTCCCTCATCGCCTGCTGCCGGCCGCCCTTCTCCGCGAGCAAGGCGGTGACACCGGCCAATCCCGCCGCCGGCCGGGGGCCGCGCAGCACCAGATCGAGGCGGCGCACCGATTCCAGCCACGCCAGCCGCTCGTCGCCGGCCATCACCAGCGGATGCTTGAGCAGGGCGAGCAGCGGCACCGGCGCGAACTGTTCCGCCCCGGCCTGCACCAGCGCCAGCAGCAGCGTGCCGGGCGGAAGCTGGGAGAGCGGGCGGCCGGCGCTGTCATCCGCCTCGATCCCCCAGCGGCGCAGATGTGCGGACACGCGCGTCGCGAGTGTGCGATCCGGCGTCACGAGCGCGGCCGTGCGCCCTTCCGTCTCCACCGCCTCGCGCAGGGCGATGGCGATGGCCTGCGCCTCCTCCGCCGGGTTCGCCGCCTCGATGGCGCGCACATCCTTGAGCGAGCGCTGCGCGGTCGGCACATCCGGCCAGCCCCCGGTGAGCAAGGCAGGTAGCAGGGCGTTGCTGATCGCCTTGCCCCGTGCGGCGCGGGCATCATGCTCGCTGCCCCAGCGCCAGAGCGCCACCTCGGCCCGGTGGGCATCCATCCGCTCCAGCAAAAGCTTGAGCGCGAATTGCGGGTGCGATTCATTGGCGGGGGGCGGCAGATCGCGCCCCGGCTCGGGCCGCGCGACGGGGCCAATCGCATCCCATTGCTCATCCGAGAGATTCTGATCCAGATCGGGCAGCACCACCGCACCACGCGGCAGGCCGGCGACCGTCTTGAGCAGCCCGGCCACCGCTGGCGCATTGGTGACGATACCCGCGGCAACCACGAAGCGCTCCGGCGGCACCTCGCGCCAGCGGGCCGCGACATGATCGAGCAGGCGATTGCGCCGCTCGGCCGTGTCGATCAGCCCGCGCGCGGTCAGTTCCTGCTGCCACTGGGCCGCCAATGCATCGAAATCGCTGAACGCGGCTTGCCAGTGGTGCGAGAGGTCATCGGGCTGCAGCGCCTTGAGATCGGCCAGCGCCTTGCGCTCGACGGTGAGCTGATCGAAAGCGGCCGCCAGCGCCGTCGCCAGCCGCCAGCCCTCGCCCGTTTCCAGCCGCTCGCCGCGACGCGCGCGCTGATCGATCACCAGCCGGGTCAGGATCATCAGCCGCGCGGCCGGCGCGATGGCTTGCGGAATATCCGCTTCCGCCCCGATCGGGCTGAGCGCGCTGCCCAGCGCTTCGTCCAAATCGATATCGCCGATGGGCACCAGCCTCGGCAGCAGCAGCCCGTTGCCGGACGCGCGCACGAACGCATCGCGCACCGCCCGCACCGCACGATTGTTCGGCAGCAATATGATCCCGCGCGCCAGCGCCAGCCCGCCATCACGCCCACCATGCTGGGCGAGCAGCCCGGCGGCGAGCGCATCCGAAAATGCCCGGTGAGCGGGGATGGTAAAGAGGGCCGGCGCGCGGCGCTCAGCCATCGGCCAATCCTGCCTCGACCAGCGGAATCGCCTGCGGGGTGCCGACATCGAACCATTGGCCGCCATGGCTGAGGCCAAAGGCGCGGCCCTGTTCGATCGCACGGTCCCAGAAAATATTGGTCGAGAAGACCTCGCCTGGCGGATCGCGCACCAGCCGCGGCGAGAGGATTTGCACCCCGGTAAAGACGAAGGGCGCCACGCGACCGGGCTTGCGGCGGCTCAGGCGGCCATTGGCCTCCATGTGGAAATCGCCAAGGCCACGATGACCGGTGGCGCGGGCATGCGGGACGAGCAGCAGCAGCGCATCCATCGCATCGTCATCCCAGCGGTCCGCCAGCGCGCGGATGGAATCGAACGGCCCGTTGATCCACAGATTGTCGCTGTTCGCGCAAAGAAAGGGCTTGTCGCTAAGCAGCGGCAGCGCCTTGACGAGGCCGCCGCCGGTTTCCAGCAACCGGGCGCGCTCATCGGAGACAGGATAGCTCGCACCCGTTCGCCGGGCACGCGACTCCAGATGCGCCTCGATGGGCCCGGCAAGATAATGGACGTTCACCACCGTGCGACGGATGCCGGCATCCTCGATGCGATCGAGCGCATGATCCATGAGCGGCTGGCCGGCGACGCGGATCAGCGGCTTGGGCCGTGTGGCCGTGAGCGGACGCATCCGCTTGCCGAGGCCAGCGGCCATCAGCATCGCCGTCTCAAGCGTGGTGCTCATTGCGCGGATTGCCCCGCATCGAGCTGGCCCCGCGCCGAGGCGGGCACATTCTGCGCGAACCAGTCGGCCACGGGCGCCAGCGCGGGATGGGCGAGATCGCGCTCCAGCAGCCCCCACATGCGCGGCAGGAAATCGAGATAGCGCGGCTTTCCGTCGCGCTTCCACAGCCGCGTGAAAATGCCGATGATCTTGGCATTGCGCTGGGCACCCAGCACCGCATAAGCCGCCTCGAAATCCGGCGAGACTTTCGCGCGCGCCTGATAATGCGCCAGCATTGCCTGCTCCACGGCCGGGCTCACATCCCGCCGGGCATCCTGCAGCAGCGAGACGAGGTCATAGGCCGGGTGGCCCGCCAGCGCGTCCTGAAAGTCCAGCAGACCGAGCCCATGCGAGCGCGCATGGTCCGGCAGCAGCATGATGTTCTCGGCATGATAATCGCGCAGCACCGTCACCACTGGCGCGACATCCTGCTCGGCAATGGGGAGCACCTTGTCCCACGCTGCGGTGTATCCCGACGCATCGACCGCAAGCCCTGCCGCCGGAGCGAACCATTCGGTCAACAGCGCTGCCTCACGCTGGAAGACGGCGCGGTCATAAGGCGCGAGGCCACTCTGGGCCGGCTGCTCATGAAGATCGACGAGAAGGTCCACGGCGCGGGTGTAGATCGCCATTTCCTCGGCCGGCGCGGCATCCAGATGCTCGCGCACCCGCGCATCGCCGAAATCCTCGAGCAGAACGAGGCCCGGCGTCAGATCCCGCGCCAATATGGCGGGCGCCGCGAATCCGCTTTCGCACAGCCACTCGCCCACGCTGATGAACGGGCGCGGATCTTCGTGCGGCGGCGGGGCGTCCATCAAAATGGCGCGACGATCACCCTCGACCACGCGGAAATAGCGCCGGAACGAGGCGTCACCGGCAAGCGGCAGGATCTCGGCCCCTTCCCATCCGGCTTGATCGAGAAACGGGCGCGCGCTTGGCGGCGGGATCATGTGACTGGCCATCGGCTCTCCCAAACGCGCGGCACCCGCGCTGTCAAGCGGCGCGTGCTGTCCGCCAAAATGTCGATTTGCAGGGCGAGGGCAATGGCATCGTAGCGCCCCGCCAGCCGATCGGGCCATTCGATCGCCAACGCGCCATCTTCGAGCCATTCGTCCAACCCGAGTTCGCCGAGATCACCCGCATCCTCTATACGATAGAGATCGACATGGCCCACAGGCAGACGCGTCTCGGGCGGCTCATAGCCCTGCAGGATGGCGAAGGTCGGGCTCGGCACATCGCCTTCATGCCCAAGGCCCCTGAGCAGGCCGCGGGCGAGCGTCGTCTTGCCGGCGCCCAGCCCGCCGGTGAGCGTGATCACATCGCCGGGCCGCAACTTTGCGCCCAAAGCTGCCCCGAAATCGGCGAGCGCGTCTGCTGAGGAGAAGGCAAGGGCACGATCGGACACGCCATCATTCTCCGCGCGGCAGAGTGAGCGTGACGCTGGTCCCCTGCCCCGGCTCGGAGACGAGATCGACGCTGCCGCCATGCGCTTCCACGAACTGGCGCACCAAGGGCAGTCCGAGCCCCTGATTGGCCCCATCGCCGTGACGCCCGAACCGCACGAAAACGTCGAACAGATGCGCCTGTGTCTTAGCATCGATGCCCGGGCCGTCATCGGACACGATGATGCGCACCACGTCCGGCGCGGGCTGCACATGCACAAGCACCCGCCCGCCCCGGCTCACGAAACTCACGCCATTATCCACCACATGGGCGAGAGCCTGCCGCAGCCGGCGCTCGTCGCCCGACACGGTGCCCGGCTCCTGCTCGAACGACATGTCGACCGTCACGTCGCGCGAGTCCGCCTTGTCGCTCAGGCCCTCGACCACCTGCCGCACCATCGCGGCCACATCGATATCGCGCCTCTCGATAGGCAAGCCGCCCGCTGCACCCTGAGTCAGGTCCAGCACATTATCGATCAGCCGCGTCAGCCGCGTCGTTGCCGTCATGATGGCATTCACATAATCGCGCGACTGGGCGCTCAATTCGCCCGCATAGCCGGCTTCCATCATCTCGGCGAAGCCGACGATCGAGGTGAGCGGCGTGCGCAACTCGTAGCTCATGTTGGAGACAAACGCGGTCTTCACCCGGTCCGCATCCTCCAGCGCCTCATTGCGGTCCCGCAGGGCCTGCTCGATGTGGCGGCTGTCGGTGGTGTCGAGCATGGTGAACAGCGCGTTGCCGTCCGGCAGCGGGATGGCCGCGAACTCGAAGAAGCGCCCGTCGGCAAAGGCGATGCGTCCCCCCCGCTGGCGGCGCTCCATCGTCGCCGCGCGGATGAGTTGATGGACAAGGCCTGCCTGTTCGGGTCGCGCCAGGCGATCCGCCAGCGCCGACATGAGTTCATCGACGCGCGGATGCGCCGCCATGGTTGTGTCGGGCACCGACCAGATCTTAGTGAAGCGGCTGTTCCACAGATGCAGACGACCGTCGGAGGCGAACACGGCAATCGCCTCGAACAGATTGTCGAGCGTGGCCGTGCGCACCCGCAGCAGGGTATCGCGCGCCGAGGCCAACTGGACATGCTCGGTACGGTCCTCGAAGATGACCAGCAGGCCGCCATCGGGCAGCGGCTGGGCGTAGACGCGCAGATGCACGCCATCGCGCAGGCGCCACTGCTCCTCATGCGCGGAGGGCGAGAGGAACCAGTTGCGGCGCTCCTGCCGCCACGCGCGGAAATCCGGTGTGTCGGGCACCTGCCCGCTGTCCCGCATGGCATCCAGCACGCGGTCAAAATGGGTATCGAACGCCGCTGTCTCCGGCGTCAGGCCGAACAGGCTGAGGAAGGGCTGATTGCAGAACTGCAGCAGTTGATTGGCACCGAACTGGACGACGCCGGCCGACAGCCTGTCCAGCATGTCCCGGTTGGCCTGCGAGAGGTGGCGCAGTTCGGCCCGCACCTCCTCCAGCTCCTGCATGTCGATCGCGTAACCTGCAACGCCCGAGGGGCCGAGCGGGACATCGACGACCTTCATCAACCGGCGCTTGCCATCGATGGTGACCGGCAGCATCCGGGCGGTTGGGGCCTTGCGCGCGGCGGCATTGGCAGCGGATGCGCGCGGGGAAATGCCGTCGACCGCTTCGACAAGCTCAATGCCCTGCTCGATGACATCCTGCGCGGACTTTCCGTCCACCGCCTTCACATAGGCGCTGTTGACCAAGCTGATCTGATGATCGGCGCCGCGATGCCAGACCGGCATGGGCGCCGCCTCGATCACACCCGATAGCGCATCGAGGGCCTGGCGATACTGCCCGACCTGCCCGCGCAGCTCCTGGATCTGCGCGAAGCTGTCAGTCGTGTCGAAGACCCAAAGCACCACCGTGCCGGCCTTGCCGAGCCGCGTGCCCACCGGACCGCCACGCACGAGCAGCATCCGGTCCGACCCGTTGACCCGCACCGGTAGCGTAAAGGGTCGGCCGCCCTGCTGCGCTGCTGCGATCTCCGCCGCGAGCGCGCGGGCATGATCCGGCTCCAGGCCGCCATCTGCATCCAGTAGCGCATCAAGGTCGGTGGGCGCCGTCTCACGGCCGAGCCATGCGGCCAGCCTGTCCGGCGCATCCAGCTTGCCATCGGGGCGAATGAGCAGGGGGACGGCGGGAGCAGAGTTGAGCAGATCGACCAGTTGCGCGGCGTGCGTGCGCGCCAGCGCCGCCTTGCGCCGCATCGAGAGGCCGGTGAACAGCGCCCAGACCGCCAGCACCAGCCACACGGCCAGCACGGCACCCACGATCAGCGGAAAGAACGGGACATTGGCAATCACGGGAGTGGATTACGGGCCAATCCACCCTGAGACAAGGTCGGCTTGCGCCTTCTTTGGCGTTGGCCGGATAAGAAACGGAACCGGCGCCCTCAGAGCGCCGGGCCGTCCTTCGTCACCGTCCAGGTCTGGCCCTGGCTCACCAGCTTCTGCAGGTCCGGCGTCTTGCCCTTGGCCAGCAGCGCGTTCTGCTCCACCACCGCCTGCTCGAAGCTCGCCTTGGGGGCATCGTAGAGCACGCCCAGCGCCATCGGGAACAGGCCGAAGGGCATTTCCACCAGCATGTGCGCCACGGCGCGGTTGGTGACGTCATGGACGATCACGCCGGCTGCCTGCCAGTCCCCATCGACCACATCCACGACCTTGAGCGTCAGCGCGTCACGGTCGAGTGCGATGCCCTTAGCGCCCTTATCGAAAAGGAGCGGCTTGCCATGCTCCACCCAGAGCTGGCCGATATCGGCATTCTTCTTCTCGGTGAAGTCGGCGAACACATCCTTGTTGTACACGATGCAGTTCTGGAAAATTTCCACGAACGCCGCGCCCTTGTGCTCATAGGCGGCCTTGAGCACGTCCGGCAGCTGCTTGGACACGTCATAGGCCCGCGCAATGAAGCGGGCGCCCGAGCCGAGCGCGAAGGCGCAGGGCCGGGCCGGATGGTCCACCGAACCGAATGGCGTCGACGGGCTCTTGGTTCCCTCCCGGCTGGTCGGCGAGTACTGCCCCTTGGTGAGGCCGTAGATCTCGTTGTTGAACAGCAGGATCTGGCAATCGAGGTTGCGACGCAGGATATGCATCGTGTGGTTGCCGCCGATGGAGAGGCCGTCGCCGTCGCCAGTAACGATCCACACGTCCAGCTCCGGATTGGCCAGCTTCACGCCAGTCGCCACCGCCGGCGCGCGGCCGTGGATGGTGTGGAAGCCGTAGCTCTCGACATAATAAGGAAAGCGCGATGAGCAGCCGATGCCCGAAACGAACACGGTGTTCTTCGGGTCCGCGCCCAATTGCGGCAGCGTACGCTGCACGGCCTTGAGGATGGCATAGTCACCGCAGCCGGGGCACCAGCGCACCTCCTGATCGGTCTCCCAGTCCTTGAGGCTGGTCTCGACGCGCGGCTTGGTCAATGTGGTCATGTCGTTCATGCGAGCATCCCCTCGATGGCCGCCTCGATTTCCGCGATGCGGAAGGGCTGACCCGAGATCTTGTTGAGCGGGCGGGCATCCAGCAGATACTGGTCGCGCAGCACGGTCTTGAGCTGACCGGTGTTCATCTCCGGCACGAGAATCTTCTCATAGCCGGCGAGCAGCTCACCCAGATTTTCCGGCAGCGGCCAGATATGGCGGATGTGGATGTGCGAGACATCCAGCCCCTTGCGCCGGGCGCGCCGGACCGCCTGATGGATCGGGCCGTAGGTCGAGCCCCAGCCGACGACGACGAGCTTGCCGCTCTCCTCGCCCAGCGACACATCTTGCCGCACGCCCTTGGCGATGCCCAGCACCTTGTCGCGGCGCAGTTCGGTCATCGCCTGGTGATTGGCCGGCGCATAATTGATGTGGCCGGTGTTCACTTCCTTCTCGATGCCGCCGATGCGGTGCATGAGATCGGGCGTGCCCGGCTTGATCCACGGCCGCGCAAGCTTCTCATTGCGGGCATAAGGCTTGAGGCCGCCTTCCGGCACCGCATCCTGAAACTTCACCGGGAACGGCGTGTAGCCGCTCATATCCGGCACCTTCCACGGCTCGGCGGCATTGGCGATATAGCCGTCGGTCAGCAGCATCACCGGCGTCATATATTCGATGGCGATCCGGCAGGCCTCGATGGCGCAATCGAACGCATCGGCGGGCGAGCGCGCGGCAATGACCGGCATCGGCGCGTCGCCATTGCGGCCGTAGACGGCCTGATAGAGGTCGGATTGCTCGGTCTTGGTCGGCAGGCCCGTGGACGGACCGCCACGCTGTGAGTTCACGATCACCAGCGGCAGCTCGGTCATGATCGCAAGGCCCATCGCCTCGCCCTTGAGCGCGATGCCGGGGCCGGACGAGCTGGTGACGCCCAGCGAACCGGCATAGCTCGCGCCAATCGCGCTGGCGATCGCGGCAATCTCGTCCTCGGCCTGGAACGTCGTCACGCCATATTCCTTGAGGCGCGAGAGATGATGCAGGATCGAGCTGGCCGGCGTGATGGGATAGCCGCCGAAGAACATCGGCAGGCTGGCCAACTGTGCGCCCGCGACGAGACCGAGCGAGATCGCTTCGGCGCCCGTCACCGTGCGATACAGGCCCTCGGGGGCCGGCGCCGGCGCGACATGGAGTTGCTTGAGCGGCGCGGCCAGCTCGGCGGTCTCGCCATAGGCATGGCCGGCATTGAGCGCGGCGATGTTGGCATCAGCGATTTCCGGCGCCTTGGCGAACTTGGCCTTCAGCCAGTCGATGATCGGCTGGCGGCTGCGGTCGAACATCCACAACGCCAGACCGAGCGTCCACATATTCTTGGAGCGCAGCGCTTCCTTGTTGCCAAGGCCGAAGGGCTTCACGCTTTCCAGCGTCAGCGCGGAAATATCGAACGCCAGCACCTGCCAGCGCGCCAGCGAGCCATCCTCCAGCGGATTGCTCTCATATTTCGCCTTGGCGAGATTGCGCTCGTTGAACTCGCCGGTGTCGGCGATGATGAGTCCTCCGGGCTTCAAATCAACGACGTTGGTCTTGAGCGCAGCCGGGTTCATCGCGATCAGGATATCGGGCGCATCGCCCGCCGTCGTGATCTCGGACGAGCCGAAATTGATCTGGAACGCCGAAACGCCGAACAACGTGCCCTGCGGCGCGCGGATTTCCGCCGGAAAATCGGGGAAGGTCGCAAGGTCATTGCCTGCCAGCGCGGTAGACAGGGTGAACTGCCCGCCGGTGAGCTGCATGCCATCGCCACTGTCTCCGGCAAAACGGACGACAACGGCTTCGGGCGCAGCCTCTTCGCTGCTGTGAATTATGGTCGATGTGGGTGCGGCAGATGCCATGCTCAGACTCTAGTAATGCAGTGGTTGCATCGCCCCTAGTCCGTCGAGCCCAGCCGAGCAAAGTAGAAAAGCTGCGCGCGACAGAGCATTGCCTTTTTCTCTCCGGCTTGCCATCGCGGCCGTGAACATATTTTAACGGATGAAATCGCGACCTCGTCATGACCAAGATCGACCCCGCCTCTCTCCCCTATCGCCCCTGCGTCGGCATCATGCTGGCCAACCGTCAGGGCGAGGTGTTCGTAGGTCAGCGACTCGATTCCAAGGAAGGCGACGCCTGGCAGATGCCGCAGGGCGGCATCGACAAGGGCGAGACGGCAGAGCAGGCACTGCTGCGCGAACTGGGCGAGGAAACCGGCATTGCGGCCGATCTCGTCGACATCATCGCCCGCTCGACCGAAGAGCATCTTTACGATCTGCCCGAAGAGCTGATGGGCCGGCTGTGGGGCGGCAAATATCGCGGCCAGACGCAACGCTGGTTCCTGCTACGCTTCAAGGGCGAGGACAGCGATATCGACATTGCCACCGAGCATCAGGAGTTCATGGCGTGGCAGTGGGTCACGTCCGACCGGCTGGTGGATCTGATCGTGCCGTTCAAGCGCCCGGTCTATCGCGCCGTCGTGCAGGAATTTGCGCACCTGCTCTAAAAATCGGGGCCGGCAGGCACGCCGGCACCGTCCCATCCTGAAACAACTGCAGCACGCGCCCGCCGCCTGCGATTGCGCATGGTTAACGCGATCCTTACCTTTGCATCTCGCCCTTCGGACTCGCGATGCACAGGACCAGAGATGCGCAAGATCGCCCGCCTCTTCACCATTCGCACCAAGTTCGAGGCCTATCTCGCGATCTTCGGCGTCGCGATGGGCGCGACCGCGCGGGGGGCCCATTATCTTGAGATCTATCCCGGCTTTCCGGGCTATCTGCTCTACGCCAGCTGCTGCGGCGCGGTGATGATCGTGGGCGGCCTGATGATCGATGGGGTGACCCTCAAGCAGACCTACTGCCACTGACGCCAAGGCGCACCCAGTTCGGCCATGTCTTGCGCTCGATTGTTGAACCGTGAATAGGTTTGCGATCCGCCTCCCATGGATCAGGAAAGACCTGCGATGACCTCAGCAAGCCAGACCCGCGCCCTCCTCGCGCGATATTATGACGCCTTCAATGTCGGCGATGCCGAGACCATGCTGGCCTGCCTCGCCGACGATGTGGTGCATGATATCAATCAGGGCGAACGGGAATCCGGCAAGGACGCCTTCCGCGCCTTTCTGGGCCGGATGGACCGCGCCTATCGCGAGCGCCTCGCCGACATCGCGCTGATGGTGAATGAGGACGGCAGTCGCGCCGCGGCGGAATTCATCGTCCATGGCGAATATCTCGTCGGCGAGGCCGGCCTGCCTCCCGCGCATGGCCAAAGCTATGTGCTGCCGGCCGCGGCCTTCTTCGAGGTGCGGGACGAGCTGATCCGCCGTGTCACGGTGTACTACAATCTTGCCGACTGGATCGCGCAGGTCAGCCGGGAAGACGCGCCAGCGTGAGCAACCTGACCGTCGAGACGCTGCGGGACCGCGAGGCGCGCCATGCCGCCATCGACGATCTCGCCCGCCTGCGCATCACCGTCTTTCGTGAATGGCCCTATCTCTATGACGGCTCGGTCGATTACGAGCAGCGCTATCTGAGCGCGTTTCTCGACGGCGCCGATGCGGCGTTGGTCATCGCACGGGATGGCAGCGCCATCATCGGCGCAGCCACCGCCTCGCCCATGAGCGGGCAGGACGAACCGCTGCAGGCGCCATTCCGCGCGCAGGGCATCGAGGTGGATCGGCTCTTCTACTTCGGCGAGTCCGTGCTGCTCGATGCCTATCGTGGCCACGGCCTTGGCCACGCCTTTTTCGATGCGCGCGAAGCCGCCGCACGCGAGGCCGGCGCGACGGCGACCTGCTTTTGCGGCGTCATTCGCCCTGCCGATCATCCGCTCCGCCCCGCTGAGGCCCGCGACCTTGGCCCATTCTGGCGCAAGCGGGGCTATCAGCTGCTGGAGCGCATCATGGCGGAATATCGCTGGAAGGACATCGACCAGACGGACGAGACCAGCCACCCGATGCAGTTCTGGTCCCGCGACCTGTAACCCTAGAACAGCTTGCGGAAGCTCAACCGGACGGTGCGGCCCAGAGGATCGATGAAGGCAGGCTGATAGGCGAAGGGCAC
The DNA here is from genome assembly GCF_025961775.1 of Sphingobium sp. B12D2B. Taxonomy (NCBI): domain Bacteria; kingdom Pseudomonadati; phylum Pseudomonadota; class Alphaproteobacteria; order Sphingomonadales; family Sphingobiaceae; genus Sphingobium; species Sphingobium sp. B12D2B. The sequence goes on from NZ_JAOQOH010000001.1 coordinate 2,128,002, forward strand.
TGCGCCATTGCCATCCGTGACGCGCTGGCGCGCATCGAAGACGTTATCGACCCCAAGCTGGAGCCGCGCGCCGCGCAGGAACGAGGCTTTCTCGATCAGGCCGGGCATCTGATTGAAGTTCACGAACGCCCGCACGTCCACCTTGGCCAGCGCACCGAAGCGCAGCTGGCTGGCCGGCAGCCCTGCCGTGCCATTAACGCGCGAGGGGCTGCGCCAGCTGCCGGTCAGCCGCAGACCATAGCCGCTCTGCGAAACGCCGGTGCGCAGCTCGATCAGATGCCGCGACGGCCCGCTGGTGTCGCCCAGCGTATCGCCATCTAGCAGATCGAGCACGGGCAGGCTCGGGGCCAATTGCGTGGTGTTGGTCAGCGCCCACTCGTGATGGATGGAGAAGTCGACGCGTCCGCCGCCGCCACCGCCTGCACCGCCCCGTCCACCGGGACCACCGGGACCAAAGCCGCCCGGCCGGGGGCCGGGTGCATCGCCCGGAGGGGGTCCATCCGCGCCGGGTGGCGTCTGGGCTCCGGCCTGTCCGCCCCTGCCCGGCCGATCCGCACCGCCCGTTTCCCCGCGCGCGGCCCGCTCGGCCTGCCGCCGCTGGAACGCAGCCCGCATGGCATCGATCTGGCTCTGCGGGGTGGCAAGGCGTTTGCTGAAGCTGAAACCCCAGCGGAGCACTTCCCGCGTCTGCTCGGCGATGTTGATCGGGCGCAGGTCTACCTGCGTGAGGCGGCCGCTTTCATCGCGCAGGAACCGCTCCGGGAAAGCGCCGATGGTGTCCGCCGTCACGCCCGGAAAGGCCGACACGCCACCCTCGGTCGCGCGGTGATTGTAGGATATGTCGAACCGCAGGCGCGGCTCGCGCAGAACCGAGATGTCCGCCCCGAGCCGGAACGTCTTCACCCGCGCCTTGTCGAGATCGGGATTGCCGCCGGTGATTGTTGTCACCAGCACGGATTCGCCGCGCGCGAAATCGAAGATCGGTACGAAGGGCGTAAAGGTCTGCGCGTCGCCGATCTGAGCCACCGTCGCGGCGGAGTCTTCATCGCTGTAACCGGCCGAGAGGGACAGGAAGCCAAGCGGCGACCAGTTGAGACCCAGCCCGAAGTTCCGCAACGTGCCGGCATCCGAATAATGATCGAGCCCGAGCGTAGCGTTGGCGGACATGCGCCCGATGCCCGAGGAGGCGGGCACGAGGGGGATGTCCACGGTGAGCGACCCGGTCGCGCTGTCCCGCCCAAGGTCGCGAACCGAAGGGACCAGATCGCGCTCGCGCATATTCTCGATCCGCGTGAGCGCGCCGCCCAGCTTCATCGTGGCCATGACCTCACCGGCCGGCAGCCTGAACAGCGGCCGGTTATGGATGAAGGTGATGTCCGCCGTATCCGAGGTGCTGCGTGTGAGGTCCGCAGCGCGCGCGTTGAGAAAGGCGGCATCGATCGGCAGGCTAGGGTCGGCCGCCGGATCGCCGGCCGCCAGCGCGTCGGCATAATCTGACAGATCGAACGGGCGGCCGGTGATGACGCGGCTCTCGGCGCGCGCATAATTGGCGGTCAGCGTCCATTGCCCCGTGCTGCGCTCGGCATTGACGGTGAGGCCGACCGTGCCCGTCTGGCTCTTGGAGGCGCGCCCCAGAGCGCTGGCGCCCGCCAGTTGCGGGTAGAAGAGCAGATCGTCGGCGCCCGGCGCATAAGGCGTTCCGGCGGGAATCGTCACGCCCGGCAGGGTAAGGCCAACGAGGCTGTCCCGCCGATTGGTTACCAGCTCGCCGCTCAACGTCGCCTTGGTGCGTTCGCCCAAAGGGCGGCTATAGCTGGCATTGAGCGTCAGCGTCTCCTGCGCGGCCTGCAGACTGCGCGCCGGGCTCTCTGCACGGTCCAGCCCGCGATCGCTCTCCAGAATCGGATCGACGCTCTCATGCTCGGCGCTGATGTTCACCCGCTGGCTGTTGCGGATCAGGAAGAGCCCGCCCTGCAGCTCCAGCGAAGCGCCATCGCCAGCGGTCGGCACCCGGCCATCGACCTCGGCCGTGACCGCGCGGAAGCGCTGGCGCAGGACGATGTTCATTACCTTCTGGTCGGCGCCGTAACCATAGCGAAGCCCAACCTCTTCCGGCAGGATGTCGATCCGCGCGATGGCCTCGGCCGGGAGGCGGGCGATCTCGCGGAAGCCGGAAATGCGGTGCCCTTCGAGCAATGTCACCGGCGGCTTTCCGCTCGCGCTCTGCAGCTCAGGACCGAGTTCGGTCAGCAGGTCGCTGATCGTGCTGACGCCCAGGGCCCGGATGTCCGCTGGGCGCAGCTGCAACTCAGGGGTGGCATTGCCGATGACCGCGCCCCGCTCGCGCTGACCGCTGACCACGATCTCCTCGATATCCGTCCCCACGCCCTCATCGAGATGGGTATCCGCTTCCTGCGCCTGGCCCATTGCTGGGATCAGGGGAAAGGAAGAGGTCGCCAGGAACAGAGCGGCGGCAGTGCGTCGTTTGGCTGGCATAGAAACCTTCAGAACGAGGGAGAGCCGAGGCTCGACCGGATGGGGATGGCAAACAGCGAAACGGGTTCATTTCTGGCCTGTCCGCCAAGACCGCATTGCAAAATGCCGCCGCCGCCTTCAATCCTGCAATTTGTACTAAAATGTCACCCCGTCCGTGGCGGGGATGGCACACATAAGAGGAGAGGCGCGCAATGACTTTGCCGATCGAAGACAGGCTCGGCCTGCAGGATCTTATCGCCAATTATAGCTGGGCGCTGGATACCGGCGATGTCGATGGGCTGGTCGCCTGCTTCACCCCCGATGCGCGCATGGTGGAGGAGGTCTTCGAGGATCCAGACATCTGGGAAGGCCATGAGGGCATTCGCGGCATTGCCGAGCATTATCGCAATGCGCCGGGCTTTCCGGGCCGGCAGCATCATGTCACCCAGACGCAGTTCATGCCGCAGCCGGACGGATCGGTGAAGATGCGCTCCTTCGCCTTCGTGACCGAATGCGAGGGCGAGCCGCCCTATCTGCTGCGCTTTGCCGGCTGGTATGACGACCATGCCGTGAAGGGCGCGGACGGGGGCTGGCTGCTCCATCGCCGCACCGTGCGCCTTTGGGATGGCGAAGTGCTGAAGAACTTCCCCGGCAAGGGCGAATGGGTGCCCCGCAAGCGCCCGGAATCGCTGATCATCAAGCGGTAAGCCCGCCCGTCACCCCGCCTTCGCGCCGACCAGGTCCAGCACCCGGTCGGCATAGTCGGGGCGGCAGATCAGCAAATCGGGCATGTAGACATCGGCCTGATTGTAGCGCAGCGGCGTGCCGTCGATGCGCGAGCAATGCAAACCATGAGCCAGCGCGACGGCGACGGGTGCGCAACTGTCCCACTCATATTGGCCGCCGCTGTGCAGGTAGATATCCGCCGCGCCGCGCACGACCGCCATCGCCTTGGCGCCGGCCGAGCCCATCGGGACCAGTTCGGCACCCAGCGCCTGCGCGACCGACAGCGCCTCGGGCGCCGGGCGAGTGCGGCTGACGACCATGCGGGGCGTCGCAGGTGCCGGCGGTACGGCAATCGGCCGGTCCGAGCGCATCACCAGCCCCATGTCCGGCAGGGCGACGGCGCCAAGGGTGGCCACGCCATCCACGGCGAGCGCGACATGGACCGCCCAGTCCGCTCGCGCCTCGCCATATTCGCGCGTGCCATCGACCGGATCGACGATCCAGACGCGGGACTTGGCGAGCCGATCCTTTGTGTCGCGGCTCTCTTCGGAGAGCAGGCCGTCGTCGGGTCTCTCGCGTCCGAGCGCCTCGCACAGATAGGCATTGGCGAGGGCATCGCCCTCATTGCCCAGCGCCTTTCCGTCGAAGCGCGCTTCATCCCGCAAGGCGAGCAGCCGCCGGCCCGCTTCCTCCGCGAGGTGCGCGGCCAGCTCTGCGTCCGTCACAGATCCGGGCTCCACACGCCCACGATACGCTCCACGATGAGGTCCGCCGCCTGCTCGGGCGTGAGGGCTTGGGTATCGATGCGGATTTCCGGCTTCTCGGGCGCCTCATAGGGGCTGTCGATCCCGGTGAAGTTCTTGAGCTCCCCGGCGCGGGCCTTCTTGTAGAGGCCCTTGACGTCCCGGCGCTCCGCCTCGGCCAGCGGGGTGTCGACGAACACCTCGATGAACTCGCCCGCCGGCAACATCGCGCGGACCATGTCCCGCTCGGCACGGAAGGGTGAGATGAAGGCGGTGATCACGATCAGCCCGGCATCTGCCATCAGCTTGGTCACCTCGCCGACGCGGCGGATATTCTCGATCCGGTCGGCCTCGGTAAAGCCCAGATCCTTGTTCAGGCCATGGCGGACATTGTCGCCGTCGAGCAGGAAGCTGTGGCGGCCCAGCGCGAACAGCTTCTTCTCGACGATGTTGGCGATGGTCGACTTGCCGGAGCCGGACAGGCCGGTGAACCAAAGCACTGCAGGCTGCTGGCCCTTCTGCGCCGCATGAGCTTCACGGCTGACATCCATCGCCTGCCAGTGAACATTCTGCGCCCGCCGCAGCGAGAAGTTCAGCATGCCGGCCGCAACGGTGGAATTGGTGATCTTGTCGATGAGGATGAAGCCGCCCAGCGTGCGGTTCTCGGCATAAGGCTCGAACACGATGGCCTTGTCGGTCGTCAGCTCGGCGACGCCGATGGCATTCAGCTCCAGCGTCTTGGCTGCGAGATGCTCCATGGTGTTGACGTTGACGACATATTTGGGCGGCTGGACCGTCGCGGAGACAGTCTGCGTGCCGATCTTGAGCCAATAGGCCCGGCCGGGAATCAGGGCATCGTCGGACATCCACACGACGGTGGATTCGAACTGATCGGCCGCCTGCGGCGGGTTTTCGGCGGACGCGATCACATCGCCACGCGAGCAGTCGACCTCATCGGCAAGGCAGAGCGTGACCGACTGGCCGGCAACGGCTTCGTCCAGATCGCTATCCAGCGTCACGATGCGCGTGACCGTGCTGGTCTTGCCCGAGGGGAGCACGCGGATGGCATCACCCGGCTTGATCGCGCCGCTGGCGACCAGGCCCGAGAAACCGCGGAAATCCAGGTTCGGCCGATTGACCCATTGCACCGGCATGCGGAACGGACGGGCCTGATCGGCGCTGTTATCAACCTCGACCGTTTCCAGATAATCGACCAGCGTCGGCCCCTGATACCAGGGCGTGTTGGCCGAGAGGGTCGTGATGTTGTCGCCCTTGAAGCCGGAGATCGGCATGGGCACGAACTGCTCGATGCCGATTTCCTTGGCGAAAGCACCATAATCCGCGACGATCTTGTCGAACAGGGCGCGGTCGTAACCGACCAGATCCATTTTGTTCACGGCAAGCACGATGTGGCGGATGCCGACAAGCTGCGCGAGATAGCTATGCCGCCGCGTCTGGGTCAGCACGCCCTTGCGCGCGTCGATGAGGATCACGGCGAGGTCGGCCGTGGAAGCACCCGTCACCATGTTGCGGGTATATTGCTCATGGCCCGGCGTGTCGGCGACGATGAACTTGCGCTTTTCCGTCGTGAAGAAGCGGTAGGCGACATCGATGGTGATGCCCTGCTCGCGCTCGGCGGCGAGACCATCCACCAGCAGCGCGAAGTCGATCTCCTGCCCCTGCGTGCCGACGCGCTTGCTGTCGGCCTCCAGCGCGGCAAGCTGATCCTCGAAGATCATCTTGCTGTCGTAGAGCAGCCGCCCGATCAGGGTCGACTTGCCGTCGTCCACGCTGCCACAGGTGATGAAGCGCAGTAGCGACTTGTGCTGATGCTGCTCCAGATAGGCATCGATATCCTGCGCGATGAGGGCATCGGTCTGGTAGACCGGCGTCTCGAGGGTGGCGTCGGCCATCAGAAATAGCCCTCCTGCTTCTTCTTCTCCATGCTGGCGGCACCACCATCCTTGTCGATGATGCGCCCCTGCCGCTCGCTGGTGGTGGTGAGCAGCATTTCCTGAATAACCTCGGACAGCGTGCTCGCCTCGCTTTCGACCGCGCCGGTGAGCGGATAGCAGCCCAGCGTGCGAAAGCGGATCGAACGCATCACCGGCTCCTCGCCGGGGCGCAGCGGGAAGCGCTCGTCATCGACCATCAGCAGCATCCCGTCGCGCTCCACCGTCGGGCGCGGCTGCGCGAAGTAGAGCGGCACGATGGGGATGCGATTGAGCTGGATATATTGCCAGATGTCCAGCTCAGTCCAGTTGCTGATCGGGAAGACACGGATGCTCTCGCCCTTGGCCTTCTTCGCATTGTAGAGGTTCCACAGCTCGGGCCGCTGGTTCTTGGGGTCCCAGCCATGGCTTGCGGTGCGGAAGGAGAAGATGCGCTCCTTGGCGCGGCTCTTCTCCTCATCGCGGCGCGCGCCGCCGAAGGCGACGTCGAAGCCGTAGAGATTGAGCGCCTGCTTGAGACCCTCGGTCTTCCACATGTCCGTGTGGAGCGGGCCATGATCGAACGGGTTGATGCCCCGCTCCTTGGCCTCGGGATTCTGGTAGACGAGCAGTTCCATCCCGCTTTCTTCCGCCATGCGGTTGCGCAGCTCGTACATCGCCTTGAACTTCCATGTCGTATCGACATGGAGCAGCGGAAAGGGCGGCGGTGAGGGATAGAAGGCCTTGCGCGCCAGATGCAGCATCACCGCGCTGTCCTTGCCCACCGAGTAGAGCATCACCGGCTTTTCCGCCTCGGCCGCCACCTCACGCATGATGTGGATGCTCTCGGCTTCGAGGCGTTCGAGATGCGTGAGCGTACGGGTCATGGAAAGTCCTGGACTGGAAGGGCCGGTGGCATGTCGATTAATCGTGGCCGATTAATCTGGCCACGCTGCTAGCCCAGCACCAGAGGCGGTGCAGCAAGCTTTTCCTACGATCCGCCACAGTTTGGCTTGGGCAGTCGCGCCTGAGTTTGCGACTGCCCCGTGAGAAGCGGGCCCTTAAGCCTCTTCTGCCGCCTTCTTCTTTGCCGGCGCTTTCTTCGCGGCAGGCTTCTTGGCGGCGGCCTTTTTGGCAGGCGCCTTGGCGGTCGCGGCCTTCTTCTTGGCCGGTGCCTTCTTGCCCTTCTTCTTGGCCGGCGCGGCGGCCGCGCGCGCATCGATAAGCTGAGCCGCTTCCTCCAGCGTCAGCGCGTCCGGCGCCACGCTCTTGGGCAGAGTCGCATTGGTGGTGCCATCGGTGACATAGGGGCCATAGCGGCCTTCCATCAGCTTGATCTCGGCCTCGGTGCGGGGATGGGCGCCTAAAACCTTGAGCGGCTCGGCGGCCTTGCGGGGGCCGCCGCGATTGGCGGCATCGGCTAGCTTCGCGACGGCGGCATTCATGCCCGTCTCGAAAATCTCCACGGTAGAGCCCAGCCGGGCATATTTGCCCTCATGCGCTAGATAGGGGCCATAGCGCCCGAGGCTGGCCACGATCGGCTTGCCGGTTTCGGGATGGTCGCCGATCGTGCGCGGCAGCGAGAGCAGCTTGACCGCCCAGTCGAGCGTCAGTTCGCCATCCGGCAGATCCTTGGGGATCGAGGCGCGCTTGGCCTCCTTACCATTGCCCATTTCGACATAAGGCCCGAAGCGACCCGACTTGCGCAGGATAGGCTCCCCGGTCTCGGGGTGCTTGCCAAGCTCCTCGGGCCCGGTATCCGCCTCGCCACTGCCCCCAGGCTGGCCGAATTTGCGGGTGAACTTGCACTCGGGATAATTGGAGCAGGCGATGAATGCGCCGAAGCGCCCGCCGCGTAGCGACAGGCGCCCGTCCGCGCACAGCGGACAGGCTCGCGGATCGCTGCCGTCGGCCCTGTCCGGGAAGAGCATCGGCGCGAGAAATTCGTCCAGCTCCGCGGTGATCTCGGACGGCTTGCGATCCATGATCTCGACCGTCTTGGGCTTGAAGTCGCGCCAGAAGGCTTCCAGCACCGCCTGCCACTGGGCGCGGCCGCCGGAAATCTCGTCCAGCTCATCTTCAAGGCCGGCAGTGAACTCATAGGCCACGTAGCGCTCGAAGAAGCGCTCGAGGAAGGCCGTCAGCAGCCGCCCGCTCTCTTCAGCGAAGAACCGGTTCTTCTCGACACGGACATAATCGCGATCCTTGAGTGTCTGGATCGTCGAGGCGTAGGTGGACGGGCGCCCGATGCCCAGTTCCTCCAGCCGCTTGACGAGGCTCGCCTCGCTGTAGCGCGGCGGCGGCTGGGTGAAGTGCTGCTCCGCGCGCACATCGCGCTTGGCCGGTTGGTCACCTGCGGACATCGCGGGCAGCAGCTTGCTGTCCTCATCGGCCACGTCGTCGCGACCTTCCTCATACAGGGCCAGGAAGCCGGGGAACAGCACGACCTGCCCGGTCGCCCGCAGCGCGTGCTGTCCGGTGCCGTCGGTGAACTCGACCGCCGTGCGCTCCAGCCGCGCCGAGGCCATCTGGCTCGCCAGCGCGCGCTTGAAGATCAGATCGTACAGCTTGGCATGAACGCCCGAACCCACGCTCTCGCGCGTGAACTCGGTTGGGCGGATCGCCTCGTGCGCTTCCTGCGCGTTCTTGGCCTTGGTCTGGTACATGCGCGGCTTGTCCGGCAGATAGCCACCGTCATAGCGGTCCGCGATGGCCTTGCGCGCGGCGGAAATGGCGCTGCCATCCATCTGCACGCCGTCGGTCCGCATATAGGTGATCGCGCCATCTTCGTAGAGCTGTTGGGCGACGCGCATGGTTTCGTTGGCTGAAAGACCGAGCTTGCGCGCGGCCTCCTGCTGCAGCGTCGAGGTGGTGAAGGGCGGCGGCGGATTGCGGGTGGCCGGCTTGGTCTCGACAGAGGAGACGGTGAAGCGGCCGGCCTCCACATCAGCCTTGGCAGCCTTGGCATCGCCTTCCTTGCCGATGGTCAGCCGGTCGATCTTGTCGCCACGCCAGCGCACCAGCCGCGCCTCGAAGCTCTGCCCGGCCTGCTCCAGATCGGCGGTGACCGACCAATATTCCTGCGGCGTGAACGCCTCGATCTCGCGCTCACGCTCGACGATGATGCGCAACGCAACCGATTGAACGCGCCCGGCGGACTTGGCGCCGGGCAGCTTGCGCCACAGCACCGGCGAGAGCGTGAAGCCGACCAGATAATCCAGCGCGCGGCGGGCGCGATAGGCATCGATCAAATCTTCATCGAGGGCGCGCGGCGCCTTCATCGCCTCCGTCACGGCGGCCTTGGTGATGGCATTGAACGTCACGCGATCGACCAGCTTGGGCAGCGCCTTCTTATTGCGCAGCACCTCCTGCACATGCCAGCTGATCGCCTCCCCCTCGCGATCAGGGTCAGTCGCGAGGATCAGACGGTCGGCCTTCTTGGCCTCGTCGGTAATCGCCTTGAGCTGACGGGCCTTGTCGCCGTAATTTTCCCAGGCCATCGAGAAACCATCGTCCGGATCGACCGAGCCATCCTTGGCAGGCAAATCTCGAACATGGCCGTAGGACGCCAACACCCGGAAGTCGCCTCCCAGATATTTTTCGATGGTCTTGGCCTTGGCCGGTGATTCGACGATGACGAGTTGCATAGAGTTCCGCTAACGATCCTTACGTGTACGCGCGAGTCTGGAAACGGCTCGGCCGCAACGTCAAGCGAAATGCTTACTCGCCGACATCGGGCTTGTCGGCTGCCACATGCCGGCGGTGCCACGTCGCCTGCCGCCAGATATAGATCAGCACGATCAACAGGATGATGCCCGTCGACAGCGGCCCGAGGAACTGCTCGATATTGCTGAATCGCCGCCCGAGCACCCAACCGGCAATCGCCAGGCCGGAGCTCCATGCCGCAGTGCCGACCGCCGACCACACAAAAAAGCGGATCAGCCGCATCCGCAGAACGCCGGCGGGAATGGAAATGACCGAGCGAATGGTCGGGAGGACCCGGCCGATCATCACGATCGGCCCGCCGAAGCGCCGAAACAGGCCCTGCGCGCGCTCCACCTCTGGCCAGTCGAGCGTCAGCCAGCGGCCATATCGCTCGATGAGCGGGCGGAAGCGATGCAGGCCGATCATCCGCGCCAGCGCATACCAGAACAGATTGCCGGCCATCGCGCCCGCAGTACCGGCCAGGATCACGCCGCCCAGCCCCATGCCACCCCGCGCGGCGAGCACGCCCGCGACCGGCATGATCACTTCCGATGGGATTGGGGGGAACACGGTCTCCAGAAGCATGAGCAGGAACACGCCGAACAGGCCGGTGCTCTCCACGATATCAAACACCCAATCCTGCATTGAAAACTCCAGTCCAGCGCGCGTTAGCGTTAGGAGACGGGCGGATCTGCAACACGCAGACCCGCCCTGCCTCAACACCCATCAGCGCAAATAGTTGATGATCGCATAAACGCCGATGGCGCAGAGCAGAACAATTATCGATATCGCCGTATAGCCGAAGGGCGAAATCCGCTCGATATGATCCTTGTAGAAGCGCTCATAGCCGGGCCGCAGGTCATCGCGAGCGGACAGCATCGCGACATCATAGGAGGAGGCCTCCTTGCGATACCAGTGGAGAAGGCGGCGCAAATCGTCCTCGTTCAGGTCAGGATATGCGGCGATCAAGGCGTCGATGCGCGCCTGCGCAGCGACAGCCCCGGAGTCGGGGGTCGTCAGTTGTTTCATGATAATTGTCCGAAGTTCGGGTGAGATAGGGCGCCGAGAAGGCGCGATTACCGAGCTTCAGACAGAGGGAGGTGGGCGTGGGCCTCGATTGCGGCGCGCCGCCTGATCGTGGGTTGGGTCAGTGCGGTCCAGCCGCGGCAAGAATTGGGGGAAAGCCTCTGTGTGCCCTGCCGCCACGACATCGGGCGCATAGGGGAGCGGCGGCAGCGCCTGATGCAACTCCGCCTTGGTAAACTCGCTCCGCCCCGGCGGGACCAGCGCAACTTCCACCGTCGAAGCGCTGAAAGCCGAGCCGTTGCGCGGCTGGAATGTCGCGGCACCGTCGGGCCATGCCTGCACCGCGATGAGCGCAAGGAGCAACAAGGATAGCAGCCGGCGCATCATCGCGCCGGGCAGTCCTCGCCCCTGCCAGGCGGGCGGCGTGTCAGGCGATGCCACCTCAGGCAAAGCTCACCCGTCCCCCGGCATGGCGCTGCAGACGACCGGCAATCTCAAGCTCCAGCAGCGCCGTCTGCACGCTCGCCGGTGCTAAGCCGCTCTGCCGGATCAGTTCGTCAACCGCCACCGGGCTGAGGCTGAGCAAGCCCGTCACGCGCTGCCGTTCCGCCTCCCCCAGATCGTCAGATGGCGGCTGCGACAGGAAGTCGCGCTGCCCCGAGCGCAGCGCGCGCGGATCGAGCGACGCGATCGCCTCCACGACATCCTGCGCGCTTTGCACCAGCGTGGCGCCGTCGCGAATGAGGGCATTACAGCCATGGGCGCGCGGATCGGCCGGAAAGCCGGGCACGGCCATCACCTCCCGCCCCTCCTCGCCCGCCAGCCGCGCAGTCAGCAGCGAGCCCGAGCGCGGCGCAGCCTCCACCACCACCGTACCCAGGCTCATCCAGGCGATGATCCGGTTGCGGGCGGGAAAGTGGCGGGCAAGCGGCTCAGCGCCGGGCGGCAGTTCGGTGAGCAGCAAGCCCTCGCGCGCAACCCGCTCCTGCAGATCGGCATTTTCCGCCGGGAAATTGACGTCGATGCCGGACCCGATCACCGCAACGGTCCGCGCGATCCCGGCCCCCTGATGCGCGGCGGTGTCGATGCCGCGCGCGAGACCGGAGACCACGACGATGCCGGCCTCTTGCAGGGCATGGGCCAGTTCTCGCGCAAATCGGCAGGCTGCGGCGGAGGCATTGCGCGCACCGACGATGGCGACACAGCGCTCAACGCCCAGCCCCACGTTGCCCCGGGCGATGAGCACCGGCGGGGCACCTTCGGCCTGGCCGAGCAGAGCCGGGTAATCCGCCTCGCCCAGAAACAGATAATGCGCGCCCAGCCGCTCGACCTGCGCGATTTCGGCATCGACGCTGTGGCGATCACAGGGCTTGAAGCGCCGGTTTCCGCCGCGCGAGGCGAGATCGGGCAGCGCCTCCAGAGCGCGTCCCGCCGTGCCGAAGCGGGCTAGCAGTTGCCGATAGGCGACCGGGCCGATATTCGGCGTCCGGATGAGCCGCAGGCGATCGTACCGATCTGCGTTGAGCGTCGTCATGCGGCGCGGGAGCTTCCCACGCGCGGTTCTTCCCCGCGCAGCAGGCGCGCGATGTTCAACCGATGCCGCCACAGCACCACGAGCGCCATGCCGGCGATGGGCGCCGCCAGATCGGGCCGGCCAATCAGCAACGCTGCCACCGGCGCGCTGATGGCCGCGCTCATGCCGCCCACCGAACTGATCCGAAACAGGGCAAGCGCGGCCAGCCAGACCGCCGCAAAGACCAGTCCGGCGATCCAGGACAGTGCAAGACATACGCCCAGCATCGTCGCCACGCCCTTGCCGCCGCGAAAACTCAGCCAGACCGGATAGCAATGCCCCACAAAGGCCATGACGCCGCCAATAGTGGCGCCGCTGAGGGCCATATCACCGACCGGCATCAGCCATGCGCCGACCATCGCCGCGACGGCGCCTTTCGCGCCATCCAGCAGGAGCGTCGCAGCCGCGAGGCCCTTGCGCCCGGTGCGCAGCACATTGGTCGCGCCGATATTGCCGGAGCCGATCGCGCGCAGGTCCCCTGCCCCAGCCAGCCGCGTAAGGATGATGCCGAAGGGGATGGACCCCAGAAGATAGCCGACAAGCGCGACAAGGGCCGGCAACTGCCATTGCATGGGAATTCTGCTCCTGTTTCGCCGGTGACCTTTGCGCAGCAGCGGGCGATCTTGCAAGCAGGGATCGCGTGCGGGTGCCCGGCGGGTGGCGCGGACGGGCCCATCGCATGACTTTAATTTGCAACATTTCTGTCATCGATCCATCACAGGATCATGGCAGCGCAACCCGAGATGAAGACAATCGCGGTGTTCAGCCTCAAGGGAGGCGTCGGCAAATCCACCTTTGCCGTTAATCTGGCATGGGCCTCGGCAAGCCTCTCTGCGCGGCGAACGTTGCTGTGGGATCTCGACCCGCAGGGCGCAGCGACCTGGCTCCTGGCCGCGCAAACAGAAACGCGCGACGCCGCCCGAGCGGTCTTCGCGCGGCAGCTGGAACCGGAAGACATCTGCCAACCCACCGCCATCCCCGGCCTCGATCTCTTGGCCGCAGACATGTCCCTTCACGGTCTGGAGCGGCTGCTCTTCGATCTGGGTAAAAAGCGCCGGTTGGCGAAGCTCCTCTCGGGCCTCGCGCCGCGTTATGACCGCGTCATCCTGGATTGCCCGCCCGGGCTCACCGAGACAGCCGAGCAGGTGCTGCGGGGCGCAGATCTTGTCGTGGCGCCGGTGATCCCCTCACCGCTCGCCCGCAAATCGCTCGATGATCTGGCCAGCATCCTGATCCGGCGCGGCGGATGGCATCCCCCGATCCTGCCGGTGTTCTCGATGGTGGACCGGCGGCGCAAGCTCCATGCCGAGGCGCTCGAAGCCCATCCAGACTGGCCGATCGTCAGCTACTCCAGCCTTGTCGAGCAGATGGGCTTCCGGCGTGCGCCGCTCGCCACTTATGCCGCCCAGAGCCAGCCGGCCGAGCAATTTGCGACGATCTGGCAAGCCATCGAGCGCCGTCTCGCCAAAGGGTGAGGCGAAAGGATTAGGCGACCTGCGTCGCCGAGCGCCCGAACAGGCCGATGCTCTCGTCTCGCGACATGGGCCGGCCGAAATAATAGCCCTGAATCTTCGAGCATCCCAGCGCCCGGATGATGTCATATTCCCCTTCGGTTTCTACACCCTCGGCGGTGGTCTCCAGCCCAAGGCTGGTGGCCATGGCCACCACCGCGTTGATGATGGCGAGGCTCTCACGCTGGCCGCGAGCGGCGCCGTGAATGAAGCTTTGATCGACCTTGATGGTGTCGAACCGTGCACGGGAAAGGTAGCCGAGCGACGAGTAGCCCGTCCCGAAATCGTCCAGCGAAAGCCGGATGCCCATTTTCGCCAACCGATCGAGCGCCTGCGACGCGCCCGTCTCCTCCTGCATGAATACGCTCTCGGTCACCTCCAGCTCCAACCGGCTGGCGGGAAGCCCGGACTGCGCCAGAGCTGCGCTGATCTGTGGGACGATCTCGGGATCGCATAGTTGCTGGGCCGACACATTGACCGAGAGGCTCACCGCGTCGGGCCAGTGACAGGCTGTCTTGCACGCCGTCTCCAGCACCCAAGCCCCGAGGCGGGAGATGAGCCTTGTATCTTCGGCGATAGGAATGAAGCGGCTGGGCGGAATCGGACCAAGCTGGGGGTGCGTCCACCGGCAGAGCGCTTCGAAGCCGATGACATGGCGGGACCGCGCGTTGACGATGGGCTGGTAGACCAAGTGAAATTCGCCGGCCTCGATTGCGTTGCGCAACGCCAGTTCGAGATTGCGACGCTCCTCTGCATCGGCGTGCATCGATGCCGTAAAGCGCAGATGCTTGCCGCGCCCGGCCTCCTTGGCGCGATACATGGCCAGATCGGCGCTGCGCATCAGCATATCCGCATCCGTGCCGTCCTGCGGTGCCATGGCCGAGCCGATGCTGGCGCCGATGAACAGCGTCTGCCCATCGAGCACATAGGGTCTGGACACGACCTCGATGATCGCGCTCGCCAGCCGGTCGACATAGATGGGGTCGGCCACCTCACGGACGACCACCGCGAACTCATCGCCGCCGAGCCGTCCGCAAACTTCGTTGAGCGAGCAGACGCCGCGCAAACGTTCGGCAACTTGGGCCAGAAGCTGGTCGCCGACGTGGTGACCCAACGTGTCGTTCACCGATTTGAACCGATCGAGATCGATCATCATGAAGGCACACCGCGTCTGCCACGTCTGCGTGTCTTCGACGGATTTAGCCAGTTCCTCGCCCAGATTGAGGCGGTTGGGAAGATTGGTGAGCGTATCCAGCCGGGCAAGCTGCGAAATGCGCTCGTTCGTCTCCTTCTGCACCGTGATGTCTGAGCCGACCCCGCGAAAGCCCAGGAAATTGCCGGCCTCATCCAGCCGGGGAGATGCGGACAATGACCACCAGCGTCGCGCACCATCGACTATGCCGGACAGGCACAGGTCGGAAAAGGACACGCGGTCCTTGAGCTTCTCCGCCAGCACATGAAGGGCCGGGTCGAAGTCCCCATTCGTCCAGGTCGATCCCGCCAGCACCTGAAGGATGGACTGGCCGTCCACCTCTTCCACCGTCTTGCCGAGCATCCGCGCAAAGGCCGGGGAAACCCCGGTCAGACGCCGGGCGGGGTCGGTCTGCCACAGCACATCGGCCCCGTCGCGATCATGCTCGCGCAGCAGGAGACTGACGACCTCCCGCTTTTCGGCCAGCGCCTTGCTGGTCGAGACCTGCACGCCGAACTGGTGCGCCTGCCAGAGGCTTGTCGCCAAAGCGAGCAGAGCATAGATCGCCACTACGCCCGCCAGAAAGGGATCGGCATGGCGGAGCATCATCCAGACGGTGCCCGTGCCGATCGAGAGGATGAAGCCACTGGCGGACAAGGGAGTCGACTGGAACGAAATGGCCACCGACGCCATCAGGCAGCAGGCGATGGTCCAGAATGTGACCACTTCTTCCGGCCTGGCCTCACCGGTGAAGAGCACCATTGCGGCGACCCATATGGCGCCCTGCAGCCAGCAGATCGCGCCATGTCGCAACAATGCGGCCCGCGTCGCATCGGCATAATCCGACGCCACATTGACCCGGCGTAACCGCAGCAACTGCGCTTGTGAAATACCGAGCACCAACATCCAGACAACGAACATCCAGATATTGATATGGTTGTAAAACCGCGCGCCCACGAGCATGGCAGAGATGGCCGTGATCGTGGTGAAGAGCCCCAGCATCCGGTCTGCGGAGCGCATCTGGCTCCCGCATACAAGGCGCCCCTGCGCCCCGGGAAGCGGGCGGAATCCGCACAACAAGCCGAGCGAAACGACTTCCGTGGCGGGCGCTGCGCGCTGGTCTGGGACGGTTGAACGCTTGGTCACGGCGCGGTCATATCGCGCGCAGGTTATCAACCCGTAAGCAAGCGCTCGCAGTCTTTTACCGCGTCAACCGCCCCGATCAGGCCGCGATGTCATAGGGCACGATTTCCCCGGTCAAATACAGGGTCCGCGCCTTCGAGCGGCTGAGTTTGCCCGAGCTGGTGCGCGGCAGCGAGCGCGGCGGTACCAGTTCAACCACGCAGTTCATGCCGGTGATCGAACGGACGCGCTCGCGAATCTCTTCCCGCAGCCGTGCGCGCTCGACATTGTCGGAGACGCGGCAATGCACGAGGACGGCGGGTGCTTCCTCGCCTCCAGCGGTGGTGATGGCGAAGGCGGCAATGTCCCCCTGCTTGAAGCCCGGAAGCTGCTCCACCGCCCACTCGATATCCTGCGGCCAGTGATTCTTGCCGTTGATGATGATCATGTCCTTGGCGCGGCCGACAATGTACAGATAGCCATCCGAGAGATAGCCCATGTCGCCAGTGTCCAGCCAGCCGTCGGCCATGCAGGCCTCGGTCGATTCCTGATCGCGGAAATAGCCGACCATGAGCGAGGGACCGGTCGTCCACACCTTGCCGATGGTCCGCTCAGGCAGCGGGCCGCCGAATTCGTCGCGGATTTCGACAGTCATGCCCATCACGGGCTTGCCGCAATTGACGATCGCGCGGAAGCGCTGCGGGCGATCCTCCACGGCATGGCCGCCGGACAGTTCGGTTTCCTCGACCAGCTCCACCATGATGCCTTCACCCGGCGGCATGATGGTCACGGCCAGCGTCGCTTCAGCCAGGCCATAGCTCGGCAGGAAGGCCTTGGGCGAGAAGCCGGCTTCCGCAAAGGCATCGACAAACTGCTGCATCACATCCGGGCGGATCATGTCCGCGCCGTTACCGGCCAAGCGCCAGCGGGACAGGTCGAAGCGTTCGGATGCCCGCGTCTGGCTGGACATGCGACGGGCGCAAATATCGTACCCGAAAGTAGGCGAGTAGCTGATCGCGGTGCCCTGATGGCGCGAGATCATATCCAGCCACGCCAGCGGGCGGCGCGCGAAATCCTCGGTCTTGAGGTAATCGGTCGAGACCTGATTGGCGACGACCGACAGGAAGCAGCCGACGAGGCCCATGTCATGATACCAGGGCAGCCAGCTGATGCAGCGGTCGCTCGCGATCAGTTCCATGCCGTGGCTATGGGCGGCGAGATTGCTGAGCAGTGCCTTGTGCGTCACCGCCACGCCATGCGGAAACCGCGTCGATCCGCTGGAATATTGCAGATAGCAGATGTCATCCGGACCCGCTTGCGGCAGCGCACAGGCCGCGACCGGTGCCGCGAGAAAGTCATCGAAACTGAGCGGTTCCACGCCCTTGCGGCGCGCGGCCTCACCGGCCATCTCGCTCAGCTCGGCGGGGAAGAGCAGCATGATCGGGTCGCAGCTGTCGAGCTGGACGCACAGCTGGTCGATATAGCTTTCCTTGCCGCCGAAGCTGGTGGGCAACGGTAGCGGCACAGGCCAGGCACCGGCATAGACAATGCCGAAGAACAATTGGGCGAACTCGGGGCCGGTCTCGGCGATCAGGGCGATCCGCTGCTGGGGCTGAACGCCCCGCGCAATCAACCGATAGGCGCAGGCCAGTGCATCGCCGCGCATCTCCGAAAAGGGATAAGGACGCGCAAGATTGCCGCGGGCATCGTGAAAGTTAACTCCACGAACACCCTGCGCCGCATAATCAAGCGCGGCACCCAAAGTATCGAAATCGGCAAAGCGCCGCTCAAGCCGATCTTCCGTCGGTGTTGGCTGCATCTTAAATGACCCTTCTTTTTCCGCCAGATATCATCCCCTTAAGTCAAGGCATGGCGGCTGTTCTCTTGCGTCTACGCCTGGCTGGCTTGCGCTTGTCTGAACCGAAAAGCCGCATTCTATGCCTGGCCCTACCCCGTTCTTGCGCGAGTTAGGCGCGTTTACTTTAAGACAGGGAGTGTGGCACAAAAATGGCGCATGACGCCGCGCCCGCAAAAATCGCCGCCAAAACCGCTTGTGGAAGCGAGCCTTGAGGCGCTGGCTATCCACTATGTCGGGCGCTTCGCCACCAGCCGGGGCCGGCTCGCCGCCTATCTTGCGCGCAAGCTGCGCGAGCGTGGCTGGGCCGGCGATTCCCCGCCCCCGACCGAGCGGATCACGCAAAAGCTGGTCGATCTCGGCTATGTGGACGACCGGGCCTATGCCGAGATGAAATCCGGGGCGATGCAGCGGCGGGGCCTCGGGCAACGCCGCATCGCGCAGACGCTGCGGCAGGACGACATCGACGAGACGACATCCGAGCAGGCCGCCCCCGACGCTGCCGCGCAATGGGATGCGGCCGAGCGCCTCGCCCGCCGCAAGCGAATCGGGCCGTTCGCGGCCGAGCCCGCCGACCGGCCGATGCGGGAAAAGCAGATCGCGACCTTTTTGCGGGCCGGCCACAGCATGCAGACCGCCCGCGACTGGATCGAAAGCGCGCCGGGCGAGTTGCCCGAGCGACCAGAGACCCTGTCAGCAGAGGATTGGGAATGACGAAGAGGCGGCGGATCGGGCGTGGTCTGAACATCGGCGCGCTGGCGACAGCGCTCGCGCTGGCCGCCTGCCATGCGGCGCCGGAGGACAGCGCTAACACCTCAGCGGTTGCCAATAGCGCGGCCCTGCCCGCTGGCAGCACCGAAGTTCGCATTCACACGTCCAGCGGCCAGACCCATCGCTTCGTCGCGGAACTGGCGGTGGACAAGGAGGCCCAGCAGCACGGCCTGATGGGCCGCGAGACGCTGGCCGACGATGCCGGCATGATCTTTCCGTTCGCCTATCCTAACATGGCATCCTTCTGGATGAAGGACACGCGCGTTCCGCTGGACCTGTTGTTCATCCGCACCGACGGCACGATTGCCGACATCCTGCAGGGCGAGCCGAACAGCCTGCGCCCGCTCGCGGCCAATGAGCCGGTGACGGCGGTGCTGGAAATCCGGCAGGGACGTGCAGAGGCGCTCGGCATCGCCAAGGGTGACCGGATCGAATGGGGCGATTGCGCCACGGATGCAGGCGCCGGTGCAGGTCGCGCGCCCGTGTGGCGAGCGGATCGCTTCTGCCCCTCGTCGCAGCGCTGAGCGCACTTCATTCGATTCCACGTTGCCAATCCCCCGTGAGTGCGGCTAAGCGCTCTGGCCATGGGACTGCTCGGCAAGATCTTCACCTGGTGGGACGGCGCCACCATCGGCACCTCGCTGTTCACTTCGCGCAAAGGCACGAAAGTGGGCGAGGACCATCAGGGCAATGTCTATTATGAAGGCGGCACGGACCCCAACGGCCTCACGCGCCGCTGGGTGATCTACAAGGGCGCCAATGATGCCAGCCGCGTGCCTGCAGAATGGCATGGCTGGCTGCATCACAGCATCGACGGCACGCCTGAGAGCCATTTGCCGCCGCCCCGCATCTGGGAAACCGAATTCACGCCCAACCAGACCGGCACGCCGCAGGCCCATCTGCCGTCCGGCGCCATAGCTGCCGGCGGTCGCCGCCAGATGGCGACGGGCGATTACGAAGCCTGGACTCCGAATACGTGACGATTCTCCGGTCCGCGCGGCCGGGCCGATGGTTGCTCGCGCTCGGCATCATTGGACCGCTGACGGCCTGCGGAGACCCCGAGGCAGCCCGCAATGTCGCGGTCGTGCCGGAAGAACGCACGCAGGACGAGCGCCCCGTGAAGGTCGAGACCGGCTTGCCCGGAACGCCGATGGCAGAGCGCGTCGCGGAGATCGGCCTGCTCAACAAGCGCAACGGGATCACCCAGAAATTCACGATGAAGCCGGGCGTGGCGTTGCGCTCGGGCAATGCCATCATCCGCCTGCGCGCTTGCGAAACCACCGCGCCGTGGGAAATGGACAAGGAAACCGGCGCATTCGTGCAGCTCGACGTGCTGGAAAGCCGCGACAATAAATGGCACCGCACCTTCTCCGGCTGGCTGTTCAAGGAACGGCCCGACCGTAATGTGGTGCTGCATCCGATCTACGACGTCTGGGTGATCAGCTGCGCGATGAGCTGGCCGGAGACCGGGCCGGATACGGTGCGCGTGGCGGATCGCAGCGCACGTTCGGCCGGCGCATCCGGCAACGAATCGAGCGCATCGAACGCGGCAGAAGCCCCCGCAGCGCCGTCCGCGCCTGCCGACAGCGCATCGCCGAGCAATCCCGAATAGGTCTGCGCGTCGATCTCCACCGCGCCCAGAGAGGCAAGGTGCGGGGTCATGAACTGACAATCGAGCAGTGTGAATCCGCCGACCCGCAACCGGGCGACCAGCCAGGCCATCGCCACCTTTGAGGCATCGCGCCGGCGGCTGAACATGCTCTCCCCGAAGAACCCCCGCCCCAACGCCAGACCGTAGAGCCCGCCGACGAGATGGCGCTCCCCATCCTCGTAGCTCCACACTTCCACGCTGTGCGCCAGCTTGCCGTGGTGCAGGCGCACAAAGGCTTCCTCAATGTCCCGATTGATCCACGTCGTCGGGCGATCTGTGGCGCTCTGCGCGCACAGAGCGATGACCTGCTCGAACGCGGTATCCGCCGTGACCTCGAACCGGTCGGCGCGCACGGTCTTGCGCAGGGATTTGGAGAGATGAAACGCATCGAGCGGCAGGATTGCCCGCCGCTCAGGCTCCACCCAGAAGACCGAATTGGCGGCACGGTCGTCGGCCATAGGGAACAGCCCGACCGCATAAGCGCGCAACAGGATCGGTAAATCGATCGCCATTCCCGGCCTTTAGCATCCCCACCGGCCTTTGTCGCGCCCGTCCCTTGGTGCAAAAAGCGCTGGCAGGCCCCACGGGGAGGCGATAGCGATCCGGCATAGTCTGGAGAGGAGCAAGCCTGTGGCAATTTTCGTGCTGGTTCATGGCGCCTGGGGCGGCAGCTGGGGTTATGGCCCCCTTGCCCGCGAACTGCGGTCCGCCGGCCATGAGGTGTATGTCCCCTCGCTGACCGGCCTTGGGGAGCGTGCTCATCTGGCTCATGGCGGCCTTAGGCTCAGCGATCATATCGCCGATGTGGTCGGCCTCATCGATTGCGAGGGCCTGCGCGACATCATCCTCGTCGGTCATAGCTATGGCGGCATGGTCATCTCCGGCGTCGCGGCCCTGCGCGGCACCCGCATCCGCAGCCTCATCTATCTCGACGCCTTCCTGCCGAAGGATGGCGAAATGCTCTGGGACATCGTCGATGACGGGACGCGGGCGATGTATATCGAGAATCAGCGGCAGTCGCCGGGCCTCGTCCAGCCGATCTTCCCGATTCCGCCGGGCCGGGCCGGGCGCGTCTCCGGCCACCCGCTCCTCACCCTGCTCGAACCGGTCAAACTGGGTGGCGAGGAGGACGCGGTCGCCCGGCGGACTTACGTCTTTGCGTCGGCCAGCCCGCTCGGCTCTTTCGCGCCGTTCCGCGCGCGCTGCACCGCAGACCCGGCCTGGGACGTCCACGAACTCCCCACCAGCCATATGATGTGGGACGATGATCTCCCGGGCATTACCCGCATCCTCCTCGATGACGCAGCGAAGGACGAATGACGACAAGTTGCGGAAAGCGCCGTTGACCGCTTGCGCCCGCCTTCGGGTCGCGTTAAGGGCAGCGCCTTCACCGGCATAGGGGTGTAGCTCAGCTGGTAGAGCGTCGGTCTCCAAAACCGAATGTCGTAGGTTCGAATCCTATCGCCCCTGCCAAAACTTGCCCCGAGGCGCCCGAGCGCGTAGAGGCAAGGACGGTTGCGAAATGCAGGCGGCGGGCCGGCCGGAGAAAGCTCCGGGTGCGGTCCGCTTTCTTGTGTTTCAAAGAGTTCTGGTTTCATCTGAAAGAGCAGGCTGAGCGTGGCGAAAACCTCCCCCATCGAATTCGTGAACCAGGTCAAGGCCGAGTGGAACAAGGTCACCTGGCCGACCTCGCGCGAGACGGTGATGACCACGATCATGGTGGTGATCCTGACCACGGTGCTCGGACTTTTCTTCTTTGGCATCGACACGTTCTTTGGCTGGATCGTTCGCACGCTGCTGGGTTTGGCCGCGGGCCAGAGCTGATCGCCGCTCTCCCGACCAAGACGAATTGAGGAAACGATAAAATTATGGCGCGCTGGTACATCATCCACGCTTATTCGGGCTTCGAGAACAAGGTCCGCGAGTCCATCCTGTCCGAAGCCGAGCGCATGGGTCTGGCCCAGCTCATCGAGCAGGTCGAGGTGCCGACCGAGACCGTGACCGAAGTGAAGCGCGGCAAGAAGGTTCAGGTCGAGCGCAAGAACATGCCGGGCTATGTGCTCGCCAAGCTCAGCATGAACGATGATATCTACCACCTCATCAAGAACACCCCCAAGGTCACCGGCTTCCTCGGCAACTCCGGCAAGCCGCAGCCGATTAGCGAGGCGGAAGCCGCCCGCTTCTTCGGCGCGCGCGAGGAAGCAGCCGCCCAGCCGCGTCACAAGGTCAATGTCGATTACGAAATCGGCGACAGCGTGAAGGTGATGAGCGGCCCGTTCGCTAGCTTCATCGGCACCGTCGAGGAACTGGATTTCGAGAAGAGCCGCGTGAAGGTCTCGGTTTCGATCTTCGGCCGCGCGACGCCGGTGGAACTGGACTTCGAGGAAGTCGAGCTTTCCAAATAAGGCCTTCGACAGCCAATTTTTCGAGCCGCCGGTCCCTGATCGGCGGCTCTTTTCTTGTGTCGAACGCGGGAATGACGGGCAGGAAACGCCGAAAAGGCACAAACGCGCCGCGCCGGTCTCAGCCGTTCTTCCACCTCATCCAACCTGACCATCGCGCAGGGCGATTGCGTTGGCGCGGCGAATGATCCCTTGATTGCGCAAGCACCGCAACGGTGCGGCATCGGGAGGGAATGGTCGTGGCAGGGAGCAGGAGATCGTGGATCGCAGGCATCGCGCTGATAACGGCGCCGCTGCTCCTCGCGGGGCAGGACGCACGATCAGGCGGAATGCAGCTAGCCCATGTCACCAGCGAGCGGATGCGGGCGCCAGACGCACCGGCCAGCGCCGGCAGTTGGATGGCCTATGGGCGCAGCTATGACGAGCAGCGTTATTCGCCGCTCACCCAGATCAACGACAAGACCATCCAAAGGCTGGGACTGGCCTGGTACGATGATCTAAACACCTATCGCGGCGTGCAGGCGACGCCGCTGGTGGTCGATGGCGTGATCTACAACGCCTCCGCCTTCAACATCGTGACCGCCTATGATGGACGGACCGGCCGCAAGCTGTGGACCTATGATCCGCAGGTCGAGCGGCAGTGGGCGCGGCTGGCCTGTTGCGGCCCCTCGACCCGTGGCATTGCGGCGTGGAACGGCAAGATCTACGTCGCCGCGCTCGACGGCCGGCTGATCGCCGTGGATGCGCGGACAGGCAAGGAGGTCTGGACGGTGCAGACCTTCGACCGCGCGCATCCCTATTCCATCACCGGCGCGCCGCGCGTGTTCGACGGCAAGGTGGTGATCGGCCATGGCGGCGCGGACTATGGCGTGCGCGGTTTCGTCAGCGCCTGGGATGCGGAGACGGGTAAGCGGCTGTGGAAGTTCTACACCGTACCCGGCAACCCCGCCGATGGCCCCGACGGCGAAGCCTCGGACGCGGCGATGAAGATCGCGCTGCCGACCTGGCACGGGGAGTGGTGGAAATATGGCGGTGGCGGGACTGCGTGGGACAGCTTCGTCTACGATCCGGCGCTCAACCTCGTCTATATCGGCACCGGCAACGGATCGCCGATCAGCTGGCATTTCCGCAGCGCGGGCAAGGGGGACAATCTGTTCCTGTGCTCCATCGTGGCGGTGGATGCCGATACCGGCGCCTATCGCTGGCATTATCAGGCGGTGCCGGAAGAAGACTGGGACTTTACCTGCACCCAGCCGATGATGCTCGCGGACCTCAAGATCAAAGGCAAGACCCGCCCGGTCATCATGCAGGCGCCCAAGAACGGCTTTTTCTACGTGCTCGACCGCAAGACCGGGGAATTGCTCTCGGCCGAGAAATTCGTGCCGAGCAACTGGGCCAGCCATATCGACATGAAGACCGGGCGGCCGGTGCTGTATCCGGGCGTGCACCTGACGACGACGCCCCAGCGGATCACGCCGAGCCTGCTCGCCGCGCATAGCTGGCATCCCATGTCGTTCAGCCCGAAGACCGGGCTGGTCTATTTCCCGGCCATGGAACAGTCCATCGTCTATGCCCGGCAGCGGGACAAGGATTTCGCATTCGTGCCGTTCCGCAACAATGCCGGCTTCGATTATGCCGGCGCAACGCCGGAATGGGCCGCGCAACGCAAGGCCTTGCAGGCAGAGGCGGACGCCATGGAGAAAGGCTATCTGCTCGCCTGGAACCCGGTGACACAGACGGAAGCCTGGCGGGTGCCCTATTCGCTCCCGGGTTCGGGTGGCACGCTGGCAACGGCGGGCAATCTCGTCTTTCAGGGCACCATCGAGAAGACCTTCGCGGCGTATCGCGCCGACACGGGGCAGAAGCTCTGGGACATGAATGTCGACAATGTCGCCATCGGCGGGCCCGTCACTTACGCCATCGACGGCGTGCAATATGTGGCGGTGAATGTCGGCTGGGGCGGATCGATCGTCGCGGGGCTGAGCAAGATACCCGGCGGCTTCCGGGTGTCACCGGCGCGACTGCTGGTGTTCCGCCTGGATGCCAAAGGCGTGACGCTGCCGCCCCTACCGCCGCCGACGGCCCTGCCCCGCCCGCCCTTCCTCCGCGCCACCGAAGCGCAGGTGCGGCTGGGCGCGCAACTTTATGGCGAGACTTGCGCCCGCTGCCATGGCGAGAATGCGCGCGGTGGCCTCAAGGATCTGCGCTACATGACGCCCGATACCCGCGCGCACTTCCTCGATATCGTGCTGGAGGGCACCAAGGCCGATCTGGGCATGGCCAGCTTCAAGGGCGTGCTGGACAAGGCACAGGCGGAGGCGATCCACGCCTACCTCATCGCGCGCGGCAATGAGGACTGGCAGGACGATGCCGTGCGACAATGACGGGTCGCTGCGTGCGGCCTAGCCGCGCCGCTGGGCAAACCAGATGACGTGGCGCGGCCCCTTGCCGTTCTCCCGCGCCTTCACCGCCACCTCGTCGACGATGAACCCCGCGCTCTTCAGCCGGCGGGTGAAGGCTTCGTCAGAGCCGGCGGACCAGACGGCGAGAATGCCGCCCGGCTTGAGTGCCCGCATCGCCTGGGGGAGGCCGCGCGCGGAATAGAGCCGGTCATTGGCCGGCACGGTGAGGCCGTCGGGGCCGTTATCGACGTCGAGCAAGATGGCATCGTAGTGCCCCTGCCCGTCCTCGATCAGTTCCGCGACGTCGCTGTGAACGAGATCCACGCGCGGATCATCCAGGCAGCCGGCCGCCAATTCGGCCATCGGCCCCCGCGCCCATTCGATGATTTCCGGCACCAGCTCGGCCACCGTGACCTTCGCCTGGGCGTCGAGCGCGCCCAGCGCCGCGCGCAGCGTGAAGCCCATGCCATAGCCGCCGATCAGCAGGTGACGCCCCGCGCGGGAAGGCAGCCGCTCCAGCGTCATCAGCGCCAGCGCCTTTTCCGATCCGCTCATCCGGCTGTTCATCAGTTCGTTGCGGTCCAGCACGATCATGAAATCGTCGCCGCGCCGGAACAGGCGCAGATCCTCGCCGCCGGGCACCTTTGCCGTGCCGAGATGTTCGCGGGGCTTCATATCGTTCCTTTCAACCGAGCCGTCCCTCTGGCAGACCCGGAGGCATCGCGCAAACGGTCCCGGCACTGTATGCCTCCGCGCGACTCTCCCCCCAATCCAATCCCCGGAGCTTCATGCGTTACTTTCTCGATACCGAATATAATGGTTTTGGCGGCGCCCTGATCAGCCTGGCCCTGGTGCCCGAATATGGCGATCAGGAGCTGTATCTCTCGCTTCTGCCGCTTCCCGAACCGCTCCACCCTTGGGTCGAGCATAATGTGATCCCTTATCTGCGCCATGTGCCGACCGGGCTGGATTATGCCGTGGAGCGGGCCAATGCGTCCGAACTGGTCGCCACCTACCTCGCCGGCGACAATGAGCCGATGATCGTCGCAGACTGGCCCGAGGACATCGCGCATTTCGCAACGCTGCTGATGACAGGCCCCGGCGAGATGATCGATGTGCGCGGCCTCCGCTTCGAGCTGGTCAACGCCGCCGGGTTCAGCAGTGCGCGCAACAGCCAGGTGCCGCATAATGCGCTGCACGACGCCCGCGCCTTGCGTGGTTTCGTACTTTCGACCGATATCTGAACCGGGCGGCGCAGCAGGTATCGCTTGCCGCCGCCCGATAGATTGCTAACCATTAAAAGAATAGTTGCCTTACGAACGATTCGAGGCACAGCCGGAGAGGACAGCCAGCATGGCCAGCGCGCCCCGCTCGATCGATATCGCCACGTTCATCAACGAGCGGAAGCTCGGCCCGTTCAATTTCCGGCTGATCGTTCTCTCTTGGCTGATCACGGTGTTCGACGGGTTCGACATGATGTTGATCAGCTTCACCGCGCCTTGGATGCGCGATGAGTTGAGCCTCTCCACGCACCAGTTGGGCAACGTGTTTTCCGCCGGTCTGTTCGGCATGATGGTCGGCGGTTTTGCCTTCGCATACATTGGCGACAGGATCGGGCGGCGACAGACGATCATCGGCGCCGCCTTCGCATTCGGCATTTTGACGACCGCCACCGCGCTGGCGCAGAGCTATGAAGCCCTTCTCATCCTGCGCTTCCTCGATGGCTTTGCCATTGGTGGCATGCTGCCGCTCGCCTGGGCGCTCAACATCGAATATGTGCCCACCAAATACCGCTCGACCGTGGTGACGGTGATCATGGTCGGCTACAGCCTCGGCTCCTCGCTGGCCGGGCCGGTGACCGTGTGGCTTGCCCCCACCTATGGCTGGGAGGGCGTGTTCGTTTTCGGCGGCCTCGGTACAATCGTCTGCGCCTTTGCCCTGCTGTTCTGGTTGCCGGAATCGGTACGCTTCCTCGCCAGCAAGAACCTCAAGCCGGACCTCATCGCCAAGACGCTGAACAAGGTCGATCCCACGCTCGGCGCGACCGCGCAGGACCGCTTCGTGCTCAGCGACGAGAAGCAGGACACCAGCAACTTCACCGCCGCCAAGCTGTTCAAGGGCGACCTTAAATGGCTGACGCCGCTGCTCTGGCTGGCCTATATCGCCAGCACGCTGGCCGTCTATTTCAAGGCCAATTGGGGCCCGATCGTCTATGAGGATCTCAAATTCTCGCGGGAGACGGCAGCCTATGTCTCGTCCATCGGGGGCATTGCTGGCGCGGTGCTGGGCCTGCTGCTGATGCGCTTTACCGATGGCAAGGGGCCGCTCGCGGTCGCGGTCTATCCCGCCGTCGCCTTCCCGCTCCTGCTGCTGGTCGGCCTGGTGCCGATGGAACCGACGCTCTTCCTGATCGTCTCGGTCGCCGCAACCAGCTTCGTGGGCGGCGCGCATTTCGGTATTCTGTCGATTGCCGGCGTCTTCTATCCCTCCGCAATCCGGGCGAACGGCGCCGGCTGGGCAACATCCGTAGCCAAGATCGGCGGCATTGCAGGGCCGATCATCGGCGCGTTCGTGCTGGCGAGCGGCCTGCCGATCGTGCGCAGCTTTGCCATTCTGGCGCTGTGCCCTGCCGTTCTGGCACTGTGCGCGCTCGGCATCGGCATGATCGTGAAGCGCCGCAAAGCACCAGCAGACGTGCTCAACACGGCACAACCTGCGGCGGCCGAATGAGTGGCGGCGCAACGGACTGAAAGCCCCGCTTGATCGGCAAGCGGAAATGCTCGCTGGTCTTCTGGGTGAAGCCGCGCCAATAGCGCGCCTCTCTTCCAAGCCAGTGCGACGAAACCCATGACCACAGAGCGCCTCTTCAAACCGATCCTCGCCGGCGCCCGGCTGATGCCGCGCCTGCTGGCCGTGATCGGCGCGACGGCGGGGATCGGGCTGACGATCGTGCTCTGCCTGCAATTCCCGATCGCTTATGCTGATCTGCCGATCATCGTCGCGCCCATTGGCGCTTCGGCAGTGCTGGTCTTTGCCGTGCCGACCAGTCCGCTCGCCCAGCCCTGGTCGGTGGTGGGCGGTAACATCCTCTCGGCACTGGTGGGCGTGGCGGCGGCCCGCTGGATTCCGCCAATGGCGCTGGCCGCCGGGGTGGCTGTCGGCGGCGCGATCCTCGTGATGTCGCTCTGCCGCTGCCTACACCCGCCCGGCGGGGCGGCGGCGCTGACCGCCGTGATCGGCAGCCAGGGCATTCACGATGCCGGCTATGCCTTCGCCTTCGCGCCCGTTGGGCTCAATTCCATCGCGCTGGTGTCGCTTGCCATGTTCTTCCATCGCATGACCGGGCACAGCTACCCGCATCAGCCGGCTGCGCCCACAATCCATAGCGACCAAATGCGGGAGGCTTCAGGGCTGCACAGCGAGGATATCGACAAGGCGCTGGAGGATATGGACGAGAGTTTCGACATCAGCCGGGACGATCTCGCCCTGCTGCTCTCCCAGGCGGAGCTTCATGCGCTGGCGCGGCGTACTGCCGGGCAAAAGTGAATCGAGAAGACCGCTCTTTCCTTTTGTACCGGTCACCGCTATAGGCGCCGGCTTCCGGACGGTCTTGCAGGCCTGATGGAAGCCCATTGCGGGAGGACGACCCCTTAGGGTCAGCCGTTTGACCGCTAAGCTTGAACCGGGCGGCGCCATTGGCCCCGCCTTCTACAGAGTGAGTGTAATGGCCAAGAAAATCACGGGCTATATCAAGCTCCAGGTGCCCGCTGGAGCCGCCAACCCCTCGCCGCCGATCGGCCCTGCCCTGGGTCAGCGCGGCGTGAACATCATGGAATTCTGCAAGGCGTTCAACGCGGCGACCGAAAAGGAGCAGAAGGGTACGCCCCTGCCCACGATCATCACCGTCTACGCTGACCGCAGCTTCTCCTTCGTCACCAAGAAGCCGCCGGCAACCTATCTCATCAAGCAGGCCGTGAACCTCAAGTCCGGCTCCAAGGAGCCCGGCAAGGTCTCCGCCGGCAAGATCACGCGTGCCCAGCTCGCCGAGATCGCCGAAGCGAAGATGGTCGACCTCAATGCCAACGACATCGAGGCCGCGACGAAGATCATCGAAGGCAGCGCCCGCGCGATGGGCCTGACCGTGGTGGAGGGCTAAGAACATGGCAAAGCTGACCAAGAAGGCCAAGGCAATGGCCGCCGCAGTCGATGCGAACAAGCTGCACGGCGTCGATGAAGCCATCGCGCTCATCAAGAAGAACGCCACCGCCAAGTTCGACGAGACCGTCGAAGTCGCGATGAACCTGGGCGTCGACCCGCGTCACGCCGACCAGATGGTCCGTGGCGTCGTCACCCTGCCCGCCGGCACCGGCAAGGATGTGCGCGTTGCCGTCTTCGCCCGCGCCGACAAGGCTGATGCCGCCAAGGCAGCCGGCGCCGAGATCGTGGGTGCCGAGGATCTGCTCGAGCACATCCAGAACGGCAATTTTGACTTCGACCGCGTGATCGCGACGCCCGACATGATGGGCCTGGTCGGTCGCCTCGGTAAGGTGCTGGGTCCCAAGGGCCTGATGCCGAACCCGAAGCTCGGCACCGTCACGCCGAACGTCGCCGAAGCCGTGAAGGCTGCCAAGGGCGGCCAGATCGAGTTCCGCGTCGAGAAGGCCGGCATCATTCACGCCGGTCTCGGCAAGGCCAGCTTCACCGAAGCCGACCTGCGCAAGAACTTCGACGCCTTCGTCGATGCCATTGTGAAGGCCAAGCCCTCGGGCTCGAAGGGCAAGTATGTCCGCAAGATCGCTCTGTCGTCCTCGATGGGCCCGGGAGTGAAGGTGGACGTGGCTCAGGTCGCCTCGGCCTGATCTCACCCAATTCTAAAAACGCCCCGCCCGGTATCCACCGCGGCGGGGCTTTTTTATTGCCCGATGTTGTGATCTGAGTCGGCTGTCTGATTAGGCGTTTTTTCGTAAAGCGCCTGTTAACCCTGCGATGGCATTGCTTGGCGAGGCACGCGACGATAGAACTCAGATGAAAAACAGGGAAATTGGGGTGAAGAAGCGACATCCAACTGCTGGACAGGATGCCTATGACCGGGTGTCGAAACAGCTCAATCTGGCGGTTCGCCTGCTCGGCTTCTGGATCGCTCTTGTCAGCCTGTTCTTCCTCTTTCAGGCGCTCGATTATCGCGGGTTGATCGCGCGACTGGCCGAATGGCAGTTTCTTCATTTCGATCGTTACTGGCCCACCCTGACCTTCGTCGCGGTGACGGCATTGTTCTCCGCGCCGCTGATCGCTGCGGTGTGGCTGCTGCGTACGCGCCAACGCCGCACCGAATCCTTCGGCCCTGCCCGGCAGGACGATCTGCGCATCGTGAAGGGACGCCTCGCTCGCCTCCAGGGCTTTTTCGCCGGCGTTTGCGTCGGCAGTCTGCTTGCGGCAGTCATTGTGCTGATCCTGCGGCTGCAATTGCCATCCGATGAGGGCACCCCGCGCAGCATCGTCGTCGGCTCGCCCGACGCGATCGCGCCGGTGGAAGGCCGCGCCGTCATCACCGGCAGCATCGATCTGCGCGAGACGGCGCAGTTCAATGAGGATCTGCTGCTGGTCAAGCGCTCGCTCTATTTCGCACCGGTTCGCTCCGGGCCGGACGACCGCTCGCCGCTGCGCTATTTCGTCGAGGTGCGGCGCAACGATGTGCCGGAAGGCTATCATCCCATCACCTTCCCCAAGGATGAGGATCTGGTGCGCGTCTGGCGGTTCCGCCTCTCGCACCTCGTCTTCACCCCCTATCTCGACGGTGTTCTGCGGCGCGAGGCCCTGCCGGGCGAGATCGTCAACCTGTATCGCCATGCAGGCTATGACGTCGAGGACGATAATTTCGTACTGTTCAGCGGGCTCAACAAGCTGACCTGGCGCTACAACGTCCTTGCCGCCGAATTCGGGATTTCAGCCCTGATCTCCGGCCTTGCCGCCTTCATCTTCGGCCGCCGCCGCCGCCGGGTGAAGCAGCGGATGGAGGACGAGATCGAGGCCTCCCGCACGGCACAGGCGCCCGCCTGACCGCCCTTTCTTAATGCCGCGCTAACTCAATCTCGAAACCGCTTCTTGGGTGAGTCGGGGTGATAATGCGGCATGATCGGCATCCATCTCGAATTCGGTAGCATCATGGCGGCAATGGCATCCATTGCCGTCGCGCTGAGCAACCCGTTCACGGATCACCAGAACATCCAGAAGGAAGCCGCCGCAAACATCGCTGTGCCGGAGGCCGCAGTTCTGGATGCCTCGGCCATCCAACTGCCTGCCAACACCGTGCAGCGCCATGCCGACGGCCTCTTCTATGTCGAGGCGAAGGCCAATGGCCATTCGATCCGCTTCGTGGTGGATACCGGCGCGACGGTCGTCGTGCTCAATCGCGCCGACGCGGCCAAGCTCGGCCTGACTTATGAGAGCCTGCCCGGTCGCGCGCAGATGCGCACCGTCAACGGATCGTCCGCGATGCGCTGGGCGAAGATCGAGCGGATGGAAATGGCCGGCAAGCGCATCGAGCAGATCAGCGCCGCCGTGGTCGACGGCGCCCTGCCGGTTTCGCTGATGGGCCAGAACGCGTTGCAGCAGCTCGGCACCGTCACCCTGAGCGGCGACACCTTGACCATCCACTGAACCGGGCTTCCGTGCCAAACCGATCCCGCCTCGCAATCGGCAAAGAAAAGGCCAGCCCCCCCGGACTGGCCTTTTCAGCGGGAAACGCGTGTGAGGCCAGCCATCAGCTAGCGGCGAAGGTAACCTTCACCGGATTGCGGCGGCGCATCATCGTGCCGGCCAGACCGAAGCCCGCGATCATCAGCGCCCAGGTCGACGGCTCGGGAACCGAACCGAACACCGGCGGCACGAAATCGGGCAAAGGAATGGGAATGCCGGGGATGAACCCGCCGCCACCGCCCGTACCGCCTGTGGGCGGCGTGAAGGAGGCCATGGAGGGCTCCAGCGTCGGCTGCGTCACGATCAGCGGGCTGTTGAGGTTCGATACGAAATCGGCAGCTTCCGGCTCGGCGAAGAAGGCGGTCGGCGCGACCGGCGACTTGTTCGGCGTCGCGGTCGGCTTCTGCGCGAACGGGCTGCTGCCCTGGTTGCGCGAACGGCCAGGACCGCAATCGGCGCGATTGACCAGCTGGGTCAGGTCACCCTTGGAATTGACGAACTCAGGCGCGCAGCCATCGCGAAGATAGCCCATGATCGCGGAGCGCAGCGACGTCTCTTCCGGCGCGGGCACGGCGACGAACGCCGAGGCGAACTCGGGGATGGTGAACATCCGGCGCTCATTGTGCGGCGCGGCTGCGATCAAGGCGCTGGCCACCACGGCCAGACCGATCAAAGCCCGGTGCCGTTCAATTTCACGGCGCGCCCAACGGAGCGAGTCTGTCGATAAGCTTTCCATGAACCCGTGCTAAACCTGCGGCGGAAAGAATTAAAGCGCTTTAACCTTCTTTTCCCACGTCTTAACCACCTTTGCGCAGATGGCGGAAGGACGTTGCCAAAGGGTCACAAATTAGGCGTCTACCGCCCTCCCCGGCTCCCTCGCCGTGGCCGGAATTGGAAACGGCTTGCTTTTCACCGCCGCCCCGCCTATCGGGCCTTCGCTCACCGGGTCCGTCCCGGTGCACCGTCCGAGACAGCTGGTGATGGGATCTGCCCATCTTAATGTCCAGCCGAGACGGGGAAAAGTTCTTGCCGGACGGCGCTCCGCTTCGATGCGCAGCTCAATCCGGGTCTGTCCGCACTCTCGTGCTGGACCAGTCAACCCTTCCCCTCGGACTGCTTCGCCGCTTGCGGCCCCTCTCGGGTCGTGCGCGGCACATGTGTGAACGCGGCCGGGCCTTCCGGGCCTTGCCGCAGAGGAGAATGGCATGGATCGCAATGAAAAGACCGAGGTCGTTTCCGCGCTTCACGAATCTCTGAAGGAAATGGGCGTGGTCGTCGTGACCCGCAATCTGGGCCTTAGCGTGGCCCAGTCGACCCAGCTCCGTCAGAAGATGCGCGATGCGGGCGCGACCTACAAGGTAACGAAGAACCGCCTTGCCAAGATCGCCATCAAGGACACCGATTATGCCAGCATCGAAGAGATGCTGGTTGGACCGGTGGGCCTGGCGACGTCTTCCGATCCGGTTGCGGCTGCAAAGGTCGCGATCGATTTCGCCAAGACGAACGACAAGCTGGAGATCGTCGGCGGCGCCATGGGCACTACGCTCCTGGACGCCAATGGCATCAAGGCGCTGGCTTCGATGCCGTCGCTCGACCAGATGCGCGCAACGCTGATCGGCCTCATTCAGGCCCCGGCAACCAAGCTCGCAGTCGTCACCAAGGAACCGGCCGCGCAGCTCGCGCGCGTCTTCAACGCTTATGCCACCAAGGATGCTGCCTGATCTTCAGGCCGCCTCCCCGGCAGACAGTTGCAATCAATTGACTTGGGCCAGACCCGGCCCCGCTAGAAAATGGAGTGAATTACATGGCTGATATCAACTCGCTCGTCGACCAGCTCTCCGCGCTGACCGTTCTCGAAGCTGCCGAGCTGTCGAAGGCTCTCGAAGAGAAGTGGGGCGTTTCCGCTGCTGCCGCAGTCGCGGTTGCTGCGCCCGCCGGTGGCGCCGGTGGCGATGCCCCCGCTGCTGAAGAGAAGACCGAGTTCGACGTGATCCTCGTCAACGACGGTGGCAAGAAGATCAACGTCATCAAGGAAGTCCGCGCCATCACCGGTCTCGGCCTGACGGAAGCCAAGGCGCTCGTCGAAGGCGCGCCGAAGGCTGTGAAGGAAGGCGTGAACAAGGCGGAATCCGAAGAGCTGAAGAAGAAGCTCGAGGAAGCCGGCGCGACCGTCGAGATCAAGTAAGCTTGATGGGAGGGGAGCGGCCCAGCCGTTCCCGCCCGACAAAAGAAGCGCGTCCGGAGCGATCCGGGCGCGCTTCTTTTTTGCGTTTGAGGGATCGTCGCGTGGATCAGGCGTGATCGATGGGCGCCCGGAGGCCGATCAACGGCGTGTGGCAGCCTCGGCCTTCATCGCCTCGATGGCTTCGCGCAGCGTCGGGTAGCGCGCCCGGTCGCCTTCCTCTCGGGCAGCGGAGCGATCGGCCCGTCCATAGTCGGTCAGGGCCAATGGCCCCTGCCGCCCGCGCATCCCGAGCCGCCAGAAGAGCAGACTGGCCAACAAAACCAGGCCGGCGATGAAGCCGATCTGCTGCCATGGCGCGGAAAGATATTGCGCCAGACCAAGCCCCTCGGCCTTGCCCTGCGTGCGCTGCAAGGTGGGGCCCGCCGGCCCGGCGCCCATCGGCACTGCGGACAGCGCGATCGGCACGGGTGGCCCATCCGCGCTATTCATGGAAAGCGCGGTGGCAGCGCCCTCGTTGGCCGGCGCGACATCCTGCGCCAGAGCCACCGCCTTTGAACCAGAGTCCAGCAACTCCGGGCGCGCCTTGCGCACATCCTCATAGGAGCGCGCCAAGGGATCGCGGCTCTCCGGGCGATAGGCTGGCAGTTCGCTCACCGGCCGGGCGAGGCGGTCGCGCGACTCCGGCCGCGCGGAGGGCTGGGCCAGACGGTCCTGGCTCTCGGGCCGCACCTCATTGGCGATCAGCATCGGCGCCCGCACCTGATTATCCTGCCCGAAGGCAGGCGGGAGCAGCAGGCTGGTCAGCTTCTGGAGATCGATAAGGCTGGAGCTTGCCCGGGCAAACGCAGTTTCCGCTTGCCCTGCCGCCGGACTCACGGCGAGAAGGCAGGCGATCGACGCCATCCCTGGAAAGACAACAGGCAATCTCATTATGACCCCACCGACCCATTTCGGGACAGACTGCGATCAGCATATCGTCGCGCCAATGTAAAGCGTGAGGGACACAAGGCGCCCTGTGCCGCCCGATCCTTGCGCCGACACGTGCGGCCTGCGCCAGCCGATTATCGAAGGGACACATCATCATGGCCGAGACATCTTCTCTGACCACGACGAACAATGACGATCTCAAAGCGCTGGTGCGGACCATCCCGGATTATCCGATTCCCGGCATCCAGTTTCGCGACGTTTCGACCCTGTTGCTGGATGGCGAGGGCTTTCGGGCGACGATCGACCGGATCGCGGCATTGGTCGATCCAGCGCAGGTCGACCTCGTCGCCGGCATCGAGGCGCGCGGGTTCATCGTCGCAGCCGGGCTCTCCTACAAGCTCGGCAAGGGCAAGCTGATGCTGCGCAAGTCCGGCAAGCTGCCCGGCGCGACGGTCGGCATCGATTATGCGCTCGAATATGGCACCGACCGGATCGAAATGCATCAGGGCGCCGTGCGGCCGGGGCAACGGGTGCTGCTGGTGGACGACCTGCTGGCGACCGGCGGGACCGCGCTCGCCGGCGCCGCCTTGCTGCGGGGCGAAGGTGCCATTGTCGATCAGGCGGCGTTCGTGATCGACCTGCCAGAGTTGGGCGGCGCGGAACGCCTCAGGGACGTGGGCATCACGCCCCTCTCCCTCATCACCTTTGAAGGGCATTGAGACGCATGCGCATCCTGATGCTCGCCGCCCTGCCCGAAGAGGCCGATGCCTTCCTGCCGGATGCGGGGGACAGGCTGGACGGCGACTGGCCGCTGGTGCGCCGCGTCGACACCGGGCGCCATCTGGTGCACATCGCGACGACCGGGATCGGCAAGGTCAACATCGCCGCCGCCGCCGCGCGGCTGCACGCGCTCCACGCAGCGGATATGCTGATGATCCTCGGGACGGCCGGCAAGCTGAGCGCCCTCGCCGGCGATTGCTTCTGGCTCGCCCGCGCCGTCCAGCATGATTATGGCGCGCGTCGCCCGGATGCCTTCGTGCACTATCCCGCTGGCGCCTGGCCGATGGGGCCTGCAAATGTCACGCCTTATGCGGCCATGCCCGATCCCGGGAGCGCCCTGCCCCATGCTTGCATCGCCAGCGGTGACGCATTCATCGAGGATGGCGCCTATGCCGCCCATCTCGTGGCTGCGCTGGATGCCGACATCGTCGACATGGAAACCGGCGCGCTCGCCCAATATGCCGCCCTGTGCGGCCTCCCCTGGGGCGGCATCAAGGCGACGACGGACGACGCCAATCCCGACAGCGCGGGGGATTTCCACGCCAACCTCCGCGCCGCTTCCCGCCGGGCGGCGCTTGCCATGGAACGGGCGCTTGACCTGCTTTGACCTCGCCGGACAACACGCTAGATTACGCCGACTGCATCGCCCCAACACAGAGAGACATGATGGCTCATTTTGCTGCTTCCCCCCTCCTCCTCACCGCCACCGGCTTCTGCCTGGCCTTGCAGGGCTGCGGCGCCAAGGCCCCGGCGGGGCCGATGCCCACGCCCGAGCCGTTCGCTGAAGCGATCCTCTATGATGGCCAGGGCAACCGCACCGGTGTCGCGACGCTGGTGCCGGAAGACGGCCATATGCGCGGCAGCGTCGAGGTGACACGCGGGCTGACGCCGGGCGCGCACGGGATGCACATTCACGCCATCGGCAAATGCACCCTGCCCGATTTCGTATCGGCCGGCGGTCATCTCAACCCCGAAAGCAAGCAGCACGGCACCGAGAACCCGCAAGGCCCCCATGCCGGCGACCTGCCGATGGTCACGGCTGACGCACGCGGCGCGGCCAAGGTGACGTTCATGGCGCACACCAACATGGCAACCCTACTGGACGACGATGGCGCGGCGCTGGTGATCCACGCAGACGCCGACGATATGCGCACCGATCCCACCGGTAACAGCGGCGGCCGGGTGATGTGCGGCGTGTTCTACCGCAAGGAATCCTGATCGCAGATCTGGGTTCGTCTCCGACCGGCGCCGCAAAGGCATTGCAGCGGGCCGTAAGCCCCTTGCAATGCCGCGCGATGGCCTTATATCGCTGGTCATTCGGATTGGTCGGGTATCTGCCCGCCAGTCGCCTTCCGCTACCCGGGCAAGCATGACGCGTTGCGCACGACATGCATCACATATGGGGTGACGGCGAGGTTCATATGACGCTCAAGTGCGGATCGGACAGCCCCGGCCCGCACTTTTTTGCGTGCTCGCAGCCCTCGAATCGAGGTGCGCAGACGCAGCAAAAGGCTGAATTTTCGCTGCAATGCGAAAAATATTATCGGGACCACAACACGCAGGAAGGTCAGGTATCTCTGGCATGGCAACCAAGGCTCTCCCCATCAAGCCCGGCGAAAGCGCCACCAAGCGCATCCGCAAGGTGTTCGGCAACATCCACGAGGTCGTGGAAATGCCGAACCTCATCGAGGTTCAGCGCGAAAGCTATGAGCAGTTCCTGCGGTCCAATCCCGCAATCGGCTATGTGTCCGGCCTTGAGAAGACGCTGCGCAGCGTCTTCCCGATCCGCGACTTTGCCGGCACGGCCGAGCTGGACTTCGTCCACTATGAGCTGGAAGATCCCAAGTACGACACCGAGGAATGCCGTC
The DNA here is from genome assembly GCF_025961775.1 of Sphingobium sp. B12D2B. Taxonomy (NCBI): domain Bacteria; kingdom Pseudomonadati; phylum Pseudomonadota; class Alphaproteobacteria; order Sphingomonadales; family Sphingobiaceae; genus Sphingobium; species Sphingobium sp. B12D2B. The sequence goes on from NZ_JAOQOH010000001.1 coordinate 2,165,543, forward strand.
AGCGCGGCATCACCTACGCCGCGCCGATGCGCGTCACGCTCCGCCTGATTGTCTTCGAAGTCGATCAGGACACCGAGACCCGCTCGGTTCTCGATATCAAGGAGCAGGATGTCTACATGGGCGACATGCCGCTCATGACCGGCAACGGCACCTTCATCGTCAATGGTACAGAGCGCGTCATCGTGTCCCAGATGCACCGCTCGCCGGGCGTCCTGTTCGACCATGACCGTGGCAAGACCCACTCCTCCGGCAAGTATCTCTTCGCCGCGCGCGTGATCCCGTATCGCGGCTCCTGGCTCGACTTCGAGTTCGACGCCAAGGACATCGTGAACGTGCGTATCGACCGCAAGCGCAAGCTACCGGTCACTGCCCTGCTCTTCGCGCTTGGCCTGAACAGCGAGGAAATCCTCGGCGAGTTCTACAACAAGGTCACCTATGTGCGCGGCGAGAATGGCTGGCAGATCCCCTATACGGCGGACGCCTGGCGCGGCCTCAAGCCCACCTTCGACATCATCGACGCCAAGACCGGCGAAGTGGTGTTCGCGGCCGGGCAGAAGATCAGCCCGCGTGCGGCGCTGAAGGCTGCCAAGGACGGCTTGGAAGCGCTCGTGATCCCGACCGAGGAAGTCTATGGTCGCTACAGCGCCTATGACCTCATCAACGAGAGCACCGGCGAGATCTACATCGAAGCCGGCGACGAGGTCTCGCCCGAGAACCTCGCCAAGCTGGATGCGGCCGGCATCGACCGCCTCGAACTGCTCGACATCGACCATGTGAATACGGGTCCGTGGATCCGCAACACGCTCAAGGTCGACAAGGCCGAGGACCGCGACCACGCGCTCTCGGACATCTACCGCGTCATGCGCCCCGGCGAGCCGCCGACGCGCGAGACTGCCGAAGCCCTGTTCGAAGGCCTGTTCTTCGACGGCGAGCGCTATGACCTCTCGGCCGTGGGCCGCGTGAAGCTGAACATGCGTCTTGGCCTCGACGCCGAGGACACCATCACGACGCTGCGCCGCGAGGACATCCTCGCCGTGGTCAAGGAACTGGTGAACCTCAAGGACGGCAAGGGCGAGATCGACGACATCGACAATCTCGGCAACCGCCGCGTGCGTTCGGTCGGCGAGCTGCTGGAGAACCAGTATCGCGTCGGCCTGCTCCGCATGGAGCGCGCCGTGAAGGAGCGCATGTCCAGCGTCGACGTCTCGACGGTGATGCCGAACGACCTCATCAACGCCAAGCCCGCCGTGGCCGCGGTGCGCGAGTTCTTCGGCTCCTCGCAGCTCTCGCAGTTCATGGACCAGACCAACCCGCTCTCCGAAATCACGCACAAGCGTCGCGTTTCGGCCTTGGGCCCGGGTGGTCTCACCCGTGAGCGCGCCGGCTTCGAGGTCCGCGACGTTCACCCAACCCATTATGGCCGCATCTGCCCGATTGAGACGCCGGAAGGCCCGAACATCGGTCTGATCAACTCGCTGGCGAGCTTCTCGCGCGTCAACAAGTACGGCTTCATCGAGACGCCCTATCGCAAGGTCATCGATAACAAGGTGACGGACGAGGTCGTGTACCTCTCCGCCATGGAAGAGGCCAAGCACACGATCGCGCAGGCCAACGCCGAAGTGAACCCGGACGGCACCTTCGCCGAAGATCTCATCTCCGCCCGTGAGGCCGGCGAGTTCCTGATGGCGCCCCGCGACCACATCACGCTGATGGACGTCAGCCCCAAGCAGCTCGTTTCCGTTGCCGCATCGCTCATTCCATTCCTGGAAAACGATGACGCCAACCGCGCGCTCATGGGATCGAACATGCAGCGTCAGGCCGTGCCGCTCGTTCAGGCTGAAGCGCCGTTCGTCGGCACCGGCATGGAAGAGACGGTTGCGCGCGACTCCGGCGCCGCCATCGCGGCCAAGCGGTCGGGCATCGTCGATCAGGTGGACGCCACCCGCATCGTGATCCGCGCCACCGAAGAGATCGAGGCCGGCAAGTCCGGCGTCGACATCTACACGCTGATGAAGTTCCAGCGCTCCAACCAGGATACCTGCATCAACCAGCGTCCGCTGGTGAAAGTGGGCGAGCATGTGAAGGCTGGCGACGTGATCGCCGACGGTCCCTCGACCGAGCTGGGCGAACTGGCCCTGGGCCGCAACAGCCTCGTCGCGTTCATGCCCTGGAATGGCTACAACTACGAGGACTCCATCCTGATCTCCGAGCGGATCGTGAAGGACGACGTCTTCACCTCGATCCACATCGAGGAGTTCGAAGTGATGGCCCGCGACACCAAGCTCGGGCCGGAAGACATCACCCGCGACATCCCCAACGTCGGCGAGGAAGCCCTGCGCAACCTCGACGAGGCGGGCATTGTATACATCGGCGCCGAGGTGGAGCCTGGCGATATTCTCGTCGGCAAGATCACGCCCAAGGGTGAAAGCCCGATGACGCCGGAAGAGAAGCTCCTCCGCGCCATCTTCGGCGAGAAGGCCAGCGACGTGCGCGACACCTCGCTTCGCCTGCCGCCGGGCGTGGCTGGTACGATCGTCGAGGTGCGCGTGTTCAACCGGCACGGCATCGACAAGGACGAGCGCGCGATGGCCATCGAGCGCGAGGAAATCGACCGTCTCGCCAAGGACCGCGAGGACGAGCGCGCGATCCTCAATCGCGCCACCTTCAACCGCCTGCGCGAGATGCTGATCGGCCAGACGGCCACGGCAGCACCCAAGGGCGTCAAGAAGGGCATCGACATCACCGGGGAGCTGCTCTCCGAGGTCGAGCGTCACGAATGGTGGAAGTTCGCAGTTGCGGACGATGCCCGCCAGTCGCAGCTCGAAGCGGTCAAGACGCAGTATGACGAGGCCGTGAAGGTCATCGTCGAGAAGTTCGAGGACCGTGTCGAGAAGCTGCAACGCGGCGACGAGTTGCCCCCGGGCGTGCTCAAGATGGTCAAGGTCTTCGTCGCGGTGAAGCGCAAGCTGCAGCCGGGCGACAAGATGGCCGGCCGTCACGGCAACAAGGGCGTCATCTCGCGCATCCTGCCGGTCGAGGACATGCCGTTCCTGGAGGATGGCACCCCGGTCGACATCGTGCTCAATCCGCTGGGCGTGCCGTCGCGCATGAACGTCGGGCAGATCTTCGAGACGCACCTTGGTTGGGCCGCCCGCGGCCTTGGCCAGCAGATCAAGCATGCCCTGCGCGACTGGCGCGAGGCCAACCCGAACGCAACCGGCGGTGAAATGCCGGAAGCGGTGAAGGAGCGTCTGCTGACCGTCTATGGCGAGGATTATGCGGACGAGATCAAGTCCCGCTCGGCTGAGCAGGTCATCGAGCTCGCTTCCAACCTCGTGACCGGCGTTCCGATCGCGACACCGGTGTTCGACGGTGCGCGTGAAGCCGACGTTTCCGCTATGCTGCAGCTGGCAGGGCTCGATACGTCGGGCCAGTCCACGCTCTATGACGGCCGGACCGGTGACGCGTTCGACCGCAAGGTGACGGTGGGCATCATCTACATGCTCAAGCTGCACCACCTTGTGGACGACAAGATCCACGCCCGTTCCATCGGCCCCTACAGCCTCGTCACCCAGCAGCCGCTGGGCGGTAAGGCCCAGTTCGGTGGTCAGCGCTTCGGTGAGATGGAGGTCTGGGCACTGCAGGCTTATGGTGCAGCTTACACGCTGCAGGAAATGCTCACGGTCAAGTCCGACGACGTGGTCGGCCGTACCAAGGTCTATGAGGCGATCGTCAAGGGTGACGACACCTTCGAGGCCGGCATTCCGGAAAGCTTCAACGTGCTCGTGAAGGAAATGCGCTCGCTCGGCCTCAATGTGGAGCTGGCGGCGCTGGAAGACCTCTCCGACAGCGATGGCGACGACGAACTGCCCGAGGCGGCGGAATAATGGGAAAAGGGGCGCTGCTCGCGCGGCGCCCCTCCCCTTCGCCCCTTTACGAACTTCAGCCCTCTGCAGGGAATTGAGACATGAACGAACTGACCACCTTCGCCAATCCGATGGCCAAGCCGGAAACCTTCGACCAGATCCAGATCGGCATTGCGTCGCCCGAGCGCATCCGCAGCTGGTCCTTCGGCGAGATCAAGAAGCCGGAGACGATCAACTATCGCACGTTCAAGCCCGAGCGTGACGGCCTGTTCTGCGCGCGCATCTTCGGCCCGATCAAGGACTATGAGTGCCTGTGCGGCAAGTACAAGCGCATGAAGTACAAGGGCATCGTCTGCGAAAAGTGCGGCGTGGAAGTGACCGTTTCCAAGGTCCGCCGCGAGCGCATGGGCCATATCGAGCTGGCCGCGCCGGTTGCCCACATCTGGTTCCTGAAGTCGCTGCCTTCGCGCATCGGCCTGCTGCTCGACATGCAGCTCAAGCAGCTTGAGCGCGTCCTCTACTTCGAGAGCTACATCGTCATCGAGCCGGGCCTCACCCCGCTGGAGAAGTATCAGCTGCTCAACGAGGACGAGCTGGTCGAAGCCCAGGACGAATATGGTGAGGACGCCTTCTCCGCCGGCATCGGTGCCGAGGCGGTCAAGCAGATGCTCATGGACCTCGATCTCGAGGGCGAGCAGAAGGCGCTGATGGAAGAGCTGGCGACAACCAAGTCGGAGCTGAAGCCCAAGAAGATCATCAAGCGCCTCAAGGTCGTGGAAAGCTTCATCGATTCCGGCAACCGCCCGGAATGGATGATCCTCGACGTGGTGCCGGTCATTCCGCCGGAACTGCGCCCGCTGGTTCCGCTGGATGGCGGCCGCTTCGCGACCTCGGACCTCAACGATCTCTATCGTCGCGTCATCAACCGCAACAACCGCCTGAAGCGCCTGATGGAGCTGCGTGCGCCGGACATCATCGTTCGCAACGAAAAGCGCATGCTGCAGGAAGCCGTTGACGCCCTGTTCGACAACGGCCGTCGTGGCCGCGTGATCACCGGTGCCAACAAGCGTCCGCTCAAGTCGCTCTCCGACATGCTCAAGGGTAAGCAGGGCCGCTTCCGCCAGAACCTGCTCGGCAAGCGCGTCGACTATTCCGGCCGTTCGGTCATCGTGACCGGTCCGGAGCTCAAGCTGCACCAGTGCGGCCTGCCCAAGAAGATGGCGCTCGAGCTGTTCAAGCCGTTCATCTACGCCCGCCTCGACGCCAAGGGTCTCTCCATGACCCTCAAGCAGGCGAAGAAGTGGGTCGAGAAGGAGCGCAAGGAAGTCTGGGACATCCTCGATGAGGTGATCCGCGAGCACCCTGTGCTGCTGAACCGCGCCCCGACGCTCCACCGCCTCGGCATTCAGGCGTTCGAGCCCGTGCTGATCGAGGGCAAGGCCATCCAGCTGCACCCGCTGGTCTGCGCCGCGTTCAACGCCGACTTCGACGGTGACCAGATGGCCGTTCACGTTCCGCTGAGCCTTGAGGCCCAGCTGGAAGCGCGCGTGCTGATGATGTCCACCAACAACATCCTCTCGCCCGCCAACGGCAAGCCGATCATCGTGCCCTCGCAGGACATGGTGCTGGGTATCTATTATCTGTCGATGGAACTGGCCGGCGAGCCGGGCGAAGGCATGATCCTCGCCGACATGCAGGAGGTCCACCAGGCCCTCTTCGCCAAGGCGGTGACGCTGCACAGCAAGATCATCAGCCGCGTGCCGCAGACGGATGAGAATGGCGAGACCTACATGCGCCGCGTGGAAACCACGCCGGGCCGTATGCTGATCGGCGAGTGCCTTCCCAAGAGCCACAAGGTGCCGTTCGACGCCGTCAACCGCCTGCTCACCAAGAAGGACGTGGGCGACGTGATCGACGAGGTCTATCGTCACACTGGCCAGAAGGACACGGTGCTGTTTGCCGACGCCATCATGGCGCTGGGCTTCCGCCACGCGTTCCAGGCCGGCATCTCGTTCGGCAAGGACGACATGATCATTCCGGACAGCAAGGTGGCTCTGGTCGATGAGACCAAGGCGCTGGTTGCCGACTATGAGCAGCAGTATCAGGACGGCCTGATCACCCAGCAGGAAAAGTACAACAAGGTGATCGATGCCTGGTCGGGCTGTGGTGACCGTGTGGCCAACGCCATGATGGACGAGATTCGCTCGATGCCGCAGGACCCGGATACGGGCCGCCTGAAGCCGATCAACTCGATCTACATGATGAGCCACTCGGGTGCCCGTGGTTCCCCGGCGCAGATGAAGCAGCTGGCCGGTATGCGCGGCCTGATGGCCAAGCCGTCGGGCGAGATCATCGAGACGCCGATCATCTCGAACTTCAAGGAAGGCCTGACCGTTCTTGAATATTTCAACTCGACGCACGGCGCCCGTAAGGGTCTGGCCGACACGGCGCTCAAGACGGCAAACTCGGGTTACCTGACCCGCCGTCTGGTCGACGTGAGCCAGGACTGCACCATCGTCGAGGTGGATTGCGGCACGCAGAAGGCGCTGGAGATGAAGGCCATCATCCAGGGCGGCAGCGTGATCGCATCGCTCGGCGAGCGCGTGCTCGGTCGCACCACGGCCGAGGACATTGTGGACAGCAAGGATGGCTCGGTCATCGTCCCCGAGGGCGAGCTGCTGGACGAGGCAATGGTCGCCAAGATCGAGGCCATCGGCGTTCAGGCGGTCAAGATCCGCTCGCCGCTGATCTGCGAATCCAAGATGGGCGTGTGCGCCAAGTGCTACGGACGTGACCTCGCCCGCGGTACGCCGGTGAACATCGGTGAGGCTGTCGGCGTGATCGCCGCCCAGTCGATCGGTGAGCCGGGCACGCAGCTGACGATGCGGACCTTCCACATCGGCGGTGCCGCCCAGCTCAACGAGCAGTCCAACCTCGAGGCCGTCTCCGACGGTTCGATCGAGCTGCGCGACATGCCGACCATCACGGACAAGCACGGCCGTAACCTGTCGCTGGCCCGCAATGGCGAACTGGCGATCATCGACGATGAAGGCCGCGAGCGTGCGGTCCATCGCCTGCCTTATGGTGCCGCCATCCTGTTCAAGCATGGCGCCAAGGTGAAGCAGGGCGACCGCATCGCCGAGTGGGATCCGTTCACGCAGCCGGTGATCACCGAGAAGCCGGGTATCGTGAAGTATCAGGACCTGATCGACGGCAAGACGCTGACCGAACAGGCGGACGAGGCCACCGGCATCACGCAGCGCGTGGTGACCGAATATCGTGCCCCGTCCCGTTCCAAGGACGATCTGCGTCCGCGCCTGACCCTGCTGGACGATGCCTCCGGCGAGGCAGCGCGTTACCTTCTGGCGCCGGGCGCGACGCTCTCGGTCGAGGATGGTGCGCAGGTGCAGGCTGGTGACGTGCTGGCCCGTGTCTCCCGCGAGGCTGCCAAGACCCGCGACATCACGGGCGGTCTGCCGCGCGTGGCGGAGCTGTTCGAGGCGCGCAAGCCCAAGGACAATGCGATCATCGCACGGGTCTCGGGCCGCGTTCAGTTCCTCAAGGACTATAAGGCCAAGCGCAAGATCGCGATCCTCCCCGAGGATGGCGGCGAGCCGGTCGAGTATCTGATCCCCAAGAGCAAGGTGATCGACGTTCAGGAAGGCGACTACGTGAAGCGTGGCGACAACCTGATCGGCGGTTCGCCCGATCCCCACGACATTCTCGAAGTGCTCGGCATCGAGCCGCTTTCGGAATATATGGTCGCGGAGATCCAGGAGGTCTATCGACTGCAGGGCGTGAAGATCAACGACAAGCACATCGAGGTGATCGTTCGCCAGATGCTGCAGAAGGTTGAGATCACCGACGGCGGCGACACCACGCTGCTGGCAGGCGAGCAGGTCGATCGCGAGGAAATGGACGAAGTGAACGCCCGCCTCGCGCCTGGCCAGCAGCCGGCCTTCGGCAAGCCCGTGCTCCTCGGCATCACCAAGGCGTCGCTGCAGACCCGCAGCTTCATCTCGGCTGCCTCCTTCCAGGAAACGACCCGCGTCCTCACCGAGGCGGCCGTTCAGGGCAAGAAGGACACGCTGATCGGCCTCAAGGAGAATGTGATCGTCGGGCGTCTGATCCCGGCCGGCACCGGCTCCTCGATGAACCGGATGCGGATCGCCGCGAACAGCCGCGATGCTGCGCTCCGCGCCGCCATGCGGGCCGCCAACGAGGTTCACCTCGTCGCGCCGCAGACCGCCGCCGAAGAGCATGAGGCCGAGCTGCGCCAGCCCGTGGAAGCCGCCATCGGCGACGATCCGCTCGGCAAGGTGCAGGGTGAGGACTTCACCACCGAGGACATGAACTAAGCATCAGGTCCTTTCAGGAAGAAAATAGAGAGGCCCGCCGGAGCGATCCGGCGGGCCTTTTGCTTGGATGTCCGACGCGATATCCTGTGGCATCGACTCCCTTGGCCGCAGGACACATGATGCTGAAACTGAGGCTCTGCTGCCTTGCCCTAACCTTGGGCGCCCTCGCCCTCTCTGCCAGTGGCGCGCTGGGACAGACCAATCCCTATCAGGAGGATGCCCGTGCACTTCCGGGCATCATCGCGGAAACCTATGCCTATCCCGAGCGCCTTGCAGGCGGCGAATATCGCCTGCCCTCCCGGCTCCAGGCGGAAGCCGAGGCGGTCCGCGATGAGGATGGCCTCATCCGCCTTGCAGAACGCGCCCTCATGGTTCTCGCCGACCATCATGCAATCACGGGGGCCTCCTTCTCCAACAGCTGGGCGGTTTTCCCAAGCTATGGCGACCTGTGGATCGAGCGGCGCGGCGCTGGCTATCGTATTGAGCAGGTCCGGGCCGGCAGCCCGGCGGAACAGGCCGGTGTGCAAGCCGGCGACGAGCTGATCGCCATTGCCGGAACGCCTGTACAGGCAGCGGTCGACGCGTTCTGGACCGACCTCGGCGTCGCGCCGGGCGAAGGCGATGCCGGCTATGCCGCGCGCGTGCTCGCGGCGGGCCGTCGCGACCGGCCGCGACAGCTGACCGTGAAGGCCGGCGGCAGGTCACCGCGCACGGTGGAATTACCCAATCTGTACGCCCTCAAGCATCGGGACATGCCGCCGCTCTCGGTTACCGAGGACGCCCGCGGCGCGGCGATCATCCGCTTTCACGATTCCCTCGGGCGCGATGACACGATCCCAGCCTTCGATGCGGCCATGGCGGCGCTGACGCCGGGCAAGCCGATCATCCTCGACCTGACAGACACTGCCAGCGGCGGCAATACGACGGTCGCGCGGGCGGTCATGGGCTGGTTCGTCACCCAGCCCACCGCCTATCAAATTCACAACCTGCCCGTCGAAGAGCGCGAGACCGGCATTGCGCGGCAGTGGATCGAGCAGGTGCTACCACGGGCTGGGAAGCATCATGCCGGCCCGGTCCTCGTGCGGGTCTCGCGCTGGACGGGGAGCATGGGCGAAGGCCTGGCGATAGGCCTGCATGCCATAGGCGCGCGCGTGCAAGGCAGCAGGATGGCGGGGCTCCTAGGCGCGATCTACGATCATGCGTTGCCCAAATCCGGCGTGATCATCAAATTGCCGACCGAGCGCCTTTACGCTGTCGATGGGACGCCCAGGGAAGCTTTCCAGCCCGAGCCGGTCCCGATGGATACAGCGCGCTGACGGTCAGCATTATGCGGGCGCGGCCAGGCCTCCGTCGGCGCTCCTGACAAAGAAAAAGGCCCCGAAAATCGGAGCCTTCCTCTCAAACGTTGGGTGGAACCGCTCAGTTCTTCTTGAGCGTGAGGCCACCGAAGCGCTTGTTGAACTGGGCAACACGGCCGCCCTGATCGAGCTGGCGCTGACCGCCGGTCCATGCCGGGTGCGACGTCGGATCGATTTCCAGCGTCATCGTGTCGCCTTCCTTGCCCCAGGTCGAGCGGGTCTGGAAGCTGGTCCCGTCCGTCATCTGCACGGTGATGAGGTGATATTCGGGATGCGTGTCTTTTTTCATGTGTCGGCTCCTGAAATGACCGGTTTCCGACCGGTCCGGGGCGTTAGGGAAGCGCGGCCCTTAGCGGGAAAGGGCCGGCTTGGCAAGGCTCTGCGGGGTTTGTGTCCCGCTCAGTCCTTCGGCGGATCGGCGATCATCGCGACGCAGTTTGTTTCTGCGCACAATTTGCCGTCGATGCTGGCCTTGCCGGAGAATTTGCAGACCGAACCGCGCAGCTGCGTGAACTCGACATGGAGGTCCAGCAGATGCCCCGGCTCGACAGGCGCACGGAACTTCGCGCCCTCGATGGTCATGAAATAAACGAGCTTGCCCGTGCCGGCGAGCCCGAGGGACTCGACGGCGAGGATGCCGGCGGCCTGGGCAATCGCCTCGACGATGAGAACGCCCGGCATGATCGGACGCCCGGGGAAATGCCCCTGGAAGAACTGCTCGTTCATCGACACGGCCTTGACCGCGTGGATCGAGGTCTTGGGAACCATCGAGACCACACGGTCGACCAGCAGCAACGGGTAACGATGCGGCAAGGCTGCCAGCACGCCACGGATATCGAGTCCGCCGCTCTGTTCAGCCCCTGTGCTTTCCGCTTCGCTCATCGGTGATTAGCGCCCTTCGCCAGCTGTCGGCGTGCGCGCAGCCGGCGCTGCAGCGGCAGGCTGCTGCTGCTGCTGACCACCGGGCTGCCAACCCTGCGGCGGCGTGATGCTGACGGACGGTACCAGTGCGTTAATCTCCTGCACGAGCAGACGGGTGACGTCCGCCGTGGGCTGGAAGGCTTCTGCGGCTTCCGCCTTCACCAGCAGGTCGATCTTGTTCTTGGTCATCACGTTGCGCATGGCCTCGGGCAGCTTGGCGCCGATCTGCTCGAGCACATAGGCACGGGCGAGCTGGAGCGGCTGCTCGAGACGCTGCAGTTCTGCCTGCGCTTCCTGCGCGCGACGCTGTAGCTCGTTATACTGGTTCTGCAGGGTGGTCTGCGTGGCAGCGGGCGGGTTCTGGCCAGCGGCCTGCGCCGCGGTCTGCAGCGCCGTCTGCTTCTGCTGAATCTCGGTCTGCAGCGCGGTGCGACGCGTGTTGATCTGGTCGATATTCGACTTGTAGGTCACCTGCATCTGCTGGCTGGCCGTGGTGGCCGCGCTGGACTGGCCAATCGCCTCGTCGATGTTGACAACGGCAATCGCCTGCTTGACCTGTGCGGAAACCGGCGCGGAAACGCTGAGGGCCGCGACCGATGCCGTTGCGAGCGCAACAGCGGAAAAGATGGAGTTACGCATCAGAATTGTGTCCCTATGTTGAAGGTTACAAGCTTGGTATCATCGCCTTCGACCTTCACCAGGGCCTTGGCGATATCGATCCGGAACGGACCGAAGGGCGAGTTCCAGTTCACGCCGAAACCGACCGAAACGCGGGGCTTGGGGCTGTCTCCGAGGAAGACTTCTTTGAAGCCGCCAATCGACGTTACGTAAGGCGTCGTACCGGAAGGACAGCTAGCGCCATCGGGAATGGACGAAAGCGAACTGGCGGTCGTGTCGGTCGCAGGTGTGATGCACTGCCTCAAGCCGCTGGCATCCCGGATGGGGAAATCGATGTTTTGGGGCAGGTCGATCAAGTTCGGACGACGGACGCCGAAGACGGCACCGGCATCGATGAACACTGACGGACGCAGGCCCATGTCGCGCGCGCCGGCACCGAGAGGAATCTCGATCTCAAAGTGCGTGAGATAGTAAGCGCGGCCGCCCAGAGCGTCATCGGACCACTGGTCACGATTTTCACTCAGTCCGATGACGTTATTATTCTCGTCGTACAGATAAGGCTTGCGCACGATGCGCGGCCCGACGCCGCGAATATCGAAACCGCGCAATTGCGGCTCACCCAGGAAGAAGCGATCGACGAGGCGGACGGGGTCGGAATTCGGCCCCGCGCCATCTTCGAACGAATGGATGTAGCCAGCCTCGCCCTTCACCGAGAAGATGAAGCCGCCGCCGAGCGGCCAGTATTTATCGGCAGAGAGACGGTTGCGCAGGTAACGGACGTTACCGCCCAGACCGGCAAAGTCCTGACTGAACGTGATGCTGTGCCCGCGCGTCGGACGGATGCGGTTGTCCCGCATGTCGTAGATCAACGAATAGCCGATCGACGACGTGGTGCGCTTGCCGATGGCATCGCACAGGTACTGGCTTGCGCGCAGAGGGTCGCACTGGAAGTTGCCGGCCTGCTCACGGTCGGAATAATAGTTGGCCTTGTCCAGCGTCACGTCCTCGAATGAGAGGCCGTAGCGCAGCGCCAGCGACAGATATTCGGTAATCGGCAGACCGGCGCGCAACTGGAAGCCGGTGCGGACTTGGCTGTACAACGTGTTGCGGTCATTACCGGACAGGTAGTTGAACGAGTTCGTATCCTGCCGGAAGATATCGCCGCCCAGCGCGATGTTCTTGTCCAGGAAGTAGGGCTCGGTGAAGCCGACGTTCACGGACTTTGAGTAGCTCGAATAATTGACCGAAGTGCGCAGTTCCTGGCCCATGCCGCGGAAGTTGCGCTGCGTGACCGATGCCGAGAGGATGAAGCGCTCAAGGCTCGAGAAACCAGCGGAAAGCTGAAGCTCACCGGTCGCCTTTTCCTCAACATTGGTTTCCAGCACGATGCGGTCGGGCGCGGAACCCGGCTTCTGGTCGATCTCCAGACGCTCCTGGAAGAAGCCCAGCGAGTTGATCCGGTCCTGCGAGCGGCGGACCTGGAAGGTGTTGAACGCGTCGCCCTCGTGCAGACGGAACTCCCGGCGGATCACCTTGTCCTGCGTCAGCGTGTTACCGTTGATATCGATCCGCTCGACATAGACGCGCGGCGCGTTGGCGATGCGGAAGGTGATGCCCATGGTGAGGTCTTCGCGGCTGCGATTGAACTCGGGCTGCACGTCGGCGAAAGCATAGCCGAACAGACCGGCGGTCTGGTTGAGCTGCTCGACCGTGTCTTCCACGGCCTTGGCGTTGTACCAGTCGCCCTTCTTCATCCGCAGCGAGCGGGACAGGCCCTCGGAACTGAGGTCGCGAATATCGCTCTGCACGGTCACGTCACCGAACTTGTAGCGGTCGCCTTCCTCCACCACATAGGTGATGATGAAGTCCTGCTTGTTCGATGTCAGCTCGGCCACCGCCGACACGACGCGGAAATCGGCATAGCCCTGCGTCAGGTAGAACTGACGGACCTTCTGCTGGTCATAGGCAAGACGGTCGGGATCGTAGGTAGTGCCGGACGAGAAGACGCGGAACCACCGCGACTGCTTGGTCGCCATCTCGCTGCGCAGCTGCCCATCGGAGAATTTGTCATTGCCGATGATGTTGATCTGCCGGACCTTGGATTTCGGCCCTTCCGTGATTTCGTAGACGATGTCGACGCGGTTCTGGTCCAGCTGGACCAGCTTGGGATCGACGACCGCTGCAAACCGACCCTGGCGACGATACAGCTCGATGATCCGGGCGACATCCGCGCGCACCTTGGAGCGGGTGTAAATCTGCCGCGGCGCCATGCGGATTTCGGGGAGGATCTTGTCGTCCTTGAGGCGCTTGTTACCCTCCAGCACGATGCGATTGATGACCGGGTTCTCGGTCACCTGGATGGTGAGCGCGCCCTGATTGTCGCGGATCTGCACATCCGAGAACAACTCGCTGGCGTAAAGCTCGCGCAGCGCCTCGTCGAGCGTCTCGCGTGTGTATTTGTTGCCGATCCGCAGCTTGGTGTAGGAGAGGACCGTATCCCCCTCGAGGCGCTGGGCACCTTCCACCGTGATGGCGGAGATGGTGCGCTCTTCGGCGGTCACCGGCTGAACCGCAGGCGCGGAGGGCAGCGCGGGGGCCGGCTGCGCTGTGGCGCTTCCGGTGGCCTGTGCCATCGCCGGCACGGACCCGAAGCCCGCCAGGATGGTGCCACACAGGAGCAACGGCGCGAGGCGGCCCTGTGTCGATGAAATGCGTGCTGCTTCGCTCAAACTCAGATTCCTCGACATGTCCTGAATGCACTTCATCTTGGGAAGCCGCATCCGCGCTGCCTCCCCTGCCCCAACCCGATCAGCCAATCAAGCCGCTCAGCCCTCGCCAGACGCCAAACGACGCCAGATCGTTCAAAGTCACGAAGATCATCAGCCCCAGCAAAAGCGCGAGGCCCGACCGAAACGCCATTTCCTGAAAGCGTGGACTGACTGGCCTGCGCTGAATAGCTTCTATTCCGTAGAAGAACAAATGACCCCCGTCGAGCATGGGAATTGGCAAGAGATTGATGAACCCCAAGTTAATGGAGACCAGCGCGACGAAGGCAATCAGCGCCTCCGGCCCGAGGGCCGCCTGCTCGCCGGAAATCTGCGCGATCTTGAGCGGTCCGCCCAGTTCATCGACCGAGCGTCGCCCGGTGATGATATCAGCCAGGCCGCTTGCCATCATGCCGATCAGTTCGCCCGTGCGGCGCACGCCGACCCAGGGTGCCTCAAGCAACCCGACGGGGCGCGAAACCGATTCAAGGCTGCGCACGCCCAGCGCGCCATAACGGAACTCATTGCCGAATCGATCGACCTGAACGACCTCGCCGATCTTCACCGGGATCTGGCGCGCCGCCCCGCCACGCTCGACCGTGAGGGTCACCTCCTCGCCGGGCAGCTTGGTCACGATGATCTGGCGCAGCTCGCCAAACAGCTCCACCGGCTTACCATCCACGCCGCGAATCTTGTCGCCGGGCAGGATGCCGGCGCGGTCCGCCGCAGAATTGGTTTCCACCGCCGTCACGTCCGCCGGGGTGACATTCTCGCCATAGGCATAAGCGAAGCCGCCCAGAATGATCGCGGCGAACAGCAGATTGATGAGCGGCCCGGCCAGCACGATGAGCGCGCGCTTGCCGACCGACTTGGACTGGAACGTGCGGTTGCGCTCATCCGGCGGCAGTTGCAGCCAGCTCGGGTCGGACTGGCTAGCCGCGTTCATGTCTCCGGCGAACTTGACGTAGCCGCCGAGCGGCAGCGCCGCGACGCGCCAGCGCGTGCCGCGCTTGTCATGCCAGGCGAAGACTTCCTTGCCGAAGCCGATGGAAAAGGTCTCGGCATGAACGCCGAACCAGCGGCCGACGAGATAATGTCCCAGCTCATGAACGAACACGAGCGGGCCGATGACCAGCAGGAACGCGAGGATCGTGAAGAAGAAACCGGGGTTATCGGTCAATTGATGAGCTCCGCCGTCAGCTGCTCGGCCATTGCACGCGCCGACCTGTCGATGGCCTGAACATCCTCGAGCGTAGCGATGCGGCCGGCGTCGCTGCGGGCTAGCACGTCTTCGACGATCCGGCCAATATCAAGAAAGCCGATCCGCCCATCGAGGAACGCGCCAACGGCGATCTCGTTGGCGGCATTGAGAATGGCCGGTGCGCCGCCGCCGGCCTGGATCGCCTCGCGCGCAAGGCGCAGCGCGGGGAAGCGCTCCTCATCGGGCGCCTCGAAGTCGAGCCGGCCAAGCGTGGCCAGATCGAGCGGTTCGCAGGGCGTCTCCATGCGCTGCGGCCAGGCCAAAGCGCTGGCGATGGGGATGCGCATATCCGGGCAACCCAGCTGCGCAATGGTCGACCGATCGCGATATTCGACCATCGAATGGATGACCGATTGCGGGTGAACGAGGATCGAAAAGCGCTCAAGGCCGATGGGGAAGAGGTGATAAGCCTCGATTAGCTCCAGCCCCTTGTTCATCATCGTCGCGCTGTCGATGCTGATCTTGCGGCCCATCGACCAGTTGGGATGCTTGACCGCCTGCGTCGGCGTCACCGTGCGCATGGCCTCGCGGCTGAGCGTGCGGAACGGGCCGCCGCTGGCGGTGAGCGTGATCTTGCGCACGGCGTCGAGGCCGCCGCTTGCGAGGCACTGGAAGATTGCGTTGTGCTCACTGTCGACCGGCAGCAGCGCGGCGCCACTGCGGGCGACCGCCGCCATCATGACGTCACCGGCCGAAACCAAGGCCTCCTTGTTGGCCAGCGCCACGGTCTTGCCCCCGGCGACCGCAGCAAGCGTGGGAGCCAGTCCCGCGCAGCCGACAATGGCGGCCATGGTCCAGTCCGCGCCCATTTGGGCCGCCTCGATCAGTGCCTCGCCGCCGGCGGCGGCCTCGATGCCGCTACCGGCCAGCGCAGCCTTGAGTGCGCCATAACGGCTCTCATTGGCGATGACGGCGCGGCGGGCGCGGTGCGTGACGGCGATCGCGGCGAGCTTGTCGACATCGTCCCCGGCGGTCACGGCCAGAACCTCGAACGCCTCCGGTTCGCGCGCGATGAGATCGAGCGTGGAGGTGCCAACCGACCCGGTCGCGCCGAAGACGGAAACGGTGCGCGGCGCGATCATCCCAGCATTCCTCCTGCGCTGGCCAGAGCAGCCAGAATGGCGGCCAGCAGCAGGCCGTCCACACGGTCGAACATGCCGCCATGGCCGGGGATGAGATTGCCGCTATCCTTCACGCCCGCCCGCCGCTTCATCCAGCTTTCGAAGAAATCGCCGACTTGCGCCACCACTGCGATGGCTGCGCCTAGCAGGGCGCTGACCAGCACGAAGCCGGGCTGCAGGCTCACGCTGGCGACAACCGCCACCAGCAATGCCGAGGCGGTCATGCCGCCGCCCAGCCCCGCCCAGGTCTTGGAGGGGCTGATCGCCGGGGCGATCTTCGGTCCGCCAATCGTCCGCCCGGCGAAATAGGCGCCCACATCCGTCGCGATGACGATGCCGATCAGCAGCCAGCGCGTCGCAGCGCCCAAAGACAGCAGCGCCAGCGCCGCGCCGCCAATATAGATCAGCCCGAAGAGCAGCCAGAGCACGCGGGCGAGCGTGCCATCGGGAAAGCGCCGGACGAGGCCGCGCCATTCCCAGAAGACAAGCGCGCTCACCAGCGCCACCAGCAGGATCAGCACCGCGCCATTGGCCCATAGCGCGAGCCCGGCGCCGACCAGCAACACGATCGCGGAGCCGGTGCGAACCGCCAGATCGGAGCGAGGCGCGCGTTCCGCCATCATCGGCCTCCGTACCGGCGCTCACGGCAGGCATAGCTTTCCACCGCGGCTGCCAGCGCCGCCTCATCGAAGTCCGGCCACAGCGTCTCGGTGAAATACAGTTCGGCATAGGCCGCCTGCCAGAGCAGGAAGTTGGAGAGGCGCACTTCGCCAGAGGTGCGGATCAACAGATCGAGCGGCGGCAGGTCAGCGGTATCGAGCTGCGCCGCGATGACGGCGGGCGTGATCGCTTCGGGTGCCAGCGTGCCGGCCTGCACCTGCTGGGCAAGAGCGCGCATGGCGCGAGCCAGTTCGTCCTGCGATCCATAATTGAGCGCCACTACCAGCGTGGACGCGGTGTTGGCGGCGGTGCGCGCCACGGCCGCATCGACCATGGCCGCCGCTTCCGGCTCGAAGGCATGGTGATTGCCGATGATCTTCAGCCGGATGCCGGCCTCGTGCAGATCATCCACTTCCGAGCGGAGAAACTGCTTCATCAGGCCGGTCAGGTCGGCAATCTCGTCCTCAGGCCGCTTCCAGTTCTCAGACGAAAAGGCATAGAGCGTCACGCATTCAATGCCGAGCTTGGATGCAGCGCGCAGGGTACGGCGCACGGCCTCGGCTCCGGCGCGATGACCGGCGACGCGTGGCAAGCGACGCGCCTTCGCCCAGCGACCATTGCCATCCATGATGATCGCGACATGGCGCGGCACCGCCCCTTCCCCGCCGGTCTGGGCGGGGGTCGGCGCGGCCTTGCGCGTCATCCTGGACCTCAAAAGGCTCATAAATGGCCCTGGCCTCTCCCTCGGCAGTCGAAGGACGGATTATTTGCCAAGGATTTCCTTTTCCTTCGCCTGCGCTGCCGCATCGATATCCGCTATGGTCGAATCGGTGAGCTTCTGCACGTCGGCTTCGGCACGCTTGCGCTCGTCCTCGCTGATCTCGCCCTTCTTCTCGTCGGTTTTGAGATTGTCCATGCCATCGCGGCGGACGTTGCGGGCGGCGACGCGCGCCTTCTCGGCATATTGGCCGGCCAGCTTGGCGAGTTCCTTGCGGCGCTCTTCGGTCAGGTCGGGAATCGGCAGACGGACATTCTGCCCATCGACAATCGGATTGAGGCCAAGGCCCGCCGAGCGGATCGCCTTGTCGACCGGGCCGACATTGGACTTGTCCCACACCTGCACGGAGAGCAGGCGCGGCTCCGGCGCAGAAACGGTCGCGACCTGATTGAGCGGCATCTTGGCGCCGTACACCTCAACGGTGATGGGATCGAGCAGGCCCACATTGGCCCGGCCCGTGCGCAGCCCGTTCAAATCATGCTGAAGCGCGTCGACGGCGCCTGCCATGCGGCGCTCCAGATCAGCCTTGTCATATTTTGCCATCTTGCCTCTCCGATGAACCTAGCGACCGCTGTCGACCAGGGTCGAAACGCCCTCGCCGCGCAGCACGCGGGCAAGGTTGCCCTGCTCGCGAATGTTGAACACGATGATGGGAATGGCGTTGTCGCGGCACAGCGCCACGGCGCTGGCATCCATCACCTTGAGATTTTGTGTGAGCACCTGATCGTAACTTACGCGATCGAAACGCTTTGCAGAATCGACGAGTTTGGGGTCGGCGTCATAGACGCCATCGACCGACGTGCCCTTGTAGAGCGCATCGCAGCTCATCTCCGCTGCTCGCAAGGCCGCGCCGCTGTCCGTCGTGAAATAGGGATTGCCCGTGCCGGCGGCGAAGATCACCACCCGACCCTTCTCCAGATGTCGCTGGGCGCGACGACGGATATAGGGCTCGCAGACGCTCGCCATGGGGATAGCGGACTGCACCCGCGTCGCGACGCCCAGATGCTCCAGCGCATCCTGCATGGCGAGGGCGTTCATGACGGTCGCCAGCATGCCCATATAATCGGCATTGGCGCGGTCCATGCCCTGCGCTGCGCCGGCCATGCCGCGGAAGATGTTGCCGCCGCCGATCACCAGACAGATCTCGAAGCCGAATTCCTTGGCTTCCTTCACTTCCCCGGCCACGCGCGCGACAGTGCCCGGATCGATACCGAAGCTCTGAGCCCCCATCGCGGCCTCGCCCGAGAGCTTGATGAGAATGCGCTTGGGGGCAGTGGTGGTCATGAATGCCTAACAAATTCCAGAGACGGGAGCGGCGCGGACCTTAGTAAGCCCGCGCCGCCATGCCAAGCACCGAGCGCGCCCGGTGCGTAATAAATGAAGGAAAGGATCAGGCGCCGACGGCGGCTGCGACCTCTGCCGCAAAATCCTTCTCTTCCTTCTCGATGCCTTCGCCGAGTTGGAAGCGCACATAGTCCTTGAGGACGATGGTCGTGCCGGCATCCTTCGCGGCCTTGGCCACGACGTCCGCGATCGGCGTCTTGTTGTCCATCACGAAGATCTGCGAGAGCAGCGCCTGCTCCTTGGCGAACTTCGCCACGGCGCCGTCGACCATCTTGGCGACGATGTCGGCGGGCTTGCCCGACTCGGCAGCCTTCTCCGCCGCGATCTTGCGCTCGCGGTCGAGGATCTCGGACGGAATGTCCTCAGCCTTGAGCGCGACCGGGAAAGCCGCCGCGATGTGCATGGCGATCTGCTTGCCGAGCGGGGCGAGCACGTCGGCACCGGCCGGGCTTTCCAGCGCGACGAGCACGCCGATCTTGCCGAGCGAGGGCGCCACCGCGTTGTGCATGTAATCGATGACCAGACCCTGATCGACCGACACAGCCTTCACGCGACGCAGCTGCTGGTTTTCGCCGATGGTGGCGACATTGGTCACCAGCGCATCGTTGATCGTGCCACCGGCCGGGTGCGGCGCGGCCAGCAGAGCCTCGGCATCGCCGATGGCGTTCTTGAGCGCCACGTCGCCGGCCGTGCGGACGAAGCCCTGGAACTGATCGTTCTTGGCGACGAAGTCCGTCTCGCTGTTCACTTCGACGGCAACGCCGCGCGTGCCATCGACAGCCACGACCACCAGGCCCTCGGCTGCGGTGCGGCTCGACTTCTTCTGCGCGGCGGCAAGGCCCTTGGCGCGCAGCCAGTCGACTGCGGCTTCCACGTCACCATTGGTTTCGGCAAGCGCCTTCTTGCAGTCCATCATGCCAGCGCCCGAGCGCTCGCGCAGTTCCTTGACGGCGGCTGCGGTAATCTCTGCCATGTCTCTTGTTCCTCAAATCTCGAATTCAATGTTGCCAGATGTCAGGCGGGCGCCAGGATCGTTCCCGATCCGGCGCCCTGCCCGCACATTGTTGCGTGCGTTTGACGGCGCCGATCAGGCCTGCGCGAGCGCTTCCTCAGCCGGCGGCTCGTCCATGGCGCCAAGGTCCATGCCGGATGCCGCGGCGGCGTTCTGGTTGCCGCGGGTCGCAGCCTGGGCCAGAGCCTCGCAATAGAGGCGGATGGCGCGGCTGGCGTCGTCATTGGCCGGAACCGGGAAGGCGATGCCCGACGGATCGACGTTCGAGTCGAGAACCGCGACCACCGGGATACCCAGCGTGTTGGCTTCCTTGATCGCCAGCTCTTCCTTGTTGACGTCGATGACGAACATCACGTCCGGAATGCCGCCCATGTCGCGGATGCCGCCAAGCGACAGCTCGAGCTTGTCGCGCTCGCGCGTCATCTGGAGCACTTCCTTCTTGGTGAGGCCGTGGGTATCGCCCGACAGCTTCTCCTCAAGCGTCTTGAGACGCTTGATCGAGCCGGAAATGGTCTTCCAGTTGGTGAGCATGCCGCCCAGCCAGCGGTGATTGACGAAGTGCTGACCCGAACGACGGGCGGCCTCGGCAATCGGCTCCTGCGCCTGGCGCTTTGTGCCGACGAACAGCACCTTGCCGCCAGCGGCGACCGTCGCGGACACGAAGTCCAGCGCGCGGGCGAAGAGGGGAACGGTCTGCGAGAGATCGAGGATGTGGATGCCGTTCCGCTCGCCGAAGATGTACGGCTTCATGCGGGGATTCCAGCGGTGCGTCTGGTGGCCGAAGTGCGCGCCGGCCTCGATCAATTGGTGCAGGGTGACGACGGGTGCCGCCATAATATATCTCCTTCCGGTTGAGCCTCTGGGATTCAGTGACCGCGAAGCGGCACCGGTATGTGGCGAATCCCATGTGGGTTAGACGCGCGCCCTTAGACCAAGCCCGACAGGAGCACAAGCCTGCACATCACGCTTGACAGGCGGCGAGAACAAGAACAAATAGTGAACATAAAGCCATGGCGATGCTGTGGACACAGGAAAGGGACGACGATGTTCTATATTCTGGGATGTGCCTTGTTTGCGGTTGCGGCGACTTTGGCGGCGACGATCATGGTCCATGAACTGCGCCTGCACCATGGCGCGATGATACGCGCCCTGCGGACGCTGGATCTGGAAGGTTGGACGCCCGAACGTGCCGGGCAGCGGCAGACGGCACAGCCCGTCGCCGCGACAGGCCTCAGCCTTGCGATAGCGATGCCGCCACGAGCCGCCGCTTGACTCGAGCGTAGCTGACCAGCCCGATCGGCAGCAGCGCGATGTATGCCAGCGACAGCAGAAGCAGGGCATGCCACGGCGCAACCATCAGGCTCGCGGCGAAGATGCCGGCCAGCAGAATGGCGAACAGGCGCCAGGCCGGCGGCACGCGGAGCCCCTTCCAGCCCAGCGTCGGCAGGCTGGAGATCATCAGGAACGCCGAAATGATGATCCACGGGGCGACAAGCCGCCAGTCGCGGAACACGTCCAGTCCGGTGATGAACCAGGCATAGAGGGGCAGCAAAGCAATGCCGGCGCCGGCCGGGGCAGGCACGCCGGTGAGAAAGCCCGCAGCCTTGCGCGGCTGATCGATTACATCGAGGCTTGCATTGAAGCGCGCGAGGCGCAGCGCGCAGCTGAGCGCCAGCACCAGCGCGACGATCCAGCCAAAGCGGGGCATGGACTGCAAGGACCAGAGATAGACAAGGAGCGCCGGCGAGACGCCAAAGGCAATCGCGTCCGAGAGCGAATCGAGTTCCGCGCCGAAGCGACTGTCCGCCCGCAGCAGGCGCGCGACACGTCCGTCCACGCCATCGAGCACGCCGGCAAAGATGATCGCCGCGACGGCAAGCTGCCATTCACCGGAAATGCCATATCGAATGGCGGTGAGACCAAAGCAGAGCGCCATCGCCGTAATGGCGTTCGGTGCGACCTGACGCAGCGTGATGCCGCGGCTCATCCGGGCGATGGGACGCGGTCGCGCCATTATATCAGATCCGACACAGGCGCGGATCCGCCAATGGGCGCGCCAAGCGAGCGAGGCCTCATTGCAGCACAGCCGTAGCGGACTGATTCTCGCCCAGATGCGCCAGGATCGTTTCGCCGGCCACCGTATGCGTGCCCAGCGCGACCTGCGGCGCCGTGCCGGCAGGGAGATAGACGTCCACGCGGCTACCGAAGCGGATCAACCCGACGCGCTGGCCCGCCGCGACGATATCGCCGCGCTTGACGAAAGGAACGATCCGCCGCGCGACCAGCCCGGCGATCTGCGTGAAGCCCACCCGCACGCCATCGCTACGCTCGACCAGAATATGCTGGCGCTCATTGTCTTCGCTGGCCTTGTCCAGGTCCGCATTGACGAACTTGCCACTGATATAGACGACATCCTTGATGGTGCCGCTGATCGGGGTGCGATTGATGTGGACGTCGAACACGCTCATGAAGATAGAAACCCGTGTCATGGGTTCGGTTCCAAGCTTGTCGGGTCCGACCATCTCCGGCGGGGGCGGAACGACCTGGATCAGGGTGACCAGGCCATCCGCCGGCGCGATGATAGCGCGCTCGTCCTGCGGCACGGCGCGGATGGGATCGCGGAAGAAGGCGAACACCCAAAGCGTCACGCCGACCATCAGCCAGGCCAGGGTCGACCAGCCCATCAAGGCAAAAATGAGGGTAATCGCAGCGGCAATCGCCCCAAAGCGCCGCCCCTCCGGGTGAACCGATGGGAAACTCCACTTGACGCTTGTCCGTGAAGGCGCGACCGGCTGCGTGCCCGAAAATTCTGTTGTCATGGGCTCTGTTTAGGGTGAGCCGCCGCCCGGCACAATCCCCGCCGGCCCAAACAGGCCTGCCACATGGCATAAATCGCCCGACATCAGCCTCTCACGCGTGGCCAGGGTAGTTGATCATCGCCGCGACCTTCCCTAGAGGCATCGTGAAAGGCCCTGCCGCGCGTGGTCGTGGCGGCCCCAGCGACATCGAACAGGGAACATGGCACGCATGAGCAAGATCAAGGTGAAAAATCCGATCGTCGAGATCGACGGCGATGAGATGACCCGGATCATCTGGGAATGGATCCGCGAGCGGCTCATCAAGCCTTATGTCGACGTCGACCTTCACTATTTTGATCTGAGCGTCGAAGAGCGTGACCGCACCAACGACCAAATTACCATCGATTCCGCCGAGGCAATCAAGAAGTACGGCGTCGGCGTGAAGTGCGCCACGATCACGCCGGACGAGGCGCGTGTCGAGGAGTTCAACCTCAAGCAGATGTGGAAGTCGCCGAACGGCACGATCCGCAACATTCTGGGCGGCGTCGTGTTCCGCGAGCCGATAGTCATCAAGAACGTGCCCCGTCTGGTGCCGGGCTGGACCGACCCGATCGTGATCGGCCGCCATGCCTTTGGCGATCAGTATCGCGCCACCGACTTCCTCGTGCCCGGCCCCGGCAAGCTGCGTCTGGTGTTCGAAGGCGACGATGGCAAGGTGATCGACCGCGAGGTCTTCCAGTTCCCCGGCTCGGGCGTCGCCATGTCGATGTACAATCTCGACCAGTCGATCATCGATTTCGCCCGCGCATCCATGAACTATGCGCTCGACCGCAAGTGGCCGCTGTACCTCTCCACCAAGAACACGATCATCAAAGCCTATGACGGCCGTTTCAAGGATCTGTTCCAGGACGTTTTCGACCGTGAATTCAAGGACAAGTACGCGGCTGCTGGCATCGAATATCAGCACCGCCTGATCGACGACATGGTCGCGGCCGCACTCAAGTGGAGCGGCAAGTTCGTATGGGCGTGCAAGAATTATGACGGCGACGTCCAGTCGGACACCGTGGCGCAGGGCTTCGGCTCGCTCGGCCTGATGACCTCCGTCCTCATGTCGCCCGACGGCAAGACGGTCGAGGCCGAAGCCGCGCATGGCACCGTGACCCGTCACTATCGCCAGCACCAGCAGGGCAAGGCGACCTCCACCAATCCGATCGCCTCGATCTTCGCGTGGACCGGTGGCCTCAAGTTCCGCGGCAAGTTCGACGAGACGCCGGACGTCGTCCGCTTTGCCGAGACGCTGGAGCGCGTCTGCGTGCAGACGGTGGAAAATGGCGAGATGACCAAGGATCTCGCGATCCTCATCGGCCCGAATCAGGCCTGGATGACCACCGAGCAGTTCTTCGAGGCGATCCGCCGGAACCTCGAAGCTGAAATGAGCAACTGGTCCTAAAGACCTGAAGGGGGCGCTTCGATGGGGTCAACCACGCTCGAAGCGCCCTCCTCCCTCCCTGCGGCACGCCCGCACCCTGGCCTCCCGCCCACTCGTCCGAGCGGACTGATCCGATGATCCACGGCACGTTCGGCAGCCAGACCTTCAACGAGGCGCTGGTCATTCTCGGCGCGGCAGGCCTCGTGATCCCCGCCTTCGCACGCTTCCGCATCAGCCCGATCATCGGCTTCATCCTCGTCGGCCTGCTGGTCGGCCCCTTTGGTCTCGGCCGGTTCGTCAGCGCCTATCCGGCGCTCGCCCATGTGACGATTTCGCGGGAATCGGCGATCACTGCCTTTGCCGAACTCGGCATCGTCATGCTGCTCTTCTCCATCGGCCTGGAACTGTCGTTCAAGCGCCTGTGGTCGATGCGCAAATTCGTCTTCGGCATCGGTGCGGCGGAACTGCTCGGCAGCGCCACGCTGATCGGCGGCGGGATGCTGCTGCTGGGCAGCAGCCTGTATGCCGCCATCGGCCTGGGTCTTGCCCTCTCCCTCTCGTCAACGGCGCTCGTCATGCCGATTGCCGGCACCCATTCGGCGGTTGGCAAATCCGCGTTCGGCATGTTGCTCTTCGAGGATCTGGCGCTCGTGCCCATCGTCTTCGCGCTTGGTGCCATGGCGCCCAATGTCGCGGACGATGGCTGGGAAAATCTCGCCACCGTCCTGTTGACCGGCGGCCTCGCCGTCCTCGCCTTGCTGATCGGCGGGCGCTTCATGCTCCCCCGCCTCTTCGCACAGGCGGCGCGCGCCAAGCGGCCCGAGGTGTTTCTGGCGGCAAGCCTGCTCGTCGTGATGGTCTCCAGCCTGCTCACCACGGCGGCAGGCCTCTCGCCCATCGTCGGCGCGCTGGTCGCGGGCATTCTCATCGCCGAAACCGACTATCACGGCCAGGTCGAGGGCATGACCGAGCCGTTCAAGGGTCTGGCGCTGGGCGTCTTCCTGATCACGGTCGGCATGGCGATCGATCCGGTCGCCCTGGTCGCGCAATGGGATGGGTTGCTGCTGGCGATCACCGGCGTGGTTCTCGCGAAGGTGGCGGTGACCAGCCTGCTGCTGCGGCTTGCGGGCGCGCGGCGCGGGGTGGCGCTGGAAACCGGCATCCTGATGGGCAGCCCCTCGGAAACGACGCTCATCGTGCTGGCGAGCGCCGTGACGGCCAATCTCATCAGCCCCGGCACGGCCGCTTTCTGGCAAATGGCCACCGCCATCGGCCTCACCCTCACACCCATCCTCGCCAAATTCGGGCATCGCATGGCCCGGCGGGTCGAACGGGATGCGCTGGAGCCGGACACCAACGAGACCGATGACAATGCGCGCGCCGCCATCATCCTCGGCTTCGGCCGCGTTGGCCGCACCGTCGCGGATCTCCTGCGGGTACATGAGGTGCCCTATGTGGCGGTGGAGAACGATATCGATATCGTCGCGCAGGCCCGGGCGGAGGGCTACACCGTCCAGTTCGGCGATGTGTCGCGCCCGGACACGCTCGATCGCCTGAGACTCGGGCGCGCGCAGGCGCTCATCATCACCATGGACGACCCGGTGCTGGCGATGCGCGTCACCAATCGCGTGCGGGGCTGGCTGGACGATCTGCCAATCATCGTGCGGGCGCGGGACACCACCCACGCCGCGCAACTCTATCGGGCCGGCGCAAGCGACGCGGTGCCGGAGACGCTGGAAAGCTCACTGCACCTCGCCGAGACCGCGCTGGTGGACCTCGGCCTGCCCATGGGGCCGGTAATCGCGTCCGTGCACCAGAAGCGCGAGGACTTGCAGAATGAGATCAAGGCGGCGGCGGAACTCGACGTCGCGCCGCGGCTGCGGAGTCGACGGCTGGGGGAAGCGAACGGTCCCGCCTGAACGCAGGCCGCCGCTAGCGCGGCTCGTGCTCGGTTCCGCTGCCCGGGGTGATGAACAGCGGTTCCACCTCTCCGGCAGCATCCGCAGTGTGCCAGACATTGGCGGGGTTGATCGCATAGTCGCCGGCGGAGAGCGCAACATGGGTTTCCGTCCCATCCTCGCCGCGCTGCCGCAGCGTCACGGCGCCAGCGATGCAATAGACGATTTCGTCGCCGAGCGGATGCCGCTCCCACATCGACCAATTGCTGCTGAAACGATAGGCGCTGACCAGGCGGCCATCTGCGCCATCTCCGCCATGGCGGGCATCATAGGCGGCATACCAGGCCGGATCGGAGGTCATGGCTGGCTGTGCCACCGCCTTACCGCCCCGCGCGAGGTGGATGGGATAGATGCTGAGCGACTTCGGCGTCATGGATCGTCTCCCACACAGGAGCCGGCCGGACCGAGAGGTCTGCCCTCCCCCGTTCAGCGCCCCGTTAGCCCTGCGCGATGCGCGCCTTGATCGCCTCGATCGCCGCCGGTGCAGCCGAACCGTCCGGACCGCCACCCTGCGCCATATCCGGGCGACCGCCGCCACCCTGCCCGCCCAGCGCAGCCACGCCGAGCCGGACCAGATCGACAGCGCTGAACGTGCCGGTCAGATCGTCGGTCACGCCGGCCGCGATGCTCGCGCGCCCGTCATTCACCGCGATGACGACGGCGATGCCGCTGGCAAGCCGGCCCTTGGCGTCATCCACCAGGCCGCGCAGTCCCTTGGGGTCGAGTCCATCGAACTGCTGGGCGAGCACCTTGTAGCCATTGACGATCTCGGGCGCAGCCTCAGCCGAAGCGCCGCCGCCCGATGCGCCAGCCAGCGCGAGCGCCTTCTTGGCCTCCGCCAACTCGCGCTCCAGCTTGCGGCTCTGTTCGGCCAGCGCGGCCACGCGGGTCGTCGCGTCCTCGGGCGTCGTCCGCAAGGTCGTGGCGATGGCGCGCAATTGTTCGTCGCGCTGCGTGAGCCACAGGCGCGCGGCCTCCCCGGTCAGCGCCTCGATCCGGCGGACACCACTGGCAACCGCGCTTTCGCCGACGATCTTGAACAGCGCGATGTCGCCCAGCGCGCGCACATGGGTGCCGCCGCACAGCTCAACCGAATAGGTGCCCTCGTCGCCCGTGCCCATGGAGAGCACGCGCACTTCGTCGCCATATTTCTCGCCGAACAGAGCCATGGCGCCGGCGGCAATCGCGTCGTCCGGCGACATGAGCCGCGTGCTGACCTCAGCATTGCCGCGAATTTGCGCGTTCACATCGGCCTCGACCCGCGCGATCTGCGCCGGGGTGAGCGCCTCGGGATGCGAGAAGTCGAAACGCAGCCGGTCTTCCGCGACGAGGCTGCCCTTCTGGGTCACATGCGGGCCGAGCGTCTTGCGGAGCGCTGCGTGCAACAGGTGCGTGGCGCTGTGATTGGCGCGCACGCGCGCGCGGCGGGCGGCATCGACCTCCATGTGGACGATATCGCCAATGGCGATTCGCCCGGCCTCGATGCTCGCCTGATGGGCGTGAAGACGGCCCAGGGGCTTGGCGGTGTCCGAGACGGTCGCGGACAGCCCATCTGACTTGCTGATCCGACCGGTATCGCCTGCCTGGCCGCCGCTCTCACCATAAAAGGGCGTCTGATTGGTGACGATGGTCACGCTCTCGCCAGCCTGCGCCTGCTCGACACGGGCGCCATCCCTGACCAGCGCGACGACGCGACCCTCACCGGCTTCGCTCAGATAGCCGGTGAACTCGGTCGAGCCCTCGCTCTCGGCAATATCGAACCAGACGTCTTCCGATGCCTTCTGGCCAGAGCCTTTCCAAGCGGCGCGCGCGGCGGCCTTTTGGGCAGCCATGGCCGCGTCGAAGCCGGAGCGGTCGACGGTGAGGCCCTGGGCGCGCAGCGCGTCTTCGGTCAGATCGTAAGGGAAGCCGTAGGTGTCATAGAGCTTGAACGCCGTGTCACCGGGCAGCGTCGCACCTGTCGGCAAGCCGGCCACGGCTTCGTCCAGCAGCTTGAGCCCCTTGTCGAGCGTCTGCCGGAAGCGAGTTTCCTCGCGCAGCAGTGTTTCCTCAATCAGCGGTTGGGCGCGGATCAATTCCGGGAAGGCCGCGCCCATTTCCGCGCTGAGACCGCCAACCAGGCGGTGCATCAGCGGCTCGGCGGCGCCCAGCAGATGCGCATGACGCATGGCGCGGCGCATGATCCGCCGCAGCACATAACCGCGCCCCTCATTGGCCGGCAGCACGCCATCGGCAATCAGGAAGCCCGCCGAACGCAAATGGTCGGCAATGACGCGGTGGCTGGCGGCCTGCTCGCCTTTTGCCGAGGTTTTGGTCAGCGTGGCGGACAGATCGATCAGAGCCCGGAACTGGTCGGTATCGAAGACGCTATGCACGCCCTGAATGACCGTAGCCGCGCGTTCGAGGCCCATGCCGGTGTCGATGGACGGACGCGGCAAATCGCCGACGATTTCGCCGCCCAGCTGCTCGAACTGCATGAAGACGAGATTCCAGATCTCGACGAACCGATCGCCATCTTCATCGGGCGAACCCGGAGGCCCACCGGG
Organism: Sphingobium sp. B12D2B; assembly: GCF_025961775.1. Taxonomy (NCBI): domain Bacteria; kingdom Pseudomonadati; phylum Pseudomonadota; class Alphaproteobacteria; order Sphingomonadales; family Sphingobiaceae; genus Sphingobium; species Sphingobium sp. B12D2B. The sequence goes on from NZ_JAOQOH010000001.1 coordinate 2,194,336, forward strand.
CACGTCCGGACCATGATCGTAGAAGATTTCAGAACAGGGGCCGCATGGGCCATCATCGCCCATCGACCAAAAATTGTCTTTGGTCGCGATGCGGATGATGCGCTCGTCCGGCAGGCCGATTTTTTTCCAGTAGCCAAATGCCTCGTCATCGGTGTGATAGACCGTGACCAGCAGCCGATCCTTGGGCAGGCCGAGTTCGCGCGTGACGAACGTCCACGCCAGCTCGATGGCGCGTTCCTTGAAATAATCGCCAAACGAGAAATTGCCGAGCATCTCGAAGAAGGTGAGGTGCCGCGCGGTATAGCCGACATTATCGAGATCGTTGTGCTTGCCGCCCGCACGCACGCACTTCTGCGAGGAGGTCGCCGTCTTGTAGGGGCGGCTCTCAAGCCCAGTGAACACATTCTTGAACGGCACCATGCCGGCGTTCACGAACATGAGCGTGGGATCGTTATTGGGCACGAGCGGCGCGGAAGGCACGATCTCATGACCATTGGCCCCGAAATAATCGAGGAACGCGCGGCGGATATCGTTGGTCGACGTCATGGACGAGCGATTAGGGGAAGCCGCAGCCGCCGACAAGCGGTGAGTGAACGGAAAATCGCGACCAAAGTCCGATCGCCAGTCGCAAGCGCAGCTTCACGATCGCTCGAACTGCACAGCGCGTCCCTCATGCGACGCCACCGCAGACGACGACCTGACCGCGCCTGTGCACGATCAGGTCCCCAAAAAGATCAATCCTCGCCTGCCTCGTCACTGTCCGGCCCGGTCATCATGCCCTCGGCCACAGCCTCGGTGCGCGCGCGGATCGTGCGCTCCAGCTTGTCCATCATTTCGGGATTTTCGCGCAGGAAGTTCTTGGCGTTCTCACGCCCCTGCCCGATCCGCACGGAATCATAGGAGAACCACGCGCCCGACTTCTCGACCACGCCGGCCTTGACGCCAAGGTCCAAAATCTCGCCGACCTTGGAAATGCCTTCGCCATACATGATGTCGAACTCGACCTGCTTGAACGGCGGCGCGACCTTGTTCTTGACCACCTTCACGCGCGTGGCGTTGCCGACGATATCGTCACGATCCTTGATCTGACCGGTCCGGCGAATGTCGAGGCGGACAGAGGCGTAGAACTTCAAGGCATTACCGCCCGTGGTCGTCTCCGGATTGCCGTACATCACGCCGATCTTCATGCGCAGCTGGTTGATGAAGATCACCATGCAGCGCGAGCGGCTGATCGAGCCGGTCAGCTTGCGCAGCGATTGGGACATGAGCCGCGCCTGCAGGCCGACATGGCTATCGCCCATCTCACCCTCGATCTCGGCGCGAGGCACCAGCGCCGCGACCGAATCGACCACCAGCACGTCGATGGCGTTGGAGCGCACCAGCGTATCGGTGATCTCCAGGGCCTGCTCGCCGGTATCCGGCTGCGAGACGATCAACTCATCGATGTTCACGCCCAGCTTGCGGGCATAGACCGGATCGAGCGCATGTTCGGCGTCGATAAAGGCCGCCGTGCCGCCCGTCTTCTGCGCCTCGGCGATCACATGGAGCGCCAGCGTGGTCTTGCCCGAGCTTTCCGGGCCATAGACCTCGATCACGCGACCGCGCGGCAGGCCGCCGACGCCAAGCGCGATATCAAGGCCCAGGCTGCCGGTGGAAATCGCCTCGACCTGCATCGCCTCCTTTGAGCCCAGCTTCATCGCCGAGCCCTTGCCGAAGGCGCGATCGATCTGCGCCAGTGCTGCTTCGAGTGCTTTCTGCCGTTCCATGGTTCCCACGTTCTTCTCGCCGTCGATAAGCTTCAAGCTCGCCGTCATGTGCCTGCTCCCCATGGAAGTCAAATCCTCGTGAACCGAAAGTCACAAGAGCCATGTATCCTATTTGTTCTTGCGGAACAAGAGGGGAACGAAATTTAAGAACGCAGGTCAGGCGACCCGGCGCGGACTTGCCGCCGAGACCGGCACGACCGCAACCTTGGCAGCGGCGAGGGAAGCCCCCTCCTCCGCCGTCAGCAGCGCCGGACCACGCAGATCCGGCCGCTTGCCGGGCGCGATACAGCGCGTTGCGGCGCTGAGCTTCTCGACCGGCGCCTCCGGGGCTTCCGGCGCGGATACGGCCTGTGCGCGGATGCTGAGGTCCGCCGACCAGAGCCGCCGGACAATTGCGCCGGCCACGGCCAGCGCTGAGGGACGCTGCGCATTTACGTTCATACCGTTGGTGAACAGCGACACGATCAGCCGGTCGCGGATTTCCTCGGAATGAAAATCGAACAGGATGCCGATCCGGCGCGCCGAATAGCGCACCTCGCCACGCAATATGCCGACATCCGGGAGGACGATCTGCACCCTTTCGCCCACCGCGAAGCCGCTCGGTGCATCGAGATGCAGGCCGATGCCCGAGATGGAGATATCCCCCCTCGAGGCGCTGAGCATCTGTCCGTTATCGCCGATCAGCGTCACCGTCTGGCGCAGGTCGAAGCGCTCCTCGCCCCGCACGCGCGGCTTCTCCAGGCACATCATCGCCACCAGCAGCAGCATCACCATGTTGAACGCCAGCCAGAAGGCCACGACGGGCAGCAGGCCATCCTGCGTGACGATGCGATAATCGGGCAGCATGTTGATGGCGAGGCTGGCCAGACTCGCCGCCATGAGCGTGAGCGACGCGAACAGCACATAATCGCCCGGCCCGCGCTTGCCGCCCTTGGAGCCGGAGCCCTTGGGCGTCACCTTGAAGGTCAGTCCCTTCGGCGCGATCAGCGTCTTGAGCGCAGCGGGCAGGATGCGGAACGTCTGGAAGACGGACAGGATCTGCGCCGCGAGCGGATAATAGCGGCCCGGCGCCAGCATGCTGATGCCACCCAGCAGCGCGACGATCATCGGCAGAAGGAAGAAGATAATGCCCGGCAAATCGACTCCGACCATCGGCGCCAGATTGAACAGCGCGAACAGAATCGGCGCGAGGATCGTGAAGACCGATTGCAGGCCCTGCGTCACCCAGGCGGAGGGGAGGAACAGCAGCCGATAGCGCAGCTTGAGGCCGCGACCCAGCGGGCCATGATTGAGATAGAGAATCTGGATCGCGCCCTGCGCCCAGCGCTGACGCTGCACGAAGAAGGCAGCGGTGCTCTCAGGCGCGAGGCCGTAGGCCAGCGGCTCGTTGAGATAGCGCGTGATGTAGCCCTTGCGCAGGCTGGCGAGGGTGAGCAGCATATCCTCGGTGATCGAGCCCTCGGGCAGGCCGCCGCCGATCTCGTCGAAGATCGCCCGGCGCGTCACCGAGTTGGAGCCGCAGCAGAAGGAGGCATCCCAGCCATCGCGGCCCGGCATGATCGCCTCGAAGAAGAAGCGTTGATCATCCGGCATAGCCTGCTGCAGGCCAAGATTGGTCTGCATGGGATCGTGATTGTAGAAGCTGTGGGGAATCTGGACGATTCCGATCTTCTCATTCTCGAAAAAGCCCATGGTGCGGATGAGGAAATCGCGCTGAGGCACGAAGTCGGCATCGAACACGGCGACGAACGGCGCATTCGTCTGGGTGAGGCCATGGTTGATATTGCCAGCCTTGGCGCCCTTGTTGTCCGGCCGCGTGATGTACCCGGCGCCCTTGGCGTGGCACATGTCCTGTACCCAGGGCCGGCGCCCGTCATCCAGTACCCAAACGCGCGCCTCCGGCCAATCCATCGCGAGACAGCCGAGAATCGTCTTCTCCAGCACCTCGCGCGGCTCATTATAGGTCGCGATGAACACGTCCACCGGCGGCAGAAGATCGGCATTCTCCGCCCATAAAGCTCTCAGCCGGGCTTCCCCCGCATCGGCTTCAGCCGAGCGGTCCGTCGGGCGCGAAAGAATCGCCAGAAGAATGCCGGCATCGAACAGCGCCAGCACCTCCACGATCAGGCAGGAGACCGGCCACCAGAGATCGCTGAAGCTGCCGCCCCAGGGGATCGTATAGAAAATCCGCCAATGCAGATAATTGACGATGGCCGCGGCAATCGTCGCCACGATGCCGACGCGCGACGGCCACAACCCGCCGAATATGACGAAGGCGCCCAGCACCAGCGCCAGCGAGGCCCAGGGCGCCGTGAAAGCGACGTCGGTCATACGCCTTAGAGACTGCGGCTGAACCGCACCTCAGCCAGACGCCCGACATCGCATTTGCGCGCGGCGTCGGCCTTGGCCGGCACCTGCTCGGGCAGCGCAACATCGACGATGATCTCGCGCGCTTCCGGCAGGGAATAGGTCGAGGCGGCGAGCAGGCCTTCCTGCCGGCGACCGGCAGCACCGGTGATCGCGATGACCCGGCCCTTCATCCACTCGCTCGCGCCGATCATGCGGATGTTCGCGGGCGAGCCGGCGTGGATCACCTCCGCCTTGCGCTCGGGCAAGGCCACCTGCACGAAGCGTCGGCGGCAATCGACCAGATCGACAACCGGCTCGCCGGCACGAATGGAGGTACCGGAACTGGCGGTCGTCGCCCAGACCAGCGTGCCGGCTGGTGCCACATAATTGGCGCGGGCCTGCGCATCCTTCAACCGGAGCTGAGTTTGGGTATATTCGGCATTGGCGTCGGTGAGCATCTTCTCGATGGTCTGGCGCTGGAGCACCACCCGATCGGCCTGCTGCACGGCATAAGGCGCATCATTATAGCTGTCGCCCAGAAACACCCCGGCGCGCGCGGCGTTGCGGGCAATGCCGATGGACTGGATCTTGGCCCCAAGGCCGCTGCATTCGCTGTCCTTGGCGGCGAGCAAGGCGCTGGCCTTTTCCACGCCGGAGGCAGACATGAAGCCCTGCTCGGAGAGCTGGCGCGCTCGGGCTAGGCTTGCGCGAAGCTCCGTCCGCTCGGCCTGACAACCGGACAAGGCAGCGCCAGCGGCAGATTGATCCTCGGAGAGGCGCGCCGTCGTGGCGTTGGAGAACACCGTGGCACGGCGTCCCAGCCGGACCTCCTGCGCGGTCAGCTCCCCGAGTTGGCGCTTGGCGAGATCGATCTGCGCGAGGGCGATTTCGGCCCGGGCCTTGAGCTCCGCGACTTCGCCGGTGTCCTGCGAGAGATCGAGCAGATGCACAGGTGTCGGCTTCATGAAATACTGGCCATCGGCGGGCAGCGCCGCCACTGTCCCGTCCGCGGCCGCGGTCAGGCGGATGATCGGCGCGTTGACTGCCGCCTGCGTCGACACATCGTTGAACACATAAGGCGCAAAGCCAATGGCGCCCGTGCTCAGCAAGGCTACCGCCAGCGCAATGCGCGTGCTGCGCGCCCGCAGGATCGTTTCAACGCGACTCATGAATACCACCACCCCTGAAAGATACCGGGCGTCTGCCCGGCGCCCACGAAGCGGGACTAGCAGTGGCGTGGTTACGATATCGTTAGCCGAAGGACGGCTAAGGCCGCGTTATGCGCGGGCGGTCGCATCATCCTGCGGATCGCTCTGGCGGGCGCTCGCCAGCACATCGCGCGCGGCCTCGGCGAGCTGGGAGACCGAGAAGGGCTTGGGCAGGAAAGCCACATTCTCGATGTCGATGGACTTGCGAAGCTGCTCCTCGGCATAGCCGGACATGAACAGCACCGGGATATCGGGATGGCTCTCCCGGACATGGCGGACCATCGTCGGGCCATCCATTCCCGGCATCACCACGTCGGAAATCAGCAGATCGATCCGCTCGGCCTCCGCAAGTCGCGCCAGACCCTGCTCGCCGTCCGAGGCGGTGACGACAGTGTAACCCTGCCGGGCCAGCGCACGCTCAGCAACGTTGCGCACCATGTCCTCATCCTCGACCAGCAGGATCGTGCCGGTGCCCCATGTCTCGCTGACCGCCGCCTTGCGCGGGGCCACGGGCGAAGACATGCCTTCAGAGGCGACCGCGTGCACCGGCAGATAGATGTTGAATGTGGTTCCCTGCCCTACGGTCGAATCGGAGAAGATGAACCCATTGGACTGCTTGACGATGCCGTAGACGGTCGAGAGCCCGAGCCCGGTGCCCTTGCCGACCGACTTCGTGGTGAAGAAGGGTTCGAAGATCTTGCCCAGCACCTCCGGCGGAATGCCGGTGCCGGTGTCCGAGATGCTGAGGCCGGTATAATCGCCGATCGGCATGATCTCGTTCTTCATCTCGCGCACATCGGCGGCGGAGACCGGGAAGGTGCGGACGGTCACCGTGCCGCCTTCGGGCATCGCATCGCGCGCGTTCACCACCAGATTGACGATCACCTGCTCAAGCTGGCCGGGATCGGCGCGGACATGGCCGAGATTGCGGCCGTGGAAGACCTCCAGGCGGATGTTCTCGCCGAGCAGCCGCTTGAGCAGGCTGGAGACCTCGGACACGACATCGGGCAATTGCAGCACCTGCGGACGCAAGGTCTGCTGGCGCGAGAAGGCGAGAAGCTGCCGCGTGAGCGAGGCTGCGCGGTTGGAGTTGGCCTTGACCTGCTGGATGTCGTCATAGTCGCTATCGCCGGGCGTGTGGCGCATCAGCATCAGATCGCAATGGCCGATGATCGCGGTCAGAATATTGTTGAAGTCGTGCGCCACGCCGCCGGCAAGCTGGCCGACCGCCTGCATCTTGGTCTGCTGGGCGACCTGACGCTTGAGGCGCGATTCCTCGCTATTGTCCTTGAGGCTCAGCAGCACGGCGGCCTCGCCCAGCCCCCTCACCCCGGCAAGGCTCAGGGACACCGGCTCGTCCGGCGCACCGAGCAGGCCGACCTGCATATCGCCGGACATTTGCGGGCCATTGGCAAAGCGGCGGATGGTGTCGGCCACGGCGGCGCGATCCTCCACCACCACGATATCGCCCGGATAGCTCGGCTTTTCGCCGGGAGGGATGCCGGCAGCGCGACCGAAAGCCTTGTTGAAGAACAGCAGCCGCCCTTCCCGGTCGGCCATGCCAAGACCGAAGGGCAGCAGCGAGAGCAGGGCTTCGACATAAGCGAGGCTGGAAATGCCCTCCACCGCCGAGACGCTCTCATCCACCATGACCAGCACGATCTGGCCGGAGGGATCGTCCGGGCGCAGCGGCACCTGGATCATGCGGATCGGCACCGCCTGCTTTTCTTCCTGCGCAAAGAAGATGCGGCCCTCGGCGTCCACGCGCATATAGCCGGCGAAGTCGCGACCCTCGATGATGCTGTCCGCGCGGCCGGTCGCACGCAGGATGAAGGCGGGATTGGCCGCACGGATGCGCCCTTCCCCACCGATCATCACGCACATCACGCCGGAATCGGACAGGCGCTCGCCCGCCTCGCCGGCCATGATGCGACCGAAATCATCGACGATGCTGGCCTGCTGGACGCTCTCGAAACGCCAGAGCAGATAGTCATCCGCCCGTCCGGTGCGCGTCACCTGCAGATCGAGATGGAGACTGCCGCGCAATATGCCGCGCACGGTGATTTCGCCCTCGCGCCAGGCCGCCTGCCCGGCTTGCGCCACGCGGTTCAGATCGCTCGGGGAAATGTCGATCTCGGCAGGCGCGGGATAGCCACCGAACCAGTCGCCATAATGATCATTGGCGCACACCATGCGACCCGTCCGGTCGGTCAGGGCGATGGCGCAACCTGCGGCATTGGCCGCCGCGCGAATCAGCGTCCAGTCCGGATCTGCAGGCAGAGCCGGCACGACCGGCGCGAGGCTGCGCTGCGTCACCCAGAGCAGCGCGGATACCGCGAGCACGGACGCCCCGAACACGGCGCCCACGGCCGGATCGCCGAACAGCCATAACAGCGGCGCGCCCGCCAGCAGCGCGACCAGAGCGACGAGCAGCAGCAGGGGGAAGCGCGGTTGATTTGCCGTCAGATTGAGCAAATCGCCATTGCGCGCATTCGCTCCCCCATCGCTCACGAAGTCTGCCCTCCCAGCGGCAAAATTCCGTCGCCTCCGGTCTCAGCGCTGTCGGATCGGCCCGCCTGACGCCCGCGCCATTTCCGCCCGATGCGGCTCTTCCACAGCCAGGAGGAAACAAAATAGCCGATAGCGGCCGAGACGACCGACACGACGAGCAGGCCGAACAGCAGCACCGGTGCTGTCGATGACAGCAGCCAGGCCGTCCATTCCGCCAGCCCCGCCTCGTGATGAATGAGCGCCATCACCTGGCTGACATCGCCGGACCGCCCCAACATGGTCGCGCCGACATAATAGGATGCGGCGAGGATGAAGGGCGTCGTCGCGGGATTGGACAGGAAGGTCATCGCAGCGGCCAGCGGCACATTCGCGCGGAACGGCAGCGCCAGCAGCGCCGCGCCGGCAATCTGCAGCCCGGGGATCAGCAGGAAGATGCCGACGAGCAAGCCCAGCGCCACGCCGCGCGGCACAGACCTGCGGGTGAAGCGCCACAGCTCGGGGGCCAGCACGCGATGCGCCACCGGCTTGACGAACCGGTTTTCCGCCAGGCTCTCCCGGCTGGGCATGGACGCGCGAAACGCCTTGATCAGCCGGCGCTTGGGCATCAGCCCCGCTCCCGCATGATGCGGCCCTGCTCGCGCTTCCAGTCGCGCTCCTTGGCGGTTTCCCGCTTGTCGCGGACGTTCTTGCCCTTGGCCAGCGCCAGCTCGACCTTCGCCTTACCGCGCTCGTTGAAATAGACGCTCAACGGCACCAGCGTCATGCCCTGCCGGGCGACGGCGCCGTGCAGCTTGGCGATCTCCCGCTCGCGCAGCAGCAGCTTGCGGGGGCGCTTGGGCTCATGATTGAAGCGGTTGCCGTGGCTGAACTCGGGGATGTTGCTGTTGATCAGCCAGATCTCGTCGTCCTTCACCTCGGCATAGCTCTCGGTGATCGAGCCATCGCCAAAGCGCAGCGATTTGACCTCGGTCCCGCGCAGCATGATGCCCGCTTCGTAAACGTCCTCAATCGCGTAATCGAAACGGGCGCGCCGGTTCTCGGCCACGGTCTTGACCTTGTTGAATGTCGCAGGGCGCGGGCGAGCCATCGGAATCTTTCTGTAATGAGCGCCAGATTTAGGCGATGTGACCGGCCTAAACCAGCCCCGCGATCTCAAGAGCGCGGTCTACCGTCGCACGCGAGGCACCTGATGGCCATGTTATCGGCAGCCGCAGCTCGCACGGCATCTCCGGTCGCACCCGCGAGAGCGCATATTTGATCGGGCCCGGTGAAGAATCGGTGAAGAGCGCATCGTGAAGCGGATAGAGCCGGTCCTGCAACGCCAGCGCATCCTTCCAGCGATCCTCAAGGCAGGCATTCTGGAAATCGGCGCACAGGCGCGGCGCGACATTGGCCGTCACCGAAATGCAGCCCCGGCCGCCCATGGCGTTGAACGCCAGCGCCGTCTCGTCATTGCCGGAAAGCTGGCACCAGTCCGCCCCGCAGGCGAGGCGCTGGGCGGTCACCCGGCCGATATTCCCGGTCGCATCCTTAAGGCCCACGATGCTCGGAAATTCCTCGACCAGCCGGTGCAGCACCGGCACGCCGATATCCACGATTGAGCGGCCCGGAATGTTGTAGAGCACGATTGGGAGATCGCAGCGCGAGGCCAGATAGGCGAAATGCTGGTACAGCCCTTCCTGGCTCGGCTTATTATAATAGGGCGCGACGACCAGCGCGGCATCGGCGCCGGCGGCCTGCGCGGCGAACATATGTTCCAGCGCAATCCGGGTATCGTTGGAGCCAGCGCCGGCAATCACCGGCACGCGCCCGGCGGCCTGCTCGACGCAGATGCGCACAACGCGATTATGCTCCTCGATGGTCATCGTGGCGCTTTCACCGGTCGTTCCGCACGGCACGAGGGCGCTCGATCCTTCCTCGATTTGCCAGTCCACGAAGCTGCGGAATGCGTCCTCATCCAGCTTGTCATTACGGAACGGGGTGATCAGTGCCGGAATCGAGCCGGAAAACATATGAAAAAACTCCTTCAAAGCGCGCGCTCGGACAGGCATAGTGGGGCAAATGCACGCGCCCGTTCACCGTTCGATCATCGAGGCTCTGCCATAATGCTTCCCATGGGAAAAGACCTTCGCTTATCTGCTGTCGTTCTTGTTGCGGCCATGGCCTCGGCAGCGACGACCGCTTCGTCCTCGCAAAGCACGCCCACCGTTACCTGGCAGGCCGTTCAGGAGCGTCTTGCCGCCGGTGCCAATGACGAAGCGCGCACCCGCGATGCGATTGAAAACTGGCGCCGCATTGCTTCCAGCGACAGCCACGATTTCTCGGTCTACGCGAACTTCCTGCTCGCCAATCCCGGCTGGCCCGAGGAATCCAAGCTGCGCTCCTATGCCGAGCGGCGTGTGGATGCGGACGTCAACGAGCCGTCGGTCATTCTCGCATTCTTCGCCAAATATCCCGCACGCTCCGCCCAGGCCAAGGCCATTCATGCGCTGACGCTGGCGCGGATGGGCAAGCAAAGCGAGGCGCAGAAAATGGCGCGGGACGCTTGGGCGTCTGGCGCCATGGACGCCAAATGGGAGGACCGGCTGCGGATGCAGTTCGCATCCGCCCTCACGCCGGAAGATCATTTGCGGCGCGCGGATTCAGCTTTGTGGCAACGCCGCCCGGAGATCGCCGAACGCCTACTCGCCTCCGTGCCGGTGACCCGCCAGGCGGTTGTCGCCGCGCGGATCGCCTTCCAGCGCAAATCGCCCAATGCTGCGGCCCTCATGGGTCCGGCCGATCCTGTGGGGATGCTGGACGCCGGCTATCTGGCCGACAAGGCGCGCTGGCTGACCGACAATGGCGACCTTGCTGCGGCGCGCAGCCTGCTCGGCAACCGCACGGCGCTGATGCAACGCCCTACCGACCCGGAAAAATGGTATGAGGTGCTGCTGGCGCAGGCCCGCGCCGCGAACAATGACAACCAGTTCAGCACGGCCTTTGCCATTGCCTCCAAGGTCGACGATGCCTTCCCCCGCGGGACCGACATCAGCGCGCAGTCACTGGGCGTGCGCGATGATTATACCAGCCTCACATGGCTGGCCGGGATGATCGCGCTCAACAAGCTGAACCGCCCTGCCGATGCCGAGGCGATGTTCGACCGCTATGCCAATGGCGCCAAATCGGGCCAGACCAGCTCCAAGGGCCATTATTGGGCCGGACGCGCCGCGCTGGCCGCTGGTCGCCAGTCGCAGGCGACCGCGCATTTCGAGAAGGCCGGCAGCTACCCCGATCAATATTATGGCCAGCTCGCGCTCGAGCGTCTCAAACGCCGCGTCAATCCCGATGCGCTGGCCAGTGCCGTGCGCCCCAGCGCCAGCGAGCGCGCCGCCTTCATGGCGCGGCCGGTGGTGCGCGCCGCCAGCCTGCTCGGGCGCAACGGGCAGACCCGCGACCAATCGCTGTTCATCCGCGCCATTGCCGACAATGCGCAGACGGACACGGAACTGGCGCTTGCCGGCGAACTGGCGCAAGTCCTCGGCCGCCCGGATCTGGGCGTCATGGCCGCCCGCAGCGCCGGCCGCAATGGCCTGAGTGCCGCGCCGGACTACAGCTTCCCCCGCATGAATGTGCCGCTGAGCGACCGCTCCAATTGGACGATGATCCACGCGATCACCCGGCAGGAAAGCCAGTTCGACCGGGCCATCGTGTCCCACGCCAATGCGCATGGACTGATGCAGCTGCTGCCCTCCACCGCGCGCGAAGTCGCGGGCAAGATCGGCATGAGCTTCAACCAGAGCTCGCTCTACGACCCGAACTATAACGTGCAGCTTGGCAGTGCCTACTTCCAGCAGCTGCTGCGCTACTACAACGGCAGCTACCCGCTCGCCATCGCCGCCTATAATGGCGGCATGGGCCGAGTGAACCGCTGGCTGCAATCCAACGGCGACCCGCGCCTGCCCGGCGTGGACATGGTCCAGTGGATCGAGGACATTCCCATTTTCGAGACGCGCAACTATGTGCAGCGCGTGCTGGAGAATGCGGTGATCTATGACATGCTGAGCCCCGTGCAGAGCACCGCCGACCTGGCGCCGCTCAGCCGGTTCCTGGGCAAGTCCCTGCCCGGCTGAGGACCGCCCGCTCCCGCCTAATCCGACCTTTCGACCCAGAACAGAATAGAGATCATGACTGAAAGAGAGACGAGTACCGCGCCCGCATCGACGCCCATCGCCGGGCCTGCCGACGCCGCCGAGACCGACGAGAGGCGCGGGACCAAGGCCTTCTGGGCCGGCGTCGGCATCGGATCAGCAGCGCTCGCCGCAGCCCTGATGTACGCCAGCAAGCGGCCGAAACGCCGGGGCAAATGAGCGCGCTTCCTCGGCCGAACTACATCACGCCGGGCGGTTTTGCCGCGCTGCGCGCCGAATATGACCAGCTTCTCGGGGAAGAACGGCCCAAGATCGTGGAGATCGTCAGCTGGGCCGCCGGCAATGGCGATCGCAGCGAGAATGGCGACTATCTCTATGGCCGCAAGCGGATGCGGGAGATCGACCGCCGCCTGAAATGGCTGGCGCAGCGGATGAAGCTCGCCAAGATCGTGGAACCTGCGCAGCAGCCGGATAAGAGCCGCATCTTCTTCGGCGCGACGGTCACGCTCGCCGATGAGGAGGACAATCAGCGCAGTGTTACCATCGTCGGCAATGACGAGGCGGATGCCGGCGCCGCTCGGATCGGCTGGGATACGCCGCTGGCGCGCGCCCTGAGAGGAGCTGCCGTGGGCGACCTGCGCCGCGTCGACCTGCCGGGCGGCAGCAAGGAATGGGAAATCCTCGCCATCAGCTATCCGCAATGATCGCGCGGACGGCCTTGCTGGGGATTGGGCTGCTGGCCGGCACGGCGTCGGGGGCATGGGCTGCAGATTGCCCGACGGGGCTCTTCATGGCCGATGCCGGGCCGGATGCAGCCTCGGCACTGGAAATCGACCCGGATGGTCGCTTCCGCTACATGTTCACCGCCGGCGCTGTGGACGAATCGGCAGCGGGGCGCTGGGAATGCAGGGATGACGGCACCTTGCGCCTCACCACCGAGCCGACCCCCAAGCCGGCAGCGTTCTCGCTCGCCGATGTAGCCAGCGACGGGAATGAGCCGTTCACCCTGCTGGTCACCTGGCCCAATGGAGTGGGCGTTCCCGCCGTCGATTTTGAGCTCACCCTCGAGGATGGCGACACCATCGCCGACTATACCCAGAGCGACGGCTGGACCGGCGATTTAGGCAAACGCCGTCCGCGCTCGATTCAAGTCTCCGAAGTATTTTTCGGCACCAAATCCGAGGTGATCCCGCTGCCCGCGCAGGAGCATCTTCGCGTCCACATCATCCTGACCCCCAATGACATGGGCGTTGCCGCTTTCCGCGATACGCTGGTGACTCGCGAGGACGACAAGCTGGTTCTCCATTGGCGCGACGGCACGATGCGCTACGCCCCGGCCGCGCAGGACTGAGCGCCTCGCCATGATGGACATCCGCCCCGCCTCGGCCGCCGACTGGCCGGGCATCTGGACCGTTTTCGAGCCGGTCATCCGCGAGGGGGCGACCTTTCCCCTCGCCCACGATCTGGATGAGGCGGGTGCCCACGCCTACTGGACCGCGCCGGACAAGCAGGTGTTCGTCGCAACATCCGACGCCGGCATCGTGGGCAGCTACACCTTGCGCGCAAATTCGACCGGCCCGGCCGCCCATGTCGCCAATGCCGGCTATATCGTCCGGGCCGATCAGCGTGGGAAAGGCATTGCGCAAGCGCTGTGCCGCCACTCGCTGCAAACGGCCCGCGCGCAGGGCTTCCGCGCGATGCAGTTTAATCTGGTGATTTCCACGAACGTCCGCGCCGTGCGTCTGTGGCAGCATATGGGATTTAGCGTGATCGGGGCGCTTCCCGGCGCGTTCCACCATCCGGTTCACGGTTATGTCGATGCGCTCGTGATGTACCGCAGCCTCATGGATCAGGCCTGAGCCGCTCACTCCTCCGGCTGATAGCCGAACGCCTCATGCGCCAGTTTCACGACGGCGGGGTCGGCGTCCGGCATCTCCATCGAGACATGCTTTTCCAGCCGGTCGGCGATGCAGGTAAGCGCCGCGATCCGCGCAGCTTTGCGATCATTGCCATCGATCACCTGCCAGGGCGCCTGCTTGGTGTCGGTCTTGGCGAACATGTCCTTGATGGCATCGAGATAATCGGCCCGCTTGTCGCGATTGCGATAATCCTCCGTGCCCGTCTTCCAGCGCTTGAAGGGATCGTCCAGCCGCTGTGCAAGCTGCTTGTCCTGCTCCTTCTGCGTGATGTGGACGAACAGCTTCACGATTGCGGTGCCGCTGTCGATCTGCTGGGCCTCGAACGCATTGATCTCGTCATAGCCGCGCTTCCACTCGGCTTTTGTGCAGAAGCCCTCCACCCGCTCGACCAGCACGCGCCCGTACCAGCTCCGGTCGAAGATCGCGATGTGCTTGTCCGCGGGCAGCTTGGTCCAGAAGCGCCATAGGAAATGGCGCCCAAGTTCGTCCGGCGTCGGCGCCCCGATGGGCCAGACGTGGAAATAGCGCGGATCGAGCAGCGACGTCATTCGCTTGATGATGCCGCCCTTGCCGGCGGCGTCCCACCCTTCCAGCATCACCACGCTGCGGCGCTTGTGGATGATGTGGGCGACCTGGATCTTCTCCAGCCGCTTCTGGAGCTTGAGCAGCGCCTTGTCGAAGTCGCCGTCGAAATCGGCGCCCTTCTCATAATCGGAGAGCTTGATGGTCATGGCCGCACCCTATCGTGCGGCCAGCCATTGTCGAGAGTTCAGCTCTTTTGCGGCTCGACGACGCGGATGTGCAGTTCGCGCAGCTGCTTGAGCTCCGCGTTGGAGGGCGCGCCCATCAGCAGATCCTCGGCGCGCTGGTTCATCGGGAACAGCGTGATCTCGCGCAGGTTCACAGCGCCACAGAGCAGCATCACGATGCGGTCCACGCCGGCGGCCATGCCACCGTGCGGCGGCGCGCCATATTGGAAAGCGCGGTAGAGGCCGCCGAAGCGATCTTCCACATCCTGCTTGCTCAGGCCAACCTTCTCGAAGGCCTTAACCATCAGCTCGGGCGACTGGTTGCGGATCGAGCCGGACGCGATCTCGAAGCCGTTGCAGACCATGTCGTACTGGAAGGCCTTGATCGAAAGCGGATCGGGCCCGTCCAGCGCCTCCATCCCGCCCTGCGGCATGGAGAAGGGGTTGTGCGCGAAGTCCAGGCTCTTGGAGTCCTCGTCATATTCGTAGAATGGAAAGTCCACGATCCAGCACAGGTCGAAGCGGTCCTTGTCGATCAGGTCGAGCTGCTCGCCGACGCGGATGCGGGCAAGACCGGCGAGCTTGGCGGCCTGCGTCTCCTTGCCGGCGGCGAAGAACACGCCATCATTGGGACCAAGGCCGAGCGTTTCGATCAGCTTGGCGGTCGCCTCCGGCCCGTGATTCTTGGCGATGGGGCCGCCCGGCTCGCCATCCTTGATATTGATATAGCCAAGGCCCGAAAAGCCTTCCGAGCGCGACCAATTGTTCATCTCATCGAAGAACTTGCGGCTGCCCGCGCCGGCGCCCGGCGCGGGAATGGCGCGGATGACGCCGCCGCTCTCGACGATGCTCGCGAAGATGCCAAAGCCCGAGCCGACGAAATGATCGGTCACATCGGTGATGATGATCGGGTTGCGCAGGTCCGGCTTGTCGCTGCCATATTTCAGCATGGCTTCGGCATAAGGAATGCGCGGGAAGCTGCCGGCCGGCGTCACTGGCTTGCCATCGGCAAAGGTCTCGAAGACCTGGGCAATCACCGGCTCCATAGTGTTCCACACATCTTCCTGCGTGACGAAGCTCATTTCCAGATCGAGCTGGTAGAACTCGCCCGGCAGGCGGTCGGCGCGCGGGTCTTCATCGCGGAAGCAGGGCGCAATCTGGAAATAGCGATCGAAGCCCGCGACCATCAGCAACTGCTTATACTGCTGCGGCGCCTGCGGCAGCGCGTAGAACTTGCCGGCATGAATGCGGCTGGGCACGAGGAAGTCGCGCGCGCCCTCCGGCGAGGAGGCGGTGAGGATGGGCGTCGAATATTCGGTAAAGCCCGCGCCTTCCATCCGGCGGCGCATGTCCGAAATAATCTTGGTGCGCTTGACGATGTTCGCATGCAACGTCTCGCGGCGCAGATCGAGGAAGCGATAGCGCAGGCGGATATCCTCGGGATATTCCTGCTCGCCCGCGACCGGGAGCGGCAGCTCCTGCGCGGCGGAGAGCACGACGGCCTCTGCCGCCCGCACCTCGACCTCGCCGGTCGGCAAGTTCGGGTTCACGGCTTCCTTGGCGCGCGCCACGACCGTGCCAGTGATGGTAACGACGCTCTCGGCCTTCAGACTCTCGATCACATCGAACACCGGGCCGCTGACTTCGGTGACGATCTGCACCATGCCGTAATGATCGCGCAGGTCGATGAACACCAGATCGCCATGATCGCGCTTGCGGTGGACCCAGCCGGACAGCCGAACAGTCTCGCCGGCATTGGCGGCGCGGAGCTCCCCGCAGGTGTGCGTGCGATAGGCGTGCATGGTCTAACGGCCTTTTATTTTCACGCGCCTCATTGCGAGGGCGCCAATTGGATGACAAAGACGACTTGTGGGGGATATGGTGATACGCTCAAGCGTGCCGCCGGCCCCCAATCCGAGGACCGGCCAATAATAAGATCACCTGCCATATGCAAATCCATCCATTGATCACTGACAGCTCTTCCCTCGCCGCGCTGTGCGAGCGGTTGTCCAAGGCCGACTTTGTCGCCGTGGATACCGAATTCATGCGCGAGAACACCTATTGGCCGGAACTGTGCCTGTTCCAGATCTCCGATGGGAAGGAAGCCGCGGCAATCGACCCCAAGGCACCCGGGCTGGACATGGGCCCGCTGCTCGACCTGCTGGTGAACAATGAGGATGTGCTCAAGGTCTTCCACGCCGGCGGGCAGGACATCGAGATCGTCTTCAACCTCACCGGCAAGACGCCGCACCCGCTGTTCGACACGCAGATTGCCAGCATGGCGCTGAGCCAGGGCGAGCAGATCGGCTACAGCAATTTGGTCGACAGCTGGCTGGGCATTCACCTGGACAAGGGCGCGCGGTTCACCGACTGGGCGCGGCGCCCCTTGGACAAGCGGCAGATCGATTATGCGATCGGCGATGTTACCCATCTCGCCGCGATCTTCCCGATGATGCTGGAAGAACTACGCAAGACGGGGCGCGGCGTGTGGCTCAATCAGGAAATGGAGCGGCTCGCCGATCCCGGTAATTATGAGGTCAATCCCGCCGAGGCGTGGAAGCGTGTGCGCATTTCCAGCCGCAAGGCCGATGTGCTTGGGCGTCTGAAGGCGCTGGCCGGCTGGCGCGAGACCGAGGCGAAGGACAAGAACCTGCCGCGCGGGCGCATCGTCAAGGACGAGACGCTGGCCGACATCGCCTCCCATCCGCCGCGCAAGCAGGAGGATCTGGGCAAGGTGCGCGGGCTTTCGGCAAGCTGGAAAGGCAATGACATCGGCGCACGGCTGATGGCTGCGCTGGACAATGCCGCGCCCCTGCCCCGCGAGGAAATGCCCGAGCGCGATCCGGGTCGGCCCGGTCTCGGCAAGGAAGGCGCGCTGGTCGCCGATCTGCTCAAGCTACTGCTCAAGATCCGCTCGCGGGAGATCAACGTCGCCTCGCGGCTGCTCGCTCGCGCCGACGATCTGGAGATGCTGGCGGCCGGTGTGCGGACCAACCTGCCGATCCTGGAAGGTTGGCGGTTCGAGCAGTTCGGCCGCGACGCGCTGGATCTGGTGGAAGGCCGCATGGCCTTCGCGGTGCGCGATGGCAAGCTGCTGATGACCCGCACGGAAAAGCTGGCCGAGCCCAACGACTGATCGCCTGCCGGATGACCGGTGGACGCCCGCATGCTAGGCTGGCCTTTTGAGGAAAGGCCCCGCACCATGCGCATGATCGCTCCCCTTCTCGCTCTTGCCCCGCTGACGGCCTGCGCTACCGCCACGACCAGCGTGGGCGAACCGCCAATGGCCGGCAACGGCGCCTGTTCGGCGGACGGGCTGCAAAGCGCCATCGGCCAGCGCGCAACCGCAACGCTGGGCGCTGATCTGCTCGCCAAATCCGGCGCCCGCACCCTACGCTGGGCCCCGCCGCGCTCCGCCATGACGATGGACTATCGCGAGGACCGGCTGAACATCAGCTATGATGATGCGATGATGATTGAGCGGGTGAACTGCGGGTGACGGGCGGTTGGGCTGCGCCGGCAATTAGGGGGTACGACAGTGTACAGCCGTGCTGATGGCTGACTGTCCGGACGCGACGTCGTGCGAGCCCTCCTTCTCCCCTTGAGGGAGAAGGATACGGAGCCTTGTCGCCGTGAGGCGGCTAGGCGCAGTTGGATGAGGGGTACGGATCTCTGATCCGCTCGATCCTGCGGATCGACACCCCTCTCCCAGCTTCGGCTAGGCAGCAAGCTGCCTAGCCTGCGCATCCCTCTCCCTCAAGGGGAGAGGGCTTGGAAGACGTCCACTCCCCACCCCAAACCGCCCACGTCACGCATCGAGCAGATAGCCCATGCCCATGGCCTGGCCGAGCTGGCGCAGGCGGCGGTCGATGGATTCGCCGGCAAGTGCCGCATGTTCCGGGTCGAGGCGCAGGATGACCGTGCCGTCGCGCACGTCGAGCGAGCAGCCGTCCAGCGGGCCTTCCGCGCCGCCGGAGAGGCGCTGGCACAGGCGGATGGCAAGGCCCCATTGGATCGCGCGGCGCAGCAGCGGCTCGGGAGCGAGACCCGCCAGCAGCGCGGGAATGTTGGTGCCGCCGCCGAAATTCGCATGAAGCGCCTGCCCTAGCGCGGCGCGCTCGGCGGCATTCACGCCGACCCAATTGCCCTGCAGGGCGAATTCCATGCCGCGTTCGGCGCGAAACTCGGGATTGGCACGCCAGCCGACATCCGCCAGCAGACAGGCCGCAAAGCGGATGCGCGCCCATTCCGGCGGATCATCGTGGAACAACGGCGCGATCCAGCCACTGATCGTGTCGCCATGGCCGACAAAGCGCCCCTGCGCCTCACCCTCGATGCGGGCGGCGACGAGGAGCGGGTCCTGATTCGCCATATCGCGCGGCAAGCTCTCGTAGAGCAGCCCTTCCCGCAGCCCGAAGGCTGAGACGGTGAGATGGGCGGAGCGCAGCCGCTCCACCACCGCGCACAGCAGATGCGCGGCATCTGGCAGCGTAGGAAAACGCGCGCTGGAGACGCCGACCGCCTTGAGGTCTGCCTTCTGCGCGTTTTCCAGCCATTTGAGCAGCTCGGCCGGGCGATCCGGCGTCATTTCGTAATGATGCAGGATCGGCAGCGAATAATTGGTGAGGTGCATGTCCAGCCGCGCCAGCGCGCGCCAGCTTCCGCCGATCAGATAGAAGGGCAGGCCCTGCTCGATGTCGCCAAGGCCCTGCGCCTTCAACAGCCCATCGAGATGCTGGACCAGCCCCTTGCGTCCCCGTGCGCGGACGTCACCGATCCGAAAAATGCCGAGCGGCAGGGAAACGGGCATCTCCACGCCCTCGGGCCGTACGCGCACCAGTTCGAGGCTGCCGCCGCCCAGATCGCCCATGATCCCGTCCGCACGCGGCATGCCGGAGAGCAGCCCGTGCGCGGAGGCAAGCCCTTCCTCCTGACCGCTCAGCACGCTGACCTCCAGGCCGATTTCCGCCGCGCGTTCGATGAAGGTATCCCGGTTGGACGCATCGCGCACGGCAGCGGTGGCGACGCAGGTGATCTGGTCCACCTCCATCTCCACGCACAGCCGCGCGAAGCGCTCCAGCGCCACCAGCCCGCGCTCCATCGCCGCCGCGCCGATCCGCCCGGATGTGCCGATCTCCGCGCCCAGGCCCGCCAGCACCTTCTCGTTGAACAGCACGAAAGGAATGCGCCGAGGCCCATCATAGACAACGAGGCGAACGCTGTTGGAGCCAATGTCGATAATCGCCGTCCGGCGGAAATGCGGCCCGTTGAGCGTCGCCTTCATCGAGCGGCGCGTCGTGCGATCCAGCAGGGTCATGGCTGAACCCCTCCCCTCAGCCACGCTCGGAGAGCGAGAGCTTTGGCACCGCGCGGGCGGAGCGCCGCGAGGCACCGCGACCGGAAAGGGACGGATTGGTCATGAAATAATGGTGCAGGTTGAACGGCTTCTTCCCCGGCTTGAGGCGTGTGTAGCTGCCATCGCTGCCCAGCGCCCAGCTCTGCTCGTCATCGAGCAGATTGGCCACCAGCACCTGATCGAGCACCTGATCATGGACGGTCGGGTTCTCGATCGGCAGCATATACTCAACCCGCCGGTCGAAATTGCGTGGCATCCAGTCCGCCGAGCTGATGAACAGCCTGGCGCTATTGTTGGGCAAGGACTTGCCATTGCCAAAGGCCCAGATGCGGCTGTGTTCCAGGAACCGCCCGATCACCGACTTGACCGAGATATTCTCCGACATGCCCGGTACGCCGGGCCGCAGGCAACAGATGCCGCGCACGATCAGTTCCACCTTCACGCCCGCATTGCTGGCGGCATAAAGCTGCTCGATGATCGCGGGGTCCACCAGGCTGTTCATCTTCGCCCAGATGGTCGCGGGGCGGCCAGCGCGGGCATGCTCGATTTCCGCTTCGATCAGCGCCGCGAGCTTGTCGCGCATGTGCAGCGGCGAGAGCGTGATCATCTCCATATGCTGCGGCTCGACATAGCCGGTGATGTAATTAAACACCGCGGCGGCATCGCGCCCGGCCCGGGGATCGGCGGTGAAAAAGGACAGGTCCGTATAAATCCGCGCGGTGATCGGGTGATAATTGCCTGTACCGAAATGGCAGTAGGTGCGAAAGCCGTTGCCCTCGCGCCGCACGACCATGGAAATCTTGGCGTGGGTCTTCCAGTCGATAAAGCCATAGACGACCTGCACGCCGGCGCGCTCCAGTTGCGCGGCCCAGAGCAGGTTCTGCTCCTCATCGAACCGCGCCTTGAGCTCGACGACGGCGGTGACGGACTTCCCCGCCTCGGCCGCGTCGATCAGCGCGCGGATGATCGCGCTCTGCTTGCCGGCGCGGTAGAGGGTCTGCTTGATCGCCACCACATCGGGATCGTCCGCCGCCTGCTTGAGGAAGGCGATGACGACATCGAAGCTCTCATAGGGGTGGTGGACGACGATGTCCTTGGCGCGAATCGCAGCGAAGCAATCGCCGCCATATTCGCGGATGCGCTCGGGGAAACGCGGGGCGTAGGCCGGGAATTTGAGATCCGGCCGGTCTTCCTCGACCACCTCGGCCAGATCGGCAATGCCCATGAAGCCATCGATATCCACGACCATGGCCTCATGGCCCTGCATCATCGTCTGCAGCTTGGTTTCGACCGGCTCGGCCACGCCACTTTCGATTTCCACGCGGATAATCCGGCCGCGCCGGCGCTGCTTGATGGCGCTGCGATAATAGCGGACGAGATCCTCGGCCTCTTCCTCGATCTCGATGTCGCTATCGCGCAGGATGCGGAACAGGCCGCTGTCCCGCACGATGAAGCCGGGGAACAGCAAGGCCGAATAGCGCCGTACCAGCGCCTCGATTGCGATGTAGCGCGCATTCTTGCCCGGCACCCGGATGAAGCGCGGCAGTGTGGCCGGCAGAATCACCAACTCCTGCACCACTTCCTTGTCCGATTCGCGCAGCAGGTCGAAGAACAGGCTGAGGCCCTTGTTGGGAATGAACGGAAACGGGTGGGCGGGATCGAGCGCCTGGGGCGTGAGGATGGGGAAGATCTGCTCGAGGAAATGCTGGCGCATCCAGCTGTCCGCGCGGGCATCGACCGGCTCGGGGCCGATCACGCTGATATGCGCGCTGCGGAGCGCCGCATGAAGATCATGCCAGACGACCTGCTGGGCGGACATGAGCGCCTCGGCCCGGTCGCCGATCGCCTCCAACTGCTGGGCGGGGGTCAACCCGTCGACCGAGCGCATTTCGACGCCTTGGAGCTGCTGGCCCTTGAGACCGGCCACCCGGACCATGAAAAACTCATCGAGGTTGCTGCCGGAGATGGAGAGAAAGCGCAGCCGCTCCAGCAGCGGATGCGCCGGATTGCAGGCTTCCTCCAGCACGCGCTGGTTGAAATTGAGCCAAGACAACTCTCGATTGAAGTAGCGCGCTCCGTCTGCGGCGCCCGCGCCCGTGATCGAAGAAGTGGGATCGGCTTCAGACACGGTCAGTGGGTTCCCTTATGCGGTGCGGTCTCATCCGCTCCGTCTAGCAGCGCATTGTTACGGAGCGCTTGCCGCGCCAACGCAACCGAGAGTTTCTGCCCCCGCGCCAGCGACAGCGCGTTCAGCTCGGCCACGACGCCGTCGATCGCGGCATAACAGCGCGCGGTGCGGCGGGCGAGAAAATCCGGGAGGTCCGGAGCGAAGGCCGAGCCTGCCCGCTCCAGTCCATGGGCGATCAGCGCTGCGGTAACCGCTTCGTCCGGCGGGAGAATACGCGCGACGGCGGCGGTCGCGAGGCGCGTGCGCAGATCGGGCAATGCAATCGTCCATGTCGGCGGCGCCTCGCTGGCGACCATCAACAGCGGCCGGCCCGAATCGCGTGCCTCGTTCCAGAGGTGGAACAGGTGGGTCTCATCGGCGCGGTCGGCATCATCGACCAGCACGCCACCGCTTTCGCGCAGAAACACCTCGGCAATGAGCGAACGGCCGGACCGGGATGGGCCGACGAGCAATGTGCAGGGCGAGGGCCAGCGCTGCCAGTCGCGCACCAGCGCGAGCGCGTCGGCATTGGCAGCGTGGACCAGCAGACTTCCCGCTCCGCCATGCCGCGACCAGCCGATGGGCAGCGGCAACTGGGTCATTGCCCGCCCCCGCCTCCGCCGGCTGGTGGACTTGCGCCCCGACGGGCGATCCGCAGCGTATTCCCAGATACGGCGACCGAATATCCCCGTCCTTCAAGCTGCGCGCGCAATTGCTCGATCGTGCCGCTGAAGCCGACCTGCATGACCGACGTGCCGCCGAGTGCCAGGCTTGAGGTCGAGGCCGCGCTGACCCCCGGAATACCCCGCAGCATCGCCTGCGCTTCCCCGACTGAGGCCGTGGTAGGCGTCTCGATCTGAACGCTGAACGAGGCGGCACCGGGCGTATCAGCCGGCAGGACACCGAGGATCGCCTCCAGCCCAACCGCATTCTCGATCTCGACCGCGTTGACCGGCTCCTCGATGACCAGCGAGGGGTCGAGCCGCAACGTGCCGTCCGCCAGGGCGCCCGCGTAAAGCTGGTCGATGCGCGCGACTGCGTCGCTCATCATCTTGGGCAGATCGGCAGGCGTGGCGGCGCGCAGGGTGAAATCCCCGATGAAATTATTGTCCGGCCCATAGCGCGCGCTGAAATGGCCTGTGATCGGCCCGCCGGGAAAGCTGCGCTCGATCCGCGCGATCGGCATGATCACATCCGCCGCGCCATAAAGATCGAGGAGGATACGCCACCAGTTGCGCCCGCGCCGGCCGATCTGACCGGGATTGAGCAGCAGGGAATCGGGGCCATCGCCAGCGGTGCGCACATAATCGATCGGGCTGTCGGAAATGCGGAATTCGGCCCACGCCTTCTGCCAGGGCGTCACCCGCTCGAACGTCATCGGCGTACCCGAATCCCAGAGAACGGGGATCACCAGCAGCGGCGGGGAGCGGCGAATCTGCCCGGAAACGCCAAGCGCCTGCCCGGCCCGGGCGCGATCGAACATCACCGAGAGCGTAGCGATATAGCGATTGGGACCGATCTGCTCCTGCTGCACCTCAATGCCGGACACCAGCCCATCCAGCACGCTGTCCCCAAGCGCAGGGCCATTGCCGCCATGCGTCCGCTTCCACAGCGATTGCCAGGCGAGGCGCTGGGCCAACCGCCACCCGGTCGCCCGCGCCGCATCGGCATTGGGCCCGGCGACATCGACGCGAATATCCTTCACCTCGAAATCGCCCTGCGAGGCCAGCGGCGCAATGCCCCGCTCACCCTCGATCTGCGCGACCAGCACAGCCGCAAAGGCCGCCAGAACCAGCGCGAACACGACGTGAATGGGGCGCAAGGATGGCAGAGAGAGCGTCACGGCGCCCTTTTGGCGGCATTGTTCTGGAAAACCAAGCCCGATTTGGTAAGGGCGGGCCATGGACTCCAAGCACAACCAGCCCGAGGGCTACACCTATGCGCAGGCCGGCGTGGATATCGCTGCCGGAAATGCGCTCGTTCGCGCCATTGCTCCGCTCGCCCGCGCGACGCGGCGACCGGGGGCCGATGCCGATCTGGGCGGATTCGGCGGCTTCTTCGATCTGAAGGCGGCGGGCTTTACCGATCCGCTGCTCGTTGCGGCGAATGACGGCGTCGGCACCAAGCTCAAGCTCGCTATCGACAGCGGCAAGCACAATACGGTGGGCATCGATCTGGTAGCCATGTGCGCCAACGACCTCATCGTGCAGGGCGCCGAGCCGCTCTTCTTCCTCGATTATTTCGCGACCGGCCGCCTCGACAACGGCGTGGCCGAGCGGGTGATCGCGGGCATCGCAGAGGGCTGCAAGCAGGCCGGCTGCGCGCTGATCGGAGGCGAGACGGCGGAAATGCCTGGCATGTATGCCGATGGCGATTATGACCTCGCCGGTTTCTGCGTCGGCGCCGTCGAGCGCAACGAAGTGCTGACCGCCGACAAGGTGGCCGAGGGCGACGTGATTCTGGGCCTCGCCTCCTCGGGCGTCCACTCCAACGGCTATTCGCTGGTGCGACGCCTGGCGGCGGACAAGGGCTGGAAGCTGGACCGCCCTGCCCTGTTCGATCAGGAGGTGCTGCTCATCGATGCGCTGATGGCGCCGACCCGGATTTATGTGAAGCCGCTGCTGCCGCTGGTCCGCCAGGGCCTCGTCCATGCGATGGCGCACATCACCGGCGGCGGCCTGTTGGAGAATATCCCCCGGATTCTGCCGGCTGGCCTGCACGCGCATATCGATGCGGACCTTTGGGCGCAGCCGCGGCTGATGGCGTTCCTGCAAGCACAGGGCAATATCGAGCCGGGCGAGATGGCGCGCACATTCAATTGCGGGATCGGCATGGCCGTCGTCGTGGCGCCCGCCGATGTGGACGCGGTGAGTGCGGCGTTGCGTGAGGCGGGCGAGACCGTCCACCGCATCGGCGAGATTCGCGCTGGCGAGAAGGGCTGCACCGTGCGCGGATCGCAAGAGACGTGGTGCGCAATGGCAGACTGGAACGCGGTCCATCTGGGGTAATAAGCCCGAACGGATTGGGGGAACTGACGTGTCCAAGGCCAAAGTCGCGGTGATGCTCTCCGGCACGGGGACGACGATGACGTCGCTCCTCTATGCCTCGCGCCTGCCGGACTGCCCCTATGAGATCGTGCTCGTCGCCTCAAACAAGCCGGAAGCGCGCGGGCTGACCGTCGCGGCGGCCGAGGGCGTGGCGACCTTTGCCCACAGCCACAAGGGCATGAGCCGCGAGGCCCATGAGGCGATCATGCTCGACGCGCTGCGGGCATCCGGCGCCGATTATGTTGCGCTGTGCGGCTATATGCGCATCCTCACCGCCGATTTCGTGGGCCAATGGGCGGGGCGGATGCTCAACACCCATCCCTCCCTGCTCCCCAAATTCAAGGGGCTCGACACGCACCAGCGGGCCATCGACGCAGGCGACAGCCATGGCGGCTGCACCGTCCACCTCGTCACGCCGGCGCTGGATGACGGCCCGGTGCTGGGGCAGATCCCGGTCGCCATCCTGCCCGAGGATAGCGCCGATACGCTCGCCCAGCGCGTACTCTACGCCGAATATCAGCTCTATCCCCGGATGCTGGCCAGCTATGTGGGGCGCGAGATGGAGCCGGACTGGCTGATCGGACAAGTGGGCCAACTCGCTCTCGCCTTGCCGGAGACACATGCCCGCGACTCGCATGGGGCGGCGGGTTGGCGCGTGGGCAGCGAAACGTCGGGCAAGTTCTTCGCTTATGTCTCGGTGCGCCACCATGGCGAGGATGCGGTGGCGCTACTGGTCAAGACCTCCGGCGCTGACGAAATGGCCGCGCTGATCGAGGCCGACCCCGACATCTATTATCGCCCGGCTTATTATGGCG
Source organism: Sphingobium sp. B12D2B (assembly GCF_025961775.1). Classification (NCBI taxonomy): domain Bacteria; kingdom Pseudomonadati; phylum Pseudomonadota; class Alphaproteobacteria; order Sphingomonadales; family Sphingobiaceae; genus Sphingobium; species Sphingobium sp. B12D2B. The sequence continues at coordinate 2,220,353 of NZ_JAOQOH010000001.1, forward strand.
CGAGCGGCTGGATCGCGATCCGCCTCGACCGCCCGGGCATCGACTGGGAGCATGTGCGCGGCTGGCTGGAAAAGAGCTGGCGAGCCGTGGCGCCCAAGCGGCTGACAAAAATGCTCGAGATCGCGGGCCAGTTTTAGGGCGCGGGACCACTGCCCGCCTTAGCGATAGTGCCCAACACACCATCCACTCATCATTCCCGCGAACGCGGGAATCTAGCCGGGACCGTGCGTCTTTCGTAGGCGCTGGCCTGGATTCCCGCGTGCGCGGGAATGACGAAGAAGGTTGGGTACGGCTACCTTCAAACCTGATGGAATTCTCGTCCTGAACGCCCGGAGCGCCCCATCCATTGAACCTACGCAAAAATAGGTATAGGGGGTATTCCTATGTCGCATCTTCTCCAGATTAATCCACAGCTGCTCGCCCGCGTCCGGCGGATCGGGGGGCAGGTCAACGCCATCGAGCGCGCGCTCGAATCGGACAAAAGCTGCACCGATATCCTGCATCTGGTGGCGGCCGTGCGTGGCGCGGTGAACGGGCTGCTCGATGAAATCATTGCCGAGCATCTGGAGGCGCATGTCGCCCGACCGGGGCTGAGCGATGCCGAACGCCAGATAGGGGCGGACGAACTGCTGGCGGTCATCCGCCGCTACGCGAAGTAGGAACGCGTGATGCGGACACTCGATATTGAAGGCCTGACACCGAGCCACGACTTCCTCGGCGCCTCGCATGACCAAAATGCCCGGCGGACCTATTGGGTCATCCTGCTAACCGTCGTGACGATGGTGGGCGAGATCGTCGCTGGCTATTGGACCGGATCAATGGCGCTGCTGGCGGATGGCTTCCATATGGCGACCCACGCCGGCGCGCTGTCCATCGCCGCATTCGCTTATGGCTATGCGCGCAAACATGCGCAGGACCCCGCCTACAGCTTCGGGACCGGCAAGGTCGGCGATCTGGCAGGCTTCGCCTCCGCCATGGCGCTGGGTCTCGTCGCGCTGGCGATTGCCAGCGAGTCGGCGGTGCGCCTGTTTGAACCGACGAGAGTCGCTTTCGGCGAGGCGACCTTCGTGGCGGTGATCGGCCTGCTGGTGAACATCGCCAGCGCGCTGGTGCTGATGGGCGGCGCGCATGGGCATGGGCATGATCACGGTCACGCGCACCATCATCACGCTGGCAATGACCATGGCGCGCATCACCATGATGGCCATGAGCATGGGCATAGCCACGGCCACGACAATAATCTGCGCTCAGCCTATTTCCACGTGCTGGCGGACGCGCTGACCTCTGTCCTCGCCATCGGCGCCCTGCTGGCCGGGCGCTATCTCGACTGGGTATGGATGGACCCGCTGATGGGGATCGTCGGCGCGCTGGTCATCGCCCGCTGGGCCTGGGGGCTGATGCGGGACACCTCGGCCATGCTGCTCGACCGCAGCGACGAGGTGCTGGCCGGCAAGGTGCGCGCCGTCGTTGAGGAACAAGGCGATGCGCGCGTGGCCGATCTTCACGTCTGGCGCGTGGGTCCGCAGGCCCATGCTGCGATCGTGAGCGTCATCGCGCAACCGGATGTCAGCAGCGACACGATCCGCGCCCGCATGGCCGGACGCTGCACGCTCGCGCATCTCACGATCGAAGTGCGGTAGCCGTCCCGCCCGTCAGGACGGCCCGAGACCTTAGCGGAAATTATCGGCGTAAGCCTGAATTTTCAACGTCTTGGGTGGCGTTCTCACGACGTGATAGGCGATGCCATAGCGCTCGGCATAAGCACGGGCGGCGTCCTCGTCGGGGAAGCTCAGCTTGACCTGCTCCTGCGTGTCGCCAGAGCCGGCCCAGCCCATCAGCGGATCGGGCTTCTTGGCCTCTGCCGGGGCGAACTCCAGCATCCAGGTGCCGGTGCGCGCCCGACCGGACTGCATGGCGTTCTTGGGTATCTGGTAGATCCGGGCGGACATCGGTGCTTTCCCCATCGTGCATATGCCCAACATGCGAGCGCTTTTGCCGTCGCGCAAAGCGGGGGGCCCTGTCAAGATGATTGGGGGAATGAAGCGACCCGTTCGTGTCAAGCGAAGTCGAGACACCCGCGCACCGCTCTGCCGTGTCTCGACTTCGCTCGACACGAACGGAAGGTCATCCGGAACAGGATCACCGATGGGCATCAGCCTTCTTGGTCCGCAGCGTAGCGCTGGCCGCGGCGGGATCATCCGGCCATGGATGCCGCGGGTAGCGTCCGCGCATCTCCTTGGCGACATCCGCCCAGCTGCCTTTCCAGAAGGCCGGCAGATCCCGCGTCGTCTGGATGGGGCGACCCGCCGGCGATGTCAGGGACAAGACGAGCGGGATGCGCTCGCGACCGATGACCGGATGCTCCGATAGGCCAAAGAGCGCCTGCACCCGCAATTCGACGGTCGGGCCAGCCGGCGCCTCATAGTCGATGGCGTGGGTGCTGCCGGCCGGGCTACGGAACTCGGCCGGCGCCAGCGCCTCGATGCGCTGCGTGGCATCCCATCCCAGGCGCTGGGTTAGCAGGCCATGCAGCGCGCCACCGTCGATCGCGGAAAAGCGCCGGGCATTGGCCGGGAGCAGCATCTCCAGCCACTCCTCGGCATCGGCAAGCAGCGCCGCATCGCCGATCTCATCGCCCACGCCCGCAAAGGCAGCCCGGGTCCGCAACGCCTGCGCCGCCTTGCCCCATGGCAGCAGCCCCAGTCCCTCGCTGCGCAGCGCCTGCGCCAGTGCGGCAATGATGGCGGCCCGTTCGGGCGCATCGTCCGGCCCGCTGGTGAGGCGGATGGCGCCCAGATGCCGTTCACGCAATGCCTCAACGCCGGCCAGATCCTTGCGCCAGCGCACCGTGCGGCGATCCATGACGCGATGCCCGGCAGCGACCATCACATCCTCCTCCTGCACGGCCAGTGCGGAGAGGATGCGTGCCCCGGCGGCGCTGCCCTGAATATCGCCTACCGCCAGCCAGTCTGCACGCGCCAGCGGATCGGCGGGGTCCAGCCGGAAGCCGCGCCCGCCCGCGCTGATCCAATGTTCGCCACTGGCATCCCGTCGCCGGGCGATGCGGTCCGGGAAGGCTCTCATCAGGCAGCGGGCAAGCGCGGCATCGTCGATGATGCCTTGCGACGAGCCGGACGCGACCAGCCCGAGCCAGCGCCGCGCAAGGCCGCGCGCTGCTTCGGCCCGCTGTCCCCGCTCGCGCAGCCAGAGCGCATGACGCCGGGCGAGATCCACCGATGGCCCGCCCAGCCCGCGCTCGGTGAGCAGCACCGCCACGTCAGCCGCCGCAGCGCCCTCCCCCGCCTCGGCCGAAGCGATGAGCATATGCGCGAGGCGTGGCTCCAGCGGCAGATCGGCGACCGCGCGGCCATGCGGAGTCGCCCGCCCCTCCCCATCCAGCGCGCCCAGCGCCTCGAGCCGGCGCCGCGCCTCGGCCAAGGCCGCCGCCGGTGGCGGATCGAGCCAGCGCAGCGTGGTCGGGTCGGTCACGCCCCACACCGCGCAATCGAGCAGCAGGCCGGTCAGGTCGCTTTCCAGAATTTCGGGCGGATCGAACGGCGGCAGCCCGGCGGTCGCCGCTGCTTCCCACAAGCGGTAGGCCACGCCCGGCGCCTGACGACCCGCGCGGCCGGCACGCTGGGTTACGGCGGCCTGACTGGCGCGCTCCGTCACCAGCCGCGTAACACCGGCGGCGAGATCATGCCGGGGCCGGCGGGCAAGCCCTGAATCGACCACGATGCGCACGCCGTCGATGGTGAGGCTGGTCTCAGCGATGCTGGTCGCCAATATCAGCTTGCGCGTGCCTGCCGCCGCCGGTCGCAGGGCCGCGCGCTGGGCTCCCGGCTCGAGCGAGCCATGCAGGCGATGGAGGGCGATGCTCTCGGACAGTCCCATCAGCCGCTCGGCCGTGCGCTCGATCTCGCCGACGCCGGGGAGGAAGGCCAGAACATCGCCCTGCGACTCTTCGGCCAGCGCGCGACGGATCGCCGCCGCCATGCCATCCTCGATGCGCTGCTCTGCCGCGCGGCCAATATGCCGCAGATCGATGGGGAAAGATCGGCCCGCGCTCTCGATCACGGGGGCCGGCTTGCCCTCCACCGCCATGAGCGTGGCGAAGCGCGCACCATCCAGCGTCGCGGACATGGCGAGCAGGCGCAAATCCTCGCGCAGGCCGGATTGCGCATCGAGCGCGAGGGCCAGCCCGAAATCGCCTTCCAGGCTGCGTTCATGGACCTCGTCGAACAGCACGGCGGCGACGCCGGTCAACTCCGGATCGGCCTGAATGCGGCGCCGGAAAATCCCTTCGGTCACGACGAGGATGCGGGTGCGGACGGATTGGCGGCTCTCAAGTCGGGTGGCATAGCCGATGGTGTCGCCGGGCTTCTCGCCAGCCAGATCCGCCATGCGCTCGGCAGCGGCGCGCGCGGCAAGCCGGCGCGGCGAGAGCAGCCATATCTGCCCGCCCGCCACCCACGGCTCGCCCAGCAAAGCGGGCGCAACGCTGGTCGTCTTACCCGCGCCGGGCGGCGCCACGAGCACGGCGTTCGATCCTGCTCGCAAGGCAGCGAGCAGGTCGGGCAGAACCTCATGGATGGGGAGCGCAGCGGTCACGTCATCCGCTTATGCGCCGACGCCGCCAAAGCCAAGCTGGCGGCGTAAGGGATAGGAGCAAAGCCTGATCACCGCAGAGTCATGCAAGGATAGAGAACATGGTTAATTCTTAACCACCGCCATGGGAGCAATCTGCTCCTGCGACTACACCCGGATGACTAGAGTTCCGTGCACTTGTTCACTTAAGTCATAGAACTATCTACCTTTTGCCGCAACGCCCGAACGCTCCGCCTCTTTGCCGCGAAGAGGTATTGCTCTGTTAACCGTTCGAACCCATCCATGGTCTCGCTGAGGCGCAAGGCTTCGTAAAAATAGAAAGCTCGTCTGGCCCGGTTGGGCCTTTTGGGGGTCGTCCTAGTGCATGATCATGTTGTGTCCGCCTCTTGCGCGGAACCGCACGGCCGGCTGCTGTCCGTGCGCCGTATCCCGTCTGCCTGTGGCCAGCGGCTGCGCACCATCGATGTCCGGCTGGCCGATCGGCCCGACCTGCGCGAGCAGGCGCATGATCTCCTGAACCGCATGTATGGGTCGCGCGGTTATGGCATGGCGCATCTGCTCCCCGACAATGGCGATCACCAGGCCGTCTTCACGGCAGCGCTGGAAGATGCCGTAATCGCCACGCTCACCTTGACGGTGGACTCACCAGCCGGCCTTTCGACCGATCAAACATTTCGCACGGAACTGGATGCGTTGCGCGAGGCGCCGGGTGCCCGCCTTTGCGAACTCACCAAGTTCGCGGTCGACCCGATGACCAAGTCCCCCTCCGTCCTCGCGGGGCTTTTTCATGTCATCTTCATTTACGGGATGCAGCGCTTCGATTGCACGGATCTGGTGATCGAGGTGCATCCACGCCATGTGCGCTATTATGAGGCCATGCTCGGTTTCGACCGGCTTGGCCCGCCGAAGATGGATGAGTCCGTCTCCTGGTGGCCCAAGGATACGCCGGTACAGCTCATGCGCCTCAAGGTCTGCGATGTCGCCGACCAGATCAATCGCTTTGCCGGCCGCGCCGACAAGATCGGCCGCTCGCTCTACCCCTATTTCTTCTCGCGCGATGAGGAGCAGGATGTCGCACGGCGCGTCGCGCGCTTGTGGGACAGGGATGCGGGTTGCACGGAGCCGCGCAGCCGCAATGGCATGAGCGGCACATTCTGGCGCAGCGCTGCCTGAACAGGATCGTTTGCTCTCATCCCACAAAAATGGGGATCAACGGCTGCACCCGTTGATCCCCATTCTTTATCGAGGCCGTCCCGTGGGAGACGGCCAGGATGATCAGGCGAACTGGACCCGTGCGCTGGTGCGACGTGCGCGGCGCATCGTGTAGCCAAGGCTGCCGAAGCCGAGCAGCATCAGCGCCCAGGTGGCCGGCTCCGGAACCGGCGCGCTCACGGGCGACGGCGTGAAGGTGAGGTTGCCGCCGTAGGAACCAAGACCCGCGGACGTGCCGCTGATCACCAGCTCGTTCAGCATGCCGGCCATGATCGGGAAGCCCGAAATGCCAGCGGATTCAACGTCGGTGCCCTGACCGAAGATCGGGACGTCCTTGCCGTTAATCGTGACCGTCAGCAGGTCGATGTTGGTCGACAGGCCCGACAGCGTCGTGATGATGCCGCCGCTGCCGACGCCATCAACGTCAACGATGAAGCGGTAAATGTCGGTGAAGATGCCCGAACCGATGTCGGTGCGGCCAATGGTGGCCGAAACGGCTTCGGTGATGGGGGGGATGGTGTCGCCAGACGTGGTGAACTCGTCATCGCCGGGCGTGAACGTGCAGTTCATGGCAACGCAGGTGGCGGCGTTGGCCGCACTCGGCGCAAATGCTGCTGCAGTGGCCAGCGCGGCCAAAGATACCAGTTTCCTCATGGATAGCTCCTTTGTTTGTTCGGTTTTTGAGCTGGCTCATCATGCTTCTCCCACACCGCCTGAAAGGCGAACATTCCGAGTAGATAATGAGGCGACCGCTCGAGCAGAGAAATACTGATCGGTTAACGGATTATCAACGAATTCCTCATATTTTATTGCTGTATTTCAGATACTTAATCAGGCCAACCAATTTGCCGGGTTCCCAAAGTTCCCAACTGTTAACCGCAGATTTACCACGCTATGGCGGACGGTGCGGTCGCTTCATCGCAACGCACCACCGTTCCCGCGCAGTGCAAAATTATTTGGGTCGTGGCCGATATACCCCGTGTCCCGAAAATGGACGGGAAGGGACTGGTGAGAAGAGGGGATGTGGCGGCCTGCCGCACCGACAAGCCCCGATTCGAGACCGGCTAGGCGAGGCGGCCGCCCCACCCAATCGGGCAGCGCGGCGCGTCATCTCGCTATGGGTGTCGGGTACAACGTGGGGGGCGCGGGCGCCTGCCGGAAAGCGGGCTCAGTAAGCCCGCGCGATGGCGAATTCGACGGCTTCGACCAGCGCAGACTTGGCGGCACCCTTGCCGTACATGCCGATGGCGTCGATGGCGCGCTGGCCATAATGGCGCGCCCGCGCCATGGTGTCGTCGATCGCGCCGGTTTCGCGCAGCAAATGCTGAGCATGGGCGAGATCGGCATTGTCGCCATGGAGGCCGGACATCGCCTCTTTCCAGAATTTGCGATCCGCCTCGCCGCCGCGCGCATAAGCCAGGATTACCGGCAGCGTGATCTTGCCATCGCGGAAGTCATCGCCGGTATCCTTGCCCATCGTCGCGCCGTCCGAGACATAGTCGATCGCATCGTCGACGAGCTGGAAGGCAATGCCGAGATTGCGACCATAGGCGTCGAGCGCCAGCTCCTCCGCCTCGGGGCGCTCCGCAACCACGGCGGCGATCCGGCAGGCCGCGGCGAACAGGGCTGCGGTCTTGGCACCGATGATGTCGAGATACTGGTCCTCGTCGGTCTCGACCCGACGCTGGGCGGTCAGCTGATTGACCTCCCCCTCGGCGATCACCGCAGATGCGTTGGAGAGGATCTTGAGAACCTTGAGGCTGCCATCCTCGACCATCAACTCGAAGGACCGGCTGAACAGGAAATCACCGACCAGAACCGAGGCATTGTTGCCCCATATCATGTTGGCGGTCTGCTTGCCGCGGCGCATGGCGCTGCCGTCCACCACATCATCGTGCAGCAGCGTGGCGGTGTGGATGAACTCCACCGTCGCCGCCAGCTTGTGGTGCCGGGTGCCGGCATAATCGAGCAGCCGGGCGCAGGCGAGCGTGAGCATGGGGCGCAGCCGCTTGCCACCGCCGGCGATGAGGTGCCCGGCCAGCTCCGGGATCAGCGGAATGCGCGATTGCATTCGCGCGAGGATGACTTCGTTGACGCGGTTCATATCCTCCGCAACGAGGCTCAGCATCGGCTGGAGGGATGGCGCGCCCTGGCGGGGCAGGTGGTGGATCGTGGCGCTCATGCGCGGTGCTCTGACCAGATGACCGCGCTTTGGCAAGCAAATTGGCTTGCCTTGTGCGCCCGGAGCGGCAAGTGATGCGCCGTTGCGGGCGCTGCCCGGCCCCTCATCAGCCTGGTTCGCCCCAGCGAGATCAGGCCACAGGAACAATGCCCCAGAGGCTCAGGGAGACGACCCGGAATGGACGAAACGCTCAGGCGCTACCGCGAAAGCATCGACAATATCGACGCGGCGCTGGTCTTCATGCTGGCAGAGCGCTTCAAGATCACCAAGGCGGTCGGTGAGCACAAGGCTCAGTCCGCCCTGCCCCCCGCTGACCCGGACCGCGAAGCCCGGCAGATCGCCCGCCTGCGCACATTGGCAGTCGACGCCAATCTCGACCCGGATTTCACCGAGAAGTTCCTGCGCTTCATCATTGATGAAGTCATCCGGCATCACGAGCAGATGCGCGCCGACGAGGCTGATGCCGCTGGCGCCTGAGGCGCCCGAGGTTAACGTCGCCAGATTGTTCCCGCTGCGTTAACCAGGTAACAACCTGCGCCGGGCCATGATGGGCCATGGGGCAAAGCCAGCGCCAAATCCTTTACGCCTTCATCCGCCATGCCGGCCTGCCGGTGCTGGCGGGCCTTGGCTATTTCGTGATTTCCTACGCGACCATATCGCTCAAGACCACGAATGGCATGGTCGCGCCCGTCTGGATCGCCAACGCTTTCCTGCTGGCGCTCGTGCTCGCCCGGCCCGCGCGGCAGGCCCCTGCCCTCATCATTGCGGGTATGGTCGCCAATGTGCTGTCTGGCCTGCCGGCTGGCAATAATCTCCAGACGGCTTTGGTCTACGGGTTCGCCAATGGGCTGGAAATCGCCGTCGCGGTGGCCGGGCTCAAGCTGCACAGGAATGGCGCCCACGCCTTTTCGGACCCGGAGGCTCTCCCTCATGTCCTGATCTGGGCCGGGCTGGTCGGCCCGGCTTGCGGCGCTTTTCTCGGCGGGCTCGGCGCCTGGGCCAACAATGCCCATCCGCTCAGCGAAGCCTATGCGCGCTGGTTCCTGGCGGATGCTCTGGGCCTGTTGATCTTCACGCCGGTCTTCCTCGCCATGTTCAACGGCGAGATGAAGCGCAGCCTCGCCATCCAGACCCGGCAACGCAGGCTGGAAGTCGCGGCGCTGCTCGCTCTCACCGCCGGTGCGGCTAGCATCGCCTTCTTCTCGACGGAATCATCGCATCTGCTGCTCGTCGTTCCGCCCATGCTGCTCGTTCTGCTGCGCAGCGGGTGGATGGCGACGAAGATCGCCCTCGCCATCGTCACCGTCATCGGCGGCGCAGCGATGATGGGCGGCTATGGCTCGCCCGTGATGCACAGCCATCATGCGGCCCATCACCTCTACGGCATCCAGATGTTCATCGCCCTGCTCATCGTGGTGCAGGTGCCGATCTCGGCCATGCTCGCCAGCCGCCAGGCGACGATCGAGCGAATGCGCCAGAACGAACAGTCGCTGAACCTGCTCGCCTCAGCCTCTCCGGTTCTGCTGCTGGCCTTCAACCTCGAAGGCGTCTGCACGCGGGTCGTGGGCACCCGCGAACTGCTGCTCGACCGCCCGTTCGACGCGCTCATCGGCGCAGGGCTCTCCGACATTTCGGAGGAAGGCCAATATGATCTGACCCGCGCGCATAGCGCGGCGCTTGAGGATGTGAGCACCAGCCAGATTGCCGAGTTCCGTACCCTCAAGCTGCGTGACGCCTGGATGGAGGCGACATTCCGCGCCCATTTCGATGAGTGCGGCCGGTGCATCGGGACGATCGCCACTGTGCAGGACATCACGCAGCGCAAGAAGCAGGAACTGTGGCTCTCCCGCACCGCCACGACGGACAGCCTGACCGGTCTGCTCAACCGCGCCGGCTTCCATCAGCGGCTGGAGCAGGCGCTGGTGAAGGCGACACCGGGCACCCTCAGCCTAGCCGTGATCGACATCGACCGGTTCAAGCTGATCAACGACAATAGCGGCCACCAGATGGGCGATACCGTGCTGCGGGAAATCGCATGTCGCATCTCGAGCCAGGTCCGGGCGAGCGACGCGGTCGGGCGCATGGGTGGCGACGAGTTTGTGGTGCTCCTCGCCACCTCGAATTGGGATCGTGTGCAGGAAATCTGCGGCCGGATCGTCTCCGCGGTCAGCAGCGAGCCCATTGCCCTGCCCTCGGGCAACAGCCTGCGGGCTGCGATCAGCTGCGGCGTCGTGCGCTACCGGCAGGGACAAAGTGCCGAGGATTTCATCCATGAGGCGGACATCGCGCTCTACCAGGCGAAGCGCGGCGGTCGCAATCGGGTGGTCGCCGCCTGATCCGCAAGGTCGGCCGCGAAATGGCGACATTTTGTGACATTTGCGTCTGCCCGCGACAAAGTCTCGCGACAAGTCCCCGCTATATCATGGTCATGGCGCTACCCCCCGGCGCCGGCAGACCAGGAATTCAAGTCTATGAAACGTCTCACCGCAATCGCGCTCTCCAGCGTCGGCCTGCTGTCCATCGGGACCATGGCAATCGCTCAATCGGCACCGCAGCCGCCCCAGCGCGGCGAAGCCCGTCCCCCGATGGATCGCGCGTCTCTTGAAAAGCGCCTCGCGACCATGTTCGATGCCGCCGACACGAATCGGGACGGCGTGCTCTCGGTTGAGGAGCGTAAGGCCCATCAGGCGCAGAATCGCGACAAGATGCGCGATGCGATGTTCGCCCGCCTCGATGCCAATAAGGACGGCTCAATCTCGAAAGCCGAATTTGCGGAAGCCGGCGCGATGGCCGGCGGCCATCAGCGACGCGGCCATGAAGGCAAACGGCGTGGCCATGGCGGCCCCGGCATGGGTGGCGGCATGATGATGATGGGACGCGAGCTCGCTGCCTATCGTGACAAGCCGATCCCCCGCGCCACCTTCATCCAGGCAGGCCTTGCCGGCTTCGACCGAATGGACACCAACCGCGACGGCAAGATTTCGCCCGAGGAACGGCAGGCCGGCCGGAAAGCCATGATGGAGCGCCGCAATACCGATCAACGGCCTGCGCAAACGCCCCCGGTGCGCTGAGCCCACTTGGCCGATCCGGCGGAGACAACTCCCATGCCGCCGGGTCGGCCATCCCTACTGCCCTCGGTCGCCTGCCCCTTTCAGGCGGCTGAGGGATGGACCTCAAGACCCAAGCAGGGCAGAGAATTGCATCCCACCGATTTTGCGAAAGCGCTTTGATGTCCGCACGGCCCCATCTCCTCCTCGTCGACGATGAAGCGGCCATTCGCGAGCCGCTGGGGCAATATCTCCAGCGGGCCGGCTTTCGCGTCTCCGATGCCGGGAATGCGGCCGACGCGCGCAAGATCCTCGCCGGCAGCGCCATCGAACTGGTGGTGCTGGATATCATGATGCCGGGTGAGGATGGCCTCAGCCTTTGCCGCTCGATCCGCGAACAGGGCGAGCTGCCGGTGATCCTGCTCACCGCCCGCACTGAAGAGACCGACCGCATCGTCGGGCTGGAAATGGGCGCGGACGATTATGTGCTCAAGCCCTTCTCTCCACGCGAGCTTGTGGCGCGGATCAAGACGATCCTGCGCCGCACCGGCAACGGCACCGCCCGCGAACCGCAGGCAAGCGCATCCCTCTACCGCTTCGAGGGCTGGACGCTCAGCGCTGACGACTGGACGCTGACCGGCCCAGACGAAGTCGCGATCCCGCTCAGCACGGCCGATTACCGGCTGCTCCATGCCTTCGTCACGCATCCGCGCCAGGTGCTCAGCCGCGATCAGTTGCTCGATCTCACGCAAGGCCGGGAAGCCCACGCCTTCGACCGTTCCATCGACAACCAGATCAGCCGCCTGCGCCGCAAGCTGGAAGATGACGCCCGCTCGCCAACGCTCATCAAGACCGTGTGGGGCGGCGGTTACATGTTCGCCGCCGATGTGGCGCGCGAATGACCCTCAGCCTGCGCACCTTTACCGGCTGGCTGCGGCCCAGAACGCTGGCGGGGCAGACAATCCTCGTCGTCGCGGCCTCCCTGTTTGCCGTGCAGCTCATCGGGTTCAGCTTCTATTACATGATGCAGCGCAATCAGTGGGTGACGATTGCCGCCGCCCCGGGCGTCATCCGCATCCTTGAGGCGCTCGATCAACGGGACGCGCCATCCCCCTGGCATCGCGCACGGGCTGCCCGCGGCATCGTCGTCACCGATGCACCGCCGCGCCGTGAGGGTGCCGACTCGCCGCGTGTGGCCGTGCGTGCCAACGAGCTGTTTCGCTCGGCCGGGCTGGTGCCGCTCGCGGTCCGGGTCGCCATTGCGGAAGCCCGGCCCGGCGCGGATGGGCGCGAGCGCGCGCGCGATCTGCTCCAGCCGCCCAACCGGCGCGCACCACGGCTGCAGGTGCAATTGAGCGTGCAACTCCGGCCCGACCGCTGGATCACCGTCTACACACGCGCAGCGCCGGTCGCCCAGCCGATCCTGCGTCAGATCGTGATGCAGTCGCTGTTCCTCTATGGCATCGTGCTGATGCCGCTCGTCTGGTTCACCCGACGCCTTGCTCGCCCGCTTCACGCGCTCACCCAGGCCACCGCCCGGGTCGGCACACCGGAGGGCGCCGCCCCGGTCATCGAAACCGGGCCGGAGGATTTGCGGCGCCTCGCGGCGTCCTTCAACGCCATGCAGGACCGTATCCGCTCCATGCTGGAGGAGAAGGACCATATGCTCGGCGCCATCGGCCATGATCTGCGCACACCCCTCACGGCGCTGCGGGTGCGGGTGGAATCGGTCGCCGAGGGGGCGGATCGCGAGCGCATGGTCGCGACCATCGAAGACATGCAGAAGATGCTCGACGACATCCTCTCGCTGGCGCGTGTCGGCCGGGACCGCGAACCACCGCAGCGCATGGACCTGGCCGCGCTGGCCGATGCGACCATCGACGATTTCGAGGATATGGGCGTGCCGGTAGAGCGAAGCGACATGCCGCGCGCCATCGTCAACGTCCATCCCCGCGCCGTGCGGCGAGCGCTCACCAACCTGATCGAGAATGCCGTCAAATATGGCGCACGCGCGCACGTCTCGCTGCGGATCGAAGGCCAACGCGCCACGCTCTGCGTCACCGACGAAGGCCCCGGCATCCCGGAGGACCGCATCGAGGACATGCTGCAACCCTTCACCCGCATGGAAGCCTCACGCAGCCGCGACACCGGCGGTACCGGCCTTGGCCTGGCCATCGTTCGCGCGGTCGCGTCGGCGGAATCGGGCCGACTGGAACTGCGCAATCGGCCTGAGGGCGGGCTGGTCGCGGAGTTGAGCTTTCCGCTGGCGTGAGGATGGAGTCGCGTCGGTGGGACGGAATGCCTAAAATGGGCGAACGTCGCTAAGCCTCGGTGATCAACTGCCCCCGATTTTGCCGTTGGTGCCGACCAGTGTCTGAGGTGCGCTGCAAGAGCCTATCGAATCATAGCACTGGCCACTGCTTCAAAAGGCTCAGCAGCTAATCAAATCGAACGGAGAGACCGCCTGAAATGTCATCGCCCGGTCAACCCACTGTTATAATAAACAAAATTCAATACATCTGTTAGGCTCGCTTTTGACGAACCGACGACAGGCCCTCGACAAGTTTGGCGTGGGATGCGCACGTCGCCCTTTGTCATTCAGATGAAGGCGCGGGGCCGTTCCCAACGAAGCCAAACTTTCCTTCCCCCCTTGCGCTCGCCAACTTGATAGCGGCAAGTAGGCGAGAGGAACGATCAATAAAAGCTTGGAAATCGCCTGCTATCTCGGGCGGCAGTGAATGGCAAACGCATCGCCAAATGGACGGATTGCTTCTCCCTTCTGAAAACCGCAGTGCGTTTCCAATGCTTCTACGAAGAGAGCATCGTTCGCGAAGTCTGGACGGCGGGGGAACCCGTCAAGCAAGCCAAGCTTGGAAAGCTCGGCTTCTGCGCTTGCCACCATTTCGGGGGCTAACGCTTCTTCCACAAAAGCATGATAGCTGTTGATCTGCTCTAGGTCATCGAACGTCACGATCTCGCCTGCCGAAGCCTCGCGTATGCACGCGAACATTTCCGGCGCGACATTCGCCGAAGCCCTGATGATGATCTCATAGGACTGTAGATCGTCCTCGTATGATACCTCGAGGCCGTGCGGGGAAAGACCGCACGCCACGAGCTTCTGAATTATGATCTGCTCGTGTGAGGGCGGCGGTTCGGGAAGTGTCTCCATCGCCCGAATAAAGGATATAAAGCGAATGTCCGCAATGACATCATATCCGGTCAGTCCGCTTTTTTCGCCACGGTCCCAATAGTGGCCCTTTCCTCTCCTAGATGCACCATGTCGCCTCGCATGGCAGGCCCATCACCGCATCAATGCTGGTCCATCAGTCCCGTCGTGCGGGCTGTAAGATCGGTCTTGCCCGGAGGGGTGTTGGAGCTGCGCTTGGGAATCGAGTCTGCATTGATCACCGTCGCGCCCTGGGGGAGCGCGGTTCGGCCGAGGTCCAGCTTGCGCACTTCGGATTCCGCCATGGCGACACGCTGGTCGCGCACGAGGATGCGGCGGTCGATCTTGGCCTGCTCGGGGCCTTTGGGAGCCGGCGCCGCGGGCTGCGCGTCTGCGGCATTGGCGACCGCCCCCCCGGCGGGAGAGTCCTTGCTCCACGCCAGGATCACCGACATGCGCCGGTTGCGCGGATCGTAGCGGTTGTCAGCGACGAAGGGCTCGCGATCCGCCACGCCTTCGATGCGCGCGAAGCGATCCGCTCCGATGCCGCCCTGTGCGAGCACGGCGCGAGTGGCTTCGGCACGGGATGACGAGAGCAGCCAGTTATTCATGTTGCGCCCTGCGGCATATGGCAGTGCATCGGTGTGACCGCGCACGATCACATCGTTCGGCACTTCGGACACCGCCTCGGCAACCTGCGAGAGCAACGCGCGGGCTTCCGGCACGAGCCTGTCCGTGCCGATGGCGAACATCGCGAAATCGGCTTCATCCACCAGATCGATGCGCAGGCCCTCCAGCGTCTCGGTAAAGCGCACATGCTTGCGGAGCTTGCGGAGCGCTTCGGTGCGCTCGAGCTTCTGCTCCAGCTCCTGCTTGAGCTTCTCGAACTTCTGGCGATCCTGGTTCTTGAGATCCTCGCCGCCGACATCCTTGGTGCCCGTGGCATCGCGCGGGATGGTGATGGCGAGATTGCCCTGCCCGCCCGTCGTCGGATAATTTTCCTTGCTGACGAGGCTGTCGCCACCGAACAGGCCACTGGAGCCGGCGCTATCCATCTTCATCTGGACGAGTGTAGGCGTGAAATAGTCGGCCAGCCCCTTGCGCTGCTTTTCGGTTGTCGCGCCGAGCAGCCACATGAGCAGGAAGAAGGCCATCATCGCCGTCACGAAGTCGGCATAGGCCACCTTCCAGGCGCCGCCATGATGGCCGCCATGGCCGCCATCGATGATCTTCTTGACGATGATTGGCCTGGGTTCAGGCTCGTTCACCGGTTTCTTTGCGGCCGATGCCATGGCTTAGCCCTCAACGCCCGCGCATGCCGTCGAACACTTCGGCAAAGGCCGGCTGGTTCGCGTGGATGAGGTTGGAGCGCGCGGCCTCGATGACCAGCGGCTGCGGGTGGCCGTGGAGCGAGGCGATGATGATCTGCTTGACGACATGATACATGGCGCCATCCGCCTCGATCACCTGCTTGGCGCGGCTGGCGAACGGCCCGACCATACCATAGGCCAGCAACACGCCGAGGAAGGTACCGACGAGCGCCGAGCCGATCATGCCGCCCAGAATTTCCGGCGGCTTGTCGATCGAGCCCATGGTCTTGACCACGCCGAGCACGGCGGCGACGATGCCGAGGGCCGGCAGCGCGTCCGCCAGGCCCTGGAGATTGTCGGCAGGACGAACTGCCTCATGGTGGTGGGTCTTGAGCGCATTATCCATGACGTCCTCGACCGCATGCGGATCGAGCGTGCCGGATGAGACGACCACCAGCCGCAGCGTATCGCAGATGAGGTGGATGAGCGCGCTGTCCGCCATGAGCCGGGGATATTCGGCGAAGATCGCAGAGGATTTGGGGTCTTCGATATGCGGTTCGAGCGCGACCGGGCCTTCGACCCGCAGCGTCTTCATCAGCTTGCTGACGAGAAAGATGCAGTCGAGATAATCCTGCTTCTTGAACTTGGGGCCTTTGAAGACGGTCATCACGCCGCCGGCCAGCGCCTTCAAATCCGCGCCGCTGTTGCCGATGATCAGCGCGCCTGCCGCGGCGCCGCCGATGATGAGCATTTCGTGCGGAAGCGCATGAAGCACCGGACCAATGGCGCCGCCGGTGAGCATGAAGCCCCCGAAGACCATGACCAGCAGAACGACAAGACCGATACCAGCGAACATTCTGATCCCCGCATGTTCATAAAACGGGACCGCGCACAGCTGCTTTTGGTCCCTTCATCCCTTCCTAGAACGGCTCTGCTGAAACAGGGTTTAGCGACAGGGTTAGCGAAAGATGACGATTACGATTTTTCGAAATTTCTGCCGGCGCGAACAAGAAAAACGGCCCGCAGCCAAAAGCCTGCGGACCGCCAGATTTGCCTCTCTTCGAACAGGATCAGAAAAGATCGAATAGCGACTTCTGATTGATCCGCGCAAACGCCAGTTGAGCGGCTTCCAGCGTCAGCAATTTGCTTTGCAGCTTCACGCTGGTCTCGGTGATGTCCGTATCTTCCAGCGCCGAGCGACGCTCAGTCAGCGCCAGATCGGAATTGGTGAGCCGGCCACCAATGTCTTCCAGCCGCTGCGAGCGAACGCCCTGTACGGACTGGGCGACAATGACATGGTCGAGCGCGGTGCGGGCATCCTGCAGGGCAGCGGAGCGGTCTGCCTCTGTGCCGGTGCGCACCACATTGATGATGTCGGAGATCACCTGATCGATCGACCGGCTGCCCACCGCATTCTCCATGATGCTCGCGCGGGTCGGCACGGCTTCCACGTTCAGCCCTGCGCCCAGAGGAATCAGCACGGCGCTGGGATGATCGAAGACCGGCGTGCCCTGATAATCGGTCTGATTGAGGAGATCGTTGATCGTGGCGCGAATGCCTTCCAGTTCCTTGGCCACCGCCTCGCGCCCGGTCGATCCGTCGGCAGTCGAAGTGGACGTAACGATCAGCTCGGTCACGCGCGTCATGAGATTGTTGACCTCATTGAGATTGGTGCTGGCCTGCGTCGCGCGGGATTCGGCGAAGGTCAGATTGCCCTTCCACGCCGCGTTTATCGACTGGCGCCGCCCCACCTGCGAGATCTGCACCCAGTCATGCGGATTGTCCGAAGGCTGGTTGATCTTCTTGGTCGTCGAAATCTTGGTCTGTTCCCCCGCAATATCCGCAGCGAGCCGCTGCTGGCGGGTAATCTCGGCAGTGATGGACTGCGTGGTGATGAAAACCATGATGGATTGCCCTTATTGCGTCAGAATGCGGAAATCAGTGTCTGGAACATCTCTCGCGCGACCTGGATCACGCGGGACGATGCCTGGTAGGCCTGCTGGAGCCGGATCAATTCGGCCGCTTCCCGGTCGAGATTGATGCCGGCCACATCGGCGCGCGCCTGCTGCGCCATGGTGTTGCGGCTCTCGGCCGCGGTCTGCTCTTTGGTCGTGCTGTTGGCGATGCTGCCATGGGTCGCAATGATGCCGGTCCATTCATCCTCGATGGACCCGCTGCCGCGCAGCGCGGTCATGGCCAACAGATTGCCGTTCGCCGTGCCATCGGCGGAGAAGCGCGCGACCAGAGCCGGCGAACTGACCAGCACCGAAAGCGAGCTGGCATCCGCCCCCATGCTTAGCAGTGTCTGGCCGGCGACACCGGGCGACGAATAACCGCTGGTGTGCCAATCATTCATTTCACTCACATAGCGGCTCGCGAGGTCGTTCAGCGCGTCGATCCTGTCCCGCACGACCTCGGCACTGGTGGCGATGCCGCCCAGCGCGCCGCCTGTCGGGGTGGCAATCGCCGTGCCGTCCGCCAGCCCGAAGCTCAAAATGCCGTCGGCCGCCTGACTGACCGTCAGCGTCTTCACCTGATTGTTCTCGACGAGCGTCTCGCTGCCGTAACTGATGTTCGCGACGCCATTGGCGCCGAAGGTCACCGTCACGTTCAGCCGCTCGGCAATCTCGCTCAGGGCCTGGTCGCGCGAATCCAGCAGGCTGGCATGGCTGGCCGTCCCCTCAGGCACGCGGCGCAGGCCCTCATTGGCATTGCCGAGCTGGCGCAACGCATCGTTGAGCGAATCCACCTCATTGGTGGCCGTGTTGCCGATCGAACTGCGGATCGAGACCAGATCATTGTGGCTCTGCTGAAACGCTGCATTGATCTGCTCGAACGAGAACAGCACGTCCGCCTGCAGCGTCGTGTCTGTGGGGTTGGACGCAAGCCGTTCCACTGCTGCGAACAGGCCGGTGAAACGCTGGCCAACGCCCAGTTCGCCATCGTTGAGGGCGGTCTGGATGTCCGACATCCAGCGGGCGCGCTGATTGACGCTGCCCAGCGCATTGGTCGTCTGACGCGCTGCCGCTTCCAGATATTGGTCAGACGCGCGCACCACGCCGCCGATCTGCACGCCGTAGAAAGAGGCGCTCGATTTGTAGAGCAGCATCGGCGAATTGCCGGCGGCGGACTCGCTGAGCGCGATCGTCCGGCGGCTGTAGCCGGGCGTCTCCGCGTTGGCGATATTGTCGGCAATTGCTCCCATCGCCGCCTGATAGGCGCGCGTGCCGGAAGCGCCGATCTGGAGAAGATCGCTGCTCACGGTTTATGGTCAAGCTGCTGGAGGATCAGTTCGGCAATGCCAAGGCCGCCCTTGGTGGCGAGCCCCTCGGCCATATGCGCGTCCTGCATCTCGCGGAACTGGTCGAGCCCGCTGCCGCCGCCAATCTCTTCGCCCAGGCTCGCCTGGCGCATGGAGGAGAGGAGCTGGCGCGTGAACACGGCCTCGAATGCCTTGGCGGCCTTCTGCAATGCGGCGTGATCGTCGCTGGCTCTTGGCGATATCGGGGGCGTGGCCTGCGCCTGCGTGCCCTGCATGGCGGCGGCAAAGGCCGCCTGACCGGAGCCGATCCCTGAGACCTGCGTCATATCACCTCCAGCTCCGCCCGCATGGCGCCGGCCTGCTTGAGCGCGCTCAGGATCTCGAGAAGGTCCGAGGGGGAGGCACCCACGGCATTCACCGCCTTGACTATATCGGCCAGAGACGCGCCACCTTTAAACAGGAACATCGGATTCTTTTCTTCATGGGCGGAAAGCTGGCTGGATTCCTCCACCGCCGTCACCCCGCGCGAGAGCGGCGCAGGCTGCACGATGCGCGGCGCTTCCGTCACGGTCACGGTCAGCTTGCCATGGCTCACCGCGGCCGGGGTGATCTGCACATTGCCGTTGATGACGACGGTGCCGCTGCGCGCGTTGACGATCACTTTTGCGGGCGGATCGGCGGGCTTGACCTGAATGTTCTCGATGAGGCCCATCATCATCACGCGGCTCTCGGCGCCCGGCGGCGCATCGATGGCAATGGAGACGCCATCCACGGCACGGGCGCGCTGATCGCCGAACGCGAGGTTGATCGCGTCGGCCACCCGCAGCGCGGTCGTCACGTCCGCCTCCGCGAGGTTGAAATTGATCGTCGGGCTAGTCTCGAACCCGGTGGCCACGGCGCGCTCGACAGAGGCCCCCGAGGGGATGCGGCCGGCTGAAGGCACGTTGACGGAAAGCTGCGAGCCATCGGCACCGGAGACGCCGAAGCCGCCGACGGCCATATTGCCCTGCGCCATCGCGTAGATCTCGCCATCGGCGCCGCGCATCGGGGTCAGCACCAGCGTGCCGCCGCGCAGCGACTTGGCCTTGCCGAGCGCGGAGACGGTCACGTCCAGCCGCTGGCCAGGCTTGGCGAAGGCTGGCAATTCTGCCGTGACCAGCACGGCTGCGGCATTCTTGAGCGAGGGATTGACGCCCGGCGGCAAAGTAAGGCCGAAGCGCGAGATCACGCCTTTCACCCCCTGCGTCGCATAATCGAGGCTGTCGTCGCCCGTGCCGGCAAGGCCAACCACAACGCCATAGCCGACAAGCTGGTTGGACCGCAGCCCCTCGAAGGTGCCGATGTCCTTGATGCGCTGGGCATGGGCCGAGGTGGCGATCATGAGGCAGAGCCCGAACGCCAGCAGGGCCAGGGAGACCACCAGCCGACGGAGCAAGGAAGGATAAGGCCTGATCATGGCTGAAAGCTCCATCAGAACGGGCTGATCATGGAGAAGAAGCGCTGTAGCCAGCCCTGACGGCTGGCGCGGGCGATTTCTCCCTTGCCGGTGTAGGTAATCCGCGCATCGGCGACGCGCGTCGAGAGAATGCGGTTGTCGGGCCCGATGTCCGCTTGCCGGACAAGGCCGGAGATCTGGACGTATTCGTCGCCGCGATTAAGCGTGAGGGCCTTCTGCCCGCGCACCAGCATCGTGCCATTGGGATAGACCCGTGCGATGGTGACGGTGATCTCGCCGGAGAGCGCGTTCGACTGCGCAGCATCGCCCTTGCCGGTGAAGCCCTGCGTGCCGCCCGAGGCGATGTCGCTGCCGCTGAACAACTTGCTGAACGGCCCGGTGCTGGGCGGTGTGAGGCCGATGCTGCCGGCGCGATTAGTGTTTGCGCTGGTGCTCTTGCTCGCCTGCGTCCGCTCGACGAGGAGGATGGTGATGACATCGCCCACGCTTGCTGCCCGCGCGCCGTTGGTCAGCGCGGAATAGCCAGCCGAAGCCTGGAAGATGCCGCCATTGGGCCGCACCGGCGCGGCGCTGCCAGCGTCGCCCGGATAGGTGACCTGATAGGCCGGGTTTTCGAGCGGCTCCTGCTTCTTGCCGAACAGACCGGCAGACGCCGGTGCGGCGAGGCTGGTCGCCGTGAGGGCAAGGATGAGGATGGAAGCGCGGCGATACTGCATGGTCATGCTCAAAGCTGCTGATTGACGTACTGGAGCATCTCGTCGGTCGCCTTGATCATCTTCGAGGCGATCTCATAGGCGCGCTGGGTCTCGATCATCGTGACCAGCTCCTCGACGGTGTTGACGTTCGATTGTTCGAGCGCGCCCTGGCGGATGGTGCCGCGACCTTCGAGGCCCGCAGCGCCGACCTGAGGCGCGCCGGAGGCCGCCGTCTCCAGCAGCAGGTTGCCACCGACAGCCTGAAGGCCAGCGGGATTGACGAACCGCGCGGTTTCGATCGCGCCCAGCTCGACCGGTTCTTGCTGCCCGGCGACGGTCGCCGAGACGGTCCCGTCGTTGCCGATGGTGACGGCACTCACGCCCTCGGGAAGCTGGATCTGCGGCACCAGCGGCAGGCCATCCGGCGAGACCAGCAGGCCTTCCGCGTTGGTCTTGAAATTGCCGGCCCGGGTATAGGCGATCGTGCCGTCGGGCTGCTGGAGTTGGAAGAAGCCGGCCCCCTCGATCGCGAGATCATAGGTGTTGCCGGTGGTGTTCATCGTGCCTTGGGTATCGATCCGCTCGGTGCCGGTGAGCTGCACGCCGGTGCCGAGGTTGAGGCCGATGGCGAGCCGGTTCTGGCTGTCCGCCTGCGTGCCCGCCGCAATCACCTGCTGATAGGCCAGCGTCTCGAAATTGGCGCGGTCGCGCTTGAAGCCGACCGTGTTCACGTTCGCCAGGTTGTTGGCGATGACGCGCATCTTGACGTCCTGTGCGTCAAGGCCGGTGCGGGCGACATGAAGTGCGCTGCTGGTCATTGGTCTGGTCCCCTATCTATCCGTCAATCGAGCCGCATGAGGCTCGCGCCGCCGGAGTCGATCTCCTTGGCGGTGTCGATCATCTTGATCTGGTTTTCCCACGCGCGGCTCGCCTCGATCATCTGGACAAGCGCCGTGGTGGCATTCACGTTCGAGCCTTCGAGGGCGCCGCTGGTCACGGTCGCCATCGGGTCTTGCGGCAAGGCGCCGCCATTCACTTCGCGGAACAGCGTGTCGGTGGACTTGGCGATCGTCGATCCCTTGGCATTCACCAGCTTGATGACATCGACCTGCTGCGGCTGATCGATCTGGCCGCCCTGCGGGACGATCCAGATGCTGCCATCCTTGGCGATGTTGACGCTGTCGGCAGGCGGCAGGGTGATCGGGCCACCCTCCCCCAGCACCGGATAGCCATCGCCCGTGGTCAGCAGGCCGCTCTCGTTCAGCTTGAGATCGCCGCGCCTTGTATAGGCTTCCGACCCGTCATTGGCCTGCACCGCGATGAGGGCGTCACCATCCACCGCGATGTCGAGCGTATTGCCGGTCTGCACCGCCGTGCCGGCCTTCATGTCCGCCGCGATGACCTGCCCCACCTGCTCCGCGCGGCTCTGGAACGCGCCGCCGCCGACCCAGCGGGTCGAGGCGTTCGCGATCTCGGCGCGAAAGCCGCTGGTGTTGACGTTCGCGAGATTGTTCGCGACCGCCGCCTGGCGAGCCATCGTGCCGCGCATCGCGGTGCGGGCAATGGTGGTGAGACGATCCATGATTCAGCTCCGGGTCCGGTCGATCTTCGCGATCAGGTCCGCATGTTGATGATAGTCTGGGTCATGGCGGTGGCGGTCTCGATCGCCTTGGAATTCGCCTGGAAGTTGCGCTGCGCGGAGATCAGCGCGACCAACTCCTCGGTGATGTCCACGTTCGAGCGCTCCAGCGTGCCCGAGCGGACCGCGCCGACCATGCCGCTATTGCCGGCGCTGTAGCTCGCCTCGCCGCTGTCGCCGGAGGAAATCCAGTGCGAATCCCCCATCTGCCGCAGCTCTTCCTGCGCGGGAAATGAGGCCATGGCCACGACGCCGAGGTTACGCACCGAGCCATCGCCGAAGGTCGCACTGACGACGCCAGTGGCCGAGATCGCGATGGCGGTGAGCGGAATGCTGGCATCGTCCGGATGGGCGCTGGGGATTTCCAGATCGGAGAGATCGCCGGCCGCCGTGCTGGTCGGCGTGCCATCGCCGGTCGCGTTGGTCGGCAGCACCTGCAGGCGGGCACCGGTGGAATCGACGATGAAGCGGTTCTTGTCCATCGTGAAGGCACCGGCGCGGGTGTAGCTGATCGTCTGGTCAGGCGAGGCGCTCTTGACGGTGAAGAAGCCTTCGCCGGTGACGGCCAGATCCAGCGTCTTGTCGGTCGTCTCCAGCGTGCCCTGCGTGAACTGCTGCTTCACATCGACGAGACGGACGCCATTGCCGCCCGCGCCGACGCCGCCACTCGCATAAATGTCGCCGAAGGTTGCCTTGCTCTTCTTGAAGGCGAGCGAGGACACGTTGGCGACATTGTTGGCGACGACCCCGAGGTCGGTCTGGGCGCCCTTGAGGCCGGAAAGCGAAATGTAGAAGGACATGGTGGATGCTCCTTGTGAAGTTCAGGGATCAGCCGAGACGCAGCGCGTCTTCGGGCGAGAAATTGCCGAGGGCGGTCATGAGCTGGGCGTTTCCGCCGCTCGCGGGGGACTGGACGGCGGCGATGCTGGCCCAGGTCGCGATGCCGGCCGGCGTCGCGCCGCGCACCTTGACCTGCAGCGCCTGCCCGCCAATCACATTGCCGGCATCGTCCCGGCCGTCCCAGAAGAACGGCACATTGCCCTTGGATTGGGCGCCGAGATCGAAGCTCTGGACGACCTTGCCGCTGGCATCGACCAGATCGATCGATACGTTCGAGGCGTCGGCGCCCAGCGCGATCTCGCCGGCATAAGCGCCGGTGCGGTCGGGCGTGGCGATGTTGCTCTCGACCAGCATCGACTTGCCGATCCAGCCTGCGGCATCGGAGAGGCGCGCGCCGGACACGGAGTCCGCGATCTGGCTGAGCAGGGATGTCGATTGCGACTGCGAGGCCAGCGACGACATCTGCGCCATCTGCGTGACCATCTGATTGTTGTCCATCGGCTGGAACGGGTCCTGATGCTGCATCTGCGTGGTGAGCAGGCGCAGGAAGCCGTTCATGTCGATCGAGGCGTTGGACTTCGCGCTCGTCTCGGCAAGGTTCCGGTTGGTGAACGCCGTGTTGCTATCCACCGCCCAGGGACTGCTGGTCGTCGTCACTGCTGTCATTTGCCGAGCCTGATTGTTTCGAGGATGAGGGATTTGGCGGTCTGAAGGACCTGCACATTGTTCTGGTACATGCGCGCGCTCTCGACCATTTCGACGAGTTCGGCACTGGTATCGACACCGGCTTCCCATACATCGCCATTGGCATCGGCCAGCGGATGGCCGGGCTCGTGCCGCTTGGTGGCGGGCGTGTCGGAGGTCACGACGTTATCGACCTTGACCGTGGCGACGCCGGGCTTCTCGACCACGGTGGAGAAGACCGGGCGGATCGCGCGATAGGCCTTGTCCTCGCTGCCCGTGACCGACCCGGCATTGGCGAGGTTGGAGGCGGTGGCGTTGAGGCGCACGAGCTGGGCGGACATGGCGCGCCCGGCGATGTCGAAAACGTTCATGGGCTTGTCCATGCTCATTCTCCCCGCAGCGCGCGCGTGATGGTGTTGAGCCGGCCCTCGAGGAAGGAGAGCGTGGTGCGGTACTTCACCGCATTCTCCGCGAAGAGCGTCTGCTCCGTCGACATCTCGACGGTGTTGCCATCGCTGCTCGCCTGCAGCGGCACGCGATAGCCCATCGCCGTTTCCAGCGCGCCGGTCACCGAGCCCTGCTGGCTGGTGGCGCTGGCGAGCGCCTTCTCGAAATCGATGTCGCGCGCCTTGTACCCGGGGGTCGAGGCGTTCGCGATATTGGAGGCAAGCAGCTCCAGCCGCTGCGAGCGCAGCGCCAGTGCCTTGCCATGGATGCCGAACAATGCGTCGTCGAACGACATTTTTTCGTGCCTTCCCTAAAAGTCCGTGGGCCGCATCCGTTCTGACCGGTTGAAACTGGTCCGGTTCCGGCACGACCCATGCCCACGGGTATGGATTGCAAATGCCGTGCCAAACCAAATTGCCGCCGGCCGAGGCCGCGCGGACATGAGGATTTCCGCGCCTTTTGCGCAGGCGGGCGGCAAGGGTGGCAATGTTTTGCCGGTTGGCGGCAGAGTTTTGCCGGTGCGCACGTGCGCCCGGCAGCATGGGGGGATGAGCGGGACCATGTCGGATGTTGTGGGGTTGGATATTCTCGGCCACGTCTTCGCGCCGCTGGCCCTGCTGATGGTGCTGGGCGGCGCGATCATGATCGCACTGGCGCAGGTCGGGTTCGGCACGGGTTTTCGCGCCCTGGCTTCCCTGCGCCCGCTGCTGACCGCGCGCCCGGATGATGAACGCGA
Organism: Sphingobium sp. B12D2B; assembly: GCF_025961775.1. Lineage (NCBI taxonomy): Bacteria > Pseudomonadati > Pseudomonadota > Alphaproteobacteria > Sphingomonadales > Sphingobiaceae > Sphingobium > Sphingobium sp. B12D2B. The sequence goes on from NZ_JAOQOH010000001.1 coordinate 2,245,637, forward strand.
CAATGCCCGCGCCCTGCTGTTCAAGGTCGAGGCTGTCGCGCAGCTCAAGGGCCTGGCCCGCGCCGACCGGCTGGAAAGCACCCACTCCTTCGTCAACCAGACCCTCACCACCCTCGCCAATGCCGCAGATGCCGAGCATTTCGCGCTCTGGGTCCATCAGGCGATCCATGATCGCCGTGCCCGTCACGAGCGGGTCATCGCCTTCTGGAACGCGTTGGCCGATGCCGCGCCGGCCGTCGGCATGGCAGGCACGATCGTCGGCCTGATCGGCATGTTTGCGCAGATGAGCGACCCGGCGGCTATCGGCCCGTTCATGGCGCTAGCGCTGATGACGACGCTGCACGGCCTGATCCTCGCTAACGCCATTGCCGGGCCCATCGCCAACCGCCTGTCCGCACTCTCCGAGCGGGAGATTGGCTGGCAGCAGGCCATGGCGGACCGGATGATCGCTATCGCCCGTCGGGAAGCCAATCCGTTCCAGCGTGCCAGCATTCGCGAGGTCGCCTGATGTCGGCGCAGCCGCGCCAAAACCGCGCGCGCTGGGCGCTGAGCTTCGCGGACCTGTGCCTGCTGCTGCTCGCCTTCTTCGCGCTGCTGCAGTCCAACCAGACCACGCGTGAGACGGCGCTGGCGGGGATTGGCAGCTACTTCGGCGCGTTCGAGGCGCCGCGCCAGGCCGATCTCGTCGCGCAAGAGCTGTTCGAGCCTGGCGAGGCTCTGCTCAACCCCGCCGGTCGCGCCGCTCTGCTGAAAGCGGCAGAACCCATCATGCACGAGAACAAGATCGTGCGAATTCAGTCCATTGGCCTCGACTCCGGCGATCATCGCTTCGACGCCTGGGATCTGGCGGCAGCGCGCCTCGGCGCCGTCGCCCGAACCCTGGTCGCCGCCGGAGTGCCGGAAAAGCGCCTGCGGATCGCAGGCCTCGCCGAACGCGCTGATGACAGCGCACCCGGCAAGCAGACTATCAGGATCACCGAACTGGCTGAAGCCGACCGGTAACATGCGTCTGGCACGGACCTTGCTGTGTTTGTTCCGACCATGCATCGGAGCAAGTGACGTGACGATTGAACGCCTGACCTTCCCCAAGCGCGCTGCCCTCATCGCAGCCCTGCTGCTCGGCGCGATCGCGCTTACCAGCATCCACGCGCCGGCAAAGGCGCAGAGTTTCGAGAATCTGGACCGGCTGGACAGCTTGGTTGCGGCCAGCCTCGGCGCCAATCTCGGCCAGCCTGGCGGCCCACTGGCGCCCATCGATCGCCGCCTGAAACTGGCACCCTGCCCGCAGACGCCGACGGTCGAAACCCCGCAGATGAACGCCGCGACGGTCGCCTGCCCTAGTCTGGGCTGGCGCATCCGCGTGCCGCTGCTGGTCAACCGGCAGGCCGGCAATCCGCAGCAAAACGGCCGCTTTTCCGAGGCCACAAACAGCGCGCCGGTCGTCAAGAAGGGCGACCCGGTTCAGCTGGTCGCGGGCAATGAGAGCTTCAGCATTTCCCGCATGATGATCGCTGATGAGGACGGCGCGCCCGGCGCGCTGATCCGCGTGCGCGAAGAACCGCGCGCCACCCCCGTCATGGCCCGTGTCGAGCGGACGGGCGTTGTTCGTATTCCCGGCATTTAAACTTTCCTGAACTGGTCCGTTTATAGTACGGATTGGACAGAAAGGACGTTGGAATGATCAAGTCTGTTGGCCAGGCGACGAGCGCCGCAGTTGAGGCAGCCAAGCTGCGCGACGCTGCACAAGCCCGCTCCGCTGCGCCAGTCAGCGCCGAGCCTGCGCCTGCGAAAGCGGCGGAATCGGCAGCCACCCCCGCCGCGCGCATGGCCGCGCAGGGCGCCCCGGTGGACATGGACCGGATCAACCGCGTCAAGCAGGCCATTGCTTCGGGCCAATATCCGGTCGATGCCGACAAGATCGCCGATCGCATGATCGACCTCGATCTTCCTCATCTGCGCGCCTGAACGTGCCCCAAATGAACCTGTCCATCATCGAGAATTTCGCGGCCGCGACCGGGTCGCTCCGGGTTGCCATGCAAAGCGCCGACCCGCAGGCCATCGAAACGGCAATGGACCTGTTCCGCATCTCGCTCGATGCGATCAAATCCATCGAGACCTGGGAGCGTGATCCTGCGATAAAGGCGCGGTTTAGCGACCTGATCGAGGAGCTGGATTCCTCGCGCATGCTCGCCTGCCTGCTCGGCGATATGACCACGCAGATGCACGGCGCCATCGCCGATCGCGATCTGGACGTGCCCCAGCCGCTGTACCAGCGCGCCGGCTGAGGCTTCGGCCTCGACCCCGGATATTTCGACTTTCCTACCAAAGCCCAGTGCGCCCTGTGGGCCTGTCGCCGCGCGTCGTGATCGCGCCAAAAATCCCGATCCGCCGTTAACCAATTCTGGCACGCATCTTGCTTTTTGATCCTCGGTACCAACGGGAGATCATTAGTCGCCATGTCCGTGAATGGACTGACCACCAACTCGGCCCAGGGCAGCAATGCCGCCAGGGTGACGCAGGCCATTGCCAAGGCCAGCAGTCGCACCGGTGTGGATTTCAATTATCTGATGAGCCAGGCGCATGTGGAAAGCGCGCTGAACCCGACGGCGCGCGCGCGCACCTCCAGTGCGACAGGCCTCTACCAGTTTATCGACCAGAGCTGGCTTTCCATCGTCAACGACCATGGCGCGAAATATGGCATGGACTGGGCGTCCAACGCCATTGAGCGCACGGCGAACGGGCGGTACGTGGTTTCGGACCCGGCCCTGCGCCAGCAAATCCTCGACCTGCGCAATCATCCCGAGACGGCCTCGATCATGGCGGCGGAGCTGGCCACCGACAATCGCGCCTATCTTGAAGAGCGCATCGGCCGACCGGCTGAGGCGGTCGATCTCTACCTCGCCCATTTTCTGGGGGCAGGCGGCGCAGCGAAATTCCTCACGACCATGGCGCAGGCACCGGATGCTTCCGGCGCCGCTCTGTTTCCCGCCGCCGCGCGGGCCAATGCCTCGGTGTTCTTCGACCGGCAGGGCAATGCCCGCAGCCTGACGGACATCCGCTCGAGCTTTGCCCAGAAGCTGGCGGCGGGCGGACAGGCCGCCGGCAGTGCGGCAAGCGATATGGCGATGGACGGCACGCAGACCGTGATGCCCGCCGACTATGTCCGCATCGCGCAGGAGCGGCTGACGATGAACCAGACACTGAGCGAAAAGCAGCCCTATCCCGAATTCGCGCCGCGCGCTGAAACCGCGCGGCTTGCCTACCTCATGCTCGCCACCCTCGGAAGGTAATTGCCAGCCATGACGCGCAACGACATCAACGGCAGCATCTGGAAGAACTCGGCACGCGGGGCAGCTCTGCCCTTCGCCATCCTGCTGCTCGTCATGTTCATGGTGGTGCCGGTGCCGGTGCTGCTGCTGGATATCGGCTTCGTCGGCAACATCATGATCAGCCTTGCGGTGCTGATGATCGCGCTGAACGCCGCCAAGCCGCTCGATTTCTCCAGCTTTCCGACCGTGCTGCTGCTCGCCACGCTGCTGCGCCTCGCGCTCAACGTCGCCTCGACGCGCATTGTGCTGGTCAACGGCCATAATGGATCGGACGCGGCCGGCCATGTGATCGAGGCGTTCGGCAATTTCATGATCGGCGGCGATTATGTCGTCGGCATCTTTGTGTTCGCGATCCTGATGATCATCAACCTGGTGGTGATCACCAAGGGCGCGGGCCGCGTGTCGGAAGTCTCCGCCCGCTTCACCCTCGATGCCCTGCCCGGCAAGCAGATGGCCATCGATGCCGATCTCAACGCCGGCCTGCTGACCGCCGAGCAGGCCAAGGTCCGCCGGCAGGAAGTCGCGACCGAAGCTGACTTTTACGGCTCGATGGACGGTGCCTCCAAGTTCGTGAAGGGCGACGCCGTCGCCGGTGTGCTGATCCTCGTCATCAATATCCTAGGCGGCATCACCCTGGGTCTGGTCAGCCATGATCTCTCCATCGGGCAAGCCGCGCAGACCTACATCCTGCTGGCCATCGGCGACGCGCTCGTGGCGCAGGTGCCGGCGCTGCTGCTCTCCATTGCCGCAGCCGCGATCGTGACCCGTGTCACGTCCGAGCATGACCTCTCCGGCCAGATCTCCAGCCAGTTCGGCCACAGCCGCGCCTGGGTTCCGGTTGCCGGCATTCTCACCGTGCTCGGCATCGTACCGGGCATGCCGCACCTCATCATCCTTCCTGCTGCCGGCCTCGCCTGGTTCATCGCGTGGAAGCTGCGCAAGGCCGCCAAGGCCCGCAGCGAGGCGCCGGCGGAACCGGCGGTGGTCGAAAATCCTGCCCACATCGAGTGGAGCGACGTTTCCGACGGCGCCGCGCTCGGCCTGGAGATCGGCTATGGCCTCATCAGCCTTGTCGATGAGCGCAAGGAGGCGCCGCTGATCGGCCGGATCACCGGCATTCGCCGCCAGCTCTCGCGCGAACTGGGCTTTGTGGTGCCGATGATCCGGGTGAAGGACAATCTCGCGCTCGGCCCGAACCAATATCGCATCACCATCGCCGGCGTCGTGGTTGGCGAGGATGAGATCTTCCCGGACAGCCTGCTGGCGCTCGATAGCGGCGACATCACCCAGCGGATCGAGGGTCGCGCTGCGCAGGACCCGACGTTCGGGCTCGACGCGGTGTGGATTCCGATGGAGCGGCGCAGCGAAGCGGTCGTCTCCGGCTATACCGTCGTCGACCCCTCGACGGTGATCGCGACGCATATCAATCATCTCATCCTGCAGAACGCCGCTGAGCTGTTCGGCATGGACGAGGCCAAGAAGCTGCTCGACACGCTGCGCGAAGTCACGCCGCAACTTGTCGATGGCCTGACGCCCAATCCGCTGAGCCTCGCGCAGATCGCCGCGCTGTGCCGCGGGCTGCTCATCGAGGGCATTCCGCTCAAGGACTTTCGCCGTATCGCCGAAGCCATGGTGATCGTTGCGCGCGGGGACATGTCTACCGACGCGCTCATCGAGGCAGTGCGCCAGCGGATCGGCTCGCTCATCATCCAGAGCATCGTGCCGGTGAAGGCGCCGCTGCCAGTGCTCACGCTCGATGGCGAGCTGGAAAGCCTCCTCGCCCAGGCCATGCGCGTCGGCGCGGATGCCCATCATCCCATCGAGCCGGCGCTGGCCCAACGCCTCATCGAACAGGTCAGCGAGGCGGCCCGTCCGCTGATGGCACAGGCCCGCAGCTTTGCGATCGTGACCTCGCCGGTGGCGCGCCGCGCCCTATCCCGCCTGTTCCGCCCGCATCTGCCCGACGTTCCGGTGCTCTCATTCCTGGAAATCCCGGATGGCAAGGCTGTGGAAGTCGTCGCAGTGGTCGGAAACGAGACACGCATCCATCAGGTCGAGCGGCTGCAGGCGGCATGACGATATTGCGCAGCATAATCCGCACACGCCTCCGCCCTGCTCGGAAATTCCCGGTTAAACCTTTCAGCGTAGATGAGACCCATGCACAGCGCACAGCTTGAGGTTGCAGCCCTGACTTACGGTCGCCGGCCCGGTGTCTCACCGGATCAGCTGGCGCAGCAATATATGCCGCTGGTGCGCAAGATCGCCTGGCATGTCCATGGCCGCGTCTCCAGCGCCATCGAGATCGAGGATCTGCTGCAGATCGGCATGGTCGCGCTGGTCGAGGCGGCCAACAGCTTCGAGGATCGCGGCTTCGGCTTTGCGACCTATGCGCAGATGCGCGTGCGCGGCGCGATGATCGACCATCTGCGCCGCCATGCGACCCTGTGTCGCTCGGCGATGGCGCGCCGCAAGACCATTCAGGATGCCCGTCGCGCGCTGGAGCAACGTTTCGGTCGTCCGCCCGCGGATAGCGAAGTGGCCGCGCATCTGGGTCTTGATGCCGCTGGCTGGCGCGAGCTTGCCGACGGGACGGATATGGCCCAACACCAGAGCATGGACGAGGTCTATTCGGACCAGTCGATGTGGTTCGCCGATGCAACCGAGGGCGCCGAGGAAGTGCTGGAGCGGGAATCCCTCAAGCGCGCGGTTTCCGCCTGCATCAAGGAACTGCCCGAGCGCGAGGCGATGGTTCTGCAGCTCTACTTCGTCGAGGAAATGAACCTTGAGGAAATCGGACTGACGCTCGACATCGGTGCGGCCCGGGTGTGCCAAATCAAGAAATCTGCGCTCGACAAGCTGCGGGGACGCCTCAGCGCCTTCCTCTGATCGGAACCGCGCTGCGGGATGATCGTTTCTCCGCCATCAATCAGGTGGAGGATGACATGGCCGAAGAACCCAAAACGGTAATCGTCGAGCGCTCGAGCGGCGGCAGCGCAACCGCGATCATTGCGATCGTGGCACTGCTGATCCTCGCGGTGGGCGGTTACTTCCTGCTGCAGAGCCAGGATAACAAGAACGACGCCGTGTCCACGGCGGCGCAGCAAGTCGGCGATGCAGCGCAGGATGTGGGCGATGCGGCCCAAGGTGCTGTCGATAAGAAGTGAGCGTTTGCGGACAGTGCGCCGCCTCAATTCAAACGTCGTTGAAATCGAGCAGATTTAGCCCCTCCTCTTCAGAGGAGGGGTTGGGTTGGGGTGGTGTCGCGCCCGCGCGGCCACTCTCTAAGTTTGCGATGCTGGCGCATCGCCACCACCCCCAGCCCCTCCTCTGAGGCGAGCATGTTTGTGGGTTTCACCCGCGCAGCCTAGGCGAACCGCTGCGGTTGCGCTAAAGCGTGGCCATGTCCGCCACTTACACCCTCGATACGGCGACCAGCCGGGCGAACCCCACGCCGGCGCCGATGCGTCGGCTGACCATTCCCGCCATCCGCGCGCGCAAGGTCGATGGGGTGACCGACTCGCCAATCGTGATGCTGACCGCCTACACGGCACGGCAGGCGCAGTTGCTCGACCCCCATTGCGACCTGCTGCTGGTGGGCGACTCGCTCGGGCAGGTGATCTACGGCCTGCCGTCCTCCGTGCCCGTCACGCTCGAGATGATGGCCGCCCATGGCGCTGCGGTCGTGCGCGGCAGCTATCACAGCGCCGTCATCATCGACATGCCGTTCGGGAGCTATGAGGCTTCGCCGGAGCAAGCCTTCGCAAGCGCCGCCCGCCTGATGAAGGGAACCGGCGCTGCCGGCGTGAAGCTGGAAGGCGGCGAGGCCATGGCACCGACCATCGCCTTTCTGAGCGAGCGGGGCATCCCGGTCTGCGCCCATGTCGGCCTTACGCCGCAGGCGGTGAACGCGCTCGGCGGCTATGGGCCGCGCGGCCGCGATGCTGCCGAAGCCGCCAAAATCCGCAACGATGCCCGCGCCGTCGCCGCCGCCGGCTGCTTTGCGATGGTGATCGAGGGCGTGATCGAGGAACTGGCTATCGAGATCACGGGAGACGTGCCCTGCCCCACCATCGGCATCGGCGCCTCGGCAGCCTGCGACGGGCAAGTGCTGGTGACTGAAGACCTCCTCGGCATGTTCGAGCGCACGCCGCGCTTCGTGAAGCGCTATGCCGATCTTGCCGGGACGATCAGCGATGCGGCGGCCCGATATGCGCAGGAGGTGCGCGCACGCAGCTTCCCCGGCGAGGCCCAGCTTTATGGCGCCAAAAAGTGATTTGCGCGGAGTTCATCCGCCGCTAAGGTCCGCGGCCACAAAATCCCTTCATGCGCCCCTGCGCTTTTTCAGCCGACTGGAGATAGAGACTTGGCCCTGACGCCACATCAGAACGAGGCCCTGCTCCGCGAGATCGACGATGCCGTGCGGCAGGACGATCTGCTGTCCTTCTGGAAGAATTACGGCCGTCTGGTCATCGCTGTCGTCGTGCTCGGCCTCGCTGCCTTTGGCGGCTGGCTCTACTGGCAGCACCACCAGACCCAGAAGGCCGAGGCCAATGGCGAGCAGTTCGCCCGGCTGATGAGCGCAGCCCAGCGGGCCACGCTGGACGATGGGGTGTACAAGCAGATCATGGCCGAAGGTGGCCCGGGCTATCGGGCGCAGGCGGAAATGCTCAGGGCCGCACTGGCAGGCGGACGCAATGACGCCAAGACCGCGCTTGCCGCCTATGACGCCATTCTGGCCGACGCGCAGGCGCCCGCCGCGACCAAGGACGCCGCGCTGATGCGCCGCACCGCCCTCGCCTTCGACAGCATGAAGCCGCAGGACGTGATCGCCGCGCTCAAGCCCCTGGCGATGCCGGGCAATAGCTGGTTCGGCAGCGCCGGCGAACTCACTGCCATCGCTCACCTCAAAGCTGGCCAGCGCGATCAGGCCGGCAAGATCTTCAAAGAGATGGCTAACGATCCGCTGGTGCCTGAATCCATCAAGCTGCGCGCCGGACAAATGGCCAGCATGCTTGGATCGGCGACGACGCCCAAGCAAGCCGGGCCGACCGCTGACACGCCTGCCTCCTGATTCCATTGAAAGAGAAACCCACGAGGATGCGTAATCCCACATCATATCGCGCCGCCTGGATCGGCATTCCTGCGGCCCTTCTGCTCCTGACCGGATGCGGCGGGAAGAGCGGCCCCAAGACCCCCGTGCATGGCGACCGCACCTCCATTCTGGGCAGCAACAATGTGCTGGCCGTGGACGACGCCGTGGCATCGCAGGTGGTGACGCTGCCGCCGCCGGTCGTGAACCCGGCTTGGGCGCAATCCGGTGGCAATGCCGCCAAGGCCATCGGCCATGTCGCGCTCGGCGACAATATCCAGCAGGTTTGGTCGGCGTCGGTGACCGGCGGCGGCTCGCGCAGCCGGCTGGCCGCAGCGCCGGTCGTCGCAGGCGGCAAGCTGTTCGTGATCGACATCGATGCGACCGTCTCCGCCTTCGACGCCAAGACCGGCGCGCGGCTCTGGTCGAAGAGCATTCGCTCGCCCAACCAGCCTTCGCAGGTGCAGTTCGGTGGCGGCGTCAGTGTCGAGGGCGACCGTTTGTTCGCCACGTCCGGCGCCGGGTCTGTCGCGGCGCTGAACGTTGCGGACGGGGCCGAGATCTGGAAGGTGCAGCCAGGCGGCCCGCTGCGCGGTGCGCCCACGCTCTCCAACGGCAATGCCTATGTGATGAGCCAGGACAACCAGCTCTTCGCGCTCTCGCAGGCAGACGGTGCGGTCGTGTGGACGGACAGCGGCACGCTGGAAGCGACGGGCGTGTTCGGCGTCGGCGCTCCGGCGGCGGCGCAGGGTTCGGTGATCGCCGGCTATAGCTCGGGCGAACTGACGGCCTATCGCTACGAGAATGGCCGCGCTTTGTGGGGCGATGCGCTCAGCCGCACCAGCATCTCCACCTCAGTCGCCATGCTGACCGATATCGACGCCGATCCGGTGGTCGACCGGGGCCAGGTGTTCGCCATCGGCGAAGGCGGCCGCATGGCAGCTTATGAGCTGGTGAGCGGGCAGCGCCTGTGGGAGCTGAACATCGGCGGCATCGCCACCCCGCTGGTGGTGAGCGACTGGGTGTTCGTGGTGACCGACAAGTCCCAGCTGCTCGCCATCACCCGCGCCACCGGCAAGATCCGGTGGATCAGCGATCTGCCGGCCTGGCGCAAGCCGAAGAAGAAGACCGGCCCAATCCGTTGGCGCGGCCCGATCCTCGCGGGCGGCAAGCTCATCCTCGTCTCCACCGAAGGTGCGATGGCGTTCGTCGATCCGACGAGCGGCAAGGTGCTGCAGGAGCGCGACCTCAAGCAGGGCCTCACCCTGCCGCCCATCGTCGCGGACAACATGCTTTACGTGCTGACGGACGAGGGACGCATCCTCGCGTTTCGCTGATGGCAAAAAGGCAACGCCCAGACCGCGACACGCCGCCCGGAAGCCTTCCGGTCGTCGCCATCGTCGGCCGCCCGAATGTGGGCAAGTCCACGCTGTTCAACCGGCTGGTGGGCAAGAAGCTCGCGCTTGTCGATGACCAGCCCGGCGTCACGCGCGACCGGCGCGAGGGCGATGCCGAACTGCTTGGCCTCAAGTTCCGCATCGTGGATACCGCCGGTTTCGAGGAAGACGACGCGCAGACCCTGCCGGGCCGAATGCGCGCGCAGACCGAAATGGCGGTTCAGGGTGCCTCGGTCGCCTTGTTCATGATCGACGCGCGCGCGGGCATCACGCCGCTCGACGAGCATATCGCCCGCTGGCTGCGCGCCGGGAACACGCCGGTGGTGCTGCTCGCCAACAAGGCCGAGGGCCGCGCTGCCGACCCCGGCATCATGGAGGCTTTTTCGCTCGGCTTTGATGAGCCGGTGGCCTTTTCCGCCGAGCATGGCCAGGGCCTTGCCGACCTGTTCCAGGCGATCCGCCCGCATGTCGAGGCGGACGAGCCGGACCTACCCGTCGAGGGCGACGACGATGATGGGGGGGACGAGGACGAGCTGGACGACAGCGCGCCGCTCAAGCTCGCCATCGTGGGGCGGCCCAATGCCGGCAAGTCCACGATCATCAATCGAATATTGGGCGAAGAGCGGTTGATCACCGGGCCGGAAGCCGGCATCACGCGCGACAGCATCGCCGTGGACTGGACCTGGCACGCGCCCGACGGCGTGGCGCGCGCGGTGCGGCTGATCGACACCGCCGGCATGCGCAAGCGCGCAAAAGTGCAGGAGAAGCTGGAGAAGCTCTCTGTCGCCGATGCGCTTCATGCCGTGGATTTCGCGGAAGTCGTGGTGCTGATGCTCGACGCCACGCTTGGGCTTGAGGCGCAGGATCTGCGCATTGCCGATAAGGTGCTGAGCGAGGGCCGTGCGCTCGTGATCGCGCTCAACAAGTGGGACGTGGCCGAGAATGGCTCGTCGCTGTATCAGGGCGTCCGCAAGGCGCTGGAAGACGGGCTTGCGCAGGTGCGCGGCGTGCCGCTGCTCACTGTATCCGGCGCCACCGGCAAGGGCATTGACGATCTGCTGCAAGCGGCATTCGATACCCGCCGCCGCTGGTCGCAGCGCGTGCCGACGAGCCTGCTTAACCGCTGGTTCGATGAGGCGCTGGAAGCCAATCCGCCGCCGGCACCGGGCGGCAAGCGGATCAAGATGCGCTACATCACCCAGGCGCGCAGCCGGCCACCAACGTTCGTGGTGTTCGGGTCGCGTCTTGATGAGGTGCCGGAGAGCTACAGCCGCTATCTCGTGAATGGCATCCGCAAGGCGCTCGACTTTTCGGGCGTGCCAATCCGGCTAAACCTGCGTAGCGCACGGAACCCATTTGACAAAAAGAAGTGATCCGGCGCGCATCGACGCCCGGGGGCTGAAATGCCCGTGGCCCGTCCTGCGCGCCGCTCGCGCGATGCGCGACCATGATTCCGTATTGCTGCTGGCCGATGATCCGGTGGCGAAAATTGACGTACCGGCCTTGGCGCAATCCAATGGCTGGACGATTGGCGTTCACGAGGCCGAGAGCCATGTGGAGTATGCGCTGAGCCGCGAGGGCGCAGAGGAAACATAAGCGAATGAGATGCGGCCGTTTTGCGGCTTTTCGTTGGCAGGAACCACCTGTTCTGCCGCACTGACAGATGATGAACGGTCGGCAGGGCCATTCTGCCCTTCCCCCTCACCCCTCCCCACCCTATAGCCGCCCGATGCTTGCCGATCCCGCCGCCCTGCTCCGAAGCGTCTTTGGCTTCGAGGCCTTTCGGGGCGTGCAGGCGCAAGTGGTGGACCGGGTGCTGGCGGGCCGACCGACGCTCGCGATCATGCCCACCGGCGCGGGGAAATCGCTCTGCTACCAATTGCCTGCGCTCGCCTTGCCCGGCTGCTGCGTTGTGGTCTCGCCGCTGATCGCGCTGATGCACGACCAGTTGCGTGCGGCGCGAGCGCTCGGCATTCGCGCGGCGAGCCTCACGTCGGTGGATGCCGACTGGCGCGAGACGCAGGACAGGCTGGTCGCTGGCGAGCTGGACCTGCTCTATGTGGCGCCGGAGCGCGCCTCGGGCGACGGATTCCGCGCGCTGCTGGAGCGGTCTCGCCTCAGCCTCTTCGCGATCGATGAGGCACATTGCGTCTCGGAATGGGGCCATGATTTTCGCCCCGACTACCGCCTGCTGCGTCCGCTGCTCGACGCCTTCCCCGATGTCCCCCGGCTCGCGCTCACCGCCACAGCGGATGCCCATACCCGCGAGGATATTCTCACCCAGCTCGGCATTCCAGCCGATGGGCTGATTATCTCCGGCTTCGACCGGCCCAATATCCGTTACCTCGTGCAGCCGCGCGATGGCCTGCGTCGTCAGCTCACCGATATTCTGGCGGCCAATCCCGGCCCCGGCATTATCTATGCACCAACCCGCGCCTCGACCGAGCAGCTTGCCGAGGCGCTCGGTGCCAAGGGGCGCCCGGTGCTGGCTTATCATGCGGGACTGCCCGGCGAGTTGCGCGCCGCCAATCAGGCCGCGTTCCTCGCCAGCGAAGAGATGGTGATGGTCGCCACTGTGGCCTTCGGCATGGGCATCGACAAGCCGGACGTGCGCTTCGTCGTCCATGCCGGCCTGCCCAAGTCCATCGAGAGCTACTATCAGGAGAGCGGACGTGCCGGCCGCGATGGCGATCCGGCGACGGCGACGCTGCTGTGGGGCGCAGAGGATTTCATGCGCGCACGCCAGCGGATCAGCGAGGTGGAGCCGGAACGTCAGGCCGGCGAGCGCACGCGGATCGCTGCGTTGGGCGCGCTGGTCGAGACGGCACGTTGCCGCCGCGCGGTGTTGCTACGCCATTTCGGCGAGAACCCGCCACCCACCTGCGGCAATTGCGACAATTGCCTCTCGCCGCCCGCCAGCATCGATGCGACGCTAACGGCGCAGAAGCTACTCTCGGCCGTCCACCGCACCGGCCAGAGCTTTGGCCTCGGTCACCTCGAAGCCGTGCTGACCGGGCGGGGTAATGACCGGATTTCCCAGCGCGGGCATGATCGCCTGTCCGTCTTCGGCATTATCGAGGGCGACGAGGCCGCGCTCATCAAGCCGGTCGCCCGCGCCCTGCAGGTGCATGATGCGCTGACCACCACCGACCATGGCGGGCTGGCGCTCGGCCCAGCGGCGCGCGGCTATCTCAAGGGCGAGAAGCGCGTCGAGCTGGTGATCCAGCCGAAGAAGGAACGCCGGCGTGGCCGCGACAAGGGGGAGAACCCCGTCAACGACCCGGTTTTCGAGGCCCTACGCGAGTGCCGCCGCACGCTGGCGCAGGAGGCCGGGGTGCCGCCTTATGTCATCTTCCATGACAGCACCTTGCGCGACATGGCCGCGATCCGCCCCAAGTCGCTGCGGGACATGGCGCTGGTCAGCGGTGTCGGCGAGCGCAAGCTGGAGGCCTATGGCGAGGCCTTCTTCGCCGCCCTTCGCCGCTTCGGCTAATTCATCAGCCCGTTTCGTCGGCGTCAGTGAGCCGCGCGGCCATATCCATGAAATTGCGGGCGGCCGCGCGCTCGGCGGGGTCCTTGAAGGCCACGTCCAGGTCCGGCGCGCCACCGAGCATGTGCATCAGCGCCCATAGGCCGAAGCGCCGGCCCGGATCCTTCTCCAGCCCGAAATCGACGCGCATCCGCTCGATTCCGGCGCCCATCGCCTCGGGAGGCACCTCTTCCAGTTCGGTCTTGCCGAAATAGCGCAGCATCAGGTCATGAAAATCCATGGCCGCCAGCATAAGGCAGGCACGGCCCGGACGCAGCCGAAATCGACGGCGCTCACCGCCGGATCGTCACGCTCCAGGCGTAGCCGCGATACAGGGCACGGCAGGACAGGTCCGCGCCATAGGTCGCGGCAAGGCCGTGGGCCACGGCGAAGAGCGGCTCGCGCGGCGTGACGTGAAAGCGATCGAGCCAGCCCCGCAACGCCGCCCGGAACCAGGCGGGCAACCGCTCCTGCTGGCCGAAATCGACGATATGGAGCGACCCGCCCGGTTCGACGACCGAGAGCGCCTGCGCCAGCGCGGCCTCCCATTGCGGGATCATCGAGAGGCTGTAGCTGATATAGACCCGGTCAAAGCCCGGCTCGCCGAACAAGGCCTGCGGGTCGAACCGGGCGGCATCGGCGCGCTCCAGCAGCGTGCGCGAGTGCGCCCCCGCATGCGCAATATTGCGCTGCGCGGACTTGAGCATTTCCGCCGAGATATCGAGCCCGAAGAGCCGCGCCTGCGGATAATGCCGGGCGACCAGCGCGAGATTGCGCCCGGTGCCCACACCGATCTCCAGCACCGATCCGCCAGCGGGCACGGCCAGATCGCGGATTAGCCGATCCCGCCCCAGCAGATAATATTTGCGGGTGATGTCGTAGACATGCCGCTGCAGCGCATATTGCGCATCCATCGCGCCGGCATGGCGCTCGCTTGCCGCGCCGATGCGGTCCATGTGCGACACAGCCTAGCCCTTCAAACTGTAGAGATGCACGCCGCCATAAATGGACGAGCGGTCGGCGCGGGTGAAGCGCAGCGAGTCTTCGCCATGATAATGCCATCGCTCCAGAATCTGATCAGGCACGCGCCCCGGCAGCAGGCTTGGCTCGGCCGCCGTGCGGAAGAGCACCCGCGCACCGGGGCGGGCTGTGCGGGTGATCTCGTACCAGAGCGCAATCAACTGCGCGTCGTTCATCCAGTCCTGCGCATCCAGCAGCACATAACGATCCACGCTGGCATCCGGCTGCTGGGCGAGCCAGTCAGTCATATTGGCGTGACGGATATCGACCCGGTCGGCGCGCGCCTTCACCGCCTCATAATGATCCTGCTGGAGATAGGGCGGCAGCGGCGCATCCGCATGGCGGCCATAGCCGCGCCCGAAGGCCTGCCAGGCGAAATAATTGGCCTTGAGATCATAGTCGCAGGCGAGCCGCTCAAGCCGCTTGCGCAGCACGGCGGCCATTTTCTCATCGCCGGCAAGCGCATCATATTGCGCCGGAGGAATGCCGAGGCCGAAGAGCGAGGCGGGCTGGTCGGTCAGCCAGCGGATGAATTTGCGCTCGAAGATCGGCGCCAGTCGCGCCTCGAAGATGCGGCGCTGCTCATCCATGTCCCGGGCGGCCAGCAGTTCGCGCGGATCAATGCGGTACAGCCGCGCCACCAGATGCGCCGCACCGATGAAGCCGCCGAGCAGCCCGCGCTTGTATGCGCCGGAGCGGAACATGCCGATGCGGCGGCGCCCCACCAGATCGCGCCCTTCCCAATAGCGGCGCGCGGTCTCGTCCAGATGCGGGCGGATATAGGCCTTATAGGCCCGAAGATTCTCCGCGCTGTCGGCCTCGGCAAAGAAGCGGTGAAAGCTCGCATAATCGGGCAATTGCTGCGCCGCGACCTGCTTCAGCCGATTGAGCGCAATATGCGCCGTGTTGAGATCGACCGCCGTGATGCGCGCAGGATCGGCGGTCAGATAGGAGAGCACATTGCAGCCGCCGCTGGCGATGGTCACGACATGGCTCTCCGGCGTGATCGCCAGCGCCGCCATGTCCACCACCGGGTCTTCCCAGATCTGCGCATAGACCAGGCCCCGAAACGCGAAGGCGAAGGCGCGTTCGAGAAGGCCTTCGCGCGTGGTCGCCTCATGATTGATGACGGCGCGATCGATGACATGCGGCATGAACGGCTCCCCTGTTGGTCCACCTGACGCCCCGCTAGGCGCCATGCATGTCAGGCCCGTGACCGCGCGATGGCAGATTGGTGACGAGGCTGCGTGCAATGGTCTTGGCTCTGGCGGAGCGCTCACGCTAGGATCGGGCATGGCAGGGTCATCACCCCATCTCGATCAGATCTGGTACGCGCTGGAATGGCTCATCCGCCTCGGCGCGCTTGCCGTCGTGCCCTTGCGGCGGACACCTGCGGCGGCGCGGGCGTGGCTGCTGCTGATCTTCTTCCTGCCGGTGCCCGGCCTGCTCTTGTTTCTCGCCATCGGCAGTCCGCGCTTCCCGGCGTGGCGGCGCGAGCGGTTCGGCGCCTTGCAGCCCTTCTTCGCCGCGACCGCGCAAGCGCAGCAGCGGCATCAGCCCGCGCTTGCCGATGCGGAGCCCATCGCGGCGCTCGCACGCACTTTGGGCCATATGCCCGCCACTGACGGCAATGCCATCACGCTTATCGACGCTTATGATGCGGTGGTGGACCGGCTCGTCGCGGATATCGATGCCGCCGAACAGTCCGTCCACCTGCTCGTCTACATCTTCGCCGACGATGCCGTGGGCCAGCGCGTGGCCGCCGCGCTCGGCCGGGCCGTCCAGCGCGGTCTGGACGTGCGGGTGCTGTTCGATCCGGTCGGCTCGCGCCCATGGCGGCGCGGGACGCAGGCGCTGCTACGCGCCAAGGGGGTGCGCGTGTGCGAAACGCTGCCGTTGCGGTTGATCCGGGCGCGAACCCGGCGCGATATGCGCAATCATCGCAAGCTCTTCGTGATCGACGACAGGATCGGCTATGCCGGCTCCCAGAACATCGTCGCGCGCGATTTCCGGCCCGGCGTGGTCAATCGCGAACTGGTCGCGCGGGTGACGGGGCCAGTCGTCGCCAGCATGGCGGCGCTGGTGCGTGCCGACTGGTCGCTGGAGTCTGGCGATCCGCCCGGCGCCTCCCCTGCCCCGACGGACACCGCCGGGACCGCATGCCTGCAATTGCTGCCGAGCGGCGCGGATTATCCGCTCGCCGGGTTCGAGACGCTGCTGGTCTGGCAATTGCATCAGGCGCGCCAGCACGTCGTCATGGTCAGCCCTTATTTCGTGCCGGGCGAGGACGTGCTCGGCGCCATGGGCGCAGCGGTGGCGCGCGGGGTCAAGGTCGACCTCATTCTCTCGCGCGTGGCGGATCAGCCGCTCGTTCGCCTCTCGCAAAGCTCCTTCTATCAGGAGCTGCTGGACGCCGGCGTCTCGATCCACCTGTTCCCCAACGAACTGCTCCACGCCAAGACGCTCAGCATCGATGACCAGCTGGCCGTGGTGGGATCGAGCAATGTCGACCTGCGCTCGTTCCAGCTCAACCAAGAGGCGAGCCTGCTGATCTATGACGCCACCTCGATTGCGCAGGTGCTGGCAATTCATGACGGCTATCTCGCCGCCTCCACGACGCTGACGCCGGCAGCATGGCGCGCGCGCTCGCGCACCCGGCGGCTCGCCGAGAACATCGCCCGGCTGGTGGATTCGCTGCTGTGAGCCTCAGCCCGCCCGGTCGGCGAGCTCCAGCAGGCGGGTGAACGTCTCCCGGTCGACATTGCCGCCCGAGAGGGTAACGAGCGTCGCATCGGTCACCAGCACCTTGCCCGCGAGCACGGCAGCCAGCGCCGCAGCGCCGCCGGGCTCAACGACCAGATGGAGCTTCTCGAAGACCACCCGCATGGCCTGCGCGACCTCCATCGGCGTCACGGCGGCACCGCCGCTGGCCCGGCCTTGCAACACCGCGAAATTGATCGGGAAGGTGCGCGGCGTCTGGAGCGCGTCGCAATCGGTAGGTAAGGCCAGGTCGTCCACCGACTGGATGCTGCCGACGGCGAGCGAGCGAAGCAGATCGTCATAGCCTTCCGGCTCGGCGAGATAGAGCTCCGCATCCGGGCAGGCCAGCGCGAGACCGGCAGAGAGGCCCCCGCCCCCGCAGCAGGCAACGATGCGATCGGGTCCGCGCCCGAGTTGCGACTTCATTTGCGCCGTCGCTTCAATCCCGAGCGTGCCCTGCCCCTCGATGATCCACGGATCGCCATAGGCATGAACGAGGGTCGCGCCGGTCGTCGCGACCAGATCGGCAGCGATGCTGTCGCGATCCTCGCTCGCGCGATCATAGAGATGGACCTTGGCGCCCAGCGCCAGGGTCGCCGCCAGCTTGGCGCGGGGCGCATTGCTCGGCATCACGATGGTCGCGGCGATGCCGAGCCGCCGGGCGGCCCAAGCCACGCCCTGCGCGTGATTGCCGCTGGAGACGCCGACCACCCCGCGCGCCCGCTGCTCCGCCGTCAGATCGCTGAGCCGATGCCAGGCGCCCCGGATCTTGAAGGCACCGATGGGCTGGAGCATGTCCGCCTTGCACCAGATCGTCCGCCCCTGGACCTCCAGAGGCAAAAGCGGCGTGGGCGGCAGCAGCGCGGCAATCTTGTCCGCCGCGCGCAACACGCCTTCGCGGCTCGGCGCACGAAGCGGATCGAGCAATTCTTGTTCTGTCACAGAGCCCCCCTATATGCAGGCGCTTGTCGATTCGACTTCATGGAGACTAACAGATGAGCAAGGTGCTGGTCATCGGCGCAGGTGGCGTCGGATCGGTCGCGGTCCACAAGATGGCGATGAATGTGGACATCTTCAGCGACATTCACCTCGCCAGCCGCACGGTCTCCAAATGCGATGCGATTGCCGCCTCCGTGAAAGAGCGCACGGGCGTTGCCATCAGCACCTATGCGCTGGACGCCGACGACGTGGCCGCAACGACCGCGCTCATCAAGCAGATCGGCCCCAAGCTGGTCGTAAACCTGGCCCTGCCCTATCAGGATCTCGCGATCATGGATGCCTGCCTTGCTGCGGGCGTCAATTATATGGACACGGCGAATTACGAGCCGCGCGATGAGGCGCATTTCGAATATAGCTGGCAGTGGGCCTATCAGGACCGGTTCAAGGATGCCGGCCTCATGGCGCTGCTCGGCTCCGGCTTCGATCCCGGCGTCACCAGCGTCTTCGCGAGCTGGCTCAAGAAGCATCATTTCGAGCGGATCGACACGCTCGATATTCTGGACTGCAATGGGGGCGATCATGGCCAGCACTTCGCCACCAACTTCAATCCCGAGATCAACATTCGTGAAGTGACCGCGCCCGCACGGCACTGGGAGAATGGTGCGTGGGTCACGACCCCCGCCCTCTCCTACAAGCAGAGCTTCGACTTCGAGCAGGTCGGGCCCAAGAACATGTACCTCATGTATCATGAGGAGCTGGAGAGCCTTGCCAAGCATCTGCCCGAGATCAAGCGCATCCGCTTCTGGATGACCTTCGGCGATGCTTATCTCAAGCATCTCGAAGTGCTGCAGAATGTTGGCATGACGCGGATCGACCCGGTGATCTACAATGGCGTGGAGATCATCCCGCTGCAGTTCCTCAAGGCCGTGCTGCCCGAGCCCGCCAGCCTTGGCCCGACGACCAAGGGCAAGACCAACATCGGCGATATTGCCACCGGCCTTGGCAAGGACGGCAAGGACAAGACCCTCTACGTCTACAACATCTGCGACCATGAGGATGCCTATGCCGAGACCGGCAACCAGGCGGTGAGCTACACCACGGGCGTGCCGGCGATGATCGGGGCGGCGCTGATGCTGCAGGGCCTGTGGTCCGGCGCTGGTGTGTTCAACATCGAGCAGCTCGATCCCGACCCGTTCATGGACATGCTGAACAAGCATGGCCTGCCGTGGCAGGTGAAGGAACTCGACGGACCGCTGCCTTTCTGATGGGCGCCCTGCGCATCCGCATCGGGCTGGCGAGCGCCGTCCTGACGCTCGCTCTGGGAGGCTGCGCGCCGCAGATCGGCCTGGTCGATGGCGTGCCGTCTTCCGAGCTGAACAGTTGCGCGCGCCAGGGCGGCTCGCTGCAGGCACGGGGACGCGCGCAGACAGTCATGTGCGTCGTGCCCTATGCGGATGCGGGCAAGAGCTGCGCCTCGAAGAAGGACTGTCAGGGCCGCTGTCTCGCCCAGCCCGGCAAGAACGGCGCGCTGCCGCTCGATGAGCAGAAGGCGCCCGGCCGCTGCCAGGCCGACAACAAATTATTCGGATGCTTTGCCGAACTCGATGGCGGCAAGGTCGTTCGGTCTATGTGCATCGACTGATCGGTGCATCGATGAAGGCGCGGCGGTTGCAGCCGCGCCATGACATGATTTGAGCGGAGCTGACCCCATGGAAACCCGAGCCGGCGACCCCGGCGCCTTTGCGCGCTTCGACCTCAATCGCGTGCCCTCGCCCGCCTTTGTGGTCGATGCCGCCGCCATCCGCCGCAACCTGACGATCCTCAAGGACGTGCGGGACCGGGGTGGCATCAAGATGCTGGCCGCGCTCAAGGCCTTCTCGATGTGGTCGCTCGGGCCGACTGTTTCGGCCTATCTCGACGGCATCTGCGCCTCCGGCCTCTACGAGGCCCGACTGGGCCGCGAAGAATATACCGGGCTGGATGAGAAGGGCGAGGTCGCGACCTATTGCGCTGGCTACAAGGCGGCGGACCTGCCCGAGATCTGCGTGCTTTCTGACCATATCATCTTCAATTCGCCCGGCCAGCACGCGCGCTTCCGGCCCATTCTCGACGCGCAGCGCGCGCAGGGCATGAGCTTTGACGTGGGGCTGCGGATCAATCCGCTCCATGCCGAGGGCGAGGTGGCGAAATATGATCCCTGCCAGCCCAACAGCCGGCTCGGCTTCCCCATCGACCAGCTACTCCCTGAGCATCTTGAGGGCGTGGACGGCATTCATTTCCATACGCTGTGCGAGCAGGATTTCGTGCCGCTTGGCCGGACATGGGCCTCGGTCGAGCCTAGCCTCAAGCGCTTCTTTCCTCAGCTCAAATGGCTGAACTTCGGTGGTGGCCATCATATCACCCGCGCCGACTATCAGCGCGATGAGCTGGTCGCCTTCCTCCAGCAGGTCCGCCGTGAGACCGGGCTCGACGTGTATCTGGAGCCGGGCGAGGCCGTAGCGCTGGATGCGGGCATCCTCGTGGGCGAGATTCTCGACGTGATCGACAACGGCATGCCGGTGGCCATCGTGGATATTTCCGCCACCTGCCACATGCCGGACGTGATCGAGGCGCCCTATCGCCCCGCCATGCTCGGCGAGCAACCCGGTGGCGATCTGGTGCGGCTGGGTGGCCCCTCCTGCCTCGCAGGGGACATCATCGGCGACTATGGCCTGCCCGTCCCCGCCGAGCCGGGCCGTCGCATCGCCTTCCTCGATCAGGCGCATTATTCGATGGTGAAGACCAACACCTTCAACGGCGTGCCGCTGCCCTTCATCTGGCTGTGGGACAGCGAGACGGACGAACTGCAAGAAATCCGCCAGTTCAGCTATGAGGACTTCAAGGGCCGGCTGAGCTGACATGGAAATGACATAAAACTGTCACAATAAGCCCTTGAATTCCCTCGCCTCATTCGAACTGGATAACCAAAAGTTTACCGTCCGGCTTCTAGAGGCGTGGCATGATGCATGCGGCCTCTTTCCAGATCGACGGACAGGATGACGAGGACGCTGTCGCCCGGCTGCGGATGCCGGGCAGCGAACAGATCAAGGCGCGGCAAGGCGCCTCGTCCATGGAGATTGTCGCGCTGTTTCGCCAGCACATGGGCTTGCGGCTTCTCCCGCTGGTCGATCAGGCGGATCGCCCAATTGGCGCCATCTATGAGGAGGATGTCCGCAATATCCTCTTCAACCCCTATGGCTATGCCCTGCTGAGCAATCCCGGCATCACCATCGCCTTTGGCGAGCGGATGCAGCACTGTCCGGTGGTCGAGATGGACAAAGGCCTTGCCGGCCTGCTCGCCGTCCATGCGCGCGACGGTGGCAAGGAAGCGATTATCGTGACGCGCGGGGGCCGCTATGCCGGCTTCGTCCCGAATGCCGCCATTCTCGGGGCGATCAACGCGCAGGAGGTGCGGCAGCGGCGCGCGCGCGACGCGGAACTGGCGCGACTACGCGCGGTGAGCGCGGCCTTCGAGCAGGACATCCAGAGCCTCTCTACGGCGCTTGGCGATATGGCTTCGCTGCTCCAGGATACGGCCAACGGCACCGCCACCCGGAGCCAGGACAATACCGACCACGCCTTGCACGTGCTCACCGCCGCCGGCCAGACCGGCGCGATGATGGACGAGGTGGCGCGCTCCAGCGCCGCATTGGTGCAATCGCTCGGGCGGCTCGACCAGGAAACGGAGCAGGCGCGGGCTGTCGCCGCCGAAGCCGTTTCCCGAGTGGACGCCAGCGCCGCGCAAGCGCAGGCGCTCGATCAGGCCACGCAATCCATCGAAACGATCACCGTCACGATCGAAACGCTGGCCCGATCGGTCAAGCTGCTCGCGCTCAACGCCTCGATCGAAGCGGCGCGGGCTGGAGAAGCCGGGCGCGGCTTTGCCGTCGTCGCCAATGAAGTGCGCGCCCTTGCCCAGAAGACGGGCGCCGCTGCGCAGGATATTCGCACCCATGCGCTGACGGTTCGAGGCACGGTCGCGGCGGTGACCGGGGCACAAGCGGGCCTCGAGCGCGTCATCGCCAGCGTCAAGCAGATCGCAGATGGCGTCACCGCGACGGTCAGCGCGCAGCGAGCCCTCTCCCTCCATCTCGCCGCCGGCACCGAACAGGCGGCCTCGGCCAGCAAGGACATCGAGGCGCATATCGTGCGCATCTCCGGCAATGCGCGATCCGCTGCTGAAGGCGCGCAGGATCTGGCACGGACGGCTCATGATCTGAGCGACTCATCGAGCAGCCTCTCGCGGCGGGTGGAGCGGTTCCTGAGCGACATCGCGATGCGCGACGGCGCCGCTGATTGAAGCGCATTCGCGCTCAGATTCGACTCGCCGCAACCGCGCCACCCGATCCGGCGGGTTTGCGACACGTCCGATCCTGCACCGAAATTGCGCCATCGCTGCAGCGCCATTACGAAAAAGCCAGACTTTCCGGCACTTTCCAGCGCCGCAGCGCGTGACTCAATTTTGCCCCCCGATCTTTACAGGGGGGTCCGCAGGTCATATATGCGCACCCCTGCTGCCCCATGGGACTTCCACCGCAAGGCAGCTCTTTTCGACTGCAATCCACTGGAGGTCCCTTGAGTTGTACAAGCATCATAGCGCGCTGGGGGTAGCTCTCTCCCTCAAACCGGCAGCACCGGTAACGCTTATTCGCCCGCAGGCAGCTGCCCGCGCAGCTCGATACTTCTCGACGAAGTTCCCGGGGCGCTCGCTCTATGCCGTCAAGGCCAATCCCTCGCCCGCATTGCTGGAAACGCTGTGGGCGGCTGGAATCACGCATTTCGATGTCGCGTCCATTGCCGAGGTTCGGCTGGTCGCGCGGACGCTGCCGCAGGCCAAGCTCTGCTTCATGCATCCGGTGAAAGCCGAGGAAGCCATTCGCGAGGCCTATTTCAAGCATGGCGTGCGGACCTTCTCGCTGGATTCGCTCGAGGAGCTGGAGAAGATCGTGCGGGCCACCCGTGGCGCGCCGGACCTTGAGCTGTGCGTGCGCCTGCGCGTCTCCTCCGAGCACAGCAAGCTGAGCCTCGCCTCCAAATTCGGCTGCGATCTCGCCGATGCGCGCGAGCTGCTGCAGGCCACCCGTCAGGCGGCCGATGCGCTCGGCATCTGCTTCCACGTCGGCAGCCAGGCGATGTCGCCCCACGCCTATGTGCAGGCGATCGAGCGCGTGCGCGCCGCGATTGTCGATGCATCGGTGACGGTGGACATCGTGGATGTGGGTGGCGGTTTCCCCTCCACCTATCCCGGCATGGAGCCGCCGCCGCTCGGCCATTATTTCTCGGCCATTCACCGCGCCTTCGAGAGCCTGCCGATTTCCTATTCGGCCGAGCTGTGGTGCGAGCCGGGCCGGGCATTGTGCGCGGAATATAGCTCGCTGCTCGTGCGCGTGGAAAAGCGTCGCGGCAACGAGCTGTTCATCAACGACGGCGCCTATGGCGCGCTGTTCGATGCTGCGCATCTTGGCTGGCGCTTCCCCGTGCAGTTGCTGCGCGCCGAAGCCAATGAGGCGGATCAGGAAGCCTTCAGCTTCTATGGCCCGACTTGCGACGACATGGACCATATGGCCGGCCCGTTCATGCTCCCTGCTGACGTGCGGGCGGGCGATTATATCGAGATCGGGATGCTCGGCGCCTATGGCAATGCCATGCGCACCGACTTCAACGGCTTCGGCGCGGAGAGCGTCGCACAGGTCGCTGACGAGCCGATGGCGAGCCTCTACCGTGAGGAAGAGCCGGCCCCGCAGCAGTCCAACGTGGTGCAACTGCGCCGCTAAAGCGGATTGCCAAGCCTGGCAGAATGAGACAGCCTCCCCGGACAAGTTTCGGGGAGGCTTTTTCATGTCGGTCAATCTGCTGCTGCCGGTGTTTGCGCTGGTGCTCTGGTCCATCGTGATGCTCATCTGGATGGTCGCGCTGCGGCTCCCGGCGCTCAGCAAGCTCAAAATCTCGCCCGAGCAGGCACGCGGCGGACGCGGGCAGGATCTCGACCGGATGCTGCCGCGCGAGATCAACTGGCCGGCGCACAATTATGCGCATCTGATGGAGCAGCCGACGATCTTCTACGTGACGGCGATCGGCCTGGCGCTACTCGGCCAGGGCACGACGGCCAACATCGCCCTCGCCTGGGCCTATGTGGGCATCCGCATCGTCCACAGCGTGTGGCAAGCGAAGGTGAACACCATTCCGGTGCGCGCCAGCCTGTTTTTCCTCTCGTCGATCCTGCTGGCGGTGCTGGCCGTCAACGGCCTGCTCGCCGCGCTACGGCTCAGCGCCTGAAGGTCGCGACCAGCTCGACATGGGTCGACCAGCGGAACTGGCCGACGGGCTTCACCCGCTCGATGCGGTAGCCTGCCTCGGCCAACATCACTGCATCCCGCGCGAAGCTGGCCGGATTGCAGGAGACATAGACGATCAGCGGCACCCGTGAGGCCGCGATCTGCGCCACCTGCTCGCGCGCGCCGGCACGAGGCGGATCGAGCACGACGGCATCGAAGCGGTTGAGTTCCGCCGGGGTGAGCGGACGGCGGAACAGGTCGCGATGCTCCGGGAAGATGCGACCGGGCAGGCGATTGCCCCCGCCGCGCAGGGCCATCACCAGATCGCGGGCGGCCTCCGCCGCATAGACTTTGCGCCCCGGCACATCATTGGCGACGGACAGGGCGAAGGTGCCGAGACCCGCGAACAGGTCAGCCACCATGGCTGCGCCCCCCAATGCCTGACGCACCTCGGCAACCAGAGCCGCCTCCCCGTCCTGCGTCGCCTGCAGGAAGGCGCGTGGCGGGTAGCCAGTGAGGACCTTGCCAAAGCGCACCGTCGCCGGCTCCGGCTCCCAGATGGTCATCGGGGCATCGTCATCGATCAGGATGAGCCGGGCGAGCTGGTTCTCCCGGGCGAACTCAAGCAGCGCCTCGGTATGCGCGAGGCCATCGACCCGCAGGCCTGAAAGGACGACATCCACGCCCTGGTCCACCAGCGTCAAATCCGCCTCGCCGGGCTGGCGATCCGGCAGCATCGTCGCAAAGAGCGCGCGTAGTGGGGCGACGAGCGCGAAAAGGTGCGGGTCCAGTACCGGGCATTCGCGCAGATCGATAAGCTTATGACTGCCCTGCTCCGAGAAGCCGAACTGGATGCGCTTGCCGAGCCGCAGCGCCCGCAGGCTGGCCCGACGACGGCTATGCGGCGGCGAGACGTGCGGCGCCGCGACCTCCTGCGCGCTCAGCCCCTGCCCGGCCAGCGCTCCCGCGACCCGGTCACCCACATAATCGGTGAGGGCGTCGTCAGAGAGATGCTGGAGCTGGCAGCCACCGCATTGCGGGAAATGCCGGCACGGCGGCGTCACATGATGCGGGCCGGCCTCGATGCTGCCATCGGCGCGCAGACGGTCGCCCGGCGCACTCAGCGCCACATGGCGGCCATCCGCCGTCACGCCATCGCCTCGCGCGGCAATGCGGACGATAAGATCGGGATCGGGGCTGGTCATGAGGCACTCGCAAGGGCAGCAGGAAGGCAACCGACGAGATCGTCGGCAATGAAGGCCGCGCCGGCACGGCGGCCAGCCTCGCCATGCAGCCAGACGGCCTCACAGGCAGCGGTGAAGGCATCGCCCGTAACCGCCAGACGGCCCGCGCACAAGCCGGCGAGCACATCACCCGTGCCGGCGGTCGAGAGCCATGCCGAAGCCGGCGGGGCGACGACGCAGCGTCCATCGGGCGCGGCGATCACGCTGTCCGCGCCTTTATGCACCACGACGGCACCGATATCGGCCGCCGCCGCGCGGGTGCGATCGATCTTGTTGCCCGATTGTTCGCCGAACAACTGGCGGAACTCGCCTTCATGCGGAGTGACGACGGCAGGAGGTGGCGCTTCCGGCCGACCGCGCGTGCCCATGAGCCATAAAGCATCCGCATCGGCGACGGTCGGCACCCCTGCCCTCAAGGCCGTGAGGAGCGTGCGCCATGCGACATCATCGCGCCCAAGGCCGGGGCCGACGAGAAGCGCCTTGGCGCGATCCACCTCGAAGTGCTCGCTGCACACAATGGCGTGGCTTTGGGGACTGGCCGGCGCAGTCTGCCCGATCAGCCGCACATAGCCAGCACCGCTGTGCGCCGCCGCCTCCGCTGCGAGCGCGGCCGCGCCCGGCATCGCGCCGGCCACGACGCAGACCAGACCGCGCAAATATTTGTGGGCATCACGGTCCGGAGGCCGGATCGATGGCGGTTGAAGAACCCGCACGGCGTCCACCGGCGCCTCGATGCCGATGTCGACAAGCCAGCGCTGATGGGCGAAGCCGAGCGCCGGCATCAGCATATGGGCGGGCTTCCAAGCGCCCAGCGAGAGGCAATGGGTGAAGACCGGCACTGGGGAGAGCGCGAGCGCGGCATCACTCTCCACGCCGCTTGGCACGTCGATGGCGTAGCTCAGTTGCGCGGCCTCCACCAAGGCGCCGAGCCGCACCGCCAGCTCCGGCGACAGGCCGCGCGTGAGGCCGATGCCGAACAGCGCATCCACCAACTGCGTCGCCGGTTCGGCAAGCATGATATCCTCGACCGGGCCGCCCCAATCGGCGCGCGCCTTGCGGCTGCTGTCCGTTCCGCTCTCGCCCAGCGCCGCCACGCGGACGGGCACGCCCAGATCGCGCAGGGCACGGGCGATGACGAAGCCGTCCCCGCCATTGTTGCCGGGGCCGCAGAGCACCAGCACATCGCGCATCGCGCCCGCGCGGAAGATCACTTCCGCCGCGCCCTCGCCGGCCCGGCGCATCAGGGCGTAGGGATCTGTGCCGGCATCGAACAGCGCCTGCTCGGCTGCGCGCATCTGGGCGACGGTGAGGATGGGCGCGGCGGTCATTGCTGACTGCATCGCGAAGAGCGTAGGTTTCCTGATCCACCACTGTGCTCCTGCGAAGGCAGGAGCCTAGGGCGGTCAGAACAGTCGCATACGCCCTGGGCTCCTGCCTTCGCAGGAGCACGGCGGTGTGATTGCCCCAAGAGGCGCGCCAAAGCGCACGCCACCCCTCCTCTGAACAGGAAGGGGGCGTATACGTCAGATATCAGCGAAGACATGCTTCTCCGCTTTGGCGCCGGGATGCGTCACCGCGCCCTGCCAAGCCGGGCCGACATTCTGCGCGTAGCGCCACAGGGCACCCGCCTGATAATCATTCTGGCGCGGCTGCCACTTCGCCCGGCGCTCGGCCAACACGGCTTCGTCGACCACCAGATCGATCGTGCCGGCCTCGGCATCGATGCTGATCGTATCGCCATTCTCGACCAGCGCGATGGGGCCGCCGTCCGCTGCTTCCGGGCCGACATGGCCGATGCAGAAGCCGCGCGTGCCGCCCGAGAAGCGCCCGTCCGTGATGAGGGCCACCTTCTCGCCCAGTCCCTGCCCGTAAAGCGCAGCGGTGGTCGAGAGCATCTCGCGCATGCCGGGGCCGCCCTTGGGGCCTTCGTAGCGGATCACGACGACATCGCCGTCTACGATCTGCTGCGCCTCGACGGCGGCGAAGGCCTCTTCCTCGCGCTCGAACACCTTCGCGATGCCGGTGAACTGCAGGCGCTTCATGCCCGCGACCTTCACGATCGCTCCTTCCGGCGCAAGGCTGCCCTTGAGGCCGACGACACCGCCGGTCGGCGTGATCGGGGTCTTGGCGTCGTAGATGACCTTCTGGTCCGGGTTCCACGTTACCTCGTCGATATTCTCGCCCAGCGTCTTGCCGGTGACGGTCATGCAATCGAGGTGCAGCAGGCCGGTCTGGGCCAGCGACTTCATGAGCATGTAGATGCCGCCGGCGGCATGCATGTCCTTGGCGACATATTTGCCGCCCGGCTTGAGGTCAGCCATGTACGGCGTCGTCTTGAAGATCTCGGCCACGTCGAACAGCGAGAAGTCGATGCCGCATTCATTGGCCATGGCCGGAAGGTGCAGCGCGCCATTGGTGGAACCGCCGGTCGCCGCGACGATGCGGGCGGCATTCTCAAAGGCTTCGCGCGTGCAGATGTCACGCGGGCGCAGGTTGATCTTGAGCAGCTCCATGATCTGCTTGCCTGCCGCGACAGCGATTTCCTGACGGCTCTTATAGGGCGCCGGCACCATGTTGCTGTTCGGCAGCGACAGGCCGATGGCCTCGCCGACGCAGGCCATGGTGTTGGCGGTATACTGGCCGCCGCATGCGCCGTGACCCGGGCAGGCCGCCTTCTCGATGGCGGTGACTTCCGAGAGCGGGCAATTGCCGGCGGCGAACCGCCCGACAGCCTCGAACACGTCGATGACGGTCAGGTCCTCGCGATCCTTATACTGGCCGGGAAGGATGGAGCCGCCATAGACGAAGATGCTGGGCACGTTGAGGCGCAGCATCGCCATCATCATGCCGGGGAGCGACTTGTCGCAACCGGCGAAGGTCACCAGCGCGTCATAGCAGTGGCCGCGCACCGAGAGTTCGACCGAGTCCGCGATGACCTCGCGGCTGACGAGGCTGCTCTTCATGCCCTGATGGCCCATGGCGATGCCATCGGTCACCGTGATGGTGTTGAACCGGAACGGCGTGCCGCCCGCAGCCATCACGCCCTCGCGCGCCCAATTGGCCTGCGTATCCAGTGTGGTGTTGCACGGCGCGCTGTCATTGCCGGCGGAGGCGAGACCTACGAACGGCTTGGCAATATCCTCTTCCTTCCAGCCCATCGCGTAATAATAGCTGCGGTGGGGGGCGCTCTCGACGCCAACGGAGACGTAGCGGCTGGGGAGTTTGGATTTGTCGAAGCTGTGGGTCATTTCATTCACCTTCCTGCGGGCAGCGCTCTAGGCCCGTTGCGGGGCGGCTTGCAAGCATGGAGGGCGCAAAACACGCCTGTTGCGAGCCGCTCTCAGGAAAAGGCCGCGTGGCAGGCGCGCAGCACCGGGCCGATGATGCCCGCCAGCCGCGCCTGACCGGCGCCGTCGCTCACCAGATCCTGCCGCATCTCGATGCCAAGATAGGGCCGCCCTCGGGCCTCGGCATGGCGGTTCATCGTCGCATTGAGCAGCTTGCCCGAATAGGGCTCCTGATCGCCGACCACCAGCCCGGCGGCGGCCAGCAGTGGGATGGCGATCCGCGCGCCGCGATCGTCCTGATTGTAGAGCACGCCGATGCCCCATGGGCGCGCCTCCTCGGGCCGGCTGCGCAATTGCGGCGTAAAACTGTGCAACGAGAGCAGGAACGGCCGATGCCCCTGCCCGGCCAGCGCGGCGACCTCGGCATGATAGGGATCGTAGAAGCGCACGAGACGGTCGGCGACTTCGGCGGTGCTGTTGCCCTCGATATGGTGGCCATCGCTATGCACCGGGACCAGCCCGGCCGAATCCGCCTCGCGATTATAATCGATCACAAGGCGCGAAACGCCGCCCAGAATGGCGCAGCACCCGCCCTGATCCACCAGCAGCCGCGCGACCTGCGCGACGCCGATGTCGACCGCGATATGCTCCTCCAGCACGGCAGCGGGCAGACCGAGATCGATATCCTCCGGCACATGATTGGAGGCGTGATCGGCGATGATCAGAATCGGTGCGGACGGATCGCCCAGGATTTGAAACGCAGCAGTCATGTCCATGGCCTAGCGCAGTTTGCGGCCGGCCAAAAGACCACGCGTTCAGCGCAGCAGGCTGGTCATCACCCACCAGTCGGGATGGTCGGCGATGATGCGGTCGGCGGCGGCGTCCCGCTCGGCCTCGCTCGCGAAAACGGCAAAGCAGGTCGCACCGGAGCCGGACATGCGGGCAATTTGGGGAAGCTGCGCGCGCAGCACCGCCAGCACGTCCTCGATTTCCGGCACTAGAGCCATAGCGCTCGCCGCCAGATCGTTGCGGCCCCGCGTCCATGCCAGCGGGTCCAGCGCGCCCCGGTCAATGCCGTCCCATCCGCCGAACACAGGCCCGGTCGGGCAGGCGATCAGCGGATTGACCAACAACACGGGCGTCTCCGCCAGATCGAGATCGATGATTTCCAGCCGGTCACCCACGCCCGACCCGAATACGGTGGCCGAGCCCAGGCATGCAGGCACATCGGCGCCCAGCGCCGAGGCGATGGCCGGGAAATCGATCTCCATCGGCCGCACGTCCCATAGCCGCACCAGCAGCCGAAGCGCAGCGGCGGCATCGGCCGAGCCGCCTCCGATGCCGGAAGCAACCGGCAGGTGCTTCTCGAGCAGCAGATCGGCGCCCAGATGGCCGCCAGTCACGGCTTGCAAGGCATGCGCCGCGCGCATCACCAAATTGCGCTCATCGGTCGGCAAGCCATCAGCGAACGGCCCCTCGATGCGCAACGCGATCTCGCCGTCCTCGCGGAGCGTGCCGCTCAGCCCGTCGCCATCCGCGCAAAAAGCGAACAGGCTTTCCAGTTCATGATAGCCGTCGGCGCGGCGCGCGCGGACATGAAGGGCAAGGTTGAGTTTGGCGTAGGCGGTTTCTCTGAGCACGGCCGCGCTCTTAGCCGCTCTGAACGCCGCTGTCTCGCCTACATATGCTGGCTGCGTGATAAGGGCACGCCGCGCACTCCGAGGGCGACGGGAACCATTCCGTCCGAAAACCGTCTCCCTATCGTCAAAACATTGTGTTGAAAGGGACCTCCATGCTCTGGACCATCATCGGTATTCTGATCGTTCTGTGGCTGCTTGGATTCGTCCTTCACGTCGGTGGCGGCCTGATCCACATCCTTCTGCTCATCGCGGGCGTGGTGTTCGTATTCCAGCTCATCACCGGTCGCCGATCTCTCTGATCGCGCCAATGATCGATGAACAAACGGGGCCTTGATCGGCCCCGTTTTTCTATGCGTCAGCGAGGGTATAGGCGCAGCTACATGTTCGGATAAGTCGGCCCGCCGCCGCCCTCGGGCGCCACCCAGTTGATATTCTGGGTCGGGTCCTTGATGTCGCAGGTCTTGCAGTGGACGCAGTTCTGCGCGTTGATCTGGAAGCGCGGATTTCCGGCGCCATCCTCCACCACCTCATAGACGCCCGCAGGGCAGTAGAGCCGGGCCGGCTCGTCATAGAGCGGCAGATTGTAGCGGATCGGCACGTCCGGGTCCTTGAGCTGCAGGTGGACCGGCTGATCCTCCTCATGATTGGTGCCCGAGAGGAAGACGGACGAGAGGCGGTCGAAACTGATCACCCCATCCGGCTTGGGATAGGCGATCTTGCGGACGGCATCCTTGCGCCAGAGCTTGGTATGATCGGCCTTGTTGCGCAGCGTGAACGGCAGCCCGATGCCAAGTGTGCGCATCCACATATCGATGCCGGCGAACAGCGTGCCTAAGATATTGCCGAACTTGGCAAGCGCCGGGCCGGCATTGCGCACCAGCTTCAGCTCCTTGACGATCCAGCTTTCGTCCAGCGCGGCTGGGTAGGCATCCAGTACATCGCCGGAACGATCCGCGGCGACCGCATCCGCCACGGCGTCGGCCGCCAGCATCGCGGATTTCATCGCTGTATGCGTGCCCTTGATGCGCGGCACATTCACAAAGCCGGCCGAGCAGCCGATCAGCGCCGCACCAGGCATCACCAGCTTTGGGATGGATTGCCAGCCGCCCTCATTGATAACCCGGGCGCCATAGGAGACGCGCTTGCCGCCTTCCAGCACCGCGCGGATGTCCGGATGCTGCTTCCAGCGCTGAAATTCCTCGAACGGGCTCAGATACGGGTTCTTGTAGCCCAGCCCGACCACGAAGCCGAGCGCCACCTGACCATTCGCCTGATGATACAGGAAGCCGCCCCCATAGGCATCGGTCAGCGGCCAGCCTTGCGTGTGGATCACCCGGCCGGGCACATGCTTGGCCGGATCGATATCCCACAATTCCTTGCAGCCCAGGCCATAGGTCTGCGGATCGCTGTCCGCTTCCAGATCGAAGCGGGCCTTGAGCTGCTTGGTGAGGTGGCCGCGCGCGCCTTCTGCGAACAGCGTGTAGCGGGCATGAAGCTCCAGCCCGGGCTGATAATCCGGCTTGCGACTGCCATCGCGGGCCACGCCCATGTCGCCGGTCGCGACTCCTTTCACGGCGCCATTCTCATCGTACAGGATCTCGGCGGCGGGGAAGCCGGGGAAGATTTCTACGCCCAGCCCCGCCGCCTGCTCGGCAAGCCAGCGACACAGCGAGCCCAGCGAGCCGGTATACGTGCCCTTATTGTGCATGAACCCCGGCGTCAGCAGATGCGGCACTGCGAATTTGCCCGAGCGGCTGAGCATCCAGTGATGGTTCTCGGTGACCGGTACCTGCGCCAGCGGGCAGTCGCTGGTCCGCCACTCGGGCAGCAGCTCATTGAGCGCCCGAGGATCGATCACTGCGCCGGAGAGAATATGCGCGCCGATCTCCGAGCCTTTTTCCAGCACGCAGACGCTGATCTCGCTGCCCGCCGCCTGGGCGCGCTGCTTGAGGCGGATCGCCGCGCTCAAGCCTGCAGGGCCTCCGCCTACGATCACCACGTCATAGGGCATGGATTCCCGTTCGGACATGTCTACCTCCCTATGCGGCGGACGTTCTGGAGTTCCGTCCGGTCGCCGCAATATTTTCACGCTTTACAGTCGCCAGCGATGCGGCAGAGTTGACCGCGCCGTCAACCTCTGTCTCTGTAAACCCATGGGTGAGCAGGACATGATGACGCCGGAGCAGGCGGCCTATGCCTATGCGCATTGGTGGCGGGAAGCGGGGCTGGACTGCGCCACCGACGAGGCGCCCCGACGCTGGCGGGATGGCGAACCCGTTCCATTCTGGCGACGCTCTTCCAACACAGCCAGTGGCGCAGCAGACGTTGCCGCGAGGCCGGCCGTTGATGCGCCTGCTGATGCGCCGGCGCCGCAGGCCGCCCCCGTGCAGACCCGTACGACGGATCAGGCGCCCAAGACGATGCCGGGAGATTTACCGGGCTTCCTCGAGTGGATTGCGCAGGATGCCGGCCAGCCGGAAGTCGACTGGCATGGCGAGCGGATCGCGCTCCCCGCCCTGCACGCGCCGCGCCTCGTTCTCCTCGTCGAGATGCCGGCCGCCGGTGCAACCGATCTGGCCCAGCTTCTCGAGCCGCAACAGCAGCGGTTCATCGCCTCGATCCTCGGCACGCTCGGCCTTGAGCCCGCACAGGCGCCCTGTCTGCCGCTGGCTCTGCGCCGTCCGCCGGGCGGTCATCTCGATGCCGCTTTGCTCCCCCAGCTCGCTGCGCGGATCAGCCGCTATCTCGATCTGGTCCAGCCGGGCGCGATCATCCTGCTGGGTGACCGGATCGGCCGTGCCATGCTCGGCGAGCGCTGGCGACCCGGCCTGGTGGAGCTTGAAAAGATTGACCTGCCGCATGGCAGCGTGGATACGGTCGCCCTCGCGGTGCCTGATCTGCTGATGAACCGGCCGCTTGCCAAGGCCAGAAGCTGGCAGAGCGTGCGTATGCTCCATGGATTGTTGACGCAATGAACAGGTCCCCTTCCCGATCCCGTGTGCGCCGGTCGCTGCTCATGGCCCTGTCGCTGTGCGCGCTCGCTGGCCCACTGGCGGTAGCCCAGCCGGCGGCGGCAGCCTCCGCCATCCCGACGCCGAGCCAGGATGAGCAAGGCCGATATGGCGCCATTCTCGCCATGCTGGAGGGCAAGCGCTGGGACGAGGCGCGCAGTGCCATTCTCGGCCTCTCCGAGGCGGACAGTATGCGCCCGCATCTGCTTGCCGAGCTGTATCTCGCCAAGGATAGCCCCCGCGTCGAGCTGTTCGACCTGCTCGACCTGCTGCACAAGACGCCCAACCTTCCGCAGAACGACCGCATCGCCTCGCTGGCCCGTAAGCGGGGCGCGCAGACGCTGCCGGACCGGCCGGCCACGCGCCAACTCATGTGGACCGGCACCTCACCCCAGCGGCAGATGCTCCGCTCCGTGAAGGGCGATGCCGCAGCCGATCAGCTGCGCGGCACGCTGCTCCAGTACATCAAGGACGATCAGCCCAATCAGGGCGAGGCCCTGCTCGCCTCCGCCGAGGCCGGGCTCGGCATGGATGGCCGCACCGAATTGCGTCAGCGCCTCGCCTGGTCCTATTTCATCTGCGGCGATACCGCCAATGCCCGCCGCATGGGCGCGCTGGCCGTCAATGGCGGCACCGGCGAATTCGTGGCACCGTCTTACTGGGTGATGGGCCTCGCCGCCTGGCGCGAGAAGCAATGGGCTGCCGCCGCCGACTCTTTCTATCATGCCGCGATGAGCACGTCCGACGCGGACCTGCGCAGCCGCAGCTATTTCTGGGCGGCGCGCGCCATGATGGCCGACCGCAAGCCCGAGCGGGTCAATGCCCTGCTGCGCAGCGCGGCGCGCGATGAAGAGAGCTTCTACGGCCTGCTGGCCCGCGAAACGCTCGGCCTCGGCTTCAGCACCGCGCTCAAGCGCGAGAATGTGTCGTCGCAGGATTGGTCACTGCTCGCGGGCAGCGGCAATGTCCGCAACGCCGTGATCCTCGCTACTCTGGGCCGGAGCGCGCAGGCCGATGCCGTGCTACGCCACGAAGCGGCGCTGAGCGACGACACGCGCTATAGCGCACTCGTGCATCTCGCCAGCGACCTCTCGTTGCCGACCACCCAGCTCTGGCTCGCGCAACGCTCGCCAAGCGGGCGCAAGTCAGCCGCTTATGCGCGCTATCCGCGCCCGGAATGGTCACCGAGCAATGGCTGGCAAGTCGAGCGCGCGCTGGTCTTCGCGCACGCCCTGCAGGAATCCCGCTTTCAGACCGATGCACGCAGCCCAGCCGATGCACGCGGCTTGATGCAGGTCCTGCCGGGCACGGGCGCGCAGCTTGCCCGCTCCAGCGGCATGGCCGTTACGCCCGATCAGCTTTACGATCCGGCCGTCAGCCTCGCGCTCGGCCAGGCCTATCTGCGCAAGCTCAGCCAGATGCCGGCCACGGGCGGACTGCTGCCCAAGGTCGTCGCAGCCTATAATGCCGGCCCCACCCCCATCGAGCGCTGGAACGTGCAGATCCGTGATGAGGGCGATCCGCTGCTGTTCATCGAATCCGTGCCTTATTACGAGACCCGCGCCTATCTGAACGCCGTGCTGCGCAATTACTGGATCTACCAGATGGACGAGCAAGGCGGCCGCTCCCCGGCACTCTCGGCCATGGCGCAGGGCCTGTGGGTCCGCTTCCCGGATGGCAGCAAGGACGTCGCCGTCCGCGTCACCCCGCACGGGACTGCCGCCGGTGCCTATTGACGAGAGCCGCGTCTTCATCCCGGTTCAGATCGCCCTGCTCACCATCTCCGACACGCGGACGCTGGCAGACGACCGATCCGGCGATACGCTCGCCGAGCGGGTTACCGCTGCCGGCCATGTGCTGAAGGCCCGCGAGATCAGCAAGGATTCGGTCGAGACGATCCTCGGGCACCTCCACCGCTGCATCGATGACCCGCAGATCGATGTCATCCTCACCACCGGCGGCACCGGCGTGACCGGGCGCGACGTGACCCCCGAAGCGCTGGAAAAGGTGCAGGACAAGGCCATCCCAGGCTTTGGCGAACTATTCCGCTGGCTCAGCTTCCAGTCGATCGGCACCTCGACCATCCAGTCCCGCGCCTGCGCCTGCGTGGCGCGCGGCACCTACATCTTCGCCCTGCCCGGCTCGACGGGCGCGGTGAAGGACGGGTGGGACCAGATTCTGGTCCACCAGCTCGACAGCCGCTTTCGGCCGTGCAACTTCGTGGAATTGATGCCGCGGTTGTTGGAAAAATAGGCGCAAGCGACCCACATCCCGTTCGTGTCGAGCGAAGTCGAGACACATAAGCGCCGTGCTAGACGTGTCTCGACTTCGCTCGACACGAACGCGGAGTTGGGGGGGCGGCCTGATTTTCCGCCCCTACGCCTCAATAAGCGCGGCCGACCAGAACCCGCTCCACAGCCTTCTCGCCGGTGAAGATGCACGTCCCGCTCGCCGGCGCCGCATCCATTGGCACGTTGCGCAGCGTCAGCTTCTCGCCCTTCAGCCAAGCGACCACCTTGTCCAGCGCCGCGCCGGTGGGCTTGCTCCATTCGACTTCGACCCAGCCGGGCTTGTCGCCGCCGAACGCACCCGCCAGCGCCGTCAGCTCGCTCACGTCGCGGCGGATGTTCGCCTCCAGCCGCGCGCGCGCCTCGCTGTGCAGCGTGTCCTGAACCGCGCGGAGCATATCCGCGACCGCCCCCACGAAAGCATCCCGCGCCATGACCTCGCTCGCCAGCTTGCCCGCCTCATTATAGAGCCGGTCCCGCCGCACGACCGAAACATTGCCGCCCGCCACATCGCGCCCGCCTACCTCGACGATGATCGGCGCGCCCTTCTTCACCCAGCCCCAGCGCTTGGGGGCGGCCTTGATCGGCTTCTTGTCGAACAGCACCCGCAGCGGCTCGCGGAACACGTCAACCGCGCCCAGATCCTTGGCGAGCGCGGCGCAATAATCGATAACCGCCGCATCCTCGTCCGTGTCGCGCAGCATCGGCACGATCACCACCTGATGCGGGGCGATCATCGGCGGGCAGCGCAGTCCGTCGTCATCGCCATGGACCATGATGACGCCACCGATCATGCGGGTCGACACACCCCAGCTCGTGGTGTGGCACAGGGCCTGCTGGCCATCCTGATTCTGGTACTGAATGCCCGCCGCCTTGGCGAAGCCCGTGCCCAGATAATGCGAGGTGCCGGCCTGCAACGCCTTGCCATCCTGCATCATCGCCTCGATGGAATAAGTCGCGACCGCGCCGGGGAAGCGCTCATTCTCCGGCTTTTCGCCCGCGACGACCGGCATGGCCAGCTCTGTTTCCGCAAAGTCACGGTACATTTCGAGCGCGCGCATCGTCTCGGTCCGTGCATCGGATTCGTCGGCATGGGCGGTGTGCCCTTCCTGCCAGAGGAACTCGCTGGTACGCAGGAACATGCGGGTGCGCATCTCCCAGCGCACGACATTGGCCCACTGGTTGGTGAGCAGCGGCAGATCGCGCCAGCTCTGCACCCAGCGCGCCATCGCCTTGCCGATCACCGTCTCGGACGTGGGGCGCACGACTAGGGGCTCCTCCAGCTTGCTATCCGGATCGGTCTGCAGCTTCCCGTCGATATTCTTGAGGCGATGATGGGTGACCACCGCCATTTCCTTGGCGAACCCTTCGACATGGTCCGCTTCCTCGGCGAAGAAAGAGAGCGGGATGAACAGCGGGAAATAGCAGTTCTCCACCCCAGCTGCCTTGATGCGCGCATCCATCAGCTTCTGGATGCGCTCCCAGATGCCATAGCCCCACGGACGGATGACCATGCACCCGCGCACGCCGCTTTCCTCGGCCAGATCGGCCTCGCTGATCACGGCCTGATACCAGGCAGCGAAATCCTTGGCTCGGGTGACGGGCAACGCGTGCTTGATGTTGGACAATGTCTGGCTTCCGGGATTTGGATTGGGAATTGCGGCGGTGTTTATTTGGCGGTCTTTAGTGGCGGCGCGAAAAAATACCAAGGTGTTCGCGCAGGAACGCCCGGCGACGACCGGGAACTTTCCCTGACCTCACTCGTCCCGTCTCCAATGGCCCACTTCTCGTCGATGATTCGCACTATGCCCCGCCGCACCCGGATCATCGCGATGATCGCGGCCGCGCTGCTGGTTCTGCTTCTGGCCCTGTTGGTACTAGCTGCAACCTTCCCCGCTTCCTGGTTCAAGGATGCCGCCGAGCGGCGCCTGTCCGACCAGATCGGCACCAAAGCCACCATCGGATCGATGACGCGGGAAAGCGCATTTTCGTTCAGCCCCGTGATTCAGGTGCGGGATATCCGTGTGCCCCAGCCGGCCTGGGCCGGCGAAGGCGATCTGGCGCGGATCGAGGCGTTGCGGTTGCGTCTGCCCGTGATCGGACTGCTGCTCGGGCGCGGCGGGCCGCAGTTGCTCTCCGCCCGTGGCGTGCGGCTGACGCTGGTGCGCGACGAGAATCGCCGCAAGAGCTGGGACGCGCTCGGCAGCAAATCGAATAAGGACGACCAGGGCAGCTCGGAAACGCCTTTGGTCCGTGTCGATGACGCTGTGATCGATTATCGCGATGCCTTCCAGAAGCGTCAGTTCAAGGTCAATCTGTCGGTCGATCCGCAGCAAGGCCTGCGTGGCACCGGCACCGGCACCGTCGAAGGGGAACCGGTCACGCTGCGCCTCACCGGCGCACCGATGCGCGCTGGCCAGAGCTGGCCCTTCGATGCGCGCATCATGGGGGACGCCCTCACCATGCACGCGCGCGGCACGATGGCCGGACCGATGCGCACGGACGACATGACGTTCAAGGTCTCCGCCCGTGCCGGCACGCTCAAACTGGTGGACCGGATCATCGAGGCGGGACTGTTCGGCACGCAGCCGGTCGATATCGCTGCCAATGTCCAGCGGCGCGATGGCGTGTGGAGCGTGGCCGATCTGGGCGGCACCGTCGGCCGTAGCCGGTTCACGGGCGCGCTCACGGTTCGCAAGGTGGATGGCCGCACCAAGCTGGATGGCGAGGCGCGCTTCAGCCAGCTCGATTTCGAAGATCTGGCCGACGACAAGGGCAATGCGCAGGCAGTCGCGCTGGAGCGGGCGCAGGGCCAGCGGCTGGTGCCCAACACGCGGATCAATATCCGCAAGATCGACAAGACGGACGGGCGCATATCGGTGCGCGTCGACCGGATTTTGGGCGGGCGGCGCCCCTCCTCCCTCACCAATGCCAGCGCGGTGCTGAATCTTGATAACCGCATCCTCACCGTCGATCCGCTGCGCATCGGCCTGACGCAAGGCGTGATGACCGGGCGGGCCGTAGTCAATCAGCGGGAGGGCCAGCCCAAGCCGACGGTCACGCTGGCGCTCGACATGCGCAACAGCAGCATCGCAGCGCTTGCGGGCGGGGACGGCAACAGCGAGGGCGACGTGCAGGGCCGCGTGGATGCCCGCGCGCGCCTGACCGGCGTGGGCGACACGATCCGCGAGGCTGTCGGGCAATCGAACGGAACCGTAGGCGCAGTCACCCGCGGCGGATCGATGCCGGCGCGGTTGGCCGGCCTGCTCGGCTTCGACATAGGCAAGGGCCTGTTTGCGGACGAGGACGGGCGGGAAGCGCTGCGCTGCGGTGTGGTCCTGCTCGATATGCGGGGCGGACGCGGCGTTGTGCGCACCTTGGTCGTCGACACGCCGGTCAGCCAGTCACGTGGCACCGGCACAGTCAGCTTCCCCGCCGAACGTCTCGAACTGACCCTCAAGGGCCTCGCCAAGAACGAACATGCGCTGCAGCTGCCCGGCAATGCCCATCTGCGGGGCACATTGCGCAATCCCGATCTGGTCGTGCCGGAAAACACGCGCTCGGTAGGCAACATCCTGAAGGCAGTCGGTCGAGCGATCGGTGGTCGCGCGGAAACCGCACCGGATGCCAATTGCGCGGCGCTGATCGCTCGGACCGTGGGCCGTTAAGGCGCAGCCATCCCGACCGCGCCAGATTGGTCAGCCGCCCAGCTTGTCAATCTTGGCGTTGAGCGCGGCGAGTTGTGCCTTGAGCTCGGACACTTCATCGGCAGAGTCGCCAGCCTTCGCGGGTGCGGCAGGTGCAGCGGGCTTGAAGGCGTTTGCTGCGGCGTTGAGCATTTCCATGTTGCGCTTGGCGATCTCGGCGAAGGGCCCGCCGGCGAATGCGCCCTGCATGGCTTCCTGGAATTGCTGCTGGTTCTTGCGGAATGCTTCCATGCTCGCCTCAAGATATTGCGGCACCATGGACTGCATCGAGTCGCCGTAGAGCGAAATGAGCTGGCGGAGGAAGCTGACCGGCAGCATGTTCTCGCCGCGCTGCTCTTCTTCCATGATGATCTGGGTGAGGACATTGTGCGTGATATCCTCGCCGGACTTGGCATCGACCACCACGAAATCACGCCCCTCGCGCGTCATCTGCGAGAGCAATTCAAGTGTGATATAGCTGGAGGTTTCCGTGTCATAGAGACGCCGATTGGCGTACTTCTTGATGACAATGGTCCCTGATTCGCCACCTGATTTCGATCGTGCCATAGATGATGCTCCACCCTCCGTTGGGCGCAACATAGCATCGTTTCTTTCTGCACCGCAACATGGGCCGCGTCCGCTGCCGCTGTTTCTTTCCATATTGTGGCAGGTGACGGCACAAGATGCCCAATTACGGCGCAAGGCATTGACGGGATTGCGCCGTTTTCAGACAGCATCGCGACCTGCGCCGAGTGACCTGCCGGAAATTGCTGCGCAAAGTGGCCGCGCGGCTTTGCTCACGCGAAACGGCAATGCACAACGCAGCATGAGGGGCGCTGGCGGAGACCGGGCGCCGGTCATCCTCATCCCGTCGCTGATCAACCCGCCCCACGTCCTCGACCTCTCCGAACAGCGCTCCTTGCTGCGCTATCTTGGACAGCAGGACCATAATGCCCTGCTGCTGGACTGGGGGACGCCGGATGAAGGCGAGCGCGACGTCGATCTGGCCGATCATGTCGAGCGCCTGCTGCTACCCCTGTTGCAGCAACTGGATCGCCCGCCCCTGCTCGTCGGCTATTGCCTGGGCGGGACGCTTGCCATCGGCGCGGCTTCGCGGCTGCAGGCGCTGGGCAAGCCGGTCGCCGCCGTCGCGACCATCGCGGCGCCGTGGGACTTTTCCGCTTATGACGGCCCCTTTCAGTCCCAGCTTGCCGAAATCTGGGCCAAGGCCAAGCCCGGCTGCGAGGCGCTGGGCCTTGTTCCGATGGAAGTGTTCCAGACCGGCTTCTGGTCGCTCGATCCCGATCGTACCATTCGCAAATATGCCGCCTTCGCCGAGATGGAGGCTGACAGTCCGGCCTTCGAGGCCTTCATCGCGCTTGAGGACTGGGCCAATGAAGGCGCACCGCTGAC
Organism: Sphingobium sp. B12D2B; assembly: GCF_025961775.1. Taxonomy (NCBI): domain Bacteria; kingdom Pseudomonadati; phylum Pseudomonadota; class Alphaproteobacteria; order Sphingomonadales; family Sphingobiaceae; genus Sphingobium; species Sphingobium sp. B12D2B. The sequence goes on from NZ_JAOQOH010000001.1 coordinate 2,286,583, forward strand.
GCTGGCGAGCGGACGGGACCTTGCCGAGCGCTGCTATGGCGCCAATATGACAGCGAGCGGTCAATGGTCCATCTACGGCACCGTCGCGGACCCGCAAGCGCTGGGCTGCCCGACGCTCGCAATCGCCTCGACCACGGACCGGATCGTGCCCGCCTCCGCCGTGCCACCTGCGGCGGAACGGATCGACCTTGCGCTCGGCCATGTCGGCATGATGATCGGCAGCCGTGCCGAAGCGCAACTTTGGAGAGGATTGAGCGACTGGCTTTCGCGCTGTGGCGGCTGATGCTAGAGGCCGGGCACGAGAGAGCAACCTGCGCCCCTGGCGCCGCAATCGAGGGACTTGCCAATCCATGACCGATATCGTCATCACCGCCGCCAAGCGCACGCCGGTCGGCAGCTTTCTGGGCAGCTTCGCCAACACCCCCGCGCATGAACTCGGTCGCGTTGCCATCGTCGCGGCACTGGAGCAGGCCGGCGTCTCCCCCGATGAGGTGAACGAGCTGATCTTCGGCCAGGTGCTCACCACGGCGCAGGGCCAGAACCCGGCACGGCAGGCAGCGGTGAACGCCGGCATCCCGATCGACCGCACGGCAATCACCATCAATCAGGTCTGCGGCTCGGGCCTGCGCGCCGTCGCGCTCGCCGCGCAGGCGATCCGCTGCGGCGATGCCAGCATCATGGTGGCCGGCGGTCAGGAGAATATGTCCCTCTCGCCCCACGCCCAGATGATGCGCGCGGGCACCAAGATGGGACCGATCACGCTGGTCGACACCATGGTCAATGACGGCCTGACCGATGCCTTCAATGGCTACCACATGGGCATCACGGCGGAGAATCTTGCCGAAAAGTACGGCATCACCCGCGAAGAGCAGGACGCGTTCGCAGCGGCCAGCCAGAACAAGGCGGAAGCTGCCCGCGCCGCGGGTCGCTTTGCCGACGAGATCGCGCCCGTCACGGTCAAGGGCCGCAAGGGCGACACCATCGTCGATGCCGACGAGTATATCCGCGCCGGCGCCACCGTTGAGGCGATGGCGGGACTGCGCGCTGCGTTCAAGAAGGACGGCACAGTCACCGCCGGCAATGCCAGCGGCGTGAACGATGGCGCCGCGGCGCTGGTGCTGATGACCGCCGAAGAGGCCGCCCGTCGCGGCGCGCCGGTGCTGGCGCGCATCGCCAGCTGGGCGACCTGCGGGGTCGATCCCTCGATCATGGGCATCGGCCCGGCCCCGGCCAGCCGCATCGCGCTGGACAAAGCCGGCTGGTCGCTCGCCGACCTCGATCTGATTGAGGCGAACGAGGCCTTCGCGGCGCAGGCGCTCTCGGTCGGCAAGGAACTGGGCTGGAATCCGGACATCGTGAACGTGAACGGCGGCGCCATCGCGCTTGGTCACCCCATCGGCGCCTCGGGCGCGCGAGTGCTCACCACGCTGCTCTACGAACTCGCTCGCCGCGACGGCAAGAAGGGGCTCGCAACGCTCTGCATCGGCGGCGGCATGGGCATCGCCATGTGCGTCGAACGCTAAGCCACGCATATCCTCATCACAGGCGCCAGCTCTCGCACGGGCTGGCGCCTTTTTAATGGCCACGGCGCCTGACTGAAGATTGCTCTGACAGACCGTCAGCCCCGCGCCCCGACAGCTATAAATCGGCAGCGAAGGCCGAAAATTAGGCGCTTTCGGGTTGTCCTCCTGCCGCAATGTCTGGATAAGGTGGACAGACCTTTTGAGGATCGCCAGATCCTGATCGCCATCGGATCGTCAATCACCTGCCGACGGACCACGGGAGCTGCGGATTTTTGTTGCTGATACTCGCCTTGCTGCCATTTCTTGGCGCGTTGCTGTTGGCGATACTCAGCGGCACCAGCCGAAACCTTCAGGCGTGGATTGCTGCCGGCACGACCGGCGCGGCGCTCGCTATCCTCATCGCGCTCATGCCGGCCGCTCTCGCCGGGCAGACGCCGACGATGCAGATCGACTGGGTGCCGGCCCTCGGCCTATCCTTGGGGTTCTTCCTCGATCCTTTGGGCGCGATGTTCGCGGGGCTGATCCTCGGCATCGGCCTGCTCATCATCGTCTACGCCCGTTTCTATCTGGCAGCGAAAGACCCGATGGGGCGCTTTCTGGCCTTTCTGCTGCTGTTCCAGGGCGCCATGCTGGGCATCGCCCTCTCCGACAATGTGCTGCTGCTGCTCGTCTTCTGGGAAATGACGAGCCTCTCCTCCTTCCTGCTGATTGGCTTCTGGCGCGATAGAGCCGAGGCCCGGCAGGGCGCCCGCATGGCGCTGGTGGTGACGGGCGGCGGCGGGCTGGCGCTCATCGCCGGGCTGTTGCTGCTGAGCAGCATTGCCGGCTCCACCGATATCCGCACCATACTCGCCAGCAGTGACCTGATTCAGGCCTCGCCGCTCTATCCGGTCGCGCTGGTGCTCATCCTGCTCGGTTGCTTCACCAAGTCCGCGCAATTCCCGTTCCACTTCTGGCTGCCGCACGCCATGGCGGCACCCACGCCGGTCAGCGCCTATCTCCATTCCGCGACGATGGTGAAGGCCGGCGTCTTCCTGATCGCGCGCCTGTGGCCGGCGCTGGCGGGTACGGATCTGTGGTTCTATCTCGTCGCGACGACTGGCCTCGTCACCATGCTGATCGGCGCCGCCATCGCGCTATTCAAGACCGACCTCAAGGCCATCCTCGCTTATTCGACCGTCAGCCATCTCGGGCTGCTGACGATGCTCTTTGGCTTTGGTACCGGCACGGCGGCGATGGTCGGCGTCTTCCACATCCTGAACCACGCGATCTTCAAGGCGGCGCTGTTCATGAATGCCGGCATTGTCGACCATGAGGCTGGCACGCGGGATATCCGCCGGCTGGGCGGCCTCGCCACGCTGATGCCGATCACCGCGACGCTGGGCATGATCGCGGCGGGATCGATGGCCGGCCTGCCTCCCTTCAACGGCTTCCTATCCAAGGAAATGATGCTCGACGAGGCGGCGCATACCGCCTGGCTGGGGATGGGCTGGCTGGTGCCAGCCATCGCGGTGGTCGCCGCGACGCTCTCGGTCGCTTATGCGCTGCGCTACGCTTTCCAGGTCTATCTGGGCCGCCAGCGCGATGACTATCCCCATGCGCCGCATGATCCGCCCTTCGGCCTTTGGGCGCCCTCTGGGCTGCTCGTCCTTCTGGTCATCCTCGTTGGCCTGTTCCCCGCCACGCTGACGACATGGCTCGTGCAACCGGTCGCCGATACCGTCACCGCAGGCAGCGCCGGGACATTCGCGCCGGCCCTCTGGCATGGCGTGAATGCTGCTCTGCTGATGAGCCTGTTTGCCGTGGCGGTGGGCGCGCTGATGCTCTGGCGGTTCGGCCTCGCCGAGCGCATCTGGCAAGCGCTCCCACTGCCGGAAGCCAAGCGCCTGTTCGACGGCGGGATTGCGACGCTGGTGGACGCCGCCCGCGGCTTCACCCATGCCGTGCACAATGGTTCGCTGCAACGGCAGCTTGCGCTGATCTTCGTGCTTGCCATTGCGCTGGCGATTGAGGGGGTGCTGGTCGGCGGCGGCAGCGGCACCGGTCCGCGCGCGACGCTGCCGGCCTCGCCGCTCGCTATCATCGGCTGGCTGCTGCTGGTCGGCGCGACGGTGGCGGTCGTCATCTCCCAGCGCGAGCGTTACCTCACGCTTGTCTTTATCAGCGTCATCGGCCTCATCGTCTCGCTCGGTTTCGTCTATCTCTCCGCGCCCGATCTCGCCCTGACCCAGATTTCCGTCGAGACGGTCACGATCCTGCTGCTGCTGCTGGCGCTCAACCTGCTGCCCAAGAAGCCCGCCCGGCTCTCCAGCAATGGACTGCGGCTGCGGGACGGCTTGCTCGGCCTGGTGGGGGGCACCGTGGCCGGGCTCGGGGCGTGGGCCGTGCTCACCCGCGAGCCCAATCAGCCCATCTCGACCTTCCACTGGGAGAACAGCTATTCGGGCGGTGGCGGCACCAATGTCGTGAACGTGACGCTGGTGGATTTCCGCGCCTTCGACACCTTCGGCGAGATCATCGTGCTCGGCATTGCCGCGCTGACCATCTTCGCCCTGCTGCAGCCCGCGACGCGCGGCGCGGCCGGCGCGCGGTTGCGGGCCTGGCTCCCGGACCTCATTCGCTCGCCCGAACGGCACCCGATGATGTTCGTCGTCGCCACGCGCCTCCTGCTGCCGCTTGCGATGATGGTCGGCATCTACATCTTCCTGCGCGGGCATAATCTGCCGGGCGGCGGTTTCATCGCCGGGCTCATCATCTCCATTGCCGTGCTGATGCAATATATGGCGTCGGGCTTCGAATGGGCCGAACAGCGCCGCAAGTTCGACGAGCATCTGATGATCGGCCTCGGGGTCATCATCGCCGCGCTTACGGGCATCGGCTCGCTCGTCTTCGGCGCGCCGTTGTTCACCAGTGCCTTTGGCTATGTCACCCTGCCCGTCATCGGCACCTTCGAGCTGGCGACCGCCATGCTGTTCGACATCGGCGTGGCGATGACCGTGATCGGCGCGGTCATGCTCGCGCTGGCCGAACTCAGCCACATCGCCCAGCGCGCCGACAAGGAAGATCATAGCGACGACGCGCCCATGGATGTCGACCCCGCGCGCAACCGGGAGGCGAAGGCATGATCAGCATGGAAATGCTCGTCGCCAGCGCCATCGGCATCCTCACGGCGGCCGGCATCTACCTGTGCCTGCGCGGCCGCACTTTTCCGGTGGTGCTCGGCCTCGCCATGCTGTCCTACGCCATCAACGTGTTTCTATTCGCGATGGGGCGGCTGGTCGTGGACCGCCCGCCGATCTATGAGAAAGGCATTACGGATTATACGGACCCGCTGCCGCAGGCGCTGGTCCTCACCGCCATCGTTATCGCCTTTGGCATGACGGCGCTGGTGGTGGTCCTTTCCCTGCGCAGCTTCCTCGAGACGGGCACCGACCAGGTCGACGGCAAACCGGATGACGAGCCGGAGGACATCGTGCCATGACCGCGCTGATCGCCGCCCCCCTGCTGTTGCCCGCGCTCATGGCCGCAGCGACGCTGATCTTCATGCGCCGCCACCGCTGGATCGGCGCGGCGATTTCCATTGCCGGCGCGACCGGCCTTCTCGCCCTCGCTGTGTATCTGCTGAGCGTCGCCAGCTGCGGCACGATCTCCGTCTACGCACTGGGTGACTGGGCTGCGCCCTTCGGCATCGTGCTGGTGCTGGATCGGCTCTCGGCGATGATGCTGCTGATCACCGCTCTGCTCGCCCTGCCCGTCTTGTGCCACGCGGTGCTGACCGGGCTGGACCGCAAGGGCTGGCACTTCCACCCGCTGTTCCAGTTCCAGTTGCTCGGCATCAACGGCGCGTTCCTGACAGGCGACCTGTTCAACCTCTTCGTCTTTTTCGAGGTCTTGCTGATCGCCTCCTACGGCCTGATGCTCCACGGCCAGGGCCCGGAGCGGCTGAAAGCCGGCGTGCAATATGTAATCGTCAACCTCATCGGCTCGACGCTGTTCCTTTTCGCGATCGGGCTGCTCTACGGCATCACCGGCACGCTCAACATGGCGGACATGGCCACCCGCATCCCGGCGCTGCCGGCGGCCGATCAGGGCCTGCTGCGCGCCGGCGCGCATCTGCTGACGCTGGTCTTTGCACTCAAGGCGGCCCTGCTGCCACTGCAACTCTGGCTGCCGCGCACCTATGCCGGCACCTCCGCGCCCGTGGCGGCTTTGTTCGCCGTCATGACCAAGGTCGGCGCTTATGCGATCATCCGGACATCCTCGCTGATCTTCGGCGATCAGGCCGGCGCGGCGGCATGGGCGCCGGAGGTGTGGATGATGCCGGCCGCACTGGCGACGATGGTGATCGGTTTTGCCGGCCTGCTGGCGGCGCGCTCCCTGCGCGATCTTGCCGCATTCGGCCTGCTCGGCTCCACTGCGACATTGCTGGTCGCCATTGCGGCGTTCGACCGCACGGTGCTGACGGCGGGACTTTATTATCTGGCGCACACGACATTGGCTGCGGCCTTGCTCTTCCTCGTCGTCGATCTCATCCGGCTGCGGCGCGGTCGTTACGGCGACACGATCGTCCCCTCCCCACGCTTTGCCGGCATCGAGCCACTGTCCGCGCTCTACCTGCTGGCGGCCATGGCCCTGGCCGGCCTCCCGCCGCTTTCCGGCTTCATCGGCAAATTGCTGATCCTGCAGGCGACATTGGCGGACCCTTGGGCGGCGTGGATCTGGGCGGTCATTCTCGGCACCACACTCCTCGCCATTCTCGGCCTCGCCCGCGCCGGCGGCGCCATCTTCTGGAAGAGCGCGGCGCACCCCGACAATCCCCGGGAAGATGCCGCGACGGCAAAGCTCGATGCGCGTCTGGTCGAGATGTTGCCCGCCTGCGCCTTGCTCGCGACGCTGGTCGTGCTCACCGTCGCGGCGGGGCCGGTCGCGCGCTACATGGACGCAACGGCCCAGCAGCTCTTCGCGCCGACGCACAACATTGAGGCCGTTCTCGGCCCGGCAGCTGGAGGGTGAGGCAATGCTGACCAAGCTCTTCCCCCATCCCGGCCTAACGGTGATGCTGCTCATCGTCTGGATCCTGATCCAGAACAGCCTGACGGCCGGCGGCTTTCTCCTCGGCCTTCTTCTGGCCACCGTCATTCCGGTCTTTACTGCGCCATTCTGGCCCAATCGCCCACGCCTGCGCTTTGGCTGGGCGATGCTCGATTATCTCGGGATCGTGCTCTACGATATTGTCGTGGCGAACTTCCATGTCGCCAAGCTCATCCTGTTCCGGCGCAACCGTGATCTGAATTCCCGCTGGATGACCATCCCGCTCGACCTGCATTCGGCAGAAGCCATCACCGTGCTGGCCGGCACCATCAGCCTCACGCCCGGCACCGTCTCTGCCGACGTGTCCGCGGACGGGCGCTATCTGCTCGTCCACACGCTCGACACGGGCGATGTCGCGCACGAGATTGCCCATATCAAGGCGCGCTATGAGGCCCGGCTGCAGAGGATTTTCCGATGATCGCGCTCGCGCTGACCTTCGCCTTCGCCTGCATCGCGCTGGCCGTGCTGCTCAACCTCTACCGGCTGCTGCGCGGCCCGACGCGGTGCGACCGGATATTGGCGCTGGATACCATGGTGATTAACGCCATCGCGCTGATCGTGCTGTTCGGCATCTACGAAACCAGCACCACCTATTTCGAGGCGGCGCTACTCCTCGCAATGGTCGGCTTCGTCGGCACGGTGGCTTACTGCAAGTTCCTCCTGCGCGGCGACATTGTGGAGTAAGCCATGGCAGTGATCGCAGAAATCCTGATCGCCGCTCTCATCGTCCTCGGTGGCGCCTTCGCGCTGATCGGAAGCTGGGGCCTTGCCCGGTTGCCCAGCCTGATGACGCGGCTGCACGGCCCGACCAAGGCAACCACCCTCGGTGTCGGAAGCTGCCTCGTGGCATCCATGGTCTACTTTCCGTTCCAGGACGGCACCTGGTCGGCCCACGAACTGCTCATCACTCTGTTCCTGTTCATCACGGCGCCGGTGTCCGCCAACCTCATTGCCAAGGCGCATCTGCACCGGCAGCGGACCAATACCGACGTGGAGCCAATGGACGGTGTACGGGATGCCTTGCCTGAGCCGGGCGGCGATACCGAATGGGCGACATTCGGCGTCGATCGGCCGGAGGGCCGCTGAGCTATGGGTTTCGCTGCATGAATCCGGACGACGAGACGCCCGGCGGCCTTCTCCACTGGCTGCGCGAACGGCTGCATATCGTCATCGGCGCGGGCGGTCTGATCGCCTGGCTGGTCATGCTGTGGCTGATGTTCGGCGACGTCCTCTGACCATCGATCCGGCGCGCCCCTAGCCCCGGGCGGCCAGTTGGTCTAGCATCGGGCCATGACAGGACTCTCACCGACCGAAATCGGGATCGTGGAGCATCTTAGGAGACGACAGGCGGACATGGCGGCGCAAGTCGTCGACTGGGCGCAGGTCAACTCAGGCAGCCGCAATCTCGCCGGGCTGGAGCAGATGCGCCAGCATATCGCGGCCCGACTGACGGAGATTGCCGATACGGTCGCAACCGTTGCGCCAGAGCCCGCTGAAACGCTGGATGAGGCAGGCCGCACCGTTGCGCTCGCTCATGGCGCCAATCTGCTCGCCCGCAAGCGTGTCGCCTGCGCCCGCCGCATGATCCTCACCGGGCATATGGATACGGTCTTCCCGCCCGATCACCCGTTCCAGATCTGTCGCCTGATCGAAGACGACCGCCTCAACGGCCCCGGCACCGCCGATATGAAAGGCGGGCTCCTCGTGATGATCGAGGCGCTGGCTGCGCTGGAGGCAGCGAATGCCATTCCCGATTTCGGCTGGGATGTGGTGGTCAATGCCGATGAGGAAGTGTCCTCGCTGGGGTCGGCAGCGCTGCTGCGCGAGACGGCGCGGCGCTGCCAGACCGGCATGACCTTCGAGCCTTCCGTCACGGTGGATGGCACGCTGGCGAGCGCCCGGCGGGGCAGCGGCAATTTCACCGCCGCCTTGACCGGCCGATCCGCCCATGCCGGCCGCAATCCGCTGGATGGCCGCAATGCCGTGGTGACCGCAGCCGATCTCGCGGTGCGGCTGGATGCGCTCAAGCACGAGATCGAGGGGCTTTCCGTCAATGTCGCGCGTCTGTCCGGCGGCGGCGCCAACAATGTCGTGCCCGATCGGGCGCTGCTGAGCTGGAACATGCGGCCCGTGGACCTGGCCGGCCAGCAGGTCGCCGAGCAGGCTATCGCCCGGATCATTGCGCAGGTCAGTGCGGATCATGGCGTGACGATCGCGCTCGCAGGCCGCTTTGCGCGACCGCCCAAGCCCTTCGACGCGAAGCATCAGGCGCTGTTCGGCTTGGTCCGGGAGACCGGCGCGGACCTGGGCCTCGCCATCGACTGGCAGCCAAGCGGCGGCGTCTGCGATGGCAACAACATCGCCGCCCAGAATGTCGCGGTGGTGGACACGATGGGCGTGCGCGGGGGCGCCATCCATACCGATGAGGAGTTCATGATCCTGAGTTCACTGAGCGAACGCGCCGCGCTTGCCGCCATCACCATGCTGCGGATCGCGCAAGGACGGCTCGACCACGCCCTCGGTTCCGCGCCGGATATGGCAGGGGTCGCCCATGACTGACGGCTCTTTCAACAACTGGTTCGTCCGCCCTGCAACGACCGCGGATATCGACGCCATCTACACGCTCGCCGGCCAGACCGGGCCGGGCTTCACCAATCTGCCTCATGATCGCGAGGCCCTGTTCGCACGCCTGGAACGATCCCAGCGCAGCTTTGAGGCGCAGTTGAGCCAGCCCGATGATGAGCTGTACATGTTCGCGCTGGAAGAAGTTGGCACCGAGCGGATCGGCGGAACGGCGCTCATCTTCTCCAGCGTCGGCACCAAGAAGCCCTTTTATTCCTATAAGCTCACCCGCCTCTCGCAGCATTCGCGCCAGCTGGACCGGATCGTCACGACGAACGTGCTCAATCTGGTGAACGACTTTGCCGGCGCGAGCGAGGTTGGCGGCCTGTTTCTGGTACCCGAACTGCGGCGCAGCGGGCTTGGTGTGCTGCTCGCGCGCAGCCGCTATCTGTTCATGGCCATGCACCGCGCGCGCTTCGGCCAGCAGGTGCTCACCGAATTGCGGGGCTGGCAGGAGCCCGAAGGCGTCTCGCCATTTTGGGAAGGGCTGACCCGGCGTTTCTTCGACCTGGAGTTCGCCGATGCCGACCGCTTCCACGCCCTCAACGGCAACCAATTCATCGCCGACCTCATGCCCAAGCACCCGATCTACACCACCCTGCTGCCACCCGAGGCGCAGGCAGCTATCGGCAAGCCGCACGCCAGCGGCGCTGCGGCCATGAAGCTGCTCGCGGCCGAGGGCTTCCGCTATGATGGCTATGTCGATCTGTTCGACGCCGGGCCAACCATGCAGGCCGATGTCGATGATTTGCGGGCAGTGAAGGAAAGCCGCGAGGCGGCTGCCTTCAGCGATGCACCTGCATCTCAGACCCAGGCCCGCCCGATGTTGCTGGCCGCCGGAGATTTGCTGGATTTCCGCGCCTGGCGCGCCGCCGGGCAGATCGATACCGAAGGAGAGCGCCTGACCCTGCCAGCGGATGCGATGGCGCTCGGCCGCCTGAGCGAGGGCGCAACGGCCCGTTATCTGACGACCGACTGACCGAACAGACCAGAGACGAAACGAGCGGAAGAGCCATGAACGACCTGATTTCCACCGACCCGTGCACGGGAGACGTCGTCTGGCGGGGCGTTGCTGCGGATGCAGCTACCGTCGATGCCGCCGTCGCGCAGGCCCGGTCCGCCCAGCCCGGCTGGGAGCGCACGGCGCTGGAAGAGCGCATCGCCATCCTGCGCGCCTATGCCAGCGCGGTGAAGGCCCATGCAGACGACGTCGCCCGGGTAATCTCGCGCGAGACGGGCAAGCCCTTCTGGGAAACCAGGACTGAGGCGGCCAGCGTCGCTGCCAAGGTGGAGATTTCCATCGCCGCGCAGGCGGACCGGGCGGGCGAGACGCTGCGAGATGGAGACGGGTTCGCGCTGGCGTTGCGCCACCGGCCGCATGGCGTGCTGGCGGTGCTCGGGCCTTATAATTTCCCGGCGCATCTGCCCAACGGGCACATCGTTCCGGCGCTGCTGGCGGGCAATGCCGTCGTCTTCAAGCCCAGCGAACTGGCGCCTGCCACGGCGGAATTGATGGGCCAGCTGTGGCGGGAGGCTGGCCTGCCCGACGGCGTGCTGCAGATCGTGCAGGGCGGCGGCGAGACCGGCAAGGCAGTGGCCGCGCATCCGGGCACGGATGGTCTGCTGTTCACCGGCAGTTCGACCACCGGCAAGCTCCTCGCCCGCGCCTTCGCCCATACGCCGGGGCGCATTCTCGCGCTGGAGATGGGCGGCAACAATCCGCTGCTCGCCTGGGAGATCGGCGAGGCCGACATGGACGCTGCCGTTGCGCTCATCGTCCAGTCCGGCTGGCTTTCCGCCGGGCAACGCTGCACCTGCGCGCGTCGGCTGATCGTGCAGGACGAGATCGCGGATGCGCTCATCGAGCGGGTCGCGGCGACACTGGACAGGCTGATCGTCGGCGCGCCCTTTGACGATCCGCAGCCCTTCATGGGACCGGTGGTAGATAATCGCGCCGCCGATCTGGTCGAGGCGCGCGTCGCGGATCTGCTTGCGCTCGGCGGGCGCCCGATCCGTCCGCTGGTCCGACGAGATCCCGGCTTGCCCTTCCTCTCCCCGGCGCTGATCGACATGACCGGTATCGAGACCGCTCCTGACGGGGAGATTTTCGGCCCGGTGGTCCAGCTCTGGCGCGAGACGAATTTCGACCGCGCCATCGCCCGCGCCAACGCCACGCGCTTTGGCCTCTCCGCCGCTATGCTGGGTGGGAGCCGGGCGCAGTTCGAGCAGTTTCGCGCCGCCACTCGCGCCGGCGTCGTCAACTGGAACCGGCCCACCAATGGCGCAAGCTCCGCCATGCCCTTTGGCGGCATCGGCGACAGCGGCAACCTGCGCCCCAGCGCTTATTATGCCGCCGATTATTGTGCCTTCCCGGTCGCGGGCATGGAGGCCCCAGCGCTGGACGGTACGCTTTCCACCGGACTGCGCGCATGAGCGCCGCGCCCGCCTTTCGCGAGGTCAATTTCGATGGGCTGATCGGCCCGATCCACAATTATGCGGGCCTCAGCCTCGGCAATCTGGCCGCCACGCTCCACGCCGGCGAGGTCTCCCAGCCCCGCAAGGCAGCCTTGCAAGGCATCGCCAAGATGCGCACGCTGCACGGGCTGGGGCTGGGACAGGGCTTCTTCCTGCCGCACGATCGACCCAACGCGGACTGGCTGCGCCAATTCGGCTTCGACGGGTCGGATGCGCAGGTCTGTGCCCGCGCATGGGCGGAAGAGCCGTTGCTGTTCGCTCAAGCCACCAGCGCATCGGCAATGTGGGCCGCCAATGCCGCCACCGTCTCCCCTGCCCCGGACACCGCGGACGGGCGCACGCACTTCACCGTCGCCAATCTCGCGACTATGGCGCACCGCAGCCATGAATGGCCCGAGACGCTGCGGCAATTGCGGCACATCTTCGCGGATGAGCGCTATTTCGCAGTCCATGATCCGGTCCCGGCTCGTTTCGGCGATGAAGGCGCCGCCAACTTCATGCGGCTGGCTTCCCCTATGAACGGACCCGGCGTCGAGGTCATGGTCTATGGCGAACCGGGCGGGCGCTTTCCTGCGCGCCAATCGGCCGAAGCCTGCCGCGCGATCTTCCGCCGGCACGGCATTGAGGACGGCCTGACCGTGCAGCAATCCGCCGAGGCCATTGCGGCCGGCGCGTTCCACAATGATGTCGTCGCCGTCGCGCACGAGAACATCCTCTTTGCTCACGAGCAGGCCTTCGCGGACAAGCCAGCCTTCTATGCCGCGCTGGCGCAGCGCTGCCCGGACCTGATCATCCTGGAGGTGCCGGCCAGCGAGGTCTCGCTGGAAGCCGCCATCGCCTCCTATCTGTTCAATTCCCAATTGGTGACACTGCCGGACGGGCAGCGAGCGCTGATTCTCCCGATGGAGTGCCGGGAAACCCCCGCCGTGAAAGTCTGGCTGGACAGCAATGTCGGTGCCAACGGCCCGATCCACGCCGCCCATTTCGTCGATGTGCGCGAATCCATGCACAATGGCGGTGGCCCTGCATGCCTGCGCCTGCGCGTGCTGCTCTCACGTGAGGCGGAACAGGCGGTTCACCCTGCCCATCTGCTCGACGAGCGCGGACTGGACCGCCTGGAGACGATCGTCGGCAATCACTGGCCCGAGCGCCTCGCCCCGTCCGATCTCGGCCTGCCCGACCTCTGGGCGCAGGCACAGGCGGCGCGGACGGCCTTGCGCCATGCATTGGAGCAAGCCTTCCCATGACCCGCTTCGTCGATCCTGCTGACATTCGCCTCGCCTTTTCGGAGGCGATGTCCGCGATGTACCGGGCCGAGGTGCCGCTCTACGGCACGCTGCTGGAGATCGTCGCCACGAGCAATGCCCGCGTGCTGCAGGACAATCCCGCGCTGAACGAACGGCTCGCAGCGCAGGGCGAACTCGACCGGCTCAGTGCCGAGCGCCACGGCGCCATCCGGGTCGGCACGCCAGAAGAACTGCATCTCATGCGGCGATTGTTCGCCGTGATGGGCATGGTGCCGGTGGGCTATTATGATCTGGGCGTCGCCGGGCTGCCGGTGCATTCGACTGCATTTCGGCCGATCGACACGGCATCGCTGAACCGCTGCGCCTTCCGTATCTTCTGCTCGCTGCTGCGGCTTGAGCTGATCGAGGATGTTACGTTGCGCAAGCAGGCCCAGGCGCTGCTCGCTCGACGCAGCATCGTCACCGATGGCGCGCTGGCGCTGATCGACCGCGTCGAGCGGGAGGGCGGTCTGGGCACCGAAGAGGCAGAAGCCTTCGTGCTGGAGGCGTTGGAAACCTTCCGCTGGCATGGCGAAGCGCTGGTGGATCATGCGACCTATGAAGCGTTCAGTCGCGCACACCGGCTGATCGCCGATATTGTGTGCTTCCGTGGTCCGCACATCAATCACCTGACGCCCCGCGCGCTCGACATCGATGCGGTTCAGGCCGAGATGATCGCGCGCGGCATCAAGGCCAAGGCCGTGATCGAAGGCCCGCCACGCCGGTCTGTCCCGATCCTGCTGCGCCAGACGAGCTTTCAGGCGCTGGAAGAGGCCATCCTGTTCCGCGATGGCGACGAGAGCGTGGCCGGCGTCCACACCGCGCGCTTCGGCGAGATCGAGCAACGCGGGATTGCGCTGACGCCACATGGCCGCGCGCTTTACGATGCGATCCTCGCGGAAGCCGAGCAGGCCCGCAGCCTGGGCGGCAAAGGCTATGAAGCGCGCCTGACGGAGATCTTCCAGCGCTTTCCCGACGATCTGGATACGATCCGCGAACAGGGGCTGGCCTATTTCACTTATGCGCCGACGCCCAAGGCCGCTATGCTTCCTGCGGGACGCCAGCTGCCATCCGGCGCCCCAGACGAGCTGGTTGCAGATGGCTGGCTGGAAGCGAGCCCGATCACCTATGAGGATTTCCTGCCGGTCAGTGCCGCCGGCATCTTTCGCTCCAATCTCGCCGATGCAGAGGCTGGATCGCGCGCCGGCGCCTCATCGCAGGATGAGTTTGAGGCCGCGCTCGGCGTCCCGTGCCTCGACCCGTTCGGATTATATCTCGATCAGGAACAGGCCTCGCTTGACATGCTGGGATAGCAGACCAGCGTTCACGCCGCAGCCGAACTCTCGCCGCTCAATGCCCGAGCGCGGACCATGAGGCGGCTCACAATGCCCTGATAGAATGCCCGATCCTCAGCGCTTGCCTCGCTCCAGAGGCTGGAATCGCGCACGGAGGCCTCGTGGTGGAGCGCCTTGTACACCACGGCACCGGCCTCGGTCGGTTGCAGGACGATATCGCGGCGGCGGGTCGGCCTGAATCGCTCAATCAGCCCGCTCTCTTCCAGCGCCGAGACCGTCCGCCCGATCTGGCTCTTGTCCCGCCCCATCGCCTTGATCAGCTGGGCCATCGGCAGCGGCGCATACAGGCCGATGAGCGCGAGAACCTGACCCTGAAAGTTCGACAGGCCGTGCATCCGCTGGCAGGAGAGCATCGCGCTGCGCTTGAGATAGGCGACCAGTCCGACCAGCTTGGGCGCGATGAGGTCCGGCGGCGGCTCAATCTTCTTGCCCTCCGGCCCCACAGGCCATGAGGGCGTGCCGGCCCCGCCCGGTGCCGCGCCGATGATCCCCGCCTCGACACTCAGGCAGCGCTCGTGATTGTAGATGCGGGCGGCCTTCTGCGCCAACTGGTCGGTGAGCAGGCCGAAGCGTTCGAGCTCGTCGCGCCCCAGTCCGGCCACCAGCTGGCCGTCACGGGCGCGGACGATGGCGCGAATCTTTTCGAAGAGCACCCGCCCCGACGGGGAGAGGGTGAGCTTGGCGCGCAGCTTCTCACGCACGATCAGTCCGTCCCGCTCCAGCGGCTTGATCGCGCGGCTGACCTGCGCCTTCTCGTAGCCGGCAAAACCGACGATGTCCTGAGAGGTCATGCCGCCGGAGAGCCCGAGCAGCAGCAGCAAATGGCGATGGATTTCTTTGTAACCCACCTCCGCCTCGAACAGCGGCAGGCCGCCCTCGCGGATCGCGCGCATGAGCAGCATGAGGCGCATCCCCAGAAGCCCGGCATCGAGCTGGGCGGGACCGATATCCGCCTCTTGCGTCACGATATTTTTGCTCCTCGCCCCTGGCATGCTGTCGTCTGCATGATAAAGCCCATCGAACCCGATCAGGCAACCGGCGCGACGCTATCGTGTGAGTCTTGCGACATGGTTGTGATCGCGACGCGACAGGTCATCGACCGCTCAGGAGACACCATGCTCAGGATTTTCCGTTATATCGCCCTGGTGGAAGGCATCACGACCCTCGCGCTGTTCCTCATCGCGATGCCGCTCAAATATGGCTTCGACAATCCCGCGCTGATCCGTCCGGTCGGGATGACCCACGGCATCGCCTTCCTGCTCTACATCGGCGCGATGCTGTTCGTGCTGCCGGGCAAGGGCTTTGGAGTCTTGGGCTGGTTGCGGACGACGCTGGCGGCGTTCTTCCCGTTCGGCACGTTCCTCAACGATCCCTATCTCAGGCGGCAAGAGGCCGCCCTCACCCAAGGGCGCGCGCGGTCGGTCTGACCCCCCGCGCCAAAGAGAGCGCGAAAATCAGGCCTTGAGGCGCTCGGCGTGCCAGCGGACATGCTCGGCCATGAAGGTCGAGATGAAATAATAGCTGTGATCATAGCCCGGCTGCATGCGGATTGTCGCGGGCTGACCGGCCTTGGCGCAGGCCTCGCCCAGCAGATGCGTGCGCAGCTCCTGCTCGAGGAAATTGTCCGCGCCGCCCTGATCGACCAGCAGGTCTGGCAGTCGGGCACCGCGTTCGATCAGCGCCACGGCATCATGCTGCGCCCAGGCCGATGCATCGTCTCCCAGATAGCCACCGAGCGCCTTCTGGCCCCACGGCACCTGGCTCGGCGCGACGATCGGCGCGAAGGCGGAGACGGACCGGAAGCGCTCAAGATTGCGCAGCGCAATGGTCAGCGCGCCATGGCCGCCCATGCTGTGCCCGGTGATGCCCTGCCGCGCCATATCGACAGGGAAATTTGCGGCGATCAGCGCCGGCAGTTCCTGCTCGATATAGCTCTTCATGCGATAATGGGTCGCGAACGGTGCCTGGGTTGCATCGACATAGAAGCCGGCGCCCAGGCCGAAATCATATTTGCCCTCCGCATCGTCGGGCACATCTTCGCCCCGCGGACTGGTGTCCGGCGCCACGAAGATGATCTTCTCCGCCGCACAGGCCGCGCGATACTCGCCCTTTTCCATGACGTTCGCATGGGTGCAGGTGAGGCCGGAGAGGTAGAAGAGCACGGGCAAGGTTTCGCCCGGCTCATGCTCGGGAACGAAGACGGCGAATGTCATCGCCGTCCCCGTCGCCGAAGATGTGTGCCGGTAGACGCCCTGGACGCCGCCATAGGCCTTGTTCGTCGAGAGCGTCTCCAGCGTCATCGATCAGGCGCCTTCAGGCAGCTGGCAGAAGACGCAGATCTTGTTGCCGGTCGGGTCGCGCAGATAGGCGCCATAGGCGTTGCCCGGCGCCTGCGGGCGCTTGCCCGGCTCGCCTTCGCTGGTGCCGCCATTGGCCACACCGGCCGCGTGGAACGCATCGACCTGATCCTTGTCGGCAGCGGCAAAGCCGATCGTGCCGCCATTGGCATGGGTCGCCGGCTCGCCGTTGATCGGCGAAATGATGCCGAAGGTGCCGCCATTGTGCGAATAGAAAGCGCGATCGCCGATGTTGTGGCCGGCGCCAGCGCCCAGTGCGCCGAGCACGGCGTCATAGAATTTCGCGCTCTGCGCGAGGTCCTTCGCGCCAACCATGATATGCGTAAACATTGTAACTCTCCTCTTGGTTACTCAAAATCCTGCGCGCACCGGAGCATCACTGGGGTTCGTCCCAAGCCGCGCAAAGCTTGTTGCCATCCGGATCGCGCAGATATGCGACCCAGATACCTCCCCCGGTGGCGGGCGAAATCCGGTTCTCCGGCTCTCCCTCGCACGCCTGGCCGCCATGCGCCAGGCCGGCTGCATGCCAGGCCTTCACCGCCTCCGGTGTGGGCGCCAGAAAGCCGACGGTCCCGCCATTGGCATGGGAGGCCGGTTGGCCATCGATAGGGTGGCCAACGATGAACAGACCGCCACCATCCCGATAGAGAAGCCGCCCCTTCGCATCGGCCTGCGCCGGCGCGATGCCCATCGCCGCGAACGTCGCATCATAGAAGATGCGCGCCCGCTCGATGTCGTCGGTGCCGAGGACCAGATGCCTGAACATGGGTGCCGCTCCCGAGCGCAACCGCCGCCCTGCGGACCTTAGAACACCACCACGGAGCGGATGCTCTTGCCGGCATGCATCAGGTCGAAGGCGGTGTTGATCTCTTCAAGGCCCATGACGTGGGTGATCATCGGATCGATCTCGATCTTGCCGGTCATGTACATGTCGACGATCTTGGGCACGTCCGTGCGGCCCTTGGCGCCGCCGAACGCGGTGCCGCGCCAGTTGCGGCCGGTAACGAGCTGGAATGGCCGCGTGGCGATCTCCTTGCCCGCTTCCGCCACGCCGATGATGATGCTGGTGCCCCAGCCGCGGTGACAGGCCTCGAGCGCCGTGCGCATCACTTCGGTGTTACCGGTCGCATCGAAGGTATAATCCGCGCCGCCGTCGGTCATCGCCACGATCTTCGCCACCACATCCTCGCGGCTCATGCCCTTGGAATTGAGGAAGTCGGTCATGCCGAACTTGCGGCCCCATTCCTCGCGATCGGGGTTGATGTCGACGCCGATGATCTTGTTGGCGCCAGCCAGGCGCGCGCCCTGGATGACGTTGAGGCCGATGCCGCCGAGGCCAAAGATCACGACATTGTCGCCGACCTGAACCTTGGCGGTGTTGATAACCGCGCCCACGCCCGTCGTCACGCCGCAGCCGATGTAGCAGCTCGTTTTGAACGGAGCGTCTTCGCGGATCTTGGCGACCGCGATCTCGGGCAGAACAGTGAAGTTCGAGAAGGTCGAGCAGCCCATATAATGGTAGATCGGCTGGCCCTTGTAGGAAAAGCGCGTCGTGGCGTCCGGCATCAGGCCCTTGCCCTGCGTCGCGCGGATCGCGGTGCACAGGTTGGTCTTGCCTGAGAGGCAGGACTTACACTGGCGGCATTCCGGCGTGTAGAGTGGGATGACATGGTCGCCCGGCACCACGGAGGTGACGCCCGCGCCGACCTCGCGCACGATGCCCGCGCCTTCATGGCCGAGCACGCTGGGGAAGATGCCTTCGCTGTCGAGGCCGTCGAGCGTGTACGCATCGGTATGGCAGATGCCCGTAGCCATGATCTCGACCAGAACCTCGCCCGCCTTGGGCCCTTCCAGATCCAGCTCGACGATCTCCAGCGGCTTCTTTGCCTCAAATGCTACCGCAGCCCGCGTTTTCATGCCCCATCTCTCCAGCAAGGAACGGCGCTCACGCGCCAGTTGCCGCTTGTTGGAACCTGAGACTGATTCTTGCAACCCCGCCCAAGCCGGTCGAACGCTTATTTCGCGCGGCACAGGGCCAGCAGGCCGGCCTCCCCGGCGCCGAGGCTGAGCAGCGCGCAGAGCAGGATCGCGAGGGCAGCGAGCGTCCGCACGCCGGGCTTACGGGCCAGCCCGGCCAGCATCGTGGCGCCGACCTGTACCGCAAGCAACGCCGGCAGCGTGCCGATGCCAAAGCCCGCCATGACCAGCAGTCCGCCGGTGAGCGACCCGGCAAAGGCCGCATATAGCAACGCACCGTAGACCATTCCGCACGGCATCATGCCCCAGCCAAAGCCGGTGGCGACCATGCGCAGGCGCGGCGGCAGCATCGATCGCGCCGCGCCTGCGACGTAAGCCGGCACATGCACCTGCCCCCGGATCGCGTGACCGACCACAGCGGGGCTCGGCATAAGGCCCAGCATCGAGAAGCCGACCCAGGCGAGACTCATCGCCGCGGCCCAGCGCAGGAGCAGATGGCCGAGTCTCGCATCCAGCCCGCCCAGCGCCAGTGCGCCCAGCGCCCCCGCCGCGCCACCCATCACCATATAGGCCCCGATACGACCGGCATGGAGCCGCGCCGCAAAGGCTGCGGGATGGTCCCCCTCTCCCCGCGCCTGGTCGAGCAGCAGCGCGATGCCGCCGCACATGCCCACGCAATGCAGACTGGAGGCAAAGCCGAGCAGAAATCCGCCGCCAAAGGTCCACGGATCGGCCATCGCTCAGATCGCGCTGCTGAACCGCTGCTGGGACAGGGCGCGATGGCGGTCGAACAGCACTGCGACGGCGCGCCCATAAGGCCGGCCCTGTTCGGCGATGCGCAGGCTATTGCCCTCCAGCGTAGCGAGGCCCCGCTCCAGGAAGGGCGCGAGCCGGGCACGCAGGTCCGTCAGGTGCAGATCGGTCCCGACATCGGCAGCGCGGCCACACAGCAGATCCTCGATGATCGCGCCACGCCGCTGGTCATCCGCGTCACGCAGGATGCCGCGCTCGCCGGTCAGGCGACCGGCGCCAGCGCGCATCCGGTAGCGGCCGCTATTCTTGTCATTCTGCACGACGAGATGCGGAAACTGGCCGATGGCCGTCGCGCCGATGCCGATCAGCACATCAGCTCGATCCTCGGTAAAGCCCTGAAAATTGCGCCGCAACCTGCCCTGCAGCTGTGCCTTGGCGAGATCGTCATGGGGCAGCGCGAAGTGATCGAAGCCGACCGGGACATAACCCGCGCTAACCAGGCGATCATGCCCCAGCGCCGCCATGGCGAAGCGCTCGGCCTGATCAGGCAGATGGGTGGCATCGATCCGCTTCTGGCGGGGCAGCATATGCGGCACATGCGCATAGCCGAACAGGGCGATCCGGTCTGGCCGCATAGCGATGGCCTCGTCCAGCGTCTGCTCGAGCAACGCGCGATCCTGCCCCGGCAGACCGTACATCAGATCGAAATTGATGGACCGCACGCCGTTGCTGCGCAGGCGATCAACCGCGCTGACGATGAGGTCGCGCGGCTGGACCCGCCCGATTGCGGCCTGAATGGCGGGATCGAAGGTCTGCACGCCAAGGCTGGCGCGTTTGGTGCCGGAGACGCCCAGCGTCATCGCCCAGCGCTGGTCGAATCCGCGCGGATCGATCTCGACCGAGAGCACCGGCGCGCCACAGTTGAAGGCCAGCATCATCTCATCGACCAGCCGGGCAAACTCCAGCGGCGGGATGGCATTGGGGCTGCCGCCGCCAAAGGCGATGCGCTCGACGCGGGCGCGTCCGCCGAGGCGCTGGGCGACAGTGCGAATTTCGGCATGAAGCGCATCGAGATAGCTGGTCAGCCGCTGCGCCTTGTTGGAGCGCCCGGTGTTGCACCCGCAATACCAGCATATCTCCTCACAAAAGGGGATGTGCACATAAAGCGAGACGGGTTGCCCCGGCTGCACCGCATCCAGCGCATGGCCGAGATATGCCTCCCCCACCCGGTCCGTGAATTCGGCCGCCGTCGGATAGCTGGTGTAGCGCGGCACCGGCCGGGCGAGCAGATCGGGATAATAGGACCACATGGAAATGGCTCTACTTTGTCGAGCCTTGGCTGCCCTTGACCTCGATCAAGCCAAGTCTTGCGCTGGGTCAATGAGCGGCGCCCAACCCAATCCTAATGAGCGATGCAGGTTCAGGGAAAGAAAGGAAAGAACCCATGAATGCTCGTTTATTCAGCTGTGTCGCCGGTCTTGCGATGCTCGCTGCCCCCGGGGTCGCGCAGGCGCAACAAGGCAAGGTGCAGGTCAAGCTGATGGCAACCGGCGTGCTGCCCAATGGCAAGATCGATACGGTCAAATCCGCCACGGTGACGCTGCCCGCCGGCACGGACACCGCCGCTAGCGACAATTGGGTGCCGACCGCCGCAATCGAATATTTCCTGAGCGATGCCGTCTCGGTGGAGACGATCTGCTGCATGACCGCGCACCATGTGGATGGCGCGGGCGCGATCAAGGGCGTCAACCGGCTGCTCGATGACATCAAGATCGTGCCGGCGACGGTGACGCTCAAATATCACCTCAACGCCGGCCCCATCAAACCCTATATCGGCGCCGGGCCGAGCTACTTTTGGGTGGTGGACTCCAAGGTGGGCGCGGGCGGCACTGCCGCGCTGGGCGCCGCGAGCGCCAAGCTCAAGAGCAAGGTGGGCTTCGCGCTGCAGGCCGGCGTCGACATTCCGGTGAATGATACCGGCCTTGGCATCTCGTTCGACGCCAAGCGCTACTTCGTCCGGCCCACCGCAGAATTCTACAATGCCTCCGGCGCCACCGTCCTGGCGACGCGGCACGAACTCGATCCCTGGGTCGTCAGCGGCGGCGTCAGCTACCGCTTCTAAGCCCAGTTCCCGGCACGCGCCGGCAAGGCGGGTCTGCTCCTCCCTCTCCCGGAGCAGGCCCGTTTTTTTGTGCTCGTACCCCTAGTGCAGGATCGGCAGCTCATTGGGGCTCGCCCCTCCTCTGAAGAGGAGGGGAGCATCTTCGCGGTATTCTCAAGTCGCGTCAGTCCGACGGCTTATCCTGATCCTCGATCAGAATGCGCAAGGCAGCGCCATCCGGGTCGTCGAACTGGCCATTGCGCAGCGACCACATGAACGCGACCAAGCCGGTCAGGCCGAGCAGCAGGGCGACGGGGATGAGGAAGATCAATCCGTTCATTTGACAGCCCAGCGCAGACGGAGGGAATTGGCCACCACGATGAGCGAACTGCTCGACATCGCGACGGCAGCAATCAGCGGCGTGACATAGCCGGCAATCGCCAGCGGCACAGCCAGCGCATTATAGCCGATCGCCAGACCGATATTCTGCCGCACGATGCGCATGGTGGCGCGCGAGGCCCGCACCGACTTGGGGATACCCGAGAGGCTGTCACCCAGAAACACGATGTCCGCCGCCTGCTGGCCGACATCGCTCGCCGAGCCGGGCGCCATGGAGACATGGGCCGCGGCAAGTGCCGGGCCGTCGTTCAGTCCGTCGCCTACCATCAAAGGCTTGTGTCCGGCCTCGGCCAGCGCCTGCAGCCGCGCCAGCTTGTCGGCCGGGCGCATCCCGCCCTCGGCCGGCACGCCGAGCTGATCGGCTAGCGATTGGACCGCCTCCTCCCGATCGCCCGACATGATCGCCGGCGGCAGACCAAGGCCGCGCAGGTCCGCCAGCGCCCGCGCGGCATCCGGGCGCAGCGCATCGGCGAAGCGGGTGATGTGACGGCGCCCGTGCGCCAGCTCCAGCGCGACCGCCATGGTCGGATCGTCACTTGCGCCAGCCTGATCGCTCAGATCCTGCGGTGTCGGCTTGCCCATCGCAACGGGCTGGCCCTGCCAACGCGCGCGCACGCCCTCGCCGGGAATATCCTCGACGTCAGCAAGAACCGCCGGGCCGACATGCTCGCCGCCCAGCGCTTGCCGGAGCGCCACCGCGAGGGGGTGGCGGCTGGTCATGGCCAGCGCGCGGGCGATGCTCCGCTCCTCCTCGTCCAGCGCCTCGACGCCAGAGGCACGCGGGCGACCGAGCGTGAGGGTGCCGGTCTTGTCGAACAGGGCCTGATCGGCCTGCGCGAGGCGTTCCAGCGCGCTGCCATCCTTCACCAGCAGCCCGGCGCGCATCATCGCGCCGCAGACCACCACCTGCGCCACCGGCACGGCGAGGCCCAGCGCGCAGGGGCAGGTGATGATCAGCACGGCGATGGCGACCAGCAGCGATTGGTGCCAGCCCGCCCCGGCGATCATCCAGCCGGCAAAGGTGATGGCAGCGAGCAGATGCACCACCGGCGCGTAAAGCCGCGAGCATTTGTCGGCGAGGCGGACATAGCGGGACTTGGCCTGGCCGGCGCTTTCCATCAGCCGGGCAATCTCGGCAATCGCCCGCCCCTCGCCTACGGCCGTCACGCGCAGCGTCACCGGGCCGTCGAGATTGAGCGTGCCGGCGGTCGCCATGTCGCCCGCGCGCAGCGTGACAGGCGCACTTTCGCCGGTCAGCAAGGAGAGATCGAACCGGCTGCTGCCCTGCTCGATTATGCCATCTGCCGCGAGCCGCTCGCCGGCGGCAACCAGAACGCGGTCGCCTACGGCCAGCGCATCGGCGGCAACCCACTGGCTCGCGCCATCCTCGGCCAGCCGCATGGCACCGGGCGCGGTGCGGCGTACCAGCGCTTCAGCTCCGCTGGCGGCGCGCGCGCGCATCATTTCATCCAGCACCCGGCCGGCGAGCAGGAAGGTGAGCAGCATCAACGCGCCATCGAACCAGGCATGGCGACCGCCGATGATCGTCTCGTAGAGGCTCATCGAGGTCGCCAGAATGACGCCGATGGAGATCGGCACATCCATATTGGTCGTGCCCGCCCGCAGCGCCTTGAAGGCCGAGCGGAAGAAGGGCTGTCCCGCATAGGCCACCGCCGGGATGGCGATCAGCGCGGAAATCCAGTGGAACAATTCGCGCGCGCTGCCATCCGCCCCGGACCAGACCGAGACCGAGAGCAGCATGACGTTCATCGCCGCAAAGGCTGACACGGCAAGAGCGCGGATCAACTTACGCAGCGCCTGGCTGCGCTCATGCGCCGCCGCGCTGTGCAGCGGTTGCGCCTCGAACCCGATCGCATCGAAGGCGCGCAGCAGGTCCGGCTCGGCCAGATCGGCGGCATGCGAGACGATCACGGTCTTGGCCGAGAAATTCACGCGGGCCGCGTGGACCCCCGGCTGCAATGGCAACAGCCGCTCGATCTTGGAAATGCAGCCGGCGCAATGCATGTCCGGCACGGCGAGGCGGGTTTCCACCGCATCCGCCGACCAATCGGGCCTTGGCGCCACATAGGTCATGACAGATCGACCACCCGGTTGATCTCCCGCCCATGGGCGCGGGCCCGCACATGGACGATCCAGCGGCCCTGCGGCAGGGGCTGGAGGCTCTCATACACGCCATCGCCGAGCGCCCGGAATTGCAGCGCGATATCGGGCTTGCGGCCGAGCGGGTGGCGGGCGGTGGCGGTCAGCGCCACATCGTTCATCGGCGCATTCGCACTGCGCAGCGTCGCGCTCAGCCGTGTCTCCGCAGTCCGATTCAGCGTGAGCGCCCAGCCCAGCGCGTTTTCGGCGCGGGCCTGCGCCAGCCATTTGTTGAACTCCTGGCTGGCGACGTAACTGTTCTGCACCACCAGCCCGCCGAATGTGGAGCTTGCGAGGAAGGCCATGGTGAAATTGACGGCCATGACCACGCCGAAAAAGCTGACGAGAATGACGGTGATATGCCGTCCGGTGAACTTGCGGGTCATTGGCCTACCTCCGGGCGAACAAAGCTCTCATCATCCTGCGCTGCCTCTTTCTGCTCGTCGAGCGTGCGCAACGTGAAGGCGAAATCCTGGCGGGCAACGCCCTGCGCCGGCGCAACCACATGCACGCGTTCCTTGAGCACCTGATCGGGCGGCACGTCGATTTGCAGGGTCCGGCTCGCCTGATCGCGGGTCTGGCCCTCACGCCACATCAGCGCGCCGTCCAGCCCATCGAGGCCGATGGCCATAGGGCGCGCGCGGCTCTGCATGTTGCGCACCTTGATCAGATAGCTGTTGCGGATCGACCCGTCGGACAGGCGGACATAGACCGGATTGCGCTCCGCATTGGCCGCGATGTCGATGCGCGAACGCACGCCCAGCGCGAACAGCATGGCAAGGCCAATGCTCGCCCAGATCGCGAAATAGGCAATTGTGCGCGGACGGAAGAGGCGCTTGCGCACGGGCGCCGGCGCCTCGCCCTTCATCTCGGCCTCGCAGTCGATCTCTGTCGCATAATCGATCAGGCCGCGCGGACGGCCGATCTGCGCCATCACCTTGTCACAGGCATCGATGCACAAAGCGCAGGTGATGCACCCGATCTGCGGCCCCTCGCGAATGTCGATCCCGGTCGGGCAGACCTGCACACATTGCAGACAGTCGATGCAGTCGCCGGTCGGCAGCCCTTCATCCTGCGCCTTCTTCAGCCCCTTGGTGCGGGGCTCGCCGCGCCAGTG
The DNA here is from genome assembly GCF_025961775.1 of Sphingobium sp. B12D2B. Classification (NCBI taxonomy): domain Bacteria; kingdom Pseudomonadati; phylum Pseudomonadota; class Alphaproteobacteria; order Sphingomonadales; family Sphingobiaceae; genus Sphingobium; species Sphingobium sp. B12D2B. The sequence goes on from NZ_JAOQOH010000001.1 coordinate 2,311,799, forward strand.
CTTGTAGGTCACGATGAGCGATTTCTCATCCGTCATCGCGGTCTGGATGCGCGGCCAGGGGCACATGTAGATGCACACCTGCTCGCGCATGAAGCCGCCGAAGATGAAGGTCGTCATGGTCAGCACGAAGGTGGTGCCATAGGCAACGAACGGCGCCTGCCCGGTCCAGAACTGGTGTTGCAGCGTCGGCGCATCGGCAAAGTAGAATATCCACGCGCCACCGGTCAGGAATGAGATGACGAGCCAGACCGCCCATTTGCGCAGCCGCTTCCAGACCTTCATCGGAGTCCAGGGCGCTTTCTCCAGCCTGATCTGCGCGTTGCGATCCCCATCGAGGAAGCGCTCGACATGCTGGAACAGATCGGTCCAGACCGTTTGCGGGCAGGCATAGCCGCACCAGGCGCGGCCGACGGCCGAGGTCACCAGAAACAGGCCGACGCCCGCCATGATGAGCAGCCCGGCGACGTAATAGAATTCGTGCGGCCAGATCTCGATGCCGAACATGAAGAAGCGGCGATTGGCGAGGTCGACCAGCACCGCCTGATTGGGCGCGTGCGGCCCGCGGTCCCAGCGGATCCAGGGCGTGGCCCAATAGATCGTCAGGGTGACGGCCATCACCAGCCACTTGAAGCGGCGGAACGGCCCATCGACCTGCTTGGGGAAGACCGACTTGCGCTTGGCGTAGAGGCTTTCCGCTGGCGCGGTAACATCATTCACGGGGGACATGGCAGCGTCCGTTGTTGGCGTCTTCGGCATCAGATTGCCTCCGATCGATCTTCGCTTAGGCGCAGTCGGCTCAAACGACATTGAGCAGGATCAACGAAATGAGCGGCAGCCGGCCCCTCCCCCGACGCGCGAAGGAAGGGCCGGCTCCGCCTTATGGTGTTGCGGCGTTGGCCTGCGCCTCCGGTGCCCCGGCAGCCTGAGCGGCAATCTGCGCTGCGACGGGCGTCGCCTCGCCGCCGCCAAGGCCGTGGACGTAGACGGCCAGCATGCGGATCGTCGCCTTGTCGAGCGCATGGCCCCAGGCGGGCATCACACCCCGACGGCTGTTCGTCACCGTCTGGGTCAGCGTCTCGCGATCGCCGCCATAGAGCCAGATCGGGTCGGTCAGGTTCGGCGCACCGAATTCACGCAGTCCCTTGCCGGCCGGGCCGTGGCAAACCGCGCAATTCTGTTGGAACAGCACGTCGCCACGCCGTGAGGAAGCGCTGGCCTTCTCCTGCCCGCTGATCACGCGGACATGGCTCACTACATCCTGAACCTGCGTGCCGGTGAGAATGCCGTCCTTGCCGAAGGCGGGCATCAGGCTCATGCGGGTCTGCGCTTCATCCGGGTTCCGAGCGCCATGAGTGATCGTATATTCGATCGATTGCAGGTCGCCACCCCACAGCCAGTCGTCATCCACCAGATTCGGATAGCCCTTGGCGCCTGCAGCGCCCGAGCCATGGCACTGCACGCAATGCACCTTGAACGCGGCTGCCCCCCCCTGCATCGCCGCTTCCATCAGCTTTGGCTGGGCGACCAGCTTCTCGATGGGCGTGGCAGCGATGGCCGAGAGGATCGGCGTGCGGCGCGCGGTCTCGGCGTCCATCACCTGCTGGAGCTGCCCACGGCTGGACCAGCCGAACAGCCCCTTGCTGGCTTCATGCGCGAAGGGAATAGCGGGATAAACCACCACATAGCCGATCGCGAACACGATCGTTGCGTAGAAAGTCCAGACCCACCAGCGCGGCATGGGGGTGTCGAGCTCCTCGATCCCGTCCCATTCATGGCCGACGGTCTGGGTACCGGTCGGCGCGTCGATGCGTTTCTTCTCAGCCATGGTTGTTCTTCCTGTCATGGGCTGCGGCCTCGCCATCTTCGGCGAAGATCAGGTGCGCGGCGTCTTGGTTGCTCCGGCGCGAGCCGGGACGGAACGCCCATGCGCACAGGCCGAAATAGAGCACCACCATTGCCGAAAGCCCGTAGCTGTCCGCGAAGTGGCGCAGATCATTATAGCTCATCGCTCCACCTCCTGCGGCGCGGCGCTATCCAGATCGACAAGCGTGCCGAGCATCTGGAGATAGGCGACGAGGGCATCCATCTCGGTCAGCTTGGCCGGGTTGCCGTCGAAATCGCGGGCCTGCGCCTTGGGGTAGCGCTTGAGGAGATCGGCGGTGTCGGCCTCGGGATCGGCCTGCGCCAGGAGATCGGCATTCGCCTTCTCGATGTCCTCATCGCTATAGGGCACGCCAACCCGGCGCTGCGCCGTGAGATGGGCCGTCATGTCGCCCGCTTTCAGCTCACGCTTGGTGAGGAAGGCATAGGTCGGCATGATCGATTCCGGCACCACGCTGCGCGGATCGATGAGGTGCTGGACGTGCCACTCATCCGAGTAGCGCTTGCCGACGCGGGCCAGGTCCGGCCCAGTCCGCTTGGAGCCCCACTGGAAGGGGTGGTCATACATGCTTTCGGCGGCGAGGCTGTAATGGCCGTAGCGCTCCACCTCGTCGCGGAACGGGCGGATCATCTGCGAGTGGCAGTTGTAGCAGCCCTCCCGCATGTAGATGTTCCGGCCCGCCAGCTCCAGTGGCGTGTAGGGACGCATTCCCTCCACCTTCTCGATCGTGTTGTCGATCCAGAAGAGGGGTGCGATCTCCACGATGCCGCCGACGGTAACCGCGGCGAAGGCAGCGACGGCAAGGAGCGTGACGTTCCGCTCCAGCTTCTTGTGCTTCTGTGCAAAGCTCGACATGGTTTTCCGTCCTTATTCCGCGGGAACCGCAGCAGGTTTGTGGGTGATCGGCCGGTCCTTGGCGGCGTCGTAGGCAGCGTCGCTCATCGGCGCTTCGACGCGCTGGTGGCCGAGGATGGTGCGCCACACATTGATGGTCATGCACACGGCGCCCGAGAGGTAGAGCAGTCCGCCGAAGGCGCGCAGTACGTACATCGGGAACATCGCACGGACGGTGTCAGAGAAGGCGTAGACGAGGTAGCCGTCCGCCCCATATTCCCGCCACATCAGGCCCTGCATGATGCCAGCGACCCACATGGCCGAGGCGTAGAAGACGATGCCGACGGTCGCGAGCCAGAAGTGCCAGTTGACCATGCGCAGCGAGTAGAGCCGGTTGCGGCCCCACAGGCGCGGCGTAAGATAGTAGATCGCCGCGAAGGTGATCATGCCGTTCCAGCCGAGCGCGCCCGAGTGAACGTGGCCGATGGTCCAGTCCGTATAGTGCGAGAGGCTGTTGACGCTCTTGATCGAGAGCATCGGCCCTTCGAAGGTGCTCATGCCGTAGAAGGCGAGCGCCATCACCATCATGCGGATGATCGGATCGGTGCGGACCTTGTCCCAGGCGCCGTTCAGCGTCATCAGGCCATTGATCATGCCGCCCCAGCTCGGCATCCACAGCATGACCGAGAAGACCATGCCCAGCGTCTGCGCCCAGTCGGGCAACGCAGTGTAGTGGAGGTGATGCGGACCGGCCCAGATGTAGAGGAAGATCAGCGACCAGAAGTGGATGATCGACAGGCGATAGCTGTAGATCGGCCGCTCGGCCTGCTTGGGCACGAAATAGTACATCATCGCCAGGAAGCCGGCGGTGAGGAAGAAGCCTACCGCGTTATGGCCGTACCACCACTGGGTCAGCGCATCCTGCACGCCCGCAAAGGCGCTATAGCTCTTGGAGCCCAGCAGGCTGACCGGCATCGACAGGTTGTTGACGATGTGGAGCATCGCGATGGTGAGGATGAAGCTCAGGTAAAACCAGTTCGCCACATAGATATGCGGCTCGCTGCGCTTGACGATCGTGCCAACGAAGACCGCGAGATAGGCGACCCAGACGATGGTGAGCCACAGGTCGACATACCATTCGGGCTCGGCATATTCCTTCGCCTCGGTGATGCCGAGGAGATAGCCGGTCGCGGCGAGCACGATGAACAGCTGGTAGCCCCAGAAGACGAAGCGCGCGAGCGAGGGGAAGGCAAGCCGGGCGCGGCAGGTGCGCTGCACGACATAGAAGCTCGTTGCGATCAGGGCATTGCCACCGAAGGCAAAAATCACTGCTGAGGTGTGCAGCGGCCGCAGGCGCCCGAAGCTGGTATATTCCAGCCCCAGGTTCAGCGCCGGGAAGGCAAGCTGCAAGGCAATGTAGAGCCCGGCGAGAAAACCGGCCATGCCCCAGAACACCGTGGCGATAACGCCCCAGCGCACCGGATCGTCATCATAATGCCCCTGATCGGGCATGCGCAGAATGCCGCGCGCCATACCGCCCCAATCGGCGGAGCGAAGCGTCCCCATCATGGCGAGCAGCGCCGCAAGCGACGCAATGACCATGTGGATGGCAAATCCGGAATCCACGGCGAGCGCGGAGGCGAGCATCGCGAGAATGGCGAGCAGAAGCCAGCCTCCCGCCTTCATTGTTAGACCGGTCATAGAAACCCCTTGAGCAGCACAGTCCTGGGACTGTGCTGTCGCTGTGGATCAGCGGGGGCTCGGCATCATTGACATGGGTCAACGGGAAGAATGCGGTCTGCGGGGTGGCCGGCGCGCCACGATGCGCGCCGACGAGGAGCGCGGAGCTCAGCCGTTGCCGGCTTCGGCCTCCATGGCGTCATGATCTAGGATGACGACAGTCCGCCGATCCGGCAGATCGATGATCCCGGCCTGGCGGAGCCGGGTGAGCTGGCGACTCACAGTCTCGATGGTCAGGCCCAGCAGATCGGCCATCTGCTGGCGGGTGAGCGGCAGTTCGAAGCGCTCGACAAGATCGCTGCCGCTACAGCTTGCATCCGCAAGCCGCTGCGCCATTTCGAGCAGGAAGGTCGCGACACGCTCTCCGGCGCTCTTGCGTCCCAGCAGCAGCATCCAGTGACGCGCGCGATCCAATTCGGTGAGGGTCCGTTGGAGCAGCTTGTGCTCCAGCTCCGGATGCGTGCGGGCAAAATCGTCGAACGAGGAGCGCGTGAACAGGCACACCTGCGCATCGCACAGCGCGGTGACGCTGTGCTGAGTCGTGCTGCCAAACGGTCGCCCGATGAAATCGGAGGGATAGACGACGCCAACAATCTGCTCGCGGCCATCCGCCGTCGAGGTCGACAGTTTGAGCACGCCGTCAATCACATTGGCGACCAGCAAGCTGTCATCGCCTTCCCACATCAGCGTCTGCCCGCGATGCACGGGCACGCGACGACCGATCTTGTTGAGCACCTCCAGCTCGGAGGTATCCAAAGATGAACAGATCGCGCGGTTCCGCACGACACACTGTTGGCAGCTAGTCACCGCGACTCTTTACAGCAGTCGTCGAGACTTTCCAACGGCCTAAGCAGGCCATCTGTGCCAAAGACACATTGGCAGTCCCGCCCCTCACCCTTCACGGAAGACACCGTCGTCAGTAGCCGACGGTGAACCGCATGTTCTTGTGCTTGGGCGTCTCGATCTCGTCGATCATCGCGACGGCGAAATCCTCATAGCTGATCGAGCTTTTGCCATCCGGCGCCGTCAGCAGCGTTTCGGTGCCGAGGCGAAAGGTGCCGGTGCGCTCGCCCGGTCCGAACATCATGGCCGGCGACAGGAACGTCCAATCAAAGCCCGGCCCCGCCTTCAGCTGGTTAAGGAAATCTCGCGCCGGCGCGGCCTCGACCTTGATGAAGTCCGGGAAACCCGGCGTATCGAGCAGCACCACGCCATCCTCGGTCTGCAGGCTCGCCGCGCCACCGACGACCAGCAGCCAGCACCCGGCCTTGCGGGCCACGGCAAACACATTGTCCGCATCCAGCGACTTGAACGGCATGGAGAGAATGACCGCATCGTGGCCGGCGATCTTGCTCGCCATGTCGTCGACATCATTGATGTCGGCCTTCACCCACGTCACGCCCTCGCGCGGGGCTTGGGTGTCTGCGCTGCGCGAAATGCCTGTGACATTGTGCCCGCGACTCACGGCCTCATCGACCAGACGCTGGCCTGCATTGCCAGTGGCACCCATGATTGCGATCTTCATGCCTGCATTCCTCTCTTATCGGGCACATCGCGCGCCTAGCCCGCGACACCCAAATTGACTTTGCCTATTCTAAGGGCCTGTTCTTAGGGTCAAGCCGGACAAAGGCAAGAGACCAGCGCCGCGTTTCCCGACGTCAGCGATCAACGGCCAGCTTTTCCGCCATGTTCGGGTCATCCGCAGCGATCTCGACAGCATGCGAGGTGCGGAACGGCTGATTGGAATGCGGCGCAGTCAGCAGCGTCCACTGCGCGAGATCGCAGCCGAGCAGCAGCGGCCGCTCCGGCAAGCCAGCGGCGGCAAGCTGGCTCTTGGTCAGCGCTTCCAGCTCCTGCGGACGGATGGAGAGATAGAAGATCTTCTGCCCCTCCGCCGCCAGTTTCTGCACCGTCTCGATCGCCACCGGGTTGGGCTTCACTTCCTCGAAGCCGGGCTTGAAAAACAGCGACCCCTGCTCGAACAGGAAGCCATCGACGCTGATGAAGAACACCCGGTGGCCCTGCAGATATTCGCGCCACTCGTGGACCGTCCCCCAGTCCTGATACTGCTTGATCCGCTGGATGCGGAACACCGAGCCCTGCATCGCCAGATAGCCGATAATCTCGGAGAGATAGAGCTCGCCGGCGGACAGGCGCGGCTGGCCCATCAGCTCGTCATAGGCCGTCAAAAACTCGCGCGGGCTAGAGAAATAATAGCCGCCGACGCTGAACAGATCGGAGATGACCTGCTTTTCGCGGAAATTGACGATCACATCTTCCTGATCGACCTGAACATAGCTCTTGTTCTGCGGATTGACCTGGCTGAAGCTGCTGAGCGAGGCGACGCAGACATAATTGTATGTCTGATAGAGGTGCGGCACCTCAAAATAATTGTCGCTGTCCTTCACCATGAAGGGCTCGTCGATGCCGCTCTTGAGCAGCGTCTGGGCAACCGTCTCGGACTGGCTGCGTGTCGGCTCGTCCAGAATGACGCAATTGACCTTCTGCCCAAAGGCGGCGCGCAGACCTTCCTGAGCCTGGAAGCGCTCTTCATGCTCGCGCAGGATCGTGAAGATGAAATCATCCACATTGGCGCCAAGGCCCTGTACTGCCTTGAAGACCATGGGCAGGCCATCATTGTCGGGCAGCATCCACTTAGGCGCCATGTTGGGGAAGCGGGAGGAGCGGCCGGCGCAGGGTACGATGATCTTCATGGGTCTTCTCTCTCGCGTCAAAGATTGTCCAGGGCAGCACGGCCGCATTCGGCCACCCGCCGGGCAACGAAGGCCCGGTCCTCGTCGGTCTTCGCATAAGGCAGGATGCGCGCGAAGGTGAGGCCGAGCAGGATGTAATGGCGTGCGGGATACGCCGGGTCCAGCGCTGTCGCGGCAGCATGGAAGCGCTGCCGCAGCCACCATGTCACGCCCCGTGCCAGCGGCCGGCCGCGATGGGCGTGCCAAAGCCCCTCGCATTCCTGAAACAGCTTGGACCAGTCGATCCAGACGTGATCGAAGGGCGATGTGATCGTATCGATCAGCCACAAGGCGCCGCGCCGGTCGACGAGGATGTTCTCGAAGGTTAGATCGCCATGCGCTGCGGTGGGCTTTTCGTCCGCCACCAGCACATCCATGCGCTGTACCGCCTCCACCAGAGGGGCGAGTGCTTGCTCGTGCATCGCGCCAGTCTTGTCGGCGATCTGCTGCAGCTTGTCCACCAGCAGGCTCTTGCGCGGGGCGAGTGGCGGCTGGCTGACCGGCACCGAAACCGCCAGGCGGCTCATCAGCCGCTCCACGCGGTCGGCGAAATCGGCGACATTATCAAAGGTGCCATTGGAAAGGAAATTGACCGCATCGCGCGACGGGATGAACGCCATGTCGAAATAGAAAAGCCCGTCCTGCTCGCCCATGTCGAGCACCTCAGGCATCCCGGCACAGCCTTCCACCAGCCCAGCCAGCGCCTGCTGCCGCACCGCCTGATCGCGCAACGACCCGTTGGCATCGACAAGATTGGCCGCCTTGCGCACGAAGGGCTGTCCGCTATCACGGACCAACGCGACGGTCGCGCCGGAAAAGCCGGAGAGCGGAATGACCTCGCGAAACATCCGCAAAGCCGGGTGGCTGTCGAGGGTCAACTCTGGTCCTGTCATGATTTGCCCGGCCGATGGATGACGCCGGCTTGGGTCACGTCGATGACAGTCATGCCCGCGGCAAGGCCGGACGCGATCCCGACCGGCGTATCCTCGAACACGAGGCAGCGTGCGGGCGCCACGCCCAGTAACGCCGCGCCGGTGAGATAAGGTTCGGCATGCGGCTTGCCTTGCGCCACATCATCGCCGCTCACCACGGCGCCGAAATGGGGGCGCCACGCCATCGTTTCCAAGATCGCTTCCACGCCGTCCCGGTTGCCCGACGACACCAACGCCATGGGGATCGTGCCGGCATGACGCGTCAGCAAGTGTGACGCGGTCAGTGCCGGCGCCTTCTCCTGCCGTAGCACGGTCTTGAAATGCGCCTTCTTCTCGGCATGGAGGGCGGCGATCATCGCATCGTCGATCTCACCCATGCCCGCCGCTGCCGCAAAAGCCGGGATCGCGATCCGGGCGGGCGGACCGACATTTGCAAGATAATCATCCATGGTGAAGCGATAGCCGCGCGCATCGAACACGGCTGCGTAGGCGAGGCCGTGGAGCGGCATGGTATCGACCAGCGTGCCATCCAGATCGAATAGCAGGGCGTCATAGGCGGAGAGGTCCACGCCGAGCGGCCATGGCTCCACGGACACGTCTGGCGTCATTTCCCGCCCCGCGACTTAACTAAAACGACCATCGACCTTCAAATAACCCCCTGCAATCGACGCACATCTATCGCGCTGGCGAGCATTCTCTCAGCTGGCCGTCATGCGAATGTGGAAATGGGTTGAATTCTTAATCCGAAATCTTGCTAGGTTGAACGCGCGCGCCATTGGCCATCGAGGAAAACCCGTGAAGTCTGTAAATGGAAAACCTGCAAGCGAGTTCCTCGACAATCGGCTTGCCGCAGCCAAAGAATTGACCGAGGCCTCAAACTATACCCCTGCCTTGGAGATTTACGAGGCAATATTTAAGGAGGGCATAACGGCCCACCGCGCCTTTGAGGGCGCCGGACGCGCGGTGACCGGCGCGCTGATGGACGAGGCTTTGCCGACGGACTGGGGTCGGGAGCGGCTGGACGATCTCCTCCGCATCCTCGTCCTTGAGCGCGATCGCGACGGCACGCCCCCTGCCCTGTGCGCGCGGATCGCAGCAGCCCATGCCGGCGGCAATCAGGGCGTCCTCCAGAAGGCGGCCGAGCTTCTTCGGCCCGTTCTGACAGCTTTGTGGGATGAGGGCGCGCGCGACCGCGGCTTTTTGATCGCCGTACTGCTGCTGCGCCACCCCCTGCAGGGCTGGCAGGACGAAGCCGCGATCTCGCGCTGGCATCTCGACCTGCTGCCGCAACTGGACCGACACGAACTCAGCCTTCCCTATAATGGCATGTTCGATGCGGTGCATTTTCAGGGCAACATCGCCGATCTGGCCGGTCTCGCCGAGAACACACCGCCCGATGCGCTGGTGCGCCGTTTCCCCGCCTGGCAGTTGCTGCTCTTCCTGTGGATCACGGGATCACGCCGTGCAGACGCGCAACTTGCCGCATGGCTGGCGGCCTATCGCAGCGCATATCCGGGTGGTGCAACCGATGAGGACGATGGCGCGGCGGCGCGCTCTCTGGCGCTGCGATGGGCGGTTTCGCCGGATGGTCCCGCGAGCGCAGCGGCAGTCACGACGGCCCTCGGTCCGGACCTGGCCGCGCTGGCGCAGCCGGGCCTCAAGCTGCGCTCGACTGCTGATCGCGCTCGGTCGAACGCAGCGCTTGCCCGGCTGGACTCCAGGCCATGGCAGGCGGCCGCTTTCGTGGAGGACAAGGTCACGGGCAAGGCGCCTTTCCTCAAGCTCGGGCGGCGCCGTCCGCGCATTGCCGTGTGCGTTTCGGGCCAGCTGCGTGGCTACCGCGCGGCCTTCCCGACCTGGCAGGCCAGCTTGCTGCGGGACGCGGACTGCCAATTCTTCATCCATAGCTGGAGCAAGATCGGGCGCTCGGGCGCAGAGCCGTTCCGCGCTTATCTGCCCTTCGCCGGCGAAGCCTTTTGCGAAGCGTGGCGCCTGCACGCCGGGCGCATCGGCATGCCCGGCATGGCCGAGCGCTACCCCGCGCTGTTCGCCGCGCTGGCGGATGGCGGGGTCGTCAGCAAGGCTGAACTCGAAGCCTTTTATAGCACCGAGCATGTGGTGCTGGAGGACGATAGCGACCCGGATTTTGCGGGTTGGTCCAACCCCCGCAAGATGCACTACAAGCTCAAGGCCGCGTCGGACATGGCGACGGCCCGAGGCGACGAATTCGATCTCATCCTGCGCATCCGCCCGGATAAGGTTATCGGCGCGAAAGCGTTCCGCTGGGGCGACGCCTTGGCCGCTTGCCGGGCGACGCCCACGCTGCTTGCCGATGCGGCGATGGGCCATCAATATGGCTCACTCATGATCGGGGATCAGGTCGCGCTCGCCAGCGCCGCGACCATGGCGGTCTATGCCGACACGCTGGATATCGCGCCTCGCTTTCATGAGATGGCGCTCTATGATGCCAAGCCGGATTTGATGGGTCATGTCAGTCTTGCCCAGACCTGTTGGTATGCCGGCATCACCGCGGCCAGATTGCCGGCCCGGATGGGCAAGTTGATGGAAGCAGCGCCGATGGCGAGCAGCGCCATCTGCGCTGCCCTTGAGCAGGACGCTGCCGGCCGTCACGACGCTGTGGACAAGGCTTTGCTCACAGCGGCGCGAACGGACAGGCAGAGGCGCTGAACTCAGGAGCCGACGACCATCCCACCATTGGGGTGGAGCACCTGCCCGCTCATATAGCTGGAATCCTCGCAGGCGAGGAACAGGAAGCACGGCGCGACTTCGTTGGGCTGGCCCGGGCGACCCATGGGCGTGCTCTCGCCGAAATGCGCGAGCTTCTCCTTGGTGGCACCGCCGAACGGGTTGAGCGGCGTCCAGATCGGCCCCGGCGCCACCGCGTTGACGCGAATGCCCTTCTCGATGAGGTTTTCGCTGAGCGAGCGGGTAAACGCCGTGATGGCGCCCTTGGTGCTCGAATAATCGAGCAGTTCCTTGGAGCCCTGATACATCGTGACGGACGTGCAATTAACGATTGCAGCGCCCTCGCGAAGATGCGGCATCGCCGCCTGCACGACGAAGAACATCGAGTAGATGTTCGTCTGGAAGGTCCGCTTGAGCTGTTCCTCAGTGATGTCCTCGATCGCCTTGTCCGGGTGCTGCTCGCCGGCATTGTTGACGATGATGTCGAGACGCCCGAACGCGCCCACTGTGCGATCGATCAGGTCCTGACAGACAGCCTTGTCACCCAGATCGCCAGCGAATACCAGCGCGCGAGCGCCTTCCTGCTCGACCAGCTTTTGCGTCTTGGCGGCGTCTTCATGCTCGCACAAATAGGCGATGGCGACATCGGCGCCTTCACGCGCGAACAGCACCGCGACCGCGCGGCCGATCCCGCTATCCGCCCCGGTCACAACCGCGACCTTGCCTTTCAGTCGGCCCGATCCGGGGTAGCGCGGCATGAACTCCGGCTGGGGATCGAGCTTATGCTCGTCACCAGGCAAATTGTCTTCGTGGATCATCTCGATTGTGTCAGTCATGGATCATTCTTCCGTTCAGCACGTCACTTGACGTGGTCCGGCTTGCCCTTGCGGCTGCCGGAGGCAAAATCCTCAAGCTGACTCTTGCTCATCGAGTCATACATCTCGCGTGAGGCGCCCTTGAGATCGGATTTGGCGCTGTCACCGCGTTTGGCAGACAAGGCTGCCCCGGCGGCTTTCTGCTGCGCTTTGGATTTGGCTGGCATGAGTAAGCCTCCAAATTAAAAGGCCGCCCGTTCGTTCCGGGCGGCCTGTGCCTGTCGATCAGACGAAGGGATAAGGGATGCCCCAATATCCGTAGACCTGCCGGCCGTAGCCATGGTCGTAGACGGGGTCTTCCTGCGCATATCGCGGCGCGCCTTCGAGACGGGATTTCTCGATATCGACGACATAGCCGCCATATTCGGTATCATAATCGAGCATGTCCCACGGCAGCGGATAATAATCGCTGCCGAGGCCGAACAGGCCACCGAACGACATCACGGCATATTCAGCCTTGCCGCTCCGCTTATCGACCATGAAGTTGCGCACCGTCCCGAGCTTCTCGCCTTGCCGGTTGTACACCGTCGTGCCCTCGACCTTGTCTGAGGAGATGAGGCGCTGAGTTTCGTCAATTGCGATTTCGGTAGCCATGAGCCTGGTCCTCTTCCTGTTGAAGGTGGGCCTCGATCCACGGAAGGGGTTTGCCGATCCAACCGGGACCAAGGTGCCAATGCCGGCCTATGCCGGCCCTTGGGTCTTGAGGCCGCGCATCAGCGCGACGCCATCTGCCAAACCAACGGCCAGATAGCGCAGGAGTTCCGGGTAAAGCGGCAAACCGATCGACAGCGAGTCACGCCGTGTCACATCGGCGTCCAGAAGGCCGGTCCGGTCAGATCATGGACTGCGGCTGCACGAGACGATCGAAGGTCGCCGCATCGACAAGGCCGAGCGCAGAAGCCGCCTCGCGCAGGCTCAGCCCCTGCTCATGGGCATATTTGGCAATCTTGGCGGCATTGTCATAGCCGACCTCAGGCGCGAGCGCGGTGACCAGCATCAGCGAGCGCTCGACCAGGTCCGCGATGCGCGCCTCATTGGGGATAATGCCTTCCACGCAGCGCTCGGCAAAGCTCTCCATTCCCGTGCTCAGCAGATCGATGGAACGCAGGATCGCCGCACCGATCATCGGCTTGAAGACGTTGAGTTCGAGATGCCCCTGCAAACCACCGACCGTCACGGCCTGATGATTGCCGATCACCTGCGCGGCAACCATCGTCAGCATCTCGCACTGGGTGGGGTTGACCTTGCCGGGCATGATCGAGCTGCCTGGCTCATTGGCCGGCAATTCCAGTTCGCCCAGCCCCGAACGCGGCCCTGAACCCAGCAGGCGAATATCATTGGCGATCTTGGTCAGCGCGACGGCGAGCGTTGCCAGCGCCCCGGAGAGCTGGACCAGCGGATCGTTGGAGGCCAAGGCCTCGAACTTGTTGGGCGCGGTCCTGAACGGAAGATCGGTCAACGCCGCAATCTGCTTGGCCACCGCCTCGCCGAACCCTTGCGGCGCATTCAGGCCCGTGCCGACCGCCGTGCCGCCCTGCGCCAGCGGCATCAGCTCGTCTTCCAGGGCGCGGGAGAGACGGCTGCGGCAGTTGAGCAGTTGCTGAGCATAGCCGGAGAACTCCTGCCCCAGCGTGAGCGGCGTCGCGTCCTGCAGATGCGTCCGGCCGATCTTGACGATGCCGGACCAAGCCTTCGCCATCGCGCCGAGCAGATCGGCAAGATGATCGAGCGCCGGCAGCAGCCGATCGACCAGCGCGCGGGCCGCTGCGATGTGCAGCGCCGTCGGGAAGCTGTCGTTGGACGACTGGCTCATATTGACATGGTCGTTGGGATGGACCGGCGCCTTGCCGCCACGCTTACCGGTCAGCGCCTCGTTGGCGCGGCCCGCGATCACCTCGTTCACATTCATGTTGGTCTGGGTGCCGCTGCCGGTCTGCCAGATGACCAGCGGAAACTGATCGTTTAGCTTGCCGGCCACGATCTCGGCCGCCGCCGTCTCGATGGCATCGGCGATGTCCGGGGCCAGTCCATGCGCGCGGTTCACATGCGCGGCGGCGCTTTTCACGATGGCCAGCGCATGGACGATGCCGGTCGGCATTCGCTCGGCCGGGCCGAACGGAAAATTCTCGATGCTGCGCTGCGTCTGAGCGCCCCAATAGACCGCGTCAGGCACGTCGATAGGCCCCAGGCTGTCGCGTTCTTCCCGCATCTTCGTCACCGGTTTCTCCACTGTCATCTGCCGTGCCGGTCCGTGTGCGCCACCGGCGGGCTCCAAACCCACAGCTTGCGCGTTGTGCGCTCGTCCATGCCCATGGACAAGTCCCGTGGATAGGCCCCGTGGATAGGCAAGGAGCGGACCCTGAGCATGACACACGCGCTGATTTTCGTCGACGACAGCATGCCGGGCATCCGCCGTCGACCGAGTGGAAAACGCGGCTGGGCCTATTTCGATGCGGAAGGCGCGCGCATCACCGAACGGGCGGAGATCGACCGGCTCAACCGCATCGGCCTGCCGCCGGCTTATACCGATGCCTGGTTCGCGCCCAATGCCCATGCCCATATTTTGGCGACGGGCATCGATGCGCGCGGGCGCAAGCAATATCGTTACCATCCCGATTTTACCGCCGAGCGGGACGCGCGCAAATATGAGGGCTGCGCCGCTTTCGGCGCGCTGTTGCCACTGCTGCGGCGCCGGGTAGAGGATGATCTCGCCGGGCGCGGTCTGACGGCCGAGCGGGCCATCGCCTCGGTCGTCCAGCTGCTCGACAGCGGCCGCATCCGCGTGGGCAACGAGGCCTATGCCAAGAGCAATCGCAGCTTTGGCGCCACCACCCTGCGCCGGCGCCACGCCAAGGTCACCGGCAGCCGCCTCACCCTGCGGTTCAAGGCCAAGTCGGGCAAGCTGAGCGAAGTCAGCATGACCGACCGCCGCCTCATTCGATTCGTTCGCCAGATGCAGGATCTGCCGGGCCAGCACCTCTTCCAGTATCTGCGCGACGACGGCACTGCCTCGCCGGTCTCCTCATCGGATGTGAACGGCTATCTGCGCGAGACGATGGGCGCGGACTTCACCGCCAAGCACTTCCGGACATGGCGGGCGAGCGTGCTCGCGTTCGACTGGCTGCTGCACGAGCAGGAGGTCTCCACCCTCACGGCGATGCTGACCCATGTCTCCGAACATCTGGGCAATACGCCGGCCATAGCCCGCAAATCCTACATCCACCCCAATCTCGTCGCCCTTGCGCGCGACGGGGCGGGCGAATTCCGCAAGCAGACGCACCTGCCGCGCCAGACCAAATGGCTCAGCCGCCCCGAACGCGGCCTGATCGCCTGGCTGGAAGAGCAGCAGGTCGAGGCCGGCTGATCAGCGACAAACGCCCCAGCTGACCCCGCCCCGATCCGCCTGATCGAAGTGAAAGTGATCGGCATGCTGGCGGTTATAATCCGGCGAGAGCACGGTCGAAAACACGCGGCATGCGCCATCGCGCACGGTCCGCAGGAAGGCGGCCTCTTCGCCCTCCCCGTCCCAATCGCGCAGCACCGAGATCCGGCGGCCGTCGCTTAGCACGAAGCCGGCGATGTCCAGCGCATTGGCGGTGGCATGTTCGCTCCACGCACCTTCGCCGCGCCCGTACATCCGCCGGCAACTATAGCTGCCCAAATGCTCGATGCGCACCAAAGACGCGCCGAGGATTTGCTGCGCGGCAGGCTGGACGACCTGCCAGGTCCAGAGCGCGGTGGCGGCCATAACGGTACAGGCCGGGGCAACGTCCGTCGGCGAAAGGGCGAGCATGTCCTGCCCCGCCGCGAGGCGGGTGGCGGTCGTGACCCGGCATTGTTCATTACCGAAAGCCGGGACCGCCGTCGTCTCCAACCCGGCGCGATGCAGCAAGGCGCGACATTGTGGCGCATCATCCCGCAATCCCGAGAGCTTGTGCCGCGTGAACAGGCCGATGGGCTGATCGAGCGAAAGCGGCGTCCAGGGAAGATCCTGCGGGGCCGGGCGGAACAGTGCGAACGCCAGCAACGCTGCCAGAATCAGAGCGCCCGCCCAGACGAGCCAGCGGATCGCGCGATAAAAACCGGATGCCTTCATAGCTGCCTAACGCGGCAGGACGCGTTCCGCTTCCGACAGGGCCATGCAACTGCTGGCGCACGCAGGCGTTGATCGATCAGACGACAAGGAAATCACGAAAGGATTTGAGATGTCGATGCCCGAAGACCCCAAGACGAATACCGAGACGGACGAAAACCCCGAGGTTCGCGATGCCGGGCCGGATGCGATGAAGCACAAGCCCGCTCCGGGCAAATGGGACGAGATTGACGAAGCCTCGGACGAGTCCTTTCCCGCCAGCGACCCGCCAGCATTCCAGCCGTCGATAACCTGAAGATCAGGCGGACGCGGGCGGTGCCACGGCGCCTGCCCGCGCCACGTCGATCGTCGCGATTTGCCCATTGCGCAATCCGTACACGACGAAGACACGCACCTGAACGCTCTCGCCCCGCCTGAGCGGCGCGACCACGAAATCGGGCGCGTCCTCCTGCGCCGTGAACGTGCTGGTGCAGTCCACCGCAATCCCATTATCGTCGATCACCAGCCCATGGATGGTGAGATCTTCCCGTACCGTCTGGAACATCGTGCGATAGAAGTCGCAGATGCCATCGTGTCCGTTGATGACAGGCACTGAGGGTAGCCGCAGCACACAGTCCTCTGTGTAGTAACGCCCCGCTCGCTCCATATCGCCAGCGCTGAACGCCGCCGCATAGGCATGATAGGCCGCACGCCCGCCCGCATGGGATGAGAGCATCGGCGCCTTGGTGACGCCCTGCTCCGCCGGCCAGGTCATGGAGCACAGTTCCTGGATTTGCCCGGCCTCGTTCAACAGATAGGTCACGAAGAACCGCACCGTCAGGATGTCGCCCGGCAGCAAGGGCGCGAAGGGGAAATCGGGGCGCGGCGCGTGGCAGATGAAATCCATGTCCACATCGACGAACAGCCGGTTGCCCTCCTGCAGCACCAGCCGGGGCCGGATGACCTCGCGTACGCCGTCATGCGCCCAGTCGAGGAAATCGAGCAGGCCATCGCGCCCACGGCAGACGCGGGTGCTGCTGTACATCACGCAATCCGGCGCGAACCACCGCTCGACAAGGCGATCATCCTGACCTTCGTTGAAGTCGGCGACGTAATCGTCGTAATTCAAGGCTTTTTCCTCGCTGAAGGAACGCCTTCACGCCCCATTTGATCGGCCCGCTTGGCCATGCGCAGCAACATGCCGTCCAGGTCCGACAGTTCGGACTCGCTGAAATCGGCCGTCAACATGCTGAAGAACTTTCGCCGGTCCATATGGACCCGCTTGTAGCTGTCCTGCCCCTTTTCGGTCAGCACCAGCAGGCTGCTCTTGCGGTTTCGGGGGTTTTCCTCGCGCCGCAGAAAGCCTTCTTCTTCCAGAACCCGCACCGCCCGGCTGACTTCCGCCCGGTCCACCAGCGCGGCTGCCGACACTTCGCTGGCACTTTTGGTGCCCATTACGGCCAAATGCGCCAGCACCCGCCACTCCGCCAGCGAGACACCCGCATTGTCCCGGATGTGCTGGACCGAAAGCCGGTCCAGCATCTTGCCGAGCATAAGCAGACGATAAGGAAGGTGGCGGGAATCGAAGATGCGCCAGGCTTCTTCGAGAGGCCCCGCCGCCCCATTGCTGCTATCCTTTGCGCTCAATTGCGCTCCCCCTCTCCTCGGGCCGCCCCGGTAGACCCGAGGCGGCACTATAATTCGCTGCGCGCCCTTAGAGGGCGACGCTGACCGCCTTGAGCTCGGTATAGGCCTCGACGCCGGCCTTGCCATTCTCGCGGCCCCAGCCGGAGGCCTTGTAGCCGCCGAGCGGAAGCGCGGGATCGACGCCGCCCGAACCGTTGATGCGGATGGTGCCGGATTTGAGGCGCCGGGCCAGCTTGTGCGCGGTGGAGATATTCTGGGTGTAGATGGATGCGGACAGGCCGAACTCCGTCTCATTGCCCCGCGCCGCCAGCGCCGCGACGTCGTCCTCGTCGGTGAATCGCATCGCGCAGAGCACCGGGCCGAAGATTTCCTCGGCACGCACGCGCATGTCGGGCTTGGTATCCACTAGCACGGTGGGCTGGACGAAATAGCCCCCCTCATAGCCCTCGCCGGAAAGGCGATCGCCGCCGGCGAGCACGCTGGCGCCTTCCTGGCGGCCGGACTCGATGTAACCGGTCACGCGGTCAAGCTGCGCCGCGCTGACCAGCGGGCCGATCATGGTCGAGGCATCGAGGGTCTGGCCGACCTTCATGCCCCGCGCCATGTTCACCACGCCTTCCAGCACGGCATCGGCCACCTTCTCATGCACGAACAGGCGCGATCCCGCCGCGCAGACCTGACCGGCATTGAAGAAGATACCCATCGCCGCCGCCGGAATGGCCTTGGAAAGATCCGCATCTGCAAAAATATAGGTGGGCGACTTGCCGCCCAGCTCGAGCTGCACGCGCTTGAAATTGGTCTTGGAGGCTTCGATGATCGCCTTGCCGGTCACCGTCGAACCGGTGAACGAGACCTTGTCGACATCGCGGTGCGCAGCCAGCGCCGCGCCAGCGGTCCGGCCGAAGCCCGAGACGATGTTGATCACGCCCTCGGGGAAACCCGCCTCAAGCACCAGCTCACCCAGCCGCAGCGTGCTGAGCGGAGTCTGTTCGGCCGGCTTGAGCACCACGGTGCAGCCCGCCGCAATCGCTGGCGCGAGCTTGCCCATCGCCATGACCAGCGGGAAGTTCCACGGCACGATCTGCGCGCACACGCCAACCGGCTCGCGCAGCACATAGGAGAGCCATTCGCCGGGTGCGCTGATCTCTGCGGTCTCACCGAAGATCTTGGTCGCCCAGCCGGCATTGTAGCGCAGCTGGCCGACGGCACCCGCGACGTCGATCATCCGCGAGAACTGGATGGGGCGGCCTACGTCCAGCGTCTCCAGCAGAGCCAGTTCCTCGGCATTGGCTTCGAGCAGATCGGCGAGCTTGAGCAGCAGATTCGTCCGCTCGGTCGGCTTCACGCCCGACCAGGCACCCTCGAACGCCTTGCGCGCGGCGGCGACGGCCCGGTCCACATCGACCTCGCCGGCGCTGGCGACATTTGCGATGAGTTCGCCGGTCGAGGGATTGAGCGTTTCGAAGGTTTCGCCGGATGCGGCCTCGACCCACTGCCCGCCGATCAACATTTTGACCGGGCCGTTGGCGTAGCGCATACGCAGTTGCTCAAGCAGACCGGGATTGTAAGGCGCATTCATCGAAACAGACATCCTTTCCAGCAGCCGTCGGCACCCTGACGGCAGAGATCATGTTGAATCATCATGATCTCCTCAATAACAGCAGACATGCGTCCACGCCAACTCTAGCGCGCCGGAAGTCCATGGAGAGTGACTTTGTCCGAAAATTCCTTTGATTATGTGATCGTCGGCGCGGGGTCCGCCGGGTCGGTGCTCGCGGCGCGACTCACCGAGGACCCGAATGTGCGCGTCCTGCTGCTGGAGGCAGGCGGTGGTGGCGATGACTGGCTGATTCGGATGCCGCTCGGCTTCCTCAAGGCGCTGTTCAAGCCCGGCTACACCTGGCCCTATTGGACGGAGCCGGAGCCGCACATGAACAACCGCAAGCTGATCCTGCCGCGTGGACGGTTGCTCGGCGGCTCCAGCTCGATCAACGGCATGGTGTTCATGCGCGGTCACAGCGCCGATTTCGATCGCTGGGCGCAGATGGGCTGCAAGGGCTGGAGTTATGCCGATGTGCTCCCCTATTTCCGCAAGATGGAGCGCAGCTGGCGCGGCGCGTCCGATCTGCACGGCGCCGACGGCCCGCTGAGCGTCACGCCGAACGCGACGAAATGGCTGCTGCATGACGAACTGATGGCCGCCGCGAAGAACGCCGGCTTCCCGATCACCGACGACATTCACGATGGCGATGAGGAAGGCGTAGGCCGCGTCGAGCTGACCATCGACAAGAATGGCCGCCGGGCCTCGACCTATGCCGCCTATCTCAAGCCCGCTATGGATCGGCCCAATCTGACGGTTCTGACCAACGCGATGACCCAGCGCGTGCTGACCGAAGGCAAGCGGGCGACGGGCGTGGAGTATCGCCACGACGGCATTCTCAAGACCGCCCTTGCCCGACGCGAGGTCATCCTTTCGGGCGGCAGCTACAATTCGCCGCAGTTGCTCATGCTCTCCGGCATTGGCCCGGCGCAGCATCTGCGCGAGATGGATATCCCGGTCGTGCATGATCTGCCCGGCGTCGGCGAGAATCTCTCGGAGCACCCCCGCACACCGGTGCTGTTCGAGGCCTCGCCGGTCACCTTCGTCAACGAGTTGCGCTTCGACAAGGCGACGCTCTCCGTGCTGCGCTGGTACTTCATGGGCACCGGCCCCTTTGCGCGGCAGGTGAACAGCGCCAACCCGGTGCTGCGCACCGACCCGCGCCTCGCCCAGCCGGACATTCAACTCTGGTGCAACCCGGTGACGCTGGATGCGCATTTGTGGTTCCCCGGCATCAAGAAGCGTCCGCCGCACAAGCTGACCGCCGACGTCATCCTGCTCCACCCGGAAAGCCGGGGCCGGGTATTCCTCAAATCGCCCAAGGCCGACGATCATGTCGGCATTTTCCTCAACCTGTTCAGCGCGCCGGCCGATTTCGCGACGGCGCGGGCGGGCATCCGCATTGCGCGGAAGATCTATGCCACTTCGCCGCAAGCCGAGATCACCGGCAAGGAAATCTCGCCCGGCGCCGAGGTGGTGAGCGATGAAGCGCTGGATGAGCATATCCGCGCCACCACGACGACCACGCAGCATCCGCTCGGCACCTGCCGGATGGGCACAGGCCCGATGGCGGTGGTCGATCCGCAGCTGCGGGTGATCGGCATGGAGGGCCTGCGGGTCATCGATGCCTCGGTGATGCCGGACGAGACCGGCGGCAACATCAATGCGCCCACCATCATGCTCGCCGAGCGGGCGGCGGACATCCTCAAGGGCAAGGTTCTGCCCGCTGACGAACTGGTTCACACAGGAGAGTATGCCGCATGACCCGCGAGGATTTCGAGCGCTATATCGGCGCCTTCAACGCCAATGATTTCGATGGCTTCACCAGCTTCTACGCAGATGACGTGGATTTTCAGCTTGGGGACCGGATGCACATCGTCGGCCAGGAGAAGATCGGCGAGTTCTATCGCGGCGTGAAGGCGCATTTCGAGGAGACGCTGACCATCCTCGATCTCATTCTCGCCGATGACGGCGCAGCGCTGCGGGTCCACACCCGCTTCGAGACGATCAAGGACTGGCCCGAGTTCGAAATGTGGCCGACCAAGAAGGGCGATGTGCGCGAGATCGAGAGCATCATCCTGTACCGTATCGCGAACGGCAAGTTCACCCACATCAAATCCGCCCGCTTCAAGGAACTCTGAGTCTTGGCCAACAGCTCCACGCCCGACTTCATCGTCATCGGATCCGGCTCGGCCGGCGCAGTCATCGCCGCCCGCCTGTCGGAAGATCCCAATGCCAAGGTCCTCGTGCTGGAGGCCGGACGCCGCGAGCGCGACATCCGCCTGACCATGCCGATCCTCTTCCCGTTCGTCATGGCCGATCCCAAGTTCAACTGGAGCTATATGGGCGAGCCGGAACCGTTCGCAGATAACCGCCAGATCCGCCAGCCGCGCGGCAAGGCGCTGGGCGGCTCCTCGATGATCAACGGCATGCTCTACGCGCGCGGCCATGCGCGGGATTATGACGAGTGGCGCCAGCTCGGCAACGAGGGCTGGAGCTATGACGATGTGCTGCCCTACTTCAAGAAATCGGAAAATCATTGGGGCCCTGAGGACCATTGGCATGGCAAGGGCGGACCGCTCAGCGTCAAGCAGCAGCCCAAGACCAACGATCTCTACCAGCGGTTCATCAGCACGGTGAAATCGCTCGGCTATGACGAGCGCGACAGTTTCCACCGCGCCGAGCAGGAAGGCTGGGGACCGCCGCCGCTCAACATCCATGAGGGCACGCGCGCCAGCACCGCCGCGCGCTTCCTCATTCCGGCGATGTCGCGGCCCAATCTGACGGTTGAGACCGGCGCGCTGGTCACCCTCATCGAGGTCGCCAACGGCCGCGCGGTCGCGGTCCATTATCGCGACAGCGAAGGCCGGGACAAACGGGTCGTCGCCGGACAGGAAATCATCCTTTCGGGCGGTGCCTATAATTCGCCCCAGGTGCTGCTGCTCTCCGGCATCGGCCCGGCCGAGCATCTCGCCGAGCAAGGCATCGATGTGGTGCATCACCTTCCCGGCGTCGGCATGAACCTGCAGGACCACCCTTCCGTCGCGATGGTCAATGCAGCGGCGCGCAGCGTGACGCTGACCGACAGCCTGCGCATCGACCGTTCCGCCCTTGCCGCGCTGCAATGGCTGCTGACGCGCGGCGGCATGATCGCGGATATGCCGGTGACCGCCAACGGCTTCATCAAGACCCGGCCCGAGCTTGAGCGGCCGGATGCGCAGTGCCTGTTCCAGCCGACGATGATCGGCGCGCAGACCTGGTTCCCCGGCTGGCGCAAGCCCAAGGCGGACGTAGTGGCAATGGCCTGCGTGCTGCTAAGGCCCGAGGGTCGCGGCTGGGTGAAGCTGCGCTCGGCAAACCCGACGGAAAAGCCGCGCATCCTCTCCAACGTGCTCTCCACCGAGATAGACCGGGCCTTCTTCCGCCGCCTCGTGCCGCAACTGCGCGAGATATTCTCCACCGCACCGTTGAGCGACGTTTTGCGCGGGGAGGTGATGCCCGGCCCGAATGTGAAGAGCGATGCGGAGATCGATGCCTGGGTGCGCAGCGCAATCAACACCGCCCTGCACCCGGTCGGCACCTGCGCCATGGGGCAGGATGACATGGCGGTGGTCGATCCGCGCCTGCGCGTCCACGGCCTCCAGGGCCTGCGCGTGGCCGATGCCGCCATCATGCCGCGAATCGTGGGTGGCAACACCAATGCCGCAAGCATCATGATCGGCGAGAAGGCTGCGGACATGATCAAGGCGGACAACGGCCTGCAGGCCTGAGGCGACCTTGCCGGTGACGTAACGTCAGCTCAGGGCGGCCCGGTCGAACGGGCTGCCCCGGCTTGCGTTCGCCCATTCATGGCGCGATAGGCAGGGCAACCTCAAAATTTGCAGGAGCCTTGCCTCATGCCTCGGCGTGTCCATCATATCGTTTCTCTCGCGGGCTGCACCGCCCTCCTCGCCCTCGCCGCACCGGCCGCTGCCAATGAAGGCATGTGGATGCCGGGCCAGATCAAGGACATTGGCGCCGCGCTCAAGGCCGACGGCCTGGCGCTCTCACCCGATCAGCTGGGACGGCTGGATGCCGCGCCGCTGAACGCCATCGTTTCGCTCGGCGGCTGCTCGGCTGCATTCCTCAGCCCCGAAGGGCTGGTCGCGACCAACCATCACTGCGTGCAGGGGTCGATCCAGTATAATAGCGGCGAAGGCCGGGATTATCTGACCAATGGCTTTCTCGCCAAGGAGCTGGGCGAGGAACTGCCCGCCGCGCCCGGATCGCGCATCTATGTGATCGAGGATCTGCGCGACGTGACCAGCGCGATGATGCGCGGCGTAACGCCCCGCCTGGATGGCCTCGCCCGCTACGAGAAGCTGGACGCCAATCGCAAGGCGTTGATCTCGGCGTGCGAGAAGCAGGCCAACCGCCGCTGCGACGTGCGGCCTTATTATGGCGGCGCGGCTTATTATCTCCAGCAGCAGCTTGAGATTCAGGACGTGCGCCTCGTCTACGCGCCGGCCGAAGGGCTCGGCAATTTTGGCGGCGAGACGGACAATTGGATGTGGCCGCGCCACACCGGCGACTTCGGCTTTTATCGCGCCTATGTCGGGCCGGACGGCAGCTCAAAGCCTTTCGCGAAGGAGAACGTCCCCTACCGCCCGAAATCCTGGGTGCGCATTGCCTCGCAGGGTGTGAAGGAAGGCGATTTCGTGATGGTCGCCGGTTTCCCCGGCACCACCAACCGCCTGCGCACCAGCGATGAAGTGCTGTTCAACTTCGCGGAATATGAGCCGCTCTGGCAGCGTCTGCTGAGCGACTATGCAACGCAGATCGACAAGGTCACGGCAGGCGATCGCGAGGCGCAGATCCGCTACGCCTCCATCCTCGCGGGGGCCGAGAATTACGAGAAGAAGCTCGCCGGCGACCTCGTCGGTGCCGACGCCATCCGCCTTGATGAGCGCAAGCCGGCCGAGGAAAAGGCCTTCCGCGACTGGGTCGCTGCCGACGCGGCCCGTCAGACGCGCTACGGGGCGGACATTGCGGCGCTGGATGCGGTGGTCATCGAGAATAACAAGGCTTCCCTCACCGGCCTGCGCACGTCCCTGCTCAACCGCGCGCAACTGCTCGGCGCAGCCCGCACCCTGTATCGCTGGGCCAAGGAGCAGGAAAAGCCCGACGCCCAGCGCGAGAGCGGATTCCAGCAGCGTGACCGCGAGAGCATTGTCGACCGGCTCCGTCAGGTCGAGCGCCGCTTTCTGCCCAAGATCGATCGTCAATTGTTCGAGGCTGCGCTCGTCGAATATCGCCAGCTCGACGTGGCGGATCGCGATGCCAAGTTTGAGGCCGCGCTGACGCAGATCGGCTTCGACCGGCTCTATGGCGAGACCAAGCTGGGCGACACGCCGACCCGGCTGGGCTGGCTGGACAAGCCCGCCTCCGCCTTCGAGACTTCGGACGATCCGTTCATCAAGCTCGCCATCGCGCTCTATGCCGGCGACATGGAGAGCGAGCAGGCCGCCAAGGCCCGCTCGGGTCGCACGCAGGCAGCGCGGGCTGGCTATATGAAGGGTCTGATGGCCTATAAGCAAGCGGCCGGCCTGCCCCTCTATCCCGATGCCAACAGCTCGCTGCGCCTGACCTGGGGCAAGGTCATGGGCAAGGAAAAGGACGGCCAGATCTGGACCGCCTTCACCACCGCCGAGGGCCTTCTCGCCAAGCAGACCGGCAAGGGCGAGTTCAATGCCCCGCAGGGCGCAATCGATGCGATCAAGGCCAAGGACTACGGCCCCTATGCCGCGACAGAGCTGGGCACGCTGCCGGTCGACTTCATGTCCAATGTCGACATCACCAATGGCAACTCGGGTTCCTCGACGCTGAACGCGCGCGGCGAATTCGTCGGCCTGGCCTTCGACGGCACGCTGGAAGGCGTGATCTCCGACTGGGCCTATGTGGCCGAGCGCAACCGCACGATCCATGTCGACAGCCGCTTCATGCTCTGGACGATGGACAAGGTCGACGGCGCGCAGCGGCTGCTCAAGGAAATGGGCGTCACGCCCGTCGCCAGCCGCTGAGGCGGAAGGATGGGGCGGCGCGGCCGCCCTGCCCCCCTGTCCCCACACGCACCAAAAGAGAAAGGCCGCTCCGGATGTCTCCGGGGCGGCCTTTCCTTATGTCAGCCTGACGCTGTCAGGCGCGTCAGAAGCTCTTGCGCACCGAGAGATACCACTCGCGGGGACGGCCCGGCTGGGCTTCCGTGGTGGGCTGGCCGAAGGGCACCAGATCGAAGATGTTGTAGTAATATTGCTTGTTGAACAGGTTGGTCGCACCGACCGCCACGGTCAGGTCGCCCGCATCGTTCTGGTAGCTGATCCGCCCGTTGAACACGGCGCGGCCGGGGATCTGGGCGATCGGGCTGCGCGAGTTGAACGAGATCTTCGACTGGTAGAAGCCGTCGATCCGCGGCGTGATGGAGCCACCCAGCTGCTCGACCGGGATCTCGTACTGGATACCAGCCGAACCCGTCCACTGCGGCACGTAAACCGGCGTCTGGTTCACTACGAGCGGATCGTTGCGCAGTTCCGGCGCATCGAAATGCGTGTAACCGCCCGCGAGGTTGAACGTCAGGCCATCGACCGGACGGGCCTCCAGCTCGACCTCGAAGCCCTTCACCTTGCCCGGCGAATTGACGTAGTTGGTCTTGGAGATGCAAGCCACGCCAATGCCCTGCGCGAGGTTGACCGCACCGTCCGTCGCCGGATTATAGGCGCGGCACAGCTCGCTGCCGCCGGTCACAGCCGGATCGACCTGCGTCCCGGCGAGCGTGCAGACACCGGTCGTGCCGTTGTTGATGCACTCAGAACCGCTCTGCGAGACGATGCGCGAGGAGTAGTCCGAATAGAAGCCGGCCACGTTCAGGCGCAGGCGACGGTCGAAGAAGTCACCCTTGAAGCCGAGTTCATAGGCGACCATTTCCTCGGCCGCGACGGGCACGAGCTGCGAGGCCTGGAACGGACGCGGGTTGAACGCACCGGGACGATAGCCCGAAGCGATCGAGCCATAGACCATCACGGAATCGGTCAGCTTGTAGTCCGCGCCGAAGCGGTAATCGATGCGGTCGTCCTTGACGAGCACGGGGCGAATGATGCCGCCCTGGCCGTTGTTGAAAAGCGTGTCCTTGGTATCTTCCGAGTAGCGCAGGCCAGCGGTGAGCTGCAGGCGATCGAGCGGACGAACCTGCGCCTGGGCATAAGCCGCCTTGGCTTCGCTATCCACGCTGATGCGGGCGTTCTGCTGGAAGTTGAGGAACGGAATCGAGACGTTGGACGTCGTGAGGCCCTTGCCCTTGTAGTAGAACAGACCGGCGGTCACATCGAACAACGGGCTGGTGTAGTTGAGGCGCGGTTCGACCGTCCACTGCTCATGCGTGATGATGGACTTGGTGGTCTGCAGGCTCAGCGGCGACCCGTCGGTATCGTTGATGGCCGTCGTGAAGACATTGCGATAGCTACCCAGCACGGTGAGCGTCAGGTCCTGCGTCAGATCGACCACGGCCTTGCCGCTGAAGCCGTAATTCTCGATCACAGCCTTGCGATCGAAGCACTGGCCGCCACGGTCCGACCCACCGTTATAATAAGTGCCGGCGATGTTGGTACCAGCCGGGATCGGATCGCAATAGGTGGCATAGGTGGTGTAAGGGCTGTTCGTGAGGAAGCGGCTGTCATAGCTGACCCCCCAAAGCGGCTGATAAACGGCCGCATCAAGCGCCTGCGTGGCTGCGCTCGGCACGATGCGGAGCTGCTTGTTCGCCACCGCCGGGGAATCATCGTTGGTGTAGTCCGCCGAGAGCGTCAGGTCGATGCCGGTGCCGGCGTAACGCAGCGCGCCGCGCAGGGCGACGACGCTTTCACCGCCATAACGGCCCAGTTCGCAATCGGTCTGCGAGGCGCCGGAGAGGAAGCCGTCCGAGGGATCGAGCGAGGGGAACCTGCCGGCGAGGCCAGGCGTGCCCTGACGCACCATGTCACAACGAAAGTCGAGCAGCTTCTGGTAGCCCTTGCGCTTCTTCGACACGCCCGAAACGCGGAAGAAGAGGTTCTCCGAGAGCGGCACATTGAAGCCGGCGCGCAGGTCGGTGCGGTTGTAGCTGCCCACGGTCGCTTCGACATAGGCCGAAGGCGTGGCATCGGGTGCTTTGGAAATCAGGTTGACGGCGCCACCAATGGCGTTGCGGCCGAACACCGTGCCCTGCGGACCGCGCAGCACTTCGACGCGCTCAAGGTCGAGCAGATCGAAGGTCGAGCCGGCGAGCAGCGCATAATATTGGTCATCAACATAGAAGGCCACGCCCGGCTCGAACGCCAAGTTGAAGTCATACTGGCCGATGCCGCGGATATAGGCCTGCACGGCGCGGCCAAAAGAGGCGTTCGCTGCCGCAAAGCTGGCGTTCGGCACGATGGCCGCAACGTCCTGAATGTTGTTGATCGCCCGATCGGTCAGCGCATTAGCGGTCACGGCGGTGATGGCCAGCGGCGTTTCCTGCAGGTTGGTGGCCGAGCGCGTCGCGGTCACGACGATCTCTTCGACACCGGCGCGCTGGGGCTGCGCCTGGGCAGCGGCATCGTCCTGCGCCTGTGCGGGCGCTGCGATGCTCATGGCAAAGACGGACGCACCCGCCATGCCCAGAAGCTTGTTCCTCAACGAAAACGACATTCCAAATCTCCCAAAACGCGGGCGCAGGCCCATTGATCGATGGGTGAATGCCGCGCCGCATCCCCGCGCCGCCCGGAGACAGCGCCGCCCGCAAACGGGCCAGGACACCACGCAGCTTCACCGCGTTAGTGGAGTGATCAGCAGGGATTGGACTTATGCGCCAAGACGAACGAGATCGCCTTTGCCTGTGAGGCGATCAGGCACGATGAGGGCCTGATCGAAGCCACGGGCTTCGCCTGTACTGCATCCTTCTCCCGCTGGCATAAGACCAGCCGAGCATCGCCAATACTCCGAGATATTGACTTTGCCCGATACTCCAGCCTGCGCCATTGGAAGAGCACCGATGAGAAAACAAGAAAATTTCTCATCGAGCAGGAAATATTGATGACTTTGTCAGAAAGTGTCGCATGCATGCCACGATGGACCCTGGCCTGCGGGCCGGTGGCGCCTCTTGTTCCGATCACGTCGAAGCCGCGTCGCGCCCGCTCTTACGCGGCGCCCATGGGCGACATTGCCGCCCATCACAACCGCTAATCTGCAGCTTTGCTTTATAAGGATGTTGATTCCCCATCAACACCGTGTTTTGGTGCAATCCGATAAAAAGCCCGGCTGGTCGGCCGGATGGATGCGGGATGGCTGAATATGAACAGGTTTGACGTCGAAGACTTCATCGATCGGTCGCGGATCAGCGCCACCCAGATCATGGCGCTGCTCGTCTGCGTTCTGGTCTGCTTCATCGACGGGTTCGATATCTTCATGATCGGCAAGATCGCGCCGGCCATCGCTGCAGATTTCGGAGAGACCTCCGAGGCCATGACCAAGGTGTTCGTCTATCAGCAGATCGGCCTCGCCATTGGTGCCTTCAGCATCGCCCCGCTGGCGGACCGGTTCGGACGGCGGTTCATGCTCATGGTCTCCTGCCTCATCTTCGGCACGATCACCATCGGCAGCATCCATGCCCAGACGCTCACGCAGCTGGCTGTTCTGCGCGGCATTGCCGGCGTGTTCATGGCGGCGGGCCTGCCCATGGCCATGGCGCTGATCTCCGAGCTGACCCCCAAACGCAAACGCTCGACGCTGATCTCTCTGGCGCTTGTCGGCTTCTCGACCGGCAGTGCCGCCAGCGGCGTCGTCGCGGCGTGGCTGCTGGACAGCTATGGCTGGGAAAGCGGCTTCTGGATCGGCGGCCTCGTGCCGATTACCTGCGCGGTGCTGCTCTTCCTGATCGTGCCGGAATCGCTTAAGTTCCGGGCCGAGCGCAACCCATCCGATCAGCGGATCGCGACCACGATCCGCAAGATCGACCGCAATGTCGACCTGCGGGGCGACGAACTGTTCGTGATCGAGAGCGGTGGCGCCAAGGGGCGCAAGGCCAAGCTGTCCGACGTGTTCTCCGAGGGTCGCCTGACCATGACGGCACTGGTCTGGGCTGCCTGCACCCTCAGCATGACCAACACGGCCCTGCTTAGCGCCTGGATGCCGACCTTCTTCCTCGAAATGGCGGGCGTCCCCATCCAGGATTTCGCGAAGGTCGCCATGATCGGCTATCTCGGCGGGGTCGCGGGCACGCTCTCCATCGGCTGGCTGATGGACCGGATGCGCCCTGCCCTACTCATCGCCTGCTTCTATGTCATGCTGGCCGTGACCATCAACCTGCTGGGCTGGGTGCCCTTCTACTCCGCCTTCTTCGTGGTCGCGCTGCTCACCTGGCAGTTCTTCCAGACCGGCGGACAGTCCGGCCTCAACACGATGATCGCCCAAGTCTATCCGCCCCGGATGCGCAGCACGGCATTGGGCTGGGCCGGTGGCGCCGGACGCATCGGCGGCATCGTGGCGCCGATTGCGGGCGGCTTTGCGCTGGCGCAGCATTATTCGCTGCAACTCACCCTCGCGCTGACGGCAGCGCTTCCGCTTGGCACGGCGATCCTGATGTTCGCCCTCGCCTATATCCGCCGCCATGAAGAGGCGAAGGATAGAGAGCCCGTCACGCTCGCACATTGATAGGCGCGCTCGACGGTTGTCGGGCGAAAAGGAAAAGGGCGGCCTCGCGATGATGCGAGGGCCGCCCTTTCTGTTTGAGGTCCGCCCGGTCTACAGGAAACCGGTCAGCCGATAGGGGTAAGGGATCAGGCCGCCGAGCTGAGCTTCATATTATACTGTCCGCTCTTGAGCGTCTCTTCCGGCACCCATGTGCCATGGAACGTCGAGCGGACCCGGATCGGCAGCTTGAGCAGCGCCACCGGCCCCGCCGCGAGATTCTGCGCATCGAGAATCGCCAGATCGCTGCGGTTCTTCGAGGCGCGCGCCACGAGCACGAGCAGCCATCCGTCGCCTTCCGGCGCATCAGGCGTCCGCGGCACGAACTGCGCTTCCTGCACGCTGTCGCCCGGCCCCGGCTTCCAGATCTGGAACTCGCCGGTCTGATTGTCGAACCGCGCCGTGCCGCTCGATCCATCCTGCGCGCGTGCGAGCAGGAAGCCATAGCGATAGGGCCGCCCCTGGTAGCGATCGTCCGTGCGCGGCATCTCGCCCGGAATGTTCAGCAGACGCTGCGTGGTGAAGCTGTCCTCATTGCTGGCAAGATCGAACGTCATGCGCGTCAGGAATGGCGGAACCGGCGCCGTCTCCTCACCCTGCGGCGTGGTAAAGAAGGGGAAGCAGTTGCCATCATAATAGCACAGGTCGAGGTGGACCTTCGTGCCCTCGCGATAGGCATTCATCATGTGACCGGCGCTGCCGGTCGGCCCCTTGAACCAGCGAATATCCTCCGCTTTGCCATAACGCGGCACCAGCGCGACATGCACCGGCTGGTCGGGATGCCACTGATAATAAGGCCCGCCCTGCTTCACCACATCGAGATCGGTGATCAGCGGGAAGAACGGCACGACCACCCATTCATCGGTGATGGCGAAATCATGGACGCAGGCCGCATAGGGCATCTCGAACCAGATTTCGGTCTTGATCTTGCGATCCGGCCCGAAGACGTAGAACACGAAGTCCTTGGTAGCATCGCCCTTGGCCTGATAGCCGAACGCCAGCAATTCGTTGGTGATCGGGTCTACTTTCGGGTGCGCCGTAAACGTCTCGGACAATATCTGTCCGTCGAAATCCACGCGGCCCTTGGTTTCCAGCGTGTCGGGGTCGATCTCGTAAGGGAGGTCGTCTTCCTTCAACGCATAGAGATGGCCGGCATGGAACATCGCCGTGGTGTTGGCCGTGCCGAGATGGATTTCCTTCGCGCTTTCATCGACCGTATAGCGGTTGCGATAGCTGCCGAAGAGCCCGCGACGGGCGGCCTTCTGCGCCTTGTAGCGATCTGTCTCGACCCATTTGACGACATAATCCGCCTGATTGTCCTTGAAGCGGATCATGTGCATCTGGCCTTCGCCATCGATGAAGATGTCATCGGTGCGGCCGGAGGGATATTGCCGGTCGGCACCGACGCGATACAGGCCGCCTTCCAGCCCATCGGGGATGGCGCCGGAAATCAGCTCCAGCCCACGCAGCTCGATATTGGCGCGCATCGGCTCGCCCCAGCCGCGATAGAGCTCGACGTCCGGAAATTGAATGGGTTCGACCATGGGGTCCTCCTGAAGAATCTGCCTCAGACGGTGGCGATGAAGTTCATGATGTGATGCTCAAGGTCGCTGTCTGGCGTCCCGATCTCGAGCACAGGTGACAGGTGGTTGTGGCCTCCCAGCCAATGCAGCCTTGGAAAGGCCTTGTTGGTTATGGCGTAGCGGGCAGCCAAGCTTGCGGCCTGCTGCTGGAACGGCACCGGATCGAACTCGCAGACCGAGAAGAATAGCGGGATCTTGCTGGTGAGCAGCCCCGCCACGGTGGACGCCTGCGCCCAGCCTGCCGGATCCTCGCCATAATAGGATTTCTGGAACTGGTTCGGCTCGGCCGCGGCCACGTCGTAAATCCCCGAGCACATCAGCGCGCCGGCAATCTGCGGGGAGAAGCGCGCGACGCAATCGGCCACGTGCACCGCGCCCGCCGACTGGCCCATCACGAAGATGCGGTCCGGATCGCCGCCGAATTGCGCCACATTCTCGCGCAGCCAGATGACGGCATTGGCCACGTCCTCACCGCCGGCCGGCCAAGTGGCGGCGGGCGCGAGGCGGTACGTCATGGTGACGCCGACATAGCCCTCATCCACGGCGAAGCTGCCGATATTGTCGTAAAAGGGCGAGCCTTCGGTGGTCTTGTCGCCCATCACGAAGCCGCCGCCATGGACGAACACCAGCACCGGCGCGCCGGAAAGCCCGTCGCGTGTGAAGATATCCAGCCGGTTGCGCGCATCGGGACCATATTGATGGTCGCGCGTCACCCTGGCGCCAGCCGGAATACCGGGCTGCAGGGCACGGTAAATTCCCTGCGTGCCGCCCATCATGTCCGGGGTCAGTTCCGTGCCGAATGCTTTAAGTTGTTTGCGGATTTCGGGAGTCATGCAGCATCTCCAACCTTGAGCACCGGCTTGATCACCGTGCCCGCCTCACAATCATGAAACGCCTTGCCGATCTCATCGAAGGCGTAGGTCTCGATCAGCCGATCGAACGGGAAGCGCCCTTGCCGCCAGTAATCGATCAGCATCGGCAGGAAGGTGCGCGGATTGGCGTCGCCGCCGAGGATGCCGCGCAACTGCTTGCCACCGGCCAGCATGGGGAACATGGCCGGCGCCCACTCCCCACGAGGCGCCGCGACGAAGCCGGCAGTGCCGTTCATTGCGAGGCATTCCAGCGCCATGGTGTGGACGGCTGGCACGGTGGTGGTGTTGAAGGTGAAGTCCACGCCGCGACCGGTAACCGCGCGAATCTGCTTGGCGACGTCCTCGCCGTCGGAGCGGATCGCATCGGTCGCGCCCAGTTCGCGCGCAAGCTCCAGCCGGCCCGGGTTGATGTCCACCGCGACGATCCGCTTCGCGCCCACCAGCTTGGCGGCCATCACCGCAGAGAGGCCGACGCCACCGACCCCGAAGATGGCGATGGTATCCCCTGCCCCCACCTTCAGCGCCTCGATCACCGATCCGGCGCCAGTGATAACTCCGCAGCCGAGCGGGGCCAGTAATTCCAGCGGAATATCCTTGTCCACCTTCACCGCCGTGCGCTCCGGCACGATGCTGTGCGTCGCGAACGAAGACTGGCCGAAGAAATGCGAGTGGATGCGCTCATCGCCGCACGCCAGCGCCGTCGAGCCATCGAGGCGCTTGCCGCCGAAGTTCATCGGCATCGCGAGATCGCAATAGGTCGGGCGACCGGCCACGCAACTGGGGCAGACGCCACAGCTGCTGCCGGAGAGGAGCACATGATCGCCCACGGCGAAACCGCGCACGCCCTCACCCAGCGCCTCTACCACGCCCGCGCCCTCATGGCCGAGCACGATGGGATGCGGCGCGTGACGCCCCGGATGCTCATGCAAATCGGTGTGGCAGATGCCGACAGCGACCATACGCACGAGCATCTCGCCCGCGCGCGGTGCTTCCAGCTCCAGCGTTTCAAGCACGGGCGCCGGCTGATTGCCGCGACTGACGGCAGCGGTGATCTGCATCACTTCTTCCCCGCGACCGGCGGAGCCTGATGGCTCGGCTTTTTCTTGAGCAGGATCTCGCCTTTCCACGGCACCTGATCGGCGGCGGTCCAGGCGTTGACGTGCAGCGACTGGAACCGCCACACGCCTTCCTTCTTGGTCACATGGTCCTGCCGGGTGCCGATGCCGAACACGAAGTTGGTGTGATAATCGGTCTGAAACTGGAGAATCTGGAAGAAGCAGCGCACGTCCACCTCGCCCTGCTCCGGGCGTGGGTCCATGATCAGCGTGTTCATGATGTGCTGGCGCCCGTACCACCAACTTTGCCGGTCGTTCCACAGCGAGCGCAGATTCTCCAGAATCGCCTCATGGCCCTGCACCCGGCCCTGCCAGAGGTGATCGAACCAGGCGTCCTGCGCGAAGGTGGACATCGCCGTCTCTTCATCGGCGAGGTCGATGCCCCAGGCGTAGCGCGAATAAAGCTCCTGAATTTCGAGCCGGTCGAGTGCGCTCAGTTCCCATGCCATGTCAGTGTCCTCCCGGTTTTCCAAGATGGTGATCGTTCTGGATGTCGGCCGGCTCGCCATGATTGGTGAGCAGGGCCTTGCGGCGCACATAGCGCAGGATCGCCTCCGGTCCGGTGCGCGAGCCGCCGCCCACGCCGGACGCCCCAAAGGCATTGCTGCCGACCGTGCGGTTCTTGGCGAAGGTCAGGAAAGTATCCTGCATGAATACCGAGCCGGCATTGATCTGCAGGCCGATCGCCATCGCTTCTTCCGGGCTTCCGGCGACGACGTTCGCCGTAAGGCCGAAAATGGTGTCATTCGCCAGCGCAATCGCCTCTTCTACCGTCTTGAACGGCATGACCGGCAGGATCGGCCCGAAGGTTTCGTCCCGCATGACCAGCATGTCATGGGTGACGCCGGTCAGCACGGTCGGGCGCATGTAGAGTCCGCCGTCGATCTGCTCGACCGCCCCGCCGGTGAGGACCTTCGCCCCCTTCCCGACCGCGTCGGCGATATGCCGCTCGACGATCTGCGCCTGCGGCGCGAAGGTAAAGGGATGGAGATGCCCGGCACGCGGATCGTCGCTGTTGAGGCGGACCTTCTGCGCCTTCTCAACGAGAAGCGCGACGAAGGCATTGTGGATCGCCTCGGCGACGTAGATGCGCTCGACCGAGAAGCAGACCATGCCATTGGCATGAACCGCGCCGCGCAGGACGGCGGTGGTCGCCCGCTCCAGATCGGCGGTCTCCGTGACGATCACAGGGTCCTTGCCGCCCAGTTCCAGATAGCAGGGGATCAGGCGTTCGGCACACTGCACGGCGATCTTGCGACCGGTGGGCACGCTGCCCGTGAAGCAGACGAGATCGACCGTGTCGATGATCGCCCGGCCCGTCTCGCCATCACCCTGAACATAATCGAACACGCCGGCCAGTTCCGGCACCTGCGCCACGGCCTCGAACAACGGCTGCACCCAGCGCGGCGTCACTTCCGAGGGCTTGATAAGCACAGCGCAACCGGCGAACAGGGCGGGAATGGCATCGAGCAGCACCAGCATCATCGGCGCGTTCCAGGGGCCGATCACGCCGACCAGCGGATAGGGCACGAACTGCGTGCGTACCTCCACTTGCGGCATGGCCTTGGAGGGGCCGGTATAGCTTGCCGCATCGAGCGCGGCCTGCGCGTCCTCGATCCAGCCGCCGATATTGCCCATGGTGATGAAGCCCTGGAGATAGGAGGTATGGCACCCTCCGGTATCGACCGCATCAGCCTCGGCGATGGCGCTGGCGCGCTTGGCGACCTCGCCCAGCCAGCGCTGCATGACGCCGATGCGCTCTGCGAGCGGCTTGGCACCCCAAGCCTGCTGGTTGCGCCGGAGACGGTCAGCCTTCGCCGCCACGTCCTCCGCCGTCGCAATTTCCATCATAAAGTCGATCGCGCCGCTGCGTGGGTTGCGCACGGGCACGCTGCGCCGTTCGATATCCGCCATGAACGTCCTCCCCGAAGGCGAGAGACTCGCCTCAATTAGTCAGACGTCGTTGTATATCGATGTTAGACGGGCAATCAACAGGATTGCGGCGTTTCATTGTCCCAAGGGAAAAAGCCCGGATAGCGCAGGATCGCCGAGTGCGCGCGCACCACGGATTGCAATGGCGGGAGCAGCGCTTCGAAGGCGCGCGCGGATATGTTGGATCGCACCGCATCTTCGGTCGCATCCGCGCTGGTCTGGAGACGGTCGATCTGGTGCCGGCCATCATCGGTGACGAAATAGAGCGTCTTGCGACGATCCTGCGGCGAGGGCACAGCCTGCAACCACCCCCGCTGGGCCAGCTTCTTGAGAACGATCGCGCAGGTGGAGGGATCCAGGCCATAGACACGCGCGAACTCGACCTGACTCAGGCCGCCATGCAGATCGAGTATCACCATCGCGGAGAACTGGCGCAGGGTCACCGCCATCGGCGCGACCTGCTCACTGAAATGCGCATGGAGGATCTGCAGCGCGCGGCGGAACAACATGCTGGGCACATTGGCCAGATAGGAGTCCTGCCTGTCCCATCGCGGCGCGCCGTCATTGCCGGCCTCCACCAGGCTGGAGAGCTGCGCCATGGCCACCGCGCGTTCGTCATCGCTCAGCGGATCGAGCAGCAACGCCTGAAGCTGGGCGAAAGACGACCGGATTTCGTCCATGCGGGCTTCCCCGGCCGCCGTCAGCACCGGCAGACTGCGCCGCCGATCCCGCTCATCCTGCTGGCGGGCGATAAGGCCGGTCAATTCGAGGTTCTGCAGCACGATCGCCGTGGTCGACGTGTCGCTGCCGCAGGCCCGCGCGAGGCGGACCTGATCGCTCCCCGGACGCTCAGCAATCGCGAGCATCATTTCCGCCTGCGACAAGGTCTCGCCCCCGCAGGCCACCGATCCGTACAGGGCATTGGCGATCTGATCGATGCGGTTGAGCAGAAACCCCGGCTTGCGCAGGAACACCCGCATGACCTGATCGAGCGGAACACGCGGTCTTTCTACGGCCCAATCAATCTCAGGTGCAGCAATGGCAATTTGTTTTGCAGGCATCGTCACAAACAGGCGGACCCCGTGATGGGCAATGTTATCATGCGCAACAATCGGCCAGATTCCGGGGCTTGGCAAGCATGTCGGTCGAGCAGATCGACGTTTTTCAGTTGAACCTGAGCGGCCACCCGCTTAGCTGTTGAAGAATCAACAACAAGAATTTTCTTGGAGCGCAGGATGACCGAGGACGACTATGCCGACTACATCGCCCGCTTCAATGCGAACGATTTCGAAGGTTTCGGCCGCTATTATTGCGATGACGTGGTGTTCAACCTGGGCGAAAAGCGCCAGATCATAGGACGTTCCGCCATTCTGGATTTCTACCGCGACGTGAAGTCCAAGGTCCGCGAAACGCTCGACATTCTCGCCGTCGCAGCCGGTCCGGACACCCTCGCCTGCCATGTTCGCACCGAATTCTATGGCCTGGAAGACTGGCCCGACTTCATCGCCGGCCCCTTGATGAAGGGCCAGACCCTCAACATCGAGAGCCTTGGCTTCTATTATCTGCGCGACGGCAAGTTCGCGCAGATTCTCGGCGCGCGGTACAAGACGCTGCCCGCCACAGCTGCTGTTTGATAGTCATCGAAAAAGGAGATTGCACTTCATGGTAACGCCCGAGATTGCCCCCCATCCCTTCGCGCCGAAGTTCGAATTCGCCTTTACGGTGTCGATCGACCTGACACCGGCGGTGTGGATTTCCCCCACCAGCATGGGCGCGACCCGCGCTGCCGTGTGGGCGGCCCAAGGCACCTTCGAGGGCCCCCGCATTCGCGGCCGGGTCATCCCGATGAGCGGCGGCGACTATCCGCTGTCCCGCCCCAATGGCGTGATCGATTTCGACGCGCGCTACATGCTGGAAGCCGATGACGGCACGCCGATCTATCTGCAGAGCCGCGGCTATCGCTGGGCCGAAGGTGACGCCATGGAGCGCATGGCCCGCAACGAAGATGTGGGGCCGGACGAATATTATATGCGGGTGAGCCCCAAGTTCGACGTGCCGGAAGGCCCGCACGAATGGCTGGGCAAGCACATCTTCGTCGGCGTTGCCGAGAAGATCCCGAAGGCCAACCGCATCCACTATTTCATGCTGCTCTGACGGCTGACGCCTTCCAAAGAAATCCAGCTGCCGCCGCCTTGCACTTTCCGCAGGGCGGCGGCAGTGCCTTATCCAGCCAAGAGGAGAGCATGCGATGAACGATCCGCAAGTCCCCGCCCATCTCGAATATGTGTTCGAGATGCGGGTCAATTTCCGCCCCGAACGCTGCACTGTCGGCCCGCTGCCGGGTGGTGGCTATCAGGGCTACACGCCCTGCGCTAGCGGCACGATCTACGGGCCACGCCTGTCCGGCATCATCATCCCGGACAGCGGCGCCGATTACGCCACCGTGCGGGGCGACGGCACCATCGTCATCAAGTCGCACTATATGCTGCAGGCCGATGACGGCACCAAGATCTACATCAACAACAATGGCTATCTCATCCCGGCCAAGCCGGGCGAGGCGCGACTGGATGACGGCACCCCGCAGCCGGCCTATTTCTGCTTCTCGCCCACATTCGTGGTGCCCGAGGGGCCGCATGACTGGATGGGCAAGACGCTGATCATCGGCACGGGCAGCCGTCGGTCCAACCCCGATCACTCCATCTTCACTTATTATGCGGTGAAGCAGACGCTCGACTGAGCATTTGACTGAACAAACGAAAACGCCGCCGCTGGAGCCCTCAGGCCCCGGCGGCGGCGTTTTTCATGCCGGTCAGATTATCCGATCAGGCCGCGTCACCCGCCTGGCGCTTTTCCGCACCGAAGACGCGGACGGGGTCCTTACGGCCCTCCACCACATCCTTGTCCACCACGACTTCGGTCACGCCTTCCATCGTCGGCAGATCGAACATGGTGTCGAGCAGGATCGCCTCGATGATCGACCTCAGGCCACGCGCGCCGGTCTTGCGCTCGATGGCGCGCTGAGCAATCGCCGTCAGCGCTTCGTCCGTGAACGTCAATTCGACGTCTTCCAGCTCGAACAGCTTGCGATACTGCTTCACCAGCGCGTTCTTGGGCTCGGTGAGGATCTGCACCAGCGCGGCGATGTCCAGATCTTCCAGCGTCGCGATGACCGGCAGACGACCGACAAACTCGGGGATCAGGCCGAATTTGAGCAGATCTTCCGGCTCGGTCTGCTTGAGCAGCTGACCCGTACGCCGTTCGTCCGGCGCTGCGACATGCGCGCCGAAGCCGATCGACTTGCCCTCAAGCCGGTCGCCGATGATCTTTTCCAGCCCCGCAAAGGCACCACCGGCGATGAACAGGATGTTCGTCGTATCGACCTGCAGGAATTCCTGCTGCGGATGCTTGCGGCCGCCCTGCGGCGGCACCGAGGCGGTGGTGCCTTCCATCAACTTGAGCAGCGCCTGCTGCACGCCCTCGCCCGACACGTCGCGGGTGATGGAGGGATTCTCCGCCTTGCGGCTGATCTTGTCGATCTCGTCGATATACACAATGCCGCGCTGCGCCTTCTCCACATTATAGTCGGAGGCCTGGAGCAGCTTGAGGATGATGTTCTCGACGTCCTCGCCGACATAGCCAGCTTCGGTCAGCGTCGTCGCATCCGCCATGGTGAACGGCACGTCGAAGGTTTTGGCGAGCGTCTGGGCCAGCAGCGTCTTGCCGCAGCCGGTGGGCCCGATGAGCAGGATGTTGGACTTGGCCAGCTCCACATCGCCGGCCTTGCCGCCATGCTCCAGCCGCTTGTAGTGATTGTGCACAGCCACCGAGAGCACGCGCTTGGCGCGCTGCTGGCCGATGACATAATCGCTCAGCACATCGCAAATCTGCTGGGGCGTCGGCACGCCGCCTTCCTTGCGGCCGACCAGACCACCTTTGGTCTCTTCACGAATGATATCGTTGCACAATTCGACGCATTCATCGCAGATGAACACGGTTGGGCCGGCGATGAGCTTACGCACTTCGTGCTGCGACTTTCCGCAGAACGAGCAGTAGAGCGTGCTCTTCGAATCCGATCCTGTGAGCTTTGTCATTCAATCTCTTCCTTGGTCTGGCGCCGTCTCGCGCCAATTGCCCAGATGCTCTTTCCGTCGGTCATCCTAGACCGCCTTCTTGCAGCATCACAAGTGCCGAAAATGTCGCCAAATAGCGTAAACCAGACATTGCCGGCTCAAAAGCCATAATGGAAAGAAGATGGGAGGGCTGGTCCGGCTTTGCAATGGGAGATGCTGGCCGGAATCGGCCAGGCTGCGAACAGAGAGATTTTAGCGGCGGAAATAAGCTGGCCGCTCACTCGACCACGGCACAGCCCAAAGTCCGGCGACGATGCACGGCGCCGCCGGGATGCAAAGGCCGACCGCGTGAGCGGCCGGCCCGACCCTATCAAGCCGGCGTTTCTTCGCTGGTGCCGGGACGCTTGTCGTACACCTTGTCCACAAGGCCGAACGCGAGCGCTTCTTCAGCCTCCAGGAAGGTGTCGCGATCCATGGCGGCCTCGATCTTCTCCAGCGGCTGGCCGGTGTACTTGACGTAAAGATCGTTCAGGCGACGACGGATCCGGAGGATTTCCTTGGCCTGGATCTCGATATCCGACGCCATGCCCTGCGCGCCGCCAGACGGCTGGTGGATCATGATCCGCGCGTTGCTGAGCGCAAAGCGCATGCCCGGCTCGCCGGCCGCGAGCAGGAAGCTGCCCATCGACGCGGCCTGGCCGATGCACACCGTGCCGACCTTGGGGCGGATATACTGCATGGTGTCATGGATCGCCATGCCGCTGGTCACCACGCCGCCCGGCGAGTTGATGTACATCCAGATGTCCTTCTTCGGGTTCTCCGATTCCAGAAACAGCAGCTGGGCAACGATCAGCGAGGCCATGTGATCCTCGACCTGGCCGGTCACGAAAATGATCCGCTCCCGCAACAGGCGCGAGTAGATATCGAAGCTGCGCTCGCCGCGATTGGACTGTTCGATAACGATAGGAACAAGTGCCCCGAGCGGATCAAAATTATCGGTCATGATTCTCTTTCTTACTGGCCGTCTGCGGCCACTACATCGGACGTTTGGGCACTGACTTCAAGATGCGCAGGCTGGGCACCGGGTGCGGACAGGTACGTTTCGAAAAGCGCGCGCCCAGGCCCTTCGATCAGTCGCCGGCTCAGAGAGGCACAGCCCATGACGAAGATCAGAAAGAGGATGCTGATCCCATCGCCGATCCAGACCCCGCCGCCGATGGCTTTCCCGGTCTGCGTATCGACCACCAGATCGACAGCGACATGACGCTCGATGACCGATAACAAGTTGAGCAGGCGGTAATATA
Organism: Sphingobium sp. B12D2B; assembly: GCF_025961775.1. NCBI lineage: Bacteria > Pseudomonadati > Pseudomonadota > Alphaproteobacteria > Sphingomonadales > Sphingobiaceae > Sphingobium > Sphingobium sp. B12D2B. The sequence goes on from NZ_JAOQOH010000001.1 coordinate 2,352,450, forward strand.
GAAAGATGTGGATAAGGTAGATCGAATAGGAGAGTGCTCCGATCTCTACCACCTTGGGCCTTTTCAAGCAGTCGCTCACCACGCCTTTCTCCCGCCCGAACACGAGTACCGCGATTAAAAAGAGAAAGGGTGACAGAACGGACAGCCTCCCTCCTCCCAGGCAGGATATGAATGCTACCAGCGCAATCGCCGTCACCAGCTCAAGTCCATGATCAGTCCAAGCTGGAAGCTGCATCGCCTTGATCCGATTCATGCAGCGCCAACCGACGAGGCCGAGCGCAAAGCCCATCGCGCAACGCAGCAGCGCGTTCTGGTACATGACCGGACTGAAATCCGGCTGGCTAAGGAGCAGCAACGGAACGGCGACCGCAATGCCCAGACAAATTGGCACCAAGTGACGCCCAGCGGTTCGCAGAACCAACGCAAAGACCAGATAAATCCAGACTTCCGCTGCGATCGACCAGCTGGGAAAATTCCACGCCATGGGATCGCCGCCCGGGAAAATCTGGATCAACAGCAGGGCATCGATCAGATTCTTGGGCGATTGCAGGCCCTCGAAGGCCGGCCTGCCTAACCTATCCCCACCGAAGATCAGGAGACAAAGCTCAAACAGGACGAAGCAGACCAGCATGGCAAAATGCAGCGGATAGACGCGGGCGATCCGCTTGCGCATGAAATGGCCGACGGAATAACCGTCCACGAGCCTCTTCCCGTAGCTCGCGCCGATGACAAAGCCGGACAGCACGAAAAAGAAATCGACGAAAAGGGACGCATGCTCAACCAGCGCTGCGTTCGAAATCCTTCCCTGCGTCTTCACATGCAGAAGGAGGACCATGCACGCGCAAATGCCGCGCAAGCTATCAAGCACCTTATAATGGTGCCGCGATGAACCAACCCCCTCCATACCTGCCCCCCCGAGCCTGTCGGGAAAGTTTATGGACTCAATTATTCATGATCAACTGGGTTAATGAAATTTAACGCGTCATCCCCGGCGCGGTATGCGCCAGATAGGCGAGGCGCTTCATTTCCTGCCGGCCGCGCGTCACCGTATCGAGGATGAGGCCGGTAAGCAGGCACAAGGCTGACAAGACGCCCATCCCCACGATGGTGATGAGGGTCGGGAAGCGAGGCACAAGCCCCGTCTCCAGATAGGTCAGGACGACCGGCACGCCCATCAGCCCGGCAACCAGCGCGATCACCAGCGCAATGAAACCGAAGAACCACAAGGGCCGCTCCACGCGATAGAGCTGGATCATCGTGCGCAGGATGCGCCAGCCGTCGCGGAAGGTGTTGAGCTTGGAGAGCGAGCCCTCCGCCCGCGCCGCATAGGCGGTCATCACCTCGCCCACCGGCATGCGCAGCTCGAGGGCGTGGACAGACATCTCCGTTTCGATCTCGAAGCCCTCCGATAGGATCGGAAAGCTCTTGACGAACCGCCGGGAGAACACCCGATAGCCTGAGAGGATATCGGTGAAACTGCGCCCGAAAAGCTGCCGCAGCAGCCCGGTGAGCAGCAGATTGCCGAGCCGGTGCCCCGGACGGTAAGCCGCCTCCACCTCCGACTTGCGGGCGCCGACGACCATGTCGAGCGGCCCGTCCAGCATCGCGCTGACCAGCGCCGGCGCCGCGCTCGCATCATAGGTCGCATCGCCATCGGCGAGCACGTAGATGTCCGCATCGACGTCCGCGAACATCCGCCGCACGACATGGCCCTTCCCTTGCTGCCGCACGCTGTAGACGATCGCCCCGGCGGCGCGCGCCACGGCGACGCTATCATCGGAACTGTTATTGTCGAACACGTAGATGGCTGCCTGCGGCAAGGCCTGCGCGAACGCGGTAACGGTCTGCCCGATGGCGACCGCCTCGTTATAACAGGGCAGCAGGACGGCGATGCGCACGCCTGTCATCGGGCTTGACGGGTCTGGATGCATGGGACTGCGGGCTTATGGCAACAGATCGCATGGTTGCAATGGTCTTTTGCGACCCCAGCGCCCGGCGGCACCTTCTGCACGAGCCCGCCGCCATGCATCCAAAGAAAAAGCGAGCCGGAACGGCATCCCGCTCCGGCTCGCTTCTGATTAGTTCATGCGATCTGCAGTGAGGCCTCAGGCCTCGGCAGTCTTGGCCTTCTTGGCAGCGGGCTTCCTGGCCGGCTTCTCAGCCGCGTCGCCCTCGTCGGCCTTGGCAGCCGCGGCCTTCTTGGCCGGAGCCTTCTTGGCAGGTGCCTTGGCCTCTTCTGCCGGAGCGGCCTCAGTCTCGGCATCAGCCTTCTTGGCAGCCGGCTTCTTGGCGGCAGCCTTCTTGGCCGGCTTGGCGTCGTGGCTGTGATCGTGGCCGCAATCCGGTCCGTGGACGTGACCGCCCTCTTCGCTCTCGATCGCCGCTTCCAGATCGGCGCGCGCAACGGTGCGCTCGCTCACATCGGCCTTCTCGAAGAGATAATCGACGACCTTGTCTTCGTAGAGCGGGGCACGCAGCTGCGCGGCGGCCATCGGCTCGTTGCGGACATATTCGACGAACCGCTCGCGGTCCTGCGGGGCGTACTGCTGCGCGGCCTGAGCAACGAGGCGGTTCATTTCCGCCTGCGTGATCTCCACGCCATTGGCCTGGCCGATTTCCGAGAGGAGCAGGCCCAGACGGACGCGACGCTCGGCGATCTTGCGATAATCGTCGCGGTCGGCTTCCATTTCCTTGAGCGCCGCCTCGGGATCTTCCTCGTGACCGGCTTCATGCTCAAGCTGCTGCCAGATCTGGCCGAACTCGGCTTCGACCATGCCCGGGGGCACCTCGAAATCGTGGCCGGCAGCCAGCTGATCGAGAAGCTGACGCTTCATGTAGGTGCGCGTCAGATTGCCGTGCTCCTGCTCGATCTGCGCCTTGAACAGCTCGCGCAGCTTCTCGAGGCTCTCAAGGCCGAGCTGCTTGGCGAACTCGTCATCAGCGGGCTTGTCGACGGGATTCTTGACCGCCTTAATGACGAGATCGAAGGTCGCATCCTTGCCGGCCAGCTCCTTGGAGCCATATGCGGCGGGGAAGGTCACGTTGATGGTCTTCTCGTCGCCGGTCTTCACACCGACCAGCTGGTCCTCGAAGCCGGGGATGAGATTGCCCGAACCGATGGCGATGGCCATGTCCGAACCGGTGCCGCCCTCGAAGGCCACGCCGTCGACCTTGCCGACGAAATCCATGACGACCTGGTCGCCTTCCTTTGCCTTAGCGGACTTGGGCGCGTCCTCATAACGCTGGCTCTGCGCGGCGAGACGGCCAACCGCCTCGTCGATCTGCTCGTCAGTCACGTCGACGACGAGCCGCTCCAGCTTGATGCCCTCGATCTTGGGCGCGGGAACCTCCGGCAGGATTTCCAGAGCGACCTTGACCTCGGCGTCTTTGCCGTCCTCATAGTCGGCCGTCAGCTCGACGCTCGGCTGCATCGCGGGACGCAGCTTGTTCTCGGCGATGACCTTCTCGACGCCCTCACGGATGGACTTGTCCAGCGCCTCGCGCTGCAGGGCCGGGCCGTGCATCTTGCGGACGAGGTTGGCAGGCACCTTGCCGGGCCGGAAACCGGGCATCCGCACCTGCGGCGCAATCGACTTCACTTCCTCTTCGACGCGGGCGTCGATGTCCTTGGCCGTGACGGTCAGCGTATAGGCGCGCTTGAGGCCCTCATTCAATGTCTCGACAATCTGCATATCTCTAACTCGACGCTTTCCAGGCTAGGATGAAATCTCTTGGAACGACCGGGGCCAGGCTGCGCAACTGGTGCGGGCGAAGGGACTCGAACCCCCACATCTTGCGATACCAGAACCTAAATCTGGCGCGTCTACCAGTTTCGCCACGCCCGCATCGGTCGCCGGTCGGCGGGCCATAGTGCAAAGCCTGGGAAAGGGCAAGGCTGTGCGCGCCTTGCCGTGTCGATCCGGAACGATCCCTCACGCCGCCCGTTGAAAAGAGCAACGAAAGGACGCAAAGCCATGGCCAGCCAGCCGGAAATTCCGCCCCCCGATACCATCACCCCGCAGTCACCTGACGAGCTTCCGCCCATGGAATCGCCGGACGAGACGCCGTTTCGCGAACCGCCGGAAATCGCGCCGGAAACGCCCAATATCGATGAACCCGGCCGCGGCCCCGACGAACTGCCGTCCATCGCGCCGCCGCCAGACTGATCTTAGGTACTGATCTCAGCTTCCCGGCCCACCTCGTGGAGGCGCGGCCGGGATGCGATCAGGCCAATGCCTTCTTGATCAACTCGTTGACCATCTGCGGATTGGCCTTGCCCTGCATGGCCTTCATCGTCTGACCGACGAAGAAGCCGAACAAAGCTTCCTTTCCACCCTTGTACTGCTCGACCTTATCGGCATTGTCGGCGAGAATCTTCGCAACGGCCGCCTCGATCGCGCCGGTATCCGTGGTCTGCTTGAGGCCGCGCGTCTCGACAATCTCGGCAGGCGCTTCGCCGGTCTCCAGCATGATCTCGAACACCTGTTTGGCGATGCTACCCGAAATCGTGCCATCGGCCACCAAGGCGAGCAATTCCGCGCCGCGCTCCGGGTTGACCGGGCTGTCCTCAAGCGTCTTGCCGAGGCGATTGAGCGCACCGTAAAGCTCGGAGAGCAGCCAGTTGGCGCTGGCCTTGGCCACCTCGCCTTCGCTCTTCTTCTGGATGCGCGCGCTTTCCGCGAGCAGAGCCTCGAACCAGCGGGCCGTTTCCGCCTCCGCGGTCAACACGCGGGCGTTGTAATCGGAGAGCCCCAGCACCTCGACATAGCGCGTGCGCTTGGCATCCGGCAGTTCGGGCAGCGAGTGCCTGCAATCCTCGATGAAGCTGTCCTCCAGCACCAGCGGCAGCAGGTCGGGGTCCGGGAAGTAGCGATAATCATGCGCGTCTTCCTTGGAGCGCATCGAGCGCGTCGTGCCGGTATCCGGGTTGAACAGCCGCGTTTCCTGCACGATCCGCCCGCCGCCTTCGATCACATCGACCTGGCGCTGGGCTTCATATTCGATGGTCTGCATGACGAAGCGCACGGAATTGACGTTCTTCGTCTCGGTCCGCGTGCCGAATTCCTCACCGGGCTTGCGCACGGAGACGTTCACGTCCGCGCGCATGGAGCCTTCCTCCATATTGCCATCGCACGAGCCGACATAGCGCAGGATCGCGCGCAGCTTGCGCAGATAGGCCCCGGCCTCGGCAGGCGAGCGCATGTCCGGGCGGCTGACGATCTCCATCAGCGCCACACCCGAGCGATTGAGATCGACATAGGAGCGCGTCGGATGCTGATCGTGCATCAGCTTGCCGGCATCCTGCTCGACATGGATGCGCTCGATGCCAATGGCCTTGTCGGCGGGAATGCCGGCCTTCTCGTCGGCTTCGATCGTCAGCGAACCTTCGCCGACAAGCGGATGATAAAGCTGGGAAATCTGGTAGCCCTGCGGCAAGTCCGCATAGAAATAATTCTTCCGGTCGAACCGGCTCCACTTGTTGATCTGCGCATTGATCGCAAGGCCGGTGCGCACTGCCTGACGGATGCACTCGCGATTGGGCACCGGCAGCATGCCGGGCATCGCGGCATCGACAAGGCTCACCTGCGTGTTCGGCTCCGCGCCGAAGGCCGTCGCCGCGCCGGAGAACAGCTTGGCCTGGCTCACCACCTGGGCATGGACCTCAAGGCCGATCACGACCTCCCAGTCTCCAGTGGCGCCACGAATGCGATAGCTCGTCTCAGTCATTCTTCAGTCCTTACAGTATTCCCGCGAAGGCAGGAATCCAGGGGAGTGCAGCCCTTGGCTGCCCTGGGCTCCTGCCTGCGCAGGAGCACGAAACATCTACCACCACGCCTCAGGCCGGGCGGTGAAGCCCGCCCGTTGCTCAATGGCGAAACCCGCGTTCAGCACCGCTTGCTCATCGAAGGCCGGACCGATGATCTGCAGGCCGAGCGGCAGCCCATCCTTGCTGAGCCCGCCGGGCACGGACATGGCGGGGAGACCCGCCAGCGAGGCCGGCACCGCGAACACGTCGTTCAGATACATTTTCAGCGGATCGTCGACATTTTCGCCGAGGCCAAAGGCTGCGCTGGGCGCAGTGGGCGCAAGGATGACGTCGCAGGCCTCGAAAGCCTTGGCGAAATCCTGCGCAATCAGCGCCCGCACCTTCTGCGCCTGCGTGTAATAGGCATCGTAGAAGCCCGCCGAGAGCACATAGGTGCCGATGATGATGCGGCGCTTGACCTCCGGGCCGAAGCCGGCGGCGCGCGTCGCCGCATACATATCCTGCAGGTTCGCGCCATCGGGCAAATCGCGCAGGCCATAGCGCACGCCATCATAGCGCGCGAGATTGGACGAGGCTTCCGCCGGGGCGATGATGTAATAAGCCGGCAGAGCATATTTGCTGTGCGGCAGCGAGACCTCGACGATCTCGGCGCCGGCATCCTTCAGCCAGGCAATGCCATCGTCCCACACCCGCGCCACATCGGCATCGAGACCCTCGACGCGATATTCCTTGGGAATACCGATGCGCTTGCCCTTGAGATCGCTGGATAATCCTGCTTCCCACTGCGGCACCGGCAGGTTGAGCGAGGTCGAGTCCTTCGCGTCAAAGCCCGCCATATTCTCCAGCAGGATCGCGCAGTCGCGCACGTCCTGCGCCATCGGCCCGGCCTGATCGAGCGAACTGGCAAAGGCAATGATGCCCCAGCGCGAACAGCGGCCATAGGTCGGCTTGATGCCGGAAATGCCCGTGAAGGCCGCAGGCTGGCGGATCGACCCGCCGGTGTCCGTACCGGTCGCCGCCGGGCAGAGCCGTGCGGCAATCGCCGCCGAGCTGCCACCCGAGGAACCACCCGGCGCCAGCGCAGCATTGCTGCCGTCATTGCGCCGCCAGGGCGAAATCACATTGCCGAAATAGCTCGTCTCGTTGGACGACCCCATGGCGAACTGATCGAGATTGAGCTTGCCGAGCATCCCCGCGCCGGCATCCCACAGCTTCTGCGAGACGGTGGACTCGTAGGTGGGCGTGAAGCCTTCCAGCATGTGGCTGGCGGCGGTCGTCTGCACGCCCTCGGTGCAGAACAGGTCCTTCATGCCGATGGGCACGCCGGAAAGCGGCTTGAGCGTGCCGGCGGCGCGATCCTTGTCCGCCTGATCGGCGGCAGACAGCGCATGCTCGGGCGTCTCGACGATGAAGGCGTTGAGCGCCTTGGCGGCGGCGACATTGGCGTTGAAGGCCTCGGCGACTTCTCGCGCGGAGAAGTCACCAGCACGGAAGCCATCGCGGATCTGCGAGACAGTGAGGTTGGTCAGATCGGTCATCATTCGATCACCTTCGGCACGGCGAAAAAGCCATGTTCGGCCTGAGGCGCATTGGCCAGCACCTTGTCGCGGACATTGCCGTCGGTCACGGCGTCCTCTCGCAGGCGCAACGTGTTGGGGATGACGGCGGTCATCGGCTCGGCGCCGGTCACGTCCACTTCGCCCAGCTGCTCCACCCAGTGGAGAATGCCGTTGAGTTCGGGCACCAACGCCTGCGCTTCATCCTCGCTGACAGCGAGGCGCGCGAGGCTGGCGATCTTTTTTACGGTTGTCAGGTCTACGCTCATGGGAGCGCGCGCTAGCACTGGCTCCGGCGGTCATCAAGGCGCTTCCGCCGTTTCGGCCCCATTGGCGGCCGTCGACAGCGGTTCGCCGACCGGTTCGCCACCGATGTAGAGTTGTCGCGCCATCACGGGGCGGAGGTCCACGGCGCCGGCGCGGATCTGCGCGACCAGCCGGCGAGCGGCATCGCCTTGGGCAAGATAGCGGCTCTCATTGGTCCATTCGCCATTCTCCTGCCGGATGAGGCGCACGATTGGGGCGCAATCGCCGCATTCCGGGGCGGGCAGCTTCACAACGATCGCCAGATCCTCGCCCGGCACATAATGCAACAGGCACGGGCCGGTCTCCTCGCAGGCATCATATTGCACCAGCCGCTTGCGCAGTGCTGCCGGCAATTCGACCGGGATGGGCAGGATCGTTAGCCGCTCGTCCAGCAATTCGCCACTGCGCGCGGCGACGACCATGGGCGGCACGGCCCAGCGGTCGGTCAGCTTCATCGTCTCGGCGGCATGCCGGCGGATCGTCGCGTCCGCCGAGCCGCTCGCCAACCGTCGAATCGCAGCGCGCCCCTCCGGCCCGAAATCGAACCACAGGGCGCGGTAATCGAATTTGTCCTGCGCCACCTGCCCGCCCGCGAGGCGCTGGAGCTGATGCGCGGTCGCAATCCGCTCGAAGCCGAAGATCGGCGTGGAGAGCAGCAGCGCAATGCCGGCGATCACGAATACGAGCATTCGATTGGTCCGCCGCAGCCGCGCAAACCAGCCGCGTGCACCGAGGATAGCGGCGGCATAGGCAATGGCGGTGATGCTCGCCACGACCAAAAAGGCCAGCGCCCACAGCCGTTCCGGCGTCAGGCCATGCTGATGGATGCGCAGGCCCGAGGAGAAGACCGCAATCCCCACCATCGGCAGCAGGAACAGGCCGAGCGCCGCCGCGCTGGCGCCCAGCAACACTGAGCGGGTTTCCTCAAGTGCCGTGTCGCCCACCACCGCATTGGCGAGAAACAGCGCCAGCACCGCTCCGGCCAGCATGATCGGCGTCGTGCCGCCTGTCGCCCAGAGCGGAGCCAGGCCGGTGACAGGCAAGGCCGCCAAGAAGACTCCGATCGCCAGCGCCACCACCGGCGCCAGCACGCGCAGCACCAGCATGGCCACGCGCTGCAAGGCGGCGATGATCGCCCCGCGATCCTGCAACAGCCCGAGCGCCGCACCGAAGGCGGCACCGCACAGCATGGCGACCACCGCAGACTCGCGCAGGGCATCGCGCAGGAACGCGAGCTTCACCAGCATGAACATCTGCGCCAGCAAATGGGCGACGCCGAAGCTGAGCAGCATGAACAGCGCACTTGCGCCGATCAGCAGCGCATTCGTCCACAAATGGCCGTGAACATCCTCATAATGGATGGCCTGGCGCGACCATGCCCGCACGGCGCGGGGCAACACACCGGCCGGCGCGGAGGGCGCGCCGCCGGCCACACTGCGGTCCTGCGCCGCCTGAAACAGCACCAGCAGCGCAGCCGCGGCAATGGCGCCGCAGACGAGATGCCAGAGATCGACGCTCGATCCATGGCCGGGCACGCCGTTCCACAGAAAGACGCCGCCGCCGATGAGACCACAGATCAGCGCCACGACAAGCGCCGCGACCGGTCGCCGCCGGCGCCAACTGAGGCCAAAGGCGAGCGCGGCGGTGGAGAGAAACATGGGCAGCGCCGCGATCACGCGCCGCAGAAACTCAGGCTCGATTGGTGCCGGATCGGAAAACCGGTCGATCGCCAGAGCGACAAGCGCGCCGAGCACACACAGCACCCAGGTGCGCAGCGGCCATAGCGTTTGCGCGCTCGATGCGTTGCTGGCCATCATCCTGCTCTCCCGCCGCGTCCGTCCCTGAACGCGTCCGACCTATCATGATCCGCTCGCAAGGCAAATTGGACCTTCGCCTGTTGGACCCTCGCGTGCTGCCTTCGCTTGCCTCGCGCAACCCAAGCGGGCATGAGCCATGCCACTGCCCAGCTTGCCACAGAGATGGAGTCGTGCCCCTTTGGCCCGGAAGTTCCTGTATGTCGTCGCGTTTTTCACAGCCCTGGCGATCGCGGGAATGATCGCTTTCTCCTTCTTCGGCCCCCGGCTGATGCAGAGGGCGCTGGTGCCGCACGTCGCATTCAGCGAACCGCCTGCCTTGCCCGCGAATTTTTACGCAAGTGGCGATGGATGGATCAGCCGACCGGACGGGCGCCCCGACGATCCCGCCCGCTGGCAACCGGCTGCAAAACTGGCCGAAGCGGCGCCTGCCCAGAAGGCCGCGATCTTCTTCGTTCATCCCACCAGCTCCTTTGAGACGCTCCACTGGAACGCGCCGATCAACGACCGCATCGCAAAGGCGCAGGCCGGGCGGTTCGTGCGCATTCAGGCCAGCGCCTTTGCCGCAGCCGGAAACATCTGGGCGCCACGCTACCGGCAGGCGGTGTTCGGCGCCTTCCTCACCGACAAGGCCGATGCCGCGCGGGCGATGGAGCGCGCCTATGCGGATGTGAAGGCCGCCTTTGCGCAATTCCTCGTCGCCAATCCGCAAGGGCCGGTCATTCTCGCCGCCCATAGCCAGGGCAGCCGCCACCTGCTGCGGCTGCTCCATGAGGAGGCCGGCAACACTGCACTCAAGGCCCGGCTGGTCGCAGCCTATGTCGTCGGCTGGCCAGTCTCCGTGGAGCATGATCTGCCCGCTCTCGGCCTGCCCGCCTGCACGGGGCCGGGCACGACCGGCTGCCTGCTGAGCTGGCAAAGCTTCGCTGCGCCGGCAGACACCTCCGCCGTCGAAGCAACGTTCGACCGCGAGCGTGGATTGGACGGCCAATCGCGCGCCGGGTCGGCCATGCTCTGCACCAATCCGCTCAATGGCGGCGCGGCGCCGGACGCGCCGGGCGATGCCAATCTGGGCGTACTGCGCGGTGATGGCGAGGCGGCGTCGACCGTGCTGCTCACGCCCGGCGAGATCGGCGCGCGCTGCGCTGGCCGTGGCTTCCTGATGCTGGACAGCGCGCCCAAGCTCGGCACCTTCGTGCTCCCGGGCAACAATTACCACGTGTACGACTATCCCCTGTTCTGGGCGAACATCCGCGCCGATGCGCTCGGTCGACTGGCCGCATGGCAGCGCTGATGGTCGGGGAAACGCTGATCACGCTCGACAAGGCATCCTTCGCGCAGGCGCTGCCGGCTGGCGGACGCTTGCTCGGCATGGACCTTGGCACGCAGACCATCGGCCTTTCCCTGTGCGATGCCGGCTGGAGCATCGCCAGCCCGGCGCACACGCATAAGCGTAGCAAGTTCAGCAAGGACCGGGAGGTGCTCGCCCAGTTCATCGCCCAGCAGTCGGTCAAGGGCCTCGTCATCGGCCTGCCGCTCAATATGGATGGCAGCGAGAGCCCGCGCAGCCAGGCTGCACGCGCCTTTGCCCGCAACATCGCCGTACTCGGCCTGCCCGTGCTGCTGTGGGACGAGCGCTGGTCGACCGTCGCTGCCGAGCGGGCGATGATCGCGCAGGACATGAGCCGGGCCAAGCGCGCAGAGAAGATCGACGCCCACGCCGCCGCCCTCATCCTGCAGGGGGCCATTGACGGCCTGACGATGGGCTGACCGGCGCATGACGGAAACGCACATCATCTGGGGCTGGCTGGTGCTGATCAACCTCATCACCCTCGCCGCCTTCCGCTATGACAAGCAGCGCGCCATTGCCGGGGGACCGCGCATGCGCGAGCGCGATCTGCTGACCCTGGCGGCGATCGGCGGGACGATTGGCGCCTGGCTCGCCATGCTGCTTTTCCGGCACAAGACCCGCAAGCGGGACTTCTCCCGCGCGCTGTTCCTCATCGCCGCCGCCCAGTGCGCGCTCATCATCCTGCTCGATCTCAATGCCTGGACGGTCAATGCCTGATACATCAGCGCTTGAGTCCGCCCCGCCGCTCCACTAACGAGGCGCTTTAATGACAATATCGCCCTCTCCCGCCACCGGCCTCATCGGCCGGGACAATTTTCCGCACCGGCATCTGGTGGGAATCGCCAATCTGGCGCCGCATGAAATCCGCTTCTTACTGGATGAAGCCGAGCAATGGGCCTCGCTCAACCGCGCCGGCAGCCGCAAGCATGACGGGCGCCTCGCCGGCCTCACGCAGATGAACGCCTTCTTCGAGAACAGCACGCGCACGCTGCTCTCCTTCGAGGTGGCGGGCAAGCGGCTGGGCGCGGACGTGGTGAACATGAACGCTGCCCAATCCAGCGTGAAGAAGGGCGAGACGCTCATCGACACCGCTGTGACGCTCAACTCGATGCGCGCCGACGTGATGGTGATCCGCCATATGAGCTCGGGCGCCGTGCAACTGATCGCCGACATGGTGGACTGCCCCGTGCTCAATGCCGGCGATGGGCGCCACGAGCATCCGACGCAGGCACTGCTCGATGCGCTCACCATAAGGCGGCGCAAGGGCAGCTTCGAGGGGCTGATCGTCACCATCTGCGGCGACATCCTCCACAGCCGCGTCGCCCGCTCCAACATGCTCTGCCTCACCGCACTGGGTGCGCAGGTGCGCGTCTGCGCGCCGCCGACGCTTATGCCCCCCGCAGTGGAGCGCTATCGGGTCACGCCGTTCCATGATTTCAACGCCGCGCTGGATGGCGCGGATGTGGTGATGATGCTGCGCATTCAGAATGAGCGGATGGATGGCGCCTTCATCCCCTCCGCGCGCGAATTTCACGCGCTCTATGGCCTCACGCCCGAGCGGCTGAAGCGTGCCAAGCCGGACGCGATCATCATGCACCCCGGCCCGATGAACCGGGGCGTGGAAATCGTCAGCAGCGTGGCGGACGATCCGGATCGCTCGGCGATCACCGAGCAGGTCGAGATGGGGGTTGCGATGCGCATGGCCTGCCTCGATGTCCTCACCCGCACAGCCCGGGGAGTCGAAGGATGGGCCTGACCGCGATCATCAACGCACGCCTGTGCGATCCGACCGCCAACACCCTTTCCGAAGGCACGCTGCTCGTGGAAGACGCGACAATCGCTGCGGTCGGCGCGGTAAAGGTGCCTGACAGCGCCGAAGTCGTTGATGCCAAGGGCATGATCCTCGCACCGGGCATCATTGATCTGGGCGTGTTCCGCACCGACAAGCCGGCCTTCCACTTCGCCGGTATCACCCGCGCCGCTTTGATGCCGGACCAGTCGCCCGTTCTCGATGAGCCGGGGCTGATCCAGCACGCCGCGCGGGCCGGCAAGCCGGACTTCTGGGTACATCCGCTCGGCGCCGCGACGCGCGGCCTCGAGGGGCGCGAACTGGCGGAAATGGCGCTGATGAAGTCCGCTGGCGCCCGGGCCATCGCGACGGGCCGGCGCTGGATTGCCGACTCGGGCGTGATGCTGCGCGTCCTGCATTATGCCGCTGCGCTCGACTTGGTGGTCATTACCCATGCCGAGGATGGCGGGCTGACGGCCAATGCCGTGGCGACGGATGGCGAAACAGCCTCGCGCCTCGGCCTGCCCAGTGCCCCGGCCAGTGCCGAAGCGATGGCTATTGCGCGAGACATCGCGCTGGCGCGGGAGGCGGGCGCACGCCTGCATGTCCGCCTCGTCACCACCGCGGCGGGCTTCGCGCTCATTCGCGCGGCGAAGGCCGAAGGGTTGAAGGTGACCTGCGGCACCAGCCCCTCCTACCTCTTCCTCAACGATGCGGCAGTGAGCGATTTCCGCACCTTCGCGCGGCTCTCCCCGCCACTGCGCGATGAGCGGGACCGGCTTGCCACGATCGAGGCGGTCGCGGATGGCACCGTCGACGTGCTGTGCTCGGGCCACGATCCGCGCGGCCCGGAAGACAAGCGCCTGCCCTTCGCGGACGCCCTGCCCGGCATCGCCGGCGCCGAGACGCTGCTGCCCCTTGCGCTCAACCTGGTGCGAGAAAGCAAGATCACCGAAACCCGGATGATGGCCCTGCTCGCGGCCAATCCCGCCGCACTCCTCGGCCTCGACGCGGGACGGCTGGCGCCGGGCGCGCCGGCGGACCTCATCCTCATCGCGCCTGATACGCCCTGGATCGTCGATTCGGCCAAAATGGCAGCGGCGGCCGGCAACACGCCGTTCGACAAGCTGCCGGTTCAGGGCCGGGCGCGGATGATCATGAAAGGCGGCGTGATCCGCTGAGCGGATCGCCCAACTGCCCCATCACCGCGACGCGAATTGCGACCCGCCGGCCGAGGCGCCAGCGCGCGCCATGCGCGATGCATTGCTGTCATCGCGGCGCACGTAACAAGCCTGCCCCTCGCCGCGCAAAGTCTGGCACAGGGAACCGGCCGCGCCCCGGCTGGCAAACCCACCCACCGCCACGCGATGGAAGGTGCGCCCATTGACGCTCGCGGCGGCAACGATCTCGCGATAGCCAGCCAGATGCGGGTTGCGGCGCATATCCTGCCACTTCACTCGCGCCATCGTTGCGCTGTCGAAGGCGCCGAGCTGGATCACCCAATCGCCCGAAGCGTGACCCGGCCTGGCCGGCACCGCGCGAGACGCGGCGGCGATCTTTACCCCCATCGACGGGCTGGATGCAGCCGGCGCAAAGGCAATCTGAGCGATGTCGGGCGCCCTTGGCCCTGGCTGCAGGACCAGCAAAGGCGCTGCTGAGAGGATTTCGGCGGACGGCGCGCCGTAGGGCGCGTTCGCCGGGGACGCGACGGGAGGATTGGCTTTTGCCGGGCCAGCCGGGTCTGAGGACCGGCTCGAGGTCGGGATCGCGACGGATTGAACGGCGGGTGCTGCGCGCGTAGCATCGGCCGCTGCCGCTGGTGCAGCCGCTTCAGCCGTCTTCGCTGGCGACGGGGCGACAGCCTTTGGAGGTGCCAGTTCCGCAACGGCGGGGAGCTCGAAGCTACGCAGCGCGAGGCGAGATGGCATCCCGGCATCGTCGGCACGGGGCGCAACCCCAGTCAGGGCAGCCACCCGCGCGCCGGGTTCAGCCTGCGCCACGGCCTGAGACCAGCGCCCGATGCGCTGCTCGGCCTCCTTGGCGGACAGATCCTGCCCGGCGATCAGCCGTGCCTGCCCCCAGGCGCCACCCAGCGCCAAGGCAAAGGCGAGGTTCTGCCGTGTCTGTGCCGAGGCGTCAGGTTGGCGCGCGGCGTAAACGAGCGCGCGCACGCCTTCCTGCACGTCGCCAGCCATGGCCATGGCGAGACCATAGTCCGAGGCGGGCAGCGTGGCAGCGTTGTCGGCGAGCAAAGCCTGGGCCGTGCTGTCATTGCCCAGCGCGGTCTCGCACAAGGCCAGGCTGATGATCGTGCGGACATCGCTGTTGCCCAGCGCCATGGCGTCCGTGAACGCCGCCTGTGCCGAGCGATAGCGGCCATTGGCGAGATAGGCACGGCCCAGCAAGACGCGATGGCCTGCAGTAGCCGGGTCGGCGGCGACCAGCGCCTCGGCAAGGTCGAGCGCGTGGGCGAACTTGCGATCCGCGAGCGCTGACTCGATCTTGGGCGAAAGTTGCGCAACCGAGGGCGTCGCGCGCGCGCTATGGGACTGGAGACCCAGCTGTGCGCAGCCGCCCAGCGTCACGCTGGAGAGCGCCACCGTCACCAGCAGCAAAGGCATTTTTACGGAGCGCGCCATATGCCTCACGCCTCCAGTCCCGAGCTGGATTCAATCTCTTCGGCGAGCGCCTGCACATGCGCGTCGGCGGCAATCATCTGATCCAGCGCCTCGATGAGAAGCTGCTGGGCGGAGCGCTTCGAGACCGCGCTCAGCAGGCGCAGGCGCAGGTGCCTCTCGCTATCGATCCGCAGCGTGAACGCCGCCTTGCGGCCGACGCCCGCCAGACTGGCCGGGCGCTTGGAAGTGACTTTCGGCGGCGTGACGCGCAGGCTGATTTGCTCGGCGAGAGCCAGCATCTGCTGCTTGGCCGGGGAGACCGGCGCCGGGTCGCTCTCAGCAGCCACGGACACATTGGCGTTGATGGGCACCGCAGCGTCCGTCCCGGTGGTCGGCGCTGTCATGTGAGGGACAGCGCCCTCCCCCATGTCATTCCAGCCAAGGTCATCATGGACGGTCGGGGCAGTCGAAAGACCCGGCAGCGCCGGCCGACGCATGGCCGGGCGCGCAGTGCCCCGCCGCGCGAGCAGGCTCGCCGTCAGCGATGCCGCAGGGCGCGGCTCGGTCATGGAATTATCGCGATTCATCCCTGCACCACCCGACGACCGAAGCCCGTCTGGCGCGACATCGCCGCTGCGACATGCGTGGGCGAGAACACCGTCCGCCGGAAATTCCGCTCGAGCCGATCGGCCACATAGCTCCAGAGCTGCTCGACCTCCTGCGCCGAGCGTCCCTTGGGATCGAAGTCCATCACCGTGCGCCCATCGATCATCGAGGACGCAAAGTCGGTGCGCTGGTGAATGGTGACCGGTGCCACCGTGCCGTGCTGCGACAGCGCAATCGCGGCTTCCGAGGTGATGCGCGCCCGCGGCGTTGCCGCATTGACCACGAAGATAAGCGGCTTGCCGGCGCGTTCGCACAGGTCGACCGTCGCGCCCACGGCACGCAGATCGTGCGGGCTGGGCCGGGTCGGCACCACGATCAGCTCGGCGACGCCGATGACGCTCTGAATGGCCATGGTGATCGCCGGCGGCGTATCGATGACCGCCAGCTTGAACCCCTGCTGACGCAGCGCCTCAAGATCGCCGGCGAGACGCGCGACGCTTGTCTGAGCAAAGGCGGGATAATCGTCGCTGCGCTCGTTCCACCAATCGGAGAGCGAACCCTGCGGATCGATATCGATAAGGACGACCGGCCCCGCGCCAGCGCGCTGCGCCTGAACCGCAAGATGGCCAGACAGCGTGGTCTTTCCCGAACCGCCCTTCTGAGATGCTAGCGCCAATATCCGCACGACATTCCCCCGCTCGATCATGGATCGGGCAAGGAAATCTCACGCTTCCTTCTAAGATTCGGTTAAGTGCGCTGCCCGGCCTGCATAGGCCGCGACCCGGCTAGCCCGTCACCCACTGCGCCCGAGCGATGCCCAGGGCATGCAGCAGGACGCTGAGGTCACCCCGCTCGATGGCGGCATCGGCAGCGGCGCGTGTCTTGGGCTTGGCATGATAGGCAACGCCTAGCCCGGCCGCCTCGATCATCGGAATATCGTTCGCCCCGTCACCGATGGCGATGGATTGCGCGGGCGACAATCTGCCCTGCTCCGCCGCCCCGAGCAGTTCGGCACGCTTGCGTGCGGCATCGACAATCGGTTCGCCGACCGTGCCGGCAAGCTTGCCGTCGGCGATGTGCAGGGTGTTGGCAATGGCGACATCGAACCCGATCTCCTGCGCGACCGGCTGCGCGAACGGCACGAACCCGCCGGACACCAGGATCGTGCGCGCGCCGCGTGCCCGCAGGGTCTGCACCAGCGCCCGGGCGCCGGGCATCAGCCGCACCCGCTCGGCGCGGCAGCGATCGATCATGGTCGCGTCCAGACCCTTGAGCAGCGCGACCCGCCCGGTCAGCGCCTGCGCGAAATCCAGTTCCCCGCGCATTGCTCGCTCGGTCACCGCCGCGATTTCTTCCTTGAGGCCGGCATAATCGGCCAGCTCGTCGATGCACTCGACGGTGATCATCGTCGAATCCATATCCGCCACGAACAGACGGCAATCGCGGTTCGCCCCCGCGAGCACGAACAGGTCGGCGGGCGGCGCCAGCGCTTCCAGCGCCGCGCGCGCAACGGCCCGGCCACCGGCGAAGGGCAGGTCGACAGCCTCACCCGCCTCGATCCAGACCGGCGCGGCGACATCGAGACCCGCCTGCGCCAGCGCATCGCGCGCGGCGGTCACGTCCCCCTGCCCAAGTCCGTCATGCGCGACTAAGGTCGCAACCATGTCCCGTCCGTTCGAAATGCCGCCAGCCATGCCTGATCCTGATTCCCTGCCCGAAATGCGCGACCGGGAGCGGCCGCCGGTGGCGCTTATTGCCGGGCCGACCGCCAGCGGCAAGAGCGCAGTCGCGATGCGGCTCGCGCGGGCGACGGGCGGCATCATCATCAATGCCGATGCCAGCCAGGTCTATGCGGACCTGAATGTGCTGACTGCCCGCCCGCCCGAGGAGGACCTCGCGCAGGCCCCGCACCGCCTCTTCGGCCATATCGACGGCATGGAAGATTGCTCGGCCGCGCGCTGGGCGCAGGACGCCAAGGCAGAAATCGATGCCGCCCATGCGCAAGGCGTTCCGGCTATTCTCGTGGGCGGCACCGGGCTTTATCTGCACACGCTGCTGCACGGCATCGCGCCGGTCCCGGCCATCGATCCGGCGATCCGCGAGGCCGTGCGCGCGCTGCCGGTGACGCAGAGCTATGCCGCGCTGGAACGGGAAGACCCAGTCAGTGCAGGGCGGCTCAACCCGGCGGATACCTCGCGCGTCGCGCGCGCGCTGGAGGTCGTCCGCTCGACCGGGACGCCGCTCCCCCAATGGCAGGCCCGGCGCGAAGGCGGCCTTGCGGGACACATGCGCATTCACGGTGCGGTGGTGATGCTCCCGCGCGAGGTGCTCGCCGAACGCGCCGAGCAACGGCTGGATCTCATGCTGGCGCACGGCGCCATCGAGGAGGTCGAAGCGCTCGTTCGCCGGGACATTCCGCCTGATCGACCGGTGCTGCGCGCACTCGGCGTTCGCGAACTCGCCGCGATGCTGGCGGGCGAAATCGACCGGGCGACAGCACGGGCAGCCATCCTCCAGCAGACCATCGCCTATCAGAAGCGGCAGCGGACATGGGCTCGGGGCCGGCAAGCCGGCTGGACGACCATCGATCCGCAGGCTGCGGTGATCATTGAAGACTTCAACAGCATCGCGCCGGAGGGCCATTAACGGCCACCTGCTCGTCTGTACCAAAACCGGACATGGCTTTCGACGTGCAAGATGAACGCTTCAACGCTCTGACAAATGGTATAAAGGCCGTTCATCTTTCGCCATCCCGCACCGACGGAGACCTGTTTCATGCTCAAGCGTTCGTCCCTTGCCATCGCGCTCGGCCTCGCCGCGTTTGCCAGCGCCCCCGCCCTCGCATCCGGCGATGCCGCTGCGGGCCTTGAAGCGCTCAAGAACTATAATCTCATCGTGCTGGGTGACGTGAACCTGAAGCATGATGTCGAGGGCAAGATGCTGGTCGGCGGCAACCTGACCGGCGCGAGCCAAGTCGGCATCGGCAATTCGAGCCAGGGCCAGACAAAGAATGCCGGTATTCCCGTTCTGACGGTAGGCGGCAATATCTCAAATGCTGATATCAAGGTGCATAACGGATCCAATGGCGGCGTCGGCACCATCGCCAGCGGCGGCAGTGCCTCGGTCGCCGGCAATGTCAGCAACAGCTGGCTGACGATGAACTCGACGCCCCGCACCGTGACGGTTGGCGGCAACTTCACCGGCAGCAACCCCAACATCGGCAATGGCGACGTCTATACGATCGGCGGCAGCTTCTCCGGCGGGACGATCAACCAGAGTGGCGGCTCGCTGAATGTCGGCGGCACCGCGTCTGGCAACTTCAACGGCGGCACGCGCAACTTCAATCTCGCCTCCGGCAATTCCGGCTATGCGGCCTCGGTCTCGGCACCCATCACGGCGACGGTGACCAAGGTCTCCGACGATGTGCGCGCGCTCTCGAGCGCACTCGCCTCGCTCAACATGGCGAGCAACCCGAGCGGCTTCGACATCACCGGCACGGCCATGACGCTGAACGCCGTGGACAATGGCGCCGGCTATGCGCTGTTCTCCTTCAATGCGGCCGACTTCGCATCGATCAACAGCCTGAAGTACAACTTCTCGGGCACGACGCCGGTCATCATCAATGTGTTCGGCACCGATGTGAACCTGGGCTTCAACTCCAACGGCGCAAATCAGGCGAACAACCAGCAGGTCATCTGGAACTTCGTGAACGCGGAGACGCTCAACTTCTCCGGCAACATTTTTTATGGCTCGGTCCTGGCGCCCAGCGCCAGCCTGCTGATCCACACCCCGATCGAAGGTTCGGTCGTGGTCGGGCGCTATACTGATGGCAATGGCGGCGAGATCCACCTCGGCACCTTCAACGGCAACCTCAATCTGGTGCCCGTGCCCGAGCCTTCCACGTGGGCGATGATGATCATGGGCCTGGGCCTGACCGGTCTGGCGATGCGTCGCCGCGCGAAGACCGTCGCCTTCGCCTGACGGCCACGATCTTCATCATCCTTGAAAAGCTGGAACGGCGCTGACTTCGGTCGGCGCCGTTTCCATTTGGGCCGCTGGCGAGAACATGCCCGTCCAATAAAATGTTGCAAATTTTTCCGTTATTGTAATTTTATTACTCAATATTGATTTGACACGGCATTTTATAATCCATAGAGGCACCAACCTTGTCAGGGCAGCTCCTTTCGACCAAGGGCGCTGCTAATGGTTTTCAAGGAGTTTCCCGTGGCCGAGAGAAGCGGCGCCGACATTCTGGTTCAATGCCTGCTCGATCTGGGGGTCGACACCGTGTTCGGCTATCCCGGCGGCGCGGTGCTGCCGATCTATGATACGATCTACGATCACCCGAAGATCCAGCACATTCTCGTCCGCCACGAGCAGGCTGCGGCCCACGCCGCCGAGGGCTATGCCCGTTCGACCGGCAAGCCCGGCGTCGTGCTCGTCACATCCGGCCCCGGCGCGACCAACGCGATCACCGGCATCACCGACGCGCTGATGGATTCCATCCCGATGGTCGTCATCACCGGGCAGGTGCCGACGACACTGATCGGCACGGACGCGTTCCAGGAAGCCGATACCGTCGGCCTTACCCGCCACTGCACCAAGCATAATTATCTGGTGAAAAGCCCGGCCGATCTGGCCGCGACGGTGCACGAGGCGTTCCACATCGCGACCTCCGGCCGCCCCGGCCCGGTCGTGATCGATATTCCCAAGGACGTGCAGGTTGCCACCGCCGCCTATGAGAAGCCCTCGCTTAATGCCCATCCCAGCTACCGGCCGCAAACCGAGCCGGATGCGGAGATGATCGACAAGGCCATTGCGCTCATTCTCGATGCCAAGCAGCCAGTCCTCTACACGGGCGGCGGCGTCATCAATTCCGGCCCCGCCGCCAGCGAAGCGCTGCGGGCGCTGGCCGATATGCTCGGCGCGCCGGTCACCTCGACGCTCATGGGCCTGGGCGCCTACCCCGCCTCCTCGTCGCAATGGCTGGGCATGCTGGGGATGCATGGCACCTACGAAGCCAATTTCGCGATGAACAAGGCCGATCTCATTCTGGCGCTGGGTTCGCGGTTCGATGACCGCGTGACCGGCCGGCTGGATGCGTTCGCCCCGCTCAGCAAGAAAATCCATGTCGATATCGACCGCGGCTCGATCAACAAGATCGTGCCGGTGGACGTGCCCGTCGTTGCCGATGTCGGCCGCGCGATCGAGGCGATCATCGCCGGCCTCAAGGCGCGCGGGTTCAAGAAGCCCGATTATAGCGGCTGGTGGTCGCAGATCGACGAGTGGCGCGCACGCAAGAGCCTCGATTATGTCGAGACCGGCGAGGAAATCATGCCGCAGCGGGCCATCGCCGAGCTCTATAATGCGACCCGCGACCGCGACACGATCATCACGACCGAAGTGGGCCAGCACCAGATGTGGGCGGCCCAGCACTATCATTTCGAGGAACCGAACAAGTGGCTCACCTCGGGCGGGCTCGGCACCATGGGTTATGGCTTCCCGGCCGCGATCGGCGCCCAGCTCGGCAACCCCGATTCGCTGGTGATCGACGTGGCCGGCGATGCCTCGATCCAGATGAACATCCAGGAGCTTGGCACGGCGATCCAGTATCGCCTGCCGGTCAAGATCTTCATCCTGAACAACGAATATATGGGCATGGTCCGCCAGTGGCAGGAACTGACCTATGAGAGCCGCTATTCGCACAGCTATTCGGACAGCCTGCCCGATTTCGTGAAGCTGGCCGAAGCTTATGGCGCGACCGGCATTCGCATCGAGACTATGGACGAACTGATCCCCGGCATCCGCCGGATGATCGACACGCCGGGCCCGGTCATTGTCGATTGCCGGGTGGCCAAGCTCTCCAACTGCTTCCCGATGATCCCGTCTGGTGCGGCGCATACCGATATGCTGCTCGACCCCAGCCAGGTCTCCGGGACGATGGACGACGAGGCCAGGGCGCTGGTCTGATGACCCAGCCCGTCCGCCTTCGCCTCCATGTCAGCGAACCGTTCGATTTCGAGCGGCACAATGAGAGTGCCGACCTGTTCGGCACGACGCGCGACCATGGCGACGAGGATGCTGGCGAGTGGGTGATCGAATTGGAAAGCCGGTTTCAATTCAACGAGCGGGATTATGACAGCGTTCTGGTGTCGCCCCGCTATGTTGGAGAGCCGCTGCGCCGGGTGTTCGATGCGATGCTGGGCGAACCGGTGCGCATCGCCCACCGCACGCCCGAGGGCTGGCATTATGCGATGACGGGCATGCTCTCGGTCGCGCCGCCAGCCAGTGACGGCCCGGCCGGGACGCCAGACGACCCAACCGGTCTCTGACCGACCTGATTTTGAACCCATTGCGATTTCTTGACGAGGACGAAGAGTGATGCACATCCGCCAGGAGGACAGCGAACGCCATGTGCTGTCCGTCACGGTCACCAACGAGGCAGGCATTCTCGCGCGGATCGCGGGTCTGTTTTCGGCACGCGGCTATAATATCGAGAGCCTGACCGTCGCGGACGTGAGCGCGGACCATAAGGTCAGCCGCATCACCATCGTGACCAATGGCCCCCCGCGCGTGATCGACCAGATCATTGCCCAGCTGGAGCGACTTGTGCCGGTGCACAAGGTGACCGACCTCACCGAAATCGGCCCCTTCGTGGAGCGCGAACTGGCGCTGGTGAAGGTCGCCGGCACTGGCGAGGCGCGCATCGAGGCGCTGCGGCTGGCGGACGTGTTCCGCGCCAAGGTGGTGGACACCACGCTGGAGAGCTTCGTTTTCGAGATCACCGGGCCGAGCAGCAAGGTCGATACGTTCGTCGGCCTGATGCGCGAGCTGGGGCTCGTTGAAGTGGGCCGCACCGGCGTTGTCGGGATGCTGCGGGGCGCCGCCGCCTGAATTTAGCCAGTCCACCCCGCAGAAAACCGCGACACCGGCTTGGCTTTGCCGGCTGAAAGGTGCAGGAGCGGTCCGCCGGCGGGGGCCGACACGAGATTTTTACATGGATGCCGACACAGGTCGGCCCGACGAACTGAAAGAGAAGGGTTCTGGGAAATGCGTGTTTATTACGATCGCGACGCCGATATCGGCCTCATCAAGGGCAAGAAGGTCGCCATCCTCGGCTATGGCAGCCAGGGCCATGCCCATGCGCAGAACCTGCGCGATTCGGGCGTTGCTGAAGTCGCGATCGCGCTGCGTCCCGGCTCGCCCTCGGCTACCAAGGCGGAAGGCGCCGGCTTCAAGGTGCTCGCGAATGCGGATGCTGCCAAGTGGGCCGACGTGCTGATGATCCTCGCGCCCGACGAGCATCAGGCCGCCATCTACGAGAACGACATCAAGGGCAATCTCCGACCCGGCGCCGCGCTGGCGTTCGCGCACGGCCTCAACGTCCACTTCGGCCTCATCGAGCCGCCGGCAGATGTCGACGTGATCATGATCGCGCCCAAGGGCCCGGGTCACACCGTGCGCGGCGAATATGTGAAGGGCGGCGGCGTGCCGTGCCTCATCGCCGTTCATCAGGACGCGACCGGCAATGCCCATGACATCGCCCTCTCCTACGCCTCGGGCGTTGGCGGCGGTCGCTCGGGCATCATCGAGACCAACTTCAAGGAAGAGTGCGAGACCGATCTGTTTGGCGAGCAGGCTGTGCTGTGCGGTGGCTTGACCCACCTCATCCAGGCCGGGTTCGAGACGCTGGTGGAAGCCGGTTACGCGCCGGAAATGGCCTATTTCGAGTGCCTCCACGAGGTGAAGCTGATCGTCGACCTGATGTATGAGGGCGGCATCGCTAACATGCGCTACTCGATCTCGAACACCGCCGAATATGGCGACATCACCACCGGTCCGCGCATCATCACCGAAGAGACCAAGTGGGAGATGAAGAAGGTGCTGGAAGACATCCAGTCCGGCCGCTTCGTCAAGAACTTCGTGCTCGACAACCGCGCCGGCCAGCCGGAGCTGAAGGCCAGCCGCAAGGCCGCTGCCGCCCACCCGATCGAGCAGACCGGCGCCCAGCTGCGCGCCATGATGCCTTGGATCGGCGCCAACAAGCTGGTGGATCAGGCCAAGAACTGAGCCTTTTCCGGCATTAGTCCAGATATGGGGCGGCGGACCGTTGGTTCGCCGCCCTTTCTGTTACGCGCTGCCATTCACCAGATCGGCCAGCGTCTGCCATGGCGCGATATTCCAATAGCGCCGCGCCGAGCCGGATGGCGAAGGCAGCACGAACAGCCGCGTCGTCCCAATGCGCTCGCTCTGTTCGCCCAGCGCGATCCGGCCCGCCGGGCGATCGAGCAGACGGCTGGCGCCGGTCTTGCTGGTGAAGGCGAGGACAGCGGGCTGATAGCACAGCATTTTTTCGCGCAGCACCGCGCCGTCCAGGGCGTCGGCCGGCAGCTCGGCGTCATTGCCGAAATGACCTTTGGAAAGATCGGTGAGGCCGATGCCCAGATCCAGCAATCGCGGATAATCGCTCGGCGAGAACCGCTCCGGTGTCAGCCCGACCTGATGCAGCGTGCGCCAGAACAAATTGGTCGGATTGGCATAATAAGCCCGCGCCTGCGCCGACTGGCGCCCGAGCGCCGTGCCGCAGAAGACCAGCCGCAGGCCCGGCGCCAACAGGTCCGGCACGGTGAAGTCATCCGGCAACGGACCTGATCTGGGCAAAACCATCATGCCCCTCATGTAGGCCGCAGAGGGCCGCCCGGTAAGGGGATGAGATGAAAACGCCTCCCCGTCGTGCAGAGAGGCGTTTCGGGATCGCGTCAGACGTTGTTGGCCTCGGCAGGCGGCAGCACCACCGGCTCGCCGCGCGTCTTCCACAAAGAGTAGAATACGCCGCCCGCCAGAATGACGAAGGTGACGCTGAGCGACACCACCGGCGGGATCTTGGCGATGCCGAGCGCATCGGCCAGGACGATCTTGGAGCCGATGAACACCAGCAACAGGCTGAGCGCATATTTGAGGTAGTGGAAGCGATGCACCATCGCCGCCAGGGCGAAATACAGCGCACGCAGGCCCAGAATGGCGAAGATGTTCGAGGTGTAGACGATGAACGGATCGGTGGTGATGGCGAAGATCGCCGGGACCGAGTCTACCGCGAACACCACGTCGACGAACTCGACCATCAGCAGCGCCAGGAACAGCGGCGTCATGTAACGGACCGTCCGCCCTGTCGCACCATCAGGCAGCTTCACCCAGAAATGATGGCCATGCAGCTCCTCCGTCACCCGGAAGCGGCGCTTGATCCACCGGAGCACGGGCGATTTGCCGACATCATACTCGGCTTCTGCATTGCGCCACATCTTGATGCCGGTGAAGATGAGGAAGGCGGCGAAGACATACAGCACCCAATCCCAGCGCTGAACGGCCGCGGCACCGAAGCCGATCATGAGCGCGCGCAGCACGATGACGCCGAGAATGCCCCAGAACAGCACGCGGTGCTGGTACAGGCGCGGAATGCCGAAATAGGTGAAGATCATCGCGATGACGAAGACATTGTCCATCGCCAGGCTCTTCTCGACCACGAAGCCCGTGACGTAATTCAGGCCCGCCGTCGGCCCAAGCTGCCACCAGATCCAGCCGCCGAAGGCCAGACCAAGCGTGATGTAGAAGGCGGACATGGCGAGGCTCTCGCGCACGCCGATTTCCTTCTCCTCCTTGTGCAGCACGCCCAGATCGAAGACCAGCAGGGCCAGCACAAGGCCCATGAACATGAGCCACATCCACGCCGGCTTGCCGAGCCAGAGAATATCCAGAACTTCCATGCGTTAGGCCCCCAGTGCCCGGGGACCGGCCAGCGACCGGCGCAAGCGGCTCATCAGCACGTCGCGGCGCAGACGCAAGCGCGCGACGAGGCGCCCATCGGGCCGCGCCTTGCCGCGTTCACTGGACAGCGCATCATCGACGCGTTGCAGCAGGATCATCAAGTTGAACGTGAAGATATTCATGAACGTCATCCTCCAAAGTGCTTTGCACGTGATCGGATGACTGGATGCCTGAGCCTGAAAAACCGAACCTGCACCGGTATCACCCGATGCGGTCCGACATCGCGAGGCGCTCATGTTTGAGCGCTGCGCCAGAGGGGCCCGGTCCGCAGGCCGCATTTTGGAGATATCCCGGCAGGTTTCAAGAGGGCGATGCGAAAAAACTTGCGTCGAGCGGCGACCGAGGCGCTATGCCAGATCACATCGCGCCTGCCGGGCCGCGAAGCCCGAGGTCTCGATCCCCATGCCACTCGATCCCCTCTACATTCTGTGCGCGGTGGTCGCCGTGGTGATTTCCGGCCTTGCCAAGGGTGGCTTTTCCGGTGCGGGCTCGCTGGCCATGCCCATTCTTGCGCTCGCCATCGATCCGGTGCGCGCCGCGGCCATCCTGCTGCCGATCCTGATCGTGCAGGACGTGGTGGGCGTCTGGGCGTTCCGCCGCACCTGGGATGGGCATGTGCTCGCGGTGATGATCCCCGGCATGACCATTGGCGTGGCGCTGGGCTATTTCTTCTCCGCGCAGGTCTCGGCGGATGTGGTGCTGGGCGTGCTCGGCGCGATCTCGATCCTGTTCGGGCTGCAGCGCCTGTGGGTCGAGCGAGGCCATGCGATCACCCTGCCCTCCAATTCCCCGGCATGGCTGGGCGTGCTGTTCGGCGTCGCATCGGGCTTCACCAGCCACGTCGCCCATGCCGGTTCGCCGCCCTTCCAGATGTGGGTGCTACCGCGCAAGCTGCCGCGCGATACGCTCGTCGGCACAACCGCCATCGCCTTTGCGGTGATGAACTGGATCAAGGTGCCGGCCTATGCCGCGCTCGGCCAGTTCACCCACGCCAATTTGCTGGCGACCGGGGTGCTGATCCCCCTCGCCCTCATCTCCACGATGCTGGGCGTGAAGCTGGTCCGCAAGGTCGATCCGGAGCGCTTCTATGTGCTGATCTACGTCCTGATGATCCTCCTTGGCGTGAAACTGCTCGCCGATGCGCTGATTTAAGTCCGGCGCGCTCCGCGCCGCACCCTTGCATTCCCCTGATGACAGCGGCGAGCGGCACGCTATGCTAAGGCGTATCGTTCTCAATCCCCCTCGCAGACGATCAGGAGACACAGATATGCGCCTCATTCACGCTGCCCTCCCCGCTCTTCTTCTTGCCGGCATCACCGGCGGGCTGGTCGCACAGCCCGGCAAGCCGGACCCCGCCGCGATTTCCGGCGGCACCTACACCGCCGATCCCGGCCACACGCTGGTGAAGTGGGAGGTCGATCATCTGGGCTTCACGCCCTATTTCGGCATTTTCGGTGACATCACCGGCACGCTCCAGCTCGACCCCAAAAACCCTTCGGCGGCCAAGGTCGATGTGACCATTCCCGTCTCCAAGGTCACCACTGCCAGCGCGGGCCTGACGGCTCACCTGCTGCGCGCGGGCAAGGACGGCAAGGCCGCCGACTTCTTCGGCCCGGCGCCCGCCGACGCCCGCTTCGTCTCGACCAGCGTCGTCGTGGACGGTCAGGCTGCCAAGATCACCGGCAACTTCACGCTGAACGGCGTGACCAAGCCGGTCACGCTCGACGCACGCTTCTATGGCGCCGGCATGGGCATGGGTAACAAGGAAAATGTCGGCTTCACCGCCACCGGCTCGATCAAGCGGAGCGACTTTGGCGTTGCTTACGGCCTGCCGATGGTCGGCGATACCGTGAAGCTCGAGATCGTTGCCGGCTTCACCAAGTAGCGCTGAGACTATCCGGCCGGTGAAGCGATCACCGGCCGGTCACAGCCCATGCGCGCAAGATGGGCGCGCCGCGCGACGATCCCGTCATCACCCTTGAAGATTGGGGAGAGCGGATAGACGCCGAGCGGCTGGAACTGCCGGAAATCCATCACCGCCACATCATAGTGTGCGCACAGGGCCGCCAGATCGGTGCCCTTCAGCATTTGCAGCGCCATCACCACCGGCTTGCCCGGCGCGCCATCGGCGCCAAAGCGCACAAGGTCGGTCATAAAATAGCCGCCGCGAATATCGACCAGCACCACATCGGCATCGGACGCGCGAATGGCCGCCATGGTCTTGGCATAGCCCCGCACATAGCGCTCCGTATCGCGCGCCTGCCAGAGCGTGCCCAGCAGCGCGAAGAGGGCGCCGGCCATCAGCAGCACACGGCCGTAGCGGGCGTCGCGCGGCACGACGGCGCGCCAGCCCAGCCCGGCGAGGAGGCAGAGCGTACCGATCTGCCCGTGCATGTATCGGAAGCCCCAGCCATAGCCCTGATAGAGCGCGAGGCACAGCCCGGCGATCACGCCCAGCAGCAGCGGTACAGCCACCGGCACGTCACGCCACACACCTCCCCAGCGCACGCCCAGCACCGCCAGCCCGGCGAGCGGCAGGAGCAGCAGATTGTTCCAGGCCATCAGCCGCGAAATGTTCAGCAGCGGCTGGAGATTATCGAGCCGACCGAAGAGGCTGATCAGCTTGTCGACGATGCTGTTGGTGCGGTGGACATCGCTTGGCGGTGCCGGGCCGACCAGCTCGGCCAGCGCCATCGGCCAGAGCCGGGCCCAGATCACCATCAGAGCGAGCGCGACACAGATATGGAACAGCGCCGGACGCCAGCGGCGATTGGCCGCCATCCACAGGATGAACGGCGCGATAAACAGCAGCGGGAAGTGCCACTGATGCAGCCCCGCGGCCAGAACTGCGACCAATGCCGCCAGTCCATGCCCCAGCGCCCCGCCACGCAACACCAGCGCCAGCCAGATCATGTTGAACGCGAAATGGCTCGTCATCGCATAAGGCGTCATGGCGGTGACGAGCAATTGCGCGGAGGTGAGCGCCATAACCATCGTCACCAGCGCAGCATCGCGCCGATCCGGGTTGAGGTGCCGCGTGATATGCCAGAGCGCGACGAGGCCCGCGCCGAGGGTCAGCGGGGCGGCGAGATCAGCCAGCCCGACCCGCTGAAACAGGCTGCGGATTGCGGCATGGACCGGCAGATAGATCGAGGTCCAATGCGTATCCGAACCGTAGGGACTGTAGAATTCCGGCTGCATCGCATGGCGGACGGCGTTCCAGGCTTCGGGAATCGGCCAGCCGATCATGCCATGGGCGAGCGCGCCCGCCGTCAGCTCGACCATCACCTCATCGCGCGAAACGCTGTAGCCATGGAAGACCCAGGTTCGCCCTAGCCAGGCGAGCAGGACAATGATGAGGATGCCGACGGGAACCAGCGCCCTCCCGGCGAAGGTGCCGCCACTTGCGTGCTGGTCAGCCAGCCGACCGCCCCGCGCCCGGAGGCCAACGATAAAACCCGCGACCAAAAGGCCAAACGCCTGCGCGTCCAGCATCCACATATCCTGCCGGGCGAACAGATATTCGGAAATGCTCCGGCCATACTGGCCGCGCAAATGCCACATCCAGGTGCCCCAGCTCAGCGCGAGGCACAGCACACCGCCCGCCACCAGCGCCGTTGCGAGAGCCAGCGGGCGCCCGTGCGCCGGATCAGACGATCGGGACATTGCCCTCACGCGCCAGATCTGCGCGAATGAACAGGCCGTCCATTTCCACCAGCAGCGGGAAATGGCCCTTGTTGTTGGCGAACACCGCATTGGGCACGAAGCCGCCGCGCTCCAGAAGCGCGATCATCGTGCGATAGTCCGTCGCGCCATCGTAGAGCGGGCGCACCGACAGTTCGGTCTGCGCGGCGGTGATCCGCCCGGCGACCGCGCTGGCCCCGGACCAGGCCTGCGCGTCATGCCCCTGCGTATCCATCTTGAGCAGAATCGCCTTGGCATCGCGCGCCGGCTCCAGATCGGGCAGCAGCGTATCGAGCCGGGCGCAGGGCACATGCACGGTGCGCGTGACCTTGTTGCGCTCGGCGAAAATCTGCTCGAGGCCGTCCTGCGGGGCATTGAGCGAGCTGAACTGGTCGGCGGCCATCAGGTGGAAGGTCGCCTCCCCATCCCGATCCGAGAGGGCGATATTGTGGACGTGCCACCGCGCATCCTTGCCGGCGATCTCCACCAGCTTGGCGCAGACCTCGGGGTGCGGCTCGAACGAGAGGATCGTGCCGCGAAAGCCGACATCCTTGCGCAACATCGTGGCATATTGCCCGGCATTGGCGCCGACATCGATGACGCAATCAATGCCGAAATGCGCAATGAGCCGGCGCAGCGAGACGATCTCGCCATATTGATGCTGGCGGCCGACAAGGCCCAGCCGCACGGCCAGCCAGCGGTCGCGCAGTTCGCGGCGGTAGCGGCGCAGGTCGATCATCCCGCGCTCTCCCCGACTGTGTGCCCCGTTCTGGCCGCGAAACGCTCACGCGCGGTCTGGTAGGCCTCCTGCGTCTGCGCGGCGGCGACATCCCATCCCGTCATCACCTGACCATGGGCGCGCGCGGCCTCCCCCGCCTCCTGCCGACGGCGCGCATCGACGATGAGCTGGCGCAGGGCCACCGCCAACGCCGGGGCATTGCCCGCCGGAAAGCGCGTCGCCACGGCATCGGGAAGATCGCCGAACATGCCGGCATCGCTGGTCACCATGGCGGCGCCATAGCGCAGCGCGGAGAGGAAGGCACCGCTCGAATCGATCTCGCGATAGGGAAAAGCCAGAATGTCCGCCGCACGCAGATGCGCATCGAGCCGATGCTCGGTGAGGAAGCCGAGATCGGTCACCAGCCGCTCGCTAAAGCCGCCGCCATGAATGGCCTGCAGAAACGCCTCGACCGGCATGAACGGCTTGCCGGCGATGGCCAGTTCGAAGGCAAGCCCGTCCCGCCAGAGATCGAGACAGGCCTGCACCAGCAAATCCAGCCCCTTATAAGGCCGAATCGTGCCGAAGAAGAGAATGCGCGGCACGGTTCCGCGCGGGACGGCGGCGAGGTCTTCCGCCGTTGCCTCTCGCAAGGTCATCGGCGGATGCGGTACCAGCGCGATGTCGGCAGGATCAATCCCCTGCTTGAGCAGCGTGTCGCGCGTCTGTTCGCCATGCACAATCAGCAGATCGAACTGGCGCAGCAGCGCCTCATAGCCGCGCCCCTGCACGCCCGAGCGATCCTCGCCATGGAACGGGCGCGCATTGTGGACGGTGTGGACCAGTGCCGTCCGGCCGGCCAGCCGATCGAGCAGGATCTTGTCCACCATCGCCAGTGGCAGCCACTGGAAATGCGCCACATCGCCCGCCAGGGAGCCGAGGCGGCCGAGCCGGGCATCCAGCGCATAATCGGCGGCCTTGGCGATCTGCCCGGCCCGGCCATCGCCCAGCACCGGCCGCAGCCGCTCGCCGATGCGGAAGAAGC
The DNA here is from genome assembly GCF_025961775.1 of Sphingobium sp. B12D2B. NCBI lineage: Bacteria > Pseudomonadati > Pseudomonadota > Alphaproteobacteria > Sphingomonadales > Sphingobiaceae > Sphingobium > Sphingobium sp. B12D2B. Next base: position 2,383,526 of record NZ_JAOQOH010000001.1, read on the forward strand.
GGGGCTCATAGCGGTAGCGCTTGGGCACGATGGCATCGGTTTCGCGCATTGGCCGACCGATCAGCGTTACGTCATTGCCGCGCGCGGCCAACGCCTCGCACAGCCCATCATCATAGCGCGGCGTGAACAGCGAGGGATCGATCATCGAAATCTTCACACGCTGCCCCTTGCCTGCGCCTCTGCGCCCCGCGCTCCTGTCAGATGCATCAGCATACGCCCATGAACCAGCCCCAGCGAAACATGAACAGCGGCGTAGAGAGCCAGAAACCCGGCGGAGAGAGTCCAGCCGAGGCTCTCATGCATGGGCAAGGCGAGCGGAACCGCCAGCACACTGCCGAGCAAAAGCAGCATCGAAGGCCGCAGCAAGGCCGCGAACCGCCCAAGTCCCCACTGCAGATAGACCGAGACGCAAATGAGGCTGAGGCCAAAAAGCAGCGCAATCATCATCGCAATTTCAGAATATTGCAGGTCGAGATTGCCATCGAATATGATGTGGGCGACCAGCTTTCCCGCGATCAGCAGTCCTATGCTGCCTGCCATCGTGGCACCCAGCGACCAGCCAAGGCAGCGCAGGACAGCGCGCCGCACGCCGGCCCCATCGCCCTGATAGGCCGCACGGGTCAGGCCGGGCAGAACCGTCTCCGCAAGCGCGCGAATGACGGCGGACAGCGAGCGGGACAGCTTGAACACCAGATCGAAGAGCAGCAGCGGCCGTGGGTCCGGCGTCACCGCGACGATGGTGAAATAGGGCGCATTATAGGCGCCGACATCACACAGGGTGAGAATGCCGGTCCGGCCGAAATCGGAGAGATAATGCGCGCGCACCGCCGCCAGCCCCGGCCCCAGCACAATCCAGTCGCGCCGCCGCATCGCCAATGTCGCGTGGAAGGTCGCAAGCCCGGCGCACAGCACCCCGAGCGCGACGACCAGTTGAATGAGCACCGACGCAAGGATCGGCAGCGGCCCGAGCGCGGCCAGTAGCAGCGCGAGGCCCGAGATACGGCGGATGCTGTCGAGCGCTTCCCACCAGAGATTGTGATCGACCGCCGCCAGCGCCCGCCGCGCCAGCAGGGTGAGCAGATTGAAGGCGGCGACGAGATAGAAGGTGATGAACAGCGCCGGATAGTCGGTCTTCAGCCAGCCCGTCGCGATGGCGCCACCGATCAGCACGGCGCCCAAGGCCACGAGACCAGTAAGAATCCACAGCAGGGCGACCAGCTCGGCGGGATCGAACGCGCCCTCCCCGCTCACCCGCAAGCGCCGCAACCGGGCATAGGCGATGGCGCTCAGGCCAAGCTCGGCGGACACGGTGAAGTTGGCGAAGGCGACCAGCAGCAGAAAGCCGCGAAACTCCTCAAGGGGGAGAATGCGCACGAACACGAAGGTGACGACGAAGCCCCACAGCATGGCCAGGGCCACATTGCCCAGCTTCACCAGCCCGAGCAGCCCGGAATGACGCTCAAGACGCCCCGCCAGCGCAATCAGGCCGGCCATCACCCCCGCAGGCTCATCATGCCGGACGACGGGCGCGGAACAGCGTGTCTGCCAGCGCCTCCCGCCTCACCGCCTCGGGCGGGCGGGACGCGGCATCAATCAGGTCCACCTCGAACCCGGCCGCGCGGATGCGCTCGGCAAAGTCACGGCCATATTGGCGGACATGGTCCCACTGGCCGAAGCGCCGCTCCCGCTCGCGGCCGGAGAGATCCGGCGGGCCATCCTCGCTGGGGCGATCCCACAGCGGCACCAGCAGCCAGGCCTCGCCCCCGGGCTTGAGCGCCCGCAGCAGGTTGCGCAGCACCACGGCGTCGTCCGGCACATGCTCCATCACATGGCTGGCATAGATGCGGTCGTATCGCGACTCGTCGGTCATCGCCATCAGGTCCAGGTGCTGGACGCCGGGGACTGCGTAGCGGGAGGGGTCGATATCGGCGGGCACATAATCGCCGGCATGGGCACCGAACCGCTCGATCAGGCTCGCCTCGCCCGGCGCGCAATGCAGCACCGCGCTCCAGGCCGGCAAGGTGATGACGCCTTCATCGAGGAGATGATGCATCAGTCGTTCGCGTGGCGATGCGCCGCAATCGAGGCACCCCCATTCCGCTTCGTCGCCATAGCGGAAGAAGCCCACCACATCGTGCCGGCAGGCCGGGCAGTGCCGGTCACGCGCAGCGCCGAAGGCTGACCGCACGGCCAGTTCGGCTCTCGAGAGATGCTTACCTGCGGCCTTGCGCACGCGTTGCATGGTGATCATGGCGCGAGCCTATACAATGCTGCACCCCGAAAGCGAGAGGAACCGCACATCTTTGCGTGCACGGCCTCAGTCGCGGGACTTGGCGGGCGTCCACAGCGTGAAGGTCTGCCCGCGCATGGCGAGCAGCACGCCCTTCAAAGTCGCCATATAGGCCAGCAAAAGATCGAAGATCGCCGCGAGCGGCCCGCGTCTTGCCATCGCGCCCAGCATCGCCAGCACCAGCCCGGCCGCGACCAGCGCGACTGCGGCAACGGGCGTGATCCGCCAGGCCAGTGCCAGCGCCGCCAGCACCGCCAGAGCGATCCACAGGCCACCGAACCAGCGCACAATCTTGCGCGAGCCATATTTGAACCGGTCGAGCCGGCTCATCCGCCGCAATCCCGGCCGCAAATGCCGGTGCGTGTGCCAACTGCGGGCGGCGATGCGCACCTTGCGGCGATATTCGTCCGCGCGCTGGGCCACCATCGCCTCGCGGGCGATCACGTCCTTGGCCTTGATGAGTCGGCGGCCGGCGAAGACCACGGCCATGGAGACGGTGAGATCGTCCAGCACGCTGTCGGGGAAATCAGGATAGAGCGCGCGCCGGATAGAGAAGATCGATCCGTCCGCCCCCATCACATTGCCGGTGCGCGACTCGAGATCCTTGAGATGCTCCTCAAGCCGCCAGTAGAGCGCGCCCACAGACGCCGAAGCGCTGCGATCCGCGCCATCATAATGCAGCGAGCCGAGCACGCCGCCGACCTGCGGATCGGCATAATAAGGCAGCAGCGCATCGATGGCGTCCGCATCGAGCAGCACATTGGCGTCGGTGAAGACGAGGATGTCGCCCGTGGCCATGGCCGCCAGCTGCTTCATCCCGTGCGCCTTGCCGCTGCGACCCGGCCCACGCAGCAGGGTGAGGACGTCCTGAGCCAGTGCCAGCAGGTCGCCCGTCCCATCGCTTGAGCCATCGTCGAAGGCGAGAACCTGCAAACCCGGATGCCGCGCCTTCAGCAGGCGCAAATTCTCGATCTTCGCGGGCAGCGATGCGGCCTCGTTATAAGCGCAGAAGAGCAGCGAGACGGTGGGTGGGGCCGCGCCGCCCGCGTGCTCGACCGGCTTGGTCGGCAGCAGCCGCAGGATGAGCGGATAGATGAGGAACGGCCAGACCAACAGCACCGCACATAGCACGATGATGAGGGCGAGGATCACATCGACGGGCGTCATCGTATGTGTCCCCTCCGGGCTTCCCTGTTCTCCTGCGAAAGCAGGAGTCCAGGGCGCAGCAGATGAACTTTGCCGCCCTGGGCTCCTGCTTTCGCAGGAGTACAACGCCTCTCTGCAAAACGCCCATCCTCAGAATGCATTGTCATGCGCCAGCACCCGCAGCGTCGCGACAATTATCCGCAAATCCCGCCAGATCGACCAGTTGGTCACATATTCAAGATCGGACTGGAGCCGATTGATGAGATCCTCGTGCCGGTCGGTCGGGCCGCGATGGCCACGCACCTGCGCCAGACCGGTCATGCCCGGTTTGATGCAATGGCGCGCCCAATAGCGCTCATCGACCTCCCAATAGAGGCTCTGCGCAGCCTTCGCCGCCGGAGCATGCGGGCGGGGACCGACGATGCTCATATCGCCTTTCAACACATTGAAAAGCTGCGGCAGTTCATCGATACTCGTGCGCCGCAGAAAGGCGCCGATGCGGGTCACGCGCGGATCGTCCTTTTCGGTGAGCTTGTCCGCCTTGAGGTCGCTCAGCGCCATATGCATAGTGCGGAATTTGAGGATCATGAACGGCCGCGCATCGCGCCCCAGCCGCTGCTGGCGGAAGAACACCGGCCCCGGCCCCGAGAGCTTCACCGCCAGCGCGCCGAAAATGAGGATCGGCGAGAGCGCCAGGATCGCCGGCACGCAGATCGCCAGATCGAACAGCCGCTTCAACAGCCGGTCGCGGAACAGCAATGGCCCGCCGGCCACCACCAGCGTCGGATGATCGGCAAAGGCGCTCACTTTCGCGGGCACGAACTGGCGCATCTCCGGCACCAGAATTTCCCCCTTGGCGGACAGGGAGGTAAGCGCGATGCGCCAGTCCGCGATCCGTTCGGCCGGGCACGCGACGACCACGCGCTCGGCGCCGCCGACACCATCGGCGAGGCGCTCGGCCATCTTGGCATCCCGCGCGGTGGGGTCGAAGCCGATCGCCTGCGCATCCACCCGCCACGCATCGCGCGGCGTTTCGATCTCGACGCCATCGACCAGCAGCACCGTGATGTGCGGCACCGTGCCGACCAGCCAGATTGCCAGCCTGTCGATCAGCGGACGCACCGCGATCAGCCCGCCGGCCGACAAGGCGAGGCCGACCATGAAGGTGAGACGCGACAATTGCTCGGCGATCTTGCCGAGATAGATAATGAACAGGGTCAGCATCACCGCTTGCGCCAGCGACCATACCGCCTTGGCGGCGCTCGCCCGACGATTGCCGATCATCCTTATCCCGTAGACGCCGCCATGCACGGCAATGAGCACGTAGACCGGCACGATCATCGCGGCCATCACCAAGCCATGCGGCTTGCCCGGCTCGCCGATGAGGGACCCCAGTACCAGCAGATTGGCTAAGGCAAAGGCCAGCCCGAGCACCAGCATGTCGAGCATGATGCTCAGCAGATAGAGGCGCAGGCGTGCTGCTTCCTTCGACTGCGCTGGTTTGGCTGCCATGGCCGCGCGCTATGCCCCTGCGCGGGGGCCGTCAACGAGATTGTGCGTGGGCGGCGCGGTGGCATCCGTCGCAGTTCCAGCAACATATGTCCCGCGCCGGGGCAGGAATTCGGGATCATCGCTGGAATATCGTGTATGACCCTTTTATGACGGCCGCCCCAGAACGCCGCGGAGAGATGATGCAGCATAGCCCCAACAGACCAGCGCCAGCCGTGAACAGGATTCAAAACAACCTGCTTGCGGCGCCGGAGAGACGTCTGCTGAACTGGCTGTGCAGCATCATGCCCCGCTGGGTCACGCCCGATATGCTCACGACGCTGGGCGTGGTGGGCGGGCTTGCCACCTTCGTCGGCTATGCCGGCAGCAGCTTTGGCGACCAATGGCTGTGGCTGGCGATGGCCGGCTATGTGATGCAGTGGTTCGGCGACTCGCTGGATGGCAGCCTCGCCCGCTATCGCCACATCGAGCGGCCGTCCTACGGTTACTTCATCGACCATAGCTGCGACGGGATCGTGACCCTGCTCATTCTGGGCGGCATGGGCTTCAGTCCCTATGTCCGGGTGGACGTCGCGATGTTCGCGGTCGTCGGCTATCTGCTGCTCTCCATCCACGCCTATCTCGCGGCTCGGGTGATGGGCGAATTCAAGCTCTCCTACGGCATTGCCGGGCCGACGGAGCTGCGCTTCGTGCTGATCGGTATGACCATTGGGATGATGCTCACCGACCCCACCCGGGCACCGGCCATCTCGCCGTTCGACATGATCGTCGGCGGCGTGGGCGTGATCTTCGTGGTGCTGTTCGTCAGCCAGACGCTCGTTGCGGGCCGTCAACTGTCCCGGTCGGACAACGCCCGGCGCGGCTAAACGCCGCCGCGCCGAACGGGGCCTGCCTTATTCGGCGGCCTCTTCCAGATGACCATGCGGCGCAGCCTGCATCGCCGCGATGCCGAGCTTGGCGAGCAGCGCGCCATCCTTGTCGTCGCCGGCATTGGGTGTGGTGAGCAGCTTGTCGCCGGTAAAGATACTGTTGGCCCCAGCCATGAAGCAGAGCGCCTGACAGGCCTCGCTCATGCTCTCCCGCCCCGCTGAAAGGCGGACCATCGCCTGCGGCATGGCGAGCCGCGCCACCGCCACCGTGCGGACGAACTCGATCTCGTCGATCTTGGCGAGCGGCGTATCGGCGAGCATGTCGCCAAGCACGGTGCCCTTCACCGGCACCAGCGCGTTGATCGGCACGCTCTCCGGATGCGGCATCGTCGCCAGCGCGTGGATGAAGCCGATGCGATCCTCCCGCGTCTCGCCCATGCCCACAATGCCACCGCAACAGACGTTGATCCCAGCGGAGCGCACGGCCTCCAGGGTCTCGATGCGATCGGCGAAGCTGCGCGTCGTGATCACCTCGCCATATTTCTCCGGCGCGGTGTCGATGTTGTGATTATAATAATCCAGTCCGGCTTCGGCGAGCATCTGGGCCTGACCCGGCGTCAGCATCCCCAGCGTCATGCAGGTTTCCATGCCCATTTCGCGCACGCCCTTCACCATCTCGATGAGCGCGGGCATGTCGCGGTCCTTGGGGTTGCGCCAGGCCGCGCCCATGCAGAAGCGGCCCGAACCGGCATCCTTGGCCTGGGCGGCGGATTGCAGCACGGCGCGCACGTCCATCAGCTTGGTGGCCTTGAGGCCGGTCTCTGCATGGACGGACTGGTTACAATAGCCGCAATCCTCCGGGCAGCCGCCGGTCTTGATCGAGAGCAGCGTCGAGAGCTGCACCTCGTTGCGCGGATGATTGGCCCGATGCACGCCCTGCGCCTCATAGAGCAGATCCATGAACGGCAGATCGAACAGCGCGGCGATTTCCTCGCGCGTCCAGTCGGTTCGGGGGGCGGTTGTCACCGGCGCGGCTGCGGATGAAAGCTGTGTCATAGCCTGCCCCTCTGCCTCAGGCCGAGGCGCTTGAAAAGCTACTCTTGCCATTGGCGGCATCAGCATAACGCCTGAGCGCATCCGCATAACGCCCGACCAGCCGCCGCGCCTGTTCATCGGCGGGCATCGCAGCAAGCGCCGCGCTCAGCCGCACAGGCCATTCTCCCGGCAGATCGCCCAGCCGCTCTCGAGCGATGCCAATGGTGAAGAGGATGGCACGGCTCTCCGGCAGGCGCCTCAGCGTTTGCCGTTCGCAGCGGACGATCAGCGTCTGCCCGGCATTGTCCGGCGTGACATGCGCAAACGCGGCGGCCTCATCGACGGTCGGGAGATAGCGCCACTCCATGGACGGCACGATGAACCAGTTGGCCCGCGCGAAAATTGGCCCCGCTTTCAGCCCATTCATGAAATGATCGACACCGGGCGCCAATTGCTCGGCATAGCCATGGATGGGCGCATGGATCTGCGCCATCGGTCGGCGGATCTTGTCCGCAATGCGCCAGTCGGTCGGGAAGCCCACCGCAGCGGCGGTAAGCTGCCACGGCCCGCCAGGCTCCGCCTGCTGCATGATGCACAGGTCTTCCCAGCAGCCGCGCGCGATATCGACCAGCTCTCCTGAAATGCCGACCATCGCGCCGAGTTCGCGGATGGCGCCATAGGCACCGGGCAGCGTCTGCACCGCCGCCGGGTGCGCATCGAACACGGCGGCGCGGGCGGCGCGGTCGAAGTCCGGCCAGAGCCAGTCCTCCTCCGGCACGCGGCGCAGGCCCATGGTCATCGCACGGCCCATCCGCGCTGCGCCCAGCAGATCGGGCACGGAGAAGCCAAGCGTCATGCTGCCCCGCCTCCGTGCCCGGCTGCCATCCTCAGAGCGCGTCCAGCGCCTGCGCCATGTCGGCGATAATGTCGTCGATATGCTCGATACCAACCGACACGCGCACCACGTCCGGCCCGGCACCAGCTGCGACCAGTTCCGCCTCTGACAGCTGGCTATGGGTGGTCGAAGCAGGGTGGATGATCAGCGAACGGGTATCGCCGATGTTGGCCAGATGGCTAAACAGCTTGACGCCCGAGACGAGCTTGATGCCAGCCTCACGCCCACCCTTCACGCCGAAGGTGAACACGGCGCCGCCCTTGCCGCCCAGATAACGCTGCGCGAGCGCATGATAGGGATCGTCCGGCAGACCCGCATAGCGCACCCACTCCACCTTGGGATGCTTCTGCAGCCACTGCGCCAGCGCCAGCGCGTTGTCGCAATGCCGCTCCATGCGCAGCGAGAGTGTCTCCATGCCCGTGAGCGCGAGAAACGCGTTCATCGGCGCCAACGCAGGCCCCAGATCGCGCAGGCCCAGCACCCGGCAGGCGATGATGAAGGCAATCGGCCCTACCGCGTCGCTCAGCACGGCGCCGTGATAGGAGTCGTTGGGCTGGGTCAGCGCAGGAAACTTGCCGGACTTCACCCAATCGAACTTGCCGGCATCCACGATCACGCCGCCGATGGAATTGCCATGGCCGTTAAGGAACTTGGTGACCGAATGCACCACGATGTCCGCGCCATGCTCGATCGGGCGGCACAGCACCGGCGTCGCCAGCGTGTTATCCACGATCAGCGGAATGCCGGCATCATGCGCGATCTTCGCGATCGCCTCGATATCCTGCACCACGCCGCCGGGATTGGCGAGGCTCTCGATGAACACGGCGCGCGTGCGGTCCGTGATCGCCGCGGCGATATTGGCCGGATCGTCCGCATCCACGAAGGTCGAGCCCCAGCTCATCTTCTTGAAGCTGTGGCCGATCTGGTTGAGCGAGCCTCCATAGAGTTTCTTGGCCGCGACGATGTGATCGCCGGCTTCCAGCAACGTGTGGAACGCCAGGAACTGCGCGGCATGACCCGAGGCCACGGCCAGCGCGGCAGCACCGCCCTCAAGCGCCGCAATCTTGCCTTCCAGCACGCCATTGGTGGGGTTCATGATTCGCGTGTAGATGTTGCCGAACTCCTGCAGCGCGAAGAGGCGCGCGGCGTGATCGGCATCATCGAACACATAGGATGCCGTTTGATAGATCGGCGTGATCCGCGCCTTGGTCGTCGGGTCGGGCTCGGTTCCGGCATGGACAGCGAGGGTATCGATCTTCTGGCTCACGGGGCTGCTCTCCTTTGTGTTGCGCGAAGCGTGACCGACAGCGGCACGGACCGCCATACAGAAGGCTCCTTAGCGTCTCGCCAACGCAAAGCCTACCGCCAGCGCGTGCCTGCAGACCGATGATCGTCCATCTGCTTGCGGAGATGGCTCCCGATCGCCAACTAGGCACCACAGACAGGACACGCCATGCACATCCAGGACCCCACGCCCCGCCCCCGCCAGATCGCCGAGATCGGCAGCTATCATGCGCATATTTATTATGATGCCGCGACGCGCCCGGTGGCGGAGCGCCTGCGCGCGGGCGTGTCCGATCGATTTTCCGTTCGGCTGGGGCGTTGGCACGATCGGCTGGTCGGGCCGCACACGCAATCCATGTTCCAGATCGCCTTCGCCTGCAGCCTGTTCGACACGCTGGTGCCCTGGCTGATGCTCAACCACGGCGGACTGAGCATCCTCATTCATCCCAATACGCTGAACCAGCGGCGCGATCATCTGGAGGACGCGCTGTGGATCGGCACCCCGCAGGCGATCCTGGGAGACCGTCTGCCGACCGAGGGCGCAGAGCCGAATGATGTGGGTGAGATCAATTCCGCGCCCGTTGCCGGAGTCACCATTTAGCGAAGGAGCATTCCTGTCGCAGCGCCTCTCGGAGCGGCGCGACAAGCATAGAAAAACCCCGCCAAGTCGTTGAACCTGGCGGGGTTTTCCATGGTGGGCGTGGCAAGGATTGAACTTGCGACCCCTGCGATGTCAACACAGTGCTCTACCACTGAGCTACACGCCCACTTGAGAGGAGAGGCCCTTACGCAACGCGCGAGGGCGGCGCAAGCGCAAATATCAGAGAAGGTTCTCCGCGCTGGTGCGATTGAACATTCGGTCGACCTCCATCACCAGATCGCGCAAGTGAAACGGCTTGGAGAGAACCTTGGCTTCCGGCGCGACGCGCCCCGCGCGCAGGGTCACCGCTGCAAAGCCTGTGATGAACATCACGCGCGTATGCGGCGAGACGGACGCGACATGCTGGGCCAACTCAATGCCGTCCATTTCCGGCATCACGATGTCGGTCAGCAGCAGATCGAAATGCTCGGCCTCGATGATCGGCACCGCCGCCGTGCCCCGGTCCACCGCCACGACCTCATAGCCGGAGCGTTCGAGCGCACGAACGAGATACTGCCGCATCGAGTCATCGTCTTCCGCCAACAAAATGCGAAACATGCGCGTGCCGAAGCCTCCGGGATACTCGTCGATCACACCGCCATAAAGCCTGATAGGCCTTGGCGTCACCCCTTGCTTTATGCGAAAAGCGATTAAGAATTTCCATCAGTTGCGGCCAATTGCGGAAAATTTCGCAGCCGCAAGCGGCCCTGTGGAGGACCATTGCGACCCAAGCCTGCCCGGAGTCATGACGCGTTTCATCACTACGGCGTGGCCGGTGATCGCGGCCCTCTGGTGTTCGCCGTCCCTCACGCGGGGCGGGATTATTCCCCCGCCCTGCTTGCGCGGGCCCGCGTTTCGCAAAAGGCGTTGCAAGGGCTGGAGGACCGCTATGCCGATCTGCTGGTGGAAAGGCTCATCGAGCAAGGCCATCATGTGCTGATCGCGCGCCAGCCCCGCGCCCTGATCGATCTCAATCGCGACGAGCGGGAGGTCGATCTGCGTGGCATCCAGGGGGCGCCATGGAGCTTTCGTGGCCAGAGCAGCGCAAAATTGCGCGGTGGCCTGGGGCTGATCCCGGAGCGGCTGGCGACGACGGGCGGTCTCTGGCGCGATCCTCTGCCCTACGCTGCCTTGTGCCAGCATATCGAGCAGGTCCATCGCCCCTACCACGCCGCGCTGGCGGCTGCGCTAGACGTGACGCGCCGGCGCTATGGCATCGCGCTGCTGCTCGACATTCATTCCATGCCACCGCTCAAGGCCACGACGACCGACATACCGACTCCGCGCGTGGTGATCGGCGACCGATTCGGGCGGAGCGCGACGGATCGGCTGACCGACCTGTGTGCAGACGTCATCCGCCGGCACCGCCTGCCGGTGGCGATCAACGCGCCCTATGCGGGTAACCATATTCTCGAGCGACATGGCGGGCCCGAGCGGGACGTTCACGCTATTCAGATCGAATTCGATCGGTCGCTTTATCTGGACGCGGCAATGACCGAACCGGGGCCTGGCCTTGCCAATGTGCAGGGCCTGCTGGTGACACTGGCCGAGCATCTCTCGCGCGAGCTGATTGACTTTGCCCGGCCGCTGGCGGCCGAATAGCGCAGACCGAGCCATCTCCGTTTAACCATAAAAAACCACCCCGTGCGATGCACAGGGTGGCCCAGGTTCAGGGAGGAGACGTCCCGAAAGGGCGGGACGCCCACGCAACGGCTCGAAAGGGGGAACAAGCCATTACGTATTCCGAAGTTAAGGCACGGCCCGAGCCTTTTCAAGCCCGGGCCGCAAGAGGTAGATGATTTTTTCAACTTATCGCCTCGCCCCGCCGAAAAAATCGAGCGGCTGAGCGAGGGGCGCGATTTAGCTGATCTGGTAAGCCGGCACCGGGCCGAGGCCGAGGGCGCGCTGAGCGAAGAACAGCTCACGCATGCCCTGCAGCGAGAACAGATGCGCATGAATGAGCGGAAGCGCACCGCTCTGGTTGAACTTGCGCAACTGATCGCCACGCAGCTCGCGCAGCTTTTCCTCGTTGACCATCTGGAAGCCGCGATAAACGAAGGGCTGCTCCTGATCGGGAATCTGGATGCTCAGCTCGCCGTCCATCAGAAGCTCCTGCTCCTGCAGTTCCTTGACGAACTGGCCGGTGCGCATCGCCGCTTCCTCGAACTGCTGGCAGAAGGCGAGCAGTTCCTTGGTCAGCTCGCTGGCCTCGCCATTTTCGATGAGCGGACGTCCGTCCTCATACTCACCGACGATCTCGCTGGTCGGATCGAAGCACAGCGACAGCTCGTCGGAATCCGGACGCAGGCGCACCAGCATCCAGGGGTAGCGACGGATATAGGCCGGAACATAGCCGTCCTCGCGGCGCAGCTTGCCCTCGCTGTCGACCAGCGTGTTGACGCCCTCGTTGAGGCCCATCAGCGCCAGCGGCACGGGATTGGGGCCGCTGGAGAAGACGATCGGCAGGAAACGCTGGGCCTGCGCGAACTCGTCGAGCGTCAGCGGGACGGCGTGGACGCCCACGATATGCGGCGCGGTGTCATAGTTGCGCAGCGTGTACTTGCCGTGCTGCTCCACATTGAGCGGCACCAGATCGTTATAAAGCAGAGGCAAATTCTGGGCTTGTGGCGCGCTGGCCATGACATCGGTCTCCTGAAACGGACATGGATCAGCCCGTTCCCGATGGGCCGGCTGAATGACGCCCGGCCATAAAGGGCCGCTCGGGCCTAGGCAAGGGGCACAAGCTTGCCGGGATTGAATAGGCCCTGTGGATCGAACGCCCGCTTGATCGCCCGCACCGCATTCAGCTGGGCGGGTGGCGTAAGACGCGCAAACTCCGCGATCTTCATCTGGCCGATCCCGTGCTCGGCCGAGATCGATCCGTGCATCGCCACGACGATGTCGTTGACGAAGCGCGTTGCCTCTTCTCCGTGCGAGGCGAGCCAGTCCGCCCCCTGCCCTGGGCCGGTGCCGGCCGGCGCGCGAACATGGAAGTGCACATTGCCATCGCCAAGATGTCCGAAGGACGAAGCCGTCGCCCCCGGGAACCGCGCCTCGCACGCCGCTGCCGCCTCGATCATGAAGCGGGGCATGTCCGCAATCGGCACGCTCACATCGAACTGCAGCGCGGGGCCTTGCGCCCGCTCCGCCTCCGATCCGCTTTCCCGCAGCTTCCAGAATGCCTCAGCCTGCGCCTCGCTGGCGGCGATGGCCGCATCGACGACCAGACCTTGTTCGAAGGCCTCGGCCAGAGCGGCCTCCAGCCGGGCAGCCGCGCTCTCTTGCTCGTCGGCCGCGTCCAGATCCACCTCGATCAGCGCATTCCACGGCGTCCTGGTCTCGATCGGCGCGCGAGTGTCGGGGATCACATCGAGCACATGGCCGAGCGTATCGCGCGCCATCACCTCGAATCCCTCCACGACGGACCCGAGGCGCCGCTCGAGAAACCGCAGCAGCGCCAGCGCCTGCGCGGGGTCTTCCACGCCGGCCCAAGCCACGGCCCGATCGGCAATCGCGGGCACCAGGCGAAGGCTCGCGGCCGTCACGATCCCCAGCGTTCCTTCCGCCCCGATAAGCAGCTGCTTGAGATCGTAACCCCGATTGTCCTTCTTGAGCGCGGCAATCCCATCGTGGATCGAGCCATCCGGCAGCACCGCCTCGATGCCCTCCACCAGCGCGCGCATCGTCCCGTGCCGCAGCACCTGCGTCCCGCCGGCATTGGTGGAGACCAGCCCACCCACTGTTGCCGATCCCTTGGCGCCCAGGCTCAGCGGAAACCGCCGACCGACCGCCGCTGCCGCCTCATGCAGCGTCGAGAGAATGACGCCTGCCTCACACACGGCGAGATTGGCGGCAGGATCGATCGCGCGAATCCGGTTCATCGCGCGGAGCGAGAGGATGAGGGCGCTGCCATCGCCCGGGGGCGTCGCGCCGCCGACCATGGAGGTATTCCCGCCCTGCGGCACCAAAGCGACGCCATGATCGTGCGCGCAGCGGACCATCGCGGCCACCTCCTGCGTAGAGCGGGGCGTCAAAATGGCCGCCGTCTCGCCATGATATTTGCCACGCCAGTCACCCAGCCAAGGCACGATGAGATCGCGATCCTCTATCAGGCCACGGGGACCAGCAATCGCACGAAAGGCGTCCAGAACTGTCTCGGAGATCATGCCCGCCTATATGCCCTCTGCGCCGCCGCATGACCACCATCTGCGCGCAAAAATGCTTGCGAAGCGCGCGCCTTCGTTGTTGATCATACAATTAATCGGCTGTTCAAGCGGTAAGGGTTAGGGCATTTTCCTCCCCTGGGGTCAGTTCATTGCCAGCATCGTCGCCAACCATTTTGCTGCCGCTCCTGCTTTTGGGAGCATCGCAGGCCGTAGAGGCCGAGCAGCGCGTGGCGAGCCCAGAGATGAGCCCGATGGCCCGCATGGGACAGGTCCAGCTCGCCCAGCTCTCCATCGAACAGCGAGTGATCATCCGCATCCCGACCATGCCGGCGCAACCCCGAACAGCCGCACCGGCGCCCCCGGTCATCCAGTGGAAGGAAGGGCGCGGCCCGCGTTGCCTCCCCCTCAACCTGATCCGCGCGGCGGTGGTGACGCATGCCGATGGCGTGACGATGGTGGTGAGCAACACCGAGCGCTACCGCGCCCATCTGGGGCGGGCCTGCCGGGCAGCGGACTTCTATTCGGGCTTCTACATCTCGCCCGACAAGGATGGGGTGCTGTGCGCCGGGCGGGACATGCTGCATGCTCGCAATGGCTCTGCCTGCGAGATCGAGCGCTTCTCGCGCCTCACGGCCCAGGTCGTGCACGCCGAACCTGACGACGAGCCAAGGCGCGCGCGGTCCGATAGATAACCTGCCGATAAGCGGGGCGGAATTTCGCGTTCCGCGTTCGAGGCCAGAAACCATATCGCCGCCGCAGCATTATCATGACGGGGAGCCTCAAGGCTCGCGGACGTCGCGTCAATCGCGACAGGGGAGCCGTCGTTGCGACTAAGATTACCGAAGGCAGGCTTGAAGCCAAGCACGCAGAACATTGGAAAAGCCTGGCGTGGAAGCTTGCTGGCGAGTGCCGGGATGCTGTGCCTGCTCGCCTATCCCGCACAGGCCCAGCCCACCGCGACCGATCAGACGCGGCCGACGCAGAATCCAGACGCGGCTCCTGTCGAACCGATTATTTCTGACGAAGAGTTCGACGCCAGTATTCCGCCGATCGATGAAAGCGCCCCGCTCGGCAGCGTCCAGGCATGGGAAGCCGACGCAGACCGGCGCGCGGCCAGCACCGGCCGAGATGCCAGCGTGAGCGCCGAGCCGACCACCACCGAACAATCGGAGGATAATGGCCTGCCTGCTCCGCCCGAACTGGACAAGGAACTCGACCGGCCCCTCACCCCGCTTAACGCCTTCGATGTCGAAACCTTCGATGAGAGCCAGTATACCGAGGCTGACGAGGGGCCCGCCCCTTCGCTGCGCTACAGCTACAAGATCGAGGGTCTCTCCGCGCTGGACGGTGCCGGCCCGGTGCTGCCCGTCGATGGCGGGGACATTGTCAGCCAGTTCAAGTCGCTCTCCGCCCTCGAAGATGGCGATGGCAAGGCCGACAATGGCGCCATGATCAATGCCCGGCTGGAGGAAGACCAGAAATTGCTGGTCGATATCCTCTCCTCGCAGGGCTTTTTCGATGCCACGGTGCGGGGTTCGCTAGAGCTTCCCGAGCAGGACAGCAAGGGACCGATCACGGTCATCCTGCAGGCCACCCCCGGCCCGCGCTATCATCTTGGCGAGATCCGTTTCGATGCGACGCCAGTACAGCCCGAGGACCTCATTACGCGCGCCTTCCGGCCCCGCAGCGGCGACCCCATCGTGGCCGAACGCATTCTCGGCGCGGAAGCCAATATCGCCGTGACCTTGCCCGAGAACGGCTATCCGTTCGTGAATGTCGGCCAGCGCGATATCGTGCTCGATCCGGAGACGGAGGCCGGCGACTACACGCTGCCGATCACCCCCGGTCCCCGCAGCAGCTTCGGCGACATCGTGGTCGAGGGCGAGAAGCCGGTGTTCGAGGCGGACCATATCCAGAGGATCGCCCGCTTCCGCAAAGGGGAGTTGTATGACAGCCGCAAGATCGATGATCTGCGTCAGGCGCTGATCGCTACCGGCCTGCTCTCCGTGGGATCCGTGACGCCCCGCCCGAGCGGCGAGCCCGCCGGCGACGGCACCGACTATGCGACCCTCATCGTCAATCAGGAGGCCGGCCCCGCCCGCACCCTCGCCGCCCAAGCCGGATATGGCACGGGCCAGGGCGTCAAGGTCGAGGGGAGCTGGACGCACCGGAACATGTTCCCACCCGAGGGCGCGCTCATTGTTCAGGGCACGGCCGGCACATTGGAGCAAGGCCTCGGCGTCTCCTTCCGTCGCTCGAATGCCGGCAAGCGGGACCGCAGCGTGGAACTGGGCATCGATGCGCGCCACAGCAATTTCGACGCGTTCGAGGCGTTCACGGGCCGTCTGTATGGCCGCATCGCCTACGAAAGCACGCCCATCTGGCAGAAGCGGCTGACCTACAATTTCGGCTTCGAGCTGCTCGGCTCGAACGAGCAGGATTATAATTTCGACGCCGGTGAGCTGCGCCGGCGGACCTATTATGTCGCGGCGCTGCCCGGTCAGGTGACGTTCGACACATCCAACTCCCTGCTCGACCCGACCCGTGGCTTCCGGATCTCCGCCTGGCTCTCGCCGGAGGCATCGCTCGGCAGCGGCGCGCAGACCTACGCCCGCGCCCTGCTGGAAGGCACGGGCTACTATCCCGTCTCGGACGGCTTCGTGCTGGCCGGCCGCGCGCGCGTCGGTATGATCGGCGGCGCGGCGCGTGAGCAGATCGCACCCTCGCGGCGCTTCTACGGCGGCGGCGGCGGATCGGTGCGCGGCTTTGGCTATCAGGAACTCGGCCCCAAGGATCCCGATGCCCGGCCGATCGGCGGCCGCAGCCTCGTCGAGGCCGCAGCGGAAGTGCGCTATCGCTTCGGCGATTATGGCATCGTCGGCTTCATCGATGGCGGGCAGGTCTATACCAGCCAGGTGCCACGCTTTGACGATTGGCGCTTCGGCGTCGGCATAGGCGGGCGCTTCTACACCAATTTCGGCCCGATGCGGCTCGATGTCGCCACACCGATCAACCGCCAGCCGGGAGAATCCCGTATCTCCGTCTACGTCTCCATCGGGCAGGCTTTCTGATGGCTGATCCGACCCCGCCCCCCGCGCCGATCGCCCCGGATATGCCGGAAGAGACGACTGCCGAAACCGTGATCGTCCGCCGCCGGAATTGGCCGCGCCGCGTGCTGATCGGCATCGGCGCGCTGCTCGCCTTGCTGCTGGCCGTCATCATTGGCGGCTATGCCTGGCTGAACAGTGACAGTGGGCGGGGGTTCGTCACCCGGCAGATCACCGGGCTCAAATTCGAGAACGGCATGTCGATCGGCATTGGGCGGATCGATGGCTCGATCTTCGGCGCCATGCGTCTGCGCAACGTAGAGGTGCGGGATACAAAGGGCGTATTCCTGAGCGCGCCGCTCATCGAGATGGACTGGCGGCCGCTCGCCTATGCGCGCAGCCATGTCGACATCCGCTCCCTGTTGATCCCCGCCGCCCGGCTGGATCGCTCGCCGGAATTCAAGCCGACGCCATCCAGCGATGGGCCGCTGCTGCCCGATCTCGACATTGACGTGAACCGGCTCGACATTGGCCGCCTGCAGATCGACACCCCGGTGACCGGCCGCAAGCACCTGCTCGGCCTCGCCGGGACGGTCCACATTGCGGACCGCCGCGCGCGGATCAAGGCAGACGGGCGCGCCATTGTGGCGCCGGGCGTTGCGGGTGGTGACAGGCTGGCGCTGCTGCTCGACGCGGTACCGGAATTCAATCGCCTGGCGGTCGATCTGCGCGTAACGGCGCCGGCGCAGGGCTTGCTGGCAAGCTACACCGGCATCGCCCAGCCGACAGCCATCGCGCTGGCCGGCAAGGGTGACTGGCAGAGCTGGACCGGCAAGCTGACGGGCCGGATGGGCAGCGAAAGCCTTGCCAATGTCGCGATCACGGGCCGCGACGGCACCTTCACGGTGCGTGGCCCCTTGCGGCCCGGGCTTTTCCTCACCGGCCCGGCTCGCGCCATGCTCGAGCCGGTGACGCAAATCGACATGACCGCTGCCCTCGCAGACCGCCGCGCCCAGATTCGTGGCGGCCTGGCCAGCGACAACTTCACCTTCGGCGCCCAAGGCCTCATCGATCTGGGTGCCAGCCGCATGGAGAATCTCGATCTCGCCTTCCGGCTCACCAAGCCCAGCGTGATCGCCGAAAACCTGCGCGGCGCGGACATCGCCATGAACGCCACGCTCAACGGCGCCTTCGTTGCCCCCACGATCCGCTATGGCGTGAACGCCCGCCAGATTGGCTTCGGCGCCACGCTGATCGAAGGCCTGGCCGTCTCGGGCAGCGCCGCGCTGGATAAGGACCGCTGGATGATCCCCGTCGAGGGACGCGCCCGGCGGATCAGCGGCGTCAATGCCAGCATCGAGCCCCTGCTGACCAATGTGCGTCTGGACGGCGACCTGGCTTATGCCAATGGCCGCATCCTCTCGGACAATATGCGGCTGCGGTCTGACCGGATCGACGCCACCGCCGTGATCGTGGCCGACCTCAACACCGCGCTCTACACTGGCGCCCTCAATGGCCGGGTGAATGGCTATCAGGTCGAGAGCGTCGGCATCTTCAATCTGCAAACCGACATGGACCTCAAGACCGGCCAGAACGGTTCTTTCCGCCTCGGCGGCCGCGTCACCGCGCGCTCGACACGCCTGCTGAACGACGGGCTGCAAAGCTTTCTTGGCGGCAATGCACTCATCGTCGCGGATGTCGGCTATGACAGCAACGGCGTGGCCAGCGTCGAGCGGCTGAACGTCTCGGCGCCACAATTCCGCATGACCGGCGCGCGCGGTCGCTACGGCGCTGATCGCAGCGTGCGCTTCTCCGGGCGCGGAAGCTCGGATCAATATGGCCCGCTGGGCGTCGAGGTGACCGGCACGGTCAATCGGCCGCTGGTCCGGCTGGCAGCCGAGCGACCGGGCCTTGGCATCGGCCTCGCCAATGTGACCGCGACCGTGCGGGGCGACAACGGCACCTATCTGGTGCAGGGCGAAGGCGCCTCCGACTACGGTCCGCTGGACCTCAATCTGGCTGTAATGACTGCGCGCGGACCTTTGACCGTCGATGTGCGCCAAGGCACGAGCTTCGGCGGCGTCGGCCTCTCCGGGCGCATCTCGCGAAGCCGCGCCGGCCCGTTCGAGGGCACATTGCTGGCCGATGGGTCCGGCATCAACGGGCGGGTTGCGCTTTCCGCGCAGGGTGCCGTCCAGCGCGCGCTGGTGGATGCCACCGCGCGCAATGCCAGCCTGCCCGGCAAGGCCGGCCTTACCGTGGAGCAGGCGCTCATCAAGGCGGACATTCTGCTGACCGAGCAGCCGCAGATCGTTGCCGATGCGCAGCTTGCCGGCACCCGGATGGGCGATCTCACCATCGCGGTCGCGCGCGGCACGCTGAACTATCGCGAGGGCGGCGGTCAGGCGAAACTGCTGGTCGAGGGACGCACGCGCTATCCGTTCCGCCTGGCTGCCAACGCCCGCATGGCGCGGGATCTGTGGCAGCTCGCGCTGGACGGTCGCTTCAACGGCGTCGACGTCAAGACAAGCTCGCCTATGCGGATCGTGCCATCGAACGGACGCTATACACTCGCCCCGACGCGGCTCACGGTCGGCGGAGGCACCTTGCACCTTGCCGGCCATTATGGTGACGGCATGGCCGTGCAGGCGCGGATGCAGGATCTCAACCTCGCCATCGCCAACCCCTTCGTGCCTGGCCTTGGCCTCGGCGGAAAGGCCACCGGCAGCCTCGACTTCACCCAGGCCAGCGAGACGGCCTTCCCCGCCGCCGACGCCCGCCTGACGATCGACGATTTCACCCGCACCAGCCTCGCGGCCGTCTCCGAACCGGTCGATATCCAGTTCGCCGGCCGGCTGATCCCGCAAGGCGGTGAGGCGAATGCGCTCATCCGCCGGCGCGGCGCCGCGATCGGCCGGATGAAGGTCAGCCTCCAGCCGCTCGGGCCGGGCGCCGGCAGCTGGTCGACCCGCCTGCTCGCCGCGCCTCTGTCCGGCGGCCTGCGCTACAACGGCCCGGCCGACGTGCTCTTCTCACTCGCCGCGCTGCCAGACCAGAGCCTCAAGGGCCCAGTCGGTGTCGCCGCCGATTTCAGCGGACGGGTCCGGTCGCCGCAGCTCACGGGGGTCGTGCGGGCCAGCAACCTCACCTATGAGAACACCAGCTACGGCACCCGCCTCACCAACATGGCCGTGCGCGGACGCTTCACCAACGACCGGCTGGAGGTCGAGAGCCTCACCGCCAATGCCGGCAATGGCACGGTCAGCGCCAGCGGATCGGTCTCGCTCAATTCCGATCAGGGTTTCCCCATCCAGCTCGGCATCGACATGAACAATGCGCAGCTGGCGCGCAGCGATGGCCTGCAGGCGCGGGCGACCGGCCAGATCCAGGTGGTCAACGGCCCCAACCAGCCACCGACGATCACGGGGCGCCTCACCCTGCCCGAGACGCGCTATCGCATCGTCTTCCAGGGCAGCGCGGAAGTCCCGACGCTGACCGGCGTGCGGCGCAAGCCGACGCTCAAGCGCGAGCGCATCTCCGGCGCGCCTGAGCCAATGAAGACCATCCCCTCTGACTGGCGGCTGGACCTGCGCGTGCAGGCGGATAACCAGATCTATGTGAGCGGCATGGGCCTTGAGTCCGAATGGGCGGCGGATTTGCGCGTCGCTGGCACCAGCGCAGCGCCGCAGATCACAGGGGGCGTCAACCTCGTGCGCGGTACGCTGGGCTTTGCCGGGCGCTCGTTCGAGCTTCAGCAGGGCCGGATCACCTTCAGCGGGCCGGAGATGACCAACCCGCAGCTGCGCATCGTCGCGAGCGGCGAGGTCGAGGACGTGACGATCACCATCACGATCACTGGCAATGCGCAGGACCCGCAGATCGCGTTCACCTCGACGCCCAGCTTGCCGCAGGACGAGCTGATGGCGCGCATCCTGTTCGGCAATTCGGTGGGCGAGCTGAGCGCCATCCAGGCCGTGCAGCTGGCCGCCTCGCTCAACTCGCTGCGCGGCGGCTCGGGCGGCCTCAATCCGCTGGGCGTGCTGCAATCGGCGGGTGGCATCGACCGGCTGCGTCTGCTGGGTGCCGACGAGGAAACAGGCCGGGGCACTTCGCTCGCCGTGGGGCAGTACATCAGCAACGATGTCTATGTGGAGATCATCACCGATGCGCGCGGCCACACCGCTACGCAGCTGGAAATCAGCCTCTCGAAAGCGCTCTCGGTGCTGAGTTCGGTCAGCAACTTCGGGGGATCCGGGGTGAACCTGCGCTACCGGAAGGATTATTGATGCGCGCGGTAACGATCCTGGCGATGCTGGCAGCGCTCGGGCTGGCGGGGTGCAGCAAGGAGCCGAGCTTCGATGAGCGCTACGCTGCCGAATCCAACCGGGTCGAGGGCATGGCGGCCAATATGCAGGCGCAGCTCGACGAGCAGCTCAATGCCTCTGCCGCAGCCGGCCGCCTCGCCCTCCCCATCGATGAAAATGATGTGGTCGACAACGCCACGGCCCAACCATGACCAGCCAGGCCGACACCGATCAAGACAAGGAGGACCGCCCGATCTCTGCCCAGGAACTCGAAGTGCTTGCCGAAGAAATCCCCGGCGCGAAGGGCGATTCGCCGCTCTCCTTGCCGCCCAAAGCGTGGTGGGCGATCCTCAAGCGCATCTACGTGATGATCGGCTTCCATAATCTCAGCCTGCTCGCCGCCGGGGTCGCTTTCTTCTCCTTCCTTGCTTTCGTGCCGCTGATCGCCTCGATCGTTCTGCTGTACGGCCTCATCGGCGATCCGCAGATCGTCGCCAGCAACGTGAACCTGCTGCGCGGCTTCGTGCCGCCGGAGGTGCTCACCATCCTGGAAGAGCAGCTTCTCGCCATTGTGACGACCAGCAAGGCGGCGCAGGGCTTCGGTCTGGTGCTGGCCCTCGCCTTTTCGATCTATGGCGCCATGCGCTCGGCGACGGCGATGATCGCGGCCCTCAACATCATCTATGAAGAGCATGAGACGCGCAATTTCTTCCGCACCACCGGCGTGGCCGCCGGCATCACCGTCGGCATGGTCGCGGTGGGCGTGATCGGCACCTTGGCGATCTCGCTGTTCACTTATGCCGGGCGCGTGCTCTCCGATTATATCGGCAGCGGTTCGGCGCTGATCATTCAGGTCGCGACCTGGATTTTTGCGGGCGTGCTCATCAGCCTGACCTTCGCCGTGTTCTACCGCTATGCGCCGGACCGCAGAGCCGCGAAATGGCGCTGGCTCTCGGTGGGGTCGGTGCTCTCCACCCTGCTGTGGGTGGGGATCACGCTGGGCTTCGGCTTCTACGTCGCCAATCTGACCAATTATAACGCCACCTATGGCTCGCTTGCCGCCGTCGTCATCTTCCTCATGTGGCTGTTCCTCTCCGCCTTTGCGGTGCTGATCGGCGCTGAGGTGAATAGCGAGATGGAGCGGCAGACCATGGTCGATTCCACCATCGGGCCGGATCGCCCGATCGGCCATCGCGGCGCGGTGATGGCGGACAATCTGGCGGTGAATGATGCCAGCCGCATATTGCTCGAAAAGAAGCGCCGGCGCGACGCCGATCGGGCCGCCAACAAGGCGCATTGAGCGGGGTCGTCGGGGCGCGGCCAATCTTTTCGGGAACGATCCGCTTCCCTCTCGTGTTCGCTCTATATCCGTAAGCAATGGGAGTAATGCCGTGACTGCAAGGATTTACGCCGTGGCCGCAATCGCCACGCTGGGTTTGGCAGCCTGTAGCAGCCCCGATCACACGCAGAACAACGCCGTGCCGGCCGATAATGTTGCCGACAATGCCATGATGGGCAATGCCACGGGCAATATGGCGAGCGGCGAAAGCGCCACCGCGACCCTGCAGACGGCGCAGGGCGCGCCGGCCGGCACCGCGACCATCCGCGCCATGGATGGCGGCTTGCAGATCATGCTCGCCCTGCAGGGCCTGCCTTCAGGGAGCAAGGGTGTCCATGTGCATATGACCGGCAAGTGCGATGCGCCCGACTTCACCACGGCGGGCGGTCACTGGAATCCTGCCAGCACCAAACATGGTCTGGAGAACCCGCAGGGTCAGCATGCCGGCGACATGCCGAACATCGACATTGGCGAGGATGGCCGGGGTACGCTCGAATATACGCTCAAGGGCGCCACGATGGCCGGCTTGATGGACACCGATGGCTCGGCGATCGTCGTGCATGAAGGCACGGACGACCAGCGCACCGATCCGTCTGGCGATAGCGGCGGGCGCATTGCGTGCGGCGTCTTCCAAGCGGGCGCCTGACCGCGCGTTTAGGTGATTTTCTTGAAGCCGGGGCTGATCGCGAGATCAGTAACCGGCTTCGACAGCCAGTCGGATGGCATCCGCTCCGGTTCGGACGCCCAGCGCCTGAAACAGCGCGGCGCGGTGCATTTTCACGGTCCGCTCACTGAGGCCCAAGTCGAATGCGATCTGCTTGTTGAGCTTGCCCGCCGACATCAGCACCAGAATGCGTCTTTGCCGTTCGGTGAGTGCCGAGACGCGCGCGGTGGCCATGCCCTTGCGGCTGTCCGGCCCGGCGGCTGCCACGGCCGCAACCTCGACCTGAGACCCCAGAAAATATTCCAGCCCGCCATCGCTGTCGAACATCGGCGCGATCATCACCGCATTGCGGAACGGCGAACCATCCTTGCGATAATTGGTGATCTCCACAATGGCCGGCTTCTTCTGACGAATGGCCGTGCGCAGCAATTCGCTTGATGCGGCTTCTGTTTCGGCCCCGTGCAGGAAGCGGCAATTCCGCCCGAGAATTTCCGCGCGGCTATAGCCGGTAAGGCGCAGAAACGCCTCATTGCAGGCGATGATGGGATTATCGGGCAGCCGGGGATTGCTGATCACCGCTGCGGTCGAACTGGCATCGATGATGTCGCTTATCGCCATGCCGGCAGCGATATCAAAAGCCGTACGCACCGCCAAGGTCTGGCGGGAGAATGGCAGTGTCCGAGCGAGTTTTCTTGCGCGGCTGCATGGCAGCCTTAGCCCTCCAGCCCCCTCGCCCCGGCCCCTCCTCTGAAGAAGAGGGAGTAAGCTGTGAGCCTTCCTCAGCCCTCCGGCCGGGCGTGCCGATCCAGAAAGGCTACGAAAAGCCCCAGCCACTGGCGGACCGGCAGTTGCGGCCAGCCCAGCCCGAAGCCGTGGCCGCCTTCCTCGAAGAAATGCGCCTCCACCGGCCGCCCCGCGACACGCAACGCCTGCAGCATCTCCAGACTGTTCGACGGCGGCACCGCCGGATCGTCGAGCGCGTGCATCAAGAACGTGGGCGGCGTCTGCGGCCCGACATGGGCGGCCGGCGAGCGCCGGGCGACCAATGCGGGATCGGGCTTCTCGCCCAGCAGATATTTGCGCGAATCCGGGTGGGTATCCGGCATGCGCATGCTGATGACCGGATAGATCAGCCCGGCAGTGCGCGGCCTCGCGTCGAGCCGGTCGATGGCATCGCGCGGGGCGTAAACCGGCTGCGCGAAATCGGTGATCAGGGTCGCCGCCAGATGCCCGCCGGCCGAGAAGCCGAGCACCGACACCTGATCAGGATCGATGCCATAGGTCCCGGCCATCGACTTGATGAGGCGCATGGCGCGTTGCGCATCCTGCAGCGGCACGTCGGACCGGTTGGTCCAGCCCTCCCCCGGCAGCCGGTGGACGAGGACGAAGACCGTATAGCCCTGCCCCGCGAGCGCCTGCCCGACTTCCGCCCCTTCATTATCGATGGAAATGAAGATGTAGGCACCCCCGGGAATGACCAGCACCGCACGGCCATTGGACTTGGCCGGTCGGAAGACGCGCAGATAGGGCTTGTCGACATTGTGCATGAAAACCGGCGGCGCCTTGTCCATCGGCAGAGGACGTGCAGAAAAGCCGTTCTCGGGCGGCGCGCCCGTCCACAGGTCGATGGTCGGCGCGGCAGTCCAGGAAGGCGGAATGACGCGAGGCGGCATCCCAGCCGGCGGCTGTGCAGCGGCCATCGGTACGCTTGCTGCACCGGCCACGGCTGCCGCAATGCCCGCTGCCGCCAGAAAGCCTCTGCGATCCAGTGCGCCGTCTTCCTTTGCCATCAGTCCTGTCCCATCATCGTCGCCAGCTGAGCCGGCTTATGTTCACATCGCCGCAGACACTAGCGGTAATCGATTGCATTGCAAGCCGCCCGGCTAGTGCGAGCCGCCCGCCAGATCTGCCGACGCTGAGCCAATCGACATTCCGAAAGCAATCGATTACAGCCATACCCTCATTCGCCGCGCGTTGCTGCGGAATGATAATCTGCATGCAGCCTGGTTCGACCGACGCTGCGATGGAACAATAAGGCCGAGAGGATCGCGAAGTGACGGAACGCCCCCACATCCAGCCGAGCAACGCATCGGCCCTGCTGAAATGGCTGGTCTTCCTGATGTTCGCGATGTTCGCGATGACTACCGATTCGGTTGGCACGGTGATTCCGCAGATTATCCGCGAGTTCAATCTGGGCATGACGGCGGCCGGATCGTTCCAATATGCGACGATGTCCGGCATCGCTATTTCGGCCATTTCGCTCGGCTTTCTGGCAGACCGCATCGGCCGTAAGGCGACGATCCTGATCGGCCTGACGCTCTTTGGCCTCAGTTCTGTCGCCTTCGCCGCCGGACACGACTTCCTGTTTTTCGTCGCCTTGCTGTTCATCTCCGGCATCGGCATCGGCATCTTCAAGGCCGGCGCGCTCGCGCTGATCGGCGACATCTCCCGCTCGACGCGCGAGCATTCGACGATCATGAACTTGGTCGAGGGCTTCTTCGGCGCTGGCGCGATTGTCGGCCCGGCCGTCGTTGCCTGGTCGCTGCAGGAAGGGTTGAGCTGGAAGTGGGTCTACTTCCTCGCCGCCGGCATCTGCGCCCTGCTCGTGCTGGGCGCATTCGGCGCGCGCTTCCCGACCCCGGTGCGGGCCGATGAAAAGCCTGCCGATCCGCGCGATGCTGCCCGGATGATGACCGATCCCACCGCCATGTTCTTCGCCACCGCTCTGATGCTGTATGTCGGCGCGGAAGCCGCGATCTACGTGTGGACGCCGACATTCCTCGCCAGTTACGAGGGCTCGAACGCGTGGCTCGCGGTCTATGCCGTCTCGATCTTCTTCGTGCTTCGCGCTGCCGGTCGCTTCCTCGGCGTGTGGCTGCTGGCGCGTTACGATTGGACCGCCGTGCTCGCCGTGTGCACCGTCGCAATGACGATCCTGTTCTGGATCGCCGTGCTGGGGGATCGGGGCGTCGCCATCTACGCCCTGCCCGCCACCGGCCTGTTCATGTCCGTGCTTTACCCCACGATCAACTCGACCGGCATCAGCTGCTTCGAGAAGGCGCGCCACGGCTCGGTTGCGGGGCTGCTGCTGTTCTTCACCTGCCTCAGCGCTGTCATCGCCCCGCTTGCGATGGCGCTGATCGGCGACGGGCTCGGCGACGCGCGCTACAGCATCGCGCTCGGCGCACTGATGGCGACGGGCCTTGCCATCCAGTGCATCTGGAACTGGCGCAAGCAGCCGTTTGCGAGCCGCCTAGCCGAGCGCAACAGCGCCGATTACCGCAAGGAAGTCATCATCGGCGACACCGGCCCGACCGC
Source organism: Sphingobium sp. B12D2B (assembly GCF_025961775.1). Taxonomy (NCBI): domain Bacteria; kingdom Pseudomonadati; phylum Pseudomonadota; class Alphaproteobacteria; order Sphingomonadales; family Sphingobiaceae; genus Sphingobium; species Sphingobium sp. B12D2B. The sequence continues at coordinate 2,410,032 of NZ_JAOQOH010000001.1, forward strand.
CTGACGGGCCCTCCCGGCGCGGACGCTGCGGCCCGCGCCGGAAAAATGCTTTGGCAAAACCCGCCTGCGCCCTAGAGATGCCATTTGTTTGGCCTTTGGATGCGAGAGGACACAGGAGCGTTGAAACCCAAGCAGGTTCGGACAATCTACGATCTGGCAGAGCTCGCCGGTGTCTCCGCCGCGACCGTCTCCCGCGCGCTGGCCGGCAAGGCCGTGGTCAATTCCGAGACTGCCGAGCGCATCCGCAAGCTGGCGCAACAACATGGTTTTCAGCCGAGCCCGCTCGCCCGCAACCTGCGCACGCGCAAGACCGGGGCGATCGGCGTGGTCATCCCGCTTGGCCATGAGCGCGCCCAGCATATCTCCGACCCCTTCTTCATGACGATCATCGGTTTCCTGGCCGATGAACTCACCGAGCGCGGTTTCGACCTGATGCTTTCGCGGGTCATTCCGGACCGGGACGACTGGCTGGAGGGCATCATCAAGACCGCGCGGGTGGATGGCCTCATCATCATCGGCCAGTCCGACCAGTCCGCGGTCCTTAATGCCGCCGCCGGTCATTATCTGCCGATGGTCGCCTGGGGCGCCTTCACCCAAGGGCAGAGCCATTGCTCGGTCGGCACGGACAATTTCCTCGGCGGCCAGATGGCAATGCGCCACCTGATCGAGCGCGGTTGCAAGCGCGTGGCGTTCCTCGGCAATCCCCGCGCCATCGAGATCGCCCAGCGCTTACAGGGCGCGCGCGCCGTGCAGCAGGATCACGCGGCTGAGGTGATGCTGACCGAAGTGCCGACCCACCTCGCGCCGGAACTCAGCGCGCCGGACATCAACGCCTATCTCGATCAGGTCGATCAACTGCCTGACGGCATTTTCGCGGCCTCGGACATGATCGCCCTCGCCGCCGTCCAGACCGTCATCAGCCGGGGCATGTCGATCCCCGACGATGTGCGAATCGTCGGCTTCGATGACCTCCCGATTGCGCAGAGCATCGTGCCGCCGCTGACCACGATCCACCAGGATATCGCCAGCGGCGCCACGCAGATGGTCGATTGCCTGCTTAAACGCATCGAGGGCCGACAGACCGGTTCGATCATTCTCAACCCCGCTCTGGTGGTGCGCGGCTCCACCTGACGGACCGATTTTCCGCTGCGACAGCCCTGTTCCAAAATGGTTGTAATCGATTGCCAATGGCGTATTGGTTGCGAGGACTTGAGGAACGGGGACAATGATCGAAATTCAGGCGCAATCGCGCGCATATTTGCAGCATGGCGCGAGGGGTCAATGGCCTTGCAACACAGTTGCGAACGCCTCCTTTCCGGACATCGCCTGCCCCGGCCTCCTGCGCACCCGCGCCCTCTCCTTTCTCTGACCTAACTGGCTCTCCATGAACGATATCAGCACGACCCGCTGGACGGTCGAACAGCTTAAGCACCTCAAACTGACCCCATCCTGCGTGGCGCCGCTCATCGGCGAGGCCGATGTGGCTCGGATCAGTGACGATGTCTGCGTGTGGGACGCTTGGCCCATCCTGCAGCGCGACGGTTCGCCGGCGCCGGCCGATTTGTGGATGGCGCTGGCCTCGCCCTGGTTTGCCGACCCGGATGACCGTCACGGTCATGCCCGCATTCATTTGTTCGAGCGGCGGGGGGATGATTGGCGGCATTATGGCCCGGTGATGCCCGATGGCTTCTCGCCCGGCAGCCGGGAATGGTCCGGCTCGGCCTATCTGGAGAATGACGGGCGCCGGTTGACGCTCTATTTCACTGCCGCCGGCTTTCGTGGCGAGAGCGAACTCAGCTTCGAGCAACGCCTGTTCGAGGTCGAGGCCGATCTGGTCGGCAAGGATGGCGGCTGGTCCGTCGAGAATTGCCGCAATCTGCGCGGATCCTTCCCGCGCGACCCGCGCTTTTATGCCGATCCGCTGTCAGCCGGTGGCGGCCTCGGCACCATCAAGGCCTTTCGCGATCCCGGCTATCTCCTCGATCCGGCGAGCGGCGAGCATTGGCTGCTATTCACCGGCTCGCTGGCCACCTCGCAATCTGCCTATAATGGCGTGATCGGCGCGGCGCGGGCCAAGCCCGATGCCCTCGGCCAGTGGGAGGTGACCGCGCCGATCATCAGCGCCGATGGCCTCAACAATGAGCTGGAGCGGCCGCACATCGTGCTGGCCAATGGACTTTACTATCTGTTCTGGTCCACACAGACCCATGTGTTCAACCCGGAAGCCCCCCGTGCCCCGACGGGCCTCTACGGCATGGTGTCCGAGCAGATCACGCACGGGTGGAAACCCTTGAACGGTTCCGGCCTCGTCATCGCCAACCCGCCGGAAGCGCCGCGTCAGGCTTATAGCTGGCTGGTGCTGCCGGATCTCTCCGTCACGGCCTTCGCGGACGATTGGGGCCGTGGCGAGGCTGCCGAGGGTGCTAAGCGCTTTGCCGGCACCTTCGCGCCGTTCCTTCGCCTCGCCTTGGATGGCGAGACGACGCGGATTATCGACTGAGCCATGTCGAGCACGCGCCTTGCCGGGGTCGAGCTGGGTGGGACGAAGACCTTCGTCCTGCTTGCTCAAGGTGATCGCATCGTCGAGCGGGTTCGCATTCCGACGACGCAGCCTGACGAGACGCTGGCTGCCGCCAACGCACAATTGCGCGCCTGGCACGCGGATGCGACCATTGCCGCGATCGGCATCGCGTCTTTCGGCCCCATCGCTCTGTCCCGCAAATCCGATAATTTCGGCCATATGCTGCCCACCCCCAAGCCCGGCTGGGCGGGCGCCGACATTGCCGGGGGGCTGACAAGCGGCCTCGATTGCCCGATGGCCATCGATACGGATGTCAACGGCGCGGCCCTGGCCGAGCATCGCTGGGGTGCCGGTCGCGATCTCGATTGCTTCTGGTATATCACCATCGGCACCGGGCTCGGCGGCGGTCTGCTTGTTGACGGCAAGCCGGTGCACGGCGCCATGCACCCGGAAATCGGCCACATCCATGTGCGGCGTGCGGCAGGCGACAGCTTTGCCGGGGCCTGCCCGTTCCATGGCGACTGCATCGAAGGACTGGTGAGCGGCCCCGCCCTCGCCGCCCGCTTCGGCACCAGCCCCGAGCACGTCGCCGATGACGATCCGCGCTGGGATTTCGTGGCGTCCGACCTGGCGCAACTCGCCGCCACGCTGTTCCTCACCACAGCGGCAGAGCGTATCCTGTTGGGTGGCACTGTGGCCACCAGCCGCGCTGCGCTCCTGCCCACCGTGCGCGCCACGTTGCTGCGGGATCTGGCGGGCTACCTGCCCTTCCTCACGCAGGAGACGGTCGAGCAACGTCTGTGCCTCGCAGGCCTGGGCGACGAAGCCGGCCCAATGGGCGCCATCGCGCTTGCCATAGCCGCGCTGCAGGGCTGAGCTTTTGGCAGAGCGTTTGCGCGGCGTGACGACGCCGCGGCGTTCGCTTGCCACATCGGCGCTTCATACTCACTGAATTTGAACTTGGCTGGGGCGGGAGGATTCGAACCTCCGCATGGCGGTACCAAAAACCGCTGCCTTACCGCTTGGCTACGCCCCAGCATCGCGCGCTGCGAGCGGCCCATATACAGGGCCGGGCGCAAATGCCAAGCCGGAGAAACGGTGGTTTGGCGATCTCTTTAGGCGAGTATGCTCCCCCTGTGCGCCTTGCTTGCGAAAGGGGTAATCGGGCTGCGGAACGAAGTTCCATCGCCTGCCCACAGGCCTTATGAAACGGCGCATGAGCAACGCCCCATCCAGTCCCGCAGCCTCTCCCCTGTTCCTGCGCGAGGAGGAGATTCGTCGCGGGATCGAGCTGCTGCAATTTGGTCATATGGCGTTCGCGCAGGCCATGGACCCGATTCTGGATCAGCACCGGCTCGGCCGCGCGCACCAACGGGCGCTCTACTTCATCGCGCGGCGGCCCAATCTCAGCGTGTCGGCGCTCATCGCGCTGCTGGGCGTGACCAAGCAGTCGCTGGGGCGGGTGCTCGATGAGCTGATCGAGCGCGAGTTGCTCGCGGTCCACAAGGGCGACCGCGACCGCCGGCAGAAGCTGCTGAGGCTGACGCCTGCTGGGCAGGCTATCGAGCAGGCGTTGTTCGATGCCGTGCGCGAACGGTTCGCGGCGGCCTATTCGGCAGCGGGGCAATCGTCCGTCACCGGCTTCTGGCGGGTGCTGGAGAGCCTGCTGGATCCGGAAACCCAGCGACTGGTCGCCGCCCTGCAAATCGCGCGCTGACGGTTCAGCTGGCCTTGCTGGACAAGGCAGCAAGAACCGCGCCTCGATCCCGCGCGGCCTTCAGCGTCTCCACAACGAGCGGTGCAAGGCCGTCCGCCCGATCCAGTATGTCCAGACCTTCGCGGGTCATGCCGCCCTTGCTGGCGACCGCATCCGCCAGATCGGCGGGCGGGCGATCCGCCGCCGCTGCGCTCAACGCGGCGCCTTCCACGGTCTTGAGCGCCATGCGCGCGGCGGCATCCGGCGCAAGGCCAAGTTCGGCGCCGGCGGCAGCCAACGCATCAATGAAGCGATAGACGAAGGCCGGGCCGCAGCCTGCGAGCGCCGTCGCGGCATCGAACAGTTGCTCATCGTCCAGCCATTCGACCAGACCGAGGCGACTGCACATGGCGTCGACCAGATCGCGCGCGCGTTCGTCAGCCGCGTCTTCCACCTTGAGAATGCTGACACCCTTGCCGACCCGAACGGGCAGATTGGGCATGCAGCGGACAATCGACTGGACGGCCGGGAAAGCATCCCGAATGCGGGCGATCGGTACGCCCGCGAGGATCGAAAGCAGGGTCGCCCCGGGGCCGAGAAGCGCCGCCGTTGTCCCGGCAACGTCTGCCAGTTGCTGCGGCTTGCAGCCGAGCATCACCAGCGAGTCCCGGTCCACGGGCCCATCGAGCGCGGTCAGCACCCGCACGCCCGGCGCGACCGCCTTGCCGCTGGGGCGCACCACCGTCACCCGCTCGGCGGGCAGGCCCTCGTCGAGCCAGCGCAGCAGCATGGCCCCGGCCATGTTACCGCAACCCAGCAGAAGAAGGTGCGAAGGCCACATCGGGCCAGCCTCAGGCTTCGCCATGCGTCTCGATCAGGCTGGCGGCCATGGCTTCGGCGGGATTCTTGCCGCCCCACAGGACGAACTGGAAGACGGGGTAGAAGCGCTCGCACTCATCGATTGCGCTTTCCACCAGCAACTGCGCCTGATCGAGCGTCAGCGATCCGCTAGGGCCGAGCAAGGCGCCATGACGGAACAGCAGCGTGCTACTCGCCGACCACAGCTCGAAATGGCCCAGCCAAAGCTGCTCGTTGATAAGGGCGATGGTTTCGCAGATCGCCAGACGCTTATCATCGGCGACGCGAATGTCCGGCAGCACGAGAAGCTGCAGCACCATGTCATCGTCACGCCAGATCGCCCGGACCTCATATTCGGTCCAGCTGCCGCGATGCCGCGCAACAAGCTCGTCCTCGCCGACATGCTCGAAGGGCCAGTCATGCGCCTCGAAATAGGCCGCGAGCATATCGATCGGCTCGGCTTCCTGCTCGCCGCCTGTAAATTCATCCCGGTCGATCATACTCAAAAACCGTCAGTCCACTTCCTGTAACGGCCAGCGCCGTCCTGCCCCTGCTGGACAGCCCTTCGTAGCACGACACGGCGCAAGCGGAAAGGCAGGCGGCAGCGAAGCCGCGCCCAACCTGTCCGGAATGAGATATGTTGCTGTGAATAAGTTGTGGATAAATGCGGGATAGCTGGTCGAAAACTCAGCTTGCGGCCTTGTCCGACGGCTTGCCGGCCTTCGGCGCACCGCCCTCCAGCGCAGCCAGCCGCGCCTCGAGCGCTTCGACCTGCTCGCGCGCCTGCGCCGCCATGGCCTTGACCGCCTCGAACTCCTCGCGGCTTACGAAATCGAGCCCGCCGATCCACTCGCGCGCGCGCTCCCGGGCATTGCTTTCAAACTCGCGCCCCACCCCGGCCACGGTGCCGGCGGCGCCGTTGATGATCTTGGACAGGTCGTCGAAAAAGCGGTTTTCACTTTGCATGGGTCTGATCCTTCGCCGCCGCTGATGGCGGCCATCGCCTAGATTTGGGTACGCACCGCGGCCGGAACAAGGGTTTCGGCATCCGGGTTCATCCGGTCGATATCGAAGGCGAGCCCGCTCGCAAAGCCCAACCAGCAAAGATAGGGCACCATCAGCCACGCCGCGACAGACCGGATCCGCCCGAACAGGATGGTGGTGATCGTGGCCAGCACCAGAATGACGAGGATCAAATAGAAAGCCAGCGTCGCCTGATGCGCGCCGAAGAACAAGGGCGACCAGACGAGGTTGATGCAGAGCTGGACGATGAACAGCGTGATGGCGAGCCCCCGCCCCCTCGCGCCGCGCGCGTGCAGGATCATTGCCAGCGCCAGGGCCATGAGCAGATAGAGGGTGGGCCACACCGTCCCGAACACCCAGCCGGGCGGTACCAATGCCGGCTTGCTCAGCGCATCGAACCAGCGATTGTCATAGCCGCTGTTGGACAGATAGCCCGACACAAAGCCGAGAAACTCGATGGCGGGGATGGTGACAAGCGCCCAGCGGAGGAAAGACATCCGCAACTGACTTCGCGATGCAATCTGGTTCACGCGCACTCCCACTTCATGCCGAATCCCCACAGCGTTGACATGACTTTAACGATGGCGTTGCGCCGCGCCAGCCCTTCCCGCATGCCGATTGCACGGGAGAGGATCGCGCCTGCTTCATCCTGGCACGCGTGCGCCGGCAATCAGGAACTCCACATTGCCCTCCGGCCCGGTGATCGGGCTGGTGGTGAGGCCGGTAACCTGCCATCCCGGTTGCGCCGCCAGCCAGGCCTCCACCTCCGCGCAGACGCGGGCGTGGACCTCCGGATCGCGCACCACGCCGCCCTTGCCGACCTCTTCGCGCCCCGCCTCGAACTGCGGCTTGATGAGCGCGACGAGCCGGGCGGCGGGTGCCGCGAAGGTCAGCGGGCGCTCCAGCACCTTGGCGAGGCTGATGAAGCTGGCATCGCAGACGATGATGTCGACCGGCTCAGGCACATGCGTGGCAGTCAGAATACGCGCGCTGGTCTGCTCGTGAACGATGACGCGGGGGTCTTGCCGCAGCTTCCACGCAAGCTGGTTGGTGCCGCTATCGATGGCATAGACCCGCGCCGCGCCGTTGGTCAGCAGCACGTCCGTAAAGCCGCCCGTGGAACTGCCGACGTCCATTGCCACCAGTCCGGTCACATCGATGTCGAACGCCTCCAGCGCGTGCGCCAGCTTGAGGCCGCCACGCGAGACCCAGGGGTGATCCCGCCCCTTGAGGACGATCTCCGCCTCCTCCGGCACCGCCTGCCCCGCCTTGTCCACTGGTTTGTCGCCGACCAGTACGTTGCCGCTCATTATGAGGGCCTGCGCGCGGGTGCGGCTCTCGGCAAGGCCGCGCTCGACGAGCAATTGATCGAGGCGCTTCTTGGCCATGCGCTCAGCGTTTCGCCAAAGCGGTGAGCGTGCCGGATGTCAGCACTTGCGGGAGAACCTGCGGCGTTGCGGCGCCGGGTGCGTAGAAGAGATAGAGCGGCACGCCTGAGCGGCCATGCGCTTCGAGGAAGCGACTGATCGCCGGATCGGCATTGGTCCAGTCGCCGACCATCGCGGCGACCCCGCCCGCCTCGAAGGCCTCGCGCACCGCCTGCGTATCGATGGCATTGGCCTCATTGACCTTGCAGGTGAGGCACCAGTCGGCCGTGAAATACAGGAACACCGGCTTGCCCTGCGCCCGGAGCGCAGCCAGCCGGGCCTCGCTGAACGGCTCGCCCACCAGCCCCTCGCCCGCTACGGGACGATCCCCGCGCACCAGCGCAGGCGCGGCGATTGCAGCGCCGCTCAGCAGCAGGGCTACGAGTCCGCCCAAGGCCCAGTTGACGCCAGCGCCGGCGCGCTGGCGACGCCCCAGCAGCAGGAGGGCCAGGATCACGCCGCCCGCCAGCAGCACGCCCAGCACCACGCCACCGGCACCAAGCTGCCGCGAGAGCAGCCAGAGCAGTGCGAGCGCCGTCAGCCCCATCGGCACTGCCATGATGCGCCTAAAGCGGGTCATCCAGGCGCCGGGACGGGGCATCAGCCGGCGCAGTGCCGGAACCCAGGCAATGGCGATGAACGGCGAGGCCAGCCCGAGGCCGAGGCCTGCGAACACCGCCAGAGCCAGCGGCCAGGGCAGCACCAGCGCGGCGCCCATGGCCGCGCCCATGAACGGCCCGGTGCAGGGCGTCGCCACGAAAGCGGCCAGCGCGCCAGTCCAGAATGCGCCCGCCTGCCCGCCTTGCCCGGCCCGCCCCTGCCCGACCGAAAGCGATGCGATCTCGAACCCGCCGAGAAGATTGAGCGTAATCGCCACCATCAGCATCAGCAGCACCGCGATCACGCGCGGGTCCTGCAACTGGAAGGCCCAGCCGACCTGCGTGCCGCCGGCCCGGATCGCCAGCATCAGCGTCCCGAGCGCGAGGCAGGTGACGAGAATGCCGGCGGTGTAGGCCAGCGCATCGCGCCGGGCCTGCCGCTCATCCCCGCCCGCCTTGGCCAGGCTGATCGCCTTGAGGCTGAGAATCGGGAAGACGCACGGCATGACATTGAGGATCAGTCCGCCCAGAAAGGCGCCGCCGAGGATCAGCAGGACCGCGCCAAGCCCGGTCTGCGCGGCTGGCTCGGCCGTTGTGGCGCCATCCGGCGCCACCGTCAGCCGCTCACCACCCTCGGGCACAGCACCGGGCGTGGCCCTGATCGCCAGCGCGACGCCCGGCGAAACTGCCAGCACGCCCTCGACCGTGCCGGGCACGGACGCGTCCTCGGCCAGCCCCACCTCCACCACCAGCCAGTCACCCGCGCGACGCACGGTCTGCGGTTGCGCATAGCGCACAACGTCCTGTGTCGTCGCGAAGAACCATGGCGCGCCCATCGGGGCAGCCTGTGGATAGGGCACGGCGATGCTCAGTATGCCATTGGCCACAGCATATCGCGCAGGCTGATCGAGCGGACGGGGGTGAGCCCCGCGAAATCCATCGAAGATCTTGCGGGAGGCCGCCGTCGTGGCCCCATCGCCAATGGTCAGAGTGGTCGCGATCTCGCCCTGCTCCGGCACGCAGATCGCGTCCGTGCAGGCCAGCCACCGCGCCTTGCCGCGCACCGGAAGTACCGTCCCTGGCGCCAACCCAGCGGGAACCGCCAGATCGACCAGCACCGCATAGTCATGCTCGTAGACATGGTTCATCAGCCCGGCGATCAGCAGTCGGTCCGGCACGGGATAGCGGAAATTGCCTATCTTGACGCCACTGCCCGCCGGCAAATCCCAGGCGACCTGCATGCCCTGCCCGGCATCGCCCGGATTGCCCCAATAGCCATGCCAGCCGGCTTTGGGTTTCATCACGATAGCGAGCGTAACGGTGCTCCCGGCCGCCGGGCGATCCGTCTCGGCGATAAGGCTCGCGATGATATTCGGTGCCCCGCGCTGCCCGAACGCACCGCCATCGGCTGGTGCCGCAGATTGCGCAAAAGCAGCTAAGCCGACCAGCAATGCTGCCAGAAGAACCCCTAGCGTCATCAAAACGCCATTGAGCCGGCGCACAGGAAAAGCCATGAAACGGATCATTGGCCGTTCTGTAAGCGCGCGCCGCCCCGACCCCAAGGAGAATCTATGCGTTTCCCTGCTTGCCTGTGCCTTGCCGCAACGCTGGCCCTGAATGGCCCGGCGCTGGCCCAGCCCGCGCAGACTCCAGCCGCGCCCGCTGCGCCCGCAGCTGAGGCGCCGCAGAGCCCGCCCAAGCTGCTGGTGGTCATCTCCGTCGATCAGTTTTCCACCGACCTGTTCGGGGCCTATCGCAGCGCCTTCACCGGCGGCCTGGCCCGCCTGCAGCAGGGGGTCGTCTTCCCCAATGGCTATCAGGGCCACGCCGCCACGGAAACCTGCCCCGGTCACTCGACGATCCTGACCGGTAGCCGCCCCGCCCGCACCGGCATCATCGGCAATGACTGGATCGACCAGAAGATCGCCCGTGCCGACAAGACCGTCTACTGCGCCGAAGACCCAGACGTGCCCGGCACAAGCTCGCGGGATTATGCGCCGTCCGTGAAGATGCTCCGCGTGCCGACACTCGGGGGCTATATGAAGGCGCAGAATCCGGCGGCCAAGGTGGTGTCCGTCTCCGGCAAGGATCGCTCAGCGATCATGATGGGCGGGCCGGTGGTCGACCAAATCTGGTGGTGGGGCGGCAATGGCTTCACCAGCTATCGAGGGACGCCGCTCACGCCGCTGATCGAGCAAGTGAACGCCGGGGTGCGCAAGACCTTCGACCAGCCCCGCCCGGCGATGGACGTGCCCGCCTTCTGCAAGGCCAGTGACCGCGCCGTCCGCCTGACCGATACGCTCAGCGTCGGTGACGGACATTTCGCCCGCGCCGGCGGCGATGCCCGCGCCTTCCGCACATCGCCGGAAGCCGATGCCGCCGTTCTGGCGCTCGCGGTCAAGCAGCTGGAGGCGCAGCAGCTCGGGCGCGGCGACACCACCGACCTGCTGATCGTCGGCCTCTCGGCCACCGACTATATCGGCCATAGCTACGGCAATCGCGGCGCGGAAATGTGCATCCAGATGTTTGCGCTGGACGATGCCCTCGCCAGCTTCCTGGATCGGCTGGACGCGACCGGCCTCGATTATATGGTGATGCTCACTGCCGACCATGGCGGGCCGGACATTCCCGAGCGGCTGCGCGAACAGGCCGTTACCGACGCCGAGCGCGCGGACCCCGCCCTGTACCCGAGCGCGGTGAGTGCGGCGATCAGCGCGCGCACCGGCATCACCGTCCCGCAGGGTACGCTGCTGCTCGGCACCAATCCCTTTGGCGACATCTATGTGAATGCCGCCCTCACCGCCGCCCAGCGCACCCGCGTCATTGCCGAGGCCAAGGCGTTCTACGCCGCTCACCGGCAAGTCGAGGCCGTCTTCACCCGCAAGGATATCGAGGCCGCGCCGGCCCCCACCGGATCGCCGGAAAGCTGGTCACTCGCGACGATCGCCAAGGCCAGCTACGATCCGGAGCGCTCGGGCGATCTCGTCCTTCTGCTCAAGCCGCGCATCATGCCCATTGCCACACCGGCGCCGGGCTATGTTTCAACCCATGGCAGCCCGTGGGGCTATGATCGCCGGGTGCCGATGCTGTTCTGGCGCAAGGGCCTGATGCACATGGAGCAGCCCCAGGCAGTCGAGACGGTGGATATCCTCCCGACCCTCGCGGCGCAGATCGGCGTCACCGTGCCCGCCGACCGGATCGATGGCCGCTGCCTCGATCTCGATCCCGGTCCGGCAAGCCGTTGCCCTGCCCCGCAGGATCGCTAGACTGGCCTGAATCGGTCGCAACAAGCATGACCGAATAAGGAGAGGCTACGCATGTCAGGCAAGATCGTCATTACCGGTGCCTCGGGCCAATATGGCCGGGCCGCCACGGATCGGCTGATCGAGAAAGGGCTGGCAGACCAGCTCATCCTCATCAGCCGCTCGCCGGACAGACTGGCGGACCGCACCGCGCAGGGCTGCGACGTGCGCTATGGCGATTATGACAAGCCCGAAACGCTGGCCGCCGCCGTGCAGGGCGCGGAGAAAATGCTGCTCATCTCGGGCACGCGGGTCGGCGCCCGCGTCGTCCAGCACAAGGCGGCGATCGACGCGGCCGCGGCCGCCGGCGTGCGCCATATTCTCTACACCAGCTTCATCGGCATCGATGACCCGAACAACCCGGCGGAAGTGCGCCACGACCATATTGAGACGGAACAGGCGATGCGCGCCTCCGGCATGGCGTGGACGGCGCTGCGCGACGCACATTATGCCGATGCCATGATCCTGATGGCCGGCCCGAACGTGCTGGCAACCGGCCAATGGTTCAGCAATGCCGGCGAGGGCCGCGAAGCGATGGTGTGGCGCGACGATTGCGTGGATTGTGCCGTCGCCGCGATGACGACGCCCGGCCATGAGAACAAGGTCTACAACATCACCGGGCCGGAGTTGCAGACCTTTGGCGAGGTCGCCGCGCTCATCACGCAGATCACCGGCTGTCCGGTAGAGCACATTCCCGTCGACGACGCGCAGCAATATGCCATCTTCGACAGCATGGGCATTCCCCGGCGCCCGGTCGATGACCAATATGTGAGCGGCATTCCCTGGAACAGCGATGATATGGTCACCTTCGGCCGCGCGATCCGCGAAGGCTATCTGGAATTGCGCACCGATGACGTGCAGACGTTGACCGGCCGCCCCGCCCGCTCCGTCCGCCAGATGATCGAGGAAAATCGCGCGATGCTGGTCGAGGCCGCCCGTGGCGCGGCAGCGGCGCAACCGGCATGAACCGCCCCGATTACGAGCGCTATCTCGCGGCGTTCAATGCCAAGGATTATGACGCGGTCTGCGACTTTTATGCAGAGCCGATGGACATGCGCTTCTTCGGCGTCGCGCTGCAATCCCGCGAGGACATGAAGCGCTTCTACAGCTTCCTCCACGCCCATGTTCATGAGAGCGTGCGGGTCCTCAATTTCGCATCGAGCGACACCCTGACGGCCGTCGACGCCATCGTGCGCATCGAGGCCTATCGCGACCTCGACCGGGCGACGCTCGATGACAATGGCGCGGGCGGGTTGTTCCCGATCAAGGCCGGCGAGGTGCAGGAGATGCGGCAGTTCATCTTCTACACCCTGCGCGATGGGCTGATTGTGGACGTGGCCTGCGCGCTGGCGCCGCCGACCGGCTGACCGGCGCGGCGAGCTGCTTTAGCGATAGGGCGACTGCGTGCGGCTCACATAGAGCGGCGAGCGCGCGACCGGGCCGCTGACGACCATCGCCTTCATGCCCTTGCGCACCTTGTCGGCATCGATGACATTGTTGAGAACCGCGCGGGTCTGACCGCTCGGCAGTGGCTCGACCACAGAAAGACCGATGCCAGCCTTGGCACAATAGGCCAGCACATCCGCTTCCGGGGCGGCGAGGATGACGACGCGGCTCATGCGGCGAGGCTCCCCTGCTGCGCGAACACCGCGCGCATCGCCGTGGCCGAGCGCAGACGGTAGGGATAGGGATGCGCCTTGATGCGGGCGGACACAGAGCAGGCGGCTTCCCGCGCGGCATGATGGCGCTGGCTGCACCCGGCGAACTGGGCATCGATCAGCGCGCGCTGCTGATCGTGCAAAAGGCGATTGAAATCTTCCATGAGCGTCTCCCGACACGGCAAGCGGGAGCACGACGGTCTCTCAGTTATCGCGACAGCTTGCGAGCAGGGTTCGCGCTAATGGCGTCGCCCTAGCAGCTAATGTGTCATCTGTCGCACGCAATCGCCCCGGCAACAGCCCGGCGCACCGCGCACGGATCAGGTCAGCGCATAATAGCGCACCAGATTGCCGTCCGGCTTGCGCTCACCGACGCCCACGAAGACATGGCGGGTCATCCAGTCATATTTGCCCTTGCTCGTCTCGAAGGTCGGCTGCGCGCGCAGATAATAATCCTCATGCGCGACTGGCTCACCCCCCTCGAAGGCCCAGGCGCGTAGCCTGGCCATGGAGTCCGGCTTGCGCCCCCAGAGATAGCCCTTGTTCTGCATGTAGATGATCTCGCCATCGTCGGTTTCCAGCAGATAGCGGGCATCGAACACGGCGGTATCGTCATCGCGGAAATGGGCGTAATCGCCGCCGGAATTGGGCACGGCCCGCCCCCGCAGCCGCGGCCCCTCGAAATGCCCTTCATCGACCAGCACCGCCGAGCGGAAGCCGCCATTATGGACATTGGGCACGCCGAAGACCCGCGTGAACATGAGGCGGCACTCGAAGGCGAACTCAAGCACGGGCTGGTCGAGGGTCGAGAAGGACATTGCGGCTCCTTGGACGATCAGGCGGCGTGGGTGCCCGCCTCCGGGCAGGCATCCCACGGGCTGGGCATATGATAGGGCACGGTGATGAAATTCGCTTCGATCTGGCAGATCATGCCGTGATCGATCTTGAACAGCTCGGCGAGATAGTAGCTATGCGGCCGGCGGATGTGCGAGCGGACCTGCGTGCCATCGGTCAGCGTGTAATGATCCAGCCGCCCGCAATGATCGATGAAACCATAGGCCAGCACCAGCCCCCGCTCCTCATCCACCAGCGGAAAGCGGCGAGCGCGCAGGCGATCGTCATAGCGGTAATTGCCGGTGCGGAACTGCGCCTCGCACGGCAGGCCGGCGACCGGCACCAGCTTGGCGAACTCGGGGTTGTTGGTGGTCTGCACGCCGTTCTCGACGCGGTTGCAATCGGGGTGGAATTTGGTGCGAATCGTCCCGTCATTCAATTGCAAGGTCTCGAAATAACCATCTGACAAGGCGATCATTTCCGCGCGGGAGACGGGCGCCTCGACGGCGACGTTGAGGATCGGCTTGTCGTCAAATCGCTGGTTCTCGAATACCGGGGAGCTATCGACCTGCCGCACCACGATGGTCTCGACCTCCGCCACCCGGCGCGCCTCGTCCAGCCCGAGGCGCACGGTGTATGCGCTCTCATCCAGCGGCTCCACCGCCGTACCGAAAAAGCCGGCCTGTCGCGTCTGTTCGTCGGCAAACATCAGGCGATAGTCGCCGAGCCGCTCGATGGTGCCCCACAAGCCATCGTCCGGTTGGAGGCGGACATTGTTCTCGGTGATGAACGGGTCGGGCGCCCAGTCCACGGCGCCGGGGTCTTTGCGCCCCAGCGCCGCGAGATAGGCCTCCAGCGCGTCATAGAGCGCCGCGCGGCTCATCCCCTTTTGGCTCACGCCGCGTTGACCGGCGCGTCCATGTACATGGCCTTGATCTCCAGATAGGCCATCAGCCCGTCCACGCCGCCCTCGCGGCCGATGCCGGACTGCTTATAGCCACCGAAAGGCAGGCCCCAATCGACCTTCAGACCGTTCTGGCCGATGCCGCCGGTGCGGATGCGCCGGGCGACGTCGAAGGCGGCCTGCGCATCCTTGGTCAGCACTGAGCCCGAGAGGCCGTAATTGCTGTCATTGGCGACGGCGATGGCCTCCTCCTCATTATCCACCGGGATGATGCTGAGGACCGGGCCGAAGATTTCCTCCTGGGCGATCTTCGACTTGTTATCCACATTCTTGAACAACGTCGGCTCGATGAAATAGCCTTGGTTGAGATGCTTGGGGCGGTTGCCGCCGGTCACCAGATCGGCCGTCTTCTTGCCTTCCTCGATATAGCTTTCCACGCGCTCGAGCTGGCGCTTCATCGCGAGCGGGCCGAGCTGCGTCGTCGGATCGTCCGAATAGCCAATCTTCACCTTCTGCATTTCCGCCGCAATGGCATCGGCAATCTCGTCCTGCCGGCCGCGTGGGACGATCAGCCGGCTGAGCATCGCGCAGACCTGCCCGGAGAGCAGGCTGATCGTTTGCGTCATCAGCTTGGCGGTCTCCTCGGCGGAAAAATCGTCTCGCACGATGGCAGCGGACTTGCCGCCCAGCTCCAGCGTGCAGCGCGCGATCCGCTCGCCGCACACGCTGGCGATGCGCTTGCCGGCCACGGTGGAGCCGGTGAAGCTCACCTTGTCCACGCCGGGATTGCAGACAAGGTGATCGCTCGCCTCGCGATGCCCGCAGACGAGATTGACGACGCCCGCCGGCACGCCCGCCGCCTCGCACGCCTCAGCGATGATATAGGCCTCCAGCGGCGTCTCCGGCGAGGGCTTCATGATGACCGTGCAGCCCGTGATGAGCGCATTGGCGACCTTGGAGGCCATGATGCCATAAGGCCCGTTCCACGGCGCGATGGAAGCGACCACGCCGACCGGCTCATAGACGAGATAGGCGGCGGCTGCGGCCTGCGTCTCGCGCTGCTGGACATATTGGAAGTTGGCACCCACCTCGCGGGTCTGATCGAACTGCATGGTTGCGCCCGCGACCATGCCGGGCGCGAAGCTCGCGAGGCCACCCATCTGCGCGGTCCAGGCCTTGGCCAACTCGCTCGCGCGGCTCTGCAGATGCGCAGTGATCTTCTTCATGATCTCGTTGCGCTCAGCAACGCTCATGCGCGGCCACGGACCGTGGTCGAAGGCAGCGCGGGCGGCGGCAACGGCAGCGTCCATGTCCGCCTCATCGGCTTCCGCCACGGCGCCGACCACCTGCTCGGTGTTCGGCGAAACCAGCTCGATGAACCGCCCGCTGTTAGGCGCGCGCCATTGCCCGTTGATCCAGACCTTGCCCGGCTCCTTCACGAACACGCCTTCGGGATTATGTCCTGCCACGCTCTCTCTCCTTCAATTTATGCCCGGCGCCGCCGCCTTCTGGGGAGCGGACTGCCCGGATTCTGGCGACCTGCACGCCGCCGGATTCGATGGCGCGGATGCTAAGGATTGCGGGCGGGTGCGCAAGGGGAAAGCGGTGATGGATGAGCGGAGAGGTTGACTTTGTCTGGAAGAATGTAGCGCGGCCCTTACAGTGGTTCGCGGTGTCAGGCGTCAATCAAAAGCTGCCCCCCTAACACCGGTTCGTCCTGATCCAGTCGAAGGGCTGCATTTCATTGGCCTAGAGTGATACTGAAAGGCCTTTGAAATGATCCACCGGAGAAACACAAATGGTCTTTGCCCCCTCGTGGGACTGTTCTGCAACGCCATCTACTGCGCCGTTAAAATCCATCGAGACTTCCAAAGCGGACACGCCGCATTTGGCGTTGTCGGACTGATTGGTGTCGTTGGATCGACTGGCATAGCAGCTACAGCAATCGCGGCGATCATTTTGATCAGTGAGGGCCAATTGACTTAGAGGATCCCGCGGAGAGGAGACCGCCGCGCTGCGACGCGCCCATCAAGTCGACGACCGGCCCATACGACATTGCCGGCATTCCTTCCGTTTGGCAGAGTGGCATTGTGACCGTCAGATCCTTCAATCGCTGCTGGGCGCTTCTGTGGTTAACCGCAGCATTGGCTATCGTGGCAGTTATATCCATCGAACCGATGCGCTGGAGCTTGCCCGCCCGCTATCTGCTCAAGCCATTGGACATCTACCGCATCGGTGCGATCGACTATCACATGTGCATGAGGGTAGAATTGTCGCCTGAGGAAGCCGACGATTTCGTACGTCGGCGCTTTGATCCAAAGGATCGGATTGTCCGGCCAGTTCCATCAGACCAACATTTGTGCGGCGCAACTTTCTGGCCGACGACCTTCAACAATGAGACAAGTGGCTATGCTGAAACCCAGTGGTCCAATGGGATAATCGAAGGTTCAACCGGAGCTGTTTACGAGCGGAATGCTCTCTACTTCTGGTCTTGGACCCAATGAGAAAACGACAACTTATCAGTCACTCACAGCGCTGCTTTTTTCTCCTCCTGTGAAGAGGAAGGGCTTTTGAGGGGCGCTTCTGGATTGGCAAACCATGGATCATTGCTGCGCATCATGGCGAGGTTACTGCTGGCTTCCCGCGTGCGCGGGAATGACGGGGGTGTGCACGAAACTCCAAGCCCTACAATGATTGCAAAATCCAACCATATTGACTCGATCCTGTAACCGGCTCACACTCCGCGCCGAAAACCGCCGCAGACTCAAGCAAGCAAAGGCGGGAGAGACGAGAGAGGACGCCCATGATCACCGTCAATCAGCTTCATCCCCTGTTCTTCGGCGAGATCGTCGGGGCGGACCTCAAGGCCGAGCCAACCGAGGATCTACGCCAGGCGGTGCAGGATGCGATGGACAAGCACATCGTCTGCGTCGTGCGGCAGGGGCCGATCACGGATGAGGAGCATATCCGCTTCGCCCGGCTGTTCGGGCCGCTGGAATATCCGCCCAATTATGGCAAGCGCCCGGCGGGCCGGATCGCGCCGGAGCTGTTCTCGGCCGGCAATCTCGATCCTGATGGCAATATCAAGCCGCTGACCCCGGCCAATGCGAACATCGCCAAGGGCGCCGAGCGCTTTCATGCGGACAGCTCGTTCAACCCCCTGCCCTCTAAATGGTCGATGCTGCGCGGTGTGGAGTGCCCGCCCTCGGAGGTTGGCGGCGACACACTGTTCCTCGATCTGCGCGCGGCTTATGACGATCTGCCGCAGGCGATGAAGGACAGGGTGGATGGCATGACCGGCATCCACGATTTCTGGCGCGGCCGCCAATATGCCGGGCTTGAGGTCACCGAGGAAATGAAGGCCGCAATGCCGATGCCGCCGGTGCACCATCCGCTGGTGCGTGAGGCGCCGCTAGGGCGCAAGGCACTGTTCGTCGGCGGGCATTGCGTGGGCGTGGTCGGCATGAGCGACGATGAGGGCCATGCCTTTGTGGAAGAGCTGTACGCCCATGTGACCCAGCCCAAATATATCCATCGCCACCAGTGGACGGTCGGCGACATCGTGATCTGGGACAATCGCTATGCTCTGCACGCCGCGACGCCGCTGGAAACCGACCAGTATCGCCGCGACATGCGCCGTGCGACGCTCAATGAGAGCGGCGAGGAAGGCGATACTTATGAGTTCCGCCGGCGTCAGGCCGAGGCGGCGCACTGAGCGCCTGTGCGGTTCTCAACTGCGTGTTGAGTGGCGCCATGCCCGGCAACGCCCGGCTTGGCGCCCCGCCGCGCGCCATGGCCTCAGCGCGGCAGATAATCCTCCGCCATCGCCGCCTCGATGCCGGCATGACGGGCCTTCACCGAGTCGATGAAGGCCGGGTGGGTGATGACATAGAGCTTGCCGGTGAGGATCGCGTCCACGGTCATCTCCCCAACGGTCAACGGGTCGAGCCAGAAACCCGGCGCCGTCGGCGGCAAGGCGCCGGGCGGCGCCGTTTCGTCCCGGTGGCGGAAGGGCGTATCCACCTGAAACTCCGCCGGGCGGTGCTGCTCGGTCTCCTCGATATTGGTGCGCACCGGGCCGGGGCACACCACCGTGGCGCCGATCGCGCCGCCTCCCATGCTGCTGCCCCCCATGCTGCTGCCCTTGGCATCCAGCTCCAGCTTGAGATGCTCTGTCATGGAAATGACCGCCGCCTTGGTCGGCGCGTAGACGCCGCGCGTGGCGCGCGCCTGCATGATCGCACCCTGCGAGGCGGTGTTGACGACATGCCCGCCCAGCCCATGCCCCTTTATGCGTGGCAGGCCCGAAACGAGGCCGTTGACCACGCCCATCAGATTGACGCCAATGGCCCAATCCCAATCCGCATAGGTCGCTTCATCGACCGGGCCCTGGATGCCGATGCCGGCATTGTTGATGAGGATCTGCAGCGGGCCGAGCGCGGCCTCGGCGTCGTCCAGCGCGGCGGCAAAGGCGTCGCGGTCGCGGACATCGAGTTGGAGCGCGCGGAAGCGGTCCGCCCAGCCTTCGTCCGCCGCGACCTGCGCCGCCTGCGCCAGATGATCGGCGCGCACATCGCACACCGCGATCCTGGCGCCCTGCGCCGCCAGCGCGCGCGCCATGCCAAGGCCGATGCCGCTCGCACCGCCGGTGATGAAGGCCATCGTGCCTGCTACTGTCTTCATGCCTCTCCTCGCCTCATGGCTACCACTCTTATTATGGGGATTTACAACCAATGACCGTGGACCTCTATCATGGCGAGCCGGCTTCCAACAGCCTGAAGGTCTTGCAGGCCATTCATGAGAAAGGCGTGCCCTTCACCAGCCATTACATCAACCTGATGAAGTTCGAGCAGCATGCGCCGGCCTATGTCGCGATCAACCCAGCCGGACAGGTGCCGACGCTTGTCCACGACGGGCGGGTGCTGACGGAATCGACGGTCATCAACGAATATATTGACGACGCCTTCGACGGCCCGCCGCTCAAGCCGGCCGATCCCTATCTGCAGGGGCAGATGCGCATCTGGACCAAATATGTCGATGAGGTGTTCCGCCCGTCCCTCTCCTTCCTCGCCTGGCATCGGGTGATCCCCGGCATGGCCAAGGCGCTGCCCGAGGGCGAGTTCGAGGCGCGACTCAAGCGCATCCCGCTCAAGGAAAAGCGCGACAAATGGGAGCTGGCGGCCAAGGGCGGCTTCTCCGAGCGAGAGCTTGAGGGCTGGCGCGCCAATCTGGAGGACGTGACCGACCGGGTGGAAAGCGCGCTCGCGGGCCATGACTGGCTGGTCGGGGGCATGTTCACGCTGGCCGACATTGCCGTCTTCGCCATGGCCATCTCCATGCCGCGCAGTTACCCCGATCTGTGGAACGAAACCCGCACGCCGCAGGCCATGGCGTGGATGGCGCGGATGAAGGCCCGCCCCGGTGTGGCAGCAGCGCTGGCGATGCCGGACCACACCGGCATGGTCTCCCGCAAGGATTGAAGGCGCGCCGCCGCCTCTTCTGCTGCGGGTCACCGTGCCTTTTCGCACATTTTTCTATCGCGAAAGTTCCCGTTAGGCTCCGGTTAAGCTAATTCATGCATGAGAGCGCTGGCCTTGTCCGTCAGCCCGGCCTTCCCGGCCGTTTTCGTGCTGCAGCGATACCGGATTGCCCCGGCTGACGGACAAGCGATCTCCCCCTGACCAACCGAAGCGCAGGCGATCAGGGCTCCAGAACGCAGCCCGAATAGCCCGGCAGATCGCCCTTTGCCGCGCCGCCGACCTGCATCAACGGCGCCGCCAGACCGAGCCGCTTGGGCCAAGGCGCAGGCTCAGCCCCCAGATTGAACAGGCAAAGCCGGCGCTCTTCGCCAAAGCGCCGCTCGAAGAGCAGCACCTGCTCATCGACCTGCAGAAAGCGGATGGCGCCCCAGCGCAAAGCGGGCTGCCCCTTGCGGAAGGCGAACAGCGCGCGGGTGAGATGGAGCAACGATCCCTCCTCTGCCTCCTGCTTGTCGACAGCCAGGGCCGGATGGTCAGCCCCCACCGGCAGCCACGGCTTCACGCTTGAAAAGCCGGCATGAGGCGCGTCCCCTTTCCATGGTATCGGCGTGCGGGCGCCGTCGCGGCTGAGGGTCAGCGGCCAGTTGGCGATGGCCTCGGGATCCTGCAAATCCTCGAACGGCACATCCACCTGCGTCAGCCCGAGTTCCTCGCCCTGATAGAGGAAGATGTTGCCGCGCAGGCAGGTGAGCAGCAGCATCTTCATCGCGGCGAATCGCGCTCGCATCTCGGGCTCAGCGCCGTCAGACAGCCAGCGGGTGACGGCGCGGGGCGCGTCATGGTTCTCGAATGCCCAGCTCGGCCAGCCCATGCCGGCGCGGTCCGGCCACTGGCCGATCGCATCCGCCACCACGCGCGGGGTCAGCGCGTCGGCATAGAGAAAATCGAAGCCGTAGCTGGTGTTCAGCCGGTTCTCGCCGCTGGTGTAGAGCTTCATCTCGCGCAGGGCCTCGTCCCCACCGATCTCCGCAACCGTGAACCGGTCATCATAGCTGTCCATCAGCGCGCGGACCCGCTCGATGAAGCGCGGAATATGGCGGTGCCCCTGATTGTAGCGGCGCTCCTGATAATCGAACGGCCGCGTGCGCTGCCCGGCCTGGTTCGGGTGCGGCGGATTGGGGCGCAGGCGCGGATCGTGCATCAGGAAGTTGAGCGCATCGAGCCGGAAGCCGTCCACCCCGCGGTCCAGCCAGAAGCGCGAAACATCGAGCAAGGCCTGCTGCACTTGCGGATGATGCCCGTTGAGCTGCGGCTGCTCGCGCAGGAAATTGTGGAAATAATATTGCCGCCGCCGGGCATCCCACGTCCAGGCAGGGCCGCCGAACACGCTCTGCCAGTTGGAAGGCGGCGAGCCGTCCGCCTTAGGGTCCGCCCAGACGTACCACCCGGCATGGTCGCCCTGCCGATCGGATCGGCTGGCCTGGAACCAGGGGTGCTGATCGGAGGTATGGGCAAAGACCTGATCGATGATCATCCGCAGTCCCAGCTCGTGGGCGCGGGCCAGCAGGGCATCAAAATCGGCGAGGGTGCCGAAGATCGGGTCGACATCGCAATAATCGGCGACGTCGTAACCGAAATCCCGCATCGGCGAGGTGAAGAAGGGCGAGAGCCAGATCGCGTCTACCCCCAGGCTGGCGACATGATCCAGACGCGCGGTGATCCCCGGGAGATCACCGACGCCGTCATCATTGGAATCGGCGAAGCTGCGCGGATAGATCTGGTAGATCGTCGCGCCCTGCCACCAGGGCAGCGTGTCGGGCGCGCGCTGGCTGACGGGAAGGCTGGTGGCGGCAGGCTGGTGATTCTCGCTCATCCGCGCCAAACTGCATGGGAAGTTGGGCGCTGGCAATTGCGTCGGGTAGCCGTCAGCCTGCAAGCCACCCGGAACGAGGGACGAATGCGAACAAGAGCTGGGATTTGCGCCAAAAAGAAGCGCTATGCCACCGAAGCGGACGCCCGCGCGGTGGCGCTCCGCGCAACGATTACGCTCCGCCCCTATCGCTGCGCTCTCTGCCGCCAATATCACCTCACCAGCCGGACCAAGGGGATGCGGGTGCTGGAAGTGGTCGAATGAAGGCGGTCAGCGCTCGCTGAGGGATAGCCTCAAATCCCTCATTTGCCTTTCGCCTCCATCCGTTTAGGCTCCGGACAAAATCAACGGGAGAGAGCGATGCGGTTTCAGGACAAGGTTGTGCTCGTCATTGGCGGCAACAGCGGGATCGGGCGTGCTGCTGCGCAAGGATTTGCAGCCGAGGGCGCGCATGTGTTCCTCACTGGGCGGTCGCAGGCGACCATCGACGAGACCGTGGCGGCGATTCCCGGCGCGCAGGGTTTTCAGGCGGATATCGCGCAGATCGACAGCAACGACGCCGTGCTTGATGCCATCCGCGCGGCGCATGGGCGGATCGACATATTGTTCGTGAATGCCGGAATCGGTGCCTTCGCTCCCGTGGAAGAGGTGACGCTGGCGCAGTGGGACGAGGTGCACAACGTCAATCTGCGCGGTTGCTTCTTTGCCGTTCAGAAGGCCCTACCGCTGATGGGGCAGGCACCGAGCGGCGCCATCGTCATCACCGGCTCGATCGGATCGGTCGCCGCCGTGCCAGGCAATGCCATGTATGCCGCCGCCAAGGCGGGCCTTCGCGCGGTGGCGCGCACCCTGGCTGTCGAGTTGATCAGCCGTGGCATTCGCGTCAACATGGTCAGCCCGGGCCCGACCGAAACGCCGATCATCAACCGCTCCGGCCTGCCACCCGAGGCCGTGGCGGGCATGCGCGCGATGATGATCGACGCCATCCCGATGAAGCGCATGGGCACGCCGGAGGAAATCGCTCGCCCGGTGCTGTTCCTCGCCTCGGACGAAGCCAGCTTCATCACCGGCATCGACCTGTATGTGGACGGCGGCTGCGTGGAGCTTTAGCCCCGAGCGAGGCCTTCGAGCAGGATCAGGCCGAAAGGTCGACGCTTGCGCTTTCCATCGGCCAGACTGAGGCCGCTGTTCCGTGCCTATCTTTGCGCCCTGCCCCGTGGAGCCGGGCCAGGAGGAAGCGCCCAAATCCCCAGCTGCCGAGGCCAGACGCCGCGTTGATATGGCCGACTGCGCCGGCATCGGCAAAACGGCTGCCCCAGAACTGGGCGAGACGCCTTGCCCGGTGGTATTGGATGTATGGATCGTCGCGGCTCGCCACCAAAATCGAGGGGAAAGGCAATGGCGCGCGTGAGGCCGGAGCGAATGGCTCCAGCCGCTCATCCAGCGGTGCCAGATCCAGTTCGGGCGGCGCAACGAGCAGCGCGCCGACAACCGGATAGCCGAAGTCCGGCCGCTCCATCGCAGCCCAGGCAGCGACGGCGTGGCACCCCAAACTGTGCGCCGCCAGAATGACCGGCCGGCCCGCGCTGCGGATCGCCAGATTGAGCTTGCTCACCCAATGCGTGCGGTTGGGCCGCGCCCAATTGCCGAGGTCGGCACGGACGCACTCCTCGCTCTCACGCTCCCAAATGCTCTGCCAATGCGCGGGGCCGCTGCCGTCCAATCCTGGCACGGTGAGGACCACCGGGGTCGACAATGTGGATGTGACATGATCCATGATCAAAACTCCTGCTCTCAGGGCAGATCAGTCGGCTCGGTCTACGTCCCGATCGTCTCACGTTATAATGTCTAACGTTTAAGTTGACAATATGATTGCGGTGGAGCGTGCGCTGATCCGGCCACGTGGTTCCCCCATGAACGATGCCGTTACCGATTAAACCGGCAGTCCCACATAATTCTCGGCGATGCTGGTCTGCGCGGCGACGCTGCCGGCGATATAGTCCAGTTCGGCAACCTGCATGGCGCGCTCGAAGGGGCCGTCTTCGGGGAAGCGGTGCATGAGGCGCGTCAGCGACCAGCTGAACCGCTCGGCCTTCCAGACGCGGGCCAGGGCCTTGTCCGAATAGCCGGCGACGGCATCGGCATCGTTGCGCTTGAAGAAGGCGGTGAGCGCCGCGGCAGCATAATGCACGTCGCTAGCGGCAAGGTTGAGGCCCTTGGCGCCGGTGGGCGGCACAATATGGGCGCTGTCGCCGCAGAGCAGCAGGCTGCCATGGCGCATCGGCGCGAAGACGAAGGAGCGCAGTGGCGCGATGGACTTCTCCAACGCCGGGCCCCGGGTGATGTGCGCCGCGGCATCCGGCCCGAGGCGGATCGCCAACTCGTCCCACACGCGCTCATCCGGCCAGTCCTCGATCTTCTCGGTCAGCGGCACGTCGACATAATAGCGGCTGCGCGTCTCGCTGCGCATGGAGGCCAGCGCGAAACCGCGCTCGTGATTGGCGTAGATCAGCTCGTGATTGCAGGGCGGCACATCGGCGAGGATCCCGAGCCAGCCGAAGGGATATTCCCGCTCGTAGGACTGGCCGGCACTGACCGGGATCGCCTGACGGCTGGGACCATGATAGCCATCGCAACCGACGATGATACGCGCGTCCGCGCGGTGTTCGCGCCCATCCTTGCTGTAGGTGACATAGGGCGTGTCGCTCTCGATCTCGTGCAGGGCGACATCGGCAGCGCCATAGACGACCTCCAGCCCGCGCTCGTCACAGGCATCCATGAGATCCTTGGTCAGCTCGGTCTGGCCGTAGACGACGACATGGCCGCCGGTGAGCTTGGCGATATCGATGCGAATCAGCCGCTCGCCATCGGCCAGGTTGAAGCCATCGTGCACCAGACCCTCGGCCTTGAGCCGCGCATCAAGGCCAAGGCGTTCCATCAGCTCGACGGTGACGCGCTCCAGCACGCCGGCACGGATGCGGCCGAGCACATAATCGGGCGTCTGGCGCTCCAGCAAGATACAATCGATGCCCTCAGCCCGCAGCAGATGCCCTAGCAGCAGACCCGCCGGCCCAGCGCCAATGATGCACACCTGTGTCATTCCATCCTCCTCGCAGACTCTTGGCCGCATATCCGCATGACGGCGCGCATTTGGGAAGGGACAGTTGCGACAAGCTCTGGTATTTTCCGGACATGACTGCCCTCACCCATCCCCCACGCCATTCCCGCGAAGCGATCGTCCCAGCTTACGATCTCTATGGCGAGGACAAGGCGTCACGGCGCGAGGACTTTTTCCACGCCGAGACGATTGCTGTGCGCAGCCGGCGCTATGACTGGGAAATCGCACCCCATACCCATGCTTCGCTCACGCAGATGCTGTGTGTGGCACGGGGCGAGGTGCGGCTGCATCTTGCGGGGGAGGATCGGCGGGAGGCCGGTCCTTTGCTGGTCTGCGCGCCGAGCGGAATTGTGCATGGCTTCGGCTTCTCGCCCGATGTCGAAGGTATTGTCGTGACGGCCTCACAGGATTTTGTGGACAGTCTCACCCGGCAGGATGCGCTGGGGCAACATCTCCGGACGCCGGCGATCCTGCGACCGGACGCAGCGCTGACCGCGCGTCTGGATGCTTTGGGCACCGCGCTGGTCGAGGCCGAGCAGGACCGGTTCGCACCCAATGGCCAGCGGCTGCATCATGCGCTTGCCGAAGCCTGGCTACGCACGACCCTTGCTGCCGGTGCGCCGCTAGATGCCGCGCGGTCCACCCTGGCCGAGCGGTTTCGCGTTATGGTCGAGGCAACTTATCGCGAGCATCGACCGATCGAGCATTATGCGCAGCGGCTGCATTGCACGGTCCGCACGCTCTCGCGCCAGACGCAGGCCAGCTTGGGCATGACGCCGCTGCAGATCATCAACCGCCGGCTGCTGTTCGAGGCGCGGCGGTTGCTACGCTTCACCAATGCCGGCTGCAGCGAGGTTGCGGCGGAACTGGGTTTTGACGACCCATCCTACTTCTCGCGCTTCTACAAGCGGATGACCGGACGGGCACCAGGCTTGGAAAAACGGCGCAAGAACGTGTGAGACGTACCGCGTCAGGCAGCTGCCAACTCCGAACCGCTCTCCTGCCGCGCCAGCTTCTTGACCAGACGATTAAACAGGGTCACGCCGCGATCGTGCACGGTGGGCATCACTTGCACCTCTTCCGTGTCATCGATCACGCGCTGCTGGGCCTCAATCATCACCTTGTCCTCGGCGAAGGCCTGATCGGCCATGCGCATCAAAACGTCGCGCAGCGCCTCGTCACCATGGCTGCGATGCGGCCCCCAGGAGAAGAAATAGCGTGCGCTCTTGTCGCGCATCGGCGTCACGGCCTGGCTGGTGAAGGTGACGCCGCTCACCGCCCGCGACAGGTCCGGCTGGCCATAGTCGCAAGCCTTGGCGGTGCCGAGCGGGAAGACGCCGCCGGTCATCAGCAGGACCCCGGGAATGAGGAAATCATAGCTCATGAAACTGTCCATCGGTTCGGGACTGCGGCGCGAGGCCGATCCGATGGCGTTCTCCGTCCAGCGCTCATAGCGGATGCCCCGCTCCAGCGGCGTGATCCGCGCCGGCGTCTCGGCAAATTGCGGCCCGGAGCCGAAGCTCTCTGCATGGACGAAGGTCAAATGGCTGAAATCGAGCAGATTGTCATTGATGAGGCGCGCTTCCGCCGCATAATCGAGATGGCCGTGGCCGAGGATGTAATCGGGATGGTCTAGCCCCACGGCGGGCGGAATCAGGCGCTCATCGGCCGCGTCGACATCGCCCATCCAGACCCACAGCCAGCTATGGCGATCCACCACGGCATAGCGGCGCACGCGGGCCTGCGGCGGAAGCTGCGCCTGGCCGGGGATCTCGACGACCTGCCCGTCCGCATCGAACAGCAGGCCATGATACATGCAGCGCAGCCGCTCGCCTTCACAGCGGCCCAGCGAAAGCGGCGCGAGGCGGTGGACGCAGCGATCTTCCAACGCGTGGAGCGCGCCGGATGCCGTGCGCCAGATGACGATCCGCTCGCCGAGGATGGAGATGGCAAAGGGTTTCTCCGCCTCCAGTTCATGCGACCATCCCGCGACATACCAGGCATTGCGAACATAGGCCATGACAGGCGCCTCTCCAGTTTAAACCACTGCAGGCAAATTGACTTAACGGTGTTAAGGAGTCAATGATCCTTTATGGCTTCCCCCATCTCCGTCCCGCTGGATATCGAGCGCTTGCTGCGCGCGGCATTTGCCCAGCTGGAGGCTGACGGGCTGGACGCGCTGAGCATGCGCAAGCTGGCCGCGCGCCTCAATGTGCAAGCCCCGGCGATCTATTGGCACGTCAAAGACAAGGCCGAGTTGCTGGGTCTGATGGCCCGCCGCATTCATGGCCGGGCTTATGCGGACGTTACCCACGCTGAGGATTGGCGCGACTGGCTGCGGCAGTTCGGGCGGGCTCTGCGGCGCAGCTTCCTTGCCCATCGCGATGGCGCGCTGCTCTGTGCAGTGTCTCGCCCGCCGGCGGAGGCCGATCCAGCGGTCCACGCGCACCGCATCGCCGCGCCACTGCTGGCGCTGGGCCTACCGCAGCAGCAGGCCCTTGCCCGGCAGGCCGCAGTCATCTCCTTCGTGCTGGGCTGGTCGGCCTTCGAGGCGAACGGGCCGATGCACAGTTTCCTCGATCGCATATTGGACTTTCAAGGGAGCTTCGAGCCCGGGCTGGACGCGCTGGTGGCGGGCTTTCCGGAAGCGGCCAGCCGGGCTTAGCCGGCAAGCCAGCGCGACAAGCGGCTCTGCGGATCACTCATGAGGCTATGCGGATCGCCCTGCTCCACGATCCGGCCATCCAGCACCAGCGCGACCTCATCGGCGGCATCGGCGGCATCGCGCACATCATGGGACACGAGAATGATGGGAATGTCCGAGCGGGCGCGCAATTCGACCAGCAGGCGATGGAGCGCCCGGCGGGTCGGGTGATCCACGGCGGAGAATGGCTCATCGAGCAGCAGCACCTGCGGATCGCGCGCGAGCGCCCGCGCCAGCGCGACGCGCTGTTGCTGTCCGCCGGAGAGTTCTCGGGGGCGCCGCTCCTCAAGCCCCTCGAGATGGACCTGCGCCAGCAGCGCATCCGCCCGCCCCTGTCGCTGCGTCGCCGGAATGTCCAGCAACGCTTCCATCACATTCTGCCGCGCGCTCATGTGCGGGAACAGGGCGTAGGATTGGAACACGAAGCCGACATGCCGGTCCCGCGCGCCCATCTGCACGCCGGCCTGCGTGTCCAGCCAACACTGGCCGTTGACGCTGATCCGCCCGCTGGCAGGTGCCAACAACCCCGCAATCGCGCGCAAGATGGAGGTTTTCCCCGCACCCGAAGGACCGACGAGCGCCAAGGTCCGTCCACGCGCCAGAGTGAGTTCCACGTCCAGCGCGATGGGCGCATGATGGCGCAGATGCAGGGTCACGCCCTCGCCGCTCGCCTCAGCCATGTCGGCGCCCCCTCTGGCCCAGCAGGAAGACAAGGCTGACCGCCACCAGCGGGACCGCCATCAGCAGCAGCGCCATCTCATTGGCTGACGCCATGTCGAACGCCTGCACGCGATCATAGAGCGAGAGCGCCAGCGTGCGCGTCTTGCCCGGGATCGACCCGCCCACCATCAGCACCACGCCGAACTCGCCCAGCGTGTGAGCGAAGGTTAGCACGGCCCCGGTGAGAATGCCCGGCCAGGCGAGCGGCAGTTCGATCCGCCACAGGCTGCGCCAGAGCGAATGCCCGCAGGTCGCCGCGGCATCGCGCAGATCGGCATCGATGCTCTCGAAAGCCCGCTGCACCGGCTGAACCGCAAAGGGGAGATTGACCAGCACCGAGGCGACGAGGATCGCCTCGAAGCTGAACGCCAGCCCGCTACCGAACAGCGCCGCCCATGCTCGCCCAGCCCAGCTTTGCGGCCCCATGGCGGAGAGCAGGTAAAAGCCGATCACCGTCGGCGGCAGCACCAGCGGCAGCGTCACCAGCGCCTCAATCACCGCCCGGCCGCGAAAGCGCGCCAGCGCCAGCCAGCGCCCGAGCACCAAAGCCAGCGGCAGCAGGATCGCGACGGTGAGCGCCCCGAGCAGGAGCGAGAGATTGAGCGCTTGCCAGTCCATCGCCGGTCAGAGTGCTCCGGCCGGCAGGGTGAAGCCGTATTTGGCGAAGATCGCCTTGGCAGCAGGCTGGGCCAGATAGGCATAGAAGCGCTCGGCCACCGGCCCCGCCGTCTTCATCAGCACCATGCGCTGGCGCAGCGGGGTGTGCCAGTTGGCGGGGATCAGCACATAGGCCGCCCTGCCCTTCACAGCAGGATCGAGCACCAGCGAATGCGCGACGATGCCGCCCTGCGCCCCGCCTTCCGTGGCGAACTGCAGCGCCTGCGACACATTTTCCCCCAGCACGAGCTTATCCTGAAGCGGCTTCCACAGGCCAGCATGATCCAGCGCCTCCTGCGCGCGGCGACCATAAGGCGCATGTTCGGGATTGGCGATGGCAAAGCGGCTGATGTCCCCGCGCGCCAGCGCCTCACGCAGACCGGCAAGCTGCGAATCGAGCCTAAGTGGCGAGCCCTTAGGCGCGATCAGCGCCAGGCGCCCGATGGCGTAGAGCCGGCCTTCGTCGCGAGTTTTGCCGGCCTTGGCGAGCTGCGTCACATAGCTTTCATCGGCGGAGAGGAAGAGCTCGAACGGCGCGCCCTGCTGTAATTGCCGCGTGAGATTACCCGAGGCACCGAAGTTGAGCACCACCTTCTCACCGGTCTCTTTCTCGAACGCCGCCGCCGCATCGGTCAGCGCGAGGCGCAGGTCGGCAGCAGCCGCGATCTGCGGCGCCGGCTCGGGCTTGCCGCACGCGACCAGCGCCAGCAGGCCGAGCAGCACGGCGCAACGGCGCAGCAGATGAGTCATGAGGTCCGCCCTTCGATCGATGTATGACATTGCACACATCGACGTCTGCGGGGCGCTGTGTCAAGTGTCCTGAATGCGCAAGAGGCGCGCGGAGGAGGTCGGCAGAGCGTGAGTGAGGACGGCGGAACAACGCTGAAGATCAAGGCGCAGGTCATCGCCGATGGCGTGATCGCCATCGGTCCGGGCAAGGCGCAGTTGCTCGCGGAGATCGCGCGGACGGGGTCGATCGCGGCGGCAGGCCGCGCGGTGGGCACGAGCTATCGCCGCACCCGCGACATGGTCGATATTCTCAACACGGGATGGGGCGCCCCGCTAATCGAAACCGCCAAGGGCGGCGCCAGCGGGGGCGGATCGCGCCTCACCGATCACGGCCGGGCGGTCCTGGAAGCCTATCGGCAGCTCGAAACCGCAGTGCAGGCGGCCGGAACGGCCCATGCCAGTCACCTGATCGCTCTTATGAACGGCGTCGATCCCGACGGCGCTCAATCGATCCTATAAACCGAAAGCCGAACCGTCGGGCCGACCTTGCCGCCCGTGGCGACAAACAGGGCGCGGTTTACCCAGTCGTACCCCGCATGGCCAGTTTCCAGTCGAATGAAAGAGCGCATGTAATAGTCGGACGGCGGCACCTGTTCGCCGGACGCGATGCGGGCCGCGACCTCGGGCGAGGCATGGCGGATGCCGAGGCCCACGATCTCGATGACGGCGCCGTCGTGCGTTTCCATAGCGTAGCGGGCATCGAGCTGCGCCACGCCGCCGGGTTGCACGGTTTGCCAGTCTGCGCCGACGTTCAGCAGCGTGCCATTGAGCAACGGCCCTGTCACCGTGCCGCCGACCACCGGGATGATCCGCCGTGTGCCAGCCGGTGTAATGCCCATCTCATGCGGAGGATCGAGCCGGATCTCGAAATCGCAGACGTGCGAGAGGCCGGGCGCGGGCAGCGTCATGCCGCGACCTTTGCGACCAGCGCGCCCGGCTCGATGGTGGGCGGCGCGGCGTTGAGCGTATCGCGTGCGAAGCCGGCCGCCTGCTGATAGGCCAGCATGAAGGCAGAGCGCTCGGCAGCGGGCAGCACATCCTCAATGTCCTCGAACGCACCGCCGCAGCGCTCCTCGACCAGTTCCAGCAGCCCGAAGGGGCCGGAGCCGCGATTGCGCATGGCGACCTGCCCGATGGGACCGCAGAGCTTCTCGTCAAAGGCGCGCAGCGCGGCCGGTGTCACGCCATGCGCCAGCAATTCACGGCCGATCACCCGCGCATCGACGATAGCCTGCGATGCGCCGTTCGAACCGGTCGGATACATGGGATGCGCGGCATCGCCCATCAGCGCGACCGGACCATCGACCCAGGTCGGCAGCGGATCGCGGTCGATCATCGGGTTCTCATAGGCGACATCCGACTTGGCCAGCAGCTCCGGCAGATTCAGCCAGTCATAGACAAACCCGTCGAACTCATGCGCGAATTCGGCGAGTTCGACCGGGCGGAACCAACCGGATTTGCGCCAGTCATGATCGGTATCGTAGGTCTTCTCGGCGATCCAGTTGATATCGGCCAGCCCCTCCTCGTCGGGATGCGAGATCGGGTAGATCACCACGCGGTGCCGGCTGGTGCCTAGGCCCACGAAGGACGATCCGGTGCGGATCGGCACGCCGCGCGCGGTGCCGCGCCACATGATCGTGCCGCCCCAGTGGATCGGCGGCTGATCCGGGTGCATCTGCGCGCGGACGCTGGAATGGATGCCATCGGCTCCGAACAGCAGGGTGCCATCGACCTCGACCTTGCCGCCGCCGGCGAGATCGACCAGCGCGGTGACGCCACCCTCCGCCCGCTTGCGATAGCCGGTCACCTTATGGCCGAGCTTCAGAGCCTCCGGGCCGAGCCGCTCGACCACCTTGCGGCAGAGCATCAGGTGGAAGGCACCCCGGTGGACAGCATATTGATGCCAGTCATAGCCGGCGACCTTGCCGCGCGGCTCGGAATAAATCTCGCGGCCATTCAGCCCGACCAGCGCCCATTCCCGCGCGGGAATGCCGACCTCGTCCAGATCCGCCTCGCTTATGCCGAGATCTTCCAGTTCGCGAATGGCATTGGGCTGGATGTTGATGCCCACACCGAGCGGCTTCAATTCGCGCACGCTCTCGAACACCGTGCAGGGCACGCCGATCTGATGAAGCGTGAGGGCCAGGACGAGGCCGCCAATGCCGCCACCGGCGATCAAGACATGGTCGTGCGTCATCGAGAATATTGCCCTTTCCGTGCGGGCCTAACCCAGCCGACCCGCGCCGGCGCCTCATCTGCCCGAGGGAGCGCTGTACCGTCGTGGGGGCGCAGTGGCAATGTGGTGGGATCAATCGTATGCCGGCTGCTGCGGGGTGGCGGCGGTCAGAAGTAGGACGATGGTCGGGCGGCTGAGCCCTGGGCTCCTGCCTTCTCACGAGCACTGGCTTTGACTTGTCGCGCACCCCTGCCGTGTTCCTGCGGAGGCAGGAACCCAGGGCGCAAGGGCACTGCGGCTGGGCCCTAGGCTCCTGCCTGCGCAGGAGCACTGAAGGAAGCAGGACCGGCGCGACGTTCCGCAGCACCAAGCGCGCCTTTCGTGTCGAGCGAAGTCGAGGCACTCAGGACCTGTGCTTGCCGTGTCTCGACTTCGCTCGACACGAACGGGAATGAAAGAATGGACAAACAGCGCGCCCAAAACGAAGGAAGCCCGCCCCTTCCCTTCAGAAGGCGCGAGCTCCCTGGCGCTATGATCGCACCCCGATCAGATCGGGAAATGGCCCGGCTGGGTTTCCACCGTTACCCAGCGCAGCTCGGTGAAGCTGTCGATGCCGGCCTTGCCGCCGAAGCGGCCATAGCCCGAACCCTTGACGCCGCCGAAGGGCATCTGGGCTTCGTCATGCACGGTCGGGCCGTTGACATGGCAAATGCCGGACTGAATGCGCCGCGCGATGCCGAGGCCCTTGGCGATATCCTTGGTGAACACCGACGCCGAGAGGCCATACTCGGTGTCGTTGGCCAGTTCGACCGCATGCTCGGTGTCGCGGGCGCGAATGATGCCGACGACCGGCCCGAAGCTCTCATCGCGGAACAGCTTCATGTCCTGCGTCACCTTGTCGATGACATGGGCGGGCATCAGCACATTGTGCGTCGTCTCGCCGCCGGTGAGCTGCGTCGCACCCTTGGCCAGCGCGTCCTCGATCAGGCTCTGGCAGTGCGCCACGGTCTTGGCGTCCACCACCGCGCCGAGCGGGGTGTTGCCCTGACGGGGATCACCCACGGGCATGGAGGCGACCTTCTCCTTGAACTTGGCGGCGAAGGCATCAGCGACAGCATCGACCACGATGATCCGCTCGGTCGACATGCAGATCTGGCCCTGATTCATGAACGCGCCGAAGGCCGCGGCCTTCACCGCTTCATCGAGATCGGCGTCTTCCAGAATGACCAGCGGTGCCTTGCCGCCCAGCTCGAGCAGAACGGGCTTCAAGTGCTCGGCAGCGCGCTTGGCGATGATCTTGCCGACGGCGGTCGAGCCGGTGAAGTTGATGCGGCGGACCTGCGGCGCATCGATGAGCGCACCGACGACATCGGCCGCGTCTTCTGGCGCGTTGGTGACGACGTTCACCACACCCTCGGGGAAGCCGGCCTCGGCAAACGCCTCGATGATCAGCGCATGGGTGCGCGGGCAGGATTCGGACGCCTTGAGGATGACGCTGTTGCCGCAGGCGAGCGGCACCGCGATGGCGCGCACGCCGAGAATGATCGGCGCGTTCCACGGCGCGATGCCGAGGATGACGCCAACCGGCTCACGCAGCGCCATGGAGAGGCAGCCGGGCTTGTCCGAGGGGATGACCTCACCATTGATCTGGGTGGTGAGCGCGGCCGCTTCACGGATCATGCTGGCAGCGAGGCCGAGGTTGAACATCGCCCAACCCGCCGTCGCACCGATCTCGCCCATCATCGCTTCGACGAAGGCATCCTTCTTGGATTCCAGCGCGGCGGCGGCTTTCATCAGCACAGCGCGTCGCGCATTCGGCCCCATGACCGACCAGCTCTGGAACCCTTCCGCAGCCTTGGCGGCGATCGGCGCGATATCGGCGGCCTTCATCGCGGTC
Organism: Sphingobium sp. B12D2B; assembly: GCF_025961775.1. Classification (NCBI taxonomy): domain Bacteria; kingdom Pseudomonadati; phylum Pseudomonadota; class Alphaproteobacteria; order Sphingomonadales; family Sphingobiaceae; genus Sphingobium; species Sphingobium sp. B12D2B. Next base: position 2,444,265 of record NZ_JAOQOH010000001.1, read on the forward strand.
GCCGAGGATGCGACCTCGCCCGTCATCGGATTGTTGCGGCTAAACTCCATGGCGTTCCTCCAGTTCTCTCTCTCAAGACCAGTGTCGCGCACTCGCATGAGGCCGGATGGCAATGATCAGACCAAATGCGTGCGGCGGCGCGGCTCCCCTCTGCCTTGCGGAACCGCCGGATGCAATTGTCTTGCGCGCCCCACGCTCGACTTGCGCCAAGAAATGAAGGAACAGGGGTCGATCCTCGCGCGTTGTGGCGCATAACTGGGAACAGACGGCGGGTTCGAGACGTGCAGGCATCCGAAGACCTCAGGGCAGCATCGTTGGAGAGCTATCGGCAGTTGGTCGAAAGCATCACCGATTATGCCATGTGCATGCTGGATCGCACGGGCCATATCACGAACTGGAACGCAGGCGCGCAAAAGCTCAAGGGCTTCCGGCCGGAAGACATTATCGGCGTGCATTTTTCGCGCTTCTACACAGCCGAAGACGTGGAAAAGGGCATGCCCGAGCGCGCGCTGGAGATCGCCGCGACACAGGGCAAGCACGAATCCGAGGGCTGGCGACTGCGCAAGGATGGCTCGCGCTTCTGGGCGCATGTCGTCATCGATCCGGTTCGGGACGCACACGGCGCGCTGATCGGTTATGCCGGGATCACTCGTGACCTCACCGAACGCAAACTCGCAGAGCAGGCGCTGCGTAAAAGCGAAGAACAGTTCGCCCTGCTCGTCCAGTCCGTCACCGATTACGCCATCTACATGCTGGACCCTGAGGGCATGGTTTCCAGCTGGAATGCCGGTGCGGAGCGGATCAAGGGCTATCGCAAGGACGAGGTGCTCGGGCAGCATTTCTCGCAATTCTATCAAGAAGAAGATCGCACAGCCGGCGAGCCGCAACGTGCCCTGGAGACCGCGCGTTCGGAAGGTCGGTTCACGGCGGAGGGCTGGCGCGTCCGCAAGGGCGGCGAGCGCTTCCGCGCGAGCGTCGTCATCGAGGCGCTGCGCGATGAGACCGGCGCGCTGGTGGGCTTCGCCAAGATCACCCGCGACGTTACGGAGCGGGAGGCAGCCCAGCGCGCGCTGGACGAAGCGCGCGAGGCGCTAGGCCAGGCTCAGAAGATGGAAGCGCTCGGCCAGCTCACCGGCGGCGTGGCGCATGACTTCAACAATTTGCTGATGGCGATCAACAGCAGCCTCATCCTGCTGCGCCGACGGATCCCGGAACAGGCCGAGACGCAACGCCTGCTCGACAATGCCATGCAGGCCGTCGATCGGGGCGCGACGCTGACCCAGCGCATGCTCGCCTTCGCGCGGCGGCAGGAGCTGTCCATCGGTCGCGTGCATATTCCCGAATTGCTGCGCGGCATGACCGAACTCGTCCAGCGCACCATCGGGCCGGAATGGCCCGTCAGCATGATCATTCCACTCGGACTGCAGGCGGTGAAAGCCGACGCCAATCAACTCGAAATGGCGATCCTCAACCTGGCCGTGAATGCGCGCGATGCCATGCCGGATGGCGGCGCGATCATCATCAAGGCAAACCGCCAGACCGTGCGGAGCAATGAGATCGCCGATCTGGAAGCGGGGCATTATGTGGTTCTGACTGTGGTGGACAGCGGCATCGGCATGGATGCCGAGACGCTCAGGCGCGCGACCGAACCCTTTTTCACGACGAAGGGCGTTGGCAAGGGCACGGGCCTTGGCCTCCCCATGATCCATGGCTTTGCGCGCCAGATCGGCGGCGCGTTCACGCTCACCAGCGCGCCGGGCAAGGGAACATCTGCGCAATTGTGGCTGCCGCAGGCCGCCGAGCAGTCACAGGCAACCACGCCCGCTGCGAAGGAACCGCCGCTGCCGCCGCAAGCCAAATGTCGTGTCCTAGCGGTGGATGACGATGCACTGGTGTTGATGAACACGGTCGCGCTGCTGGAGGATCTGGGGCACGAGGTCGTCAGCGCAGTCAACGGCGCTCATGCCCTTTCAAAATTCAAGGATGGCGGCTTCGACTTGGTCATCACCGATCAGGCCATGCCCGGCATGACCGGGACGGACCTCGCCGCGGCCATCACCGCCGTGCAGAGCGACATGCCGATCATCATCGCAAGCGGATATGGCGAGGGGCTGGTTTTGCCCGAAGGACAGATCCATCGCCTGAGCAAACCGTTTGGCGAGCACCAGCTCGCCAAGGCCATCTATCAGGCGTGTTGCAGGGAGGATCGCCCTACCCCTGCGGTTTAAACGGACTTGCGCCCCATTTGCCGGGTCCGCCCGCTCAGGCGGATCGCCCGGCGCAGCAAGGATGCAAAGGTGCGCAAGACCGGCAAGCGGTCATAAAAGCGAACATCGTGGATGTCCGTGCGCGAGAGGCGTTGGTGCCCAAGGTCAGGATTGGCGACATAGCTGCGCAGTTCCGGATGGCGGTTGCGCAGGACAGACAGCGCCCCATCATAATGCATCGGCTCGCCATCCGGATGCCGCCCGCCTGCGGGGCGCTTCAGCATCGCGGCTAAATAGTGCGCGGCAAAGCCGATCGTATCGCCGCGCACGGCGTAGAAATGGCAGCCGGCAAGCCCTTTGCCGGGTGGGATCAGCTCAAGCGGGCGCTCGGTCGCTTCATATTGCCCCGGCAGAAGGCTGCCGAAAAAGATGTCCCATTCCAGCTCGCCCAGCTTGGCCAGAGCGGCCGGCAGAACCGTATCTATCCGGTCATGGAAATCGAAGTCATCCTCCAGCACCAGGACGGATCGATGCCCCGCCTCCGCCGCCTCCCGCAGCACGCTCATATGGCTATCGAAGCACCCTCGCGTTCCCGGCGTCGGAAACCCTGCGGCATCCGAAAAGCGCTTCGCCGTGAAGAACGCGATTTTCGGATGATCGAGGTCTAGCCCCAGACGCTTGAACTGCGCGGCCATCTCGCGGCGCCGGTCGGCCCGGTGAGGAAGATTGATGATCCGGATGGCATCGAACGCATCGAGCAGAGCACGACCGGCGGGGGTTGGGCTTACCATCGGCTGCGGTCCTTCTCGACTGGATAATGGATGATCAGCCGCGACTCGCTCCGGCCCTCAACGGGCCTATAGACTGGGCTTCTCCCTTTAAGGAATTGCAAAGCCGAGCCAGCGCTTCAGATCACCTTGCCCGGGTTGAGAATATTGTTCGGGTCCATCGCGCGCTTGAGCGTGCGCATCAGCGCCAGTTCCTCTGGTGTACGGCAGTGGTGGAGAAATTCGCGCTTGATGCTGCCGATGCCATGCTCGGCGGTGATCGAGCCGCCCCATTCGCCGACCGCCTTGTAAACCAGCGCCTCCATCTCATGCTCGGGCATCGGGTCGCGCGGGACGCGCGCAGAGAGGTGGAGGTTGGAATCAGCGAGGTGGCCGAAGAAGACCGTCACGCAATCCGGCCACCGCTCCAGCAGCAAGTCGCGTACATAAGGGATGAAATCGCCGATCTTGCGCGTCGGCAGGCTCACATCGAAGGCCACTTGCGGCCAATGCACGCCCTTGTGCCACTCACCGGGGCAATCGCGCACCGCCCAGATCTCCTGCCGCTGCTTGTCCGACTGGGCGATGACGGCATCCTTGACCAGGCCAGATTCGATCATGCCGCCCAGCACTTCCTCAAACCGCTCGGGATCGCGTTCCGGGTCGGTCCCAAGGACTTCGACTAGCGCATAGACGCTGTAACCGTGCGGTAAGGGCGGCTGGCGACCCAGCGCCGTCGTGCCGATCTGGTAGAAGTCCGGCCACATCACCTCAAAGGCGGACAAGGTGCTCGCGAATGCCGAATTGCATTGTTTGAGCAACTCCAGCGTGGCCGCATAATCCTCGACCGCCACCACGGCGGTGCAGGCGCTGCGTGGCTTGGGGAACATCCGCAGCACCAGCCGGGTGATAACACCGAGCGTGCCCTCGCTGCCGATGAAGAGATGCTTGAGATCGTAACCGGCGTTGTTCTTGATCATTACATTGAGCGACGAGATGATCGTGCCATCCGGCAGCACCGCTTCAACGCCCAGAATGAGATCGCGCATCATGCCATAGCGCAGCACGCGGTTGCCGCCAGCATTGGTGGCCGCATTGCCGCCGACCTGCGCCGTTCCGCGTCCGCCAAGATCGAGCGGGAACAGGAAGCCGGCCTCGTCGGCGGCGCGTTGAACGGTCTCCAGCACCGTTCCGGCCAACACGGTCATCGTGCGGCCAGCCTCGTCCAATTCCTCGATGCCGCGCATTCGTTCGAGCGACAGCAACAAGCAGGGTCGATCCGCGAGGCCGCCGGCGCACAGGCTGGTCAAGCCGCCCTGTGGCACGACCGGCCAGTGCTCCTCATTGCAGATCGCCATGATCTGCGAGACCTGCTCGGTCGTGCGCGGATAGGCGATGCCGGGGAGCGGAATGTCCGCCGGCATGACATTCGTGAAATCAGAGACATGGCGCGCGAAATCGCCGTCCGTCCCATCCTTCACGATATCAGCGCCCAAGGCTTGGCGGAGGCGCGCGATGACATGGGCACCACGCTGAGCTTCGTCTGCGAAGCTTTGTAAGCGCTCGTCCAGCGTTGCTTGGGTCATCCCGCCTCTCTCCTCTTGCCGCCACAGCATAACGCCCGGTGGCGCCCTGCATAGGCCAAGGGCGATAGAACGAATCATGAAATCTCCCGCCAGGGTCGCCTCTGTTTCACCCTGAGACGGCCAACGATTAGCGAAGCCAGTCAAAATTCTGTTAAGTATCTAAATTCATGTGATTTTTGGTGGAATTGCCGCGCAAGCGGCTCCTTAAGTGCAAAAAGGTAAACTTGGTTTACGTCTTGTTAACCATAGTTTATTGTCGTCGAGGTCGGGTGATCCGACCAAATACAGGAGTCGTCGATGGTAAACGAAGTGATCGTTGAAGAACTCAGCGAGCAGGAAGTCGATCTGGTTGCGGGCGGTGGTCCGAGCCACGAATCGAGCGGTGGCATTCGCGGCTGATTTGTCAGTCGCTTCTGGTCACCACGATCAGATTGATCCTATGGCCGGGGGGGCGCGCGCGAATAAGCGATCGTCCGCCCGGTTTTTATTTGCCATGACCTGACACGGCATTTTTTCATCGCCTCGGGACAGCAGAGCATCCTAGAAAGCCGCTCAGGGGGACCGGATGCCACTCTTCAGGCGACAAGCACTCGATCATCACAACCGACTGCACGGGGACATTTTCCTCGTCCCTCCACTGCGTTGGCAGGCCATCGGCTGGCTGTTGCTTGGTCTGGTCTGTGCCGGTGTAGCCTGTCTCGCGTTCGGCAGCTTCAGCCGGACCATCAAGGCCGAGGGAAGCCTGCACATGTCAGACACGCCGTCGCCCTCCCCTTCCCAACCCGCAGCGCGCCCCTCGCCGGAATGGACGGCCCGCGTCACCGTGCCGCTCGCCCAGATCAAGGATGTTCATCAAGGCCAACAAGCCCGGGTCTCGCTCGCTGGCGGCAGCGCTGCCGACGCAACGACGCTGAGCGGCACGATTGCGGCGATCGCGACGCGCATGGACCCCGGCGAAACAACGGTGCCGGTCGAGATCCATCTGACAGCGCCAGGCGCAGAGCCGGGCAACCTCAGGGTCAGGGCCATTGACGGACAGCCTGTCACCGCGACTATCCTCATCGAACGGGTCCGCCTGTGGCGCTGGCTGTTCGCGCCGGTCCTTCCCCGCAGCGAGTCCTAGATGAACGCGCTGATTGCCAAAATCATGGGCCGGCGGCGCATTCGCCCGATCCTGCAGACCGAGGCGGCGGAATGCGGTCTCGCCTCGCTGGCAATGGTCGCCAACTGGCACGGGCATGAGCTTGATCTCAATGCCCTGCGCCAGCGCTTTGGCGTGAGCGCGCGGGGCATGACGCTGCGTCAACTGATGCAGACTGCGGACGACATGCAGCTGCTGCCGCGCCCGCTAAAACTCGATCTGGCCGGCCTGCATCTTCTGCATCTGCCCGCCATCCTGCACTGGGATCTGAACCACTTTGTCGTGCTCGAACGCGTCGAGCCGGGCCGTGCCTATGTCGTCGACCCGGTGGGCATCGCGCGTTGGTACAAGTTCGACGAACTGGGACGCCATTTCAGCGGCGTCGCGCTGGAACTGCGCCCCTCGCAGGACTTCCAGTCCGTCCGGGCCAGGCGGCGCCTGCGCTTCCGCGATCTGTGGAGCGGCATGACGGGCGCACGCCGCACCTTTGCGCAGACGGTCATCCTCTCCATCGTCATGCAGATCTTCATTCTCGCCAGCCCCTTCTATCTGCGCACCGCCGTCGATGAGGTTCTGCCTGCGCAGGACGGCGGCCTGCTGCTCACGCTGGCGCTGGGATTTGGCGCGCTCGCGCTCATTGGTGCCGGCGCGGCGCTGCTGCGTAAATATGTGCTGCTGTCGTCAGGCGCTCTGCTCTCTTTCGGCATCACTTCCAACATCGTCCGCCACCTCTTCCGCCTGCCCATCGCCTGGTTCGAGAAGCGCAAGGTGGGAGACATCCTCACCCGCGTGCAATCCGTACTGCCGATCCAGCGCTTCCTCATCGAAAGCGCGCCGCTCGCGTTGATCGATGGCACGCTCTCGGTCCTCACCCTAGTGATGATGTTCCTGATCGCGCCCGAACTGGCACCGATCACGCTGGTCGGGCTCGTCCTTTATTCCGGCGTTCGGCTGGCCTTGCTCGCACGCGAGAAACAGCGTGAGGCGGAATATGTGAAGGCCCTCGCCCGCGAACAGGGCACGCTCATCGAGACCTTGCGCGGCATGGTCACGCTGCGCCTCGCCGGCCGCGAAGCGATGCGCCACAGCTACTGGCAGAACCGACTGACCGAGGCGCTCGGCGCGCGCTACCAGCACGAGCGCGTCAAGGCCTGGCACGAGACCGCCAAGACGATGATCCCCGCTCTGGAACTGGTGATAGTGATTTTCGTCGCCATGCGCGCCAATATGGATGGTGCCATCACGCTCGGCACCCTGTTCGCCTATCTGGCCTTTCGCACGCAATTTGTGCAAGCTGGCCAATCGCTGCTGGATGAAGGCGTCAAGCTCCGCTTGCTCGAACTCCATCTCGATCAGCTCGCGGACATTGTGCAGAGCGAGGAGGATGCGGGCTTTGCCGAACCACTGAACCACGCCGACTTCTCCGGCCGGATAGAACTGCGCGATGTGCATTTTGCCTACGGCCCGCACGATCCGCCTGTGCTGCGGGGCGTCGATCTCGTCATCAAGCCGGGCGATCATGTCGCGATCACCGGCGCTTCCGGCAGCGGCAAGACGACCCTCGCCAAGATCATCCTTGGCCTGATCGATCCGACCAAGGGGCAGGTGCTGATCGACGGCCAGCCACTGCCGCAGTTCGGCCGCCGCGCCTTTCGCCAGTATGTCGCTGCGGTGCTGCAGGACGACGTCCTCTATGCTGGGTCCATCGCCGATAATGTCGCGGCATTTGGGGAGATCGACCCTGATCGCCTGCGGGATTGCCTCAAAGCCGCTGCCATTCTGGAGGACATTGAGGCGATGCCGATGCGGACCGAGACGCTGGTCGGGGATATGGGCTCAACCCTGTCCGGCGGACAGAAACAGCGCATCCTCCTTGCCCGCGCGCTCTATCGTGAGCCGGCACTGCTACTGCTGGATGAAGGCACCGCCCATCTCGACCTGGAGCATGAGGCCATGGTTAATCGCGCCGTCGCTGCATTGGGCATCACCCGGCTCATTATCGCGCATCGGCCGGAGACGATTGCCGCCGCCGACAGGGTGATCAGGGTGGAGAACGGGGTGGTCACGAGCGATAGTCAGCCGCGGTCGACGACAAGCTAGAGCAAGCAGAACGCCGGTTTCACACCGCAGACGGTACACCAGCGCGTCGCGACGAACAGTCGGCCCAAGCTCTCGAAGACCGCCGCCGCACCTCCCTGCCTGTCCCCTCGCACAAGCCTTTCCATCTCTTGTGAACAACTTGTTCATAGTTTCCTGACATTGACGTCCACTGGCGACTGAACCGCCCGAGTGTGGACCCATGTTGCGATTGCGCCTCCTTGCGAGACTGACCCGGTCGGCTCGCAGCCTCATCCTCGCCGCGGCGTGCCTCATCGGCATGATCGTGATGATGAGTGGCGCCGGCACGTCGCTGGACAATTTGACGCGCACCGAGCGCTACCAGCACTTTCCCAAGCAGCCGAGCGGCGAGCTGGTTATCGTTAAGATCGACACGCCCAGCATCAAGGCGCTGGGCACGTGGCCCTGGCCGCGCGGGCGCCATGGCGAGCTGATCGATGCCCTGAATCGCGCAGGCGCCGAGCGCATCGTCTCCAATATTATTTTCGACCAACCTGCAGCGGACCCTGCGCAGGACGACCGGCTCATCAAGGCACTCGCGGCCTCGAAGGCCGATGTCTATCTGGCCGCACTGCTGGAAAATCGCTCCAATGGGCGGGCAACCTACGAGGCGCTGCCGACGGAGGCGTTGCTGCCCTATGTCACGCCCGTCAACGTGTGGCTGCATAGCGATCCCGACCAATATTATCGGCGACTGGTGCTCAATGCTCCGGTCCTGGGTACGGAATTGCGCGATATTTCCCAGGCGCTTGCCGGCACCAACTATCCGGGGGAAGGCTCCTTCCCCATCGATTGGTCCTATTGGTGGAACCAGATCGACCATATTTCCTATTCGGACGTGCTGGCCGGCAAATTCCCCAAGGACTTTTTCAAGGGCAAGAAGGTCCTGGTCGGCATCGATGCCTTCGGCTTCGGCGACCAGTTCAACGTCCCCTATCACGAGAAGCTCTCCAGCCTTTATGTCTTTGCCGCCGCAGCGGAAACGCTGATCGCCGGACTGCCGGTCGAGGTGGGGCCGTGGCCGGCCATGCTACTCGCGCTGGCGCTGATCGGCCTCTCCTTCCTGCTCAAGCCCCGCTTTCGTTATCCGCTCTATCTGGCCGGAACCATAGGGCTGGTGCCCGCGCAGATTTACACGGAACATCTGACCCTCTGGCGGCCGGATGTCGGCCCGGCGATCCTTACGCTGGTCGCGGCGCTGGTCGCACAGTCGCTCCTCAGTGTCGCGCAGGCCTTGCTGGATCGCAGCACCAAGTCGGCTGAAGCGGGGCTCCCAAATCTGGCCGCCATGGTTCTCAACGAGGGCGAAGAAGGCGTGACGATCGTTGTCAGCCTGCGCAATTATGTGGAAACGACGGCGCTGCTTGGCCTCGCGGCGCAGGGCACGCTGCTCGCCAAGATTCGCGACCGCCTCATCCTCGCCGCAGGCCACGAGCGGATCTACCAGATCGACAATCACAGCTTTGCCTGGCGGAGCCGGGAGGATGTGCCTCAGGTGGTCGACAGTCTTGAGGGTCTGGAAGCGCTGTTCGCGCCGGGGGTTCAGGTCGAACAGCTCACGGTCGACATCACTTTGCACGCAGGCTTTTGCGACAAGCCGGACATGAGCGTGTCCGAAGCCATTCCCAAGGCAGTCCTCGCGGCGACCAACGCCACCAATCGCGGCATCTTGTGGGAGCGCTACGAGACCGAGGAGGACGAGCTGTTCTGGAAGCTCTCCATTCTCAACGAGTTCGAGCAGGCGCTGCGCCGGGGTGATGTGTGGGTGGCCTACCAACCCAAGCTGGACCTGCACGGCAATCGCATCACCAGCGCCGAAGCGCTGATCCGCTGGATTCACCCCGAGCGGGGCTTTATCCGGCCGGACCGGTTCGTCCGCGCCATCGAAGATGCGGGGCGCATTGAGCGGCTGACGCTCTATGTGCTCGAACGCGCCATTGCCGACTTCGCGCCGCTCAATCTCTCGGTCGCGGTCAATCTCTCGATGCGCATGGTCGGCAAGAACAAGCTGGAGGCGCCGCTCCGCCTGCTGCTCGACACTTACGGAATGCCTGCCGAAAATCTTACGTTGGAGATCACAGAATCGGCCAGCATGGCGGACGAACAGGGCATCGCCGAACTGGAGTCGCTCCGGGCGATGGGCGTGCACATCTCCATCGATGATTATGGCACCGGCCAATCGACGCTATCCTATCTCAAGCGCTTGCCGGCGTCCGAACTCAAGATTGACCAGAGCTTCGTGCGGCAAATCCTCACCAGCCGCAGCGATGCGGTGCTGATCAATTCCACCATCAAGCTGGCCCATGAGCTCGACATGCAGGTGGTTGCCGAGGGCGTGGAGGACGAGAATGTCTTGCAGGCACTGGCCGCCATGGAATGCGACATCATCCAGGGCTATCATATCGGTCGCCCGGTCGCGCTTCCCGACTTTCTTGCCAATCTCCAAGCGGCGAACCGCAAGGCTGCGAGCCGAGCTCGCAAGAGCGCCCTTTCCGCAGCATAACAGGCAACGAAAAAGGCGCCGGATCGAAGACCCGGCGCCTTTTTCTTTGGCATTTATGTCGGGCTATTTACCGCACCGAACCGCGACGAACCAGATTGACGATCGCAAGCAGCACGATGGCGCCAAGCAGCGAAATGACAATGGAGGTCAGATTGATCGCGCCCGACGTGATCGGGGCGGCGCCGAGGATCGGGGACAGCAGGAAGCCGGCGAGAACCGCACCGACAATACCCACCACGATATTCAGCAAAATGCCTTGCTGGGCATCGGTGCGCATGATCAGACTGGCAAGCCAACCAACAATGCCACCGACAATAAGAAGAATGATAAGGCCCATATTCCGTCTCCCTCAGTGATGTTGAAGGCAAAACAATTGTCTGAGGAATTCGTTCCGTTCTTGCTGAACGGATAGTTGACAAATGCCGTCATCTTGAATGGAGTGCAGGGTGCGACATGGGCCCATCTTGCGGCCGTAACTTTACACAAGTTACAGGCCCAATTGCGCCTCGATCACGCGCCGCAAGTCTTCGAGGCGATAGGGCTTCTTGAGAATAGCCACCGCGTTCTGACGTTCCGCCCCGTACATCGCGTCACCCGCGCCGGTTGCGAAGGCGAACGGGACGCCCTTGTCCGCGAGACGGGCCGCGACGGGAAGGCTGTCTTCCTCATCCCCAAGCTTGAGATCGAGCAGCCCGAAATCGAACGCGACCTCGTTCACGAATGCCAGCGCCTCGGCGAGGTTGGCGGCCACCCGCACATCCGTGATGCCCAGGTCTTCGAGCAGGGCTTCGGTATTCATCGCGATGATCGGATTATCTTCGACCAGAAGAACGGCGTGGGGGCGTGGCGACAAGGGCGAGCCTGTTAGCAAGGATTGACGGGATGACTATGCGCACCCGCCCGAGGCGATCCACAGCGTTGCGATGGACCGAACCAAGTGCGGGTCTTTACGCTTGTTTCGAGATTAAAGGCTGGCGACCTTGTCGAGATCCGCCAGCATTTCCGTGTGAGAGACGGCGCGGCTCTTCGAGCGCCCGCTCTTCTCACCCTCGTCGCCGAGCATATCTTCCAGGCTCCGGCGCGCGCGCGCGACGCGGCTTTTCATCGTGCCGACCGCACATTGGGCGATGTCCGCGGCTTCCTCATAGCTGAAGCCACCGGCCCCGACGAGCAGCAAAGCCTCGCGACGTTCGGGCGACAGGCGCATCATCGCGGCCCGCAGATCGCCCATGTGAAGGCCGTCTTCCTGCCCGGCGGGCTGGCTCAGCAGCTTTTCGGCAAGGTCGGGATCATAATCGCCGCGGAACCGGTTGCGTCGCGCTTCGCTCAGATAGACGTTGCGCAGAATGACGAACGTCCAGCTGCGCATGCTCGTGCCGGGCTGGAAGGAATCCCGCGCGGCCCAAGCCTTGAGCATCGTTTCCTGAACGAGGTCGTCGGCATAGTCCGGGCGACCGCACAGGCCTCTCGCGAAAGCGCGAAGGTGCGGAAGTACGCCGGTCATCTCCGTACGAAAATCATAATTTTTCGGGATGTTACTGGCTGTCACCGCTTTTATCCAGCTTCTTGAGGAGCGCCACGAAGTCGTCCGGCAATTGCTCGTCGACGACTTCATCGTACATCCGCCTCAAGCCTTCGGCCCAAACGGGTTTTGCGCGACCACTGCGCTGCACGGAGTTCTTTCCGGGCTTTTCAGGCGTGCTGGACATGCCCCTACTTGCCTCGCAGAATATAGAATTGTTGAGATGTGACTGCACAACCGTTCCCAAAACCTCTGAAATCCAATTCCCGCCCCCTCGTAAAGTGACTGATGTGCGTTCCGGAGCGCAGCTCACGCCGCGACAGCGCGCAACATCCAGACATTTTCCTCATGCTTTCCGATGCGAGCTGTCAACATGTCTGCACTAAAGACATCGTCGCCTCCTTCGGCGACCGCGACAGCCTCACGAAGACGCCGGGCGACCGCTTCGTTATCCTTGATCAGCGCATCAATCATCTCGGCGGAGGACTGGACCGTCTTGCTGCTCTCCACCACGCTGCGCTCGGCATAGTCGCCAAAGGCTGCAGGAGCGATGTGGCCAAGCGCCCGAATGCGCTCCGCCAGCGCGTCGATGGCCAGCGCCAGATCCTCATATTGGGCTTCGGTCAGCTTGTGCAGACCAAAGAAGCTCGGCCCGACGATGTTCCAATGTACACCCAGCGTCTTGAGATACAGCGAGAAACTGTCAGCCAGAGCATCGGCAAGCTTGTCGGCAATCGCATCGACATTCTGCCGATCGATCCCGGTGTTGAAGGCCGCATCTTTGGGCTTTGCATTCAGGGCGCTATTCGCCATCACTGATCTCCGCTGGGGGCGTACGAGTGGGGGAACGATCCCAAGGGGAAAGAGTTCCGATCTAACGGATCACGGCGCTTTGGCACCTCTTTGGTAATTTGGGTTCATGGTGAATTGGGATATTGGCAAACGTGCCAAGCGACGCTTCGATAGCTGGTTAAGAGAGTATCCCCGGGCGACGCCGATCGGGGTCTTCCTGTTTTCGCTCACGCTTGTTGGGGCCAGTGCCTGGTCCGTCGAAGTCGCGTCCGAGCGGACGCGGCGAGCGGCCGCCGTCATGCAGGCCGGGGAGATCGTGGCCGCTCTGCAGCGGCAGGCAGCCGCCAGTTCCGCCTATTTCCAGGCCACCAGCGCACTCTTTCTCAGCGCAGACGGGGTCAGCCCCGAGTTCTTTCGCGACTTCATCACCCGCCTCCGCCAGGATTATGATTTTACGGGTGTCGTGGCCATTGGCTGGGCGCGCCACACCACCGCCGCGGAATTGCCGGAATTGACCTCAAGAATGCGGGAAGCGGGATATGAGAACTTTGCCGTCAACCCGGCCCCCGCGCAATCCAAGCAGCCGATGTATATCATCACCATCGTCGAGCCCAATTCCTTGGCCAATCGCCGCGTTCTCGGCTTCGATATTCACAGCGACGCACGGCGCGCTGCTGCCATCGACCGGGCTCTGCGCACCCGCTCGATGGCCGCAACAGACCCGGTCAAGCTGAAGGTCGACGAGAATGCCGACCACAACACCGGCATCGTCGTTCTGCTCCCGGTCGCGCAGAATGATGAGGGCCCAGTCAATGGCTTCATCTATGGCGCCATCCGGGTCGAGGAATTCATTCGCGCCGCTGTGAAACCATCCCTGCTGGAAACCGGCCGGATCGAGATTTTCGATACCACACCGGATGGGCAGGAGCGCATCTTTGCCGCCGGCGATAGCGAGAGAGTGGAAAGGCCGCTGGAGCAGCGCTTTTCCCTGTTCGACCAGCAATGGTCCGTGCGCTTCTATCCGGCCGGTGAGCACTGGCTCTACCCCCTCACACTGGTCGTGCTGGTCGGCGGCGTCTCCTTTTCGATGCTGCTGCTCGCGTACATCCTGCTCGTGCAGCGCCGCAACGAGGATCTCGTCGCGCTCGTCAATGCGCAGGCCGAGCGCGAGGCGGAACGCGCCGCCTTCGTGCGCGAACTCAATCACCGGGTGAAGAACTCGCTCTCCAACGTCACGTCAATCATCGCCCTGACCCGTCGAAACGCGACCGACATTAACAGCTTTGCCGACAATCTGATGGAGCGAGTGCGCGCGTTAGCCGCCAGCCACTCTTTGCTGGATGGCGCGCAATGGGGGCCAACGGACCTCAAGGCGTTGATTGAGACGCAATTGGGATCGCATGGCCACGCCCGCGGCCGCATCGTGTCCGATGGCCCCAATGTGCTAATCTCGCCCAACGATGCGCTGTCCATCGGCTTGGCACTGCACGAGCTGCTCACCAACGCGACACGATATGGCGCCTTGTCCGCCGATCAGGGCGAAGTGCATCTGCACTGGTCGGTGGGAGACGAGAAGATCTCGGTATCGTGGGAAGAGCGCGGCGGTCCGCCGGTTGTGGAACCGGTCAAGCGCGGCTTTGGCCTGAACCTGATCGAACGGGCTTTGGCCCACGAGTTGGGAACACCGATCCGCATCGACTTTTTGTCGAGCGGCCTCATGTGCACGTTCGATATCCCCCTGCGCAAACCGAAATCATTCCAGTTGCGCAGGAAGGATGGCGCCGCTTAACGCAGCGGCGCCGTGGACCCGAAGAACGCGACCTGCCCGATCGTGGCGCGAACGAAGTCGTCGCTGAACGGCTTGGTGATCAGATAGGTCGGCTCGGGGCGTTCGCCGGTGAGCAAGCGCTCCGGGAAAGCGGTGATGAAGATCACCGGGACCGAGAACTTGCCCAGGATCTCGTTGACTGCATCGATCCCCGAACTGCCGTCCGCCAGCTGAATATCGGCCAGCACGAGATCCGGCCGGTGCTGATCGAACAGCGCGACCGCCTGCGCGTGCGTCGCAGCGGTGCCCACTGCGACATGGCCGATGGAGGTCACGATCTCCTCGATCTGGAACGCGATGAGTGGCTCATCCTCGATGATCAGCACATTGAGACGGCTGCTGGAATCGATATCCGCCAGCGCGCTGTCGATCATTTCGCGAACGTCGTCCTCGGGGCAGTCGAGAATCTCAGCGATCTCGCTTTCCGAAAAATCTTCCACGGCGTTCAGCAGCAGCGCCTGACGTGCCAGTGGCGTCACCAGTTCGAGGCGATTGCTGGCAGTCGTGCCTTCATCCGAGCCGAGGCCGCCGCTCATCGACAGCTCGGCGCCGGCTGAAGCGTAGATGCGCGAGAAGGCACTGAACAGCCCGGTCCGCGACGTGGAGATTTGCTCGCGAAGGCTGGAATCGGCCAACGCCGCCTCCAGAAGCTCCCGCACGAAACTGTCACCCAGCGACTGAGACCCCGTCAGAATTCGAGCATATCGCCGCAGATAAGGAAGTTGCCGCGCGATAAGGTCGGATAGAGCCATATGAACGTGTCTCCTGCATTTCAGCCAGCGCCCACAACCAAGAACACCGCATGACGCGGTGGAGCACCAAAAGTGCGCGGAATGTACGGTTTCGACAGGGTTCCCCACAAGAAATTTATTTTTGCAAACCTCGGGAACCAACGCGATTCAGGTGCATTTGAGGATCAGCATTGACATTAGTCTGCCCCCGATAATGTCAGCGTCACTTGACCGGTTTCCGCTCCTCCTCACCCCCCAAAGTGCGGAAACCGGTCAACCACCCCACATTATCTCTTCTCTTCTTTGCTGAGCCCGTGCCCGCGCGGCGAACAGAGGAACCATCCGTCCGAACCGCCGTTGGGTTCAGGAAGGTTATCACGAGGAGTTAAGCCATGCACATTCGCACAAACCGTTCCACGCCTCTGGAAGACGGCCGCGACGTGATCATAACGCTTCGCTCCCGCGCGGAGGATATTGCCGAGCGTGGTCTTGCCAGGGCAACAACGCTGGCGGACGAGGCCGGCCGCCGGGCATCCCGGTTGGGGAAGGACACAGCGCGCAAGGTTTCGAAGGGCTCGAAATCCCTCGTTGAGAATGTGCGCGATCATGTGCCCGGCATGAAACCCTCAGGGCTCGCGGCTTCGCCGGCCGCCCGGTTCGTCCGCCGCCACCCCGCCCTGCTCGTTGCCGTCGGACTGACCGCTGCGACGGTGGGATATCTCGCATGGCGCGCGCAGCAAGACACTGACGAATCAGACGATTCTTCAGAGGGTTAATAAGCGAAAACCATTCTCTGCCAAATTAAGCGAGAAAGTTTTCGAAGGCCGGAACGAACCCGTCTATAGCTCGTTTAACGGGCAGATCTGGCACCATCAGGCTATTTTAGATGCTGCTAGCCCGGTGGTGCCAGATCCCCTCCTTCGCCTCGGACAGTCAAAGGTCGCGTAGACACGCGCCGTGACGCAGCCTCGACGAGCGCCCGCATCCCTAGAAAATCTTGACATCCGCGCCCGCCTTCATCATGGCGCAAGCGGTTGCCCGTGTGATCCACAAGAGTCACGCGCCCTCTATTCACGGAATTCTGATGCCCTTTGCCGATCTCGGCCTTTCGAACGAATTGCTGCAAGCCGTCGGCGAGGCGGGGTATTCAGAGCCGACTCCGATTCAAGCGCAGGCAATTCCCTCGGTCCTGATGATGCGGGACATCATCGGTATCGCCCAGACCGGCACCGGCAAGACGGCCAGTTTCGTCCTCCCGATGATCGACATTCTGGCGCAGGGCCGCAGCCGCGCGCGGATGCCGCGCAGCCTCATTCTCGAGCCGACGCGCGAACTCGCGGCGCAGGTCGCCGAGAACTTCGAGAAATACGGCAAATATCACAAGCTCTCGATGGCGTTGCTCATCGGTGGCGTCTCGATGGGCGACCAGATCAAGGCGCTCGAAAAGGGCGTCGACGTGCTGATCGCCACGCCTGGTCGCCTGATGGACCTGTTCGAGCGGGGCAATATCCTGCTGACCGGCTGCTCACTGCTGGTCATCGACGAGGCCGACCGGATGCTCGACATGGGATTCATCCCCGATATCGAGAATATCTGCACCAAGCTCCCCGCGAACCGGCAGACGCTGCTGTTCTCGGCGACGATGCCGCCGCCGATCAAGAAGCTTTCAGATCGCTTCCTGAGCAATCCCAAGTCGATCGAGGTGGCGCGCCCCGCAACCGCCAGCGCCAACATCACCCAGATGCTCGTGCCCGTCGCCGAGCGGGCCAAGCGCGAGACGCTGCGCTCGCTGCTGCGGAGCGAGAGCGCCGAAAGCGCGATCATCTTCTGCAATCGCAAGACGATGGTGCGGGAGCTGAACAAGAGCCTCAAGCGCCACGGCTTCCGCTCCGGTGAAATCCACGGCGATATCGATCAGGCCGCGCGGATTGCGGAGCTGGATCGCTTCAAGTCCGGCGAGATTAACCTGCTGGTTGCCTCCGACGTTGCCGCGCGCGGGCTCGATATCAAGGGCGTCAGTCACGTCTTCAACTTCGATGCACCCTGGCACCCGGACGATTATGTGCACCGCATCGGCCGCACTGGCCGTGCCGGCGCGACCGGCAAGGCGTTCACCTTCATCACCAACAGCGATGCCGAAGCTGTCGAGAATATCGAAAAGCTGATCGGCACGAAAATCCCGCGCCTCGACATGGGCACGCAAGCCGTCGACGATGGTGAGGACGAAGGGCGCGGACGCGATCGTCGCGGTGGCGCGAAAGGCGCATCCAAGCGTCCGGCGAAGGCACCGGCTCGGCGTGAGCGTGGCGCCGACGCCAAGGATGATCGTGAAACCGAATCGCCCGCTCGCGAGGCACGCCCCGCGCGTGAGGATGCGCGCCCGCCGCGTGAGACCCGTGAGGATCGCCAGCCCCAGCCACGGCGCCAGGATGCCCGGTCTGACGCTGAGCGTCCCAAGGCCCCGCAGCAGCGCAATCGCGCGGATCAGGAGCCGGATGACGGATGGAACGGCCCCATGCCGGATTTCCTCTCCGTAGGCTTCAACAACTAAACCTGCCGACGATACAGACGGGAGGCTCGGGGACGCCGCAGCGCGTCTCCACGCCTGCCAATTGGCGGTGCGCAAACCGGCAATTTCGGTGCTATCCGACACTCAGGTCGCTATCGCAACGCGACGCGCCACCAACACGCAAAACCCGATTGCAATCGGCGCGGGCCTTGCCTATAGGCAGCCCTCCCTGGGGGCTGTAGCTCAGTTGGGAGAGCGCGTCGTTCGCAATGACGAGGTCAGCGGTTCGATCCCGCTCAGCTCCACCAGGGATTTTTCTTCCAGCCACGCTATCGCTCCCTCCCCGGCTTAAGCCGCGCGGCGGGAAGACGCATTTTCTGTGGACCGGTCCGCCTTTTTGGGGTTGCCACTCCGGCCATCCCACGGCATAGGCGCCGGACCTGATGACGGCTCCGCAACGGACCGACATGGATGGCCCCTTCGTCTAGCGGTTAGGACGCGGCCCTTTCACGGCTGAAACACGGGTTCGATTCCCGTAGGGGTCACCACTCAGACTTTCCCACATTATCAAGCGTAGCATTCCCCTAGTCGCGCCAGCGTCACTCCGCCGGGGCCATGGCGGTCGATGGGCCATTTGCCTCTTCCAGCGCCGCCAGATCGCCGCGCGCCCGTGCCTGCCGGCCGTAGACCAGCTCAAACAGCGGGCCCGCCATCACCGTCGTGACGATGGCCATGAGGACCAGCATCGCGAACAGCGTCGGACCGATAATACCCTTTTGCAGGCCGATGTTGATGATGATGAGTTCCATCAGCCCCCGGGCGTTCATCAGCGCGCCGATGCCCAGCGCCGTGCGATGATCCTCGCCCGCCAGCCGCGCGGCGGCCCAGCAGGCCCCGAATTTGGCGATCACCGAGACGAGCAGAATGGCCAGCGCCGTCAGGAGCAGCGGCACGGAGTTCACCATGTCCATCCGCGTGTTCAGGCCGGAATAAGTAAAGAACATCGGCAACAGCAGCACCACCACCAGCGGCTCGACCTTGCGCTTGATTTCCAGCGCAATCAGCCCGCGCGGCATACAGGCGCCGAGCAGGAAACCGCCGAAGATTGCGTGTATGCCGATCGCGTCCATGAGAAACGCCGACAGGCTGAACAGCGCAAGGACGATGGCGAGCACCGTCATGCTTATGCCGCCCTCCGCCTCAACGAAACGCCCGAGCGGGACGAGTAGCCGACGGCCCCACATCAGCATGAACCCCGCATAGAGCAGCGCGCCGACAATGGCGATCACCGCGACCCCCGGCCCGGCGCCGAAGGTCGCCAGCACGACCGCGAGCACGCACCAGGAGGCGGCATCGTCAAAGGCGCCCGCCGTCAGCGAGAGCGTGCCCAGCGACGTGTTGGCGAGGCCGCGCTCGTTGATGATCCGCGCCAGCATGGGAAAGGCTGTGAGCGCGATGCACGCGCCGAGGAACAAGGTGGCGCTCCCCCGCCCCACCCCGGCCGTGAACAGCCCGTCGATCGTCAACAGCCAGGGGGTGATCACCGCCGCCAGCATGAACGGCACGGCGATGCCCGCGGCCGACACCGCGCCGGCGGCGCGCGCCTTCGAGCGGACGTGATCGAGCCGGAGCGTCAATCCAACCAGAAACATATAGAGGCCTACGCCAAGCTGCGCGCCGACATAAAGGACGTTGCTGGTTTCGTTGGGGAAAATCGCGGCTTGCAGATCGGGCACGAACAGGCCGAAGAGCGACGGACCCAGCACGACGCCGGCGATCATTTCCCCGACCACCTGCGGTTGCCGGAACAAGGTGCGGCCGAGCCATCCAACCACCCGGCACGTCACAAGGATGACGGCGATCTGCAGGAAGAAGTGCACGCTGTAGTCGGATGGCGTGAAGCTCACAGCGGATTGAACGGCGGGGCCGTGGGGCGTCAAGACGCGGCCCAATTCATCCCAAAGCGATTGCTGCATCGCGCCCTGCTCCATGTGTCCTCCCCGATGGCCCGCTTGTCCCGCGCCTGACCAGAAGCTACCATGGTAGCGTTATCATTGGAAGCGAGGACTGCAGCGCCTGTGAATGGCCAACTGGCGCGTCTGGCCCAACAAAACGCGGCTACGCGCTGCCTATAGATTGTCCGGCGAGCTGGGGAGGCATCGGAAATCCGGCGATACAAAAACTTCCCGAGCGCAGCCGCACCCCGTTGCCTTTGCGCGCCCGGCCTCATATGTCGGAGTAATAAAGGGAGTCCCTCATGTCCGAATTCCGCTCGATCACTGCCGAAACCGGTGCGCCTTATGGTGATCCACTTCCCGTCCACGGCCCGCAGGATGTCGCTGCGGCCTGCGCTGCTGCCGAGGCGGCCTTCGAGGTCTATCGTGCGACGAGCCGCGAAGATCGTGCGCGCTTCCTGGAGCGTTGCGGCGAGGAGATCATGGCGCTGGGCGATGGCCTGATCGAAACCGCCATGCGCGAGAGCGGCCTGCCGCGCGCCCGGCTCGAAGGCGAGCGTGGACGCACCGTGGGACAGCTGCGCATGTTCGCCGATGTCGTGCGCAAAGGCTGGTGGCAGCAGTTGCGCGTCGATCCGGCGATGCCCGAGCGGCAGCCCCTGCCCCGTCCCGATCTGCGGATGCGGATGATCCCGCTCGGCCCGGTGGCGGTGTTCGGTGCCTCCAACTTCCCCCTCGCCTTCTCGACTGCTGGTGGCGACACGGCCTCTGCGCTCGCGGCGGGTTGCCCGGTCGTCGTCAAGGGCCACCCGGCCCACCCGATCACGGCCTCGCTGATGGCGCAG
Organism: Sphingobium sp. B12D2B; assembly: GCF_025961775.1. Taxonomy (NCBI): domain Bacteria; kingdom Pseudomonadati; phylum Pseudomonadota; class Alphaproteobacteria; order Sphingomonadales; family Sphingobiaceae; genus Sphingobium; species Sphingobium sp. B12D2B. The sequence goes on from NZ_JAOQOH010000001.1 coordinate 2,464,769, forward strand.
GCGCTGACGGCGGCGGTGAAGGCCTGCGATCTCCCGACGGGCGTGTTCAGCCAGATCATGGGGCCGTCGCACGAACTCGGCGCCGCGCTCGTCCAAGACCCCCGCATCACGGCGGTCGGCTTCACCGGCTCGCGCGCTGGCGGCCTCGCGCTGGTCAAGTTGGCGCAGGCCCGCCCGGTTCCGATCCCGGTCTATGCAGAGATGTCGAGCATCAATCCGGTGCTGCTGCTGCCGCAAGCCCTCAAGGCGCGCGGCGCTGCGCTGGGCACCGCCTTCGTTGGCTCGCTGACGATGGGCGCCGGCCAGTTCTGCACTAATCCGGGCCTGCTGATCGCCATGGAGGGCGACGGGCTCGATGCCTTCATTGCCAGCGCAACCGAGGGCGTGGCAACGGCCGCCCCACAGACCATGCTCACCACCGGCATTCGCGATGCCTATGGGAAAGGCGTTGCGGCGCTAACCGATCATGAGGCCGTCGAGACATTGGCCAGTGGCGATCCCGGTGAGGGCACGAGCGGCGGCGCCATCTTGTTCCAGACCAGCGCGCAGGCTTTCCTCGCCAATCCCGATCTCGCCGACGAGGTTTTCGGCGCCAGCGGCATTCTGGTGCGCTGCGCCGATGAGGCCGAGGTCATGGCGATCCTCAAGGCGCTCGAAGGTCAGCTCACCGCAACGCTCCATATGGACGCCGAGGATGAGCCGGTTGCTGCGCGGCTGTTGCCGGTGCTGGAGCGCAAGGTGGGGCGTATCCTCGCCAATGGCTGGCCGACCGGTGTGGAGGTCTGCCACGCCATGGTCCATGGCGGCCCCTTCCCGGCCACGTCGGACGGGCGCACCACCTCGGTGGGGAGCCTCGCCATCGATCGCTTCCTGCGGCCGGTGAGCTACCAGAATCTCGCCCAGTCGGTGCTGCCAGAGCCGCTGCGCGATACCGCGCTGGGGGATGGCATCCCGCGCCTGTATGATGGCACTTTGCTCGCCGGTCGCTGAGGCCGGCAATCCCCGACGAGACAGCACGAACCGGCGCCCGCGCGGCGCATGAGGAATGGAAGAGGACGTCCAATGGCCACGCGTTTGCTGCAACATCAGGCACCTTCCGGCGCGCGATCCGTGATCCTCGCCGTGGATGATGAGGCCTGGCTGCTGCAGGGCAGCAGCAGCATCCGGGCACTTGCGCAGGACGCTCTCGCGCGGCGTCAGTCCCTGCTGGAGACCGTGCAGCATTATGCCAAAGGTGCCTCTGTGGATCTCGCCGCCGCCTTCTCGGCCGGCGAATTGCTCGCGCCGATCGATCATGAAGACCCGGCCCATCTGCTGATGACCGGCACCGGTCTTACCCATCTCGGCTCCGCGGAAGGGCGGGACAAGATGCACAAGCAGGCGCTGCAGGCCGAAACGCTGACAGACTCGATGCGCATCTTCCTGGAAGGGCTGGAAGGCGGCAAGCCCGCGCCGGGTGAGGTCGGCCAGCAGCCGGAATGGTTCTATAAGGGCGATGGCTCGCAACTGGTCGGACCGCACCAGCCGCTCGACATGCCAGCCTTCGCGCAGGATGGCGGCGAGGAGCCGGAACTGGCCGGCCTCTACATCATCGATGCAGACGGCAAGCCGTGGCGGCTCGGCTTCGCGCTTGCCAATGAGTTCAGCGATCATGTGACCGAGCGGCACAATTATCTCTGGCTCGCCCACTCCAAGCTCCGCAAGGCCGCGCTCGGGCCGGAATTGCTGCTCTGTCCGGCGCCAGCGCATATCGAGGGGACCAGCCGCATCCTCCGGGGGGATGACGTGATCTGGGAGAAGCCCTTCCTCTCGGGCGAGGCGAACATGTCCCACAGCATCGCCAATCTCGAGCATCATCACTTCAAATATGCGCTCTTCCGCCGGCCGGGTGACCTGCACGTGCATTTCTTCGGCACGGCCACTTTGTCCTTCAGTGATGGCGTGAGCGCGCAGGAAGGTGACGTGTTCGAGATCAGCGCGGCGCCCTTCACGCTGCCGGTCTCCAACCCGCTCACGCGCATGGCAGAAACCCGCGTCAGCCCGGGCGTGCTGTAATGAGCGCCAGCCCCATTCGCATCGCCCTGCAGGGCGTGGGCAAGATCGCGCGCGACCAGCATTTTCCCGCCATTGCCGCCAATCCCGATTTCGCGCTGACCGCGACCGTCAGCCGCCATCCCGCCGGCTTGGACGATATCCCCCATTTCAGCGACCTCGAGGCGCTGATCGCCCATGGCCCGGCGGTGGATGCGATCGCGCTCTGCACACCGCCGCAGGTGCGCTATGCGCTCGCCGCCCGTGCCATCGAGGCCGGTTTGCATGTGTTTCTGGAAAAGCCGCCCGGCGCCACCCTGTCGGAAGTCATTGCGCTGCAAGGTCTGGCGGAGGCGGCCGGCGTCACCCTCTTCGCCTCCTGGCATTCGCGCTATGCCGCCGGTGTAGAGCCAGCCCGCCAATGGCTGGCCGAGCGGCGGATCGAGCATGTGTCGATCATCTGGCGCGAGGATGTGCGCGTGTGGCATCCGGGGCAGGACTGGATCTGGCAACCCGGTGGCCTTGGCGTGTTCGATCCCGGCATCAATGCGCTGTCGATCCTCACGCAGATCCTGCCCAACCCGGTGTTCCTCAAGGATGCCACGCTGCAATTCCCCGAGAACCGGGCGGCGCCGATCGCCGCCGATCTGCGCTTGTCCGACACGCTAGACACGCCGATCCACATGGATCTCGACTGGCGCCAGACCGGGCCGCAGAGCTGGGACATCATCGTAGAGACCGACGCCGGCACTGTGCATCTGGCCAAAGGTGGCGCCGTGCTCTCCCTGCCCAAGGGCACGGTCGAGAGCCCCGATGTCGAATATCCCGGCCTCTATGCTCGCTTCGCCGAGCTGGTGCGCGATGGGCGCAGCGATGTCGACACCGCGCCGCTTTGCATCGTCGCCGACAGTTTCCTGCGCGGCCAGCGCGTGCAGGTGGAAGCCTTCGAGGATTGAGCCGGAAAATCTGACTGTAAGGGGTTGCCGAATCCTGATCGGCCAATCATGATAACGCTACCAACAAAGAGTGGGGAGAGGACGATGAGCGTGTGCGGCGCGCGGCGGGGCTTGGGATATGCCCGACCTGTTCTGGCGCTCGGCTGTCTGCTTACGGCCAGCGGCGCATTGGCCGCCCCTCAGCTTTCCCCGGTCTGGACGGATCAGGCCGTCATCCAGCGCGACGCGCCTATCGTCATCGTGGGAACCGCCGCCCGAGGCGAGACAATCCGCGCCACTCTCGGCAGTGAACAGGCCGCAGCCACGGCGGATGCCAATGGCGCCTTCACCCTACACTTCCCTCCACGCCCGGCCAGCGAAACACCGCTGACGCTTCAGCTCTCGGGCGCGGATGGCAATGCTGTGACGGTGCGCGATCTGCTGGTCGGCGATGTGTGGCTGTGCTCGGGCCAGTCCAATATGGAGTTCCCGCTCGCACGGGCCTTGAACGGCCCGATGGTGGTGATGCAGTCGGGCGATCCCGGCCTGCGCCTGCTGCAAATTCCCAAGGCGACCGCCAGCCTGCCCGCGCCGCGCTTCGGGAGCCCGACGGCATGGACAGCCGCGACGCCGCAATCGACGCCGGAATTCTCCGCTGCCTGCTACTTCATGGGCAAGGCGTTGCGGGCGCAGCAACAGATCCCCATCGGCCTCATCCATGCGAGCTGGGGCGGCTCGCGGCTGCGACCCTGGCTCACACCGGATGCCGCCGAAGCGCTGGACGGCAAGGACGATCTGGCAATGCTGCGCCAACATGCCACCGATCCGCTCGGCGCCGTCACCGCCTTCGCCCCGCAATGGGAGCGCTGGTATCGGGACGAAGCCGAGAAGAGCGAGCCCTGGCGCAAGCCGGATATCCTCAGTTGGCAGGATGTGCCCGCCATCGGCGTGTGGAACGACTGGACAGGCACGCGGCTCGCGAAGGATGCCACCGGCACCGTCTGGCTGCGCCGCACCGTGCGGCTGACCGGCGCACAGGCCAGGGCCGGCGCGACGCTGGAACTGGGCATCATCGACGACATGGACATGACCTTCGTCAACGGCCGCGCGGTGGGCAATACGTTCAGCTGGGACGAGGCCCGCCGCTATGCCGTCCCGCCTGCTTTCCTCCATGCGGGCGATAATGAGATCATGGTCGCGATCAGCAACAGCTGGGACAAGGGCGGCTTCACCACCGGCCCGGAACGGTTGAAGTTGGCCATCACCGGCGGTGCTGAGATCCCCCTCGCGCAAGGCTGGCGCTACAGCATCGCCCCCGTCCCCAGCTTCCCGCCGCGCCCGCCATGGGACGGCAATGGCGGCCTCGGCATCATGCACAATGCCATGGTCGCGCCCCTCGGGGAGATCGCCCTGCGCGGGGCTGCCTGGTATCAGGGCGAGAGCGACGTCGACGTGCCCGGCTATGCCCGCCGCCTCGCCGCGCTTGCCGCAGGATGGCGTCACCAGTTCGGCAAGGACCTGCGCATGCTGGTGGTGCAGCTTGCCAATTACGGGCCAGCGCAGTTCGCACCGGCGACATCCGGTTGGGCGACCATTCGCGAGGACCAGCGCGCCTTCGTCAGCGCTGATGCCAATGCCGCCTTGGTGACCGCCATCGACATTGGCGAGCGCACCGATATCCACCCTGCCAACAAGGCGCTGCTCGGCGCTCGCTTGGCCATGGCCGCGCAGGGAACGCCTTTGCCGATGCCCATGCAAGCCTTGCGCACGCGGGGGCGGATCAGGATCAGCTTCTCAGGCATTGAGGGCAGCCTCGCCGCATGGAGCGCCGCTGCGCCCATCGGCTTCGAGCTATGCGGCGATACGCAGGAGAACTGCCGCTATGCGCAGACGCGCATCTCGGGAGCGGACGTGTGGCTCGAGGACGATGGCCGCGCCGCCAGCCGGGTGCGCTATGCGTGGGGCGACAGTCCCATTGTTAACCTGTTCGATGGCCGCGCGCTGCCCGTTCCCGGTTTCGAGCTGCCGATCCGCAGCGAGGTGCAGCCCTGACACGAGATCATTCGCACTGAAGACATTCAAATAGGGGAGAGAGACTTTGAGATTTGCAACATTGGCCCTGCTGGCCACAGCCATGAGCATCCCGGCCTTCACCGCCGCGACCACGCCCGCCGCCGCGCAGGCTCGCGCCGGCGATCCGGTCGAGGTGCGGATCGACGCAACCAAGCCGGGCGCGACGATCAGCCGCGACATCTTCGGCCAGTTCGCCGAGCATCTTGGCACCGGCATCTATGGCGGCGTGTGGGTCGGCAAGGATAGCAAGATCCCCAATGTCCGCGGCATCCGTACCGATGTCGTCAACGCCCTGCGCGCCATTCGTACCCCGCTGGTGCGTTGGCCTGGCGGCTGCTTTGCGGACGAATATCATTGGCGCGACGGCGTGGGCCCGGCCAAGAACCGCCGCAGCTCGATCAATTCCAACTGGGGCGGCTCGGTCGAGACCAGCGCTTTCGGCACGGACGAGTTCATGGATTTCGTCGGCCAGGTCGGCGCCGAGGTCTACCTCAACGTCAATGTCGGCTCAGGAACGGTGAAGGAAGCTGCGGACTGGGTCGCCTATATGACCGCAGATCCCACCACATCCGCCGGCAAGGAGCGCGCCGACAATGGCCACCGCGAGCCTTACAAGATCAAATATCTCGGCCTCGGCAATGAGAGCTGGAGCTGTGGCGGCGCGATGCGGCCGGAATTCTATGCCGACCAGATGAAGCTCTATGCGCGCTTCGTGCGCAACTATCACCCCGAGCAGGGTGAAGGCAAACCCGATGCCATGTTGCGCGTCGCCGTCGGGCCGGGCGATGACAATACCGCCTACACCGAGGAGGTGATGAAGACCTGGAAGCAGCACGACTGGGCCTGGTCGATCGAGAGCCTTTCGCTCCACCGCTACACGACCGGCGGCTGGCCGCCCTCCTACCCCAGCGACGCCTTCGATGAGGGCGCCTATGCCCGGCTGGTCAAGGAAACGCTTGGGATGGACGGCTTTATCAAGGCCAATGCGGCGGTGATGGACAAATATGATCCCGAGAAGAAGGTCTCGCTCGCCATCGATGAATGGGGCGTGTGGCTCAAGCCCCTGCGCGGCACCAATCCCGGCTTCCTTCAGCAGCAGAACTCGCTGCGCGACGCCATCATCGCGGCGCTCAACATCAACATCTTCGCCCGCCATGCGGACCGGGTGAAGCTGACCAACATCGCGCAGATGATCAACGTGCTGCAGGCGATGATCCTCACCGATGAAGAGAAGATGGTGCTCACGCCCACCTATCACGTCTTCAAAATGTATGTGCCTTTCCAGGATGCGACCTTCATTCCGGTCAATTTCCAGGCCGGAACGTACCAGCATGGAGACATCACCCTGCCGCGCATCGATGCCGTTGCCGTGAAGGACAAGCAGGGCAAATACTGGCTGGCACTGACCAATGTCGACACCCAGCGCGCGGCGCCGGTGACGGTGAACGTCGCAGGGCTGAACGTGCGCTCGGCGCGCGGCGAGGTGCTGACCGCGCCAAAGGTGGACAGCATCAACAGCTTCGCCGCCCCCAATACCGTCAGCCCCAAGCCGATTGCGGGCAGCGTGCGCGGTGGCAAGCTGACGATCGACATGCCAGCTAAGTCCGTCGCGGTGATCGCGCTGGAACCCTGATGAAGAAGCCGCGCGGGCGCGCATGATCGCGCCCGCGCCAGCCCTCCTGTTGCCACAAGGCCCCAAGTCCCGCTAATTGAGCCTCCAGCAACGTCCAGACGATCTGGCGGCAACAGGGGCATGACTATCAGCACGCAGGACAACAGCACGGCCGGGAACGGAGGTTTAGGCGACACCCCGACCGGGCTCCCCCGCTCGGCCAAGGGATCGGGCCGGCGGCTCCGCGGGGCTGTGGCTCATTATCTCGGCTCGGCCATCGTCTCCGGACGGATCGCGCCGGGCGAGCGGCTGACGGGCGAGATTGAGAATGCCGAGGCGCTGGACGTTTCCCGCAGTGCCTATCGCGAGGCCATTCAGGTGCTGACCGCCAAAGGGCTGGTGGAAAGCCGCCCCAAGGCTGGCACGCGCGTACTGCCGCGCAGTCACTGGAACCTGCTCGATCCGATGGTGCTGGCCTGGGCGTTCGGCGGCGAGCCGGATGTGAATTATGTGCGCGACCTGTTCGAGCTGCGGGCAATCGTCGAGCCAGAGGCGGCGCGCCTCGCCGCCAAGCGGCGGGATCGCAATGATGTTGCCGCGATGAAGGATGCGCTGACCCGAATGCGCCGCTTCACGCTGGCCACCGAGCAAGGGCGGGAAGCGGACCGGGATTTCCACAGCGCCTTGCTTGCCTGCACCGGCAACGCCGTGTTGATGACGCTCAGCGCCAGTATCGGTGCGGCGGTTAACTGGACGACGCAGTTCAAGCAGCGGTCCGTCGGCCTTCCGCGCGACCCGGTGCCCGATCATATGCGCGTGTACGATGCGATTGCCGCCGGGGACGCAGATGCGGCAGCGGACGCCATGCAGGTTCTCGTGCAGCTCGCCCTCGATGACACACGGGCGGCGATGCAGCGTCCTGCGGACGGCGAGACAGGCGACCTCCCGTGAGGCTTCCGAACGCAGATCGGCCCCGCCAACCGCCGGCTCGATTGAGCCAGCGATGGACGGGGCCGGCGCGATCCTGACTTAGGCGCCGTCGACCGCCTTGCTGACCAGCACATGGACTTCCACGCGACGGTTCTGGGCTTTGCCTTCCGGCGTGGAGTTATCAGCGACCGGATCGGAAAGCGACATGCCGGCCGGGGCGAGCATGCGGTATGGCTTCCACTTGCAGGTCTGCTGCAGATAATTGAGCACGCTCGCCGCGCGCTTCTCGCTCAGCGTCTGGTTGAATTCCGGGTCGCCGGTCGAGTCCGTGTAGCCGACCACGAGCAGCAGGGCATTCTCGGTGGCCTCAGCCTGCGCGGCAGTGGCGCAGAGGTTCTGCTTGGCCATCGGCGAGAGCACCGCCTTGCCGGTGTCGAAGTTCACGTTGGTCGTGCTCTTAATGTTGTACTTGTCGATATCGCCCATGCGGGCGCGCAGGGCGTCCGTGGCGGCCGTCTGCTCCTCAAAGCGCTGCGAGGTGCCGTTGCGGATCATTTCGGCCGTGCGCAGATCGCGGTTCTTGAGGTCGATCTTGCTGGCGACCAGACCGCCGCCGCCCTGCAGCGTGTCGACCTTGACCGGCAGGCCGTTCAGGAGCTGATCGGCACCCAGCTGATCGCGATTGAGGCCAAGGAAGCCGCCGCTGGCGGTAATGCGGGTCGAGCTGTTAACGGTAACCGTATTGCGCGTGCCATCGGTCGAGGTGATCTGCAGCTGGTCGCCATTACGCGCAGAGATGATCCCCTCGATCTCCGGGCCGGCCGTCATCTGGGCGGAATCGGTGTAAACCGTCGTCGAGACATCCGCCTCAGGGGCGGTTTCGGTCTGCGCGAGCACGCTGCCGGACGCCACGCCGGTCATCAAGGCCAGCGTCATAAGAAGCTTGGAACTGGTGGAAAGGGTATTCATTGCGTTTCTCCTACTCGTCGATCGGCTGGGGTCTGCAGGATCGCAGCATCATCCGACCGCCGCTCGCGAGGTGCGTATTCGACTGTCAGAAACCCCTCCGTCATGAACTCTCCGAACCTTTCAATGCGGCGCAGGAAGCACCACGAGTTCCTGCGTGTTCAGGGGAACCTTGCGCATAGATGAACGGTTCCCCTCCCCCCACGTTAACCACCGGTAACCAGAGTGGATCGTGCGGCAGGACGACTTTGCGCCGACTCAACTCGGCGATGCAGGCGCACAGAAATGCGATGACCGACGAACGGGCGGGATGGTCCTTATCGCTCGGCGAGGAGAGCGAAGGCATGCCTCGTGGTAGCGTGTCGGCGCCTATTCCATCAGCGCCGCATCACCCCAGGTCACCGGGTCGGGAAAGCGCTCAGCCTGCGCCGTCCGGGCGACCAGCTCAATGATGCGGACCCCGTCAACGGGGACATCGAACGACTGCGCCGCTTCTCCCGCTTGGGCCGGCCTGGAGCGCGCGAGCAGCTTGCCATCGCCGTAGACCAAGAATGTCACCGGCTGCTGGCGGGAGCGCGCGGAGTCATCCACTCCCACGGAGGCGACGAAGCGCCGGAACCCTTCATTGCGCACCTCCACCCGCGAATTGGCGAGAATGCCAAGGCCGGTCTCGAAATGCGTGCCGGCAACGGATAGCGCCTGCCCGAACGGCGTCTGGTCCAGCCGTGCCCCGCCCCAGCCGCCATATTGCGTGCGCTCGCCTCCACCCTTGGTCCCGCGCCAGGGGAGCAGTCCGCGATGCACCTGCGGGTCCGCCTCCGGCACGACCACCCCATCCTCCGCAGGATTGACCCGTGACGGCTGCTCGGAAAGATAAAGCCCGCCAACGAGCCTCCGCGCGCCCTTTGCACGAAAGATCAGCGTCTCATAGGGCGCGAGGTCGAGGGCTTGCTCGCCGGTGAACTGGCGGTCTGCGCCCTGCCAGAGATCGGTCAGCCTGACCGGCGCACTGGTCGCGAACTTCAGATGATCCGCCGTCAGCACCGCCTTGGCGGGCGCTGCCGTGCGGTTGAAAACCGCGACCGCCTTGTCGCCATCGGCAAGCGCCTTCACGAAGATCTGCACGTCCTGCGAATCGAAGGCGAGCACCGCCTGATTGCCTGCGGGGTCCTGATTGAGCGCGACGATCCGCTCATTGCCGAGGATCGCCAGCATCTGCGGCGAGGCCTTGCGCAGATCATAGCCGATGATCAGCGGGGCATTGACCATGGCCCACAGCGCCATGTGCGAGCGCGCACGGACGGGGTTGGTCATGTCGAAGTCCCCGGTGCCGACGAACAGCATGTCGGGGTCGTTCCAGGAGCCGGGGTGAGCATAAAGCGGGCGATGCGCGACGCTGTCGAGATTGTGCAGCATCCGGCTCCAGGTGGGGAAGATATCCTCGCTGGTGCGCGACATGTTGCCGACCGTTCGGGACCATGCCCGCGAGTCCGCCGATCCCCACAGGCACAGCGAATAAACATAATCCTGGTCGGGATTATGTCGCTCCAGCGCCTGCCGCACCTCGTCATACAGCGCCTTGACGGCCGGAATGTCGGTACGCCCGAGCGACTCCACGTCGATCAGCGGATGGAGGCCGCGATATTGCCCTGCCTTCACGCGCGGGTCGCTGGGTGGCAGCCCGCGAATACCGCAGGCGTCGACCTTGATGAGGTCGAAGCCCCATTCCTTGAAGTAGAGCGCGATGTCCTGATCGACATGGCCGTAAAGGCCCACTTCGCGCTCCAGCACCGTGCCTTCGGGCTGGTTGGGGAAGGTCGATGTGAACACCTGCCCGCAGGAATTGCGGCCGATATCGGAATAAATGCCGGCCTTGAGGCCCATGGCGTGCAGCTTGTCGGTGAGCGGCCGAAAGCTGTTGCCGCCGCCTGCGATCGCCGCCGAGGGAAAAGTCTCGGTCCGGATCAGCATCCGCCCATCCGGCTGGCGGCGCTTGAGCCACCAGCCATCATCGATGTTGATGTAGCGATAGCCTTTTGCGGCGAGGCCGCTCTCCACGATTACCCGGGCCGAGGCCATCAGCTTGGCTTCATCGATATCACTGGTGAAGGCGTTCCAGCTGTTCCAGCCCATTGGCGGCAGCGGTGCATGCCCGCCGCTGTAGATGCTCCAGCGCCCCGTGGGCGCCAGCGGATCAACCATAGCGCTGCGGGCGGCATCCGGCGACGCGGCGGGGGTTGTCTGGGCGCCAGCTTGGATCGCTGCCAACGCCGCCGCTGCCGCCCCTACCGCCAGCCACAGACGGGACGCATGTCTGAGGGTCATCGGGCCGCGCCGGCTTTGGCAACCAGATGCGTACTGAAGAACGGCAGCACATGGTCCTGGAATCGGAACGCGACATGGCTGGTATGCGTGCCCTCGTACAGGGTGAAGCTGTTCGCGATGCCGTAGGAATCGAGGACCTTGTGCAGCGTCTCGGTGTCGGTCTTGAGACTATCCTGATCACCGACGTCCATCGCGATCGCGGCATAGCCTTTGAGCGCACCGATATATTGGTCGACAAAGGCCAATGGCGCATTGGCCGCCCATTTTGCCAGAATGGCATTGCGCTGCGCCTCATCGCCGCTTGGGAGATCGAGATAGAGCGGCGGCTTCTTGGGGTTGGGCGACCAGGCCGCGCCGACCGCAAGCTGCGCCCGCAGCGGGAATGGCAGGTTGGCCGAATCAGCGGGAGCTTTGACCGCCGCGATCTGCGCCAGCCCCGTCTCATCCAGCGCAAAGGCATCGCGCGCGGACAGGCAGCACGGGCTCATCAGATAGAGCGCCCCAAACTGATCGGCGTGCTTCATGCCGATCCGTGCCGCGCCATAGCCGCCCATGGAATGGCCGACGAGGCCCCGGCTCTGCGGGTTCGCCAGCGTGCGATAGTGGCTGTCGATATAGGCGATGAGATCGTGGGAGATGAACCGCTCGAAGTCGCCGGTTGTCGCCGAGCTTGAGTACATCGAGCCATTGTGAATGGTCTTGCTGTCCGGGAAGACCAGGATCATCTCCTGCGCGCCCTTGGCCAGCGCACCCTCGATCACTTGCGGCACATGGATTTCGCCGATCCATTGCTCAGCACCGATGGAATAGCCGTGCAGAGCGTAGACGACCGGATATCGTTTGGTCCGGTTGGCGGCATAACTGGGCGGCAGGACGACGATAACATCGCGGTCACCGGATTCGCCTTCCAGATTCCCTGCGATGGCCGGGGAATGGACCTTGATACGCTCCAGCGTCACCTTCGGCGCGCCCGGCACCGGCGCTGGCGCGTTGGTGGCAACCTGCGCCAGAGCCGGCGCGGCAGGCATAGCCAGGCACAGACCTGCCAGCAGGGCCGCATGAATTGCGCTTGTCTTCATAGTCATCCCATCCTCCTGTTTTGGTGTTTATCAGCGGCAGCCAGTCAGCCACCGCGCAGTTGCTGCATGACGAGCGCCCGGATGCGCGCGTAATTCCCCTGCCGCAGCCGCCCCAACAACCCGCGCTGCGCCTCCGGCAGATGGGCAAGCGGATGCCCGTCGCGCTGAAAGACATAATGGTCGAAATAGGCGCGCCATGCTTCCCGCTCAGCCGCCGGACGCTCGGCGATGGCGATCATCGCCAGCATCATCGCCGTCATCGGCGCATCCGGGCCGGCGGAGAAGGCATCCCACCAGTAATTGACGAGCATGTTGAAGGGTGCGGTCGCCTCCACCTGATGCCACCACAATTTGGGGAGGTAGAGCGCGTCTCCCGGCAGAAGCTCGACCGTCATGGCCCGCGCGCGGGCCTGCGCCATGCGGGGGTAACGGGGATCGCCCTCCGACGCCGAAGCAGCGAGACTGACGGGCGGACCGGACAAGGTGCGGTCGATCGGCCCGACGTACAGGTCGCCAATCGCATCGGGCGGATACAGCGTGAAGCATCGTCGGCCCGCCACCACGCAAGCGAGATTCTCGAACGTATCGTAATGGCAGCTCACATGGGATGCGTTGCCCAGCCAGATGCGCGGCACCACGCCCTGCGGCATGAATGGCAGGGCATTATCCGCCTCAAAGCCCGGCACATAGCTGCTGGCCGGCAGCGAGCCCATATACACCGTGCCATCGCCGGGGGCTTCGGCGCGCGCCATTATCTCCCGCAAGCCCTCGCGCAGAGGCACTTCGCGCCGCTCGAAATTAAAGCCCTCCAGGCCATCGTCGTAAAAATAGCGCCCGGCAATGTCGGGCGCGCCGACGAAGATTTCTCCCGGCCGGTCTGTGGCGAAGCGGTCCAGATAGTCCGCGAGCGCACCGTCCGCCTGCGCGGCTGCCCGGACGACTGGCCAATCGGCGCACAGGCCGCGAACGACCGCAGGCTGGCAGGGCTCGACCAGCAGGCGCCGAAACGCCTCCGCGCCGGTGAGTGCATCCCGGTCCAGTTCGGCAATGGCGGCGGCCATCGAGCTTCTCCGATCAGCCGGCCTGCGTCATCTGGTTGCGACGCTCGGCAAGCACCGGAACCTGCTTGAGCGAAGCGGCGACGCAATAGGCCAATTGAAGATCGCCGTTGCGGAACAGCGCCAGCACGCTGGCATCGTCAAGATCGTGCAACCGATCGAGGCTGACCGTGTATAAGCCCGCCAACTCAATGGTTTCGCCATCGTCGAACCGCAGCGAGATATCGATCGGCTGAATGATCCCCAAACGGTTGAGCGTGGCGATGAAGCGCTCGGCCTCCTGCTGGCCGGCGACGATCTGCCCGAGCAACCGCTGCATATGCCGCGTGGTCGATGTCGCCCCGCCATCTTCATCGAACAAAGGCTCGCCGGACACTTCGCTCAGGCGCGGGCTGGCCCGGTCGATCGCGATATTCTCGCCGGAGACGAAAAAGGCCTCCCGCTGCTCATCGAGCGAGCGGAAAGGCGCCTTGCCGGAATGCGAGTCGACCAGCAGATTTTCGCCTTCCTTGAAGCCGAACAGGGCACCGACATAGAAGGCGCCGGTTTCCGGGTTCTTCGCGAAGAGAATCGGGCAAACCGCCGCAGCAGCCGCAAATTCCGACGGCAGGACCGGAACGAAGTTGCGCGTTTCCGGCGAAATCGCGCCTAAACGCAGGTGCCGATGGGCCTGCGAATCCAGAATTTCGAGTGCTGCTTCCATGCCATCCCTCTCCTCATTTTTATTGCGATGGCGGGAGCGCGCTTCTTGACGCCGTTCTCCGCACCGCGAGTCCAATCGCTGCAATCCACCGCAGGAATCGGACGTTTTCGGTCGATAATCCAGCCCTTTGGTGGGCCATATATACACCGAAAATTTGAGCTTGATAGCGCTACCTTTTCGCACTAACGTTCAAGCATAGAAAAACACGATGTCTGGAGAGGGTGTAAGCGTGACGTGTCACGCCGACAAGGGACCACTTTATCCGCATCATGTGAAAACCGGCGGCAGCAATGCCGTTTCGTGGCGTCTTCTGTCCGGGAAACCGGTCAGCGGAGCCGTTCGATGATTACAAGTGGAGGGGGTTATGAAAGGCATTCAGCCTAACTTCGATTATCTCAATCGTCCTGCAATTCTCAAGGCGGTCCTGCTCGGCGCCCCCAGTGCCCTGGCGCTGATCGTCTCGGCACCGGCGATGGCCCAAAGCAGCGCAGCGCCCCAGAGCGCATCGACTGAAGACATCATCGTCACCGGCTACCGCGCCTCGCTCCAGCAGAATCTCGACATCAAGCGCGAGTCCGCCGGCGTCGTGGAAGCGATCTCGGCCGAGGACATCGGCAAGTTCCCCGATCCTAACGTCGCGGCCGCCCTGCAGCGCCTGCCCGGCGTCTCCGTGCAGCGCAACGGTCGCCGTGGCGAGGCGGACGGCGTCACCATCCGCGGCTTTGGCGGCGACTTCATCGACACGCTGGTCGATGGCCGCCACATTTCCACTGCCATCGGCAACCGCGGCGTCGACTTCACGACCATCGGCTCGGACTTCGTCGGTCGGCTGAACGTCTACAAGACGCCCAATGTCGAACTCTCCACCAGCGCCATCGGCGGCTTCATCAATGTGGAGATGCCCAAGCCGTTCGACCGTCCGGGTTTCCAGGTCATCGGCCGCGCCTCCGGCTCGTACCAGTCGCGCAGCAAGGATGTGACGCCGTCTGCCGGCCTGCTGATCTCCAACACATTCGCCGATGACACCATCGGCATTCTCGGCAACGTCAACTACAAGCGCACGGACACCACCTCCAACCGCGTGTTCGTACCGGGCTGGATCGGCGCCAATTTCGCGCCCTGCCAGGCCGGCCCGAATGTGCCGACCTGCACACCGACCAGCGATCCGACCAGCGCCGCCTGGGCGACGCCCTCAAATCGCAATTCGGTGCTGAACTGGTTTCCGCAGCAGACCGGCATCGAGCAGATCCACACCAAGGACGAGCGCCTCGATGCGCGCATCGCCCTGCAGTGGCAGCCTTCGGACAATCTGCTGATCACGGTCGATGACAATTTCAGCCGCCAAACCGTGCACAGCAATGCGTTCGGCTATGCCGCCTGGTTCAACGGCAGCGACCTGCGCAACGTGAAGTATGACGAGAACGGCACGGTCGTCGACTTCTCGCAGTTCGGCACGCCGATGGATTTCAACGCCAACTACACCCGCACCATTCTCGAGACCAACACCTTTGGCGCGAACGTCAAATGGGATGTTAGCGAGAATCTCAAGCTGGATGTTGACGGCTTCATTTCCCGCAGCACCCGCAATCCGGGTCGGAACGGCTATAATGACAGCATGGACATCGGTTACGGTGGCACCAATGCTGGCGGCACCACCATCCTGGGGGCCAATACCGGCGTCACGATCCTCGGCCCCAGCAAGGACTATCTGCCACAGATCCACGACATCGGCCCGGCGGGCAATGTCTCGCGCTTTACCGACACGAGCGTGATCGGTTCGCACGTGATCGTGCGCGGCGCGCCCTACAATGCGGACACCGTCAAGCAATTGCGGGCCGTGCTCCGCTGGGATCAGGACAACGTCAAGCTGGCCTTCGGTGGCCAGTATATGGAAGACAAGCTGTACGGCGAGAACACCAGCACGTTCAGCAACGGCGTGTTCGCCAGCCGCTCAGGCTATGGCACGCCTTCCGGTCGCCCCGGCGGATCAAGCGGCGGCATCGCGCCACTGCCGGCCAGCGTCTATCAGGGCATCATCAGCACCGCGAACTGGATCCCCGGTTATCAGGGCAATCTCGGGCCTTCGGTCATCGTCTATGACCCGTATCAGGTCTACAAGCTGCTCGAAGCCTCGGGTGGATCGGTGGCACCGACGCTCGATCCGGCCAGCGTGTATGAAATCCGCGAGAAGACCTATGCCATCTTCTTCCGGGCGACCTTCGACACCGATCTGGGCGGCATGCCGTTCAGCCTGACGGCCGGTCTGCGGCATGAAGGCACGCATCTGACCTCGAACGCGATCGGGCGCCGTCTGCTGGGCCTGTCGATCCCGTCGGGCGATCCGACCCTCATCCAGCCGAACCCGGCCCTGGGGACCAACGGCTTCTCCGATCCGACGACCATCTCGCGCAGTTCCAACTACACCTTCCTCCTGCCCAGCCTCGATGCAAAGCTGGAGGTGATGCCCAACCTGCTGCTGCGCATGAGTGCCTCGCGGACATTGACCCGTCCGGGCCTCGCCGCGCTGCGTCCCACCGTCACGCTGGGAACGTTGCGCGTGGGCAGCCTCTCGGCCAGTGGCGGTAACCCCGATCTCAAGCCGTATCTCTCCGATAACTTCGATGCGGCGGCAGAGTGGTACTATCAGCGCAACTCCTATGTTTCGGCCAACTTCTACCTCAAGCACATCACCAACTTCGTGGTCGGCGGTGTGTCGGTGCAGTCGATTGACGATGCGATCGATCCCAGCACCGGCCGGATTGCGCGCTTCAACGTGAACAGCCAGGTCAACGGGCCGGAAGCGACCGTGAAGGGCGTGGAAATCGCTGTGCAGCACGTCTTTGGCGAGAGCGGCTTCGGCTTCCAGGCCAATGCCACCTTCCCGTGGAGCAACCGCAATTACGATCCCACCAGCACGGACGGCTCGGCCTTCTCGATCACCGGCCTTGCCAAGTCGGCCAACCTGATCGCCTTCTATGACAAGGACGGTTTCCAGATCCGTGGCGCCCTCAACTGGCGTGACGAATATCTGGTCCGGCTCGGTCAGGATCAGGGCGGTACCTTCGGTGCGGAGCCGGTCTATGTCGATCAACAACTGCAGATCGATGCCTCGGCCAGCTATGACGTCACGCCTTTCGCGACGGTCTTTGTCGAGGCCAACAACCTCAACAATTCGACCTACAGCACGCATGGGCGGTTCAGCAATCAGACGCTGGATGTCTTCTCCTACGGGCGCCGCTTCTCGGCCGGTGTCCGCGTGAAGTACTGATCGGGTTGACTTCTTGCCGGGGGAGCGCACTCCTGCGCTCCCCCGCATCGTTCATGTGAGTGGTCATGGTTCATCCGGTCAAGAATATCGTGATCGTCGGCGGCGGCACCGCCGGGTGGCTGACGGCTGGGATCATCGCAGCGAGACATCGCGGCCGCATCCCGCACAGCTTCACCGTTACGCTGGTGGAATCGCCGAACACGCCGATCATCGGGGTTGGCGAAGGCACCTGGCCCACCTTGCGCTCGACGCTCAAGACCATGGGCGTATCCGAAACCGACTTCTTCCGCGAATGCGATGCGGCGTTCAAACAGGGCGCGCGCTTCAACCGCTGGACCACGGGCGCGGCGGACGACGGCTATTATCACCCGCTCGTTCTCCCGGAAGGTTTTGCCCGGGTCAATCTCGTCCCCCACTGGCTCGCCAACGGAAAAGGCCAGAGCTTTTGCGACACCGTGTGTCCGCAGGGCGTGATCTGCGACGAGAATTTAGGGCCCAAATCCATCACCACGGCTGAGTATGAAGGCGCCGCCAACTACGCCTATCATCTTGATGCCGGAAAGTTTGCGCCCTTCCTGCAGCGCCA
Source organism: Sphingobium sp. B12D2B (assembly GCF_025961775.1). Classification (NCBI taxonomy): domain Bacteria; kingdom Pseudomonadati; phylum Pseudomonadota; class Alphaproteobacteria; order Sphingomonadales; family Sphingobiaceae; genus Sphingobium; species Sphingobium sp. B12D2B. The sequence goes on from NZ_JAOQOH010000001.1 coordinate 2,482,335, forward strand.
TTGCTGCGAGACTTTGGGCGTGCGCCATGTGCTGGCCGATGTACGGCAAGTGCTGCTGGCGGAGGATGGCGACATCCGCGCCATCGACACGGAGCAGGCCGGCGAGATCGAAGGCGATCTATTCATCGACTGCACGGGTTTTCGCAGCCTGTTGCTGGGCGATGCGCTGGGCGTGCCGTTCAAGGACTGCGGTGACATCCTGTTCTGCGACACCGCGCTGGCCGTGCAACTGCCCTATGAGAGCGAGAGCAGCCCGGTCGCGACGCACACCATCTCCACCGCGCAAAGCGCCGGCTGGATCTGGGATATCGGCCTGCCCTCCCGCCGGGGCATCGGCCATGTCTATTCCAGCCGCCACATCACGCAGGACGAGGCCGAGCGCGAGCTGCGCGCATATATCGGTCCGGCAGGCGCGGATTTGCCATTGCGGAAGATCGACATCCGCTCAGGTCACAGGGAAATCTTCTGGAAGCGCAATTGCGTGGCGGTGGGCATCGCCGCCGGTTTCCTCGAGCCGCTGGAAGCCTCCGCCATCGTGCTGGTGGAACTCTCCGCCAAGATGATCGCCGAGCAAATGCCGGCCTGCCGGGAGGTGATGGACATCATCGCCCGACGCTTCAACGAGACCACCAGCTATCGCTGGGGCCGGATCATCGATTTTCTCAAGCTGCATTATGTGCTGACCAAGCGCACCGACAGCGCCTTCTGGCGGGACAATCTGCTGCCGGAGACCATCCCGGACCGCTTGGCGGACCTGCTGCACCTTTGGCGCTACCAGTCGCCCTGGTTCCATGACGAGTTCGACCGCATCGAAGAGGTCTTCCCCGCCGCGAGCTACCAATATGTGCTGTACGGCATGGGCTTCCGCACAGAAGTCGCACCCGAAACGCTGACGCCGGAGGCTGCCCTCGCCATGCAGGCGATCCGCGAGAACAGCCGCCAGACCGACCGGCTACGGACCAGCCTCCCGCGCCATCGCGACCTGCTGCGCAAGATTCGCGACTACGGCCTCCAGCCCGTCTGAGCTTTTGGGGGCATGAGACAGGCTTCCGGCATTCAGCCCCACGTCCCACGCTTATTGGGTAGCGCTACCTTTCTTCCACCACTTCGCATCCTGATCGCATTGACCAGCGCATGGCCGTGTATGGTCGCCGCGCAATTGCCGCCTGCGCCCGTCATCCCCGCAATGCCTGCGCGAGGCGCACCCAACTCGGAAGATGCCTTCGCCAATGTGCAGATATCGCCCCGGCCAGACGCCGAGCCGGCCGTGCTGCATGTTGCTTCGCTCGGGACCGAGACAGGCGATGGCAGCGCCGCACGCCCGTTCGGCACGCTGATGCAGGCGCAGGCGTCCGTGCGGCGCCTGAACCGCGACAGGCCCGTCACCGTCCAGCTCGCCGACGGCGTTTATTCCCTCGACGCGCCGTTGCACTTTGGCCCGGAGGATGGCGGCCATGCCGGCCATATCGTCCGCTGGGAAGCCGCGCCGGGCGCGCAGCCCACACTCTCCGGCGGGTCGATCGTGCAGGGTTGGACGCTCGCCGACCGCGACCGCAACATCTGGACGGCGTCGATCGGCAAGGGCAGCGATCCGCGCCAATTATGGGTCGATGGCCGCCTCGCCCATCGCGCCGCTGTCGAGGCGCCCCGGAGCGCCTTCGCCTTTTTCGATTGGGGCATCCAAATCGTCGATCCGGCATGGCGCTTTCTTGCCACCTTGCCGGACCAGAGCCGCATGGAGGTGGAGAACACCGGCTTTTTCACCGATCGACGGGCCGTCATCGACCGGATCGAGGGCGACCGCATTCTTCTCAAGCAGCCCGGCTGGCGCAACAATCTGATCGGCTATGATACCTTCGCAAAGCCGGTCTCCGGGAACAAGGCCCGCTTCTTCATCGCCAATGCCCTCGCCTTCATGCGCGCAGCCGGGGACTGGTACGCCGATCCGGCGAAAGGCGTGCTCTACCACAAGCCGCAGGATGGCCAGTCGCCCGAGGCCCATAAGATCGTCGTGCCGCGACTGGAGGCGCTCATCACGATCGCCGGGAGCGCGGAGGCGCCGGTGTCGGACATTCTCTTCGAGGGGCTGGCCTTCCGCCACACAAGCTGGCGTGGGCCGAGCAGCGCCGAGGGCTATGCCAGCCAGCAGAGCGGGAGTTATCTCGCAGGCGACATCGCCAATTATCCCGCCGATCCAGTTCGCGATTGCAGCTGGGGCTGTGCCGCGTTCGAGGCGCAACGCAACCACTGGCGCCAGCAGCCCGCCGCTGTGCAGATTTCCGCCGCGCGGCGCATCACGTTCCGCAACGTCACCTTCGCGCAACTGGGACAGATCGCGCTCGGCATCGGCAACAGCCCGGAAGCCAATATGCGCGGCCCCGGGCTTGCCGCGCAGTCGATCGAGGTCAGCGGCTCGCGCTTCGGCCCGCTGGCCGGCGGCGCGATCATGGTTGGGGGAACGACCGTCGATGCCCACCATCCCTCCAGACCGGAGCTGGCCGTCCGCGACATACTGATCCGCAACAATCACATCGAGACAGTGTCGCAGGATTATCGCGAGCAGGCCGCCATTCTGGTTACCTACGCCTCAGCCACGCTCATCCTGCACAATGATGTGTCCGATGCGCCTTATGATGGCATCGACGTCGGTTGGGGCTGGGGGACCAATGATCCCGGCGGCAACACCGCGTATATGACGCGGGCGCGCGGCTATTATGATCAGCCCGGCAATCGCATCTACGAGAAGCCGACGATCCTGCGCGACACGGTGATCTTCGGCAACCGCGTTCATGGCGTAAAACGCTGGTTTCCGGACGGCGGCGCCATCTACCATCTCTCCGCCGATCCGGGCGCGCTGATTGCGGAAAACCACATCTATGATGTCCCCGGCGGCATCGGCGTCTATCTGGACGAAGGCTCGCGCTACGTCACCGTACGCAATAACGTCATCGACGGCGTCGGCCTGTGGGTGAACCTCAATGCGCAGGACGATGCCCGGCCGCGCCGAACCAATTTGGATAATGTTGCGACCGGTAACTGGTTCAACAGCGGAAAGGCCAATGGCAATTGGTCAGCCTATCTGAACAACCACCTCGCCAATAATATTGCCGTCAACGGGCAAGCCTGGCCGCCCGAGGCGCGCGCCGTCATCGCCCGTGCCGGGGTCCAGATGGACGGCACCGCGCCATGACCGCCCTTCCCCATCCTTTCGCCGACTCAGACGCTGGAGACAGATCATGACCCCCGCACCCTCGCTACGCGCCCTCATCCTCGCCGGTGCTGCAGCGTTCGCCGTGCCGCTGGCCGCTCAGACGGACGACGCCAACACGGTCATGGCGCAGTCGGAGCGGCAGGCGGCAGACATCGTGGCGAAGCTCACGCCGCAGGAAAAGGCGGACCAGCTTGTGAATGTCGCGCCCGCCATCCCGCGCCTTGGTATTCCCGGCTACAATTGGTGGACGGAATCGCTGCATGGCGCGATGGGCACGCTGCCGACCACCAACTTCCCCGAACCGATCGGCCTCGCCGCCACCTTCGATGCGCCGCTGGTCCATGATGTCGCCAACATCATCAGCGTCGAGATGCGCGGCCTGCATACGCGGGCGCGTCAGACCGGGCGCCTCGGGCGCATCGGCACGGGGCTGGACACATGGTCGCCCAACATCAACATCTTCCGCGATCCGCGCTGGGGGCGCGGGCAGGAAACCTATGGGGAAGACCCCTTCCTCACGGCCGAGATCGGCAAGGCGTTCATCACCGGCATGCAGGGGCCTGACCCGGCACGGCCCAACATCATCGCGACGCCCAAACATTATGCCGTGCACAGCGGCCCGGAATCGACGCGCCATCATGCCAATGTCTACGTTTCCCGCCACGATATGGAGGACACCTATCTGCCCGCTTTCCGCGCTGCCATCGTGGACGCCAAGGCGGGATCGATCATGTGCGCCTATAACCGGGTGAACGGGCAGCCGGCGTGCGCCAGTGACGAGTTGCTCAAGACACACCTGCGCGACGCCTGGGGCTTCAAGGGCTATGTCGTCTCCGATTGCGATGCGGTGACGGATATCAACCGCAATCATCATTATGCGCCGGATGCCGCCACGGCCGTCGCCGCCGCGATGCGCGCCGGGGTCGACAGCGAGTGCAATGGCGCGACGCTAAGCGACACCGCCGGGCTGGGACAGCCCTATCTCGACGCCTTGAACCGCAATCTCATCACCCAGAGCGATGTCGACACCGCGCTCGTGCGGCTGTTCTCCGCGCGCCTGCGCAATGGCGACCTGCCCGGTCTTGCGCCGCGCCCGGCCATAGCACCATCCGTCATCGGCGCGCCGGACCACAACGCGCTGGCGTTGAAGGCCGCCGAAAAGAGCCTGGTACTGCTTAAAAATGATGGCGCGCTGCCGCTCAAGCCCGATGCCCGCATCGCCGTCATCGGCCCGCTGGCGGACGCCACCCGCGTGCTGCGCGGCAATTATTCCTCCACCCTCTCCGGCCCGCCGATATCCGTGCTGGAGGGGCTGCGCCAGGCGATGCCCGGCGCGACGATCCACCATGCCCCCTTCGCCGAGACCTTTACCGATGGCGACCGCGTGCCGACGACGGCGCTCGTCGCGCCGGATGGCAAGCCCGGGCTGCTGGCGCGCTATTATAATCCCACGCAGACGCCGCCGGCCCGCTTCGCGCCCGGCACGTTCGACAGCGCAACCAAGGCGATGACCTTCCAGACCAAGCCGGTCGTGACCCGCAGGGAGGCCGATGTGGCCGGGCGCAGCCTCGATCTGGCGAAAGTCTCCGACCATCATCGCGTGGTATGGACCGGCTTCTTCGTCCCGCCCGAGAGCGGCACCTACCGGCTTGGCCTGTCCGGCTCCAACGGCGAGATGCTGCTCGACGGCAAGCCGTTCGTGGACCTCAAAAACTCGCGCTGGAACAGCCTGCCGACGATGAAGACGCTGACGCTGGAGAAGGGCAAGCGCTACCCGATCGAGATCATGATGACCTCGCACATCAACACCGGCATCGACCTGATGTGGAAGCGCGTCTCGCCCGATGCCGATGCCGCCCTTGCCGCTGCGGCGGCGCAATCGGACGTGATCGTCGCGGTCGTCGGCCTCACCTCGGATCTCGAAGCCGAGGAAACGCCGGTGAAGGTGCCGGGCTTTGAGGGTGGCGACAAGACCACGCTCGATCTGCCGGCCGAGCAGCTTGCCATGCTGGAAAAGGCCCGCGCGCTGGGTAAACCGCTGGTCATCGTGGCGATGAACGGCAGCCCCATAAACCTCGCCTGGGCGAAGGACCATGCAGCGGGCATCGTGGAGGCCTGGTATCCGGGGCAGAATGGCGGCCTCGCGGTGGCCAATGTCCTCTCCGGCAAGACCAATCCCTCCGGGCGCCTGCCCCTCACCTTCTATCGCAGCGTGGATGAGTTGCCGCCGTTCGGCGATTACAGCATGGCAGGGCGCACCTATCGCTACTTCACCGGCACACCGGTTTACGCTTTCGGCTATGGGCTGAGCTACACGCAATTTGCTTATGAGCCTCTGGGGGTGCAGGCATCGGGCGATGCTGCGCAGGGCGTGCGGGTTTCCACGGCCGTGCGCAATAGCGGGCAGCGGGCGGGCGAAGAGGTGGCGCAGCTCTACCTCGATTTCCCGGATGTGCCCGGCACCCCGCGTATCGCCTTGCGCGGCTTTCAGCGCGTGGACCTGAAGCCCGGTGAATCCCGCCAGATCAGCTTCGATCTCTCGCCGCGCGATCTGAGCACGGTGTCGTTGGAGGGCGTGCGGCAGGTCTTCACCGGTGCGTATCGCGTCTCGGTCGGCTCCGCTCAGCCAGACAGCGGCCTGCCGGTGCAGAGCGCGGGCTTTGCGATCGGCACCGGCGTCACCCTGCCGAAATAGGCGGGATGCCGAGCCAGCCGCTCACGTCGACCTGCTGGGGGCGGCCAGCCTTCAGCGGCACAATCAGGCGCTGGCTGGCGAAGCGGACCGTCCGCTCCGCATCGATGGCGCTGGTGAGGGTCAGCGTCCGTGGCCGGGACTGCGCCCAACCGAGATCGACCATGCAGGCCCCCCGTGCCCGCAGCCCGCGCACCGCGCCGGTCGGCCAGGCCGAGGGCAGCGCCGGCAGGAGGTGGATCTCATCGCCCCCGCTGCGCATCAGCATATGCGCGATGCCGGCGGTGCCGCCGAAATTGCCGTCGATCTGGAAAGGCGGATGGGCATCGAACAAATTGGGATAAGTCCGCTCCGGCCCAAGCAAAAAGCGCAGGATGCGGTGGGCACGATCGCCCTCGCCAAGCCGCGCCCACAGGTTGATCCGCCAGGCTGTCGCCCAGCCCGTTCCGAGATCGCCGCGCAATTCCAGCGAGCGGCGCGCCGCCGCCGCGAGCGCTGGCGTGTTGTCCGGGTCGATCTGCTGGCTCGGGAACAGCCCGTAGAGATGCGAAACGTGGCGATGGTCCGGCTCGGGCGCCTGCGCATCCCAATCCTGCTGCCACTCATGCAACTGCCCTTGCGCGCCGATGCGATCCGGCGCGAGGCGACCGCGCAAGGCGCGAAGCTCCGCCGCGAACGCGCTGTCGATGCCGAGCAGATCGGCGGCCTGCGCCGTCTGGTCGAACAGGTCGCGCAAAATCTGCTGGTCCATTGCCGGCCCGGCGCAGATCGCGATGTCGCCATGATGGGCGTTCTCCGGAGAGAGCGACGGGCTGGTAACGAGGGCGCCGGTCTCGGGATCGACCTGCAGCGTATCGACAAAGAACAGCGCCGCCCCGCGCATGAGCGGATAGACATCGCGCAGGAAGGTCTTGTCTCGCCCATAATCCCAGCGCTCCCACAAATGGGTGCACAGCCAGGCGCCGCCCGTCGGCCACATCCCCCACCGCGCGCCATCCACCGGCGCGGTGGCGCGCCAGATATCGCTGTTATGATGCGCCACCCAGCCGCGCGCACCATACATCTCCCGCGCGGTACTGGCGCCGCTTTCCGCCAGCTCCTGCACCATCCGCACCAGCGGCTCGGTGCATTCGGGCAAGGCCGTGATCTCAGCCGGCCAGTAATTCATCTGCGTGTTGATGTTGATCGTGTATTTCGATCCCCAAGGCGGATCGATGCTCTCATTCCAGATGCCCTGCAGGTTGGCGGCCTGGGAGCCGGGGCGCGACGAGGCAATCAGCAGATAGCGCCCATAATTGAAATAGAGCGCAGCAAGGCCGGGGTCATCGCGGCTCTGCGCGGCGATCACGCGCTCATCGGTGGGCAGCGCGGCGGCGCTGTCATCGCCAAGGTCGATCTCGACGCGGCGGTACAGGGCGCGATGGGCAGCGACCGCTTCACCATGCAGTTGCTCGGTGCTGCGCGCCATCGCGTCGACGATCCAGCCGCGCACAAGCGCATCTGGATCGCCGGAGACATCGTCGAAACGGCGGAAGCTCGTCGCCATCGCGACCAGAACCGTCACCGCCCGCGCGCCACGCAACGCCAGATGATCGCCCTGCGCGGTGAGCGAGCCGCCTTCCGGGATCACGCGCACCAGCCCTGCCAGCTTCAGCGCACCGTCGACGCCATGCGCGCCACGATTGCGCCCCCGGATGAGCAGCAGCGCGTCGCGAGCCTCCACCTGCGCCTCCTGCGCCGGGGCGAAGCCGATATCGAGATCGAGCGATGCCGGGCCATCCACCTCGTAGCGCAGCACGATCACCTGTCGCACGGGCGAGGCAAAGACCGTGCGGCGGTGACGCGTGCCCGCCAGCGTGAACGTCGTCGTTGCCGTGGCGCTGTCGAGGTCGAGCACGCGCCTATAATCGTCAGGGACTGTAGCGGACGCGGCGCCCGGCAAGCTGAGCAACAGATCGCCGAAGCTCTGATAGGCCATCTGCTGGACCGGCTGGCCGATCAAGGTGCGGTTCGCGAGGTCGTGCGCCTGCGCATAATCTCCCTGCGCGATCAGCCTGCGCACCTCCGGCAAGGCGGCACGGGCGGCGGGATTGACCGGATCATAAGGCCCGCCGGACCATAAGGTATCCTCGTTGAGTTGCAGCCGCTCGGTGCCGACGCCGCCGAACACCATCGCGCCGATCCGGCCATTGCCGACCGGCAGGGCCTGCGTCCATTCTGTCGCCGGGCGCCGATACCAAAGCCGGTCGCGCAAGGGTCTGTCGCTCTCGGACGCGGTCACGGCGGCGCCCGGCAAACAGGCATTGGCGGCGAGCAGCAGCGAGCCTTCGAGCACATCGCGGCGCGTGACCATCGCTCAGCGGTCCTTTCGGCTAGCGGGTCCAGACATAAGGCCCCACGATGGTGCCGGTGAACCCGCCGGCATCCTGTGTGCTGAGGAACCGGGCATCCAAATCCGCCGCGAGCCGGCCCATGCCCCCTGCCCCGGCATAGTGGAAGGACATGGTCCCCCCGTTCGCGCGGATCGTCAAAGTCATCGGGCTCCGGTTGGCGATAGGCGCGGAGGCGACCAGCTGCTCCTTCCCTTTGGCGCGAGTATACAGCGCGATTGCATCCTGCCCGTTCAGCCGCGTGAGGCCGAAGAACAGCCAGGCATCGTCGCTTTGCATCGCGGCAAGGCCGGCGCGGTCGCCTTCCTGCTCCGGCGAGAAGGTGACGACGGTGCGCATCGTCGCGACATGATGCTGCTGCCGCCGCCCAAGGAAGGCGGGCGTTCCGGCCTTGTCACCGAGCGGCGCGGCACTGGCCAGCACCAGATCGCCACGCTCCAGCCGATAGAACGGGTGATCCGGCGTGCGGACGCCGACCCATTGCATCCCCAGCCGGTCGCCCTCGAAGCTGTCGGCATACGCGAAATCGCCGCTGGTCGGCAGCGGCGGCCGGACCTGTGGAGGCAGCGCGGGCGCCTTCGGCGCGAACGGGATCCTCTCGCCATGCGGCAGGATGACCGGCCAGCCGTCTTTCCACTGGACGGGCAGCAGGAAGGTCTCGCGACCGATATTGTAATAATTGTCGGCATAAGGCCGCACCGCCAGAAAGGTTGCCCACCAGTCGCCTGCCGGGGTCTGGACGAGCTTGGCGTGGCCGGCGGAGGTGATCGGATCGGGCCGGGCGGGATCGAGGTCGCGCTGGGTGAGGATGGGGTTATCCTTGTGCGGCACATAAGGTCCGCGCAGCTTGCGCGAGCGGAACACCACCTGGGAGTGATCGACGCTCGTGCCACCTTCCGCCGCGGTCAGATAATACCAGCCATCCTTGCGCAGAATGTGCGGCCCCTCGATCCAGATCGGCTTCTTGCTCAGGTCCACCCCGCCATTGACGAGCTGGGTGCTCGGCCCGACCATCTTGCCGGCCCGCCAGTCATATTCCTGAATCCAGATCGCGCGGTGCCCCTCATAGCGCGGCGTCTCATCCGGCCCGCGATTGTTGACGATATAGGCCTTGTCGCCTTCCCAATAGATCGACGGGTCGATCCCCTCGAACGGTAGCCAGATGGGGTCGGACCAGGGGCCGGCAGGGTTCTTGGCGGTGATGACGAAATTGTCCCGGCATCCCACGCAGGTGTTGACGATGTAGAAGGTGCCATCATGAAAGCTGATGTCCGGCGCGAACACGGCCTCGGACACGCCCCGGCCGGCAAGGTTGAGCTGATCTGGCCGGTCGATCGCATTGCCGATCTGCGTCCAGTTCACCAGATCCTTCGAATGCCAGACCGGAAGCCCCGGAAAATGCGCGAAGGATGAGGTGACGAGATAATAATCATCCCCCACCCGCGTGATCGAGGGATCGGGATAATAGCCTGAGAGGATGGGGTTGCGGTAGGCGCCGGGCTTGACCGTTACCTGCTCGATGGACTGGCCGTCATAATCGAAGCTGGCAAAGCGGGCCTCCGGCCCTGCCCATGCCGCCGCGGGCATCAAGGCCAGCGCTGCGGCCATCCACCCACGCGCCCACAGTCCCGCCGCGATCTCCATTGTCCCTCTCCTTTTGGCGCCACGCTGATCCTGTGCGGATTCGCTGCCCTGAGCCATAATGGTAGCGCTCCCATTTCTTCTTGCCCAGCCCTGTTTATCTGCAGGAGCGCCTATCCTCTTTCAAACAGGACAAAATCATGCGCGAGCGGAATCCATTTGACCGCGCCACATCCGCAATGGTAGCGCTACCTTAACAACGCCGCACAACCATAAGCGGCGCGCAAGATAAACAAAGGAGAGCCCCCTTGTCGAAAGTCCCGATGCTCCGGACCAGCTTTGTCGTGCTTGGTCTCGCCACCGCCCTTTCCGCCTGCTCCTCGGATGAACCGGCCGCTGCAAACAATGGCGCGACTGGCGCGGCGCATGAATCGGATGGCATCTCGGCCGACGGCAAGCGCTTCCTCTCCCAGCCGCTCGTGACGGAGATTTTCACCGCCGATCCTTCGGCCCATGTCTTCAACGGCAAGATCTACGTCTATCCCAGCCATGATGTCGACGCCGGCATCCCGGACGATGACCTGGGCAACCAATACGCCATGCACGACTATCGCGTGCTGGAGATGGACAAGATCGGCGGTCCGGTGAAGATCGGGCCGGTCGCGCTGGACGTGAAGGACGTGCCTTGGGCCGCCAAGCAGATGTGGGCCCCCGACGCGGCGTTCAAGGACGGCACCTACTATCTGTACTTCCCGGCCAAGGACAAGGACGGCATCTTCCACATCGGCGTGGCGACCAGCAGCACGCCCATGGGTCCGTTCAAGGCCGAGCCCAAGCCGATTGCCGGCAGCTTCTCCATGGACCCCAATGTGTTCACGGATACGGATGGGACCAGCTACATGTATTTCGGCGGCATCTGGGGCGGCCAGCTCCAGAACTGGGCCAAGGGCAAGTATGACGCCGCGATCGGCGTGACCGACCTGAAGGCGGACGATCAGCCGGCGCTCATGCCCAAGGTCGCCAAAATGGCCCCGGACATGAAGAGCTATGCCGAAGCGCCCCGCGATGCCGTAATCCTCGATGAGAAAGGCAAGCCGCTCCTCGGTGGCGACCATGATCGCCGCTTCTTCGAGGGCACGTGGATGTACAAGCGCGGCGACACTTACTACCTGACCTACTCGACCGGCGACACGCACTTCCTCGTCTACGCCACGGGCAAGACGCCTTATGGCCCCTTCACCTATCGCGGCAAGATTATTGAACCGGTGCAGGGCTGGACCACCCACCACTCGATTGTGGACTGGGGCGGCAAGACCTGGCTCTTCTATCATGACACGCAGCTGAGCGGCAAAAACCACCTACGCAACGTGAAGGTCACGGAGCTGACCTTCAATGCCGACGGCACGATCCAGACGATCAATCCGTTCCGCGACTGACCGGCATGTTCCTCGGCATCGACATCGGCACCTCCGGCGTGAAAGCGGTCGTTATTGACCAGCATGGCGCCGTTGTCGGCCAGGGAACGGCGGCGCTCACCGTGCAGCGGCCGCAACCGCTCTGGTCCGAGCAGGACCCGGCCGCGTGGTGGGCGGCGACCACGGCAGCGGTGCAGGCCATCGACCCCGCCGTGCGACGCGCCGTGCTGGGCGTCGGGCTCGCCGGCCAGATGCACGGCGCCACGCTGCTCGGCGCGGACGATCAGCCGCTGCGTCCTGCGATCCTGTGGAATGACGGGCGCAGCCACGCCGAATGCATCGCGCTGGAAGACAAGACCGACGCCTTCCGCACGACCGGCGGCAACATCGTCATGCCCGGCTTCACCGCCCCCAAGCTTGCCTGGGTCGCCCGGCACGAGCCGGAGATCTTCGCCGCCACACGCACCGTGCTGCTGCCCAAGGACTATATCCGCCTGCAAATGACCGGCGACAAAGCCACGGATATGTCCGACGCTGCCGGCACCTTGTGGCTGGATGTTGCCGGGCGGCGCTGGGCGGAGGCGCTGCTGGACGCGACCGGCCTCAGCCTTACGCACATGCCGGCACTATACGAGGGCACAGAGCTGACCGGCACGTTGCGGGCGGAGGTCGCTCAGCTCTGGGGCATGTCCCCCGTTCCGGTCGCCGCCGGGGGGAGCGACAATGCCGCCGGCGCCGCGGGCATCGGCATCGTCAGCGATGGCGACGGGCTGCTGTCCCTCGGCACATCGGGCGTGATCTTCATCGCCAACGACCAGTTCAAACCCAATCCAGACCGAACCGTGCACGCCTTCTGTCACTGCCTGCCTGCACACTGGCATCAGATGGCCGTGCACCTGTCGGCGGCGTCGTGCATTGACTTTGCTGCACGCCTCTCCGGTGCAGCCGGCGCCGCCGACCTCTTTTCCCGCGCGGAGTCCGTTGGCGCCGCGTGCGGACCGGAACTCTTCCTCCCCTATCTCTCGGGCGAGCGTACGCCGCATAACGACCCGCAGGTGCGCGGCGCCTTCCTCAATCTCGATCATGATAGCGGGCCGGAGCGGCTGGCGCAGGCGGTGCTGGAGGGCGTTGCCTTTGCCTTTGCCGATGGGCTGGATGCGCTGCGCGACGCCGGCAGCGATGTGGAGGAACTGGCCGTGATCGGCGGTGGCGCGCGGTCGCGCTATTGGGGCCAGATCATCGCCGCTGCGCTCGGCACGCGCCTCAACTACCTCAAGGGCGGAGAGGTCGGCCCGGCAATGGGCGCGGCCCGCCTGGCCCAGATCGGCGTGACCGGCGGCGCACCCGCCGACATCTGCACGACGCCGCCGGTCGCCCATGTGATCGAGCCCGACCCGCTGACCGCCGAACGACTGGCCCCCAAGCGCGAGGCCTTCCGCCGCGCCTACCCCGCCATTCGCGCCGCACAGAGCTGACATTCTTGAAACCGACAGGGAGCGCCTGATGGCCACCGACTATTTCGCAGACATTGCCCCCATCGCCTATAAAGGCCCGGATACCGACGACGAGCTGGCCTATCGCTGGTATGACAAGGATCGCGTCGTGCTCGGCAAGCGGATGGAGGATCATCTCCGCTTTGCCGTATGCTTCTGGCACACATTCTGCTGGCCGGGCTCGGACGTGTTCGGCGCAGGCACCTTCAACCGCCCCTGGCATGCCGGCGCCAATGACAGCGCTGCTGCACATCAGAAGCGCGAGGTCGCCTTCGATTTCTTCAAAAAGCTCGATGTCCCCTTCTACTGCTTCCACGATGTCGACGTGATGGCGCAGGCCGAAGGCGTGGCCGAGCATCGCCGCTACCTCGCCGAGGCCGTCGATCATCTGGAAGAGCTGCAGGCTTCGAGCGGGCGCAAGCTGCTGTGGGGCACCGCCAACCTGTTCGGCCACCCCCGTTTTGCTGCTGGCGCCGCGACAAATCCGGACCCGGAAGTCTATGCCTTCGCCGCCATGCAGGTGCGCGATGCGCTGGAGGCCACGCATCGCTTGGGCGGCGTCAACTATGTGCTCTGGGGCGGCCGTGAGGGCTATGAGACGCTGCACAACACCAATTTGAAGCGCGAGCTTGATAATTTCGGGCGCTTCCTGACGCTGGTGGTCGAGCACAAGCACAAGATCGGCTTTTCCGGCACGATCCTCATCGAGCCCAAGCCGCACGAGCCGACCAAGCATCAATATGATTTCGATACGGCCACCGTTTACGGTTTCCTCAAGCGCTATGGCCTCGAGAATGAGGTGAAGGTGAACATCGAGGCGAACCACGCCACGCTCGCCGGCCATACCTTCGAGCATGAGCTGGCCACGGCAGCGGCATTGGGTATCTTCGGATCGATCGACGCCAATCGCGGCGACCATCAGAATGGCTGGGATACCGACCAGTTTCCCAATTCCGTGGAAGAACTAACCGTCGCGATGATCGAGGTGATCCGCGCCGGCGGCTTCACCACCGGCGGGTTCAACTTCGATTCCAAGGTGCGGCGCCAGTCAATGGACCCGGTGGACCTGTTCTACGGGCATATCGGCGGCATCGACACGGTGGCGCGTGGCCTGCTGAATGCCGCCGCGATCATCGAGGATGGCCGCATCGATGCCCTGCGCAATCAGCGCTATGCGGGCTGGGATGGCCCGCTCGGCAAGGAGATCGCTGCGCTCGACCTCGCCGGGATCGCCGACCTCGCCGTAACCCGCGCGCTCGACCCCAAGCCTGCCTCCGGAAGGCAGGAGCGGATCGAAAATCTCGTCAATCGCTTCATCTGAGCCATGCCGGACCCGGGCGCTTCCTCTTCGCCGGGTCAGGTCACTGATGAGGTGGTCGCTCCGGCGGCCACCTCTTTTTTTGCTATCTTGTCGCCCAGGCGCTAACGAAACCGAAATTGCCGTGCCCCATAGGATCGGCACGAACAGACGATAACGACGCGGAGCCAAAGCAAGATCGCCCCCTCATCTTATCTGTTGCGGTGACCGCACGATATTGGGAGAGGTCTCGCCCGGTTCCGGATAGGAAGGCGAACAAGTCAGGCGATGGTCACCAACCGCAATTCCCGCTCGTCCCGTCGGCAGAGCTCTGGCCCCAAGATCGAGGATGTCGCCCGCCTGGCCGGCGTTTCGCCGATGACCGTGAGCCGCGTGATCAACAAGGGCACCAATGTCCGTGAGGACAAGCGCCTGGCGGTCGAGGCCGCGATCGCCGAACTGAACTACGCGCCCAATATCGCTGCCCGCACGCTTGCCGGCGGGGAGGACACGCGCATCGGGCTGCTCCACTCCAACCCGAGCTTTGCCTATCTCAGCGAGTTTCTGGTCGGCATATTGGCGGAGACCAGCCGCACCGGCGCGCAGCTCATCGTCAAGGAGTGCAATGAGGAAGGCGCAGAGGACAAGGCCATCGAGGCCCTGCTCAAGGGCCGGGTGGACGGGATCGTCCTGCCCCCGCCGCTGAGCGATTCCCCCTCCGTGCTCGCCGTGCTGGAAGGCGCCGGCGTGCCGGTCGTCGCGGTCGCCACCGGGCGCGCGCCCGACTGGGCGCTCTCGGTGAGCATCGATGACAAGGCGGCGGCCCACGCCATGACCGATCACCTCATCCTGCTCGGGCATCAGCGCATCGGCTTCATCACCGGCCACCCCAACCAGACGGCCAGCGCCGAACGGCTGGAGGGCTATCGCTCCGCGCTGGAGAAGCACGGCATCGAGCCGCAGCCCGAGCTGATCGAGCAGGGCTTCTTCACCTTCCGCTCGGGGCTGGAGGCAGCCACGCGCCTGCTCGACCTGCCCGAGCCGCCAACGGCGATCTTCGCCTCCAACGACGATATGGCCGCAGCTGCGCTGACCGTCGCGCACCGGCGTGGTATCGATGTGCCGCAAATGCTGACCATCTGCGGCTTCGACGATACCGCTCTGGCGCTCACCAGTTGGCCGGAGCTGACCACGATCCGCCAGCCCATCACCGATATGGCGCAGCAGGCGGTGGCGCTGCTGACGCGGGAAATCCGCATGCGCAACGCCTCATCGAAGGGCGTGGACCACCCGCATGTCGTGACGCCCTACACGCTGATCGCGCGCGAGAGTGACGGACCCCCGCCCCAGCCCTGAAAAGCGAACGGCCCGGCGACGCATAAGCGTGACCGGGCCGAGCGTATGATTGGGTGAGCGATCAGCCTTCCATCTGCTCCAGTTCCCGCCCCTTGGTCTCGCGCACCATGGCGCGGACGAAGAAGAAGGAGACGGCGGCAAAGAAGGCATAGCCGAAATAGGCCACCGCAAGGCCGGGGCTGATCACCAGCGAGGGGAAGCTGACGGAGACCAAGGCGTTGGCCAGCCACTGCGCCAGCCCCGCCACCGCCAGACCCGAGCCGCGGATCTGGTTGGGGAACATCTCGCCCAGCATCACCCACATGATCGGCCCCCAGCTCAGGTTGAAGAAGATCACGTAGAGATTGGCCGAAATCAGCGCGATGATGCCATTGCTGCCCGGCAGCACCACGCCGCCATCGGCGCCGGTGACCGCCGTGGAGAAGGCATAGGCCACGATCGCCAGCGTGACGGCCATGCCCGCCGATCCGAACAGCAGCAGCGGCTTGCGGCCGATCTTGTCCACCAGGAACATGGTGGCGATGCAGGCGCCAATGGAGAGAACGCCCGAGAGGATGTTGGTCTGCAGCGCATAATCCTCCGAGAAGCCGACGGCCTCCCACAAGGTGGCGCCATAATAGAAGACCACATTGATGCCGACGAACTGCTGGAAGATCGCAAGGCCGATGCCGGTCCACACGATCGGCCGGATGCGCCCGGTCGTCTTGTCGATGAGATCGGAGAGACGCGGGCGATGGTGATCGGCGGCGAGGCTGTCGCGGATCTCACCAACCTTGCGCGTCGCTTCCTCCGGCCCGAACAGCCGCGAGAGAACGGCGTGGGCGCGCTCTTCCTTGCCCTTGACCACCAGATAGCGCGGGCTTTCGGGAATGATCAGCAGCGCCAGGATATAGATGGCCGCAGGGATCGCCTGCAGCAGGAACATCCAGCGCCAGGCCGGCAGATCGAACCACAAGGTCGCCGTCGAGCCGCCGGCATAGCGCGCCAGCACGAAGTTGGCGACGAACGCTCCGGTAAGGCCGGTGATGATCATCACCTGCTGGATGCTGGAGAGGCGCCCCCGGATCGAGGCGGGCGTCACCTCGGAAATATAGACCGGCGAAATCACGCTGGCCGCGCCGACGCCGAGGCCGCCGATGATCCGCGCCATGATGAACATCGCCGAAGACCCGGCCGCACCGGCCAGCAGCGCGCTGATGAGGAAGAGCAGGCCGGCCAGCATCATCACGCCGCGACGGCCAATGAGGTCGGACATGCGCCCGGCGAGAAACGCGCCCAGTGCGGAGCCGACCAGAATGGCGCCGACATTGATACCGATGCCCAGCGCGCCCAGGTCAAACGCGGATTCCAGCCCCTTCTGGGTGCCGTTGATCACGCCGGAATCATAGCCGAACATGAAGCCACCGATGGTGGCGATGGCCACGATGGCGAATATGAACCCGATGTTGGTTCGCCCGATGGCGTGCGTTTCAGCGCTCATGCCGAGCCCCTCCTCTCTCTCAAAAACTCTGCCGACTCCAGCCGAGGCCGGGACGGCGTTTCTTCTGTCAAATATCTGCCGGGGTAACCGGCAATCCTGAAACCTTGGGATCGAATGCGAAGACGTGGCCGGCCAACGGCTGTGCCTCACGCGCGGCGGCATCCAGCCCCTTTTGCGCGGTGGTGGCATAGGCGGTGCGCAAATCCGGCCCACCAAAGGCGATCTTGGTGACATTGGCGACCGGGAAGGAGATGGTCTGCATCAGCGAGCCCTGCGGATCATAGCGCCGCACGCCCCAGCCGCCAAACAAAGCGACCCACAGGCAACCTTCGCTATCCAGCACGGAGCCGTCGGGCCAGCCCGCGCCATCCTCGATAGTGATGAACAGCTCGCCCGCGCCGACCGTGCCGTTCTCATCGACGGGGACTTTCCAGATTTTCCGGCCAAGCGTGTCGGTGTGATAAAGCGTGCGCCCATCTGCGCTGATGGCAGGGCCATTGGTGATCTCGACAGCAGGCACGGCCGTGGCGGCGCACTGCCCGCCGGCGAGGCAATAGAGGCGCCCGGTATGGGCGGCTTCGCTGTCGTCCATGCTGCCGAACCACAGCCGCCCTTGAGTATCGGTGGCGGCGTCGTTCAGCCGATTGCCGGGCAGATGCGGCTCGGGATCGTGGAACAGCGAAAATGCCCCGCTTTGCGGATCGAACCGATGCAGGCCGGTGCGCACGCCGGTCATCATGTCGCCGCTGCGCGTAGGCAGCGCCCAGCCGATCTGGTCCGGCGCATCCCATACCGCCAGCGCGCCGGTGGTCGGCACATGGCGGTAGAGCCTGTGCGCCTTGATGTCGACGAACCACAGAGCATCGCCCCACCAGACCGGCCCTTCGCCGAGCGTCATGCCCAGGGGAAGGATCGGCTCGGGCTGCATCTCAGCGCCAGCCTGCGTCGACGAAATATTCGTGCCCGCTGCACAGCGCTCCGTCATCGGAGGCGAGGAACAGCGCCAGCGCGGCGACATCGCGCGGCTGGATGCGGCGCGGGAGGCACTGGGCCTGCAGGATCTCCGCCTCACCTTCCGGCGTGTACCACTGCTTCTGGCGGGGGGTATCGACATTGCCCGGCACGATGGCGGTCACGCGGATATTGTCGCCGCCCAGATCGCGGGCCAGCGCCCGGGTCATGCCTTCCACGCCGGCCTTGGCCGTCTGGTAAAGAACCAGTTCCGACATGCCGAGATGCCAGCTCACCGACCCCAGATTGATGACCGCACCGCCGCCCCGCGCGCGCATCGCCGGAACTACAGCCTGCGCGGCGAAGAACTGATGGCGCAGGTTCGTCGCCATGCGCTCGTCCCAATAATCGGCGGTCACCTCGTCATAGCGATGGCGGTCGTCATTGGCGGCATTGTTGACCAGCACGTCGAACCCGCCCATTTCGCTCTCCAGCGCTCGGACGGTCCGCTCCAGATCGGCAACATTGCGAAGGTCGCAATGGCGAAAGCGCGCGCCGGCGAGATCCCGCGCCAGATCGGCGCCGGCAATGTCGTTGAAATCGAGGAAGGCGACATGCGCGCCCTGCCCCGCAAACGCCGCGACAATGGCCGCCCCGATCCCGGTCGCCCCGCCAGTGACCAGCACGTTCTTGCCCGCCAGGCTGGGATAAACAGCGTATTGTGTTTGCTCAGACTTGTTCATGCCGATTCCAGAAGACCGCGCCGCTGCAGATTTGCGTAGAAGGCGCCAATACCCAGCTGCCAGGGCGGTGCATCGCGCGAGGTGACGACCCGATTGACCAGACGCCCGAGCTTGTCGGAGGCGATGGTGACAACATCGCCCACCTTGTGGGTGAAGCCGCGCCCCGGCTCGTCGCGGTCCTGCACGGGCGCGAACAGCGTGCCGAGGAACAGCGCGAAGCCGTCGGGATATTGATGCTCGCTCAGCGTCTGGCGCACCAGATCAAGCGGATCGCGGCTGATCTCCGCCATGTTGCTCACGCCCTCCAGCACGAACCCATCCTCACCGGCGATGGTCAGCCGCACTTCGGCACGGCGCACATCATCGATGCTGAAGCTGTCATCGAACAGCCGCACCAGCGGGCCGATGGAACAGGAGGCGTTATTGTCCTTGGCCTTGCCGAGCAGCAGGGCCGAGCGGCCCTCGAAATCGCGCAGATTGACGTCATTGCCGAGCGTCGCACCCACGACGGCGCCGAGGCTGTCCGCCAGCAGCACGATCTCCGGCTCGGGGTTGTTCCACGCAGAATCCGAACGGATGCCGATCGCGGCGCCGGGCCCCACGGTGGAGAGCACCGGCGACTTGGTGAATACCTCCGCATCCGGGCCGATGGCGACCTCCAGATATTGCGACCACAGCCCGTCCTCGATCAGCGCCTCCTTGAGAGAGGCGGCTTCCGGCGTACCGGGCTGGACGGAGCGGATTTGTCCGCCAATGCGCGACTCAAGCCGCTCGCGGATCGAGGCGGCCCGGCTCCAGTCGCCCCGCGCCCGCTCCTCGATCACCCGCTCGATGGCGGACAAAGCGAAGGTGACGCCGCAAGCCTTGATGCATTGCAAATCGACGGGGCTGAGCAAGCGCGTGGATGCAGGATCGAAACGGCCCAGCGACGTGCCGCCAGCGCCTGAAAAATCGCCGCTTTCTACAAGGGCCGAGACGGTCGGCCAGACGTGCGCCATATCAAGCAGCTCACCCTGCCGGACGAGCACGGGGCTCGGGCCATCGCCAAAATCGGCTCGCCCCAGAAACATGCCCTCTTCCCAATCGACGGGCAGCATCGGGCCGGACTCGTCTGGATGTATCACTTCCTCTCCCTCGCCCCCGAGGGCGCCCCTGTGTGTTAGCGCTATCAAGAGCTATTGCGCTTGTTTGTCAAGAGGGGCTACTCCTGCGCCTCTAATGCATTGACAAGAGAGACGATGACACCCGGCCCGATCCTCTGTTTCGGCGAAATGCTGCTCCGCCTCTCCGCCGTCCCCGGCGAGAGCCTGTTCCAGAGCGAGCGGCTGGATGCGCGATTCGTCGGTGCGGAGGCCAATGTGGCGGTGGCGCTGGCGCGGCTGGGCATTCCGAGCGCCTTGATTACCGCGCTCCCGCCAGGCGCGGTTGGCGATGCGGCGCTGGACGCCCTGCGCCGGCCCGGCGTGGACGTGCGGCATGTGCAGCGCCAGCCGGGGCGGATGGGGCTGTTCTATCTCATGCCGGGCAGCGGCCTGCGCGCCCCTGCGATCAGCTATGATCGCGCCGGCAGCAGCTTCGCGATCACCCCGGCCGAACGTTATGACTGGGCCGCGGCGCTGGAGGGCGTGGCCATGCTGCATCTTTCCGGCATCATCCCCGCCCTCTCGCCTGACGCTCCCAAATTGTCCCTCGCGGCGATGGAAGCGGCGAAGGCCGCCGGCATTCCGATCTCCTTCGACGGGAATTTCCGCGCGACGCTCTGGGAAAGCTGGTGCGACAATCCCGCGCCGATCCTCGCCCGCCATGTCGAGATGGCCGATCTGTTCTTCGGCAGCGCGCGGGACATTGCGATGCTGCTCGGCCAGTCCTTCGATGCGCAGGACGCGGACGGACGCCGCGCCGCAGCCGAGGCAGCCTTCGCGCGCTTCCCCAATCTGCGCCAAATCGCCTCCACCCATCGCGTGGTCACCCATGCCGGGCTCCATCACCTTTGCGCCCGCCTCGATACACTGGATGACAGCTTCGAGACGCAAGTTATTGAAGTCGCTTGGATCGTCGACCGAATCGGCACCGGTGACGCATTCGCCGCCGGGGTCATCGCGCATATCGATGCCGGCATCGCCACCGCAGCCGAGCGCGGTCTGGCGCTCTGTGTGCTCAATCATTTCGTTCATGGCGATTTCAGCCCGATCAGCGCGGAGGAACTCGCCGCATTCCGCCCCGGCCAAACCGGCGACGTCCGCCGATGAGAAAGCGAGCATCCCTGTGACACAGTGGTTCGATCAGATCGCCGACATGCCGCTGGTGGCGATCCTGCGCGGCCTCACCCCCGAGGAGGCCCCCGCGGTCGGGGCTGCGCTCATCGAGGCGGGCCTGCGCTGCATCGAGGTGCCGCTCAATTCGCCCCGCCCGCTGGAGAGCATCGCCGCCCTCGCCAGCCTGCCCGGCGGCGCGCTGATCGGGGCCGGCACCGTGCTGCGCGTGGACGCGGTCGATCAGGTCGCACAGGCGGGCGGGCGCATCATCGTCTCGCCCAATATGGACCCACCCGTAATCCGCCGCACGAAGGCGCTCGGCCTGCTTTCCATGCCCGGCATCGCAACCCCGAGCGAGGCCTTCGCTGCTATCGATGCCGGGGCCGATGCGCTCAAGCTCTTTCCCGCCGAGATGCACAGCCCGGCGGTGCTCAAGGCGATGAAGGCGGTGCTGCCCGCCGACATTCCTGTGCTGGTGGTGGGCGGCATCGGGCCGGACAATATGGCCGCATGGCGCAGCGCCGGCGCGGCTGGGTTCGGCATTGGATCATCGATTTATCAGCCGGGGCTGGATGCGGCGCAGGTCCGCCAGCGGGCCGATGCCATGGTCACGGCGTGGCGCGCCCTTGAGAACTGAGCGCCTGAGGTGGCGTGTTCGGCAAAACCCTGCCCCACCCCCGCCGTCACCCCGGGCTTGACCCGGGGTCCAGCTTCCTTCCGGACCGACTTCTCGCCAGGGTCTGCCAGACGAAATGCGCCGAAACAGGTTAGCTGGACCCCGGGTCAAGCCCGGGGTGACGGTTGGAGGGGTGGTTAGTCTCACCCCTGCTTACCGCTCCGCGTTCGCCAACTCATGCGCAGCGTTCGCCAGTTCGATAAATCCCGCGCCGGCCGAGATCACATATTCATTCTGCCCCCAGAAGAACGGCCAATCCTCATGGTTCTCCGGGAAATCGGGCTTGATAATCAGCGCACCCGGCACAACCCCGCCAGCGATAAAGCTGAAGTCCGCACGATTGGTCCCATAGGCCACTTCCTTCGACCGCGCGCCAACAGCTGAGACGAAGGAGATGTCGGAACCGGGATGGTTGCCGAGCAGATAGTCGATGCTGCGAAACACCGCATCGGGTTTCACGATCTTTGGAAAGGCCTTGTGCAGCGCATAAGCGGCGAGGCCATAGTCGATCACGCCTTCATTCCCCGCCCAGCCGCCTTCCGAGATCGGCACGCCATAGGGATTGGCGGGGGCGATCTTGTCGCTCTGCGCGGCCCATTGCCGCACGAGCGGCTCCATCGCCGTGCGGTAGGAAGGCGGCATGAACGGCAAGGCTTCGGTCGCCAGCGCAGCCTGAAACCCGAAGAATTTTGAGACGGATGGCCACAACGCCTCGATCTGTGCCGCGTAGCGCTTGTCGCGCGTAGTCTTGAGCAATTGCACGGCGGCCGCGAACTGCTCGGCTTCGAGCGGCCCGCCGGTCGTATTGCCATGCTGGAAGACATAAGGCGGATGGCTCTGCTCTTCGGCCCACACCCGCGTCGCAATGGCCAATGCCTTGGCGGAGAGCGCCGGGTCCAGCGTCTTGAGGGCGCGACTGGCCGCAGCCAGCGCAGCGATCGAACCGTAATTGAGCGCCGAGGACCGGCTGGTGAACGCCCAGCGATCATCCGGCGTGCCGCTGCGGTCCCCCTTGACCTCATAAGGCTTGAGCGCCGGATCGTAGATCTTGCCGTCTGTCTTGGTCACGGCGTCGCCGAGATGGGTATATTGGCCCACATCCGGCTCCACGATGCCGTGAATCGCATGGCCCACCGCATCGAATTGCGCGACGAGTTGCAGCGTGCCGTGGCGAATCTGCTGGAGCAGGTCGGGCTGACCATCCGGCACATGGATTTCCACGCGCCGTGTGGCACCATCCACGCTGGTCGTGTCGCGATCCAGCCCGAAGCTTTCCCAACTGCGCACCATGGAGCGTATCACGGCATATTGCGTCTGCGTGCGGATGTCATAGTCGCCGGCATCGTACCATCCGCCGATGTTGAGGCCGGGAATATGCTCGCCGGGCTTGAAGCGCGTATCGGTGGTCGGCCCCTGCGCATACAGGTCGATATGCTCGTGATTGAGCGGGGCCTGCCGGGCATCGTCCCTGTGGGACTCGCCGTGCCAGATCCGATAGGCCTCGTTGACGGTCACATGGTCCATCGCCACCGGGAAGTAGACGTCGAGCGTCGTGTGCCAGGCATCGGCGAACAGATCCTGCGCGATGCGGAAAAGCGCGGTCTTGCTGTCGCCATAGGTCAGCCGATAGAGCCCCGGGGCGCGCACGGTGCTGAAGTCGAAGCGCAGATAGCGATAGCGTAGATAATCCCCCGCTTCAGTCGGCGTGCCGCTGAGAACGGGCACCTCCTGCCCCGAAGGCTCGACGCGCAGAAGTTGCGCCTGCGACCGGCGGGTGTCTGCGCGGTCGATCTCGATCGTCGCGACCTTCGCCTGCCGCGGCGTGTAGCCAAGCTGCGAATGGCCGATGGACGGCGGCCGCAGCCAGCCGGGCGCGCTGGTCGGCGAGAGGATCCACTCCATCACCACGCCCGTCTTGCCCGCCGGCAGCAGCGACCGCAGGACGAACCAGCCATTCTGCGCCTGATTGCGCCCGTCATAGAGCGCAATGGGCGTTTGCGAGCGCAAGCGGACCCGGCGTGCGGCGTCAGACGGAGCGAGCACGATGTCGCTGCCTTGCGCTAGTGGGAGCGGCTCGGCGCCGGGGCCATCGCTGCGTCCGCTCGCAGGATTACGCTCCGGCGTCCGCACCATCGCGCTGGCCGGATAACGCGGGAAGGCACCGGCCTTGCCATCCACCATGAAGGCATTGTGGTAATAGGCCGAGGGCAGGAACTCGAGGTTCAGCCCCGCCTTGCCCACCAGTGCCGCCGGCAAGGCGCGCGGCAATTCGACGGTCAGGATAAGGTCGGCGCCGCGCGGAACGGCGCGGATGATGTAGCGGAAGTCATGCTCTGGATATTCCAGCACTGCCTCGATGGTGCCGGTGCGCGCATCGACCTTGCGCTCGACCATCCGCCCGATGGCATCCCACTGGCCCGGTGTAGCGGAGAGGCGGACATCGCCATTGGTGGCGATACGCTGATCCTGCTGGATGATCTCCACGCCGCTGATCTTCGAGTCGGCGAACAGCCCGTCATACCAGTTGCTGAACACCAGCACATTGGCGGCCGGCGCCTCGAAATAGCCGGAGTCTCCTAGCCGCAGGGCGGGCTCCTCGCCATAGGCAGCAGGCACGGCCGAGGCCGTAAAAACTACGACAAAAGATCCAAAAATAGCCGCGCGCCGCATCCGCCCCTCCTCATTTTGTTAACGCTAACATAGCCATGTGATTTTTAGATTGGCAACAAAATTGTGTAAAAACGTTGGCTTACATGCGGCCCCGCAACGCTCAACGATTGAAACTGCTCGCTATTTTTGTCGGACAAGTTGACGTTTGAAGAAATCAACGATTATCCTGCCGCCATCGCATCGGGGGACTCGCAGGTTCGCCGCAATGTCGTATCGAGGAGCAGGCAGGCGGTCGGCCTATCGACCGCCACTGAACCGGGGAGGAAAGTCTTGAGCATCTCGATTCGTCATGCGTCCGTTCACGCCGTGCTGTCTGCACTGGCCCTGGCCGTCCTGTTTCCTGCCGCCCTGTCTCCTGCCGCCGCGCAGGATGCGACCGTAACCGCCATTCCCGCGCCGGCCGAACCCGGCGCTATCCCGCTCGGCACCGGCCCGGTCAAGGGCGCCACGGCGCCCGAAAGCTGGTTCCGCCAATATGGCGTGCCGATGGCGCGCAATGTCTCCACCGCCACGCTCACCCCTGTGCTGCCAGCACCCGGCAAGGCCAATGGCACGGCGGTCATCGTCGCGCCGGGCGGGGCCTTCCTGCTGCTTTCCATGGAAAATGAAGGCTGGCGGGTTGCCCGCGCGCTGGCAGACCGGGGCATCACGGCTTTCGTGCTCAAATATCGCCTGCGGCCCACACCGCCCGCGCTTGCCGATTTCGACCGCCAGTTGCGCGCTGCCTTCGCCAATGTAGGCCGGGCGGAGACGCGCTCCAGCCCGGACGAGGCCGTGGCCGGCCTGCCGGAGCAGATCGCCGATGCCGTCGCCGCGATCACGCTGGTACGCGCGCGGTCCGCCGAGTGGGGCATCGATCCCAAGCGCGTCGGCATGATGGGCTTTTCGGCCGGGGCCATGACGACGATGGTCACCACCCTCGCCCGTCCCGATCTCGGCCTGGCGTTCATCGCGCCCATCTACGGCTCGATGGAGCGGGTAACTGTTCCGGCCAACGCGCCGCCGCTGTTCGGCGTCATCGCCTCGGATGATCCCCTGTTCGCCAAAAAGGGCTTCGGCCTGCTCGACGCGTGGCAGGAGGCCGGCAAACCGGTTGAATTCCACCTCTACGAGCGCGGCGGCCATGGCTTTGGCCTCGGCAAGGACGGCACGACCAGCACCGGCTGGCTGGATGCCTTTGTAGCGTGGCTGGACATGCACGGGCTGCTGAAACCGTCCTGACCTGCCCCGCAGGTCTCTTGCGGGCTGCGCACGCCGCAGCCCACCCTTGAAGGAATGACCATGATCGCGTCCAAGGCCCTATCTCATGTGCGTTTCTGCCTCGCCTCGCTTGTCCTGCTCGGCACCCTGCCAGGCGCGCCCGGCATGGCCAACGCGGCGGAGGGCGCCGGCACACTCGCACCCTATTTCACGCCTGCTGCACGCGCCCCGGCCAAGCCGGATGGGGACGGGTTCATTCGCCGCTGGCTGATCCTGGAGCCGATCGCCAAGCCCAACCGCACCAACACGGTGTTTACCGGCAGCTATGTGCGCAAGACGCTGACCGCCTATCCCTTCCCCACCCAGACCAGCGGCCTGCCACGCGCGGGTGAGACTGTGACCGTGGAAGGGCAGACGCTCGCCTGGCATGCGCTCGATTCAAGCGCATTCGACGTGAAGCTGTTCAATTTCGCCCAGTCACTGAGCAAGACCAAATATGGCGTGATCTTCCATGTCGCGACGGTCGTGGACAGCCCGCGCGACATGGAGGTGCGCATGGCCGTCGGCTCCAACTCCACCTCCATGTGGTGGGTGAACGGAGCCGAGACCGCTGTCCTGTTCAATGATCGCCGCATGGTGATGGACGATGTAGTCTCACGCCGCATCACCCTGAAAAAGGGGCGCAACATCATTCGCGGCGCGGTCATCAACGGGCCGGGCCTGAGCGACTATTGCGTCCGCTTCATCGATGAAGCCGGGCGAGGCATCACCGATCTCGCCGTGACCACGCTCTGACGAGCCAAGCGCTCCAGCCCAGCAGCCCTTTCCTCCTTCCCTTCGCCTGACCGAGGTGATCGCATGAACCGCACCATCGCAGCCACCAGCCTCGCCCTTGCCCTCCTGCTCCAGAGCCCTACCAGCGCGCAGCTTGCAGGCGAGCCCTATATCCACGACCCGTCCACTATCACCTATTCGGACGGCAAATATTACACCTTCGGCACCGGTCAGGGCGGCCTCGTGTCCGAAGATGGCTGGACGTGGCGCAGCGGCGGCAACCGGCCGGGCGGCGGCGTAGCGCCCGATGTCATCAAGATCGGCGATCGCTATTATGTCTCCTACGCCGTCGGTGGCGGCGGCATGTCCGGCGGCCATGCCAGCGACGTGAAGATCATGTGGACCAAGTCGCTGGATCCCGCCTCCCCCGATTTCGGCTATCATGAAGTCGGCACGGTCGCCTCCAGCGATGGCAAGGAGAATCTCGACGCCATCGATCCGGCTTTCCTCTATGTCGATGGCCGGCTGTGGCTGAGCTATGGCACCTATTTCGGCGCGATCCAGATGATCGAGCTGGACCCGGCCACCGGCGCGCGCAAGGCCGGCAACAAGGCGGTGGATATCGCCATCGACATGGAAGCGACCGCCCTGCTCCACCGCGATGGCTGGTATTATCTTCTTGGCACGCACGGGACCTGCTGTGACGGCCCCAATTCCACCTACCACATCCGCGTCGGCCGCTCACGCGATCCGCTCGGGCCTTATGTGGATCACATGGGCATTCCGCTGCTCAAGGGCGGCGGCAAGATGGTCGTCAACGCGCGCGGGCGGGACATCGGCCCCGGCCACTTCGGGCTGATCGACCTGGGCGAAGGGGTCGAGAAGTTCTCGATGCACTATGAGATCGACATGAACCGGGGCCGCAGCGTGCTCGGCATCCGCCCCCTGCTGTGGAAGGATGGCTGGCCGGTTGCGGGCGATAACATCGCCGAGGGCACCTACGAGATCGAGGCCGAGCGTAGCGGCTATGCCCTCCAGCTTGCCGCCGATTTCGTGCGGATCGAGTTCGACGCCCGCCGCAGCTTCTTCGCCCCGCCCGGCACACCGCCTGTCAACGTACCCGACCAGACCTTGGTGCAGGTCGAACCCGGCTGGCCGGACGGAGCCGTGCCCGTAGATATGGGCGACTATATGGTCCGCCCCCAGCAGCTTTGGACGGTCGCCCCCGTGCCGGGCGCCGGCGGCGTAATGGGTGCGCCTTATTACAAGATCGTCATCGCCGGCACGCAACGGGCGCTTGCGGCGACGGCCACAGGTGAGGTGGAAGCGGTGCCGGCCTTCACCGGGGCGCCCGAGCAGCTCTGGCGGATCGACCAGCTCACCGACGGCACTTACCGGATCATGCCGAAGGCGACGCCCGGCACGGGCGAAGCACGTGCGCTCGTTGCCATCGGCGGTACTACGCCGGCGCTGGTCAAGTTCGATCCCGAGAGTCCGGCCGGCCGCTGGACGTTCAAGAAGCCCTGAAGATCGGCGTCAGGCGACCCGACGCAACCTTAAGCCATCATGATCCGTTGGAGGAGACCGGACGCTCTCGTCCGGCTTCTCCAGGAGGCCCTTAATGGCTGACATGACGCTCGATGACCTGTCCGACAAGATGGGCAAGATCGATTTCGGGATGCTCTCCACGCGCACGGAGGGCGGCGCGCTGGCCAGCCGGCCGATGAGCAATAATGGTGAGGTCGCCTGGCGCGGCGACAGCTTCTTCTTCACCTATGAGGCGGCGCGCACCATCGCCGATATCGAGCGCGATCCCGAGGTGGGCCTTACCTTCACGGGCGCGGTCGGCCTGCTGGGCGGACCGCCGCTGTTCATCGCCGTCGAGGGTCGCGCGGAGCTGATCCGCGACAAGGCGCGCTTCGCCGAGCATTGGAACAAGGATCTCGAACGCTGGTTCGAGCAGGGCATCGACACGCCCGATCTGGTCATGATCCAGGTCCGCGCCCGTCGCATCCATTATTGGAACGGCAGCGACGAGGGGGAAGTCCCCCTCTGATCTGAGTGGGCGCCGCGGTCTGCCCGCGACGCCCGTTCCCGCTGCGTTTAGCTGAAAGCGACCGCCACCTTGCGCCGCCGCATGGTGCTGCCAATCAGCGCGAAGCCACCCAGCATCATCGCCCAGGTCGCCGGCTCCGGCACCGATCCGGCATAACTCAGCTTCACCAGATAGGACTGGTTCGGCCCGTCGCCATCGTCGCTCACGAGGTAGATGTTGCCGGCATCGTCGAGGGTCAGGCCCTCGAACTTGCCGCCCTGATTGGCCGGGTCGACCAGCGACTTGAAGCCGGAGAGATCATAGCTGCTCACGATCTGGCCGGCCTGGGTCACCTCAAGCAGGTTGAACGAGCGGCCGCTGAGGATGAGCAGATTATCGCCGAACGGCGTCGCGGAGAAGATGCCGTTGGAGAGCACCGCAATGTCAGACAGCCGGTCGAGGCCCGGCAGCGCCGCAATATCGAACAGCTCGGTGACCGTCGCCGTCTCCGTGCCGAAATTGGCGCCGGAGATCTTCCAGATCGTCTCGGGGCTGCGTTCCTTCACGCCGAAAAAGTCCCCAGTCACCTTGTTGTAGGCAATGCCCTCCAGGCCGCTATTGCCCGCATCGGAGCCGACGCTGATCGTCGGCGCATCCGGATAGGCGGTGTAGGTGCGGGTCGTGCCGTCCACGCCAGTCTGGCTGAGCAGCGCGATATCCTGATAGCGCTCCTCGGCGACGACATATTGGCCATTGCCCACATAAGTAAGACCCTCGGCGTCGCATTGGGAAGAGCCGAGCGAGAGGCAGCCGGAGAGGATGATGGTGGCGGTCTTGTTGCCATTCAGATCATATTCGCCCCAGATGTTCGTACCGTCATCCTCTTCCTCGTCATTGGTGACCATCAGCGTGCGCGTGTCCCAATTATAGGCAACGGCGCTGGCTTCCTTGGTGTCGATCGCTTTGCTGAAGCCGACGACATAGTTGTCGAGCAGGCCAGCCGCGTGGGAAGACGCAGCAGAAAAGGCGAACATCGCAATGCCCGCACGCAGGAACATCATCTTCATGGCAACCTCCGAATCATGCCCTCCCCCATGGAGGTCGCCCGCCTATCGGAGGCGCGAATGACAGCATGATTACATTTGATTAACCATGATGCCGGCTGCGGAGAGGACCGCACCAGATCGGGACATGCGCCTGCGCCACATCAAAGAGCGAATGCAGCAAGCAGCCTAGATGCAACCTCGCAACGTTCCCAATGCAGGATCTCAACTCATGCCCGACCGCCTCACCCAAGCATCAACGGTGCCGGAGATCGTGACCCCCATGCAAAGCATGGCCTCCGGGCCAGTGCTTGCCGGCATGGAGCGGGTCGGCATTCGTACCGATAATGCGTTGGGGCTGAGCAACCCGGTTTTGCGGGGCATCGCCAAACAGATCGGCCCTAACCATGAACGCGCGATGGCCTTGTGGCAGACTGGCATTCGCGATGTGCGGGTGCTGGCGATCTATACCGCCGAGCCGGCGCGGCTGACGGCGGGGCAAGCCCGCGCATGGGCGGACGATTTCGAGTCCTGGGAGATCGTGGACATTGCCGCCGACCTGTTCGTGGAGGCCGGGCTTGACGCGCTCATTCCCGTGTTCGCGGCCGACGAGCGCGAATTCGTCCGCCGCGCTGCCTTTGCCATGATCGCCGGCATGGCGGTCCATCGCAAGGCCGAACCGGATGCAACCTTCATGGAAGCGCTGTCCCTGACCGCGCACCACGCACAGGATGCGCGAAACTATGTGCGCAAGGCGGTGAACTGGGCGCTGCGCAACATCGGCAAACGCAACCTCGCCTGCCACCAGCCCGCCCTGGCGCTCGCGGAGCAGCTCGCCGCATCGGACGACAAGACCGCACGCTGGATCGGCAGCGACGCACGCCGCGAACTCTCAAGTGAGAAGGTGATCGGAAGGCTGCATCACAAGCAGCGATCAAAATTGTGAGATTTTGGTGCACCCGACTGGATTCGAACCAGTGGCCTTTGCCTTCGGAGGGCAACGCTCTATCCAGCTGAGCTACGGGTGCGTGGAAAGGTCCGCTATCAGTTTTGATGCAGCCGGCCAAGAGCAAAGGTAGGCCGCCCTCCGATTATTGGCGGGCGATGATTGGGGCGCGATTATTGGTCGCTCGGCGCTGCCTCTTTCTCCATCAGCCACCGGGCAGCGACGGCGGGGGCAACCGGGCGATCCGGGCGGTCGACCATCAGATTGGCCGCGCGCATCCGCTCGACCGGAATGGCGCCGATCAGCGGTTTGAGCGCCGCCATCAGCCGCGCATCCGTCTCGCGGCCAGGCGCCACCATCACGATCGCGTCATAGGGCGGGATGCGCTCCAGCGGGTCTGCGAGCACCAGCAGATTGTCCGCTGCGATGCGCCCGTCGCTTGAAAAGGCGGAGATCACATCGACATCCCCATCCTTCACCGCGCGATATAGGAAGGTGGATTGATACTCACGCGTCCGTGCGAAGCGCAGGCCGTAGCCCTCGGTCAGCGACGTCCAGTCCGGCCGCGTGAAGAACTCGAAATCGCCGCCCATGACAAAGCGCGGGGCGTAGGGCGCGAGGTCGGCAATCGAGCGGATGCCGAGTTGCTGCGCCTTGTCGGCCCGCATCGCCAGCGCATAGGCATTCTCAAAGCCAAGCGGACCGACCAGCGTCACGCCATGTTCGCGCTTCAGCCATTCCGCCATCTGGGCCAGCATCGCGGCGCGCCCGGGCTGATCGGTACGGCCCATCACATTGGCCCAGACCGTGCCGGAATAATCGACATAGACGTCCACATCGCCCTGCGCGAGCGCCCGGAAGACCACGGCCGATCCCAGCCCGCTGCGCACGGTGGCCGTGCCGCCCTCATCCGCCAGCCGCTGGCCGATAAGATCGGCGAGGATGTATTGCTCGGTGAAGTTCTTGGCGCCGATCACATAGCCGCCTTTCCCGGCGGGAGCGAACACACTGGCCGCCGCCGTGGCGATGCCGAGGCAGAGGATCAGCCCGCCGGCCCAGATGCGCCTGCGCGTGCGCCGGGCGATCCCCGTCTCGATCAGACCGAGGAGTTGATCCACGGCCAGCGCCAGCGCCGCAGAGACGCCGCAGCCGAACAGCACCCACACCCAATTCTCGGTCTGGAGGCCGGAGAAGATATAATTGCCGAGGCTCGTCTGCCCGACCGGCGTCGCCAACGTGGCGGTGCCGATCACCCAGACGGCGGCGGTCCGCACCCCGGCCATGACGACCGGGGCGACCAGCGGCATCTCGACCTGCCACAGGCGCTGCCGGTCGGTCATGCCCACGCCATGCGCCGCCTCGACCAGCGCCGGATCGAGCGTGGTGATGCCGGTGACGATGTTCCGCACGATCGGCAGCATGGAATAGAGCGTCAACGCCAGCAGCGCAGGCAGGAAGCCGAGCGCCGAGAAGCCCTGCCCGGTCAGTCGCAGAGAGAGCAGCGAGAGCGCTAGCAATAGGGGGTAGAACAGCGCCATCAGCGCCAGCCCCGGAATGGTCTGCACGAGGCTGACGAAGGAAAGGACCGGCCAGCGCAGTCGCGCGCTCCGGCTTGCGGCGATGGCGAGCGGGAGGCTGAGCAGAATGCCAAGCCCTAGCGCGGCCGCACTCAGCAGCACATGAAAGCCCAGATATTCCGGCAGGACGCGCAGCGCGCTGGAGAGGGAGCTGTCCATCGCTCAGTCGGTCCCCTCCGGCCCGGTCGCGATCAGGCGCCGGACCTGTTCGGCCTGCCGCATCGGCATCGCCATCAGCGCGCGCACGGCCTCATTGGGCGGATCGGTCAGCAGCCGGTGCGGGGTATCGTCGGCAATGATCCGGCCGCCCTCCAGCATGACGATCCGGTCGGCGAGCAGCACGGCCTCGAAGACGTCATGGGTCACCAGCACGGTGGTGAGGCCCAGCGTCTCGTGCAGGCGGCGGCAGGCGCGGCCGAGCGTGTCGCGGGTGATCGGGTCGAGCGCCCCGAACGGCTCGTCCATCAGCAAGATGCCGGGCCTTGCCGCCAGCGCTCGCGCGATCCCGACCCGCTGCCGCTGACCGCCCGAGAGCGCATCCGGCATGCGCGCGCCATAATCCTCGGGCAGTTCGACCAGCGCCAGCAGCTCGCCTACGCGGCGGGCGATATCCTGCGCCGGCCAGCCGAGCAGGCGCGGCGTCAGGCCGATATTCTCGGCGACGCTCAGATGCGGAAACAGGCCGATGCCTTGAAACACATAGCCGATCTCCCGCCGCACTTCATAAGCGGGCCGGTCATTCACCGGCTCGCCGTGGATGCGGACGATACCGCGGTCCGGCTCGATCAGCCGGTTGATGCACTTGAGCAGCGTCGTCTTGCCCGAGCCGGAGGCGCCCACGAGCGCCACGAAGCTGCCCGCTGTAATGTGCAGATCGACATCATGGGTGGCGAAGGTCCGACCGCCATCGAAACTCTTGGCAACGCTCTCCAGCGCGATCGCATCGGCTTGGCTCATCGGGGCATGATGGCGGCGCCAGGCGACAATAGAAAGCGAACTTTCCCCGGCCCGCCGCAAATGCGGCGCGATGCCAGCATCCCACAAACGAAAACGGAGGCCCTTGGGCCTCCGCTCACATCATCCCGCGGGATGATCGCTCGCCATCGCCTGATGGCTTTGGGCGCGTCACCGCACCCATAAGGCTTATGCCTCTTCGCGAGTGTCGCGACGCTCGGCGATACGCGCACGCTTGCCGGTGCGGCCACGCAGATAATAGAGCTTGGCACGACGCACGACGCCCTTGCGGACGACCGTGACGCTGTCCACGTTCGGCGAGTAGAGCGGGAACACGCGCTCAACGCCCTCACCGAAGCTGATCTTGCGCACGGTGAAGTTGGAGCCCATGCCCTTGTTCGAACGCGCGATGCACACGCCCTCGAAGTTCTGGACGCGGGTGCGGTCGCCTTCGACGACCTTCACGCCCACGCGCAGCGTGTCGCCCGGACGGAAATCCGGAATATCCTTGGAGATGGCGGCAATGTTTTCCGCCTCAATGGTCTGCAGCAGGTTCATCTGTCCTGTCTTCCTTCGTCTGCGTCGCGCGCCAGAGGCAGGTCAGTCCCGAGCGTTCCTGTAACGCTCCCAGAGGTCCGGCCTGCGTAACCGTGTGTCATCCTCCGCCCGTTGTTTCCGCCAGGCGGCGATCTTCGCATGATCCCCCGATCGCAACACTTCAGGGATCATACGCCCTTCCCACTCCTGGGGTCGGGTATACTGCGGATATTCAAGGAGGCCGTTCTCAAACGACTCCTCGACACCGCTAGAAGCCGCGCCCATTACGCCGGGAAGCAGGCGAATGCAAGCATCCAGCAGCATGAAAGCGCCGATTTCTCCGCCCGAGAGGATGATGTCGCCCATCGACACCTGTTCGATCGGCCGCCCTTCGAACAGCCGCTCGTCAAAGCCCTCGAAGCGCCCGCATAGAATCGTGGCGCCCGGCCCCTCGGCCAGCGTGCGAACCCGCGCCTGCGTGATCGGCGTGCCGCGCGGCGTCATTGCCAGCACCGGCAGGTCAGGGCGCGCATCCAGCGCATGATCGACCGCCCGGGCCAGCACATCGGCGCGCAGCACCATGCCTGCCCCGCCGCCTGCCGGCGTATCGTCCACGCTCTTGTGCTTGTCCGTCGCGAAGTCGCGGATCTGGATGGGTGCGCAGGACCACGCCCCCTCCCCCAATGCCCGACCGGCAAGCGAAATGCCGAGCGGCCCGGGAAACATCTCCGGATACAAGGTGAGAATCTGTGCAGTGAAGGTCATGATTTAAAGGCGATCAGCGGGATTGCGGACGTGCGGGACGATCGGCGATGCACACCAAAAATTCGGCCTCCCCGCCGCCCAGAAGCGCCGAGAGGAGAGACTTGACCCGCAGGAGACGCTTCGCGACCGGCCAGCGCCTCGTGCGCAGCCCGCGCGTCCGCATGATCTCTTCCGAAGCGCCCACCATGAAATTGAACTGCCGCGAGCTGGGCTTGGCAAAAACCTTGGCGGACCGCAGGCCATTGCTGACCGCCAGCTTTCTCAGGGCGCGCCTGGTGAACAGATGCAGATGCCGGGGCGTTTCCAGCCCCCGCCAATGTTCCCCAAAATGGCGGTGCCCCAGCGCATCGACGTTCGGCGTGATCATCACTAGCCGCCCGCCTGGTGCGAGCAGTTCACCGCACCGCGCAATCGTGCGACCGGGCTCGGGGACATGCTCGATGACATTGTCGAGCAGGATGCCGTCGAACCTCTTCCCATCAAATCGCGGATCAAAAATATCGGTCGCGAAGACCTGTGCGCCGCGCACCTGCGACGCCACGGCTACCGCCTGTTCATCGAAGTCGATCCCGACGGCGCTCCAGCCCGCCTCGACAATCGACCGCAGGAACCCGCCGGACCCGCAGCCGACATCCAGCATGACGCCGGGCTTGCGGTGCCCGAAGTAATTGAGGCCCGACTGGTAATGATGCTTCCACCAGGGCAGCAGGCCCAGAAGCCGATAGCGCAAAGCCGGCGCATGCGAGGCGGCCCCCTCCGGCGCCACGATTACCGGTGCCTGGTCATGGGTATGGTAGGATTGATAGAGCGTCGCCAGGCTCTGCCGCGTGGGCATGGGGTCGATCCACCCAGAGCCGCAGTGCGGGTTGCGACAGATCCTCAGCCCCCAGCGTCCCGGCGCGCCGAACATCGGATCGCGCAGATCGCGATAGTGCTGAGTGCCCGATTCGCCGCACAACGGACAATCCGGCGCGGGCAGGCAGCCAATACCCTCATTGTCCAAAACAATCGCGTTCATGCGGCCCTGCGCTCTTGGAGGTGATCGATCGAGACCGATCCATGTGGGCAAGCAAGAGGCCCGTCCTCATTCGCCGAAGCGGAATGCCCTGTCAGTCTGCAAGGAAAAGACTGCTCAGGACAAGTCTTTCCTCGTTCCAGTCGAGCACCGCTTCCGGCTGCATGGGGACCATGAACCGTTTTCCGCCGGGCTTCTCGATTTCGATGACGTCACCGGCCCCGAAATTCTCGACAGCCACGACCGTCCCCACCGCTTCAGCCGATTCGGCAACGCATGGCAGGCCGATCAAATCGACATGATAATATTCGCCGGGTTCGAGCGGGGGCAGCGCTGAGCGCGGAACGGTGAGTTCCACGCCGCGCAAGGCTTCGGCGGCATTGCGGTCGGCAATTTCCGCAAAGCGCGCGACGGCGCCATTCGGGCCATCGCGCACCGTCTTGAGCGTGAGGGTGCGACCGCCCGCCTCGAAGCTCTGGTAGCGCTTCAAGCTCTCCGGCCCATCGCCGAAGAGCTTGAGACGCACTTCTCCCGTCACGCCATGCGCGCCGATGACAGCCGCGAGCGTGACGGGACGATCCACGGGCAAAATCAGCCCTCGGCCTGCTCTTCAGCGGCAGCCTCGGCAGCGGGTGCTTCCTCGGCGGGTGCTTCAGCAGCCGGCTCTTCAGCCGGAGCATTGGCGGCTTCTTCCGCAGCCTTGCGGGCTTCCTCGGCCTCGGCCAGCTTGGTGGCCTTGTCCTCGGCGCGGTCCTTGGCCTTCTGGCCCGGCTCTGCCTTGTTGGGGTTGTTGCGCGCGGCGCGCTCCTTGACGCCTGCGGCATCGAGGAAGCGGGCGACACGATCGGTCGGCTGGGCGCCGACGCTCACCCAGTGCTTGGCGCGCTCGGTGTCGAGCACGACGCGCTTCTCGTCATCCTTGGCGAGCAGCGGGTTGTAGCTGCCGATGCGCTCGATGAAGCGGCCATCGCGCGGCGAGCGGCTGTCCGTCACCACGATCTTGTAATAGGGGCGCTTCTTGGAGCCACCGCGCGACAGGCGAATGCTGGTTGCCATCTGTAACTTACCTTACCTTTCTACTGAACTCTGAACCTGAAAATCGTTGCGTTACTTCTTGAGAAAATTCTGAAAACCCGGCGGAAGCTTGGGCATGTCCGGCATTCCCGGAAGCCCCTTGAGGGCGCTGAGATCGCCCTGCCCGGCTCCCGGTGTACCACCACCACCGCCGAGCAAACCGCCCAGCCCGCCGCCGCCACCGCCGCCTGCGAACATCTTGGCCAGTCCCTTGAGACCGCCCATTTTCTTGATCTTCTTCATGGCGGTTTCCATCTCCTTGTGCATCTTGAGGAGACGGTTGACGTCCTGCACCTGCAGACCCGCGCCCTTGGCCACGCGGATTTTGCGCTTGGCGTTGAGCAGTTCCGGGAGCTCACGCTCCTTGAGCGTCATCGAGCCGATGAGCGCATCGAGGTGAACGAGTGTCTTGTCGTTGACGCCGGCATTGGTCATCTGCGCCTGCGCCTTTTTGAGGCCGGGGATCATGCCCGCGAGCATGCCGAGGCCGCCCATGCGCTGCATCTGGCTGAGCTGGGCGCGCAGATCGTTAAGATCGAACTTGCCGGCCGCCATGCGCTTGGCGAGCTTGTCGGCATCTTCCTGCTGGATCGTCTCCGCCGCCCGCTCGACCAGGCTGACGACGTCGCCCATGCCGAGGATGCGCTGCGCGACCCGCGCGGGATGGAAGGGCTCGATGGCATCGAGCTTTTCGCCGGTGCCGGCGAACTTGATCGGCTGGCCGGTGACGGCACGCATGGAGAGCGCGGCACCCCCACGCGCATCGCCGTCCATGCGGGTCAGCACGACGCCGGTCAGCGGCACCTGCTCGGTGAAGCTCTTGGCGACGTTGACGGCGTCCTGGCCGGTCAGGCTATCGACGACCAGCAGGATTTCAGCCGGCGTCGCGACATCGGCGACCGCCTTCATCTCGTCCATCAGCGCCTGATCGACATGCAGGCGCCCGGCCGTGTCCAGCATCAGAACGTCGAAGCCCTGCAGCTTCGCGGACTGAAGCGCGCGGCGGGCAATATCCACCGGCTGCTGGCCGGGCACGATCGGCAGCGTCGCGACATCGGTCTGCGTGCCGAGGACGGCCAGCTGCTCCTGCGCCGCCGGGCGATTGACGTCGAGCGACGCCATCAGCACCTTCTTGCGCTCTTTTTCTTTGAGGCGCTTGGCGAGCTTGGCCGTGCTCGTGGTCTTGCCCGAGCCCTGCAGGCCGACCATCATGATGACGGCCGGCGGCGTCACGTCGATCAGCAACTCGCTGGTCTCGGCGCCCAATGTCTCGGTCAGCGTGTCGGAGACGATCTTGACGACCATCTGCCCCGGCGTAACCGAACGCAGAACGTCCGACCCCACCGCGCGCTCGGTTGCCTTGTCGACGAACGCGCGCACGACCGGCAAGGCGACGTCGGCTTCCAGCAGGGCGATTCGGACCTCGCGCATCGCGGCGCGCACGTCCGCCTCGGTCAGCGCACCGCGTCCCCGAAGCTTCTCGAACACCCCACCGAGCCGATCGCTCAGACTATCGAACATCACCACCTCATTGCGGCCGAAGCCGCTGAAAAACCAACCAAAACGCCGCAACGCACAAAGCGCCGGTGGGCGAAACCTCGCCGACCAGCGTCTATCCTTGGACAGTGAAAATCCAGGACTGTCAGGGCGCCCGGGCAGTTGGACAACCGCGCCGGAACAGCGGCTCCTTAACGAAATCCGCCGGTTAAGACAAGAAGGCAGGCATCCGGGCCTGCGGTGGACGCACGGAGAGGCCGAATCAGAAAGGCTTTGGCAGGAATTTGCCGCTATGGCGCTTGCAGTTTGGAAATCCGCTCTTAGCTGCTATTCTGCGCGACAGAGCCAAGGAATGAGGGTGCAGTGGCAGCGGACGACGTAAATTCAGTTGCGGTAGAGAGCGAGCCTACCCCGGGCACACTTAGCCGTCGCCATCTCCTCATGGGCGGCGCCATGCTGGCCGTCAGCGGCCTTGCCGTCGCGCGCGAGCCGCAACAGCGCTATCGTGATCTGTCCGACAAGCAGTTCGAGGCCCTGTTCCCCAAGGCTTTCGGCGATTGGAAGACGCTCCCGGTCAGCGAGCTCGTGTTGCCGCCCGAGAGCGACCTTGCCAACAAGCTCTATCAACACATTCTCACGCGTACCTACGTCAATTCCAAGGGCGTGGGCGTGATGTTCCTGGCTGCTTACAACAGCAAGCAGTTGAACAACGTCCAGCTCCACCGCCCCGAAATCTGCTATTATGCGGGGGGCTTCGCGATCGAGCATAGCGAACCCATCAGTCTTCCGGTCGATGTCGCAGGCCATCAGACAGTCATTCCGGCTCGGTCGGTGACGGCGGTGCTCGGCTCGCGCAACGAGAACATCCTGTACTGGACGCGGATCGGCCCCGACTTCCCGCAGAGCTGGCTCGCGCAGCGCATCGCGATGACCAAGGCCAATATCGCCGGCTATCTCGCCGACGGGTTGCTTGTCCGCATGTCGGTGATCGA
Source organism: Sphingobium sp. B12D2B (assembly GCF_025961775.1). Taxonomy (NCBI): domain Bacteria; kingdom Pseudomonadati; phylum Pseudomonadota; class Alphaproteobacteria; order Sphingomonadales; family Sphingobiaceae; genus Sphingobium; species Sphingobium sp. B12D2B. The sequence goes on from NZ_JAOQOH010000001.1 coordinate 2,520,954, forward strand.
CAAGAATTACGATGAGTCCCTGCACAACATGCAAATCTTCATCGCAGACATGCTCAAGCATTCGGGCGAACCGACCAGGGACATGGTCGTCGGCGACGCCTGATCCCGGCGTCGCTAGAGCCGGCCTTCCAGCTCGGCGATTCCGGCGACCAGACCGGCCTCGAAAAGCCCGTTGCGAAACTGTGGCAGCATTAGCGTGTCTATGATCGCTTGGCAGTCATCGTCCGGAATGGCGGCGGCAAGGCCCTGCCCGACCGCGATGCGGACCAGCTGTTCCCTCGGCGCGAGCAGAATCACGATGCCTTCCGCCCCCGGCGCACCCACGGCCCAGCGATCCCCAACCTCGCTCGCATAGCGGGCAATGTCCTGCCCATCGAGGGACGGCACCGTGACGACGATGGCCTCCCGCCCGGTCGCGGCCTGCAGCGCGACCAGCCGGCGCTCGATCTGGTGCCGCTGATCGGGCGTGAACAGCGCCGCAGCGTCGGTCACCCAGCCATCGCGCGCGATCGGCAGGCTGGATGGGAGGACGATCTGGGCGGTCTCGGTCGGTTCACCGGCCGCGGCGGGCGCACCCATCAGCCCCGCCGCCACGCACAGGGCCGCGATGCCAAGGGCGGAAAGCCCGCGTGTCAGGATCACCCAAGCACTTTCGCAAAGGCGGCAACACCGGCGCGCGGCCCATCAGGGTGGTTCCACACCGCGCCACTCAGCGCGAGAAAATCGGCACCGGCTTGGACCAACGGCGCCGCATTGTCGGCAGTGATGCCGCCGATGGCAACGCAGGGAATTTCAAAGATGGACGACCACCAGCGCAGCAGGTCCGGTTCCGCATGGTGGCTCACCTCCTTGGTGGTGGTGGGATAGAAGGCCCCGAACGCGACATAATCAGCCCCAGCTTCCCCGGCTTCCATCGCCATGTGGCGGCTGTCATGACAGGTCACGCCGATCTGAGCGGACGGGCCGAGCACGCGTCGGGCCTCGCGAGGATCCCCATCCCCCTGCCCCAGATGAACGCCATCGGCGCCGAGGCGCTGGGCCAGCGCGATGCTGTCATTTACGATGAAGGCGACATCCCGCTCCGCGCACAGGCGCTGGAGCGGTTCGGCCAGCCGCGCGACTTCTTCCTCGCTCACGCCCTTGAGGCGAAGCTGAAACGCGGCGACACTGCCACCGTCCAGCGCCTCGGCAAGGCGAGCGGCGAAATCCTCGCCGATCACCGGCGGGGAGATCAGGTAGAGCTGGCAGGGCGGAAGGCTGAGCGCCTGTGTGGTCTCGGTCATTCCGCCCCCATAAGCCCGGTGGCCGCGCGGTCAACCGGCGGCGGCGGAACCCGACAAGGCTGCCTCGATCGCAGCGACGAGGTCGCCATCGTCCGGCTTGGTATCCGGCGAGAAGCGCGCGAGCACCGTGCCGTCGCGCCCGACGAGGAATTTCTCGAAATTCCACAGCAGTTCCGGCGGATCGTTCGGCGTGCGGTTGCCGTTCTTGAGACGCTCACGAAACGCGCCATCGTTGCGCGCTTCCGGCTGCGCCTGCGTCAGGGCCGCGAACAGCGGATGCTTGTCCGGCCCGGTGGCGACCACCTTTTCGAACATGGGGAAGTCCACGCCAAAATTGGTCGTGCAGAAGCTCTCGATCTCCTCGTTAGAGCCCGGCTCCTGCCCCGCAAAGTCATTGGCGGGAAAGCCCAGCACGACCAGGCCATCGTCCTTATATTTGCGATAGAGCGCTTCCAGCCCCTCATATTGCGGGGTGAGGCCGCATTTGGACGCCACGTTGACGATCAGCAGCACCTTGCCGGCATAATCGCCCAGCGACGCATCATCGCCCTTGATGGTCTTGAGCGGAATTTCGTCCAAAGCAGTCGTCGTCGCGGTCATGGTCATCCTCCAGATGAAAAAGGGCAGCTCGCCCAAGATAGGGAGCCGCCCTTCCTCTGTCATCGGGTGGAGACCGCAGGCGGCGCAATTGGGCGCCGCCCCATCGTGTCGCGTCAGGCCGCGACCTTGTCCGTCGAGGCTTCGTAGATCTCGTCGATCGCGCTGGCGAGCGATGCGTTGAACTCCTCATCGCTCATCTGGTGACGCAGATCCTCCAGCAGAGCCCGGCTGAAGCTGGCGATCATGCCGCGATTCTTCGCCAGTTCGGCGCAGGCCTCGGGACGCTTGTAGCCGCCCGAGAGCGCCACGACGCGCAGCACCTTGGGATGATCGACCAGCGGACCGAACAGGCCGGCCTTCTCGGGAATCGAGAGCTTGAGCATCACCTGCTGACCCTCGGGGAGCGCATCGAGCGCCTTGAGGATTTCCTCCAGCAGGATCTGGTCGGCCTGCGCCCGCTCGGCGCTCTTGATGTTCACTTCCGGCTCGATGATCGGCATCAGGCCCGCCGCCAGCACTTGCTGGCCAATCTCGAACTGCTGCTTGACGATGGCGGCAATCCCCTCGCGGTTGGCGAGATTGACGACCGAGCGCTCCTTGGTGCCGAACACGCCGAGGCTCTTGGCACGCTTGAGCAGCGCGTCCAGCTCCGGCATCGGCTTCATCATCTGCACGCCATTGGCCTCGTTTTCCAGGCCCTTGTCGATCTTGATGAACGGCACGACGCCGCGTTCGATAAGCGCGGCCGGCGTCGGCTTGCCGTCCACGGTGCCGTCCATGGTCTTCTCGAACAGGATGGCGCCCAGCACCTTCTCGCCGGTGAAGGCGGGCGAGGTGATGATGCGGCTACGCATCTGGTGGATCAGGCCGAACATCTCTTCATCGCCCGAATAGGCGTTTTCTTCGATGCCATAGCCCTTCAGCGCCTTGGGCGTGGAACCGCCGCTCTGGTCGAGCGCGGCAATGAAGCCCTGCCCCTTGGCAATCTTCTCGGTCATGTCGGAGTCCTGCATCATCCTGTCCTGTTCTTGAAGTTAGTGCCAAAATCGGCGGTTCGTCCCCGTCGCCCGGCTCTTCCGGGCATCCGGGGGAAATTGCAAGCCGGTCAACCATGTCTTTGGCATGGTTGACCGGGCAAATGCGATCAGTGGCGATAGAGCGCCGCGACGCCCGGCAGTTCCTTGCCTTCCATCCACTCGAGGAAGGCGCCGCCCGCCGTCGAAACGAACGAGAAGTCCGCTGCCACGCCGGCATGATTGAGCGCGGCGACCGTATCGCCGCCACCGGCCACTGACACCAGCGAACCTTCCGCCGTCAGCGCCGCGGCGGTGCGGGCCAGCGCAACGGTGGCCGTGTCGAAGGGCGTCAGCTCGAACGCGCCGAGCGGGCCGTTCCACACCAGGGTCTTGCAGGTCTTGAGAACGTCCGCCAGCGCCTCGACGGCCGCCGGTCCCACGTCGAGGATCATTTCGCCATCGGCCAGCTCGTTCACGTTGCACACGCGGTAGCTGGCGGGATTGGCAGCGAATTCGGTCGCGACGGCGACATCATAGGGTAGGTGCAGCGTGCAGCCCGCCGCTTCGGCCTTCTCGAAAATCTCATTGGCCGTATCGACCAGATCATGCTCGCACAGCGACTTCTTCACGTCAACGCCGCGCGCCGCGAGGAAGGTATTGGCCATGCCGCCACCGATGATCAGATGGTCGACCTTGGCGACGAGGTTCTCGAGCACGGCAAGCTTGGTCGAAACCTTGGCGCCGCCCACAACCGCCGCGACCGGCTTTTCCGGCTGGCCCAGCGCGGCCTCAAGCGCGTCCAGCTCCTTCTCCATCGAGCGGCCGGCGAAGGACGGCAGGCGATGCGCAAGGCCCTCGGTGGAGCAGTGCGCGCGATGAGCGGCGGAAAAGGCGTCATTGACGTACATGTCACCCAGCGCGGCCATCGCGTCGGCAAGCGCCGGATCATTCTTCTCCTCGCCCGCATGGAAGCGGGTGTTTTCCAATATGGCGATGTCGCCGCCCCGCATCACCGCAATCCCGGCAGCCGCCGCTTCGCCCTGGCAATCGGGAATGAACTGCACGTCGCGACCCAGCACCTGGCTCAGCCCGCGCGTGACGAGGCTGAGCGAGAGATCGGGCGACTTCTGGCCCTTGGGGCGACCGAAATGCGCGAGGATCAGCACTTTCGCGCCCCGGTCCGCCAGTTCCAGCAGTGTCGGCACGGCGGCCCGCAGGCGCGTGTCGTCGCTCACCGAACCTTCCAACATCGGCACGTTCAGATCCTCACGGACCAGCACGGCCTTGCCGGCGATATCGCCCATGTCGTCCAGCGTCTTGAAGGGTTTGGCCACGTCGTCACTCTCCCATGCGTGAATCGGGCCGAGCGTGTGTGAACATGCCCGGCCCGAAGAAATGTCAGCGGTGTTCCGCAATCCTCAGATCAGGCCAGCAACAACCTTGCTGGTGTCGATCATGCGGTTCGAGAAGCCCCACTCATTATCGTACCAGCTCAGCACGCGCACGAGCTTGCCGTCGATGACCGCCGTCTCGAGGCTGTCAACGGTGGAGCTGCGCGGATCGCCATTATAGTCGATGGAGACCAGCGGCTCGTCCGAATAGCCGAGCACGCCCTTGAGCGGGCCGTTCTCGGATGCGGCCTTGAGGAGATTGTTGACCTCTTCCTTGGTCGTGTCGCGCTTGGCGATGAACTTGAGGTCGACGACCGAGACGTTCGGCGTCGGCACGCGCACCGACGAGCCGTCCAGCTTGCCCTTAAGCTCAGGCAGAACCTCGCCCACCGCACGGGCAGCGCCCGTCGTGGTCGGGATCATGGAGAGCGCAGCGGCACGGGCGCGACGCATGTCCTTGTGGATCTGATCCAGCGTGTTCTGGTCGTTGGTGTAGCTGTGGATCGTCGTCATGAAGCCGCTCTCGATGCCGACCGCATCGTTCAGCACCTTGGCGAGCGGCGCGAGGCAGTTGGTGGTGCAGCTCGCGTTCGAGATGACGATGTCGTCAGCGGTCAGCGCATCATGGTTCACGCCGAACACGATGGTCTTGTCGACGCCCGTGGCCGGTGCGGAAATGACGACGCGCTTGGCGCCCGCGGTCAGATGCGCGCTGGCCTTGGCCTTGTCCGCGAAGATGCCAGTGCATTCGAGCGCGATCACCACGCCGAGCTCGTCGTGCGGCAGATTGGCGGGGTCACGCTCCGCCGTCACCTTGATGCGCTTGCCGTCCACGACGAGGCTGTCGCCGTCGACCGAGACCTCGCCCTTCCAATTGCCATGCACGCTGTCCCGCTTGAACAGCAGCGCGTTCGACTTGGCATCGCCGAGGTCGTTGATCGCGACCAGCTCGAAATCATGATCGGTGCGCTCCAGCAGCGCGCGCGCGACGAGGCGCCCGATCCGTCCGAACCCGTTGATTGCTACCTTGATCGCCATGTCCTGCACTCCTTAGCTCAAAGTCAAACCAGCGCGGCGGAAACCCGTGCCGCGACACTCTGGGCGTTCAGCCCGAAATGATCGTAAATTTCCTGCGCCGGCGCCGAGAGGCCGAAGCTGTCGATACCGATATTGATGCCATCGGTTCCCGTAATCGTCGCCCAGCCGAAGGTGGTGCCGGCCTCGATCGAGACACGCAGCGCGCCCTGCGGCAGCACCGAAGCCCGGTAGCCCTCTTCCTGCGCCAGGAAGCGCGACATGCTGGGCATGGAGACGACATTGGTGGCGACCCCCTGCGCTTCCAGCAGCTTGGCTGCGTTCACGGCGATCTCCACTTCCGATCCCGTGGCGATCAGCACCACCTTGGGCGCGGTCCCGCTGGTCACGAGGGTGTAGGCCCCCTTGGCACAGAGATTTTCCGAAGCGTCGGTGCGCAATTGCGGCAGGTTCTGGCGGCTGAGCGCGAGCAAGGACGGCGTGGACTCCTGCTGCAACGCAAGCGCCCAGCACTCGGCTGTCTCGATGGTGTCGGCGGGACGGAAGACCTCCAGATTGGGGATCATCCGCAGCGACATCACATGCTCAATAGGCTGGTGGGTGGGGCCATCTTCGCCCAGGCCAATGCTGTCATGCGTCATGACATAGACCACGCGCAGCCGCTGCAAAGCGGACATGCGGATGGCATTGCGCGCATAATCGGAGAAGACGAGGAAGGTGCCGCCATAGGGAATCATGCCGCCATGGAGCGCGATGCCGTTCATCGCGGCCGACATGCCGAACTCGCGGATGCCGTAATAGACATAGCGACCGCTGTAATCGTCGCGGCTGAACGCGACCTTCTGATCCTTGGACTGGGTCAGGTTGGATCCGGTCAGGTCCGCCGAGCCGCCGAACATCTCGGGCAGCTGCACGTTGATGGCATCGAGAGCCATCTCGCTGGCCTTGCGCGTCGCGACCTTCTTGGGCTCGGCGATCAGGCCATCGAGATAGGACTGGATGGAGAAGCCGGCCGGCAGCTTGCCCGCCATGCGCCGCTCGAATTCATCCTTGTCAGAATGGCTTGCAAGGCGGCCCTGCCAATCGGCATGAGCCTTCTTGCCGCGCGTGCCGGTTTCTGCCCAGGCGGCCTTCACATCATCGGGCAGCTCGAACGGCGGCAGATCCCAGCCCAGCGCCTCGCGGGTCGCCGTGATTTCATCCTCACCCAGGGGCGATCCGTGCACCTTGTGCGAGCCGGCCTTGTTGGGCGCGCCCTGGCCGATGCGGGTACGACAGGCGATGAGTGAGGGCCGCGGATCGGCCATGGCCTCATCCATCGCCCGGCGGATATCGCCGAAATCATGGCCGTCGCAGGCCGTCACGTGCCAGCCTGTCGCGGCATAGCGCGCCAGCACATCCTCGCTGGAGGAGAGGCTGACAGCGCCGTCGATGGTGATCTTGTTATCGTCCCACAGCACATTCAGGCGCCCGAGGCCCAGATGACCGGCAAGACCAATTGCTTCGTGATTGATGCCTTCCATCAGGCAGCCGTCGCCCGCGATCACCCAGGTGCGGTGATCGACCAGCGGATCGCCGAAGGTCGCATTGAGATGCCGCTCGGCCATTGCCATGCCGACGGCCATGGCCAGGCCCTGACCCAGCGGACCGGTGGTGGCTTCAACGCCCGCCAGCTCGAAATTCTCGGGGTGGCCGGCGCAAGGGCTGCCCATCTGGCGGAAGTTGCGAATGTCCGCCATCGTCGGTCTGGTATAGCCGGACAGGTGCAGCAGCGCATAGATCAGCATGGAGCCATGGCCAGCCGAGAGCACGAAGCGGTCGCGGTCGTGCCAGCCCGGCGCTGCCGGATCGAACTTCAGATAATCCTTGAAGAGCACCGTCGCGACATCGGCCATGCCCATCGGCATGCCTGGGTGGCCGCTATTGGCGGCCTGCACGCCGTCCATGGAAAGGACGCGAATGGCGTCGGCGAGCCGCTTTTCGGTGACTGACATGGGCGAGCGCCCCTTCTTCTTTATCTGGCCCGCAGGCGTGTTGCTCCAGAGCGATCAAGGACCGAAGATGGTCGATGAACGGCCGCGCCGGCGCCGAGAGAACGGGCCATGAGTCGCCGCGCGGTCTCCATGTCGTCTAGCGGCCCGAGCGTCAACCTGCGGGGCGCCCCACAGCCTCAAAGGCACGGTGATTCTGGCGCCGTCACGCTCAATCCGCAGCTGCGCAACGAGTTTTTGCATTCGCTCGGGAGCGTGATAAGGGTTCGCGCATGGCAAGCAAGGCGATGATGCAGGCGATCGAGCGGCTGGAACGCGCCGTGACGCGCGCCGAGGGACTGGCGCGGGAACTGACCGAGGCGCGTGCGCAGGAAATCGAGGCGCAGCTCGCGGCCGGCAGCATCGAGGACGATGGCCCGCCGGTTGATATCGACCCCTTCTCGCGCGACAAGGCAATCGCAGCGCTGAAATCGCTCGATGCGCTCATTGGCGATCTTCAAAAGGCCAGGAGCGAAGCCTGAATCATGGCAGAAGTACGAATCATGGTCGGCGGGCGGCAATATGCGGTGCATTGCCGGGATGGCGAGGAAGCGCGTTTGCACGAGCTGGCCGCATTGATGTCCGAGCGGGTCCAGCAGGTCAGCAGCGGCAGTCCCGGGCTGACCGAGGTGCGACAACTGCTGTTCGCCGGCCTGCTACTGGCCGATTCCCTCACCGAAAAGGCCCCTGCCCCGGCAGCCGCGCCACCACCGCCCGCCGAGCCGGAGGACGAATCCGCGACTCTGGACGCGCTCGATGCGCTGGCCGAGCGGATCGAAGCCTTGGGCGACAGCCTTGCAGCCCAGCTGTCCAACGCCTAAGTAAGGCGGGACGGGTACTGCCCGGTGCGCGCATTAGCGAACATCCCTGAGGCGATAATCACATCCAAGGGGGCTGTCCCTGGCCGGACCCAGGTCCGAACTACATGGTCCCCACCTGACGTTGAGGCGTCAGAGGATTTTCCGGCAAACGGCCACGGCGGTCCCGTCACCCCGCCGGCATCTCGGACAGGACCCAAAGAATGACCGATACTGATCGCGCCAAGCTGCGCTCCTCTTTGCTCGCCCGGCGCTCCGCCTTTGTCGCCGGCCTGCCGCCTTCAGTGCGCACGCTGGCCTTCCGGGTTCTCCCTTCCCCCGTGCTTGCCCGCATGCCCCCCGGCTCGCGGGTCGCCATCTACCGGGCCATGGGCTCGGAAGCGCCCACCGAAGCGCTGATCGATTTCCTCCACGAGCGCGGCTTCAAGCTGTGCCTGCCCCGGCTCGGCAAGACCACCGCCGAGGACATGGAATTTGCCGACTGGTCGCCGGACGACATTCTGGTGCCGGGTCAGCTCCGCATCCCCCAGCCGGCCCCGCAGGCCGCCACCGTCACGCCGGACGTGGTGCTGACGCCGCTCGTCGGGTTCGATCCCGCGCTCAATCGTATCGGCCATGGCGCGGGCTATTATGACCGCGCTTTCGCCAAGCTGCCCAACGCGCTGCGAATCGGAATGGCGTGGAGCTGCCAGATGGTCGATGCGTTGCCCATCCAGCCCTGGGACGTGCCCCTGCACATGCTATTCACCGAGCAGAGCGTCATCGAGGGAGAGGCCGCGTGAACGACGCGCCGCAACCGAGCTGGCGCAAGCCGGCGGGCATGTTCGCCATCCTCGGCATCATCGCCGTCTGGGCTGCCATCATCGGCTCCTTCTCGGAGCAGATCGCGCGCTGGCCCGGCGCCCTTCAACTCGTCTTCTATGTGATCGTGGGGATCATCTGGATCTTCCCGACCCGACCCATCCTGGTGTGGATGGAGACAGGCCGCTGGCGCGCCTGAGCGCCAGTTCCAAATCCATTTTATAGAGGCTTGTCCCGCTCCGTTCAGGAGGGGGAAGCCAGCGCGATGCCATTCTCTTCATTGAAGAAAATGGCGCGAGTGACGGGGCTCGAACCCGCGACCTCCGGCGTGACAGGCCGGCACTCTAACCAACTGAGCTACACCCGCGCTTGGCTGAGGAGGGCGCAGGTATAAGAGGGCGCCGGCCCTGTCAACACGCTTCGCGCGATCAATTGCGATATTCTTCCTGCGGGTCCGATGGCACGCTGGTGAGCGTTCCGGACTCGAACAGGAAACCGGCGATATCCGGCTTACCGGCTGCCGCCAGCACCGTCTGGATGATGATCAACAGCGGCACCGCCAGCAGCGCGCCTGCCGTGCCCCACACCCACGTCCAGAAGCTCAGCGAGACGAGAATCATCAGCGGACTGAGCTTCAGGCGCTCGCCGAGCACCAGCGGCGTCACGACATTCGCCTCGATAAGATGCAGCCCGGTCATGATGATCGCTGGCATCAGCGCCCAGCCGACCGTGGAAAAGGTCATCAGCCCGCCCATCGCCAGCAGGATCGCCGCCACGAAGGGGCCGAAATAGGGAATGAAGTTGAGCAGCGCGACGAATCCGCCCCACATGAACGGCGTGGGCATCCCGAACAGGCTGAGCGCGATGGCGACGGTGAATCCGAGCAGCACGTTGATGAGCGCGATGGTGAGCACGTAGCGCGAGGTGGCATCGACGACGTTCTGGATCACCCGTGCGATGGTCAGCGCGCCCGAGAAGCTGCCCCGCCCCTGAATCGTCCGCCGGCGCATGCGCGTCCAGCCCGAGAGGAAGAAGAAGATCACCAGCAGCCCGAACACGACATTGATGACCACGCTCGGCGCGGCGGTGGTCAGCATGTCCAGTAGCGAGCCGGGGCGCGGCACCTCGCCGGGCACCGTCGGCGCCCTGCGGGTTTCCGTGACCAGCTTGAGCAGGCCGTCAATGAAACCCTGCGCCTCGGTATAGAGGCGGATGACCGGCTCCAGCGTCGTCTTGATCTGGCCGATCCGCTCGGGAAGCTGCGCGATCCAGTCGACCGCCGGCACCACGATGAGCACCAGCGCGGCATTCACAGCGAACAGGAAGGACACGAGCGCGATCAGCGCGGCCAGCGGCGACGGGATGCGCCGCCGCTCCAGCCACTCGAGGAAGGGCACGAGGCAGATCGCGATCACCAGCGCGACCGTGAGGGGAAGAAAGAAAGCACCACCAGCCCGAAGCACGAACGGCAGGGCCAGCAACACGCCCAGCCCCGCGAACAACGCGATCGAGGCAACGAGCCGGTTGCGCTCCCAGGTACTGCGGTCAAAGCGCTCGGCCGAGGGCTGATCGCCCGCGCCTTGCTCTGCAGGCAAATTTTTCTCGTCCAGCGGCACCGAGAAGCCCCTTAAACCGCGACCGGGGCAGCGATGCCACGTTGCGGCGCATAGTCCTCGACGACGAAGTCCTCGATACGATGCGCGAAGATCGTATCCGGTCTGCGCAGGATTTTCAGCTTGGGCGAGCCGGACGGCGTCCGGGAAAGCTGCTCTTCGACCAGATCGGCGTGATTGAGATAGAGATGGACGTCCCCGCCCTGCCAGACGATCTCGCCGGCCTCCAGATCGCACTGCAGCGCCAACATCCGCGTCAGCAGCGCCAGCCCGAAGATGTTGAAGGAAAAGCCGAGCCCCAGGTCGCAACTGCGCTGGAACAAAAGGCCGTTGAGCCGCCCGTTCGAGACATGGAACTGATAGGTCATATGGCAGGGGGGCAGGGCCATCCCCTCCAGCTCGTCGACATTCCAGCCAGTGAAGAGCAGCCTGCGCGAGCCGGGATTGTTGCGAATGGCATCGACAAGCGTCGCGATCTGGTTATGCCCGGTCGCCGCGCGGCGATAAAGCCCCTCCCCGGCCTCCGGCGCCAGCTCATAATGCGGCCAGTTGACCCACTGCCGGCCGTAGACGGGGCCAAGATCGCCCCACGCCTGCGCGAAGGCATCATCGGCCAGAATGCGCGCCTCGAACTCCTCCATGGAGATCATGTCGCCGGTTTCGCGACGGTAGCGATCCAGCGGCCAATCGGTCCAGATATGGACCCCCTGCGCCACCAGAGAACGGATGCTGGTGTCCCCGGAGAGGAACCACAGCATCTCCCGCGCGGCGACCTTCCAGTAGACGCGCTTGGTCGTCAGCAGAGGCACGGCGTCATCGGCGAGCGAGAATCGCATGGTCGCCCCGAAAATCGACCGCGTGCCCACGCCGGTGCGGTCCACCCGTTCATCGCCCGCATTCCAAATATGCCGCATCAGATCGAGATATTGCTGCTCATAATGCGGCGAAGCGCTCGTTGGCGGCGCAGACTCGGCGAGGGAGGCAGATGAAAGCATGGATCGAGCTTAACCGCGCCGCCGCGCGAGCGCCAGCACATGCCATCTGCCGCCCTGATAAGCGCGACCAAACGATCCCGCAGCCAAGGGTTACCGCACTGTTTGACGATTTCTCGATGCAGCGCTTGCCAGCACGCAAACCCCTGACTATAGGGCAGCGCCTGTCTTGCCGGCGCTTCAAGCGTCGGCCCGGTCGGGGAGTAGCTCAGCCTGGTAGAGCACTGTCTTCGGGAGGCAGGGGCCGGAGGTTCGAATCCTCTCTCCCCGACCATTTAATTTCGCCGTCGGCCCGAGATGGATCGGGCGACGGACACAATCACATCGCGAAAATCAGCATGAAAAACGGCGTGACCCGCAAGCCACGCCGCTCTGACAGACAGGTCCGGTCCGTTTAAGCGGCGGCCTGACGCTTCTTGCGCTCGATCTCGATAAGACGGTCGGCCATCTGCTGCCAGGCGGCCTCTGCGCGCAGGCAACGCTCGCGGACATTGGCCAGATCGGCCTTGCTGGCGGCATCGGCACTTTCCGCCGCGCGGGCGAGATAGAAATCACTGGTCGCTGACATTGCACGCTCCTTGCCGGCTGTGCACCGGGGCCGCGGTGGCCCCAGCGTGAACTCTGATGGGAAGATTGGCGTTTTGCCGTCTCCCCTGCCCCGCCCGGAAATCCTTGCGAGAAATCCCGACTGGACGAGCCAGCCAGGGGCGAGCGTGCTGCTCAGGCTTCTTCGAGCTGCGTCGCCGAGGCCCGACCGCGCTGGTCGGTCGTGATCTCGAACTTCACGCGCTGATTCTTGTCGAGCGTGTGCATACCGGCCTGCTCGACCGCGCTGATATGGACGAAGCTGTCTTCACCGCCATCGTCGGGTGCGATAAAGCCATAGCCTTTGTCGGCGTTGAAGAATTTGACTGTGCCAATGGGCATGGGATCATTCCTTTTACATAAGAAACCCACCGAAACGCGCGTCCCGGTGGCGCTGGCCGAAGTATCAAAGGAAGAATCCGCTGCAATGGCATCAAAATCCGTCGAGGTGCGACGTTAGCGGATATTAGATGGTACCGATTGCCCAAAATGTCAATATTTTGGCATTTTTGTTTGATAACTTTAGCTGTCTTATCGTCATATTTCCCCTCAAACCGCGCTGGGTGCCAACTCGACTTTGCCAATCGAGCGCGGCCACCTCATGCCAGCCATGTTCACGCCAGCGAAGCGATGATAGGTCGGGGCGACCACTCATCATCGCGAGCGAACGGCACCAGCGCATGACGGATCTTTCCCGCACCGACCTGAAGCTTCTCCACGAACTGCAGCAGGACGGCCGCATCACCAATCTGGCCCTCGCGGAGCGCGTCGGCATGTCGCCCAGCCCGTGCCTGCGCCATGTGCGGCGGCTGGAGGAAGAGGGCATCATCACCGGCTATACGGCGATCGTCGATCGCAAGCGGGTGGGCCTTGGCATCCTTGCCTATGTAGAGGTGAAGGTGCCCCAGACGCCCAGCGGCGCTGCCAAGGGCTCCTCTGGCTCCTCGATTATCGAACAGTTCAAGCAGGCCGTGCTGAACGAGCCGGCGATCGTAAGTTGCGTCATTACGGCCGGGCAGTTCGATTTCCTGTTAAAAGTGCTGGCGCCGGATATGGATGCCTATGCCGAACTGGCCCAGCGCGTGTTGCTCAAGCTGCCGGGCGTCCGGGACATGCGCACCACCTTTGCACTGGATGTCGTCAAGGACAGCCCGGCGTTGCCGCTCAATGCGGCGTAATCGACCGCACCTGGTGCCAATGCGGGCTATATCCACCCGATAATCTGCTAATTTCGGTGTATAAAGATCATTCATGCCCGCATGAAGGTGATAGTCGTTCCTTATGAGCGCGACCGCGATTGACTATGGAGAGACCTGATGTGCGATGACCATCCTTGGCCCCAGGAAGGCCGCACCCGCATGATCGTGCCTGCCCCGGTGGGCAGGATCGGCACCGGCATGCCTGATCCGGAGCCGGACCTCATTCGCCAGATGGACGAGGATCACGTCTTCATGATGGGCGACAACCCCGCGCTGCCGCGCATGCCGAAACAGCCCAAGCTGATGGATTTCTTCAAATATCGCTTCAACGATATTGCCATCCGCCATCTGCTGACCAGCGCCAAGCGCGCGCTGGACGATGGGCAGGAAGAGAAGATCGTCCTTGCCTGCCTGCTGCACGACATCTCCAATGGCTGCTTCGTGCGCGCCGACCACGGCTATTGGGGCGCGCAGATGATTGCGCCTTATGTCTCCGAGGAGATCGCCTGGGCCGTGCAATATCACCAGCCGCTCCGCTATTTCGCGGATGAGTCGGTGGGATATGAATATCCGGAGAGCTATGATCGCTTCTTCGGGCCGGACTATGTTCCGCCCGAATATATCCAGCGCGATGCCGAATATGCCCGCAACCACAAATGGTACATGAGCTCGCGGCTGGTCACGATTTACGATTATTACTTCTTCGACCAGTCCCCACCGGTCGATCCCGAAGAGTTTACCGACATCATCGGGCGGCACTTCCGGGAGCCAGAAGAAGGCCTGGGCTTCGATCGCTCACCCACCGCGCACATGTGGCGCACGATGATCTGGCCGAACAACTTCCTTTGATCGGTGAGCATAGCGCCCACCGTTCATGCTGAGTAGGGTCTGAGGTGCGCCGCGATACGCTGCTTCGACAGGCTCAGCAGCTACTCAGGACGAACGGAGGGCACGACCACACACCGCCAAACAGGAGCGGCGCCCTTCCCCGAGAGGAAGAGCGCCGCTGTGTCAGCCTGCCCTTATAAGGCAGTGCCAGTGGTGATCAGAAGTTGAAGCCGACCGAGAAGATCGCCTGCCGGGGCGCGATATACGTCTCGAACCCTTGCGAGCTGCCATAAGGGTCGGAGAAGCGCGAGTTCACGCCGGTCGTATCGAACACATTGGTAACCGAAGCGCTGAAGTAAACCGGCGCATCGTCCAGCGCATATTTCACGAACAGGTTGACCGTGTCGTAGGACGGCGTCTTGTCGTAGAAATCGTCGTTGAACACACGATAGAAGAACTGGCCGCGATAGAGATATTGCGCCCGCGCCGTGAGTTCGCCGGCCCCGAGCTGATCGGTGTAGGTGACCGCAATCGAGCCCTGGAACTTGGGCAGCTTGGGCACCCGGTTGCCGTTGATATTCTCGCGAGCCGCTTCACGCGCCAGCACGGCGGGGTAGAAGTTACTCCAGAACAGCCAGTCGGGATAGCCCGCCGCCGTCTGCGCTTCATCGGCCTTCACCGGATCGAGCGCGAGATAATCCTCGTCGAACTTGCCGCGCAGGAACGAGGCGGAGCCGTCGATCTTCAGCTTGCTGGTGACCGCCCAGGCCCCTTCCAGCTCCAGGCCGTAGATATGCGCGCCGGGGGCGTTGGCCGTACCTTCGCCATACAGGATCGCATCCTCGTCGAGGAACTGCATGTTGCTGTAGTCATAATAGAAGGCGGAGGCGTTGAAGGTCAGCGCATTGTTGAAGAAGCGGTTCTTGGAACCGATCTCGAACGAATTGACCGTCTCGGGCTTGTAGGTCGGTTGAATACCGGTCGCAAAGCCCAGCGACGAGGAGCTGTTGCCGCCTGCAGCCGAACTGTTGATGCCGCCCGGTTTGAAGCCACGGGTGAAGCTGGCGTAGAGCAGATTTTCCGGCGTGATCTTGAAGTCCAGCGCCACCTTGCCTGTCCATTCCGTCGTGCTCAGGCCGTCCGTGGGGGTCGGCTGGAGAAAGGCGCCGGACGTGTAGCTTGCGGTGTCGCTGTTGCTGGCTCCCTGACCGCTATATTTGTCGCTGTTGTAACGGATGCCTGCCGTGAGGCTGAACTGCGATGAGAAGTCGTATGTGCCCTGCACATAGGCCGCCCAAGCTTCACGCTTGATCGACGAGAGCTCCGCATAAGTGAGATTGCCGACCAGCGGGTCGTTATAGGGTGTGGTAACCGGCAGGACGGGCGGAACGAGATTGTCGTCACTGCCGCGATATTCGAGAATATACTGGTCGTTGGTCGACTGCAGATACACCGCACCAGCGATCCACTGGAACGGCCCCTCGTGCGTGGAGGAGATGTTGAACTCCTGCGTCCAGCTCTTGGTGTTGCTCTCCCACATGGCCACGTGGTCGTAGCGGGTGCCGCCGAAGGTAAGCGGGCTGTAGGTCAGTGCCTCGAAGAGGTCGGCCGTCAGGCCGTCCGCATCCCAGCTCTGCTCGCTGTGGACCTTCTGGTAGCTGGTGATCGACTTCACCGTCGCGAAGCCGGCATCGAAAGCAACCACACCGTAGTAAAGCTCTGTGTTCACCACCGACCGACCGGGATAATCCTGCGTGAGGCGCCGTGGATCGGGCTCAGGATCGAACACGTTCTTCTGCGCCGTGCCATGGGTATTGCTGCGGTACTGAATGGTGTTCAGGCTGACGGAGATGCTGTCAGTCGGCTCCCAGAGCAGGGCCGCCTTCCAGCCGGTCTCATTGGCGTCATCCAGTTCATATTGGCCGAAGCCCACGACATCGGTCGCCACGGCATAACCGTCATGCTTCTGGTGCTGCCCGGCGACGCGCAGGGCGAGCGTATCGCCCAGCGGCACGTTCACGCCGGCGTTCATCTTCAGCATATTGTAGTTGCCGATACCGATCTCGCCGTTCGCGCTGGATTCGCCCAGCACAGGCTGGCGGGACACGACGTTGATCGTGCCGCCCGTCGAGCCCTGACCGAAGGTCGTGCCCTGCGGGCCGCGCAGCACCTCGACCTGGGCCACGTCGATAAACGCCGCATTGGCAGCGATGGAGTTGAAGATGTAGACGCCATCGACATGGTAAGAGACGCCCGGCTGAGTGTTCGTGTTCTCCGGCGTTTCCGAGCCGATGCCGCGGATGGTGATGATGCGCTCGGCGCCGCCGCTCTTGGCGACCACAAGCCCGGGTACCGAGCCGTTCAGGCCGGTCACGTCCGTGACGTTGGCCATGCTCAGCGTCTCTGCCGTCACGGCGGACACCGAGAGGTTGGCGCGCTGCAGGCTTACATCCACCTTGGAGGCGGTGATGACGATCTCGTCACCATCATGTGCGCTCGCGCTGTCCGCAGGCGCTTCCTGCGCGAAACCCGCGCTGGTCATCAACGCGGCCATCGCCGCACCCGCCATGAAATATCCGTATGTCTTTCCCAGTCTGTCGCTCATTGTCGCGGTCCCCTTCTCGGCCTGACCTCGCGGCTCCTCTCCGACGATTGTTCCGGCCCCGGTTTTCCCTGAGTGCCGCTGAGCCTGCATTGAGCCAGTTTTGGGGAACTTAATCTTGAGGCGGGGCGCAGAACTTGTTGATGCAAATGCGCCATGCTGCATTGCAACACAGCCCGGGCGGGCGCTCGACCTGCGCGCCCTATATAAGAAGCATCACCACCGGCTGGTCGGCGCGAATGCCCGCGATGCGCCCAGGCACGCGTTTGATTCGCGCACCGGACACTAATTTTGCATGTGCTGCCAAGACGGGAAGAAAGGGACGCTTTAGTCAGGCAGGATCAGACCCAGACGACGATAATGGCCTTGCAAGAGGAGCCGCGCTGACCATGTCCACAACGACGACCATAGCCCTGGAACCGGTACGGACCGACGCCGCCTGGCGCGGCGATACGCTGTCCCAGTCTCAGGATTGGATCTACCGGCTCTCGGAGGATCAGGTTGCGGAACTGGAAACGCTGGGCACGCGGTTCGTAGAAGCCAATCCTGACCTGCGTTTCGTCTCCAAGCAGGATTATCCGCTGGTTGCCTGCGCCGACGCTGCCGCCGAATGGGGTCGCGATGTCGATTACGGCCGGGGCTTCGTGCTGGTGCGCGGCCTGCGCACCCATCTCTACTCGGACGCGCTCTCGGCGGCGATCTACTATATTCTGGGCCTGCACATGGGCGACCCCATCCGCCAGAACGAAATGGGCGACCTGATCGACCATGTCTATGCGACCTCCGACAAGACGATGGACGATCCCACCGCCCTCTCCTCCAAGGTGCGGGACAAGCTCGTCTACCACTCGGACAGCTCGGATATCGTGGCGCTGATGTGCCTGCGTCCGGCCAAGGAAGGCGGCGCATCCTGCCTCGTCTCGGGTGCGCAGATCTACAATGAGATCCTCGCCCGCCGGCCCGACCTGGCGCCCCTGCTGCTCGAGCCGTTCCATTGGGACTGGCGGCGGCAGGACCATAATGCGCCCGCCAACACCTACACCTCGCCCATCATCAGCATGGAAGAGGGCGTGTTCAGCATGTACGCCGGGTCGCTCTATATCCTCACCGCGCAGGACTATCCCGAAGCGCCGCGCCTGACGCCCGAGCAGATCGAAGTGCTCAAGCTGTTCGACGACATCACCTATGAGCCGGGCATGGCCATCGAGATGGATTTCCGCCCCGGCGACATCCAGTGGCTCTCCAACTATGCCGCGCTGCACGCGCGCACATCGTTCAACGATTTCCCTGAACCGCAGCGCCGCCGCCACCTGCTTCGCCTGTGGCTGCACCGGGATTCCGGACGGCCCGTGGTCGAGAATTTCGGCAAGAACGGCGTCGTGCAGCACCGCGAGAAGCCGCGCGACGGCGGTGAGGAGCATCCGGACGCACGATTCACCGTCGGCGCGATTTCCGTCCCCAGGCTGCTGTCCTGACCTGCATGCTTCTCCCGCAAACATGAAGAAACCCCGGAAAGCACTGCTTTCCGGGGTCTTTTATTGCCGAGAGACGGGACGATCAGACCGCGGGAAAGCCCCCTGCAAAGGCGAAGTCCGCCACGGGCTTGCGGTCAGAGGGCTGCTCGCGCTCGCGCAGACCTTCGGGCAAGGTCGATGCATCGCCAATGCGCCCTACCGCAACGGCCGCCTCGATGCGAAAGTCTTCCGGCACGCTCAGCTCACTGCGGACCTTGTCGAAGTCGACTCCGGTCATGCCGTGCGTGTAAAGCCCGCTGAGCGTAGCCTGCACAGCGAGCATGCCCCATGCCGCGCCGGCATCGAAGGAATGGCTGTGCGATGCGGATTTCGGCGTGCCGTCCGGATTTCGCATCTGCGTGTCGGAGAGGATGATGATCAGCGCGCCGGCGCTTTCCGCCCAGCTCCGGTTGAACGGAATCAGCAGATCGAGGAACCGCGTCCAGTCCGCGCCGTCGCGCACGGCGTACAGGAACCGCCAGGGCTGCGCGTTGAACGCCGACGGCGCCCAGCGCGCGGCTTCGAACAACCGCAGCAACTCGCTTTCCGCCACCGCGCTGCCATCAAAAGCGCGCGGAGACCAGCGGCGGGTGAAGATGTCATCGATCTCGTGGTGGGTCGTCCTCGAGCCAGCGTCAGTCATATGTCAGCGTCTTCCTTGCTTTACAGCATGTTGATGATGGACGTGCTCTCGCGCACGTCCGCGAAATTGAGGCGCAGGTTGAGCAGCGCTGCGTTGTGCTCCTCATCCGTCACCGCGGCCATCGCGTCCAGCGCGGCAATGACCTTGTAGCCGCGCATATAGGCATCGCGCGCGGTACTTTCACAGCAGACATTGGTCAGCGTTCCGGCGATGACCAGCATCTCGATGCCCCGCTCGCGCAGCTGCGCCTCAAGCTGGCCAGCCGGGCAGGCGAAAGCGCTATAGCGATATTTGTCGAGCACCACATCGCCCGTCTCCACCGCCATAGCCGGATGCAGGCCATGCGCCGGATGCCCGGGGGTCAGGGCCTCCATGGCGGCCTGCACATAGGGATCGGCCCGATCATATTGCCAGGGCGCCATGGCGAGCGGGGGATCGTCCGAGACGCTCTGCCGGGTCCAGAGGATCGGGCAGCCGGCTGCCCGCATCGCTATGGCGAGGAGGTTGACCGCCGGGATGATGTCCATCCCATGCGGATTGCCGAACACCGCGCCGGGGGCCAGGAAGGCCGTCTGCATGTCGATCACAACCAGCGCAGTCCGCTCCGGAACGATCGCCGAAAAGCTGTTCAGATAGCGCCCGCGCTCGATGGCCCATGCCGGCAGGCGGCTGTCATGCATCGGCGCTTGCCATCTCCTCGGCCGGGTAGGCGATGGAGAGGGAATAGTCCTTCCAACGCTCCATCTCTGCGCGCAGCAGATCGGTCTGCCCTTCGGCATAATGCAGCGCATCCTCACCCAGCAGCAGGTGCATGGTCGGCTGCGGCGCGTCCAGCGCGGCGAGGATTGCGGCGGCGGCGCGGATCGGATCGCCCTTCTCCTTGCCGACGCCTTCCTTGAGCGACTGGCGGGCGAAATGGGCCGAGCCCTCATAATCGGCGATCATCCGGTCAGCGAGACGCAGCGATCCGCCCGCGAAATTGGTGCGCAGGCCACCCGGGGCGACATTGGTGACCTTGATGCCGAGCGGCGCGACCTCCTGCGCCAGCGTCTGCCCTATGCACTCCAGCGCATATTTGCTCGCCCCGTAGATGGACGTCCCCGCCCAGGGCGCGAGGCCACTGACGGAGGTGATGTTGACGATATGCCCCGCCTTCCGTGCGCGCATCGCCGGCAGCACCGACTGGATCATCGCAATCGCACCGAAGAGGTTGACGTCGAACAGCGCGCGCGCGTCATCCAGCGTGATTTCCTCGACGGCACCGATCAGCCCGTATCCGGCATTGTTCACCAGCCGGTCGACACTGCCCATGGTCTCCTCAGCGAGCGCCACGAGCGCGGCCGGCGCGGCCGGATCGCCGAAATCGAGGCCGTGCGCAAAGGAGCGCCCCGGCGCCAGCGCCGCGAAACGGGCGCACGCCTCGACACTGCGCGACGTGCCGAAAACCTGGTCGCCCCGGTCGAGCGCGGCCTGGGCCAGCGCTTCGCCGAGACCGCCGCCAATACCTGTGATCAGCCAGTTCACCATGCGTCATCTACCTTGTTGAGAGTTGCTGCGCCCTGTGTACGCCCGTGGCGGCGCAGCGCTTTGCAAGGCAGACCGCAATTGTTGTCAGGGAGCGCACGCCGGCGCGCGGCGCATTGTGACGGGGCGCCGATCATGGTTGGGAGCGAGGCAGTTCAGAAGGAGGCCGGCATGGCGGTGGTGGTAGCAGGATCGATCAATGTGGACCTGATCCAGTCCGTGGATGCCCTCCCCCGGCCCGGCGAAACGGTGCTTGCCTTGCAGTCCGAGCGCCTGCCCGGCGGCAAGGGCGCGAATCAGGCCGTCGCCGCAGCGCGCGCAGGGGCGCAGACGCGCATGATCGGTGCGGTCGGCGAAGACGAATCCGGCGTCTGGATGACTGAGCAGCTCTCCGCCGCTGGAGTCGACACCCTCGCAGTGGTCGCCGTCGAAGGAGCGGCGACCGGCACAGCCTACATCACCGTCGACACGTCCGGCGAGAATCAGATCATCGTGGCGTCCGGCGCCAACGCCGCCTTGGCGCCCGCCATGGTCGATACCGTGGCAGACGCCGATATCCGCGTCGCTCAGCTGGAAGTACCAGTCGAAACCGTCGCGGCGTTCTTTGCCGCATCACCGGGAAAGCAGGCGGTGCGAGTCCTCAATGCGGCCCCTGCGGTTCTGGAAGCCAAACGCCTGTTCGCCTCGACGGACGTGCTGATCGTCAACCAGCATGAGCTGGCCGTCTATCTCGGCCAGCATGAAGAGCGAGCGACGCCGCAGGCCGCGCTGGCGGCCCGAGCGTTGATCAGCCGAGACGATCAGCTCGTCATCGTCACGCTCGGCGCATCCGGTTCGATAGCGGTGCGGGCAGGCAGCGCGGTGCATGTGCCGGCCTTTCCGGTCGTGCCGCGCGACGCGGTGGGCGCTGGCGACTGCTTTGTCGGCGCGCTGTGCGCCATGCTCGATCGCGCCGGCGACGCTCGGCCAACGGACGAGGCCCTGCTGATCTTCGCCAATGCCGCGGCCGCCCTGTGCACGCAAAAGCCCGGCGCCGTGCCCGCCATGCCACTGCGGAGCGACGTGGAAGCCTTCATCGCCGCCCATCCGAACGAGGGCCGACCAATATAATATGCGCGAATGATCAAGAACGGATCGGTCGGCGCGATAAGGTGGGCGTGCCAATAAGGTCACGGGATTGAGATTATGAGCGAGATTACGCCGACGCCCTTCGGGTTGCCCTCCGACACAGGAGGAAAGGATTTGGGCGTGTTCCTTCCCATCGCCAACGGCGGATGGATCCTCTCGAAAAACAAGCCGCACATCGATGCGTCCTACAGCTACTGCCGCGATGCGGCGGTGCTGACGGAAAAGCACGGGCTCGATTTCGCGATGGCGATGGCCAAGTACCGGGGCTTCGGCGGTGAGACCGAGCATTGGGACTATCAGCTCGATTCCTACCTCACCATTGCCGGCGTGGCGGAAGCGACCAGCCGGGTGAAGGTGTGGGGCACGGTGCACACGCTGCTGCAAAATCCGGGCGTCGTCGCCAAGATGGTCGCCACGCTGGATCAGATCAGCGGTGGCCGCGCCGGCCTCAACATCGTCACCGGCTCCTATAAGGACGAGTTCGCACAGATGGGCGCGTGGCGCGACGATGTGAACCATGATGAGCGCTATGACCTCGCTTATGAATGGATCCAGGCGATCAAGGCGCTGTGGACCGGCGAAACGGTCACGAAGGAGGGCAAATATTTCTCGCTGGAGGATTGTCGCTCGCTGCCGACACCCTCCACCCGCCCCTTCCTCGTCTGCGCCGGCACCTCCGGTAAGGGCATGCGCTTTTCGGCTGACGAGGTGGATGCGATCTTCCTCTCCGGCGGGACGCCGGAAGAACTCAAGACCGCCAGCGAGAAGGCCAAGGCCGTCGCTGCCGACATCGGCAAGCCGATCCGCACCTATTCGATGATGACGCCCGTGTTTGGCGAGACCGATGCGGAAGCGGAAGCCTTTGCGCAATCCATCCGCGACGGCTTCGACGAAGGCGCGTTGCACGGCATGATGCGCGCCTACGGCTTCCTCGACAGCGAGATCGGCAAGGAAAACGACTTCACCCGCAAGAGCCGGGCCGGCTTCATGACCCCCCATGTCATCGGCACGCCCGAGACGGTGGTCGAGAAGCTCACCGAACTCTTCGAGGTTTCCGGCACGGACGGGCTGATGCTGATCTTCCCGGATTACATGAAGGACATCCCGATCTTCGGCGAGCGTGTCCTCCCGGTGCTGCGCGAGCGCTTCCCCGGCAAGGTTCCGGTCCATGCCTGACGCGGCGCTCGTGGACATTCCCCACGTCGCCGCCAGCGATCTGGCGGGGATGATCGCGCCCGAGCGCACCGCGCTCGTGCTGGTGGATATCCAGAACGACTGGGCCGCCCCCGAGGGCCTGCTCGGGCAGCATGGGGTGGATCTCTCCGCACCCCATGCTGCCATCGACAAGGCCGAGGAGCTGGTCGCCGCAGCGCGTGCCGCTGGCGTCACGCTCGCCTTCGTGCGGGTGGTGACGACACCCGAAACCGATTCCGAGGCACTCAAGACCTTCTACACGCGTCGCGGCGAACCCGGCGGACAGGTCATCTGCCGCAAGGGCTATGGAGCCGACTATTATCGGCTCTTGCCCGAGCCGGGCGATATCGAGGTCGAGAAGGTTCTCTACGATTGCTTCCACGGCACCGACTTTGAAGCCCAGCTCAACGAGCGCGGCATCGACACGTTGCTGATTACGGGACTGAGCACTGACTGCTGCGTTGACGCCGCAGCCCGCTCGGCCTTCCACCGCAATTTCAATGTGTTTGTCGTATCGGACGCCACTGCCGCCTATGAGCCCGGACTGCATGAAGCGACGCTCAAGGTGCTCAGCAAGAACTGCGCCCTGATGGTCACCACACAAGCCGCCAAAACGGCCTGGACGCTATGACCCCGCCGCCGGCGATCGCCCTCGACGCCGCGAACGGCCCTCTCAGCGAAGCGCCCGCACTGAACAAAAGCAGGACCGGCGTACTGATCGCCGCCACGGCGGGCAATGCGCTCGGCAAGACAGCCACGGTTCATGCAGTTTTCGGCACCTTCCTCGTGCCCCTCTCTCTTGAATTCGGCTGGGCGCGATCGAGCATTTCGATGGTGCTGGCGATCCTAGCCGTGGTGAGCGCCTGCATCTATCCGCTCGCCGGCCGCTATGCCGATCGGCATGGCACCCGCAATATGGTGCTGCTGGGCAATGTGCTGTTCGCCCTCGCCGTCGCCTGCCTCGCGCTCACGAACGGCAATCTGATGCTGTTCTACCTCAACTTTCTGGCCATCAGCCTGTTCGGCTCGCTGCCCGCCACCTCGGTCTTCTCGCGCCTGGTGGCGGAATGGTTCGACACCAATCGGGGCACCGCGCTTGGCGTGAGCGCAGGGCTCGGCAACGGCATTGGTTCGGTCTGCGTGCCGATCATGACCGCGCTGATCGTCTCCACAGCCGGCTGGCGCGCGGGCTATCTGGGGATCGGCGCACTGATCCTTTGCGTCGGCTTTCCGATCTTTTTCTTCCTGCTGCGCGATGCACCGCGCCCGGCAGCGCCGAGCAACCCATCGGAGACAGCCTCCCCCATCGTGGACGGCATGACCTTGCGTGAAGCCATCGGCACCGCACCATTCTGGCTGATGCTCATCGCCATCGCGGCCGGTGGCGGGACCATGATCGCGGTGCTGAGCCATGTCGTGCCCATTCTGGCGGATCGTGGCTATGGCCTTGGCACCGGCACCGCCATCGTCAGCATCTTCGCGCTCACTGGCTCGCTCTGGCAGATCTTCACCGGACGCGTGCTCGACAAGAGCCGCGGCCCGCGCGTGGTCGTGCCGATGTATGCGCTCGCCATTCTCGGCCTGCTGCTGCTCGAATTCTCACCCTTCGGCGCCCTGCTGCCCGTTGCCGGCCTGTGTCTTGGCATTGCGCTCGGCGCCCAGTTCGGCGCGCTGCCTTACTTCATCGCCCAATATTTCGGGCTGCGCAGCTTTGGCGTCATCATTGGCGTCATGTATTCGGCCGTCATCGGCGCGCAGGGCATCACGCCGGTGCTGATGGACCTGAGCTACGACATGATAGGCCATTATCGCGCGGCAGTGGTCGTCGCGGTCGGCGTCATGGCCGTCGGCAGCCTGCTGCTTTTTCTGCTTCCGCCCTACGCCGCGAGCACCGGATCGTCTGCTCCAGCCGAATGAGACGGGACGGCGGCGCGCCAAGCGAGAGGACGCCCCACGTCAAGACACCGGCACACCCAAACCGGCATCTTCCAGGCACTTACTCCAGATAGGCGAGTCGCTGCATGACCTATGAAGGACGGAAAAAATACCTGGCGCTGACGGCGTTCTGCCTGCTGTTTTTCATGCTGAACGCCTTCACCTTCAACGGGCTTGGCGTCGTGCTTCCCTATATGGTCGAGGAGATGGGCTGGCCCTGGGCCGTCGCTGGGCTGGGCTTCACCTTCCTGGGCGTGGCGTGCGGCCTGTCCAGTCTTGCACCCGCTATCTCGATCCGGCGCCTCGGCGTTTCCCGCACGATGATGATCGGCGGCGCGCTTCTCCTCATCGGCTTCACCTGCCTGGCCGTCACCAAAACGGCGATGGTCTACTTCATCGGCACGGCGTTTGCCGGCGTCGGCTTCTCGATGTGCGGGACCACGGGCGGCGTGAACGTCATTTCCCACTCCTTCGAGAAGCGCTCGACCGCCATGGGCGTGTACTTCACCGCGGGCGGCATGGGCGCGGTTGTCGGACCGCTGATCGCGTTTTCAACGCAGGCGATCACCGGCGAGTGGCGCCATTACTGGTGGACGGCCGCCATTGCTGCCGTGCTGCTTTCGATGTTCGCTGCCCTCGTCACCAGCGACCGGCCCGGTGATGCCGAGGTTGCGCCCAAGCCCCGGAAAGCCATGGCCACGGACGGCTGGACGGCACGGGCCGCGATGCGCACCGCGCAATATTACATCGTGGTCGGCGTCTACACCTCGTTCCTGCTGATCAACACCACCGTCCACGGCTTTGCGGTGAAGCATCTGACCGAGACCGGCCTGACCATGGGTGCGGCCGCCACCGTGATGAGCGGCATTGCCCTCGTCAGCGCCGCCGGATCGATGATCGCCGGCATGGCGGGCGAGAAAATCGGCGCGCGCGAGCTCACCTTGCTCTCCATCACCTCCACCTCGCTCGGCGTGCTGGCGCTGATGATCGGCGGCAATCTGTTCGTCGTCTCGCTGGCCGTGATCGGTCTGGGTGTCGGCTTCGGCTTCAGCTATGTCAGCACGGCGATGTTGATGCTCAACCTGTTCGGCAAGCGCGCCAATCTGGAGCTCTATTCCACGATGAGCCTGATCTCGACTGCAGCCGCCATCGGCCCGGCGCTGGGCGGCGTCATTCGTGACGAAACGGGCGGGTTCTCGCTTGTTTTCCTCGGCTGCGCCCTGCTCGGCTTCATCTTCGTCGGAGCCTTGCTCTTGCTCCGCACGCCGGAGCTTCCCCAACAAGACACAGCGGAGGATGCCGAGCCCGCCTTGGCAGCATGACATGACCCAAGCCCAGCCCAAACCCGCTCCGATGTTCGCCAATCCCGCCACGGCTCCCTATCAGGTGACCGAAGCCGAGAAGGACGCGCTCGCCGCCGCCATCGATTCCGATGAGTTGGTCACCCTCGCCCTTGAACTCGGCAACATTCCGAGCCGCTCGCGTGAGGAAGCCGCCGCCGCGCAATATGTCTATGACTGGATGGATCGCGAAGGCTTCCAGCCCCGCCGCGCCGGCGCCACGCCCGAGCGACCCAACATCATCGGCGAGTATGGCGGCTTGGGCACGGGCGCCAACCTGCTCTTCACCGCCCATCTCGATACGGAAAGCCCGAGCGGCGACCTCTCGCAGGACAAGTTCCGCTATCGCGAGAGCACCATGCGCGATCCGGAATGGACGCAGTGCTGGCTCGATGAGGATGGGCGCCTGCGCGGCTTCCCCATCTCCAACGATCGCGGGCCGATGGCCTGTTTCCTGATGGCGGCGAAGGCGCTCAAGAAGGCGGGCATCGGCCTTGCCGGCAAGACCTGGCTCACCGCCTGCCCCGGCGAGATCGGCCCCGAGCCGATCGAGGAATTCTCCGGCATCGATTATCTCGGCAAGGATATCGGTGCGCATTATCTGTTCCACCATGGCGGCGTCGCGCCCGATTACGCCATTGCCGCCGAAGGCACGGATTTCGGCTTGACCTGGCAGGGCTGCGGCTATGCCCTCTTCCGCGTACGCATCTTCGGCACCGGCATGTTCACGCCGATCCTGGAAACGCCGGAGACCGTCGCCCAGCACCTCAACCCCATCTACAAGCTCGGCCCGGTCATCGACGCGCTGCACCAGTGGGGCCGGCAGTGGGAAGCGCAGGGCGTGTTCGAGACGGCGGGTGGCCTCTCCCTCCCCAAGACGCAGATCGCTTCCGTGCGCGCCGGTGCGCCGACCGATTATGGCGCGGGCACCGAAGTGTGCGCCGTCTATGTGGAAGTGTGCCTCGCACCCGGGCAAAAGTCGGCGCAGGCCTATCACCAGATCGTCGCGGCCATGCGCACGCTCGATCTGGACAGCTTCGATGTCGAGCCGATGGTGGTACGCCATGGATTTGTCGCCGATGCGGACGAAGTCGCCCCGCTTGCCGGCGCGGTGGATGCCGCTACGCGCCTCGCTCGGCAGGCGCCAGTGGAGCGCGCGCATCCGGTCTATTCCAGCATGTGGCGCGACCATAATGTGTTCAACATGCAGGGCATTCCGGCCATCACGACCGGCATGCCACGCTGGCGCCCGACGCCTGAGGATCTGCACTCCAGCGCCCTCATCTATGCCCTGACCATGCTGGCGGTGTGCGGACGCTCAGAGCAATCGCCGAATTCTGCTGCGATTTCATCTGTTTACGGGGGCAGGGATGACCCATTCTGAAACAGCCGCCGCGTGATGGATTGACCGGGCTCTCTCAGGCGCGCATCTTGGCGGGCATAAAGACCCGGGAGAGGCGCACCAAAACATAGAGAACCGCCGTTGCGCTCGACTACAAATGCCTACCCCAAGGAGCAGCGACTCAGCGCATGGAGCTTTGCGCTCAAGCGCGTTTCGATCACGCTGGAAGCGGCCGACGAGGCCACGCTCTACGGCGAGCTTATCCAGTTCACCAGCAGCAACGGAATCGTGTTTGTGCGCCTGCTGGCCACCGCTCAGGAATATACCGTTGATTTTCGCGACGAGCCGGGCTGCTTCTGGCTGGCCGTGACGCTCGATGCGCCCAGCATTGCGCGCAACGCCACCACCAGCTTCACCCTCGATGATGGTCACATGGTCTGCGCGCGCAGCGAAATGCCGATGTCGCTGCAGTTCACCGGCGATCACCGCGTGCTGCTGCTCAAGATTCCGCCGCGCGCGCTCGATCAGCGCCTCAAGGCCCTGCTGCCCGAAAAGCCCCGGCACCTTTCCGCCGACAGTGGCCCTGCCCGCCTGCTCTCGACCGTACTGCGCTCACTGGCGGACATGGGCAATGATGTGACGGACGAGGAACTGCGCCCGGTCGAACTGGCCCTCCCCGAGTTTCTGCTGGCCAGCCTGCTCAACGATGCGCCCGCCCGCGCGCTGGGTGGCGCGGCGGGGATGCGCGCCGCGCTGCTGGAGCGGATCTTCCAGACCATCGAGATGCGCCTCTCGGACCCCAATCTGAATTACCAGCAGGTTGCGGCCGAACATGGCATTTCCCCGCGCTATCTGCAGAAGCTTTTTGAATCGATCGACGACAGCTTTGGCCATTATGTGAAGGTGCGGCGGCTGGAGCGCTGCCGGCTCGACCTGCGCAGCCCGCTCCACGTGCAGAAATCGATCTCGGACATTCTGTTCCAGTGGGGCTTCAACGATTCCGCCTCGTTCAGCCGCGCCTTCCGCGAGCAATATGGCATTTCACCGCGCGACTATCGCAAGATGCCGGCCGTGGACGAGGCCGACCACGGCCCCGACACCCTGCGGCGCGGCCGTTCCACCGCCAAGCGAGCGGTCAGCGACGAAGCCGCCGTCGCGCCGGTCGAGGAGTTGGAGATCGGCGAGGTGGATTCGGACGGCGCCGAGGCCAACGTCATCCCGGCGATTGGCGATGAAGGCACGGTGCGGCATCATCATCTGCCGGTCAGCCCGCGCACGGTCCATTGGGGCTATTTCAGCTCGGCGATCAAACCGGCGCTGATGGTGCGCTCGGGCGACTTCGTGACGGTGGAGACGCTGACCCACCACGCCAATGACGATCCCGAACGCATGGTCGAGGGCGATCATGGCGCGGAGAGCGTCTATCGCTGGGACGAGACGGGCCGGGCGATCGAGCGCCGCGGCGCCGGTCCGATGAGTGCCAGCGAGTTCGGGCGCGGCCCAGGCGAGGGCTTTGGCGTGCACATCTGCACCGGGCCGATCGCCATTCAGGGCGCGGAGCCGGGCGACATCATTGAGGTGCGCATCCTCAGCCTGGATCCGCGCCGCAGCGGCAATCCCCGCTTTCAGGGTAAGTCCTTCGGCAGCAATGCCGCAACCTTCTGGGGCTTCCATTATAACGATCTGCTCACCGAGCCGAAGAACCGCGAAGTGATCACCATCTACGAGGTTGAATCCGGCGGCGAACGGCGGCCCACGGCTCACGCGGTCTATTCCTATCATTGGACACCGCAGACCGACCCCTCAGGCACCGTCCATGAGCGCTATGATTATCCGGGCGTCCCGGTCGATCCTGAGACGATCGAGCGCAATTATGACATCCTCCAGAATGTCGAAATCCCGATCCGCCCGCATTTCGGCGTCATCGCGCTGGCGCCGGCCCATACCGAGCCGGTCGATACCATTCCGCCCAGCGCCTTTGGCGGCAATATGGATAATTGGCGGACCGGCCCCGGATCGAGCGTGTTCCTGCCTGTGCAGGTCTCGGGCGGACTGCTTTCGCTCGGCGACCCGCACGCCTCGCAGGGCGATTCCGAACTATGCGGCACCGCCATCGAATGCTCGATGACCGCGCTCATTCAGGTGATCCGCCACCCCGCCGGCGAGCTGACCGGCAAGCTGCGCGACCTCGATTACCCCATGATCGAAACCGAGACCGAATGGGTCATCATGGGCTTCAGCCATCCCGATTATCTGAAGGAACTGGGCGAGGATGCGCAGAGCGAAGTCTACAAGCGCGCATCCATCGATGCCGCCATGCGCGACGCATTCCGCAAGGCGCGGCGGTTCCTGATGACCACCAAAGACCTCTCGGAAGACGAAACCATCTCGCTTCTCTCGGTCGGGGTGGATTTCGGCATCTCGCAGGTCGCCAACGGCAATTGGGGCGTCCACGCGATCATTCGCAAGGAACTGTTTACCGCCTGATCGCTGGCACGCGCTCGGCAAGCACGGCCTGCGCTGCCTGATCAACGAGGCCCCGCAATCTGATCGTCCGATCCACGAAGGCGGGGCCGACCAGAACATTGGTCATAACGATGGCGACCAGATTTCGGCCGGGATGGACGAAGAAATAGCTGTTGGCGGACCCCGACCAGCCGCCGGCGCCGGCCGGCATCCCGCCGCGCTGCTCGCTGACCGCATCGCCGAGGCCCAGGCCATAGCCGAACAGGACATTCTCGTGCGGCTGCCCGCCAGTCTCCAGCCGGGGCTGGAACATCTGGTCCACTGTCTCCGGCCGGAGGAGGCGCTTGCCGTGCCACGTCCCCCGATTGGCCAGCATCTGCGCGAAGTTCAGATAATCATGCAGTGTGCCGGCCAGCGCCCCGCCGCCGTCGAACGGCCGGGCGGGGTCGCGATATTCGGACGTCGCCGCCGGCTCGATAGCCTGCAGGCCGCCGTCCACCGCGGCATAATTGGTGACAAGCCGTGTGGCGCGCGCGTCGTCCACCACGAAGCGCGTGTCGGTCATCTCGAGCGGATCGAAAATGCGGGTCTGGAAGAAGCCATCGAGGCCCTGCCCCGTGACCCGCTCGATCAGCGCGCCCAGAATGCCGGTGGAGTTGCCATAAGAGAAGCGCGCCCCGGGCTGATGCAGCAGCGGGGCCTTGGCGAGGCGCGCGATCAGCTCGTCCATCGTTCTGGCCGGCGGCGCATCATTGGCATTCTGCCCAACCCCGCCAGCGCGCATCACCCCATGGCGGCGATAATACTGCTGCACCGGGCCGTTGCCGGTGAAATTGTAAGTTACCCCGCTGCTATGGGTGAGCAGATCGCCAATGGTCACCGGGCGGTTCAGCGGCTCGGTCACCATCGCATCGAGGCTGCCGCTCTTATAGATCCGCAGATCGGCGAATTCCGGCATGTAGCGGCTGAGCGGCGCATCGATGGCGATCTTGCCTTCTTCCACCAGCATCATCACCGCGACGCTCGTGATCGGCTTGGTCATCGAATAGAGCCGGAAGATCGCATCGGCGGGCAGTGCACGGTCGGCTTCGAGGTCCAGCTTACCGATCGAAACGCGAAGCCGCTCCCGCCCGTCCTTGACGATCACGGCTTGCGCATTGGGCAGCTCTCGCGCCTCGACCATGGCCTGCAGCCCCGCACGCAGGGCGGACAGTGCATCGGCCGGCGCGACGGCCTCTGCCGCAGCACCGGCCTTGGCCGCGAGCGGCGTGGCCGTCAGCCAGAGACACGCCAGCGCACCAGCCGCCAGTCGGGCGGCGGCCCGCATCAGTACGGCCGGTCGCCTGCGATCGTCACCCGATAGCCCGAGCGCGTTTCCGGGAAATAGTCCCAGGTGGCGAAATGCTGGGTGCAGCGATTATCCCAGAAGGCGACCGAATGCGGCTGCCAGCGGAAACGGACCTGGAAATTCGGGTTCTTCACATGCTCGGTGAGGAAGCGCAGCACCGCATCGCCTTCCTCTGCCGAGAGGCCGTTGATCTTGATCGTCTTCGACTTGCTGATGAACAGGCATTTGCGCTTGGTCACCGGGTGGGTGCGGACGACAGGGTGGGTGTTGCGCGGGTAGACCTTGTCCACATCCGGGAACAACTCGCGATAGATGTGGTTGGAATCATGGACCGCCGTCAGCGGTTCCAGAAAAGCCTGCATGGCCGGCGACAGCGCATCATAAGCGGCATACATGCTCGACCACAGCGTATCGCCGCCCGTGGGTGGCACGGTGTGCATGTAGAGGATGCTGCCCATCGGCGGTTCGGCATCTTCGCTCAGGTCCGAATGCCAGTCCTCGCCTGCGATGAACTTGCTGTTCGCATCCGCATGGATCGCCACGATCTCGGGATGTTCGGCAAGGCCGGAAACCCCGCTGTGCAGCGCCAGCTCGCCGAAATAGCGGCCCAGGCGCTTGTGATTGTCATGCTCCAGATTCTGGTCGCGGAAGAACAGCACCTGATGCTCCATCAGGGCATCATGCAGTTCGCTGACGACCTTGTTGCCGAGCGGGACGTTCAGATCGACCCCGAACACTTCGGCACCGATCCGCCGGGTGACGGGGCGGATATCAAGAACATCATAGGACATGGCGAACAACCTCGACTGGAACGTGACCCTTGGCATGTGGGCTGCGCGATCATGCGCCAGCGGCGCACACACGTCTTGTCAGCCCGCGAAAGCTCGATTGTCCGGCAGCGCCTGCCGCGCATTGGCGCGGGTCTGACGCGGCGCCTCCTCGAAGCGCTCGCGATAGGCCCGGCTGAAATGCGCCGACTGGTTGAAACCCCAGCGGAAGGCGATCTCGGAAATGCTCAATTGCGCATGGAGCGGATTGACGAGATCGGCTCGCGCGCGCTCAAGGCGCCGCCCTTTCACATAGCCGGTCACCGTCTGCCCCGAACGCGCGAAGAGCTGCTGGATATAGCGCACCGACACGCCCTCGCTGCGCGCAACGGACTGCACCGAGAGGTCCGCGTCGGTCAGATTGGTTTCGATCGTGCGGCAGATCCTCTCGAATTGCCGGGCGCGGTGCGCGGCGGCACCACCTTTGGCCTCCACGCCGCCGGCATGGGCGATCACTGGCACGAGCAATTCGATCAGCGCAGTCTCAAGCGGCGCGAATTCGCGCGCCCGGCCTTCCGAGAGCGAGTCGGCAGCGCTGCGCAGCAGCATCAGCAGCGCGTGAGCCACCATGCTGTCCGGCTGAATAACGCCGATGCGCCGCGCCAGCGGCGCCAGCATCCGCGCATCGATCGCGACGCTGGGGATGCGCACGAAGAACTGGCGAAACTGCGTCTTGAACCGCAACGCAGCATCCACGCCCGTCGCGCCGTAGATGAGGCAGTCGCCGGTGAGCGGCATCACGCCTTCATGCGTCTCCAGCGAGGCCTCGCCATCGATGAGCAGACCCAGCCACAGGCCCGGTGCGGCCCCCGGCGTGCGGCCCGCGATGGTGAGGGCGCCGCCCGTCACCACCGCGAATTCGAAGCCCATCGGCGAGGTGATGGCGAGCACCGACCCGCCTGCCTCTGCCGTGTTCGGAAACGGCATCTGCAGGCGCTGCATGGCGGCGGCCCATGCCGGGGCGCGCTCCGCCGCCGGCAGCGACGCGACGTCGAA
Source organism: Sphingobium sp. B12D2B (assembly GCF_025961775.1). Lineage (NCBI taxonomy): Bacteria > Pseudomonadati > Pseudomonadota > Alphaproteobacteria > Sphingomonadales > Sphingobiaceae > Sphingobium > Sphingobium sp. B12D2B. The sequence continues at coordinate 2,554,004 of NZ_JAOQOH010000001.1, forward strand.
GGACCAGGCGTCCGGACTGGAGACTGCCTCCCCCGGCCGGGCCGGATCAGCGGGGATCGCGGACACTGCCCTTGTTCGGGAACATGCCACGGTCGATCCGCACATGGATGCCCTGCGTGCCATCGACAACCTGCGTCACGCCAAAGTCGGCGCCGACGCTCATCAGCGAATAGGCGTCCGTCCGCGACAGGCCCTGATGTTCGGAGAGCAGTTCGATCATGTCCATCGCGGCATTCTTCATCGCCGCATCGAGATCGTCGCCAAAGCCGTGGACGATCCAGTGATTGGGCGTCTCCAGCAGCGGCGATGGGAACTTGAAATCCTTGCGCAGGATGATCTGGAACAGCACGTCGAGCGAAGCTTCGATGGCGGTGCCGCTGATCTCGCCATCGCCCTGGCTGACATGCGGATCGCCGATGGAGAACAGCCCGCCCTTCACCTGCACGGGATAATACATGCGGGCATTGGCGCCGATCCGCCAGTTATCGATATTGCCGCCATGCAGGCCCGGCGGGATGGTGCTGACCGGCGCATCGACCGCAGGCGCGACGCCGGCGGTGCCGAGATGCGGGCGGGCAGGAATGGTTACGCCGGGCAGCGCCGGTTGCCGGTCGCAATGCGGGCAATTGGTGATGCGGCCGGGCGTCGTATAAACGCCCTCGACATCATAGGCGTAAAGCGCGGTGGCGGTGTTGGCGTTCGGGTCCAGCTCGTAGATCGTCACCCGCTCGGTCTCGCCGAACTCCTTGTAGAGATGCCCCCAGTTCGCCTGCAGATTGGAGCCGTAGTTGAAGCGCGGCGTCATCTGGAAATAGCGCACCTCCAGCATGTCGCCGGGCTCTGCGCCCTCGACATAGATCGGCCCGGTCATGATGTGACAGCCCGGTGCGCGCGTGCTGGGATCGACCTCGGTAAAGATGCGCTGGATGTGCTCGTCGAACATCAGCTCGGGATCGTCGCCAGCGTGGTGCGTCACCGCCTGCGCCTGGATGAGATCGCCGCTCTTGACGGTCAGCGCCGGTTTCAGTTCCGGTGAGAAGAAGCCCCAGTGCACGGTCTCAGGCGTCGCCCGCAAATAGTGCAGCGCTCCGGGCTGCGTTTCGCTCCGTCGCATTCCATGATTGCAGATCAGCGCCATAATTCCCCTGCTCGTCAGTCAGTGTTGGGTTTGTGGAGGCTCAGGAAGCCCCGATGAGGATGCTCGTCATGCCGAGCGACTTGTGATGGATGAAATTGGGGTGCAGCTGCGCTTCCTCACCCGGATGACGCGCACCCAGCACATAGAGCAGCGGCCAGAAATGGTCGGGCGTCGGCACCGACAGGCGGGCATCGTCGCCCAGCGCCGCGAAATCGATGACCGTCTGCGGGCGATCCGCGACCACGGCGTCCAGCATCGTGCTGTTGAACCGGTCGGCCCACGGATAGGGCTCGGCATCCGGGTTGTTCCAGTCCATCGCCGGCAGATTGTGGACGATGTTGCCGGTGCCCATGATGAGCACGCCCTCGTCGCGCAGCGGGCGGAGCATCTGGCCGATCTTCCAGTGCTGCTCGGGCGTGGCATTCACGTCCATGCCCAGCTGCACGACAGGAATATCGGCCTCGGGATAAGCGTGGACGAGCACCGTCCAGGTGCCATGATCCAGGCCCCAATTGGCATCCATATGGACCGGCACGGGATCGAGCAGTTCGGCCACACGCCGCGCCAGGGCGGGATGGCCGGGCGCCGGATATTGCATGTCGAACAAGGCCTGCGGAAAGGCGCCAAAATCATGGATCGTGCGGGGCTGCGCCATCGCCGTCACGGCCGTGCCGCGTGTCAGCCAGTGCGCCGAGATGCACAGGATCGCCTTGGGCTTGCCGATGCTCTGTGCGATGCCCTGCCAAGCCTGCGTGGCGCTGCTCTGCTCGAGCGCCACCATGGGGCTGCCATGACCGAAGAAGATCAGCGGCAGGCGGCTCATTGTCCGGCTCCCGCTGCGCAGGCGCACCTTGCGGACAGACAGGGTTGAACTTGTAGGCTCATACTCACTTTTCGCCTCATGCTTGCCGCTCGGGCCGTTGCATTGGATGACTGGAGGCTATGGGAAGGGTCGCAGCCCGGTCTTGCAGATTGGCGCACAACATGTTGTTCCGCCAACCCGCCAAGCGGGCCGCACGCACCCCTCATTCCTTGGTGAACGTCTCGGGAATCTGCGGATTCTCGCCCGCCTTGCCCCACAGCAGGATCTCATTGCCCCACGGGTCGACGAAGCAGTGGTTATAGCCGTTGAACTCGGCCCAATAATGGTCGCGCCACAGCAGGGTCGCGCCCAGCTCCTGCGCCGTCGCCAGGATTCGATCCGCCGAATCATCGTCGCTGATCAACACCCAGATGCGCGGCTTGCGGCCATCGCTGGCGATATGGCGCGGCGCGACGCCTGCCGGGTCGGGATGCGGGCGCATATTGTCGACCTTGGCGATGCCCATATGGAGATTGCCGATCTCGCTGTCCGTCCCGTCCTTCTTCTTGAAGAAGCCGCCCGGCACCATGCGGTGATAGACGCCCATCGGGCGGGGATCATTCTCCCAGCCGAAGACCTGCGCGTAGAATTCGCCGGCAGCATTGGGATCGTCGGCGGGAATATCGAAGAAAATAAGCGAATTGGTCATCATCACCTCTGACTGGACACAAGCCTTTCGGCCGCCGCGCCAGTTAGGCAGCGCGGCGGACGCGAAGCTGTGTCTCCTGCGAACAATGTTTTGATTTCGGGCCTCAGCCCGTCGCGGCGAGGCCCTGCCCCGCCGCCGGCGAGATCAGGAGGTTGCGTGCAACCGCGTGACCGGCGCCGAGGGGCCGCGACGACGGTCCCACTCCTGCTGGTAGCGGTCCACCAGCCACACATTGAGCTGGCGCTGCGCATCTTCCTGCCAGCTATAGCGCCCGCGCGGGGCGAAGCGGGACGAGAGCCCCTGCTGCACCAGCAGATCGACGTGCAGATCCTGCGCGACGATATCCGCCGTGTGCTCGTCATTGATCCGGCGCTTTTCCTCGAACTCCGGGTCCTCGAAGGCGCTGGGATGATAGAGGCTGCCGAAGGTCAGGCCGTGCGTGGTCGGCGAACGCGCATCCATGATGAGGTAGATCACCACATCGTTGAGCACGACCAGCGACAGCGTCGGCGGCAGGTTCACGAACAGCAGCCGGCTCTGCTCCTCCTCCGTCAGCTTGGGGAAGACCGGCAGCAGCGCCTTCTCGGTGGGGTTGAAGCTCGCATTGGGGTGCGTGGACCCGTTGAGGCGATAATAGCCCGCCGTCTCGCGCGGCACTTCGGGGAAGCTCGCCAGCGAACTCGGGACGAAATCGTGCAGCCCCTGGTGAAGCCGGCTGGCATGATAACCATCATTGTTATTCTCGAACTGGACCTTCCAGTTCCACGGATATTCGTGGGACAGCGGCTCGGGGCCGCGCAGGCTGGCAAACTCGTAATTCGCCACCACCGGCTCGATCGGCCCCATGCGCGATGCCAGCGATTCCGCTTCGGAATCGAAATTGACGAAGATGAAGCCGTGCCACAGCTCCACCTTGAGCTTGGGCAGATTATACTGCGCCTTGTCGAAATTGCAGGTGCGGCCCATCGCCGGCGCGCCGACCAGCTTGCCGTCCAGATCATAGGACCAGTGGTGATAGGGGCAGGTAAAACCGCGCGTATTGCCCTTGCCTTCCGCCACCAGCATGGCGCGGTGCTGGCACACGGCGGACATCGCCTTGATCTCCCCGTCCCGCCCGCGCGAGATGATGATCGGCTCATTGGCGTGGCTGGTCGTGAAGAAATCCCCGACCTCCGCGATCCACTCGTCCCGCCCGACGCAGAGCCACTCGCGATAGAACAGCGCGTCCTTCTCGAACTCGTAGAACTCCTGACTCGTGTAGATCTCCGGCGGCAGCGTCTCCGCCTCTTCCGTGGGCTTCACCGAGGAGGCAAAGCTGTCGAAGAACTTGTCGGTCAGAAGAGTCATGTCACATCCTCGCAATTGGCGTCCATGCCGCGCCGCGCGTCCAGTCCCGACCCTCGGCCAGAACCGCCATGCAGCGCGAAGCACCCCAGGCTGAGAAGATGTGTACCAAGCGCCGCCCCCACTGGCTTTGCGCCGGGCGACCAACTTTTTGTCGAGAGAGGCAGGGTGGCCCGGGTGGCGCGAAGCTGCGCGGGCGAGCCGGCCGACGTCAATAAGGCTGCTGGGGATGCATTCCGAACGCATCGGATGTGACGCTGGTCCTACGTCGCGCATTCACGACGGGGCACACTCTTTAGCGCTCAACAGGTCTGCGATAAGGGGAAATGGTGGAGCCGAGGGGGATTGCTAGCCCCTCCCATACCGTACTGAAATCAAACACTTATTTCTGGTCTCTGTAACAGGTGGAATAGCCGAATGTGGCAGGATTGGCAATCCACCGAGCCGCCTACCCTATTGGTGGTCCGCTGAGGGCCCAGGCTTTGCCAGTCCAGCCACTAGCACACTCGCGACGCGCGAATGATTTAACGCCCCGTCAACGCTCACCAGAAATGCGACGGCAGCAAACAGCATTGGGATGGTCTGCTCAAGCACTCGAAACCCTGCCCGTTGCGTCCTGCTAATGTCACTGGATAGACGGCTAAAGTTCCTATCGAGATTTTCGCAGGTGGCTTTGAGGGCGTCTATCTCCTTGGCGTAGTGATCCCATCGTCCATCGAGCAATTCCATCTTCGCCTGAGCATTCTTCACTAGGCTTTCGAGCAGTCCAATCGACATGTTGATGTCATGAGGCTTGTCGCCCAGCAGCCTCCCCTTATTCAAAAGCTGAGGCCCAACAACCTCCTTCACAGCTTGTTCCGTCTCGCTCAAGGCGCTGCGGAGATTGTGAACCTGATACTGAGCCTGGGAGAAATCCCCGGCCAACTTCTCTTGTTTCTGCGCAATCTTCTCGTCCAGCGTTCCCTTCCCCTCATCTAGGATCGCCTTTGAGTGCCTATGCAGAAGGGTGCGCATCTCGACGAAATAAGTAGCGAACATATAGATGAGCGTGATGCCAAGCAGTCCGAACGCTACCGGCACGGCAATAGATAGATCAGTACCGAGACCGGGCACCTTCAGGCTAGTAGGCGTTGCAATCGCCATTACGATGACGATGCTGCACAGTACCATGAGATTGCGCTTATGCTTGGTGAATGCCTCACTCAGCGTTAGCTCTAGCCTCGCTGCCATAAATCCCCCTACGGCTTAATTCCGTAGTAGATATACGAGGGGGCAACTCAGACAAGGTGTGCGCCTAGAACCCCAATAGAGTAATAGCCCAGCTAGCAGCCCAACGGCACTGTCCGACACGGACATAACCAAGAACGCCGCTGGGCGTCTTTGCCGAACTCTGCCCACAAAGGCTGCATAGTTTCCAGCCAGCCGAGCACAGCGCCGCCTATGGCGACACGGCAAAGTATTAACCCGCAGGGTGCTCGAAGAGGCGGAAGGCAGGTCTTTCCATCACTGCAACATATGCTTAGGAAAAGCCCTCAATTTGAGATTTTCTAGCCATTATGCCAGCTTAAAATAACAATGGTGGAGCCGAGGGGGATCGAACCCCTGACCTCTACACTGCCAGTGTAGCGCTCTCCCAGCTGAGCTACGGCCCCGATCATTGCAGCGGCGACGGGTGAGTCCGTCGCGGCGAGGCGCTGCCTTTAGGTCAGGCTCTGCCTCGCTGCAAGTCCATTTTTTATGGCGCGCAATCTTTCCTGCGCGCTCAGTTTTCTTCGTCGTTATCGTCGCCGGCGTCGACGCCGAGATCGTCGTCGCCGCCGAGATCGACGTCGTTGTCGGGCGAGCCTTCGGCCTCATCGACGTCGATGTCGATGTCCAGATCATCGTCCGCCGTGCTTTCCGTATCCGCACCGGCCGCGACCTTCTGCGGCGCTTCCTCGAAGGGCAGCGGCTGCTTGGACTTGAGCACGGGCTCGGGCGTCCAGACATTGCCGCATTCGATGCATGTCACGGGCTCGTCCTTGCCCAGATCATAGAAGCGCGTTGCGCATTTGGGGCAGGTCCGCTTCGATCCCCATTCAGGCTTCACCATGTGCCGCCTCATCCTTCCAGAGAGTAATAGCCAAGTGCGCGGACAGGCAGGCCTGCCGCGAAGTGTGGGGCGCCTTGCCATAGCGGGCGGGCACTGTCAAAAGCAGTTCGCCATTTTTATTGCCCGCCCTCCTGCTCCGCGCAGCGACGGCCATTTTTCGGACCTGATTTTCATGACTGACATTGCGCGCAACATGCTCTTCGAGCCTGGCGCTCCGCTGCGTGGCACGGTGACCGTGCCCGGCGACAAGAGCATTTCCCACCGATCCCTGATGTTGTCCGCGCTGGCGGTCGGCGAAAGCCGCGTCTCCGGCCTGCTGGAGGGCGAGGACGTGCTGGCGACGGCGGCGGCGATGCGCGCGCTCGGCGCGCAGATCACGCGCGGCGAGGATGGCGTGTGGGGCATTCATGGCGTCGGCGTCGGCAGCCTGACGCCGCCCGCGACCGCGCTCGACATGGGCAATAGCGGCACCTCGACGCGCCTGCTGATGGGCCTGCTGGCGAGCCATGATCTCACCGCGACCTTCGTGGGCGACGCCTCGCTCAGCAAGCGCCCAATGGGCCGCGTGACCACACCGCTCGGGCTGATGGGCGCCGAGTTCATGACCTCGCCGGGCGGCCGCCTGCCGCTCACCATGCGCGGCATCGCGCCGGCAGTGCCGATCGAATACCGGTTGCCGGTCGCCTCGGCGCAGGTCAAATCGGCGGTGCTGCTGGCCGGACTCAATACGCCGGGCATCACCCGCGTCATTGAGCCGGTGCCCACGCGCGACCATAGCGAGCGGATGCTGCGCGGCTTCGGCGTGGATCTGACCGTGGAGACGGAGGCGGACGGCACACGGATCATCTCGCTCACCGGTGAGGCCGAACTCAAGCCGCAGACGCTGGTGGTGCCGGGCGATCCCTCCTCCGCCGCCTTCCCTGTGGTCGCGGCGCTGATTACACCGGGATCGGACATCATAGTCACCAATGTCGGCATGAACCCGACCCGCACCGGCCTGTTCGCCATGCTGCAGGCGATGGGCGCGGACCTTACGCTGACCAACCAGCGGGAGGTCGGTGGCGAGCCGGTCGCGGATATCGTCGCGCGCCACAGCACGCTCACAGGCATCGACGTGCCGCCCGAGGTCGCGCCGAGCATGATCGATGAATTCCCGATCTTCTTCGTCGCGGCAGCCTGCGCACAGGGCACCACCCGCACCACCGGGCTGGACGAGTTACGCGTGAAGGAATCGGACCGACTCGCCCTGATGGCGCAGGGCCTCGCCCGCCTCGGCGTGTCGGTAGAGGAGACGCCCGATGGCCTCATCATCCACGGCCGGGGCGGCGAGCCGCTGGACGGGGGGAATGAACCGCCGACGATCAGTGCCGATCTCGATCACCGCATCGCGATGAGCTTCGCGGTCGCCGGCCATCACACGCGCGGGGGCCTCATCATCGACGATATGAGCCCGGTCGCAACGAGCTTCCCCGGCTTCACCGACATGCTGGCCACGCTCAAGGGCGCGGCATGATCATTGCCGTCGATGGTCCCGCCGCGTCTGGCAAGGGCACGATCGCGCGGGCGCTGGCCCGGCATTATGGCCTGCCCCATCTCGACACGGGCCTGCTGTATCGCGCCGTCGGCATGACAGTCGCGCGGCAGGGCGGGGACGCTGACAATCCCGCCGATGCCGCAGCAGCTTGCGCTTTTCCGGACAGTTTGCTCGCCGATCCGGCACTGCGGTCAGAGGAAGCCGGCCCCCTCGCCAGCCGCGTCTCGCGTCACCCGCAGGTGCGCGCGGCGCTGCTGGAGCGGCAGCGTGCCTTCGCCGCACAGCCGGGCGGCGCGGTGCTCGACGGGCGGGATATCGGCACGGTGATCGCGCCGGATGCCGACGCCAAATTGTTCGTCACCGCCAGCCTTGCGGTGCGCGCGCAGCGCCGCCATGCGGAGCTCACCGCCCATGGCCATCCCGTCGCGCTGGAGGCTCTCTCCGCCGACCTCGCCGAGCGTGACGCGCGGGACATGCAGCGCGCCGATGCGCCCCTGAAGCAGGCCCAAGATGCGGACTTGCTGGATACCAGCAATTTGAGTATAGACGCCGCCGTTCAGCATGCGATCGCGCTGGTGGACGCTCGCCTGAAGAGTCGCCATTAGACGGCTTGGATGAGGCGCTTCGCGTTGCGAGGCGCCCTTTTGCTTTTCCCAAAGCACGAGTGATCGCCTTCGCGCTGCCTGGTGGATGCCCGGCCGGCATGAGGTCGTTCGGGCAGTTTGGCCAAAGACCACCGGAGACAACCGGTTGGCCAGCAACGACTTGAAGGAACTCTTACATGGCCTCTCAGGCAAACCCGACGCGCGATGATTTTGCCGCGCTTCTCAATGAATCTCTTGGTGGTGCAGACGGCGGCTTCGAAGGCCGCGTGGTCAAGGGCACCGTCACCGGCATCGAAAACGACCTCGCCGTCATCGACGTGGGCCTCAAGAGCGAAGGCCGCGTGCCGCTGCGCGAGTTCGCCATGCCCGGCCAGAAGGCCGATCTGAAGGTTGGCGACGAAGTCGAGGTCTATGTCGACCGCGTCGAGAACAGCAATGGCGAGGCCATGCTCTCGCGCGACCGCGCCCGCCGCGAAGCCGCTTGGGACAAGCTGGAATCCGAATTCGCCGAGAGCGCCCGCGTTGAGGGTGTCATCTTCGGCCGCGTCAAGGGCGGCTTCACGGTCGATCTCGACGGCGCCGTGGCCTTCTTGCCCGGCAGCCAGGTCGACATCCGCCCCGTGCGCGACGTCACCCCGCTCATGGACATTCCGCAGCCCTTCCAGATTCTCAAGATGGACCGTCGTCGTGGCAACATTGTCGTGTCGCGTCGCGCGATCCTGGAAGAGACCCGCGCCGAGCAGCGCAGCGGCCTCATCCAGACGCTGAGCGAAGGTCAGATCATCGAGGGCGTGGTCAAGAACATCACCGATTACGGTGCGTTCGTTGATCTGGGCGGCATTGACGGCCTGCTGCACGTCACGGATCTGAGCTACAAGCGGATCAACCACCCGAGCGAGATGATCAACATCGGCGACACGGTGAAGGTGCAGATCATCCGCATCAACCGCGACACGCAGCGCATCAGCCTCGGCATGAAGCAGCTCGAGAGCGATCCGTGGGAAGGTGCATCGGCCAAGTACCCGATCGGCGCCAAGCTCTCCGGCCGCGTCACGAACATCACCGAATATGGTGCGTTCGTCGAGCTGGAGCCCGGCATCGAGGGTCTGGTCCACGTTTCGGAAATGTCCTGGACCAAGAAGAACGTCCACCCCGGCAAGATCGTTTCGACGAGCCAGGAAGTGGAAGTTCTGGTGCTCGAGGTCGATGCCGAGAAGCGTCGCATCAGCCTTGGCCTCAAGCAGGCCCAGTCCAACCCCTGGGAGAGCTTTGCCGAGCGTCACCCGGTCGGCAGCCAGGTCGAGGGCGAAGTCAAGAACGCCACCGAGTTCGGCCTGTTCATCGGCCTGGACGGCGACGTCGACGGCATGGTCCACATGTCCGACATCGCGTGGGGCATCTCCGGCGAGGACGCGCTCAACCTGCATCGCAAGGGCGAGACCGTTCAGGCCATCGTGCTTGACGTGGACGTCGAGAAGGAGCGCATCAGCCTCGGCATGAAGCAGCTCGAAAAGGGTGCGCCGGCAGCTGGCGCGGTGCGTGGCACCGGCCTCAACAAGAACGAGACCGTGACCGTGACCGTTCTGGAAGTCCGCGACGGCGGCCTGGAAGTTCAGGCTGGCGACGACGGCGTGACCGGCTTCATCAAGCGCAGCGACCTTGGCCGCGACCGCGACGAGCAGCGCCCCGAGCGCTTCCAGGTCGGCCAGAAGTTCGACGCGCTGGTGATCGGTTTCGACCGCTCCAAGAAGCCGAACTTCTCGGTCAAGGCGCTCCAGATCGCCGAAGAGAAGCAGGCTGTCGCGCAGTACGGTTCGTCCGACAGCGGCGCGTCGCTGGGCGACATTCTGGGTGAGGCGCTCAAGGCGAAGAACTGATCGCCGGGGCTTTTCCCACCCTCTAATAATTGCGGCAGTGGGCCGGTCGAGCAATCGGCCGGCCCGTTCCGTTTCCGGCGTTCTGCGGGGATTTTTCTTGATTGCTCGCCGATGTTGGCGCATCGCGCGAGTCACGGAAAACGCAACGAAGGGGGACTCGGGGCACTTCCGGATTATGGGGGACGGCTTCGGCCTTTTCGGAAAGTAGCAGAGATGATTCGTTCTCAGCTCGTTCAAAAGCTTGCGCTTCTTCATCCTGACCTCAGCGGGCAGGAAGTCGACCGCATCGTGGATATCGTTTTCGACTCGATTACCGCGCGCCTGGCCGAAGGGGGCCGGGTAGAACTGCGTGGATTCGGCGCCTTCACCACCCGCGCACGGGACGGCCGCACGGGGCGCAATCCCCGCACCGGCGATTCGGTGGTGGTGCCGCCCAAGCGCGTGCCGCACTTCAAGCCAGGCAAGGAAATGCGCATTCGCCTGAATGCCGGCGACTGAGCACCGTCAACTGAGCCTTTGACGATCCGGCAGCCCGGCCATGCGGCAGCGCATCGGCCGGGTTGCGGCATTTGAAGAGAGCCAGTCCTTCACCGGCGCTTGATAAGGGCTGGAACCGTCCTGCCGCGCATGGCATGGGCGTTCGCGCATCCCATGTGCTTGCGGACGTGGCGAAATCGGTAGACGCAGCAGACTTAAAATCTGCTTCTCATCTGAGAGTGCGGGTTCAAGTCCCGCCGTCCGCACCATAGCGAACGCGATGTCGCCCCTTTCAAGCGCAGCCATGGTTGGACGAATCGCGTCGGCAGGCTACGGCCTCCCTGTAACGTCGATGGATTCTTGTCCGAACAGGGAGTGAAAGGCGATGGGCACCCGCCCCGCGCGAACCTGGGTCCGCCCCCTGCTCGCATTGGCCGTACTCGCCACGGCGGGATGCAACAGCCCGCGCGATAACCGCACCGTTCGGGTGGACGTGATCGGCCAGAGCGAGGCGCTCGCCCAGCCGCTGCGCCACGGCAATGCACCGGCAGCCCGGCTGATCCTCGCCTCGACAGCGCAAGGGCTGCTCAGCTTCGATGCGCGCGGCGACATTGTCGGGGCTCTGGCGGAAAGCTGGATCGTCGAGGATGGCGGCCAGAGCTACATCTTCCGTCTGAAGCGGCTGCACTGGGCGGACGGCAAGCCGGTACATGCCGATGAGGTCGCCCGACTGCTGCGCGAGCGGATGCGCGCCAATCCGCTGCTGCTGGCGGGCCTTACCCCCGATGTGCGCGCCATGACCGACCGGGTCATCGAAATAAGGCTCGACATGAGCCTTCCCGCCTTCCTGCAATTGCTCGCCCAGCCGGACCTTGCGGTAATGACCCGCTCGGGCGACGGCACCGGCCCCTATCGCCGTGAGCCGGTTGCCAAGGGCGGGCCGGTCGTCCTGGCGCCCGCGATAGCTGCCAGCGAGGAGCCGGCGGAGGGCGAGCCCGAGAGCGAAGCCGCGCCCCCGGTCGAGCGGCGGGAAGTGCGCGCCGAGCGCGCGTCGCTGGCTCTCGTCCGCTTCCGCGCTCGCCATACCGATCTCGTGCTGGGCGGGCGCTTCCAGCACCTCCCCTTGATTGCTGCGGCCGGCCTCAACATGGCCGACGCGCAGGTCGACCCGGTCGAGGGCCTGTTCGGCCTCGCCTTTACGAGCACGTCGTCCTTCCTCGCGGACGTACCGGTGCGCGACGCGCTCGCCCGCCTTGTGGACCGAGACAAGCTCGCCGAGGTTCTGGGCTTGCCGGGCTGGCGCACCGCCACCTACCCGCTGCCTGCCTCCTATGAGCTGAACCGCCTGCCGAGCGCACCGGCCTGGTCCGGCCGCTCACGCGAGGAGCGCATCGAATCGGCCCGGCGGATCATAGACCGCTGGCGGGCGGACAAGGGTGACCCGCCTGTCCTGCGGATCGCCCTGCCGGACGGGTCGGGAGCTTCCCTGCTGTTCCTGCGGCTGGTTCAGGATTTCGGACAGGCCGGCTTGCAACTCGATCGCGTGGCTATCGACCAACCCGCCGATCTGCGGCTGATCGACGAGGTCGCGCCCTTTGACAGTGCGTTCTGGTATCTCGCGCGCCTCGATTGTTCGGCCGGGCTCCTGTGCGATCCGCGCGTGGCCAGCCGCCTCGCCGAGGCCCGCAAGAGCCAGAATGATGAGGAACGCGCCCAGTTGCTGGCGGAAGCGGAGGAAGCGACGGTAGCCTTCAGCGGGTTCATCCCGCTCGGTCGTCCCATCCGCTGGTCGCTCGTCGGGCAGCGGCTCACCAACTTCAAACCGTCCTCGCGCGGAGTTCATCCATTGAATGCGCTGATCACCGTCCCCAACTAATTCTTCGCGCTGCCAGCAAGGCAGCCTGCAAAGGAACGTGAATGGCCCGGGCGAGACCGCATAACGCCGCTGAAGAGATGGCGAGACAGTTTGAGAGCCTCGCCGGTTCGCGGCTTGGCCGCGATCCTCATGCGGTGCGGCGGCGCATCGAGATGATGGAGCAGGTGCTCGAAAATGCGATGGTCGTCCCCGGAACGCGCATCCGCATCGGGCTGGACGCCATGCTCGGCATCATTCCCATCGTCGGCGATCTTCTCGCAGCGGCCATGGGCGCATGGATCGTTTGGGAGGCCCGCAATCTCGGGATGCCGCGCTGGCAGTTGCTGCGGATGAGCGGCAATGTCGCCTTCGACACCGCAATCGGCGCGGTCCCGCTGGTCGGCGACGCCTTCGACGTCATGTTCCGCTCGAACACGCGCAACCTGCGGATCATCCGCAAGCATCTCGACAAGCACCATCCACAGACAGCGATTATCGAAGGCTAAGCAAGCGGGCTCCGTCCCTCGGCGCCTTGAGCCTAAATGTTGCTGAAATCGAGACCGATATCTGCCGCTGGTGCCGACTGGGTCAACCGCCCGACACTGACATAATCGACGCCGGTGCTGGCAATGGCGCGGATGGTCTCCAGCGTAACCCCGCCAGACGCCTCCGTGGGCACGCGCTTTCCAACCAGCGTGACAGCGCCGCGCAGAACGCCCGGCGACATATTGTCGAGCAGCAGATGCGTCGCCCCGGCCGCGATGGCCGGCTCGATCTGGTCGATCCGGTCGACCTCCACGATCACCTCGGCAATCCCGGCAGCCACTGCCCGGCGCACCGCCTCGTCCACCGACCCGGCGACGGCGACGTGATTGTCCTTGATCATCGCCGCGTCCCACAGGCCCATGCGATGATTCTTCGCGCCGCCCATGCGCGTGGCATATTTCTCCAGCACGCGCAGGCCGGGGATCGTCTTGCGGGTATCGAGCAGCGTCGCTCCGGTGCCCGCGATGCGGTCCACATAGGCCCGCGTCATCGTGGCGATGCCGGTCAAGTGCTGCACCGTGTTGAGCGCCGACCGCTCCGCCGTGAGCATCGCGCGCGCGCGGCCCTTCAGGCGCATCAGGTCGGTGCCGGCGGGCACCTGATCACCATCCGCGGCGAGCAGCGTGATCTCGACATCGGGATCGAGCGCACGGAAAAAGGCCTCGGCTAACGGCAGGCCTGCAACGGTCACCGAGTCTCGACTGTCCATGACACCGCTGAACACCGCGTCTGCGGGGATGACGCTCTGCGACGTCACATCCCGCCCGCCCCCATTTACCGGACCATCGAGATCCTCGGCGAGGGTGGCGGCGACGAAGGCGTCAAGGTCGAAGCGGTCAAGTGTGAAGGGCATGGTGCGCTCGCTTTTTCATCGCCGCCTCGAAAGCGCAAGAGCGTTCCTCAAGCTCGGCGAGGGAGGGACCGGCCAGCGCGATCCGCGCCTGCGCCATCAACCGCTCGCCTTCCAGCCGCAGCGCCTCCCGCCGGGGCTGCGAGACGAGGCCGGCGGAAATGCCCAGCAGACAATCGAGAAACTGCGCCGCGGCAATAGGGCTGGTTGCGGCGGCCGAGCGCAGGGAGCCGAACCCGCGCCGCAGGAAATGGTCGAAATCGTCATCGAGCGGAATGACACGCTGCCAGTGTTCTTCTTCCTCTCCCGGCCTGCTGCGCAGATCGCGCCGGGCAAGTTCGCTCATCGAAGCGCCGAGCCAATGCATCGCCGTCACCGCCGTGAAGGGATCGTTGATGCCAGGCGACAGGGCCCGCAAGCCAATCTCGACCAGCTCGTCGATCAGAAATTCGATGTCCTGCGCCGGAGACCGAAATCCAGCGAGGGAGAAACAGTCCCGCAGTTGCTCGGCCATCTCATCATCCACATGACAGCCGTGGACGGACATCAAGCCAACTTCGGGATGGACAAAATCGCCGGGACGCAGGCGCATGACCACGCGGCATTTGTGCTCGCGGGCAACGTCAGCCAGGCCTGAGAAATCGACGATCTGGATATAGCCGCTGCCCGTCGCCGGCACGATCTGCCCGTCGGACAACGCCATCATCTCCACATCGCCGCCCTCTTTCGGAAAGCGCTTGCGCACTTCCTTGGTCAGGCGCCGTCCGATCTCCTCAAGCACGGAATTGATGCGGATGCTGGCGGGCACATGATTGAGGAAGAAGACCAGCACGCCGATGGAAATCAGCATCAGGCCGGTGGCGATGACCAGCGAGAGCTGCGGCACGAACCCGACATCGACGCTGGATTCCGCCGCCTCCCGGACGACCCGCAGCACCATCACGGCATAGACGAACGTGCCGATGAACGTCGCCAGCGAGAGCTGGTTGCCGCGATCTTCCATGAAATTGATGAGCAGGCGCGGGCCGTAATTACCCGAGGCATAGACCACGGCGGCAATGGTGATCGAGAAAACGGTCGACGCCACGCCGATCATCGATCCGGCAATCACGTTGAGGACGTTGCGCGCCCCCTCCGGCCGCGCGGCATCCACGAACTTGACGAGATGGGCGGCCTGCCCCGAGCGATCGATGGTGATAGTGACGATCGCCAGCGCGAGGGCGAGCATCGTGAACAGCGCCGGATAAAACCAGTAGCTCGCGTTAACGTTCAGCCAGAGCGAGCGCAGGCGGACGATCACCGGGGCGGCTCCCCGCTCACCGCGCTCCCACGTCGCCCTGCCCGACCGTGTCGCTAGCGAGATCCAGCATCCGGTCGAGGCTCTTCTTCGCGGCGACCCGCAGCTGCTCGTCCATCTCGATGCGCGGCTGGAGATCGCGGAGCGCGATGTAGAGCTTCTCCAGCGTGTTGAGCGCCATATAGGGGCAGACGTTGCAGTTGCAGTTGCCGTCCGCACCCGGCGCGCCGACGAAGCGCTTTTGGGGAATCGCCTTTTCCATCTGGTGGATGATGTGCGGCTCGGTCGCCACGATCAGCGTGTCGCCCGGCATGTCCTTGGCATATTGCAGGATGCCGCTGGTCGAGCCGACATAATCGGCATGATCGATGATAGCCGGCGGGCATTCGGGGTGAGCAGCAACCGGCGCGCCGGGGTGCATGGCCTTGAGCTTGAGCAGCTCAGTCTCGCTGAAGCTCTCATGCACGATGCACACGCCCGGCCAGAGCAGCATCTCACGCCCCAGCTTGCGCGCGAGATAGCCACCCAGATGCTTGTCCGGCCCGAAGATGATCTTCTGGTCCTTGGGGAGCTTGCTCAGGATTTTCTCGGCAGACGAGCTGGTGACGATGATATCGCTCAGCGCCTTTACCTCCGCCGAGCAATTGATGTAGCTGAGCGCGATATGATCGGGATGGGCCTCGCGGAAGGCCTTGAACTGGGCTGGCGGGCAGCTGTCTTCCAGGCTGCAGCCGGCGTCCATGTCCGGCAGGATCACGATCTTCTCGGGGCTGAGGATCTTCGCCGTCTCGGCCATGAAGCGCACGCCGCAGAAAGCGATCACGTCCGCATCCGTCTCGGCCGCCTTGCGGGATAGCTCAAGGCTGTCGCCGACAAAGTCGGCCAGGTCCTGGATCTGCGGCTTCTGGTAATAATGCGCGAGTATGACCGCATTGCGCTCCTTGCGCAGGCGATTGATCTCCTCCAGCAGGTCCAGCCCCGCAAGACTTCCGCCGATCCCGCCGCGTGCATCCATCACCGAATCTCCTTTGTCATGCGGCGGAGATGGCCACGAAGCGCCCGTCGATCAACCTCTAACCGCGCTCAGGGGAAGAAGGCCCGCATATCGCGCATCGCACCGGGTGTCCCGGCGACCATATCGCGCGTGATGGCAAGGCCCATCGGGCTGTAGGCGATGGCATCGGCCATGAGCTGGCTGCCGATCAGGATGCCCGCTCCCCACAGCCATGCGGCGTGGATGCGCCCTTTGCGCCGCCAGTCCCAGACCATGCCGACCAGGATGAACATCATGGGCGCCACGACAGCCGCGACCCACCAGCCCCAGGGGATGAGGAACGGCATCGGCAGCAGCCGCCCGAAGCCGGGGCCGGTCAGCCCGGCCATGGCGCCGCACATCAGCCTCCGGTGCCAGTCGGGACGGGCGCGCATGACGAGCGCCGCCCCGACGGTGAGCGCGAAAGCCAGCAGGCCGATGCTGTTGCCGAAGAGAAATTCATTAGTATCGAAGAAAGGAGGCCCGCCGATTGCGCGCACCGAATGACGCGTCACCGCCAGACCCAGCACGACCATGACCGGCACCCAGAGCAGCGCGAGCACACCAAGTCGCCGGTGCAGGCGCACCGAGCCGCTAGCCGCCAGAAAAGATTGGGTGACGAAAAGAACCAGCCAGCCGAAGAAAACCAGCGCGTGGACATGAAGCAGCAGCGGCGCGGCGAAGGTCGAGCGGCCGGCGGCGACATTGAATGAGAAGCCCGCCACAAGGACAAAGGCCATCGCCAGCGCCAATTTGAGGAAGAAGCTGCGCTCGCGCTCGATCTCGGATCTGATGCCTGAAGCAAGTGTTGCCATGACGGTCCCCCCACCGTTGCCTGGACGGCAGGGAAGCTGATCCTGTTCGCGCGTCCCGTCAAGCGCCTAAATCAACACCCTCGCCCAGACCCCGTCCGCACTGTCTTTGACCAGCCCCCGCCGTTGCAGATCGATGAGATGGGCGAGCACGGATCGTCCGGCGGCGCCATGCAGGCGCGGATTGAGGCCCACATACATGCTCGCGACGAAATCCGGGATGGTGACGGCGCCCTGCCGCTCCAGAATGCGCAGGATCTGCCCTTCCCGCATCCGCCGATGCCCCAGCATGCCGCGAGCGAAACGCTGGGGCTGCGTCACCGGTTCGCCATGGGCTGGATAATAGATGCTGTCCGAGCGGGCGACGAGGCGCTCCAGCGAGCCGAGATAATCGCTCATGTCGCCATCCGGCGGCGAGACGACGCTGGTGGACCAGCTCATCACATGATCGCCGGTGAACAGCGCCGTTTCTTCCTCGAGCGCGTAGCACAGATGATTGGAGGTGTGGCCGGGCGTCGCCAGCGCCGTCAAAGTCCAGCCCGTGCCCACGATTTGCTCGCCCTCCGCGAGCACCTGGTCGGGACTGTAATCGGGGTCGAATGCCGCATCGGCGCGCGGCCCGTCATCCTCCAGCGTCAGCGGCGCGCAGCCGATGATCGGCGCGCCAATGCGCTGTGCCAACGGCCGCGCCGCCGGACTGTGATCGCGATGGGTGTGGGTGCAGGCGATAGCAATGACGGGGCGACCAGCGATCGCCGCCTCCAGCGCATCGAGATGGGCCGGATCATCCGGGCCGGGATCGATTATGGCGAGATCACTGTCCCCCACCAGATAGGTCTGCGTGCCTTCGAATGTGAACGGCGAAGGATTGGGTGCCAGCACGCGCTGCACCAGCGGCGACAGGCGCATGACCCGGCCGGTGTCGGCGGCGAGACTGGGGGCAGCAGGCATCATCTCTTCCATGTGTCACGGCCGCCGCCGATTGCAAGGCGCAAGCGGAAATGCGGGCGAAACTGTCGGAGCGCTTTACAGGTCGCCACCTCTTGCCCCGCCCTTAACCAGCGTCGCCGCCCGCTCTCCTCACTTGGAGAAACTGGCACGGCGCTTGCTCTTCTTGTCGACACACCCGCTTTGGGGGACGGGCACCCGGTCTTCTTGCCTGTCCCCCAATCCTTTTGTCTCCCAATCCCTCCGAACTCCGGCGCCCGAACACAAAACGGGCGCCGGGCTTTTTGCCCCGCGCCCGCTTGAAGAACGAAATGGAAGCTCGGTCAGGCGGCGATGACGCCCTGCTCCGCAAGAAGCTGCTTGAGCTCGCCCGCCTCATACATTTCCATCATGATGTCCGACCCGCCGAGGAATTCGCCCTTCACATAGAGCTGGGGGATGGTCGGCCAGTCGGAAAAGCTCTTGATGCCTTGGCGAATCTCCTGATCCTGCAGCACATCCACGCTCTCGAAGGGCGCGCCGAGCCGTTCCAGAATGGCAATGGCGCGGCTGGAGAACCCGCATTGCGGGAACAAAGGCGTGCCTTTCATGAAGAGCACGACATCGTTCTTGCCGACGATATCGGCGATGCGGGCGTGGACGGGGTCGGTCATGTCTGGTCTCCGGGCAGCAGTGCGGCGCGATGCCGGCGCTGCGCTATCAGTTGGGAACGGCCGTGGTCAGTTGCAAGGCGTGAAGCTCTCCGCCCATGCGACCGCCCAGCGCGGCATAGACGGCACGCTGCTGGGCAATGCGATTCATCCCCCGAAAACTCTCGGAGGTGACCCGCGCCGCATAATGATCGCCGTCGCCGGCCAGATCGGTGATCTCCACCGTCGCATCCGGGAAAGCCGCGAGGATCATCGCCTCGATATCGCCAGCCGCCATGGGCATGTCAAAAGCCCCTCAATTCTCTTCCTGCATGAACTGGCGACGCGCCTCGGCGGCCTTGTCGCTCAGCGCCGTGCGCACGCGCTGCTCGTCCATATCCACACCGGCTGATACCAGATCGCCCATCACCTTGCGGATCACGTCCTCATCGCCGGCTTCCTCGAAGTCCGCCTGCACGACCGCCTTGGCATAGGCATCGGTCTCTTCCTTGGTCAGCCCCATCAGGCCGGCCGCCCACTCGCCCAGCAGGCGATTGCGCCGGGCCGCGACCCGGAACGCGAGTTCCTGATCCATGGCGAACTTGGTCTCGAACGCCTTCTCGCGATCGTCGAATGAACTCATGAAAGACGCACCTTCATCTGGAGGTAACTGAATAGAGGTTCTACTTAGGAAGCAGGCGCTCCCTTGGCAACGCGCGGGACACCCCGCCGCGTCGAATTCAGGCGGCCGCCGGCACCAGCCAGGGCCGCGTCTGCGCATCGCGCGCTTCGAACGTACCGATGGTATCGCCCTGCGCCATCGTCAGGCCGATCTCGTCGAGGCCGCCCAGCAGGCAGCTCTTGCGGAACGGGTCGATTTCGAAGGTGAAGCGGTCCTGAAATGGCGTCGTCACCGACTGGTTCTCAAGGTCGATGCTGATCGGATCGGTCTTGGCGACCTCCAACAACCGGTCGACCGCTTCCTGCGGCAACACGACGGTCAGGATGCCGTTCTTGAAGGCGTTGCCCGAGAAAATATCCGAGAAGCTCGGCGCGATGACGGCCCGCACGCCCATGTCGATCAGCGCCCAGGCGGCATGTTCGCGGCTCGACCCGCAACCGAAATTGTCGCCCGCCACGATGATCGGCGCGCCGGCATAGCGCGGGTCGTCGAACACATTGCCCGGCTCCTTGCGCAGCGCCTCGAACGCGCCCTTGCCCAGGCCCGTGCGGCTGATGGTCTTGAGCCATTCGGCCGGAATGATGATGTCGGTATCGACATTCTTCAGGCCGAAGGGATAGGCGCGACCTTCAACGGTGGTGACGGGTTCCATGCTGGTCCTGCTGATGACGGGCTGTTTGACCGGTCAAGTGGCGGATGTGCGCGCTTGCGTCAAGATGCCGACCCGATATGCAGGCGGCCGACGGCGATGCGCGGAGGAGATAAGGCAATGGCAACAAGCGGCACATGGCGGCCGATGCGCTCCAGCGACATGGGAACGGTCAAGGCAATCTCCGATGCGGTCCATGGCCACTATACCGAGGATGAAGCGATCTACGCCGAGCGCCTGAGCCTGCATCCGGCGGGCTGTTTCGTCTTCGAGGACGCCGGGCGCGTGCTCGGCTATCTTATCGCCCACCCTTGGGAAGCGAACAGCGTGCCCGCCTTCAATGCCCCATTGGGCGCCATTCCCGAGAACCCCGGCAGCTATTATCTACATGATCTTGCCCTGCTGCCCGACGCGCGCGGCAGTGGCGCCGGGCGCACTGCGCTGGGGCTGATCGTCGCACAGGCGCGCCGCGAGGGTCTTGGTGAAATCTGGCTGACGGCCGTCAATGGCGCAGACAGCTTTTGGGCCTCGCAAGGCTTCGAGGTGGTCGAAGCGCCCGATCCGGCCGGTTATGACGAGACTTGTCGCCGCATGAAGCTGCGTGTTTCGATGGCCTGACAGCGCAGATTGAGAAGTCCGCGCCCGTCTAACGTCACACGCGCATTCAGCGTGCGGCTGGCTTTTCCGCCTTTGCGGGCACAGCCGCGGACTGGCCGAGGCCCATGGCCATGGCGGCGCTGCCGAGAGCACCGGCGACCAAAATCCAGAAAATGACTTTCATTGCGTCCCCTTACGCTTGCTCGGGCACCATTAGTTCGCGAACGTCCGCAAGTCGACCCCTGATCGCGGCGGCGGCCGCCATCACCGGCGAGACGAGATGGGTGCGCGCGCCCGGCCCCTGCCGGCCCATGAAGTTGCGGTTGCTCGTAGAGGCACAACGCTCACCACTGGGCACACGATCCGGATTCATGCCCAGGCACATGGAGCAGCCCGGCTCGCGCCACTCGAACCCGGCCTCGATGAAGATGCGATCCAGCCCCTCGGCCTCCGCCTGATGCTTGACCAGCCCGGAGCCGGGCACGATCAGCGCCTGCTTGATGCCGTCGGCAACCTTGCGGCCCTTGAGCACCGACGCGGCCGCGCGCAGATCCTCGATGCGGCTGTTGGTGCAGCTGCCGATGAAGATATGCTCGACCGGCACGTCTTCCATGCGCTGGCCGGCGGTGAGGCCCATATAGGCGAGCGACTTGGCCGCAGCTTCCCGCTTGGAGGGGTCCTCGAAGCTCTCCGGATCGGGCACGACGCCGGTGATCGGCACTACGTCCTCGGGACTGGTGCCCCAGGTGACGGTCGGCGCGATCTCGCTCGCCTCCAGCTGCACATGCTTGTCGAACACGGCGCCTTCGTCGGTCACGAGCGTGCGCCAATAGGCGACGGCGCGATCCCAATCGGCACCCTGCGGTGCCATCGGGCGGCCCTTGATATAGTCGAACGTCTTCTCGTCCGGCGCAAAGAGCCCGGACCGCGCGCCACCCTCGATCGCCATATTGGCGACGGTCAGCCGGCTCTCGATGCTCATGGCGCGGAAAGTCGAGCCGCGGAATTCCATGACGTGGCCGGTCCCACCGGCCGTGCCGATGCGGCCGATGACGGCGAGGATCACGTCCTTGGCGGTTACGCCATAGCCCAGCTCGCCCTCGACCTCGATGGCGAGCGTCTTGCTCGGCTTGAGCAGCAGCGTCTGCGTGGCCAGCACATGCTCGACCTCGCTGGTGCCGATGCCGAAGGCCAGCGCACCCAGCGCACCGTGCGCGGCCGTATGGCTATCCCCACAGACCAGGGTCATGCCGGGCAGCGTGAAGCCCTGCTCGGGGCCGACGACATGGACGATGCCCTGATTGATGTCCGTCGCGCCGAAATAGCGGATGCCGAACTCGGGCGCATTGCGCTCCAGCGCGGCGAGCTGCTGCGCGCTTTCCTTGTTGACGATGGGGATGCGATTGCCCTGCGCATCCACTCGGGCCGTGGTCGGCACGTTATGATCCGGCACAGCCAGTGTGAGATCGGGCCGGCGCACCTTGCGCCCGGCAAGGCGGAGCCCCTCGAACGCCTGCGGGCTGGTCACTTCATGGACGAGGTGGCGGTCGATATAGATCAGGCACGTGCCATCGTCGCGCTTCTCGACGACGTGCGCGTCCCAGATCTTCTCATAAAGGGTGCGGGCCTGGGTCATAATGGGGCTGCCCTACATCTGTCGCGGTCGGGGGGGAAGCCCCTATATCGGGCGGTCAAAGTCCGTTTCAATGGCGCGCGCGGCACTCCTCCTCTCGTCGCCCCGGACTTGATCCGGGATGACGGAGTATTGGTGGGGCAGCGGAGCGCTCCAGAACTGCCCCTCCTCCGAAGAGAAGGGGGGTAACTACCGCGCGTTAACCCGACGCCTTACGAGACGTAATGCGCCGTCGTCTTGGCCGCGACTTCCTCGGCGGTAACACCCGGCGCCAGTTCCACGAGGCGGAAGGGCTGATCGTGCGAAACGCGCTGGAAGACGCACAGATCGGTGACGATCATATCCACCACATCCCGGCCGGTGAGCGGCAGGGTGCATTCCGGGATGAACTTGGGGCTGCCGTCCTTGGCATTGTGCTCCATCACCACGATGATCTTCTTGACGCCGGCGACGAGGTCCATCGCGCCGCCCATGCCCTTGATCATCTTGCCGGGGATCATCCAGTTGGCGATGTCGCCCTTTTCGGAGACTTCCATCGCACCCAGCACGGTGAGATCGATGTGGCCGCCGCGGATCATCGCGAAGCTGTCGGCGCTGGAGAAATAGACGCTGCTCGGCAGTTCGCTGATCGTCTGCTTGCCGGCATTGATGAGATCGGGATCGACCTCGTCATCATAAGGGAACGGGCCGATGCCGAGCATGCCGTTCTCGCTCTGCAGCGTGACCTCCACGCCCGGCGGGATGTGATTGGCGACCAAGGTCGGGATGCCGATGCCGAGATTCACATAGAAGCCGTCCTGAAGCTCCTTCGCGGCGCGCGCGGCCATTTCATCGCGTGACCAGCCCATTATGCGGCCTCCCTTTCGCGGACAGTGCGGAATTCGATCTTCTTGTCATAGGGCGCACCGACGATCATGCGCTTCACATAGATGCCGGGTAGATGGATGCTGTCCGGATCGAGGCTGCCGACGGGCACCACTTCCTCGACTTCCGCGACGCAGATCTTGCCGGCGGTGGCCATCGGCTGGTTGAAATTGCGCGCGGTCTTGCGGAAAATCAGGTTGCCCGCTTCATCGGCCTTCCAGCCCTTGATGATGCACAGATCGGCATAGATGCCGCGCTCGAGCACATATTCCTGCCCGTCGAAAATCTTGGTTTCCTTGCCCTCGGCAACCTGCGTGCCCACACCGGTCTTGGTGTAGAAGCCCGGAATGCCCGCACCGCCGGCCCGGCAGCGCTCGGCCAGCGTGCCCTGCGGACAGAACTCCACCTCCAACTCGCCTGCCAGATACTGCCGCTCGAACTCCTTGTTCTCGCCCACATAGGACGAAATCATCTTCTTCACCTGGCGGGTGCGCAGCAGCTTGCCCAGCCCTTCGCCGTCGATGCCGGCGTTGTTGGAGGCGAAGGTGAGATCCTTCACGCCAGAATCGCGGATCGCGTCGATCAGGCGCTCGGGAATACCGCACAGGCCGAACCCGCCGGCGCAAATGAGCATTCCGTCGTGGAGCAGGCCATCGAGAGCGGCTGCAGCATCGGGATAGAGTTTCTTCACGCGTGTCTCCTTGGCACGGATGGAGCGAAAGCTGATCCGCCCATAAGAGCGCGGGACCGGACGGTCAAATGCCCGGATTGCATGAAGCGGTAGGGAAACCGAACCATACCGGGTGATCGCTGCCTGCTCGGACATAAACAATGAAGGCCGCACTCGCTTCTGCGAGTACGACCTTTCATCAAACGCTTGAGCGTTACGGCTTGGGGTCAGACCCGGTCGCCGAGGGCTCCCTTCACGGAGCCCTTGAGGCCTTGGCCCTTGCCCTTGAGCTCCTGGCCGAGACCTTCCGCCTGCTGATCGGGATCGTTGCGCTGCTTGCCGATCTCCTGCTTGGCCTTGCCGACTGCTTCGTTGACGGCACCCTTGGCCTTGTCGATCAATTCACCCATGATAGGTCTCCAATCGCTGAATTCTGCTACGGCCGGACGATCCGACCGTCTGAAAATTAAACGAGTTGGGACGCGGCTGGTTCCGACAAATACGACCAGCGGTTGGCCGCGCTTGGCTCAGATCAAGCCAGCGAGCGGACTTGAGGGGTCGGCATACATGCGTCGCCCCATGCGCCCGGCGAGATAGGCCATCCGCCCGGCTTCGACCGATGCCCTCATCGCCGCCGCCATCAGCACCGGCTTCTTGGCTTCTGCAATGGCGGTGTTCATCAGCACGCCGGTGCAGCCCAGTTCCATCGCCACTGCCGCATCGGAAGCCGTGCCGACGCCGGCATCGACCAGCACAGGAAGCTTCGTTCCTTCCACAATCAGGCGGATGGTCACCCGGTTCTGGAGGCCCAGGCCCGAGCCGATGGGCGCGCCAAGCGGCATGATCGCCACCGCGCCCGCACTCTCCAGCTGCTGCGCGGCGATGGGGTCGTCGGTGCAATAGACCATCGGCTTGAAGCCCTCCTTGGCGAGGATTTCGGTCGCGCGGAGAGTCTCGATCATGTTCGGGTAAAGCGTGCGGGCCTCGCCCAGCACTTCCAGCTTCACCAGATCCCAGCCGCCCGCCTCGCGCGCCAGCCGCAGCGTGCGGATCGCGTCTTCAGCGGTAAAGCAGCCAGCAGTGTTCGGCAGATAAGTGATCTTCTTAGGGTCGATGAAGTCGGTAAGCATCGGCGCCTTGGGGTCGGACACATTCACCCGCCGCACCGCCACCGTGACAATCTCCGCGCCCGATGCCTCAACGGCAGCGGCATTCTCGGCAAAATCGCGATATTTGCCTGTCCCAACGATCAGCCGGGAACGGAAGGTGCGCCCGGCCACGCTCCAGCTGTCATCGGCCAGCACCGGCGATCCATCGCCGCCGCCGACGAAGTGCACGATCTCCAGCTCATCGCCATCCTCGACGATCACATCGGCCAGCTTCGCACGCGGCACGACCTCCAGATTACGCTCGACCGCCACCTTCTCGGGCGCCAGCCCAAGCTCATTGGCCAGATGCGCTATGCTGTGCCCGGCGCGCACGCGGCGATGCTCGCCATTGACCCGGATGCCGATCGTTCCGTCCGCGCTCATGCCGTGTGTTCACCTTTCGCTTTGAGAGCCGTTCGCCACGCCATATAGGGTGGAGCCCAAGGCTCGCAACCAACAAGGACCGGATGGCCCCATGACTGCCGCGCGAAAAATCTATGTCCTCAATGGCCCCAATCTCAACCTGCTCGGCACGCGTGAGCCGGAGATATATGGCTATGATACGCTCGACGACATTGCCGACCGCATGGAAGACGAGGCCCGGCGCGCCAGCGTGGAGCTGGATTTCCGCCAGTCCAATCATGAGGGCCATCTGATCGATTGGCTGCATCAGGCCAATGCGGAAGCAGCGATGGCCGTCATCCTGAACGCGGGCGGCCTCACGCACACTTCCGTGGCGCTGCACGATGCGATCAAATCCATCACCGTGCCGGTGATCGAGGTTCACCTCTCCAACCCCGCCGCGCGGGAGAGCTTCCGCCATCATAGCTATATCGGCATGGCCGCGCGCGGATCGATCGCGGGCTTCGGCGCGCTCTCCTATATGCTGGCGCTGGAAGCGGCGCTTGAGATGGATTGAACCAGACAGGGCGTGCAAACGGTTGCCTTATCGGGCGAAGGGCAATAGGCCCCAGCCCCACTCCAGAACAGAATAAAGCTTTCTCAAAGGGAAGACCAATGGCCGACAAGACCAACGAAGGCTCGATGCAGGTGGACGTTAAGCTGGTGCGCGAACTGGCGAAAATGCTGGACGCGACGAACCTCACCGAGATCGAGGTGGAAGACGGCGACCGCAAGATCCGCGTCGCCCGCACCCCCGCCGCCCAGAGCGCGACCTATGCGCCGATGGCCGCTGCGCCCGCACCGGCAGCCCCGGTGGCTGCTGCTGCGCCCGTGGAAAGCGCTGCACCGGCCCCCGCGGCCGGTCCCGCCGCCGGCACGATCAAATCGCCGATGGTCGGCACCTGCTACCTGACGCCTGAGCCGGACGCCCCCGCCTTCGTCAAGGTCGGTGACGCGGTGAAGGCGGGCCAGACCCTGCTGATCGTCGAGGCCATGAAGGTCATGAACCCGATCACTGCGCCCTCTGCCGGCACGGTCCAGGCTGTGCTGGTCGAAAACGGCCAGCCGGTCGAATATGACCAGCCGCTGATCGTGGTCGCGTGAGGACACGCCAGCCATGAGCATCGAGAAGCTGCTGATCGCCAATCGCGGCGAGATCGCCCTGCGCATCCACCGCGCCTGCCATGAGATGGGCATCAAGACGGTGGCGGTGCACTCCACCGCCGACGCGGACGCCATGCATGTGCGCTTGGCCGACGAAGCCATCTGCATCGGCCCCCCCGCTGCGAAAGACAGTTATCTCAACATTCCCGCGATCATTTCCGCCGCCGAAATCTCGGGCGCGGATGCGATCCATCCGGGCTATGGCTTCCTGTCCGAAAATGAGCGTTTCGCGGAAATCGTGGAAGCGCATGACATCATCTTCGTCGGCCCCAAGCCCGAGCATATCCGCGTGATGGGCGACAAGGTGGAAGCCAAGCGCACCGCCGGCGCGCTCGGCCTGCCGCTTGTGCCGGGCACCGACGGCGCGATCGAGGACATTGCAGACGCCAAGCAGCGCGCGAGAGAGATCGGCTATCCGGTGCTCGTGAAAGCGGCCTCCGGCGGCGGCGGGCGCGGCATGAAGGTGGTGCCCACCGAGGACGAGTTCGAGAGCCTGATGTCCCAGGCCAAGAGCGAGGCCAAGGCGGCGTTCGGCGACGACACCGTCTACATGGAAAAATATCTCGGCAATCCGCGCCATATCGAGTTCCAGATTTTCGGCGACGGCAAGGGCAATGCCATCCATCTGGGCGAGCGCGACTGCTCGCTGCAGCGCCGCCACCAGAAGGTGCTGGAGGAAGCGCCCTCCCCGGTCATCTCATCGGCTGAGCGCAACCGCATGGGCACGCTCGTCGCCAAGGCGATGGCCGACATGGGCTATCGCGGCGCGGGGACCATCGAGTTCCTGTACGAGAATGGCGAATTCTACTTCATCGAGATGAACACCCGCATTCAGGTGGAACATCCGGTAACGGAGATGATCACCGGCTTCGATCTGGTGCGCGAGCAGATTCGCATTGCCGAGGGCAAGCCGCTCTCGGTGACGCAGGACGAGCTGGAGTTCCACGGCCACGCCATCGAATGCCGCATCAATGCGGAAGACCCGGTGACGTTCATGCCCTCCCCCGGCAAGGTGCAGATGCTCCACGTCCCCGGCGGCATGCATGTGCGCGTCGAAAGCGCGCTCTATCAGGGCTATAGCGTGCCGCCTTATTATGACAGCATGATCGGCAAGCTGATCGTCTATGGCCGCACCCGCGAGGGCTGCCTGATGCGCCTCAAGCGCGCGCTTGAGGAATATGTCATCGAGGGCATGAAGACGACCATCCCCCTGCACCAGAAGCTCATCGCCGACCCGGACGTGCAAAATGGCGACTACAGCATCAAGTGGCTGGAAGAATGGCTGGAGCGGCAGAAGGTCGATTGAGCGGGCAACCGCCGCTGCGCATCCGTCCGGTCGCCCCGGCGGATGCGGAGGCCATCACGGCGATCTACGCCCATCATGTGCAGCATGGCACAGCGACCTTCGATACGCAGGCGCCCACGGCCGAGCAATGGCGCGAGAAGATCGCGTATCTGGCGACACGGGGCTGGCCCTTCATCGTTGCGGAAGATGAGGACGGCGCGGTGATCGGCTATGCCTATGCCGCGCAATTCCGCGACCGCCCCGCCTACGCTCATGCCTGCGAAGACAGCGTCTATCTCCATCCCGCGAAGACCGGCCAAGGCATCGGCAGAGCGCTGCTGGCGGCGCTGATCCCGGCCGCCGGCGCGGCAGGCTTCACCCAGATGCTCGGCGTGATCGCCGGCGGCGAGGACGCCTCGGTCGCGCTCCACGCCGGCCAAGGCTTCCGCCACGCAGGACGCATGGAGAAGGTCGGCTATAAATTCGGCCGCTGGCTGGACACCATCTACATGCAGCGGGCATTGCCCGGCGACGACCAGCCGGCCTGACGGACGGGCAAACGAAAAGGATCAGGCGATGAAGGCGACCATCTACCACAACCCCCGCTGCTCGAAATCCCGCGAGGCACTGGCGATCCTGCAGGAAACGCCGGGCGTCGAGGTGGAGATCGTCGAATATCTCAAGACCCCGCCGAGCCGCGACACGCTCGCTGCCCTCTACCATCGCGCCGGCCTGACCCCGCGGGAGGGCCTGCGCAAGGCCGAGGACGGCGCCAAGGCGCTCAAGCACGCGGACGACGACGCCATCCTCGACGCCATGGCTGCTGACCCCATCCTGATCGAACGCCCGCTGGTGGCGACCGAAAAAGGCGTGCGGCTGGGCCGTCCGCCGGAAGCGGTGCGGGAGATCCTGTAGGGTGGCTGGTGCTTCCTGATGTGCTGAAGATCGATGACATTCAGGATTCCGATTTCGAGCAGCCGACGTCAGACATAACCATCCAACCGATGCGCTGACCGAGCGGACAGCTTCTTCGAAGAGATGACGCCTTCGGTTGCCCCATTGAAGAAGCGCTGATCCAAGTGACATACTGCAACCGAAAGTTGGGGTGATCCCCTGATCGGTCGAGCCTTGCGATCTCTGATCTCGTAGGAAAATAGATGCGAAGAAAAACGCCTGAAGAGCGAGCAGAAGAAGTAAGGCGGGGACGGGCACGGCAGTCAGATGACCGCGCTGCCCACGCTTCCAAGCGGGGGAAATCTCGGGTAGCCCTTGAACACTTAGCAAGGGAACTCCCAACCGAAGAGGAAGTACTAAACTACCGCGCCCTTCTGAAACAAGAAACCGATCGAGGCGCTGCAATCATGGCAGGTGCTTTTACAGAGCGATCTCTTTGGCTTGCCATTAATTGCACGATTCCTGACCCCGGCGAACTGGTCCGTAAGCAGTGGTTTGAGGGGCCCCTAGCGCCGTTCTCGACCTTTGCTGCCAAAATCACTCTTGGCCGAGCCTTAAATATCTACGGTAGCGAAATGGAGGGCCGACTGAACACCATAAAGCGCATTAGAAATCAGTTCGCCCATGCACCACGCCCCATCGATTTTTCGCATCCATCTATCGAAGAGGCGTGCGAACCGTTCTTCGTCGGAGAGATCGAGAAATACCGACCAATCAGTGGGCGATCTGCATATCTTGCGGCCTGCATGGCTTTGGCGGAAATGCTTCAGGACTACTCATTTCAGCAGCGTAACGAGCGCCCCGAACCATTCTATCCTTGACGTTACCCAAATCAGCCGACCTCTACGCCTTTCCAGAAGGCGATACGGTCGCGGATCGCTTCCGCCTCGGGTTTGGGATCGGGATAATACCAGGCGGCATCCGGATTGTCGGCGCCATCGACATGCAGACTATGATAATGTGCCGTGCCTTTCCACGAGCAGACCGTCGTCGTGTCACTCGGGCGGAGGATGGCGGGATCGACGGCATCGGCCGGGAAATAGTGATTGCCTTCCACAACGACCGTCTCGTCGCTGCGGGCAATGACGGCGCCGTTCCAGCGGGCTTCGACCATGCGCATTCTCCTCAAGGTCTGGCAGGTAATCAGCGACCCGCCCCGTCTTCCCAACGCACGTCACCCCGGACTTGATCCGGGGCCCCGCTGCTTTGTGCGCCTTTGCTCTGACCAGCCGGTCACGAGAAAGCTGGACCCCGGATCAAGTCCGGGGTGACGGTGGGGGAAGAAACATCCTCCCCCGCCCTCCCCTCAGACCGCCAGGTCCGCCGGCACCACGGGAAGCGAGCGGATGCGCTTGCCAGTGGCGGCGAAAATGGCGTTGATGATCGCGGGGATCACCGGCGGCAGGGCCGGTTCACCGAGGCCGGTCGTATCATTGTCCGAGATCACCCATTCGACCACCACGTCCGCCGGTGCATCGACGATGCGGGGCAACGGGTAATCGTGGAAGTTGGTGCGGTTGGCCGCGCCATCCTTGATCTCGATCTTCTGGCCGGACAGCGCCTGGCCCAGTCCGTCGATCACCGCGCCCTGCGCCTGATGGAGCGCGTTGATGGGGTTGATGATCTGCCGGCCGACATCGCCCGCAACCCAGACCTTGTCGACGCTGACCTTGCCGGTCTTGGCGACGGTCACGTCCACCACTTCGGCGAAATAGCCGCGATGGCTGTAATAGAAGCCAAAGCCCCGGCCCTTGCGCACGCCGTCCCCAGCATCCCCCCCGGTGCGGCCCTTCCAGCCCGCCATCTGGCAGACCTTGTCGATTACCGCGCGGGCACGGCCCGTGTTGAACTCGGGTACGCTGCCATCCATGCCGGGGCGGTTGCCATGCTTCATCAGCCGCGCCTCGCCCAGCGTGCGACGCATCAGCTCGGGCAGGTCGAGACCGCCGGCCAGCGCCACCTCGTCGAGGAAGCTCTGGAACGCAAAGGCCAGTGCATTGGAGCTCGGCGCGCGCAGATAGCCCGTCGGCACGTTGCTCTCGACATAGGAGACCGAGAGATCGACATCTGCCAGCAGAGGCGCCGGAAATTCCGTCGCGGTCATGGCGGCGCCCGTGTCCGGCTTGCCCTCCTTGCCATAGGTGATGAAATGGTCGGTGAAGGCCACGAGCTTGCCCGAGCCATCGATGCCCGCCTTGAAATCATGCCAGCCGCCGGGCCGGAAGAAATCGTGACGCAGATCGTCGGTGCGGGTCCAGATCATCTTGATCGGCCGACCGGGCAGCGCCTTGGCGATCTGCGCGACCTGCGCCATGTAATCGTTCATCAGCCGCCGGCCGAAGCCGCCACCGATGCGCGTCATGTGAATGGTGATCGCCTCCGGCGCGATGCCGAGCGCCTCGGACACCACCTTGCGCCCATCCGCCGGGAGCTGGGTGGGTGCCCAGAACTCAATCTTGCCGTCCTTGAACAGCGCGGTGCAGTTCTGCGGCTCGAGCGTAGCGTGGGCGATGTAGGGATATTCATAGCGCGCGGTGACGGTCTTTGCCGCGCTCGCCATGGCCTTGGCGGCATCGCCGGCCTTGTGGATCGAGTCTTCCGGCGCAGCAGCCATCTTGGCCTCGGCCGAAGCCTTGAACGCCGCGCTGGAGAAGCGCTTCTGCGCCTCCATGTTCCACACGGGCTTCAGGGCCGAGCGCGCCTGATTGGCGACCCACCAGCTTTCCGCCACGATAGCCACCGCATCGTGCGGCCCCTTGGGATTATAGCCACTGTTGAGCGGCACCACGGCGATAATGCCGGGAAGCGCCTTCACCGCCGCCTCATCGAAGCTGGTGAGCGTGCCGCCATAAGCCGGGCACGCTTCGATCGCGGCATGGAGCAGGCCGGGCTTCTTCACATCGATGCCGAACAGGGGCTTCCCCGCGACGATGGCCGGCGTATCGACGCCGATCTTGGACTTGCCGATGATCTTGAAGCTGGCCGGGTCCTTGAGCGGCACGGTCTTGAGGTCCGGCGCCGCGATCTTCGCGGCTTCCGCCGCCAGCTCGGCATAAGTGACGCTGTGCTTGGCCGTGGGCGAACCTGATGTTTGAGAGACGCGGCCGCCACCGGTGGTGAGCGTCGCTTCCGGTACACCCCAGCGTGCCGCCGCCGCCTTGATGAACATCTGCCGCGCCGCCGCGCCGATCTGGCGCATGGGCATGTAGTTCATCGGCGTGGTGAAGCTGCCGCCGGCAACCTGCATGCCGTAGGTCTTCTCGTCGGCGATGGTCGTCTCGGCGGTGACCTGCGCCCAGTCGACATCCAGTTCCTCGGCGATGAGCATCGGCAGCATCGTCTTGACGCCTTGGCCGATCTCCGGGTTCTTGGAGCCGATGACGAAGCGGTTGTCCGGCAGTACGCGGATATAGGCGTTGATGATGACCGCCTTCTCGCCGGGCGCCTGCGCGAAAGCGAAGCGCGCATCGAAGGCGAGCACCGCGCCGCCGACCAGCGTCGCCTTGAGCAGCCCGCGGCGGTTCATGTTGAGGGGCGCGTTCATGCCGCGGCTCCCTCTTCGAGGCCAGCCGCCTGCTTGATGGCCTTGCGAATGCGCAAATAGGTCGCGCAACGGCAGATATTGCCGCTCATCGCTGCATCGATCTGCTGATCGGTGGGCTTGGGCGTCTTGGCGAGCAACGCCGTCGCGGAAACGATCTGCCCGGCTTGGCAGTAACCGCATTGCGGCACGTCCAGCTGCGTCCACGCCTCGCTCACGGCCTTGCCGACCGGCGTCGTCGCGACATGCTCGATGGTGGTGATCTGCTTGCCCGCCGCCGTACCGACCGGCGTGGTGCAGGAGCGCACGGCCTGCCCGTCAATCATCACCGTGCAGGCACCGCACAGCGCCATACCGCAGCCGAACTTGGTGCCGACCATGTCCAGATCTTCACGAAGTACCCAGAGCAGCGGCTTCTTGGGGTCGGATTCGACCTGCCTTTTTTGCCCGTTGACCATCAGTTCGGTGGCCATGCCGCTTCTCCCTCCGCAATGTCTCGATGAACAGCGACATTGCCGTTGCTCTCGCCCGGTTGTCAATGTCCGTAGGCTTGCAATAATGAGGCTGGCGAGAGATGGCAGCGGCTCCCCTGCCCCCACCCCGATACAGGACCAGCGCTTGAACGATATCGATGCCATCATCGCCGCCGCGCGCGACTGGGCCGGCCAGCCCATGGCGCTCGCCACCGTCGTGGAAGCCTCCGGCTCCGCGCCAAGGCCGCGCGGCGGGCATATGCTCATTGCGGCGGATGGACGCTTTGCCGGGTCGATCTCGGGCGGCTGCGTGGAATATGACGTGTTCGCCATGGCCGAGCGGGCGCTCACGAAGGGCGAGACCGGCCTGCGCTATTTCGGCAGCACAGACCCCAACATATGGGAGCCAGGCCTGCCCTGCGGCGGGCAGATCGGTGTGCTCGTCCAGCCGGTGAGCGAGGCGGGCTTTGCGCCAGCCCTGTTCGAGGCGATCGCGCAGGCGCGCGCGGCGGGCAAGGCGGTCGCGATCTCCACCGACCTTGCGACTGGCAAGGCGCGGCTGGGGACGCAGGCGGGGCAGTTCGTCAATCTCTATGAGCCGGCGCGCAAGCTGCTGATCGTCGGCGCGGTGCAGATCGGCCAGGCGCTCGCGGCCATCGCGCAGACGCTCGGCATGGCGGTGACGGTCAACGACCCGCGCGAGCGCTTCCTGAGCGCCGAGCGCTTCCCCGGCGTGACGCTGACCGACGCCTGGCCGGACGAGGCCGTCGCCAGCTTCGCGCCGAATGCCGCCTGCGCGGTGGTCACGCTCAGCCACGACATCAAGATCGATGACCCGGCCCTGATCGCGGCGCTGGCGCAGTCGACCGGCTATATCGGCGCACTCGGATCACGTGCCAATCATGCGCGGCGCCTAGAGCGGCTCGCGGCGGCGGGGGTGAGCGCGGATGACCTGCGCCGGGTGGACGGGCCGGCCGGCCTGCCGATCGGCGGCCTTGGCCCGCAGGAGATTGCCCTCTCCATCGCCGCCGGCATGGTCGCAGCCTTTCGCGGCACGCGCTGATGGCGCTGCCCTGCCTCGCCGTGGCGCTGCTCGCGGCGGGACGCTCGACGCGCTTCGGCACGGCGGACAAGCTAGCGGCGGACCTTGGCGGACGCGCCCTGATCGTCTGGGCGGCTAAGGCAGGGCGAACGGTGGAAGCGGCCCATCATCTGCTGGTGGCGCCGGCGGGCGTGGACTGGGGAAGCCATGCACCGGGATATCGGCTGGTCGTCAATTATCGGCCAGAAGCGGGGATGGCGCACTCTTTGGGTCTGGCGGCGAGGGCCGCACAGGACGTGGGTGCTTCGGCAATGCTGGTGCTGCTCGCAGATATGCCGTTCGTTACGGGCAAGCATCTGGACGCGGTGCTCGGGCGGTTTGCGACGGATCGAGCGTCCGCTGTCTTCTCCTGTTCGCCCGACGGGGTTGCACAACCGCCGGCGCTTTTTCCGGCGCGCGCTTTCGGTGATCTCCAAGCCCTCAAAGGAGATCGGGGTGCGCGGGGCCTCGCCACAGGGGCTGCGCTGGTGAGCGCCGACGCGCGGCTGCTGCTGGATATCGATACGCCGGACGATCTCGCGCGGGCGCGGGCGATGGTTGCGAACACGGAGAGCAAAGCTCCGGACTGAGCGCACTCTCACAATCTCGCAGCATCACCCTTCCCCGTGCTCCTGCGAAGGCGGGAGCCCAGGGCGTTCGAGAACCACGGCGACGTATAGAGAGAGTTCACGCACATGCCGAGCGTATCGGTTCAAGTCGGCTGATTGATTGAAGCGCTTTACCGCCCTGGGCTCCTGCCTTCGCAGGAGCACGAGAAAAGGTTTCGAGTTGCGGAGCGACGCACTCTCGAAGAACCCCACCCCCTAAATCTCCAGCTGGCTACCCAGTTCGATCACGCGGTTGGTCGGCAGGCGGAAGAACTCCATCGGGCTTTCCGCGTTGCGCAGCATCCAAGCGAAGAGCTTTTCGCGCCAGATCGGCATGCCGGGTCGGGCGGCCGGCAGCAGGGTCTGGCGCGTGAGGAAGAAGCTCGTCTCGATCATGCGGAAAGGCTGGCCGCAGCCTTCCACCATCGCCAGTGCAGCGGGCACGTCGGCCTCTTCCATGAAGCCGTAATGGATCAGCACCCGATAGAAGCCGCGCCCGAGATCCTCCACCTGATAGCGATAGGATGCATCGACCGTCGGCACATCGAGCACCTTGACCGTCAGCAGAACCACCCGCTCGTGCAGCACCTTGTTGTGCTTGAGATTATGCAGCAGCGCATGCGGCACGCCATCCGAGGTGGAGGTCATGAACACGGCCGTGCCCTGCACGCGCACGGCACTGTTGGCGGCAGAGGCGACGAAGACCGGGATCGGCATCGCCGCTTCGCTCAGGCGATCCACCATCAGCCCGCGGCCCTTGGCCCAGGTGGTGAGCATGGTGAAGATCACCAGACCGACCAGCAGCGGGAACCAGCCGCCATCCGGCACCTTGGTCAGATTGGCGCCGAAATAGGCGATGTCCACGATGAAGAAGATCGCCAGCGCGCCATAGGCCAGCAGGCGGTTCCACTTCCACAGCGAAAGCAGCAACACCGCGAGCAGGCAGGTGTCGATGAACATCGCGCCCGTCACCGCGATACCATAGGCCGCGGCGAGATTGCTGGAGGAGCGGAACGACAGCACCAGCAGGATCACCATCACCATCAGGCCCCAGTTGATCACTGGGATATAGATTTGGCCCTGCGCGCTGGCGCTGGTGTGCTTGATCTTGAGGCGCGGAATGAAGCCGAGCTGGATCGCCTGCTGGGTGAGTGAAAAGGCGCCGGTGATCACAGCCTGGCTGGCAATGATCGTCGCAACGATGGCGAGGATGACGAGCGGCAGGCGGAAGTTTTCCGGCGCCAGCAGGAAGAAGGGGTTGCGGATCGCGTGATCCACCTGATCGGCTGGCAGCGAAAGGATGAACGCCCCCTGCCCCAGATAATTGAGCATGAGGCCGGGCAGCACGAAGAACAGCCAGGAGACCCGGATCGGGTTGCGCCCGAAATGCCCCATATCCGCGTACAGCGCTTCCGCGCCGGTGACGGCGAGCACGACGGAGCCGAGCGCAAGGAAGGCCAGCAACTTGTCGGTCAGGAAGAACTGGAAGGCATACCAGGGATTGAGCGCCAGCAGAATCGCGGGATCGGTGGCGATATGCATGATGCCAAGGCCCGCCAGCGTCGCGAAATAGACCAGCATGATCGGCCCGAAAAGCTGGCCGACCCGCGCCGTTCCGCGCGACTGGATAGCGAACAGGCCGATAAGGATCGCCACGGAGATCGGCAAAACCAGCGGCGCGAAGTGCGCGTTAACGGTGATGAGGCCTTCCGATGCGGACAGCACGGACATGGCCGGGGTGATCATCGAATCGCCGTAGAAGAGTGCGGTCGCGAAGACGCCGAGGATCACGATCGGCCCGGTCCAGCGCTTGCGGCCGCTGCGGCGGTTCACCAGCGCGAGCAGCGCCAGGCTGCCGCCTTGCCCCTTGTTGTCGGCCCGCATGATGATCGAGACATATTTGATCGTCACGACGATCATCATCGACCAGAAGATCAGGCTGAGCACGCCGTAGATGTGCAGCGCATCGGGCGCGAGCGGGTGGTGCCCCGCGAACGTCTCGCGGAAGGCGTAGATCGGGCTGGTGCCGATGTCGCCGAAGACAATACCCATCGCCGCCAGCGCCATCTTGCGCAGGCTATCCGGGCCATGCCCATGACCAGCGGCCGCAGGATTCCCCGCCGCAAAGTCTCGTGGCTGATCGGTAGGGCTCACTTGCCCGCCTGACTCGCAATCATCAATCGCGCTTCCCTTGCCCAGGCCCTGCCCTGAACGGGCGGCGCCCTAGCACTTCGTCGAGAGGCACGCAACGCACCATCAGGGCCCGGCATTTCCGCTTTGAGGCGCTCCAGCCTGCGGGGCATCGCCCTGAGATGGGCCACCCTGCGCCATGGCATCGCGCCGCTCGATGAGCGCATTGAGCAACGCCACGTTGCGGATCAGCTCCTCACGCAGCTCGAAATCCTCCGGCAGGCGCGCTGCAAGCTTCAGCCAGACATCGCGCGCACGGTCGAACTGACCCGACTCCGCCAGGGCAAGTCCATAGAAATAATTGGGAGAAACGCCTTCCGGCTGGAAATGCAGGGCCCGCGCGAAGGCATAATCCGCCGCCGGCGTCAGGGTGCCATTGCCATGCGCGACAAGGGCATTGCCCAGCCCCACCCAGATGTTCGCGTCATCGGGATATTCCTTCAGGCCCGAGAGCAGCACATTGGCGGCGCCGGCCGTGTTGCCCTTGCGGGCGAGCGCGTCGGACACGACAAGCCATTTCGTTGCACCCGTCAGCCGCTCGCCGATTTCCGAGCGCTTCTTGGCCAGCGCCTCATCGAACTTCACGCGCGAGTCGTTTGCCGCGACCGGCTTGTCGGCCAGCCCCGGACTGCCCTGCCAGGCATAGCCGGCAAGGCCGAGCAGCAGAGCAGTTGCAACCGGCGCGGCATGGCGGAGCGGGAGGCGCGCACCCAGCATGATGCCGATGCCGACGATGAGCGCGAGGCCCGCTGCGATCAACAGGCCGGTCATGCCTTTGCTCCCTTGCGACGGCGCATCCGCCCATAAGCCAGCGCTCCGCCAGCGCCGAGCAGCATGAGCGGCGCGGCCCAGAGCGGCCAGAGAATGGGATCGGCGGTCGGTTTGTAGCTGATCCAGTCACCGTAGCGCTCGATGAGCCATGCGCGAATGGCCTCGGGGTCTTCGCCCGCGGCGATGCGCTCGCGGATGATCGAGCGCAGGTCCGCCGCCATGCTCGCGTCGCTGTCCGCAATGGACTGGCTCTGGCAGGTCAGACAGCGAATCGTGTGCATCAGCTCGGTTGCCTTCGCCTCCAGCGCCGGATCGTCGAGCTGGCGATTGGCATAGGGTGCGGGCGGCAGCGCGGTCTGCGCGAACACAGGTGCGGGCAGGATGGCGAGCAACGCCGGCAGGATCAGCGCGCCTCTCATGATTGCGCCTCGCGCAGCTTGGTGAGGATCATGTCCACATCCTGCGGGCCGATCACGCCGATATGCTGGTAGCGGATGATGCCCTTGCCATCGACCACGAACGTCTCCGGCACCCCGGAGGAGCCCATATAGAATTGCAGGGCACTGCGCTCATCCAGCCCGATGCGCTGATAAGGATTACCGTGACGCGTCAGGAAGTCGTCCACATCGGCGCGGGCATCGCGGATGGCCACGCCATCAATGGGCACGCCCCGTTGGGCAAGTTGCAGCAGCACCGGCGCCTCGGCGATGCAGGGCACGCACCAGCTCGCGAAGATGTTGAGCAGGCGCGGCTGCCCGTCCGCCATCGCCTTGGTGGAGAGCGTCGGGCGGCTGGAGGCGCCCGCCGGCAGGTCCATCGGCGGGACCGGCTTGCCGATCATCCGCGATTGCACCACCGTCTGCTGCTCACGATTGAGGCCCAGCGAGGCCACGCCGAGGAAGATCACATAGGCAATCAGCGGAATCCACAGGATGAGCGAGCGCTTGCCGAACTTCATGCCAGCGCCTCCTGCGGATGCTCCGCGCCAGATGCGCGCACGATCCGCGCCTGCTTGCGCTCGCGCCGGACGCGGCCGACCAGCGCCAGCGCGCCACCCAGCGCAATCAGGCCGGCGCCGCCCCAGATCAGCGTGACGAACGGCTTCCACCAGATGCGCAACTGCCAGCGACCGTTTTCGAGCGCTTCACCGAGCACCAGATAGAGCTGGCCGTTCCAGCGGGTGAGTTGGATGGATTCGTTCGTCGGCGTCGGCGGATCGGTGAAATAGCGGGCCTGAGGCCGCGCGGTGCCGATCACCTTGGCGCCACGCCGCACGACAAGCTGCGCTTCCATGGCGGTCCAGTTCGGCCCGGCATATGGCCGGACGCCATCCATGGTCACGGTGTAGCCGGCGATCTCGAAAGAGTCCCCCGGCGCTGCAGCCGCCAGCCGCTCGGATGAGAAGGCCGATTCGCTGGCCATGCCGGCCAGGCTGACTGCGCAGCCCAGATGCGCGATCACCATGCCATAAGTGAACATCGGCGTGCGCCGCAGATTGCGCTTCCAGAGCGGCGCGACGCTGGCCACGGCAACGGCGGCGGCCATGACGAGGCCCAGCAGCGGCAACCAGCCGATCGGGCGATCCGCAAACAGCAGCACGGCGATCAGCGTGACCACGGCAGCGCCAATGGCGGGAGCCGAACGCCGCAACGCCGCGCCCGACTCGTCCCGCCGCCAGCGCAGCAGCGGCCCGACGACCAGCGCGGCCATCAGCACCAACGTGATCGGCCCGATCACCGCGTTGAAATAGGGCGGACCCACCGAGACGCTCTGCCCCAGCATTTCGGTCAGCAGCGGATAGAGCGTGCCAATGAGCACCAGCCCCAGGATCACGCACAGCAGCAGATTGTTGACGACGAGCAGCGCCTCCCGGCTCAGCGGATCAAACCGGGCGCCCTCGTTGACCGTATGAACCCGCATCGCGAACAGCGCGAGCGCGCCGCCGATATAGAGGCCGAGCAGAATGAGGATGAAGCTGCCGCGCGTGGGATCGACCGCGAAGGCGTGGACGCTGGTCAGGATACCCGAGCGCACGAGGAAGGTGCCGATCATCGACATGGCGAAAGCGACCACTGCCAGCATCACCGTCCAGGCGCGCAACGCATCGCGGGCAGCCAGGACCGAAGCGCTATGGAGCAACGCCGTCGCCGCCAGCCAGGGCATGAGCGAGGCATTTTCGACCGGATCCCAGAACCACCAGCCACCCCAGCCCAGCTCATAATAAGCCCAGTAGGAGCCGGCCGCGATGCCGATGGTCAGCAGCACCCAGGCGCCCAGCACCCACGGCCGGATCGCACGGGCGAAGCGGGCATCCACCTGCCGGGTGAGCAGCGCGCCCACCGCGAAGGAGAAGGCTACGGACAGGCCGACATAGCCAAAATAAAGCGTCGGCGGATGGAAGGCGAGACCGGGGTCCTGCAGCAGCGGGTTCAGCCCCTGCCCCTCGACCGCCGGGGGATTGAGGCGCTGGAAGGGATTCGAGGCGAACAGCAGGAAGGCATAAAAGCCAAGGCTGATCGCCGCCTGCGCGCCGAGCGTCGCGAAATGGGTCGCACGGTCGAGACTGCGCTCGAACAGCGCCACCGCGCCGCCGGCAAGGCTCATCACCGCCACCCAGAGCAGCATCGAGCCCTCGTGATTGCCCCAGGCGCCGGCGAATTTGTAGATGAACGGCTTGAGTGAATGGCTGTTCGCCGCGACCAGATAGACCGACATGTCGGAGATCAGGAACAGGACGATGAGCAGCGCCATGGCGAGACCCGCCAGCACGCCCTGCGCCACCGCCAGCGGTCGGATGAAGCGCGCCGCATCCGCATTACCGCGTGCAACGGCCGACCAGGCGAGCAGCAATTGCAGGCCGGCGAGTGTGGCCGCGAGCCACAGGGCGGCAAGGCCGGCTTCAGCGATCATTGGCCGCTTGCATCCACCTGATGGGTCTGCGGATCATATTTGATGCCCTCCATCTCGCGCGGCATGTAGCGCTCGTCATGCTTGGCGAGGATGTTGGTCGCGCGGAACACGCCGTCTTCCCCAAAGGCACCTTCCGCCACCGCGCCGCTGTTCTCGGCAAAGAGGTCGGGCGTGATGCCAGTGAAGGAAGCCGGCACGGTGGCCTTGCCGTCAGTCAGGCGGAAATCGACCGTCGTGCCGTTGGCGTGGCGCTTGATGCTTCCTGCTTGGACCATGCCGCCCAGACGAATCGCGCGGCCCGGCTCGACCTTGGCGGCCAGCGCTTCGGCGGGCGTGTAGAAATAGGCGGCCTGCGAGCGCAGCGCGGACATGGCCAGCAGCACGCCGCCGATCATCGCCGCCAGCGCCAGCACCACGAGGATGAGGCGCTGATGCTTGCGCTTGGGGCCAGCTCTGTTCGACGTCACCGCAACCATTTCAATCCCGCTCCAGCAAATCCCGCGCCCGCCGCTCCGCCTGCCGCGCGCGAGCCCAAGCCCACAGGCTGGTCGCAACCGTCGCAACGAAGGTGAGGCCATAAGCCGCAATCACGAAAGGCCAGGGATTCATCGGTTATCCTCAGCCCCGCGACATCCGGCGCAACCGCGCCTCGATCCGATTTTCCGCCAGCATCGCCCGCATCCGCAGCAGCACGATCGCCGTGAACCAAAGAGTAAAGCCGAGCACGGTCAAGCCAAGCGGCCAGAGCATGGACGGCGCGATGCTACTGCTCATGCCGACGACGCTAATGCTCTTGGCCTGGTGGAGACTGTTCCACCACACCACCGAATAATGGATGATCGGCAGATTGAGCGCGCCGATGAGCGCATAGATCGCCGTCACGCGGCTGACGCCGCCGGCATCGCCGCGCTCGACGCTGGCGCGCGCCAACGCAATATAGCCGATGTAGAGAAACAGCAGCAGCAGCATGGAGGTCAGGCGCCCGTCCCATTCCCACCACGTCCCCCAGGTGGGCCGGCCCCAGATCGATCCGGTGGCGAGGCACAGGGCGGTGAAGACCGCGCCCGGCACAGCAATGGCTCGACCGGCAACGCTCGCCAGCGGGTGACGCCAGACGAGCTGCATGATCGCCGCGATGGTGAGGCCACTCCAGCCGCCCATGCCCAGCCAGGCCGCCGGCACGTGGATGTAGAGGATGCGGAAGCTGTGCCCCTGAAGATAATCCGCCGGGGTCATGAACAGCCCGGCCCAGCAACCGGCGAGAATCAGGAGGATGCCGCCCCAGAAGCACCAGGGCGTCGCAGGCACGGCAATCGCCAGGAAACGTCGCGGGTTCGCAAGGACGTGCATCCCGCCCCTTTAGAGGCAGCGGGGCAGGCGCGCCAGTGGCTTTGGCCAGAGAATGTGACGCCGAATGTGACCCCGGCCGCGCTCAGCGCAGATAGGGGTTGGCGCGCTTGCGGGTCTTGCGGTCGATGCCCATCAACAGCCCCAGCGAGATCATGATCGAGAGCATCGCGGAGCCGCCATAGGAGACGAGCGGCAAAGGCAGGCCGACGACTGGCGCAAAGCCGACGACCATCATCATGTTGATGGAGATGTAGAGGAACAGACTGCAGGTCAGCCCCGCCGCCAGCAGCTGGTCGAAGCGGCTGGCCGCATCCCGCGCGACATTCATGCCCCAGCGCAGCAGCAGCCAGAACAAGGCGATGATGACCGTCGCGCCGAGCAGCCCCCACTCCTCGGTGATGGCCGGAAAAATGAAATCGGTATGCGACTCAGGAAGATAATGGAGATGGCTCTGACTGCCTTGCAGGTAGCCCTTGCCGAAGAAGCCGCCCGAGCCAATGGCGATGACCGACTGGGTGATGTGATAGCCCGCGCCCAGCGGATCGGCCTCCGGGTTCATGAAAATCGTCACGCGTCGCTGCTGGTGCGGCAGCAGGAAGCTGTAGATCACCGGGATCAGCACGATCGCGGCCGCCCCCGCCGCCGCATACAGCCGCAGCGGTAATCCCGCGAGAAAGGTCACAACCGCCACGGACAGCACCAGCATCATGCCGGTGCCGAGATCCGGCTGGAGCAGGATGAGCGCGAAGGGCACCACCGTGAGCGCGACCGGCGGCCATAGCGCCGTGAAGGAGCGCGTCGCGGCGGGCGG
This sequence comes from Sphingobium sp. B12D2B, assembly GCF_025961775.1. Taxonomy (NCBI): domain Bacteria; kingdom Pseudomonadati; phylum Pseudomonadota; class Alphaproteobacteria; order Sphingomonadales; family Sphingobiaceae; genus Sphingobium; species Sphingobium sp. B12D2B. The sequence continues at coordinate 2,596,335 of NZ_JAOQOH010000001.1, forward strand.
CAGCATCTCGTAGAATCGCGCGACCATGCCGATGACGGCCAGCCGCACGAACTCGGAGGGTTGCAACTGCATGAAGCCGAGATTGAGCCAGCTCCGCGCCCCGCCGCCGACGATCCCCATCATCAGCACAATGATGAGCAGCGCGAGACTCGCCAGATAGGCCGGGAAGAGCAGCGGCTTGAACTGCTCGGAGGGGATGTAGGAAATCACCAGCGCCAGGATCAGAAACAGCGCAAAGCGCAGCAGATGCGCACCGGCCCACGGCACCATCGAACCACCAGCCATGGAATAGAGTGCGAGCGCGCCGACCACAGCCAGCGCCGTCACGATGCCGATGGCACGCCAGGACTGGTTGGCGATCGCAGGCGGGACATGCACGAGCATCATTGGACGGATCTTGAACCGGAGTTTGGGAAGGCGACGTTGCCCTACCCGCCTAATGCCTTTCCGCCTCCAGTGAAAGCACGCGCTTCACCCCTTCGCCTCAGGCAAGCGCTCGGCAGATCGAGCGAGCTTGCCACGCCCGACCTGCCAAAGCCATGTTTCCTCCCATTCTCATCCCGGCAGGGCGTAGGCGATCACTTCATCGCCAATCGGCGTCTCCATGAAATGGTGCCCGCCCGCCATGATGACGAGATACTGCTTGCCGTTCACCTCATACACGCTCGGCGTCGCCTGACCGCCCGCCGGCAGCGTATCCTGCCAGAGCGTCTTGCCCGTCTCGATGTCGATGGCGCGGATCAGATTGTCCGTCGCTGCGGCGATGAAGGCCACACCGCCAGCCGTGACCACCGCGCCGCCATTGTTCGGCGTGCCGATGTTGATGGGAAGCATGGACGGAATCCCCCAGGGGCCATTGCGCCGCGCGGTGCCGAAGGGGCGATCCCAGATGGTCTGGCCCGTCCGCATGTCGATCGCGCGGATGCCACCATAAGGCGGGCGCTTGCACAGCAGGCCAGTCAGCGACAGCCGCCAGCCGGCATTCACCGAGATGGCATAAGGCGAGCCGGCTTGCGGGTCTTGCGAGCCATGCCCGCCCCCCTCGCTCATGCTGCCGCCCCGCGCCTTCTCATCGCCACGCGGCGCCGGGAAGCCGCGACGGTCCGCCTCGGCGCGCGGCACCAGGCGATTATAGTTGGGCATATTATTGTAGTTGGCGAGGATCACGCCGCGCACGGGATCGATGGCAAGGCCGCCCCAATCCGTGCCGCCATTATAGCCCGGATATTCGACGAAGTGCTTGTCCGCCGTGGGAGGCGTGTACCGCCCGCGATATTCCGCCTGCCGATATTGGATGCGACACACCATCTGGTCGATGGGGGACATACCCCACATGTCGCTTTCCTTGAGGTCGGGGAAGGCGAGCGTGTGGTAGGTCGAATAAGGCTGGGTAGGGCTGCGCCGCTGCGGCTCCACACCGGTGCGCGGCACCGCCCGCTCCTGCACAGGGAAGATCGGCTGGCCGGTGCGACGATCCAGCACGTAAATTTCGCCCTGCTTGCTCGGCAGGATCAGCGCCGGCACGGTGCCGGAGCCATTCGGGAAATCGACCAGCGTGGCCTGCGCGCCGAGATCATAGTCCCACACGTCCCGATGCACGGTCTGGAAACGCCAGCGCGGCTTGCCGGTCGTCACGTCCAGCGCAACCAGCGAGGAAGAAAAATCGTCCTCCTGCGGGCTGCGGCTCCCGCTCCAGTAATCCACCGCGGAATTGCCCATCGGCAGATACACGAGGCCCAGCGACTCATCGCCGCTGGCGATGGTCCACATATTGGGCGTGCCGCGCGCATATTCCTGCCCGGACGGCGGATCGCCCGCCCAATCCGGGTTGAGCATGTCCCAAGCCCAGCGTTTCTCGCCCGTGACCGCATCATAGCCCTGGATGACGCCGGACGGCGCATCCCGCTTTTGCCCATCCAGCACTTGGTGCCCGGTCACGATGACGCCTTGCACGATGGTGGGCGGCGATGTGATCGAGACCATGCCCGGCACCACCTTGCCCATGCCGCGCTTGATATCGACCGCGCCGTTCTCGCCGAAGTCGGCGCATGGCCGGCCGGTCTGCGCATCCACGGCAATCAAGCGGCCGTCCAGCGTGCCCTCGATGATCCGCGTCGCGCAGGCCTGTCCTTCCGTCGCCTGCGGGACAGCATAATAAGCGACGCCCCGGCACGCCGCTGTATAGGGAATCCACGCATGGTCGACCTTGGGATCGTAGCGCCAGCGCTGCTGACCGGTCGCCGGATCAAGCGCGATGAGAATATTAGTGGCCGAGCACAGATAGAGCGTATTGCCGACCTTCAGCGGCGTCGTTTCGGCGCCATATTTGTTGTCGGCCATATCCTCGGGCAGATCGCCGGTGTGGAACACCCAGGCGCGCTGCAATTTTCCGACATTGGCACGGGTGATCTGGCCGAGCGGAGAATAACGCTGCGCTGCGTAACTGCCGCCATAAGCCGGCCAGTCCGTCCCGGGTCGCAATAGCGATGGATCGGCCACCGTCGAGGCTAGCCGCGCCGGCATCGTGCCGACGTCAGGAAGGTTGAGGCGGGAGATCACCACGCCACCCACGGCCAGCACAAGCACGGCTGCCACGCTCGCCATAATCGGCAAGCGCCATTGCCAGCGCTCGGGCTGGAGCACCGGCAAGGTCAGCAGCACGAGGATCAGGAGCACCGTCGGGCCGACGATGAAGGGAATCAGCGCCCACCCATCGAGCCCGGCCTCCGCCAGCCCCCAGATGATCGAAAGTCCATAGGCGGCGAGATAGACCCAGACGCCCAGCACCCGCTGTCGGATGAGAAGAAAGCCCGCCAGACCGAGGAGCACCCCGGCAATGAGGTAATAGAGGCTGCCACCCAGCACCGCGAGCCATGCGCCGCCGATAGCCAGCACAAGGCCGACCAGCGCGATGATCGCGCCGACGATGGTTGCGAAGAGGGAGCGAGCACGCGCGCGGGACGTCCAATCAACCGGCATGGCGATCTCCTTTTGCAAGGGAAACAGCCCCCGGGTGGCATGGTTCCGAACTTTATGCCCTTCGCCGATTTTGGCAGCTTCACGCGCTTATGGAGGCCCCACCCGTGCCCAACCCGGGGCATTCACCACCTTTCTTGCGACAATGGGGCGACAAAGCAGTTTGACGCTCCTATATGGCCGGCAACGAGGATCGCGACGCGGCGGGAATCGCACCCCGTCGGCTATGAGTAGAGCCATGCTGACCACGCACCCATTTGATGACGACAAGCTGCGCGAAGAGTGCGGCGTTTTTGGCGTATATGGCGCCGACACAGCCTCCGCCATGGTGGCGCTGGGCCTTCACGCCCTGCAGCATCGCGGGCAGGAAGCCGCCGGCATCACCAGCTGGGACGGTGAGGAGTTCCACACCCACCGGGCCATGGGCCATGTCGCGGGCAACTTCGACAAGGACGATGTGATCCGCCAACTCGCCGGCCATGTTGCCTGCGGCCATGTGCGCTATTCGACGACCGGTGAGACCGCCCTGCGCAACGTCCAGCCGCTCTATGCCGAGCTGTCCTCGGGCGGCTTCGCCATCGCTCACAATGGCAACATCTCCAACGCGATGAACCTGCGCAAGCGGCTGGTGCGCGATGGCGCGATCTTCCAGTCGACCAGCGATACCGAGGTGATCATCCACCTCGTCGCCAAATCGCGTTACCGGACCCTGCTGGATCGCTTCATCGATGCGCTCAAGCAGGTCGAAGGCGCCTATTCGCTCATCTGCCTGACGCGCGAAGGCCTGATCGCCTGCCGCGATCCGCTTGGCATCCGTCCGCTCGTCATGGGCCGGCTGGGCGATGCGATCATCTTCGCCTCCGAGACTGTCGCGTTCGATGTGGTCGGCGCGGAATATATCCGGCAGGTCGAGCCCGGCGAATTGATCGTCGTGACGCAGGGCGGCGAAATCCGCTCGCACCGCCCCTTTGGCGAGACGGCGCAGGCCCGCCCCTGCATCTTCGAGCATGTCTATTTCTCGCGGCCGGATTCCATCGTGGATGGCAGCAGCGTCTATTCGGTCCGCAAGGGCATTGGCGCGCAGCTGGCCATCGAGAGCCCGGTCGATGCCGATCTCGTGATTCCCGTGCCGGATAGCGGCGTGCCTGCCGCCATCGGCTATGCGCAGCAATCGGGCATTCCGTTCGAGCTGGGCATCATCCGCTCGCATTATGTTGGCCGCACCTTCATCCAGCCGGGCGACAAGGTTCGCCATCTGGGCGTGAAGCTCAAGCACAATGCCAATCGCGCGCTGATCGCCGGCAAGCGCATCGTGCTGATCGACGATTCGATCGTGCGCGGCACCACCAGCCTCAAGATCGTGCAGATGATGCGCGAGGCCGGCGCCAAGGATGTGCATATGCGCATCGCCAGCCCGCCGACCCGGCATAGCTGCTTCTACGGCGTCGATACGCCCGAGCGCGCCAAGCTGCTCGCGCACCGCATGGACGTTTCGCAGATGTGTTCGTTCATTCATGCCGACAGCCTCGCCTTCGTGTCGATCGAAGGCCTCTACCGGGCGATCGGCGAGGCCCGCCGCAACGATGAGCTGCCGCAATATTGCGATGCCTGCTTCACCGGCGATTATCCCACCACCCTCACCGACTTCGACGATCAGGCCGAAGTGAACCAGCTCGAACTGCTGCGCGAACGCGTGGTCTGAGCCGGAGCGGAGACAGCATGACCGACACGACCGACAACCGGCCCCTGGCCGGGCGCCTTGCCCTCGTCACCGGCGCCAGCCGGGGCATCGGCGCGGCCACCGCCATCGAACTCGCGCGCGATGGCGCGCATGTGGTTCTGGTCGCGCGGTCCGTGCCGGATCTTGAAGCGGTGGAAGAACAGATCCACGCCGCCGGTGGCAGCGCCACCATCGCCCCGCTCGACCTGACCGACGGGGAGAGCATCGGGCGCCTGGCCACGGCGATCAGCGGGCGCTGGGAAGCGCTTGACGTGCTGGTGCTCAATGCTGCCACGCTGGGCACGCTTGCCGCCGTGACCGCCATCGACACCAAGGAATTCGCCCGGCAGCTCACGCTCAACATCGCCTCGACTCAGGCGTTGATCGCGGCCTTCGATCCCATGCTGCGCAAGAGCGGCGATGCACGCGTCGTGGCCCTCTCCACCGGCGTCGCGACGGCGCCACGCGCTTATTGGGGCGCCTATGGTGCCTCCAAGGCGGCGCAGGACGTGCTGGTGAGCGCCTATGGGCAGGAAGTCACCAAGATTTCCAAGGTCCGCACCCACATCGTCAACCCCGGCCCGACCCGCACCACCATGCGCGCCCGCGCCTATCCCGGCGAAGACCCGGCCACGCTCAAGACACCGGACGTGGTCGGTCGTGCGATTGCCGATCTGGTGGTCAGCGATGCGGCCGACGGCACGCGGGTCGATCTGCCGCGGTAAGAGCGGCGGCCGGCGATTGGGCCGGCTTTTTCCATCAACGATTTGGGGCGGTGCTTTTGCGCCCTGGGCTCCTGCCTGCGCAGGGGCACAAGGTGGTGTGGAGCATCACCGCGTGGACGTTTGATCGGGCGTACAAGTGAGCCGTTAAGCCCAAGCTGTGCTCCTGCGCAGGCAGGAGCCTAGGGCAGCAGAGCTCCACGACGGCGGATTGACCAGCGCTTTGACAAGCGCTCCGACAATCCCGCCACCCGCTCAGATCACTCCGTCAGATCGCTCCACACATTCTTGATCTTGCTGAAAAACCCGCTCGACTGCGGACATTCCTCGCCGGTCTCGGTGGCGCGAAATTCCTCCAGCAGTTCCTTCTGCCGGGCAGAGAGCTTGGTGGGCGTCTCCACTTCGATCTGGATGACGAGATCGCCCCGGCCGCGTGCGTTCAGTACCGGCATACCGGCGCCGCGCTGGCGCAGTTGCTTGCCGGACTGGATGCCGGCAGGAATGCGGATTTCATGATCCTCGCCGTCCAGGCCGGGCACCTCGATGGTGCCGCCCAAGGCCGCGAGCGTGAAGCTGATCGGCACGCGGCAGAACAGGTTGGTGCCGTCCCGCTCGAAAATCTGGTGCCGCTTCACATGCAGGAAGATGTAGAGATCGCCCGCCGGCGCGCCGCGCGGTCCGGCTTCGCCCTGCCCGGTGAGGCGAATGCGCGTGCCTTCATCGACGCCAGCCGGCACCTTCACGTCCAGCGAACGGCGCTTGTCGACACGCCCCTCGCCGCGACAGGCGCGACAGGGTGATTTGATCCGCTGGCCCGCGCCATGACAGCTCGGGCAGGTCCGCTCGATGACGAAGAAGCCCTGCTGCGCCCGCACCTTGCCGTGGCCACCGCAGGTCGGGCAGCTTTCCACGCTGGTCCCCGGCTCCGCGCCGCTACCGTCGCAGGCGTCGCACTGGGTGGAAACATCGATCTCGATGGTCGTGTCGCGCCCATGGAAGGCATCTTCCAGCGAGATTTCCATGTCGTAGCGCAGGTCCGCGCCGCGCCGTGTCTGTTGCCGGCCACCGCCGCCAAAACCATCGCCGAAGATCGTCTCGAAAATATCGGAGAAATCGGAGAAGCCGGCCTGACCGCCCCGTCCGCCGCCCATGCCGCCCTGCTCGAAAGCGGCGTGGCCGAACCGATCATAAGCCGCGCGCTTCTGCTCGTCCTTTAGGCAGTCATAAGCTTCGTTGATCGCCTTGAACTTGGCTTCGCTCTCCTTGCAGCCCGGATTGCGATCCGGATGACACTGCATGGCCAGCTTGCGATAGGCGGACTTGATCGTCGCGCCATCCGCTGTCCGCTCGACTTCGAGCAGCTCGTAATAATCGATTTTGCTACTCATGCCCCGCAGCAGTCCCAAGCAATCGCCCGGCCGGCCAGTTGATGGGCCGGCCGGGCGTCATTTCCGTTCAATCAGGCTTTGTTGTCTTCGTCGACTTCCGAGAACTCGGCGTCGACGACGTCATCATCAGCCTTCTGGGCCGTGCCTTCGGCGCCCGGAGACGCGGCCGCAGCCTGCTCCTTCTCGTAGATCGCCTGGCCCAGCTTCATAGAGACCTGAGCCAGTTCCTGGGTCTTGGTCTTCATGGCCTCGACATCGCCGCCCTCGACTGCGCTCTTGGCCGCGGTGACAGCCGCCTCGATCTCGCCCTTGAGCGCCTCGTCCACCTTGTCGCCATGCTCGGCGAGTTGGCGCTCCGTGGTGTGGATCAGGCTCTCGGCGTTGTTCTTCGCCTCGGCGCCCTCGCGACGCTTCTTGTCCTCCTCGGCAAAGCGCTCGGCATCCTTGACCATCTGGTCGATGTCGGAATCGCTCAGACCGCCAGAGGCCTGGATCTTGATCTGCTGCTCCTTGCCGGTGCCTTTGTCCTTGGCGGACACGTTCACGATGCCGTTCGCGTCGATATCGAACGTGACCTCGATCTGCGGCACGCCACGCGGTGCCGGCGGAATGCCGACCAGATCGAACTGGCCGAGCAGCTTGTTGTCCGCCGCCATTTCACGCTCGCCCTGGAAGACGCGGATGGTCACTGCCTGCTGATTGTCATCAGCCGTCGAGTAGACCTGGCTCTTCTTAGCCGGGATCGTGGTGTTGCGATCGATCATGCGGGTAAACACGCCACCCAGCGTCTCGATGCCCAGCGACAGCGGCGTCACGTCGAGCAGCAGCACGTCCTTGACGTCGCCCTGCAGCACGCCGGCCTGAATGGCGGCGCCCATGGCGACCACTTCATCCGGGTTGACGCCGGTGTGCGGCTCCTTCCCGAAGAACTCCTTCACCACTTCGCGCACGCGGGGCATGCGGGTCATGCCGCCGACGAGCACGACGTCGCTGATCTCGCTGGAGGAAACGCCTGCGTCCGCGATCGCCTTCTTGCAGGGTTCGAGCGTGCGCTTGATGAGCGCCTCGACCAGCCGCTCAAGGTCGGCACGGGTGATGGTCTTGACCAGGTGCTTGGGACCAGTCGCATCGGCGGTGATGAACGGCAGGTTCACTTCCGTCGTCTGCGCGCTGGAGAGCTCGATCTTGGCCTTCTCGGCGGCTTCCTTCAGGCGCTGCAGCGCCAGCTTGTCGCCGCGCAGGTCGATGCCTTCATCCTTCTTGAAGCCATCAGCGAGATATTCGACGATCTTGGAGTCGAAGTCCTCACCGCCGAGGAAGGTGTCGCCGTTAGTCGACTTCACCTCGAACACGCCGTCGCCGATCTCGAGGATCGAGATGTCGAAGGTACCGCCGCCAAGGTCGTAGACCGCGATGGTCTTGCCTTCGCTCTTCTCAAGCCCATAGGCGAGCGCGGCCGCGGTCGGCTCGTTGATGATGCGCAGCACTTCAAGGCCCGCAATCTGGCCGGCGTCCTTGGTCGCCTGGCGCTGCGCGTCGTTGAAGTAGGCCGGCACGGTGATGACGGCCTGCGTCACGGTCTCACCGAGATAGCTCTCGGCGGTTTCCTTCATCTTCTGCAGGATGAAGGCGGAAATCTGCGAGGGGCTGTAGTCCTGCCCGCCAGCATTCACCCAGGCGTCGCCATTGGGACCCTTGGCAATGTTGTAGGGGACCAGCTCCATGTCCTTCTTGGTCAGCGGATCGTCGAACCGGCGACCGATCAGGCGCTTGACGGCATAGACGGTGTTGTCCGGATTGGTCACGGCCTGACGCTTGGCCGGCTGGCCAATGAGCCGCTCGCCATCCTTGGCGAATGCCACGATGGAGGGCGTGGTGCGCGCGCCTTCCGCATTCTCGATCACTTTCGGCTTGCCGCCGTCCATCACGGCGACGCAGCTGTTCGTGGTGCCGAGATCAATACCGATAACCTTAGCCATATTTGCCCTCTTGTACCCCATGTGTAGTTGAGCGCCCGGAATTGGGCCGCTGCCGGGGCGGCTCCGCACTCAGGCCGAAACCACCCCGTTGACCGCGCCGATATAGGAGGGTGTTTTCGGGTCACAAGAGCCTCGGTGAATTACCTATGGACGGAAACGCAAGCACGTGGGAACGCCACTCGAATTAAGGGGTGACTTGACCGTTCATAGCTGGTTGCGAATAAGCGCCTGACGATTGTGAGCTGCGGTGCTCACCCGTCGGGCACGATTTGGCCATTCTGTCCATGCTATGCGGGTGCCTATGATCAAAGTTTTGTTGATTACCGAGGACCTGCCTGCGAGCAACTACGGGACGGGCCAGCGCATCAGATTGTGGAAGGAGGCAATCGAGACCATCGGCGAATGCCGCGTACTTCATATGGCGTTGCCCGGCAGCGCCCCCAGCGTCGCGGACTACGGCGCGCCTATGGCTTTCGATTATCGAGCCGGCCGTATGAAATGGCTCTGGTGGCAGGGCAGCTTTGGTTATTATCGGGCTGCGCGGCGTTACGACGACCTGCTTCACGGCATTCATCGCGAGTTTCCGTTTGACGCGGCGATCTGCAGCTTTTTCAAAACCGCGCCTGTCGCACCGCTCGATCTGGCGCCCTGCATCCTTGATGTGGATGCGCTGCTCTGGCCAGACAGCAGCTTCGCAAGCGCGATCTGGCCGCTCACGCAAATGGCCATGCGGCGCCGGGCGCGCCGCTTTGCGGAAACCGTCGTCATTGCAAAGCATGAGGGGGACGTTCTCGCATCACCGGGCCTACAGCCCAAATTGCTTCCCGGTGCATCCCGCACGGTTCAGGCCGCACTGGATCCTGAGCAACCGCGTGGCCGCAACATATTGTTCGTGGGGCCCCGCCACTGGCAGCCCAATCGGGAGGCTATGGAAGCGCTCATAAGCAGCGGGCTTCCGGCCCGGCTGGACGATGCGGGCTACACGCTGCGCCTCGTCGGCCAGGGCACGGACGAATTCCCGCCGATGCGCGGCTTGAGCGGCGGCGGTTTCGTGGATGATATCGCGCAGGAATATGCTCAGGCTGCGCTTGTCCTGAGTTCCACGGAAGCAGGCAACGGCGCGAACATCAAGCTGGCAGAAGCCATCCAATATGGCTGCGCAGTCATCGCAAGCGACTATTCAGCGCGCGGCTACGAAGGTGTGCTCGTGCCCGGCGAGCATCTCATGACCTATGCGGACCCTGCCGCCCTGCCCGACCTCGTCATGGCGACCCTGGCCGACGAGCCACTGCTTCGCCGCTATCGCGCAAATGCGGCACTGGTGGCCCGCGAGCGGCTGAGCAAGGAAGCGCTTACGACGCTGGTTGCCGGATGGCTCGAAAGCGCGATCGCCTGGGGCCAATAACCCTCCCACTTGGCATGCTCTGGCCCAGCCTCTATCGGGTTAGCCAAATAGACGACCGGAGAACGGCAATGCTCAAGGCCCGCACCCTCTTCACGGCAGCCGCGATGCTGGCGATGCTCGGCGCTTGCAGCGACCCCCCGCCGCTGGATGTCGATGGCGGCTTCCTGCGCCTTAACCCCAATCCCAATGCCCCGTCAGCGGCCTATTTCACGATCCACGGCGGCGCCGATGATGTCGTGTTGCGCGACGTGCTGACCGACGAGGCCGTGCGTGTGGAAATTCACGAGAGCGGCACCAAGAACGGCGTCGCCTCCATGCGCCCAGTGAAGACGGTGGACGTGCCCGCCGGCGCGACAGTGAAGTTCGAACCGGGCGGCAAGCACCTCATGCTGTGGTCGATCAACCCGCAGGCGCTTGAGGACAAGAAGATGACGTTCACCTTCATCTTCTCCAATGGCCAGCGCATTCTCGCCGACGCCATCGTGCAACAGCCAGGCGCGGATGGAGAGATGGCCGGCATGGAAGACCATAGCGGCCATTGAGCTGGGCTTAGCCTGTCCAGGAATATGATGGGAAGATGGGCGTGACGGCCCTGGGATGGTGGCGCAGACAAGACTGAACCTGCGGCCCGTCTGATAGCGAAACGATCTCCAATGTTAGAACGGATTTAATACTTGCGGAGTTAGAGACTTGCTGCCGCGCGCGCCCGCTTTATGGGGCGGCTGGGCGGAGAAATGTGGTGGGGTCGGTTGATGGAAGACGTGGCAAGCAAACCGTGGGGCGGCTTGCTCCTTATCTTGCCCCTTCTCGTTCATCAGTACGAAGGCGATGTCTTCATTGAGCAACAGGCGGCGAATGGCCTGCACCAATGGATTCGCCATTTCGGCCAGATGACATTGTGCGTGAAGGTCGTGAACGCTCCCCCTCCTGCGGACAGCGTCTCGATCGCAGGGCTTGGCTTGGGACCCAATCTTGCCGTTGAGCTGATGCCGCCAGGGTGGACGCCCCTTTCCTTTGCCAAGGCCTATCCAGAGATGCGTGCCAAATTGTCACGGCTGATCGACAGCCACGCGTTCCTCCATTGTGCCCTTGGCGGGGTATGGGGAGACTGGGCCGCCGTTGCGGCGCTGATGGCCGCTCGCCGAGGACGGAAGGTCGCCGTGTGGACGGACAGGGTCGAGTCGGAAGTCATGCGCATCGACGCCCTCAGAGCGTCGGGCATCCGGCGCTTTGTCAGGCTTATGAATGCGAGCCTCGCGCGACGCCTGGAGCGTCGCGCGATTGGTTCGGCAGCGCTTGGCCTGTTCCACGGCAATGATTGCTACCAGACTTATCGTGGGTTCAATGCCAATTCGTTTCTTGTGCACGACATCCATTTGAAGCCGCACGACAAAATCTCGGACGAGAGCCTGGTCCGCAAAATACGCGACGTCGAGCACGCCCCACTGCGTCTGATCTACATTGGGCGGTTTCACCCCGATAAAGGTGTCATGGACTGGATAGAAACGCTCCGTCTCGTCAAAGAGGCGGGGGTAGCGTTTCGTGCCCAGTGGTTTGGCGATGGCCCGCAACGGGAAGAGGCACGCGCAAAAGTGCTGGCGCAAGGGCTTGAAGAACAGATCGAATTCCCCGGCCTCCTTGTCGATCGATCGGAGCTGCTGGATAAGTTGCGCGCGGCGCATCTGATGCCGTTTTGTCACCTGACACCTGAATCTCCGCGAAACCTGATTGAGGCGCTGGCGTCCGGAACACCCATAGTCGGTTATGAGTCAGCATATCCTCAGGATTTGATTTCGGGCCACGGCGGCGGCGTGCTCACCCCCATGGATCCTCAGGCTTTAGCGGCTGAACTGGTCCGGCTGGGGCGTGATCGGGCTGCCCTCGCGGCGTTGATCGGCCGGGCGGCTCAGGATGGTGCGCACATGAACGACGAAGCCGTGTTCGCTCATCGGGCATCGCTGATGAAGCTATACTGTCGAGCCGAACCTCGGGGCGTCGAAGCTCTCATCAGCGGGACGGGCCTTGAGGGCGCGCGCCGTGACAGCGATTTCAAACCCTGCGCTTAGCCTGGCCGGATAGAGGCGACGGCCTGCCCCCGAGCATGTGCCATCGAAAATCACTCCCAAGCTATCCTTGGCCAGGGGCAAGGTACTGCTCGTCATCGATGTGGGAGCGAACATTGGCGCCGCATGTATTTGATTTAGAACCCGCAAACCGGCGTGAAATGCTGTACGGGATTTGCACCGATCAGCCCACGAAAGAGACCTTTGTTTTGGGTCTGCCCCGGAAATGCGGTTTTTTCATTCGCTCGGAAATGTGCATTAAAAACCCTTGAATCAGGGCGTTTAATGGTGGGCGCGGCAAGGATTGAACTTGCGACCCCACCCGTGTGAAGGGTGTGCTCTACCACTGAGCTACGCGCCCGGCGATCCAATCGCGGAGGCGAGCGCTTTGGCGATTGAGGGACGGCATGTCAAGCCGCTGTATCGGCCTTCCGTGCGATTCCTTCGGGCACCAGCGCGACACCGCGCTTCGCGTCAGTGCTTGGTCTGCGTCATCCGGTCGACATAGGCGATGCCGATGGCGGATGTGATGAACAGGCCGTGGATGATCGACTGCCACATCACCCCCTCGCTCGTCACGCGAGCCGCAGGCGTGCCCATGGCGCCAGCCTCGATGAATGTGCGCAGCAGGTGGATGGAGGAAATGCCGATGATCGCCATCGCCAGCTTCACCTTGAGCACGCCGGCATTCACATGGCTGAGCCACTCCGGCTGATCGCGATGGCCCTGCAGGCCGAGCCGGGACACGAAGGTCTCATAGCCGCCAACGATGACCATGATCAGCAGGTTGGAGATCATCACCACGTCGATCAGCCCGAGCACCATCAGCATGATCTGCTGCTCGGTGAACTCGTAGGCGTGGAGGACGAGGTGGATCAGCTCCTTGATGAACAGGAACACATAGACGCACTGCGCGACGATGAGGCCCAGATATAGCGGGAGCTGAAGCCAGCGCGACCCGAAGATCAGCAGCGGCAGCGGACGGAGCGGAGCGTTGGGATCGGCAGGTGTCATGGCGGCGCCAGATAATGGGCCGCCCAAGCCCTGTCATCCCCGATTCTGGTGGCCGCCCGGTGATCATCGCACGCTGCGCGCGCTCGACCGACCTGCTGCCGCTTGCATGGCCGGTTCCCCTCACCCATATCGCGGCGCATGGCAGACACCCAGCACAGCGCCATGCCGGTCTGGCACGGCACCACCATCCTCTCCGTCCGCGCTTCAGGAAAGGTCGTCGTCATCGGCGATGGCCAGGTCTCGATGGGGCAGACAGTCATGAAACCCAATGCCCGCAAGGTCCGCCGCCTGCATGATGGCAGCGTGATCGGCGGATTTGCCGGCGCCACGGCGGATGCCTTCACGCTCTTCGAGCGGTTGGAGAGCAAGCTGGAGCGCCACAACGGGCAGCTCATGCGCGCCGCCGTGGAACTGGCGAAGGACTGGCGGACGGACAAATATCTGCGCAATCTCGAAGCCATGATGATCGTGGCGGACAAGGATACGACGCTGATCCTCACCGGCAATGGCGATGTGCTGGAGCCGCTGGAAGGCATTGCCGCGATTGGATCGGGCGGCAATTACGCGCTCTCCGCCGCGCGGGCGCTGCAGGATTATGAGAAAGACGCCGAGACGCTGGCGCGCAAGGCCATGAAAATTGCGGCGGAAATCTGCGTCTACACCAATGACAGCCTGACCATCGAGATGCTGGACAGCGCCACCTGACACATCATCCCGCCCCACCCCGTTCGTCTCGAGCGAAGTCGAGAGACGGACAGACCGGCTTCAACGTGTCTCGACTTCGCTCGACACGAACGGATTTCAAAGCACCCTTATGAACGACAATCTCACCCCCAAAGCCATCGTCACCGCGCTGGATGCGCACATCATCGGCCAGGCCGAGGCCAAGCGCGCCGTCGCCGTTGCCCTGCGCAACCGCTGGCGGCGGCAGAAGCTGCCGGCCGAGCTGCGCGACGAGGTGACGCCCAAGAACATCCTGATGATCGGCCCCACGGGCTGCGGCAAGACGGAGATCAGCCGCCGTTTGGCCAAGCTCGCCGATGCGCCGTTCATCAAGGTGGAAGCCACCAAGTTCACCGAGGTCGGCTATGTCGGCCGCGATGTGGAGCAGATCGTGCGCGATCTGGTCGAGGAGGCGGTGCGCCTCGAACGCGAGCGCCGCCGCGAGGCCGTGCGCGGCGCGGCCAGCGAGGCCGCCATGGGCCGACTGCTCGATGCCCTCACCGGCAAGGAAGCCAGCGAGGCCACGCGCCTCTCCTTCCGCCAGCGGATCGAGAGCGACCAGATGAACGATGTCGAGGTGGAGGTCGAGGTGACCGATGCCCCGGCCGCGCCGATGGAAATCCCCGGCATGGGTGGCAATATCGGCATGATCAACCTGTCGGACATGATGTCCAAGGCGCTCGGCCAGCAGCAGAAGAAGCGTCGCAAGATGCGGGTTGCCGATGCCTGGGACAAGCTGGTCGAGGAAGAGCAGGACAAGCGGCTCGATCAGGACGATGTCGCCCGCGTCGCCATTGCCTCGGCCGAGCAGAACGGCATCGTGTTCCTCGACGAGATCGACAAAATCGCGGTGAGCGACGTGCGCGGCGGATCGGTGAGCCGCGAGGGCGTCCAGCGCGATCTGCTGCCGCTGATCGAGGGCACGACGGTCGCCACAAAATACGGCCCGCTCAAGACCGACCATATCCTGTTCATCGCCTCGGGCGCCTTCCATGTCGCCAAGCCGAGCGACTTGCTGCCGGAACTGCAGGGCCGCCTGCCGATCCGCGTGGAATTGAAGGGCCTGACCGAGGAGGATTTCGTCGCGATCCTCTCCGACACCAAGGCCTCGCTGCCCGAGCAATATGCCGCGCTTCTGGCGACCGAAGGCGTCACCATCCAGCTCGCGCCGGACGGTATCCGCGCGATCGCAAAGATCGCCGCCGACGTGAACGAGCAGGTCGAGAATATCGGCGCCCGCCGACTGCAGACCGTGATGGAAAAGCTGCTGGAGGATGTGAGCTTCGAGGCTGACACCCGCGCGGGCGAGACAATCACCATCGATGCCGGCTATGTCGAACGCCAGCTTTCGGGTATCGCCAAGAACACGGACCTGAGCAAATATATCCTCTGAACCGGAGGCGTTAAGGGAGCGATTGCGCATGAGCTATGAGACAGTGCTGGTCGAGCAGCGCGGCGCCGTCACGCTGGTCATGCTCAATCGTCCCCAGGCGCTCAACGCCCTCAACAGCCAGGTGCTGGCCGATCTGATCGCGGTATTCGAGGGCTACGATGCGGACGACGCGCAGCGCTGCCTCGTCCTCACCGGCAGCGAGAAAGCCTTCGCCGCCGGCGCGGACATCAAGGAGATGGCCGATAAGACCGGCGCCGACATGTACCGCGCGGAGATGTTCGCGCAGTGGACAAGCCGCATCGCCGCGACGCGCAAGCCGTGGATCGCGGCGGTTGCCGGCTTTGCACTCGGCGGCGGGTGCGAACTGGCGATGATGGCGGACTTCATCATTGCGGCAGACACGGCCAAGTTCGGTCAGCCTGAAATCACATTGGGTGTGGCGCCGGGCATGGGCGGATCGCAGCGGCTCACCCGCGCGGTCGGCAAGGCCAAGGCGATGGACCTGTGTCTGACCGGCCGCCGCATGGATGCAGAGGAAGCCGAGCGGGCTGGCCTCGTCGCGCGCATCGTGCCGGCCGACGATCTGCTCGACGAAGCGCTGAAGGCGGCCGAGGCGGTCGCCGCCATGCCGCCGTTGGCCGTCATGGCCAACAAGGAGCTGGTCAACCTCGCGTTCGAAACCACACTCACCCAGGGTCTGGTCAGCGAGCGGCGCATCTTCCAGCTTCTCGCATCCACCGAAGACAAGGCGGAGGGCATGGCAGCCTTTGTGGAAAAGCGCCGGCCGGAATGGACCGGGCGTTAAGCACTGCTACAGTGCTCTGTGCCGATGAGGCGCGGCACAACGGGTCGCCGGAAATAATAACAACTTTAAAGATTTGGAGACATTTCACCCTCTAGATGAAGTGCTCACGGCGAGCGGCGCGGCTTGATGAGACGAGCCCTCCGTGATTGACCGAAATAAGATGTGAGATGTGACGGTGGGTAACATCAAAGGCCGAGGCAGCCCCCTGCGTCATCACCCCGAAGCAGTTGAAATCGATCTGATTCGCGGCCTCTTTCATGCCTTCGCGCCGGCGCTGGTCATGACGATCAGCTTTCTGTCTGCGGGGCTGGTGATCCTGAACCGCACCGGGGACAGCATCCTGCTCGTCCTCCTCATCCTGGGCGCAGTTGCGTCCGTTGCCCGCCTCGTGTCGGCGCATCTGATCGCACCAATCATCCATGCCGAAGGGGTGACGATCGAACAGGCGAGATATCTCGAGCGGCTCTTTGCGATTCCCTATCTCTGCTTTTCCCTTGTGCTTGGCCTCTTCGGCTTTCGCCTGCTCCAGCTCCCCTCCGCGGACACCCATATGGTGGCTGCGGCCCTGTCTCTGAGCTATTGCGCCGGTGTCGCTGTCGGCATGGGATCGCGGATGTGGATCGCCGTGCCGAGCATGATCTTGGCGCTCGGGCCGGTGATCGCCGCGATGCTGCTGCAACCCGACTTTCTCTATAAGCTCAGCGGCGCCGTGATGGCGGCGATCCTGCTCAGCGGCATCCAGAGCCTGCGCGGCAAGCAGAACCGCTCGGCGGACGACATTGCGCTGCGCATCGCCTTCTCGCACCTCGCCCGCAAGGATGCGCTGACCGCTCTCCCCAACCGCATCGCGCTGCGCGAGTGGTGGGAGCAGGTGGTCGCCTCCGGGGCGGAGAACAAGCTGGTCGCGGTCCATTATCTCGACCTCAACGACTTCAAGCCAGTTAACGATCGCCATGGCCACCCGGTCGGCGACGCCCTGCTCGCAGCCGCCGGCAAGCGCATCGCCCGCACGATAAGGGACAGCGACATCGTCGCGCGGCTCGGCGGGGACGAATTTGCGGTCATCCAGTATGACATCGTGAACGCCGACGATGCCGCCCAGCTCGCCGCCCGCATCCGGGAGGCGATCACCCAGCCGTTCAGCATTGGCGCGCTGACCCTCAAGATCTCGACCGGCCACGGCTTCGTGGTGTCGCGCGGCCGGGACGAAGCGCTCGAAGACCTGCTCGCCCTTGCCGACAAGGCGCTCTACACCAGCAAACAGGGCGGCGAAATTTCCCAATATGAGGCCGTCGAGACAATCACCCGCCGCGTCGCCTGATCAGCACTCTGATCTCAATCCCCACCCGGTAGCCACATGGGTCAACAAGTGTGACGCGCGGGTCAAGCCAGCGGCGTTGGATTCACGCATCGGGTGCGGCATAGCCTGAAGGCGTGGCACCGCCTTGCTCATCGCGCGCAGGCGGCCGAACGTCGGGAGAGGATATGAAGACGCACGGGCTTGCTATTCTGGCCGCAACGGCGCTGCTGGGCGCCAGCGCTTGCCAGATGACGACCTCCACCACTTCGGTGGCGACGGAAGCCGGCATCGGCCACACGCACATGGTGAAGGCCGACGATCAGCCCGGCCAATGGGCATCCTACAGCCGGACCTGGGACGAACAGCGCTACAGCCCGCTCGACCAGATCAATGACAGCAACGCCCATCGCCTCGGCCTCGCCTGGTTCGACGATCTCGACACCTATCGCGGTGTGCAGGCCACGCCGCTGGTGATCGACGGCGTGCTCTACAATGAGAATATCTTCAACGTCGTCACGGCCTATAATGCCAAGACCGGCGAGAAATTGTGGGTGTACGACCCAAAGGTCGGCAAGGAATGGGCCGGCCTCGCCTGCTGCGGCCCCTCCTCGCGCGGCCTTGCGGCCTGGGGCAACAAAATCATTATCGGCGCGCTCGATGGGCGGCTGATTGCCATCGATCGCAAGACCGGGGCCGAGCTCTGGTCCGCGCAGACCTTCGATCGCAAGGAGCAATATTCGATCACCGGCGCGCCGCGCGTCTATGACGGCAAGATCATCATCGGCAATGGCGGCGCGGACTATGGCTCGCGCGGCTTCGTGGTTGCCTATGATGCCGAGACCGGCAAGCGACTGTGGAAATTCTACATTGTCCCCGGCAACCCCGCCAACGGGCCGGACGGCGAAGCCTCCGACAGCGCGATGAAGATCGCCGCGCCGACCTGGCATGGCAAATTCTGGGAGACCGGCGGCGGCGGCAATGCGTGGGACAGCTTCGCCTACGATCCCGAACTGAACCTCGTCTACATCGGCACCGGCAATGGCAGCCCGCAAAGCTGGCATCATCGCAGCGACAGCAAGGGCGACAATCTGTTCCTCTGCTCCATGGTGGCGGTGGATGCGACCACGGGCGCGTACAAATGGCACTACCAGATGGTGCCCGAGGAGGACTGGGATTATACCTGCACCCAGCCCATCGTGCTCGCCGACCTCAAGATCGACGGCAAGCTGCGCAAGGTCGCCATGCAGGCGCCGAAGAACGGCTTCTTCTACGTGCTGGACCGCGCGACCGGCGCGCTGATCTCGGCCAAGAGCTATGTCTCGGTCAACACATGGGCCAGCCATGTCGACATGAAGACGGGGCGCCCGGTGGTGCTGCCCAACGCGCATAACACGACCACGCCGCACATCATGAGCCCGAGCTGGATGGCCGCGCACACCTGGCACCCGATGAGCTACAGCCCCAAGACCGGGCTGGTCTATCTCTCGGCGCAGGAGCAGGGGTCGATCTACGCCAACCAGCCGGACGGTGCGTATCAATATGTGCGCGGGCGCAACAACACCGGCTTCGATCATGCCAACCAGCCGGAGCTGCGCAAGCAGCTGATGAATGAGATCATGGCGAGCGAGAAAGGCTATCTGCTTGCCTGGAACCCTGCAACCCAGAGCGAGGCCTGGCGCGTGCCCTATCCGCATCCCGGCTCAGGCGGCGTGCTGACCACGGCGGGTAACATCCTCGTGCAGCCGACCATCAACAAGACCGTCGCCATCTACCGGGCGGACAACGGCCGGAAGCTCTGGGAAATGAACGTCGATCAGGCCGGCGTCGCGGGCGCGATGACCTATATGATCGATGGCGAGCAATATATCGCGCTCAATGTCGGCTGGGGCGGCTCGCCGGTCTATAATCTTGCCAAGGATGGCCCCTTCCGCTTCGCCACCGCCAAGCTGCTGGTGTTCAAGCTGGACGCCAAGGGCGTGACACTGCCGCCGATGAAAACGCAGGACGAGACGGCTTATCTGCCCCGCCAGCGCATCCCTGCCGAGGTCGCCGCGCGTGGTGCGGCTCTCTATGGCGAGACCTGCAATCGCTGCCATGGCGACAATGCCGTCGGCGGCATCAAGGATCTGCGGCGGATGAGCAAAGATGCGCATGATGGCTTTCTCGACATTGTGCTGAACGGAACCCTGCTCCACAAGGGCATGCCCAATTTCAGCGGGGTGCTGACCAAGGCGCAGACCGAAGACATCCACGGCTATCTCATCACCCGTGCTCAGGAAGACTGGTAAGGGCACGGGAACGGGCACCCCGCGCCGACGTTAGACCAATGAGAGACAACAGGCGTGGGACGAGATCATGACGAGACAAGCGAAAACCGATAAGCCGAAATCGGCAACCCCGCGCCGCGCGAGGACCAAGGCCGTGAACCCGCGTCAGTTGCCCGTGGTGGTGGAGCATGACAAAAGCACGACGCAGGTCATTGCCGACAAGGCGGTCAAGACCGGCCGCGCCCTTGGCAAGACCAGCGTGCGCCTGGCGCAACCGATCGTCAAATCGATCAAGCATGAGGATAACCGCACGCTCGCCAAGATGGTGGTCGCAGCGGCGACGCCGCGCCTCATCAACTACGGCCTGCGCTTTGCGGTCCGCAATCCGGTGCTGACCGTCGCCGGCATTTTAGTGGCCGCGACCATCATCGGCTCGCAGGATGATGGGGCCCAAGAGGAGAGCTGAGCTCTTCTCCGACAGCGGCACAAACGCAAACGCCGGGGCAAAACCCCGGCGTTGCTGTTTATGGCTGAGGGCGTTCGGGGCGCTTAGTGCGGCCCCTTCCCGTCCGACACGCCGCCCCAATCCTCATTGGCCCGCGCGATCAGATAGCCATGGATCGCCTCGGCATCCTCGGCCGAGATGAGGTCCGCAAAGCTCGCCATGCCCTTGTCGGCATAAAGACCCTTGAGAACGATGTCGTTGAACTTGGCGTGCGTCTCGCGGGTCATCATCCGCAGATCCTTGACGCCGCCGATGGCCTGCTGGCCGTGGCACACCGCGCAGGTCTCGGCGAAGAGCTGCGCCCCGCGCGCGACCTGCGCTTCGCTGGCGCGGAGCGGCGGCGGCTCCGGCGCCTTCGCGGCCGGCTGGAGCGCCGGCAACTGCGCCGTGCCGCCCAGCTTGAAGACGATCAGTCGGGCCGGCGCGCGCGGCATCTCGATGCCCTGCCCGCGCTCGACCATGGCGGCGCCCCCGCCCCAACCAGCGTTGACGGCGACATATTGCACGCCATCCAGCGTGTAGGTGATCGGCCCGGCGACCGGCGCGCTCTGCACCGGCATTTCCCACAGCAGCTTGCCGTTGCGGGCATCGAAGGCCGCGAAGGTCTGGCGCGTCGTGCCCTCGAAAACGAGGTCGCTGCCCGTGACCATCACGCCGCCATTGCCGTGACGCGGCAACGGAATCTTCCAGGCAGCCTTCTGCTTCACCGGATCCCAGGCCAGGAGATAGGCCTTGTCCATGGCCACGGCCCCTTTCATCAGCTCGCCACGCTTCTTCGCCGCCTCGCCGGTATATCCACCCCAGCCCGCATTGGAGCGGAACGGCTTGGGCTGGAAATCGGGATCGAGCGCCAGCACCATGCCGGATTCGTAGAGCGGGAAATAAGCCAGCTTGGTGCGCGGACTATAGGCCATGGGGAACCAGTTATGCGCGCCGCCCGGCCCCGGCTTCACCAGAAACGGATCCTGGCCATAATGCGCATCCGGGTTCATCTTCGGGCGGCCGGTCTTGGGATCGATGCCGAGCGTCCAGTTCGCCGGCGCAATCTGGCCGGCCGAGATGAACTCGCCCGTCGCGCGGTCCAGCACGTAGAAATAGCCGTTCTTGGGCGCCTGCATCAGCACCTTGCGGTCACGCCCGCCGATCTTCAGGTCCGCCGTGACGATGGATTGCGTGCAGGTGTAGTCCCAGTCCTCCTCGGGCACCATCTGGTAGTGCCAGGCATATTTGCCGGTCTCGACATTCACCGCGACGATGGAGCAGATGAAGAGGTTATCGCCTTTGCCATTGCTGCGATAATGCCAGGAGAGCGGCGACCCGTTGCCCGTGCCGATATAGACAAGCTTGAGCGCGGGATCATAGCCGATGCTGTCCCACGCATTTGCCCCGCCGCCGAGCTTCCAATAGTCGCCGGACCATGTCTTGCGGATCATTTCCATGACATTATCGGACGCGGCGCCATCCGGCCCCTTGGCGGGATCGCCCGGGGTCAGGTAGAATTTCCAGTCTTCCTTGCCGGTGTCGGCGTCGTAAGCTGCCACGAAGCCGCGAATGCCCATGTCGCCGCCGCTGTTGCCGACGACCACCTTGCCGTCGAACACGCGCGGCGCGCCGGTGATGGTATAGGGCATGTCCTTGGGCGTGCTCTGCACCGACCAGACCGGTTTGCCGTCCGCCGCATTGAGCGCAATCACCCGCCCGTCCAGCGTCGCGATGATGACCTTGCCCTTCCACAGCGCCAGGCCCCGCGCCACCGGCTCGCAGCACGCATAGCGCCCGAACTCGCGCTGCACCTGCGGATCATAGGTCCACAGGCGCTTGCCGGTGCGGGCATCATAGGCAATCGTGATGTTCCACGGCAGCGTGTTGTAAAGTACGCCATCAGCATAAAGCGGCGTGGCCTCGACACCCCGGAAGGTATCGAGATCGTCATACCAGGCGATGCCGAGCTGGCTTACATTCTGCGCATTGATCTGGTCGAGCGGGCTGTAGCGCTGGGCGCTGTAGGTACGCCCGTCATGCAGCCAGTCCGTGCCGTCGGTCGCCTGTGCCGCCATCCGTGCGCTGTCGACCTCGGCCCGACCGCTGGCCTGCAACTGCGCCATGAACGCAACCATCAGCGCGCCCAGAACCAGCAGGGCTATGCCCACCGCACCGGCGGGCCGTCTCCACATCGCCATCATTGCGTTCAGTCCTTCGGCGGCTGGCCAATCGGCTGCGATCCATCGACCCAGCGGCCGACCTTGAGCGAGTCCATCTGCGCCTTCGTGCCCGGCGGGCGATGATAGGCACCGACCTCGCCCCGATCAGGTGCGAACAGCTTGCCGGACACCGGATTGGGGTAATGGAAAGGGATGATGTAATAAGCGGGGTAGGTCAGATAAATCACCGACGGCGGCAGATCCGGCGGCGGATCGAACTTGTCCGGCCAGGTGTTGTTCATCGCCCATTTGCCCCAGCCTTCCCAGCTTGTGTACATGGTGAAGGGGCCGGTCAGGCGGCTGATCTTCCAGACGCCATTCTCCTTGCGATACTCATTCTCGTAGAGCGGCAGGCCCCAGCCGCCGTTGCTCATCACGAAGGCGCGCGCCCGCACCCAGCCGGTCTTGCCGTCGGCGGAGATGTCCGGGATCGGCTGGAACTGCATGTGGTTGGCGAGCGCACCCTTCTTGGTGCCGTCCGGCCCGAAGGCCTTCTGCATATATTCGAGTACCCGCGCCTTGCCGAGGAAGATGCCCTTGCCGCCAATCTCCAGCGTGGCATCCTCTGTGAACAGCTCGGACAGCGGATGCCACTGGCTCTTGTCCACGAAATAGCCGTAGCTGCGCTGCAGCTTCTCGATGGCGTTGAGGTCTTCCAGTCGGGTGATGCGCTCATCCAGGGCGGCGAGGCGTTCGGCTGCAGTTTGCGCCGAGGCCTGCGCCGCAGGAAGCAGGGCGGACGCGGCGATCAGGGCCGCGACGATGCGGGTCCGGTTCATCATGGCTGCCTCATTCCCTTTGCTGCGCTGCTCTCTTCGCGCTTGCCGCTCTCCATGCCGCGATCCGGGCGGCCAACGATGTCATCGCCCTCCATCGGCAGCGCCTTGAGCGACTGGCCGGTGACGGGATGATCGTAGCTGAACGCCGGGAGATAAGCGTTCGGGAAGGAGCGGTAGACCTCCGTCGGCGGCTTGTCCGGTGGGAACAAGGCGCTCGGCCCGTCCATCTGGATCGCATATTTGGCGAAGCCGAGATCATAATCGGTCATGGCAGTGACGTAGAAGTGCAGCGTGTCGAACTTCCACACCCCGCCTTCCTTCACATATTTATTCTCGTAGATGCCAACGCCCCAACGGCCGTTCTCACCGGGCCGGGCGAGCATCACCATGCCCTGCCAGCGCCCAGTCGCCGTGCGGCCATCCGGCGCGACCACCACAATGGGCTGCAGCATCATGTGATTGTTGAGGCTGCCTGCGCTCAGGCCTTGCGGCCCAAAGAGCAGCATCGCCTGCCGGATGCGCGCCGGGCCAATATAGACCCCGCGCTGCCCATATTCGAACTGCCCGCGCGCTGTGAACAGGTCCGCCGCCTGGTTCCAAAGGCCCTTGTCGAAATAATAGCCAAAGGTCGCGGTGAGGTTCTCGATGGCGAGCTGGTCCTCCAGCGCTTGCACCCGCTTCTGATAGGCGGCGACCTTGCCGCGCAAGGACGCGTCACTCTGGGCCGCGGCGGGCGCAGGCGCCGTGATGACAAGGCCGCCAATCAATGCGGCCATGATGCTGGTGCGAGCGCTCATTGCACGGTCTCCGACACGGGCTGGCCAGTCACGGGATTGGGCGCGTGGAACGGCGGAAGCGTGCGATCCGGGAAGGCGCGCGTGCTGGTCGACGGGCGATCCGGCGGCATGGCCTTGCTGGCCGCGCTGCGTGTCAGCCCCTCACCGGGCTTGAGGCGTGCCCAGCCCTTTTCATAAGGCGCCACGAAATTGATGTAGAGGTGCAACCGCGCGATCTTCCACACGCCGTCTTCCTTCACATACTCATTCTCGTAAATGCCGTCGCGCCACTCGGCATGCTGCTTGTGCTGGCCGAGCATTCCGAGGTCCCGCCACCGTGCCTTGGCGCTGCGGCCATCGGGCGCGACATCCACGACCGGCTGGAGCGTCACCCACTCATTGAGCTGGCCATAGATCAGCCCATCCTGCCCGCCATGCAGGGCCTTCAGATAATCGCGGATGCGGTCCTTGCCGATATAGACGCCATCGGCGCCGATCTCGATGCTGCCCTTGTCCGCGAACAGGTCGGCCGCGTCCTGCCACAGGCCCCGATCGAGATAATAGCCAAAGGCGCGCTGCAGCTTCAACACCGCGCGGGCGCCCTCCAGTTTCTCGACGCGCGTGGTGAGCGTGTCGATCTCCCGGTCGATGCCCGTCTGCATCTGCGCCTGCGCCGGTCCGGCCGCGATGAGCAGTGACCCCAGCGCCAGCCGTAGTCCCAGCGATGCCGCGCGCCTCATCGCAGTTCTCCCATCGGCACGGCCCGCAAAGCGAAGGCGCCCGGGTCCTGCCCCTTGAGGGCGGGGTCGAAGAGGAAGCGACCCTTGCTTTCCACCGCATAGGCAAAGCCATCGAAGTGGGTGACGCCGGGCACGCCGTCCATGCCATCCTTGAGCAGTTTCACGGTCACATCATCCCCTTCGATGGTGAGCAGGCTGATCCGCCCTGCCGGCCCTTCGGCCTGCAGGAAGCGGTTACCCCCGATGGGCCGCAGGCCGTCCGGCCCGTTGAGCGGTTGCGAGACATTGAGCTTCGTCAGGCCGGCAAAGCTGCCATCCCCTCGCAGATTGACCCGCAGCATTATGTTCTGCCGGACATTGTTGACGTAGAGCGTGCCATCCTCGCTGAAGGCGATGCCATCGACACCGCCGAGCAGGGCCTTATCCTCGACCAGCAGCGACACCGCCTCTGCACCCGGCGCAAGCGTGAAGATGCGCCCATTGGTGGTCTCGGCGATATAAGCCGTGCCATCCTTGGCGAGCGCGATGTCATTACACGCGCTGGCCGGCGCAGGCATCTCGTAGCGCTTCTTGAGATCGCCCGATGCGAGGTCGAAGGCGACGAGCGCGGACACCGCCCCTGCCTGCCCCATCGGCACCGAGCAGGCCCAAAGTGTGTTGGTCCGCTCGTCGACGAGCACGCCCAGCACCGCCGCCAGCTTGTTCTTCTCGTCCGGACGGATCCAGGCGACGGCCTGCGTACTGCCGGGCACCGCACGGTAGATATTGCCCTTGAAGCTGCTGATGTAGAAATTGCCCTTGGAATCGACGTCGGCATTCTCGGGGAACACGCCCTTGTCCGCGACGATGATGTCCTTCGGCAGCGGCTTGGCGAAGGGCGCGGGCATGAGATAGGGCACTTCATTGGAGATCGTCTCGATCCGCGCGATACGGCCATTGGCGATCTTGAAGATGCTTACGAAACCGACGGTGCGCGCATAATGGGCCTCAGCCGGGTAGCTCTGTCCGTTCCGCCCGGTGAACTGCATCTGCGCCCCGGAGAGGTCGCGATAGCCGATCGCAGCGACCAGCCCGCGTGCCTCATCGACCGCCACGACCTCATGGCGCAGCGCCTCGACCTCGCCGAACAGGCCGCGCGTCAAAGGCGCCGCACAGCCGGCATCCTTCGCACTTTTGGCGACCAGCAGCCCCGTCACCGGCACGCCATTCTCGATGGTCGTGCAGCCCTTGTCGAAGCTGACCGCCGGTCCTTCCCCATTCGCGGCGACAGAGGAGAAATAAGCATCGACCAGCGCCGTCATCTGACCGCGCGGCAGGCGTGCCTTCGGGCTGAGTCTGCTCGTCAGGCTCTTGGACGGCGCGTAGGTAACCGGATCACCGAAGGGCTGGCGCCCCTGCTTGCGCCGGATGACGGATTGCACGGCGGCAATCCTGCCGCCCTCCGACGCCATGTCCATGGCGTAGAAGCCGGGCTGGCCATGATCCTCGACAGAGCCGAACCAGACCACGCGGCCCGTCTGGCTGTCCGTCACCACCAGCGGCGCATCACCGACCGCCTTGATCGTGACCCAGGAGCTTTCGCCAATGCGCACCGGCACGCTGTTCTCGGCGTAGAGCACCGGGTCGGACCATGCCACGCCGACCGGATCGGCCTTGGCCATCGCGGTCATGAAGCTGCCGGCGAGCTGGCTGAGGCAGGCGGAGTCGCAAGGCGCAGAAGATTGTGCCGTGGTCTGCGCCATGGCCGGCGCGGTGACGAGCGCGCAGAGCGCGGCTGCGGTGAAAAGCGGGCGCCTCATTCGCCCTGCTCCCCATGCTCGCGGCCGGTCGCCCAGGGATTGTGCATGAAATAGGGCACATAGGTGAACACGGCTTCGATCTCCTGAATCGCACCGTCTCTCACGCGGAAGGCTTCCAAGAGCGTGATCGAGTTCGGCCATTTGAGCGCGGTCTTCATCTCGCGCCCGTCGGTCAGCTTGTAGCGGTCCACCTCATTGTCATGATCGAAGAAGCCGGAGGCAATGACGACGCCGCGCTCCTCGTCGACCAGCGGAAAGCGCCGCTCGCGGATGCGCTTATTGATGTAGTAGATGCCGAGCTTGAACTGTTCGAGGCAGCCCGAGGCCAGCGAGGCCGCATTGCCGTTCGCGCCCGGCTCGGCGGAAACGCCCTTGCCCGGCGCGGTGGTGCTGATGCCGTTCTCCAGCCGCCCGCAATCCTCGGTGAACGGCGCAAACACCGTGCCGTCATTACGCTCGACCGTGTTGAAATAGCTCTGCGCCACCGCAATCAGCCGCGCCCGCGAGACGCGCTGATCGGGCGGCAGAACCTCGTTGAAGGCAGGGTGATGCGCGACCTTGTCCGGATCGCCAAAGGGCGCCGGCAGGCCGGTGCGGCGATGCACGACCGTCTCGATCTGGTCGATCTTGTCATTCTGCACGCGCATCCGCATCGCATAATAAGCCGGCTCGCCATGCTCCCACACGACGCCGAACCAGGCGACCTGCCCGGTGAGCGGATCGGCGGCTTCGAGGCCAGTCGGCGCGACCTTGCTGATCGAGCGCCACAGACCCTTGCCGATCGGGATGACGACATTGTTCTCGGTAAACTGCACGTCTGCCGCGAGCTTGAGGGACGAGGGGTCCTTCTTCGCCAGCGCCGCCATGTAATCGCGCGCATAGCCGATCAGACAGTCGCGGTTGCACGTCGGAATATTGACCGCACTGCGCTCGCCAAAGGCCTGCGCCATGGCTGGTGTCGCCGTCGTTGCCAGAAGCGCGGCGCCTGCCGCGGCCATCAGCCGCGTGTGCCAGCGGTGAACCCTGTTGCTCACAAATTTCCCCTCCTGTCGCCTTCCGCCCAGCGATGCCTGCACTGATCGCTTGTTACGGAGCGGGGCCACCATAAGGGGCGTTTCGCGCGCTTGTCACGCGCTGAAGGTCGGAAAAGTCACGGATTTCCAGATCAGCCCGGCGAATGTCCGGCTCGATCAAGGTCGCACTGAGAGGCCGGCGTCGACAGCGCGTCCGGCGACGGCCTTCCTTCCGGCTAGGCGAGCTCTCACGTGCAGATGGTCGCAGTGAGGACCGGTATGCCGGTATACAAGATGCTGACCAGACCGGTGACGGCGCTGGCAAAGGCAAGCCAGGCGAGCAGGTCCATGCGACCGGTGCGGGGCCTAAAGACCCAGCATAGCCATGCTGCCGCGCCGACTGAAACCAGGTAGATGACGACCAGCACCACCCGCGCAGCGCTCACGCTGGCGAGGCCGGCATCGTCCCAGCCCCAGGCGCAGGAGAGGCCCTGCACGGCATATAACAGCGCAAATGCCGCCGCCCAGGCGATCAACCCTGCCATCGCTCGGAACAACGCGGTCATGCCAGCAGTCCGGAAAGATGGGTGCACATGAGCGTGATGGCGCAGACGGCAATGGCATAATCCGCCCAGAGCCGCGCGATCCTGGGCTCGGCGCCATGGGTGGCGGCCACATATCCTCCCCGACGCCGTTGCCAGACGAACAGGCCGATCAGCAGAGCGAGTGCCGCGTGGAGTATGGCATAGCCGAGCAGCACGGCCACCACCGCCCCATAAGCATGCAGCGTGGGTGCGGGAGACAGCAGCCAGGCGGTCACGATCAACGCAGCCAGCAACGTCGCCAGCCCACCCCCGGCAATGGCAACATGGCGCAGGCGGCGGCCGAACAGCGCGGCCACCCCCGCCCCCACGATCCCCGCCAGCAAAATCGGGAGGGAAGGCAGGACGAGCGCCGGCGGGGGCCAGTTCGGGGCGATGATCCAGAGAAAGGCATGGCCGAACAGAAGCGCGCCGAAGAAGGTGCCGTTGGCGAACAGCAGGAACACGCTGCCCCACCAGCCGGGCGATCCGCCTATCTCGGCATGGGGCGGCGCCTCGACCCCATGTCCGATGGGCAGCGTGCCGCGAACCTGCTTGTCGCCAAGGAGCCACGCCCAGCGCCAGCCAAGCGCCGCCAGCAGGATGAGCGGCACCGGCGCCAAGATGTAGAGCTTGAACAGCATCAGCAGGAAGAAGCTGCCGGTGACCATCGCCGTCCACAAAGGCAGCGTCGTGTTGCCCGGCAGGACGACGATGTGCTCCACCCGCCCGCTTGCCGTGTCGACGGCCAGCGTCTCGCGCCAGCCATGGCGCGGCTCGGCGAGATAGCCCTCCCCGCGCGCCAGCGAAAGCGCAAGGTCGGGCGCCTTTTCGAGCGGCTCGCGGTCATCGACATGGGGCAGGCTCGCGATGTTGTAGGATGGCGGCGGCAGCATCATCGCCCATTCCAGCGTGCCCGCATTCCACGGGTTGCGGCGGGTGCGCGGCGCGTGGAAAATCTGCAGCGCAATGTCGATGACGAACAGGGCCACGCCGGTCGCCATCACAAAGCCGCCGACCGACGAGAGCAGATTATAGCCCGTCCAGCCGAGCCCCTCGGGATAGCTGTCGATGCGGCGGGGCTGGCCGAGCAGGCCGACCAGATGCATCAGGAAAAAGGTCAGGTGAAAGCCAGTGAAGATCAGCCAGAAGGCCGCCTTGCCGAGCGTGTAGCTATACTGCCGCCCCGTAAAATGCCCGAGCCAGTAATAGGCCGCCGCCAGCATCGGGAAGACGAAACCGCCGAACAGCACATAATGGAGATGCGCGGTGACGAAGGCGCTGTCATGCGCCTGCCAGTTGAACGGGACCATGGCGACCATCACGCCGGTCAACCCGCCCATCACGAAGGTGACAAAGAAGCCGATCAGGTACAGCATCGGTAGCTTCATTTGCGGCCGGCCGGCCCATAGCGTGCCCAGCCAGGCAAAGATCTGCACCCCGGTCGGCACCGCCACCAGCGTCGAGGCGGCGGAGAAGAAAGCCAGCGCCATATGCGGGATGCCGACGGTGAACATGTGGTGGACCCACAGCCCGAAACTCAGGAAGCCGAGCGCGAGGATCGCCGCCACGATCCAGCCATATCCAAGGATGCGGGTCCGCGCCATGACCGGCAGGATGGTCGAGATCGCGCCGGCGGCCGGCAGGAAGATGATGTAGACCTCCGGGTGGCCGAACAGCCAGAAGAGGTGCTGCCACAGCAGGGAGTCCCCGCCCCGCGCCGCGTCGAAGAACGGCCAGCCGAACGCACGTTCCAGTTCGAGCAGGATGGAGCCGAGGATGAGCGGCGGGAAGCCGATCAGCATCATCAGCGCTGTCACCAGCATGTACCAGGCGAACAGCGGCATCCGATCCAACGACATGCCCGGCGCCCGCAATTTGAGGATCGAGACGACGATGTCGACCGCCGTCACCATCGCGGAAATCTCCACAAAGGTGATGCCGA
This sequence comes from Sphingobium sp. B12D2B, assembly GCF_025961775.1. NCBI lineage: Bacteria > Pseudomonadati > Pseudomonadota > Alphaproteobacteria > Sphingomonadales > Sphingobiaceae > Sphingobium > Sphingobium sp. B12D2B. Next base: position 2,626,429 of record NZ_JAOQOH010000001.1, read on the forward strand.
GCAGCCAGAAATCGGAATTGATCCCCGGCGAATAGGGTTTGGACGACAGCGGCGTGTACATGAACCAGCCCGCATCGGGCGCGATGCCCAGCAGCATGGCCACGATCAGCATCGTGCCGCCGAACAGATAGCACCACCAGCCATAGGCGGTGATGCGCGGGAAGGCGAGATCGCGCGCGCCCAGCATCTTGGGGAGCATGTACATCGCGAACCCTTCGAACATCGGGATCGCGAACAGGAACATCATGATGCTGCCATGCATCGTGAACAGTTGGTTGTAGATATCTGGCCCGACAAAGGCGCTGCCCGGCGTCGCCAGCTGGGCGCGGATCAGCATCGCCAGCAGGCCGCCGATCAGGAAGAAGATGAAGGCGGTTACCATCAACCGCACGCCGATCACGCTGTGATTGACCGTCGAGATGGTGCCACGCCAGCCGCGCGGCGTTCCCCAGATGCGCTCTAGGGCACGATGAAGCTGGAGCGCCTTCACTGCCCCTCCCCCGCCACAAAGCGCGCCCAACCCGCTGGGTCATGCGCGACGACGCGGAAGGCGTGACCCGTGTGCCCCGGGCCGCAAAACTCGGCGCACAGGCCATGATAAACGCCCGGCACGTTGGCCTCGATGCGCAGGACATTGCGATGGCCGGGAATGGCGTCCATCTTGCCCGCGAGGCGCGGCACCCAGAAAGCGTGAATGACGTCGAGCGTCCGCAGTTCGACATCAACCGGCTGGCCGGCGGGAATGTTGAGCACATCCTGCGTGACGACATCGCCGGTGCGGCCGGGCTGCGTGAAGGTCCACTGCCACCGGCTCGCTTCGGCGATGACGCGCAGGGTCTGCGCATCGTTGCGCGGCAGCAGCCGCTCGCCAATGACCAGACCATAAGCCAGCAGCGCGACGAGAACGACGGACGGGAAGATGAGCCCGCCGCCGATGATCCACCGCTTGGCCGAGGTCGGGCGCTCCAGTGAGCCGCGTCGAAAGGCGAGCGCGAGCAGCGCGCAGACCAGCACAAGGATCGCCACCGCCCCGGCCAGCATGACCCACCACAAGGATGCGATAGCATCCGCCGCCGGCCCTGCGGGCTCTAGCGTCGAGTAGCGGCCGGCACAGCCGCTGGAGAAAAACGCCGCGCCGGGCATTATGACCCGAGAGCGCAGACAGCGTAAAGGACGGCCATGCCCAGCACCGAACAGCGCGAAGATGCGCTGACCGACCCAATCAGCGCGAACCCCTCCTTCGATGACGCCGAATCGAAAATCGCGGTCTCTGGGCACCCCGTTCACGCCATGCTCGTCTCGTTCCCGATCGGCCTCGCGGCCTGCGCGCTGGGCGCCGATCTCTTCTATTGGTGGACCGGAGACGGCTTCTGGGCGCGCGCGGCGCTGTGGAGCACCGGCATGGCCTTTCTGATGGGCCTGCTCGCCGGCCTTTCCGGAACCGTCGAGCTGCTTAGCGTGCCGGGTATTCGCGCTCGTGCGGCAAGCTGGACGCACTTCATCGTCGCGATCACCCTGCTGTCCGTCCTCGGCGCCAATTGGGGCTATCGGCTGTCCGGCTATGAATCCGCCGTGCTCCCTTACGGCCTGCTGCTCTCCGTGCTGTCGGCCATTTTCGTGGCCTTTGCCGGATGGCATGGCGGCAAGCTGGTGTTTGACTATCAAATCGGCACCTCGTCGACCGGCAATTGACGGCCGCGCGGCGTCGTCAGCCAGTCCGGCATGGTCAAGTCGATGGAGGGCTTGCTTAGTACGATCGCAAAGATCGCCGCGCACAGAAGGAGGGCGAGCAGCACGAGCGGCAGGATCGGCGAGGGCTGACGCTGATTGCCATGCTCGCCCATCCGCACGACGAGATTGCCGATCCAAGCGTGCAGCCCGACCAGCAGCCCCACGAACAGCAGCTTGCCGAACATCCAGGGCACGAACACTTCGCGCAGAAACAACAGCGCGGTGCCGGCCGCAACCGCGATCACCGCAGCGGGGGTCAGCAAATGAGTATAGCCATAATGGGTGAAGCGGCGGATGCGCTGATACGCCTGCTGACCCTGCCCGCGCTCATGCTGCGCCAACAGCAGCGGCAAGGCGATCAGGCCGGCAGCCCACAACAGGATCGCGGCGATGTGCAATCCCTTGATGAGCGGAATCCACGCTGTCACGCGGGCGTCCACCGCCAGCCGTCGCTCCAAGCGCGCCGCGCGATCAATCCGGCGATCACGGCATAAGGCAGCATCGCCGGAACCCACATGATCAGACCGGCAAGCTGCTGATCGTGCAAGGGATCGATCCCATAGGCCAGGGGCGCGATGCGGTGATGGGGATAGAGCACGCGCGGTGCGAAGGTGATCAGCGCGCCCAGCAGGCCCATCTGCCCGACCCCGGCGGCAAGCGTGACCATCGCGGCAGGCCACGCCGCGCGTGCCGAGAGTATCGCGTGCCAGAACCAGATGGCGGTGCCGAGCAGGGAAAGCTGCATCAGCCAGTACAGACCATGATGATTGAGCGCCGCCGTGTAGAAAGCGGGGATGTGCCAAAGCCAGAGCGTGCCCGTGGATACGGCGAAGGGCAGCGCCGCGCTGCCGGAGCGCCCGCGCGGCAGAAGAAGCGCAAAGACCGGCGCCGCGCAGGCGACCAGCAGAATGTGGTGCACGGTTCTCGCGGAGAACATTGCGCTTGCGAGCGCACAGAGCGGCGACACGAAGGCGATCAGCATGATGCCGCAACCGGCGGCGACGAGTCCGGGCCGCTGTCGCCCGACGGTCGCGAGCAGCAGGATCGTCCCGCCCAGCATGGCGGCCAACAACCAGGGATCGAAGTTCCAGCTAAGGAGCAGCAGGCTCGGGTCCGGTGGTGCGCCACAATAAGGGATATTCGTGACGATTATACTTCCCCGAAAAGGTCCCAGGAGGAGTTGAGCAGCATCCCCGCCGCCACATGCCAGACCAATTGAACCAACGCCGCCAATCCGTGAGGGTTCCCGCCCGCTGGAGCTGGCAGCACACTTGCGAGAAAAGGTTCCCAGGCTAACACTGGCGGCGTCACCCGGTACATCTGCATCTCGGAGGATTTATGGACATTTCTGAAGCCGGCGGTCGCACCATTGCGGCCGACATCGAAACCGCCTTCAACAGTACGGACCTGGCCCTGCTCGATCTGGCGCGGCTGACGACAAGTATCCTCGAAACCAAACGTACCACGGTGATTGAGCCGGCGCGCTTTCAAAAGCTGTTGGATGATATGTCTGCCGCTCTATCAAATCTCGTCGAGGGACGTCGCAAGATGGTCGCGGTGCACAGAGCGCTCGTCTTGATCAAACGGGAAAGCAACTTGGCTGAGGTCGACTTCGGATGTTTCGGTATTGCTAACAGAGCAGCCGGCAAGCAGCCGGTCGATTCTCAGCGAAGTTGATACCGTTCAAGCCCGACCTTTCGCGACTGCAACTTGGCTGCTCATGCGTTTCACGAGCCGCAGTGTCAGGCGCCGACCCGCGTCGTTCGCAAATTGACGCTGTGATGAGCCTATGCCATAGGCGTCGCCGCCGCCGCGGTTGCCAAACCGATGCGACAGGGACGGCCTGATCAGCGCGAAACGCCTGATTAGCGGGTGTAGCTCAATGGTAGAGCAGCAGCTTCCCAAGCTGACGACGGGGGTTCGATTCCCCTCACCCGCTCCAATTTCCAGAAATTCCCACCAGCATTAAGCCGCCGAACCGGTTGAATTTTCCCGCTCGCACGGTGCATTTGAGGGTGGCCGCTCCACTGCGCTTGATCCACGCAGCGGAGGTCGGCAGATTCAGCGCGTGATGGCCGCTTCCTGACTGATGCGGCCCATTCGTCGGCTCGGGAGACAAAGAATGCGATCAGCGCTGGCAGCCCTCGTCATGATGATCGGCGCGATGTTTCTCTCGAGCGCAGCGACTGCCCAGCCGGCGCAGGCCTCGTTCGGGGGCGAGCAGTCTTCCGCTGCCTGCGTGAAAGACTCGAACGTCGACAGTTGCTGGCAGGCGGGCGTCACGGCGGAACGGCGGGGCGATGCGAGCGCCGCTCTCGTCGCTTACGAAGCCTCCTGCGCCGCGGGCATTCAGATGGGGGGCTGCTACGAAGCCGGCAAGATCTATTTTCTGAATACCACGCTGCGCAACTATGGCGCCGCGCAGGAAAAAATGGCCCGCGTCTGCGATTCATCCGACATCGGGATTGGCCCTTATGCCTGCAAATATCTGGGCATCATCTACCGCAGGGGTCTGGCCGGCCAACCACAGTTGGACCGGGCCTTCAACATCCTGTCCCGCGCCTGCTTCCTCCACAATGATAGCCCGTTCATCGACGGAAATGGCTGCGAAATCCTCGCGGATGACATTCCAGACGCTGATGCGATGGACGTCTCCGACGATGTGTGGGCGCCGGACTATATCGCTTATCTGGCCTTCGCGATGGGCTGCACCGACGACATGCCGGCGCTCTGCACCCGCGCGCTGACGATCCATGACCGCGCCGTCGCCACATCGGCCGGCTGGCTCGCGCGCTGCGCCGAGGATGCCGGGGCAGTCCATTTCTCGGGGCGTTGCGGGGATCTCGCGCGCTCGGCTACCGTCGACAATTTCGACCAGCGTCAGGCTCTTCGCCGGCGTCTCGTGCGGATGTTCGTTCGCGCGACGGAGTATGCGGGATAGAGCACGCCCCCGCATCACCGCCAGGCGCGGGCCGCCCTCTGTGCGTCAGATACCGCCGTCGACCGGCTGAAAACCCGCCGCGACCAGCGCCGCGTTGAGATCGTCCACACAGGCATCGAGCCGCGCCTGATCGGTGGCGCGGACTACGAAATTGGCCCCGACCTTGCCTTCGCGGAAGAAGGGATAGCTGCCGATCTGGCACCCCTCGTGCCGCCGCTCGATCTGGGCGAGCTGATCGGCAATCTCGCTTTCGGCGACATTGCAGCCAATGGTGCGCGAGAGCAGCGGCGCGCCGCCCTCGAGCTTGCCGGTCAGTTCCGCGAGCATGCCTGCCGTGATGTGCGGCACACCGGCCATGATGAAGATGTTGCCGACCCGAATACCCGGGGCGCCGGAATAATGATTCGGGATCAGCGCGGCGCCCTCCGGCACGCGCGCCATGCGCAGCCGCGCCTCGTTGATGCCTCCGCGCGAGGCGTAATAGGCTTCCAGAATTGCACGCGCTTCGGGATGGACGACCACGGGCACGCCCAAGGCAGCCGCGATGGAATCGACCGTGATATCATCGTGCGTCGGGCCGATGCCGCCGGTTGTGAAGAGATAATCGTTGCGGGCGCGCAGGATATTCACGGCCTCGCCGATTGCCGCCGCATCATCACCCACCACGCGCACTTCCCGCAGGCGGATGCCCTGCACGTTCAGCCAGGTGCCGATCTGCGCCACATTGCGGTCCTGCGTGCGACCAGAAAGAATCTCGTCGCCGATCACGAGAAGGGCGGCAGTCCAGATGCGTTCGCTCATCGCCCGGCTTTAGACCCGGCGCCCCATCGCGCCAAGCGAGACCGGAAAATTTCTGCCCTGCGCTGTCATCCGCCGCCAGCCGCGCGCTGGACGATGAGCGCCTCAAGGCGCGAGAAACGGTCGGGCGGGAGGAGTTCCGCCGGATTGTAGGTAGCCTCAAAGCACGGGATATCCTCGGGCAGCGCCGTCCATGGCATTTTGCTGGCGGTGAAGATCACTGCGTCCAGCTTCACCCGCGCGGGGTCGTCCAGCGTACCGACCCGCACCCCCACGCCCAGCCTGCCCAGCCGGGGATAATAGCTCCAGAGCGCCGTCCCGCATGCCGTGCAGCGGCAGATGATATGGTCGCCGCCACTGCCTGCCTTTACGACATGCTCGCTGAGCGTTCCGCTCAAGAGGCCCACGCTTTCGGCCTCCACGAACATGTTGACGACCGACGTCGACCCCGTCTGCACCTGGCAGCGCCGGCAGTGGCAATTGTTCACGAAGATCGGCGCGCGCGAAACGCGATAGCGCGCCGCGCCGCACGCGCAGCCTCCGCTGAGGTCCCCTCCGGCCATTTCGGCAGCGTCCTGCATTGCGTCCCCCCTTCCCCTGGCAAGCCTATCGCCTTTCCGCACGCCTCCCCCTATATGGAGCGGATGACGACCTATCTCACGCCGACCGCCGAAACCCAGAACGTCCGCACCTCCGCCATCAAGCTGCATGGCCCGGAGGGCTTTGCCGGAATGCGCAAGGCGGGCCGGCTGGCGGCCGAGATTCTCGATGCGATCGTACCACTGGTCGTGCCGGGCGCGAAGACCTCCGACATCGATGATTTCATCCGCCAGATGATGCTGGATGCCGGCGCCGTCCCCGCGACGCTGGGCTATCACGGCTATGCGTATAGCTGCTGCATCAGCCTCAACAATGTGATCTGCCACGGGATGCCGGGCGACAAGCCGCTCAAGGACGGCGACATCGTCAACATCGACGTGACCCCGTTGGTGGAGGGCTGGCATGGCGACACCAGCCGCATGTACCTGGTCGGCGATGTACCGGTGAAGGCGCGGCGCCTGGTCGACGTGACTTATGACTGCCTGATGCTCGGCATCGAGCAGGCAAAGCCGGGCAATCATCTCGGCGACATCGGTCATGCAATCCAGAGCTATGCCGAGCGGCATCGCTATGGCGTGGTGCGGGATTTCTGCGGCCACGGCCTCGGCCGGGTGTTCCATGACGCGCCCGAAGTCATCCATGTCGGGCGACCCGGCACCGGCCCCGAATTGCGGCCGGGCATGATCTTCACCATCGAGCCGATGATCAATGCCGGCAAGCCGACGGTGAAAATGCTCGAGGATGGCTGGACGGCGGTCACGCGCGACCGCTCGCTCTCGGCGCAGTTCGAGCATTCGATCGGCATTACCGAGGATGGCTGCGAGATTTTCACGCTCAGCCCCAAGGGTTTGCACCGCCCGCCTTATTGAAGCTGGTCGCTATCCGGAGCTCGTGTTTCAATAGGCGCAGATCGGTGCCTATTATTTGGGCAACTGCTGCCCAAAATGCCCGAAATCCGGGCAATATCGACAAGTCGTCGCAAAGTGTCCAATGCTTCGCTGGTGATTCGCGAACGGGCGCTGTAGCGTCCGATTTCCTGCGCGGTCGCGCATGTCGCCTGGGTCGAAATCGTCCGGGCAGCATGTCGCGGTCCGCAATCAAACCGCGAAACAAAGGGGTGCGTTTGACATGAAGAAGGTGGAAGCAATCATCAAGCCGTTCAAGCTGGATGATGTGAAGGAAGCGCTGCACGAGGTCGGCGTTTCCGGAATCACCGTCACGGAGGCGAAGGGCTTCGGGCGACAGAAGGGTCACACCGAGCTTTATCGCGGCGCCGAATATGTCGTGGACTTCCTGCCGAAGGTGAAGCTCGAAGTGGTGGTGGCGGACGAGATCGTCGATCGCGTGGTCGATGCCATCTCCAGCGCCGCACAGACGGGCCGCATCGGTGACGGCAAGATCTTCGTCATCCCTGTCGAAAAGGCCGTGCGCATCCGCACCGGCGAGCTCGACGAAGCTGCCATCTGACCGTTTCCGTTCGCTGACCGAAGACCCGCAACAACTCAGACCAAAGAGAAGGTAACATCCTCATGGCCAATACGCCCAAAGACATCCTCAAGATGATCGAGGAAAAGGAGATCGAATGGGTCGATCTGCGCTTTACCGATCCCAAGGGCAAGTGGCAGCACCTGACCATGTGCGCCGGCGTGCTGGGCGAGGACGAGCTTGAGGAAGGCCTCATGTTCGACGGCAGCTCCATCGAGGGCTGGAAGGCGATCAACGAGTCCGACATGATCCTGAAGCCCGATCTGGACGCGGTCTATGTCGATCCGTTCAGCGCGACGCCGATGATGATCCTGTTCTGCAACATCGTCGAGCCCTCGAGCGGCGAACTCTATGGCCGCGATCCGCGCTCGACCGCCGTGCGCGCCGAGGCCTATGTCAAGGCCGCCGGTTTCGGCGACACTGTGTATGTCGGCCCGGAAGCCGAGTTCTTCATGTTCGACGACGTCCGCTTCAATACGGACTACAACGAGTCCTTCTACAAGATCGACGACATCGAGCTGCCGACCAACACCGGCCGCGAATATGAAGCCGGCAACCTCGGCCACCGTCCGCGCGCCAAGGGCGGCTACTTCCCCGTCGCGCCGGTCGATCCCTGCACGGACATCCGCGCCGAGATGGTCACGACCATGCTCGAAATGGGCCTGCCCTGCGACAAGCACCACCATGAGGTGGCCGCCGCGCAGCACGAACTGGGCCTCACCTTCGGCACGCTGGTCACCACCGCCGACCGCATGCAGATCTACAAGTATGTCGTGATGATGGTCGCCCAGGCCTATGGCAAGAGCGCCACGTTCATGCCCAAGCCGATCGCGCAGGACAACGGCTCGGGTATGCACACCCACATCTCGATCTGGGACAAGGGCAATCCGCTGTTCGCTGGTAACGGCTATGCCGGCCTGTCCGACATGTGCCTGTACTTCATCGGCGGCGTCATCAAGCACGCCAAGGCCCTTAACGCCTTCACCAACCCGACGACCAACAGCTACAAGCGTCTGGTCCCCGGTTTCGAGGCGCCCGTGCTGCTGGCCTATTCGGCCCGCAACCGCTCGGCTTCCTGCCGTATTCCTTACGGTTCGGGTGCCAAGGCGAAGCGCGTCGAGTTCCGCTTCCCCGACGCGATGGCCAACCCCTATCTGTGCTACGCTGCGCTGCTGATGGCCGGCCTCGACGGCATCGAGAACAAGATCCACCCCGGCGAGGCGATGGACAAGAACCTCTACGATCTGCCGCCCGAAGAGCTGAGCCAGGTTCCCACGGTTTGCGCCTCGCTGCGTGAAGCGCTGAACAGCCTGGAAGCCGACCACGACTTCCTGCTCAAGGGAGACGTGTTCTCCAAGGACCAGATCGACGCCTATATCGAACTGAAGTGGCCGGAAGTGTACCGCTGGGAAATGGCGCCCAGCCCGGTCGAGTTCGACATGTATTACAGCTCCTGATCCCCAGGATTAAGCGAAACGGAAGGCCCGGGATCGAAAGATCCCGGGCCTTTTGTTGTGGGTGAATGCCGATGACCCACGCCGACTTCACGCATAGGGCGCGCGAATCATCGTCGCTTGTCATCCGCAGGGCCGCTCTCTACCCCTGAGCGAAGCTGGGGGAGGATCGCGCGACAATGAGCGGCAGAAGCGTCTCGATGACGGAAGGGCGGCTGCTCACGGTGCTGCTGCGCGTAGCCTGGCCGATCACCGTCACCAATCTCGCGCAGGCCAGCTTCGATATTGTCAACGCCTTCTGGGTTGGCCGGCTCGGCGAGGCCGCAATTGCATCGGTGACCGCCAGCGGCCCGCTGTTCTTCGTGCTGATCGGCCTGGGCTCAGGCCTATCGACCGCCGGCGCCGTGCTGATCGCGCAGAATATGGGCGCGCGGCGCATGGAGGCGCTCGATCATGTCGCAGCGCAGACCCTGCTGATGGTCGGCATTGTCGCGCTGGCCTTCACCCTCTCGGGCGCCTTCTCCGCGTCGGCCGTGCTCACCCTCATCGGCGTGGAGCCGGCGATCCATGCGCGGGCAACCGACTATCTGCACATCCGCTTCATCGGCATGGTTCCGATGTTTGGCTTCATGGCCATGCAGGCGATGTTGCAGGCCGCCGGCGAGGTGCGCTTTGCCATGCGCGTGCAGATCGGCAGCGTCATCGCCAATGCACTGATCGATCCGCTGCTGATCTTCGGCATCGGGCCGTTTCCCGCCCTGGGCATTGCCGGGGCTGCGCTGGCGACGGTGATCGTGCAGATCGGCGCGCTGCTGGTACTGCTCCATCACATGCTCTCAGGGCGATCCGCCCTGCATGTGCGGGCCCGGCATTTCCGCGCGGACTGGTCGCATATCCGCCTGGCGCTGGGGCTTGGCCTGCCTGCTTCCATCGAGCAGGCGATCCGCACCTTCAGCTCGGTGCTGCTCATGGCGCTGGCCGCCAGCTTCGGCACGCTCGGCCTTGCTGCTTATGGCGTGGGGACGCGGCCGCTGTTCTTCTGGTTTACGCCCATGCTCGGCCTCTCCATCGCCACCGCAGCCGTGGTCGGCCAGAATGTCGGCGCCGGCCTCACCGAGCGCGCGGAACAGGCTGCGCGCCTTTCTGCCTGGCTCGGCTTTGGCGGGATGACGCTCATCGGCTTGTTTAATCTGCCATTCGTGCCGGCGATCATGGCCGCGCTGGCGCCGGGCGAGCCGGATGTGATCGCCCTCGCCTCGACCTTCGCCTATGTCTACTTCCCCTTTCTGGGCGTGCTCACCGTGCCGCAAGCGTTACTCGGGGCATTCCGGGGCGCGGGCAGCCCGAGCCACTCGATGGTCATCTCGATCATCATGCAATGGGGGTTCCAGATGCCGGCGGCCTATCTGATTGCTTATGCCACCCACTGGGGCATCGCAGGCGTATGGTGGAGTTATCCGATCGCCAATGTCGCGGCGGCCTTGCTCTGCCTCTACTGGTTCCGCCACGGCAGCTGGCGCCGCCGATTGACGCCGCCCGCCCCGGCTCAATAATCCTTGGAAATCCGCGCCGCCGCGCTCTGCCGGCCGATGGTCGACACGGTGGAGATCAAGGCCAGCCAGCGGGTGATCTGATATTCGATGCTGGTGGCGCTATAGCCCTGCCCGTCCGTAATCAGCTCGACATAGAGATGCTCGCCGATATTCTTGCCGGCCGCGATCGAGGTTTGCCGTCCCGTGGTGGTATCGGCCGCCAGCACGCGCAGCCGCGAGAGGCCGGTCGCGCGGCGGACGGCGTTGATCGGGTCAAGACCGCCACCCCCGCCCTGGAATGCCGCCACGGCCGAGGCAAGCTGCAGCGCCTCAGGCGCCGAGAGGTTGGCGATCGAGGTGCCGAACAGCAGGCGGGAGAGCAGTTCATCCTGCGCCATCGCCGGAATGCTGGAGAAGGCGATGATCGGCCGCATGCTGGTGCCGGTGACGTTGATCGTCGCGCTCAGATCCTGCACGTCCGCGACCGCGCGGATATCGAGGCGCGGATTGACCGGCGTGCTGCCGGTAAAGGTCAGGCGCCCCTCCTGCAGGTCGAACCGGCGCCCCGCGAAATCATAGGTTCCGCGCGTGAGCGTCGCCACGCCGGAAAAGGCCGGCGCGGTCGCCAGCCCGCCGATCTTGAGATCGGCCGACCATTCGCTCTGCATCCCCAGCCCCTCAACGATGAGCCCGCGCGGCGCCTTGACGGTGATGTCGAGCCGCCAGGGCGCGTCCGCCCGCGCCCGCTCCACCTGATCGCCCGAGCGGTTGATCTCCACCAGACGCAGACGCGGAATTTCCGTCGACGAACTGGCGCGCCCGAGCGTAAACCGGCTGGAGACGGCCTCCAGATTGCCCGAGATCGTGCCCCCGCTGCCGGAGGAGACGATGCGTACGGGGCCGGTCACTGTCGCGCCGACATCGTCGCGGTCCATCAGCACTGCGCGATCTGCCTGCAGCGCGATATCCATGCCGATGCCGCGCTCGGCAGAGAGATCGAACACCGCCGTACCGGTAACCTTGCCGCTGCCGGCCCGGCCCTGAAGGTCTGGAATCGACAGTTGCGATCCGTTGAACCGACCGCTCGCCTGCACATCGCGGATCACCATGCCGGTCACCGGGCTGGTGATGCGGCCATTGCGCGTGGAGAGCGTCCCTTCAATGCGCGGGTCCGACAAGGTGCCGCCGGCACTGGCGGACAGGCGCAGATCGCCGCCCAGCGAAACGATCTCGACATTGGTGAGCCGCCAGAGCGTGTCGGCATCGCCGGCATAGCGGAACTGGGCCTGCAAGGGCGACCGGAACAGACGCTGGCTCAGCGACCCGCTGCCAAGCGGTGTCACCAGCGCCTGCGCGCGACCGACCACCTTCCCGCCACGCGCCACCACGGCACGGGCTGCCAGTCGGCGCGTATCCAGCTCGGCATTGAGGCCCATATCGATCGGCGCTGAGCTGAGCGCCAGGCCAGAGCGAGTGAGGCCTTTCACGCGCAAATTGAGCTTGCCGGTCGGCGGCCCGTCGACCGGCGCGACATAATGCGCCGTGCCGTCCATGGTGCCACCCAATCCCAGATCGTCATTGGCGAGATCGAGCAGCAGCAGCGGCACGGCCTGCATTTTGGCGTCCATCTCGGTGCGCGTCCCGCCGATAAAGCCGGACAGGCGCAGGGCGCCGCGTTGCATTCGCACGGTCGCCGGCGCCAAGCGCCAGCCATCCTCTTCCCGGCTGAGCACTGCCGTCCGGTCGAGCCGGATCGCCGATTCATCCAGCGAGCCATCCAGATCGATGCTGATCCGGTTCGGCGCGATGCCGGCGCGCGCCTGCAGATCGAAGCTGCGCCCCGTCCGCGCATTCATGGAGACGGTGGCCGTTCCCTCGCCATTGACCAGCTTGAGCGCACCGGCGAACCGCCCGATCCGCACGCCGCCGACGCGTACGCCGCGACCCTGCGCATTGGCGTTGATCGTCACCGCGCCAGGACGGAGCAGCGCTTCGCCCTCCAGCGAGCCACGATTGATGACGATCCCCGGCGATCCCGTGAAATTGGCGCCGCTCAGGTCGACATCGAAGCCGATGCGCTGCACGCCATCGACCATGCCCAGCGTCACCGCGCCCTCGGCGGGACCGGAGAGCGACAGGGCGCCCTGCAAGCCGCCATCGACGGGCACGAGATCGCCCCGCACCGTGACGCCGCTAACCCCCAGATCCGCCACCGAGATGGTCGCGGCGCCACCGCGCGGCAGCAGGATCGCGCCGGTCGCGGCGAAGGTGCCGAACATCGAGCCGCCCTCGACCGTCACGGCATAGCCCTGATCGTCAGGGGTCAGCAGCGCGTGGACATTGGCTAGGCCGACTGCCGGCAGCGGGCGCGCAAGGGTGATGTCAACCCGGGGGCGATCCGGCTTGCCGGCAAGCGCCAGTTGCAGAGGACCATAATCGCGATGCTCGCCCTGCCCGCGAAGATCGAGTTGACCAGCGCCGTCGATCCGCCCTTGGCCGGAAAGGGTGAGCGCGGGCGCCACCAGCCGCAGATCGCGCAACGCGATGCCGCCGCCCGACGCCAGCCCGACTTGGCTGGTGATGACCGGCAACCCGTCCCCAAGGCCACGCAGGAAGCCATTGTCGAGCCGCCGCATCGTCGCGCGGGCAGTGCCGGAAAAGCTGCTCTGCCCTTGCGGCGGTCGGGCCAGCCGCAGCACGGCATCGAGATCGAGCCGACCCAGGCCGGCAATCTCCAGTCCATTCAGACCGCCGCGAAAACTCGCGAGGTAGCTCCCAGAGCCGAGATTGCCTTGCCCCTCGATCTGCCCGCGAAAACCGCTCGCCCGCACGTCCGAGCGATCCATGCGCAGATCATCGCCATTCTTCAGCAGCACGCTCTGAACGACGAGATTGCGCAGCCGCTCGTCCACAGCGCGCTGGCCGACAGTCAGTGCCTGCGCCGTCAGCCGGATGGGGAAGCGTCCGCGCGGGCCGTTCAGCCGGCCCTCGCCTTCCAGACGGATGTTGCGAAGCGCCAACCCGCCCTGCCGCAGCTCGGCAGAGGTCAGCAGATACCCCACCTCCATCGCATCGAATGCGCCGGACAGCCGGGCGCGCAGATTGACGGACTGGCCGGCGACGCCCTTCGCCAACTGGCCGGGCCGCGCGACCACCGCCGAAACGCGCAGCTCATCGAAACGATTGCGGCCGAAATCCACACCGCCATTGGCCGTCAGCTTGGCGGCTGGCATCGCCAGCGAGGCGGTGCCCGAGAGCAGCCGGTTGTCGAACCGCACGTCCGCCTCGATCTGCGCCTGCTGGCTGCCCAGCGCGGTCAGCGGTTCGAGCGGGCCGAGCAAGGCCAACGGGCCCTTCGCCTGATAGCGGCCCTCCACTGCGGTCAGTGCGACGTTCGCAGTAAGGCGATTGGCGGTCAACGCCGTAAGCCGGCCCTTCCAGCGGCGCCAATCGCCATCGCCATGGATGCGAAACGACACCGGTTGCTGCGCATCCAGGGTGCCCGCGATCACGCCGCCCTGTGGCCCGACGACAATCGCATCGAGATCGAACCGGCCATCATCGGGCCGGCTGTCCAGCGCGAGACGCAGCACATCGCCCGTGCGCGGCGCGCTCGCCAGAAGATCGATCACCGCGCGACCGGAGCGCACATCGGCATTGCCGATTGCGCGGACGACGTGCGCCTCACCCAGCACCGCCGGGCCGATGCCCAGCCTGTCCACCCGCAGGTCCGCCAGCCGAATGTCGAACCCCGGCAGCAGCGGCTGCTTGGGCGAGGTGGAGGGCTTGAGCGCGGGCCGGCGGGAAAGGTCGGCCGAATGGATGTGCAGCCGATCAAGATCGAGCCGGTTGGAGAGCCAGCCGAGCGGATACCAGCTCACATCGGCGCGATCGACCCTGGCGAACTGCCCTTGCGTATCGAAAAAGCGCACATCGCGCAGCACCATGTCGTTGAAGACGCGCCCCTCAATGGCGCCCACGGTGATACGCAGGCCGGAGGTCGCCTCCCACTGCGCGATCTTGCGGATGATGAAGCGATGGCCGCCTTCGCTATCCAGCCAGCGTACCCCACCCCAGAGCGCCACCACCAGCGCCACGATGAGCAGGATGACCGAAAGGCTGAACCCCGAGCGCAGCAGCGAACGCTTGCGGCGGGGCGGCGGCGGCGCCTGCTCCGAGGCACCCTCCGGCACGGGCTCGTCTTGCGCGGCCATCAGAAGGCCTGCCCCAGCGACACATAGACGCCGATGCGCGAGTCACCCGGTTGCGGATTGAGTGGGGTGCCGACATCGATCCGGATCGGCCCGAAGTTGCTGTAATAGCGAAATCCAAGGCCCGCGCCGACACGCATCTCGCGGATCGTCGGCAGGGGATCGGGCGAAATCGTCCCGGCATCGATGAACGGCACGATGCCGAACTGGTTGAGACTGCCGAAGCGATAGCGCGCTTCCAGCGAGATTTCGCCAAGGCTGCGCCCGCCCACCGGATCGTTATTGAGGTCGCGCGGGCCAATGGCCTGATAGGCATAGCCACGCACGGAGGCGCCGCCGCCGGCGTAGAAGCGCCGCGTCGGCGCGATGCGGTCGGCCGACGCGCCGACGATGGTGCCGAGACGCGCGCGCCCGGCAATGGTCAGCCGCTCGCCGACCGGAATATAGGTGCTGCCATCGATCTGCGCGCGGACATAGCCGAACGCGCCATCCTGCAGGGACAGTTCGGGAGACAGGCGCCCGCCGAGGCGGAAGCCCTTGCGCGGATCGAGCAGATCGTCGCTGCCGTCATGAGTCAGGCTCGTCGGCAGGGCGAGAATGAGATAGCGGCGCCGCACCGGATCGGGCGACCCCTCATATAGGCGCCGCTCGTCGCTGACGCGCAGCTCAAGGCCGGCGGACCAGGTCCATTCCTTCTGGAAAATCAGGTTGGTGTGCTTTTCCAGGCTCGCGGCGATGCCGGCGGTCAGCGCGTCATAAGCCGGCTGATCGACATTGGCGATGCTGAGCTCGCCATTGAGAGCCTGATCGCGCTGCCACAGATTGTTGCGCCGGAAGATCGCGGACGCGCTCTGTTCCTGCGTACCGATCACGCCGCGCAGCGTCACCGCTCCTTCCGGCGGGACGAGATTGCGGTGCTGCCAGCGCACTTCCACGCGCGCGCCTTCGCCGGTGCCATAACCGATTTCCCCCGCGATCGTCCGTGGCGGCGCGCGGTTCATGTTCACGACGATGTCCACCGCCTCGCGGTCCGGCCGCGCTGCGGGTGTGATGGTAAGCTGGGAGACCAACCCGGTCGCGACGATGGCCCGGTTGAGATCGGTCAGCTCGCTTTGCTTGAACGGGTCGCCGGGCGAGAAGCGGCTGATGACGGCCACGTGCCGCGCATCGAACGGCGCGCCCTCATTCACACGGATTGAGCCGAAGCGGAGAAAGTCGCCGGTATCGGCATTAAGGCTGAGTAGGGCCTGACGCTGCTGATGATCGACAGTGAGCACCGGCTCGCGCACCTGCGCAAATGGATAGCCGCCCTCCTCGAGGCTGACGCGCAAAGCGCTCGTCGCGGCCAATATTGTGTCGGTGTCGGCCGGGTCGCCGACCTTCACCGGGAAAAGCGAGCGCAACGGCTTGCCGTCCGCCATCGTTCCTTCCAGCCCGAACACCTCCACCGCGCTCAGGGCGAAGCGCTGGCCGGGGACGGCGCGCAGCGCGACGCGGACATAGGGGTCACTTGCTCCACTGACGCCAAAGCGCGCACGGCTCCGGCCCTCATAATAGCCCCGGGTGCGCAGCAGATCTTCGAGCAGTTCCTCATCGGTCTGCGCCCGACGCCGGATCTGCGCGATGCTGGCACGGTCGCCTTCCCCCGTCCGCAGCGCCGACAGCGCATCGAACCGGCTGTAGAACATGGGATCGGCGGCATCGTCCAGCCCTTCAAGATTGAGCTGATAACGCAGCGGCTGGGTGGGGTCGAGCGCAGCAAGGGCTGCCGCTTCGCCCGCCGTGCCGCCTAGGGGGTCCGGCTCAGTGCCGGCGGGAGCTTCCGTTGCAGGCGTTGCTGTCCCCTGCCCGCCAGCTAGCGCGGGCTCGGCCTCTCCTCCGGCGTCACTGCCCTCCACTGCCAGAGTTTCCCCCGACTGATCGAGGTCCGGCCAGTCGAGGCCGATGTCGGGCATGTCATCGAGATCGAGCGCGTCCTGCGCGGCGTCGGGCGATGGGGTGGCTTGACCGGGCGACGTTTGCGCCAGCGCGCGGTCGCACGTCAGCGCGCCCTGCGCCGCCAGCAGGATCGCCATGAAAGTCCCACCTGCACGGGAACACCTGCCCAAACGCGATCGCCGCAGCATCAGGCCTGTCTATGAGCTTGTCGCAGGACTGCAAGCAGCATTCGCGCGTGACGCACCGTTTTGCGGCGGGCTGTCCGGCCGGACGGCTCAGAAGGCCCGTTCAAGCCGCGTCAGCAGAACATGCGCCGGATTGATCGGCATCGCCGACAAGCGGGACCTGCGGGCCAGGAACTGGCGCTCGAGGCGGGCCACTCGCGCATAGAGCTCCTCGGAGCTGGCGATGAGCGCGCGCATCTCTGTGTTGAACTGGCAGGAGACATCGAGCGGCGTGAGGGCGGCTGGGCCAAGCCGATAGCGCTCCTCCTCCCGCACAGATTCGCGCATCTCGCCGTTGAAGATCGCGCGCTGCGTGAGCAGCCACGCGATGACGTGCATCAGCCGCGTCGTCACCTTGATCGATTCGCAGGAGAAATCGACCCAGCCGATGCGACCCAGCGACTGACGATGCTCCTCGGCGCGATCATCGAAATAGGAGCGCGCCTCATCAGCCAGCACCATGGCATCGACATACAGGGCGTCGACAAGCTGACGGTCAAGCACGTGCGGGGGCATCGAGTCGTTCATGAGCCTGTGCTGCCACAAGCCGGGCGGAACGTCAGGTCGATTAACCTTCAATATACCATCTGGGCGGATCCGGCGGCCGCTTATACCCGTGGGCGGTCAGGCGATAATGTCGGGAATCAGGCTGTTTTCCAGCATGGTGATCTCGTCGCGGAGGCGCAGCTTGCGCTTCTTGAGGCGGGCAAGCTGGAGTTGGTCGGGCAAGGAAAGCTGACCCAAAGCCGCAATCGCGCAGTCGAGATCGCGATGCTCGACACGCAAGGCTTCCAGCCGCTGCTCGATTTCCTCGATCGATAACACCGATTCGCCCCCAGTTCTGAACGGCACGCCTACATGCCAGGGCACCGTTGGCGCGGCAATGCGCAACTGCGCAACAAAAGAAGGTGGTTAGCGATTTTTCTTTCGCGTGCCCGCAAGCTTCTGTCTGCCCACAGAAAGAATGTTTAACGAAATAACGTGACACCGCATGAAGGGTCTCGATTTATCGCAGCTTCGGGCAATTGACAGAGACAGCGGGCGCAATTGGTGATCTACTGAACCTCCATTGAAGCAATGGCCAAGGAGGACATGATGGACACAAGCCACGTTTCCGCACTGCACGCCAAGCATGCCGGGCTGGAGGCCCGGATCAAGGACGAGATTACCCGTCCTGCGCCGGACAGTTACCGGCTCGCCACCCTCAAGAAAGAGAAGTTGCGCATCAAACAGGCACTCGCTTCCGCAGCGACCTGAGCGCCAGGGCTATGACAGCCAGGTAGGGGCGCTGGTCGCCCCTGCTCTGGCCAGCCCGGCTATCGTCAGACGACTGACGATCCCCCAACGACCAAGCTGAAAACGCCTGCCGGAGCCACATCGTGCGGGACGCTCTGTTGGCACGCCATCGCGATGGAGCCCGATCAGTAAACGCGCTTCTTCGGCGCGATATAGTCGATGTCGTCGGTCAGCGTGTAGTCATGCACCGGACGGCTATCGAGCTTCACGCTGCCTCCCTTGCCACCCCAGCCTTCGAACCAGCCAAGGGTGTGCTTCATCCAGTTGGCATCGTCGCGATCGGCATAATCCTCGCGTGCATGGGCGCCACGGCTTTCCTTGCGCGCAATCGCGCCGTGGATGGTGACGCTGGCTTGCGAAATGAGGTTGTCCAGCTCCAGCGTCTCGACGAGATCGCTGTTCCAGATGAGCGAGCGATCGGTGACCCCGATGTCCGTCATCCCCTCGTAGATTTTGCCGAGCTTTTCGACACCTTCCGCCATCAGCTCCTCGGTGCGGAACACGGCGGCGTGAGCCTGCATCGTGCGCTGCATGTCGAGGCGGATCTGCGCCGTGGGCGTGCCGCCCTTGGCATTGCGGAAGTGATCGAGACGACCCAGCGCCAGCTCGTCACCGCTCTTGGGCAGCGGCTTGTGCGGCGTATCGGGCTTCACGATCTCGGCAATACGCTTGCCGGTCGCCCGGCCGAACACCACGAGGTCGATCAGGCTGTTTGAGCCCAGGCGATTGGCGCCGTGTACCGAGACGCAGGCAGCCTCACCGACCGCGAACAGGCCCGGCACGACATGATCGGGATTGTCGCCCTTCCGGGTGACAACCTCGCCATGATAATTGGTCGGAATGCCGCCCATATTATAATGGACGGTCGGCACCACCGGCAGCGGCTGGCGGGTCAGGTCCACGCCCGCGAAGATCTTGCCGCTCTCGGTAATGCCCGGCAGGCGCTCGGCCAGCACCTTGGGATCGATATGATCGAGGTGCAGGTGGATGTGATCCTTGTTCGCGCCGACGCCCCGACCCTCACGGATTTCCATCGCCATGGACCGCGACACGACGTCGCGCGAGGCGAGATCCTTGGCGGACGGGGCATAGCGCTCCATGAAGCGCTCGCCTTCCGAGTTGGTGAGATAGCCGCCTTCGCCGCGTGCGCCCTCGGTGATGAGCACGCCTGCACCGTAGATGCCAGTCGGGTGGAACTGGACGAACTCCAGATCCTGCAGCGGCAGGCCGGCGCGCAGCACCATGGCACCGCCGTCACCCGTGCAGGTGTGGGCGCTGGTGGCCGAGAAATAGGCCCGGCCGTAGCCGCCCGTAGCGAGCACGACGCAATGGGCGCGGAAGCGATGGATCGTCCCATCATCCATGCAGAGGGCGATGACGCCACGGCAGACAGGGCCGTCCGGCGTGTCCTCCATGATCAGGTCGAGCGCGAAATATTCAATGAAAAAGTCCGCGTCATACTTCAGGCTCTGCTGGTAGAGCGCGTGCAGCATGGCGTGGCCGGTGCGATCCGCCGCCGCGCAGGTGCGCTGGGCCGGCGGGCCTTCGCCCATATTCTGCATCATGCCGCCGAACGGGCGCTGGTAGATCTTGCCTTCCTGCGTGCGGCTGAACGGCACGCCGGCATGTTCCAGCTCGTAAACGGCCGCGGGCGCCTCGCGCACCATATATTCGATGGCGTCCTGGTCGCCGAGCCAGTCGGAGCCCTTGACCGTATCGTACATGTGCCAGGTCCAGTGGTCCGGCCCCATATTGCCGAGGCTCGCCGCGATGCCGCCTTGCGCAGCGACGGTGTGGCTGCGGGTCGGGAACACCTTGGTGATGCAGGCGGTCTTGAGGCCGCTCTCGGCAATACCCATGGTGGCGCGCAGGCCCGAGCCGCCGGCGCCGACGACGACGGCGTCATAGGTGTGATCGATGATCTTGTAGGCTTGCGTCATGATTAGAGCGCCCCTCCGGCCAAGGCGATTTTCGCGACAGAGAACAGGCTGACCGCGGCACAGCCGATAACGAAGAAGTGCAGCAGGATGAGCGTGGCGAACTTCAGCCCCTCATCATGCACATAATCCTCGATAAGCACCTGAAGACCGAGGCGGATGTGATAGAAAACGCTGACAATCATCAGCATCATCGGCACCGCGACGATGGGCTGGGTCAGCCAGCCGGTGATGGCCGCATGATCATGCGCCGGAAGCAGCGCCAGGCTGGCCAGCAGCCAGCTCACCAGCAGCAGATTGCCGATCGCCGTGAAGCGCTGGGCGATCCAGTGATGCGTGCCGCTCCGTGCCGAGCCGAGGCCACGCACGCGGCCCAGTCTGGTTCCGCTGCCCATCAGAATGCCCTCCCCACGAAGATCCACGCCCAGAAGGCCACAGTCGC
This sequence comes from Sphingobium sp. B12D2B, assembly GCF_025961775.1. Taxonomy (NCBI): domain Bacteria; kingdom Pseudomonadati; phylum Pseudomonadota; class Alphaproteobacteria; order Sphingomonadales; family Sphingobiaceae; genus Sphingobium; species Sphingobium sp. B12D2B. The sequence continues at coordinate 2,647,018 of NZ_JAOQOH010000001.1, forward strand.
CAGCGCCGAGGCGGCGAGAATGACCTTCGACCACCGCTTGTTCGCCGTCAGCTCAAAGCCCGCGCCCATGTCCATCACCAGATGGCGCAGGCCCGAGAGCATGTGCTGGAAGAAGGCCCAGGTCAGGCCGATCAGCACGATGCGCGCGATCACATTGGCAATCAGGCCAGCCAGATCGCCCGCATCAGCTTGCCAGACATAATATTGGAAGTTCGCATAGGCTGCGGGTCCGCTCGCCGCCGCATACAGCCACCAGGTCAGGCCGAGGCCCCCCAGAATCGCCATGCCATCCCCCGTCACCCGGTGGAGGATGGAAAGAAGCATATGCGGGCCCCACTTCCAGATGGTGAGGTGCGGGGAAAGCGGCCTTCGCCCGGATTGCGCCATGATCGAGCAGTCCTGTTCGTGAAAGAATGCGCCCCTTTAGCGCAAAGCTGCTGCACTGCAAACGCTCGCTGGCGCCATGTCACCAATGTGCAGACTGAGGTCCCGATGAACATGGAAAACAGAGGATGTTAGCCCTCGATTAACGAAAGGCCGATATCACGCCACCCCATACGACCCGGCAAATGGCAGGACAAAAGGGGCACCGAGGCCATGATCGCAGGAAAAAGCGACACGATTTCAATGGCTGAACGGCTGCAGGAGTTCGACCCCCAAGCGACATTGCCGGGGCGGGCGCGTCAAATCCTGGCTTATCTCGGAGACCGCATCGACGAACTGGGCGACACCGCCATGGCGGTCTACCTCCCCTGCATCGACCTTACGGCGGTCGGCCCGGCGGAGCTGGAAGCCACGCGGCAGGGCGCAAGAACCTTCCATCGAACATTGCTCAGCGATTTCGCCGGGGAAGAATGGACGGAGATGGCGCGGACCGGCGTCATGAAGATGCTGGCGCGCGATGTCTCCATCCGCACCCAGATCGTCATCATTAACCGCGTGGTCGACAAGGTCCGTGATATCCTGACGGAGCTCGTGGCCGATCGCGACGAGCGCTCGGAATTGCTGGCCGCCATGCGGTTCATCTCGCTGGTGCAAGCGGAAGTGTGCTGCGCCTTTTACGCCGACACGATCCGCGAGCAGGACCGGATCGAGCGGCAGCGCCAGCGCGACAAATTCTCCGAACTTCTCAACACGCAGATCGATCTGGCCGCGCAACTGGGCGAGCGCCTGCGCGAACAAGCCCGCGAATCCTCGAACGCCACGCGCGGGATGCTCGATAAGGCTTCCGAAGTCGCCGCCGCTGCCGAACAATCGGCCATCGCCATGCGCGAAGCCGCGCACACCAGCTCCGGCCTGATCCGCGCCATCGAGGAAGCCCGCACCGAAGTGGACCAGGCGGCGGAAGTCGCCGCCCTGGCCTCCGAGCAGGCCGGCGAGGCCGTGAATGTCTCGACCGCGCTGAGCGATCACGCACAGTCCATCGAATCGATCCTCGGCCTGATCCGCGATATTGCCGGGCAGACCAATCTCCTTGCCCTCAACGCGACCATCGAGGCCGCGCGCGCCGGCGATGCCGGACGCGGCTTTGCCGTCGTCGCGCAGGAAGTGAAGTCGCTGGCGAGCCAGACCGCCCACGCCACCGACGACATCGCGCAGAAGATCGCCGCCATCCAGAACGCCACGCGGCATACGGTCGAGACCAACGAACGCATCCGCGAAACCGTGCTCAACGTGCAGACCATGGGCATGCGCATCCGCACCGCGATGGACGCGCAATCGCAAACCGTAACGATGATTACCGCTGCAGTGGACGAGACGGCGCTTGCCGCCGACTCCATGTCATCCAACATTTCGGCGATCCGGCAGGATACGGAGATCGTCGCCTCGGAGATCGACGAGCTGGAAAGCGGCTTCACCGAAGTCCGCAACCTGCTCGGCGCCCTGCGCACGCGCTCGGCCAATTTCGTGGTCTCCATGGCACCGGCGACCGACGCCCAGGCAGAGCCGCAGCCGGCTTATCCGCCAATCCGACGCGCCGTCTGACAAATCCGCTCTGCGGGGGGTGACACGGTCCATTCTCTCTCCCTTTGCCGTCCAAATCGGCTAGAGAGAGGGCATGACAAAGCGTTCCTCCACCGCCAGCGTCGCGCCCGCGACGCCCTGGCAGATGACCTTTTCCTGCACGCGCGCCGTCGCCGAGCGGTTCGAGCTTGAGGCCGAGCCGCTGTTCATCGACTGGCCCTCGCCGCCCGCGATTCTGGCGAGCGAGCCGGACGAAAGCCAGCCCGATGCCTGGCAGCTTGACATCATCTTCGAAACCAAGCCGACGCGCGCGACCATCGATGCCATCGCGGCGCTGATGCCCGATGGCGCGGCCACCCCCTACACGCTGGCGCAATTGCCGGACACCGACTGGGTGACGCAGAGCCAAGCCGGCCTGGAACCGATGACGGCCGGGCCGTTCCATGTCCGCCACGACAGTGTGGACAGCCCGCGCGCCGACCGCATCGATTTTCTCATCCCCGCCAGCCGCGCCTTCGGTACCGGCCAGCATGAGACGACACGCGGCTGCCTACTGGCGCTGGCCGACCTCAAGGCGCGGGGTATGCGCTATGGCAATATTGCGGACATCGGCACCGGCACCGGCCTGCTTGCATTCGCCGCCAACCGTCTGTGGCCGCGCGCTCATGTGCTGGCCTCCGACATCGATCCTGTCGCGGTGGACGTTTCGGCCGAAAATGCCGATTTGAACGGCGTTCCGCTCGGGGCCGGCGCGGGGGCGCTGCGGTTGGTCGCCGCGCCGGGGGTCGAGCATCCGCTCATTCAAGGCCTTGCGCCTTATGATCTGCTCATCGCCAATATTCTCGCCGGGCCGTTGATCGAGTTGGCGCCAAGCCTCTCCGCACAGGTCGCCGAGGGCGGCACGCTGATGCTGGCGGGCCTGCTGGATAGTCAGGCCGGCCGCGTGCAGGCCGCCTATCGCGCGCAGGGCATGGTGCTGATCTGGCGGTTCGACCATGGCGACTGGCCCACGCTCGTGCTGCGCAAGCGCCATCGCTTCGGCTGGCGCCGCCCGACGCGCTGGCGCACGGGCGATCATGGCGCCGCGCCCGGCTTCGGCAGCTGGTAAGACCGGCTACGCATTGACAGGGCGCCCGCGCCGACCGACCATCCCCGCCTGACGCTGCGAGGGAGAGATTCGGCATGTGCGACAATGACATCCATCAGGGCCTGGTCGAGGATTGGAGCGTCACCCGGCGCATGTTCATGGCCACCGGTGCCGCCGTCGGCTTCGCTGGCGCGGCGACCGCGCAGGCCGTCGCCAACGTCACCGAGAAGAATGTGACCATCAAAACGCCCGACGGTTCTGCCGATGCCGCCCTCTTCCACCCCGCCGGCACGGGGCCCTGGCCTGCCGTGCTGATGTGGCCGGACATAATGGGCCTGCGCCCGGTGTTCCGCGAGATGGGCCGGCGCCTAGCAGCCGAGGGCTATGTGGTCCTCGTCCCCAACCCCTTCTACCGCAACGCCGTCGCGCCGGTGATCGACGGAACATTCGACTTCAGCAATCCGGAGTCGCGCAAGATCCTGTTCGGCTATCGCGCCGCCATGAGCGATGCCGCAGTCGATCATGACGCGGCGGCCTATCTCGCGTTCCTCGACGCGCAGCCGCAGGTCGACAAGGGCCGTAAGGCCGGCGTGCAGGGCTACTGCATGGGCGGTCCGCTCTCCTTCCGCACCGCCGCTGTCGCTTCGGCACGGATCGGCGCGGTCGGCAGCTTCCATGGCGGAGGCCTGACCACCGACCAGCCGAGCAGTCCGCATCTGCTCATCCCCAAGACCGATGCCGCCTATCTCGTCGCGGTGGCGCAGAATGACGATGCCAAGGAGCCGGAGTCCAAGACGATCCTGCGCAAGGCGTTCGATGCGGCGGGCAAGACCGCCACGGTCGAGGTCTACCCCGCCGACCATGGCTGGTGCGTGCCCGGCAGCCAGGCCTATAACCATGACGCGGCGGAAAAGGCCTGGGCGGCGTTGCTCGCCATGTACCGCACGGCGCTGGCCTGACGCGGAGGCGCCCTAGCCGGCGCTCCGCACGATCTCGGCCCAGGCGGCCTCGTCGATCACCTCGATCCCGAGGTCGGCGGCTTTCTTGAGCTTGGAACCGGCGCCCGGCCCCGCAACCACCAGATCGGTCGACGCGCTGACCGATCCGGCGGACCGGGCCCCCAGCGCCTCGGCCTGCGCCTTGGCTTCATCGCGGCTCATCGTCTCCAGCTTGCCGGTGAAGACGATGGTCTTGCCCGAGACGGCGCTGGCCTTCACATCCACCACATAAGGCGGCGGCGAAACCTGCGCGAGCAGGTCGTCCCACGCCGCGACATTATGTTCCTCATGGAAGAAGTCGCCCAGCGCCTCGACCACGGCGCCGCCGATGCCTTCGATCGCGGTGAGCGTGGCCTTGGCCTGTTGGACAACGTCCCCGTTCGGGTCGAGCGACGTCGAGACCCGTTCGCGCATCAGCATCTCGACTTCGCTCGATGCGAACGGAAGCCGGTCGGCATTGGCAAGCATCGACCACGCTTGCAGCACCGGCAGGGTCGCGAAGGCCTTCATCAGATCGCGCGCTGTTACCGCGCCGACATGGCGAATGCCGAGGCCGAACAGCAGCCGCGCGGCATCGGGCGCGCGCCGGTCCTCGATGGCCTTGAGGAGATTGTCGACCGACTTCTCCTTCCAGCCCTCGCGGCCCAGCAGATCGGCGCGATGCTGCCTGAGCCGGAAGATGTCCGCCGGGCCATACTCCAGCCAGCCGAGCGCGAAGAACTCGCGAATGGTCTTGTCGCCCAAGCCATCGATATCCATCGCGCCGCGACTGACGAAGTGGTTGAGCCGCTCGATGCGTTGGGCCGGGCAGATGAGGCCCGCCGTGCAGCGCACATCGACCTCACCTTCCTCCGCCACCGCCTCGCTGCCGCATTCCGGGCAATGATCGGGGAAGACATAGGGCGCCCGCTCCGCATCCCGCGTCAGATTGTCCACGACCTGCGGGATCACATCGCCAGCGCGCTGGACGAGAATCCGGTCGCCGGGCCGCACGCCCAGCCGCGCGATCTCGTCGCGATTGTGCAGCGTGACGTTCTGGACCACCACCCCGCCGACCGTCACCGGCTTGAGCCGCCCCACCGGCGTCAGCTTACCGGTGCGGCCGACCTGAATGTCGATGGCTTCCAGCGTCGTCTCGGCCTGTTCGGCGGGGAATTTATGCGCAATCGCCCAGCGCGGCGCCTTGGCAACGAAGCCGAGCCGCGCCTGCCAGTCCAGCCGGTCCACCTTGTAGACCACGCCGTCAATATCGTAATTCAGGTCCGCGCGCTGTTGCTGGATGGCGCGATAATGCGCCAGCATCGCCGCGCTGCCATCGCACAGCACCAGATGCCGCGACACCGGAATGCACCAGCCTTCCAGCGCTTTCATCACGCCATATTGCGTATCCGCCGGCAGGCCATCATCGCTCACCACGCCCCAGCCATGCGCGAGAAACCGCAGCGGACGGCTGGCGGTGACGCTGGCATCCTTCTGGCGCAGCGATCCGGCAGCGGCATTGCGCGGATTGGCGAACTGCCGCACGCCCTCGGGGTCGAATGCCTCGCCCCGCGCCTCGGCCGTCGCGCGCGCCTCGTCCATCAGCCGCGCATTGAGCGCGGTGAAGGCGGACTTTTCCATATAGACCTCGCCGCGCACCTCGAGGATGGCCGGTGCCTCAGCGGGCAGGGTCTGAGGGATATCGCCGATATGCGCAACATTGGGCGTCACGTCCTCGCCCACCTCACCATCGCCCCGTGTCGCCGCGCGCACAAGCTTGCGGTCCTCATAGCGGATGGAGAGTGACAGGCCGTCGATCTTGTCCTCTGCGGTCATCAAGACCGGCTCATCTTCACCGAGCGCCAGATACCGCCGGACGCGCGCAACGAATTCCGCCACATCCTCGTCCGCAAAGGCGTTGTCGAGGCTCATCATGCGCTTCTCGTGGCGCACTTTGGCGAGCGCAGACGTCGCCACCGAAGCGCCCACCTGCCGATTGGGGCTGTCCGCCCGGATCAGATGCGGGAAGGCCGCCTCCAGCGCATTATTCTCGCGCACCAGCGCGTCGAAAGCGGCATCGCTGATCTCGGGCGCGTCATTGGCGTGATAGAGCCCGTTATGCCGCGCGATCTCCTTCGCGAGCCGCATGAGGCGGTTCGCGGCCTCAGCTTCGGTGAGTGTGTGGGAGTCGGTCATGCGCTTTTCCTCCCCTCCTCTTCAGAGGAGGGGCCGGGGGTGGTGTTGGACGTCCCCATCCTCACACCCCCTCCAGCAGCCGCTCCGCCTGTGCGCGCGCTTCGTTGGTGATCTCGGCACCGGAGAGCATACGCGCGATTTCCTCGCGGCGTTCGGCGTCGTCGAGCGGATGGACCCCGGTGCGGGTGATGGTGCCTTGCGAGGATTTGGCGATCAGCAGATGCGCTGCGCCGCGTGCGGCCACCTGCGGGGAGTGAGTGACGACGATCACCTGCCCGCCGCCGGAGAGCCGTGCCAGCCGCTCACCAATCGCGCCGGCCACGGCCCCGCCGACGCCCCGGTCGATCTCGTCGAAGATCATCGTGCCCGCGCTGCCCTGTGCGGCGAGCGCGACCTTGAGGGACAGGATGAAGCGCGACAATTCACCGCCCGAGGCGATCTTGGTGAGCGGGGCGAAGGGCGCGCCGGGGTTGGTGGAAATCATGAACTCGACCCGATCCTTGCCGGACGCGCGCCACTGCCCTTCCGGCAGCGGCTCGACATCGGTGCGGAAGCGCGCGGCATCCAGCTTGAGCGGGGCCAGTTCGCCGGCGACCGCCGCGTCCAGTCGGGCAGCGGCCTCCCGGCGGCCATCGCTGAGCGCCTGCGCCGCGGCTTCATATGCCTGCCGCGCGGCCGCGACATCCCGTTCAAGATCGGCCAACCCCGCCTCGCCCGCATCGATCCGCGCGAGCTGATCGCTCATCCGCGCCGCCAGATCGGCCAGATCGTCGGCCGCGACCTGATGCTTGCGCGCCAAGGCCCGCAGATCGAACAGGCGGGTCTCGATCGCGTCCAGCCGTGCGGGATCGACGGACAGCGCCTCGCCAGCCCGCGCGAGATGCTCCTCCGCTTCGCTGGCCTCGATCACGGCGCGATCGAAGGCGGCGAGCGCCTGCGTCAGCAACTCATGCTCCTCGCCGATCCGGTCCAGCCGTCGCGCTGCCTGTCGAAGCTTGGCGAGGACGCCGTCCGATCCGCCGAGCAAATCGTCGAGCGCGGCCATGTCTTCGGTGAGGCGCGCGCCCTTCTGCATGTCAGCGCGTTCGGTGGCGAGCGTCTCCTCTTCACCCGGTTCGGGCGCGAAGGCTGTCAGTTCGGCCACAGCATGGGCGAGATAATCGCGTTCACGAGCGGCGCTCTCCAGCGTTTCGCGGGCCTCGGTGAGCCGCGCCTGCGCAGCCTGCCAGACGCCGTGTGCGGTGCGTACCGCGCCGGCATCCAGTCCGCCAAAGGCATCGAGCAGGTCCATATGCCCGCGCGGATTGATGAGGCCGCGCTCGTCATGCTGGCCGTGAATCTCGACAAGATAGGCGCCGACATCGCGCAGCAGCGCCGCCGAACAAGGCTGATCGTTGATGAAGGCGCGGCTGCCGCCATCGGCCTTGAGCGTGCGGCGGATCAGCAGCGGCTCGCCCGGCTCCTGCGCGACGTCGCTTTCGGCCAGCAGGATGGCCAGGGCAGAACCGGGCGCCGGCGGATCGAATGTCGCGGTCACGCTGGCCTGATCGGCACCGGCACGCACAAGGCCGCTATCGGCCCGCATCCCCAGCGCAAGGCCCAGCGCATCGAGCAGGATGGACTTGCCCGCGCCGGTTTCGCCGGTGAGCACGGTCAGCCCCCGCTCGAACACGAGATCGAGCGCCTCGATGAGCACGATGTTACGGATCGAGAGGCCGGTCAGCATATGCGGTGCAGAGCTAATCCATTGCCCTCATGCTGTCACCCGCCTTCGCCAGCGCAACGCGCCGGAAAGAGATCAGGCGCTCGGAGCGTGCTGCGTCATCAGGCGATAGGAGCGCTGATACCAGTCCGAATCAGGATAGTTGGTCTGCAGCACGGCAGCGGCCCGCTTGGCTTCTTCCGTCATGCCGAGCGCCAGATAGCTCTCGACCAGACGGTGCAGCGCCTCTGCGGTGTGGCTGGTTTGCTGGTAATTATCGACGACCTGACGGAAGCGCATCGCGGCGGCGATCCACTCGCGGCGGCGCTGGTAGAAGCGGCCGACTTCCATTTCCTTGCCGGCGAGATGGTCGTTCACCAGATCGAGCTTGAGCCGTGCATCGGATGCGTAGCGCGAATCGGGGTAGCGGCGGACCAGCTCGTTCAGCGCGTCACGAGCTTGCAACGTCAGCTTCTGGTCGCGCGTCACGTCGCTGATCTGCTCATAATAGCACAGAGCGATCAGATAATAGGCATAGGCCGCGTCGCGGTTGCCGGGATGGATGGAGAGAAAGCGCTGGGCCGACTGGATCGACTGGCGATAATTGCGCGCGGCATAATAGCTGAACGAGCTCATCAGCTGCGCGCGACGGGCCCAGGGCGAATAGGGATGCTGGCGCTCCACCTCGTCGAACAGCACGGCAGCCTCGGCAAAGCGACCATTGTCGAGCCGCTGCTGGCCCGCCAGATACAGCGTGCTGACGTCGCGCGCGACATAGCGCGTATCAACGCGGTTCGAACTGCGCGCGCAGCCGGCCAGCAAGGCGAGTGAGATCAGGCTGGCGGCAATCAGCCGGCCACGACGCAGCGGTGTAACGGTCATGCGCAGCCTCTTAACCGAGCAACCGGACCGCGCCAAGCGAATGATGCGCGCTTTGCGCCACGGGCAGAAGACAGATGATGCATGGCGCGCGAAACAAGGACCGGCCCGTTGAACCGGCGCTGAACGAGAGCGGCTGAATGGGCGCCTGACCCTCTTTCCCCATGCGGGCGCACCGCCCGCAAACCGCGCCGCCGCTCTCTGTGTGGGAGGTGGGAAGCGGCGACGCGGCCTGCACCTTGCGGAGCAGAAAACGGTCGACGCCCGACCCGAACCGGGGAATGCGCACGCCAGCGTGGGGGATGGCGGCACACGGTTCAGGCCGGTCGTCGACCTGCGAAGCTGTCAGACGTCCGGGTGGTCGCTGACATAACTCCGCATCCTCGCGGACCCGAGGGGCGTTAGCCCGACCGTCCGCCGCTCGGGTTCTTCACCCGCAACGACGGCCAGCCCCGCTTGGACCAGTTTATCGATCACTGCAGCGGCCTCAGCCGGGCTGAGCATGTTGCCCACGGCCAAGGCCGTGTCGCTCACCGGACTGGACTGCAGTTCACCGACGAAAAGAGAGAGCATCACGTCCATGGCGCGATCGGCCATGACGGGCGTGTAGAAATGCTTGCTGCGCAGACGGCCGAGCATGTGCATGCGGCCGGCCTTGGCCCGCAGAACGCTCGAAGCTTCCGCGGAGCGAGGATCAGCCGGCGCGTCCGACCGGGCTGCGGCGTCGCGTTGCACGATATTGGGCACGTCAAAAAACTTTCGATTCGGCATCGGACTACCCTCGCCGCGCGGGAAACACCCCGCGCGCGAAAGATGCGCCGCCGCTGTGAGAAGAGGCGGCGGATAGACCACCGTCTCTGCCGGCGCATGTCCCGTAACCACCAGACAGGAGGAGCCTATCGTCACCAGCCGCGCTCACTGACCGGGAAGACCGGGCCGAGCGGCGGGAATAAGACCCGTGAGGTGGTCGGGTTGACCACTCATTGTCCAATACCGCGATGGTCGCCGAGATAATTGCGCATTCGCGCCGATCCCATCGGGGTCAGGGTGATCGCATCGCCTTCGCCGACAGCAGGCCCGCCCGCTCCCGCCGACCCGGCGCGGACCAGACCTGCCTTGATTAGCGCTGCAACCACCTCGTCTTGCGGATCGCTGCGCAGATCCTGCGCGCCGTTCAACGATGCCCGGGAGACCGTCCGCCCCTCGCTCTGGGCAAGGAACAGCGTCAGCATGGCCGCCATGGCGTCATCGGCCATCACCGGCTCTGGAAAGAGGGCACTGCGCTGGCCCATAAGGGCCTGCAAACGCCGCGCCCGCTCGATCACCGGGTCATCCGGCAGACAAGCGCGCGCATCGTCGTCCACGCCCGGTGGGCGCGGCTTATTGGCTGTATCGAACATCACGATCCGTCCCTGGGATATTCGCGGGGTTCACACTGAACCCGTGTCTCCTCGCCTATCCCTGCCTCAACATCATTCTCAAACGCGTGGCAGTCAGCGGCGGTCCGTCATGTCTTGAAGTCGATTGTCATCTGGTGCGACCCTGCAATTTTAGAAGCCTTTTTGGCTTTCTAAGGCAACATTATGTTATGCGAGCTTCACTTTGTGCGCCGTGATCACGGGAAGTCAACCGCTAAAGGACGGGTCGATGGAGCGATGCGATGGGGGCCCACCTCATCTGTCCCGTTTTGATTCGTTCCTGCCGGAATCAGCACCAAAACGGCACGCTTCGAGGATGTTGGACAGCGCCGGCAGCATTGCCGCGCGAAAGGCATAGCTGCGGCGGCCTGTCTCGATCGCCGATCCGGCGAGGCCTTTTTCGCTGAGCGCAGCCCGCAGCGTGGAGATGTGAACCTTGATCGCCGCACGCGACATCGCGCCGCGGTCCAGGAGCAACGCAAGTTCATCGAGCGGGATCAGCCGGTCAGGCTCGGCAATCAGGCGCAGGAGCAGGCGCGCACAGATATGGCCCCGCAGTGCCAGGGCCGCATTCAGATGGGCAACTGCAATCGGCTCGTTCGCGTGGCTGAGCAGCCCAACCGGCAACGCGCCGTTGGCAAAGGGCCTCACACCGGCCCCTTCCGCATCGTTGTGCTCTATCTCAAGCAGATGGCGCGCGGCCTCGATGCGGTCTGCAGCTTCCTGAATCAGCCGGGCCGCACGATGACGGCGCGCTTGGCCGGATCGATCTGGCTCCGTCACCCCGCCCCTCCACGGTCAACGGGGACACGTCATTGGGCGGCTTGCAATGGCGCGGTGCGGCACCGGTCTTATGCCCTGCAAGGTGCCGGAGCGTGGCATGGGTTCCTTCCTGTCGATCGAGCAGGAGACGCTAACCCAGTCCGCCCCCGGCATTCCATCAATTGCCTCCATTTCGGTGTCGAAAAGGCGCGGCGAGGTTAGCACCGCTGCCGGGCGCGCTTCGTCAGCCCGCGGCTCCGCGGAGCCCTGCCCCTTTCGCCCTTTGGCTCCGCCACCAAGTGCCGATACGAGCGCGGCAAAGCATATTGCCGCCTAGATCAAGACAGCACGCCGCGCGCTACCGAGAGAGAGAGACGGGATGGGATGGAGAGGTGAGCCTTGCAATCTGAACAGCTTTTGAGCCTGCGCAATGTCCGCACGGTGCGCATCGGTGCCGGTCTTCTGCCGGCCTGTGCCGCCGATGTCGTCGCGTCCGGCGCCGAAAGCGCGCTGATCGTCTCCGGCAGCCCCCTGCGTGCGCTCAGCGAAGCACTCGCCTCCGAACTGGCCAAAGCCGGCTGCGCCGCCACGATTTTCGACGCCATTGCCGGCGAGCCGACCTTCGCCGATTTTGAGGCCGCCATGGCGACGGCGCGCGAGAGCCAAGCCGGCTTCATCATCGGACTGGGCGGCGGCAGTGCGATGGATGTCGCCAAGCTGGTCGCCGCGCTGATGGATGGCGCGCAGGGCATCGATGACGTCATCGGCACAGGCCTCCTCCAAGGCCGCGCCATTCCGCTCGCCTGCATCCCGACCACCGCCGGCACCGGCAGCGAAGTCACTCCCATCGCCATTCTGGAAGACGTGGCGGCGGAACTGAAGAAGGGCGTGGTCAGCGATCATCTCGTGCCGGATTTCGCCTATCTGGATGCCGAACTCACCGTCTCAATGCCCCGCGCCGTCACCGCCGCGACCGGGCTGGATGCGCTGACGCATTGCATCGAGGCCTATGCCAACCGCTTTGCCCGCCCCGTTGTCGATGCCTGGGCGCTCGAAGGCATCCGCCTGATCGCCGGCCATCTCGAACGCGCCTGCACGGACGGCACAGACCTGGAGGCGCGCGATGCCATGCTTCGCGCGGCGCATCTTGGCGGCATGTGCCTCGGCCCGGTCAACACCGCGGCGGTCCACGCTCTGGCCTATCCGCTCGGCGGTGAGTTCCACATCCCGCATGGCGTCGCCAACTCGCTGCTGCTGCCGCATGTGCTGCGCTTCACCCTGCCTGCGGCCCCCGCTCGCTACGCTCAGGTCGCTGCCGCCCTTGGCGTGGCGCGGACCGGCGATGACAAGTTGGATGCGCTGGCCGGCATCGCGCAGATCGAGCGCCTTTCCGCCGCCATCGGCATCGAGCGGCACTTGTCCGCCTTCGGCATCGGCGCCAACGCGGTGCCCAAGATGGCCGCCGCCGCCATGACCGTGCAACGGCTGCTCATCAGAAATCCGCGCGAGGTCACCGAATCCGATGCGCGCGCGATCTACGAAGCTGCGCTATAGGACCGACACCCCATGAAAGCCGACCTCTTCTCCTGGTATCGCGGCGCGGACCGCAAAACCCGCCGCGTGTTCTGGACGTGCAGCGCCGGCTGGGCGATGGATAGCGCGGATGGGCTGGTCTATCAGTATCTCATCCCGCTGCTCATCGTCGGCCTCGGCATCTCGCTGACCGAGGCCGGGACCATCGCCAGCGCCAATTATTTCGCGGCGGCGATCGGCGGCTGGATCGGCGGCTGGTTGTGCGACCGCTATGGCCGCGCCCGCATCCTGCAGCTCACTATCCTGTGGTTCTCCTTCTTCTCCTTCGCCTCCGGCTTTGCGCAGAATTTCGAGCAACTGCTCGTGCTGCGCGTGTTGCAAGGCATCGGCTTCGGCGCGGAATGGGCGGTCGGCGCGGTGCTGCTCGGCGAAATCGTCTCACCCAAGCATCGCGGCAAGGCGCTGGGCACGCTGCACAGCGGCGCGGCAGTCGGCTCCGGTCTCGCAGCCCTGATCGCCGGTCCATTCGCCTCTGCCTTCGATCCCGAGATCGGCTGGCGCCTCGCCTTCTTTGTCGGCATCATTCCGGCCGCCTTGATCTTCTTCATCCGGCGTGGGTCCGACGATTCTGATCTGTTCAAGCAGGCTCAGCAGCGTGCGCAGGAGACCGGACAGCGCACCAGCCTCACCAGCATCTTCCGGCCCAAGGTCGTCCGCATCACCATCTTGGCATCGCTGCTGGCCGTCGGCGCACAGGGCGCGGGCTATGCCGTGAGCAGCTATCTGACGGTGTTCCTCGCCAATGAGCGCGGCATCGGCATCGCGATGGCCGGGCTGTGCGTGATGTTCAACAGCGTCGGCGGCTTCTTCGGCTTTCTTTTCAACGCCGCGATCAGCGATTTTGTCGGGCGCCGCAATGCCTTCCGGCTGTTCGGCCTCGGCTTCGTGATCTCCGCCGCCATCTATCTGTTCGGGCCATGGGGCGGGAATGTCTGGTTCCTCGTGCCGTTCGGCATCGTCTACGGCTTCTTCCAGTTCGGCATCTATGCAAGCTTCGGCCCCTATTTCACCGAATTGTTCCCGACCGAACTGCGCGGCACCGGACAGGCCTTTGCTTATAATTTCGGCCGTGCCGCGAGCGCTCTGTTCATCATGACCGTACCCTTGGTGGCCGCCATCATCCCGCTGGGCGCGGCGATGGCCATCGTCGGCATGGGGGGCATCCTGTGCGCCCTCATCGCAACGCTGATGCTGCCCGAGACCGCCGGCCGCGCGCTGCAGTCACTGGATGACTTCGGTCGGGACGAAGCCCCCCAACCCATTGAGGCAAAGGCAACCGCTCCATGAGCCAGCAGCCCATCGCGATCGTCATCGGCGGCAGCCGCGGCATCGGCGCCGCCATCGTCCAGCTGCTCGCGGCGTCCGGCTACCATGTCGTGTTCAGCTATGCGCGTGACGCAGCGGCAGCGCAGGCCGTCGCAGCGAGCGTCACCACTGCCGGCGGTCAGGCCGACGCGGTGCAGGCGGACAGCGCGCGCGAGGCCGATCTGATTGCCCTGTTCGACGAAGCGCAGGCGCTGGGGCCGATCGGCGCGCTCGTCTATTCCGCCGGGATCACCGGCCAGGCCTCTCCCCTGGCGGAGGTCTCGGCGGAAACCCTCGAGCGCGTCATGGCGGTCAATCTCACCGGCGCAATGCTGGCCGCGCGTGAAGCCGTGCGGCGCATGGCCCTCTCGCGCGGCGGGACGGGCGGCGGCATCGTCTTCATCTCGTCACGGGCGACCGCTTATGGGTCAGCCGGGGAATATGTCTGGTATGCCGCATCCAAAGGCGGGCTCGATAGCCTGATGACCGGACTGGCGCGGGAAGTCGGCGGCGATGGCATTCGCGTCAACTGCGTCTCCCCCGGCCCGGTCGCCACCGAAATGCTGAGCGCCGAGCGGCTGGCCGCCGGCGCCGCCCGCGTGCCGATGCAGCGCGCAGCACAGGCCGACGAGATCGCGCAGGCGGTCCGTTACCTGCTCTCGCCCGACGCCTCTTTTGTGAATGGCGCGAACCTCGCCGTTTCCGGCGGCGTGTGACGATGGGAAACTTGCAAAGCGCCTTGAAATGGTTGACCCTGAAGGAAAGCGGCCGGGACGCCTCGATAGAAGGACAGAGGGCACGCGGAGAGGATAAGCATGGAATCCTACAGCACTGAAGCCTTCCCCATATCGACGCGCGCGGCGGCATGGACAAAGCTCTATTCGCAGCAGCTCAATCGCGTGAACTTCACGCCCGCCGACCGGCACGAGTTTGCCGCGCGGCTCAGCCTCAGCCAGTTCGGGCCGATCCAACTCGCCAGCATCGCGGCCAACCGCAGCCATATCGAGCGGACGCGCAACCACATCCGCCCCGGCGCGCCGCGTCTTTATTCCTTCCTGATGCAGGCGCGCGGCAACAGCGTGCTCGACCATTGCGGGCATCAGGCCCAGCTCGATCAGGGCGATTTCGTGCTGTGCGACAGCGCAGCACCGCACAGCTTCACGCTCGGCGACAATTCGATGATTATCATGCTGCGCGTTGATGCCGGCCTCATCAAGAAGCACCTGCCGACGCCCGAGCGCTTTTGCGGCCTCAAGCTCGATCATGAGGTGGGGCTGACGGCGGTCATGTCCGCCATGCTGGAGAACCTCAACACGCAAGTGCAGAGCGGCTTCCATTCCGATCATGATGGCCGCTTTGCTCGCCACGTGCTGGAAATGCTCTCCACGGCCTATGCGATGGGCTTTGACGAGCAGCCGGAAGGCTCGGCGGTGATGCTCGGCCGACAGAGCGAAGTCATTCGCTACATCGAGGACAATCTGCGCGACCCGGAACTGACGCCCGCGCGCGTCGCCGAAGGGCTGCGCATCTCGCCGCGCTACCTGCGCACGCTCTTCGCTTCGCGCGGGGAGAAGGCGTCGAGCTACATCGTCCGGCGGCGGCTGGAAGAATGCGGCAAGCAACTGCGCAATCCCGCCTGGGCCGGCCATACGCTGACCGAGATCGCCTTTGCCTGGGGGTTCAACAGCGCGGCGCATTTCACCCGCACCTTCCACGAGCATTTCGGCATGGCGCCGCGCGATTACCGGCGCGCTGGCTCGAACTGACCAGCCGCGCGGGCGCCTTCCTGAGCAAGTCATCCTGCCCGCCCGGGCAAGCGGCGGCGCAACCTCTATGTCAGCCCGGTCTCCACGCCGACAGGCGAGACATGGAGGACGGAAGACGCAATGGTTGCCAGGGAAGTGCTTGATCTGAACCAGATATTGTCGCTGCAGCTGACCGAATATTGGCACGAGATCGATACCAACAAAGGGCGCAAAGCCTCGGATTATTATACCGAGGATGCCGTCTTCCACGGCCAGTTCGCCTCCTATAACGGCCGCGCGAAAATCCAGCAATTTTACGATTGGCGCGCCGAACGCGGCGAGCGGCTCGCGGTCCATGCCTTCACCAATTTCCGGGCGTGGTTCACTGGGCCGGACAGCGCGGAAGCGACCAATTACCTGTTCCTCTATGCCGCCGATGGCGTGCGTCCCCTCCCCACCCATCCGCCGGTGACGATCTCGCTGGCGACCGACCGCTATGTTCGCGGCGCCGGCGGGCGCTGGCTGTGCACCTATCGCCGGTTCGAGCATTTGTTCGAGAGTGATACTCCGATCACCAATCCGAACCTGGACGATCAAGAAGCAAAGTGAGCAGGCCCATGAGCAGACAGCGCGGTGAACTCGACGAGAAGGATCTTCTGCTTTCCAAGGCCTATGTGGCCGGCAAATGGGTGGATGGCAGTGGCGACCCCATCGCTGTCGACGATCCCTATACGCTCGAGACCGTGGGACAGGTGCCGCGCGTCAGCGACGCGCAAGTGTCTGAGGCCATCGATGCCGCGAACCGCGCCTTCCCGCAATGGGCGCGGCGGCCTGCCAAGGAGCGCGGCGCGATCCTGCGACGCTGGTATGAGCTGGTCATCCAGCACAAGGAGGACTTCGCCCGGCTCATCACGTTGGAGAACGGCAAGGCGCTCAAGGAATCGCGCGCCGAGGTCGACTATGGCGCGGGCTTCCTGGAGTTCTACGCCGATGAGGCGACCCGCTCTTTGGGCGAGATCATCCCCGCCCCGGTGACCGGCCGCCGCCTCATGGTCGAGCGCGAGCCGATCGGCGTGTGCGTGGCGATCACGCCATGGAACTTCCCGCTCGCCATGCTCACGCGCAAGGTCGGGCCGGCGCTGGCCGCCGGCTGCACCATGGTCGCCAAGCCGGCCGAGCTGACGCCGCTCACGGCACTGGCCTTTGCCAAGCTGGGTGAAGAAGCAGGCGTGCCAGCGGGCGTGTTCAGCGTGGTCACCGGCAATTCCAAGACCATCGGGCCGGTGATGACCGGTTCGCCGATCGTCCGCAAACTCTCCTTCACCGGCTCGACCCCGGTGGGCGCAATGCTGGCGGAAGCCTGCGCCCCGACAATCAAGCGGCTCGGCCTCGAACTGGGCGGCAATGCGCCGCTGCTGATCTTCGACGATGCGGACCTCGACACCGCCGTCGAAACGGCGATGGTCGCCAAGTTTCGCAATGGCGGCCAGAGCTGCGTCGCGGCGAACCGCATCTATGTGCAGAATGGCATCCGCGACCGCTTTCTCGACGCGTTTGGTAGCAAGGTCGCGACGATGAAGGCCGGCGACGGCTTTGAAGACGGCATCGATGTGGGCCCGATGATCGACGATCGCGCCATTGCCAAGATCGACGAGCATCGCGAGGATGCGCTGCGCCATGGCGGACGTCTGATTGCCGGGGGCGCATCGCCGGGCGGGCGCATCGCGGTGCCGACGCTGATTGGCGACGTTGCATCGGATGCGCTGCTGACCCGCGAAGAGACCTTCGGGCCGCTGGCCGGCGTCATCGGCTTTGCCAGCGTGGAGGACGGCGTGCGGCTGGCGAACGATACGCCATTTGGCCTCGCCGCCTATCTCTGCTCCAGCGATCCGGCGACGATTGCCCGCGTGGGCCGGGATCTGGAGAGCGGCATCGTCGGCATCAACACCGGCCTCATCTCGACGCCTTATGCGCCCTTTGGCGGCGTCAAGCAGTCGGGCCTCGGGCGCGAGGGCTCGCACCACGGCCTCGCCGAATATCAAAACCTCAAATATCTCTGTCACGCAGGACTTTAGACCCGCTTATGCGCAAACACGCCAAGGTCATTATCACATGCGCGCCGACCGGCTCGATCCACACGCCCTCCATGTCGCCGCATTTGCCGGTGAGCGCGGACGAGATTGCGGAGGCCGCCATTGGCGCAGCGCAGGCCGGCGCGGCGATCCTGCACCTGCATGCGCGTAACCCGGCAGACGGCAGCCCAAGCCCCCGCGCGGCCGATTTCATGGCCTTTCTGCCGCGCATCCGGGAGGCGACGGATGCGGTGGTCAACATCTCCACTGGCGGCAGCGCCACCATGTCGCTGGATGACCGGCTGGAAGGCGCCAAGCAGGCCCGGCCCGAGCTGTGCTCGCTCAACATGGGACCGCTGATCTTCGATTTCTCCGGGGCGGCCAAGCGGGTCACCCAGTGGCAGCACGGCTGGGAGAAGCCCTATGTCGAAGGCGCGCGCGGGCGGATCATGTACAATGACAATGCCTATATCGAGCGCATCATGCTGGAGGTCGGCCGGGAGTTCGGCACGCGCTTCGAGTTCGAATGCTATGACATCGGCCATCTCTACACGCTCGCTCATTTTGCCGACCGCAGCCTCATCGACCCGCCCTTCCTCGTCCAGGGCGTGTTCGGCATCCTGGGCGGCATAGGCGCGGACCCGCGCAATCTCGCCCATATGGTGACCATGGCCGATAGTCTGTTCGGCGAGGATTATGTGTTCTCGGCCTTCGCGGCAGGCCGGCATCAGCTCGGCTTCTGCACCCAGAGCGCGCTGCTCGGGGGCAATGTCCGCGTCGGGCTGGAAGACAGCCTGTTCATCGGCAAGGGCGAACTCGCCACCTCCAACGCGCAGCAGGTGGAACGCATCCGCCTCGTGATCGAAGCCCTGGGCCGCGAGATTGCGACGCCTGCCGAAGCCCGCGCGTTGCTCGGCCTCAAGGGCGGCGACGCCGTCGGCTTCTGAGCCAGAGCTTCGGCCTCCCTTCAACGTCCATCGCTTTTGGGTGCCCGCCCGGCCTGAATGGCCGGGCGGGCATTTCTGCAACAGAAAGCCGGGCCTCCTTTCGGAAGCCCGGCTGGCATCTGCAGCGCTGACGTCAGATCAGAATTTGACCCGCACGCCGGTCCGGAAACGCGCCCCGAAGGTGTCGAAATAGACCGGGTTGGTCGGATAGTTGGAGCCACCCAGGCCACCGCCACCCGGCGCAATCGGCGGCTTCTTGTCGAAGATATTGTCGATCGCGCCGAAGACCTCGATGCTGTTCCCACCATTTCCGACCGGGATCGCATAGGACATGGCGAGGCCGAAATAGCTCGCTCCCTTCACGCGGTTGGTGTTGATGCTGTTGCGCAGCGTCGGATCGTAGCCTTCATCTTCCGGCCCAACCCGCTCGACATTGTAGATGCCCGAGCTGATCCGGCGCATGCTCACCGTAGCGTTGAACGGCCCGCTATCATAGCTCAGGAACGCATTGACGATCCATGAGGGTGCGGGGTTGAAGTTGCCGCCGCTGCTGACCGGCCCGGTCTGCCCAGCATAATCGATCACCGGCGTCGTCGGATCGGCCTGCACCTTAAAGTCATATTGGTGGTTGGCCAGCACGCGCAGGTTGAGCGCCCCGCCCCAATCGGCCGAAAGGTCGGACAGGCGCAGCGTATAGTCGAACTCGAAATCGAGGCCGCGCACGGTCATGTTGCCGAGGTTCACCTGCCGGGCGTCGATGTACGAGATGTTGGTCGGCGAGACGAAGGTGATCCGATCGCAGAAGATGTCGAACTGATCGCAGAAATCGACGATCTGCTGGCCGCCGAGCCGGCTGACGGCATCCTCGATTGCGATCTGATACCAGTCGACCGACATGCGCAGGCCCGGAATGAAACCGGGCCGGAACACGATGCCCGCCGTTGTCGTATCCGCTTTTTCCGGCGTCAGCGCGAAGCTGCCGCCATTCAGGATCGGGGTCGGATCGTCATTGCCGACGCCCGCGATGTTCGGATTGTCGACGATGCCCTGCGAGGAGCCTTCCTCCGTCGCCACCTGACGCTGGAAAAGCTCGCGGAAGCCACCAGCGCGGATATCACGCGAGCGCGAGCCGCGCAGGCGCACACCGCCGCCGATTTCCCAGATGCCGCTGAGCTTGTAGCTCACCGCCTCGGTCGTCTTCTCCTCGCTGGTGAACGCATCCGACGCCTTGTTGCGCGTCCAGCGGACGGCGCCGTTCAGTTCCAGCGTTTCGAAGAAAGGCCGGTTCGCCAACAGCGGCACACTCACTTCGCCGAAGGTTTCGAGAACCTCGATGGTGCCGCCATAATCCAGGCCGAAGGTGAAGGCGTAGTCGGTGTAATTGGGGATATCGCCATGGGTCACATCGCCCTTTTCCTTGCGATATTCCACACCCGTGGCAGCGCCGACCGGCCCGGCGCCAAAGCCGTCGAACAGTGAGCCGCTGATCGAGGCGGCAGCGACATGCTGGGTATAGAGGAAGTCCTCCACCACCGGGCGATAGGCATAGTCGATGGCTGCCTGGCTGAGATTATCGAGACCAAACAGGTTCATCGGTACGCAGCCCTGCGCGCGCGGATTGGGATTGGCCTTGAGCAGTTCCCGGCAGACGATCTGGTTGGTCGCCGGATTGACCACGGCGTCCAGCCCATATTGGAACTCGGTGTTCACGCGCGAATAGCGGGCCGACTGGTGCCGCTTGTTGCGGCCGTACTGATAATAGACATCCCAGTTCCAACCGCCACCAATCTCGCCGGTGACGCCGAACACCGCTCGCCAGACATCGGCGGTGACCGAGTTGAGCGCCGGGATCTGCGCATCAACATCTTTGCCGAGGCTGAACTGGGTGCCGGCTAGCAGCGTCTTGAGCGAGGCGGGGAGGAAGGCATTGTCCGGCTGCACGAAATAGGTCGAGCGTGGACCTGCCGTCACGCCGCTGTTGGAGGCGGAGCGGTGCGCGTAGGTGACTTCGGTATAGGCTTCGACCGTGTCCGACAGGTCGTATTTGCCGGAGAGATAGCCGACGAATCGCTCGACCGGCGTCTGGATGTCGGAATCCGCATAGGTCGATTCGCCGTCGCCGCCCTGCCGCGGACCGGTCTGCGACGATTGGACGTATGTGCCGGGATCGAACTGCACGATGCCGGTGCCGTCGTCATTGAAGCGGATGTTGCGCGCCGCCGGCGCGGCAGGTGCACGGTTGCGGACGACGCCGCGCGCATCGTTGAACGCCTGCTTGGAATTGGGGCCGATGATGAAGTTGGGCAGACCATAGCCCGGCGTGCCGGGACGATCGAAGCCAGAGAGCGAGCCGTTGGCCAGCACATTATTGGCATTCACGAAGACGTCGTAGCTTTCCGCACACCAGTCGCGCGAAAGCGAGCAATCGCCGATGCCGTCCTTCTTCTCATATTCGCCGCCGATGACGATATGGCCGCGGCTGCCGACGCGTGTGCCATAGACGAGCGAGCCATGATGCCCCTTGCCATCCCCCCGGAAGGTTTGGCCATAATCGACCTGCCCGCGCAGCCCCTCTAGCTCGGTATCGAGGATCAGGTTGACGACACCGGCAATCGCATCCGACCCATAAGCCGCCGATGCGCCGCCCGTCACCGTCTCCACGCGCTTGATCATCGCGGTGGGAATGAGGTTGAGATCAACCGCACCGCCATCCGATGTCGGCACGAAGCGGCGGGAATTGACCAGCGTGAGCGTGCGCGTGCCGGAATCCGGGTTGAGCCCGCGCAGGTTCGCATAGGAAGCGCCGACATTCGCGCCCGCGGTGATGCCGGCGGTTGCGTCCGACTGGAACGCCGTGTTCTGCGGGATAAGCTCGACGATATCGCCGGCATTCACGATGCCCAGCTTCTCAGTCTGCTCGATGCCGAACACCGTCGCGGGCGTCGGCTCGTTAAAGGCATTGTTGCGGATGCGCGTGCCCGTGACGACGATCGAGGGCTCGCTCGCGTTTTCCGCGCCGCTGCCGTCCTGCGCTTGCACCGGCATCGACAGCAATGCAGCGGCGGGCAGCGCCGCCCACATCAAATGCGACGCGCCCCCGCGTCCCTTCACTTTCAGAGTCATTCGTACGGCCTCCCCATTATGTATATTTTGCGCGCACGACCTTTGCCGGGCGCGATCTCATGCGGACCATCGCATTGCGCAACGGGCCGCTTCTTATCTCCAAGTGATCCAGCTTATGCCGAATTCGGCACAAACAGAGCCGGACGACGGTATCGCCCGGCTCTGATGTCATCGGTGTGCTGCGGTGCTCTTACGCCCAGTTGAGCGCACGCTTGATCGTGCCGCCCAAAATCCACTCCTTGTCACTCTGCGAAATCTCATTGGTGTGGAGAAGGCTGTAGAGCGCGTCCGCATAGGGCTTCCAGTCCTTGCGGAGCGGGAAGCCATTGGGACCCGGCGGCGTTTCCGTGCCCCAGCGCTGCCGGGTCATGTCGCTCGCCCACAGGCACCGTTCCGGGCCGAAGGCGTGCAGGATCTTGTGAATGTATGGCCAGATGTCGTGATAGGGATAGGCCTCCTTGGAGATGATCGGCATCCCGCACAGCTTCACATAGACATTGGGATAGCGCGCCATGTCGAGCAGCTTGGGAAGGTTCGCCCAGCGGTCCTTGGGCGGAGCGATCATCGACTGGGTGACCCCGTAGTGATCGATGATGATCGTCATGTCCGGGTGACGCTCGGCATAGATCGCGGCCTCGTGACCGAACTCATGGGCACCGACGAACATCGGGATCTTATACTTGGCGCCATAAGCGAAATAGCGGTCGAACGCGCCCTGCTTGACCAGCGGACTGACCGCGATCTGCGCGCCCGGCTTGCGCCAGACCTGCCCGTAATTGGTGAACAGCACGCGCGTGGCGAGCATCCCCGGCTTCTTCTTGAAAGCTGCCATCTGCTGCTCCAGGTCCGGCGCCGCATGGTCGAACACTTCGACCGCTCCGAACCGGTCCGGATAGTAGCGCACCGCGGCTTCATTAAAGGCCCGGCCCGCATAGATAATCGCCTTGTCGACGCCGACGCAATCGATCGCCTCGCGCGCCAGCTCGACGTTGATGAACTCTTCAAGCTGTGGCGTGATCGTCTCGCCTTCGGGCTTGGCGGCGCGCATACCGCCGCCGATATGGGGTTCGTGGATCTGACCGTCGATGATCTGCATGTACCTTGTTCCTCTCGCCTATGCTTGATGGTCGGTGGCGGGCACGTGCCCGCCTTCCGGTCAGAACCGCTTGTTCAGGGTGAGATACCACTCACGCGGGGCGCCCGGCTGGCCGTTGATCTGCGGATAGCCAATGGCCTGGTAGATGAAGTAGTTGCGCCAGTAGAACTGCTTGAAGACGTTGGTGACGCCCGCTGCGATGGAGAAATCATACTCCTTGTTCGCGTAGGTCAGGCGAGCGTTGACCAGCGAATAGCCGTCCTGATTATACTCTACACGGTCCGGGCTGTAGACCTGGCTGCCGGTGTAGAACCAGTCGACACGTGGCGTGACCGTGCCCTGCAGAGCCGGCGCATCGACCTCATACTGGATGCCGGCATTGGCCTTGAGCTCCGGGATCGCCACCGGGCGCCGGTTCTGGCCGGCCGGGCGGGCATCAAGATCGGCCGACGAGAATTTGTGGTAGCCGATTGAGCCGCCGACCGCCAAGCCCTCGACCGGACGGAAATCCAGCTCCAACTCGAAGCCTTTCACCTTGCCCGGCGTGTTCTGGTAGAAGGTGCGACCGACGCAGGCATAGCCCGGGGTCCCGGCGTTGATCTCCGCTTGCGTCAACGGACGGCAGGTCGTGAATTCGGCATTGACCGGATTTGGAATCTCTATGAACCCGCCCGGCAAAGGCTGATCGTTCGCCCCGAGCTGATACTCCTGACCGGAGACGCTTGTCGGACGGGTCTTGTAGTCCGTGTAGAAGGCCGCAGCGTTGATCCGCAGCATGCGGTCGAACAGATCGGTCTTCACGCCCAGTTCGTACGACTGGGTTTCGTCACCCGGATATTGCGCGACCTGGCTCGGCTGCAGCGGACGGGCATTGAAGCCCGGCAGCCGCGCGCCGGTGGCCACGGACGCGTAGATCATCGTGCGCTCGCTCAGCTTGTAGTCCGCACCGACCTTCCAGTCGAACCGCTCATCCTTGATGTCGAAGTTGAAGACGGTCTGGCCGGTGGGTGAAATGGTGAACTGCGTCGAGGCGGCCGTCGTGCCATCCAGCACGCTGCGATAATCGACACCCTTCTTGTCCTTGGAGAAACGCCCACCGAGCGTCAGGCCAAAGCGATCGCCGAAGGGCCGCAGCGTGGCGTTGGCGAAGACCGCCTTGCTCTCCGGCGTGTAGCGGCTCCAGAGATAACGCTGCGTATTGTTGAACGGCGACGTGCCGGAGAAGCGCTGTTCGCCATCCGCCCAGTAGTAGAAGGCGCCGACGACCCAATCGGCCCAGCCGGTCTTGCCGATCAGGCGGATTTCCCCGGTCCAGTCATCCTGGAACACATCATTGCGATTGTTTTCCATGGCGACGGGCGAACCATCGACATCGAACCCGAACACGCCATCATAGCGGCGATAGCCGACGATGCCGACAACATCGATATTGTCGCTGATCTCATATTCGATCCGCGCATTGCCGCCCCAGTTCGTCTGCGGAACGTTGCTGGGGTGCGTAATGCCGCCGCGGAAAGGCGAGCCATTGTAGAATGTGTTGCCAGGAATCGCGGTGCCGGCGGCAATCGGATCGGCAAAAGTCGCGAAGGTCGTATAAGGGTCGCCGGTGATGAAGCGGCTATCATAAGCAAAGGTCGGGCCGCCCGGTGCCGTCCAGCGGTTGAACAGCGTCGAGACCGCGGAGCGGCCGGCTGCGACGGCCGGATTGATGGCGACGACGCTATCCATGGCCGCCTCCGAATTGTCCTGGAGATAATCCAGCGCGGCGGTGATCTTGAGGCGCGGCGTGGGCTCCCAGTAGATCTGGCCACGGATGGCCTGCACATCCTCACCACCCAGATGGCCGATGGTGCAATCCTTGGGCGGATTGATGTCGGAATTGTTGAGCAGGCCGGCATCCGCGGTCGGGAACAGCCCGGCCAGCTGAGGCGTGCCCCGGCGGATCATTTCGCAGCGGAAATCGAGCTGCCGCTGATAGCCAGTCATCTTCTTGACCAAGCCGGAGACGGAGAGCGACATGGTCGATCCGAGCGGCAGGTTGATGCCGGCGCGCATTTCGCGGCGGTCGTAGCTCCCGACCGTGAACTCGCCATAGCCCGAGGCTTCGCCGAGCACCGGCCGGCGGGTGGTGAGGTTGACGGCGCCAGCCAGCGAGTTGCGGCCGAACAGCGTGCCTTGCGGGCCGCGCAGCACCTCTACCCGCTCCAGATCAAGCAGATCGAACATGGAGCCGAAGACCAGCGGATAATAGACATCGTCGATATAGAAGGCGACGCCCGCCTCGCCCGACAGATTGGTCTCGCTCGAGCCGATGCCACGGATGAAGGCGCTCATGCCGGGGCCGAATGCCGCCTGCGACTTCTCGAAGGAGACGTTGGGAACGACCCGCGACATTTCGGCGACGTTGGTCAGCCCCTGCTCCATCAGCGCGTCTGCCGGCAGCGCCGAGATCGCAATCGGCGTATCCTGCAGGTTGGTCGCGCGGCGGGTCGCCGTAACGACGATGTCCGCGATCCCGGTTCCACGCTCGGAAGCGCCGTCCGCCTCAGTGACCTGCGCATGGCCGGTCTGCGCTATACACAGCGCCAGCGCGGACGCTGAAAGCTTGCCGAAAGTCCTCTTCATCTCATCCCCTCCCGAATTGGTGCAGCCATGTCTGGCCTCGGGGGGAGCACTAGAGGGCCTCCATCATCCAATCTTGCCGGATGCGGCACTGAACGACGCCTTGCCCGGCATATGCCGTTTACGAACCCGCGTTCATCACGCGAACTGCTGCAGTTCCGGATAAGGCAGCGCCGGTCCCTCTCCGATGCGGAAGGTGCAGTGACCGGTATAGACCGCGGCATCGCCATGCGCGCGCACGGGCCGGCTCATGAGGTAACGGCCATTGATCAGCCGGACCGTGCCGTTTTCGTAGCGCGCCACGACGTCCTTCTGCACGACCCGCACCTGCCGACCGGCGAACAGCGCCTCCAGCGCATCGGTATCATCATGGATGCCATCGGCATGGAGCACTGGCACTTCGGCGGCCTGAAGGGCGGCGGGCACCATGGCCGCGCCGACGATGGCGCCGCCGCTCGCACCGATGAAACCGCGACGGGAAAGCTGGGTGTTGGTCATCATGGTCTCCAATCAGGAAAAATAGAGCTTGAGTGCAGTCCGGCAAATCTGGGCGCGCTGAGCGGGATCGGGCACCCAGCGGCGGTAGCTGGCCAGCACCTGCTCGTAGCCAATGCGGCGTTCGTAGCCGACGAAGGGCGCGTCACTGCCCCACAGCAGGCGATCGGTGCCGACGCGTGACACCAAATGGTCCGCGACATGCTGGGCGAGGCTTTCGAGGTCGCCATCGGGATCGTCGCGCCAGGCTTCCGGCCCCGGCAGGCGGAAGCCGCCCGAGAGCTTGACCCAGGTATGTCCCTTGTCGACGGCATCGAGCATCGCGCGGAAGCCGACGCAATCGAGCGGCGCTTGCGGATCGGGATGGCCGAAATGGTCGATCACGATATCGACGCCGCTCTCCACCAGCGCATCGAGCACCGGCGGCAGGTTCTGTCCCTCGATGGCGACATGGACATGCCAGCCAAGATCGCGGGCGCGGCGGAACAGCAGCCGATATTCGTCGCTGCGATAATCGGCATGATATTCGGCGCGGGCGAGCTGCAACCGGATGCCGATGATGCCATCGTCGCGCATCCGCTCCAGCACGTAGAAATCCGTGCCCGGCGGGACGATGGCGGTGCCGCGCAGCCGCTTGTGGCGGCGCAGTTCGGAGATCAGATAATCATTGTAGCTGCCCGAAATACTCAGCGCCGAAATGACGGCGAAGTGGATGCCATGCGCATCCATCCGCGCCAGCAAATCGTCGGCAGTGAAGGCATAGTCCGGAGTGATCCACGCGCCGCTGGTAACGGGCATGTCCGCCGAAAAGATGTGGGCATGGCAATCGATGATAGGATTGCGCACCGCGTCATCGGTCAAGGATGTCATCTGGTCCCCCTCCTCGACTGCATCATTGCGCGCGCGGATACTCATCCGCGTTCAGCACCCAGCCGGGCATGTCCGAGAAATCGGCACGCGGTGGCGAGAAGATATCGACCAGCACGTTACGACCGGGCGCGGACGGCGCGGAGGTGTGGATGACGCGGGGCGGAATGACGCACACCGACGGCGCGCCGCAGCGCTCATGCTCGTCGTCGCGCCAGTCATGCTGGTTGGCCGTCCATGGCCAGCGCAGATGGTGCATATAGTCGCCCTCCAGCGCCAGGGAGCACTGCTCGAAATCATCGTGATGATGCGGCGAGAGCTTGGTCACATCGCGCGGCCCCTGCGGCGGGAAGACGTTGACCATGAAGGTGGTGCATCGCCAGATCTTGCCGAAGCGCCCCGGCTCGTCGGGCACGTCCAGGCTGTAGCTGCGCAGCTTGAACCCATCGACCGGATCTGGCCACGGCTGGAACGGCGGAATCTGCGGATGCGGCCCGGCATAGGCCTGCGGATTGACGACCCGCGCAAGCAGATCTTGCGCCTCCAGCGAAAACAGCCGGACGATCTGGCCAGCCGAGCGGACCGTGATGCGGCTATCGCCCGGCGGCACGAAGTTGATGCTGTTGCCGGCAATCTCGTGCGCCACGCCGTCGATCTCGATGGTCAGCGCGCTCTGGGCATCCGGCAGCAGTAGGACATATTCGTCGATCTGGCCGGCTCGCTCGAACACCGCACCTTCTTCCGCCTGCGAGTAAGCGACTACGAAATTCTGCCCACGCGTGAGCCAAGTCTTGAGGCCGGGCGCCGTCTCCTGTGGGGCCTCTTCATAGAAGCGGGCGTAAGTGGAGGCCCCGAAGGCGCTGGCCGGCGCGGCTCCCCCGGCTGCGGCAGTCGAGAGGCGGGAACGGGGATCGTCGGATTCGTACATGAATTACTCCGTGGCGGCGGCGCGGCGGCCGTCCGACCAGTGCAGGAAGGTCTCGGGAGCGCGGCCGCTCACCGGATTGGCGAAATGGAAGCCCATCGGGGCGATGGCGGGATAAGGCGCGAAGGTGACGCCGCGCAGCGGGCCATCCGGCGGGTTCTTGGCAACATCCTCGGGCTTGGGGCGATAGCGCTCGCTGGCGCCCGGCACAATCGCGGCCCAACCGCCGGCATAATCGGCGAGCCAGACATAATCGAGATCCATGCCGTGAATGCACCAGACGCCGTTTTCGAGCACCGCCTGATTCTCGTAGATGCCCGAAATCCACGACCCCTGCCCCTTGGCGGCGCTGTTGAACTGGAACAAGCGCAGGCGGATATTGGCGCGCATCCCGTCTTCCGAAACGGTCACATAGGGCTGCGTCTTCTGGTGGATGGCCATGAACGCCGCCGAGCGCCCGGCATTGCCATAGCGCCCGAACAGCGATCCCCGCAC
The DNA here is from genome assembly GCF_025961775.1 of Sphingobium sp. B12D2B. Classification (NCBI taxonomy): domain Bacteria; kingdom Pseudomonadati; phylum Pseudomonadota; class Alphaproteobacteria; order Sphingomonadales; family Sphingobiaceae; genus Sphingobium; species Sphingobium sp. B12D2B. The sequence goes on from NZ_JAOQOH010000001.1 coordinate 2,675,289, forward strand.
ACGCTCCCGCCCGACATAGGTGCCGATATAGGAGAGCTCTTTCCAGCCGTCGGTGGCGAAGAGATCGGCCGTGTCGTCCCAGCGGAACTCGTCGATATAATAGCCATAGGCATCGGCGATGTTTTCCGCGCCATCGAAGGCAGCCGCGCGGGCGAGCAGTGTCGCTGCGTCTCCGGTGCTGGCAAAGGATGGCGCAGGCGCGAGCGCATCGGCGAAGCGCACGGGTGCAGGTCGATGACCGGGATAGGAGGCGTCGGCCAGTTGCGAGGGCCGGTCCGGTCGCGCCGCAGCCACGCCGGGCAAACCGGCCGCAAGCGGCGCCTGCCAGCCTTTTGCATAAGCCGCGCGCATCACCGGCACGCGGCGCAGCGCCGTGATACGCCAGCGGCCATCGTCACCGCGCGCGCAGGTGAAATCCTGAATCGTCGCCGACCAATAGGTCTCACCGCCATGCTGACCGGTCATCCCGATCTCGATATTGCGCACCGTGGCGCTACGTCCGCCCGCATCCATCGTCACGACCGGCATGAGCTGGGGACGGTCGTTCAATTCGCCGGTCTTCAGACCGGCCTCGCCGAACAGCGCGAGCGCACGGCGGACGCCGGCATGGCCCACAAACTGCCCGGTGCCGGCAATGTCGACAAACGCGTCTTCGGTGAACAGATCAACGATATCGTCGTCCATCTTGCGGTCGAGGTAGAAGCCGAACGCAGCCTGGAGATTCTGCACCAGCCCTTGCGAGACCAGCAGATCGGCCCGCGCTGCGATCTCGCGGACCGGCAGCGGGCTCGGTGCGGGACGCTTGGCGCCCCACGGATTACCGGCCTGATCTGGCGTATAGTGGAACGGCACCATCGGCACGCTGGGCGCGACATGCGTCCAGCCCTTGTCATATGGGCCGGCGAATTGCGGGTGATAGTGCATCCGCGCAATCGCCCAGCCCCCCATGCCGCCAGCGTCGCCGGAGACCCGGACATAATCGATCACGTGAATGCCGCCGGCCCAGCCAGCCGACTGGCCGTTCACGCCCGTCATCGCCACCTCATGCCAGCGTCCGCGCGCGGACTGGCCATCGGGCGCGAGGGTAATCACCGGGCTGAGGAACAGGCGCAGATTGAGATGCCCTGCCGGCAGTCCACGACTGTCGCCGCCCATCGTGCTGCGCAGATGCGCCTCGATGGGTGTGCGGCCCGTCACGGATTGCGTGCCGTCGGTCCATAGGCCGTCAGCGGCGAACAGACGCGCCATGTCCGGCCACTGGCCGGCTTGCGCATAATGCGCCCAGACATGCTGGAGGCGTTTGATCTCGCGGATCGCGCGGACATCCGCGAGGCGCGCGGTGAGGTTCGCAGCGTCGCCGCCGCCCGATGACACCATGCGGGAGGCCGCGCAGCCCGCCAGCAGCGAAGCCGCGCTTCCGAGCAGGATCGCGCGTCGCGAGAGGATCATGTGCCACTCCGCGCTCACGCTGCCGGCTCCAGCGCCAGCGCCTCTTCGTAGACGCTGCGGTCGATCAGCCTCGCAAGCTGCGCGCGCGACCGTGCCGGGCGCTTGTCACGCTCTGCCAGCCATAGTTCTTCCTCAGTCATGATATCGAGCAGATCAGCAGGATAATCAGCGTTGAAGGCGTGATGCTTCCAGGCCGTCTGCACTTCCTGTGCCGAATGGCCGCCCCGCTCCACCACCAGGACCTGCGCCGCTGCAGGGTCCTTGCGGAGCGCCGCCGCTGCATCGATCACGGCACGGACGAAGCGGACGATCTTCTTGCGCTTGACCGGATCGGCGAGATTTTCAGCTGTGCTGTTGAGGTTGAACTGCTCGGCATAAACGCCATCGCCGCTGAACTCGATCAGGTCGTTACCCAAGGCGCGCGCGCTGTTCTCGCTCTCCGGCTCCCAGATGATCACGGCATCGACGCGCCGTTCGGCGAGCGCCTTGGTCATCTCGCTGAGCGGGCCCGGCGTACGGACGACCTCGATATCGTCATAGGACAGGCCAGCCTGGGCCAGCATTTTGTGAAAGAAATAGCCCGAGGACGTCTGCGGGATCGACGCGACGCGCTTGCCCTTGAGGTCCGCGACGCTCGCGATCCCCGCCGATTTCCGCGCAACGATGCGATAATGCCCCTCGGTCACCTGCAGGATGATGCGCAGATTGGGATGCTTGACCGAGTAGCGCAGCGCCTGCGTTTCGGCATGCGTGGCGACATCCGCCACGCCTTCCTCGCCGAAGCCGGCAATGATCGGCTCTCCAACCAGATTGGGAATGCCGCCCATCTTCACCGTGGCGGCATCGGGATAGAAAGTCTTGGCCGCCAGGAGCACGGGCGCGATCTCGACGGTCTGGATATTGCCGTACACGGCAATGGGGCCCGGCTTCCCCTCATCCCTGGCTGTGGCACTCGCGGGAAGGAGCGCGCCGGCCGCGAGCATGGCCGCCATTGCGAGACTGTTCCTGATTGTGCGCACCGTCATCCCTCCTCAACACCGCAACCTGTTGGCCCGGCCCTATTCATTCACGCTAGGCGCCCACGCTGGCGGGCCGCAATTCAAATGCGCGTTGATGCCGCGCGAGGAAAAACTGGCTTCCGTCGAGGACAAATAGCGCAGGCTGGGCTGCGCCTCGCTCGCCTCAATCCAGCCCTCCCCGCACCGCCTGCACCGTTTGCGCCGCAGCGTGCGCGAACATCATCGCATCATTGCTCACCATCACCAGCGAGAAGCCCATCGCCAGATATGGCGCGGCTTCCTGCGCGGTGCCGACGGCCACGCCAGACAGCAGGCCCGCCTGCTTGGTCGCGGCGAGCATGGCGGCGGTGAGCGCCTCAACATCGGGATGCGCGGCCGATTTGCCGCTGGAGAGAAACAGGTCGCCATGGCCGATGAAAATGCCGCCCACATGCTCGACCGCCGCAAATTCCGCGGTCCGCTCCAGACTGGCCCAGTCCTCAAGCTGGATCATGCGCAGGCATTGCCCGTCGCCCCGCGCGACATAGTCCGGGATCGGCGCCAGTCCCCAGCGACCAGCGCGCGAGGTGAGGCCGAGGCCCCGCTCACCAGCCGGACTGAACACCATCTTGCGGCACACCGCGAGGGCATCGGCAGGAACGGTGATGCGCGGCACCAGCAGACCGTCGGCACCAGCATCGAGCAGCGGCTGGATCGTCGATGCGCTGTGATCGGGCAGCCGCACCAGCGCGGCCATGCCCATCGCCTGCGCGGCTGCGATTAGCGTGTAGGCGCGCTCCAGAGTGTGCGGGGCATGCTCCATGTCGATCACCACGACATCGAAGCCGGCATGGCCGATCAGCTCCAGCGTCGCCAACGACGGCAGCTTGACCCATGTTCCCAACAGGCCCCGGCCCTGCGCGGCCCGCTGCAGCGCATAGTCTACGAAATTGTCCACTAACCGCCCTGTTCGATCCGCTGCACCGGTGCGCAAAAAGCCACTGTGCGCAGGCCGGCGGCGCCCGCTTGTCTCGAACGGCTCGGAGTCTTTGCAGAGCTGCAACGCCCGCTCGGACCGTGGGCATGAAAAAAGCCCCGCATCGCTGCGGGGCTTCTCTCAATCTCGCTTTGAAGGCGATCAGTCGTCGTCGCGCTTCAGGAAGGCAGGCGCGAACTCGGGCGCCGGGCCGTCATCATCGCTGCGCTCGCGGCGGGGGCCGCGTTCGCCACGCTCGCCGCCACGGTCACCACCGCGATCCCGGCGGGGACCACGGTCGCCACGGCCACCGCCGTCACGACGCGGACCACGGTCGCCGCGATCACCCCGGTCGCCACGGTCACCGCGCGGTTCGCGGGCAGGACGGGTGTCCTCCAGCTCCTCGCCGGTTTCCTGATCGACAACGCGCATGGAGAGGCGCACCTTGCCACGCGGATCGATCTCGAGGACCTTGACCTTGACTTCCTGGCCTTCCTTGAGGACGTCCGCCACCTTCTCGACCCGCTCGTTGCGGATTTCCGAGACGTGGACGAGGCCGTCCTTGCCGCCCATGAAGTTCACGAACGCGCCGAAGTCGACCAGATTGACGACCTTGCCGTTATAGACCTTGCCGACTTCCGCTTCCTCGACGATGCCGAGGATCCAGGCCTTGGCCGCCTCGATCTGGTTCACGTCGGACGAGCTGATCTTGATCAGGCCTTCGTCGTCGATGTCGACCTTGGCGCCCGTCTCCGCGACGATCTCGCGAATGACCTTGCCGCCCGTGCCGATGACTTCACGGATCTTGCTCTTGTCGATCTGCAGCGTCTCGATGCGCGGGGCATGAGCCGAGAGTTCGGTGCGGACTTCGCCCAGCGCCTTGCTCATCTCGCCCAGAATGTGGGCGCGACCGTCCTTGGCCTGACGCAGCGCGACCTCGAAGATCTCCTGCGTGATACCGGCGACCTTGATGTCCATCTGCATCGTGGTGATGCCTTCGGAGGTACCGGCGACCTTGAAGTCCATGTCGCCAAGGTGATCCTCGTCACCCAGAATGTCGCTGAGGACCGCAAAGTCCTTGCCTTCCAGGATCAGGCCCATGGCGATGCCGGAGACCGGACGCTTCAGGGGCACGCCGGCATCCATCATCGAGAGCGAACCGCCGCAGACGGTCGCCATCGAGGAGGAACCGTTGGACTCGGTGATGTCCGAGAGCACGCGGATCGTGTACGGGAACTCGTCCTTGCTCGGCAGCACCGGGTGCAGCGCGCGCCAGGCGAGCTTGCCGTGGCCGACTTCACGACGACCGGGCGCGCCGAAGCGGCCCACTTCACCGACCGAATAGGGCGGGAAGTTATAGTGCAGCATGAAGTTCTCGTAGGAGAGACCGGTCAGACCGTCGATCATCTGCTCGGAATCCTTGGTGCCGAGCGTGGTCGTGCAGATGGCCTGCGTCTCGCCGCGCGTGAACAGCGCCGAGCCGTGCGTGCGGGGCAGGAAGCCCACCATCGCCTCGATCGGGCGGATCTGCGTGGTCGTGCGACCGTCGATACGCTGACCGTCCTTGAGGATGGCGCCGCGCACGATTTCCGCTTCCAGCTTCTTCATGAGCTTGTTGGCGACCATCTGGGTCTGCGCGCCCTCAGCCGCGAACGCTTCCTTCGCCTTGGCGCGGGCTTCGTTCAGGGCACCGGAGCGTGCCGACTTGTCGGTCAGCTTGTAGGCGGCGGCAATGTCCTTGCCGATCAGCTTCTTGAGCTTGGCCTTCATGTCCGCCGTATTGTCGGAAAGGTCGATCTCCCACGGCGACTTGGCAGCCTTCTCGGCCAGCTGGATGATCGCATCGACGACCTTGCGCGAGGCATCATGCGCGAACATGACGGCGCCGAGCATGACGTCTTCGGAGAGCTCCTTGGCTTCCGATTCCACCATCATCACGGCCGTGTCGGTCGCGGCGACGACGAGATCCAGCTCGCCGGTCTTCACCTCATCGAGGCTCGGGTTGAGCTGATACTCGCCATCCTTGTAGCCGACGCGCGCGGCGCCGATCGGGCCCATGAACGGCACGCCGGAAATGGTGAGCGCAGCAGAAGCCGCGATCATCGCCACGATATCGGGCTCGGTCTCGCCATCGAAGGAGAGAACCTGCGCGATCACGTTGATCTCGTTGTAGAACCCTTCCGGGAACAGCGGACGCACCGGGCGATCGATCAGGCGGGAGACCAAGGTCTCCTTTTCCGTCGCGCCGCGCTCGCGCTTGAAGAAGCCGCCCGGAATACGACCGGCAGCCGAGAATTTCTCCTGATAGTGAACGGTGAGCGGGAAGAAATCCTGCCCTTCCTTCACCGACTTGGCGGCGGTGACAGCGCACAGCACAACCGTTTCGCCATAGGTCGCGAGCACCGCGCCGTCGGCCTGACGGGCAATACGGCCCGTTTCGAGCTTGAGGGTCTTTCCGCCCAGCTCGATTTCTACTGTCTTCACATCAAACATTGGTTTTCCTTCCACCCACCGGCCCTATTGCGCGGCGGGGCTGCAGTGCGGGCTAAGCCGGCCCGCGGCGGTTCGGGACTAGTCTTGCGTCCCACAAAGAGGTTGGCCGAAGTGCCATCCCCTCCTCGTCACTCCCGCGAAAGCGGGAGTCCAGTTCTGTCATCTCAGCCTTGGACGGCGCTCCCGCGCCTGTCTCGTGCTGGATCCCCGCCTGCGCAGGGATGACGCAATACGTAAACGGCCCGCCGAAGCGGGCCGAACGATTGGGTCACTTGCGAAGGCCGAGCTTCGCGATGAGAGCGGTATAGCGCCCCGCATCCTTCTTCTTGAGATAGTCGAGCAGCGAACGACGCTTGTTGACCATCATCAGCAGGCCGCGGCGGCTGTGATTATCCTTGTGGTGGCCCTTGAAGTGCTCGGTGAGGTTGGAAATGCGCTCCGTGAGGATCGCAACCTGCACTTCCGGCGAACCGGTATCGCCCTCTTGCTGGGCATTGTCCTTGATCAGTTCCGCCTTGCGTTCAGCCGTAATCGACATCGTCATTCCTTTCCAAAATCAGAGATTGAAGCCCCGCACGACCCGGATTTCCGGGCCCAAAGCCTCCACCAGCGCCACAGGCGTATCGCCCTCGGCTGCCAGCATGAGCCCTTGCTTGCGAGGGTCCCCGGGCAGTGTCCGGCCTTGTCTCAAGGCCATCGCCTGCTGCGAGGTGACGGGGAGAGCCGGGATGTCGTCCAGCCCTGCCGTCAATGGCAGCATATGCTGCGCAATGGCGCGCCCTTTACCAGCATCGCTCAGAATGTCCAGTGAAATAGCCCGATCCAGGGTGAACGGACCGGCCTTCACCCGGCGCAGCATCGTCACATGCCCGACCGTGCCGAGCGCCAGCGCGATGTCCCGCGCCAGGCTGCGGATATAGGTGCCTTTCGAAACATGGGCAGTGAGGGTGACGGCTTCAAGGGTTTCGCTGGCGGCCTGCTCATCCTTGAGGCCTCCCCCCGTCCCGTTCGCATCGAGCGAAGTCGAGATGCCTTCGCCCAGCTCCGCGGTGTCTCGACTTCGCTCGACACGAACGGAGGGGGTGGCGTTGACCGAGAGACCATGCACCGTCACCGCCCGCAGTTTCATCTCCACCTCTTCGCCCGCCCGCGCGCGATCATAAGCGCGCTGGCCATCCACCTTGATCGCGCTATAGGCGGGCGGGGCCTGCTCGATCGGGCCGGTGAACTGCGCCAGCACCCCCTCAACCTGCGCCAAAGTCGGCCGCACGTCGGAGGTCGCAATCACCGTGCCTTCAAGGTCGAGCGTGTCGGTCTGCGCGCCGAAGCAAATCGTGAAGTCGTAGATCTTGTCGCTGTCCAGCATTCGCCCGGCCAGCTTGGTCGCCTCCCCCACCGCCACGGGCAGCACGCCTGTCGCCAGCGGATCGAGCGTGCCGCCATGGCCGACCTTCGCCTTGGGCAGGCCAGCCTCGCGCAGCGCGCGCTTGACGGCGCTCACCGCCTGGGTGGAGCCAAGGCCCAGCGGCTTGTCGAGGATCAGCCAGCCATGCAGCGGCTTGGGCCCGGTGTCAGGCATAGTGTCGGGATCGTTCATCGGCTGCCCATAGCGAGGCATATAGCGCCTGTCAGGCCCCGCTGGCCGCAAGGGCCGGCGCGCGTGCCTTGATCTGTTCATATTGTAGCCATAGGCATGCTTATAGGCGCAAGGGTGGGTTGCGCCCCCGCCCGCCACGCCCAGTCCGGTGCCAATGCAGTTGAGGTCCGTTGATTTACAGCATCCGCTCCGGCTTCCAGCGTCTGACCGGACGGGCCCGGACCCGATTTGGCGAGCGCGCGACGGCGTTTCTCCTCGCATTAGCGGTGGAGGGGCTGATCGTGCTGGCGCTTATCGCCTTTGCTCCCTCCCCTTTCGAAGCCCGCGAAGCGCCCGACAAAAATGTCCTGACATTCGACGTCGCGATCCCGCCCGACCCTGCGCCCGAACCTGAACAGACCGAGCCGGAGCAGGCTGAACCCGAGCCCGTTCCCGAGGAGGCCCAGCCCGAACCAGAACAACAACCCGAACCGGTCCCCGACCCACCGCAGCCGCCCAAGCAGCCCGAGCCAAAGCCGATCGTCACACCGCCGGCGCCGCGCAAGCCCGCCTTCATCGAGATGAAGCCGGACCAGATGGCGGCTGTCGATCTTCGCGCGATCCGCCCGGCCCCCCCCGCCCCGCCGGCCCCCGCCCGCCCAGCAACGCCCATGGGACCACCGAACACCGGACAACCAGCCGATACACCGCTGGTCGACGGCACTGGCCCCAATGGCGAACCGCTCTACGCCGCCAGCTGGTATCGCGAGCCCTATCCCGAGGAATTGCGTGGCTATCTCTCGACCGCGCGCAGCCAGGGCTGGGGCATGATTGCCTGCCGCACGGTTGCCGATTATCGGGTGGCCGATTGCGTGCCGGTGGCAGAATATCCCAACGGATCGGACATCAACCGCGCGATTCTGGCCGCCGCATGGCAGTTCCGCGTGCGCCCGCCCCGTGTCGGTGGCAAGGTACTGGTCGGCCAATGGGTGCGCATCCGAATCTCATACGAGCAGCGTCCTGCCGGTGCCGCGGGCAGGCCGTGATCGACCGGAAATGACTCTGTCAAAAAATCTTGCGGACGCCACCAGCGCCTTGTCTTGCAGCGCGTGAAGCCTCTACAAGGCGCCATTCCTTCCACAATCCAATATAGGCGAGTGATCCATGACCGGCACCCAGCAGACTGCTTCCCAGATCTCCGATGACATTGCCCGCGTTTTTGCCCTGCAAAAGGCGAACCAGTGGAATGTCAAAGCCACCACCGCTGCCGAGCGTCGCCTGAAGCTGACCAAGCTTAAGGACGCGGTCGCGTCCCACGCCGACGAGATCGTCGCGGCGGTGCTGGAAGATACCCGCAAGCCCGAGCCGGAAATCCGCGTGACGGAAGTGCTGAACATCCTCGGCAACATCCAGCTCATTCTCGACAATCTCGATGACTGGATGAAGCCGACCGAAGTCACGCCCTCCAAGGTGGAGACCGACCGCGCCCAGATCATCTATGAAGCGCGCGGCGTCTGCCTGATCCTCGGGCCATGGAACTTTCCGCTCGGCCTCGTCTTCGGCCCGCTTGCCGCTGCCGTCGCGGCCGGCAATTGCTGCATCCTCAAGCTCACCGACCTGTGCCCCGCCACCGAGAAGGTCGCCGCCAAGATCGTGAAGTCGGTCTTCGAGGAGAATGAGGTTGCCGTGTTCGAGGGCGATGTCAGCGTCGCCACCGCACTGCTCGACCTGCCGTTCAATCACATCTTCTTCACCGGCAGCACGCGGGTCGGCAAGATCGTGATGGCCGCCGCCGCCAAGCATCTCGCCAGCGTCACGCTGGAGCTCGGCGGCAAGTCGCCGGTCATCATCGATGAAGGCGCGGACGTCGAGAAGATCGCGGCCGATCTCGCCGGCGCCAAGCAGTTCAACGGCGGCCAGGCCTGCATCTGCCCGGACTATGTGTTCGTGAAAGAAGACCAGAAGGCAAAGCTGGTCGAGGGCTTCAAGGCGAACGTCGAGAAGAACCTCTACGAGAACGGCCAGATCAAGAAGCAGGGCATCGCCCAGGTCGTCAATCAGGCGAATTTCAACCGCGTGAAGGGCCTGTTCGATGATGCCGTGGCGCAGGGCGCCACCGTTGCCGCGGGCGGCGTGCTGGAGGCGGAAGACCGCACCATCCACCCGACCATGCTGACCGACGTCAATCCGCAGATGAAAATTCTCCAAGAAGAGATTTTCGCGCCCATTCTGCCCGTGATGACCTACGACAATCTCGATCAGGCGATCAGTTACATCGAGGAGCGCGACAAACCGCTCGCGCTGTATATCTACAGCAATGACGAAGCCAATGTGCAGAAGATCCTCAACCGCACCTCGTCAGGCGGCGTGACCGTGAACGGCGTCTTCTCGCATTATCTGGAGAACCGCCTGCCCTTCGGCGGCGTCAATGGCAGCGGCATGGGCAGCTATCACGGTTATTTCGGCTTCAAGGCCTTTAGCCACGAGCGCGCGGTGTACATCCACCAGACGGCCGCCTGAAAACGCGACCTGAACATTGGCGCGGAGCGGAGGGGCAGCCCCTCTCCGCTCCCGCATCCCGCGCCGACGGAGGAGCGGGCTTACTTCTTCTTCGGGGGCGGCCCGCTCTCGACAAGCGATTTGAGCGGGTAGCGCGTGCCGGCCACGACAATCGCGCCGAACCGGTCGAGCCGATCGAGGCCCTTGGTCTCGAAGCCGATGGATTGGGCAAAGGGCAGGTCCGGTGCGCCGGTCATCAGCGTCGCCAGATACCATTGCCCGCCACTGGCCTGCACATAAATCTGATCGTCACTGACCGCCTGCCAATCGCGAATGCCGCGCTGGTCGACAAAGGGGATCGACGCTTCCTTGCCGGCGCCCGCTTGCGCGGTCGGCTGGGCAATGACGGGCGCGCCAGCCAGCAGCAGCGCGCTTGCCAGCATCGCTTTTCTGAAATGGGTCATGGCGTGCATCCTTCCGATAATGATGTGAGTCCGGATCATGGCGTTACAATAGCATGACGCGCGTGAAGCGGCGATGAACCGTTCGGCGCTGCATGATATCGCTTCATCGCAACTCTAGAATCGCCGCATCGCATCGCTGAAATGCCGTCGGCACAGCGCGACATAACGATCATTGCCGCCGATCTCCGTCTGCGCGCCTTCCCGCACCGCCTCGCCGCGCTCGTCCACCCGCAGGTTCATCGTCGCCTTGCGCCCGCAGTGGCAGACGGCCTTGAGCTCGACCAACGTATCGGCAATGCCGAGCAGCACCGCCGAGCCAGGGAAGAGCTTGCCCTGAAAATCGGTGCGCAGCCCGTAGCACAGTACGGGAATGCCCAACTCATCAGCCACGCGCGCAAGTTGCCAGACCTGTTCTGGCGAGAGGAACTGCGCCTCATCGACCAGCACGCAGGCAATCGGCCCTTCAAGATGCGCCGCCTGGATGCGCCCGTGCAGATCGGTCATGGCATCGAAGCTGTGGGCGGCAGCGCGCAGCCCAATCCGGCTGCCGATGCTGTCCACTGTTTCATTATCACCCTCCCGCGCTGTCCCCTGCGCCGTCCACAGCATCGTCGCCATGCCCCGCTCGCGATAATTGAAGTCAGCCTGCAGCAGATTGGTGGACTTCCCCGCATTCATCGAGGCGTAGTAGAAATAGAGCTTGGCCATGCCGCAGCTTTGCCTGCGCGGCGCCTTTTCGACAAGCGGGGAGACCCCGCGCAGGCCCCGCCCGGCCATGACCGGCCCTTTCGCTTTCTATTCCAACGCCATCGTGCTACACCATGCGGGCTTAACGTCGCCTTTGACGGATATCGGACCGCTTCAGCGTCCCCCTTTGTCCCCATCTAGCCTCACGAAGCCGGGACGCGCGAATGCATCGCGCGTGCCCGATTACCATTTGGGAACAAGGATACCCAATATGACCATCGGAACAGTCAAGTTTTTCAATGCCGACAAGGGTTATGGTTTCATCGCGCCGGAAGACGGCGGCAATGACGCCTTCGTGCACATCTCGGCTGTCGAGCGCGCCGGTATGCACACCCTGCAGAAGGATCAGCGCATTTCCTACGAGCTGGAAAATGACAAGCGCGGCAAGGCTTCGGCCGTGAACCTTCAGGCTGTCTGAAGAAAAGGGCTGCCCGACGACCGGGCAGTTTGAAGATACAGGGCCGGGCGGCATCGTCGCCCGGCCTCCTCGCCCGAAGTGGCGAAACGGAGCTGAATTCTACGCATGAAAAAATACAAAGAGCCGGACTTTCAATCACGCATTGCTGCCGCAGCCGATGCCCGCAACGAAGTGATGGCAAAATTGCGCACGCGCGCGCCCGTCGATCCGGAAGTCGCTGCTGCCCGCACTGCCGCCGCACAGGCACAGGAAGCTGCCCAGCAGGAAAAGCATCGCCTCGCCCGGCTGGCCGCGCAAGAGCGCAAGGCCGCCAAGCAGGCCAAGGCTGAGGAAGCCGCCGCTGCAAAGGCAGCCAAAGAGGCAAAGAAAAAGCCCGAACTCACCGAAGCCGAACGCAAGGCCGCCCGCGACGCGCGCTACCTCGCGCGCAAGAACCGATAAGATGTGGGCCTGCGCGGTTCCGCTCCGCGCAGACTTCACTCACCCCCCTTTCCGCCGGGAGCCGATAATGAGCCGCGAGACGATCAAACCCTTCCTCATCACCAAGGACGATGGCGGCAATTTCCGCCTGACGGTGCGCGAGACGCGCTATAATTCGCAGGGCTATCCGCTGGTCACCTCCACGCTGCAGGACGAGACCTTCACGACGGCCACGCAAGCCCGCGCCTTCGCGCGTGACACGTTCAAGGCAGAGCCGGGGCAATACGCCACCAAGTGACGGCGTCGCCCGGCTCAGCGAGCCGTGGATTGCCTCTCGAACACCGCCCGCTGCGACGCGAAGGCACGCTGGAAGGCGGGCCGCGCCTCGCCGCGTGCGACATAGGCTGAGAGAGCCGGATAGCCCTTCAGCAGATCCGAGCTGCCGAGCCGCCGCAGCACCGTTATCATCATCAAATCGCCCGCGCTGAATGCACCGTCCAGCCACGCGGCCTCGCCGAGCCGCGCGGAGAGGTCATCCAGCCGCGCCCGGATACAGCCTTCCAGCATCGGCAGGCGCGCGTCATACCAATCCTTGTCGCGATCGACATGCCCGGCCGTCTCGCGCTCGAGGATCGGCGGCTCCACCGTGCTGAGCGCGGCAAACATCCACGCAATCGCGCGCGCCCGTCCGTCCATATCGGTCGGCAACAGACCGACATGCCGCTCGGCAATGTGGAAGACGATGGCGCCGGATTCGAACAGAACCAGCCCATCCTCCTCATAAGTCGGAATTTGCCCGAACGGCTGGCGCATGCGGTGCGGCGGCTGCTTCATCGCCGCGAAGGAGACGAGGCTCACAGCGTAGGGCTGCCCCACTTCCTCCAGCGCCCAGCGGACCGGCATGTCGCGCGCTAGGCCACGGCCGCGATCCGGCGAACTCTCAAACGCAGTAATCGTAATGGTCATGGCAATGCCCCCGGACGGACGCATGATGCCCGTGCAAGCGGCGCTCGACAATATCAACCGGATCAGCCCGGCGCGCGAACGATCAACGGATCATCACGCCGGGCTCTCACTCCTCTTCGTCGACGATGTCCTGCGCGACCTTGGGTGAGCGCAGGATCGCATCGATGTGGCTGCCTTCCTCGAAGCTCTCATCGCTGAGGAATTTGAGCTTGGCGGCGAACTTCATCTTCACGCGCTTGGCGACCTCGCGCTGCAGATAGGCGGTGTTGGTGCGCAGTGCCTTGAGCACCACCTCTTCATCCCGCCCCAGCAACGGCTTCACGAACACCGTGGCATGGCGCAGATCGGGCGACATGCGCACTTCCGTTACCGTCACGACGTGACTGGCGAGCACATCGTCATGCACGTCGCCACGCTGGAGCACGTCCGCCAGCACATGGCGCACCTGCTCCCCCACCCGCAGCAACCGAACGGAAGGTTCCCCCGGACCGCTCATGACTTACCTCCTTCGCGGCGCGCCGGACGTCAGAGCGTCCGTGCGCGTTCCTCGACTTCGAAGAGCTCGAGCGTATCGCCGACCTTGATGTCGTTGGTGTTCTCGAGCACCGCACCGCACTCCATGCCGGCCCGCACTTCGGACACGTCGTCCTTGAAGCGCCGCAGCGAGGCGATGGTGGTTGCCGAAACGATGACATTGTCGCGCGTGAGGCGTGCGTTGACGCCCTTGCGGATGACACCATCCTGCACCAGCAGGCCGGCCGCCTTGTCCTTCTTGCCGGCCGGGAAGACCTGCAGGACCTGTGCGGCACCGATGACCGTCTCGATGCGCTCCGGCGCAAGCTGGCCGGCCATTTCGCGCTTCACTTCCTCGATGAGGTCGTAAATCACGTCATAATAACGCAGCGAGACCTTGTCGCGCTCGGCAAGCTGACGCGCCTTGGCATTGGGACGCACGTTGAAGCCGATCAGCGGCGCACGGCTGGCGGCGGCCAGCGTCACGTCGCTCTCGGTGATCGCGCCCACACCGGAGTGGAGCACACGCACCTTGATCTCATCTGTGGAGGCGCGGGTGAGCGATCCGATGATCGCTTCCACCGTGCCCTGCACGTCGCCCTTGATGACGACCGGATATTCGATGACCTGCGTGTTGAGCGCCGAGAACATATGCTCGAAGCTCGTCGGGGCCGCCGTGGTGCGCTTGCGTGTCGCCAGCTCCTGACGATAGGCCGCGACCTCGCGGGCACGCGCCTCGCTCTCGACCACGCTGAGTTGGTCGCCCGCCATCGGCACCCCGGCAAGGCCAAGCACCTCGACCGGAACCGAAGGCCCTGCTTCCTTCACCTGCTGGCCCTTGTCGTTGACCATGGCGCGGACCTTGCCCGAATGCTCGCCGACGACGAAGATATCGCCGACCTTGAGCGTGCCACGACCCACGAGGATCGTCGCGACCGGACCACGGCCCTTGTCGAGCTGCGCTTCCACGACCGTGCCTTCAGCGGCGCGTTCGGGATTGGCCTTCAACTCCAGCAGTTCGGCCTGCAGCAGGATCTTGTCGATCAGGTCATCGAGGCCGGTGCGCTTGAGCGCGGAGACTTCCACGTCCTGCGTGTCGCCGCCCATATCCTCGACGATGACTTCATGCTCGAGCAGACGCTCGCGCACGCGCTGCGGATTGGCATCCGGCTTGTCGACCTTGTTGATCGCTACGATCATCGGCACGCCGGCGGCCTTGGTGTGGTTGATCGCCTCGATGGTCTGCGGCATCAGCCCGTCGTCCGCCGCGACCACCAGGATCACGATGTCGGTGACGTTGGCACCGCGTGCGCGCATCTCGGTGAACGCTTCATGGCCCGGCGTATCGAGGAAGGTGATGATCTCACCGCCCTTGGTCTTCACCTGATAGGCGCCGATATGCTGGGTGATGCCGCCCGCTTCGCCCGCCACCACATCGGTGCCGCGCAGGGCATCGAGCAGCGAGGTCTTGCCGTGATCGACATGGCCCATGATCGTGACGACCGGAGGACGCGTGACCAGCGATTCCGCGGCATCCACGTCGCTCGCGGTATCGATCTCGATATCGGAATCGGAGACGCGCTGGATGCGGTGGCCGAATTCCTCGACCAGCAGCTCGGCCGTATCCTGGTCGATCGTCTGGTTGACGGTGACCGCCATGCCCAGCTTAAAGAGCGACTTGACGAGGTCCGCGCCCTTTTCGGCCATACGGTTGGCGAGTTCCTGAACGGTGATCGCCTCCGGCACGATGACATCGCGGGACTGCTTCTCGCGCGGCTGTGACGAGCCGGAGAAGTGCGAACGACGCTCCTTCTCGCGGGCACGGCGCAGCGCGGCGAGGCTGCGCGCGCGAGCGCTGTCATCATCGGCGAGCGCACGGTTGACGGTGAGCTTGCCAGCCTGACGACGATCGTCGCCACCCTTCTTGCGCTCGACCTTGGCCGGTTCCGGACGCTTGATGACCGGCGCGGCCACAGGCGTGAAACGACGGGGCGCGGGACGCTCGGGCGTCGCGCCGGTCGCGGCCTTGGGAGCCTCTTCGGCAGGTGCCGCGGTCTCTGCAGCCGCAGGTGCCGCCGGAGCAGCCTCTTGCGCGGGCGCCTGGGCAGCTTTCGCTTCGGCTTCCTGGCGCTGGCGCTCGGCTTCTTCCTCCGCGCGGCGATTGTCCTCAGCGCGGCGCTTCTCTTCCTCGGTCGCGGCCAGGCGGGCGGCCTCTTCACGGCGGCGCGCATCTTCCAGCGCGGCCATGCGGGCTTCCTCGGCCTCGCGCAGCAGCTTGGCCTGCAGCTCCTGCCGGCTCATCAGGCTATCCGTCGAGGAGGCGCGCGGTGCCGGCGCCGGGGTCGGCGCAGGACGGGCAGCGGGCGGCGGCGGCGGTGCCGGCGGCGCGACGGGCGCGGCCTGCTCGGGCACGGCGCGCGCCGTCTCTGCCTCACCGGGTTTGCCGATGACGCGACGGCGCTTCACCTCAACGACGACCGTATTCTTCCGGCCGTGGCTGAAGCTCTGCTGCACCTGGCCGGCCTCGACCGTCCGCTTGAGACCAAGCGGTTTACGGCCCAGAGTCGGCTTGTCTTCCCTATTGTCACTCATCGACGCAATCTAACCCTTCATCTTCCATCCGGCGCACCCCCGCAGAGGTGACCCGAGTCGTTCGTCCTCACGCCAGAGGCGCGGGATCATCGTCCATATGCCTGACGACTGCCGAACCGGAGCTCGGCGCCGCGTTAGCGCATCCCAGATAGTTTTGCCAGCGACCGAGCAGACCGGACAGGCGGCCTGCCGCAGCAGCGTTTGTCACCGCGATATGGACGACATTGTTTCTGCCCAATGCCATAGATAGGGCGTCGCGGTCCACCGGCAAGCGTGTGCCGGCAAATTCCTCGCCTTCCCGCTCCTCGCCAACCCGCCACGCCTGATCCAGCTTGCGCACCCCGTCATCGCCGGCATCCGCCGCGTGGAGCAGCATGCGGACCTGTCCGCGCCGGGCCGCGACATCGATCTTGTCGAAACCGGTGGCGAGATTGGAAGCCTTGGCCTCCAGCCCCAGCCGCGCCATGAAATCATCGCGCAACGCAACCGCGATCCGCTCGGCC
This sequence comes from Sphingobium sp. B12D2B, assembly GCF_025961775.1. Classification (NCBI taxonomy): domain Bacteria; kingdom Pseudomonadati; phylum Pseudomonadota; class Alphaproteobacteria; order Sphingomonadales; family Sphingobiaceae; genus Sphingobium; species Sphingobium sp. B12D2B. The sequence continues at coordinate 2,691,903 of NZ_JAOQOH010000001.1, forward strand.
AGATCGTCCGGCACGGTAAGCGGCTCACCCTTAAACGCCCGCGCCAATGCGCCGCGCAGCCGGCCCTTGACCATGGCCTCCTCCAGCGTCGCGCGATCGACACCCAGCCAGGCGCCGCGCCCCGGCGCCCGCGCGCGGACATCCGGCAACACGTCGCCATCGGGCGAAATGGCCAGGCGGATCAGCGCCGCGGGATCGGCGTGAGTGCTGGAGAGAATGCAGCGACGCTCAGACATGGGCACCTCCTGTGAGTTGCACGTCTAAGACTATCGCCTCCAAACTTCCGTTCGTGTCGAGCGAAGTCGAGCCACGATAGGACTGCGCTCGCGTGTCTCGACTTCGCTCGACACGAACGGGATGGATGAGCATTTTCTCGTTTAGCGTAGCCCAGTCCCCCGCTTCCGCAGGAGCGGCCGGGCGCGCAGCGATGATTGGAAGCCTCAGCCTCTCATTGGGAGGAATTCGCAGCATCGGCGACCTCCCTTTGCGCGGCTTCCCGCTCGGAAACGAGGATGCCCGCAGCACCCCAGTTGTCCGCCGACACCTCATCGATGACGACGAACACCTGCTCGGGCCGCTTGCCGAGGCGATCGACCAGCGAACGCGTAACATCGGCGACCAGAGCCGCCTTCTGTTCGCGCGTCACGCCTTCGATCACCTCGATCTTCACATAGGGCATCAGGCGTTGCCTTCCACTTCATCCTCAGCGGCGCCCTCTGCAGCGGGCTCGTCTTCGAACCAGTGCGCGCGGGCCGCCATGATGATCTCGTTGCCCTGCTCTTCGCTCAGGCCATATTCGGCGAGAATGCCGCCCTTGTCCTCGGAGACTTCGCGGCGGCGACGCGGGTCGTTGCGCTTCTTGGCCACCAGCTCGTCGGTGGCGAGATCGGCGAGATCGTCCAGCGTCTTGATGCCGGCCTTGCCCAGCGTGACCAGCATGGCCTCGGTGAGGTGGGGCATCTCGGCCAGCGCATCGTCAACGCCAAGCCCACGGCGCTCTTCGCGCGCGGCCGCCTCGCGACGGTCCAGCGCTTCCTGCGCGCGGCTTTGCAGCTCCTGCGCCAGCTCGTCGTCAAAGCCCTCAATAGAGGCCAGCTCGTCGATGCTGACATAAGCAACTTCCTCCAGCTCGGTGAAGCCTTCGGCCACCAGCAGCTGCGAGAGCGTCTCGTCCACGTCCAGCTCGTTCTGGAACATCTCGGAGCGCTGCACGAACTCGCGCTGACGCTTCTCGCTCGCGTCCGCCTCGGTCATGATGTCGATGGCCTTGCCGGTGAGCTGGCTGGCAAGACGGACGTTCTGGCCGCGACGACCGATGGCGAGGCTGAGCTGGTCGTCAGGCACCACGACCTCGATGCGCTCTTCTTCCTCGTCGATCACCACGCGGGCGACCTGAGCGGGCTGGAGCGCGTTGACGACGAAGGTCGCCGTGTCCTCGCTCCAGGGAATGATGTCGATCTTCTCGCCCTGCATTTCCTGCACGACAGCCTGCACGCGGCTGCCCTTCATGCCAACGCAGGCGCCGACCGGATCGATGCTGCTATCGCGGCTGATGACGCCGATCTTGGCGCGCGAGCCCGGATCGCGGGCGGCGGCCATGATGGTGATGATGCCGTCGTAAATTTCGGGCACTTCCTGCGCGAACAACTTCTTCATGAAGTCGGGGTGCGCACGGCTGAGGAAGATCTGCGGGCCACGGTTCTCGCGACGTACATTGAGGATCAGCGCACGGACGCGATCGCCGACGCGCACGACTTCGCGCGGGATCTGCTGGTCGCGGCGGATCACACCCTCGGCACGGCCAAGGTTCACGACCACATGGCCGAACTCGACCGACTTGACGACGCCGGTGATGATCTCACCCACGCGATCCTTGAATTCCTCAAACTGGCGCTCGCGCTCGGCATCGCGCACCTTCTGGAAGATCACCTGCTTGGCGCTCTGTGCGTCGATGCGACCGAGGTCGACGGGCGGCAGCGGATCGACGATGAAGTCGCCGATCACGGCATCCTTCTGAAGCTTCTGCGCGGCCTTGAGGTCGACCTGCTTGAAATAGTCCTCGACCACCTCGACCACTTCGACGACGCGCCACAGGCGCAGGTCGCCGGTCTCGGGATCGAGCTTGGCGCGAATATCGTTCTCGGCGCCGTAGCGCGCCCGCGCGGACCGCTGGATCGCGTCTTCCATCGCCTCGATGACGATGGCCTTGTCGATCATCTTCTCGCTTGCCACCGAATTGGCAATGGCAATCAGCTCGGCCTTGTTGGCGGAAATGGCGTTGGCCATGAGAGTCAGTCTTCCTGTTCCTGGGTGACGATTTCGTCCGCGCCCTCGGTGGAGAGCGGGACAGTAGCAGAAATCAGCGCATCGGTCAGCATCAGCTTGGCGCTGTCGATATTGGCAAAGTCCACGACGATGCGGCCGGCCTTGGGATCATCGACCAGCACCTGCTCGCCCTCGATGCCCGCAAGAATGCCGCGCACCTGCTTGCGGCCATCCTCCATGGGCGTCACGAAATGAACGCGTGCCTCATGCCCGGCCCAGTCGCTGTAGTCCTTGAGGCGGGTGAGCGGCCGGTCGATACCCGGCGAGCTGACCTCCAGACGATAGGCGTCCTCGATGAGCACATCGCCCGCTTCTTCCAGCGCATCGAACTTGTCCGAGATGCGGCGCGAGAGGCTGGCGCAATCATCGATGTTGAGCTGGCGCGTATCGGGCCGTTCAGCCATGATCTGCAGCGTCCGGTCATCGCCCTGGCCGAAGAGCAGCACGCGCACGAGATCGAGCCCCAGAGCCTTCGCCTCCGACGCCACAACCGTCTCGATCCGCGCAATATCGCTCATTCGCACTCCCTATGCCTGCGCCTCGTCCGGACATGGACACGCGACAGGGTTTCGCCGCCGGCCCCTCTCGGCGCCGACCCCAACTTCGCAACGATGTCAGGAAAGCAAGGGCCATATAGGCGGAGTCGCAGTTGAAGGCAAGCTGCATGGATCTGCTCAGCACTCAGATGAGACGCTTTCCCTCGTCAGTCTCTACGCTATCGAAAACCGTGCCTGTTCTGGCCTTCGGCAGAAAAAATCCGCGCCCGACGTCTTTAGAAGAAAGAGGGTCTTCGCGACTGTAAACAACAGAATCCAGCAAATCGAACGATTTAGGTTGGCCGCACGGCCCCACCAGCCCGCTCCACTCAGGTGGAACTGTTCAATTTCGGGTCACAATTGATGGTTAACCGATCATCAACATCTTTGACAGGACTGAAACGGAAAAGATATCTCCAAGACCTCAGGTGGGGTGACCTTTGACAGATGCAAAGCGCCAGATGGGCCCGGATTACCGGACTCCCGTCATGGGCGCACGCATTTCCGGGGCAAAACCTGAAAGTTAATATCTGTGGGAGTTATAGATCATGTTTCACAAGTCTTTCAGGAAAGCCGTACTGCTGTCGGCTGCGACCATTGCCGCGACGGCGATGCTGCCGGCGTCCGCCTCGGCAGCCACCTTCTTGCTGACCAGCGGCGGCAATAGCGATGGCTCCATCGGCAACGTGCGCACCTACACCGGGTCGGACGGCACCAAGCTGGAAGTCACGGCTTACAGCCTCAACGACACGACCCTGTCGAAGGCTGCCGTCGGCGCCTACACGCCTGGCCTCGGTGTCCTCAATGGCCCCAACGACGACTCGCACACGGTCGACAATAACGGCTATACGGACATCCTGGTGTTCCAGTTCGACAAGATGGTCACCGTCGATAAGATCGGCCTCGTGAGCTTCGGCGACACCGACATCAATTATGCTATCGGCAGCACCAACGTGGCCTTCAACAGCACGTTCACGATCGCGAACTATTCCACGTTCACGTCGCTGTTCGGCACCTCGATTTACTCGAGCGGCAACGGTCAGGACCAGAACCGTGATATCAATCCGAACAATCTGTCCGGCAACCTGTTCTACGTGGCTGCCGCCTTCAATGACAGGCAGAGCAACGACAGCTTCAAGGTCAACGGTATCACTTACGCCGTCACGCAGACGTCGGCTCCGGTTCCTGAGCCGGCCACCTGGGGCATGATGATCTGCGGTCTGGCCGTGACCGGCTACGCCATGCGTCGCCGCAAGACCAACGCGACCATCAGCTTCGCCTGATCGTTCAGGAAAAGTCGATATGAGAAAGGGGAGCTTCGGCTCCCCTTTTTTGTCAGCATCTCGGGCGTGGGTGAGGCCCGCCACTCAAGCTGCGTTCTGGCGGGCGGTGCGCGCCAAGCTCTTGTTATAGAACGGTCTACCGCCAAGCCGCTCTTGTCGCTATGGTCGGATATCCCACCCTTCGCCGGAGATCCGCCCCATGAATGTCCGTAAGCTCGGCCTGACCTGTGCCGTCAGCCTCGCCATTGTCGCCTGCGGCAGCGCGTCCGCGCCCGATGAGGTCAAGGCGGCAAGCGGCGCACCGTTCCAGACCACGGAAGTCGCGCAGTTCGCCTCGCCATGGGCCATGGAGTTCCTGCCGGACGGGCACATGCTGGTCACGCAGAAGGAAGGCACGCTGATCCTGCTCGACCCGCAAAGCGGCCGCAAGCAGACGGTGAGCGGCACGCCCAGCGTGAAGAGCGACGATCAGGGGGCGCTCATGGATGTGCGGCTCGCCCCGGATTATGCGACCAGCAAGACGATCTATTTCAGCTTCTCGGAAGCCGCCGAGGGTAAGAAAAGCCGCGTTGCGCTGGCGACTGCGAAGCTGGACCCGACAGCGGCTGCGCTGAGCGATGTGCGGGTGATCTTCCGGGGCGATGATCGCTCGGAGAAGGGCGGCCATTATTCCGGCCGAATCGCCTTCTCGCTGGACAAGACCCATCTCTTCTTCACTGCTGGTGACCGCCAGTTGATGACGCCAGCGCAGGAGCCGGGCACGACGCTCGGCAAGGTCCTGCGCCTCAACCTCGATGGCAGCCCGGCAGCCGGCAATCCGCTCGCGGCCAAGGGCTTCCACCCGGCTGTTTGGTCCTACGGCCACCGCAATCTGCTCGGCATCGCCTTCGATGCCGATGGACGCCTATGGGAAATGGAAATGGGGCCGCGCCATGGCGATGAGATCAACCTGATCAAAGCCGGCCTCAACTATGGCTGGCCCAACGCCTCCATGGGCAACCATTATGACGGCAAGGCGATCCCCGATCATCAGCCGGGCGACGGCTATGAAGCGCCCAAGGTCTTTTGGGTGCCGGCCATCTCGCCCGGCGGGCTGGATTATTACAATGCCGACCTCTTCCCGCAGTGGAAGAACTCGCTGTTCATCACCGGCCTCTCCGGCAAGTCGCTCGACCGCATCGCGCTCGATGGCGAAACCGCGACCAAGGTCGATCACTGGGACATGGGCGCGCGCATCCGCGCGGTACGCGCCGGACCGGACGGCGCGATCTGGCTGCTTGAGGACGGAGAAAATGGCCGCCTCCTCAAGCTGACGCCCGCAGCCTGATCCAGCCGCGCGCCGCTTCGCGCTCGGTCAAGGCGCGCGCGGCCTCGGTCATTGCTCCCGGCCGGCCCACCGCTTATGGGCCGGCGGAACAAAAGACCGACTGGAGAAGAGCGCCTATGTCATTCCGTCCGCACCGCATCGCCCTGGGGGCGGTTTTGGCCCTGGGCGTCGCATCGCCCACGCTCGCCCAGACCGCCCCCGCGACGCCGCCTGCGGCCCCGGCCCCGGCCAAAGTCGATCTCTCCCAATTGCCTTTCACGATCACCGAGGTCGCAACCTTCGATTATCCCTGGTCGATGGCCTTCCTGCCGGACGGCAAGCAGCTGGTGACCCAGAAGCGCGGGGCGATGGTCCTTTTCGATCCCCGCACGGGCGACAAGACGGTGCTGCTGGGCACGCCGACCGTCGTCAGCGAGGGCCAGGCCGCGTTGATGGACGTGGTGCTCGCACCGGACTTCACCGCCAGTCGCCAGATTTATTTCAGCTTTTCCGAACCCGGCGAAGGCAAGGAAACCGGCACCGCGCTGGCTACCGCCACGCTTGATGAAGCAAGCGGCGCGCTCAAGGATGTCAAGATCATCTTCCGCGCGACGCCCAATATGGTGAGCGGCGCCCATTATTCCGGCCGCATCGCCATCGCGCCGGACAAGCGCAGCCTGTTCTTCACCAATGGCGAGCGCGCCAAGTTCGACCCGGCGCAGGACCCCAAGTCGACGCTCGGCAAGGTGCTGCATCTCAATCTGGACGGGACACCCGCCGCGGGAAACCCGCTGGCGGCCAAGGGCTTCCATCCCGCCATCTGGACCTATGGCCAGCGCAATCTGACCGGCCTCGCCTTCGATGCGAATGAGCGTTTGTGGCAGGTGGAAATGGGCCCGCTTGGCGGCGACGAGCTGAACGTCGTCAAGGCCGGCGGGAATTATGGCTGGCCAACCCGCTCCTATGGCGACCATTATGACAAGCGCCCCATCCCGGACCACAGCGCCGATGACGGGTTCGAGAAGCCCAAGCTCTACTGGAACCCTTCGCTCGCGCCGTCCTCGCTGGCTTATTACAATGCCGACCTGTTCGCGGGTTGGAAGAACTCGCTGTTCATCACCGGCCTGTCCGGTCAGGCGCTTGTTCGCATCTCACTTGACGGCGAGACGGCGACCAAGGCCGACCATTGGCGCATGGGCATGCGGTTGCGCAACGTGCGGGTCGGGCCGGATGGCGCGCTCTGGCTGCTCGAAGACAGCCCCAAGGGCCGGATGCTCAAGCTGACGCCGAAAGGCTGAGCGAGTCTGAGGGCGGTGGCTGGCCTAAGCGTCCACCCAGCGGCGCAGCAGATTATGATAGACCCCGGTCATGCGGATCACTTCGGCATGACCCTGCCCCAGCGTGGCGGCCAGTTGCTGGATGCTGCTGTCGAGATCGAACAGGATCTGCCGCTCACCGTCGTCGCGGATCATCGATTGCAGCCAGAAGAAGCTCGCCACCCGGCGGCCGCGCGTCACCGGCTCCACCCGATGCAGGGAGGATGACGGGTAGAGCACGGCATGGCCGGCCGGCAGCTTGACCTGCTGCACGCCGAATTGCGTCTCGACTGTCAGTTCACCGCCATCATAAGCCTCGGGCGGCTCGAGGAAGATCGTCATGGACAGGTCCGAACGGACGCGAAAGCCGGTGCCGGCCTGGATCCGCACGGCATTGTCGACATGCACGCCAAAGGACTGCCCACCCGCATAGCTGTTGAACAGGGGCGGAAAGATCTTGAGCGGCAGCGCTGCGGCAATGAACAAAGGATTGCGGCCCAGCGCGTCGCGGATGATCTCGCCGGCCTGTTGGGCCTGCGGCGCCTCCTCTGGCAACTGAAGGTTGTTCTTGGCCAGCGCCGACTGATGGCCGGAGGTGACGTTGCCATCTACCCACGCGGCGGAATCGATGAGATCACGCACCTTGGCGAGCGTCGGCCCGTCGAGCACCTCTGGAATGGGGATCAGCATGAAGCGCCTTATGCGTTGTCTTGGGATTGAATGACGAAGGGGATTTCCACCACGCCTTTCACGAAAACCGGCTGGCCATCACGCAAGGTGGGCCGCCAGCGCCAGCGCTTGACGGCATCGAGCGCGGCCTTGTCGAGCCGAGTGAAACCGCTGCTGCGTGCGATCCTGATATCGTCCACGCAACCATCGAGGCCCACGGTCAAGGCCAGCAGGACCACGCCCTGCTCCCGCTTGCGGCGGCTCTCAATGGGGTAACGCGGCGCCTTGCCGGCCACCATTTGCGTGCCCAGGTCGCCGCCGTCGGTGACCGAGGGCACTGAGATCGGCGCGGCGGCCGGGCGGAGCGGTGCCGGCGGCCCCGGTGCCAAGACCGGGACGACCGGAATATCCGGCATTGCGGCCACCATCGGCGGATCAATCCGGGGAATGTCGATCTGTGGCCGCGGCACCACCACCTCGGGCGCACGGGGCGGCGGTGGCGGCGCGTCGACGGGCGGCGGAGGCGGCGGCGAAGAGATCAGATTGACCGTGAAGACCTTGGGCGCCTCACCCACCTTGAAACTGGGCCCGAGGCGGGTGACAAGCGCGAACAACCCGGCATGGATCATGATGACGAGCAGCACGACCAGCGGATTGAACCGCCTGCCCTGCCCATAGCGCCCCTGACTTGCCGAGTGTGAAATGTTCACTGCGGACACCCCTTTTCGCCTGCCGCTATCGACGAACAGGCCCATTCCGTCAATAATGCGAATCAATATTACCAGACGTGCGCCGGATCATTGATGTGGATCAGGGGCGAACCGCTTTGGGTCGGTTCGCCCCTGCCCCCCACACTCAGTAGCTGTAGGTCAGGCTGAACACGGCGGACCGCCCCACCCCCGGCTGCGCCCAGCTGTTGTTCACATTGGTCCGCACGGTGGTGACATAGTCCTCATCCGTCACGTTCTGCACGTTCACCTGCGCCAGCAATCGCTCGGTCACCGGATAGGCCAGCATGATCCGATGCAGCGTATAGGCTGGCACATAATAGACCGGCGTCGCGGTCGGGTTCATCGAGTGGCGACCCTGATAGGTCAGGCCATAGCCCACTTCGAGACCGAACGGGAACTTGTAGGTGGTGAACAGGCTGCCCGAATGCTTAGGCGTTGCCGAGAGCGCCGTGCCGGCCGTCGGATCGGGATTGGCCACCGTGTTGCCGCAGCTCACCGGATTGGCCAGACAGAAGTCGGACACGCCCTGGATCAGCTTGCTATCCAGATACATGTAGTTGGCGAAGATCGACCAGGCTTCGGTGATGTTGCCCGTGGCGCTCAGCGACACGCCGTTCACCCGCGAGCGGCCATCGAGCACCTGATCGGGAATCGTGGGATCGCCCGAGGCCACGCGATACTTGTCGCGCTCATTGCGGAAAACCGCCGCTGCGAGTTGCAGCTTGGCGTCGAACAGATCGGCCTTCACGCCAATTTCGTAATTCTTCGCCGATTCCGGTTCGACGTTGCAGGTGTTGACAGCGCAGCTGCCATCAACCGAACCCTTGGACGGTGTGCGCGAATTGCCGACCGCCACATAGGCGCTGACGTTTGGCATCGGCTTGAACACCGCGCCAACACGCCAGGAGAAGAGATTGTCCTTCGCCTCGAACGGGCCGGTCACCACGCCGGTGGTCACGTTGCGCGTCCGGGTCGAACCCTCGAAGCGCTCATAGCGCACGCCGCCGTTGATCTCGAACATGTCCGAAAGCTTCATGGTGTCAAACAGATAGGCCGCATAGCTGGTCTGCTCGCCGACATTGTAGCCGGTCTGAATGTAGTTTTGGGGACCGGTATAGATGTTGCTGCCATAGACGCGCGCCAGCGTTCCTGCCGGGGCGGCCGGTCCCGTGAGGACGGCGCCGGGGTTGGCGATGTTGGTGAGCGGATAGTAGCTCGGGGCGGCAAAGGGATTGCTGCCGTCGGCGGCACGCAGGATGCTACCATTGTTCAGCGTATAACGCTCCCACAGCAGCGATCCGCCGAGAACGAGCGTGTGCTCGATGCCGCCCGTGGCGAATTCGGCGCTCAGGTCGAGCTGGTTATAGGCGGTTTCGTTGCGGATGTGGCGGGCCGTGCCACGACCACCGGTCGGCAGATAATAGCCTGCCGGGACGACCAGCGTGCTGCTGCCGATCGCGACGGTGCAGGCGCTGCCATCCGGCTGCAGACCGTTCGCCAGGCAGAAGGTGCCCGTGGGCTGGCTGGTAACGGTGTACTGGCTGACATTCTCATAGCGAGTGAGATTGCGCACCTTCACCGTGTCGCTCAGCTCGTGCGAGAAAATCGCCTGCACCGAGTCTGTCACAGACTGCTGCGTGTCCACATTGGCGAAGCCGTAATAAGCGCTCTGGTTGAAGTCGGGCAGATAGCCGCCCTGAGCCGCATAATAACGCAGGCCGTATTGCGGCATGCCCTTGTCGTCGAGATGCTCATATTGCAGCGTCAGGCTGGTCGGGCCATCGATACCGATGGTGACAGCCGGCGCCACACCCCAGCGCTCGTAGAACTCCACGTCCCGGCCGGGCACGTCGTTCTTGTGGTAGACCGCGTTCAGTCGCACGGCGATCATGTCGCTCACGCGCCTGTTGAGATCGACGGTGCCGCGATAATAATTGTCCGTGCCGACGCCGCCCTGAACCGACATCTTGTCGTCCGCCAGCGGCTTCTTGGTCACCAGATTGATCGACCCGCCGACCGAGCCCGCGCCGCTGAACACCGAGTTCGCGCCATTGGCGACCTCGACCTGCTCGATATTATAGGTCTCGTTGCGGTTCATGATTGCACCGCTGCGCACGCCATCGACCGAGATATCGTTGTTGGCCGAATAGCCGCGCAGGTTGATGCGGTCGCCATAGCCGAAACCGCCCTCGCCGGCGCCAAAGGTGATGCCGGGCACGGTGCTCAGCACTTCGCGCAGCGTGAGCAGGTTCTGCTGCTGCAGCGTCTTGGCGCCGATCACCGTCACCGTCTGCGGCGTATCCAGCAGCGGGCGCGTATATTTGGGCGATTCTGCCCGCTCGACCTTGACCTCGGACTCATCGATGGCCGTGTCGGTCACGGTCATCCCGCCCAGACGGCGCCCCTGCTCGCTATCCTGCGCGACAGCCGGCGCGGCAAACGCGACGGCGCTGACGCAGCCAAGCGCGAGAAAGGAAGTGAGATTGGCGGATTTACTCATGCGGCGTTCCCCAGTTGGTGTCATCGATCGCTATTGCGAGTCGGTCGCACCAATTAGGATATTGCGAGTGATTTGCAACACATGATTTGTGGTCAGCGTTGCGATTTACAACTTTTGGGTTCTGCAACGTGGGTGACCGCGACTTCCCTTGCGTGTGCTGAATCGGCAGTCCTTACGCGCGCTTGGTGCCGCAGTTGGGCCGAGCGGCGACTGGTCTGTGATCAGAAACGACGCCGGAGTTGGCAGCCTTGGGTCTGACCCGGCCACCAACTCCGTCCGTGATCTGCAGTCTAATCTAGCGAGGAGCGAGCGCCTGCCCTTCTCGCCTCTTAGGCGTCCGCCAAGGCCCGCTTCGCGTCCGCCTCCAGCGACCGCCCAGCGAGCAGGAACATCACCCCCGCCAACAGCGCCGTCACGACGATGACCAGCATCGAATAGCGCACGGCCACATCACCCAGCGTGGGGTGCAGCACGTCATTCAGATAGCCCACGACCAGCGGGCCGAGCGCCTGCCCAATCAGTGCCGCGCTGAACAGCAGGATGGAGGTTGCGACAGCGCGCATCCTCAGCTTCGCCACGCTCATGACCGCCGCGAACACCGGGCCCTGATGGATCAGCAGAAGGAAAGCCGAGGCCGCATAAGCCGCGAGCCAAACCGCCGTATCCTCGGCGAGCAGGAAGATCAGCTCAGCAGGCGCGGCAAGCAGACAGGTGATCGCCGGCAAGGTCATGCGCCAGTGGCTGGCCTTGCGGCTCAACCGGTCGATCAGCAGACCGCCCAGAACCACGCCGGCCACCCCGAACACACCCCGGATCGGACCGATGGTCGCAGCCACCTCCACCAGCGTGAGGCCGTGGACGCGCGTCAGGAAGGTCGGAGTCCAGACGCTGGCGGCAAAGACATTCAGCCCCATCAGGGTGGCGCCGATGACCAAAAAGACATAGGCACGCTGCTTGGCGAGAAAGGCCATGCTCGCCTTGAAGCTTTCCCTCGCCGCACGCTCGATGCGCTTGGCTTCGGACGCCCCGCGCTCCGGTTCCTTGACCGTCAGGAAGAACAGCACCGCCAGGAACACGCCCGGCATACCGGCCACGACGAACATCGACCGCCAGCCATATTCATGGCCGACCCAGCCCACGATGGGGAAGAAGAGAATCGATGAGATCGAGACCGCCGTGCCGAAGATCGAGAAAGCGAGCGGGCGCCGCTCCGCGCGGAACAGGTCGGAGATGATCGAATTGGACGGGGCAATACCGCACGCCTCGCCCGCACCCATGAGGAAGCGCGCGATGGCCAGTTGCCAGATGTTCGCCACCCAGCCGGTCACCATCGTCATCAGGCTCCAGAAGGCGAAGCCGACGGCAATGATATTGCGCCGGTTGTAGCGATCCGCCGCCCAGGCGATGGGCACGCCGAGGATGGAATAGAACAGCAGAAAGGCGAGCCCGGACACCAGCCCGAGAGCGGTGTCCGAGACATGCATCTCCGACTTAATGGAGGGCAACGCCAGCCCCAGGAGGGAGCGATCGAGATAATTGAAGGCCGAAACCAGTGTGAGGAACCCGAGGCCGTAGACGGCGCTGAAGTTCCAATCCTTCACGCCCCCCTCAGGGCCAGAGCCAGTCGGGGGCGCCGTCGTTTCGGCCATCGCATCTCTCCCAGTTTATAGTCACCCGGTTATGGTCGCCCGCTTTTATAGTCGCGAAGCGCGCGTTTCCTTCGCGGTTATGAATTCGATCAGCGCGGGCTGCCCCGCCTCGATCGCGGCCAGCGCGCGGTGAATGGCCGGCACGATCTCTTCCGGACGCGTGACGCGCTCGCCATGGCCGCCAAGCGCCTTGGCGAAATCAGCATAATGGCCGGAAATATCGGTCGCGCGGAAGCGCTCGGTCGCCACCGGCATCACCGGCAGTTCGATGGCCATCGCCTCATTGTTGAGCAGGATCGACAGGATGGGCAGGCGCTCGCGCACCGCCGTCTCGAAGTCCATGCCGGTAAAGCCGATGGCCGCATCACCCCACACGTTGATGCACAGCTTGTCCGGACAAGCGAGCTTGGCGCCCATGGCGAGGCCAAGGCCATAGCCAAGCTGCGTGGACTTGCCCCAGCCGATATAACTGAGCGGCGTGATCGACTTCCAGTAAGGCGTGAGCTGATCGCGCGGGCTGCCGGCATCATGGGTGATGATGGTGTTGGCAACGTCCACGGTCTTCTGGAGATCCCAGAGCACGCGATAGGGGCTGATCGGCGCATCGTCGCTCTCCAGCAGCGGCAGCCAGTTCGCCAGCCACTCCTTCTCGACCTTGGCGATTTCCGCGGCCACCGGCCCGGCATCGCGCGGCGCTGACACCAGCGCGCGACAGGCTTCCAGCAGCATCCCGAGCGTCAGCTTGGCATCACCGGCCAGCGCCATCTCGCAGGGCACATTCTTGTTGAAGTCAGCCGGATCGAGCGTCGAATGGATGACCCGCTTGCCCTGCGGCATCTTCACGCCGAACGCCGTCTCGCTGAAGCTGCAGCCGATGCCGAAGATGAGGTCCGCCTCATCGAGGAAATGCCGCAATTGGCCCGAAATAGCCGCGCCGCCCGAACCGAGCGCCAGCGGGTGCGTCTCGTCGAACGCGCTCTTGCCCTCAAGGCTTGTGGAAACGGGGATGGCCAACAACTCGGCCAGCGCCTTCAGTTCCTCATAGGCCTCGGCCCAGTGCACGCCCTGCCCGGCGTAGATCACCGGGCGCTTGGCGGCGACCAGCGCCTCGGCTGCTCGCTTCACCGCGTCTGGCTCGGGCGCATAGCGGGTGGTGACAACCGGCTGATAGCTCTCGGGCGCGTCGATTTCTTCGCCCAGCACGTCCCAGGGCATCTCGACCAGCACAGGGCGCAGACGGCCATTGCGCAGCTGCGTGAAGGCGCGGCGCATGATGTTCTGCGTTTCTGCCGCAACCGTGATCGGCTCGGCATGCTTGGTCACATCCCGCATCGAGACGCTGGCATTGAAATTGTCCGGCACGAAGGCGATGCGGCGGGCATAGCCCTGCGGCAGCACCAACACGGGCACGGATTCGGAGTAAGCCTGTGCCACCCCGCCATAGGCATTTTCCGTCCCCGGCCCATGTTGCATGGCGAACACGCCCATGCGCTTGCCCCGCGTCAGGCGGGACAGCGCATCGGCCATGTGAACGCCCGTCCGCTCCTGGCGGACTATGACCGGGCGGATGCCGATTGCGGCGGCATCCTCCAGCACGGCGTTGCGCGGATAACCGAAAATGACGTCTACACCCTCACGCTTGAGGATGTTGGCGATGGCAGCACTGACTTTCATGGGGTAATTTCAATCCTTCCTGGGGCCTTTCGGGCCGATCGGCCTCTCGCCCATGACCGTCGTGCGGATGAGATGCCGACGTTCGTACTTGAAATCATGGACGCCACGATGAAGCAAGAAACGATTGTCCCAGACAATCAATGTGTCCTTCTTCCATTTCACGCGGCAATGATAATGGAGGTGCTGGGCAAGGCTCTGGAGATAGCCGAGCAGCGCTTGGCTCTCGGCCTCCGTCCAGCCGACGAAGCGCTTGAAATAGGCCGTCGTCGCGAACAAGGCCTTGCGGCCAGTCACCGGGTGAACGCGCACCGCCGGGTGGATATTCTCCAGCTCGTCTTCGCTGAACCCGTGCGATTCACGCAGGCGCAGGCGCTTCTCGGGCGGCAGCTTCTCATTGCGCGCCCAGATTTCCTTGCCTGAGTAAACGACCTCAAGGCCGTCGAGCAGTTCCTTCATAGCATCGGAAAGATGCTCATAGACGAGGTAGCCGTTCGAGAAGGCGGTATCGCCACCGAATTTGGGCACTTCCAGCGCGCGCATCACCACGCAGAGCGGCGGCTGCAGCAGGAACGGGCTGTCCGTGTGGAAGTGCTCGAAGGAGGGAACGACGTTCTCCGGCTCATGCGCTTCGCGGCGCACTTCCTGCATATCCTGATGCTCGCCGTAGGTCGGCGCCTGCGGCAGCTCGGTAATCGGGCCGAAGTAGCGCGTGAACGCCTTGTGCTGCTCCGGCGTCAGATCCTGGTCGCGGAACACGATGACCAGAAAATGCTCGAACGCCTTCATCACTTCGGCGAGCGTCTCGTCATCCAGCGGCTCCCGCAGGTCCACACCGCTGATCTCGCAGCCGCACGCGCCGGAGATCGGCTCGACGGTGATCCGCTTGAATTCGGGCATGGGCAAACCCGCCACGATCGTGCCGGTCGCCTGATCGGCGGCCTGCCCCTTGTGAGACACTTGGATGTTCATCTCGAAGCTCCTCTTCCAAGACCCCGGCGCAAGACCGGCCGGGGTCATCATCTATCAGAAATTGCGCTTGATGGTGACAGCCCATTCCCGCGGACGCGCCGGGCGCCCTTGGATGGACTGGGTCGATCCGCGATTGTCGAACAGGCCGTCATAATAGAGCCGGTCGGTGAGGTTGGTGACCTCAAGCGAGAGCTGCCAATCCTCGGCCACATCGCGATACGTGAGGCGCGCATTCACGATCGTGCGCCCTTCCACCTGGTTGAACGGCGCGCGGTTGATCGCCGTCGAGAAATAGGGGCTCTGCGAATTGACGTCGATGCGCGGGGTCAGCGAGCCGGCATCACCCAGTTCGATCTTGTACTGCCCGCCGACGCTCCAGCGCCATTCCTGCACGAAGGGCGCGTCCATATCGAGGGTGATGCCAGCGCTCTGGCCGATGGCGGAAATCGACTTGTAGTCGAAGTCCAGATAGCCGAGCGAGGCATCGATCAGCAGGCCGCGAACCGGGCGCAGCGTCGCCTCGACCTCGAAGCCCTTCACATCCGCCTTGCCGGCGTTGAGCGGCAATGCGCAGGGCGCGGCCGGCACCGTCGGACAGGTCGAGACGCTGACCAGAATGTCGTTATACTTGTTGAGGAAGCCGGAGACGTTCAGGCGCAGCAGCCGGTCGAACAGGTCGCTCTTGAAACCGACTTCATAGGCGGTCAGCGTCTCGGGATCATGCGTCAGCGCCTGCGCCGGGAAGAACGGCCGCGGGTTGGCGCCGCCACTCTTGAAGCCCGTCGCGATCTGCGCATAGGTCATGAAGTCGGGCGTCCAGCGATACTGGATGACACCGCGATAATCGAGACGATCGCCCTTGAACGTCCGCACCAGCCCATCGAGCGGGGCGAGCGACGGCGGCGCATTACCGCCGTAGATGTTCCCCGGATTGCCCTTGCGCGCATATTGGAAGCTCTTGGTAATGTCCGTGTAGCGCAGGCCGCCGATCAGCGTCAGCTTCTCCGTCAGATGCAGTTCGGCATTGGCGAAGGCAGCGATGGTCTGGGATTCGACATGGTCGTTCTGGCGAAATTCCAGCGTGGGAAGCTGGACACGCGAGCCGCCGTCGCTGGTGCCCTCGAAATAATAGCCGCCCACCGTATAGTTCAGCAGCGTACCGATCGCACCGCTGGCGCGCAGTTCCTGGCTGAACTGATTGTGGTTCACGTCATTGGCCGTCAGCGCGATGTTGATCGGCGAGGACTCGGCCGATGTGAACACCGAATTATAGCTACGATAAGCCGTGATCGAGGTGATGCTCAGATCGCCGACATCGATGGTGATGTTGCCTGAGAGGCCCCAGGTATCAAGGGAGTTACGCGCCGGCGCTGCATAAGGCGCCGTGCCATCACGCGGGGCATAGTTGAGGTAATTCTCATAGCTCACGAACGGGCTGGTCGTGAACGTATCCTGCGCGAAATTGCCGTAAGGGGAATAGCTGATGAAGGGCGAGCCGGTGGCCGTACCATAGCGGACGCCGTCGATCACATAAGGGGCGGTCGCGCTCGACCCCGGCCCCGTCAGCGTGCCGACATAGAGCAGTGTGGAGGGCGCGGACTCGCTGTCATCACGGGTGATGTCGCCGATGATCGAAATGTCGACCGCGTCATTAGGCGTCCAGCGCAACGTGCCGCGGCCGGCGACATAGGACTTGCCGCCCTCCGTACCGAGCTTGCAATTGTCGGAAATCGCAAAGGTCCGCACCGGCGAGGCCGGGTGAGTGCAGCGGTAATCGTAGCGCGTGACGTAGCCGTCCTTCTTCACGCCAGCGCCGGAGACGCGCAGGAAAAGCTGATCGGGCACGACCGTCAGGTTCAGGCCGCCGCGCACCTCGGTGCGGTTGAAGCTACCGTAGGTTGCCTGGACATAGCCGCCGCCCGAGCCGTCCGGCTTCTTGGAATAGAGCTTGATCGCGCCGCCGATCGAGTTCTGCCCGGCAAGCGTGCCCTGCGGCCCGCGCAGGATTTCCACCCGGTCGAGGTCCAGCAGATCGAGCATCGAGCCCTGCAGCGTCGAGTAATAGACGTCATCGACATAGAGGCCGACGCCCGGCTCCAGCGCGAACGTCGAATCCGACTGGCCGACGCCGCGAATGAACGCCTGGATCGATGGGCCGTAGGTGGCCGGCGCTTCGGCGAGATTGACGTTGGGTGCCTGTGCGGCAACCTGAGCGATGCTCGTCTGGCTGCGCGCTTCCAGCATGTCGCCAGAGACGGCGGTGATGGCCAGCGGCGCATCCTGCAGACGCTGCGAGCGGAACTGCGCGGTCACCACGATGTCATCGGCATCGGCCTGCTGGGGAGCGCTTTGCTGGGGAGCGGGGGCATCCTGCGCCATGGCGGGTGTCGCCAGGGTTGCGGCGCTTAGCGCCAGTGCGCTCGCGGCCTGCAACAAAAGATTGGCCTTCTTCATCATCACTCTCCTCCAATGTCAGAACGCCCGTGCCTCGGGCTGTTATCGGGCGGGACCATGGCGACGCTCGGCGCGCATGTCAAATTTATTCCATATTGCAGAAGTCTTGTTCCGTATATTGGAATTGACGACTTGACTTGTTGCCGCACCGCCGTAGCTTCCGCCCCAGAAAAACGAGGAGGGATGAATGGCAGAGTTCGATCGACGGCAGCTTCTGGCGGGCGGACTTGCCGCTGGCGGCGCCATGAGCGCGATGACCGGCACCGCAGCGGCGCGCACGATGCGGCCGCCCCCAGCCGCCGCACCCGCGCGACGGATCGCCGTTGAGGAAGCCTGGACGATTGCCGAGCATCAGGACGCGCTGGCCGCCCTTGCCACCGGAACATGGCCCAATCTGGACGCGCAGCTGATTAACCCGCTTGGTTCGCGTGGACCCGATCGCCTCACCCGACGCCTGCGCGACGTGACGGAGCGGCTCGCGGAAATGGACCGCCTCGGTGTCGACATGCAGATCCTTTCGCTCACCTCGCCGGGCGTGCAGATGTTCCGCGCCGATCAGGCCGTCGCCATGGCCGAGCTTGCCAATGATCGCCTAGCCGAAGTGGTCCGCGCTCACCCGAAGCGCTTCGCCGGCCTTGCGTCCTTCGCGCCGCAAGACCCGGGCCGGGCTGCCAAGGAAATGGAGCGCGCCGTCAATAAGCTCGGTTTCAGCGGCTTCATCGTGAACTCGCACACCAATAACGAGTATCTGGACGATCCCAAGTTCATGCCGATCCTGGAGGCCGCCGCCGCGCTCGACCGGCCAATCTACATCCATCCCCGCTGCCCGTCAGACGGCATGGCTGAGCCGTTCCGCGATCATCGCTTGCAATCGGCGATCTGGGGCTATGCTGCCGAAACGGGCACCCATGCCATGCGGCTGATCCTAAGCGGTGTGTTCGACAAGCTGCCCAACCTCAAGATCGTGATTGGCCATATGGGTGAAAACATCCCGTTCCACCTGTGGCGCACGGACCATTGGTTCGAGCGCCGGCGCGATGCCTATGGCAGCAAGCTCAAGCCCTCCGAAGTCATGAAGCGCAACGTGTACATCACTACCAGCGGCGTGGAGCATGGCCCGGCCTTGCGCTACGCGATCGACGTACTGGGTGTAGACCGCGTGCTTTGGGCGATCGACTATCCCTATGAGGAGATGGAGCCCTCCGTCACCTTCATCAACCACGCCCCGCTTGACGGAGAAGAACGCGAGGCGGTCTGCCATCGCAATGCCGCGCAGGTCTTCCACCTCCCGCCAGCCTGATCCCGCCTAACCCTGACGACCCGCCCTGGCCCGCCAGGGCGGGCGTCAGGCCTCGGCGGAGGCGTGGCCGAAGGTAGCGCTGAGCGTGCGCGCTGCCGCCATGACGTCGCTCGCCATGCGCTCGCGGTCCATCGTGCCGAAGCGCTTGGCCGGCATCGTGAGGCCGATCGACCCAATCACCGCATTCCCGCTGCGGAAGACAGCCGCCGCGATGCCCGCGACATCGGCTTCCTGACTGTAGAAGATTGCGCAGCCCCGCTCACGAATGGCGGCCAGTTCCTCCACCAGCACTTCGGGCGGCGGCGTCGGGGCGCCGGTCAAAGGCCCCACCGGGCTCTGCGCCAGCGCCGCCGCCAGATCCTCCGCCTCCAGATGGGCGAGAATGGCACGGCCCAGCGAGCCCCAGGTCAGCGAAAGATCAGTATAGGGCTCCAGCACATGACGCAGCGTGTGCGGCGTGAGGATTCGCTCTGAGACGATGGCGCGGTGATGGGGGGCATCGTAGGTGCAGAATACCGCCGTCTCCTGCCAACCCGTCCATAGGGTGCGGAGGAAAGGCCGCACCGCCGCGACATAATGGCTGCGGCTCAAGATGTTGGCGGACAGCCTGAACAGTTCACGCCCAGCCCGATAGGATGTGCCGTCACCCCGCTCCACCAACCCGCCACGAATCAGCATCTGCAACAGCCGATGCACGCTGCTCGCCGGCATTCCCGTGCCCGCAGCAAGATCCTTGAGCGCGCAATCGCCGTCGCTTTCGCCGATCAGTTTGAGCAGCGCAATCATGCGGGCGCCAGAGCCGCGATCGGTGTTGGTCGATGAATCCATGAAAAAGAAGACGCTCCGCCCCAAACCCCGCGCTGCCGGGGGAGCGTCTTCTACGAAATCTTCAGCGCTGACGCCATTGCCGAGTTCTGCCGCGATCAGGCAGCGGACCTGGCCGCCAGATGCGCGAGCGCAAGCGCGCCCGCCCGCTCGCCGAGCTGTAACGATCCGCCCGTGCCCAGCGCGGCCCAGGCGCGCGGATCGGCAGAGACAGCCCGCCCGGTGACGAACAGCCCGCTCAACTCGCGGGGGCGCAGTGCCGCATCAATGAGTGCACTATCGCTCTTCAGTGGCGCATCCTCAGCGCCCAGCACATGCCCGCCCACGACATGGCGAAGGCGCGCGGCCTGCATGGCACCCGCGACGTCGATCAGAAAGCTCGCTTCGAGTCCAGGCAGGGTCCGCAGGAGCGGCAGGATCTCGCGGATCAATGTCCGCGCCCGCGCCTCCTGCGCGCCCAGTTGCGCGACGCTGGTTGCCCCGTCAACCTGCATGGAAGGCCCGCGCACATAGGCCACGCCCCTGTCCCGACCCGCTGACGTTATCCCATAGAGCACGAGTCGGTCCGGCTGATCGGGCGACAGCACGCCCCGCGCCTTCGCCTCGGCGAGGCGGGCAGGCCATGTCGCTTGTCCGTCCAGCACCGCATCGAACGCGACGCCGCCAATCCGGTAATTCATGGCGATACTGGCGGGCTCGTCCAGCCCGCGCATTGCAGCGCCCGCCCGCATCGCCAGTTCGCCATCGCCGGTGGCGTCGATGACCGCGCCGGCCGGGACAGCGAAGCGCCCGGACTTGTTCTCGACCATCGCGCCCCGCACGACGCCCTTTTCCACGATGGGATCGGCCGCCCAACTGGAGAGCAGCAGTTGCACCCCCGCCTCCTGCGCGAGATCGAGCAGCGCATATTTGAGTGCCTCGGCATCGTGAACCAGACCATCGCCGAGAAGGTCCGGCCCGGCATCGCCGTTTCGCTCCAGCCGGCTGACCAACTCGGCCGCGATGCCCTGTTCTGCGGGCGTAAGGGCGATATCGAAGGACAAGGGGCCATTGCCGCCCAGCACCACGTTGCGCTCCACCAACAGCGTGCGCGCCCCGCCCCTCGCCGCCGCCACAGCCGCCGCTACGCCGGACAATCCGCCGCCGCACACCAGCACGTCGACCGCGCGATAGACCGGGGTTCGGCGGCCCGGCAGCATGATCTCACCGCGCGTTGCCCCCGCTGTGCGTTCCATGATCGTCGTGCTCATCCGCTTAATCCCGCACCATATTGTGGATCTTGGCCTTGCTGATATCGATCGCGCCATCGGCCAGGTTCTGGCCCTGCGCGATCAGCAGCGCCTGCAATTCGTCGATGGCGACCTCGCGCAGCGTCACCCCGTCCCGGCAAGCCAGCGCCGCCGCCGTCCCCGCCGCCTGACCGAAGGCCATGCAGTCAGGGATCTGCCGACAGCGCGAATGGGCCTCATAGCTCATCGACACGGTCTTGCCGGCAACCAGAAGATTCTCGAAGCCCTGCGGCATCAGGCAGCCTAAGGGCACGCCGAACACCGACGTGACCATCTTGGCGTTAGCCAGCCGCTCGCGAAAGGCCGCCGTCGTTTCGCTGCCATCCGAGGGGTGACGCACGAAGCCAAGCGTGTCAGGCAGGCGGTGGTAACGCTTGAAGATGTCATCCGCGTGGAAGAGCCCTTCCAATATGTCGTCGCGCGTGAGCGTGTAGTCGCCCAATATCCGCCGGGAATCGCGCACGCCGATCATCGGCGCTGCCTTGATGAGATAGCCCTCCTCGAACCCCGGCACGGTGCGCAGGAACGGCATGAAGGCGCGCACGCCCTGCCGGGCGCGGATCTCCGCATCGGTCAGCTCGTCGGCATCATAAGGGTCGCGGTGCAGCACACGGACGCCGTAGATATAGCCCATCTGCCCGGCCCGGGTGGAAGGCGCGATGCCGAAGTTGGAGAAGTTGTCGAGATAGACGTCGTCCAGCAGAACGCCTGCAGCCTTGGCTGCCTTCACCATCTCGGTGCGACCCTTGCGATCCTGACTGTGGCGATAATCCACCCCGCCGATCTGGAAGAGCATGACCATCGGCTGCGGGTGATTATACTCTTGCATCGGCGCTCCGGCCCGGGCCGCGACGTCGGCATCGCCGGTCGCGTCGATCACCACGTCGGCCAGCACGGCCTGCCGCCCGGCCTTGTTCTCGATGACCACGCCGCGCACAGCGCCATCCTCGACAATCGCATCGGTGACCCAGGTCTGCGACAGCATGCGTACGCCGGCTTCCTCCACCAGTTCGGCGAGGACGAATTTGAGGATTTCGGGGTCGAAAGGCACGGCGAAATGCCCGTCCTCCAGGTCCGGATCGGCACCGCCATTGGCGCGCAGCCGCTCGATCACCTCTTTCATGATCCCGCCGGTGAAGAAGGCTTGGTGATATTCCGTGACGAACGAGCGCGGCCCGGTGCCCCCCAAGGTCGTATCCCGCTCGATCATCAGAACGTCGGCGCCATTGCGGGCTGCGGCGACCGCTGCAGCGACGCCGCCGGCGCCTCCGCCGCAGACCAGCACTGCGGCCCGGTCAACCACCGGCAGCACTTGCGGCTGCTCCTCGATCCACTCCTGCTGGTCCACGGTTGTCATGCGTCACCCCTTGCTGTCGGCCGCCAGGAACTATCTAACTATAATATTCTTTGCAAGCGGCATCGCCGCTTGCGGCTCAAAACATATGACTATATTATTTTTGCATGGAGAAGAGATTCGGGGCTCCCACCGCACGGGAAACCATCACCGAGGCCGCACGGGAGATCCCGGTGGCGCGGCGCACGCAGGTTCTGGTCGTCGGTGCCGGCGCAGGGGGCTACCCCGCTGCCATCCGTGCCGCACGCAATGGCGCTGAAGTGCTGCTGATCGAGCGCAACGCCGTTGTCGGCGGCACCGGGCCCATGTCGTTCGTCACTGAATTCCTCAGTTGCGAGAATATGAGCGGCATTTTGCGCGAGATGCAGCAGCGCCTCGCCGCGCATGATGCCGCAGCCGAGACCTTCCTGCCGGAGTATTTCAATCTCGCTTACGACCCTGAGATGCTCAAGCTGGTGGTGCTCGACATGCTGGTGGAAGCCGGCGTCGATCTCCTGCTCAATACCAATGTCGTCGACGTGATCCGTGAGGGGGATGCGCTCAAGGGCGTCATCATCGAGAACAAATCCGGCCGGCAGGCCATTCTCGCCGATGTGATCATCGACGCCAGCGGGGATGCCGATGTCGCCGCGCGCGCCGGCGTCGCCATGCATCCGCGCGAGGACCCACAACCCATGATGATGTTGTGCCGCATGGGCGGCGTCGACTGGGAACGGATGCAGGCCCATGCCCGCGCGAACCCGGACGATTTCTCCAAGCTGTGGGGTACGCCCGCCAATCCGCTCGATGGTGCCCAATATGTCCACCTGACCGGCTGGAAGTCGCTGGTGGCGCAGGGCAAGGAAGAGGGCGCCCTGCCCGGCACATTCGGCCATCACATCTCGATCTTTGGTGCTACACCGGCCAATCTGCGCCATGGCATCGGCTATCTCTATGCCGTGCAGGTGCTCAATCGCGATCCCACCGACGCCGCCGACCTCACCGGCGCGGAGGTCGAAGGTCGCCGCCGGGCGCGCGATTTCCTGCCGTTCGTCAAGCGCATTCCCGGCATGGAGGACGCCTTCCTGATCGATATGGCGCCGCAGATCGGTGTGCGGGACAGCCGCCGGATTGTCGGCGACTACACGCTCACCCGCGATGACATTTTCGATGGCGCCACCTTTGCGGACGAGATCGCCCTCAAGGTCTATCGCGGCCCGAATGTGAAAGGCTGGGTGCGCCACAAGCCCGATGGCAGCGAGGGCGGCAAGGGCCATGACCTCACCGAAATGCCGATCTCGGTCGTCGTGCTGGGCCTGCCTTATCGCTGCCTGCTCCCGCAAGGCATCGAGAATCTGCTGGTCGCGGGCAAGACCGTCTCATTCGATAATGAGGCCCATCAGCGCGTGCGGTTGATGCCCGAGTGCATCGCCATGGGCGAGGCCGCGGGTGTGGCCGCCGCCGTGGCAGTGCGCGACGGCGTTTCGCCGCGTCAGGTCGATACGGACGCGGTGCGCGCCCTGCTGAGCGAAGGCGGCATGAATCTGGACCGGAGCAAGGTCCGGGTGCAGCAAGTGCGGGAAACCCTCGCTAGCCGGGGCTTGAATGTCCTGATGGATTGAGACCGGCGCCCTCCCCGCGCCCCTTGCCCAAGGCGGGGACGCGGAGCAGGTGAGGTTCGGCGCTTACACGCGAGGAGCGATCAATCCTCGCGGCGATACCCGCCCAGGCCGGGCTTGAAGGACTTTTCGTCCAGAAACTGCGTCATCCCCTTGCGACGCCCACGCTCGGTATCCTGACCCGCCGCCGTCGCCGCCATCGCGCCGAGCATCGCCTCGGACGTGTCCCAATCCAGCCGCTCGACATATTTGAACGCGGACTTGGCGTGGCGCAGGATGGTCGGGTTCTTGGAGAGTAGCTTGCGCGCCAACGCCTCGGTTTCGGCACGCAGATCGGCCAACGGCACCGAGCGGTTGACCAGCCCCATTTCCGCCGCCTTGCGCCCGTCGAACGGATCGCCGGTCATGATATAATAAAGGCTGTCGCGGTGGTTCATCACCTGCGCCACGGCGCGCGTGACGTTGCCCGCCGGGATGATCCCCCAATTGATCTCCGAAAGGCCAAAAGTGGCCTCATCGGCGGCAATCGCCAGATCGCAGGCGACCAGCGGCGTGAATGCCCCGCCGAAGCACCAGCCGTTGACCATCGCAATGGTGGCCTTGGGATAGTGCGTCAGGCGCCGCCACATCCAATCCGTCGCGGCGCGGCGAAAGCGGGCCTGTACAATGGCGGATTCGCCCTCGGTCTCCCGGAAATATTCCTTGAGGTCCATGCCGGCCGAGAAGGCCTCCCCCTCACCGGTCAGCACGACGACGCCGACATCGTCGCGCACCTCCAGCCCATCGAGCACCTGCCACATCTCACGATTGATCGTGGGATTCATCGCATTGCGCTTGGCCGGGCGGTTGAGGGACACCCATGCGATGCCGTCATCCAGCGTGACCTTCACGGCCTCATAGGTGTGTTCACTTGTCATCGATGGATTGTCCTTTCGCTTCCATGGACACGACCAGGCGGGTGAGCAGATCGAGCAATGTCTTGCGCTCTTGCTCCGCCAGCCCGGCCGTGAGTTGCTCTTCCAGCCGCCGCGCATCGGCATTGACCGCTTCGAACCGCGCCTGCCCCTCGGGCGTCAGACTGATGAGCGAGATCCGGCGGTTGAGTTCGCTGGTCTCGCTGGTGATGAGGTTCTTCTCGCGCAATTGGGCGAGTTGCTGGGTGGCGGCCTGCGGCGTGACCCGCTGCACCCGCGCCAGCTCCGCTGCGGAACAGGGGGCGAGGCGTTTGAGGAAAGAGAGGATCGTGAAATCGCTGGTCGTCAGCCCGTGCGCGCGCACTACCTCGTCCAGCTCCAGTTTGCCGGCGGTGTAGCCGCGCTTGAGCAGATAGAGCAGCCGCCGCGGCCTTCCTTCATCGGATCGCGACTGCGCGCTCATGCTCCCCCTCTCCCGCCGACTTCCGGCCGCACAAATTGACAATCTACTTTATATAAAGCTTCTTGATAATTATCCCGCTGACTGTCAACCGGCTTCGCCTTCTCCGCACCGCATGCGAAAGGGCGACACCTGCCGATGCCGCCCTTCAGAAATCCCATCTTGTACTGCGCGGGGAGGCGTCAGCCCCAGACGTCTTCGGCTACGCGCACGACCAGTTCCAGCTTGGCCTTCTCGTGCTCGATGTCCATCATGTTGCCGCCGATGCCGCTGGAGAAGCCGCATTGCGGCGACAGTGCGAGCTGACTGATATCGGCATATTTCGCCGCATCCTCGATCCGCCGCTTGAGTTCGTCGGGGCTTTCCATGGTGCCCCGCTTGGTGGTGACGAGGCCGAGCACCACGGTCTTGCCCTTGGGCAGGAAGCGAAGGGGCTCGAAGCCGCCGGCGCGGTCGGAATCATATTCCAGGAAATAGCCGTCGATGTTCATCTCGTTGAACATGACTTCGGCAACCGGATCATAGCCACCCTCGGCGACCCAGCGGCCGGCGAAGTTGCCCCGGCAGACGTGCATGCAGACGGCCATATCATCGGGCTTGGCGGCGATCGCCGCGTTGATGAGCTTGGCGTAGACGTGCGGCAGCTCGTCCGGGTCCTCGCCGATGCTGGTGGGCACCTGCGCGCGCAGGGTGGGATCGCAGAGATAGGCGAAGTTGGTCTCGTCGATTTGCAGATAGCGGCAGCCGGCATCGATGAGGTCGCCAATCTCCTCGGCGTAGACCGCCGCAAGGTCCGCGTAGAACTCCTCCATCGTGGGATAAGCCTCAGCGTCGATCGCATCGCGCCCGCCGCGGAAGTGCATGATCGAGGGCGAGGGAATGGTGATCTTGGGCGTCTGCTTCGTCACCGTCTTGAGGAACTTGAAGTCCTCCACGAAAATCGGCTTGGGGCGGCTGAGCTTGCCGGTGATGCGCACCGTATGGGGCTTGCTCTCGACCGTGCCCTGCTCGTTGCGGAAGGTGGTGCGGTGGCTGGATTGCCAGGGTTCGACATTGGCGAAGCGGAGCAGGAAATCGGTGTGCCAGCTGCCGCGATTATACTCGCCGTCGGTGATCGACTTGAGGCCGACGCCTTCCTGCAGCGCCACGACCTCGCGGATGGCGTCCTGCTGGATGGTCAGCAGTTCCTCCGCGCTGAGCTCGCCGGCGGCCTTCTTGTTCCGGGCTTCGATGAGATATTCCGGGCGGATGAGGCTGCCCACATGGTCGGCTCGGAACGGCGCTGGCTTCATGCAAAACTCTCCTTTGGGCAACAACAGAATGCGGTTTTGATGATCGTCATTTGAGACAATCCCTGCCCCTCGCCAATAGCACGATTCCTTGCAGCAGCCACAATTTTCGTTATCAATGACAACAAAATAAGCTGCCACAGATAGGAGATTTCATGGTCAGTCCGGCGCAAAGCGTTTCTGCCCCTGCGGACACGGCGGATATCGATACCCCCATGATCGAGGCTTCGGCGGGCGAGATCTTCCTGCGGCGGCTCGCGGCCAACGGCATCGACTATCTCTTCGCCAATGGCGGCACGGACTTTGCGCCGGTGATCGAGGGCTTTGCCCATGCGCAGGTGGCGGACTTCAAGGTGCCCACGCCCATCCTCATCCCGCACGAGACCGCCGCGCTCGGCATGGCGCATGGCTATTATCTGGCGACCGGACGCCCGCAGGCGGTGATGGTCCACACCAATGTGGGCCTGGCCAATTGCGTGATGGGCGTGCTCAACGCGGCCTCCGACCAGGTGCCGATGATCCTCGCCAGCGGCATCACCCCGCATACGGAGCACGGGCCGCTCGGCCACCGCAACTCGCCGATCAACTGGGGCCAGAACATGCGCGACCAGACCGCGATGGTGCGCGAGCCGGTGAAGTGGGACGCCACCCTCTCCCGCCCCGAGCAGATCGCCCCGCTGGTCGACCGCGCGGTGGCCATCGCCACCTCCAGCCCGCGCGGCCCGGTGTATCTGGGCCTGCCGCGCGAGGCGCTGTGCGAAGTGACGACCTATCGCGACAGCAAGCCGCGCAATGCCGCCGCCCGCGCCGCGCCGCATCCGGAGGATCTGGCGGAGGCCGCGCGGCTGCTCGATGCCGCGGAGCGCCCGCTGATCGTCGCCTTCCGGACGGGCGCGCGGGGTGGCGGGTTCGACGCGCTCACCGCCTTTGCGGAGCGCCACGCGATCCCCGTGGTCGAGTTCTGGCCCTCGCAGCTCTCCATCGACGGCACCTCGCCCATGCATGGCGGGTTCGACCCCGGCGAGGACCTGGCGGCGGCGGACGTGGTGCTGGTGCTCGATGCCATCGTGCCCTGGCTGCCGCACCGCCACGGCTTTGCCGAGCAGGCGACGGTGATCCAGGCCGGGGCCGATCCGCACCAGCTGGAAGTGCCCCTGCGCGGCTTTGCCACCGATCTGGCGCTGACCGGCGAATCCGCCCACATCATCGCCGCGCTGGACGAGGCGATGCAGGCCATGACGCCCCCTCCGACATTGGCGCGGGACCGATCCGCCCGCTTCGCCCGGCTGGCCGAGCGCCACGCCGCGCGGCGCGCGCAGCTGGACAGCGCGGTGCGCGCCGGGCCGCCCATGTCCGCCGCCTTCGTCACCCGCGCGATCGTGGCGCTGATCGGCGCGGAGGGCTGCATCGTCAGCGAGCTGGGCGCCAAGCCGGAATTCGTGACCGGGCTGCGCGGCGACCAGTTCTTCCAGAACCCGATTTCCGGCGGGCTCGGCTGGGGGCTCCCCGCCGCGCTAGGCGTGCAGCTGGCGGACCGCGACCGGCTCGTCGTCGCGACGGTGGGCGATGGCAGCTACATGTTCGCCAATCCGGTCGCCTGCCACCAGATCGCCGAGGCGCACGGCCTGCCGCTGCTCACCATCGTCTATAATAACGGCATCTGGGGCGCGGTGCGCGGATCGACCCTGGGCATCTACCCCCAGGGCCACGCGGCGCGCGCCAATGTGATGCCCATCACATCGCTCGAGCCGCTGCCCGACTTCTGCAAGATCGCGCAGGCCTCACGCGCCTGGACCGCGCGCGTGGCCGACCCCGCGGCGCTGGCCGACACGCTGCGCCAGGCGGCGCGGGTGATCCGGGAGGAGAAGCGGCAGGTGTTGGTGGAGGTTAAGGTGGGGCGGTAGAGCGGCTGCCACCGACGCCTGCCCAGCAGATCAAGGCAGGCGCTTCAGCTGTCTCATCGTCAGGGCTACCTCAGTCGAGAACTGCTTAATCCCAAGGGATCGAGGCGTCAGAAATAGTCTGAGCGGAAGCAGCGCTTCTATCCTGCGGTTTCGTCGTAGTAACAACAACGAGCTTCGAACGTCGCGCCCGCAGTGCGTGCATTCTATTCGCGGCGACCCGGCCCTCGGGCGTACCCCGCCCAACATGATAGCGGTAGGTGCCCAAAGCGCTCAACAATCTGTCGATTATCTGCTCCCGAATACCGTCATCATTAGACGCGCGGAGATCAGAATAGCCAGCGCGTATGCGATCGTGAACTTTACGCGGCGCCATCACGCGACCGCCTTGAATCGGAACTCCGGTAATCACCACCGGGCGGTTGGCAGTTCTGAAATGAATCTTGTGCGTGTCGAACCCGCTTTTTCTGATCTGGGCACGAATTTCGTCGACCACCTCGCCCCGGACCTCACGACCTGAAATAGTAAGGTCGTCAACCCAAAGCGACATCTGCAATCCGCGAGCATCGCATATTTGCTTGATAGCGTCGAACATCCGACGATGAACCAATGCCGTCAACACTGGGCTGATCGGTGAACCGAACGGCATCCGACCATCCACTGCAATCAAGTGGACCAGCATTCCTGCAACGTCAGCTTTCAGCCCCGCTTCATGATGTGCCCACCGAAAGATGTGTTCGCTGGTGGTTGAAGGGTAGAACTGCCTTATGTCTAGACTCAGGAACTGAACCTGACCGACATGTCGTTCGGCATTGTCGCGCTGCCCCCTGCCTTTCCGAGGGCTGAAAAGATAGTCTGGCTGTTTGATTTTATTGAGGTGGAACTTTAGCCGCTCATGAACCCCGCGCAGCTTACCAAATGGTACTGCCAAACGACGCGGCTTGCCGCCAATCATCTCGTTACGCCGACTGATCCACATATTTTTATCGCGGATAAGCGCTTCTAATTGATCTTTCGAGAACCCAAGCAAATTAGCAAGGTCGCGCTGGGTGAGGTTCTGCACCCAAGGAGAGTGCTCGAAAAGATAGCGCTCATAGGGCGGATTTCTACGCCGCTTCATGTTCAGCTGGCTTGAGCTGTTCGAGCAGTTTTAGTACCTTCTCGGCCACAATCAACTGCCCCCGTTTTGCAATCGGCTGCCCGTCAATTTCTTCCGCAAAGAACAAAAGCTGCGACATTCGAACCCCTGCTGCTTCACTATAAGCTTCCAAGAGATCCATCGTTACATTCTTCCGTCCACTTTCAATGTCGGATATGAGCGACTGAGCCACGCCAAGTTTGGTGGCCATCTGCACCTGTGAATACCCACAATAAAGGCGGAGAAGACGGAGCGCGTCGTTTATGCTTTTGCGCTTCGTCATAGTACGGCTGTCCCGAGGTCACCTGTTATTCGCGGAAGTGAAGAAGATACTTCAGGAATGACACCACCTGCCCAATTGCGATGATCACCTTCATGAGAAGGAGCCAGCGCGAGGGGGGAGGCGGCTGGTGCCGCTGCGTGCGAGGATGACGGCTCATTGGTTGCTCTCCTATCGGCCAGACCGGCGACAAAATGCCGGCCCCCGTAGGCACTGGTGAGAGCACTGTTCCGGAGCGTTTGTACCTCGGGGTTGCCGCGCCCGGTCCCGGGCGGGCGCGGCGCGCCGCTCCCCGCCGCCGAGACGCAGGTGGTAGTCGGGGAAGTCTCCCCACAGGGCTTTACGCCCCAGCTTCTGACGGGTTCAGTATGAGCTACCATCGCCAGGTTAAATTATCGGCTTCTCCGCAAAATGCAAGATAGAATATCACTCAGAGCGATATTTCATCTTTGCCTCGCTTAACTCGAGGCACAACCTTGCCGGCCGGCTCACCAGGGTTCAGGCGCGGGGGCTTTAGCCCCCTCACCCCGTCGGCCGGCTTACCACCTGCAGTTCCTGATAGGCCCGTATCCCCAGCACGCCATGCTCGCGGCCATAACCGGAGTCCTTCATGCCGCCGAAGGGCACGTCTGACTCGTTGAGGCCGTGGCGGTTGATCCAGACGGTGCCGGCCATCAGCTGCCCGGCGACGGCGCGGGCGCGGGTTTCGTCCGTGCTCCAGACGGAGGCGCCGAGGCCGAAGCGGGTGGCGTTGGCGCGCTGCACGGCTTCATCCTCGCTGGTGAAGCTGAGCACGGGCATGACCGGGCCGAACTGCTCCTCGCAGACCAGGGGCACGCTCTCATCCAGCCCGGCGATGATGGTCGGCTCGATGAAATAGCCCCCCTCGCCGTGCGCGCCGCCCTGCGTCCCCCCGCTAGCGCTCCCGCCCGTCAGCACCTGCGCGCCGGGGCGGGCGAGGGCGTCTTCCAGATAGGCCTTCACCTTCTCATATTGCGGCAGGTTCTGGATGGGCCCCATGTCCATGCCGGGGGTGCTGCCGGGGCCGACCTTGAGCGCGCGCACCTTCTCGACCAGCTTTTCCAGAAGGGCATCGCGCACGCTCTCGGCCACATAGACGCGCTTGATGGCCATGCAGATCTGCCCGCAATTGTAGAAGCCGCTGCGGGCGATGCCGCCAGCGGCCTTGTCCAGATCCGCATCGGCCAGCACCAGCGTCGCATCATTGCCGCCCAGCTCCAGCGTGATGCGCTTGAGCGTGGCGGCGGCGCTGGCCATCACCTTCTTGCCGGTGGCGACCGAGCCGGTGAAGCTGATCTTGTCGATCCCCTCATGCGCGGTCATCCAGGCGCCCAGATCATTGCCGCCGGCGAGGACGTTCATCACGCCGGCGGGCAGCACATCGGCCGCGAGCGCCCCCACCGCCAGCGTGGTGAGCGGCGTGTAGGGCGAGGGCTTCAGGATCAGCGTGTTGCCGGTGTAGAGCGCCTGCGCGACCTTGTGCATGGCGAGCGCGATGGGGAAGTTCCACGGCGCGATGGCGCCGACGACGCCCAGGGGATGGTAGCGCAGCTCCACCTTGCCGCGCGCATCATCGCGCAGCACCTCATCGCCGATCTCCAGCACGGCGAGCTGCTTCATGTGATGCGCGGCGACGGTCAGCTCCATGCGCGCCTGCTCGATGGGCTTGCCATGCTCGCGGGTGAGTAAGGGGGCGAGGCGATCGGCCGCGCCGGCGATGCTGTCGGCGAGGGCATGGATGTGCGCGCGGCGATCCTCCGGGGTGCGCGCGGCCCAGGCCGGGAAGGCCGCGCGGGCGGCGGCGACGGCGGCATCGAGATCGGCCTGCGAGGCCTCCGGGCAGAGCGCGAAGGGGCGGCCGGTGGCGGGATCGATCACCGCGAAGCTGCGCCCCCCGTCCTCGAAAGCGCCCTGCACGAGCTTGCCGCCGATGAGATGCGCGTCCGCACCTTCCACGCTCGCCGGCCGCTCCAGCACTGTTCCCTCACCCATCCATGTTCTCCTGACTCGTTTGCGCAGGAGCATGGATATTGTTGTTTGAATCTACAACCCCGAAATCGTGCTCGCCGAAATCGTGCGGGGATCGCTCAGGGGTTTTCGGCGAGGTAGCGGCCGAGCATGTCGTGCAGCTTCTGGGCGAAGGCGCGGTCCAGCATCATGGCGCCGTCGCTGCGGGTCTCCGGCGCGGGGGCGCTCTCGATGCGGGGCACCTTGCCCAGCGCATCGACATCCTCCACCACCCCGCTCACGCGCTTGAGCTGCTGATCCAGCTGGCCGAGAAACGCCAGAAAATCATCGCTCTGCTTTCGGGTGAAGGGCATCTGCAGCACCTCGTTGAGGCGCAGCGCCAGGGCATAGGTCTGCTCGTGCACGGTCTTGCCATGATCGGTGAGCTGGAGCAGCACCGAGCGGCTGTCCGACGGATTGGCCTGCTTCTCGATGATCCCGCGCTCGACCAGCGAGGAGACGACGCGGCTGGCATAGCTCTTCTCCAGATGCGCATCCGCCGCGACCTGCTTGAAGGAGACCGACCCATAGCTCGCCGTGATGCCGATCACGCGGCATTCCGGCAGCGAAAGCCCCAGGTGCCGGCGATAATATTCCTCGGAAATCCCTTCGGAAAAGCGCGCCACCATATGGAGGCGGAAGGTCATCAGGTTGCGGAAGCTCGGCCGATCCACCGATGCGCCGGCCTTCTTTCTGGCCACAGAACAGGTCCCCCTTGGTTTCGAACGGACCGGTATAAGGGATGCCGCTGCCCGCGCACAACAAAAAGGCCCGCGCGGCAAACACGGGCTTGACGCACTTTGTTGTCTATGACAACGATTTGGCAAAGACGACATGAGTCCGCGGGCGTCCCCCACGGATTCCCGGCAGATGACCAAGGAGGGATGCGCCATGCTGTCTGCAGAACAGAATGAAAAGCTGGCCCGCGTCGGCCCCGGCACGCCGATGGGCGAGCTGCTGCGCCGCTACTGGCACCCCATCGCCGGCGAGAGCGAGTTCGAGACGCGCGCCACCAAGCCGGTGCGGATCATGGGCGAGAACCTGGTGCTCTACAAGGACCTCTCCGGCCAGTTCGGCCTGATGGACCGCCACTGCCCCCACCGCCGCGCCGACATGGCCTGCGGCATGGTGGAGCCCGACGGGCTGCGCTGCAGCTATCATGGCTGGATGTTCGACGCGCAAGGCGCCTGCACCGAGCAGCCCTTCGAGGATACCGCCAATCCGCAGGGGCGCTACAAGAACAAGGTGCGGATCAAGGCCTATCCGGTCCGCGCCCATGCCGGGCTGCTCTGGGCCTATATGGGCCCCCTCCCCGCGCCCGAGCTGCCGGACTGGGAGCCCTTCTCGTGGAAGAACGGCTTCCGCCAGATCGTGATCTCCGAGCTGCCGTGCAACTGGCTGCAGGGGCAGGAAAACTCGATGGACCCGATCCACTTCGAGTGGATGCACGCCAATTGGAGCAAGCGCCTGCGCGGCGAGACCGGCCCCTATGGCCCCAAGCACCTTAGAATCGACTTCCGCGAATATGATTATGGCTTCACCTACAACCGCATCCGCGAGGACACGGACGAGACCAACCCGCTGTGGACCATCGGCCGCGCCTGCCTGTGGCCCAATGCGATGTTCACCGGCGACCATTTCGAGTTCCGCGTGCCCATCGACGATGAGACGATGATGAGCGTCGGCTGGTTCTTCACCCGCGTGCCGCGCGATGCCGAGCCCTATGTGCAGCAATCCATCCCGGTCTGGTTCGGCCCGATCAAGGACGAGCGCGGCGAGTGGATCACCAGCCATGTGATGAACCAGGATTTCGTCGCCTGGATCGGCCAGGGCACCATCTCGGACCGGACGCAGGAAAATCTCGGCCTGAGCGACAAGGGCATCGGCATGATGCGCCGCCAGTTCCTGCGCGACATGGAGAAGATCGGCCGCGGCGAAGACCCCAAGGCGATCATCCGCGACCCCGCGATCAACAAGGCGATCCCCCTGCCGACCATCCACCGCGACGCCGTGATGGAGGGCATGACCGCGGAGGAAATCGAAGCCGGCGGCGCGATGCACCTCAAGCGCTTCATCTTCCAATATGGCCAGCCCGCGCATGTGCTGAAGCTGCAGCAGGAGGCGATGCGCATCAGCCAGGACAATAAGGGCTATGTCGACGCCTGAGGGCGGCGGACGGCGCGCGCGCGATCAGCCGACCTCTCTCGGCATCAGACTGGCCCGGCTGGCGTGATCTGGCCGGGCTTTTTGTTTGGGGGGATGCCGCATGGCTGCGAGGTTCGTCCGGTGCGCCCTGGGCTCCTGCCTGCGCAGGAGCACTGGGGGTACTGGGCGGGCGTGAAGCTTGGCTCTCATCCTCCGTGCTCCTGCGCAGGCAGGAGCTCAGGGCGGCGATAAGCGGAGTAAGCCGAGCGCTCCGTCCGCCCGATACCCAACCGCGCCCACCCCGTCGGGCCATGTCCGCGCCCCTTGCGCCCGTTGAACGGCTGATCTCAAAACGCGGTGTTCGGCTGCGATGAAATGCGCAGGCATCACGCATTGTTAACCCGATCTCGGACAGGAGAGCTTTAAGATCGGATGAATCATGAATTTGCTGGACATCGACACGCTGCAGCTCTGCAGCCTCGTGAATACGAGCGCCTTCGGCATCGTATTTCTGCTGCTTTGGCGTGGTCGAAAAGCGGATGATTATCTGCTGTTCTGGTCAGCAAGCGCGCTTCTCTACGGCGGTGTGATGATCGGCTTTGCCCTGTGGGGTGAGCGCGGCATGGGCGCTGCGACAGTGCTGTTGATGATGCTCGCGTTCAGCAACACGGTCTCCGTCATGGGCGTTCGCCGGTTCGAGGGCCAGCCCGTGCTCGCGCCGTGGATGGCGCTGCCGGCGCTGGTCATCGGCGTTGCCCATCTTGGGCCGCTGTTGCTGATGGCCCAAGGCTGGCTCCCGGCAGACTCCCAAATCCCCCGCATCGC
The DNA here is from genome assembly GCF_025961775.1 of Sphingobium sp. B12D2B. Classification (NCBI taxonomy): domain Bacteria; kingdom Pseudomonadati; phylum Pseudomonadota; class Alphaproteobacteria; order Sphingomonadales; family Sphingobiaceae; genus Sphingobium; species Sphingobium sp. B12D2B. The sequence continues at coordinate 2,726,661 of NZ_JAOQOH010000001.1, forward strand.
CGATGTCCTCGGCCTGACCGCAGCCATGGCGATCAATGGGACAGCCATGATCTCGGGGCCATTGCGCGGGCAGCGGATCGCAGGCGCAGGCCTGCTCGCCTACATCCCCATATTCCTGATTTCGCTGGTGGGCCATCTGGGCGTGCTCTCGGGCGACCACTCGCTGGGCAGCCTGCCGCTGCTCGCAGATCAGGCGTTGCTCGGCATCATCAATCTTGGTTTGCTGGTTCTGCCAATCGATCAGGCGCAGGACGCGCTGCGCGCCGCAGCGCTTCGCGATCCGCTGACCGGCGTGTGGAACAGGGCGGGCCTGGAGGTGCAGAAGCGGCGGCTGCTCGCGCCTGGCGCGGCCGTCGTCGCGATCGATGTCGATCATTTCAAGGCCGTCAACGATCTGCACGGCCATGAAGCAGGCGATGCCGTCTTGCGCGGCATTGCGCAGGAGGCGGGGCGGATCGCACAGGCACAAGACGGCGCTCTCGCACGCATCGGTGGCGACGAATTCATCCTGCTGCTGCCAGCGAGTTGCGAAGGGCAACGCCTGATCGTCGAGGCACTGATGAGCCGATGCCGCGCCGCTGGCGCCGCACCAGGATCATGGAGTGTCAGCATCGGCTTCTCGCAGGTGACGGCGGCGGAAACAGCCTTCGAGCCTGCCGTCGTCCGGGCCGACAAGGCGCTGTATCACGCCAAGGCGGAGGGGCGGGATCGCGTCGCAGGATTGGCGGCGTGATAGCCAGCGGGTGACTGATAGCACGGCACGGCTGGCGTGATCTGGCCGGGCGTTTCGTTTGGGCGTGGACAATTGCAGGCTTCGACCGCTCGAAAACGCTTCCTGAAGCCCACCGTTTGAGAAGACCAACGTGCGAGCGGCATTCAGCAATAATGAGTCGGAAGTGCCCGCCCCCTAATTGCGACGGCCAAAAATCGTCTCGACATGTCGCTGCCACCATTCGAACTTGCCGATATCGCCAGAAAAGGGAAATCCGAGATTCTGGAGTTCGCCCCACCAGTTGCGCTGGAGAACGCCAAAGGCGTTGAGCGCTATACTCTGTATGCCATCGGGGTGGACATGGCGAAGAATGAAGCCTGGCGGGTTGTCTTCGCTCGCATCTTCCCAATCGATCCGGACTTCCCCATTAGGCCAGAGACCGCCTTTCAGGCGGGCATGTTTCGCAGTGTTTGCGATTGCTTCGCACATTGCCTGCTGCGGCACATGGGCATAGATATGCTCGCGCACTTCGGCGTCGGTGCTCGGCTGTCCCGCATCGCGCCGACGCGTCACGACGTGGGCGACGGTCCAGTCGGCGAGGCTGGCGGCGGCGATGCATACGTTAATCGCGGCGAAGCCGAGCGGCTCCCTGAGATCTGGATTGCCGCGCTGAATCTGGTCAAACTGGTGAATGTCCCAGACGAGCTTCTGCCACATCGTCTCGACATCGCCGATGATGGCAGTGTGCTTGCAAGGGTCGCCTCCGACCTGGCGCTTGCGCATCGCCATCTAAGCGGCTTCAACCTGATCGGCGAGCAGCGAGACCCGCGCCGCCATGCGCTTCTGTGCCGCAGTTCGGTTTTTGATCTTGTCGAGGTAGAACGACCGAAAATCGTGCAATCGGCGATCTATTTCGCGGTCCAACTGATCGAATATTTCGGGACAGTTCGAACTCCTGAACGAATTGCGCCAGCCGCGAATGGTGTGATCGAGTTGGACAAGGGTCTGCGCGTAGCACCGATCCTGGCTGGTCAGCGCGCGACCCGACACGGCCTTGGTGATCGCCTTCTGTCCACTTTTGATCAGCGCGGCAATCTGCTCGTGCAGCTTCGCCCGTGCGCCAAGCGCGGGCGGATAGCTGCCAGGCCGCAGTTCATAGCCGAGAAACGCATGGCCTTCGTCGACGTTCCCCGCAAACGCCTTGTTGGGCGATGCGATAGGATCATAGATTTTCATATCGAACTCGCCGAGTAGCGCTTCGGCAGCGCGCATCGCCGCGTCGACTGCTTGGCGAGTCTTTCCCATCACAAGGAAATCATCGATGTAGCGGATGCAGGTGATGCCACGGCCGTTCATCGCTGTATCGAATGCCTCAAGGACGATATTGCCTGCTAGCGCCGACAGGGGACAACCCTGTGCGACGCCATCGGCTCCGGTCGGAAACATCTTCAGGTCGTCGCCGTTCAGCTTGTCGGCGTTCGACAGCTCGACGGACAGGCCGTCGCGTACAAGCTGGAGAAAATCCGCCTCGACCCCCTCCGCTTGCAGGAAGGCCAGTACACTTTCGCGCGGTATCTTCGTGAAGAAGCCTGAAATGTCAGACCCTGCCACGTAACGGTCGCCAGCTTTCACCCGTTCGTCGAAAATGGCAATTGCATGGTCCACCCCGCGCCCCTTTATGCCGCCGATCGAAGTCGGGGTCCCCAGAACCCGCTGCACGCCGGTGATCTCAGTCGCTTCCTGCAGCACATCGAGGATTGCCCGCTGGACGATCCTGTCCTCCAAGGGAGCGACAACTATCGGCCGCTTGCCGACCTTGCCTTTCCCCTTAGGCGGCGTGGCGCCATAAGCCGGGGCGAAATGATAGCCTGCCTTTAATCGTGTCTGGAGCGTACGAAGATTCCTTGGCAGGTCTTCCCCGAACAGCTTGGCCTTATCCTTGGTTGCTTCCTGCCTTGAGGTCTCGGCATTGCGCCGGATGGCGTGCCAAGCCCGCACGAGGACCTGTGTCGAGCGTACGCGTCTGCACAGCGATTTGTAGCTGCGTTGCCTAGCTGTGGGGCCTGCCGACATTGATTTCCCCCGGCCAGATGCGTCCTTCAGGCGAAGCGCCGACGATCAGTGTCGCCGAAGCATCGACCTGCACCGCGAGGCTCATCGCCACGCGATTGTCCCCGCCTTCCGAACCTGCACCCGCAAGGGGCCAAGCGGAAATAAGGGCCAGTGACCAAACGGTCGCGATCAAGCAGGATAACCCCGTCGAGCGCGCCGAACCAACTCCGCGTCCACACATCACAATAACTCCCCGGTCCAGCTTAGCAGCTTTTTCGGCGCGTCAAGCCCTTGCGCGGCTCGCCGCCCTGGCCCACACTTATGTTCGGAGACTGTTCGGCAGGCCGCCAGTGACGGAACCCCAGTCTCGCACGTTAAGGCCGAGGCGTGCGGGCGTCCTTCAGGCGAAGCGCCGACGATCAGTGTCGCCGAAGCATCGACCTGCACCGCGAGGCTCATCGCCACGCGATTGTCCCCGCCTTCCGAACCTGCACCCGCAAGGGGCCAAGCGGAAATAAGGGCCAAGTCAGCCCTCCTTTTGTACATGAGTTCCGATGAGAAGAAAAGGGGAACACTGTCACGACCGGTTTAGCTTGGTGTAACACCCGATCGGTAGCTTCCTCCGGGAACCGGAACATCAGCGACACTGACACGAACGTCGTGGGTTGGTCGCAAGCCCGCGCCGACGCACCGGATGTCGACCACCCCATCCTTCTGATCCGCGAACCTGCGATTTTGGGCGGGTAGGAATTGTAACTGTTCCAAATTGGTAGAAGCCAGGTCTGCGCGCGGAAACTCCGGAGCGACGCGGGAGAATCGAAATCGGGCGAAAGGTAACCGTTAAGTTGCTCCCCCTCAAACCTCCAAATTAAACACCTTCCGCGCATTATCCTCAAAGATCAGCTTCTTGTCGGCGTCGCTCAGGAAGTCGAATTTCTGGATGAAGGGGGCGATGTGGTCCATTTGCTTGCCGGTGGCGGGATCGATGGTGGAGCCGACGCCGGGGCATTCGGAGCCGAACAGGCAGCGCTCGGGGCCGACGGTTTCGATGAGCAGGCGCAGGGCGCCCTCGGTGTAGAGCACGGTATCGAAATAGAGCTTGGCCATGCGCTCGGAGAAGAGGTGCTTGGTGCGGCGCGACTGGGATTCGAAGCGGCCGAGCTGATAGGGGATGGCGCCGCCGCCGTGGCTCACCACCACCTTGAGCTGCGGAAAATCATCGAACACCGATGAGGTGCACAGGTTATAGGTGGCGATCGTCTCTTCATTGATGAAGTGCAGCGAATAGGGCGAGCGCTCGGACTGGGAGCCGGTGGCGTGGATATGCGCGGGCAGATCCAGCTCGCACAGCTTCTCGTAGAGCGGATACCAGTAGCGGTCGCCCAGCGGCGGGGCTTCCTCGGCGCCATTCTCATAGGGGTCCGGGTTGAGCAGGAAGCCCTTGAAGCCCATGGCGACGCAGCGGTCCATCTCCGCAAAGACATTCTCAATGGGCTCGCCCGCCACCTGCGGCAGGCCGGCGACCGGGATGAACATCTCCGGGATGAGCGTGCACTGGCGGTGGATGAGGGTGTTCACCTCCTCGCAGAACCAGTGGACGACGCGCGCGGGCTTGGCCGAGTTCATCATCTGGAACGGGCGCGGCGAGATGAGCTGCATGTCCGTGCCGTGATTGTGCAGCAGCTCGATGTGCCCGTCCGGCCAGGTCTCCTTGTGGTGGGCGGCGGCAATGATCTGCTCGTCCGTCACCTTGACGCTCCCGCGCCCGTGCGAGCCGCGATGCGCGAGCAGGCTCGCCTTATAGGCCCAAAGCTCCACCGGAGCGCTGACGTGACCATGGCAGTCGATGATCATCGGGTGATCCCCTTATTTCTGACGTGTCTGAAGGCTGTGATATTTGAACTGCGCGCGGGCCTCATCGAGGCGCATGCCGGTGCGGCAGGCGGCGCGGATGCTCTCCTCGGCGGCGTGGATCTCCTCGGCGGCGGCGAGGACGGCCTCCTCATGCGCCTGCGGGATGACGATCACGCCATCGGGGTCGCCGCGCAGGATATCGCCGGGGGCGACGCGGGCGCCGCCGATATTGACCGGGCAGTTGGTGACCTCGACCTGCACCCGATCCTTGCCGGTGCGCATCCAGTGGCCCTTGCTGAAGACGGGGTAGCCGAGCGCGCGGCACAGTGAGACATCGCGGCTGATCCCGTCGATCACGGTGCCGGCGAGGCCCCGGCGATGCGCGATCTCGGTGAGGATATCGCCCCAGATGGTGGCATCCTCGCGGCCGCCATTGTCGATGACGACGACATGGCCGGGGGGGACATCGTCGATATAATCGCCGACGGTGCCGGGGGGCGTCGAGGCGGGACCGCAGAGCATGGTGTAGGCGCGGCCGGCCATGCGTAAATCCGGGTCGCGCCCGGCGATCTGGTAGCACTGGCCGACGATGCCGAGCCGGTCGAGCGCATCGCTCAAGGTTGCGGTATCGAGCGCGGCGGCGCGGGTGACGTTGCGGTCGTCGGTCATTGATGGTCGCCCTTGAGCATATATTCGTAATTGGCGCCGAGCACGGCGCTGGCACTCTCGCCGGTGGCGAGGCGGCGGGTCATCTCGCCTTCGCGGCGGACGATCTCCTCCGCGGCATCGAGCACGCGGGCGATGTCGGCCGGCGCGATGAAGACGGCAGCGCTGGAATCGCAGATGACATAGAAGCCCGGTTCGACGGTGAAGTCGCCTACGGTGACGGGCACATCGGTGGCATCCTCATAGACGCGGTTGCGGGCCGTGCGGGCCGTGTAGCCTCGGCAGAAGACCGGGAAGCCGATCTCGCGGGCTTCATCCACATCGCGGGCCAGGCCTTCGCAGATCACCCCGGCGACGCCCTTGTGCTGCGCCCCGCGCGACAGGATGCCACCCCAGCAGCCGGCGTCGATGCCGGTGCGCTGCTCGACCACGATCACATCATCCGGGCCGCTGGCGTCGATGGCCGCAGCGCCCAGATGCACGGGCGGGCGATCGGCAGGGGCATTGCCGGCCTGGAGCTTCACGGTGTGGACGCGCCCGGCGATGCGGCGGCCCGGCGAGGCGGAGCGCAGCCCGGTTACGCAGCCGGCCAGGCCCAGCTTGTCCAGCGTGTCCGACACCGCGCAGGCATCCAGCTGGCGCAGCCGCGCGACATGGGGATCTGTTGCTGTCATCATCCGTCCTTTGAAAACGCGTTGGCTTATTGCCAGGCGACGAAGCCATTGGCGGTGCCGGTGCCGGCTTCCGAGCGGTAGCAGGGCTCATAGCCGACCACGTCGCCGGTGAGATCGGTGTCGAACAGCGCGCCGGCGGCGGCGATCCAGGTCTTGAGCTCCGAGGTGCCGGACTGGAGGTGCTTGTCCTCGATGGCGCAGAGCGTCTCCGCGTCACGGGTGCGCAGCGCCTCGAAGAACATGCGGTCGAAATCCTCGTCGATGACGAAGTGGCTCATCCCGCCCGAACCGAACACGGCGACGCGCAGATCCTGCTTCCAGCTGCGGATCGCCTTGCCGACCTCGCGCCCCAGCTCGAAACAGCGGCGGGCGGTGGGCTGGTTGGGCGGGAAGAAGGTGTTGATGAGGATCGGCAGGTTGGGCACGACCGCGTCGCGCATGATCTGGCGATAGATGAAGCCGAGCGAGTGCGGCGCGCCGCTCGACCAGTGGCCGGCGGGCTCGGGCAGCTTCTTGGAGACGGCAAGATCGAAGCCCTGCGGCACCAGGGACTTGCAGACGTGCATGCCGAGCTCGGGCTGGCAGGGATAATCCCGGCGCTCGGGCGGGCTGTGGCCCCACTCGGCCTCATGAATGCCCGGCGGCATCCGCGCGGCCTGCTCGGGGGTGGCGGGCTGGTCCCAGATCGTCTCGCCGAGATAGACGGTGATCGCGGGCGTCACATCCTCCAGGAACAGCTCGCGCTGGTCGTTGCCCATGATGACGGCGACATCGATCTTGGCGGCGGCGAAACGGTCGGCCATGTCGGTGATCGCGCTCTGGCAGGCGGCCGAGCGGCGCTCGCGCTCCGGCAGCGTGCAGGCCTCGGTGAGATTTTCGCCCGCGCGCAGCGTGACCAGCTCATCGAAGCTATATTCCGCGCCGCGGAAAGGGTGCTGGCGCTTGAGATCGGCCGCGACGCGCAGGGTCCATTGCTCGGGCGTGGTCGAGAGGGTCGGCCCGTGCGATGTCCACATTCCCAGCACGATCTCTGCCATGATTCCGCTCCGCTCCCAGATTGTTGCCGCTCGGGCATATAATTGTAGACTCAGTAAACAATATCGATGCGGTTAGCAACCGATGGCGGGCGCTTTCGACAAGGCTGTTCAGAGAAAGCGCGTCGGCATCATGATGGTGCGCCACATGTGCGCGGAGGGGCTGTCATCGAAGCCAAGCCCTTCTTCCGGCTGGCGGAAATTGCGGCCGATGATGTCCGTAAACTCTTCGATCTCCACGACGACATTGGGGTCGAAGGCGTAGAAATCATTGAGCGTGACGAGCCGGGCGCTCATATACCATTTGTGGTTGCGGGCGCGCTGATAGGCGCGGTCGATATGCGGATCGGGCCGGTAATCGGCGCCGAAGAAGCGGATATAGGCTTCGGGATAGTCATAGCCGACCGATTCATCGGGATAGAAGCGCACCACCTGATGCTCGCGCACCGCCCAGCTGACTTCGGGATCGACATAAGGCTCGATCAACTGCGCCGCCCAATAGCCATGATCGGCGCGGATAAAGCCGGTGACGGCGATGTCATGCAGCAGGCAGGCGAGCACGATCTTCTCGTCATGCCCGGCATCGCGCGCTAGTTTCGCGCTTTGCAGGACATGCGCCGAAGGGCCGAAGCGATGACGGAAGAAATCGACCAAAGTCGGCTTCTCCGGCATCGGTGGCAGACGCGGGTCCGGCCCCATCAGAAACGGCAGCCGGCGCGGATTGTCGATGGGTGGGCGCGGCAGGCGCGGATCGACATCGCCGGACTGGTAGAGGGTGGACTTGATGATGATCGCGTCCAGCGCCTCGCTCATCTCCTCCTCCAGCGCGTCGGCCTGCGCATGGAGGCTGTGCAGATCCGGCGCACTCATAGCGCGGCGGAGGGCTTGGCGACGGCCGGCGGCGTTGCCACCCCCTCGCCCACGCCGGTCTGCGTCGCGGCCCGCAGCCGGTCCCGATAGAGCGGCCGCACGAAGGTGAGCAGGAACGCCGCGAAGAACGCCATGGCGGCGAACAGCGCGAAGCCCCAGACATAATGGCCGTTCACATCGTAGATATAGGCGAGCGTCACCGGGCCGATGGACGAGCCGAGTGCGAAGCAGCCAGTGACGATGGGCAGAACCTTGTCCATGTTGCGCGGGCCGAAGACATGCTTGGCCAGCACCGGCCCCTCGCACACCAGTCCGCCATGGGCGAGACCCAGCGCGCAGATGAAGATGATCGCGGTGGAGAGGCTGGAGACCTGGAAGGCGAGCAGCACCATCGCGGCGATGAGCAGATACCAGGCGGCGATGCCTTTCACCGAATAGACATCGAAGAACTTGCCGGCGATGAATTTGGAGGCAAGGCCGATGGCCGAGGTGAGCGAGAGCAGCCACGCCGCCGTCTCGCGGGTCAGGCCGACTTCCTGCACGAAATAGAGCTGCATGTTCTGGAACAGGCCCTGATCCACGCCGGCTATGATCAGCACGCCGACCATGATGCCCCAGAACATCGGCTTGCGCACCAGTTCGGCATAGCTCATCGGGATGTCCGCCGCGCGCGTCGCCGCCGCCACCTCGGCACTGGGCAGCACGCCCTTGGCATTGGCGGTCTCCGGCAGCAGATCTTCTTCCGACGGGTTCTGCTTGACGAACAGGACGAGCGGCACCGAGACGGCGAGGATCGACACGCCAATCAGCGCATAGGTCATGCGCCAGCCGATCTCGGGAATGAGCGCGGCAATGACGATGGGAAAGACCACGCCGCCAGCACTCGACCCGACCAGCGCCAGCGCCCCGGCAAAGCCGACATTGCGCATGAACCAGCGCGCCACCATCAGCTTGATGCAGAGCAGCACTGCGCCCTGGCCGAGGCCAATGAGGAAGCCGGCGAGAAAGTAAGTGGCGATGGAGCTGACGTTGAGGAAGGTGAAGAAGCCCAGCGCCTGGATGATCAGCACGGTGAGGAAGACCGGCTTCAACCCGAAGCGCTGCACGGCCGGCCCGATGACGAGAATGGCGACCAGCGCGCCGGTGAGGCCTTTCCACGCATAGATGCCGGTGGCCTCGGCCCGGGTCCAGCCGAACTCCGCGATCACCTCATTATAGAGGAGCGACATGGAGTAGGTCGGGCCGCCGAAGGAGAAGAAGAAGATGATGAATCCGGCAGCCACCACCCACCAGCCGGGATAGTATTTGCCTGTCGCGGGTGTCGTGGCCATCGCCTGTCCTCTCCGTAGCCAGCCTTGCCGATTCATGCTTTTTTTATCGGCTCAGCTTCCCATGCATCCTATCGACCTGTCAACAACTCCGTTGCTTGAAACAACAATATCGGGCGCGGTCAGCCGCGGCCCAGAAAGGGCATATTGAGCGGCAGGATCGTGCCATCGACGAAGTTCACATGATCGGGCAGATCGGCCATGGCCAGCACGGCGCGCGCCGCGACATCGGCGTTGATCCGGTCGCGCGGATCGCCCTCCTGCATGTTCTGCACCAGATTGGTGCCGACAATGCCGGGGTGGAAGATGGACGAGGCGACGCCATGGTCCCGCCCATCGATGGCGAGGGAATGGTTCATGCCCGCCAGCGCGAACTTGCTCGCGGCATAGGCAATGGTGTTCGGGCGCGGCACCTGCGCGGAGAGGCTGCCGATGTGGATCATCCGGCCTGCCCCCTGTCCTTTCATGATCCGCAACGCCTCCCGCGCGCACAGGAAAGCGCCGTTGAGATTGGTGTCGATCACTTCTGACCAGCGCGCGAAGGACAGCTCGTCGGTCGGGGTATGATCGGCAATGCCGGCATTGTTGATGAGGATATCGATGCGCCCGAAGCGCGCGAGGCCGGCGGCGAACATCGCCTGCACATCGGCCTCCTGCGACACATCGCACTGCACGGCGAGCGCCTGCCCGCCCTGCGCTTCGACCTCCGCCACGAAGGCATCCAGCGGTGCCTTGCGGCGTGCGCCGACGATCAGCGAGGCCCCGGCTGCGGCAAATTCGGTTGCGATGGCCGCGCCGAGACCCGAGCTGGCACCGGTGACCAGCGCGACCTTGCCCTTGATGTAACTCATTATGCGTCCTCTCCCTTGTGGGCGGCGAGTGCACCGGCTTGCCCTCTCCCTCGTCATTCCCGCGAACGCGGGAATCCAGCTTGGACCTTGCGTCTAGGCGCAGGCGTAGACCTGGATTCCCGCGTTCGCGGGAATGACGAAGGGGTGCTAGCGCGGTGTCAGACCTTCGCTCAAACCTTCGATATCGCCTAGCCTAAGCAGGCGTCGTCGCTCTGGCCATTCAAAAGAGGATTGGACGGCGAAGTCTCAGGCCGGTTCGAACAGCAACAGGTGGCGACCATCCGGCAGCGGATGCCAATAGGGCTTCACCGCCAGCCCGGTCTTCAGCTCGGCTTCGCTGCAATGGATGACGTTGCTCATCACATTCACGCCTTCCTCCAGCGTGACCATGGCGACGACATAGGGCTCCTTGTCGCGGAACGGCGGGCGGGCGCGGCGGACGATGGTGTAGCTGAAGATCGTGCCGCGCCCGGAAACCTCGCGCCATTCCAGAGTGTCGCGGCGACCGGTGTAGATGCTCGTGGGGCGCGGGTAGAACTGATAGGCGCGGGCGACGCGATCATATTGGATGAGCAGCTTCTTCTCGCGCGTCGCTTCCCAATAGGGGCGCGAAAAGCTGCGCTCGGGCGGCAGCGGGCGATCGATATCGAGGAGATCGTTGAGATCGGCCATGCGCCTCAGCCCTCCGACGTGAGGATGAGGGCGGTGCTGGTGTTCCAGTTCCGCCCATAGGGAATGCCGCCGATGCCGGTGACGAGCGCATGGCGGCGGTCCTTCACCTGCCGCGCGCCGCCATCGCCAAAAAGCTGCCGGACCGCCTCGACGAGATTGGTGCCGCCACCCGCCAGACCGCATTGCCCGGCGGAAATCTGGCCGCCGCCGGTGTTGAGCGGCAGATCGCCGGAGAAGAGGAAATCGGTCTCGTGGATGAATGCCGCGCCCTGCCCGTGCGCACAAAAGCCGAGCATTTCTAACTGCATCATGATCGCAATGATGAAGTCGTCATAAGGATGGAAGGAGCCCATATCGCGCGGGGTGAGCCCCGCCTGCGCAAAGGCCCGCTCCCCCGCCTGCCGGTGGCCGGTGACGGTGGGATCGACAATCGCCGATGCGGCGCCGAGATTGGTGCGCTCGCCATAGCCGCGCAGCACGGCGCAGCGCGTGAGGCCGCGCTGCTCGGCGCGCTTGCGGCTGGTGACCAGCACGCCGCTGGCGCCATCGCACGGCATGACGCAATCGAGCAGGCGGATCGGGTCGTTGATCATGCGCGACTGCACATAATCATCGACCGTGATCGGCGTGCGCAGCTTCTCGCAGGCCTTGTCGTTGCGCAGGGCGTGCTCGCGCTGGGCCACCGCCAGCTTGCCGAGCGCGCGCTCGTCCAGCCCGAACCGGTCATGATAATAGCGGCTCAACATGCCGAAGGCGGCGGGCGCGCCCAGATAGCCATAAGGCGTGGTCCACTCCGCGCCATAGGAGCGCGGGCGGCCATTATTCTCGGCGACGGCGGTATCGGCGAAGAGGCACAGGACGGTGGTGCACAACCCGGCATCGATGGCCGCCGCCGCGCGGGCGACGGCGCCCACGGGCGAGGAGCCACCAATGTCCACCGTCTGGCAGAAATCCAGCTCCAGCGCGAGTTGATCGGCCGTGGTCTGCGACCAGAAGATGTTGCCGGCGCCGGTGGAAGAGGAGGAGAGGATCAGCCCGTCGATCTCGCCCTTCTCGAAGCCGGTCTGCTCCAGAATGCCGTCGAGGATCTCGGCGCCCAGCTCCCAGACGTCGACCTCGCTGCGCAGGACGATCCTGGTTTCCGCATAGCCGACAATGGCGTTATCGCGCAGCGCCATGGTTCAGCCTTTCGTCGGGTCGGAAGGCGGCGCGGCGACCTTGTTCTCGCCGCGCTCGACAAAGGCGCGGATGCGGTCGGTGCCCTCGCTGCTGCGGGCCGATCCGCCGATCAGCCCCTCGAAGAACAGCCCGTCGCTGTGGCTCATGTCGCCGATGCGGGGGAGCGCAGCGCACACGGCCCAGTTGGTGTTGGGGGCATTGCTGGCGATGCTGGCCGCCAGTTCCTTCGCCTTGGCCATCGCCTCGCCCTTGGGCACGACATATTGGCAGAGATTGGCGCGCTCGCCCTCGGCGGCGCTCAGCACGCGGCCGGTGAGCATCATGTCGGCCATGCGGGCATAGCCCATCAAGCCCTGAATGCGCACGGCGCCGCCGCCACCCACGAAGATGCCGCGCTTGCCTTCCGGCAGGGCGAAGAAGGTGCTCTCGTCGGCGACGCGGACCTGGCAGGCCGAGGCGATCTCCAGCCCGCCGCCGATGCAGGCGCCCTCCAGCGCGGCGATCCACGGGATCGGCCCGCGCGCGACGAGATCGAGCGGGACCGTCCAGCGGCCGCGCTCCCAGGGCTTGGGCGGATTGGCGCCACTCATGCGCGAGGCGGCTTCCGCCAGATCCAGCCCGGCCGAGAAATTGCCGCCATGGCCAAAGAGGATGCCAACACGCGCTTCCGACGCGGCGCGCTCGAACGCCGCGTGCAGACTCGCCATCACCTCCGTGTTGACCGCATTGCGCTTGGCCGCGCGGTTGATGCCGACGATGGCGATCTCGCCATCCAGCTCATAGGTCGCCAGCGTCTCGCTCATGGTTCAGTTCCCCTCCGCAGCGGTGATGATGAGGGCATCGACGGCCGTCAGCCCTTCCCCTTGGGGATGCACGAAGACGGGGTTGAGGTCGATCTCCTCGATCTGCGGCATGGTCTCCATCAGGCGGCCGATCAGCGCGGCGGTGTGGGCGACCGCCTGCACATCGACCGGGGGCGAACCCCGGAAGCCCTTGAGCAGCTTGGCGCTGCGCAGCTTCATCAGCTCGGCGACGATATCGTCCTGCGCCATGTCGACTGGGAGCAGGCGCACATCGCCCAGCGCCTCGACCCAGATGCCGCCGAGGCCGACCAGCACGACCGGCCCCCATTTGGCATCGCGCTTGGCGCCGATCATCAGTTCCAGGCCCTTGGGCGCCATCTTCTCTACCAGTATGCCATCCAGCACCAGACCGGGCTGGGCGCGGGCGACATTGGCGTGGAGATCGTCCCAGGCGCGGCGTAGCTCGTCGGCGTCTCGGATGCCGAGGATGACGCCGCCAGCCTCGGTCTTGTGCGCCAGCGCGCCGGCCTGCGCCTTGATGGCGAGCGGGTAGCCGACCTTGGCGGCGGTCGCCTCGGCTTCCTCCAGCGTCGTGGCGAGGCCGCCGGCGGGCACGCGGATGCCCATGGCGGACAGCAGCTGCTTGCCGAGCCATTCGGGCTGCGGGCCGCTGCCCAGCGTCGGCAAATCGGCAAAGGGCGTGTGGGTGACCGAGCGCGCCGAGCGCTCCAGCGAGCGGCCATGGCGCGTGACGCGAGACAGCGCCGTCATCGACCGCTCGATGGAGCGGCTGAGGATCAGGCGGTTGGCGCGCACCGAGGCTTCGAAATCGGGGTCCATCTCCGGCGCCGGGAAGGCCATGATCGCCGGGAGATCCTTGCCCTTGAGGCTATCGATGAACATCGGCCCATAGCCGCGCTGCGAGGCAGCCGTGCCGCTGTTGATGGCGATCAGCACGCTGCCGACATTGCCATCCGCCATCAGCGCATTGGTGCCGAGCGGGATCAGCTCCGGCTGGAAAATCGCCTGCGTGCCGAGATCGAGCGGGTTGCGCGGCGGGATGAAGACGGGGAGTTGCGGCGCCAGTTCGCTGCGGGTCTGCTCGGTAAGGGCGGGCATCTCCATGTCCAACGCCTCGAAATAATCATGGGCGATGGCGCAGAAGCCGCCCGAGAAGGTGAGCACGCCCGGGCCTTTGGTCGGCGCGACCGGATAGCGTGCCAGCAGCTCGATCACATCGACCCACTCCTCCAGCGTCTCGACCAGCACCACACCGGCGCGATCGAGATGGAGCTGCATGGTGGCATAGTCGCCCGCCAGCGCGCCGGTGTGCGACTGGATCGCGGCCTTGCCCTTCTCGCCCCGGCCCGGATGAATGGCGACCAGCGCCTTGCCGGCCGCCTGCGCGCGCCGGGCCGCGGCGAGGAAGGCCTGCGGATCGCGCACTTCCTCGAGATACAGGGCGATGACCTTGGTCGCCTCATCCTGCGCGAAGAAATCGATGAAATCCGGGATGCCGATCCCCGCCTCGTTTCCGGTGGAGACGGTATAGGCCATCGGCAGATGCCGCGCGGCGAGATTGGTGCTGGCATAGGCCATCAGCCCGCCGCTCTGCGAGACCATGGCAATGGCGGGATTGGGATCGTCCGGTGCCAGCCTGGCGACCTTGCGGGCGTTGGCAAAGCCGATGGGCAAGCCCTTCACAAGGTTGGTGTAACCGAGGCAGTTCGGCCCGAGCAGCGCGACATTGCCCTCATAGGCGATGCGGACCAGTTCATCCTGCCCCGCCCGGTTACCCGCCTCGGCAAAGCCCGAGGAAAAGACCGTGACGGCTTTGACGCCGCGCCGCACGCAGGCCTCCAGCGCGTCCTTCACACCCGCCGCCGGGAGCGTGAACACCGCCAGATCGACGCCCTCAGGCAGATCGTCGATGCTCTGCGTCACGGGATAGCCGTCAATCTCCCCCTCCGCCCGGCCGACGACATACACATCGCCATCAAAGGCGTTGAGCTGGAGATTGGCCAGCACCGTCCGCCCCGCCGTCTTGGGCTTGGCCGACACACCGATGACCGCAATCGAGCGGGGGCGCATGAACAAGGCGACCGCATCGGCTCCCCGCACAGGTTTGATCCGGGGGGAAAGATCGGTCGCAGACATAGGATCACCATTCATGCTGAGGGGGCCATGAAAAAGGGCGCGCGAGCGCGGCCCCCATATCGAAAAGCCGGACCATGGCCGGGATGCTGCTCCCGGCCACGGACCGAACGGTCAGAAGGCGAAGCGGACGCCAACCTTGTAGGCGCGGCCGATGCGGTCGTAGAAGCCGGCCACCTGCGTGCTGGGGAACGGCGGTTCCTTGTTCAGCAGATTGTTGACCACGGCGTAGAGCTGCACCTTCTTGTCGCCCCGCTGCATGAGCGTGACGTTGCCGGTCCAGTTCAGATACAGCCGCGAGGCGACGTTCATATTGCCCACCGAAATCGGCGAGGCCGCATTATAGTCGGGGTCGCCCGGCTGTACGAGCGTAGCGTCCACAATGCCCTTGTCGATCCAGCGCGCGTTGAGCGTGGTGCCCCACTTCTCCGTCTCGTAGCCCAGGCTGGCATTGAGCTGCCAATGCGGCACGCTGGTCGCGCCGGTGTTGAGGCCGGAGGTGAACCCGCCCAACTGCCCCGCGCGGTCGATGCGGCTGCCGCGCGTCTGGATGATCCCGGCGGCATTATAGGTCGGTGCAACGCCCAGCCCGTCGTCGGAAATCAGGTCAGCGACATAGGTGCCGAACAGGCGCGTCGTGACCCGGCCCGGCCCGGCATTGAAGCGGTAGACCATCTCGAAGTCCACGCCGCGCGTTTCCAGCGAGGCAAGGTTGAGCAACTGGACGGTCACGGAGTTGATTTCCGTGCTCGTGCCGGTGCCGGATAGCGAGGTGGTGGCGCAGAAGGCCCCCGGCGTGCCGCCCTGGATCTCGGCATAGCAATTGTCGATGATCTGCTGCGCCGGGAAGCTCGCGATCGCCCCGTCGATCTTGATATTGTAGAAATCGACCGAGGCCGAGAAGCCGGGCAGGAAGGTGGGCGTGAACACCGCACCGACCGTGAAGGTGTTCGCCTTCTCCGGCGCCAGCGTCTCGCTGGGCGCGAAGACCACCGTGTAGGACCGCGACACACCGCTGAACGGATTGCGCAGGGTCGACTGGGTGGACGTTACCGAGAACAGCTCCGCCGCATTGGGTGCACGGATATCCCGCGAGCGTGTCGTGCGCAGGCGGACGCCATCGACCACATCCCAGGTCGCGCCGATCTTCCACGTCGTGACGCCGCCCGACACCTCATAATTGGTGTGCCGGATCGCGCCGTTGAGATCGAACGACTTGAAGAAGGGCACGTCGCGGGCCAGCGGCACCACGACCTCGGCATAGGCTTCCTTGGTCGTGAACGCGCCTTCATAGGGCTTGGGGTTCGAGAAGTTGTACGCCCCGGCGGCCGCGAGCGAATCCACGACGCTTTCGGCGCTGTCCCGCCGATATTCACCGCCGACCGCGAGCGAGACCGGCCCCGCCCAGGTCGAGAAGGGCTCGCCGCTGATATTGGCGGCGCCCACGAACTGGCTGGTCGTGATCGACTGGAACTGCGTGCCGTTCACATAGTTGATTGCCTCTTGCGACATCGCGCCGGCGCCGAACAGGTTGAGCGGCTGGCAGCCCTGCGCCCGCGCGACGGTGTTGCGGCAGACAATCTGACCATTGGGAAGCTGGATCGCATCCAGCGCCCAGATGAAGTTCTGCTGGATGCGCATGTTGCGGATCTGCGATTCCAGCTTGTTCTGGCCATATTGGACGTAAGCGTCCCAGTTCCATCCGCTGATGTTGCCGTTCAGCCCGCCGACGATGCGATAGGTGCTGTTGAAGTTGACGATCTGGGTGGACGAGAAGTCGGGGTTGGACCGACCCATGACGAAGGACGTGATATTGTTTGCGTCCATGATCGTCGCGACCTGCGCCGGCAGGAAATAGTTATCCCGCTGGATCACCACCGCACGCGGACCGCTGACCGCGGTGTCACGCGGCATCGGGCCGGAATAATCGGACCCGGACCGGCCATAGCTCCCTTCGACAAACATGCCGACGGAGTCGCTCAGCTCATAATTGAGGTTCGCACGCACGACATAACGGTCGATCGGCAGCACCAGCGTATGTCCGAGACGGGGCGGCGTGCCCTGCGAGCTGGACATATTGTAGGATGAGCCGCCGCTCTCATTGCCATAAGTGAACGTGCCGACCTGACCGGACGCCGGGAACCAGATGCCGCGCAGGGCATCGACGCCATTGGCCGGGTTCGTATCGGCATTGTTGCCGAGAATGACGCCGCCGATGAGCGAGTTGACGAAGCGCACGCCGCTCTCGAATGAGCGGGAAGGCACGCCGGCCGGACGGTTGGCCGCGAAGGAGACGGATTCCTCGTAGCGACGGCCCCAGGCGCGATCATCGAAGCTGCCGATTCCATCGGACTTCACATATTCGCCGCCGATGGTGAAATGCCCGCGCCCGTCCGCGAAGGGGCTGCCGAATGCGAGGCCTACCCGGCGCTCGAAATTATCGCCTTCTTCGGAAAGACCCAGGGAAAGATCGCCCTTCAGGCCGGTCAGGCGGTTGTTCATGATGACGTTGACGACGCCGGAAATGGCATCCGACCCATAAGCGGCGGAGGCGCCACCAGTGACGACGTCGATCCGGTCGATCAGCACCGTCGGCATGAGGTTGAGGTCGACCTGCCCGGTCGGCACAGTCGGCACATGGCGGCGGCCATCGACCAGCACCAGCGTACGGATGTTCCCCAGCGCGCGCAGATCGGCGAAGGTCGCGCCGGAGAGGTTGGACGACTGGGTGTTCGTCTGGTTGCTGACGCTCGGGCGGAAGGACGGCACCTCATTGAGATAGTCGCCCACATTCGCCGCGCCGCGCTCTGCAATCGCCTCGGAGGTCACGACGACCAGCGGCGTGGGCGCCTGGAAGCCATCGCGCTTCACGCGCGAGCCGGTGATGATGATATCGCGCACCTGCGCATCGTTATCCTGCGCCTGGGGCGCCGCCCCATCCTGCGCGAGCGCCGGGGCAGACCCCAGGGCGACAAATGTGCACGCGGCAGCAGACGCGAGCAACCATGTTCGACGAGACATATCCCCTCCTATTTGTTGCCGCAGGTTTGCGCCTGCCGGCCTTTCATTGTGCCCGAGACTAAGCGTCATAAAGGCTGTGTCAACAACAATGATACTATATTATCTTTTGGGGTCGCCGGGTTTTAACAGGTGCGTGGATGACGGCCCAATGCCCCGGAAACCAAGGCTTGCCGGCGGCGCCCTCAATGCAAACCGCGCAGCCCTCTGCCCCGATCCGGTGACGACTCAATTGTTGCGCAAATCGATGCTAATGACAACAACATTCTCCAGCCGCTTTATATAAAGCTACTTGATATTATCTGCGAGGGCGCGATGATGGGAAGCAGAAGGAGAGGACAGGCATGTACACGCAAAGCGAGCAGGCTTTTGCCGAAGAGGTCCGCGCATTCGTGCGCGCGCAATGCCCGGCGGATGTGCGCGAGAAAGTGACCAACGCGGTCGGCATCACCGCAGCGGAGCGGCTCGCCTGGCACAAGGCGCTGCATGCGCGCGGCTGGGCGGCACCGCACTGGCCAGTGGAGCATGGCGGGACCGGCTGGAGCCCGGTCCAGACCTATATTTTCTCGGAGACGCTGGCCGAGGAAGGGGCGCCGGACCTCGGCTCCTTCGGCCTCAAGATGCTCGGCCCGACGCTGATGCATTACGGCACGCCGGAGCAGAAGGCCCATTATCTGCCGCGCATCCTCTCCGGCGAAGACATCTGGTGCCAGGGCTTCTCCGAACCGGGTGCCGGGTCCGACCTCGCCTCGCTCAAGACTCGCGCCGTGCGGGACGGCGACCATTGGGTGGTCAACGGGCAGAAGATGTGGACGACCATGGCGCATGAATCGACCATGATGTTCGCGCTGGTCCGCACCGATCCCGATGCGCCCAAGCCGCAAATGGGCATCTCCATGCTGCTCATCGACCTCAAGACGCCGGGCATCGACATTCGCCCGATCATCCTGCTCAACGGCGCCCACACCACCAACGAGGTGTTCTTCGACACTGTGCAGGTGCCCGCCGAAAATCTTGTCGGCGAGCCGCATAAAGGCTGGACCTATTCGCGCGTGGTGCTCGGCAATGAGCGGCTGTCGATCGCGCGGATCGGCCTCAACCGCCGCCAGCTGGCGCGATTGAGGCAGATCGCGGCGGAACAGGGGCTGGCCGGCGTGCCGCATGTCCGCGCGCGCATCGCCGAGGCGGCGATCGAGCTGGATGCGCTGGAGGCCATGGCCACCGCCATGCTGGACCGCGCCCGTGCCGGCGTCGCGCCGGGGATCGAAGCCAATATGCTCAAGATCAAGGGATCGGAGCTTCAGCAGCGACTGACGCGCCTGCTGGTCGAGGTAGCAGGCCGCAGCGCCGCGCCGTTCGCCCCCGACGCCGCCATGGATGGTGGCGATGCGGGCAAGCCATGGCTCGGACGCCTGTTCAAGAGCCATTTCGATACGCGCGTCGTCAGCATCTATGGTGGCTCGAACGAAATCCAGCGCAACATCATCGCCAAAACGCTTGGCCTGGGGGCAGCCCGATGAACACGACCGTGATGGACGCCGCGCCGGCAAGCGGCATCGAAGAGACGAACATTCGCGACCTGCTGCGCAACTCACTCGAAACCGTGCTCGCGCGGCACTACAGCTTCGAGCAGCGCCGCGACGCGCATGAGAGCGCCGCGCGGGAATCGCGGGCGGCCTGGGCGGCTTATGCCGAGCTTGGCCTGCTCGCCCTGACCCTGCCAGAGGGGCATGGCGGCTTCCCCGGTTCGCTGGGCGATCTCGCCATGGTCGTCGAGACGATGGGCGGCGCGATGGTGCTGGAGCCCTATGCGGCGGTGATGATCGGCGCGCGGCTGCTGGCGGCGGCCGGCAGCGAGGACCAGCAGGCGGCCTGGCTGGCCGCCATCTGCACCGGCGCGGTGCGCATCGTGCTGGCGCATGAGGAAGCCGATGGCGGCTATGGCCGGCCGATCACCGCCCACGCCACGCCCGATCCGCATGGCTGGCGCCTCTCGGGGCGCAAGGTCGCCGTGGCGGGCGGGGATACCGCAGACCTGTTCATCGTTTCGGCGAACACGGCCGGCGGTGTGGCGCTGTTTCTCGTCCCGGCGGCGGATCTGGCCGTTCGCCCGACCCGCTGTTTCGACTGGACCGGTGCCGCCGACCTCTTGCTGGACGACGTGATCGTCCCCACCGCAGCACGGCTGACCGGCGGCGAGGCAGCGCTGGCCCGCGCGCTCGATGAAGCCACCGCCCTCGCCTGCGCGGATGCCGTTGGCGCCTTGCGGGCGGCGAACGCCCTCGCTCGCGAGCATACCCACACCCGCCGGCAATTCGGTCGCCCGCTGGATGCCTTTCAGGTGCTCCAGCATCGGCTGGTCGACATGGCCATCGCGCAGGAGCTTGCCGCGCCGATTGCGGCCGCGGCCATCGCCGCCTGCGAGGCAGACGACCCGACGCCACGCGCCCGCGCGGTCTCGGCGGCGAAAGTGAAGGTCGGCGAGTCGGCCCGCTTCATCGGCGAGCAGTGCGTGCAACTCCATGGCGGCATGGGGCTGGTGCAGGAATATCCGGCCGCGCATCTGTTCGCCCGGCTGGGGCTGTTCGAGCTTTCGCATGGCGACCGCAACGCTCATCTCGAGCGCTACGCGGCGCTGGCCCTTTAAGCGCTCAGCTTAAACCCTTAGCGGCGGCTCTGGCTCGGCGAGCCGCCGCCAGTGGGTGGCGCGATGCCGTTGATGCGGGTGCCGCCACTGATCGAGCCCGTGGCACGCCGCGCAAAGTCGGCGGGATAGCTCAGCGCGGGAGGTCCGGCGGCATCGAGTGCCGCCAGATCCTCGGCCGACAGGGTGATGCGGCTCGCTGCGGCATTCTCGACAAGCTGGTCGGCATCGTTGGCGCCCAGCAGGATCGTCGCGACCCAAGGCTGCGCCTGCAGCCAGGCCAGCGCGATCTGTGCTGGGCTGGCGCCGTGGCGCTCCGCGACCTGCAGCACGACGTCCAGCACGCGCTCGGCCTTCTCGTCCAGAATGCGGGCAAGGAACGAGCCACGCCCTTCGGCATCATGATTGCTGGCATCGCCGCGCCGATAGCGGCCGCTCAGCGCCCCGCTCTTGAGCGGCGACCATGCCGCGATGCCCATGCCATAGGCCCGGGCGAGCGGCACATGCTCGACCTCGATATTCCGCTCCATGAGCGAATATTGCAGCTGCAGGCCAATCACCGGCACCAGATTGCGCCACTGCGCCAGCCAGTGCGCCTCGGCCACTTTCCACGCCGGAATGTTGGAAAGGCCGACATGCAGCACCTTGCCCGCCCGCACCAGATCATCAAGCGCACGCATCGTCTCATCCATCGGCGTCAGCGGATCGACAATGTGCATCCAGAGCAGATCGACCCGATCGGTCCTGAGCTTGCGCAGCGAGGCTTCGACGCTTTGCAGGATGGACTTGCGCCCACCCCCGCCGGCGTTGGGATCGCCATCGCGGACATTCGAGCCGAATTTGGTCGCGATCACCAGCCGGTCGCGCAGGCCGGGCTCGCCGGCGAGATAATCGCCGAGGATCGCCTCGGCCTCGCCGCCGCCATAGCTGTTCGCGCAATCGAGGAAGTTGCCACCGAGGTCGCGATATTGCGCAATCAGGCGCCCGGCGGCGGTGGCGTCCAGACTCCAGGGCTGCGCGCCGCCGAAGTTGAAGGTGCCGAGCGCGTAACGGCTCACCCGCAGGCCGGACCGTCCCAAGGTCACGAAATCGTCAAACATTCCACCCCTTCCCGATTGCTCAAACTATACTACTATATTATCTTTATGGCGTATCGCCGGATGTGAGCCAAGCGGAGACCAAAAGCAACATGAACGATCGTCTGACCGCGCAAAAGCCCATGCTTGCCTCGCCCCAGCTTGCCGCCGGCATGCTGATCGACGGGGAGATCGTGGCGGGAGAGGCGTTCATGCCGGTGATCGATCCCGCGACGGGCACTGCCTTTGCGCAGGCACCGGACGCGCAGCGGGACGATCTCGACCGGGCCGTCGCCGCCGCGCGCCGGGCCTTCCCCGGTTGGTCCGCCCGCGATGTGACCGAGCGGCGCGCCGTCATCCACCGGATCGCCGCGCGCCTGCGCGAGGTCGCCGATCCGCTGGGCGCGCTGCTCACCGCAGAACAGGGCAAGCCGTTGCGCGACGCCATTGGCGAGGTGCGCCGCGCGGCCGATCATATCGAGGCGTTGAGCGCCTTCGATGTCGCCGGCGGCGTGCTGCGCGAAGATGCGCGCGAGCGGGTGGAAATCCGCTACCGGCCGCTCGGCGTGGTGGGCGGCATCACGCCGTGGAACGTGCCGGTGATGCTGGCCACCGTGAAGATCGCGCAGGCGCTCTACACCGGCAATTGCATCGTGCTGAAGCCCTCCCCGCTCACGCCGCTCTCCACGCTCGCCATCGGGCAGGCCATTGCGGACATCGTGCCCCCGGGCACGGTGAACATCCTGAGCGGCGGCAATGATCTGGGCGTTTGGCTGACAACGCATCCGGATGTGGACAAGATCAGCTTCACCGGATCGGTGGCGACTGGCCGCCATGTGATGGCCAGCGCGGCAGGCACCTTCAAGCGCATCACGCTGGAATTGGGCGGCAACGACCCCGCCATTGTCCTGCCCGATGCGGATGTGGAAGCCACCGCCGAGGGCATTGCCCGCAGCGCCTTTGCCAATTGCGGGCAGGTCTGCATGGCGATCAAGCGGGTGTTCGTGCATCGCGCGCTCTACCCGGCGATGGTCGAGGCGCTGGCCCGCCGCGCCGCCGCCATCCGCGTGGGGCCGGGCACCGATCCGCAGAGCCAGATGGGGCCGATCCAGAACCGGATGCAGTTCGAGAAGGTGCTGGCGCTGCTCGACGGCGTGCGGGCGACTCCGGGCGCACAGATTCTCACCGGCGGCGAGCGGCTGCCCGGCCCGGGCTATTTCGTCATGCCGACAGTGGTCGCAGGGCTGGATGACGCGGCGCTGCTGGTGCGCGAAGAGCAGTTCGGCCCGGTGCTGCCGGTGCTGGCTTTCGACGAGATCGAGGATGTCATCCGCCGCGCCAACGCCACCGAATTCGGCCTCGGCGCATCGGTGTGGACGGCGGACACAGACGGCGGCGGCGCGATTGCCCGGCAGCTCGAGGCCGGGATGGTCTGGGTCAACCGGCACGGCGGCAATGGCCGCGACGTGCCGTTCGGTGGCGCCAAGCATTCAGGCTATGGGCGGGAACAGGGCGTCGCGGGGATGCAATCCTATATGGAAATGCAGGCTGTTACGATTCCGCTTGGGTGAAGAAGCCGCCGGCACGGAGGTGCTCCGCTCCCGCTCAGCCAAGCGGATCAATGACGGGCGCAGGGGGATGGTCCGGCACTTGTCCGGGTCGGCCTGTCTCATCATGTGATCGTCCGGACATGATTGTTGCCTCACCTCGTCATTCCCGCGAACGCGGGAATCCAGTAGCAACGTTGAAATGACGCGCGAAATCGATCCCCAAGTGTATCTGCTGGCGTCGCATCGCAACGGTACGCTCTATCTGGGCGTCACTTCCAACCTCATCGAAAAGCAGATCAAGAAATGGCGCAGAACCTGGAAGCTCGATTTGATCGAGCAGGCCAACCCCGATTGGCAGGATCTTGCCGTCACCCTGGGATTGAACTCGCGAGCTTGACTGGATTCCCGCTTTCGCGGGAATGACGCAGGATAGGGAGCAAACGCGCCGCTCAACATAGGGTGACAGCGCATAGTCAGCGGTTGGAATGTGTTCAGGCGGCCATTAGCTACCGGTTGCGCGTTCTGACCCGCTATCCTGCAGTGCCTTGATCCGCAGCAGATAGGCCGGGGTGACGCGCGCCATCAGAAGTGCGGCGACGATCGTCAGGGCGATGAACACGCCAAAGCCGACCAGATAGGTGCCGGTGCGATCGTACAGGTTCGCCAGCACGACCGGCCCGAAGGCCGATCCCATGGTGTTGAAGCCGGCGAGCACCGGCAGCAGGCGGTTCATGAGGCCGGGGCCATAGACATGCTTGGCGACGACCGGGCCATCCACGGTCAGCCCGCCATGCGCGACGCCCAGCACGGTGGTGAAGACGAGCGCGGTGAACAGCCCCTGCACCGGCAGCGCCAGCAGGATGGCGAGGCCGAGCAGCAGGTTCCATCCGGCGACGCCCTTCACCGAAAAGCGATCGAACGTCATGCCCGCGACGAACTTGGCGCCGATGCCGATGAGGAAGGTGAGCGACCAGGCCGAGGCAGCGACGGTGCGCGAGAGGCCGATCTCGTTGGTGAGATAATAGATGCTGTGCTGGAAGAGCGCCTGATCGATCAGCGCCGAGAGGAACGTCGCCAGCGCGATCAGCCAGAAGGCGTGCTGGCGCAGCATGGTGCGGAAGCTGATGCCGAGATCGGCCGCGCGCAGCCGGGCGCTGCTGACCTGCTCGCTCGTCCGTACCGCCTCGGGCAGCACATCCGCCTCGCTGGGGTTGAACCGCACCGACAGCGCGAGCGGGATGGAAATGCAGAAGATGCCGATGCTCAGACAGGCAAAGGCGACGCGCCAGCCATAAAGCGGAATGAGCTGGCTGGTCATCAGCGGGAACAGCACCCCGCCAAAGCTGGTGCCGATGACCGCGACGCCCGTCGCCAGCCCGACATTGCGCATGAACCAGCGCGAAACAAGCAGCCGCAGCGAAATGATCACGGCGCCCTGGCCGATGCCGATCATGAAGCCGACGACATAATAGCTCCACAGCGAGTGGACGAACAGGAAGCCCGCCAGCCCGATGGCTTCGGCCGCCATGGCGCCGACCAGCACCAGCTTGAGGCCGATCCGCTCCACCAGCGGACCGATGATGAAGATCGCCATGATCGCGCCGGTGAGGCTCTTATAGGTGTAGATGAGCGTCGCCTGGGTGAGCGTCCAGCCGAACTCCTTCATGACCTCGGGATAGACGAACGGCATGGTCAGCGGCGCGCCGAAGGCGATGAGGAAGATGAAGAACGCCTTGGCGACCACGCCCCAGCCCGGATAGCGCCAGGTCGCGCGGATGATGGCGATCTTGTCTGTGAGGCTCGCTCGACCTGCCATGCCCTCGCTCCCGTCCTGTCTCTTGCCGCCCTCGCCCGATCAGGCGGCCAGGCCGGGCGCGCCGCGCTGCGCCTGACCGGTCAGCACGGCGATGGCCGCCTCCGTGCCGCCCGTCCGATAGGGGACGCCCGCGAAGGCCAGCGCAGCTTCCGTCGCGGCGATGGTGCCGAGCACCAGCGCGTCGCTGAAGTCACCGAGATGGCCGATCCGGAACACCCGGTCATCGAGCTGGCCGAGGCCATTGCCGAGGCTCATGTTGCAGCGCTCCAGCGCCGCCTCGCGCACCGCATCGGCGGAGATGCCCTCGGGCATCCGCACGGCGGTGAGCACCGGCGAATGGGCGGCGGCATCGCGGCATTGCGTCTCGAAGCCCCATTGGGCGACCGCCGCGCGCGTCGCCTGCGCCGCCCGCTGATGCCGCGCGAAGACGGCGTCCAGCCCTTCCTCCTGCATCATGGCAATGGCCTCGCGCAGCCCCTGCAGCAGATTGATGGCTGGGGTGTAGGGGAAAAAGCCCCGGGCATTGGCCTCCAGCATCTCGCCCCAGTCCCAATAAGAGCGCCTCATCCCGGCCGATTTCGACGCCGCAATGGCCTTTTGCGACAGGGCATTGAAGGAGAGGCCCGGCGGCAGCATCAGCCCCTTTTGCGAGCCGCCGACCGCCACATCCACGCCCCAGGCATCATGCTGATAATCCACCGACGCCAGCGACGAGACCAGATCGGCCATCAGCAGCGCGGGATGCCCCGCTTCATCGATAGCGCGGCGCACGGCGGCGATGTCTGAGGTCACGCCGGTGGAGGTCTCGTTGTGGACCACGCAGACCGCCTTGATGCGATGGGCCTTGTCCGCGCGCAGCCGCTCGCCAATGGCTGCGGCATCGACCGGGCTACGCCAGTCGCCGGGGATCAGCTCGGGCTCCAGGCCGATCTTGCGGGCGAGGCGGCACCAGAGCGTCGCGAACCAGCCGGTCTCGTACATCAGCACCGCATCGCCCGGCGAGAGCGCGTTGACGAGCGCCGCCTCCCACGCGCCGGTGCCCGACGAAGGGTAGATGATGACCGGGCCTTCGGTCTTGAAGATGCCCTTTATCCCGTCCAGCACCTCGACCGTGAGATCACGGAAGTCAGGCCCGCGATGGTTGATGGTCGGGCGCGCAATCGCCTCCATCACCCGTTGCGGCGTGGTCGTTGGACCGGGCAGTTGCAGGAAGTGCGCGCCCGGGCGATGGGAAGAGGTGGCAGACATGAACGGTCCTCAGGCTGGCGCGGCCGCGAGGCGGCGCTTGCGGTCCACCGGCTCGGCGGTCCCCCTGCTCCACACCGCGCGGCGCGCATTGTAGAAATCGAGCCAGTCCTGCTCGGGCGGGAGCAGCGCATAGCCGGCGCGGACATTATGGTAGCAGGCCGGATTATCGACGCCCGGCGGCACCACCCCGTCGTCCCGCAACGCCGTCGCGGCCCATTTGAGCCGCCGGCGGGTGAGCACGATCATCCGATCGCTGGTGCCCAGATGCTCCATGGTGCGGTCCACCACCGGCCCCATGCTCTCGGTGACGGCCTGATCCTGCACCGGGATCGCCTCGATGCCGCTATAGCTCTGCGTCGACTGCGCCTCACGCGAGATCAGATGATCGTTGCGCGGATTGGCATCGATGCGGAAGCGGCCGAGCCAGTCGGTGGTGTTGGGCAGGAAATTGATGGGCGAGGTGGTGCCGGGGATCGGCTTGCCCGCCTTGGTGAGCGTCGTCGCGCCGGTGCGCGGGCCGCCGATGGTGACGAGCATGGCATGATGATCATCCAGCGGCACCCAGGCGCGGGCGCGGATATGGTCGAGCGGTTCGGAGGGCGCCATGGTCCAGAAGGGCAGCGCGAACTGGCCGATGCGGTGATAGAGATTGTCCCCGGCCGGGCGATAGGCGCAATACATGGTGCCGTAATCGGTCTCCAGCGCCTCATATTTCGGCGCAAGATTCTCGCGCATCTGCCGGTAATAATTGATCGAGCCTTCCTCGAACTGATCCGGCGTCGCCGCGCCCAGATGCAGGAAGCCGACATGGCAGGTGTCGATGTCTCCCTCCAAGGCCTGCAGCCAGTTGCACTCGCGCATCATGAAGGTGACGGTGAGCGGCTGGCCCGCCTCTACCTCGTCCCAGTCGAAATGCGGCAGTGCGGGCGGCTCGGCGCGGGTGCCCATATAGACCCAGGCGACGCCGTAGCGCTCGGCCACGGGGAGCGCGCGGATCTTCACCTTGTCCTTATAGTCCGTCTCCGGGGGTTCGCTCGGCATCTCAATGCACTGGCCGGTCCGATCGAACTTCCAGCCATGGTAGACGCAGCGGATGCCGCCCTCCTCATTGCGCCCGTAGAACAGCGATGCGCATCGATGGGCGCAGCGATGATCGACCACGCCCAGCGAGCCATCGGGCGAGCGGAAGGCGAGGAAGTTCTCCCCGAGCAGGCGGAGCCGCAGCGGCGCGCCGCCAGCCTTGACTTCGTCCGGCATGAACGCGGGGATCCAATATTCCCGCATCAACGCGCCCATGGGGGTGCCGGGGCCAGTCTGGGTCAGCAAGGCATTGTCTTCCGGCGACATTCCGCCCTCCCCCACACTTGAATGAATCAAACTATAATATAGTTATTCTTTTTCATCCGATGCGGCGTGGCTTGTCAAGCAATGCCGGGCGGGGCAGGATTGAAATCATCATATAGAATGACCGATCGCCCGCTCCGCGCGGGCGATGCCAACATGAGAAAGCGTGTTCCCTTGGCCGAATCCGACACCGTTTTCAGTTCCGTGCGCAGCCAGTCGCTCGCCTCGCGCATCGTCTCGCAGGTGATCGACGCGCTGTTCGCCGGCCAGTTCAAACCCGGCCAGTTCCTGGGTACCGAGGCGCAGCTGACCGAGACCTTCCAGACCAGCCGCGTGCCGATCCGCGAGGCGCTGGGCCGGCTCGAAGCGCTGGGGGTCGTGACGATCAAGACCGGCGCGGGCGGCGGCGCGACGATTGCCGAGGGCAAGCCCGACCAGTTCGCGACGGCGCTGGCGGTGCAGTTCATGCTCGTGCAGGTGACGGCCGAGGAGATTTTCGATGCCCGCATCGGCATCGAATGTCGCGCCGCCGAACTGGCTGCCGAGAAGATCACCGACGACCAGATCGAGGCGCTGCGGCTGCTGCTGGAGCGGATCATGGAACCGGACCTGCCGCGGCGGGAGTCGGTCGATCGCATCCTCGCCTTCCACCGCTTCATCGTGGAGGCCTCGGGCGCGCGCACGCTCGTGACGCTCATGCATGCGCTGGAGCATGCGCTGCTCAACCTGTTCACGGCGCTGGAAGCCTCGCCGCGCAACAGTCGCATCGGCTACAAGTCGCTGCAGGGCATTTTCGACCGGATCGCCGCGCGCGACAGTGAGGGCGCCTTCACGGCGATGCGCCTCCATCTGCTCGATCGGCGCAAGTCGATGCTCTACCGGCTCAAGGAGCTGAGCGACCAGGCGGGGATTGCGACGCCCGCCAGCTAGGCGGCCGACGCCGTCCGGTCAGACACTCGTCCCGACCAGCCGCCCGATCCCGGCTGTCAGGGCCATGGCAAGCGCGCCCCAGAAGACCACCCGCGCCACCGGCCGCCAGGGTTTGGCCCCGCCAGCGCGCGCGCCAATGGCGCCGAGCAGGCCGAGGAACAGGATCGACCCTGCCGCCTCGCCCACCACCATGCGGTCCATCGGCAGCACGGCGGCCAGCACCAGCGGCAGCGCCGCGCCGGCCGTGAAGGTGGCGGCGGAGGTGAAGGCGGCCACCACCGGGCGGGCCGCTGTCGTCTCCGTAATGTGCAGCTCGTCGCGCGCATGAGCGCCGAGCGCATCATGGGCCATCATCTGCTCGGCCGCGCGCCGCGCCGTCGCCGGATCGACGCCGCGCGCGACATAGATGTCGGTGAGTTCCTGCAGCTCGGCCTCGGGCGCGGTGGCGAGCTCCTGCGTTTCGCGCGCGAGGTCGGAGCGCTCGGTGTCGGACTGGGAGCTGACCGAGACATATTCGCCGGCCGCCATGGACATCGCCCCGGCCACCAGACCGGCAGCACCCGCGACGATCAGCGCCGACCGATCCGCACCCGAGGCCGCCACGCCGAGGATGAGGCTGGCGGTGGACACGATGCCGTCATTGGCGCCCAGCACCGCCGCGCGCAGCCAGCCGATGCGCGAAACAAGATGATATTCCCGATGCGGCCTCATGGATGATCCCCCTCACCGTTCGGCGCGACTTTATCAGAACCGGGCCTGCGCGGCGATTGGGGAAATCTGCTCTTGGCCGGACGGACGGCCCGACGTCATTCGGGTGATGGGACGATCATCACTCTGATGACGGGCGCCTCGCTGCCGCTAGTCTGCAGGATGTGGCGCCCGGCCTTGAGGCGGAAATCGACGATCTTGCGGATGCCCGAGCAAGCAGGCCCATGGCCATGCGCGAGGGAGGTCACGCGGGCGCCGTTGGTCACCATGTCCAGCCAGGCCGCTGCGCCCAAGGCGACGCGATAGACGCCCTCGCGCGGGGCGTCGAACGCCAGCATCCCGGCGTGGGTGCCGGGCTTGGCCGCGCGCTCGGGCGCGGCGGCGAACGCGACGGATGAGGCAGGCGACAAGGTGATATCGACGGCCTGGCCGGGCTTGAGCTGAACGGCTGCTTCCGTCGCGCTGGCAACCCGCTCGGCGCTGCGCCAGGCCGCAAATTCAGGCGGCAGAGTTGCATCGTCCGCGCAGGCGGGCGCATCCGCAGCGGTCGCCTGAGCGGCAACCGGCACCGGTGCCAGCGCCATTGCGAGAGCCATCATCACACGCATTGTCCGCTTCTCCTCTGGACGGTCGGTTCTTTCGATGTATTTGCGCATATACATCGAATCACGAACAAGAAAAGGGGATCCATTGATGAGAGCGACACTGGTGCTGGGCGCCGCAATTCTCGTGACGTCCGGCATGGCCCGCGCGCAGGCGTCGGACGGCGAGGCCGGCAGTTTCGGGCTCGGCCAGATCATCGTGACGGCGCCCGCCGGGCCCGACCGGTTGATCGGCACGGAGACGCTCGGCCAGCAGGCCATGGCCCGCTTCAACCGCGTGCAGCTCGACGATGCGATCGACCTCCTGCCGGGCGTCTCGGCGGGCAATAGCGGCGGCTCGCGCAACGAGCGGCTGGTTTTCGTGCGCGGGTTCGACCGCTTTCAGGTGCCGCTCTCGATTGATGGCATCCGCGTCTATCTCCCGGCCGACAACCGGCTGGACTTCGGCCGCTTCCTCACGCCGGACATTGCCGAGGTGCAGGTCGCGAAGGCCTATGCTTCCGTGCTGGATGGTCCCGACGCCATGGGCGGTGCGATCAATCTCGTCACGCGCAAGCCCACCAAGGCTGTGGAGGCTGAGGCGCGCGCCACGCTCAATCTCGACCGCGATGCGGATTATGGTGGCTACAGCGTCTTCGCCCTGCTCGGCACGCGGCAGGACCAGTGGTACGCGCAGGCGAGCTATGCGCGCAATTTCACCGACCACTGGACGCTCGCCGGTGGTTTCCACCCGGTCAGCGCGAACGAGGACGGCGGCGCCCGCGACTTCTCCCGCACATCAGATTGGCGCGTGAATGCCAAGCTGGGCGTCACCCCCAACGCCACCGACGAATATGTGCTGAGCTACACACGGCAGGAAGGCAGCAAGAACGCGCCGCTGCATGTGAGCGACACCAGCAATGTCTCGCTGCGCAACTGGAGCTGGCCCTATTGGGCCATCGACACGCTGTCCGCCCTTTCGACCACCGCGCTCAGCAATCAGGCGACGCTCAAGACGCGGGCTTATTACAGCCGCTTCGACAATCTGCTGCGCTCCTGGGACAATCGCAGCCAGACCAGCCAGACGCTGGGTCGGTCCTTCGACAGCCCTTATGCGGACACGGCCTATGGCGGATCGGCGGAACTCGGCGTGGACCTGCTGCCCGTCAACCGCCTGACCCTCGCCTTCCATTATCGGCATGACGAGCACAGCGAATCCCAGACCAGCCGGCCGGGCCTGCCCGGCAGCATCGCCGAGCCGGTGCAGATCAGTGCCGAGCGCAACTGGAGCATCGCGGTGGAGAACCGCCTTGCCCTGCTGCCCGCCCTGACGCTGACGCTGGGCGCCTCCTATGACTGGCGCGATCTCGACCGCGCGGAGGAATATGGCGTGCCGCAGGGGCAGACCGGCGCCAACCGGCTCTACAGCTTTCCGCTGCGCAACGTCGATGCGCTGAACGCGCAAGGGCGGCTGGACTGGCGCGGCGAGCATGGCAGCGCGGCGCATCTCTCGCTCTCGTCTCGCGCCCGCTTTCCGACATTGTTCGAGCGGTTCAGCAGCCAGTTCGGCACCGCCGAGCCCAATCCCGGCCTGAACCCGGAACGGGCGACCACGCTGGAGGTCGGCGGGGCGCGTCAGTTGGGGCCGCTCCATGTCAGCGCAGCACTCTTTCACAGCTGGGTGAGCAACGCGCTGGTTTCGATCCGCACACCAGCCAATCTCAATCGCCGGGAGAATTATGGATCGGCGCGTTATTATGGCGCCGAGGTGGCGGTAGATGTGAAGCTGAGCGACCAGATCGAGCTGGGTGGCAATTATTCCTACATCCAGCGGGACTTCACGGTCGGCACGGCGCCGGCGGGCAGCCTGATCCGTCCGTTCCAGCTCACCGATGTGCCGGGCCACAAGGGCTTTGCCTATCTGGGCTGGCGGCCCGTCCCTGCCCTGCGCATCACGCCCAATCTCGATTTTGCCTCGCGCCGCACGACCGTCACGCCGGCCTCCGCCAACGGCCTCGCGCCCATCTATTACAAGACGGGCGGCTATGCGCTCGCCGGGCTGAGCATCGATTATACGCTGACGCCGCAGGCCACGCTCAGCGTCGGCGGTCGTAATCTCTTCGACCGGGATTATGTGCTGACCGATGGTTTCCCCGAACCGGGCCGCTCGCTGTTCCTCAGCCTGAGCGCGCGCTACTGAAGCCTCTGCCCCTCTACAATTGATAATACTATCTTTCTATATGATCTTTATCGGGATATGCTCTCTCCGAACGATAAGAGCGGAGGAGAGGACATGGCCGTCCAGAGGAAGAACGAGCGGTTTGTGGCCGCGCTGACACCGACGAAGGCGATGGATGTCGTTGTCGTCGGTGGCGGGCCTGCCGGCTGTGTCGCGGCGCTCAGTGCGGCGCGCAATGGGGCGCGGGTGATGCTCATCGAGCGGGTCGGCTATCTGGGCGGGATGATGACCGGGGGTGGCATCGGCGGCATCGGCATCAACGGCTATATCATCGAGAAGGGCATCGGCACGCCGGTGGTGAAGGGCATCTCGCTGGAGATCCTGCACCGTATCCAGGCCATGGGCGGCGCGCCGGAGGGTAGCCCGATTGCGCGGCACCCGACCGACTCCGTGATGATGACCAGCCTGCTCGATGAAATGATGGAGGAAGCCGGCGTTGAGGTTCTCTTCAACACCGTCGTGTTCGACACGCTGGTGGAGGACGGGCGGGTGACGGGCGTCGCCATCGGCAACAAGTCCGGCGGTCAGGTGGTGCTGGCCGATGTGGTGATCGACGCCTCCGCCGATGCCGACGTCGCCGCCTGGGCCGGCGCGCCCTTCCACCATGGCCGCGAGGAAGACGGGCGCCATCATGGCGGATCGATGGACATGCAGATCGGCGGGATCGATGTCGACCGGCTGATCGACTATCTGCGCAACCAGCCGCTGCTGAGCGAAGAAGAGCGCGCCGAGCTGGACCGCGAGCGCTCCGCGCTGATGGGCGGCGGGCGGCCGGTGAACACCTACAAGTCGCTCAAGGGCGAGACGCTCTACGCTGAGCCCATGGCCCAACCGACCGACTGGGACGAGGTGGACCGCATCCGCGCGGCCGGCGGCATCCCCAAGCTGCGCCTCTCTCCGGCAGCCGGCGGCCCGATCCCCGGCAAGGCGACGGCACCCAAGGTGGATGGCAAATATGTCCCCCTCCCCGCCGGGCTGGACCGCGAATGGGTGGAGTATATCAAGGCCGGCAAGGTGCCATTGCTCTATGGCGCGACCGAGCCGGTCTATCCGCCGCCGCGCTTTGGCAGCATCGGCATCTTCCGCCACGGCAAGATGCGCGACGGGCAGATGATGTCCGGCGTGTACGAGGTCTGGTACGACCACACCAATGAGGAAGAGGTGAGCAAGTCGCTGATCTATCGGCGCAAGCTCAACCGGGTGTATCTCAACTTCCTGCGCGAGCGCATCCCCGGCTTCGAGGAGGCCTATATCGTCATGGAATCCCCCACCGGCGGCGCGCGCGAGGGCCGGCGGATCGTCGGCGACTATATCCTCACCGAGGATGATGTGCTGGCAGGACGCCGCTTCCCCGACGTGATCGCCAAGGGCGGACCGCGTGGGCCGGACCTGCACTCGGTGACCGGCCTGTGGGGCGACGGCGTGGCCTCACCGTTCAAGGCGCCGTACGACATTCCCTATCGCATCCTGCTGCCCGAGGGCGTTGAGGGCCTGCTGGTGGCGGGGCGCTGCGTCTCCGCAACCTTCGCGGCGCTCGGCGCAGTGCGCGATCAGGCGACCTGCATGTCCATGGGCGAGGCGGCGGGTGCGGCGGCCAGCCTGGCGGTGCGCGCGGGCGTTACCCCGCGTCAGGTGGACGTGCGCGCCGTGCAGCAGCGCCTGCTCGATCAGGGCGCGTTGCTTTACATTGGCGACGAGCAGCCGCTGGAGATGGAACCGGCGGAGTGATCCGGCAGGATGCGGCTACTCTCCGCGTCTGATAAAGTCCGCAGCGCGCTCGGCGACCATGATGACCGGGAGGTTGGTGTTGCCGCCGGGCAGGCGCGGGAAGATGGAGGCGTCGACCACTCGCAGCCCGTCCACGCCATTCACCCGCAGGCGCCCGTCGACGACGGCCTGCGCATCGCTGCCCATGCGGCAGGTGCCGCTCGGGTGATAGGCCGTCGCCGCTGTCTCGCGGATATAGGCCATGACCTCCTCATCCAACAGCAAGGGCCGCTCCGGCCGCCGCATCTGCCCCACCACCTTGGCGAGCGCCGGCTGACGGATGAGCGCCTCGAGGCCGCGATAGCCGCCGAGCATGGCGCGCTGATCCTCCGGGTCGCTCATCAGGTTGAAGGCAATGCGCGGATGGGCCAGCGGATCGGGCGAACCGAGCTTCAGCCAGCCCCGGCTCTTGGGATAATTGAGCGACCACATCGCCCCCATGCGCGGCCCGAACGGCCGGGCCACGCCGGGAAACCAGACCCGCGAGAACATGGAGAGCGGGATCAGCAGGAAATGCATGTCGATCACATCCGGGTCGGCGCCGGTCGCGACATTGGCGGAGGCGGCGAGCGGCGGCGCGCCCATGATGCTCTTGCGCCCAGCCACCCAGCGCAGGAACGATCCGGTCAGCCGGTCGAAGCGCAATTCCCGGTCGAACGCGAGCGCAGGATCGAGATCGAACTCCATGCCGGCGCCGGGATGATCCTGCAGATTGGCGCCGACCTCGCCGCTTTCCACGGCGACATCCAGGCCCATCTCCTGCAGATGGGCGCCCGGGCCGATGCCCGAGAGCAGCAGCAATTGCGGCGCGTTGATCGCGCCGCCGGCCAGCAGCACTTCGCGCTCGGCGAGGATCTCTTCCAGTCGCCCGTCGCGTGAAACCTCGATGCCGATTGCCCGGCCATCACGCAGCAGCACACGCGTCGCCACGGCACCGGTGCGCACCTCCAGATTGGGCCGGCGCAGCGCCGGACGCAGATAGGCCTCCGACGTGTTGGCGCGGCGACCGTTGCGCGTCGTGAAATCCGGCATGCCGAAGCCATCGGTTCGCGGGCCGTTGAAATCCTCCGTGATCGGGTAGCCGAGCGACCGGGCCGCCTCCAGCACATTGGCCATCAGCGGGCTGGGCGCCGGATGCGGCTCGACACTCAGCGGCCCGCTGCCGCCATGTTCGGGCGTATCGCCGCGCCAGTGCCGCTCCAGCTTGCGGAACCAGGGCAGCACATCGTCCCAGCCCCAGTCGGTGAGGCCGGTATCGCGCCAGCCATCATAATCGGCCTTGTGCCCCCGGATCGCCATCATGCCGTTGAGCGAGGAGGTGCCGCCGAGCATCCGCCCGCGCGCGACCGGCAGGCGGCGGCCGTCCAGCTCCGCCTCCGGCTCCGACATGAAGCCCCAGGTGAGCGCCGGATTGGGCCACAGCTTGGAGACCGCCAGCGGCAGGCGCACATCCAGCCGCCGGTCGCTGCCGCCGGCTTCCAGCAGCAGCACGCGATTGCGCGGATCTTCGGACAGGCGGGCGGCGAGCACGCAGCCCGCCGAACCGGCGCCGACGACGATGTAATCGAACCGGTCCACGCTCAGACGACTTTCCAGAACCGGAATATGGAGCCTTCCGGATTGCGCTGGCCGACGCCGACGAAGATCGTGCGGTTCAGCCAGTCATAGGGGCCGGCGGGCGCCTCGAAGCGGGGCGTCATGCGCATATAATAGCTTTGCGGATCGACCTGCTCGCCCGCCAGCAGGGCCTTCACAACCTCCGGCGGGGCGCTGCGCACGCCGGTGCTGCGCTTGAAGATATGGGCGCCGTCGTCCGTCTCCAGCAGATATTGCGATTCGAACCGCCCGCCACCATCGGGGCGCACGAGCGGAAAGTCGCCGCCGCTGCCCTTGACGATCCGACCCGAGAGGCCGGGGCCGGAGAAGCTGCCCTCGCCGATCAGCACCGCACCGCGCGTGTAACCCTGCGCAACTTCGATATGCATGCGCGGACCAAGGCCGATGCGCATTTCCAGAGCGAATTCCAGCCGCATGGTCAGACGATCCTCTCGATATTGAGGATAGGGCTTCCCTCGGCCTGCTCGGCGACGAACGCCAGCCGCGCCAGATGGGCGACGCCGCCATCCTCGGCGGCCTCGAACAGCAAAGCGAGCCGCAGTCCCTCGAAATCCGGCGCGCGGGTGCGATAGCCATTGCCGAAGCAGCGGGCGAAACTGCCATCGCTGAAGGCGACATAATAAGAGGCTTCGACCACCGTGACGCCATCAGCGCGCAGCAGATGCATCTCGCTGCCGCCGACCAGCCGGCCCTCAAGCCCCTCGCCTACGAAGGTGCCGCCGCCGATGGACACATAGCTGCGCTGGCCACCGGTCGCGATCTCGCCGACCGTGACCGGGAAGGCGCGCATCGGTGTCATGCGGAAGGCCGGCGCGAAGCCGGGCACGGGCGCGCTGCTTGCCTCAGCCATGATCGCGGGCCTGATGATCGTGCGCGATCGTCACGGATTTGAGTTCGGTATAGGCTTCCACCCCGGCTCTCCCATTTTCGCGGCCGAAGCCGGATTGCCTGACGCCGCCCGCGGGCATCGCGATGTCGCCAGCGCTGCTGTTCACCCGCACGGTCCCGGCCCGGAGGCGACTGACCATGCCATGCGCCCGCGAGAGGCTGCCCGTCCAGACATAGGCGGAGAGGCCATAGCGGCTCGCATTGGCCAGCGCGGCAATCTCGTCGAGATCGTCGGTCTCGAAGGGGATCGCGCACAGGACGGGACCGAAAATCTCCTCATCCACCGCTGCCATGCCCGCCTGAACGGAGCCGAGCACCGTCGGCGCGACATAATAGCCTTGCGCCGGCAAGGCGATGTCGCCGCCCGCACGGCTGGCGCCCTGCGTGAGGGCGCCCTCGACAAAGCCCATGATCCGCGCCCGCTGCGCCTGCGTGATGACAGGGCCGAGCTGGGTCGCCGGATCGAGCGGATCGCCGATCGTCATCGCCGCGCCGATGCGGGCGATCTTCTCCACCAGCGCATCGGCGACGGACCGATGCACGAACAGGCGCGAGCCGGCCGAGCAGGTCTGCCCGCTGTTGAAGAAGATGTTCATGGCAATAGCGCGCGCGGCGGCATCGAGATCGGCGTCGGCAAAGACGATGACCGGCGATTTGCCGCCTAGCTCCACCGTCACCCGCTTCATCTGCCGCGCGCAGTCGGCCGCGATCTGCGTGCCGGTCGCCGTCGATCCGGTGAAGCTGATCTTAGCGACGCCGGGATGATCGACCAGCGCCGCGCCCACGACCGGACCAAGGCCGGTCACGACATTGAAGAAGCCCGGCGGAACGCCGCAAGCCACAGCCAGTTCAGCCAGCTTGAGCGCGGAGAGCGAGGATTGCTCCGCCGGCTTGAGCACCACCGCGCAGCCCGCCGCAATGGCGGGGCCGAGCTTGAACGCCGCGCCCATCAGCGGATAATTCCAGGGAATGATGTGGCCGACCACGCCAACCGGTTCGCGCAGCGTGTACGCCGTCGTCTCGCCGGGCTGGGAAAGCTCCATGCTCTCCCCGGTGAGCTTGGTCGCCCAGCCGGCGAAATAGCGCAAGGTCGCGGCCGTGCCGGGCACGTCGACCCGCCGGCTGTTGCTGATCGGCTTGCCGGTATCGAGTGTTTCGAGCAGCGCGAAATCCTCGGCATGGCGCTCCACCGCCTGCGCCAAGGCCAGCAGGGCATCCTGCCGCTGGGCTGGCGTCCAGCGCGTGCGCCGGGCCGCGACCATCGCCGATTCGGCCGCCTGCACGGCCTGGTCGATATCCGCCGCAGTGCCCGCACCCACCTCGGTAAAGACCGCGCCGGTCGCGGGGTTTTCCACCGGCAGCCGGTCGCCGGCCGCAGGGGGCGTCCACGCGCCGCCAATGAAATGACGCGCCTCGGCGGCAAGGGGCAATGGCACTTTCAACGTCATCTCAAATACATGTCCATGATGCGGCTGAGGCCCCTGCTATCAGCGCGCCTGCGGGCAAACTTGTCTCGCGACGCATCTTTCTGACCAGCGCCGCACTGGAGACAAAATCAACAGTGTGGCGGTCTGCTGGACAGGCCCCGATATGGGGTCTAGCGTGCGCAAAAGCCGGACCGAGGGCGCAAGACCCCGGCCAGGATGCGAGAGGAGCCACGGGGATGCACATCTTCACCACAAAGGCATCGAGCCGCGTCGAGCGCAGCCGGCAATGGTGCGCCGTCACGCAGGCGCCCCACATCGAATTTGCGGACGACCGCGAGGCATCGCTGCGCGGCGGCGATTTCGGCGCGCTCCGCTTCTGCATCGTTTCGCTGGGCAGTCACCGGCTTGTTCTGCCCGACATGGCCGACCGGCGATCGCCACCGACCATGAAGCTGCTGTTCCAGGAGGAAGGCGCCGCCCGGATCAGCCAGGGCGGACTCTACAATGATGTGCAGGCCGGCCAGTGGTGCGCGCTGCGCAAGGACGTGCCCTACACCATCGACGCGCCGGACCAGTGCCGCCAGTTGGCGGTGACGGTGCCGTGCAGCCTGCTCGCTGCGCCCCGCTGGAGCCTGGACCGCTGGCGCAAGCCGCGCAGCTTCCTGCGCGGGCCGGCCCAGATCCTTCATGCCAGCGTGAGCGCCTCGGTGATGACCGGCAACACGCTGCGGATGCAGGACCGCGAATTGCTCGGCGACCAGATCGCCCATCTGGTCAACATGACCATCCATGCCGATGACGTGCTGACCATGCCCGATCCGCGCGAGAGCCGGCGACGGGCGATCCTGGAATATGTCGACCGGCATCTGGCCGATGCGGACCTCAGCATCGCGCGCATCGCGCGGGATTTCAGCATGTCCAGCCGCTCGATCCACAAGCTGTTCGAGGGTGAAGCCTATACCATTGCCCGCGCCATCTGGGACCGGCGGCTGGAGCGCTGCCGCGAGGAGATGGTCGACCCGGCCCTCGCCCGCCGCTCGATCACCGAGATCGCCCACCTTTGGGGCTTCAGCGATTCCCAGCATTTCAGCCGGGCGTTCAAACAGCGCTTCGGCCTTACGCCGCGCGATTATCGCAATCTCTTCTCGCTGCACTGAACGGCCCGGAAGGGGGATCGCGATCGCGAGCACGACCAGTCAGGTCCATGCGCTCCCATCCAATCGGCATGTCGCGCTGAGGGTCTATCCCGATAGACCTGCCGCTCGATGCCTGCCGACCGCAGGCCTGCCACCCGGGAACAGATATACGTGACCAGAAGACAGCTCACCGTCGCCCTGATCCTGCTCGCCTCGATCAACGCCTTCGGCTTCCTCGACCGCGTGATGATCGCGCTGATCGCCGAGAAGATCAAAGCCGAGTTCCTGCTCAGCGATCTGCAGATCGGCCTGCTCGGCGGCACGGCCTTCGCGGTGGTGAACGCCTTTGCGAGCGTTCCCATCGCGCGCTTGGCGGAACGCTACAACCGCGCCCGGGTGACCGCGAGCTTCCTGATGCTCGCCTCAGTGTTCACGGCACTGGCGGGCGCGACGGTCAGCTTCTTCCA
The DNA here is from genome assembly GCF_025961775.1 of Sphingobium sp. B12D2B. Taxonomy (NCBI): domain Bacteria; kingdom Pseudomonadati; phylum Pseudomonadota; class Alphaproteobacteria; order Sphingomonadales; family Sphingobiaceae; genus Sphingobium; species Sphingobium sp. B12D2B. The sequence continues at coordinate 2,765,966 of NZ_JAOQOH010000001.1, forward strand.
GCTTTTCCTGTGCCGTTGCGGCATGGCGGCGGGCAACGCGGCGACCGAGGCGCCGCCGCACTCGATGATCTCCGACATGGTGCCGCCGGAAAAGCGCGCCTCGGCCCTGTCGCTCTACATGCTCGGCGTGCCGGTGGCGGCTCTGGTCGGATCGTTCGCGGGCGGCGCCATTGCCGAGCATTTCGGCTGGCGCGACACATTCATGTTCTTCGGCGTGATGGGCGGACTGATCGCCCTGCTCTGCTTCTTCTGCCTGCATGAGCCAGAACGCAGCGTGCCGCCTGCCGCTGCCGGATCGGGCAAGCTCGGCACCTGGCAGGTGGTGCGGCTTCTGCTGGGCAACAAGAGCATCCGCTATGTGCTCGCCGGGCTCGCCTTCATCAGCCTTGGCGCATTTGGGGTAAACACGTTCCTCCCGGCCTTCTTCTCCCGCAATTTCGGGCTGGATGCGGCGCAGGCGGGCCTCGTCTTCGGCGTCGTCTCAGGCATTGCCGCCTTTTTCGGCACGCTGCTCGGCGGCTATGGCAGCGAGCATATGGCCCGGCGCGATGCCCGCTGGCTGCTTGGCTTCCCGGCGCTCGGCACTGTGATCGGCGTGCCGATCTTCCTGGCGGGGCTGAGCAGCAACATGCTGTTCGTCGCCATTCCGCTGATGCTGGTCGGCTCTTTCTCCTTCTACACCGCGATGGGGCCGGCGATCGCGACGCTGCACGGCTCGCTGGACAGCTTCAGCCGGGCGACCGGATCGGCCGTGTTCCTGTTGATGGTCCATCTGTTCGGTCAGGGGCTGGGACCGCCATCCGTCGGCGTGGTCAGCGACATGGCGTCGAGCTTCATCTATGGGGGCAGTCAGTTCGCCACCCAGTGCGCCGGGGCTGCCGGACAGGTTCAGGGCTCAGCCTGCGCGGCGGCCTCGGCCCTGGGCCTGCGCTATGCTATCGGCCTGTTCGCCATCTTCTTCCTGCTCGGCGGGCTGATGCTGTATCTCGCGGCGCGGACCAACCACCGCGCGGCGCAGGCGACCGCCACGGCGCATTGACCGCGCCCTCATTTTGCAACGGAGATCCGCATGAGTCAGGCCATTACCGATCGCGACGACCAGCTTGCCTTGCTGGAGAGCGACGATCCCAAGCTCGCAGCCAACAAGCGCCTCGTCTGGGACATGTATCGCACCGTGCTGCAGGCGGGCCATGCCGACCGGGCCGCCGAGTTCATCGCCGAGGGCTATATCCAGCATAACCCCAATGTCGCTTCCGGCCGCCAGCCGCTGGTCGACTTCATCAAGGGCTCGCGCCCGTTCCGCGAGATCGAGGAGCGGATCATGCTGCCGCTGGTCAACATGATCGCCGAGCGGGACATGGTAATGTGCGTGTTCGAGCGGCCCGAGAAGGATGCCGAGGGGCAGCCTTATGTGACGAGCTGGTTCGACCTGTTCCGCATCGAGAATGGCATGATTGCAGAGCATTGGGACCCGGCGCTCAAGAGCGTGGAGATGCTCAAATTCGACCCCAATAGCAAGCGCACGCCGCCCACCGACTGAGCGGCGAGCGGCAGCGCGCGGGCGACCTGGGCCGCCCTACACCTCCTTATAGTGATAAGGCGCGATCACCGGCTCGGGGTAGGATTCATACTGCATTGTCGGCGGCAGATCGGGCTGCAGCCCGTCGATCGAGCGCAGGAGTTGCACGCCGCCGCGATGCCAGCCTTCATCATATTCGGTATAGATGTTCATATAGCCGTGCAGCTGCGCGATCCGCCACTTGCCGTTCTCGATCTTGTAGCTGTTCTCATAGGTCGCCTCGCCCCAGCGCGCCTCGCGCCCGACGCCGCCGACCATCATGAACGTGCGCCAGCGCGCCTTGGCGGTGCCGGCGGCACAATCGATGTGGACGACCGGCTGGAGCTGCATGTGATTGTACAGCACGCCAGGACCATAAGGCGGCAGGTGGTGGAGATATTCCCGCACCCGCTCCCGCCCGACATAGACGCCGCGCCCGGCCAGCTCGAGCGTGCCATCCTCGGCGAACAGCTTGGCCGCATCGTCCCAGCGGCCCTTGTCGACATAATAGCCGTAAGCGCATTGAAGATTGCAGATCTCGACATAATGATCGGCCTTGTCGGCACGGGCGGCGAGCGCCGTCAGATCGGATCGCAAACGCGCCAGTTCCTCGCGCAGGGCTGAGACATCATCGGACATGGGGGTGCTCCTTGGAGGTTGCTGGACTCAGATATTCGCCGTCGTCACCCCGGGCTTGATCCGGGGTGACGAGTGTATTTGGATCAGGTGGCATCAGCTTAGGCCTTCGCCAGCCGCGGATCGCGCTCATCCTGGGCCCAGGGCGAGCGCATCCGGTAGGGCACGAAGTGGAACACCGCCTCGACCGCTGAAATGGCATCGTCGCGGATCTTGAAGGCTTCCAGATAGGCGAAGCTGTGGGGCCGCAGGAAAAAGCCGGTGCGCGTCTCGCCATTGGTGAGCTGGTAGTCGCGCGTCTGCCCGTCATGATCGATGAAGCCGCCGCAGAGTACCACGCCCTGCTCCTCGTCCACCAGCGGATAGCGCCGCGCGCGGATCCAGTTGTCGAACCGGTAATAGCCGAGCAGGAACTGCTCCTCGCAGCCCATCTTGGCGACCGGCGCCAGATCGGGCTGGGGATTGTGCGTGGTCTGCACGCCATTTTCGCGCCGCTCGCAATCCGCAGTGAAGCGGGTGTGCAGCGTGCCGTCATTCTGCTCGAGCGTGGAGAAATAGCCATCGGCCAGCGAGAGCATCCGTGCCCGTTCGGTGCGGGAGGCGGGCGGGACCGGCTCGGTCAGTTCCGGACGCGGCGCGGGATCGGTGTTGAGGAAGGGGACGCCGCTGTCCGTCGCGCGCGCCACCAGCAGCTCGATCTCGGCGAGCGCGCCGGTTTCCAGCGCCGCGATCCGCAGCACGAACAGCGCCTTGTCGCCGCTTTCCTCCAGCACGCCGAAGCGCGCGGCATTACTGGTGCGCACGTCCACCACATCCCAGCGATACTCGCCGATGCCGGTCACGGTCTTCCAGGCGCCGTCGCCAAAGGGGAATTCGACGCTGTTCTCGGTATAGCGCAACCGGGGCGCGAGGGCTAAGCGCTGTGGATCATTGGCGCCCAGAGACGCGACGGTCTCATCCAGCAATGCCAGCAAAGCGGCTCTGTCCATGCGCAGACATCCTCTCCTGTAACGCCGCCGGGTTTATCCCGCTCGTCCGGTGACGCTCGCAGCCCCTAGCCGATTGTTTGCGCAGGAACTTGCCGGTGCGCGCATCCCGATCCGGCCGGGTTCAGAGATCGATCATCCCGGCGAGTGCCGCATCGGCCCGGCCCTGTTCGACGAACTGCGCGATCAGCCATTCAGCCGCCGGGCCGGGCGGCGTATCCCGGCGCCAGATGCCGGCGAAGCGGTAGGTTCCGCCCGGATGATCGGGCATGGCGAGGCGCACCAGCGTGCCGGCGACGAGATCGCTCTCCACCATCGGCAGCGGCATATTGCCCCAGCCGACACCCTCGCACAGCAGGGCGTGCTTGGCGCCGAGATCGGCCAGCCGCCAGGTCTTGGGGCTCATCACCGAATAATCCTGCCCATCGGTGGCGCGGGAGCGGTCGGTGAGCACGAGCTGGGTGTAATCACGCCCGGCGCCGGGCGCGATCTGCGCCATTTGCCCGAGCGGATGATCGGGCGCGGCGACCGGCACCAGCGGGACCGAGCCCGCCGCGACACACTCCACCCCATCGGCGCCAATCGCGAGCGGGCCGGAAATGCCGACCATCGCCCGCCCCTCCCGCACCATGGCGAGGACCGCGCCAAGCGCTTCGACATGCAGGCGGAGCTGGACGGTGGGATATTCGCGCGCGAAGGCCCGCAGCACCGCGCCCAGCCGCTCGGCCGGCAGCATGACGTCGACGGCCAGATCCACTTCCGCCTCCAGCCCATCGAGCAGGCCTTTGACGCGGGCGCGCAGCCCATCCACGCCATGGGCGACGGCACGGGCATCGGCGAGCAGCGCCCGGCCGGCGACGGTCAGCTCCGGCTTGCGCGTACCCTCCCGCTCGAACAGCGTCAGGCCGAGCTGCGCCTCCAGATTGGCGATGCCATAGCTGATGACGGACACGGCGCGATTGAGCCGCCGCCCCGCCGCCGCGAAACTGCCGCTGTCCACCACCGCGAGGAAGATGCGCAACTGGTCGAGCGTTGGCGTGCCGGGCGCGCTCACTATTCAACTTTCTCGAACATAATGGTCTATTTTATCCCACTGAACAGCAAAGCTCACAAGCCCTAAATCGGTCTCCAACGCCGGACAGAACGTCCGCGACCTTCCCTCTGACAAGGAGACACATGATGATCGACCTTCGCCCCTTCGATAGCCTCGGCGCCGCCAACCATGGCTGGCTGGATGCCCATCACCACTTCTCCTTTGCCGGCTACCATGATCCTGCGCGGGTCCACTTCGGCAGCCTGCGGGTGTGGAACGACGATGCCATCGCGCCGCAGACGGGTTTCCCGCCCCATCCGCACCGCGACATGGAGATCATCACCTATGTCCGCGAGGGCGCGATCACCCATCAGGACAGCTTGGGCAATGTCGGCCGGACGGAAGCGGGTGACGTGCAGGTGATGAGCGCCGGCACCGGCATCCGCCACTCGGAATATAATCTTGAGGATGTGACCACGCGGATCTTCCAGATCTGGATCATCCCCACCCGCGAGGGCGAGCCGCCGCAATGGGGCGCCAAGCCTTTCCCCAAGGGCGAGCGCTCGGGCAAGTTCGTCACCCTGGCCTCGGGCCATGCCGAGGATGAGGACGCCCTGCCGATCCGCACCGATGGCCGGGTGCTGGGCGCGACCCTGCGTGCCGGCGAGACGGCGGACTATCCGCTCGGCAAGGACCGCAAGGCCTATCTGGTGCCCGCCACCGGCGCGGTGCAGATCGAGGACGTGCGAGTGAATGCCCGTGACGGCGCCGCGATCAGCGATGTGGAGGTGCTGCGCATCACGGCCATCGAGGACAGCGAAATCGTCCTCGTCGACGTGATCTGACCGCAGGAAAGCCGCGCTGCCGAACCCACCGGCAGCGCGGCGTTCGCTCGTCCGCGACGCCGCGCCTCAATCCGGCATCAGGCCATAGGCGCGATTCTTGACGACGCTCTCCAGCAACAGCCGCTCGACCGCATCCCGGTCCCCCTGCGCCTCGGCATCCCGCCGATGGAAGACGAGCCGCCAGTCATGCAGGGGGAAGAGCCGCACGATCCTGCCCCGCATATCCGGCGGGATCATCGGCGCAGGGAGGTTGGCGACCGCCTGACCGCGCGCCACCATGGCAATGATCACATCGAAAAACTGCACCCGCGCCACGATGTTGGTGGGCTGCACGCCAAAGGATGCCAGCTTGCGGCGCAGGCGCTGCTCCGCCCCATCGTCCCGCCCGGACGGCAAGGCGAAGGGCAAGCGCCCCACCTCTTCCGGTGAAAGCGGCACCTCGCGGCCCGCGGCCAGTTTGCGGTTGCCGAAGATGCCGCCCGACACCCGCCCCAGCGACCGCATCGCTTCCGCCACGGGCTCATCGGCTGGCTGGTGGATCAGCACGAAGTCATAGGTTCCATTGCTGGCCGCGAGTGTCGATTCGTGGCTCGGAATGCGGGTGTCGAACTCCAGAACGATGTGGGGGTGGGCCGCCAGAAACCTGTCCAGCCTTGGCCGCACATAATGATCGGCGAGGCCCTGCCCCAGCAGAATGCGAAAGCGCACGATCTCGCGCGGGCCGGGCCTGCGCAGGCGGTGTGCCGCCAGTTGATCGGCCGCGCTGGAAAATATCCTCAAGTCGGCGAGGAAGCGCTCGCCCTCGGGCGTGAGTTCTGGCCGCCGCCCCGCGCTGCGGGCCATCAGCGCGACCCCGAGCTGCGCTTCCAGCGCCTTGAACTGGCTGCTGACCGACGCCTGGGAAATGCCCAGCAATTCGGCGCTGCCGGCGAAGCTGCGTGTCTCGGCAAGCGTCTCGAAGATCACCAGCTGGCGCAGGGTAAATGGCAGGCTTTGCAGGGCACTCATCATTCAGCCATAACCTGTGCATTATAAATGCCATTGCCCGTACATCTGTTGCCTCGCCCGTTCAATCGCTGCCAAATGAGCGAAAATCAGACGGAGACCCAAGTTGACCGACCTTGACGTGACTCGCCGCAGCGTGCTCGGCCAATCTTTGGGCGTGATCGGCGCCGGCATGGTGGGGGCCGGTTCGACGGCGCGGGCCGCGCGGCCTAAACAGGCATCGGGCAATCGGCGCAAGCAGCCGAACATATTGTTCATCATGGCCGATGACATGGGCTATGCCGACCTCTCCTGCTACGGCCGGCGTGACTATGAAACCCCGGCGATCGACAGCCTCGCGGCCGACGGGATGCGCTTCCTGCAAGGCTATGCCAATTCCGCTGTGTGCTCGGCGACGCGCACGGGCCTCATCACCGGCCGCTATCAGAACCGCCTGCCCATCGGCCTGGAGGAGCCGCTCGCCCAGCGCCCTGTCGGCCTGCCGCCCGAGCATCCCACTCTCCCGTCGCTGCTGCGGGCGGTGGGTTATGGGACGACGCTGATCGGCAAATGGCATCTGGGCGCGCTGCCCAAATATGGCCCGCTCAAGAGCGGCTATGACCATTTCTGGGGATTCCGGGGCGGCGGCGTGGACTATTTCACGCATAAATATGCCGGGCGTCACGACCTTTGGGACGATGACCGCGAGGTCTTCGAGAAGGGCTATCTCACCGATCTTCTGGCCGAGCGCGCGCTGGAGACGATCAGCACCGCCGCCCAGGGCGACAAGCCCTTCTTCATCTCGCTGCACGTCAACGCGCCGCACTGGCCCTGGGAGGGGCCGGGCGACGAGGCCGAGGCCATCAGGCTGGATGCCGATGGCAAGCCGACGGCGCTGATGCATTATGATGGCGGCTCGCAGCGCATCTATGCGCAGATGGTGACGCGGTTGGACATGCAGGTCGGGCGCATCCTGCAGCGGCTGGACGACCTTGGCATCGCGGACGATACCATCGTCATCTTCACCAGCGACAATGGCGGCGAGCGCTTCGCCGACACCTGGCCGTTCACGGGTCGCAAGACCGAGTTGCTGGAAGGTGGCCTTCGCATCCCCGCGATCGTGCGCTGGCCGGCCTATGTGCCTGCCGGGGTCACCAGCGATCAGGTGATGATGTCCATGGACTGGCTGCCGACCTTGCTCGCGGCGGCCGGCGGGGCGCCGGACCCGGCCTATCCCAGCGACGGCATCAATCTGCTGCCTTATCTCGCCGACCCCTCCAGCAAGAGCGAGCGGACCTTGTGCTGGCGCTACAAGAATCTGGACCAGCAGGCCTGCCGCATGGGCGACTGGAAGTATCTTAAAATCCTCCAGAACAGCTTCCTCTTCAACGTGGTCGACGATCCAATGGAGCGCGCGAACCTGAAGGACCGGATGCCGGAGAAAATGGCGCAGGTGAAGGCGGCCTATGACGCATGGGACAGCCAGATGCTGCCGCTCGACCCGGATTCATCGACCCATGGCTTCACCGGCAAGGATCTGGCCGATCACTTCGGCGCCAAGATGGAGAATAGCGTCAAGCCGCGCTGACGGGCGTGGCGGGGTAGGCAGGCTCGGGTGTCCTGCGGCCCCGTCCGCTCAGGGTGCCCAGCCCTGCCCGGCCTCATAAGGCAGGCGCGTGAAGATCAGCTCGACCTCGCGCACCTTGCCGCTCCGCATCCCCAGCATCTCGCCGCTGAGCAGCGACATCGGCCCCCTCGGCTTGGTGGGGCAGGTGCGACCATAGCCGGGAATGTCGTTGCACTCGGTCCGGCCGTAGAAGCGCAGGGAAAACACGCCGAACAGCACCTGCTGTTCCTCATCCACCACCAGAGTGCGGCGCGGATCGACCTTATCGAGCGTGTCGAACAGATGCGCCTCCACCTGCGCCTGACAGCTCATGCTGCCGAAATGCGGCAGCGGTTTGCCGGGGATGGGCGTGATGGGATAGGCCAGTTGCGGATTGCCGCTCATCGGCATCCGGTTTTCGATCCGCTGGCAATCCGGCGCGAAATGATCGCCTTTGTTGCGCAGCATATTATCGAAGTTCCGGTCGGCCAGTGCGATCATTTCGGCGCGGGACAGGCGCTCGCGCTTGGGCACGATGGTGCGCAGGCCTGCTCTGACCTCCGTCGGCATGGAGGGATGCTGCGGCGCGAATGACCGGCCGATCACCGTCTCGGCTTCCGCGATCCGCCCGGCGACGATCTTGAGGCGCGTGGCATAGCCGACAGTCTTGCCGGCCTCCTTCACTTCCCCCAGCACCGCGACTTGCCCGGCGGACACATCGGCGGCCCGTGCCTGGTAGCTGCTATAGCCATCCGTCGTCTGCCAGAGCCCCTCGCCCGGCGCCACCGGCGCGCCATTCTCGGTGGCGCGAAAGTCCGGTGCGAGATCGAGTCCGGCAGGCGTGCCTTGCTCGACGGCGGCGAGATAGCGGTCCACATGCGCATAGAGGCAGGCGCGGTCGCATGGCGGCGCGGCCTCCCGTGCCAGCGTCGGCAAGCCGGGGAAGAGCAGCAGCGCGAGGGCGGTGGCACGCCATGCAAAGCGGATCATCGCTCAGTTCTCCCCGCCGGACCCGGCGTCGCGCAGATCGCCCTGCCAGCCGCTGTCGGCCTCATAAGGCGCGAATTTGAAGATCGCCTCCACCTCGTGAATCTTGCCGCCGCGCACGCCGAGGATTTCCGCATTGAGCAGCGAGACCGGCTGGCGCGGCTTGTCATGGCAGATGGTGCCATAGCCGGGGATCTCGTTGCACCGGCCGTTCTTGTACCAGCGCATGACATAGACGCCGAAGACGAGCTGCTTCTCTTCATCGAGCAGGAGGAAGCGGCGCGGCTCGACCGCGTCGAGCTGGTCGAACAGGTGCAGGCTGATCTGCTGGCCGCAGCCCATGCTGCCGAAATGCGGCTTGGGCACGCCCGGGATCGTGCCGATGGGATAGTTGAGTTCCGCATTGCCGCTCATCGCCATGCGGTTCTCGATCCGCTGGCAATCCTCCGCATAAAGGGAGCCGTCGGCCGCGAGCAGCGCGTCGAAATTGGCATTGGCCGTCTCGATCATCTGCTGGCGGGTCAGCCGCTCGGCGGGCGGAACGATATTGCCGAACGACGCGCGCGGCGCCGGCACGATGGATGAGCCGGGCACCCGCCCGCGCCCGAGAATCGTCTCCACCTCGGTGATCTTGCGATCCGCTACCTTGAGGCGTAGCGCGATGGTGACCCTGCCCTCTCCCTCCAGCACCTCGCCGATATAGCCGACGGTGCCGCTCACCGGATCGGCGAGGTCGATGCGATAGGTACCAAGGCCGGTCGCCGTCTGCCACAGGCCCGCGCCGAGACGGACCTCCTGCGCATCCTCCGTCGCGCGATATTGCCCTGCCATCGGCGCCCGGGCGGGCGCGCGGGCGACCATCGCGGCCAGATATTGGTCCATGATCTCGGTGAGGCAGGTGCGGTCACAGGCCGCCGGGGCAGCGGGTCCGGCAGCCATCGCCCGGGCGGCGAGCAGGAGCGCGGCCATCATGGCCAGCCCCCGGATGGGACGCGCGATCATGGCTGCACGGGACGCGGGCGGGGCCGGATGCGGGTGATCTTGCCGCATGGAATCTCGTAGAGCAGCACGCCGCGCAACCGCCAGTCATCGCCCGCCTTCAAGGGCCGTGAGCTAAAGTCCGGCCAGTCGCTGGTGGCCTGGAAATGCGCTTCCAGATCGACCGTCGCGCCCTGCGGTTGCACCTCGATGGCGTGCGGGGTCACATGCTCCTGCAGCCCACGGGCATCGACGTCGCGATAGAAGGCGATGATGGCATCGCGCCCCTTGAGATCGGGCCACTTCCCGCCTTTCACGAGGACGACATCGGCGTCGTAATAGCTGGTGAAGCAGGCATAATCGCGCGCATTGAAACAGAGGAAATAGCGCTCGAAATCGGCCTTGGTCATGCCGGGCGACGGGCAATTTTCGGCCGCCACAGCCGGTTGGGCGAGCGATCCGAGCATGGCAAGCATGAGCGCTTTGCCGACGGCTGACCTGAACCGCATCCCCTGTAACCTCCCCCTCATGACGCAGCATCCGCATGTAGCGGATAAATCGTGATACGTCGTTGTAGTTTATTCCGTCGTGCAAGGCTGCCTTGTCAAGCGAAATGCCCGGCCAGCACACGGCCCTTGCGACCTTCTGACGGAGGCTGGGCGGGCCAATGATCGTTCGACTCCAGTGGCTTGGGCAGCGATCGGACAAGCTGCCGGAACGATCCCTTGACCCTGCTCAGAATAGGAACATAATAGGAACATATGAGACTCGCCCCTGCCCTTTTGTGCGATCACGCGATGCCGGATGCCCCCTCCCGAAAGGCGTTCGGCATCGCCGCGATCGATACGCTGCTGGGCGGCGGGCTGGCGCGCGGGCGGGTGCATGAAGTCTATGCCGCAGAGGTGGACGATGTCGCGGCAGCGGCGGGTTTCGTCGTCTCGCTGGCGACAGGTTTGAGCGAGGCCGAGGGCAAGGTGCTATGGCTCCGCGAGCGACAGGCGAGCCGAAAAGGCGGCGTGGCGCAGGGCCATGGCTGGGCCGAACTGGGCGGCGCCCCCGGCCTGGGGCTGATCGGCACCGTCAGGGACGGCATGGATCTGCTGCGGGCGGCCGTGGATGCCTTGCGCTGCTCTGGCCTGAGCGCGGTCGTGGTGGAAGGTTGGGGGCCGATGCCCGCGCTGGACCTGACCGCCAGCCGCCGCCTGACTCTGGCGGCAGAGAAATCCGGCGTGACATTGCTGCTACTGCGCCCGGACGCGCCGCCCGTGCCCAGCGCGGCACAGACCCGCTGGCAGGTGGCCGCCGCACCTTCGCTCGCGCTGCCGGGCAATGCGCCCGGACTGCCGACCTTCGATGTGACCTTGCTGCGCCAGCGTTCCGGCCCTTGCGGCCTTTCCTGGCGGCTGGAGTGGGACCGTGACCGACGCTTGTTCCGTGAAGCGGCGCTATCTGGCGCTGTGGTTTCCGCTCCTGCCCACAGAAAGGCTGCGGATTCAGCAGGGGATCGACAGCGCGGGGACCGGCGGGCAGCCTGACGGGCCGCTGGTTCTCGTCGCCAAGATCAAGGGCGCATTGCGGCTGTGCGCCGTCGATGCGCAGGCCCGCGCGCTCGGCATCTCGCCGGACCAGACGCTGGCCGATGCCCGCGCGCTGCAGCCCGACCTCATCGTGGCCGACATGGACGAAGAGGCCGACCGCCACTGGCTGCAGCGGCTGGCCCGGCATTGCATCGCCTGGTCACCGCATGTCACCCTCGCCCCGCCCGATGGGATAACGCTGGATATTGCGGGAAGCGACCATCTGTTCGGCGGCGAGGCAGGCCTGGCCGCGCAGGCCGAGGATGCCTTCGCCGCGATTGGCATGAGCGTGCGCATGGCCACAGCCTCTACCGCGCAGGGCGCGCAGGCGCTGGCCCGTCATGCCCGCCTGCCCGTCACCAGCGAGCGGGAGGCGCTGCGGGCACTGCCCGTGCTGGCGCTGGGGCTGGACGAAGAGGCGACGCTCGCCTTGCGCCGGGCCGGGCTGAAGACCATCGGCGATCTGGCGTCACGGGCCGCCGCCAGCATCGCCGCGCGATTCGGGGCGGACGCGGTGACTGCCTTGCGCCGCCTGCTGGGCGAGGAGCAGGCGCCGATCGATCCGCTCGCACAGCCCGAGCCACTCCATTTCGAGCGCCGTTTTGCCGAGCCGGTCGCCTTGCAGGCCAGCATCGCCGGCTGTTTTCTCGACCTGCTGCGCGAGGCGGCCCGGACACTCGATGAGCGCGGACTGGGGGGCCGGCGCTTTGTGCTGACATTGTTCCGCAGCGATGGGGCGCGCCATCGGCTGGCAATCGAGACCGGTCTGCCCACGCGCGATCCGGCGCCGGTGTTGCGCCTGTTCGACGAACGCATCGGGACGCTGGCCGACCCGCTCGACCCCGGTTTCGGCTATGACCGCATCACCTTGTTCCTACCCGTCACCGAGCCGCTCGGCACCAGCCAGCCGGCTCTGGATGGCAGCGAGCAGGATGCCGGCGCGCTGGCCGATCTGATCGACCGGTTGAGCACTCGGCTGGGGCCGGCCAGCCTGTGTCGTCTTGAGCCGCAGGACAGCCATATTCCCGAACAGGCGCAGCTTGCCTTGCCGGCGATCCACGCCCGTGCGCCCCTTCCATGGCCCACGCCGCCGGTGGGCGAGCCGCCCTTGCGGCCGCTGTTCCTGTTCGATCCGCCGCAGCCGGTGGAGGTGATCGCGCAAGTGCCGGACGGCCCCCCGCACCGCTTCCGCTGGAAACGCAGGCTGCACGAGGTGCGGCTCTATGAAGGCCCCGAGCGGATCGCCTCCGAATGGTGGCGGCGCAAGGGCGGTGAAGCCCCTGGCAAGGCCGGGCTGACGCGGGACTATTACCGAATCGAGGACGTGCGCGGGCGACGCTACTGGATCTTCCGCCACGGGCTTTATGATGAAAAGCCCGATCCGAACTGGTATCTCCACGGGCTGTTCGCATGAGCGACCCGCCCCCTTTCGCAGAGCTGGTCGCGGCCACCAATTACAGCTTCCTGCGCGGCGCTTCGCATCCCGCACATATGGTGGCGCAGGCGCATCATCTGGGCATGGCCGGGCTGGGCATTGCGGATCGCAACACGGTGGCCGGCGTGGTGCGCGCGCATGTGGCCTGGCGGGAGGTCGGCGGGCCTGCCACCGGTTTTCGCCTCGCCGTCGGTGCGCGGCTGGTCTTTGCGGACGGGACGCCGGATATCATCGCCTATCCCGCCACCCGCCATGGCTGGGGTCGGCTGACGCGGCTGTTGACGCTGGGTAACCGCCGCGCGGAAAAGGGTGATTGCACGCTCAATCTGCCGGATCTGCTCGATCATGCCGACGACCTGCTGCTGATCGCCACCGGACGCGACCGGAACCTGCTGGAGCGGCTGACGGAGGCGCGTCCCGGCGCGGTGTGGCTGGCCGTCACAATGCAGCGCAGCGGCGCGGATGCGCGGCGGCTGGCGCAGACGCAGGCTCTCGGCGCGGCTTGCGGCGTGCCTCTGCTCGCCACGTGCGATGCGCTCTACGATCATCCCGATGCGCGACCGCTGCACGATATCCTGACCTGCATTCGCGAAGGCACGACCATCGCTGCGGCGGGCCACCGCCTGCTGGCCAATGCCGAACGGCATCTCAAGCCGCCTGCCGAAATGGCCCGCCTGTTCCGCACGTGCCCCGAAGCGGTGACGGCCAGCACCAACATCCTTTCGCGCATCGCCTTCACGCTCGATGACCTGCGCTATGAATATCCGCACGAACCGGTGCCCGAAGGCTGGCAGCCGCAAGCCTGGCTGGAACATCTGGTGCAGGAGGGTGGCCGCGAATATTTCCCCGATGGTCTGCCCGAAAAATACCAAGCGGTGCTGGATGAGGAATATGCGCTGATCCGCAAGCGGAACTACGCTTATTACTTCCTCACCGTGCACGATATTGTGCGCCATGCCCGCAGCCTCGAGCAGCCGATCCTGTGCCAGGGCCGGGGCAGCGCGGCCAATTCGCTGGTCTGCTATTTCCTCGGCATCACCCCGATCGATCCGGTGCGGGAGAAGCTGCTGTTCTCGCGCTTCCTCTCGGAAGAGCGCCATGAACCGCCCGATATCGACGTGGATTTCGAGCATGAGCGCCGCGAGGAAATCATGCAGTATATCTATGCCCGCTATGGTCGCGAGCGGGCGGGCATTGCGGCCACGGTGATCCACTATCGCCCACGCAGCGCGATCCGCGAAGTGGGCAAGGCGCTGGGCCTGACCGAGGACGTGACCGCGCGGATCGCCTCGACCATCTGGGGCTCCCCCGGCGGCAGCCGGGTGCCCTCCCCGCGGATCGAGGAGGCCGGATTTGATCCTGACAATCCCGAAGTCGGCCGCCTGCGCACGCTGGTTGAGCGCCTGCTCGAATATCCCCGCCATCTCTCGCAGCATGTCGGCGGATTCGTGCTGACCGAGAGCCGGCTCGACGAACTGGTACCCATTCACAATGGCGCCATGCCCGATCGCACCTTCATCGAATGGGACAAGGACGATATCGACGCGCTGGGCCTGATGAAGGTGGATGTGCTGGCGCTCGGGATGCTGACCTGCATCCGCAAGAGCTTCGACCTGCTGCGCACGCATGGCCTCGCCGACCTGACCCTGGCCACGGTGCCGCGCGAGGACAAGGCGACCTACGCGATGCTTCAGCGCGGTGACAGCATCGGCACCTTTCAGGTCGAAAGTCGCGCGCAGATCGCCATGCTGCCAAGGATGAGGCCCAAGGAGCTGTACGATCTGGTCATTCAGGTGGCGATCGTCCGCCCCGGACCGATTCAGGGCGGCATGGTCCATCCCTATTTGCGCCGCCGCAACAAGGAGGAGGCCGTGGCCTTCCCCAGCCCTGCCCCGCCGAACGATCCCAACGAGCTGCGCGAGGTATTGGGCAAGACATTGGGCGTGCCGCTGTTCCAGGAACAGGCGATGAAGCTGGCCATCGTCGCGGCCAAGTTCACGCCGCCCCAGGCCGATGGGTTGCGGCGGGCCATGGCGACGTTCCGCCATCACGGAACGGTGCATAATTACCAGAGCCTGCTGGTCGAAGGCATGGTGGCGCGGGGCTATGAGCGGGACTTTGCCGAACGCTGCTATCAACAGATCGAGGGTTTTGGCGAATATGGCTTTCCCGAAAGCCATGCGCAGGCCTTTGGATGGCTCGCTTATGTCTCATCATGGCTGAAATGCCGCCACCCCGCCGCGTTCACCTGCGCCCTGCTCAACAGCCAGCCAATGGGCTTCTACGCGCCCGCGCAGCTGGTGCGCGATGCGCAGGAGCATGGCGTTGAGGTCCGTGCGGTCGACGTGAATGCCAGCGAGTGGGATAGTACGCTGGAAGGGCCCGCTGGCAGTGTGCTGGCGCTGCGGCTGGGATTTTCACGGATCGACGGCTTCCGGCAGGGATGGGCCGAGACGATCGCACAGGCCCGGCAGGCCGGCGCGTTCGTTTCTATCGAAGATCTCGCCCGGCGGGCCAGCCTGCCTCCCCCGGCCTTGCGCAAGCTGGCCGATGCCGATGCTTTTGGCGCGCTGGCGGAGTCACGCCGCGATGCCTTGTGGGAGGTGCGCCGCACGCCGCCAACCCAGCTGCCGCTGTTCGCCTTTGCCGATGCGCCGGAACTGGGCCGCGAAGCCGATCCGCGCCTGCCCGCCATGCCGCTCTCCGAGGAAGTGGTGGCCGATTACCAGACCGCGCGGCTCTCGCTGAAGGGGCATCCGATGCAGTTTCTGCGCGCTGCGCTCACCCGCGAAGGCGTGCGATCCTGCGCGGCCGCCAATGCGCTGCCCGATGGCCGCAGGGCGCGCGTCGCCGGCGTGGTCCTGACCCGGCAGCGGCCCGGCAAGGGCAATGCCGTGTTCATCACGATCGAGGACGAAACGGGGATCGTCAACGCGCTGCTCTGGGCACGCGATCTCGACAAGCAGCGCCGCGCCGTGATGGCCGCGCGCCTGATGCTGATCGAGGGCGAAATCCAGAAGAGCAAGGAAGGCGTAGTCCACCTGATGGTCCGGCGGGTGATCGATCGCACGGCCATGCTCGATGACCTCGCCGATCATCCCCCCATGGCTCCGCAAACCGCGCGCGGCGACGAAGTCCGCAACCCGCAGCGCCCCCGCCTCAATGACCATCCCCGCAATGTCAGGATTCTGCCGAAATCACGCGACTTCCACTGAGGCCCGTCTAGGGCATGTGTGTGTGTGTGTGTGTGTGTGTGTGAAGTCCTGGAGGCCCGAGCCGGAATCGAACCGGCGTATACGGATTTGCAGTCCGCTGCGTCACCACTCCGCCATCGGGCCTCGGGGGTGGTCGAGGGAGCGCGGCTAGCTCAATTCATTCGGCAACGCAACTTGCTTTGCGCCATGACGGACGGGACAGGTGCGCAGACTGCGTAGGGGCATTAAAAAACTTTTCACTGTGCGGTGCAAAAAAGCTAGAGAGGCTGGCAAAGCCAATTACTGTATTGCTCATACAATACAGCCATGTCATCAGGGAGCTTATGACCGAGCAGACTTTCAAGGCGATGCGCCGTGCGATGGTGGAAAGCCAGTTGCGCACCAGCGACGTCAACGATCCTGTGATCCTCGAAGCGATCCTCGCCGAACCGCGCGAACTTTATGTGCCGCAGGAGCGGCGCAGCGCAGCCTATATCGATCGGGCCGTGCCGCTGGCCAATGGCCGTGCGCTCAACCCGCCGCTCGCCACCGCGCGCCTGCTGGTCGAAGCCGCCCCGCGCGCGGGCGAGAAGGTGCTGCTGGTCGGCGCGGCGACCGGCTATGCGGCGGCGCTGCTGGCGCGGCTTGGCTGCATTGTGGTGGCGATCGAGGACGATGACGCGCTGTTCGCCCACGCCAAGGCCGCGCTGGCCGGTCACGCCGGCGTCACGCTGCAGCAGGGACCGCTGTCCGCCGGCTTCGCGCAAGGCGCGCCTTATGATCTGCTGTTCGTCGATGGTGCCATCGAGGAGCTGGACGAGGCGCTCATTGCGCAATTGCGCATCGGTGGCCGCGCGGTGTTCGCCCGGCTGGAGCGCGGCGTGACGCGCCTGTGCATTGGCACGCGCACCACCGGCGGCTTTGGCGCACGCGCCTTCGTGGACTGGGAGGCCGTGCCCCTGCCCGGTTTCGCCCGGCCCAAGACCTTCACATTCTGACCCGGAAGCCTCGACCGCTTATGCTCATCCGCCGGACCAAGCCCCTCGCGATGCTCGCCGCTCTGCTGAGCACCAGCACCCTCCCCGCCCAGGCCGAGACGCTGCAGGAAGCGCTGGCCGCGGCCTATCGCGACAATCCGACGCTGACCGCGGCGCGGGCGGGCCAGCGGGCGACGGACGAGAATTTCAACATCCAGAAGGCCAATGGCCTGCCGGACGTGGGCGTCTCCTCCACCTATAACGAGTTCGCCCATGAGCGCCCGCTCAATCCGCTGGCGCCCTCCCGCTCGCTCACGACGCTGCTGAGCGTGAGCGTGCCGGTCTATTCCGGCGGCCGGGTGCGCAATGCGCTGGCTGGCGCCCGCGAGCGGATCGAGGCCGGGCAATATGATCTGCGCGCCACGGAGCTCTCCATCTTCTCGCAGGTGGTGGCGGCCTATATGGACGTGATCCGCGCGGAGTCCGTCGTAGGCCTCAGCCGCAACAATGTGCAGGTGCTCGAGGTCAATCTGCGGGCGACCAACAATCGCTTCCAGGTCGGCGATCTCACCCGCACGGACGTCGCCCAGTCCGAGTCGCGCCTTTCGCTGGCCCGCGCGGACATGCAGACGGCCGAAGCCTCGCTGATCGAGGCGCGCGAGCGCTATATCCAGCTGGTCGGCCACGAGCCGGTCGACCTGCAGACCCCGCCGCAATTGCCCGGCCTGCCCGCGACGCCCGACGAAGCCGTCGATGTCGCCATGGCCCAGAATCCCGATCTGCTGGCGGCCCGCAACATCCGCGAAGCCGCGGCCTATGACGTGCGCGTCGCCAAGGGCCAGCGGCTGCCGACGGTCTCTGCCTTCGCCAGCGGCCAGCATTATACCGATCTCGCCTCCCGCGGCGGCGCCAACGAGGCGCAAGACAGCGGCCAGGTGATCGTCGGCGCGCGCCTTTCCATGCCGCTCTATCAGGGCGGCCGGCCCGGCGCGCAGGTCCGCCAGAGCCAGGCCTATCAGCAGCAGGCGATGGAAACCGAGACCGCCGTCGAGCGCAGCGTGATCGCGCAGACCCGCTCGCTCTATTCGAGCTGGCAGGCGAGCAATGAAGTGATCGCCTCCAACCGCGTGGCGGTGGATGCGAGCGGCCTCTCGCTGCGCGGCGTGCGCGCCGAGAACAGCGTGGGCACCCGCACCATCCTCGATATCCTGAATGCGGAGCAGGAAAGCTTCATCGCGAGCGTCCAGCTCGTGACGGCAGAGCGCAATGCCTATGTCGCGGCCTTCTCGCTGCTGGCCGCGATGGGCCGGATCAACCCGACGGACTTCGGCATCGCGCCCGAGCAGGTCATCAACTCGGCCGACAACTTCCAGCGCGTGAAGGGCAAGTGGTTCGACTGGGACGATGACGCCAAGCCGGCGCCCATTTCGTCCCGCACGGTTGACTCTGCCGCCCAAAACGCGACAGTAAACGCTTCAGACACCAACTGAGCGCAGGAACCATGATGGGGGCGATGCAGAACGAGCCGTCGATGGAGGAAATTCTCTCTTCCATCAAGCGGATCATCGCCGAGGAGGACGGCCTTTCCGCGACGCCGCGCGTGCCGCGCCGGGCCGCCATGGCGAACGTGAGCG
Source organism: Sphingobium sp. B12D2B (assembly GCF_025961775.1). Taxonomy (NCBI): domain Bacteria; kingdom Pseudomonadati; phylum Pseudomonadota; class Alphaproteobacteria; order Sphingomonadales; family Sphingobiaceae; genus Sphingobium; species Sphingobium sp. B12D2B. The sequence continues at coordinate 2,784,396 of NZ_JAOQOH010000001.1, forward strand.
CCAGCCTGGATGACCAGATTCTGGAGCTGACGGACGCGCTGCCCGGCGACAATGCCGACGGGGCCGAGAGCGACGACTCGCATGAGGAGCCGATGATGAGCGCCCCCGCCAAGCCCGCCCCGGCCGCTTTGGAGCAGAAAGCCGAGCCAAAGAGCGCCGAGTCTAAAAGCAAAGCCGCCGCCAAGCCGCGCGCCGCTGTGGCGTCCGCCGATGGTGCCCCCGCTGTTTCCGCGCTGGCTTCCACGCTCGTCTCGGACGAGAAGGCCCGCGCCGCCCGCGATTCGCTCGTCAACCTCTCGCGGCTGCTCATCAGCCCGGAAGACAGCCAGCCCAACACGGTCGAAGGCCTGGTGCGCGAGATGCTGCGCCCCATGCTCAAGGAATGGCTGGACGAGAACCTGCCCAGCATGGTCGAGACCATGGTGAAGCGCGAGATCGACCGGATCACCGGCCGAGTATGATGGCCGGGCCGCGGCCCTCCATCGCAGCGGTTCGGCAGATTTGAGCGCGACAGTTCCGGCTCGCAACATGAGATAAGCATCTGAGCGTCACCGGACGAATGCATTCCCTTTCGGATGGAACGACCAGTGCTCCTGCGAAGGCAGGAGCCCAGGGCGCATCAGACCGCCCTTCCCCGCCCTGGACTCCCGCTTTCGCGGGAGAACAACGTATGCGAGGTGGCGCAACGCCGCCCTCCTCTCCCCCCGCGCACCCACTGGCGCGGCGCGGCAAGACTGATTAAGGCCCCAGCCATGACGAACACGCCCATCACCGAGCTTGCAAAGACCTTCGATCCGGCCGCGATCGAGGCGAAATGGTATCCGCATTGGGAGCAGACCGGCCAGTTCCGCCCGGCTCGCCCTGATGCGCAGCCCTTCACCATCGTCAATCCGCCGCCGAACGTCACCGGCAGCCTGCACATCGGCCACGCGCTCGACAACACGCTGCAGGACATCGTGATCCGATACGAGCGGCTGCGCGGCAAGGATGCGCTGTGGGTGGTCGGCACCGACCATGCCGGCATCGCCACGCAGATGGTCGTCGAGCGGCAGATGAACGCGAAGGGCGAGAAGCGCACCGATTACACCCGCGATGGCTTCATCGAGAAGGTGTGGGAATGGAAGCATGAGAGCGGCGGGACGATCACCGGCCAGCTCCGGCGCCTGGGCTGCTCGATGGACTGGAGCCGCGAGCAATTCACCATGGACCCGCATTTCACTCGCGCCGTGGTGAAGGTGTTCGTCGATCTCTACAATCAGGGCTTGCTCTATCGCGACAAAAGGCTGGTGAACTGGGACCCGGGCCTCAAGACCGCGATCAGCGACCTTGAGGTCGAGACGCGCGAGGTGAAGGGCGGATTCTGGCACTTCAAATATCCGCTTGCCGATGGCGTGCGCCTCGATGGGCCCGGCGTTGAGGGCCAGGACTATATCGAGGTGGCGACCACCCGCCCCGAGACGATGCTGGCGGATATGGCCGTGGCGGTGAACCCGGATGATGCGCGCTACCAGTCCGTCATCGGCAAGCATGTCATCCTGCCGATCACCGGTCGGCGCGTCCCTATCGTCGCCGACGAGCATGCCGATCCGGAACTGGGCTCGGGCGCGGTGAAGATCACGCCCGGCCATGATTTCAACGACTTCGAGGTCGGCAAGCGCGCCGGCATCGCGCCCGCGCAGATGCTCAACATGCTCGATGCGCACGCGAATGTCGTCCAGACGGCCGATGGCCTCGTCCCCGTCGACTTCATCGGGCTGGAGCGCTTCGAGGCGCGCAAGCTGGTGGTGGAGCAGCTGAAGGCGCTGGGGCTCCTCATCCCCCACGTCACCCGCGACAAGGAGGGCAACGAGACCGAACACGACGCCGAACCCCGCACGATCCAGACGCCCTATGGCGACCGCTCCGGCGTGGTCATCGAGCCCTGGCTGACCGACCAATGGTATGTCGATGCCGCGACGCTGGCCAAGCCCGCCATCGAGGCGGTGCGCTCGGGCGCGATCGAGATCGTGCCGAAGAGCTGGGAGAAGACGTACTTTAACTGGATGGAGAACATCCAGCCCTGGTGTGTGAGCCGGCAGTTGTGGTGGGGGCACCGGATTCCGGCTTGGTTTGACGAGGATGGCAATGTCTTCGTCGCCGAGACCGAGGAAGAGGCGCAGACCAAGGCGGGCAATCGCAAGCTTACCCGCGATGAGGACGTGCTCGACACGTGGTTCTCCTCCGCGCTGTGGCCGTTCGCGACGCTGGGTTGGCCGGAAGGAACCCCCTCTCCCCTTGAGGGAGAGGGAGGAGCGCCTTCAGGCGCGGAGGGAGAGGGGTCCGCCGCGAACGCGGCGGCTAACGCCGCCGACCCCTCTCCCAACCCTCTCCCTCAAGGGGAGAGGGCTTCGTCCCTTCTCGCCAAACACTACCCTAACGATCTCCTCATCTCCGGCTTCGACATCCTTTTCTTCTGGGATGCGCGCATGGCGATGCAGGGCATTCATTTCATGAAGGAGGTGCCGTGGAAGCGGCTGTACCTCCATGGTCTGGTGCGCGCGGCGGATGGGCAGAAAATGTCCAAGTCCAAGGGCAATGTCGTCGATCCGCTCGGGCTCATCGACCAATATGGCGCCGATGCGCTGCGCTTCTTCATGGCGGCCATGGAGAGCCAGGGCCGCGACGTGAAGATGGATGAGAAGCGCGTCGAGGGCTATCGCAACTTCGCCACCAAGCTGTGGAACGCCGTGCGCTTCGCCCAATCCAACGGCATCGGCGCGAGCGAGAGCGTTGCCGCGCCCGCCGCCACGCTGGCGGTGAACAAGTGGATCATCGGCGAAGTCGTCAGCACCGTCGCCGAGCTGGACAAGGCGCTGGCCGATCTGCGCTTCGATGCCGCCGCCAATGCCATATACCATTTCGTGTGGGATCAGTTCTGCGATTGGTATCTGGAGCTGATCAAAGGCAATATCGACGCGGAAACCAAGGCCGTCGCCGGCTGGGTGATCGACCAGATCCTCGTCATGCTCCACCCGTTCATGCCGTTCATCACCGAGGAGCTGTGGCATGCGCAGGGCACGCGGCCCTATGACCTGATCGTGGCGCAATGGCCGGCACCTGCCGCGCAGGTGGATGCGCAGGCCAGCGCGGAGATCGACTGGCTGATCCGCATGGTGAGCGAAATCCGCACCGCCCGCGCCGAACTGGGCGTGCCGCCGGGCGCCAAGCTCACGGCCATCGTGAACGAGGCCAATCCGCAGACGCGCGGCCGTGTCGAGCGGCTCACCCCCGCCCTCTCTCGCCTCGCGCGCATCGAGACCTGGCAGTTCGATGACGAGGCGAGCGGCGGCGCGGCACAGGTGGTCGTGGACGAAGCGACCGTCGTCCTCCCGCTCGAAGGCGTCATCGACATCGAGGCCGAACGCGCTCGGTTGACAAAGTCCCTTCATGCCGCGCAGAAGGAGGCCAAGTCGCTCGAGGGGCGCCTCGCCAACCCGGCATTTGTCGAGAAGGCCAAGCCCGAAGCGGTCGAGAAGGCGCGTGCCGACCATGCCGAGAAAGTCGCGGAATTCCAGCGTCTGGAGGCTGCTCTGACGCGTCTTGGATAAGGACGTGGGCACAAAGCGATGAGCGAGACTCCATCATGGGACGATTCGGGGGAGCGGCGCCCAGCCGCAGACCCCGAGGCGGAGGCGCTGGTCGAGGATAGTGGCCTCGTGCCCGGTCCGCGGCACATCCGTGGCGGGCGGGATCTGACGAGCGGGCCGATTTTCGGCACGCTGGTGCTCTTCACCCTGCCGACGCTCGCTTCCAACATCCTCCACACGCTCAACGGCTCGATCAACTCGATCTGGGTTGCGCATTTCCTGGGCGAAGCGGCACTCGCCGCCACCGCCAATGCGAACATCATCATGTTCCTGATGTTCTCGCTGATCTTCGGCTTCGGCATGGCGGCCAATGTGGTCGTCGGCCAGGCCTTCGGGCGCGGCGACCTGCGGGCCGCGCGCCACGCTTTCGGCTCGGCGATCGGCTTCTGCCTCGGCATGGCGTTCGTCATCGCCATTGGAGGCTTCCTGTGGTCGGACCGCATCCTCGCCTTGCTCTCCACGCCGCCGGAGGTCTTCCGCCTCGCCCGCGCCTATCTGCACTTCGTCTTCCTCGGCCTGCCCGGTGCGATGATGTTCGTGATGCTGATGATGGGCCTGCGCGGCAGCGGCGATTCCATGACGCCCTTGTGGTTCATGATCCTCACCGTCTTGCTGGATATCCTGCTCAACCCGGTGTTCATCCTCGGCCTTGGCCCGGCGCCGGAAATGGGGATCGCCGGCTCGGCCTTCGCCACTGCCGTCGCCAATTATGCCGGCCTGTCGGCAATGGTCGCCTATATCTACTGGCGCGACCTGCCGCTGCGGTTGCGCGGGGCTGAGTGGGGCTATCTCAAGCCCGACTGGGCGCTGCTGCGGATCGTCGCCGGGCGCGGCGTGCCGATGGGGCTGCAGATGGTGATCTTCTCGCTCTCCACGCTGGTCGTCATCGGCTTCGTCAACCGCGAGGGCACCACCACCGTGGCCGCCTTCGCCGCCGCCCAGCAATTGTGGAACTACATCCAGATGCCGGCCATGGCGGTCGGCGGCGCGGTTTCCGCCATTGCCGCCCAGAATATCGGCGCGGGCAAGTGGGACCGGGTGGAGCGCACCACGCTGGTTGCCGTCGGCGTCAATCTGGCGATGACCGGCAGCCTCATCCTGCTCGTCATGCTGTTCACGCGGCCCATCCTCGCCCTGTTCCTGGAAGGCGGCGGCGACGCCATCGAGATCGGCCGCCACATGATGAACATCGTCAACTGGAGCTTCCTGCTGTTCAGCGTGACCACGGTCATGTTCGGCACGATGCGCGCCAATGGCGTGGTGCTGGCGCCGCTGTTCATCCTCACCTTCTCACTGTTTCTGGTGCGGATCGGCTTCTACTTCGCCAGCTATCCCTATCTGGGCGCGGATGGGCTGTGGTGGAGCTTCAATGCCTCCGCAGCCGTCTCCTTGATGCTTGGCTGGGCCTATTATCGCTGGGCGCGCTGGCGGGAGGCGAGCCTGGGTATGCCGGGCAGCGCGCCGGTTCACAGCGCAGGGTGAGGGCAACGATATGATGCGCGTTCTGGTCACCGGCGGCGCAGGCGGCATCGGCCTCGCCATCGCCCGGCGCTTCCATGCCGAGGGGCATCGCGTGCTGATCGGCGATGTGGACCGGGATGGCATCGACAAGGCTCTTGCCGCGCACCCCGGGATGGTCGGCGCGCGGTGCGATGTGTCGCAGGTCTCCGAAATCGACGCTCTGTTTGAATCCGTCTCCACGCATCTGGGGGGGCTGGACGTGCTGGTGAACAATGTCGGCATCGGTGGACCCACGGCACCGGCGGACGAGTTGCCCAGCGCTGACTGGCGCGCGGTGATGGACATCAACCTCACCGGCACGTTCGAGGTCACCCAGCGGGCCATTCCGTTGCTCAAGGCCAGCGCCGGGACGATCATCACCCTGTCGTCCGCTGCCGGGCGCTATGGCTATCCCAACCGCATCGCCTATGCGACGAGCAAATGGGGCCTCATCGGCTTCACCAAGACACTCGCGATGGAACTCGGGCCGTTCGACGTGACCGCCAACGCGATCCTGCCCGGCGCGGTCGGCGGCGAGCGGTTCGACCGGGTGATCGCGGGTCGCGCGACCGTGAGCGGGCGCAGCGTGGCGGAGGAAACCGCGCTCGGCCTTGCCTCGCAATCGCTCAAGCGCATCGTGCCGCCCGAACATGTCGCCGATCTGGCGCTGTTCCTCACGACGCCGGCGGGGCGCTCCATCTCCGGCGCGGCGCTGCCCATCGACTGCGATCTCCAGCACGGCTGAGCGCCAAATCCACCTCGGCTCCCATTGCGGCCAAACACCGGTCCACCTACATATTGGCAAGGTCTTTTCCGGGTTTTTCCTCAGGGAGTTGAAGACGTTGAATATGATGAAGACGGCCATGCTGCTGGCAGCGCTCACCGCGCTGTTCATGGCTTTGGGGTATATGTTCGGCGGCGCGGGCGGCGCGATGATCGCGCTGCTGGTCGCGGCAGGCATGAACCTGTTCACATACTGGAATGCCGACAAGATCGTCCTGCGCATGCACAATGCGCGTGAGGTCGACATGGCTTCCGCGCCGGATTTCTACGGTATGGTGCGCGATCTCGCCCGCAATGCCGGCCTGCCGATGCCGCGCGTCTACATTGTGGAGGATCCCAGCCCCAATGCCTTCGCGACGGGCCGCAACCCGCAGAATGCCGCCGTTGCCGCCACCACCGGCCTGCTGCATATGCTGGATCGCGATGAAGTCGCCGCCGTGATGGCGCACGAGCTCGGCCATGTCCGCAATCGCGATACGCTGGTGATGACCATGGTCGCGACCATTGCCGGCGCTATCTCGATGATCGCCAATTTCGCGCTGTTTTTCCGGGGCGGCAATGGCAATGGCGGCAACCCGCTCGCGGCGATCCTCGCCGTGCTGGTCGCGCCCTTTGCGGCGATGATCGTGCAGATGGCGATCAGCCGCACGCGCGAATATGGCGCGGACAAGGCCGGTGCGGAGATCAGTGGCAATCCCCATGCGCTGGCGTCTGCCCTTGCCAAGATCGCCGGCGCGGCGCAGCGCCGCCCAACGCAGGCGGTGGCGCAGAACCCGGCAGCGGCGCAGCTCTACATCGTGCCGACCAGCGTCTCGGAGCTGTTCTCGACCCACCCCAAGACCGAGAAGCGGATCGCCGCGCTGCAGGCCATGGGGCCGGGCAGCAGCGCGCGCCCGGCGGCCGTCCGTCGTGGGCGCTCGGCGCTGGACCCGCTCGCGCGTGACTGAACCCCTGCGCCATGCGCCCGACGCCGCCGTGCTGGAGCGCCTGGCGCGTCAGGCCATTGCGGCAATGCCGGCGCTGTTTCGGCAGCATCTCGATGGCATTGCGATCCAGATCGAGGAGTTCGCCGAGCAGGATGTGCTCGATGAGCTGGGCATCGAAGACCCCTGGGAGCTGACCGGACTTTATCAGGGCCACGCACTCACTGAGCAGAGCATCTGGTCGTCCGGCGATCTTCCCCCGATCATCCGCCTCTATCGCCGGCCGCTGCTGGAGGAATGGGTGGATACGGGCGTCGCGCTGGACGCGCTGATCGCCCATGTCATCGTCCATGAGGTGGGCCACCATTTCGGCTTTTCCGACGAGGATATGCACGCGATTGAGGAAAGCGTCACGCCGGAGTCGGAGCCTGCCATTCCGAAGCGGGGAGCGTAAGGACGAAGCTGGCACCGCCCTGCGGGCGCGTCCGGGCCACCAGCGTCCCGCCATGCGCTTCGGCAATGGAGCGCCCGACGGCAAGGCCAAGACCGACGCCAGCGGTTTCGCGGCTACGGGAGGTTTCGACGCGGAAGAATGGCTCGAACAGCCTTTCCTGCAGGGCCGGAGGGAAGCCAGGGCCATCATCCGCAACGGTGAGAACGATCTCGCCATGCGCCTCCACGATCGTGATGAAGCCGCCGCCCGCATAGCGCTGGGCATTGGCGACCAGGTTGCCGATGAGGCGCTGAATCGCGAGACGGTCCCCCCATATCCAGGCGGCCGCAGGCGCTTCCGCCAGAACCAGCGCGGGGCCGGTGGTGCTGCGATCCACCACATCGCGCGCGACGGCTGCGATATTCACCAGCCCGGTCTCGAGCTGCCCCGTTCCCTTGGCATAAGCCAGAATGCTGGCAATCAGAGCCGCCAGTTCGGCTAAATCCTTCTCGGCGTCGGCGCGGATATCCTTGGGCAATCTGGCGACGCGAAACTCCAGGCGGGCCAACGGGCTTGCCATGTCATGCGCGATCGCCGCGAGCATCATGGTGCGGCTTTCCACCAGATCCGCGAACCGATCCCGCATGGCCGCTATGGTGGTCGCCAGCTGGGCAATCTCGGGCGGGCCATCCACGAAAATGGGGCTACGCTTGCCCTCGACATAAGCCTGGTCGGCTTGTTGGGCGAGCCGGTGGAGTGGCGCTACGATCCCGCGTCCCATCAGCGCAGCGCCAATCCCAAGAACGATCGCAACGACAATCGTGACGAGAAGCACAGTGCGATGCCAGGCCGTGAACACCGGCTGCGGCGCACTGCGGACGATCTGCCACCCCCCGGTATCGTCCCGCACGGCGGCGGAGAACGATCCGAACAACGCGCTCGGCGCGGGCGCGGCCCGATGTCCTCCTGCAGGCCCGGCTGCGATTTCGCTTGCCAGCCTGACGTGCGACGGCGGGAGGTTCATGATGCTGGCCAGCTGCGCCTCGTAGCGCTCGTTCCGCTGCTCGTCCGCACGCGGCGTGAACGAGGCAGCGGTCTCGCGCGGCATGAGGCCCGAATCCCTCTCCAATGTCGGACGCCCGGCGAGGGTAGCCGCTAGCTCGATGAGCTGCACAGGCGCTGCCCGTGGGGGCGGGCCGATGAAAGTGGTGAGGAAATTGGCCATCGTCGAGAGCAGCAACGCCCCGAAGAGGAGAACGCCAAGCTGCCGGGAAATGCTCCAGCGTGCAAGACCAGATAGGCGCACGGTCACGACCGCCGCACGAGCAGATAGCCTTCGCCCCGGACCGTGCGGATCAGCTCCGACGCATCGTGCTCCGCAAGCTTCGCGCGCAGGCGGGAGATGCCGACATCGACGGCCCGGTCATAGAACTCGGCATCCGCCCCGTGGACATCAAACATCAGCGTATCGCGGCTGACCACCCGCCCCGGTCGCCTGAGCAGGGCGAGGAGCAGCCGATATTCGTTGGTCGTCAGTTCAACAGTTGTGCTGTCGGGCGAAACCAGTCCATAGCTTGCGGGCAGGGCCACCCAGCCATCAAACCGGATCGCCTGGACCTCCTCTTCTTCCGGCCCGCGTCCCGCAGTCCTGCGACGCAGCACCGCACGCACGCGGGCAAGCAGTTCCCGGGGATTGACCGGCTTTGCGATATAGTCGTCCGCACCCAGTTCCAGTCCAAGAATTCTGTCGACATCGGAGGCCATGGCGGAGAGCATCAGGATGGCTGGCCGATCGGCCTTCCCCGCGATGTCCTTGAGGACAGAAAGACCATCCTCGACAGGCATCATCACGTCGAGGATGATGGCATCCGGTCGGTCAGTGCCCAGCAACAGTCGCAGTTCAGCACCGCTTCCCACAGCGCTGACCCGCAGCTCATGCGCCTCGAGATATTCACAGATCAGCGTGCGCAGCTCAGCGTCATCGTCAAGCACGACCACATGCTTGCGCTCGCCGGAGTCATTCATCGATCACGTTCCCCGTGCGCTTCAGAACCCGGAATCTCCCACCGGCGGGTCAGGTTGCAATGCCGATGGTCGCGGTCGCTGCATAGCCGTTACTCGTATCCCCGGTCATGGCGAGAGTCATCACTGCCATCTGCGCCGACGAATTGTCGCCGAACACATTGTCGTTGGCAATCGACGCACTGTTATAGGCCGATCGGCTACTTGCGTAGGTCGACGTTGCATAGACTTCCGCGCATTGCGTCGCCGGGAGGGCAAATTGCGAAATCAGCACGGCATACCGCCCGCTGGTTGCATTGGACAAACTGGAAAACACTTCAAAATGGATGTGCGGATAGCGTCCGTTGTAACAGCCGGGGAAGATGGTGGTGAATGTCACCTGCCCATTGGCATCCGAAACCTGAATGCCGCGCAGATAGCTTTCCGCCGGAAGATCATACAGGGAATAATCGCCGCTGCGATCACAATGCCACATGTACACGGCGTAACCTGCAAGGGGCGCGCAGCTGTTATTGGCATTCACCAGGGTGATGGTCACATCCATGCGAATCCCGGTCGCCACTGTGGTTGACGACCCCGCAAAGCTTGAGCGGATGTCCTGCCGAACTGCGCCTGTATAGGTCAGCACGTTGGAGGTCACCCCCGAAGAGGTGTTGGTCCCGTCGGCGGGATAAGGCCCGTTGGTCTCGGTTGCCGGGACCGTGCAGGTGCCCGACGATGTGGGGGTCGGCGTGGGCGTGGGCGTCGGAGTCGGTGTTGGCGTCGGCGTGGCGATCGTGGTCGTGCTTGCCGCGCCGCTGCTGCTGCTGTCACTGCCGCAACCGACCAGCAGCGCCGTGCTGCCCGCGCCGCCAAGCCACAGCAACGCGCGCCGTCGACCGACCTCAAGCTTACGGATGGCGACCAGATCGTGGGCGAGCCCGTGATCGTGATTGTTGTCTTGCCGCGCCAATTCCGGCGCCTGGTCCTTGTCAATCATGCAGCAGCTCCTGGGAGTGGAAGTGCCGCGCTACCCCAGAAGCAATTCAGCCGGATTTCGGTATATTACGAAATATTTCAGCGCAGGCCGCGCCGCCCGCTCAGCGGCCCTGATTGCGCCAGCGGTTGATCGTGCGCTCGAGGATTTCCTCCTCGCCGCCGGTCTGGCGCCACAGGTCGGAGAAGACCGGGTCCGCCGATGCCGGGCGGCGGGCGGCTTCGAGATCATCGAAGGCGACGCGGATCGGCACGGTGACGCCCTCGCCGCAGACGATGCACTCGCGGTTGCGCAGGGCCGGGATCGAATCGAGAAAGCCGCGCGAGCCCTCCGGCATCGCTGCCTTCACGAACTGCTGATCGCGCTCGTTGTTGAGGCGCATGGCGATCAGCGTGCCGCATTGCGAGAGCACGCCCTCGGCAAGATCGGACGGGCGCTGCGTGATCAGCCCCAGCGACACGCCATATTTGCGCCCTTCCTTGGCGATCCGCTCGAGGATCTTGCGCACGCTCTGCCCGGCCTCGATGTTGCTGGAGGGGATGTAGCGATGGGCTTCCTCGCAGACGAGCAGGATCGGCTTCTGCTCCTCGTCGCGCGCCCAGATGGCGAAATCGAAGATCAGCCGCGCCAGCACGGAGACGACGACATGGGTGATCTCGGACGGCATGGCCGAGGTATCGACAATGGAAATCGGCTTGCCCATCGCCGGCAGGCGGAACAGCTTGGCGAAGAAATTCTGCATCGAATCCGCCACCAGCATGCCGGAAAACATGAAGCTGAAGCGCGGGTCCGCCTTGATCTCGTCCAGCCGGGTGCGCAGGCGCAGATAGGGCAGCGAGTTAGTGCTCTTGTCGAGCTTGCCCATCTCATTGGCGAGGATCGCCGCGAGATCGGAGAGCAGATAGGGCACCGGAGAATCGACCGTCAGCCGCCCGATGCCTTCCGCCAACCGGCTGCGGCCGCGCGCGGCGAGCAGGCACTTGGCGAGAATATCGCAATCCTGCGCGCGCTCGGGGCCCTTGGAAGTGACGAGCACTTCGCAATGCTCCTCGAAGTTCATCAGCCAATAGGGCAGTTCGAGATTGCTGGTATCGTAGACCGCGCCATTGCCGGCGAAGGCGGCGCCATATTCGCCATGCGGATCGATCATCACGATATGGCCCTGCGGCGCCATGTCGCAGATGCGGTGCAGGATGAGCGCGGCGGAAGTGGACTTGCCGGTACCGGTGGAGCCGAGCAACGCGAAATGCTTGCCGAGCAGCGCATCGACCAGCAGCGAGGCGCGGGTGTTCGCGGTGGGGTACACCGTGCCGATCTCGATCCGCGCCTGATCATGGGCGGAATAGATTTCCAGCATATCCGGGCTGGAGACGGGATAGATGGGCGTGCCGGGCACCGGGAAGCGCGTGACGCCACGGCGGAAGCGGAAGATGCGCCCGGTCAGTTGCTCCTGATCGCCCTCCCCCACAAAGTCGATATCGGCGAGGATGTGCGTCGCGGAGCGGGAATCGAGCGCCAGCGTGCGCACCGTCGCGACGATCCAGCAGGCGCCGACCCGCATCTTGAGCTGGCTGCCGACCTGCCCGCCCATGGCGATGCTGGGGTCGCTCTCCCCGGCCAGTCGCTCCATGGCGGCGATGTCGAGCAGGATCTTGGCCGAGCCGCCGGATATCGCGGAGATGACGCCGATCTCGATATCCGAGAAATGCGGCCGCACGCCGGGCTGCGCCACGGCATCGACCGGCACCGGCTGGCCATCCAGATCCCTGCCAGAAAAATAGTTCACCGCGTCGCTCCCACCTGTGGCCAGGATGCAGGGCGTATCGAATATGCGTAAACAAATGCCTGCGCCGTGGGCGCCGCTTGGGCTCAGCGCATTTTCACGCGACCCGCGACGAAGCCGGCGAACATGCCCATAGCGAGCGCCGAGAAGACGGCGACCAGACCATAAGCCACGCCATGCTCCTGCGCGAAGACGCCGATGTCGCGCTCAAAGCCGGTCTTGTGGACCTCGATCTCGCGCACCGCGGCGGCGAGCACGCGGCCATTCTGCACCAGAAACGTCTCGGCGGTGTAGGTGCCGGTGACCACCCGGGCGGAGAGCGGCAGGCGCGCGCGGTACAGCACGCCATCGGTGATCTCGACCGCCTTGGGCGCCTCCAGATACAGCCCGCTGCGCGCGCGCAGATCATTGAGGCCGCTGGCGAACCGGCCGATCTCCTCGGTATCGCTGAAGGACGCGGGCGAGAGCTGCAGCTTGCTCAGCCCCAGCTCGTAGATCGCGGCCGTACGTTCATCGACGATCTGGTCGATGGGGCGCGAGGACGCCACGGCATAGAAGCTCGGCGCCGAGCGGAAGGCGATGCTGTCGGCATTGACCCACATGCCGGCGAGCTTGCGCTTCTCGCGCACGGTGATCGCCTGGCTCGGGCCCTTGAGCACGACGATGATGTCGACCGGCTCCTCCGGTACGCGCCCACCGGGATAGAGGATCGCGCCGAACAGCAGCAATTCCGCGCCGGTGAAGCTGAACTGGATCTCGACGGTGCGTTGAGAGACATCCGGCACCAGCTGCGGCGCGGCCCGCTGCGCGCTCGCCGGGGCGCCGCCCAGCAGCGCCAGCGCCACCACCCAGGGGGCGACGCGGGCGATCACTGGACAACCACCGAGTAGATCTCGTCCGGCCGCCAGCCAAGGCCCAGCGCCATGCGGATGGCGATGACCAAAGCGATGAAGGCCAGCGCGACGCGCAGATATTCCGGCCGCGCTCGCATCGAGATGCGGCTGCCGATCTGCGCGCCGGTCACGCTGCCGATGAGCAGCAGGAAGGCGAGGACGAGGTCCACCGCATGGGTGGTGGTGGCGTGGACCATCGTCGTGAACATCGTCACGAACAGGATCTGGAACAGCGACGTGCCGATGACGATCTGCGTCGACATGCCAAGAATGTAGAGCATCGCGGGCACGAGGATGAAGCCGCCGCCCACGCCCATCAACATGGTCATGATGCCCGAGAAGATGCCGAGCAGCAGCGGCGCCAGCGGCGAAATGTAAAGGCCCGAAGCATAGAAACGCCAGCGCAGCGGCAGCGCCGCCACCAGCGGGTGGTGCCGCCGCTTGCGCGCGGCCTGCCGCTGCCCGCGCCGCGCCATCACCAGCGCATGGATCGATTCCCGCGCCATCAGCATGCCGATCGAGCCGAGCATCAGCACGTAGAGCACGGCAATGGTGGTATCGATCTGGCCCATCCGCTCCAGCACGCGATAGATCACCGCGCCCAGCGCCGCGCCGATGGCACCGCCGACGACGAGGACGGCGCTCATCTTGAGATCGACCGTCTTGCGGCCGAGATGGCTGAACACGCTGGAAACGCTCGCGCCCATCACCTGCGTGGCGGAGGATGCGGCGGAGACGGTCGGCGGGATGCCGTAGAAGATCAGCAAGGGCGTGGTGAGAAATCCGCCGCCCACGCCGAACATGCCCGAGAGCAGGCCGACAAGGCCGCCCAGGCCGATGATGACCAGGGCGTTCACCGACAGGTTGGCGATCGGCAGATAGATGTCCATGTCGCCCTCGGTAGTCGCAAAGCGCCCGATCAAAAAGGGGCTTGCCGCCCGATGCTCAAAAATCCGTCGCGAGGGTGATCGCAGGGCCGCTTGCCGGGCGTGCATTGCCCGCGATGCGGAAGCGCCATTCCGCCGAGAGGCTCAGCCCCGGCCGGGCCCATGGCAGCCGCGCGCGGAGTTGCGGCCCGATGTCCAGCCGCCGCGCACCGGGCTGGACGCTGCCGGAGAGCGCGCCACCGACTGCCAGTGCGAGCCCGCGTCCGGGCGGAAACAGCCGGTAAGAGAGCGCAGCCTTGCCGTCCGCAAAGCCATCGCTGCCGGGCAAGCCGACAAATCCGGCCTGTGCATAGCCGTCCGCCTCGACGCGCGGCAGAATCGCGGTCGTGTTCAGGCCGCCGGCCGCCAGCAGGGCGAACCCGTTGCGACCGCCTGTCCCGAGACGCTGGCGTCGCTCCACCATCAGCGAGACTGGCAAGGCAGCGGGCAGCCCGGCCGGGCGCCAGGCGAGGCCCAATGCTCCCTCCTCCGCGAACGGCCGTTCAATTGCGCGGCTGGCCCGTCCATAGAGGCTGAACACGCCCATCTCGCTGCTGCTGACGCGATAATCGAGCCGGACGCCCATTTGCGATCCGCCGAGCAGCGGCGCAAAGGCGCGCGACCCGCCGGCATCGGGGCGCCAGAACAGCCATGCCTGGCCGGACACGCGCCCGCTCTTGCGCGCTTCTCGCAGGGTGCCGATCGACGGCTCGCCAAGCACGGTCCCTTGCGAAGGCGTCGCTGCCGAAGCCGGCGCATTGCGCGGAGCGTCCGACCTTGGCTGTGGCATGTCCGTTCGAGGAGCCTGCGCCCAAAGCGCGACGGGCGTCCGGTATGACAGAACCGCATGGTGAGATCGTGCCGCCGTGCCTGCCGGTCGGCCGGCGACAGCGGGGGCATCGCCCGACAATCCCGCGCTGCGCTGCCCGTCGCTATGATCAGCCCGGACCCCGCCACTCGGCGCCTGCGCCGCAGGCAAGGCCGCAACGTCCGTCGCCCCGCGCTCGCCTCCCGCCATCACGGGCCAGCCCAGCATCACGCCGCGCGCGCAGACCCAGCAGCCCAGGACCGCGCCCAGGAACCGCAGCGGCCGCCCGCCACCCGCGCTCATGCCGAGACTCCCGTGGCCGCGTCAGGGAAGCGATGGCGCGTCTTGTCCCACACCAGCGCCCGCCCGCGCAGATGCCGCACGTAGATCGAAATGGCGCGCCCGGCGGCGAGAATGGCAACGATATTGCCAGTGATCGTGCGCGGCACGGAGAGGAGCGCTTGCCCCCAGCCATAGGCTCGCCAGACGAACAGCATGCGCATGATGAGCCGCCAGGCGAGCAGCACGGCCGTCGCGCGCATCAGCCAGGGCAAGGGCTCGGGCCAGGTCATCGGCGGCAGGCCCATCAGGCTGCGCGTGATGTGGATGAACAGGGCCAGCCCCAGCCCGGCATAAGCCGCGACCAGGACGATCGCTGCCAGCGCGGCGCGTCGATCGCGCAGACGCATCCAGCGCTCGCGCCAGGGGCCGGACCAGCCGAGCCGATCCCAGCCGGCCAAGGCGATCCCGACCGTCCAGCGCGCCTTTTGCCGAACGGCGGCGCCCCAGCTATCCGGGAAATACTCGCGCGTGGCGATCAGCTCGCCCCTGGCGTCGCGCATCCGCACCAATATGCCGCGCCCGCCGGCATCGCCAATGCGCAGGCCCAGCTCATAATCCTCGGTGAGGCTGGCCTCATCGAATGGGCGCCCGCCCCGCTCCATCGCCACGGCGGCGAGCGCATCGCGGCTGAAGCCGCAGCCGACGCCGGCCGACGGCATGGCTGCGCCCAGCGCTTCCCGCACCGTCAGCGAGGCGCCGTGCGCGACCGCGAATTCATCGAGATAATGGCCCGCAACCCATTGCGAGCGCGCCGATTTGAGCGGAAGGACCGGGAGCTGGACGAGCGCGAAGCGTGGCGCGAGATAGCCGATCACCCGCAGCGCATCGGGATGCACGACATCCTCGGCATCGTGCAGCACCACCGTGAGCACGCGGCGCTCCTGCTCGGCTTCCCAGCGTTGCATGGCGACCCACAGCTGGTTCAGGCAATCGGCCTTGGTGGTGGGACCGGGCCGATCATTGACCACCAAGGTCACGCGCCCGCCGCCCCGCTCGGTGATCAGCGTGCAGACCGCCCACAAGGTCGCCGGATCATTGGGATAAGCGCCGACAAAAATCTGCACATCCTCGCCGGCCCATTTGTCGAGGCAGCCGGTGAGCATGGGACGGATCACGTCCGACTCGTCCCAGGCAGGAATGAACACCGCGATCGGCCCCGCAGAGCCAGCGGGCGGCAAATCGCGTGACGTCATCCGCGCCACCCGGCTGTAGACGGTCAGCGACCGCCAGCCGCGCCGCGCCAGATAGATGAGGTCGATGGCCAGATCGTCCAGCCCACCGATGATAAGCCCCAAAGCTGCAAACAAGAGAAGCTCGCCGCACAGCAGCTCGCTCAAAGCGAGTGTCCCACCCATCTTCCCCCCCCCCGAGTCGACACCGCGTTCCCCCTGCGCTGCCGAGCGATTTATTGAGCATAATGAGGGACCTGGAGCAATGATGCTTTTCGCGGCGTTAACGTTTCCCCGGATCATCCTGGCCATTGCCGGTTTGACCTGATCCCGCCCGGCCTCTAGCGACAGGCCATGAGCTGTTGCGCGCCCGCCCCCGACCAGCCGCAGACCTGCGGGAGCCAGCCCGCATGACGCGGGGCAAGCGCGTGCCGGTCGGCTTGCTGGGTGGATCGTTCAACCCCGCCCATGGGGGCCACCGCGCCATCTCCTTGTTCGCGCACGCCGCACTGGGGCTGGATGAGGTCTGGTGGCTGGTCTCGCCGGGCAATCCGCTCAAGCCACCCGCCGGCATGGCACCGCTGAACGCGCGCGTGGGCAGCGGCAAGGCGGCCGCCCGCCGCGCGCCCATCCGCGTCACCGCCATCGAGCGGGAGACGCATACCCGCTACACGCTCGACACGCTGCGCCGGCTGACGCGCCGCTACCCGCACCGCCGGTTCATCTGGCTGATGGGCGAGGACAATCTGGCCCAGTTCCACCAGTGGAAAGGCTGGCGCGATATTGCGCGAACAACGGCCATTGCTGTTATCGCCCGACCCGGCTATAGTCGGGCGGCTGTAGGCTCACCGGCCATGGCCTGGTTGCGGCGTTTCGTCCGACCCGCCAGTCAGAGCAAAAGCTGGACGACATGGAGACTGCCGGCGCTCGTGCTTTTGCGCTTTCGCCCCGATCCCAGATCAGCCACGCTGCTTCGGCAGAAGGCGCCTCTTTGGCACCGTAGCTTTGCTGATGTTGCGCCGATCGACGGCGTGACCGGTCGCCGCATCCCACAGGAGTGACATTGCCCGACCCGTTACCCATGCCCGCCCGTCCTGCCCCCGCTGGAGGACTGTCCCAACCCGGCATCGATGCATCCTCGGATCGCCTCCTGGCGATCGTTCTGGAATCGCTGGACGATGATCAGGCGCAGGAAGTCGTGAGCATTCCGCTTGCCGGCAAGAGCAGCATTGCCGATCACATCGTGATCGCGTCGGGTCGTTCGTCCCGGCAGGTGGCCGCCATTGCCCAGAAGCTGGCCGAGCGGATCAAGCAGACGATGGGCCGCAATGTCCGCATCGAAGGCCTGCCCGTCGCCGACTGGGTGCTGATCGACGCGGGCGACGTCGTCGTGCATGTCTTCCGCCCGGAGGTCCGCAGCTTCTACAATCTCGAGCGCATGTGGGGCTTCTCGGACGCACCGCTGGCCGCCGGCGAGGCCTGATCCTTATTTAAGCGTACCCCGGGGGCCGAATGCTGCTGCACATCGTCGCACGGGGACGCATCGGCCGCTCGCCAGAGGCCGATCTCGTCGAGCGCTATCTCAAGCGTGTGACGCTGCCCGCCAAGGTCACCGAACTGCCGGATCGTGGCGGCAAGGCGCCGCCGCCCCTGCCCGCCCAGTCGGTCATGGTGATGCTCGATGAAACCGGCAAGCAGCTGACCTCCATGGCCTTTGCCGAGCAGATCGGCCGCTGGCGGGACGACGGCGTGCGTGAGTGCCGCTTCATGATCGGCGCGGCGGACGGGTTCGAGACCGCAGACCGGGCCAGCGCGGACCTGCTGATCGCCTTCGGGGCAATGACCTGGCCGCACATGATGGCGCGGGCGATGCTGGCCGAACAGCTCTGGCGCGCTACCAGCATCCTCGCCAACCACCCCTATCACCGGGAGGGATAAGGCGTGGTGGCGGCGAGCTGGACCCGACTGCGCCGGCCACTGGCACTGCGACCGTCCCTGCCAGTGATGTTGGCCACCGCTGCCCTGCTCATCACCGCCATCGCGGCACCGCTGGCTCTCTCTGCCCAGCGCAATCCGGCACCGCAGGCCGCGCAGGCGGAGATCGCCCGGCAGCAGGCTGCCCTCGCCCGTGCCCGCGCGCAGGGCGAGGAAGCTCGCAAGCGTGGCGAAGCCCTGGAAGCCCGTGCCCGCGCTTCCTCCGCCGCAGCCGACAAGACCCGCAACGAGATCGCCGCGCTCGCCGCCCGCATCCAGCAGAGCGAGGCCGATCTGCGCGCGGGCGAGGCACGCATGGCGATCATCATCACGCGCCAGCGCGAGCAGCGGCGCCAGCTCGCCACCCGCCAGCAACCGATCGTCCGACTGACCGCCGCCCTGCAGCAACTGGCCCGGCGCTCGCCGGTGCTCGCACTGGTCGCGCCCGGCACGATCAGCGAGGCGGTGCATCGCCGCATCGCGCTCGCGCAGATATTGCCGACCATCACTGCCTCCACGCAGGATCTGCGGGGTGCCATTGCGCGCAGTGCCGATCTGCAGCGCAGCGCGGAGGCGGCGGCGCAATCCCTCGTCCGCACCCGCGCCGGGCTGAAGACGCAGCAGGCCGCGCTCAGCACGCTTGAGCAGCGCCAGCGCGGCGCCTCCCGGCAATTGCGCGCGGAGGCCAGCCTGCAGACCGAGCGCGCTCTCGCCATGGGCGAGCAGGCCCGCGATATCAGCGATCTGATGGACCGGATCGGCGATGCGGCGCAGGTGCAGGAGGCGTTGCTGCGCCTGCCCGGCCCGATGCCCCGGCCGGCCCGTCCGCAAAACAGCGCCGCTCCGGCACCCGAGCGGCCGAGCGTTGCCGCAGGCCAGACCCCAGCGCCACCCTATCGCCTGCCTGCCATCGGCGAGATCGTCACCGGCTTCGGGGAATTGAGCGCAGGCGGCGTGCGCGCGCGGGGCATCACCATGGCAACCGCAGCCAGCGCCGCGGTCATCGCGCCAGCGGCGGGGCGAGTCGCCTTTGCCGGGCCGTTTCGCGGCTATGGCAAGATCGTCATCCTGGAACATCGCGGCGGCTGGACGAGCCTGCTGGCCGGGCTCGACCGGCTGAGCGTGGCGCCGGGAGACTTATTGCGCCAGGGCGATCCGGTCGGCGCGACCGGCAGCGATCCGGCCCGCCTCATCATCGAGCTGCGCCAGCAGGACCGCGCTGTCGATATCGCCGCCCTTGTCCGCTAAAGCCGTTCAGCAGCGCGTAACGCTATCTTCGCTACGCTGGCGTGCGACCTAGGCAGAACCGTTGTTCCTGCTATAGGTCGGGACAGCATTTTTGTCGAAAGCGTCTCCATGGCCAATGCCCGCCGCACTCTGTTTCTCCGTTCCGCCGCGATCCTGGGCGCCATCGCGCTCATTCCCGCGTCGACCTCTGCCGTCACGGAGACCGAGGGCGAGACTTACAAACAGCTCGATCTGTTCATGGACGTGTTCCAGCGGGTGCGCGCCAATTATGTCGAGCAGGTCGATGATGCGACGCTGATCAAGGGCGCCATCGAGGGGATGCTCTCCAGTCTCGATCCGCACAGCGCCTATCTGGATGTCCGCTCCTTCGAGAATTTGCGCACCCAGACCGAGGGCAGCTATGGCGGCCTGGGTCTCTCCGTCACGATGGACGAAGGCGTGGTGAAGGTGATCGCGCCGACCGACGACACCCCCGCCGCGCGCGCGGGCATCAAGGCCGGCGACTATATCACGCATATCGACGGCAAGCTGATTTATGGCGGCACGCTCGATGAAGCAGTCGAGAAGATGCGCGGCGCGCCGAACACCAAGGTGAAGCTCACCATCGCCCGCGAAGGCCGCACCGAGCCGTTCGACGTGGAACTGACGCGCGCGATCATCGATATCAAGCCGGTCAAATGGCAGGTGAAGGGTGATGTCGGCGTCATCAAGATCGTCAGCTTCTCCGCCGACACCGGGGCCGACGTGCAGAGCGCCATTCGCGGCATCGACAAGTCGCTTGGCCACAAGCCGATCGGCTATGTGATCGACCTGCGCTCCAACCCCGGCGGCCTGCTCGACGAAGCCGTGCGCGTTTCCGACGCCTTCCTCGAGCGCGGCGAGATCGTCTCGCAGCGCGGCCGCCAGCGCGGCGACACCCGGCCTTATTATGCCCGGCCCGGCGATGATGCGCAGGGCCTGCCCGTCGTCGTGCTGATCGATGCGGGGTCGGCTTCCGCCTCCGAGATCGTGGCCGGCGCCCTGCAGGACCAGAAGCGCGCGCTCATCATGGGTGAGCGCAGCTTCGGCAAGGGCAGCGTGCAGACGCTGCTGCCCCTCTCGCAGGATACGGCGCTGCGGCTCACCACGGCGCGCTATTACACGCCATCAGGCCGCTCGGTGCAGGAAGGCGGCATCGAGCCGGATATTCTGGTGCCGCAGCTCTCCGACCCCGATTACGCCAAGCGGCCGAAATATCGCGAAAGCGACCTGCGCCGTCACCTCATCAACGAGGCCAAGCTGGATCGCTCGGAGCTGGAGGCGGACAGCAACCCCGACCCGCGCTTCACCGCGACGGCGGAGGATCTCAAGAAGCAGGGCGTTGAGGACTTCCAGCTCCATTACGCGCTGCAGACTCTCGGCCGCCTGAACGGAACGCCGCAAATGGCGGCAGCCCCGGCGACGAAGCCACGGCGGTAAGCAGACCGATGTCGCGTGACGCCTCCCTGTCGCTCGCCCGGTTCGTGGCGGTGATGCTGCCGACCCTGTTGCTGGGCGGCGCGCTGCTCTCGCAGCATGTCGGCGGGCTGTTCCCGTGCGAAATGTGCATGTGGCAGCGCTGGCCGCATCTGGGCGCGATCATCGCTGCCCTTGCCGCGATTGCCCTGCGCCGTACCGCGCCGATGAGCGCGATGTTCACCATGCTCGCGGCGCTAGCCATCGCGACCAGCGGCGCCATCGGCGCATTTCACGCCGGCGTCGAATATGGCTGGTGGCAGGGCCTGACCAGTTGCACGGCGACCATGGACACGTCTTCCGGCCAGTCGATGCTGGATTCGATCATGTCGGCCACGCTGGTGCGCTGCGATGTCGCGCCATGGTCCATGTTCGGCATCTCGCTCGCTGGCTATAATGCGATCCTCTCGCTGGGCGGGGCGCTGCTGATCCTTGTTCTGGTCCTCAAATGGAGCCGGTCATGACCGACAGCGCGCGCGTCTCGCCCCGTCCCGGCCAGCGCCGTGCGGACCGCGCCTCGATGTTGCGGGTCGATCAGGCCGGCGAATACGGCGCGGTGCGGATTTATGCCGGGCAGCTCGCCGTGCTGGGCGACCGTCATCCGATCAGCCGCGAGATTGCCGGTATGGCGGCGCAGGAAGAGCGGCACCGCGCGCATTTCGACGCGATGATGGTGGAACGCGGCGTGCGCCCCACGCTGATGCAGCCCTTCTGGCATGTCGCCGGCTTTGCGCTCGGCGCCGCGACCGCGCTCATCGGCCCGCGCGCGGCGATGGCCTGCACCGCCGCCATCGAGACCGAGATCGACGATCATTACGGGCAGCAGCTCAAGGAGATCGGCGAGGATGACCCGGCGCTGACCGAAGCGATCACGGACTTCCAGGCCGAAGAAGTCGAGCATCGCGATGCCGCGATTGCCCATGGCGCAGAATCCGCGCCTGCCTATCCCTTGCTTTTCGGGGCAATCCGGCTTGGCTGCCGCGCTGCCATTGCCCTCTCGAAGCGGATTTAAGAAGGAACCTGTCGATGCGTGCCCTCGTCCTTGCACTCCCCCTCAGCCTCGCTCTTGCGGTCCCTGCTTTGGCGCAGGCGGCCCCGGCCGCTCCAGCTGCCGCCGCCGGGCCGGAGGATGTCGCGAAGGTGAAGCAGGTGTTCGTCTATGGCGAAGACCCTTGCCCGGCGAGCGAGGGCGACGAGATCGTCGTCTGTGCGCGGATGCCAGACAATGATCGCTACCGCATCCCCAAGGAACTGCGCACCGATCCCAACAGCCCGGCCGTGCAAAGCTGGGCCAATCGGGCCAGGTCGATCGAATATGTCGGCGCGTCCGGCACGGACAGTTGCTCGCCCACCGGATCGGCGGGCTTCACCGGCTGCTTCACGCAGATCGCGCGCGCGGCCCGTGAGGAGCGCGAGAAGATGCTCGGTTCCGGCACCTGGGCCGATGCCGTCGCCAAGGCGCGCGAGGAGCGGCTCGGCAATCTCGATGCGGAATCCGCACAGATCGAAGCGCAGGCCAAGGCCGATGAGGAAGCCGCGCGCCTCAAGGCGCAGCGTGAGGCCCAGCAGCAGGGCCCGACCGTCACGCCCTGATCGCGCGAGGCGTTACAGGAAATATTGCAGCTTCACCGCCGTCTGCTTCGCCGCGCCGGGGGTGACGGTGAGGACGACGGACTCAAAACCCGGCGCGCCAAAGCGCAGGCGGGGGTTGCGCGAAAAGCCGACCCCCTCGCGCGGGATGCCCAGCATCGTGTCCAGCCGGCTGTTGCTGTTCTCATCGTGGAAGACGAGCAGCGCATAGTCGCCGGGTGGCACGCGTGCGAACAGCAATTGGGCATGGTCGCCCGCCGCGACGCTGGCCGTGAGGGCGAGCGGGTCTTTCTCGCATTTGGGGAAATAGGAGCGGTCCTTGGTCAGGCAGGCGCGCAACATACCGCGACTGGAGCGCAGGCCCTCGAACCGCACGTCGATCTGGCCCGTGGCCGGTGCAAGGCCCGCCGCTGCCGGAACGACCGCATCGGCGGTGCGGACGGTGGCCGCGCCATCCTCGCCCAGCGCCAGGGTCGGCGTGCCGAGCGAGAGCAGCAGGCCGGCCAACATCAGTGGCCGGGCAATACGACGCGCCAGACCATGGTCGGCACCGTCAAAGAACATCATGCAGCATTATCCCTTGCCGGCGCGGGGTCATCATTGTGCGGCATGGTGGCGGAGCCTCCCGCCGGCGTCGGCGCGAACCGGGGAGACAGGCCGCGATCCGTGCCGCACAGCCGGTCCCACACGCGGAAATAGAGGCCGTAATTGCAGCGATATTGCTCATGATGCTTCTCATGGTGAGACGCGGTGATCAGCCAGCGCCCGGCCGGGCCGTTGACCAGCCAGCGCGGGAACATCTCCCAGCCCATATGATTGGTGACGCCCATGACAGTCATCACCGTTAGCACCACCCCCAGTGCCGCAACATGAATGGGAATGACGAAGACGAGGAACGGAATGACGACCGCGCCGGTCACCGCTTCCCACGGATGAAAGCTCATCGCTGCCCAGGCCGTGGGCGGCCGGCTGGCGTGATGCACCGCATGGGCGACGCGAAACCAGGCCGGGCGGTGGAGCAGCCGGTGCGTCCAGTAGAACCAGGTATCGTGCGCGGCGAGATAGAGCAGCACCGAGATCGGCAGATACCAGAGCGGGTAGGCATCGACATCGGTGTAGATCAGCGTCCAGCCGTGGCTCTGCCAGCCCCAAGCGACGATCCCTGCGGGCAGGCCGAAGATCAGCGCCGAAAGGAGCGACCAGCGGATTTCCGCGCCGATCTGCCGGCGCAGCCCGGCATAATGGCCGGGGCGTGTCATCCGGGTCGCCAGCGCGAACCCGCCACTGGAAAGCAGGTAACGCACCGCGATGATGCCGGACATCGCCAGAATGGACGCAAGGATCAGCATCGCGGGCTGCATGGCGATGCTATAGGGAGCCCCGCCTGCGAGGGAAACGATAATCGGTAAAGCGTTCGCGCCGGTCGCTCGCCAAGCGCAGGGATAAGTTCCCCCGCCCCTTCGGGCATCGTTCACGCATCACTGGCCGATAGCCAAGCGTCTCCCCCTCGGCTAGGGCTGCGCGGATGACAGGCGCACGACCTATCGATCTGGCCATTGTCGGCGGCGGCCTTGCCGGCAGCCTGATCGCGCTGGCCCTGCGCGCGCGGCGACCTGAGCTGCGCGTCGTGGTGATCGAGGAAGCCGCGCGGGCTGGCGGCAATCAGCTCTGGTCCTGCTTTGCCGAGGATGTCGCGTCCGCCGATCGCTGGCTGATCGAGCCGCTGATCGTGCATGGCTGGGGCGGCTATGACGTGCGCTTCCCGGGTCAGGTGAGGCGCCTGCCGAGCAGCTATGCGACGCTGACCAGCGAGCGGCTGGGGATGCGTCTGCACCGCGCTATGCCGGAGGGCGACCTGCTGTTCGACCGGGCGGCAACCGCGCTCACGCCGAACAGCGTCACTTTGGCCGATGGACGCGTGATCGAGGCGCGCGGTGTCATCGACGCACGCGGGCCGGGCGACATGAGCGCGCTGGAGCTGGGCTATCAGAAATTCGTCGGGGCGAGCTGGCTGTGTCATACCCCCCACGGCCTTGCCGAACCGATCATCATGGACGCAACCGTCGATCAGCAGGACGGCTATCGCTTCGTCTACACCCTGCCCCTCTCCCCCACCGAGCTGTTCATCGAAGACACTTATTATGCCGATGGCCCGGCGCTGGATGAGCCCGTGCTCGCGGCGAGAATTGCGGCTTATGCCCAGGCGCAGGGCTGGGAGGGCGCGGCGCGCGGCCATAGCGAGACCGGCGTGCTGCCTGTGTGCATGGGCGGCGATTTCGCGCGGCTGTGGGAGGCCGAGTCCCCCGGCGTCGCCAAGGCCGGACTGCGCGGCGGCTTTTTCCACGCACTCACCGGCTATTCGCTGCCGGACGCGGTGCGCAACGCGCTCGCCATCGCGGCGATGGACGATCTTTCCGGCCCGGCCCTGCATCAGGCGATGCGCGCGCGCGGCGCCGCGCACTGGCGGGGCCAGGCTTATTACCGGATGCTCTCGCGGCTGCTCTTCCGCGCCGCCGAGCCGCAGGAGCGCTGGCGGGTGCTGGCGCGCTTCTACCGGCTTGACCCATCCCTCATCGCCCGCTTTTATGCCGGGCAGAGTAGCTTTTTCGACAAGCTGCGCGTTCTGACCGGGAAGCCTCCTGTTCCCGTCAGCCGAGCCATTTCAGCCCTTGGAGCGACACGCGGATGAAGACAGCCATCGTCATCGGCGCCGGTTTTGCGGGCCTTGCCCTCGGCCTGCGCCTGCAATCGGCGGGCATCGCCACCACCATCGTCGAAGGGCGCGAGCTGCCCGGCGGCCGCGCCTATATGTGGCAGAAGGAGGGCTTCACCTTCGATGCCGGGCCGACTGTCATCACTGACCCGGATTGCCTTGCCCAGCTCTGGCGCCTGACCGGCCACGACATGGCGCAGGACGTGACGCTGCTGCCGGTCAGCCCCTTCTACCGCCTGCACTGGCAGGACGGCACGACCTTCGATTATGGCAATGACGATGCCGCGCTCAACCGCGAGATCGCCAAGCTCGATCCCGCCGACATCGCCGGCTATCAGCGCTTCCTCGCCTATAGCGCCGAGGTCTATCGCGAGGGCTATGAGAAGCTGGGGCATGTTGCCTTCCTCGACTTCAAGTCGATGCTCAAGGCCGCGCCGGACCTCGCCCAGCATCAGGCGTGGCGCTCGGTCTATTCCATGGTTTCGAGCTTCGTGAAGAACGAGAAGCTGCGCCAGGCGCTGAGCTTCCATACGCTGCTGGTCGGCGGCAACCCGATGACGACCAGCGCCATCTACGCGCTGATCCACAAGCTGGAGAAGCAGGGCGGCGTCTGGTTCGCCAAGGGCGGCACCCATGCGCTGGTGCGCGGCATGGTCACGCATTTCGAGCGGCTGGGCGGCACGCTGATCCTCGGCGATCCGGTCGCCAAGATCGAGACGGTGGGTGATCGCGCGACCGGCGTGGTCACCCGCTCGGGCTTGCATATTGAGGCCGATGCGGTGGCAAGCAATGCCGACATCATGCACAGCTATGCCGACCTGCTGGCCGACCATCCGCGCGGCCAGCGGCAGGGCGCCAAGCTGTTCCGCAAGCGCTGGAGCCCCAGCCTGTTCGTCGTCCACTTCGGCATCGAGGGGACCTGGCCGGGCATCCCGCACCACATGATCCTGTTCGGCCCGCGCTATAAGGAGCTGCTGACCGACATCTTCGACCATGGCGTACTCTCGCAGGATTTCTCGCTGTACCTGCATCACCCGACCGTCACCGACCCCGATCTGGCGCCGCCGGGCCACTCGACCTTCTATGCGCTGGCGCCGGTGCCGCATCAGGGCAAGCTGCCGGTGGACTGGAACGAGGTGGGGCCGATCCTCACCGGGCGCATTCTCGACGAGATCGAGCGCCGGCTGATCCCGGACATCCGCTCGCGCATCAAGGTCCAGTTCTCCTATGCACCGAGCGACTTCACCCATGATCTCAACGCGCATCTGGGCAGCGCCTTCAGCCTGGAGCCGCTGCTCACCCAGAGCGCCTGGTTCCGCACCCACAATCGCGATGATGTGATCAACAATCTCTACTTCGTCGGCGCCGGCACCCATCCGGGCGCCGGCATTCCCGGCGTCGTCGGCTCGGCCCGCGCGACGGCGGCTTTGATGCTCGAGGATCTGGCATGACATCGTTCAACCGGCTGGCGGTCTATTGCGGCTCCGCCACCCCACCCGACCCGATCTACATGGAGACGGCCCGCGCGGTCGGCGCCGGGCTGGCCCGGCGCGGCATCGGCGTCGTCTATGGCGGCGGCAAGGTCGGACTGATGGGCGCCATTGCGGACTCCGCGCTGGCGGCCGGCGGCGAGGTGATCGGTGTGATCCCCGAGGCGCTGGTGAATGCCGAGGTCGCCCATCGCGGCCTCACCGAACTGCACGTCGTGCCGGATATGCACAGCCGCAAGGCGTTGTTCACCACGCTTTCCGATGGGTTCGTGACCCTGCCGGGCGGCGTCGGCACGATGGACGAGCTGTGGGAAGCCGTGAGCTGGGCGCAGCTCGGTTATCATGACAAGCCGGTCGGACTGCTCAATACCGGCGGCTTCTACGATCAGCTGATCGGCTTCAATCGCCAGATGATCGAAACCGGCTTCATCCGCCCGCCCCACGCCAACATCCTCATCGCCCGCGAGACGCTGGACGACCTGCTGGACGCGATGGCCGCCTACACGCCCCATGAGACGATCTTCGCGATGAAGGTCGACCGGCTTTGAGAGGCTAAATGTCGGTCGAGCAACGCCCTGCCCTCGTCGGTCTTGCGCAGGAGAGCATTGCGCGCGGGTCGAAGAGTTTTCGCACGGCCTCGCGGCTGTTCGACCGGGAGACGCGCGAGCGGGCGTGGTTGCTCTATGGCTGGTGCCGGGCATGCGATGACATTGCCGACGGGCAGGATCATGGCGGGACCATGCAGGCGACCGGCGACCCCATGGCCCGGCTGGCCGACATCCGCGCGCGGACCGAGCGCGCTCTGGCGGGGCAGGCCGGGCTGGATGATCCCGCCTTTGCCGGCGGGGCGCTGGTGGCGGCGGAATGCAAGATTCCGCGCCGCTATATGGACGATCTCATCGAAGGCTTCGCGCTCGATGCGCAGGGCTGGCGACCGCAGACCGAGGACGATCTGCTGCGCTATTGCTACCATGTCGCCGGTGCGGTCGGCTGCATGATGGCCATTGTGATGGGTGTCGCGCCCGATGACGAGGCCACGCTGGACCGCGCCTGCGATCTGGGGCTGGCCTTCCAGCTCGCCAATATCTCCCGCGATGTTGCCGAGGATGCGGCAGGCGGGCGCTGCTATCTGCCCGCGGACTGGCTGATCGAGGCTGGCATCGACCCGGCCGACCCTATGGCGGCGGAGCAGCGCCCGGCCCTCGCGGCGGTCACGGGGCGCGTGGCGGCGATGGCGGCGCGCTATGAAGACAGTGCCCGGCATGGCACCCCAAAGCTGCCGTTCCGCTCGGCATGGGCGGTGCTGGCAGCCGCGGGCATTTATGGAGGCATTGCCCGGAAGGTCGCCGCCGACCCGCAGGAGGCGCTGCGTCGGCGCCTGTTCACCAGCAAGGCGGAGAAGCTGGGCTGGCTGCTCCGCGCCGGCACGCAGGCTGGTCGGCGCACCAGCCTCTACTCCCCCGCGCCGCGTGATCCATCGCTGTGGAACCGGCCCCGCCAGAGCGCGCGCATTTCGGAGGCTTGATCCCGATCAATTTCTGCATGGGCGCGATCTGCTGAAGAGGCAGGCGGGAGGACATGCATGATTCCGTCACGTCACGCTTATTACCGCAACCGCGCCAACGAACATCGCCGTCTGGCGCAAGTCGCCGCGGAGCCCGCACAGCGCCTGATGCACGATCGTCTGGTCGAGGCCTATCTGGGTCTGGCGCGCGAATCGCGGCTGCGGCAGGTCGTCCGGCTCAAGGCCTGAGCGCAGCCGCGCCCAGACAAGCCGATCATCCCTGCTTGAGCAGCCTGAGCGCCCGCGCGCGCAGCCGGCCCAGGCCGGCATCGTGCAGGGCGGGAACGGCGCAGAGCATCCCCGTCACATAGGGGTCGGGCTTGTTGAAGATGATGGGTTCGCCCAGCGCATCGGTAACGCGGGCGCCGGCTTCCTGCGCGATGAGAGTCGCGGCCGCCAAATCCCATTCCGCGCCGCGTCGCAGGCCGGCTACCAGATCGGCTTCATTGGCCGCCACCATCGCCATGCGCAGCGCGATGCTGTTGGGCTTGGCGACCATGCGGTAGTCGATATCGATGCCGCCCAGATGATCGAGCGGCACGCGTGCGCCCGAGAGCGTGGCATGATCGCCCACGGCGAGCCGCTCGGGCTGTGCCCCCGTGCGCTCCCGCCAGGCACCGGCGCCGCGCACCGCCCACCAACGCTCGTTGCGCGCCGGTGCGGTCAGCACCGCGACAGTCGGAACGCCGTCCTCGACCAGTGCGACCGAGACCGCCCAGCCGGCCCGGCCCCGCACGAAATCGCGGGTGCCGTCGATGGGGTCGATGATCCACGCGCGCCGGGCCTCAGCGCGTCCGGGCGTCTCCGCGCTTTCCTCGGAGAGCCAGGCGGCGTCGGGCAGAAGCGCGCCAAGCTGTGTGCGCAGCAGCGCATCGGCGGCGAGATCGGCCTCGCTCACCGGCTCGCCGGGCCGCTTCTCCCAATGGCCGTGCATGGGCGCGCCGGCTTCCCAGAAACGCATGGCCATCTGGCCGGCAGCGTCGGCTATGGCCAGAATATCGGCCAGAAGATTCAGAGTGGGGGGCTCACTCCCCGGCAACGGTCATCCCGTCGATGCGCAGGGTGGGCACGTTGATGGCGCGGCGGAAGGTAAGATCGTTCGCAGCGATGATCCGCCCGAACATCTCCTTGAGATTGCCCGCGATGGTGATTTCAGACACGGCGTGGCTCACCGTGCCGTTCTCGATCAGGAAGCCGGAGGCGCCCCGACTGTAATCGCCGGTGACGCCGTTGACGCCCTGGCCAATCAGTTCGGTGATGAACACGCCGCGCTTCACGTCTGCGAACAGATCGCGCACGCTGGCCGTGCCGCCTTCCAGATGCACATTGCTCGCGCCGACCCCGGGCGAGCCACCGCCCCGCGTGGCATGGCCGGTGGGATCGAGCCCGAGTTGGCGGGCTGAGGCGCTGTCGAGCATCCAGCCGGTCAGCACGCCGTCATCAATGAGGCGCCGCCGCCCAGTTGGCAGTCCTTCGCCATCAAACGGGCGCGAGCGCAGGCCCCGCTCGCGCAGCGGATCGTCGATGACGCTCAGCCCCTCGGGCAGAATGCGCTGGCCGAGGCTGTCGAGCAGGAAGGTCGCCTTGCGGGTGACCGATGGCCCGGCGATGGCGCCGAGCAGATGCCCGATCAGGCTGTTACCCACGCGCGGATCGAAGATCACCGGCATCGTGCCGCTTGGCACCCGGCGCGCGTTGAGCCGCGAGACCGCGCGCGCGCCGGCGCGCTGGCCGATGCTGTCCGGCCCTTCCAGATCATCGAGATGCCGGGCGCTGTGGCTGGCAAAGTCCCGCTGCATCGCGGCGCCCTCACCCGCCAGCACGCTGGCGTAGAGCGAATGGCTGGTCCCGGCATAAGCGCCCGAAAAACCGTGGCTGGTGGCCAGCGCCGCCTGCGCGCGGGAGAAGCCCGCACCGGCGCCTTCGCTGTTGGTGACGCCCAGCACGCTGCGCGCCGAATCTTCCGCCGCCAGCGCCCTCTCGCGCAGTTGGGCCGGCGTCGGCTCCTCATCATCCTCGATATCGAGCGAGGGCAGCCGGCGCCGCATCAGCATCTGCTCGGGCGCGAGGCCCGCATAGGCATCTTCCGGCGCCTCGCGGGCCATGGCCACGGCGCGCTCGACCAGCGTTTCGAGCGTGCGGGGCGTCAGGTCCGATGAAGCGACGCTGGCCGAGCGTTGGCCGACAAACACGCGCAGGCCGAAATGCTCGGATTCGGATTGCTCGACATCCTCCAGCGCGCCCAGCCGCACCGTCACGCCGGACGAGGCATCGCAGCCATAGACGGCGTCGGCCGCATCCGCGCCCGCCTTGCGGGCCGCAGTGACCAGCGACCGGGCGCGATCGAGAGCTTCGTTAAGGCTGAGCATGAAAGACGCGGTCCGAATGATGTCTGATGAAAGGCCGCGCTTTAGCTCCCGCGGCGAGGCGACGCAATGCGGCTGCGTCAGGTGCCTTCCGACCAGTCGCTCCGCTTTGCGACGAACGGAGGACAGCAACATTTTTTATAGGGAACCACCAGGCCTCGCCGATCCTTTTGTTGATAACATCAACCCACAGGAGCATCTCATGGCGACTGAAACATTCACCGACGCGATTGCCCTGCTCAAAGCGGATCATCGCACGGTCGAGGATCTGTTCGAGAAGTTCGAAAAGGCCAATGCGGCCGGCCGCAAGGAATCGCTGGCCCGGGAAATCTGCACCGAACTCAAGATCCACACCATGCTGGAAGAGGAAATCTTCTATCCGGCCTTTCGCGGCAAGATCGAAGACGATCTCATGGATGAGGCCTATGTCGAGCATGACGGCGCGAAGGTGCTGATCAACGAAATCGAGGCCGGCTCTCCGCAGGAAGATTTCTACGATGCCAAGGTGAAGGTGCTCTCGGAAGAGATCGAGCACCACGTCAAGGAGGAGGAACAGCCCTCCAAGGGCATGTTCGCCCAGTGCCGCAAGACCGACGTCGACCTCGTCGAGTTGCGCGACCGGATGCTCGCCCGCAAGAAAGAGTTGCTGGCCCAGGCGAAGAGCGAAGGCCTGCCCCCGGCAGAGCCGCGCACGCTCAGCGTTTCGGCCGTCTGACCGGGACGAAACGGCATGTCGGCGGCGTTTTCATTGTTCGAACCTTCCGATAAGGACGCCGCCGCGCCGGCGCCGCACCCCAATGATGCCGAGCGCACCCGCCTCGGCATCATTTTGCCGCGCTTTGGCGGACTGGGCCGAGATGCGGCCTTGCGGCAGGCGCAGAGCGAGCAATCTGGTGACTGGATGCTGCGGCACCGCGATTAGGCGGCGGGCGGTTGTTCCGTCTGTCTGCTCTCCAACCAGTAGCGCAGCATGTGATGGGCGACCGCGATGGCGGATGGCGGCAGGAACCTAGCGCCCTCCTCCCCGGCCAGAGCGGCCCTGACATCATCAGTGCTCACCCAGATGGCCTCGGCGATTTCCTCCTCATCCAGCGTCAACGCGTCATCATCGGCCTGCGCGATGCAGGCGACCATGAGCTGGGAGGGGAACGGCCAAGGCTGACTGAACAGATAGTCGACCTGCCCGGTGCGCACGCCGCATTCTTCCCACAGCTCCCGCCGCACCGCTTCCTCGATGGTCTCGCCCGGCTCGACAAAGCCGGCCAGTGCGGAAAAGCGACCGGCAGGAAAGCGCGGATTGCGCCCGATGAGCACCTTGCCGCGATATTCCGCCAGCATGATGACCACCGGATCGGTGCGCGGAAAATGCTCCGCGCTGCACCGGCTGCACCGGCGCGCCCATCCGGCCTTGATCGGATGGGTATCGCCGCCGCAGCGTGCGCAGAAACGGTGGCGATCATGCCAGTCCACCAGGCTGCGCGCCGCCGCATAATGCGCGGCTTCGGCCATGGTGAGCTGCGGGATGATGTCCCACACTTTCGCGGGAAAGCTCGGGGGCTCGACGCTGTGCTCGACAAGCAGCGGGACGAAAACCGGCGTGCCGTCCTCGCGCAGCCCGAGCAGGGCGTGGTCGGCCAGCACAGCGCCGGGCGGCACCGGCTCGCTGGCGAGCGTGCCGTCCGGCTCGATCACCGGGTCCAGCCCATCGAGTTGCACGATGCGCGCGCGCGGATCGGCCCAGGCCCCGGCCAGCCGGTCGGGGTGCACGCGCAGCTGATCAGCGCGGTCGAGCGTGCCGCCGGTGAAGGTGATTGCCTGCCGCGCGGGCAGATCAGGCCGGGTCATGATGCGCATTCTCCTGCTCTCTGGCGTCCAGTGCCGCTTGCGCCGCCCGGGCAAAGACGGTGGGCAGCCCCGCATCGGCCAGCGTGTCGAGGGGCCACAATTGGCCCGGCCCCAGGGCGCTGGCAAGCACGGCGGGATCGGCCCCATTCTCGATCCGCAGCATGGCCACGCGCAGATCGAGCGCGAAATGGGTGAACACATGGCGCACCGGCTGGTTGAGTATCTGCCAGCTGCCCGCCAGAGGCGCATGCGGCAGAGCCTCTGGCGCTTCGCTCCAGTCGCTGGTCGGCAGCGCCAGCATTCCGCCGAGCAGGCCCTTGTCCGGCCGCCGGACCAGCCAGACAGCATTGCGGGTCTCGACCCACCAGGCGGTGCCGCTGCGCGTCGGGCGCGCCTTCTTCGCGGCCTTGAGCGGATAGCGGGCCGAATCGCCCGTTGCCCGCGCGGCACAAAGCTCCGAGAGCGGACAGGCGAGGCAGGCGGGATTGCGCGGGGTGCAGACCGTGGCGCCCAGATCCATCATGGCCTGCGCGAAATCGCCGGCATGAGCCTGCGGGGTGATGCGGTCAGCCAGCGCCCGCAGGATCGGCTTGGCCGCCGGCAGCGGCGTCTCCACCGCGAACAGCCGGCTCACCACCCGCTCGACATTGCCATCCACCACAACGGCGCGCTGCTCGAAGGCGATGGCGGCGACGGCCGCCGCCGTATAGGCGCCGACACCAGGCAGAGCGCGCAAGCCCGCCTCGTCCGAGGGGAAACGCCCGCCCAGCGCGCCTGCGACATAGCGCGCGCAGGCTAGCAGATTGCGGGCGCGGGCATAATAGCCAAGACCTGCCCAGGCGGCCATCAGATCGCCATCCTCCGCAGCCGCCAGCGCCTCGACCGTCGGCCAGCGCGCCAGAAAGCGCTCATAATAAGGCGCGACGGCCGCCACCGTCGTCTGCTGGAGCATGATTTCGGAGAGCCAGACGCGGTACGGGTCCGGCGGCGGCGCACCGGGCGGGCTGCGCCAGGGCAGTGCGCGCGCATGGCGGCGATAATGCGCGAGCAGCGCCGGAGCGACCGCCTCTTCCATCCCCCGCTTTGCGATTAATCCATCGACGGCCATGGCGTGCCTATGGCATGGACGCAGCCATGACAGAAGCCACCCCAGATGCGCAGGCGCCCACAAAGGCCAGCCGGGCCAAACGCCCGGCCGCGCGCAAGGCCAATGGGGCCGGCAAGGCCGAGATGCCGCCGCAGGAACGCCCGCGAATCAACGCGCCCCGCGCGATTTCCGATCTCATGCCGGACATTGGCCGGGCCGCCTTCCGCAAATTCGGCTTCATCCAATCGAGCATCGTCACGCGCTGGGCCGAGATTGTCGGCAAGCGCTATGCGGAGCTGACCAGCCCCGACTCGATCCGCTTCCCCACCGGCAAGCGCTCGGGGGGGACGCTGCAGCTGACGGTCGCCAGCGGCCATGCGCCGATGGTCCAGCATATCGTGCCGGAGATCATCGAGCGGGTGAACCGCTTCTTCGGCTATGAGGCCGTCTCCCGCGTCGCCATCAAGCAGGGCCAGGTCATCCCGCGTGAGCCGGTGCATCGCCCGCCGCCCACGATGCTGCGCCCGATCCCCCAGGAGCTGGGCGAGGGCCTGCGCGAAGTGAGCGACCCGGAACTGCGCACCGTGCTCGAATCAATGGCGCGCAGCTTCTCCAACCCTGTGCGCCCCCCCAAGATCAGCTAAGCCAAATTTCCACCACGGGACCATGCCCATGACCGTCATCTCGCCAGCTTCGTCCGTCTCCCGACAGATCGCCGCACTGGGTGCCCTGTGCCTTGCGGCGCTGACGCTTGCCCTCGCCCTGCTGCTGCCAGCCCCCGCCAGTGCGCAGCGCAGCGCGGCGCGCGACTGGAGCCAGACCGTAACGCTGGGTGCGAACGGCGCCTTCGTGGTCGGCAATCCGGCGGCGCCCACCAAGCTGGTCGAATATCTGAGCTACACCTGCTCGCATTGCGCGGATTTTCAGGCGACCGGAACGCCCGCGCTCAAGGCCCAGTGGATCCGGCGCGGCCTCGTCTCGCTGGAACTGCGCAATT
This sequence comes from Sphingobium sp. B12D2B, assembly GCF_025961775.1. NCBI lineage: Bacteria > Pseudomonadati > Pseudomonadota > Alphaproteobacteria > Sphingomonadales > Sphingobiaceae > Sphingobium > Sphingobium sp. B12D2B. The sequence continues at coordinate 2,818,948 of NZ_JAOQOH010000001.1, forward strand.
TCGTGCGCGATCCCTTCGACCTGACGGCGGCGCTGCTCGCGCGCTGCGGCGGCGCGACGCGGTTCGTTGGCAATCATGAGGCGATGTTCGCCGATTATCAGGCCTGGATGACCCGCGCGCAGAGCTTTGCCCAGGCGCAGGAAGGCAAGCCGCCGGCCGCCAATCGCGCCGCGCAGCTGACCGCCATCGCCGGGGGCACCGGGCTCGGCCCGCTCCTCACCAAGCGCGGCCTGACACCGGCGGCGCAGGGCAAATGCCTGGCCGACGAGGCGATGCTCAAGACCGTGCTCGGGCTGACCTCCAGCGCCGGCACCTTCAAGGAATTCACCGGCACGCCCTTCTTCCTGCTCAACGGCAAACCGCTGGAGAATGTGCATACGTGGGACGCGCTGCGCCCCCTGCTGCCGCCATTGCCCGCGTCCGGCAAGTGAGCTAGACCGGCCCGCACAGCCACTTTCCGTCCCCCGATCGATGAGGCCCATCCGTCCCATGAAACGCCTTGCTACCGCCCCGCTCGCCCTCGCTCTGCTGGCTCTCGCTGCCTGCGGCTCTCAGGACAGCAACTCGAGCGCGCCCATCGGCAAGGTGGAAGGCAAAGCCGCGCCGGCGGGGACCACATGGGCGCAGCAGGTCGTCGCCACGCCCGAGGGCGGCATCCGCATGGGCAACCCGGATGCGCCGATCAAGATCATCGAGTTCGCATCCAACACCTGCCCGCACTGCGCGCACTTCTCCGAGGAATCCAAGGATGTGCTCGAGCGCGATTATGTGAACACGGGCCAGGTCAGCTTCGAGTTCCGCAACTTCGTGATGAACCCGCTGGACATCAGCATGGCCATGCTGGCCCGCTGCACGGGACCGGAAGCCTTCTTCCCGCTGACCCATCAGTTCTTCACCAATCAGCAGGCGATCATCGAGAAGCTGCAGTCCGCCGGCGAGGATGCGTATAAGAACGCGATGTCGGCCGCGCCGGATCAGCGCTTCCAGCGCATGGCCGAGGCTGCCGGGCTGATCGAGTTCGCCATGGAGCGCGGCGTGCCTGAGTCGAAGGCCCGCCAGTGCCTGGCCGACCCCAAGACGGCCGAATCGCTCGCTGCGAATGTGGAGCGCGACACGGCGCAATATTCCATCACCGGCACGCCGAGCTTCATCATGAACGGCAGCAAGCTCGACAATGTGTCGACCTGGCCGCAGCTCGTCGAGCAGCTGAAGAACGCAGGCGCCTGATTGGCGAGGCTGGGGGGCCATAGCATCGGAGCGGGCGTCAGACGGCGCACCGCCTCGCAGGCTGGGTCAGGCCGGCTGGGCCGCCCTGCCCGCTAAGCCATGCAGATTCGCCGCCTCAAGCTGACCGGCTTCAAGAGCTTCGTCGAGCCGACCGAGCTGCGGATCGAGCCGGGGCTGACCGGCATCGTCGGGCCGAATGGCTGCGGCAAATCCAATCTGCTGGAGGCGATCCGCTGGGTGATGGGCGAATCCAGCCCCAAATCCATGCGCGGCGGCGGCATGGACGATGTGATCTTCGCCGGCACCGCCACTCGCCCGGCGCGCGATTTCGCGGAAGTCGGCCTGTTCGCCAGCGTGCCGCCTGGCACTGTGTTGCCGGCGATCGACATGGCCAGCGATGGCGAGCTGGAAGTCATGCGGCGCATCGAGCGCGGCGCGGGCAGCGCCTATCGCGCCAACGGGCGGGACGTGCGCGCCAAGGATGTCGCGCTGCTCTTCGCCGATGCCGCCACCGGTCCGCACAGCCCGGCACTGGTCAGCCAGGGCAAGATCGCCGCCGTCATCGCCGCCAAGCCCGCCGAGCGCCGCGCGATGCTGGAAGAAGCGGCGGGCATCGCCGGCCTGCATGTGCGCCGCAAGGATGCCGAGCAGAAATTGCGCGCGAGCGCGGCCAATCTCGCCCGGCTGGATGAAATCCTTGCCGAAATGGACGTGCGCGCCAATGCGCTCCGTCGGCAAGCGCGGGCCGCCGAGCGCTACACGGAATTGAGCGAAAAGATCGTGCTGGCCGAGGGACGCGTGTTCTTCGCCCGCCATCGCGAGGCCGCGACCGAAGCCGACCGTGCCGCGCAGGATGCGGAGAAGGCCGAGGCTCTGGTGCGGGTGGCGCAGGAGGCGCAGCTGGGCGCCGCCGCTCATCAGCAGGCCGCCATCGAGACACTGGCACGCGCGCGCACGGCCGCCAACGAGGCCCGGGAGGCCGCGACCGAGGCCCGTTTCGCGCTGGAGCGGCTGACAGGCGAACGCGATACCCTGCTGCGCCGGATCGCCGAGCTGGAAAGCCAGCTCGCCCGCGTGAGCGAAGATCAGCAGCGCGAGGGCGCGCTTGCCGCCGATGCCGCCAATGCCATCGAGGCGCTGCAGGCCGAGGATGCGACGCTTGCCGAGCGGATCAAGGCGGCCAAGACGACACTGCCGGCCTTCGTCACGCGCCTCGCGGAGGCCGAGACGGCCAGCCGCGATGCCGAGGTGGCGCTGGCGCAGGCCATGGCGCGACTGGCCGGTGAGCAGGCCGAGCGCCGGGTTGCCGAGGCTGGGCTGAATGCCGCGCGGCAGAAGCTCGCCCGCGCTCGCAGCGAGGCCGAGCGCATCGCTGCCGCCCTCGCCGCCCTGCCCGATGCCGCGCCGCTCGCCACCCGCCAGCGCGAGGCCGAGCAGGCCAAGGCCGATGCCCTCACCGGGCGCACCGATGCCGAGGCGCGCATCGCCGCCGCCGCGCAGGCGCGCGAGACGCATACGCAGGCGGTCGCCGAGCAACAGCGCGCGCTCGCGGCTGCCCGCGCCACCGTCGCCGCGCTGGATAGCGAAGCCAAGGCACTGGCACGCGGGCTGGAGACACAGGGCAGTAGCGATCGCGCCATCGACGCCCTGCGCGTCGACCCCGGCTATGAGCATGCGCTGGCCGCCGCGCTGGGCGATGATCTGCAAGCCGCGCTCGGGGCGCAGGGTCTGGCACGCTGGAGCGGCGCCGCTATCGATGCGCGCGACCCTGCTTTGCCGAATGGATGCGCGCCGCTCGCTGCCCATGTCCGCGCGCCCGAGGCGCTGGCCCGCCGCCTCGCGCAGATCGCCGTGGTCGAGCAGGATGATGGCCAGCCGCTTGCGGTCGGCCAGCGCCTTGTCACGCGCGACGGACAATTGCGGCGCTGGGACGGCTTTGTGGCGCAGGAAGGCGGCGGTGCAGCAGCCGAGCGGCTGATCCGCATCAACCGCCTTGCGGCCATCGAGCAGGAGCGGCCTGCCGTCGCTGCCACGGTCAGCGCTGCCGAACAGGCCTTGGGCGTCGCCGAGACATCGCTGCGCGAGGCCGGCACCGACGAGCGCGCTGCCCGCGAGGCGATGAGCGCTGCCGATACGGCCCTGCGCGGGGCGGAGCGCACGCTCGGCGAAGTGGCGACCGCATTGGAGCGCCTTGCTGGCCAGCGCGCGGACCTCGACCGGCGCCATCAGGAAGCCTCTGCCGATCTCACCACCGCCGAGCGCGAGTTGGAGAGCGCGCAGGCTACCCATGATGCGCTCCCGGCCGGTGACGACACCGCTGCGCGCGTCGATCTGCTCAAGTCCAGCGCGGAACGGTGCCGGGCCGCGATCGGTCAGGTGCAGGCCGAGCGGGCCATGGCCGAGCGAGCATTGGCTGCCGATGAGGAGCGCGTGAAGGCGATCCGCAGCGACGTGGCGGGCTGGAAGGCGCGCGCTGGCGATGCCGTGCGCCGCGTCGCCGAGATGAAGACCCGCGCCGAAGCACAGGCCAGCGAACTGGACGGGCTGCGCGATCGGCCCGCAGCGCTGACGACGGAACTCGACGCCCTGACGCAGGCCGCTCGCGACCATCAGGCCGCCGTCGAGCGCAGCCGCAGCGAGGAAGCCGCGGCCGAGGCCACATTGGCCACCGCCGAGAAGGCGCTCGCCAATGCCAATGAAGCTCTCTCCACCGCCCGCGAAGCGCGGGCCGGAGCGCAGGCGCGCGCCGAACATGCCGTCGCGCGCCGCCGGGAAATCGGTCAGGCCTGCGGCGAGCGCTTCTCCTGCCCGCCGCCCGTGCTGCCGAGCAAGCTTGGCTTCGCGAGCGAGGAGGTCGTAGCCGCATCCGAAGAGCAGGCCCGCTATGACAAGCTGGTGCTGGACCGCGAGCGGATCGGCCCGGTCAATCTCGTCGCCGCCTCGGAACTGTCCGAGCTGGAGGAGACGCAGACCAGGAGCCGCGCCGAAAGCGAGGAACTCACCACCGCGATCAACCAGCTGCGCGGCTCCATCGGCCATCTTAATCGCGAGGGACGGCAACGGCTGCTCGCAGCCTTCGAGGCCGTGAACGGCCATTTCCAGCGCTTGTTCAGCACGCTCTTCCAGGGCGGCAGCGCGCATCTGGAACTGATCGAGAGCGATGATCCGCTGGAGGCTGGCCTTGAAATCCTCGCCCAGCCGCCGGGCAAGCGGCTGACGACGCTTACCCTGCTTTCGGGTGGCGAGCAGGCTCTCACCGCAGTCGCGCTTATTTTCGGGCTCTTTCTAACCAATCCAGCACCGATTTGCGTGCTGGACGAGGTCGATGCGCCGCTGGATGACGCCAATATCGAGCGCTTCTGCGGACTGTTGGAGCGGATGGTGCAGGATACTGCGACCCGCTATCTGATCGTCACGCACAACGCTGTTACCATGAGCCGGATGCACCGGCTGTTCGGGGTGACGATGATCGAGCAGGGTGTGAGCCGGCTGGTCTCGGTGGATTTGCAGGCGGCTGAGGATTTGCTGGCGGCGGAGTGAGCGACGCGGATGACGCCGCATAAGAATAGGGCCGCCGCCCCCCACTTCGTCACCCCGGACTTGATCCGGGGTCCAGCTTCTTGTGATGCGTGGGTCGGGACTGCCGGAACGCGTTTGCGCCCTTAAGTCCAGAAGGTAGCGGGACCCCGGATCAAGTCCGGGGTGACGACGTTTTTGAATGCACCGTCAGGTCGCCCGAACCAGCGGCACCCTCGCCCTCAATGCGGCTCCTTGCTCACATCCACCTTTTCTACCCATTCGGGGTAGAAGCTCGGCTCGCGGCTCGACCAGCCCGCAGCCGTGGCGGCGGCTTCGCTGATCGACTGGAGCAACGCTCGCCGACGTTCAGGATGGAGGTGCGGCAGGCTGGCGGCGGCGCAGAAGGCGCCGGGCAGCCAGGGGCGCGACCCTGCGCCGATGAGACGCTCGTAGAGGAAGCGATAGGCCGAGAAGCTGTTCAGCCGGTTCTGGCCAAGGTCGAAGGCGGAGACGGTGACCAGCGGCGCCATGAACGGCTCGACCTGATCCAGCCCGCTATCATCGGGCACCCGCGCCTTGATCTCGTCCAGCCGGCCATAGAGCCGGCTCTGCGCCTTGATACTCGCTGCCTCGACAACGTCGCGGCCCCAGGTTTCCATGGGCGCGCCACGATGGAAGGCGACATCAAGAGAGCGGCGGATGTAACGCTGCGTTGCAGCCGGGAAGGAGGCGAACTCGCGCAGTTCCGCGAGGGTTACGGCCCCGTCAGTCGGCTTGGAATGCTGACCCAATGCTGCCTCCATCATTTACGTCTTAGAGACTATGCCCTGCCTGGTTACCGGCAGCTTAAGCCTCCGTTGTGCAACGTTCACATGGAATCAGATTATCTTGTGCAACGCAACAGGATTTTTTCCGAGCCGCATTCGTCCTGCCGGAAAATTCGGAAAGTCTTTGTAATTTCGGATCTATTTCGCGAAGCATCGGCGGAACAAACGATATTGCAGCGCAACATTCCACGAAGAATACCGAGTCCGTTCGCGGCCCCCGCCAGCCACCGGCCTGTATTTCTTTGCCCTAGTTCCCCCGATAGTAGCTGCTTGAAGCCACAAGGCAAGCAGACCGATGCGTGCGACGAATGCCCACAGCTGCGGGAAAGCCTGCAAAGTGAGGATCAGGCTGCTGCGGCGCCCTTGGGAGAAATCGTGGGCGCAGTCCGGAACAGCTCGCCGAACGGATCGTCCTCGACCTCCGGTGCCGGCGCTTCACGCACGGTGGCGCGGCGCATGTCGCGGCGCTCGTTCCAGTCGAACTGGCCGCCCTTATGGAACACGGCAAGATTATCCCAGATCACCATGTCGCCGACGGCATAATCGACGCTGATGGCATATTGGTCCTGCGTCGCGAAGTTGTTGAGATAATCGATGAGTTCGCGGCTCTCTTCCCAGCCCCAGCCAACCACGCGATAGCAGTGCGCGCCGGCGTAGATCATCTTGCGGCCCGAACCCTTGTGGACATGCACCAGCTTATGGACCGGGCGGTGACGCGCCTCGATATCCTCGCGGCTGATTTCGGCGCCGCCCTGCTTGCGCGACCACCAGAGGCTGTGCTCGCATTCCAGATTTTCGATCTTGTCCTTCACGTCCTGCGGCAGGTCGTCATAAGCCGAGCGTGCATCGGCAAACCAGGTCGGCCCGCCGGACGGCGGCACTTCGACGGCGCGGAGCATGGAATAAGATGTGCGCAGATCCATGAAGCTGCTGTCCGTGTGCCAAATCTGATCGCCCTTGCGATAGGTCGTGGCGCCCGGATCCCAGTTGATCTCGCCCTGCGCATTCAGATTGCCGGCGTTGAACAGGAATATGCGCGGCCGGCCCTCGCGGGGCGGCAGACTCTCCAGATGGCCAAAATTGCGCGCAAAGGCGATCTGCCCTTCATCGTCCAGCCCGGTGTTCCGGTAGACGGTCACGCCCCAGCGATCCTGCTGAGCGATCAGCTCGGCGATCGTATCCGCATCCAGCGGCTTGCTGATGTCCACGCCAGAAATTTCGGCGCCGAAACGGGGGGTGATGGGTGTGGCCGTGATCGTCATCAGTCTATCCTGCTCCTGAGGAGGCCGATAGTAGCACAATCATTAGCATGGTCAAGTATTCGCCACGCTTGGAATGCGCCCTGCTTCGCCAGCCTCGCGTCACGGCGATAGCGCCTCCCGCCTAGCTTTTCGAGGCTTTCATGCTGGCAAGAACCTCGCGCAGGGCGCTCAGCCCCGCCGGCTTGGGAAGCATCGGCCAATCCCTGGTGCCATCGCCCAGATAGCTGCTGTCCGGATAGCCGCTCATCACCACGAACGGGATTTTGCGGGCCTCCAGTTCCATCAGCACCGGCTCCGAGGTTTCGCCGCCCAGATTATAATCGACGATCGCGCCGGTGATATTGCCGCTTTCCAGAGCTGTAAGCGCCTGGCTCACTGTGGCGACGGGATAGACTTCATCCGCCCCCAATTCGCGCAACGTCAACTCAAGGTCGAGCGCGATAAGCATTTCATCTTCAAGCAAAAGAACATTCAGCATCCCCGGTTCCTCGAACATTCAACGAGAGGCGCCGGCCTGCCCCTGTTACTGACCCTTTGCGACCCGTTTACTATCATGAACGCGGCTCTGCGGTGCCTCTATGCGCGGTGAGTTGATGGATGTCTGTTCACTTTTGAACATAGATGGGAACTGCGGCGGGGGCTGATCGTTATGCATCGCATGCACGACATTGTCTCGCCCGGCATCGATCATAACAATCTGGTGGCAGCGCTGAACCCTGCCGATCTGGCGCTGATGGCCAAAGTGGCGCGCGTCGTGCGCCTACCCACGGGCACGACCCTTTACGACCCCGGCGATACCGTGGTGGCCGCTTATTTCCCCCTTGGCGATGCGGTCGCGACTTTCCACGTGCTGATGGACGACGGTTCGTCGGTCGAGATCGCGATGGTCGGCCGTGAGGGCGCTGTGGGCGGCATCGTCAGCAGTGGGCGGCTGGCGGCTTACTCCCGGTCATGCGTGATGCATGGCGGCTATTTCGCCCGGTTCGATTCTGCGACGCTGGAGACGCTGAAAGCGAGTTCTCCCGCCATTCGCGATCTGCTCAGCCGCTATGCGGACTGTCTGCTCGCCCAGATTTTCCAGTCGGTCGCGTGTAACGCGGTCCACAGCCTGGAGATGCGGGCGGCCAAATGGCTGACGGCCGCTGTCGATCGCACTGGCAACAATCAGGTGATGATGACGCAGGAGGAATTCGGCTCCCTGCTCGGCATTGCGCGCAGCTATGCCAGCCGCCTGATCAAGAGCTTCAAGACCGACGGGCTTGTCCAGACCCGGCGCGGCTCGCTCGTCGTGCTGGATGCGGATCGGCTGCGTCAGCGCGCCTGTTCATGCAACGACATGGTGCGCACCCATTTCGATCACGTGCTGGCGGGCGTCTATCCGGACCCCGCCGAGCTCGAGCATCTGGTCCACGACGTCAGCCCCTAACGTTTGCAAGGAGCTGTCGCGCGGGGGCGGCCTCCTACTTTCCGGTCTTGGGCGGAAGCGGCGCGCATTTGGTCTTGTCGCCAGCCAGACAGGCCGCGACATCCGCTTCCCACTTCGCCCGCGCCTCGGCGGCCTGCGCCTGTTCGGCGGCGATTTCTGCATCCCGCGCCGCCAGCGCGTCGCGATAGGTCTGTTCGCGCGCGGCCTGCTCGTCGGCAATGGCTTTCTTCTGCGCCTCGAAATCACTCATCTGCTGCGCAGCCAGCTTTGCCTGCTCGGCATGGAGCACACGCCGCTCTTCCTGCTCCTGCGGCGTGTCCTGCGCCAGCGCGACGGTGGCTGAAACCATCATGGTGCCTGCAAGGGTCGCCAGTCGTGCGTAACGTGCCAGGGTCATGTCGTTCTCCGTCGTCTGTCGGGCCGGGCATTCCACGCCACGGCCTGTTGGTACAATGATTAAGATCAAGACTCGATGCACGTGCAATCGCGCGAATGTCCGTCGGGCCATCTCGCATCTGGCCTCGGGCGATCCTATCTGTGCCTCTGGCTGAACCTTGCCGCTGGATTCCCTTCAGGAACAGAGATAGAACACCGCCCATGAGCCTTACCCATATTTCGGTGCGCGGCGCGCGCGAGCACAATCTCAAGGGCATTGACGTGGATCTGCCGCGCGATGCGCTGGTCGTCATCACGGGCCTCTCCGGCAGCGGCAAGTCGAGCCTCGCCTTCGACACCATCTATGCCGAGGGGCAGCGGCGCTATGTGGAGTCCCTCTCCGCTTATGCGCGCCAGTTTCTGGAGATGATGCAGAAGCCGGATGTCGAGCATATCGACGGCCTCTCGCCGGCCATCTCGATCGAGCAGAAGACCACGAGCCGCAACCCGCGCTCCACGGTCGCGACCGTGACCGAGATCTACGACTATATGCGCCTGCTGTGGGCGCGCGTGGGCGTGCCTTACTCCCCCGCCACCGGCCTGCCGATCAGCGCGCAGACGGTGAGCCAGATGGTCGACCGCGTACTGGCGCTGCCGGAGGGGACGCGGGTCTATCTGCTCGCCCCGGTCGTGCGGGGCCGCAAGGGCGAGTATCGCAAGGAACTGGCCGAGTGGCAGCGCGCCGGCTTCACCCGCGTGCGCATCGATGGCGAGTTCTACCCCATCGAGGAAGCCCCCGCGCTCGACAAGAAGTACAAGCACGACATCGAGGTGGTGGTGGACCGCGTGGTGGTCCGCGAGGATATGGCGCAGCGGCTGGCGGAGAGCTTCGAGACGGCGCTCAAGCTGGCCGAGGGGCTGGCTTATGTGGATCTGGCTGAGGGGACGGTGGCGGAACTGGGCAGCACGCCCTCCCCGTCCGTGTCGAGCGAAGTCGAGACACAAGAGGAGAACGCTGCTGGCATCTCGACTTCGCTCGATGCGAACGGAGGCAGTGCCAAAGGCAAGACCGGCATGAAAAACGCCGGCATCCCGGCCAACCGCATCATCTTCTCCGAAAAATTCGCATGCCCCGTCAGCGGCTTCACCATTCAGGAGATCGAGCCGCGCCTGTTCTCGTTCAACGCACCGCAGGGCGCCTGCCCGGCCTGCGATGGCCTGGGCGAGAAGCTGGAGTTTGACGAGCAGCTCGTTGTCCCCAATGAGGCGCTGACCCTCAAAAAGGGCGCGATCGTGCCCTGGGCCAAGTCCAATCCGCCGAGCCCTTATTACATGCAGGTGCTCGCCTCCCTCGCCAAGGCCTATGGCTTCAGCCTGGAGACGCCGTGGAACGAGCTGCCGGGCGAGGTGCGCCTCATCATCCTGCACGGCACGGGCGGCAAGCCGGTCACCCTCACCTTCCAGGATGGGCGCAAGAGCTATAGCGTCTCCAAGCCGTTCGAGGGCGTCATCGGCAATCTCAACCGCCGGATGCTGCAGACGGACAGCGCCTGGATGCGCGAGGAGCTGGGCAAGTTCCAGACCGCGCAGCCCTGCGAGACCTGCGGCGGCGCGCGCCTAAAGCCCGAGGCGCTGGCCGTGAAGGTCGCGATGCAGGACATCGCCACCCCCACCCGCATGAGCGTGGTGGATGCGCTGGCCTGGTTCACCGCCCTGCCCCAGCAGCTGACCGACCAGCAGAACCAGATCGCCAAGGCCATCCTGAAGGAGATTATCGAGCGGCTCGGTTTCCTCAACAATGTCGGCCTCGATTATCTCAATCTGGACCGCACCAGCGGCACCCTGTCGGGCGGCGAGAGCCAGCGCATCCGCCTCGCCAGCCAGATCGGCTCGGGCCTCTCTGGCGTGCTTTATGTGCTGGACGAGCCGAGCATCGGCCTCCACCAGCGCGACAACGACATGCTGCTGGTGACGCTCAAGCGCCTGCGCGATCTCGGCAACACCGTCATCGTCGTGGAGCATGATGAGGACGCGATCCGCGCGGCCGACCATATCGTGGACATGGGGCCGGGCGCCGGCGTGCATGGCGGCGAGATCGTCGCGCAGGGCACGCTGGCCGATGTGCTGGCGACGCAGGGCTCGCTCACCGCCGATTATCTCAACGGCACGCGGGAAATCCCCGTCGCCGCCAAGCGCCGCAAGGGCAGCGGCAAGAAGCTGACCGTCAAAAATGCCCGTGCCAACAATCTGAAGGGCGTCAGCGCGTCCATCCCGCTCGGCACCTTCACCTGCATCACCGGCGTCTCCGGGTCGGGCAAGTCCAGCTTCACCATCGATACGCTCTATGCCGCCAGCGCCCGCGCGCTGAATGGCGCCCGCGTGATCGCCGGTGCGCATGACAAGATCGAGGGGCTGGAGCATCTCGACAAGGTGATCGACATCGATCAGTCGCCCATTGGCCGCACCCCGCGCTCCAACCCGGCGACCTATACCGGCGCCTTCACCAACATCCGCGACTGGTTCGCCGGTCTGCCGGAAAGCCAGGCGCGGGGCTACAAGCCCGGCCGCTTCTCCTTCAACGTGAAGGGCGGCCGCTGCGAGGCCTGCCAGGGCGATGGCGTCATCAAGATCGAGATGCACTTCCTGCCGGACGTCTACGTCACATGCGAGGAATGCCACGGCAAGCGCTACAATCGCGAGACGCTGGAGGTGAAGTTCAAGGGCCACAGCATCGCCGACGTGCTGGACATGACGGTGGAAGACGCCGTCGAGTTCTTCAAGGCCGTGCCGCCGATCCGCGACCGCATGGCCATGCTCGCGGAAGTGGGCCTGGGCTATGTGAAGGTCGGCCAGCAGGCGACGACGCTCTCAGGCGGCGAGGCCCAGCGCGTGAAGCTCGCCAAGGAGCTGAGCCGCCGCGCCACCGGCAACACCCTCTACATCCTCGATGAACCCACCACCGGCCTCCACTTCGAGGATGTGCGCAAACTGCTCGAAGTGCTCCACGCGCTGGTCGAGCAGGGAAACAGCGTGGTGGTGATCGAGCATAATCTCGATGTCATCAAGACCGCCGACTGGATCATCGACCTGGGGCCGGAAGGCGGCGTGAAGGGCGGCGAGATCGTCGCGACCGGCACGCCCGAGCAGGTGGTGAAGGAGAAGCGGAGCTATACGGGGCGGTATCTGGCGCCGTTGCTGGGGAAGAAGGCTGTGAGTGAGGCGGCGGAGTGAAAGCCTAGCCGAGCAGCTGCAATTTATTCATCAGCCTGGTAGACGTCTCGATTGCACTGCCAAAATCCTGCGCACAAATCTGATCGATTAGTTCACCCACCCCATCATCGTTATCCGCAGTACCCAACAACTCCCGTGACGGTTCACCAATATGAATAGCGAGCTTCTTAGTTTTCATGGAAAGGGAAACGTGAAGGGGGGCATCCAACGGAAACTCAACATCTTCCTGCACGCCATTCTCAAAATTACATCTCGCGAGCCGAGCAGCCATAAACAAAATTGCCATAGCCCTAGCAACCTTGTCTGGTCGGTTAACTGGAACAGGGAATACCTGAAAGAAGTAATTTGTTGAGAAGAATAGGGCATCTCGAAATAGTTCAAGATAGGTAGCCCGAGATTCATCCTTGGCATAGATCATAGCGACAGCAGAAGCCGCATCCCGATCTGCGAATACATCGTAATCTGAGACAATCGAACTGTCGAGACCTTTGAGCTTCTGAATGTCTTCGTACCGAGACAGACCTTGTGTCCGATGGCGAAGCTCATGAAAGACGTATTGGACGACCAACCGCTCTAGAAGTTCAGGTATTTCATTACCGTCTACTGACTTAGCGTTGGCGTCTATAAGCTGCTCCACCTCGTTCAAAACAATCGTCAGCAAACGGGAAATTGGATCTTCCGCAACTCTCAAAATTCCACTTTGCACGATGAAGGCGCCCTGAGCGTCGGTCAGCGCTTCAATAACAACCCGATCTATGTCAGTGACACAGCTACGAAATTTCCGGCTCAACTCGGCGTGCGCTGGTTTACCTGTAGAGCACAAACCAGCAAGTTTCTGGCAGGCGCGTAGCGACGCATCCTGCAAGTGACCGATGAGATCGAATAATTCGAGTTGTATAGCTTCATTCGATTCGACGGTCATCTCGACCCCCCTACTTGCCAGCCTGCTCCCTCTCCCGCTCCTGGGGTCCTTCAGTACCCCATTGGCACACAAGCGACAAGTGTGCCAACTTGAATTGACCTTCATTTCAGCGCATTTTACGCACAATTGGTCGTCAGATTGGTCATCAGGATGTTGACAGAGGAGGCCGAAAGGACCCTAAGAGTACTACAATCCTAGTAGTTATAAACACTAGTAACAGGAACCATAAATTCCTGAAATCGTTTTTGTTTTGTGAAGGAGAGAGCAATGTTCGATGTAGGTTCGGGCGGCTCTGATATTGGTGTTTTTGATTCCGGCAACGATGGGACCCCAGAACGTCGGCAATACACCTTGAAGGGCGTTGAGACAGATACCATCCGTTTGATGCGTTACGCGGCCAGCAGAGAAGGTATGAAGATTGGAAGCTGGGTTTCTTTGCGCATGCGCGAAGCAGCGGAAAAAGCTTTGGCCAAGGATAACTCCGATAACAATGCAGAGGTTAATTTGCCTCGGGCGAATATTGATAATGAAAGTCATTATCAGAGAAATGGCAGTGTTAGCCTCGATGCCTTCGAAGCTATCCAGTCTGCCCAAATGGCATTGGATGCTAGGCTCACTAGAATTGAAGATGAGCTGAGGGATTTGGCCTCCGGGCAGAGGACCATTCTGAGCGCCATCGTTTCGAACTTATGCAGTAAGTGAGAATGCTGGAGTTGGACGGTATTCTGAAGACTAGCCTCTGTCTTACAGCCCCCATCCATCATATATGGCCCGTCCCCCTCTCTTCGTGGAGGACGATCATGGCCAGGCAGAGCCGCATTTCCCCCAAATCCACCACGAAAGCGACTGGCGGCGCGTCCGCTGCCCCCGCCCCATCCGCCGCTCGGCGCAAAGTGCCGCGGCAAAGGCCCTCCCCGAGAACGCCCTTGTCCCCGTTCGCGCGCGAACTGCTGACAAACGCGCGCTCATTACTGCATCTTCACCCGGACGCCGATATCACCTATCTTGAAGCCCGCGTCAGTCAGGAAACGGACGAAGGTTTTGGAGCCGATGATGTCGCAGGCGAAGGATAGAACCGACTGGCCCGGCCAGCGCGTCACCTTTGGCGCGTTTGCCGAGAAGCTCGCCCGCCGCCGCGCGGAACTCGGCATCACGGACGCCGACATCCCCCGCAACAGCGGCACCCGGCGCACGGAAAGCAAGAAAGCGCTGCTCAAGGCCATCAAGGAGAGCGGCGGCAACTGGTAAGGCCGCCGACACGCTTGACCGCCTCCCGCCGGCCCCTCACTCTGAGAGCGCGCATAGTCCGCAGCAAAACCGGAGAGGCCCGCCCCATGAACAGCCGACGCGACTTCATCAAGCAAACCGCCGCCGTCGGCGCCGCGAGCCTCGCCGCCAACATCGCGCCCGCCGCCGCGCAGGCGCAGTCCCCCGGCTCGCCCATCTGGCAGAAGCTCTACCCCGGCTTTCGCAACCTGCGGATCAGGACCAGCGGTGCGGAGATCAATGTCGTCGCGGGCGGATCGGGGCCGCCGTTGCTCATGCTCCATGGCGCGCCGGAATCGCTTGTCACCTGGCATCTCGTCGCCCCGGCGCTGGCGCGGGATTATACCGTCGTGCTGGCCGATCTGCGCGGTTATGGGGATAGCAGCAAGCCGGAGGGCGGCGCGGATCATTCGGCTTATTCCAAGCGGGCGATGGCGCAGGATGGCGTGGAGGTGATGGCGCAGCTGGGCCATGAGCGCTTCCTGCTCGTCGGCCATGATCGGGGCGCGCGGGTCGGGCGGCGGATGGCGCTGGATCATCCCGAGAAGGTCCGCAAGCTCGCGGTGCTGGACATATTGCCGGAGCATTATCTCTACAGCCATGTCACGCTCGGCTTCGTGCGCGGCTATTATCACTGGTTCAGCTTCCTGCGCCCGGCGCCCATTCCGGAGGAGGAGACGCTGGCGCGCTACCAGGCGCGCTCGGGCGACGCGACCAGCGAAATCGAGCGGGAATATGATCGCCACCGGCTCGACCCGGCCATGCTCCATGCGATGTGCGAGGATTATCGTGCCTCGGCCTCGGTCGATCTGGATCTGGACCATGCCGATCTGGCGGCGGGGAAGAAGATCACGTGCCCGCTGCTCGCCATCTGGGCCGGCAAGGGCCTCTATCCGCGCCTGTTCGATGACATATTGGGCGTGTGGCAGGCCGAGGCGACGGATGTGCGCGGCCATGCGCTGCCCAATGCCACGCACAATCTGCAGGAGAGCGACCCGCAGGCAACGCTCGCGGCGCTGCAGGCCTTCCTCCGCGACTGATCTCGGGACCAACTTTTCGGAAGATGTGAGCGAAAAAGAAGTCCGGCCTCCCGGGGGGTGGGGGGATGGGAGACCGGACCCTTTTCAGCCGCTCGGCTGTGTGTGGGAGATCACCGCCGAAGCGACTTTCTACCCCTTTGGGTGCAGCATTCACTGAACCTGTTCCCTATCAGATAGGGTCGACAGGCCAGGGAACAAGAGCTGCGCGATCAATCGCGCCTGACGCACGTTGGGCCGTCCCGCTGCATCGGACGGACGTATGCAGGCGCTCTTTCGTCGCAGCCATGGTTGGTGGCCGGGCGGGAGGGACCCGGCCACCGGACTTGTTCGGGCGAATGTGCCTCAGGTCGAGGGCGTGCCGGAGCCGCCCATGCCGGTGCCAAGGCCGCTGGTGCCGAAGATCTGCGAATTCTCGTTGGTGCCGGTCGTGCTGGTGGTCGCCGCGCTGCCGGCATAGCTGTCCGTCTTCACGCCGCCGGACTGCACGCCGGGGCGCGTACCATCGGCATAGCCGCCGCCGATCGTCAGGCCCTCAGGCATGGGCGTGTCGGGCTTGAGCGTGACGCGATCGTCATGGATGCTGTCGACATAATCGAGGTTGATCTGGTGATGGCGGCTGTCCGCCGAATCCGTGCGGGTGAGGACCAGCAGATCGCCGTCCACCTTGTCGACTGTGCCGACATGGCGGCCACTCGCATCCGCGACTTCCATATGCTCCTTGATGCGCCACTTCTCGAACATGGCTCGCTCCTTTTCTCTGCAGATACAATGAACTAGATGGTACTGAAGAGAGAACGGCCGAGGCGGCGGAGCGTTCCGAAAACCCCGCCCCATCCAGCGCATCGCAGCCACGACTGGGCCGTTCACGGCGGACGCCGAGCGCAATCCGGCGCGAGACGGCGCGCGCCGCTTTTGATACGGGTCAATGCGTCCGGCCGCCTGAGCGGTCACATAGCAGCGGATGACCGACGCGATGACCACGCACTCCATGCCCCGCCCCTCCGCCGGCACCGGCGCGGGGCTCGCCTTACCGGCAGCCCTGTTGCTGATCCTAGGCGGATGCGCTCGGCAGAGCGCCGCGGCGGTGAGCAGCGCGCCGGATACGCCCGGCTTCCTGCTCGGCCTGTGGCACGGCTTCATCTTCCCCTTCGCCTGGGCGCTGTCGCTGATCGCGGATGATGTCGCGGTCTATGCCGTGCCCAATAATGGCGGATGGTATGATTTCGGCTATTTCCTCGGCATCGTCGTCTTCGGCGTGGGCGCGCGCAAGACCAAGACGGTGACCGTCTATGTCGATCGCTGGCGCGGCCGGTGATGGCGATCGCCGGTCCTCCCGCTGCTACACGCCTTCCGCACGAAAGGATGCACCCATGCGTAAATGGCATCGCTGGACCACCGTCTTCATCGGCCTGTTCATGCTGTTCATCGCCCTGACCGGCTTGGGTAGCCATTTTGCCGCGATGGTCGCGCGGGGGAGCGTGTTCGAGACCGAGGAGCGCGGGGCCCCGCCAGCCGCGCAGACGCCGGTTTCTGCGCAGAAGGCCGGCCCGCCTGCGGGTGCGCCCGGCGCCCAGCAAGCCGCCCAGCCAGCCACACAGGCCGCGCCGAACCCCGCCCGCAAGCTGGTCGGCCTGTTCCATCATCTCCATTCGGGCGAGTTTTTCGGCCCGGTCGGCGTGATCATCTCTCTCCTCTCCGGCTTCGCGCTCGTCTTCTTCGCGATTTCCGGCATGTGGATGTATGTGCAGATGTTCCGCAATCGGCTCAGCCGGGGACGGCGCGACATCTTCTGGAAATGACCCTCCCGGCGCTCATCATGGCCGGCGTCTCGGGCACTGCTGCGCTCAGCGGTGCGCTCATCCTCGCGCGCAAGGCGCGGACCCCGCAAGGGGTCTATGGCAAGCGCATCGCTGGCACCATGACCCTCTCTTTCGCGCTCATCCTCGCCCTGTTCGCCTGGGGGCTGGAGCGCATGGCCGGCTGAACCGACGGCGGCCTGCGGCGCTGGCGAAAGTCAAGGCCGGGGACACAAAATTTACTGTGGATGAACGCGACAACACCGCTAGACATTGTGGTGGATTGGACTAGCATCCCCCTTCATCTAGTTATTTGTGCCCTACAGCCATCCCAATTGCGGAGCCCGGAAAAATGTCGCTTCTCCAAGCCTCCAAGGTCTACAAGCCCTTCGAATATCCCTGGGCCTATGACTATTGGAAGCGCCAGCAGCAGGTCCACTGGATGCCCGAGGAAGTGCCTCTAGGCGAGGATTGCCGCGACTGGGCGCAGAAGCTCTCCGACCATGAGCGCAACCTGCTGACGCAGATCTTCCGCTTCTTCACCCAGGCGGACGTGGAAGTGCAGGATTGCTACCACGACAAATATGGCCGCGTGTTCAAGCCGACCGAGATCAAGATGATGCTGACCGCGTTCAGCAACATGGAGACGATCCACATCGCGGCTTACTCGCACCTGCTCGACACCATCGGCATGCCCGAGAGCGAATATTCGATGTTCCTCGAATATGACGAGATGCGCGCCAAGCATGATTATATGCAGCAGTTCGGCGTGGACAGCGATGAGGACATCGCCCGCACCCTCGCCATGTTCGGCGGCTTTACCGAGGGCATGCAGCTCTTCGCCAGCTTCGCGATGCTGATGAACTTCCCGCGCTTCAACAAGATGAAGGGCATGGGCCAGATCGTCACCTGGTCGGTGCGCGACGAGAGCCTGCACTGCGAGGGCATCGTGCGCCTGTTCCACGAGTTCGTGAAGGAACGCGACTGTCTGACCAAGGCGGTGAAGGAAGACATTATCGATTGCTGCCAGAAGACCGTGCGGCTGGAGGATGCCTTCATCGACCTCGCGTTCGAGCAAGGCCCGGTGCCCGGCATGACCGCCAAGGAGATCAAGCGCTACATCCGCTACATCGCCGACTGGCGACTGGGCCAGCTCGGCTTTCAGCCGATCTACATGATCGAGGAGCACCCGCTCCCCTGGCTCACCCCGCTGCTCAACGGCGTGGAGCACGCCAACTTCTTCGAAACGCGCGCCACCGAATATTCCAAGGGCGCCACGCGCGGCAACTGGAACGAGGTGTGGGACAGCTTCGACCGCCGCAAGAAAATGCGCGCCAATGACGGCGAGGCCGAAAGCGACAGCGGCGAGGATATGTTCTCGCGGGCTGGAGTTGCGGCGGAGTAAGGATTAACATTTCGAAAGAAGCGTAGTGAAAGGTACGTGCTCCTACTGTGGCGACTATGCGCAACTGAGCAAGGAGCACTTCTTTCCAAAATGGTCACGAAAAGCCTTTCCGATTTATGGAACAAGGTCGAAAAATCGATTTACTGGGGAAATAAAAACAAAGGACGCCGGAACGCGGACAGTCAATAGCATCTGCTCGTCTTGCAACGGAGGATGGATGAGTGGCGTTCAAAGTACGGCCCAGCCGATAATTGGCCCGATGATAAAGGGAGAGTGGCAAGATTTATCTTTAGAGAATTTTAGAACCGTTCGCGATTGGTGCGTGATGACTGCATGTACGTACGATTGCGACGTCGGAAGCCATGAAGTAATTCCGAGGGACATTAAGAAATTATTGGAAACCAGGGAAGATGTTTCCAATTATTTTGATGTTTGGCTTGGAATCCATTATCCATTTCCTAACAGGGGCATAATCCGGATTGGATTAGAAAACAGGGACTCCAGCCCTTCAACCATGACGACGATACAAATCGGTGCATTTGTTGCTGTAATACTTTACAATCATCGAGATATTTCAGAACAAATGCTTTTATCTATGGGCCTAGTTAGAATTTCCTCAATCAACATCTTCAATCTACCTACCCATACGCCGGCCGTTATGATAGATCCGAGGTCTATACCTAACTTATATACTGGCGGGAGAATTCCTCCATTTCCGTAGGATGAACCGCCCGTCGCCACCGGTTCAGGCGACTCGCGATACAGTCCGATCCGATCTCCCGCTGCCGGGAGAGACAGAATAAGGATCGGAGTGAGACAGATGTACAAGGCTCTGAAGAACAGCATCGCTGCGCTGGCGCTTGGTGCCGTGACCGTGGGCGGTCTTGCGGCCACCCCCGCTTTTGCCGACCCGGGTCGCGGGCATGACCGGGATTGGCAGCGGGACCGCGACGATCGACGTGACTACCGCCGCGACGACCGGCGCGATTACCGTCATGACAATCGCCGTTGGGACCGGGACGACCGCCGGGGCCGTGACCGGGTTGTGGTGATCGATCGCCGCCCTGTCGTCCGCCCTGCCCCGCGCGTCGTCTATGCCTATGACTATAACCGGCCGGACCCGCGCTATCGCGGCTATTATGCGGACCGTTACTATCGCGGCGGCTATGCGCCGGTGCGCGTCTACCGCGATACCCGCGTGTATCGGGGCTATGACGATCGCTATTATTGCCGCCGGTCGGACGGCACCACCGGCCTGATCGTCGGTGCGGCGCTGGGTGGCTTGCTTGGCGATCAGCTCGATCGCGGCCGCTCCTCGATCCTGGGTGCCGTGCTCGGCGCGGGTGCCGGGGCGATGATCGGACGGTCGGTCGACCGGGGCGATGTCGTCTGCCGCTAAGCCTGACCGACACAGAGCTGTAGCATTAGCCCGGCGCGCTGACCCCAGCGGGCCGGGCTTTTGTCAGCCAAGGGTCAGTTGCCAGGGATCAGTTGCCAAGGATCAGTTGATCGCGTCCTGACCTGCCTGCCCCACGGACTCGATGTCCCGGCCAAGACCCTTCACCGTCGCGCAAGCAGACAGGAGCAGGGATGCGCTCACCACCGCGAGAAGCAGCGCCGACCGTCTTGTTTTCATGTCCTCGATCCCTTTCCGATTATCGGATGTTTTCCAACGCCCTCGACTATCCGAAAAAATGCGATCCGGCGCAATCCGCCTGCTGGTGATCCCGGCTTGGTGATCCCCGGCCGGATGAAAAGGCGCACCTGTGCGATGCAATGCTGCCGGAAGGGGCTTGCAAGCGGGAACCGGTCGCCAGCGCGCACGTATTCCTAGCGGTACAATCGAAGGAGCTTTCCGCATGGATCCGGTCACCATCGAGCATCGCCGCCAGGAGCTGCAGAGCCTGCTTGCGCAAATTCAGGCCAACCCCTCGCGTGACTGGCACCGTGAGCGGCAGCGCGTAATCGTGTTGCAGCATATGGTCGGCGCACAGTCAGCCCGCACCGACACCGGCACCCGACACTGATCCACTTTGAACGGTGATGAACCGCATCGCCGCAAAGCTCTGAATCTCGGCGAGTCGCGGGTTCCCACCGGTGCGACGAATCGAGTCCATAAGGGTCTTGCCTTGGTGGAATCAGAGGAGGATAAGCGCCTCTTGATGGGAACAGGGCCGCCACCCATGGCGCCCCCTCGGGAGGAAGAATGTTATGGCATTGAGCATGATCGGGGGCCGGCGGATCAAGGCCGCAGTCGCACTGTCCGCTCTGCCGCTGCTGGCTCTGGCCGGCTGCACCGCCAAGCAGGTCGCTGAAGCGCCGCTGCAGAACATTCCCGTCCCCATTCCCCAGAATGTTCCGCTGATCGAAGTGCCGCCGCCACCGCCGATCCTGATCGGTGAGAACAAGGGGCAGGACATGTGGCACCTGCGCTCGGGCCTGAATGTCGCCGTGCTGCTCTGCCAGGGGCCGGACAATGCCGCGATGGTCTCCGACTACAACCGGATGCTCTCGGTCCATAAGGGCCTGCTCTCGGAAGCCGCGCAGATGCAGGTCGATCTGTTCAAGGCCAAGGGCGGTCGCAAGTGGCAGGATGCCCATGACGACCATATGACCAAGCTCTACAACCGATATTCCAACACCCAGTCGCGCGACAAGTTCTGCGCCAAGGCCAAGGCGCAGCTCGCCGAAGTCGCGAACCAGACCCCCGTTGCGTTCAGCGAGAAGGCGACGTTCCTGCTGTGGGAGCTGAACAAGGCCGCCAGCCTGCCCGATCCGGACGGATCGCTCGCGCGGGCTGCGGCTGCAAACAGCACGCCGGGTCTGGTGCAGACCGTCCAGGCGACGACCAGCCAGACGGCCACGCAGCGCTAAGCGGCTCGCCGGGAGCGCGCCCCGCATCAGAGGCAGGCGCGCTCCGGGTCCGGATCAATCCTCAGTCTTCGTCCGGCACGGCCAGGGTCGCGCCGAAATCGAACGGCTTGGCCTCCGGCATTGCGGCCATCAGCGCCTTGAAGCGCTCTTCCACATTGTCTTTCCAGTTGCCGTGCGTCGCGACGTACAGCGTGTTGTTGCGGATCGCGTCGACGATCATGTCGCCCACTTCCGTCGGTTCCATCCAGGTGTCGGACACGACGCGCTTGGCGAGCTGATCCTCCGTCTGCGCGAGGCCGCTGCCCGAGCGGAAACGCTCCGGCCGGTTTTGGCCGGATTCATGGATGCGGCTCTTGATCGGGCCGGGCATCAGCACCGTCACGCCGATATTGTCCTGCGCCATGCTGTCGCGGATCGATTCAGACAGGGTGATGACCCCCGCCTTCGCGACCGCATAAATGGCCATGAAGCTCGGCATCGGCGTCAGCCCGGCCAGCGACGCGGTGTTGACGATGTGGCCACCCTTGCCCCGCCGGCGCATGCCGGGCGTAAATTCCATAATGCCGTTGATCGGCCCCATGAGATTGACGCCGATGCCATAGTCCCAATCGGCATAGGTGGCCTGATCGAACGGGCCGGACGGATCGATGCCGGCATTGTTGATCAGGATTTCCGGCCCGCCCATCACGGCTTCGCACTCCTTGGCGGCCTCGCGCATCTGGTCGCGGTCGGACACGTCTAGCCGCATGGTGTGGACATTGCGGCCCTGCTGGCGCTCCTCGAAAAATGCCTTGGCTTCATCGAGATGGTCCTGGCGGATATCGGCCAGCACCAGCCTGGCGCCATTGGCGAGCAGCTGCTGGGCAATGCCGAAGCCGATTCCGCTCGCCCCGCCCGTGATGAACGCCGTCGTGCCCGCAATCTCCATGACTTTCCTCTCCAAACCCGGCGCCTCGCCGGCTTGCTCAAACTGATGATCGGCCGACGCTGCGCCCGGCCGCTCCTCCAATCTCATCCAGCAAATCCGGACAGAGTCAACAGCGGCTGTCGCGTGATCATGGCCAGTCAGGATCGCGGATGCGCGGCGCGCCAGACCGAGGGCGTCTCGAACCTGCCACGCCAGATGCCGCGCCGGGCGGAACGGGCAGCCTCCTCTTCGTGCCGATACGCGCCGGGGCCGCGCCCGAGGTCGCTGATCGCCCAGCCCTGCGCCACCATCATCGCGCCGATGTCCGCGATCCGGGCGGTGGTGCAGGTCGCCACGGCGCGGCCATATTGGTCCGTCGTCCGGGACTCGCAGGTGAGCCCACCGCCACGCACCAGCGCCAGCAGGGCGTCGCGCGCCTGCGTGCCGCAGTCCCAGGGCTGGCCGGTCGCATCCTGGCAACGCTGGTTCAGTTCAACCGCGTCGATGTCCGCGATGCGCACGATCTGCGGGCCGATCCGCAGGCTGTCGCCATCCATCACATGCACGCGCGTGCCATCGGCGGCCTCGATCCGCTCCGGCGGCGCGCGAAGCAGGGCCAGCACGATCAGCAGAAACGCCAGAAGAGCCAGCGAACCGAGCCGCGCAAGCCATCGTCGGCGCGGCCTGCCGGCTGATCCCTGGAAACCCCTGCGCCGTCCGGCAGGTCTGGTGCGGATGATCAGTGCTTGTGATCGCCAGCCATGGACTGCACGGCGGCCAGCGTGTTCTTCACATGGTCGCGATAGTCGAGCGCGCTATGCACATAGACGATCCGGCCCGCCGGGCTGATGACATAGGAGGTGCGGTCCGTCTTGCCCGCAAAGGCCGGATTGTCCGCCTTGAGCGCCACGTCGTAATTGGTGATGAGACGCGGCCCGGCCGAGGCGACCGCGAACTTGCTGCCGCACGCCTCTGTGGAG
Source organism: Sphingobium sp. B12D2B (assembly GCF_025961775.1). NCBI lineage: Bacteria > Pseudomonadati > Pseudomonadota > Alphaproteobacteria > Sphingomonadales > Sphingobiaceae > Sphingobium > Sphingobium sp. B12D2B. The sequence goes on from NZ_JAOQOH010000001.1 coordinate 2,842,005, forward strand.
AAACGCTGCAGGACGTCGACCGGGTCGGCCGACATGCCGATCACCGTCGCACCGGCCTTCTTGAACGCATCCGCCTGATCGGCAAATTCCTTGGTTTCCGCCGTACAGCCCTTGGTGAAGGCTGCGGGGAAGAAGTAGAGCACGACCGGGCCTTTCTTCAGCGCATCGGACAGCTTGACGCTGAACACCTTGCCGGCCAGCGCGCCGCGCGTTTCGAAATCCGGCGCCTTTGCACCGACCGGCAGGGCCGCCTGCGCGCCGCCGCCCAGCAGGGCACTGCCCAGCATCGCAATCATGATTGTCTTCGATGCTTTGCCGAACATATGCCCATTCCTGTCTGCTGACTCACGATCCGCATAATCTGCCATAGAAGCCCTTGGCGTGCCAGCCCTCACCGGTTACGAGCAGCCATGGCGATAGACCGCCTTGCCCTCACCAATTTCCGCAATCATGCCGACGCCCTGATTGTGCCTGACGCGCCGATGATCGTCCTGACCGGCGAGAATGGCGCGGGGAAGACGAACATCCTCGAAGCGATTTCACTGCTGGCGCCGGGGCGCGGCCTGCGCGGCGCTGCCCTGCGAGACATGGCGCGGCAAAGCGGGCCGGGCGGATTTGCGGTCGCCGCGCGATTGGGCGATGCCGCCTTGGGGACCGGCACGGACCCCGAGGCGCCGGACAAGCGGCAAGTGCGGATCGACGGGCGCGCCTCACCGGCCAATGCGCTCTCGACCCGCGTGGCGCTGAGCTGGCTGACGCCGGCGATGGACCGCCTGTTTCTGGACAGCCCCGGTGGACGCCGCCGGTTCCTGGATCGGCTGGTGCTCGCCCAGGCGCCGTCGCACGCCCATCACAGCGCGCGCTACGAGGCCGCGATGCGCGCGCGCAATGCTCTGCTCGGGGAGGACGGGCCGGCCGACCCGGACTGGCTCGCCGCACTGGAAGCCCGCATGGCGGAACATGGCGCCGCAATCGACGCCGCACGGCGGGCGCTGATCGCCGAACTTGAAGAGGAGATCGCCCGCAGCGCGCAGCATCTCTTTGCGCGGCCGACCTTGAGGCTGACCGGCGAGCCATTTGAGGAAGGCACCCTTACCGCTCGGCTGCGCTCGGCGCGGACGGGAGACCGGGCGGCGGGGCGGACGCTTGTCGGCCCGCATCGCGCCGACCTGCTGGTCACACATGAAGCCAAGCAGCAGGATGCGGCCCTGTGCTCGACAGGGGAGCAAAAGGCGCTGCTGCTCAGCATCATGCTGGCCCACGCCCAATTGGTCGGTACACAGAGCGGGCGACCGCTCATCATCCTGCTGGACGAGGTGGCCGCCCATCTCGATCCGACGCGCCGCCATGCGCTGTTCGAGCGGTTGCGCGCCAGCGGCGGGCAGGTGTGGATGACCGGGACGGAGGCCGATCTGTTCAACGGGCTGGAACAGGCGACCTATTTGCGGGTGGAGGCGGGGCAGGTCATTCCGGGGTGATCAAGCGGCGTGGGCGAAGCGCGGCTATTACACCTTTTCCCCCACGCTGACTTTTCAGACACGGCATTATTGCTGCCCCCTCCGTTCGTCCTGAGTAGCTGCTGAGCCTGTCGAAGCGGCGTATCGAAGGTGCAGTCCATGACTGAGATGCTTCGATACGGGTCTTCGCTACGCGCCTGCGGCCCTACTCAGACCCTACTCAGAACGAACGGTGGAGGGTGGCGAAGTCGGCTTCCCCCACATGAGCCGTTGGTCGCGCGCTCTGACCAAATCGATAGTGGACAACGCCCTCGCGAACTCTGTCCTCGCCTAGGAAACTCCGCAAATCTCCTGATGCGCGCGCTCGGCGAAGCGATCGGTCATGCCTGCGATATAGTCCGCGATATGGCGGCTGCGCTCGGGCTCGGCGGCGCCGCAACTGGCATCCCAGGCGGTCCCCATCAGCGCAGGATCGGCCTGATAGGCGCGAAACAGATCGGTGACGATCACCCGCGCCCGCCCGGCGGCGGCAAGCTGGGTCGGATGATGATAGAGATTGGCATACATGAAGCGCTTGAGCTGGCGCTCGTCCTCCCGCATCGCGTCCGAGAAGGCGACCATGGCCTGTCCCGCGCCCCGCACGGCTGAGACATCGGCCTGCTCCAGCCCATGCAGGCGCAGGTTCTCGCGCGTGGTCATGATGAGATCGTTGACCATGATGCCAATCTGGTCCCGGATCAGTTCCCGCAACAGCTGCTCGGCCGGCAGATCGGGATAGCGCGCGGTGACCTGCTCCCAGCAGCGGCGGACGAACGGCGCTTCCAGAAGTTGTTCGAGCGTTAGAATGCCGGCGCGCAGGCCATCGTCGATATCATGATTGTCATAGGCGATATCGTCGGCAAGGGCCGCGACCTGCGCTTCCAGCGACGGCCAGCTTTCGAGTTCCAGCGGAAAGGCGGCATCGATCTGCTGCATTGCCCAGTTGGGGGCCAGCACCGGGCCGTTATGCTTGGCCAGCCCCTCCATCATCTCCCAGCTCAGATTGAGGCCGGGGAAGCGGGGATAGGCATTTTCCAGCAAAGCCAGCGTGCGCAGGCAATGGGCGTTGTGATCGAAGCCGCCCTGCCCGGCCAGCGCCTCTTCCAGCGCGTCCTCGCCGGCATGGCCGAACGGGGGATGGCCGATATCATGGGCGAGGCACAGCGCCTCGGTCAGATCCTCATTGAGGCCCAGCACCCGCGCGATCGTCCGGCCAATCTGCGCCACCTCAAGGCTGTGCGTCAGGCGAACGCGATAATGGTCGCCATCGGGTGCGACGAACACCTGCGTCTTGTGGCGCAGGCGACGAAAGCTGATCGAGTGAATGATCCGGTCGCGGTCGCGCTGGAAAATGTCGCGTGGTCCGCGCGCCTCGCCACCCGGCTCGGCATGTTGACGACCCCGGCTGCGCGCCGGGTCACAGGCATAGGGGGCGAGCACGCTCACTGCGTGCCGATCTTGCTGACTTCCTCGCCGGCCTCGCTCTGCCAGAAGAACGCGTCGCCTCCCGCCTTGCGCAATTCGGCCACCACCGCCCGCGCATCCTCAGGGCGACGGAACGGGCCGATCAGCAGGCGGCGCGTCTCACCCCATGTAGCTGTCCAGCCATCCTGCCCGGCAATCGTGTCGCCATAGGTCCGGCGCAAACGGCGCAGATCGAAGGCCAGCGCAGCCGGGTCACGACCTGCCGCCAATTGCACCCAGTTGCGCGAGGGATTGGCCGCCAGCTTGGCCTTGCGCTCGGCCTCGGCCTTGCGTTCGGCCTCCGCCTTGGCGCGCGCCTCGGCATCCGCCTTGGCCTTGGCCTGCTGCGCGGCTGCCGCGACCCGGCGCTGCTCCTGAATCCGCGCGACCGCGCTCAGATCAGCGACGGCGACCTGCCGGCGCTCGCCTTCCGGCACTTCGAGCGCCTGCAGCGTGTCGCCAAGGGACCGCACCGGTTGCGGCACGGGCGCAGGTGCGGGTGCCGGCGTCGGCGCAGACGCCACCGGGGCCGGCGTGCTGGGTGCCGCCGACGCCACGGCAGCGACGGCTGTCGGCGCTGGGTTGGTCACGCGACTGGCCGGCTGTGTCGCCGGAGCGGATGATGGAACTGGGCGCGTCGGCTGCGGCGCAGGGGCGCGCGCGGCGGTCTGCACCGGCTGTTGCGGCGGTGGGGATGCTGCCGGAGCAGGCGGTGGCGGCGGTGGAAGCGGCTGGGCCACTGCCGCAGCGGGTGCTGGTTGCTGAGCCTGAGCCTGCGACGCGCGGCGCGCGGCCTGCTGGGCGGCCCGTCGTTCTGCCGCCGTCTGGCGTCGGCCGCCCCGCTCGCGCTCGGTGGTAGCAGCAACCTGCGTATCGCGGTTCCGCGCCGGTTCCGGTGCAGCCAGCCGGAGGACATCCGCCGGATACTCGCCATAATGGACCGCGGAGACCTTCTGGCTCGCGGTCAGCAGCGGCAGGCGTTGCAGATAGGGTTCGAGCGCGTCGGCAAGCCCCTTCGGCAGGGTCGTCTGCGCAATGGAGCGCGCCTCGGCCATCTGGCCGTTCATCGCGAGAACGAAGGCCCGGATGCGCCACGCTTCACGGTCGCCGCTGGTCAGGGCGGGCTTCAGCTGCTGCTCGGCTTCCGCGAGATTGCCGGAGACGCCCAGCGACACCGCATAATTAAGCCGCGCGGTGTTATCATTGGGATTGGCCTGCAGGACGGCGCGATAATCCTGCTGCGCTTTGGCCTGCTGCCCCGTGAGATCATAAGCCAGCGCGCGCTCGGGCAGATGCGCCTGGGCGCTGACACCCAAGGCCGAGGCAGCATCGAAGTTCGCGGCGGCATCGGCAGGCTGCTTCAAGGCGATCTGCACGACCGCCAGACCCAGCCGGGCGCGGCCGTTGCGCCCATCGACCATATTGGCGCGCGTGAAGAAGCCATTGGCCGCCTGAATGTCGCCCAGATCGAGCGCGGCCTGGCCGGCCCCGAGCAGGGCATTCACATCCTGAGGATTACGGGAGAGCGAGGCGAGATGGCGGTTGAGCGCGGCTACCGCCTCGGCTGGTGGCGTGGCCTGAACCATCCCGCCGCTTTGCGCGAACACAGGCGCTGCGATGGCCAGAGAGAGGGCCAGAATGCAGCTGGTCGACTTCACGGATACACCTCTTCTGTCCGGCGGGACGGGCTGCGTCCCGCCGTGCACAGTTTTACTGGTTGTTCTGGCGATTGAGGAAGCGCGGCACCTCAAATTCGGTGCGATCCCGCTCGCTCTCGCTCTCCTCGGCATTGCCCTGCCGCGCCTGCCCACGGGCCAGCTGCGACATGCGCTCGAACAGCGTGCCACCGCTCGTGCCCTTGCTGGCCGGCTCCTCGGCAGGCTGCGGCGGCTCGACCCGAAGCGGCGGCTCGGGCGAGACGCTGTTGTCGAGCACCAGCTCATCCTCGCCGGTGATGTCATCGAAAGTCGACGCCGCGAAACGCGGGGCGGGCTTCGGCTCTTCCGGCTTGGGCGCCTGGAAGCTGGCAGGCGCCTCGCTGGTCGGGGCCGGGGCCGGGGCGAACGACTCGTTGCGCGCCGGTGCGACGCCGCCAAGGTCCAGCCCTTCCTCATAACGCGGCGCGGGGGCAGCCTCCGGGCGGACGAGATTGGCCGGCGCCGACACGGCAGGTGCGGCCTGACGCGGCGCGGCGGCGACACCCACATCGCCCAGCTTGAACGGCTGGCTGCGGGCCTGCGCCGCGGCGCTCGCTTCATTATCGATACCCGTCGCGACGACGGAGACGCGGATCTTGCCGTTCAACTGCTCGTTGAACGCCGAACCCCAGATGATGTTCGCATCGGGATCGACCAGCTCGCGGATGTGGTTGGCGGCCTCGTCGACTTCCATCAGGCGCATGTCCTCGCCACCCACGATGGAGACGATGACGCCCTTGGCGCCACGCATCGAGACGCCATCCAGCAGCGGATTGGCAATCGCCTTCTCGGCGGCTTCGAGCGCGCGCCCGTCGCCTTCGGCCTCGCCGGTGCCCATCATCGCCTTGCCCATCTCTTCCATCACGGAACGGACGTCGGCAAAGTCGAGGTTGATGAGGCCGGGCATGACCATGAGATCGGTGATGCCGCGCACGCCCTGCTGCAGCACTTCGTCGGCCATCTCGAACGCTTCCTTGAAGGTCGTGTTCGGGTTCGCGATCAGGAACAGATTCTGGTTCGGAATGACGATCAGCGTATCGACGTGCTTCTGCAGCTCCTCGATGCCCGAGTCTGCCGAACGCATCCGCCGCGAGCCTTCAAAGGTAAACGGCTTGGTGACCACGCCGACCGTGAGGATGCCCTTTTCACGCGCAGCCTTGGCGATGACCGGCGCTGCGCCGGTGCCGGTGCCGCCGCCCATGCCGGCAGCGATGAAGCACATGTGGACGCCTTCAAGCGCCTCCTGCACTTCCGCAATGGTTTCTTCTGCGGCGGCGCGGCCGATGTCGGGGCGCGAACCGGCGCCGAGACCCTCGGTAATGCGCGGGCCGAGCTGGATCCGACGTTCCGCGGGAGAGGCATTGAGCGCTTGAGCATCCGTGTTGGCGACAATGAAGTCGACCCCATCGACGGACGCGCCAATCATGTTGGCAATCGCATTTCCGCCCGCCCCGCCGACGCCAATAACGGTAATCCGCGGCTTCAGCTCGTCCACATGGGGCGGACCGATTTCAATGCTCATCAACTATCTCCTCCGGGTGCAAACCGCACCGTCACCTTGTCGGGATTCATGCACCAGATGAGCCGCCAATTCACGTTCTTTTTAACCGCTCATCCACAATATGTTGCGGCCTGACCCTAATAGCCTGCGCGCAACGCCGCGATCAGCCGCTGGACGACCGCTCCGCCGCGCGTCGTGTGGACGCGCTGCTCGCGCAAAGGCCGCTGCAGCAGATCCTGCCGCTCCTTCGACGCATAGAGCGCGAGGCCCGCGAGCGTCGCGAAAGCCGGACCACGATGCGCCTCGGGCATGGCATCGAGCAGCTTGGGGCGACCGATCCGAACGGCGCGACCCAGCGCGGTCTGGGCATAGTCCGCCATGCCCTTGAGTTCGGCACCACCGCCGGTCAGCACCACCTGACGCCCGACCGGCGAGTGGAAGCCCATCTCGCCCAGTGCCTTGTTGACCTCCGCCATCAGGCGGTTCAGTCGCTCGCAGATCACGCCGACCAGCTCGGCACGGGTCACGCGGCGCGCTTCGGTCTGCTCGGCGCTGCTGGCGGCGGGCGCGATTTCGATGATCTCGCGAAAGTCCCGGCGCGACTGCATGGCCGAGCCGTAGAAGCACTTCATGCGCTCGGCCTGGCTGCGGCGAATGCCGAAGGCCGAGGCAATATCGTCGGTCACGTCCGCCGCGCCGATGGGAATGGATTTGAAGCCCACCAGCATGCCGCCGATGTGCAGCGAGACATTGGTGACGCCTGCCCCGAGCTCGACCAGCGCAACGCCGAGATCGCGCTCTTCGTCGGAGAGGCAGGCCGCCGCGGTGGCGACCGGCGCGGCGATGATGCTCTGCACATCGAGATAGGCCCCACGCACGCTGGTTTCGAGATTGCGCAGCGGCGCGCCATCGGCCAGCACCACATGGACATCCACGCCAAGCTGATCGGCATGAAGCCCCATCGGACGCGCGACGCCGCGCATGCCATCGATGGTGTAGAGCGTCGGCTGCGCCTGCAGGATGACCCGGCCGCCCGGGTCGATCCGCTCGCGCGCCTGATCGTACAGGCTCTCTATATCGGCCTGCTCGATCCGCCGACCGCCGACATTGATCTCGACCGGCTCGACCTTGCTCTCGATGCTGCCGCCGGAGAAGCTCAGAATGACCTTCTCGATATTGGTGCCCGCGACCTTCTCGGCCTGCTCGACCGTCTCGCGCACGGCCAGTTCGGTGCGCTCCATGTCGACCACAAAGCCACGGCGCACGCCCCGGCTCTCGCGTTGACCGGTGCCCAGCACCGCCAGCGTGCCATCCTCCTGCTTGCGCGCGATCAGCGCCGACACCTTCCAGGTGCCGATGTCGATCGCGGTAATCAGCCCATCATTGCGCGCCGCCATGCTTAGCCCTCCCCACCCGATGCAGAGGTCGTCGATCGATCCTTCTCGCCGGACGTCACGACAGCCGAATCCTTCGCCGACGTCACCGCCGGCGCTTCATCCTCTTTCTTGCCCGGCGGCAGGCGCAGCACGAACCGCGCGGGATCGCGCATGTCGAATCGCAGCACCCCGCGCCCGAGCAGCCGGTCCACGCCATCCATGCGCGCGAAATTGACCAGCGCAGCGGCAGCATCCGCATCGCCCTCGGGGAGCATCAGCTGCTCGCCGGACTGAAAGCGCAGATCCCAGCGGCGCCCGCCAACCCAGGTCGCGCCGGCGAGCATCGGCTTGAGGGCCGGCGCGGCGTTCATCAGTTCGGCCAGCGCCTTCGTCCGCTTGTTGGCATCCGGCCCCACCACCAGGGGCAGATCGGGCAAGGCATTGGCCTCGACCGGGCCGAGCGCGACGCCGGCGGCGTCCACCAGCATCAATTGCCCGCCATTCTGCCAGACCGCAGCCGGCTGCCGCTCGACCACATCGACGATCAGCGCATCGGGCAGGCGGCGGGAAATCCGCGCCTCCTTCACCCAGCCCAGCCGCATGACCTCGTTGCGCAGATTGTCGAGATCGACCGCCAGCATCGAGCGCTCGACATATTTCACCGCGATGTCGGAGACCTGCATCTCGTCCATGCGCTCGAGCCCGCGCACCTCGATCTTGGCGACGGCAAAGCCTGCGCGCCCGGCGAGATCGTTCACCTCGGCGCGCAGCATCGCCGGCAAGCCCATGAAGCTGGCGGTGACCCACAGCAGGATGAAGAGGACCAGGCCGATCCCCCAGGTCATCAACCGATTGATCTGCGCCGGACTGAGCGGAACATAGTCGAGCAGCTTGTCCAGATTGCTCCTCGCCCGCCGCGGCTTGCGGCCGGCCCGGCCGCCGCGCGCGCCGCTCGCCGAGCCGCGCTTGATCGTCGCGCTGTTCATTGCTTCCCCCCACGGTCCGCCAGAGCCTCGGCGATGATGCTCTCTACGAGTTCGCCATAGCTCATGCCCAAATATTTCGCCTGCTCGGGCACCAGGCTCAACGCCGTCATGCCGGGCTGCGTATTCACTTCCAGCAGATACAGGCCATCGAGCCCGCGCTCGTCATCCCAGCGGAAGTCGGAGCGCGACGTGCCCTTGCAGCCGAGCAGACGATGCGCCCGCAGCGCGATGTCCATCATCGCCGCAGCCATCTCGGCCGGCACGGGCGCCGGGCAGATATGGTCGGTCAGGCCATCGGTATATTTCGCGTCATAATCGTAGAAGCCGCTTTTGGGGCGCAGCTCCGTCACCGCAAGCGCCCGGTCGCCGAGCACGGCGACGGTCAGCTCACGGCCGCGAATGAACGGCTCGGCCAGCAGTTGGTCGAAATCCTGCCACGGCCCCACCGCATCGCGCGCGATCGGGTTGCCATAATTGCCCTCTTCCGTGACGATGGCGACGCCGACCGACGAGCCTTCATTGACCGGCTTGAGCACATAGGGGCGCGGCAAGGGATCGCCGGCGAACAGGCTCTCGCATTCGACGATATGGCCGCCGGGCATCGGGATGCCATGGGGCACGAGATGCTGCTTGGTGAGCTGCTTGTCGATGGCGATGACCGAGGTTGCCAGACCGCTATGCGTGTAGGCGAAGCCCATGATGTCCATGAGTCCCTGCACGGTGCCATCCTCGCCCGGCACGCCATGCAGGGCATTGAACACGATGTCGGGATTGGCCGCGATGAGCTTGGCCGGAAAATCACGGCCCTCCGCCCGGGTCGCGCCCAGATCGATGGGCACGACCTCATGGCCGCGCTCTTCCAGCGCCTGGATGATGCCTTTCGCGCTCGACAGCGAGACATGCCGCTCGGCGGCCCAGCCCCCCATGAGCACGGCGACCTTGAGACGCTTGATGCTCATTGTCCCTGCTCCTGCGCCGAACGCCCCACGCGCTGAATCTCCCATTCGAGGGTTATGCCACTTTCTGCCTGCACGCGCCGGCGCACCTCTTCGCCAAGGGACTCGATGTCCGCACTGGTCGCCCCGCCGATGTTGATGAGGAAATTGGTGTGCTTCTCGCTCACTTGCGCCCCGCCAAGGCTCAGGCCCCGGCAGCCGGCCCGGTCGACCAGCGCCCAGGCCTTTTCGCCCGGCGGGTTCTTGAAGGTCGATCCACCCGTCTTGCTGCGCAGCGGCTGCGATTCTTCCCGCGCGGTCGCGATCCGGTCCATTTCCGCCTGAATGGCGGCCGGCTCAGCCGGAACGCCGCGGAATGTCGCCGCGATCACCACTGCACCCTCGGGCAGCGTCGAATGCCGATAGGTGAAGCCGAGCGCATCCAGCGGCAGAACAATCTGCTCGCCGGATCGCAGGATGACCTCGGCCTCGACCAGAATGTCCTTCACCTCGCGTCCATAAGCGCCGCCATTCATGCGCACGAAGCCGCCGACCGTGCCCGGAATGGAGCGGAGGAACTCAAGCCCGCCAATGCCCGCATCGCGTGCGGTGGAGGAGACCAGAATGCCAGACGCGCCCCCGCCGCACCGCAGCGTCTGCGGCGCGCTCTGGTCTACGCGCGCGAAGGCTTTGCCGAGCCGAACCACCACGCCGGGCACGCCGCCATCGCGAACGATCATGTTAGACCCAAGGCCCAGCGCCATCACCGGCACCGAGAGATCCAGCGCCGAGAGGAATTGCGCGAGGTCATCCGCATCCGCCGGCTCGAACAGCCAATCCGCCGCACCGCCTGCCTTGAACCACACCAACGGCGCGAGCGGCGCACCGCGCGTCAGCTTGCCCCGCACGGCAATACCGTCCGGGCTCAGCTGTCGATCGACGTTCACGGAAGCGGCGGGATGCATCAGGAGCGACCGCTCCACCAGCTGGACCAACGCCCGATCAGATCGGCCTGCGCCTTGCCGGCACGGTTCATGGCTTCACCCATGTCGAGCGCCGCCTGCCCCATGCCCTTCGGCCCCATGGCGGCATGGCTCTCGACGGCGTCGATCATCTCGCGCGCCATGTCGAGGCTCTTGCCATGCACCTCGATCATGCGCTCCTGCATCTCCAGGCCGATGCGCATCAGCTCCCACATCAGCCGCGCCCCTCGCCCGATGCCGCGATGGCCGGCGCCAGACCAGCCGCCCATTTGGTGATGTCGCCAGCGCCGAGGCAGACGATCATGTCATCGGCCTTCAGGTCCGCAGCGAGGGCCGCAGCAAGCGCATCGGCATCGCCGATGGTCTGCGCCGCGCGATGGCCGCGACGCTTGAGGCCGGCGACCAGCGCATCGGCATCCACGCCGTCGATCGGCTGCTCGCCGGCCGGATAGACGGGCGAGACATAGACCATGTCGGCATCGTTGAAGGATTGCTGGAACTCGTCCATCAGATCGCGCAGCCGCGTGAAGCGGTGAGGCTGCACCACGGCGATCACCCTGCCCTGCGCCCCTTCGCGGGCCGCTGCGAGAACCGCGCGGATTTCCACCGGGTGATGGCCATAATCATCGATGACGACGGCCTTGCCGCCGCCCGTCTCGATCTCGCCCACCTTGGTGAAGCGCCGCTTGACGCCGCCGAAGCTGGCGAAGCCGGTCTGGATCGTTGCATCGTCAATGCCCATCTGCAGGGCGACGCCAATGGCGGCCATGGCATTCAGAACATTGTGCCGGCCGGGCATCGGCATGGTGATGTCCGCAATGCGTCGCGTCGAGCCATCACGCTCGCGGATCTGCACGTCGAACATATTGCCACCGGGAACGGGCCGGACATTTTCGCCGCGCAGGTCGGCCTGTGCGGAAAAGCCATAGGTCACGATGCGCCGATCCTGCACGCGCGGCAGGATCGCCTGCACCTCCGGGTGATCCAGGCAGAGCATGGCGGCGCCATAGAAGGGCACATTCTCGACAAACTCGACGAACGCGTCCTTCACCGCATCGAACGAGCCATAATGATCGAGATGCTCGGGATCGATGTTGGTGACGACGGCATAGGTACCGTCCAGCCGCAGGAAGCTGCCATCACTCTCATCGGCCTCGACCACCATCCAGTCGCTGTTGCCGAGGCGCGCGTTGGAACCGTAGCTGTTGATGATGCCGCCATTGATGACGGTGGGGTCAATTCCGCCGGCATCGAGCAGCGCCGCGATCATCGAGGTCGTCGTCGTCTTGCCGTGCGTGCCGGCCACCGCGACGGTGGATTTGAGCCGCATCAGTTCGGCCAGCATCTCGGCGCGGCGGATGACGGGCACGCGATTCTCCAGCGCCAGCTCCACCTCCGGATTGCCGCGCTTGATCGCGGTGGAGGTCACCACCACGGCGGCATCACCCAGATTCTCGGCCTTGTGACCGATCATCACATTGATGCCGAGATCGCGCAGGTGCTGGATGACATAGCCTTCCGACATGTCACTGCCCTGCACGCTGTAACCCATATTGTGCATCACCTCGGCGATGCCGGACATGCCGATGCCGCCAATGCCGATGAAGTGGATCGTACCGATATCCGTGCCGACGCCCTTCATGCGCCCGCTCCCGCAAGGCCAGCCATGCGCGGCGCTTCTGCGGCCCGCACGGTGTCGATGGTCTGCGGCGCGGGGCCGAAGCTCTCGATGAGATCGCACATGTCCTTCACCGCATCCGGGCGGCCGCAGCGATGCGCGCGCTTGGCGGCGTTCTGGAGCGCGCCCGGTTCCATTGCCAGCTTCTGCATCTGGCGCGCCAGCTCGGCGGGCGTGAACTTGCTCTGGTCGATCGCGCGGGCGCCGCCCGCCTTCACCATCTCGAGGACATTATAGGCTTGGTGGTTATCCATGGCACTCGGCAAAGGTATGAGGATGGCGGGGCGCCCCGCGGCGGTGAGTTCGGCAATGGTCGAGGCGCCGGCGCGCCCGATCACAAGGTGCGACCAGGCCAGCTTGGTCGGCATGTCCTCGATATAGGTCGCCAGATCGGCAGGAATTTCCATCTCGGCATAGAGCGCGCGGACCTGCTCGATGTCCTCGGGCCGGCATTGCTGCGTGACCTGCAGCCGGCGGCGCAGGCTGATCGGCAACATGCCAAGCCCGGCCGGCACGACTTGCGAGAGGATCGACGCGCCCTGGCTTCCGCCGGTGACCAGCAGGCGCAGCACGCTCTCATCGGAGAAGACCGGGAACGGCTCGTCGCGCAGGGCCAGAACGGACTCCCGCACCGGATTGCCGACCAGATAGGTCTTGTCCGCATGGCGTTTGGCGAGGCGCTTCACATCGGGATAAGCGGTCGCGATCGCAGCCACCTTGCGGGCCACCAGCCGGTTGACGCGGCCGAGCACCGCATTCTGCTCATGCACGATCGCCGGTATGCCTGCCGCAAAGGCGCCGAGCATCGCCGGCAGCGCCGGATAGCCGCCGAAGCCCACCACGGCGGCCGGCTCGAAGGTCGAATAAAGCTGCCTGGCCATGGCGCGCCCTTCGAGAATGGCCTTGAAGCCCCTGATCCAGCCGGAAATACCGCCGGACATGCGGCCGGCCGGCAGCACATGCGTCTGCACATCCTCGAACAGGCCCGGAATCTTGGCGCCACGCTCGTCGGTAATCAGGGCGACGCGGTGGCCCCGCGCCATAAGCTCCTGCGCGATGGCGTGGGCGGGGACCATGTGCCCACCCGTGCCACCGGCAGCCAGAACATAATGCCGAAAAAGGCTCATCGCCCGCTCCATGTGACGACGTAGGGGGAGCGCGACATATACGGGTTCCGCCGGGTGAAGGCCAGCAGCAGGCCGATGCCCGAGCACAAGGCAATCATCGACGAGCCGCCATAGCTGATGAATGGCAGCGTCATGCCCTTGGAGGGGAAGATATGAATGTTCACGCCCATGTTGATGACCGCCTGCACGCCCATCACGAAGACAAGGCCGGAGGTTGCCATGACGATGAATGGATCTTCCTCATCCAGCAGCCGCAGCAGCACCCGCACGATGATGGCGAGATAGACGAGCGCAATGGCGATGCAGGCGATCAGGCCGAACTCCTCGCCGATCACCGAGAAAATATAGTCGGTATGGGCCTCGGGCAGATTGAACTTGGCGGTGCCGCCGCCGGGACCAACGCCAGTCAGGCCGCCGCGCGTGATGGTCGCATAGGCCAGCTGCACCTGATCCGGCCCCGCCGCCGGATCGACGACCGGGTTGAGGAAGGAATCGATGCGCTCACGACCATTGTCGTAGAAGAGATAGGTCAGCACGAACAGGCCGAGGCCGCCGCATGCAAAACCCGAGAGGAGCTTGATCGAGGCGCCGCCCACCAGCAGCAGCGCACCCCAGCAGGCCACGAAAATGACCGTCTGGCCGAAGTCCGGCTGCCGCATGAGCAGGAGGGCGACGATGCCGGTCAACATGCCCGTCAGCGGGATCACCGGTAGTGACGGATCGCGCGCGCGCAGCGACAGCAGCCAGGCAATCGCAACGACGAAGAAGGGCTTGAGAAACTCGGAGGGCTGGAAGCGGAAGGCGCCGCTGCCCAGCCAGCGCGAGGCGCCATTCACGCTCGTCCCGATGATCGGCACCAGCACCAGCATCACCGCGAACAGCGCCGCCAGACCGACCGCCAAACGGCGGGCCTGGGTACGCGGGAGCATGGAAATCACGATCATCAGCGGCAGACCGAGGCCGATCCACATGAGCTGGCGATAGAAGAAATAGAGGGGCGAGAGCGAGGCCGAATGGGTCGACAGCTTGGCCGCCGCCACGGGCGAGGCCGCCGCGACCGCCACCAGCCCGATCGCGATCAGCACCACGATGAGGCCGAGCAGCACTCGGTCGATCTCCCAGAACCAGATCGCCAGCGCGGTCCGCTCGCGCGGCATGGGCTTGCCGGGGCGGGCGCGCAAAGGAGACAAGGCGACATCGAGCGGCGGCGCGGTAACCGGCTTCGCCGCCTCGCCTTCGACCATGACTACGCCTTCGTCCCCGCGCTCGCTCATGCCCCTGCCCCCGTTTCTGCCCCTGCTTTATCGCGAAGCGCGGCCACGGCGGCCGCAAAGGCATCGCCCCGCGCCTCGAAATCCCGGAACTGATCGAACGACGCGCAGGCCGGCGAAAGCAGGACGATATCGCCCGGCTGCGCATGCGCGGCAGCCTCGGCCACGGCCGTGACCATCAACTCGCATTCGGTGACGGGCACGGAGGCCTCACCCAGCAGACGGGCGAACAGCGGCCCGGCCTCGCCAATGGTGTAGCCCCGCGCGATGTTGGGGAAGCCCGCCGCGCACTCATCGAGCGAATCCGACTTGGCGAGACCGCCGAGAATCCAGTGGATGCGCGACCGTCCGTCGACCGGCGGCCAGGCAGCGAGCGCCGGCGCGGTCGAGGCGGCGTTGGTCGCCTTGCTGTCGTTGACGAACAGCACGCCGTCGATTTCGGCAACGCGCTGCATGCGGTGCGGCAGGCTGACATAGCTCGCCAGCGCCTGCGCCGTCGTCTCGGGCGCAATGCCCAGCGCCTCTGCCACGGCCTTGGCGACCGCGACATTCTGCGCATTGTGCGGCCCCTGCAAGGCGGGCCAGCGGGACTGGTCCTCGGCGGCAACCGACTGGGCCGTCACGGGCACGGTCTGCGGCAGAGCATCGGCGATGCGCCGCGTCACCGCGTCGTCCACCGCAATGATCGCCGGATGATCGGGCGACTGCATGGCAAAGAGGCGCTGCTTGGACGCGACATAGCCCTCAAAGCCATCATAGCGGTCGAGATGATCGGGCGTGATGTTGAGCAGCACCGCCACGTCGCAATCGAGACTGAAGGTCAGATCGATCTGATAGCTGGAAAGCTCCAGCACATAGACGCCGCCCTCCGGCAGCGGTGCCTGCGCGAGAATGGGCAGGCCGATATTCCCGCCCATGCGCGAGGGCAGGCCTGCGGTGCGCACGATATGATCTATCAGCGCCGTCGTGGTCGATTTGCCATTGGTGCCGGTGATGCCGACCACGCGATGCGCGGGCAGGCTCGACCGTGCCAGCGCGAAGAGTTCGATGTCCCCGATGATCGGCACGCCGGCGGCGCGTGCACGGCAGGTCACCGGATGGCGGTTGAGCGGCACACCGGGTGATACGACCAGCGCGTCCAGCCCGGCCAGATCCATCTCCATCGGATCGCCCAGCTCGGCCTTGTCCGCGACCAGTGCCCGCGCATCCTCGCGCTGGTCCCAGGCGATGACATGGGCACCGCTGGCCGCCAGGGCATCGACCGTGGCAAGACCGGAGCGGGCCAGCCCCAGAACGGCATAGCGCTTGCCGGCAAAGGCGGGGGAAACGATCATCGCAGCTTCAACGTCGCAAGGCCCGCGAGCGCGAGGACGAAGGAGACGATCCAGAAGCGGATCACCACCGTGGATTCGGGCCAGCCAAGCTGCTCGAAATGATGATGAATGGGCGCCATGCGGAACACCCTTTTGCCGGTGCGCTTGTAGAAGAACACCTGAATGACCACCGACATCGCCTCTACCACGAAGATGCCGCCGATGACCGCCAGCACGATTTCGTGATGGGCCGCCACGGCGATCACGCCGATGGTGCCGCCCAGCGCGAGGCTGCCGGTATCGCCCATGAACACCGCTGCCGGCGGCGCATTGAACCACAGGAAGGCGAGGCACGCCCCGACAATCGCGCCGCACAGGATCACCAGATCGCCCGCGCCCGGCACATGGGGAATGCCGAGATAGGACGCATAATCGGCGCGGCCGACAAGATAGACGATGAGCATGAAGGCCATCGACGCCACGATCACCGGCATGGAGGCCAGCCCGTCCAGCCCGTCGGTGAGGTTCACGGCATTGCCGAAGGCGACGATGACGAAGGCGCCGAACAGATAATAAAGCGGCCCGAGGTCCAGCGCCCCGCCGCTCCAGAAGGGCAGATACAGCAAGGTGCCGTTCTGGCTGACGATCAGCCAGGTGGCGAAACCGGCGATGCCGAATTCCGCCAGCAGGCGCGCCCGGGCGGAGAGGCCCTTGTGGCTCGCCTTGGTCACCTTGTCATAATCGTCCATGAAACCGATGGCGCCAAAGCCGAGCGTCACGATGAGGCAGGCCCAGATATAGACCGAGGTGACGTTCATCCACAGCAGCACGGCGCTCGCCATGGCGGTGAGGATCATCAACCCGCCCATGGTCGGCGTGCCGCGCTTGACGAAGTGCGTCTGCGGCCCATCCTCTCGGATCGGCTGCCCCTTGCCCTGGCGGACACGCAGCCAGCCGATGAAGCGGGGACCGATCACCAGCCCGATGATCAGCGCCGTCATGATCGCGGCGCCGGCCCGGAATGTGAGGTAGCGGACCAGGTTGAAGATGCCTGGGAAATTCAGTTGTTCAGCGAGCCAATAAAGCATCAGGCCACCTCGCTTGCTGCGAGCTGTTCGACAAGTCGCGAAAGTCCGACACTGTTGGACCCCTTGACCAGCACGACATCACCGCTTTTGACCGTTAAGCGTGCGAATTCAACGGCCTGATCGACATTTGCGACATGCTCGACGGAAATTTCGCCGGCCAGAGCATCGGCGAGCGGTGCCATTTCCTCGCCGACCAGAAGCGCCACATCCACCTTCGCATCGCGAATGGCCTGCGCCAGCCCCGCATGAAGCGGCGCGGACTGGTCGCCGAGCTCCTTCATCGCGCCCAATATCGCGATCCGCCGCTGCGCCCGCTCCTCGCCAAGCTGCGCCAAGGTGGCGGCCATGGAGGCGGGATTGGCGTTATAGGCTTCATCGATGATCAAGGCCTCGCCACCGTCCGCGGTCGCGATGGGGCGGCGCGCGCCCCGGCCCGGCAGCCCGGTCATTTCCGCCAGCGCAAGCCCGGCCTGCGCCAGATCGCCACCGGCGGCCTCGACCACGGCCAGTACGCCCAGCGCATTGCTGACCCAGTGGCGACCGGGCATTCCGACCACCAGACTGAGGCGCGCCGCGCGGGTCTGCACGGTGATGCGGGTGCCGGCAGCGCCCACGGACATTTCGTCGATCAGTCGGACATCCGCCCCGGAATCGCGCCCGAAGGTGACAACTTGCCCGGCGTGACGACGGGCGTGGTCTGTCAGCAGCGGCGCATGGGGCGAGTCGGCGGGGATAACCGCCGTGCCGCCTTCGACAAGGCCTTCGAAGATCTCCGCCTTGGCCAGCGCGATCTTCTCTTCCGTCCCGAAATACTCGATGTGCGCGGGCGCAATCGTCGTGACGATGGCGACATGCGGGCGGACGAGCGCGGTCAGCGCGCGCAGCTCGCCCTCGTGATTCATGCCCATCTCGAACACGCCATAACGCGCCTCGCGCGGCATCCGCGCCAGCGAGAGCGGCACACCGACATGATTGTTATAGCTCTTGAGCGAACGATGGGCGGCGCCCTGGCTCATCCGGTCGAAGGCGGCGAACAGCGCTTCCTTGACGCCGGTCTTGCCCACGGAGCCGGTGACGCCGATGATCTTTGCCGACGTCCGTTCGCGCGAGGCACGGCCAAGGTCATCGAGGCCCTTCGCGGTGTCGGCGACGCGGACGCAGGGGCCTTCGACCGCCCGATCCACCAGCAGCCCCGATGCGCCGGACGCCAGCGCCCCTGGAATATAGGCGTGACCATCCGCGCTCTCGCCATGCAGCGCGACGAAGAGATCGCCGGTCGCGACCTCCCGGCTATCGAACGCGACGCCGCCCACCGCGAAGGCCGTGGAGGCTGTCCCGCCAGTCGCTGCGGCGATCTCGTCGGAGGTCCACAAGCTCATGCAGCGCATTCCCGCGCCACGGTGACATCGTCAAACGGCAGCACGCGATCGCCGATGATCTGACCCTGCTCATGCCCCTTGCCGGCCAGCAGCACGATATCGTCCGGCCCGGCCTCGGCGATGGCGGCAGCGATGGCAGCCCGTCGCCCGCCAATCTCCCGCGCGCCCGGCGCGCCGGCCATGATTGCGGCGCGGATCACCTGCGGGTCTTCCCCGCGCGGATTGTCGTCGGTGACGATCACGACATCGCTCAGGTCGCTGGCAACGCCGCCCATCAGCGGGCGCTTGCCGGCATCGCGATCCCCGCCGGCGCCGAACACGGTGATGAGCCGGCCGCGCACATGCGGGCGCAGCGCTTCGATGGCCGCCCGCAGCCCGTCGGGCGTATGGGCATAATCGACATAAACCGGCGCACCGGCAGTGGTGATGACGGCGCGTTCCAGCCGACCGCGCACCGGCTGCACGCGCGAGAGCAATCCCAGCACCGTCTTCAGCGCGCCGCCGGTTGCGAGGACCAGTCCGGCGGAAACCAGCGCATTGGCGGCCTGATAGGCGCCGATGAGCGGCAGATCGACCTTGTGCGTGCCGCCCTCCGCCTCGATCATAAGCGCCTGCCCAAGATGGGTCGGCGTTTGCGTGACCAGCCGCAGCGTCTCGCCGGCCGAACCGACGGTCATCAACTGCAAGCCCCGGCGACGCACATGCTCGATCACTTCGGCAGAGCGCTCGTCATCGGCCCAGATGACAGCGGCGCCGTCGTCGGCGACAACCTCGTCGAACAGCCGCATCTTGGCCGCGAAATACATGTCCATGGTGCCGTGATAATCGAGATGATCGCGGCTCAGATTGGTGAAGGCGCCCGCCGCAACGCGCGGCCCCTCGGCCCGATATTGGGCCAGCCCATGGCTCGACGCCTCATAGGCGACATGGTCGATGCCTTCCTTGGCGAGCCCGGCCAGATTGGAGAGGAAGGTCACCACGTCCGGGGTCGTGAGGCCGGTCGAAACCTGATCCACGGCCGTCGTCACGCCCAGCGTGCCGATGGACGCGGCGCCATGACCCATCATGCGCCAGAGCTGCCGGGTCAGCTCGACCGTCGAGGTCTTGCCATTGGTGCCGGTGACCGCGACCAGCGTCTGCGGATAGGGCGCGTAATAGCGCGCCGCGAGGCTCGCGAACAGGCGGCGCGGTTCCTCGGCGGCGATGTGGGGGACGCCGGCCACGCGCGCATCCGGCGCCGCGACGACAGCCACGGCGCCCGCAGCGATGGCGGCGTCGATGAAGTCCTCGCCGTTCACCCGCGCGCCGCGAAACGCGCCGAACACGGCGCCGGGCGCCACCTTGCGATGGTCCAGCGCGAAGCCGCTCACCTCGGCGTCCTTGGCCGGATCGATCGAGTCAGGCACGAGCGTGGAAAGGCGCATCATTCGGCCACCTCTTCGTCTTTGACCAACGGGGTCAGCTCAGAAATGTCGACGTCGCGGAACGCCTCGGGATAGACGCCCAGCAGCGGCGCGGCGCGCGACACGAAGGACTTCACCACCGGGGCCGCCGTATAAGCGGCCGTGCGGATGCCCGGGTAGCGCGCACTGCCCTGCGGCTCGTCCATCATCACGATGACGACGTAGCGCGGCGCTTCCATCGGGAAAGCCGCAGCGAAGGTGGAGACCAGCGAGCGACGGGCATAGCCGCCGTCCTTGGGCTTCTCGGCCGTGCCCGTCTTGCCGCCGACGCGATAGCCTTCGGCATCCGCATTGCGCCCGGTGCCGGTCTGCACGATCATCCGCAGCAACTGGCGCATCTTCGCGCTGGTCTGCTCGGAGAACACCCGGCGCGCGGCTACTTGTTCATTCGGCTTGCGCTTGAGAACGGTGGTGGGGTGCCAGATGCCACCATTCACCAGCGCGGCATATGCGCTCGCCAGATGCATCGGCGTCACGGCGATGCCGTGGCCATAGGCCGTCGTCATGATCGTCGTGCGATACCAGCGCGACGGGAACAGCGTGCCGGCCTGTTCGCGCAGCTCCACCGTGGCCGGACGGTCGAACTCCAGCGAGCGATAGGCAGCCTCAAGCGGCTTTTGCCCCATTTCATCGGCGATGCGGGCCGTGACGATGTTGCTGGAGTGCACCAGCGCCTCCGGCACCGTCAGCCAGCGGCCCAGGGGGTGGTCATCCTTGATGGTGAAGCGCCCGACCGGCAGCGGCGCCGTGGCATCATAGCGCTTGCTCATGCTGACGATGACGCCCGCATCCATGGCGATGGCGAAAGACAGCGGCTTGAACGTCGAGCCGAGCTCGTAGCGCGCCTGAACCACGCGGTTGCAGCGCGGCGACATGTCGCAGGTGATCTGGCCCCGGCGCATTTGGCCGTCCGGGCCCATCACCATCGGCGCCTCGACCGGCACCAGGCGGTTGGGATTGAATGTGGGCAGAGACGCCATCGCGATCACTTCGCCATTGCGCGAATCCAGCACGATGCCAACGGCGCCCTTGGCGCTCTGCTCCGCCATGCCGAGCGAAAGCTCTTCCTCCAGCGCGGCCTGAACGCGGCTATCGATGGAGAGCTGCAGCGGCTGCCCGCGCGTCTTTTCGTCGGTCAGCCGGTCATCGAAAGCGCGCTCGACGCCCATGGCACCGAACCCATCCCGATTGACGAAGCCGATAAGGTGCGCGGCCAGCGTGCGCTGCGGATACAGACGCTCCGCCTCGCGCGGAAACTCGATGCCGATCTCGCCCAGCGCATTCACAGCGGCGACGTCGCGCGGGACGGCACGGGTGCGGAGGTAGTTCCACTGCCCGCCCGAGGTCAGCTTGGCGTAGAAATCCGCTTCGGACTGGTCGGGGAAGATCGCGTGGAGCTTTTTGGCCAGATCGCGCGGATCGCCGAGCAGGCGGTCGCGGCGCACGGCAATGGCGTAGCCATCGATATCGCGCGCCAGCGGCACGCCATTGCGGTCGACAATGTCAGCGCGACCGGGAATCGGGATTGGGCTGGCCATGCGCTCCGCCTGGGTGCCGGCGTCGATGCCCATCCAGACCATTTTCGCCGCCATCACCATTGTGATCGCGGCGAAAATAAGCAGGAGGAGCATGATCCGGCCGTGGGCCACCGTGACCAGATCTGTCGCCTTCCGATTCTCGGAACGCGGCTCGGGCCGCGCCAAAATGGTGGCCATCAGGGCACCATGGCTTCACTTAGGGCCGGGCCGCCGAGCAGCTTCTTGTCGAGCAGGGCCAGCCGCGCTGCCTTGCGGGAGGCCGGATCGGGCTCGACAGTGCGGCGCGCCGCAGCCTCTGCCGGCGCGCGCGTTGCCGGCTTCGCCTTAACCTCCGCCACGGGCGGCCGGGGCTCGGCAGCCGAGGCGGTGCGAATGAACGCGAATTCCGAAGCGACATCGGCACCGCTGCGCGCTGCCGGCTTGTCGGGCGCTGCCGCGACCGGCGCAGGCGGGGTGTTCTGGGCCATCGCGGTCATGACGGGCGGCGGGCTGTAGCCGCCGGTCACCGGTGCCATGCGATCCAGATTGGCGAGCGCGCGCTCATTGGGCAGATATTGCGCAGGCGCCGGCACATACAGGCGCAGGTCGCTGGTGTTCCAGGCGTGGAGCTGACGCATGGTTGCCCGCGCACCGAATTCCGCCTCAAGATAGCGGATGTCGGCGCGGGTCCAGCGGATCTGGTCGATCGTATGCCGCACCGCGTTCCGCTCCGTCGCCACCTGCAGGCTGATCAGATAGGCGGCGAGCGCCCCCATGGCG
This sequence comes from Sphingobium sp. B12D2B, assembly GCF_025961775.1. Lineage (NCBI taxonomy): Bacteria > Pseudomonadati > Pseudomonadota > Alphaproteobacteria > Sphingomonadales > Sphingobiaceae > Sphingobium > Sphingobium sp. B12D2B. Next base: position 2,864,059 of record NZ_JAOQOH010000001.1, read on the forward strand.
ACCACGAGAATCCACATGATGCTTTGCAAGCGCTTGATGGCGATCATGATCGTGCTCCCACAGATTGGTGCATGGCAGGGGCTTCAGTTCGGATGGCGCTACGCAGCGTTGCGGAGCGCGCACGGGGGTTGGACTTGAGCTCGGCATCGCCGGGGCGAACAGCGCGCGCGGGCTTCTGGAAGGTCGGCCGCACGGCGGATTTGACCTCCGGTCGGTGGCGCGAGCCGGCACCCTCCTGCCCGCTGCGCGTGCGGAGGAAATTCTTGACGATGCGATCTTCCAGGCTGTGGAAGGTCACCACCGCCAGCCGGCCGCCCGGGCGCAACACGGCCTCGGCGGCATCCAGACCGCGCTCCAGCGCATCCAGCTCGCCATTGAGATGAATGCGGATCGCCTGGAAAGTCCGCGTCGCCGGATCGGTCTTGTCGCCGGGCCGCTTGCCGAGCGCCTTGTGGACCGCGCCGACGAGATCGCCGATGGTCGCCAGCGGGCGCGCCGCCACGATGGCGCGCGCGACACGGCGCGACTGCCGCTCCTCGCCATAATGATAGAGGATGTCGGCCAGCTCGGTCTCATCGACGCGGTTGAGAAATTCGGCTGCCGTTTCGCCGGACTGGTTCATCCGCATATCCAGAGGGGCATCCGGAAAGCGGAACGAGAAGCCGCGCCGCTCGCGATCAAGCTGCATCGAGGAGACGCCGATATCCAGCGTCACGCCATCCACGCCGTCGACACCGGCCTCAGCCAGCAGCCGTTCCATCTGCGCGAAATTGCCGGCGAGCAGCGTGATCGCGCCCTCGCTGGCTGCGACGACCGCCTGCCCTTCGGAAATGGCGTCAGGATCCTGATCGATCGCGAAGACCCGCGCACCGCGCGCGGCCATGGCGCGGCTGTACCCGCCGGCACCGAATGTGCCGTCGACATGACGCTCGCCAGGGGCAATGGCAAGCGCGTCCAGCACTTCGTCGAGCAGCACGGGGCGGTGCGGCTCGGCCGGCGGGTTCGCAAGGGAAGCCGCGCTCATCAGCGCTCCTCCCGTTTGGCCTTGAGCTCATCGAGGAAAGTTTCGCATTCCTCGATGGCAAGCAGGTTCGCCGAATTCTCGGCGAGGAAGCGCTCGGGGCTCCAAAGCTGGACGAGGCGACCGCCCCCCACAATGAAGAGCGCGTCGGTGATGCCGTACAACCGCCGAAAAGCCGGCGGCAGGGTGAACCTGCCGCCGGAGTCGATGGTAACGGTCTTGATGGTGCTCCAGAAGTTCGCATCCGCCATTTCCGCGTCGAAATCCTCGCCACGGGTCATGGCGATGCGGGCGGCCTCGTCGAACTTGTTCTGAAAGAAATCGAGCTGTTTGCTGCCGAAAAGCGACACATATTTGCGGGTGGGATCGGCCCGAACAAGCATGGTGCCGGGCTGGGTGCTGTGCTCATTCAGGACGGAGCGGAACGACATCGGCAGCGCGAAGCGCCCCTTGCCGTCCAGGGCACTGGCCCCGTTCCCCATGAAATAAGCCGATGACACCCCAACGAACTCCCTGCGCGGGGCACAGGCCTTCCCGCTCCGGAAAGCACCAGGCTGACCGGTTGATAGACTCGCAAAGATACGAGTGCCCCTAGGCCTGCGGTATTAGCAGCCCACCCCCGGGGAGAAAAGGGAGAATCTTGGATAAAGTGGGAAATGATGGGAAAATCTTGGGGAGATTAGGGAGAAATGTCCTCCGTTTTTCTTATGTTCTCATTATGGCCCGTATTTGTCCGAAACATGGACTGGGAAAAGCGGGGATTGCGCACCACCAGCGCCAGCAGGAGGGAAAGGACAAGCGCAGCGGCCAGCGCGAAGCGGAGACCCCGCACCAGAGCGGCCTCGTCCTTCACCCAACGCGTGAAAGTGCCGGCCGAGACCGGCTCGTTGCGCAGCCACGCGGCGAGAACGTCCGGCGCATCGCTGGTGCGCAGCGCGCGGTCGGCCCCATCCTGCGAGGCCAGCGTCCAGAGGCGGTCATCGATCCAGTCCGCATCCGCCACCAGCAGCGCCTGCCCTCTGCCCAATCGACAGGTCGCGATGAACCCCTGCTCGGCGGGGGTGCAGCCGGCTGTCGGTTCGCGCACCACGAAGCGCGAGGCGCCTGCCACCTGCAGCAAGGCGCCTGACGCCAAGGTGCGCCGATCCGACGCCTCGCCCCCATGGCCATCGCCATGGGATTGCGCGGTGAACTCCGCAGCCTCGAGCCGCACGCCCCAATGGGCCAGCAGCGGATCGAGCAGACTCGTGAGCGGCGGCCGCCCGGGATGGACGAGCGGGCGCGGGTCCGGCCAGAGCAACAGCGGATCGGCCAGCACCACCGCGCGTCCACCCGCGCGCACCCAGCGGTCCAGCGCGACCAGTTCTTCGGGCGCCATCGCACGCGGCTGCGCCAGCAGCACGGCCTCGTGCCCAGCCAGGCTCTGATCACTCAGCGCGTCCAGAGGGTGCAGGGCGACATGGAGGTCGAGCGCGCGCAGCAAAGGCGAGCGCAGGCCGATCGACTGCGTCGCCGGCAATCCGTGAACGGCGCCCATCGCGACATCATGCAAGGGCAAGGCTGAGAACAACGCCACGCTTGGCCGATCCCCGGCGGCGGCAGATTGGGAAGCATTGCGCATGGCTGGCACGGCCCAATTCGCGACAAGCACAGCCCCTACGCACAGCGCCAGCGCCGAACCCAGCCTTACCCGGCGGGAGCGGCCTGCGACCAAGGCCCACAGACTGCCGACCATGGCCAATCCCACCGCGAGCGCGATCATGCCGGCCCAGGGCAGACGGACGGACGCCAACCCGATCAGGCACAGCGGTGGCAGCAGGACGACGGCCCACAGAGCCGCAACCGTGGGCCAGCGGAGCCTCGCAGGAGCAGCCTCGGCGCGGTCGCCCTGCCCGGCGCGGGCGGCGCGTGTCAGCAGGATGGCGCCCAGAATGATCCCCGCAGCCCCCGGCCACAGCCAATCGAGCGGATCAAGCCGTCCGGTCCGCAGGCTGGTGCCAGTCAGCCCGAGCAGGAGCGACAGGATGGCAGGGGCAAGCGTCGCCGCCAGCAGCAAGGCAGTGCGGGGCATCGCGTCAACCGGGCGACGGCTCAGGGCGTCTGCTGCTGGGTGGGGCGCTGCGATTGGGCCTGATCGCGGTCCTGATCCATGCGCTGACGCAATTGCGGATCGGGCTCCAGATCGGGTACGGGTGACGGCAGGATGGGCGCGGCGCTGTCCGATGTGGTCGGGGTAACGCCCAGATCCGCCAGCGGTTCATTGTTGGTCGGCGCCGGGGTGCCGGTCGTATTGGCGCCACCGGTCTGTGCGGCGGCGGACGACGCATCGCTCGACATGGTCGCCGTATCGCTCGTCCCATCCTGACGGACGGCATCGACGATCAGGTTCGCCAGCGTAACGACCAGCAGCACCGCGGCCAGCCCCACCAGGCCGATCTGCACGCGCTGCAATTCTTCACGATGGGCGCGAACGTCGCTTTTGCGGCTCACCGCTTCCCGTTCAGGCCGACTGTCCGCCATCCTTGCGCTCCCTAGTCCGCCAACCATGGAAAAGGCGCCAATCCCTTGGAAACCAGCCAGTCCCGATTGTAAAGCGTGGAAAGATAGCGCAGGCCCGTGTCGCACAGGATGGTGACGATGCGGCTGCCCGGCCCAAGCTTGCGCCCCAGCGCCACGGCGCCAGCCACGTTGATGCCGGTGGACAGGCCAACGCACAGCCCCTCGCCCATCAGCTTCTCGACCCACATCATGCCTTCTTCGTCAGACATGCGGAACTGCGTGTCGATCGGCGCGCCTTCGAGATTGGCGGTGATGCGCCCTTGCCCGATCCCCTCGGCGACCGACGAGCCTTCCGCCTTCAGCTCGCCATGGGCGTAATAATTGTACAGTGCCGCGCCATAAGGGTCGGTCAGCGCAATGGTGATCGCCTCGCTCTTCTGCTTGAGGCCGAGGCCGACGCCCGCAAGCGTGCCGCCCGTCCCTGCCGCGCAGGTGAAGCCGTCGATCCGCCCTTCCATCTGCGCCCAAATTTCCTCGGACGTGCCTACGATATGGGCCTTGCGATTGGCGATATTGTCGAACTGATTGGCCCAGATCGCGTTCGGCGTTTCCTCGGCGAGACGGCGCGAGGTGTGCACGAAGTGACCGGGATTGGCATAAGGCGCGGCGGGGACGAGCACCAGCTCGGCACCGAGCGCGCGCAACGTGTCCATCTTCTCGCGGCTCTGCGTCTCGGGCATGACGATGATCGTGCGATAGCCCTTGGCATTGGCGACCAGCGCGAGGCCGATGCCAGTGTTGCCGGCCGTCCCTTCGACGATGGTGCCGCCGGGCTGCAGCAGGCCTTTTTCCTCGGCATCTTCCACGATGAACAGGGCAGCGCGGTCCTTGACCGAGGCGCCGGGGTTCATGAACTCGCATTTGCCGTAGATTTCGGCGCCGCTGGCCTCGGAGGGACCGGCCAGCCGGACAAGAGGCGTATTACCGATGAGGGAGATCGTATTGGGATGGACGGTCATAGCGACTGACTAGGACGACGAAGCGCGCTGAGCAAGGCAGGAGATTGCATGGCCGCCGCAAGCCCAGCTTGTCCCGCAGCGCTGCCGGAACGCGCTTATTCGGACCGGACGAGCGCCTGCTCGTCTTCGCCCTGTTCGCGGGCCGCGCGCCGATCCGTAAACCAGATGAAAATCAGCGTCATTTCGTAGAGGATGATGAGCGGAATGGCGAGCATGAGCTGCGAAACCACATCGGGCGGCGTGAGAACCGCCGCCACAGCCACCGCACCGACGATGAAATAGCGCCGCGCACCCACCAATTGCGCGCGCGAGACGATGCCGGCGCGATTGAGCAGCATCACCAGCACCGGCAGAAGAAAGCTGATGCCGAAGGCCAGGATGAACTGCATGACGAGGCTGAGATAGCTGTCCACGCTGGGCAGCGCTTCCAGCTGCATCCCGCCCGCATCGCCCTGAAAGCGCAGGAAGAAGTGAAATGCGGTCGGCATCACCAGATAATAAGCAAAGGCCGCGCCGCCGACGAACAGGATGGGCGTTGCCAGCAGGAAGGGCAGCAGCGCCCGCTTTTCCTTGGCATAAAGGCCCGGCGCGATGAACGCCCAGAGTTGGTTGGCGGTGATCGGGAAGGAGATGAAGAAGGCGCCGAACATGGCGACCTTCAATTCCACGAAGAACGCCTCATAAAGCTTGGTGTAAACGAGCTTTCCGACCGTGTTGCCAAAGCCCTGCTTGAGCGGCTCCACGAGAAAACCGAGAATGTCGCCCGCAAAATAATAGCAGACCGCGCCGGAAATGAAGAGCGCGGCGACGCAGCGCAACAGGCGCTTTCTCAGCTCGATGAGATGATCGAGCAGGGGCGCCTTGGTATCGTCAATGTCCTTCATGCGGTACGCGGTCCGTTCGGCTCGTCGGAGGTGCCAAGCGGCAGGCTGGACTGCGCCATGCTCTCGCTGGCGGGCGCGTCGGGCTTGTGCGCCGGGCCGGCATCCTCGACCGTCTCGCCGGGATGCGGCGGCGCGTCATCGGCGGCGACCTTGTCGTCGCGATCTCCTAGCAATTCCGGCGCGCTATGATCCTGCAGGGCGGGTGCGCTCGCCGGATCGCTGAACTCCGTATTGCGGGTTTCGTCCATGATCTTCTGGTTTTGCTTGGCCCACTGCTTTTGCAGCTCCTCAAGCTCGGCTTCGCGCACCATGGCGTCGATGCCGCTGCGGAAATGGCGCGCCATGCCGCGCGCCTTCCCGACGATCTGACCGAATTTATAGAGCGCGCGCGGCAAATCCTTGGGGCCGATCACGAGGACCGCCACCACCGCGATCAGCAGCAGCTCTGTGGACGCAATGTCAAACATGCCAGGTTGGCCTGATCAGACCGCCCGGATCAGCTTTCGAGCTTCTGCTCTTCGCGCGTCGCGCTGCTCTCGCCGGCTGCGGACTGGCGATCGATGCGCTGCGCAGGCTTCGCCGCGCTCGCCGTATCGCCGTCATCATCCGCAAGGCCCTTCTTGAAGCTCTTAATACCCTTGGCGACATCGCCCATCAGGCTGGAGATGCGTCCGCCGCCGAACAGCAGCACGATCACCAGCACCAGTACGACCCAGTGAATCGGGGAACCGAAACCCATCAGAAATCTCCTGTGAATGCGCCCTAACTAAGCCCTGCGGGTCCATAGCGCAATGGCCATCCCGGCATCAGCCCTTGCCTCATCGAATAAGGCGATCAGTCCTCATCTTCTTCATCTTGTGGGTCATTTTCAAGACTCCCCTGCAAATCCAGCGATTCCATCGCCAGATCGACCGGATCGAGCAGGCCGGCAGCCCGCAGATCGTCGATCCCGGGCAGATCGCGCCGACTGGAGAGGCCGAAGTGGCTGAGAAAATCAGGGGTCGTCGCATAAGTGAGCGGCCGTCCCGGCACCTCTCGCCGCCCCGCCGGGCGCACCCAGCCCGCCTCCATCAGCACGTCCAGCGTCCCCTTGCCGACCTGCACGCCGCGAATCGCCTCAATCTCCGCGCGGCTGACCGGTTCGTGATAAGCGATGATCGCCAGCGTCTCCACCGCCGCCCGGCTGAGCTTGCGCGGCTCCTCCCGCTCGCGGCGCAGGATATGGCTGAGATCAGCCGCCGTCTGGAAATGCCAGCGCCCGCCCCGCTCGACCAGTTCGATCCCGCGACCGGCATAATGCGCGGCCAGTGCCGACAGGCAGCCCCGGATATCGCCGTCCAGCCCGCTATGCCGCTGGATCTCGGCGACCGTCAGCGGCGCCTCGGCCGCGAACAGCACGGCTTCCACGAGACGTTCCATCTCGCTCGCAGCATGGGACTCCGGCGCGCTCATGACGGCACCGCCGGCGCGCGCAGATACAGCGGCGCGAACGTCTCTTCCTGCCGCAGTTCCACGCGACCCAGCCGCGCAAGCTCCAGCGCCGCCACGAAACTGCTGGCCAGGGCCGAGCGGCGCAGTTGCGGATCGGCGGTTTCGGGCAGGAACCGACCCAGCTCCGCCCAGTCCAGCTCCATGCCGATCAGGCGCGACACCCGCTCGATGGCTTCATCCAGCGTCATCACCGGCCGGCGATGGACGATGTGGATGCGCGGCGCCGTCCGCGCCTTCACCTGCCCATAGGCCTGAATGATGTCGAACAGGCTGGCCTGCCACACGATTGCGCGGGGCCGATGCAGCCCTTCCGGCGATGCGCGGGGGAAGACGTCCCGGCCCAAGCGATCCCGCGCCATCAGACGTGCGCCCGCCTCGCGCATCGCCTCCAGCCGCTGCAGCCGCAGATGCAGGCGCAGCGCCAGTTCTTCCGGCGAGGGCTCGGGCTGCGCTTCCTTGGGCAGCAGCAGCCCGGATTTGAGATAGGCGAGCCACGCCGCCATCACCAGATAATCGGCGGCCAATTCCAGCCGCAGTTCCGCCGCTTCCTCGATGAAGCGCAGATATTGCTCGACAAGGGCGAGGATGGAAATCTCGCGCAGATCCACCTTCTGCGTCCGCGCCAGCGCCAGCAACAGATCGAGCGGCCCCTCCCAGCTTTCCACGGAGACGGTGAGGATGGCATCGCCCGGCAGGCGGCGGACAGGCTCCATCCACTCGCCATCGAACAGCCCGGTCGGCGCCTTATCGGCAGGCTGGACGGGCGAGCTGGCGCTCATGCCGGCGCGAGGGCCAAGAGCGCGTCGCGCGTGGCCAGCGCCTTCTCGCCCGGCCAGGCCGGATCGGCCCCGGCGGCGATGCTCGCCATCGCCCGGTCCAGCCGCTCACGCGCCGCATCGGAGATGTCAGGCAAGCGCGCGGCGATGGCCGTCATCTCGTCCATCCGCCCCCAGCAGTTGAGCGCGAGATCGCAACCGGCCGCGACCACCGCTTCGGCCAGTTCATCCGCCGGACCGTTCAGCGCCTTCATGTCGAGATCGTCGGACATCAGCAGGCCATCAAAGCCAATGGCGCCGCGAATAATCTCGCGAATCACATAAGGCGACAGGCTGGCTGGCCGATCCGCATCCCAGGCGGTGTAGACGATATGCGCGGTCATGCCCGCCGGGGCGTGACGCAGCGCCCGGAATGGCGCGAGGTCGCGCTCCATCTCGTCGACGCTGGCCGAGACCGTGGGCAAAGCGAGGTGGCTGTCGACCAGCGCGCGGCCATGGCCCGGCATATGCTTGACGATGCCGGCGACGCCGCCGTCCCTCAGCCCCTCCAGCGTTGCCCGGCCCAGCGCCGCGACGCGCATCGGCTCAGCGCCGAAGGACCGATCCCCAACAATGTCGCTCGCGCCGGGATAGCGCAGATCGAGCACAGGGGCGGCATTGGCGGTGATGCCGACATCCGAGAGCATGGCACCCAGCAGACGCGCATTGCAGCGCGCGGCTTCCATGGCGCTGGAGGGCGCGACATCATAAAGGGCATCGAAGCGTGCGGCGGGGGGACAGTCCGGCCAGTGCGGCGGGCGCATGCGCGCGACGCGGCCGCCTTCCTGATCGATCATGATGTACAAATCGTCCCGCCCGGCGATCTCGCGCAGCTCGTCGGTCAGCGCGCGCATCTGCGCGGGGTCGACGATGTTGCGGCCGAACAGGATATAGCCTGCCGGGTCGCAAGCGCGGAACAGCGCCCGCTCTTCCGCGCTGACGCGCTCGCCGGCAAGGCCGAAGATGACCGGCTTCATCGCGCCGAGATCACCGGACGACGATGCAATTTTCGCCCGCCACGCGCAGCCGGCCGCAGGTGGCGGTGGCATCCGCCGGGGAAGCGACGCTGGCGCGCAGGCGATACAGGGTGCGTCCGCCCGTCTCGACCGGCTCGACGCTGTGCTTGAGGGCCGAGAGATAATCGAATCGGCCGGACTGCTTCTTCCAGACCTCCTCGGCGATGGCGCGCGAGGCAAAGGCGCCGAGCTGCACGCGCGGCCCGGTCAAGGTGTCGACATCCTCGACCTTCGCCGGAGCTGGCGCCGCCGGCTTGGGCGTGGCGGCCGTCTTGACCGGCGCGATGACGGTGGGCTTGGCCGCCGGACGCTCCGCCGGGACAGCCAGAGCCGGCGCGGTCGGGCCGGTCTGCTTCAAGTCGTCACGCGGTGCTTCCGGCACGCGGCTCGCGTCGATGCGCCCCGAAGCCTCCCGGCCCTCGCTGGCTGCAAAGGCTTCGTCCCCTTCCCCATCGAAGGTGCGCGCGTCCGACGCGTTGGCCGGAACCTTGTAATCCTTGTTCTCCGCCGCAATCAGCGGCGCCGAGCCATCGCTGCCGCTGCGATCGCGGTTGCTGAACAGATAGCCGCCGGCGACAATCACACCGAGCAGAACGAGGCCCAGCACCGCCAGACCGACAATGCGGATCGGGGACACCCTTTCGGTCTCTTCCTCGATTCCTGCGGGCTCCAGCCAGGGCAGCCGGTCCTCGTCATCAAGATTGAGACCGTTGTTCGGCTCCCCGGCTGACATCAGTTCATCTCCTCAAGCGCGCTGACGCCCATCAGGGCCAGGCCGTTCTTGATAACCTGACCGATTCCGGCGCTCAAGTGCAGTCGCGCCGCCGTGAGGCCCGCATCGCCCGCGACGATCACGCGCCGCTCGGGCTGATCATTGCCGAGGTTCCACCAGCCATGGAAGCTGGCGGCAAGATCGTAGAGATAGAAGGCGATGCGATGCGGCTCACGCGCATTGGCGGCAGCCTCGACTACGCGGGGGAAGGTGGCCAGCTGCTTGACCAGATCCAGCTCCTCCGGGCCGAACAGCGCGCTGTCCGCCGCGGGCAGGCCGTCCGGGAAGCTCTCCTGCACCCGGCGCGCCAGCGAGGAAATCCGCGCATGGGCATATTGCACGTAGAAGACCGGATTGTCCTTGCTGGCTTCCACCACCTTGGCGAAGTCGAAGTCCATCTGCGCATCGGCCTTGCGTGTCAGCATGGTGAAGCGCACGACATCCTTGCCGACCTCCTCGACGACGTCGGCCAGCGTGACGAAATTGCCGAGCCGCTTGCCCATGCGGACCAGCTCGCCATTGCGCATCAGGCGCACCATCTGCACCAGCTTGACGTCGAACTGGACCTTGCCGCCGGTCAGCGCCGCCACGGCGGCCTTGATGCGCTTGACGGTGCCGGCATGGTCGGCGCCCCAGATGTCGATCAGCTGGTCGGCATTCTCGGCCTTCTGGGCATGATATGCGAGGTCGGTGCCGAAATAGGTCAGCCCGCCATCGGACTTGCGCACCGGCCGGTCGCTATCGTCACCGAACTGCGTCGCCCGGAAGAGCGTCATCTCGGTCGGCTCCCAGTCGTCAGGCAGTTCACCCTTGGGCGGCTCCAGCACGCCCTGATAGATGAGGCCCTCCGCCTCCAGCCGGGCCAGCGCCGCATCGACGCGGCCGGCCTGCTGCACGGCCGCCTCGGAGGCGAAGACATCATGATGAATGCCGAGCAGCGCCAGATCGGCGCGGATCATGTCCATCATCGCGGCGACGGCACGCTCGCGGAACAGGTCGAGCCAGTCCGCTTCCGGGGCTCCGACGTAGCGGTCACCGAACTCCGCCGCCAGCGCCTGACCGATGGGGATCAGATATTCGCCCGGATAGAAGCCGTCGGGGATCGCGATGGTCTCGCCCAGCGCCTCCCGGTAGCGCAGATGCACCGAGCGACCGAGCGTCTGCACCTGCGCGCCGGCATCGTTGATATAATATTCGCGGATGACGCTGTGCCCGGCATATTCGAGCAGCGCCGCCAGCGCATCGCCGACGACCGCGCCCCGGCAATGGCCCATGTGCATTGGCCCGGTCGGATTAGCCGAGACATATTCGATGTTGACGCGCACGCCCTTGCCCATCGTCGAGCGGCCATAGTCCGTGCCAGCCGCATGGATGGCTGCCAGCTCGTCTTCCCAGGCGGTGCGGACAAGACGCAGATTGATGAAGCCGGGGCCGGCGATCTCCACGCCGTCGACATCCGCCAGCGCCCGCAGCCGGCCGGCGATCAGCTCGGCAAGGGCACGGGGATTGGTGCCGGCGGGCTTGGCCAGCACCATCGCCGCATTGGTCGCCATGTCGCCATGCGAGGGGTCGCGCGGCGGTTCGACGGTCACGGCGGCGCGATTGAGGCCGGCGGGCAATTCGCCAGCCTGCACCATGTCGTCCAGAAGGCCGTCCAGCGCGGCGGCGATACGAGCGAAGATATTCATCGGGTCAGCGGTCCTGTCAGCATCGGCGGCGCGGCTGCAGGATGCTGCGGTCGTCCGGCCGCCGGAAAATGTCAGCGGGTCACGTTATAGCGGAGCTGGTCGGTGGTCAGGTTGAAACCCAGGAGCAGCTCGAAGCTGCTTCGCTGGATCGCCTCGCGCACTTCCGGGCGGGCCAGCGGATCGAGCGCCGCGTCCTGGTCGCCCGTCTTGCGCGGGCGGGTGATCATGCGCTCGATCTCGGGCGGCAGCGTTGCCGCATTGCGATCGATATAGGCAGAGGTGCTGCCGGTCGCCTCGGCACGCAGCGCGCCCTCGGCGAAATTCAGCCGCACCATGGTGACGCGCTTGGCGGTCACCGCCGTCGCGCCGCGCACGACTGCCGCGAAGACGGGCAGATCGACCGTCCGCGCCGGCCCGGCATCGCGGCGCACCGCAACGACCTTGTAGCCGACCTGCGAATAAATGTCCGTCTCACCCGTGGTGCAGGCAGGCCGCACATCGGTGAGCGTCGCGACCACGTCGATCGCACGCGCGTCGCGGCTGTCGGCCGGGTCGAACAGCGTGACGTCGCCGGTGTGCGCGGCCACGGCCACGGTCGGGCATGCGGTGCGGAACTGGATGATGCCTTGTCCGGCGGAGTCGATGTCGCCGCGCTTCGCGCAGCCGGCCATCAGGGCGACAAGAGCTGCCAGAACGGCGGGTTTCGAGAGAGCGGCGATCCGCACGATGGCTCCAATTCCTTCATTCTGGCGCGCGCGGGATATCCCGCGCACAATCGGGTCCGCGCTTCTTAGTCGCGCTCCCACGGGCGCGCAACCGAAAGGGCACGTCGCCCGGACGGGCTGCAAAGACCTCGCCCGCGCCAGATGACCGCAGGATGAACCGGACGGAGGTTGCGCCCTCTCCCATTCTTCCGGCTTTCCCTCGGGCGGCCATGCCCCTAATGGGACTGGATGGATGGATCGACACATATGCCCGACATGCCTGCCTCTCACCAGCGCCCCGCCCTCACCGTTCTGGTCGCCGCACCGCGCGGCTTCTGCGCCGGTGTCGACCGCGCGATCATGATCGTGGAGCGGGCGCTCGAGAAGTTCGGCGCGCCGGTCTATGTCCGGCACGAGATCGTCCACAACCGCTTCGTCGTCGATGGGCTGCGAGCCAAGGGCGCCATCTTCGTGGACGAGCTGGATCAGGTGCCCGATGGGCGGCCAGTGGTCTTTTCCGCCCATGGCGTACCCAAGGTCGTGCCCGCCAATGCGGAGGCGCGCGGTCTCGATTATCTCGATGCGACCTGCCCGCTGGTCTCCAAGGTCCATCGACAGGCCGAGCGGCAGGTGGAGGCCGGGCGCCACATCCTGTTCATCGGCCACGCCAACCATCCCGAGGTGATCGGCACGTTCGGCCAGGTGCCGGACGGCGCGATGACGCTGATCGAGACGCAGGCAGATGCCGAGGCCTTCCAGCCCGCCCCCGGCGTGTCGCTGGCCTTCCTCACCCAGACCACGCTCTCCGTCGACGATACCGCGGAGATCGTCGCGACGCTGGAGCGGCGCTTTCCGGACATTGCCGCACCGAAGGGCGAGGACATCTGCTATGCGACCTCCAACCGCCAGGCCGCGACGAAGGAAATCGCCCGTCGTGCGCAGGCGGTGATGGTCATCGGCGCGCCGAACAGCTCCAATTCCATGCGGCTGGTCGAGGTCGCCGACCGCAGCGGTGCGCGCGCCCGCCTGATCGAAACGGCCGACGAAATCGACTTCGACTGGCTGGCCGGCGTCGAGACGCTGGGGGTGACGGCTGGCGCCAGCGCGCCCGAAGTGCTGGTGCGCAGCGTGATCGACAAGCTCGCCACCCGCTTCGACGTGACCGAGGAGGAAGTGCTCACCACCACCGAATCGATCACCTTCAAGCTGCCGCGCGGCCTGGAAGCGGCCTGAGCCATGGCTGTCTACACGCAGGTGCCGGCCGAGACGCTGGCGCTCTTTCTCGAACGCTACGACGTCGGCACCCTGCTCGCCGCCAAGGGCATCGCCGAGGGCGTCGAGAACAGCAATTATCTGGTCGACACGACCGGCGCGGACGGCAACGGCGCCCGCTTCATCCTGACGCTCTACGAAAAGCGCGTGGATGTGGCGGACCTGCCTTTCTTCATGGACCTGCTCGACCATGTCGGCGCGCGTGGCTGCCCGGTGCCGCGCTTCATCCATGACCGCGAGGGCAAGGCACTGCAGATGCTGTGCGAGCGGCCCGCAGCCCTCATCGAGTTTCTGAACGGCGTCTCGGTGACGCATCCGACCCCGCCTCAGGCCCGGTCCGCCGGCGCGGCGCTGGGGCAGTTTCACCGCGCCGCCGAGGATTTCTCCGGCGAGCGCCCCAACACGCTCGGCCCGGAAGGATGGCACCGCCTCGCCAATGAGTGCGGCGGCGCGCTGGATACCATCCAGCCGGGGCTGGAACAACGCGTGCGGGCCGAACTCGCCTATCTTGATGCGCATTGGCCAAAGACGCTCGCGCGGGGCGTCATCCACGCCGATCTCTTCCCCGACAATGTGCTGATGCGCGGCGATGAAGTCGGCGGACTGATCGACTTCTACTTCAGCTGCACGGACATCCGCGCCTATGATCTCGCCATCATGCATGGCGCCTGGTGCTTCGGGCCCGACGGGCGGGACTTCGACAGCGCCGTGGCTTTGGCGCTGATCGCGGGATATCGCGCGACGCATGGGCTGACCGCGGAGGAATATGCCGCGCTGCCAATCCTCGCACGCGGCGCGGCGCTGCGCTTCCTGCTGACCCGCGCCTATGACTGGATCAACACGCCCGCCAATGCGCTGGTGACGCGCAAGGACCCGCTGGCCTATCTGCGACGCCTCGACTTTTATGCCGAAACGGACGCAGCGGCGCTGTTCGGCTCGGCCTCGTGAAAACCGTTCAGCTGTTCACCGACGGCGCCTGCAAGGGGAATCCCGGACCGGGTGGCTGGGGCGTGGTGCTGCGCTTCAACGGCCATGAGAAGGAGCTTTCCGGCGGGGAAGCGCACACCACCAACAACCGCATGGAGCTGATGGCCGCAATCGCCGGCCTCAACGCCCTCAAGGGGCCATGTCACGTGATTCTCTCCACGGACAGCAACTATGTGAAGGACGGCATCACCCGCTGGATTCATGGCTGGCAGCGCAATGGCTGGCGCACCGCCGACAAGAAACCGGTCAAGAATGCCGACCTCTGGCAGGAACTGCTCGCCGCCGTCGCCCCCCACCGGATCGACTGGCAATGGGTAAAGGGCCACTCCGGCCACCCGGAGAACGAGCGGGCCGACCGCCTCGCCAGTGATGCAGCGGAGCGGGCGCGAGGTTAGGTTTTTCGCGGCTCCGCGCTGCAGTTCGCGTTAGCCCCATAGCGCCCGGTTTGACGCCGGCTGGAACGTCCGCCGCCAACCTTCGTTACGGCGTGGAGCCGATCCTCGGCTTGTCAGCCAAAGATCGGACTTTTATGCCGCCACGCACCCTGATCCAGTTCTTCCATTGGTACACGCAGGATGGAGGGCGGCATTGGGGCGAGGTGGCTGACAAGAGCGCGAGCCTCGCGGACATCGGCATCACCGATGTCTGGCTGCCCCCGGCCGGCAAGGGGGCGGCGGGCGGCTATTCGGTTGGGTATGATGCCTATGACCTGTTCGACCTCGGCGAGTTCGATCAGAAGGGCACGGTGGCGACCAAATATGGCGATCGCGCCGCGCTCGAACGGGCCTGCGCTGCCCTGCGCGATGCCGGATTGCGGGTGATCCACGACGTTGTCTTCAATCACAAGATGGGCGGTGATGAGACGGAGCAGGTGCGCGTGCGCCGGGTCAATCCGGATAACCGCACCGAGATCGAGGACGAAGCTTTCGAGGCGCGCGCCTATACGCGCTTCACCTTTCCGGGGCGCAACGGCGCCCATTCCAAGTTCATCTGGGATGCCCGCTGCTTCAGCGGCGTGGACCATCTCGACGAGCCCAATGAAAATGGCGTCTTCAAGCTCGTCAACGACTATGGCGATGGCGAGTGGAACGCGGAGGTGGACGAGGAACTCGGCAACTTCGATTATCTGATGGGATCGGACATCGAGTTCCGCAACAACGCCGTCTACGAGGAGCTGAAATATTGGGGCCGCTGGCTGGCCGAGCAGCTTCCGGTCGATGGCTTCCGGCTCGATGCCGCCAAGCATATCCCGGCCTGGTTCTTCCGTGACTGGGTGGGACATATGCGGGAGAGCGTGGCGGACGACCTGTTCGTGGTCGCCGAATATTGGCACCCGGACATGACCGCCCTGCAGACCTATCTCGACCGCGTCGATCATCAGCTCGCTCTGTTCGACGTCGCCCTGCATCACCGCTTTCACGAGGCCTCGTGCGCGGGCGACGCATTTGACATGCGGACGATCTTCGACGGTTCGCTGGTGGCGGTGTCCCCGGACCGAGCTGTGACGATCGTCGCGAACCACGACACCCAGGCGCTGCAGGCCATGGAAGCACCCGTCGAGACCTGGTTCCGCCCGCTGGCTTATGCGCTGATCCTGCTGCGCGACGCCGGGGTGCCGTGCGTGTTCTATCCCGATCTCTATGGCGCGCGGTACAAGGATACGGGCGGCGATGGCGAGACTCATGAGGTCGAGATGCCGCCGATTGACGGCCTCGAGAAGCTGATCGAAGCGCGGCAGCGTTTCGCGCATGGGCCGCAGACCGATCTGTTCGACGATCCCCACGCCATCGGCTTCATCCGCCACGGCACGGAGGATGCGCCGGGCTGCGTCGTGCTGCTCACCAATGCGGGCGATGCCACCAAAGTCTTCGATCTCGGCCCGGATCATGCCGGCGCGGGTTTCCGCGATTATCTCGGGCATTGCGAGGAAGAAATCTGGTCGGACGACGAGGGACGGCTGACCGCGCGGGTGAATGGCGGAAGCGTGAGCGTGTGGGTGCGCAGCGACGCATTTTGAGGGGCTCAGCGCCAGCGCATTGCCCTTTTGGGAACTCCGAGGCGACCGATGCTCAGGAACGACCCTCCAACATCGCGCGTTGGCTCAATTGAAAGGAGTTCTCAGATGGAAGATGAGGTTCACAAGACCACCGAAGACGCCCGTGCCGGCCAGACGCCGCACATCGTCCGTTATGTGCTGAGCATCTCGCTCGTGCTTGCGGTGATTGTGATGGCGGTCGTTCTGTTCTGGGGCTCGGCCCAGAGCTGACGCCGGCCTGAACGCGCTTTTGCGCGCAGAAAGTGGGGCCGGACGCGGCCGGCCCACATTCCTTAAATATCGCGGCGCCCGAGCAAGCGCAGACGCAGGGCGTTGAGCTTGATGAAGCCAGCCGCATCCCGCTGATCATAGGCGCCCGCATCATCCTCGAAGGTCACAACCTTCTCGCTGTAGAGCGAGTTGGGCGACTTGCGGCCCACGACGATGCAGCTGCCCTTATAGAGCTTGAGGCGGACCGTGCCCGCGACCTTCAGCTGGCTGTGGTCGATTGCTGCCTGCAGCATCTCGCGCTCGGGTGAGAACCAGAAGCCGTTATAGACCAGTTCCGCATAGCGCGGCGCCAGTTCGTCCTTGAGGTGGGCGGCGCCGCGATCCAGCGTCAACTGCTCGATGCCGCGATGGGCCAGTGCATAGATGGTGCCGCCCGGCGTCTCGTACATGCCGCGCGACTTCATGCCGACGAAGCGGTTCTCGACCAGATCGAGCCGGCCAATGCCGTGCTTGCGGCCCAGCTCGTTGAGCGCCTCGAGCAGCGTCGCCGGGCTCATCGCCTGGCCATTGAGGGCCGTGCCGTCACCCTTTTCGAAATCGACGGTGATATATTCCGGCGTGTCCGGCGCATCCTCGGGATTGACGGTGCGCGAATAGACATAGTCCGGCACCTCCTCCCACGGATCTTCCAGCACTTTGCCCTCCGAGGAGGTGTGCAGCATGTTGGCGTCGGTGGAGAAGGGCGCCTCGCCGCGCTTGTCCTTGGGCACCATGATCTGGTGCTGCTCGGCCCACTCGATGAGCTTGGTGCGCGAGGTCAGATCCCATTCGCGCCACGGCGCGATGACCTTGATATCCGGCTGGAGCGCATAATAACCAAGCTCAAACCGCACCTGGTCATTGCCCTTGCCGGTCGCGCCGTGGGACACGGCATCGGCCCCGACCATCTTGGCGATCTCAATCTGGCGCTTTGCGATCAGCGGCCGCGCGATGGAGGTGCCGAGCAGATACAGCCCCTCATACATGGCGTTAGCGCGCATCATCGGGAAGACATAATCCCGCACGAATTCCTCGCGCAGATCGTCGATGAAGATGTGCTCGGGCTTCACGCCGGCATTCAGCGCCTTTTGCCGGGCCGGCTCCAGCTCCTCGCCCTGCCCCAGATCGGCCGTGAAGGTCACGACCTCGCAGCCATAATGGATTTGCAGCCACTTGAGGATGACGCTGGTATCGAGGCCACCGGAATAGGCGAGAACAACGCGCTTGATGGTGTCGGACATGGCGACAGGGGTCTTTCGAACTGGAGGTCGAGGATCAGGCCGGTCGCCTATCAGCGTCACTCAAAACGCGCAACCTGTGAGGGACGCCGGGCGCGCCAATCCGGTGGGAGCCCGCCTCTAGTCATCGGCAAGATCGATCATTGAGACGACTTTAATCGATTTTCATTCTTGAACGGGTGGCATTATTGTCAGCCTTGGAACGCAGCCTGCAGCCTGCGTCCATTGCTCGCCGGTTCCCCACGGCCGCGCGGGCACCTGCTGCCCCGGCACCCCCCTCCTGCCGGGGCAGCTATCGCCTCCCGAAATTCCCCAGCATCCGGCAGACCACGGCAGTTTTGCGCTGGCCTCAATCAAACCGCCCGGCCCCATGTCTGGAGCCGGGCGGCGAAGCATCCGTCATGGAAGGGGGATTATGCCGCGAGATCGAACCGATCGGCATTCATCACCTTCACCCAGGCCGCGATGAAGTCGGCGACGAACTTGTCGGCAGCGTCGGACGACGCGTAGACCTCCGACAGCGCCCGCAACTGGGAGTTCGATCCGAACACCAGATCGGTGCGGGTCGCGGTCCATTTCTCCATGTCCGTCTTGCGGCAGGTGCCGACGAACACCTCGTCACCGCGATCGTCGACTTCCTTCCACGCCGTGCCCATGTCGAGCAGGTTGACGAAGAAGTCGTTGGTCAGCTGGCCGGGACGATCCGTCAGCACGCCTTCCTTGCGACCATCATGATTGGCACCGAGCACGCGCAGCCCGCCCACCAGCACCGTCATCTCCGGCGCGCTCAGGCGTAGAAGCTGGGCGCGGTCGATCATCAGCTCCTCGGTCGGCACGCTGAAGCGCACCTGGAGATAATTGCGGAAGCCGTCTGCCTTGGGCTCCAGCACGGCGAAGCTCTCGGCATCGGTCCAGTCCTGCACGGCGTCGGTGCGACCGGGCGTGAACGGCACCGTCACCGTGCGCCCCGCTGCCTTGGCGGCCTGCTCGATGCCGACGCTGCCGCCCAGCACGATCAGATCGGCAATGCTCACCTTCTTCCCGCCCGATGCCGTCGCGTCGAAGTCTGCCTTGATGCCCTCATAGACATTCAGGACGCGGGCCAGTTGCGCGGGCTGATTGACTTCCCAGTCCTTCTGCGGCGCAAGGCGGATGCGCGCGCCATTGGCGCCGCCGCGATGGTCCGAGCCGCGATAGGTCGAGGCCGAGGCCCAGGCGGTGGTAACCAGCTCGGCCACGGACAGGCCCGATGCCGCGATCTTCTCCTTGAGCGCTGCCACATCGGCGGCGTCGATCGGCGCATGGTCGGCCTTGGGGATCGGGTCCTGCCAGATCAGGTCTTCGGTCGGCACCTCCGGGCCGAGATAGCGCGCCTTCGGCCCCATGTCGCGGTGACACAGCTTGAACCAGGCCCGTGCGAAGCAATCCGCGAAATAGTCCGGATTCGCCCGGAATTTCTCCATGATCACCCGATAGGCGGGGTCCATCTTGAACGCCATGTCCGCCGTGGTCATCATCGTCGGCACATGCTTGGCAGGATTGTGCGCGGCCGGGGCCAGCGTCTCGGGCGGATTGCCGACCGGCTGCCACTGTTTCGCGCCGGCAGGGCTGCGCACCAGTTCATACTCATGGTCGAGCAACATGTCGAAATAGCTCATGTCCCAGCTGATCGGCGTCGGCGTCCACGCGCCTTCGATGCCGCTCGTGATCGTATGATCGCCGATGCCGCTCTCATGGCTCGACTGCCAGCCCAGGCCCTGCTGCGCGATGTCTGCGCCTTCCGGCTCGGCGCCGATCTTGGAGGCATCGCCCGCGCCATGCGCCTTGCCGAAGGTGTGGCCACCGGCCGTCAGGGCAGCTGTCTCTTCATCGTCCATGCCCATGCGCTTGAACGTCTCGCGAATGTCCCGTGCGGACTGGAGCGGATCGGGATTGCCGCCCGGCCCTTCCGGGTTGACGTAGATGAGGCCCATCTGGATCGCGGCGAGCGGGTCTTCCAGCGCGCGGCCCTCAGCTTCGTCAATGCGGGTGAGATTGCCTTCCTGGCCCACCCACTGCTCCTCGGTGCCCCAGTAGATGTCCTTCTCCGGCTCGAACACGTCGGCCCGGCCGCCGCCGAAGCCGAAGACCGGCCCGCCCATCGATTCGATCGCGACATTGCCGGCGAGGATCATCAGGTCCGCCCAGCTCAGCTTGGCGCCATATTTCTGCTTGATCGGCCAGAGCAGCCGGCGAGCCTTGTCGAGATTGGCGTTGTCCGGCCAGCTGTTGAGCGGGGCGAAGCGCTGCTGCCCGCTATTGGCGCCACCGCGACCGTCACCGGTGCGATAGGTGCCCGCCGAGTGCCACGCCATGCGGATGAAGAACGGGCCATAATGGCCGTAATCCGCCGGCCACCAGGGCTGGCTGTCCGTCATCAACGCATGGAGGTCGCGTTTGACGGCCTCATAATCCAGCGTCTTGAATGCTGCGGCATAGTCGAAATCGTCCCCCATCGGGTCGGTGGAGAGACCGTTTCTCTGGAGAATTTCGAGCGAGAGCTGGTTGGGCCACCAATCCCGGTTGGTGCGGCCCAGCAGCGAGCGCATGGCTGCGGACGTCTTCATCGGGCAACCCGACGGCGAACCACTTGTTTTCGCGTCCATTTCAATATCCTTCCCGATCAAAATTCATTGAGGGGAGATTATCGAATAGCGGCCGCCTGAAACAGCGATTAAACTTCGTTATTGAAAGCTAGATTTTCGATCAAGGATCAGCCCTTGGCGCGATAGCGTGCCTCGGCCTGCGCCATATAGTCTCGCGTGATCGGCAGAGTGTGGCGATTGCGGACGAACTGGAGCTGGTAGATCGTCTGGCTGCCATAGAGGAAGCCGGACGCTGCCGCCGCCAGATAGAAGGTCCACATGCGGAAGAAGCGCTCGTCATACAGGGCGACGATCTCCGTCTTCGCCGCAAGCGTGCGCTGATACCAATGCTCGAGCGTATAGTAATAATGCATGCGCAGCACTTCGATGTCGGTCAGCAGCAGGCGGTTGGGCTCGCTGCCTTCCATGATCTCCGACAACGCCGGGGCGTAACCGCCGGGGAAGATATACTTGCGCATGAAGCCATCCGTCGATGACGGGCCATTGAGGCGGCCGATGGTGTGCAGCAGCATCACCCCGTCCGGCTTCAGCAGGTTATGGCAGGTGCGGAAGAACTCGCGATAATGGCGCACGCCGACATGCTCGAACATGCCGACCGAGACGATGCGATCGAACGTGCCGTTCACATCGCGATAATCGATCAGCTCGAACCGGACGCGATCGGCGACGCCCGCCTCCTGCGCCCGGCGCCGCGCGACTTTGAGCTGCTCCTCGGACAAGGTGACGCCAAGCACGTCCACATCCGCCACGCGGTTGAG
Organism: Sphingobium sp. B12D2B; assembly: GCF_025961775.1. Classification (NCBI taxonomy): domain Bacteria; kingdom Pseudomonadati; phylum Pseudomonadota; class Alphaproteobacteria; order Sphingomonadales; family Sphingobiaceae; genus Sphingobium; species Sphingobium sp. B12D2B. The sequence continues at coordinate 2,885,173 of NZ_JAOQOH010000001.1, forward strand.
ATAAAGGGCCATGCCGCCCCAGCCGCAACCGATATCCAGCACCTGCTGACCGGACTTCAGATCGAGCTTGGCGGCGATATGCGCCTTCTTGTCGATCTGCGCCTGCTCCAGGCTCACGGCATCGGGGTCGGTAAAGTAGGCGCAGCTATATTGCCGGTCCTTGTCGAGGAACAGCGCGTAGAGCTTGTCCGACAGGTCGTAGTGATGCGCGACATTGGCCTTGGAGCGACTGCGCTTGTTGTAATTGTCGCGCCAGTGCTTGATCCGCTCTCCCAGCCAGCCGAGCAAGCTCGGCTCATCGAGCGTCTTGCCGCTTTCCAAAGGCGAATTGGCCGCGACCAGCATGATCAGGTTCCAGATGCTGCCCTGCTCGATGATGAGCTTGCCATCCATGAACCCTTCGGCCGCGCCGAGCGCCGGATTGGTGAGGATGGCGCGTGCGGCGGCATCATCGGTGAAGCGGATGGCGACGTCCGGCCAGCCCCTCACGGCTGTTCCCAACACTTCCTGCGACCCATCCGCATAGCGGATGGTCAATGTGCCCTGACTGATGATCTTGCCGAGCAGGCGACCCAATATTCTCATGGCGCGCGTTTATAGCGCGGCGGATCGTTCGGTCACCCCCTTATCACGAAGAGCGGGCGCTTTCCCTGACCGTTCCATCTGCTATTCCGCTGCCTCGGCCCATCGGAGATGAGACGATCATGACCACCCCCAGCTTCCACAGCTACCGCCCGGCCGATGGCCATGGGCTGGCGCACAATCCGCTGAATGCCATCGTCGCGCCGAGGCCCATCGGGTGGATCGGGACGGTCAGCGCGACCGGTGTGCCCAATCTCGCGCCCTACAGCTTCTTCAATCTCTTCGCCTACAGCCCGCCGATCATCGGCTTCTCATCCAGCGGCGTGAAGGACAGCCTGACCAACGCCCGTGCGACCGGCGTCTTCACCTGGAATCTGGTCGGCCGCTCCCTGGCCGATGCGATGAACGCCACATCTGCAGAGGTCGCGCCAGACATCGACGAATTCACGCTCGCTGGGCTGGAACCGCTCGCCTCGGCGGAGATCGCGGCACCGCGCGTCGCGGCCAGTCCGGTGCAGTTCGAATGCCGGGTGACAGACATACTGCCGCTGCGTGGCCTTTCCGGCGCGCAAACCGGCAATGTCATGGTGTTTGGCGAGGTGGTCCACATCCACATTGATCCGGCCTGCCTGCATGACGGCATCTATCGCACCACCGATGCCGTGCCGGTGGCGCGGGGTGGAGGGCCGGCCGATTATTACGAGATCCGGCCCGACACGCAGTTCCTGATGAAGCGCCCCGGCTGAACCCTCGGCTTAGCCGAGCGCGGCCTGCTTCTCGGCTGCGAGCCGGTCCAGCTCGGCGCGGCTCTTCTTCTCGCTGGCGGATTTGAGCTGCCCGCAGGCGGCCATGATGTCGCGACCGCGCGGCGTGCGCACCGGCGCGGAAATGCCCGCCTCGAACACGATGTCCGAGAAGCGCCGGATGCGCTCGGGCGTCGAGCACTCATAAGGCGCGCCGGGCCAGGGGTTGAACGGAATGAGGTTCACCTTGGCCGGCAGACGATATTGGCGGAGCAGACGGACCAGTTCGCGCGCATCCTCATCGCTGTCATTCTTGTCCTTGAGCATCACATACTCAAAAGTGATGCGACGGGCATTGTTGGCGCCGGGATAGTCGGCACAGGCCTGGAGCAGCTCTTCCAGCCCGAACTTGCGGTTGAGCGGCACGATCTCGTCGCGCACCTCCTTGGTGACGGCATGGAGCGACACGGCCAGATTGACGCCGATTTCCTCGCCAGCGCGCGCCATCATCGGCACCACGCCGCTCGTGGAGAGCGTGATGCGACGCTTGGAGAGCGCCAGCCCGTCGCCATCCATCACCACCTTGAGCGCATCGCGCACATGCTCGAAATTATAGAGCGGCTCGCCCATGCCCATCATCACGATGTTGGTGAGCAGGCGCCCGTCCGGGCTGTACTGCGGCGCGTCGTCGTCCTCTTCCTCATCGACCTCGCCGAAGCCGGCCATGCTGCCCTTTGGCCACTCGCCAAGGGCATCGCGCGCGAGCATCACCTGCCCGACGATCTCGCCCGGCGTCAGATTGCGCACCAGACGCATCGTGCCGGTGTGGCAGAAGCGACAATTGAGCGTGCAGCCAACCTGGCTAGACACGCACAGCGTCCCCCGGTCCGCATCGGGGATGAAGACCATTTCATAATCCTGCGCGTCGTCGGAACGCAGCAGCCATTTCCGCGTGCCATCCGCGCTGATCTGCGCTTCTACCACATTGGGCCGCCCGACGATGAAGCGCTCGGCCATCCAGCCCCGCATCGGCTTGGCCAGATCGGTCATGCGTTCAAAGTCGGTCTCACCGCGATGATAGAGCCAGTGGAAGAGCTGCTTGGCGCGCAGCTTCGCCTGCTTCTCATCGAGACCGGCCGCACTCAGTTCGGCCTTGATCTGGGCGCGGGAGAGACCAACGAGATCGACCCGCCCGTCCTCGCGCGGCGTGATCGCGCGGGGGACCGGCACAGGATCGACATGGCCGGGGATCGGCATGAGGGGCGTCGCAGTGTGGGGCATGGGGGCGCATATAATCGCATGTTGGAGCTTGCGCCAGTGGCGTTGACCAACGCCGATCCCGGCAGAGCATCCCCATACGAAACCGGATCTCCCGTCGTTGCGGGAACCCGGCGAGCGAGGAGCCGTTACGCTTTGGTCGTCCGGGCCCCTCTGGCGCTTGCTCACAAGCGTGATGTCGGACGCCCCATCGCGCCCGAGGCACATCATTCCACATATGCCATTCCCGTGGAATCCTTCGGCGCCTATCGGAGGATTGATCCATGAAGTTCGCGTTCCCGCTCCCCCTCGCCGCCCTGGCCTCGCTCGCCTGCGCGACGCCCGCCCTCGCCGCGGACCGTGCCCCGACCGCGGAGGAGGCGAAGGCCATCACGGCTGTGCTACACGACGCGGGCTTTAAAAGCTGGGACGAGATCGAGTTCGACATCGACGACAACCGCTGGGAGGTCGATGACGCGCGCGATGCGCAGGGCCAGCAGTGGGATCTCCATCTCGCCCCGAAAACCTACGCGATCGTCCGCCGCGAACGAGACTGACGGCGGGCTGACTAGTTCGCAAAGCGCTTGAAATAGCTGCTGTCCAGCCAGCGCGGGTGCTCCGGCGCGTCGGCGACGCGCTGGGTGAGCGCGATGACATAGTCGGTCAGCTTGACGCCCTCGGCCTTCATCACCGGCTGCAGAAGATCATCTTGGGGAGAATGGTAGATGTTCGCGCGCCACGCGGCCTCCACCGCCTCCTCGGGCGTGCCGAGCTTGAAACCATATTTGGGAAAGAGCGCCGGGATGCCCTGCTTAATGAAACTATATTGATCCGACCGGATGAACACGTTGCGATCCGGCTTGGGGTCCGGGACGATGGGCAGGCCCATCGCCTCGCTCACCGCCTGCGCATGAGCGCCGAGCGTGCTCTCCTCATAGCCGATGGGCGTGATGCTGGTCAGCGGAAAGATCGGCAGCGGCATGTCCAGATTGATGTTCGCCACGATCGACCCGGCCGGCACCGTCGGACGACTGGCGAAATAGCGCGAGCCGAGCAGGCCCTTCTCTTCTGCCGTGACGATGGCGAACAGGATCGAGCGGCGGGTCTTTTGGGGCGCCGCCGCCAGCGCCCTGGCCGCCTCGATCATGCTGGCGACGCCGACGGCATTATCGAACGCCCCGTTGTAGATGGCATCGCCATTGACCGGCGTTCCGATGCCATAGCCGTCCAGATGCGCCGAGAGGACGACATATTCCGAGGCCAGTGCCGGGTCCGATCCGGGCAGGACCGCGATGATGTTGTTGCTGCTGAGCGGCTTTTGGGTCGCCTCGATAGTCGCAGCAAAACGGCCCGGCAGGTCGAAGACGGGCAGCGGCGCGGATGCGTCCGACAGGGCGGACAGCGCCTCGAAGCTCTGCCCCGTGCCCTCGAACAGCAGGCCGGCCTTTTCCGGCGAGAGGGTGGCCATCATGAAGGGCGCCGAGACATCGCGCAGCGCCGGATCGGCCAGATACATGGAGGAAAGGCTCGCATTGCCGACCTGCCGCTCCCACCGGATCTCGACCTGCTTGGGGGTGGTGAGCGCAATCATGCCGAGGGCGCCACGCTCAGCGAGGAGCTTCGCGCGCGCCGAGCGCGCATCCGACTTCAGCGCTCCCGAAATGTCGGCCGGGCCGCCGGACAGCACGACCACCACCTTGCCCTTGACGTCGATCCCCGCGAAATCATCATGACCGGCCTCAGCTATGGAGAGGCCATAGCCGGCAAAGACGAGCGGCGCGTCGATGCTGGCCGGCATGGGCGTGTTGCCACGGAAGAACAGATCCTGCGGGGTCGCCAGAACCACATCGCCCGACGCGCGCTTGAGCACCGCCGTGCTCGCCGGCTGATCGAAGCGCTGCTCGACCAGATCGACACGCTGAAAATAGCTGTCCGTTCCCGCCGCCCGCGCCCCAAGCTTGCGAAAGGCCTCGACGACATAATCAGCCGCGCGATCATAGCCCGGCGTGCCGGCTCCACGCCCTTCATTGGCATCGCTGGCAAGTTCCTCGACATGGTCCCACCAGGCATTGATCCGCTCAGGGGATGGGTCGGGCAGTTGCGCAGCCAGTGGCGTGGCGATCAGGCAGCCAATGACTGCCCCTAGGGCGTGGCGATAGAACATGAAGCATGGTCTCCCCGGACGATGCGCCGCATGCTGCAATGCAACAAGAGCGCTGTCAACGCGTGGCGGGACCGGGAAAGCAGCGCTTAACGTCGCCGCGCGCAGCCCAGCGCCGCCGCATCGATGGCGGTGGCGGCACCGCTCAGGGCATAGCGATCGGTAAAGCGCCCGCCTGCCCGTGCCCGCCCGGATATGCTCATCGTCCGATTGGTGCGCATCGCGGCGATGATTGCCGCATCGCTTGCTGGGTCCGCCGCCCAAACATCCGCCTCGGACCCAACCAGCGCGAACTGCCTGCCGCCGAGGGACAGAACCGCGTGCGTATCCTTGGCCAGTTGATGGCTGAGGCGAATATTCACCTGTCCGCGCAGCCCGGCGCGGGGCCAATAGCCAATGGCGGCGAACGGGCGCCAGGGCGATGCTTCCCAGCCCCCGGCCATCGGCTGGGCCATGGCAAAGCAGCGCTGGGCGTTCGGATCCCGGAACGCGCCCCAGCCCTCGAACACGCCGAGCACGTCCCGCGTCCGCGCGTTGCCGGCCGCGGCAAGCGCGGCGCCGATCAGCAGCAGAGCGAGCGCGCGGACAGGGCAGGTGAGCGTCATGCCGCCGGACAAAGCGTAACGCGCCCGCGAACACAAGACGGCGCCGGGTGGACGCGCGCTTTTTTCTCGGGGCGACTTGCCCCATGCGGCAATTTCGATAAGGAATGAGGCTCCAAGAGCGGACTCCTTCGCTCCGACTCCATCAACCGGATAAGAAACGGACACCAGAGGGATGAAGGCCACCATCGAACGTGCGACGCTCCTGAAGAGCCTCGGCCATGTCCAGTCGGTCGTGGAGCGGCGCAACACGATCCCGATTCTCTCGAACGTGCTGATCGACGCGACCGGCGACGGCGCCATCAAGCTGATGGCCACGGATCTCGATCTGCAGATCGTCGAGAATGTGCAGGCGCAGGTGGAAACGCCGGGCGCCACCACCGTCTCGGCCCACACCCTGTTCGACATCGCGCGCAAGCTGCCCGAGGGCAGCCAGGTCCGCCTGGAAGCTGCCGAGGGCAAGATGCTGGTGCAGGCCGGGCGTGCGCGCTTCAACCTGCAGACGCTGCCGCGTGACGACTTCCCGATCATCGCGGAAGGCGCGCTGCCCACCAGCTTCGAGCTGCCGGCCGCCTCGCTCATCCAGATCATCGACAAGACGCGCTTTGCCATCTCCACCGAGGAGACGCGCTATTATCTGAACGGCATCTTCCTGCACGTCGCGGAAGACCCCGCCCCGGTGCTGAAGGCCGCCGCGACCGATGGCCACCGCCTCGCCCGCGTCACGGTCGTGCGCCCCGATGGCGCGGAGGGCATGCCGGACATCATCATTCCGCGCAAATGTATCGCCGAGCTGCGCAAGCTGCTCGACGAGGTGGATGGCAGCGTGCGCATCGACCTCTCCCCCACCAAGATCCGCTTCGACCTTGGCAATGCGGTGCTGACCAGCAAGCTGATCGACGGCACCTTCCCGGATTACAGCCGCGTGATCCCGACCGGCAACGACAAGCTGCTCAAGATCGATCCGCGCAGCTTCGAGGAAGGCGTGGACCGCGTCGCGACCATCGCCACCGAGAAGACCCGCGCCGTGAAGATGGCACTGGAGAAGGACAAGATCACCCTTTCCGTCACCAGCCCGGAAAACGGCACCGCCGCCGAGGAAGTGCCCGGCGACTACAGCGCCGCACCCATCGAGATCGGCTTCAACGCCCGTTACCTGCTCGACATTCTCGGACAGGTCGAGGGCGACTCGGTGGAAGTCCACCTCGCCGACGCCGCCGCGCCGACGCTCATTCGCGAGAATGAGAAGGCGCCGGCGCTTTACGTGCTCATGCCGATGCGGGTCTGATCCCGCGCACCAGGCTTATTTGGGATTGCCCAGCACCGAGAGGGCCGCGACCGACAGGCTGCGTATGGCCGTTGGGATGGCGCTTTCGGCGTCCGGCAGGAAGTAGGGCGAGTGGTTTGTCGGGAGCGGCTCGCCACGCTTGGCATAATCCGCGATGACCGACGACAGATAGCCGCCGACACCCAGATAGACCGAGCGCATGCCGCTGGCTGACACCAGTTCCGAATAATCCTCGCTGGCAGAACCGCCCGGCGCGCTGGCCGGGATCAGCGTAATGTCGTCCCACCCCGCCGTGCGCAGGGCAGCTGCGGTTTTCGCAGCGAGATCATCGTCATTGATGACCGATGCCGCGCCCCGGCTGTGATCGATCACCGGTTCGGGCGCCTGCGACATCGCCGCGACGGAGAGCGCCGTGCGCTTCACGCCCTCGACCAGCTGCTCGCGAACCTCCGGCGAGAAGGAGCGCAGCGTCAGGGCCAGCGATGCCGTGTCCGGGATGATATTGGCCGCCGAGCCCGCCTGGAACGAGCCGACCGTCACGACCCCGAACTCAAACGGATCCTTCTGCCGGCTGACCACGGTTTGCACATCCATCACGAAGCGCGCGCCCATCACGACGGGATCGATGGTGCGGCTCGGCATCGAGCCGTGACCGCCCTTGCCCTTGAAAGTGATCCGGATGGTGTCCGAATTGCTGGTAAAGGCGCCCTGCTTGACGACGATCCGGCCGACAGGATCATTGCCGACATGGGCCGCAAAGCCGTAATCGGGCTTGGGGAAGCGCGTGAACAGACCGTCCTCGACCATCTTGCGCGCGCCCTGCCCGCTTTCCTCGCCCGGCTGGGCGACAAACAGCATCGTCCCGCGCCACTGGTCCCGCATGGCGAGCATGGCTTTCGCCGTGCCGACCCACCAGGCCATGTGCAGATCATGGCCGCAGCTATGCGCGACGAACGTGGTCTTGCCTTGATACTGCGCCTCACGGGTGCTCGCGAAGGGCGACTGGCTCAGCTCCTTCATCGGCAGGGCATCCATGTCCGCACGGATCAGCACCACCGGCCCCTCGCCATTGCGCAGCACGGCGACGACGCCGGTCCCGCCGACCTTCTCGGTAACCTCCAGCCCCAGCTTGCGCATTTCCTGCGCCAGCCGCGCGGCCGTGCGGGTTTCCGCCAGGCTCAGCTCGGGATTGGCGTGCAGATCGCGGTAGAGCGCGATCAGATCAGGCGTGCTCTGCTTGATGGATTGCTCGATAGCACCGGTCGCTCGCGCATCCACGGTCGCGGCCATGGCCGGACTGGCCAGCGCCGACATGGCGAGGAGGAACGCGAGAGGGGATTTGAGCATGGCATCTCTCCGGAAAGCAGGAGGCTGGGTGGCACGAAGCGGGCCGGAGCATAGACATGGGTCTGGGCGAGGTGAAGTTGAAAGTTATGCAGAAGATGCATACTAGTACACCCGCAGCGGACGGGATGCGCTGATCGGAAAGGACCATGACCATGCAAGAGAGTGCCCACGGCAGCCACGGAATGGTCACCGCACCTCATCATCTGGCCAGCGAAGCCGGCCTGTCCATCCTGCGGGATGGCGGCACGGCGATCGAGGCCGCGATTGCCACCGCCGCCTGCCTCGCCGCGGTCTATCCGCATATGACGGGTATCGGCGGGGATGGTTTCTGGCTGATCCACGAGCCAGACGGCCGGGTCTGGGCCATCGACGCCTGCGGGCGCAGTCCTCTGGCGCTTGGCGATGCCTATGCCGGCCTGTCGGCCATTCCCTGGCGCGGGCCGCTCGCCGCCAATACCGTGGCGGGCACGGTCTCTGGCTGGGATCTGGCCCGATCGTCGCTGTCCTCTCCCCTCCCCCTGCATCGACTGCTCGCGGACGCCATTGCCCATGCCGAACAGGGCGTGGCGGTGACCGCCGGCGGCGCCGAACTGGCCGCGAGCAAATCGGACGAACTGACATGCGTACCGGGCGCCTATCGCACGATCTTTGAGCCGGAGGGCCGCCCGCTCCGCGAGGGCGAAACGCTGCGCCAGCCGCAACTGGCCGAAACGCTGAGAATGCTGACCGAGGATGGGCTGGACAGCTTCTATCGCGGCGCGCTGGCCGAGCGGATCGCCGATGATCTCGCGCGGCTGGGTAGCCCGGTGACGGCGCAGGATCTGGCAGCCCACCGCGCGACCTCGCCCGCCCCGCTCTCCGTGCGGCTACGCGACGCCATGCTCTACAACACTGCCCCGCCGACGCAGGGCCTTGCCTCGCTGCTGATCCTCGCGCTGTTCGACCGGTTGCCGGCGGAACAGGCCGAAAGCTTCGCGCATCTGCACGGGCTGGTCGAGGCGACCAAGCAGGCCTTTCTGGTCCGCGATGCGCATGTCGGCGATCCGGCTTTCATGGCGATTGATCCGCAGGCGCTGCTCGACGACGCGGCGGGCCTTGACCGGATGGCGCAGGCGATCGATCCGGCGCGAGCCATGCCGTGGCCCCGTCCCTCGGCCCTGGGAGATACCTGCTGGTTCGCCGCTGCCGATGCGCGCGGGCAGGTGGTGAGCTGCATCCAGAGCACCTATTTCGAGTTCGGCTCGGGCCTGGTGCTCCCGCAGAGCGGCATCACATGGCAGAATCGCGGCTGCTCTTTCCGCCTCGCCGACGAGGGCTGGAATGCCCTCAAGCCCGGCCGCAAGCCGTTCCACACCTTGAATCCCGCGCTGGCGCATTTCGATGACGGCCGGGTGCTGGCCTATGGCACTATGGGTGGCGAAGGCCAGCCACAGACGCAGGCCGCTCTGTTCAGCCGCTATGCCCGCTTCGGCGTGCCGTTGCAGCAGGCGATCTCCGCACCGCGCTGGCTGCTCGGCCGGACATGGGGGGAAGAGAGCACATCACTCAAGCTGGAGGACCGCTTCGACCCGGCGCTTTATGCGCAGCTTCGCGCGGCGGGGCATGAGGTGGAGCTGGTCGCACCGATGACGGCGATGATGGGCCATGCCGGCGCCATCGTCCGCCATGCCGATGGGCAGCTGGAAGGCGCGAGCGATCCGCGCAGCGACGGCAAGGCGGCGGGCTTCTGAAGTCAGTCCGCGCGGGGGCGTGCCGTCAGTGGCCGCTTCCCTGCAGCGAGACATGGGCGGAGACGATGCGCCATCCCTCCGGCAGCCGCGCCCAGCTCTGGCTCTGGCGGCCGATGACCTCGCCGCCGATCCGCTGGAACTCGACATTGGCGGTCGCGAAATCATCGCCGAAGGTGGTGATCTCCATCCGCCGGATCGTGCGCGGCGGCGAGCCGCCCGCCCGCGCCTTGCGGAAGGCGAGGATCTCCTCGATCCCGTACAGGCATTCGCCAACGCCATAACGCACTGCGCGGGGCGACTGCCAGAACATGCCATCCAGCATGGCGATGTCATTGTCTCCCAGCGCACGTTCGTAGCGATCCACCAGCGCGGTCACTTCCGCGAGGATGGCGGCCTTGTTGATCTCCATCACGCGCGCTCCTGCCCGCTCACCGCATCGATGCCCGCAACGAGGGCCGCCGAATCGGTCACGAAGCCAAAGCACTGCTTCACATTGTAGAGCGTCGCCTCGGCGCAGAAGGCGGGCGAGGTGGTCGCCGCACAATCGGTGAGCAGCACGCAGTCATAGCCCAGGCAATTCGCGTCGATCAGCGTCGCCAGCACGCACTGGTCGCTGTTAACACCGGCGAACAGCACCGTATCGACCCGCAGATTGCGCAGGATGCTGTCCAGCGGCGTATCCCAGAAGCCGGACATGCGATATTTGGAGACGCACACGTCCTGCGGCCCGATCGGCAGTTCGTCGACCACGGCGGCCGCCCAGCTCCCTTCCTCCAGAACCGGTGCCCCGTTCGCCAGCGGGTCGCCGAGGCCGGTGCCGGTGCCGTCCGGCTTGTAGACATGGAGGATCGAGGGGCTGAGGTTCATCCGGTCCGGCCGGTTGCCCCAGTTGAGCCAGATGACTGGCACATCCTCTGCGCGCAGACGCAGCAGCAGCGCCTGCAACGGCGCGATGGGCGCGCGCGCGGCGGAAATATCCACGCCGATCGAGGCCAGCCAGCCATCGGGGTGGCAGAAGTCGTTCTGCATATCCACCACGACAATCGCCGTGCGCGCCAGATCGATCTGCAGATTCTGCGGCGCGGCTTCGCAGGCGACAACGCGGCGCGGCTGGTCGCCCTGCGCGAGAATGGCCTCCTGCGCATTCACCTGCCACGCGCGGCGCGGCGAGCTGCCGAGGCGATGATAGGAGGCTGTCTGGTCCGGCATCATGCGTTTCCTGAGAGAAGAGCGATATCGCTGGCATCGAGATCGACCGGCACGCCGGAGCGGATGAGGTCGGAGAAGCCTTCATCGGGTGTCATGACAGTAAGCGTGTAGAGCTTGCCCGGCCCGGTATTCTCGATGACATGCAGGCCGCCGGGCGGCAGCAGCATGGCGCTGCCCCGGCTGAGCGACACGCTGGCCCCATCGCAGGTCGCCCGCCCTTCCCCGTCCAGCACATAGAAGAACTCGAAGGCGGCCTTGTGGCTGTTCGGTGGGGTCTTGCCGCCGGGCTCGAAAATCTCGACGACGCACACATGCTCGAAGCCGGGCACGGCCTTGTCATGGAGGATCACGAAATAGTTGGTGTCGGTCGGCGCGATGCGGAACGCCTGCAGTTCGGTCGCACGGGAGAGATAGACGGCGGGATTCATGCGCGGGACTCCGGCAAGGGGTAGCGGCTGACATCGGCGAGCAGGCGCGCGAGGCCGCGCCCGGCATGGTCGAGACATTGGGCGCCGTGATCGGCATTGGCGAGGCTGGCATTGCCGATTGCCCCGTCCGGATTGATGTCCTGCGTCATCCAGCCGATGCCCACCGCGCCTTCGAGCCGAAGCTCATCATAATCGCGCGCAATCGCCGGGCCGGTCGAGGGGAAATCCGCCATCAGCTCGCGCTTCACCTGCTCGGGGCGCAGGTGGAGCATCATCGAGCTTTCGACCGCGCCGGCATGAATGCCATGATGCAGCTCGTCCTCGCTGAACAGGCCCTCCGGCACGCCAAAGCCATAGGTGCTCGCGGAGACGGCGAGAGCGCCGTGACGCACGCGCAGCTCGCGCACCAATATCTCGACAAGCTGGGGCTGGCCACCGTGCGAGTTCAGCACCACGATCTTGCGGAAACCGGCGCGCAGGACGGACTCGGCGATATCGATCCAGTAGCGCAGCAGCGTCTCGGTCCCCACCGTCAGCGTGCCGGGGAAGGCCATATGCTCGTTGCTCTTGCCGATGGCGAGCATCGGCAGCGCGACGACGCGCACGCCGTCCGCCAGGTGACGCGCTGCTGCCGCGACGACACCCGCATTGATATCGGCATCGACAGAGACCGGCAGATGCGGCCCGTGCTGTTCGATGGCAGCGACCGGCATGAGGGCAATATCGCGCGCGGCATCCACGGACTGGAAGTCGCGCGTCGTCATATCCTGCCAATATTCAAGCATTGCCTTTATCCCTCAAAACCGCAGGAACGCGCTGGCCGCCATCGCGCCCGTCGCTGCATTTCTGCCCTATTTCGGCCACCCAATCTACGACCCGCACGCGCAAATCCGAGATTCCCCTCTTCTCTTAGTAAGCAGTTTATGTATAACTACTGCTCGACCGAGCGCAAGGATGATCGCGATCCGGCCCGGTGCCGCGCAGGATTGAAACGGAATCGAAGCTTATGAACTTGAATGGTCTGATCGCCGCACTGAAGGGGCCGAAGGTCATCACCGATGCCGCAGCGGTGCGCCGGATGAGCCGGGACTATTACTGGTACAGCCCCATCCTCAAGCGCCAGCTCGCCGATGTGACCGGCGACGTACTGCTGGAAGCGCATTCCGAAGCCGACATTCTGGAAATCGCCGCCGCCTGCTATGCCCATGACGTGCCATTGACGGTGCGCGGCGGCGGCACCGGCAATTACGGCCAGGCCATGCCGATCCGGGGCGGCGCGCTGCTCGACATGCGCGCTATGGATCAGCTCCTGTGGGTGAAGGACGGCGTGTGCCGCGTGCAGGCCGGCAAGCGCCTCATCACGCTCGATCAGGAACTGGCCGAGCATGGCTATGAAATGCGGCTGCACCCCTCCACCCGCACTGTCGCGACCGTCGGCGGGTTCATTGCCGGCGGGTCCGGCGGCGTCGGCTCGATCAACTGGGGGATGCTGCGGGAGACCGGCAACATCCTCGGCGCCCAGCTCGTGACGCTGGAAGCCGAGCCGCGCGTGCTGGAGCTGCGCGGCGCCGACATTGCCAAGTTCAACCACAGCTATGGCGTGACCGGTATCATCACCGAGTTGGAATTGCCGCTCGCCAATGCGCAATTGTGGATCGATGCGGTCGTCACGTTCGACGATCTGCTGAGCGCCGCCCGCTTCGGCAAGGCGTTCGCCGAAAGTCCGGGCTTGGTTAAGAAGCAGTGCGGGGTGATGGCCCCGCCGATCGCCCACACCTATCTACGTCCCATCGCGCAATATGTCCGCGCGGATGAAGCCTGCGCGCTGGTGATGGTCGCCAGCCAGTCCTGGGAGGGGTTCGAGACGCTCGTCGCCGCTCATGGCGGACGCATCGCGCACGATAGCCGCACCGCGTCTGCCACGGGCAAGCGCGTGCCGCTCTACGAGCTGTGCTGGAATCATACGACGCTGCAGGCGCTCAAGATCGACCCGACGCTGACTTATTTGCAAACGCTGCTGCCGGCCCAGAATTGCGTGGAGCTGGCGGACGAACTCCAGCGCCATTTCGGCGACGAGGTGATGTTCCACCTCGAGTTCACCCGGAGCGGCCCGACCGTGAGCTGCTCAGCCATCCAGATGGTGCGCTTCACCACCGAGGAGCGACTGAACGAGATCATGGCCTATCATGAGCAGCGCGGCTGCCGTCAGTTCAACCCGCATGTCTACACCATCGAGGAAGGCGGCATGAAGCAGGTCAACCATGTCCAGTTGGCCTTCAAGCGGGAAGTCGACCCCAAGGGCCTGCTCAACCCCGGCAAGATGCTGGCCTGGGACAATCAAGACGCGCTCGCGGAAATCTGAAAGAAGGAAGGTTGCATGGTTTCGGTTGCGAATAATGAACTGATGACGCGCGTTGGCCCTGGTACGCCGATGGGCACCGTCATGCGCCAATATTGGATTCCGGCCTGCGCCTCATCAGAGATCGCCGCAGACGGCGCGCCGCTGCGCCTGATGCTGCTCGGAGAGAAGCTGCTCGCTTTCCGCGATACCGAGGGCCGGGTCGGCGTGATGGACCATCGCTGCCCGCATCGCTGCGCTTCGCTCTTCTTCGGGCGGAACGAAAAGGGCGGCATTCGCTGCGTGTACCATGGCTGGAAGTTCGACGTGAACGGCAAGTGCCTGGACATGCCGAACGTCTCGGAAGCCGACGCTGCCAAGTTCCAGCCGCGCGTCCATGCCAAGGTGTATCGCACCGCCGAGCGCGCCGGCGTGGTGTGGGTGTATATGGGCGAGCGCGAAACGCCGCCGCCCCTCCCCTGCATCGAAGCCACGATGCTGCCGGATGCCGAACTGCGCGTGACGCTCACACAGCGCGAGTGCAACTGGCTGCAGGCGCTGGAAGGCGACATCGATACCAGCCACTTCGGCTTCCTGCATGTCGGCAGCGTGGCCGACGAGGACGTCGACGCGACCAATATGCACAGCGTCGCGGTGACCAAGCGCGCGCCGGACTTCAAGGTGACGGATACCGACTGGGGCACGATGGCTGGCGCCTATCGCCCCTCTGCCGATGGCGAGGGCCTCTACTGGCGCATCTGCCAGTATATCTTCCCCTTCTGGGCACTCTTCCCGGATGGCACCTTCTCGGACAATGTGACCGCCAATGCCTGGGTGCCGATGGATGACAGCCACACCATGGTGATTAACTTCGCCTGGGTGAAGCGCACCCAGCCGCTGCGCACCACGGTGGATGGCAACACCATTGCGGGCCTCGAATTCCGCCACAACTTCCTGCCCAACAGCAGCGACTGGTTCGGCCGCTGGAAGCTCGCCCAGAATGCCGAGAATGACTATGAGGTGGATCGCACCGCGCAGAATGAGGTGAGCTTCACCGGCGTGACCGGCATCACCCTGCAGGACCAGTATATCACCGAGAGCATGGGCGACATCGTGGACCGCTCCAACGAGCATCTCGTCACCAGCGATCTGATGATCATGCAGACCCGCAAGCGCATCATCAAGGCGGCCCGCGCGCTGCAGGATGCCGGCACGGTGCCCCCCGGCGTAGACGATCCCGAGATCGTCAACGGCGCACGCGGTGGCGCCTATAATGCGCCGGCCGATGCCGACTGGATGGAAGAATATCAGGCCCAGCTCGCCGCGGCCATCGGCCCGGCGCGGGGATAGTCGAACGACGGAAAACCGGCGGCGCTCAGGTCTGGCTGAGCGCCGCGTTCAGCAGATTGCGCATGAGCATGGCACGGGTCATGGGCCCCACCGAGCCATGGCGCGGCGTCACCCAGCCGGCCACCTGCGCGACATCCTCGGCAATGTCCGACACCATCTGCCCATCCACATAGCTAATCCCGACCCCGACGACGCAGGCGCCCGGCCGAACCACCTCCGCGCGCACGAGATCGGGCTGACCGGCTGCGGCGATGATGACATCGCTGTCGCGCAGCATAGGCGTCAGATCCGCTACGCCGCGATGAAGCACGGTGACGACCGCATCGACATCCCTGTCGGCCAGCATCATCGCGAGCGGCCGACCGACCAGTAGCCCGCGCCCGATGATCGCCACGCGGCGCCCGGCGAGAGGTACGTCATACTCACGCAGCAGAGCGAGGATCGCGCTTGGCGTGCAGGGCCGCAACGCAGGTTGACCGGCCAGCATCCGCCCCAGATTGAGGGGGTGGAGCCCGTCCACATCCTTGTCCGGGCTGATCACCTCGATCACCGCGCCGGCATCAATGTGCGCAGGGAGCGGCAGTTGCACGATCAAGCCGTGACAGGCGGCGTCCCGGTTGAGAATGTCGATCAGGGCCAGCAGATCGGCCTGCGAAATGCTGGCGGGGAGATCGATCTGGCGGGAGGCAAAGCCGAGCGCCTCGCAATCCTGATGCTTGCGCGAGACATAGGCCCGGCTTGCCTCATCGTCGCCCACGAGCACCGTGACGAGGCAGGGCCGATGCCCCGCCCGCACGAATGCGCTCTCGTCCGCCCGCGCCTTGATCCGCGCGCGCCATGCTGCCGCGGTGGCATCGCCATCCAGAATCACAGGCATCAGCGCAGCCCGACCGAGGGATCGATGAAGCGGTTGGTCACGACGTCCTGCGGCTTGACATTCGGCTTGGCGCGGATGTCGAGATAGGGCTTGAGCCGGGAGAGGAGCACAGCGCTGCGGGTCATGTCGAAATCGCCCAAAGTCTTGTTCGGCCCGTTGCCGACGATGCCGCGCGAGAGCGAGACGGCAGAGGCTGCTGCCAGCAACTCGCGCGAGGTCTTCCACCAGGGCGCCGCGAAGCCGCCCTCGTTGAAGCGGTAGATCAGGTCGTTCACCTCGCCCGGCGCGCGGATATAATCCACCTGCGCGCGTTGCAGCAGCGGCACCAGCCCCCTGAGGCAGGGCGCCAGCTCGTTGAGCCGATTTGTCGCGACCGAGACCATGCCGGGATAGAGCGGATAGCCCATGTCCGAGAGCAGCAGAAAATCGACCGGCTTGTTCCAGCGCTTCCCATGCGCGAACTGATAGCCCTCGCTCGTGATGCTGCCCTGATTGAGCCAGCGCCCGCGGTTCAGCACGAAGGTTTCGGCGTCGCCATTATAGCCCTCCTGCACCGCATCCTTGGGCAGGCCGTTATTGATGAGATAGCGCCCGAATGTGCGCCGGGTTGTAGAGAGGTAGATCTTGCCTTTCCCCGACTGCGCGAACGCCCGCAGGTCGGCCACCGACCGGAAGCCGCGCGGATAGGTCGCGCGGTCCCAGAACAGACCCATGGGCGATTTGTCGAGCATCGCCACTACGCCCGTAGCGGGGAAGCGGCGCGAGAAGATGAAGGCATTGTCCTGATCGACCAGCGCCAGATGCGGGCGAAGGCCCGCGCGGCTATTGCCCATGTAGAGCGCGGAAAACGGCGTCTCGGCATCGCCAAGGCCGATGCCCTTGCCGCCCACCAGGATCAGCAGGTCGATCCCGGTCGCGCCGATCGGGCCTTGGTATCGCCCCTGGCTCATCTTCCCGCCGCCACCGATCAGCTGGAACAGCCCACCATGCTCGGCCTGCGGCAACCAGTCGAGCTGCACAACGACCGGATTGGGGCAGACCTTGGCCAACGGTGTGCGGTAATGCTCCCGGGCGAAGGTGCCCTGCGCGACCGGCGCAGCCTGCGCAACCGCACCGAGCAAGGCCAGCGCGGCCAACACGGCATGACGTGCCCGCCGCATCATCCCTTCGCCCCGGCCGAATCGTGCCAGTGAGAGAAGAGCCGGTCGCCAAGCCAGCCGAAGAACAGGTAGACGCCGATCGACATCACTGCCGAGACGATGAGCGCGGCGTACATCTGCTCGTAGAGGAAATCGATCTTCGAGTTCACCAGCATCTGGCCTAGCCCGCCATCGCCCGAGACGAAGAACAGTTCGGAGACGATGGCGCCGATCACCGCGAGGCTGGCTGCAATGCGAATGCCGGCAAAGAGCGACGGCAGCGCGGACGGGATGCCCGCCTTGAGCAACGTCGTGCCCCAGCCCGCGCCTTCCAGCCGGAACAGCTCGGCAATGCCCTTGTCGAGGCTCTTGAGGCCGAGAAGCAGCGTGGTGGGAATGGCGAAGAAGGTGAACAAGGCGACGATCAGCACCTTGGGCAGGAAGCCGAAGCCGAGCAGCGACTGGATAAGCGGGATGATCGCCAGCACCGGGATCGACTGCAGCACCACCAGATAGGGTGCGACGGCCCGCTCGATCCAGAAGGAGCGGAACATGAGGACGCCGAGCAGCATCCCGCCCGGAATCGACACGGCCAGACCGGTGAGCGCAATCTGCGCCGTCACGCCGGCGGCACGCAGCAGTTCCGCGCGCACGGCGGCCGAAGCAAAGGCGCCTTCCCAGATCTCGCTGGGGCCGGGCATCAGGAACTGGCGATACTCCTCAAGACCGGCGCGCGCATAAGCGTAGCAGGCCGCGAGCAGGAGGCCGAGCAGCAGCGGGGGCAGCAGTCGCGCGACCCAGCGTGCAGCGGGACTGGCCTTTGTGCGGGCAGCGCGGGGCGGAAAATAGGTCGCTTTGGTCATTTCACACCTCCCGATGCATCCCGCAGCGCCGCCGAGAGCGTGCCGCACAATTCCGCGAATTGCGGCGAGAAGCGCACCGCGTCATCTCGCGGAAACGGGAACGGGATGTCGTAGGCGCCGACAATGCGGCCCGGTCGCGCAGACATGACGATGACACGGGACGACATGAACACGGCCTCCGACACGGAGTGCGTCACGAACATCGCCGCGAACTGCTGGCGCAGTTGAAGGGTCTGCACTTCATCGTTCAGCCGCTCGCGGGTGATCTCGTCCAGCGCGCCGAAGGGCTCGTCGAACATGAACAGCGTGGGATCGAGGGTCAGGGCGCGGGCCAGCGAGACGCGCATCTTCATGCCGCCGGAGAGATGCTTGGGATATTGCTCCTCAAAGCCGCTCAGGCCCACCAGCGCGATCTTTTCCTGCGCTACCCGGCGCCGCTCCTCCCGCCCGACGCCGCGCAATTCGAGCAGAAGCTCGACATTGCGGCGCACCGTGCGCCAGGGCAGCAGCGTCGCATCCTGGAAGGTGAAGGCGATGTGGGAGCGATCCGCATGAAGCGCGCCGTCGGTGTAGTCGAGCAGCCCGGCGGCGATGCGCAGCAAGGTGGACTTGCCGCAGCCCGAGGGCCCCAAAATGCTGATGAATTCGCCGGGGCGGATATCGAGATTAATGCCCCGCAGGGCCTCGACGCCTGTCCCGAACGTCAGCGAGACGTCCTGGAAGGAAACAATCGGCGCGGCGGCATCGGCCGCGCCCTGATTCGGGTCAACGCGGCGATCGCCCATGGTCAGAAAGCCAGCATTTCTTTGCGGACCTTCGCCAGGAACTTGGCCGCGCGCGCTTCCGTCATGTTATTGATCCCATAGAGGGCGAGGTAATCCACCTTCACCTTCTTGTTGCACACAACGCGCAGGAAACGCGTGGCATTCGAGCGCGGCGGATCGAACAAGTAGAGTGCCCGGAGCCGGTCGACGCCATAGGTCGTCACGCTGGTCAGCTTTCGGATGTTGGCGAGGCCCGGCGTCAGCTTGCCGTCCACCATCTTGAACGAGACATCGGGCAGGAACACCCGATCGAAATACCCCTTGAGCATCGCCGGCCAGCCGAAATTCCAGACTGGATGGCAGAGCACCACCGCATCGGCCGCCTGCAGCCGGTCGACATAGGGCTTGATGCGGCGCTGGTTGATCGTGACGTCATGATAGATCGTCCGGTCTTCCTCATTGAGGATCGGATCGAAATTCTCCGCATAGAGATCCAGATCATCGACCTCGTGCCCCGCCTCGATGAGGCTGGAGACAACCGTGTTGTGAATGTCGACCGCGAGGCCCGTCTTCAGCGGATAGGCATATATGACATGAACTTTCATGCCGATAGTTATACATAAACTGCTTACTAAGACAAGACCGCCGCTTGGCCGCCCTGCTATTTTTCAATGTTATAATTCAAGAACTTATCCGTTCAGACCACCAAGACATGCGCCGGCACTAAGACGGAAATACGCCGGCAGCGCCAATGAGTCTCCCGCGTTGTCCTCATGCATCCGGCTTGGCGCTGGACAGGAGGTAGGCGCTCAGCATCTCTTGGGCGTGGCGCCGGCGTTCCGATTTCCAGCGCTCGCTGTGCAGGTTGGCACTGAAGATCGCCGAGAGCGTGTAGACGTTGGACAGGTGGAAATAGGACAGCGCAACCATCGACACATAGAGTTGCAGCGGATCGATATCCTCGCGAAACACCTTCTGCTCCACGCCCCGCGCGAGCGTCTCCTTGATGGCGTCCATCAGCGGTGAACTGAGCGTCGGCGCGCGCATCGAGGTGGAGAGATAGGCGCCCTGCTGCAGATTTTCCCCGGTCCACAATGAGATGACATGCGGGTTGGCCGCAAAGTGCGAATAGGTGAAGTTGAACAGCTTCATCATCGCCTCATACGGTTCGAGGTTCGCGAGATTCAGCGCCGCTTCCTTCTTGCGGATGTCCTCATACACATGGTCGAGCACGAAGACGTAAAGCTGCTCCTTATTGCCGTAATAATGGTAGATCATCCGCATGTTGGCACCGGAGCGCTGTGCGATCGAATCGATGCGCGCGCCGCTCAGCCCGCGCTCGGCGAACTCCTCGATGGCGGCTTCCAAAATCTTCTTGCGCGTGCCAGCCGCATCCCGCGTGCGACGCAGACCCTTCGCATCGTCGGCCGGTTCAGCGACCTGCGTCCTGGCGGCACGCGCGCCGACAGTCTTCCGCACCGCTGCTTTCGGTCCTCTTACGCTCGGTTGTCTCGCCACGTCCCATCCTCTTCATATGACCCGGCCCACGCCAGCCCCTTGTTGACCCTATCGCGGCGTGGCCCTCAAGCCCCTGCGTGCCGCCTTTGCGCTGCCAGCACGGTATTCGCCAGCAGGAATGCCGTCGTCAGCGGGCCGACACCATCGGGAACGGCCGAGATCACGGCTGCAACCCCGTCGACGGCGGCAAGATCGACATCGCCCAGAATGCGCCGGCTGCCATCTGCCTGCGTCACGAGATTGATGCCGATATCGATGACCGTGGCACCTGCCCGCACATGGCGCGCGCCGATCAGCCCCGCCCGGCCGGCCGCGGCGAACAACAGGTCCGCCGTCTGGCAGGCTGCCACCAGATCGCGCGTGTCGATATGCGCGATCGTCACGGTCACGCCGCGCTGGAGCAGCAATTGCAAGAGCGGGCGCCCGACGCTGGCCGAGGCGCCGACCACGGTGGCATTGAGCCCGCGCAGATCGCCCAGCACCTCCTCCGCGAGCAGCACCGCGGCTTGTGGCGTGCAGGGGAACAGGCCGTCCAGCCCCGCCGCTAGCTGGCCGGCGTTAAGCGGGGTCAAGCCATCGACGTCCTTCTGGCTCGAGAGAATTGCAGCGATGTCCGCCATCGCGACGCCGGACGGAAAGGGTGTGAGCGGCAGAATGCCATCGACCGATTGATCGGCATTCAACTGGCGCACCAGCGCCTGCATCTGCGCCAATGAGCCATCGGCGGGTCCGGTGACGATCATGGTGTCGACCTCGGCCAGCCCGGCAAACTCCTCGATGCGCGCGGCATAAGCACGCGCAGGCGCCGCCTCCCCCATCATGAGTAGCGCGAGACGCGGGGCTCGACCCAGGCTTGCTTGGGCAAGGGCCGAATCTTGCGCCGTTTGCGCCAGCAGGCGCCGGGCAGCAGCGTGGCCATCGACAATCCGCGTCATCGCGCGGTGGTCCTTGGCGCGGGCCCGGAGCGGTTAAGGGTTCGGCGTCTCACGATCCACCTGCACATCATCGGCTTCTTCCGGCTGGATCGATGCGACCGCCGGACGCGCAGAGGGCTCTGCACGGCCAGAACCCTTACATAAGTAAGCATGTTTTGCAAATAAGCCGGGCCAGTTTCGTTAACCTTTGGTTTCGTTCGACAAGCGGTCCGCCAAACGCATCAAGAAGTCCGCACCGGCGCGCAGCTGGTCGATCTCGATCCACTCGTCCGGTTGGTGGGCCTGGAGGATGGAGCCCGGCCCACACAGCACCGCCGGGATGCCGATCTTCTGATAAAGCCCCGCTTCCGCAACGAAGGCCGCGCCGCTCAGCCCATTATCGCCGGTCAACGACCGCACGAAGGATTCAGCGGCGCTGTCCCGATCCAGCTCCAGCGGCGGCGCGCTGGCCAGTTGGGTGATCACAACCCCGCCCTCCGGCGCACGCTCGCGAATGCGGGCATCCAGCGCCTGCGCCGCGGCCCGAAAGCGCGCTTCATAGCCGTCGGCTTCGGCCTCGCTGGGCGAGCGCAGATCCCAGCGGAAGGTGCACTGGCGCGCGAGGATGTTCGCCGCTGTGCCGCCGTTGACGATGCCGACCGAAAGCGTCGTACCCGGCGGGCTGCATGGATCGTCGGCCCGGACCGCCTCCTCCGCCTGCGCATTCATCTGGCCGATCAGGCTCATCAGCTCGACAGCGGCGGCAATCGCGGAGACCCCCTGATCGCGCTGGCTGCTGTGCGCTTCCCGCCCAGTCACCGTCACGTCGAACACCCGCATGCCCTTGTGGACCGACAATATCTTCATGCTGGTCGGCTCACCGATGATCGCCAGCGCTGGCGCCGGGACGAACGCCGTCATTTGATCGAGCAGATGCGGCGCGCCAAGGCAGCCGACCTCTTCATCATAGGTGATCGCGAGGATCAGCGGGCGCTGCAGGGATTGCACCGCCGGCGTGTCGATCAGCGCGAGCACCAGCGCGATGAAGCCCTTCATGTCCGCCACGCCGCGCCCGTAGAGCCGGTCGTCCCTGCGGGTCACCGTCCAGGGATCGCTGGTCCATGGCTGGCCATCGACCGGCACGACATCGCTATGCCCGCTCAGGACAATCCCGCCCGGCACATCCGGCCCGATCCGCGCGAGCAGATTGGCCTTGCCGCCATCGGCATCCTCTACCAGCCAATAGGGGATGTTTCGCTCGGCGAGCCGGGTGGCGACCCAATCGATGAGGGCGCGATTGGACTTGCTGGACGTCGTGTCGAACGCGACCAGCGTTTCCAGAATCGAGAGCGCATGATCCAGCATCAGTCCAGCTCGCTAAAGTCAGGGAGGGGGGCATCGATGAAGACGCCGTCGCGCATGACGAGACGGCCCGCGCCATGGCGCACGAACAGCTCATTATAGCTCTTCGCGCGATAGAGAACGAGATCGGCAGGCGCACCGGCGACAATCGCCTGCGCCTGCGAAACCAGCGCGCCGGGCGTGGTGGTGACGCTGCGCGGCCAGTCCCCCACCGGATGATCGAGATGCGCGATCCGCACCGCATCCTGAAAGGATTCGAGCGGATTGAAGTCGCCATAGGGATTATAGGGGTCGCGGCAATTGTCGCCGCCGATGCAGATGGGAATGTCGCGCGCGGCCATCTCGTGCAGCAGGGTGACGCCGCGCCAACGCGGCGTGCGACCCGGCGACCGCGCCTGCAGATAGAGGTTGCAGCCCGGCAGGCTGACCACGGAAAGCCCGGCGCGCGCCATCAGGTCCAGCGTGCGGTCCACCTCTGCCTCGTCCTGCACGGCGAGGCTGCAGCAATGGCCGACCATCACCTGCATCGCCCCGCCCCGCCGGTCGGCAAGCGTTGCGACCCGGCGCACGATGTCCGAGGTGGCGTCGTCCGTCTCGTCGGCGTGGAAGTCCAGCGCGAGGCCGTATTTGTCTGCCGCGTCGAACAGTCGTTCGAGGCTGGCATCGACCAGCGGCGAGACATGCGCGAAGCCGCCCAGCACGCCGCCATGACGGCGCACGACATCGAGCACCCGCGCGAACCAGACATCGTCCGCCAGCACATCGGTGGAAATCAGCGGCACGGCCTGCAGCTCGATCCGCCCGGCCCAGGCTGCGCGCACTTCAGAGAAAATCTCCCAGCGCTGCTCGATCTGCTCGTTCTGGGATGCAAGGTGGGTGCGCATCGCGCGTACGCCATGGGCATAGGCACAGCGCAGGCCGAAATCCATGCGCCGGCGCATGTCATCCGCCGTCCAGTGGGTTTCGCGGTCGGCGATGATCGCGCTGGCCGCAGAGCCGAACGTCCCGTCGGGATTGGGGGAGCGCGTCCAGATCTGCGTGCTGTCGAGATGCGTGTGCGCTTCCACGAAACAGGGCCAGACCATCATGCGATCCAGCCGGATGTCGCGCCAGGCGCTGGGCGTCTCGGCGAGCGACGGCGCGACAAAGGCGATCCGTCCCTGCTCGATGCCGATGTCCGCCGTGACGATCTCCGCGCCGCCCTCAAAAGCCGTGAAGGTGGCGGGCACATGCACGCCGCGCAGGACGAAGGGCTCGCCCGACGCGAGATCGTGCGGAAGCAAATCC
Source organism: Sphingobium sp. B12D2B (assembly GCF_025961775.1). Classification (NCBI taxonomy): domain Bacteria; kingdom Pseudomonadati; phylum Pseudomonadota; class Alphaproteobacteria; order Sphingomonadales; family Sphingobiaceae; genus Sphingobium; species Sphingobium sp. B12D2B. The sequence goes on from NZ_JAOQOH010000001.1 coordinate 2,908,932, forward strand.
TGAGGCGTCATGGCACTTCCTCCAGCACCGGCAACACCAGCCGGCTTTCGGCCAGGTTCAGACGCAGCGTAATCACGCCCGCTTCCTCCACGCCGGCATCCACCGGTCGCGTGCCGGTTCCGGGATTGATGGGATAGGCGGGGAAAGACGCCGCCGAAACCGCCAGCCGCAGGAGAGCCCCGGCGGGTATTGTCGCGCATGTCGGGCGCAAGCGCACAGTGGCAGAGCCGTCGGATGCGACCGCGAAATGGGCATAGCCTTCCGACAGGTGATGGCTGCGCCCGGCTTCATCAACGATGGTGAGGATGCAGCTCAGGTCGAAACTCGGGCAATCCGCTGCCACCTCCAGCGCAGCGACCGTCTCGCCCGCCAGCGTCACGGGCGCCGCCATCGGCGGGCTGGTGTAGGTGAGCACATCGGGCCGGGCATCCACATCGGTGCGGTCAACCGGTCCCGGCACCGCGCCGAAGGCCCCGCCCGTGGTCGGCACGGCGCGCCAGGGATCGTGCACCAGATAATCCGCCGGCGCCTGCGTCTCGCAATCCGGCGCCAGAACGCCGTCGCGCTCGTCCAGCGCCGCGCGACCGCCGCTGCCGATCTGCCAGCATTGCTGCTCGCCGGGCCATGCCGGAAAATCCCGCCAGGCTTTGCGCCCCATGTCGAACAGTCGCACGGCGCGGGAGGGCGCAATCGCCTCCCCCTCCCCCTTGAGGTGCTGGTCGAACCACGCCCGTTGCAACTGGTCGATCTCTCCGATGGCCGCCTCGCCAAAGTCCTTGCCGCCAAGCCGCCGGCCCCAGGGGAAATGCGTCCACGGCCCCACGACCAGCGCGGCATCTGCACGTCCCGCTTGCTCATAGGCCCGATAGGCCGCCACGGTGCCGGGAAGATGGGTGTCGTACCAGCCGGTCACGAACAGCGCCGGCGGCCCGCTCTGGGTCAGGCGATCCGCATGGGCGGACGGGGATATCCGCGCCCAATAGGGGTCCGCAAAATCCCGGTCGAGCCAGTCGCGGTAGAATGGCACATGACGGGCATGGCGATGCAGAATGTCGGGCCGCGCATGATTGCCATGCCCCAAGGCCAGCGCCCGTGCGGCCTGCGCCAGATCGGCAAAGGCGTCGGCATCCCCGGCATGCTTGGCGTTCTGCGCCGCAAGCTGCACTGCCCAGCCAATATTGGCGGCGAGGCAGAAGGCATCGTTCTCATAGGCCCAGTCCTGCCGCAAATCCCAGCCAACCATCGTCGGGGCGATGGCCCGGAGCGCAGGCGGCAGCGTCGCCGCAGCGAGGAGCTGGGTCACGCCCTGATAGGAGAAGCCGTACATGCCGACCGCGCCGGTCGATCCGGCCAGCCCCGCCGCCCAGTTGATCGCATCCTCGCCGTCCGCGGCCTCCTGCTCGAACAGTGCGAACACGCCCTCAGATGTCCCTCGGCCCCGCACGTCCTGAATCACGACGATATAGCCCTGCGCCGCATACCAGGCCGGATGCGCGAAGCAGACCGTCGTCGCGATCCGCCGCCCATAGGGCTGGCGCATCAGCAGCACGGGGTGATCGCCCGCCGGCGCGGGCCGATACACGTCCGCATCCAGCCGCACGCCGTCACGCGTCGTCATGGAGAGGAGTTCAGGGGGGCGCGTGTCCATCATCATTTTCGATCCAGCATTCCGGTCCGGCGCGGTGCAGCGCCGCGCCTGTCTTAACCCAAAGGCTAATCGCGATGCAGCAACTGCACAATTGCCTAAGTGAGCAAATTATGCATAAAAGATTCTGCCGGCGCCGACCGGCACCAGGAAACATCTGATTTCCAAAGATTTCAGCCCGCCGGTCGTCCGGACAAGGATCAAATGACGAATACGCAAAAGCAAAACCAGATCAGCGATCGGGACGGAGTGGCCGTTTATGTGGCGGCCGCGCCGGAAATCATCGGCTTGCCGGTGCCGGCCGAATATCGCGAGGGCGTCATTAACAATCTTCACCTCATCCTCGTCCAGAGTGCCCCGTTGCTCGCCCTTGAGCTTGATCCCGCGCTGGAAGCCGCGCCGGTGTTCCGGCCATGACCGATTTTGCAGCAATGGGCGCGGCGCAGATCGCCGGCGGGGTGAATGCCGGGACGTTCAGCGCATCGGATGTGGTGCGCGACATGCTGGCACGCATCGAACGGCTCGATCCGCTGATCAACAGCTGCACGGCTGTCTTTTCCGAGTCGGCCCTGGCTGCGGCAGCGGCGCTCGATGCCGCGATTGCGCGCGGCGAGCCCGGCGGCCCCATGGCGGGCGTGCCGATCGTCGTGAAAAACCTGTTCGACATTGCCGGCGAGGTGACGCTCGCCGGCGCCAAGATGCGCCGCGAGGCCCCGCCCGCCAGCGAAGACGCGACCGCCGTAAGGCTGCTGCGCGAGGCCGGCGCGATCATCGTCGCATCGACCAACATGGATGAATTCGCCTACGGCTTCACGACCGAGAATGATTTCTTCGGCCCGACCCGCAATCCCCACGATCTCGGGCGGCTCGCCGGGGGCTCGTCGGGTGGCGCTGCGGCAGCGGTCGCAGCGGGCCTTGCGCATATCGGCATGGGATCGGACACCAACGGGTCGATCCGCGTGCCCGCCTCCTTCTGCGGCCTGTTCGGGCTCAAGCCGACCTATGGCCGCCTGTCGCGTGCGGGCACCTTCCCGTTCGTGTCCAGCCTCGATCATATCGGGCCGATGACCCGCAGCGTGGCCGACCTCGCGCTGGCCTATGACGTGCTGCAAGGGCCGGATCCACGCGATCCCGTTTGCTCGACGGCAGCGCCTGAGCCGGTTCTGGACCGCCTCGGAGAAGACACCGATGCGTTTCGCGTCGGCGTTCTGGGCGGCTGGTTCCGGGGCAATGCCGAGGATGTCGCGCTGGAAGCCGTGGACAAGGTTGCCGACGCCCTGAATGCGGATCGCTATGTCGAGCTCGATGAAGCCGAGATCGCGCGCTATGCGGCCTTCGTCATCACGGCGGCCGAGGGCGGCAATCTGCACATCGATGCCCTGCGCCAGCGCCCGGACCAGTTCGATCCGGCGACGCGCGATCGCCTGTTCGCCGGCGCGCTGCTCCCTTCCACCCTCGTCGTGCAGGCCCAGCGCTTCCGCTACCGATTCCGCGAGGCGGCGCGCCGGGCCTTCGCGCACTATGATGTGCTGCTTGCCCCTGCCACGCCCTGTGCCGCGCTCAAGCTAGGCCAGCAGACCCTCAATCTGGGCGGCAAGGAGATGCTCGCCCGCGCGCATGTGGGCATCTACACCCAGCCGATCAGCTATATCGGCCTGCCCGTGCTGACCGCGCCAGTGATGACCAGCGGCCCCATGCCAGTCGGCGTCCAGATCATCGCCGCGCCCTGGGCCGAGGCCAAGATCTTCCAGATCGCCGCGCGGCTGGAAGCAGCCGGCGTGGCCGTCTCCAGCGTGGCACATTGCGCGCCGGTGTCGGAAAACGCCTGAAGCTCAGGCCTGGGTATCAGGGGCTGAGCCTCAGGGCTAATCTTCAAGGCGTTGGCGGCTGCTCCACCCGGGGCGGCCAGGGTGTGAGGAACGGCGCGTCCTCGCCATAAGTGAGCTTGCCCTCGGCCTGGAGAAGGCGCACGCGCCCATCCAGATACTCCTTGATGATCGCGATGCGCCCCTTGCGCACCGTGGCGATCCACACGTCGTTGACGACCTGCTTCTCACCATTCTGGGTCACGCGGAACTGGACTTCCGCCGCCACGCGACCATTGCGCACATCGATATAGAAGGCGTCGGCGGGGAAGTAGATGCTGCGGTCCGTCGCGACCTTGCAGAAGCCCTCGAGGTCAGCGAGCGCGGCATCGCGGCCGATCAGGCGGCGGCCGGGATAGGAGAAATCGACATCGTCCGTCAGAATGCGGCGCATGAGGTCCGCATCGCAATCCGCCCAAACATGGGCGAGATCGAGGATCAGGCGCTGATATTGCGCGCGCGTCGTGCCGCGCGCCTCCATCTTGCCGGTGTAGATGACGCTGGGCTTGGCGGGAGCCGTCTGCTCGGCCATGGCCGGCATCGGGGACAGGACCGCGCAGGCGGCCGCGATACAGACCCAGCGGCTGCGCGATGCTCGGACGATCCTCATGCCTTGGTTCCCTTGCCGGTGTTTTGGCCCGCCCCATGTGCGGGCGTCTTGCCCCAAAAGTAAATCGCCGTGGTGTCGGCTTGAACTGACACCACGGCGATTGAGCGATCGGATGCGACCCGAGGCTCTAGCTGCCGAAGCGATAGGAAATGCTGCCGCCAATCCAGCGCGGACGGCCCCAGACTTCGGTCGCCATGCCGAGGAATGCGAGGTCGAACGCGGCGGTGCGATAGCGCTTGTCCGTCACATTCTCGGCAAAGACAGCGAGGGTCAGCGAGTCGCTTGCATCGGTCCAGGAGAGGCGGACGTTTGACAAGGCGTAGGCTGCCTCACGCTGGCTGGGACTGTTGAAGGCGTCGAAATACTGCACGCCCTTATAGGCGATGTCGCCCTGCAGACCGAGCGTGCCGCCAAGCACGTTCGGCACGCGATAATTGGCCGTCAGGTTCCACGACCATTTGGGGGCCAGCGGCATCCGCCGATCGACCACCGGGCCGTTATTGGCGAGGCCGGGCAGCTGCACGTCGAGCAGCTTGGCATCCAGATAGGTCAGCGATCCACGCAGGCGCAGATTCTGCACCGGCTCTGCCGCGAACTCGGCTTCGGCACCGGTGATCTCGGCATCGCGGTTGAATGTGGTCGAGGAGAGCGACACGCCATCGAACTGGTAGGCCTGGCTGTCCTTATACTGGTAATGGAACACCGCGCCGCTGATGCTGTAGCGATTGTCGTAGGTGGCGAACTTGGCGCCGGCTTCGTAACTGGTCAGCCGTTCCGGGCGGACCGAGATGGCCGAGAGCGGAAGCGACGTGTAGCCGACGTTGAAGGTGCCGGCCTTGAACGAGCGCGCCACACCCGCATAGAAGAGCTGCCCGCGCTGCGGCGCCCAGCTCAGCCGCGCCGTGAAGCTCGTGCTGTCATCGTTGCGCTTGGCGAGATCGCCCACCGTGGTGGTGTTGAACACCGGGCCGGTGTCCGTGTTGTTGAGGTCATATTCCTTGTCTTCCTCGGTGTAGCGCACCCCGCCCGTCGCCGTGAGGGTCGAGGTCAGCGCATAGTCGACATTGCCGAAGATCGCCCAGCTCTCGCTGTCCAGATCATAATAAACCGGACGGCGCGGACCGGCGGCGGCCGAGGTGGTGCGGCGCTGATAGCCGTTCACATTATAATCGAAATAATAGAGGCCGGTGACCCAGGTGAGCGGCCCGTTCACGCCCGCCAGGCGCAGCTCCTGCGAGAACTGCTCGGCGCGCGGGTGGACTTCGGTCGAGCGTGCGCCGGGCGTGGAGTCGCTGTCGAACGCCGCGTCCTTCTTGCCCTTCTCAAAGCCGGTGATCGAGGTCAGCTCGGCAAAGCCGAGGTCCGCCTTGATCTTGCCGATCGCGGTGAACTGCTCGGAGCGCATATAGGCGTCAAAGTTGGTGTTCGTCTCCAGCGGCTTGCTGTCGCCATAGCCGAAGGAGTCGACGCCGCCCGGATTGCGGGTGGAGAGGCCCGTCACCGGGTCTTGCGTCACGGCAATGTGGGTGAACATGTTGCCCGCTTCATTGTCGTTCTTGTAATATTGCACGAACAGCTCGGCGCTCAGATTGTCCGCGAACTGGTTCGACAATTGGCCGCGAATGGCGCTGGCGTTGAGCGCGTTGCCGTCTTCCCCGCCGGGGAAATTGTTCTTGATGTAGCCATCATAACGGTGACGGAAGACGCTGACGCGGCCAAGCAGATTGCCGAACAGCCGGCCGCTGATCGCAGCCTCGGCCTGAACGCGATTGCGCTCGGCGAAGGTGACGGACACATGGCCTTCGAGCTGCTCGGTCGGCGCCGCGGCAATGAAGTGGATGAGGCCGCCGGTCGCGTTGCGGCCATAAAGCGTGCCCTGCGGACCGCGCAGCACCTCGATGCGGCTGATGTCGAACATCTGGGAATCGAGGCCCATCAGGTTCGCCTTGTAGAACTCGTTCACATAGACGGCGGACGGGCTCTCATTGGTGTCGGCAAAGTCGCGCATGGCGACGCCGCGCAGCGAGATGAAGGGGAAGTCGCCGTCGCCCGAGTTCTGGCCGATAGAAAGGCCCGGCACCAGGCGGGCGAGATCGAGCGTGCTCGACGCGCCCGATTCAGCGGCCTGCGCGCCGGACACGACGCTGAGGCTGATCGGCACTTCCGTGACGCGCTGCTCGCGATGCTGGGCGGTGACGATGATGTCGCCACCTTCGGCCGTGTCTGCGGCATCGGCAGCCATCAGCGGCGCGCTCGTCGAAGCCAGAAGAAGGGCGAGAAACGCTTTGTGGGACATCGTCAAAGATGCCTCGGGCTTGCGTGCAAACAACATTGTGGGCTTCCTCCAGATAAACCTGTCATGCCCGCAGGCCAGAGCTCACATCGGTTACCGCCTCGAGCCCACGCGCAGCGTGAGCGATGTTTATCCTGTTGAGCCCTCCCCCTTCGGCGTTGGTATGTATGCAGAGCGTGCTTACTTATGTAAAGAGGGTCGTGACGATTTTTTGACAGAGGCTCAAATGTGCGGCGCCTGCGTGGATCAACCTTCAAAGGGCGGTTTTATTGGGGTTTCACGAGAACGGAACGATCACGACCCAAAGCAGGCGGCGACCGCAGGATCAAATCGAAGTGCCGTGGCGCGACGTCTGCGCGAGCCGAGTCGCCGCAACGGTGAGACCGGTGCGGGCATGTATAATTAGTGGGATCAAAGAAGCGGCGGCCGGAGAGCGCCCCCTACCCCCGCCCCGCCTTCACCATATCGGCGATCCGCACGAACTTCTCGCGCGGGGCACCCAAGCGGGCTTGGGCGATTTCGGCTTCGTCGATCTTCTGCCAGTCGCGGAAGGTGACGATCTCCAGCCCGCGCTCGGCGATCAGCGCGTCCAGGCCAGCCCGGCCCTGCTTGCCGGCCGCGGCGGGCTGGTCGGCGGCGATGGCTTCGGCGATCAGGAAGCCATCGGGCTTGTTGGTGCCGATGGTGCCGCTCGGCCCGCGCCGCGCCCAGCCGACGCAATAAAGGCCCGGGCGAATGCGGCCCTCCTCATTGGCGAAGCGGCCGCGCACCTCGTCATAAGGCACGTCGGGAATGGGCGGCGTGCGATAGCCGATGCAGCTGATGATGAGATCGGCCGGCATGGTCACGCGCTCGCCGGTGCCGATGCTCTGCTGCTGCGCATCGAGCCGGGTTCGCTCCAGCACCAGCCGCTCGACGCGGCCCTCCCCTTCCACCCGCTCGGAAACGACGAAGAAATCGAACCGGATCGCGACCACCTTCTCGGGCGATGGCTCGGCGAACTGGCGGAGCAGCGCCAGCGACTTGCGCTGTCCCGGCTCCAGCGCCTCATCGACCGAGGTCGGCGGGAGATCGGCGGGGTCGACATGGACGGAGGCGCGCTCCAGCCGGCCGAGTTCGCCCAGCTCCTTGGGCGTCATCGCAATCTGCGCCGGGCCGCGCCGACCCAAGATGGTGATCGAGCGGGGCTGCGCCTTTTTGAGAATGTCATAGGCATGAGCGACGACATCGCTCTCCTCAAGCTCGCGCGCGGTCTTGGCGAGAATGCGGGCGCAATCCAGCGCGACATTGCCATTGCCGATGATGACCACATCCCGCTCGTCGATCCGCGGTGCGAGATCGGCATGATCGGGATGGCCATTATACCAGCCGACGAAAGCGGCGCTGCCGATGACGCCGGGCAGATCGTCCCCCGGCACGCCCAGCGGGCGATCCGACGGCGCGCCGGTGGCGAGGATCACGGCATCGTAAAGGCCCTGAAGCTCCGGGATGGACACATCGCGCCCGATGACGAGATTGCCGACGAAGCGCACCGTGTCGGTCAAGGCCACGGCTTCATAGCGGCGGGATACGGCCTTGATGGACTGGTGATCCGGCGCGACACCGGTGCGGACGAGGCCGAAGGGAACGGGCAACCGGTCGATGATGTCGATCGCCACATCCTCGCCGAACTGCTTCTGACAGGCTTCCGCGGTATAATAGCCGGCAGGGCCAGACCCGATGATGGCGATATGACGCATGGAACGGCCTCTCCAGAAAATGTGTCTTGCGGGGGGCAGCCTAGCCGAGGCTGCGCGCGAGGCAAGGGCCGTGCGCATGAGAGCGACGCCCGTGGAGCGATAGGCGCGCCCAAACGAAAAGGGCGGACCATTCGGCCCGCCCTTTCAGATCGATTTACCGATGCCGTTCAGCGTGCAGCGGGCGCTGCTGCCGAGGCATTGGCGGGCAGACCGCCGAGCTGGGTCACCAGCTTGGTATAGGCATCCAGATAGGCCAGCACGATGACCTGGCCGATATCCGTGTTCTGGTAGCCGCCGCCAGCCGCGCCGGCAAAACCGCCCCACCAGCCTGCGCCGCCGCCGGCACCGAAGCTCAGATCCGACTTGCGCGAATAGCCCTCGGTCATCGCTTCCTCGACCGTGGTGCGCGCGTTCACGATGGAGAGCGTCACATTGGCTTCGCTCTTCTTGATGTTGATGCCGCCGGCCAGCGCGCCGAACGTGCTGCGGCCCAGGAAGCCGCCCAGCATGCCGCCCAGAGCGTTGCCGCCGCTATTCTTGTTGGAGGTCACGATGTCCGGCTGGAGGAAATAGTCCGCCGCCTTCACCTGACCGCGCCCGATGTTGCTGCCGGCCTGCAGTTCACCCTGATCGGCCAGGGCGCGCTCCATCGCGCGGTTCTGCATCGAGCGGCCGCGGTTAACGAGCGTGAAGCAGCCGGACTGCTGGATGAAGATGCGCAGGATCGCTTCGGGGCTGCCGAGGCTCAGCTCGCGCCACCACTGCGTGTCCGGCTCGACGATGGCGACGGTGCCCAGATTCTTGGTGCAACGCGGGATGTCGCGCGTGCCCTTGTCCTGCGCCTTGCGGCCCGAGGATTGCGCGATGGCCGGCTGCACCACCAGGCCGATCGCGGACAGCGCCAGCGCCAGTTTGATCGATAGTTTCATGTATTACCTCACCCACAAGGATTATGCAGTCGACGCCCCTGCCGAACCACAAGGCCCGCTGTTTATCACAGCAAAATGCCGGCACAAGGTTAACGACTGCACGGCGGCGGCGCATGACAGGCGGCGCTCCTCATGTCTTGTATGAAATGGTCGCGGCGGGCCCTCTTTCAGAAGGCTTTGCCGGAACCCTTCCGCCTGCTATCGGCGCGCAATGACTGACCTCGCCCACATCCGTAACTTTTCCATCATCGCGCATATCGACCATGGCAAGTCGACCCTTGCCGACCGCTTGATCCAGCGCACCGGCGGACTCTCGGATCGCGAGATGACCGCGCAGGTGCTCGATAACATGGATATCGAGAAGGAACGCGGCATCACCATCAAGGCCCAGACCGTGCGCCTTGATTACACCGCGAGCGACGGCAAGACCTATGAGCTCAACCTCATGGACACGCCGGGCCATGTCGACTTCGCCTATGAAGTCTCGCGCAGCCTCGCCGCATGCGAAGGCGCGCTGCTGGTCGTGGATGCCGCGCAGGGCGTGGAAGCGCAGACGCTGGCCAATGTGTACCAGAGCATCGAGCATGACCATGAGATCGTGCCGGTCATCAACAAGATCGATCTGCCCGCCGCCGAGCCCGAGAAGGTGAAGGCGGAAATCGAGGATGTGATCGGCATCGACGCCAGCGAGGCGGTGCTCGCCTCCGCCAAGGCCGGCATCGGCATTGACGAGATTCTGGAAGCGATCGTCAAGAAAATCCCCGCCCCCAGTGGCGACCGGGACAAGCCGCTGGAAGCGATGCTGGTCGACAGTTGGTACGACCCCTATCTCGGCGTCGTCATCCTCGTGCGCGTCATCAATGGCGTGCTCAAGAAGGGCCAGAACATCAAGTTCATGATCGGCGGCACGGAGCATCTGGTCGACCGCGTCGGCTGCTTCCGCCCCAAGATCGAGACGCTGCCCGAGCTTGGCCCGGGCGAAATCGGCTTCATCACCGCGCAGATCAAGGAGATCACGCAGACCCGCGTGGGCGACACCATCACCACGGTGAAGAACGGCGCGACCACGCCCCTGCCCGGCTTCAAGGAAGTGCAGCCGGTGGTGTTCTGCGGGCTCTTCCCGGTCGATGCGGCGGACTTCGAGAAGCTGCGCGAGAGCATCGCCAAGCTGCGCCTCAATGACGCCAGCTTCTCCTTCGAGATGGAGAGCAGCGCGGCGCTGGGCTTCGGCTTCCGCGCCGGGTTCCTCGGCCTGCTGCACCTCGAGATCATCCAGGAGCGGCTGACGCGGGAATATGATCTCGACCTCATCACCACCGCGCCGTCGGTGGTCTATCGCATCCAGCTGCGCAAATCGAAGACCGAGGACGCGCGCGAGATTCTGCTGCACAATCCGGCGGACTATCCCGACCCCAGCCGCATCGAACAGATCGACGAGCCGTGGATCAAGGCGACGATCTACACGCCGGACGAATATCTGGGCAGCATCCTCAAGCTCTGTCAGGACCGGCGCGGCATCCAGACCGGCCTCACTTATGTGGGCGGCCGCGCGCAGGTGAGCTACGAACTGCCGCTCAACGAAGTGGTGTTCGACTTCTACGATCGGCTGAAGTCGATCAGCCGGGGCTATGCCAGCTTCGACTATGAGCAGATCGGCCTGCGCGAGGGCGATCTGGTGAAGATGAGCATCCTCGTCAACAACGAGCCGGTCGACGCGCTCAGCATGATCGTCCATCGCGGCGTGGCTGAGGAGCGCGGCCGCCATATGTGCGAGCGGCTGAAGGACCTCATCCCCCGCCACCTCTTCAAGATCCCCATTCAGGCGGCGATCGGCGGCAAGGTGATCGCGCGCGAAACCATCGCCGCGATGCGCAAGGACGTGACCGCCAAATGCTATGGCGGCGACATCACCCGCAAGAAGAAGCTGCTGGAGAAGCAGAAGAAGGGCAAGGCGCGGATGCGCGAATATGGCTCCGTGCAAATTCCGCAGGAAGCCTTCATCGCCGCGCTCAAAATGGGGGACGACAGTTGAGCGAGCAGACTAGCGACGAGGATTATGTGTTCGATGAAGCCAGCGGCGAGTGGCTGCCGGCTTCCGAACTGGCCACCAAGCAGGGCGCGGCCGATGCGGTGGACGTGCGCGACGCGGTCGGCAATCTGCTGGCCGATGGCGATCAGGTCACGCTGATCAAGGATCTGACCGTGAAGGGCGCGGGGCAGACGCTCAAGCGCGGGACGCTGATCAAGTCGATCCGCCTCACCGGTGACCCGCAGGAAATCGACTGCCGCTACGAGGGCATCAAGGGGCTGGTGCTGCGTGCCGAGTTCGTGAAGAAGCGGTGAGCGCGGCACCGGGCCGCCCATCGCAAAGGAGTGCAGCCTGATGGCCAAGACTGACGCAGGCGGACGCTTCGAGCGGCATCGCCAGCCGTGGACCGCCGCCGAGATCGACAAGCTGCACACGCTGGCGAAGAAGGGCATGGCGCTGAAAGCCATCGCTAAAGCGCTCACCCGCAGCGAGGAATCGGTGAAGGACCGCGCCAAGGCGGACGGGCTGACGATCGCGAAACTGCGTTAAGGCGCGGCCCCTAATCCCTTAGCAGCAAATGGCGCCCGTCCGAGCGAGCGTCCGGCAACCTTCGGGGCGCACAAGCGTCTCATCAGGGCCAGCTCCCAAGCGAGATGGAAGTGGCACATCGCCGTTGTGGACATGGTGCGTCCGCGGCGGTCGCGTGCCCCTGTGCGAGACCATGCTGGAGGATGTCCCCATGCCCATTTCCCATACGCCCCTGATAGAGCGCATTGCGCGCGTGCTCGCCGGACTGCGGCTGAGCGAGAATGCTGATGGCACCGAGCCGAGCGCCAGCCGGTCTGTGGACCTGGAATGGGAAGATTGCGTTGAGGACGCACGCGCGGTGCTCCGCACGATGCGCGAGCCGGACGCCGCAATGGCCAGCGCAGGCAATGAAGAGATTTGGGAAGCGATGATCGCGGCCGCATTATCGGGCGAAGCGAGCGGTACCGGTGTAAGCCAAGCCAACCCGGATGAGACCAATCCGCTTGCTCCCCCGATCAATCTCAACGCGGGCAGCTGAAGTCTCGGCGCGCTCGCGGCCTAGCTTTCGGGCAGCTGGTTGGTTCGGTTCAGCCGGTCGATCACTTCATCGAGCGGCTCGACGACCGTCACGCTACGGCCTTCGCCAAAGCGAATGCGCGTGCCCTCGCCGACATTGGAGATGAACGAAATCTGCGTGGCATTGACGGCGACGGGGGCGCGGTCCGGGCTGGTGAACTTGACGAACATGGGCACGCTCTCCTGCTTATGATTGGGGACAGCCTAAGCGCATTCTCGCGCCACGCAATTGCTCGTCGCGCGAAGGTGGAAAATATCTGGCAGGCTGCGGCCTCCCCCGGCCTTATCGGCCCGACAGGCTGTTGCTGATGCCGAAGAAAAGCTCGGAGAGATTGATGCCGAGCGACAGGAACGCCATGACGCAGGCCAGCGACACCAGCGCCGCGATCAGCCCATATTCCACTGCCGTCGCGCCCCGCTCATTTGCGCGCAGCCGAGCAAAGGGCGTCAGGTCACGGTCAACAGCAGGTGATGTCTGGCGCGGCATGGGGCACTCCTCACATTTGTCGGTTCAACGTCGCCGCAAATGGTGGAGAGGTGGTAAAGAGAAGGCGCCAGATGACATTGGACTAAAAGGGCGGAAGGCCCGTCAGCCCAAACCGAGTGAAGCCACGGCAATCAATGCCGCGATACCGGTGAGGCTGGTTACCAGCCCAAGTTCCAAAGCCTTTGCTCCGCGCTCGGTGCGGAGAATCCGCATAATCATGTCATCCTCCAATGACATAACCCATAGCACCCACTGGCTTTACGGGCGCTTAACGGCACCGCTGGAAGACCACCGATCCGCGCAAAAAGCCGTTCGCGCCGGCCGCGCAGAGGCGATTCCTCCGCCCAAGTCTCAGTCCGCCAATTGACGTGGCGACAGACTCACGGCAGGAGCAAGCATGGCCGACATGACCGATCCCGTTTCCGCCGACCCGCTCGCCCAGCCCGCATCGTTCAAGCGCCGGGGGATGCTTTTCGTGCTGTCCTCCCCGTCCGGTGCCGGCAAATCCACCATCTCGCGCAAGCTGCTGGCGCATGATCCGGGCCTGACCATGTCCGTCTCCGCCACCACCCGGCCGATGCGGCCCGGCGAAGTCAACGGCAAGGACTATCATTTCGTCGATCTGGAACGGTTCCGCTCCATGGTGACGGACAATCAGTTCCTCGAATGGGCGCATGTGTTCGATCATCGCTACGGCACGCCGCGCGCGCCGGTGGAAGGGATGCTGGAAGCCGGGCACGACGTGCTGTTCGATATCGACTGGCAGGGCGCCCAGCAGCTCCACCAGCTGGCCGGCGGCGACGTGGTCCGCGTGTTCATCCTGCCCCCCTCGATGATCGAGCTGGAAGCGCGGCTGCGCGGACGCGGCACGGACAGCAACGACGTGATCGAGCGGCGCATGGCGCGCGCGCACAGCGAAATCGCGCACTGGGACGGCTATGATTATGTGCTCGTCAATGACGATGCCGAAGCTTGTTTCGCCAAGGTGCTCACGATCCTGCAGGCCGAACGGCTCAAGCGCCACCGGCAGACCGGTATCATCGGCTTCATCCGCAAGCTCGATCGCGAGGAAATCTAGCCCTCAGCCCGGCCCGCAGGGGCCATCGGCCCGGCCACGCAAAACTTTGCAAGCCAGATGCCCTCCATATCTGTATGGGGGGCGCATAAGGCGGACCACCAAACAGGATGACGCGCGCAGATGAGGCCTTTGAAACAGGCTTTGCGGCGAGGATGGTCCACCGCTCCACTCTTTTTTGATTAGCGAGATACATGCCCTTTTCCACACTCCCCCCTCTTCTCGCCAATGCCCTTGCCGAGCGCGGCTATGCCGACCCCACGCCCGTTCAGGCCGAAGTTCTGGAGGCGCAGGCGCATAGCCGCGACCTTATCGTCTCGGCGCAGACCGGATCGGGAAAGACCGTGGCGTTCGGCCTCGCCATTGCCACAGACCTGCTGGAAAATGGCGAGCGCATGGCGCCGCCCGGCCTGCCGCAGGCGCTGATCATCGCGCCGACCCGTGAACTGGCGCTGCAGGTCAGCCGCGAGCTGATCTGGCTCTATGGCAAGGCCGGCGCGCGTATCGCCACCTGCGTCGGCGGCATGGATGCGAGCAAGGAGCGCCGTGCGCTCTCGCATGGCGCGCAGATCGTGGTCGGCACGCCCGGCCGCCTGCGCGACCATCTGGAACGCGGCGCCCTCAACCTCTCCACCCTGCGCGCGGTGGTGCTGGACGAAGCCGACGAGATGCTCGACATGGGCTTCCGCGAGGATCTGGAAGAAATTCTCGACGGCACGCCGCAGGAGCGCCGCACGCTGCTCTTCTCCGCGACCATGCCGGCCCCCATCGTGGCGCTGGCCCGGCGCTATCAGCGCGACGCGCTGCGCATCTCGACGGTGACGCAGGAGCGCGGCCATGGCGACATCAGCTATCAGGCGATGGCTGTGGCGCCGGCCGACATCGAACATGCCGTGGTGAACCTGCTGCGCTTCCACGAAGCTGAGACGGCGATGCTGTTCTGCGCCACGCGCGACAATGTGCGCCACCTCCATGCCGGGCTGGTCGAGCGCGGCTTCGCGGTGGTTGCCCTCTCCGGCGAGCATAGCCAGAATGAGCGCAATCAGGCGCTGCAATCCTTGCGCGACCGCCGCGCGCGCGTGTGCGTCGCAACCGACGTGGCCGCGCGCGGGATCGACCTGCCGACGCTGAGTCTCGTCGTCCATGTCGAGATTCCGCGCGATGCCGAGACGCTGCAGCACCGCTCCGGTCGCACCGGGCGCGCGGGCAAGAAGGGCACCGCCGTGCTCATCGTGCCCTATCCACGCCGCCGCCGGGTGGAATCGATGCTGCGCGGCGCGCGCATCCAGGCGGACTGGATTTCGCCGCCTTCCGCCGACGACATTCGCCGCGCCGATACCCAGCGCCTGCTTGAAACGCTGCGCACCCCTGTCGAACTGAGCGAGCAAGATCATGAGCTGGGCCGCCAGTTGCTGGCCGAGCGCAGCCCGGAAGATGTCGCCGCGATGCTGGCCCATGCCTATCGCGCGCGCCTGCCCGAGCCTGAAGATCTGCTGGGCAGCGATGCGCCCGCCGAACCGCGCGGCCCCCGCCCCGGTTTCGAGCAGAGCGCCTGGTTCCGCCTGAATGTCGGCCGCAATCAGAATGCCGATCCGCGCTGGATTCTGCCGCTGCTCTGCCGGCGCGGCCATATCAGCCGCACAGAGATCGGCGCGATCCGCATCGCGGCGCAGGAAACGCTGTTCGAGGTCGCGGGCGGCGTCGCTGCGCGCTTCCTCGATGCCGTGCGCCGCACCGCCAGCGAGGATGACGAGGTCGACATCCAGCCGACCGACGGCAAGCCCCGCGAGGAAGCGCGCCGCAATCGCCGCGACAATGCCCGCCCCGTCCATGCGCCCAAGCCCTATCGCGCACCCGCCGCGCGCGGGCCGCATGGTGGCCGCCCGGATCAGGCCCAGCCCGGCCCGCATGGCGCCGGCAAGAAGAAGGGCCCGAACAAGTGGAAGGGTGGCGCCAAGCCCTTCGCGCACAAGAAGCCCGGCAAGGATAGATGATCGCGATCCTCGTCGATGCCGATGCCTGCCCGGTGAAGGAAGAAATCTACCGGGTGGCATTTCGGCATGAGACGCCGGTCAGGATCGTCAGCAACCAGCGCATCCGCATCCCCGATCATCCGCTGGTCGAGCGGGTGGTCGTGTCCGACGCCTTCGACGCGGCCGACGACTGGATCGCCGAGCAGGCTGGCCCGACGACGATCTGCATCACTGCGGACATTTTGCTCGCCGATCGCTGCCTGAAAGCCGGCGCGAGCGTGATCGCCCCGACCGGCAAGCCCTTCACCACCGCCTCCATCGGCAGCGCCATCGCGACCCGCGCCATCATGGCCGATCTGCGCGCCGGCGGCGACATCATCGGCGGCCCCGCGCCATTCAGCAAGGCGGACCGCTCACGCTTTCTTTCGGCGCTGGATGAGACGATCGTGCGGCTGAAGCGGTCGCGCTGAGGGCTAGGGTCCGCGTTACGTCACTTCCGCTTGGGCAGCGGCGGCAGAGCCTTGGCTTCCTCCAGCACGCTCGTGTCGATCAGCGTCGCGAGTTGCGCGCGGGTGCGCGGCGTGCGCTTGTCCTGCTTGGCGAGCCAGGCTTCCTCTTCTTCGAGCACGTCCAGCAGGTCGCCGGTCCAGTCCGCCAGCCAATTGTGGTGGGACCAGCTCTGCTTGACCAGCTCCAGCGGATAGCCGCTGTTCTGCGCCACCAGCTCCTGCGCCCGTGTGGGATCGCGGCGGACCTCCTGCGTGGCATCGATGATCGCGCGGACCATCACAACGATGTTCCGCCGCATCTCCGGATTGGCCAGCGCACCGGCGGTGGTGTTGAGATTGAACAGCTCACGATAGACGCCCTTGCCGCTGAACTCGATGGCATCATCGCCGATGGCCTGCGCGGCGCGTTCGACTTCCGGCTCCCAGATCGCCACGGCATCGACCTTCCGGTCGGCCAGCGCCTGAGGCATGTCCGGCAGCTTCATGCCGACCATGGTGACATCGTCGCTGGAAAGGCCGACGGTTTTCAGCATCTTCTGGGTGAAGAATCCGGATGAAGTGACGGAAATGGTCGCAATCCGCTTGCCCTTGAGGTCAGCCAGCGAATTGATGCCGGCGGACTTGCGCGCGACGATGCGGTACAGTCCTTCGGTCACGGTCATGACGATCCGCATGTCCGGGTTGCGCAGCGAATAGCGCAGCGCCTGCGTCTCCGCATTGGTCGCGATGTCGGCCGGCGCGCTGCTGTCATCTGGCGTCGCACCGGGCTCGCCGACAAGATTGGCGACGCTCCCGCGTCCGATGGTGACGGGAGCGGGATAATAGGATTCAGCGGCGATGAAGAGCGGCGCGAACTCGAACACGGTGAGATTGCCGAACGCGCGGATCGGGCCAGCCTGCGCCACAGTTGCAGAGGTTGCCGACGCCGAGGCCACGGGCGTATCCGTCTGGGTGCAAGCCGAGGTGCCGGCAAGCAGAAGTGAGATACCGGCCAACAGGACGCCGCGCCCACGCCGACGCGCATGGCCATGGCTCATCGCCCGATTGAATGCCGACATCCTCTTCTCCCTCACATCGCTTTTGACGGCAGGAGGCTAGCGAGCCGCAAGGCCGCCAACAATGCCCGGAACGGCATTGATCCTTGCCTGGGGTGGCGGGGGTTGGGGTTTGCTGGTTACAGGACAAGAGTGGTCAGTACAGACGAGACGCCGTTGCGGGCATTTGAAGGATCCGTAAACTCGGGGGCATCTGGCGTGGACGGGCAGAGATGGGGAGGCCTGGGTGAAAGTGTGCATACGCATTATCCTCCCAATCATCGCCTTAGGCGCGCTGGCCGTATATTGCTTACTCCCGCACCCGACTCATGATCAGGCGCAACTGAAATCAATCGCAGCCGATTCTCGACATCTGATGGGGGCCTATCCGCTTCGTGCTTCAGAGCGTTCCGTCGACATCCCACAAGATAAGTGGCCACCTGCAATCGCAAGGCTGAAGCCCTATTCGGTCACAGTCTACCCAGGGATGGTGGATATCGCGACAACGCCATCTTTCGATGGTGGCTGGGGCTATGGTTTCGCTTTAGACATGAAGGACCTGACGATGCTCTTAGGGTGCTGGTCGGAACTGGGACACGGCGTGTATTGGCACACCCCCTGCTGATGCCGACTCACCAAGCCAAGCTTTTCGTTCGCCGACCTCTTGTTAACGCTCCAAAGCGGTCATGGCACGCACCCGACCGTTGGGTTTACAAGCGGCCTGTCCAGACACGACGACATAGCTGCCTCTCGACGATCACTCTTCTAAGCTCGATTTCCTCAGCCAGTTTATTCGTCTCCTTCTCTTCCGATCGAGAGAGACAATGGAACCGGGTCGCCGTCGCTCTCAGCGGCGATAGCGTCAGCGAAACCTAGCCTTTACCAGAAAGTTCAGCTGCCCAACCAAAGCATAGGCGGGCAGCCGACTAAGAAAACGTCGATCACTGGGGGAAATGGATCCCGCACAGCTTATTTCCATCTGGATCGCGGAAATAGGCGAGTTCAATCGTGCCCAGAGACGCCGTATTGCGGGGACCGGGGGGTGCCTCAATCGATGTGGCGCCATTTGCAACGGCGACATCGTGAAACTGTTTTACCTGCTCTGGCGAACTGCATGAAAAGGCAACGGTGCCGCCGTTCGCGACGGTCGCAGGTTCGTCGTTGATTGGCTGCGTAACAATGAAATTGGTACCATTCCCGTTGTTGTAGATCAGGCGCTTATGGCCGCTGTCGGCCACGTTAACGGTCGCTTCCCCAACCCCCAGCGTGCCAAGTACGGTATCATAAAAGCGCTTTGCCCGCTCAATGTCGTTCGATCCCACCATCGTGTGAAAAAGCATGCTTCTTCTCCGTATTAAGCTACGTCGTGATTGAGCGCAGCCCTGCGGTCCGACCATAGCAGACACGGACGCTCGGTCACGCTCGGATCATCCTCGCCGGCAGTGATCTTTGACACGGCAACGCTCTCTTAGTTCAAACAAGCGAATGGCCGCTTCCCAAGACAAAGCGGCCATTCAGGTATGCGAGCCCCACATTTCTAAACGGACACTCACTCAGTTCGGGCTTGCTAACCCAATCACGCCGCCGCCCGCGCCCGCAACTCCAACGCCGCCGCGATTAGATCACGCGTGTAGTCCGTCTGCGGCGCATTGAAGATTTGCTGCGAGGAGCCCTGCTCCACGATCCTGCCGTTGCGCATCACCACCACTTCGTGCGCGAGGGCGCGGACGACCTTGAGGTCGTGGCTGATGAACAGATAGGTCAGGCCATGGCTCGCCTGTAGGTTGCGGAGCAGGTCGACGATCTGGGCCTGCACGGACATGTCGAGCGCCGAGGTGGGCTCGTCGAGGATCACGAGATCGGGCCGCAGGATGATCGCGCGGGCGATGGCGATGCGCTGGCGCTGGCCACCGGAAAATTCGTGCGGGTAGCGATCCAGCACCGCCGTGGAGAGGCCAACCTCCTCGATCATCGTCGCGACGGCCTCGTAGCGCTCCGCTGGCGTCAGGTCGGGCCGGTGGATCGGCAGCCCCTCCCCCACGATCTGGCCGATTGTCATCTTGGGGCTGAGGCTGGCGAAGGGGTCCTGGAAGACGATCTGCATCCGCTTGCGCAGCGGGCGCATCTGCTTCCAGTTGCGCTCGTGCAGCGGCTCGTCCTCGAACCAGATCGGCCCTTCCGAGCGGCTGATGCGCAGCAGCGCAAGGCCGAGCGTGCTCTTGCCCGAGCCGGACTCGCCGACGACGCCGAGCGTATGCCCGCGCGGGATCGAGAGCGTCACCCCGTCCACGGCCTTCACGAAGGCGCGCGGCTTGCCGAACCAGCCCTTGATCGGGAAATGGACCTTCAGATCCTCGGTGCGCACCAGCGGCGCGGGATCGCCCTCGATCTTCAGTGGTTCGCCGCGCGGCGTCGCATCGAGCAGCTTGCGGGTGTAGGCATGCTGGGGATTGTCGAACACCGCGCTGGTGTCACCCGCTTCCACCACCTCGCCCTGCGTCATCACGCAGACGCGCTCGGCCATCTTTCGTACCACGCCCAGATCATGGGTAATGAGCAGCATCGCCATGCCGAGGCGCTGCTGCAGATCCTTGAGCAGATCGAGCACCTGCGCCTGCACGGTCACGTCGAGCGCGGTGGTCGGCTCGTCGGCAATGAGCAGGTCCGGCTCGTTGGCGAGCGCCATCGCGATCATGATGCGCTGGCGCTGCCCGCCGGAGAGCTGGTGCGGATAGGATTTGAGGCGGTTCTCGGCATCGCGCAAGCCAACCAGCTTGAGCAGATCGATGGTCTTGGAAACCGCCGCCGCCCGGCTGATCGCCGGATCGTGCAGCTTCATCGCCTCGATGATCTGCCGGTCGATGGTGTGCAGCGGGTTGAGCGCAGTCAGCGGCTCTTGCGGGATCAGTGCGATGCGGGCGCCGCGCAGTGTCTGCATCGTGCGCTCGCTGGCGCCGACGATCTCCTGCCCGTCCAGCCGGATCGAGCCGGATGGGTGGAACGCCACCGGATAAGGCAGCAATTGCAGGATCGACATGGCAGCGGTGGACTTGCCCGAGCCGGACTCGCCGACCAGCGCCAGCGTCTGGCCCTTCTCCAGCGTGAATGACACGTCCTTCACCGCCTCGACGATGCGGCCTTCCGAGCGGAACGAGCAGCACAGCCTGTCGACCGCAAGCAGGGGCGTGTCCGTGGCGCTCATGTCGATTTCCTTGGATCGAAGGCATCCCGCGCCGCTTCGCCGATGAAGATGAGCAGCGAGAGCATGGTGGCCATGACGGCGAACCCCGCGATGCCGAGCCACGGTGCATAGAGATTGTTCTTCGCCTGGTTGAGCAGTTCGCCAATGGAGGGCGATCCGCGCGGCATGCCGAAGCCGAGAAAATCCAGCGCCGTGAGGATCGTGATCGACGAGGAGACGATGAACGGCAGGAACGTAATGGTCGCCACCATCGCATTGGGCAGGATGTGCCGGAACATGATCGTGCGGTTGCCAAGGCCAAGCGCCCGGGCGGCGCGGACATAATCGAGATTGCGCGCGCGCAGGAACTCGGCGCGCACGACGTGCACCAGGGTCATCCAGCTCACCAGCAGCAGCACGCCGAGCAGCGTGAAGAAGCTGGGCGTGAGGAAGCTGGCCATGATGATGAGCAGGTAGAGCATCGGCAGGCTCTGCACGATCTCGATGCAGCGCTGGAAAATGAGGTCGGTCCACCCGCCGAAATAGCCCTGTATGGCGCCGGCGGTGATGCCGATGATGGAGCTGAAAAAGGTGAGCAGCAGGCCGAAGGTCACCGAGAGGCGGAAGCCGTAGATGATGCGCGCCAGCACATCGCGCGCTTGGTCGTCTGTGCCCAGCCAATGGCGTGCGGACGGCGGCGACGGCGCGGTGACGGGGATATCGTAATCGATCGTCCGGTAGCTGTAGGGGATGATCGGCCAGATCGCCCAGCCGTCGCCCTCAGCGATCATCGCCCGCACGGCGGGGTCCTGATAATTGGCCTCCGTCTCGAACACGCCGCCGAACGTGGTCTCCGGATAGGCGCGCAGAACGGGCGCATAGATCTCGCCACGATAGCTCAGCAAGATGGGCTTATCATTGGCGATCAGCTCGGCGCACAGCGTCACCACATAGAGCGCAAGGAATATCCACAGGCTCCAATAGCCGCGCTTGTTGGCCTTGAAATTGGCCCAGCGCCGGCGCGTGAGCGGGCTCATCCGGCTGATCGGGCGCACAGGCCGGGGATGAACGGCCGGGGCTGCGACGGGCGTTTCGGCGTTCATCAGACGTCCCGCCTTTCGAAATCGATGCGGGGGTCGACCAGCACATAAGTGACATCGCCGAGTAGATTGGTCAGCAGCCCGAGCAGCGAGAAGATGAACAGCGAGCCAAGCATGACCGGATAATCCCGGTTGATCGTCGCCTCGAAACCCAGCAGCCCAAGGCCATCCAGCGAGAAGATCACCTCGATCAGCAGCGAGGAGGTGAACAGCACGCTGACGAAGGCGGCCGGAAAGCCGGCGATGACGATGAGCATCGCGTTGCGAAAGACATGGCCATAGAGCACGCCGTTCTCGGAGAGGCCCTTGGCCCGCGCCGTCGTCACATATTGCTTGCCCACTTCATCGAGGATCGAATTTTTGGTGAGCATGGTCAGGTTGGCGAAGGCGCCGATGACCATCGCGGCGACCGGCAGGGTGATGTGCCAGAGATAATCGAGCACCTTGCCGATGAGCGAGAGCTCCTCCCAATTGTCCGAGACAAGGCCCCGCGCCGGGAAGATGCTCCAGAACGTGCCGCCAGCGAACAGCACGACCAGCAGCACCGCGAACAGGAAGCCGGGAATGGCATAGCCGATGGTGACGAAGAAGCTCGACCAGGCATCGAACGCGGTGCCCGCGCGCACGGCCTTGCGGATGCCGAGCGGAATGGCAACGAGATAGGTGATGAGCGTGGTCCAGAGGCCCAGCGAGATCGAAACTGGCAGTTTCTCGATGATCAGATCGATCACCGGCTGGTCCTTGTAATAGCTGTTGCCGAACTCGAACCGCGCAAAATCGCCGAGCATCTTGAAGTAGCGATAGAGCACCGGCTTGTCGAAACCGTAGAGCTTCTCAAGCTCCTTCACCATCGCCGGGTCCAACTCGCCGGTGGGCATGATGCCGCTGCTCGCGCCGGTATCCACACTGCCGCCGATGGTAGCCGTCGCGTCCATCGCGGTGCCGGCGAACCGCGCCTGGATCTGGTCGATCGGGCCGCCGGGCACGAACTGGATGATGATGAAGGTGATCGTGACGATGCCGATCAGCGTCGGCACCATCAGCAGGAGCCGGCGGGCGACATAGGACCAGAGCGCCGTCATGAGGACTGTCCTTGTGCGTGCCCGGCCGTCTTGCCGGGGTCGGCCCACCACGTATCGAGCGTCATGATCGGGAAATTATAGGCGGGCTGCTTCTTCGGCATGCCGAACCGGTCCCAATAGGTGATCGGCATCTGCCCCACCGGCGCCGGGTAATCATGCTGGAAAGGAATGGCGTAGAAATTCCACAGCAGGATGCGATCGAGCGCCCGCATCGCGCCGACCACGGTCTCGCGGTCCGTCGCGGTGATCATCTGCGCGAGCATCTTGTCGACTGCGGGATTCTTGACGCCCGGATAGTTCAGCGATTGCGGCTGATCCGCAGCGTGCGACCCCCAGATCAGTGTCTGGCCGATGCTCGGCGTTTCATGGCCGGGGAACATCGGGATGTTGAGCAGCAGATCATAATCATAATGCCGCAGCCGATGCCGGAACTGCGCGCTGTCGAACGAGCGGAAACTGATGGCGATGCCCAGTTGCCGCGCATTCTCGACAAAGAGCGAAACCTGCCGGTCCATCAGCGGGGAATAGCTGATCAGCTCAAGCGCCATGGGGCGACCGGTTGTCTTGTCGATCAGCCGGCCATCCTGATAGCGATAGCCCGCCGCCCGCAGGATCCGCACCGCCTCGATGAGATTGGCCCGGCGATTGCGCCAGTTCCCGCCAACCGGCAGGTCCGGCGCCTTGGTGAACACCTCGCCCGGCACCTCGTCCTGCACGGATTGGAGCAGTTCCAGCTCCCGCCCCTGGGGCAGGCCCTCGGCCGCGAACTCGCTGTTGGTGTAGAAGCTGTGCAGGCGGCCATGATGTCCGGCGAGCAGGGTCCGGCGCACCCACTCGAAATCATAGGCCAGCATCAGCGCGCGCCGCAATTGGCGATCCGCCAGCGCGGGCCGCCGCGTGTTCATGACGATGCCCAGATAGAAGGACGGGCTGCGGTAATCGATGACCTGCCGCTTGATCTGGCCCGCGCGGAAGGCCGGCAACTGCTTCTCGCTTGCCCAGCGCACTGCGCTCGTTTCCTGCCGGAAGTCGACATTGCCGGCGAGGAAGGCCTCATAGGCAACCGTCTGGTCCCGGTAATAATCGTGCCGGATGATGTCGAAGTTGTAGCGGCCCTTGTTGACCGCCAGATCCTTGGCCCAATAATCCTTCACGCGCTCATATTCGATCCAGCGCCCCTGGCTGAAGCGGCCGACCTTGTAGGGGCCGCTGCCCAATGGGCGGTCGAGCGAGGCGGCGTTGAGCGCGTGCTTCGCGTAATAATGGCGGGGAAGCAGCCACATATCCATCACCACCGTCGGCAGTGTGGGATTATTGGGCTGGGTGAAATAGACGCGCACCGTGTGCGGCCCGCGCTTTTCCGCACGCGTCACGGCCTGCTCCAGCCGTTTGAGCGACGGCGTCACCAGGCCCTTGGCCTGATCGATGGTGAAGATGATGTCCTCGGGCGTGATCGGCACGCCATCATGCCAGCGCGCGCGGGGATCGAGATGGAAATCCATCCATGAAATATCTTTGGGATAGGTGATCGACTCGGCGACCAGCGCGTAGCGCATTGCCGGCTCGTCCGAACTGCGCCGCATCAGCGGCTCATAGACCTGCACCATGCCGATGGGCGGCGTGCCGAGCAGGGCCATGAGATTGAGACTGTCGAAGCCGCCAATATAGGCCACCCGCAGCGTGCCGCCCTTGGGCGCCTTGGGATCGGCATAGTCGAAATGCTTGAAGCCGGGGCCGTATTTGGGGGTGCCGAACACCGCATAGGCATGGCTGGAGATCAGCTCATTGCCGCCCGGCACGGCCTGAACGCTGGCGGAACTGATCGTCAGCAGCAGCGGAAGGCAGAGTAGCGCCAGCAGGAGTTGCCGAAGCACCCCGAGGCGCTGCCTCACCGGCCCGGCAGATGGTGGCGGGCCGCCATCATCCAGGCCATGGTCATTCGGGCCGTCCGCAGCATCTCCAGCCATACTCTCCCTTCCGAACCCCAGATGGAGTCCAGCAATCCGGTGATGCCCATTCGATCTTGCGCCGAATGTCGCCTCACCCGCTCCGTTGGTTCAATGTCTAACTTTAGTTGACTTAACTAACAATTCGAATCGAACTTATCTTGTCATAATTCGCGCTGCCAGGCGCGTAAACGCCCTGCTCGTCATCGTGCCGCGCCTGCTCTGCCAATGCAACCGGCTGCCGCACAGCGCGGCACGGCTTTGATCGCCGCGCGCATCCTGCTAGCCCATGCGCATGAAGAACATCGCCACGCTCACCCTCAATCCCACCATCGATGTGGCTTATGAGGTCGACAAGGTCTTCGCCACGCACAAGATGCGGACGGCTGGCGAATATCATAATCCCGGCGGCGGCGGCATCAACGTCGCCCGCGTGTTCGTGCGGCTGGGCGGCAATGCGCGGGTGCATTACCTGTCCGGCGGCGCGACGGGCGTGGCGCTCGATGGCTTGCTCGACCGGCATCAACTGGTGCGCGCGCAGATCCCGATCCAGGGCGAAACCCGCGTCGCGACCTCGGTGCTGGAGAAGGACAGCGGCAAGGAATATCGCTTCACGCCGCCGGGACCGGTGGTGGAGGAGGCCGAATGGCGGCTGGCGCTCGACCAGCTCAGTCAGGTGACGTGCGATTATTTCGTGGCCAGCGGGTCGCTGCCGCCCGGGGTGCCGGAGGATTTCTACGGGCAGCTTGCCGCCGCGCTGGCACCGCGCGGAATCGGCTTCGTGCTCGACAGTTCAGGCGCCGGTCTGCGCGGCGGCCTGAGCGGCGAGCATGTGCTGCTGGTCAAGCCGAGCCAGGGCGAATTGCAGCAGCTCGTCGGGCGAGACCTGAAAGGCCCGGATGCCATTGCCGCGGCGGCCCAGGAAATCGTGCGATCGGGCCGCGCCCGCTATGTCGCGGTCACTCTCGGCCATGAAGGCGCGGTGCTGGCGACCGCAGAGGGCACCCTCTATCACCCCGCCATCCCCATCGACGCGAAAAGCGCGGTCGGCGCGGGGGACAGCTTCGTCGCCGCGATGGTCTATGCGCTGGCCAGCGACTGGCCAGTGGAGGACGCCTTCCGCTATGGCATTGCCGGCGGCACTGCGGCGGTGCTGACGCCGGGCACCGACCTCGCCCGCCCGGCCGACATCGACCGCCTCTACGCGCAGATCAAAACCGGCTGACCAGCGCGCGCGCCGCCGCCTGCACATCCCGCCAGGTCACATCGAACCCGGCTTCATCGCCAAAATAGGGGTCGGCCACGGCCTGCCCTTCCCGCCCCGGCACCATGTCCAGCAACAGGCGGAGATGAGCGCGATGCCCTGCGGGCGCGAGGCGCCGGATGTTGGCGAGATTGTCCCCATCCAGCGCAAAAATCATGTCGAAGCGCTGGAAATCCGCCGGCCCGATCTGCCGCGCGCGATAGGTCGAGATGTCGATGCCATGACGCAGCGCCGTCGCCTGCGCGCGCGGATCGGGCGGCCGCCCGACATGCCAGTCGCCCGTGCCTGCCGAGTCCGCCGTCACATCGAGGCCGGCCAGCGACGCCTCGTGGCGGAAGGCCGCCTCGGCCAATGGCGAGCGGCAGATATTGCCGAGACAGACGAACAAAATGGCGGATGGGGTTGGCTTGAGCATGCGCCTCGCTATCATGCGCGGACGACGAACGCGACCCGGCCGCGCTTCGGCCAGGCCGCGAAACAGGAACCCGCCCCCATGTGCGGGCGTTCGCAACAAGAGCCACGCCGAACCCAATCAGCGGCGGACCCAACCATGACGCCAACCACGCCAGGGGAATCACCATTTCGCATCCGTCCGCATTCGATCTTCCAGCGCCCTCAATCGACACCCTCGACCATCTCAGCCTGTTTCTGGATCTGGACGGCACGCTCTTCGAGCTGATCGACCATCCCGAAGAGGTGATCGCAGACGAGCGTCTGCGCAGCCTGCTCACCCGGCTGACGACGCGGCTCGACGGGCGTCTAGCGGTCGTGAGTGGGCGCTCCATTGCGCAGATCGACGCCATTCTCGGCCCTATCGCGCAGGATCTCGCGGTGTCCGGCAGCCATGGCAGCGAACATCGCTGGCGCGGCGTCGCGGCGCATCCGGTGCGGCCCAAGGGACTGGACGAAGCCGCTGCGGATTTTCGTGCCTTTGCCGGCCAGCATGAGGGCGTGATCGTCGAGGACAAGAGTTATGGCGTCGCGCTGCATTTCCGCATGGCGCCGCAGATCGAGGCGGAAGCCACCGCCCTCGCCACCCGCCTGGCTGAAGATCTCGGCCTCCATTACCAGCCCGGCAAGATGATGACGGAACTGCGGATGCCCGGCGGCGACAAGGGCAAGGCCGTGCGTACCCTGATGAGCCGGGCGCCCATGGCAGGCACCTCGCCGTGGTTCCTTGGCGATGACGAGACAGACGAGGCCGCGTTTCTCGCCGCGCAGGCGCTTGGCGGCGTTGGCGTGATCGTGGGCGATCGGCGGCCGACCGCAGCCCAATACAAGCTTGCCAATCCGCGCGCCGTACATGCCTGGCTGGAGGACCTGCTCTGATGACTGCAACACTCGACCTCTGGCCTATCGGCAATTGCCAGGTCTCCGCCCTGATCGACCGGGCCGGCCGCTTCGTCTGGGGCTGCGTGCCCAGGGTGGATGGCGACCCGGCCTTCTCCTCCCTGCTCGACCCGGCCCCGCGCGCCGCTGAGGGGGCGCGCGGCTTCTGGGAAATCGACCTGGAAGACTGCGTGGAGACGACGCAGCATTATGTGCGCAACACGCCGGTGCTGGTGACGCGGCATGAGGACAAGCACGGCAACGCCATAGAGGTCATCGACTTCTGCCCGCGTTTCCACCGGAGCGGGCGCATGTTCCGTCCCGTCGCTTATGCCCGCATCGTCAAGCCGGTGGCGGGCAGTCCGCGCATCCGAATCCGCCTGCGCCCGGCGCGCGACTGGGGCGCGCGCGATCCGAACCGCACGCGCGGCACCAATCACATCCGCTACGTGCTCTCGGACATGACCCTGCGCCTGACGACGACGGCGCCGGTCGGCTGGATCGAGGACGAGCGGCTGTTCCGTGTCGAGCGGCCGCTGCACTTCTTCTTGGGCCCGGACGAGAGCTTTGCCGACGATCTGCGCATCACGCTGGACACCATGCTCGACCGGACGATCCGGGAATGGCAAGGCTGGGTGCGGGGTCTCGCCACGCCCGTGGAGTGGCAGAAAGCGGTCATTCGCGCCGCGATCACGCTTAAGCTGTGCCAGCATGAGGAAACCGGCGCGATTGTCGCGGCGCTGACGACATCGCTGCCCGAACATGCCGATAGCGGGCGCAACTGGGATTATCGCTACTGCTGGATTCGCGACGCTTATTACACCGTGCAGGCGCTCAACCGGCTCGGGGCGCTCGATGTTCTGGAGAGTTATCTCGAATATCTGCGCAACCTCGTCGACAATGCACGCGGTGGCCATATCCAGCCGTTGTACGGCGTGGGCGGCGAGGCCACGCTGACCGAATGGATCGCGCCGGGGTTGGCCGGCTATCGCGGCATGGGGCCGGTGCGCGTCGGCAATCAGGCCGCCGAACAGATCCAGCACGATGCCTATGGCCAGATCGTCCTCTCCAGCACCCAGAGCTTCTTTGATCGGCGGCTGCTGCGCATGGGCGGCACCGACGATTTCCATGCGCTTGAGGCCGTGGGCGAGCGCGCGTGGGACGTCTACGATAAACCCGATGCCGGCCTGTGGGAGCTGCGCACCCGCAGCCATGTCCACACCTACTCCGCCGCCATGTGCTGGGCGGCGTGCGACCGGCTGGCCAATGCCGCTGCCGCGCTCGACCTGCCGGAACGGGCCGCCTTCTGGCAGGGCCGGGCCGACAGCATGCGCCAGACCATTATCGATGCGGCCTGGCGGGAAGACACGGGCCGCATGTCCGCGACATTCGGGGGCGACGATCTCGATGCCAGCATCATCCAGTTGCTGGACCTGCGCTTTCTCTCGCCCGGCGATCCACGATTCAAGACGACGCTCGAGGCCGTCGAGCAGGGGCTGCGGCGCGGCAGCCACATGCTCCGTTATGCCACCGAGGACGATTTCGGCCTGCCCTCGACCGCCTTCAACGTCTGCACCTTCTGGCTGATCGAGGCGTTGCACGCCACCGGACGGGTCGACGAGGCGCGGGTGTTGTTCGAGGAAATGCTCAGCCGCCGCACCGCCGCCGGCCTGCTCTCGGAGGATATCGACCCCGCCACGGGCGAACTGTGGGGCAACTATCCCCAAACCTATTCGTTGGTTGGATTAATCAACTGCGCCGTTCTGCTCAGCAAGCCGTGGAGTACCATCAGATGACTCGCCTCGTCATCGTGTCGAACCGCGTCAGCCCGCCGACCGGGGAAGGACAAGCCAATCAGGGCGGCCTTGCGGTCGCGCTGTCATCGGCGCTGCGCGAGACAAACGGCATCTGGTTCGGCTGGTCGGGCAATGAAACCGAGACGTTCACCGGTCATGTGAATTTCAGCAAGAGTGATGGCGTCACTACTGCCACCGTCGACCTCGAACCCCAGGATATCGACGAATATTATAACGGCTTTGCCAATCGCACGCTCTGGCCGCTCTTTCACGACCGGACCGACCTCGCAGAATTCGAGCGCAACTTCGCGGGCGGTTATGCGAGGGTGAACGAGCGCTTCGCCGACACCCTACTGCCGCTAATCACGCCCGAAGACCTGATCTGGGTTCATGATTACCACCTCATCCCGCTCGGCGCGGAACTGCGCAAACGCGACGTTACGAACCGCACCGGCTTCTTCCTCCACACGCCCTGGCCCGTTGCGCGCCTGCTGACCTCCCTGCCGAGCCACGCCAAGCTGGTGAATGCGCTGTTCGCCTATGATCTGCTGGGTTTCCAGTGCCAGGCCTGGCTCGATTCCTTTCTCTATTATGTCCACGACCAGTTCCCCGAGGCGGAAATATCGGACGGTGTGATCCGCATTGGCGACCGGACCGTGCGGGTCGTCGCCTGCCCGATCGGAATCGATGCGGGGGACTTCGCCAAAAGCGCGACCACCCCGGAAGCCGATGAAGCACGCGAAAGCATCCTGCGCAGTCTCGAAGGCCGCGACCTCATCATGGGGGTCGACCGGCTGGACTATTCCAAGGGCATGGAGCAGCGGTTTCACGGGTACAGCCGCTTGCTGCAGGACCATCCCGAATTTCAGGAAAAAGTCACCTTCCTCCAGATCGCGCCGCCATCGCGCGAGCAGGTCGCCAGCTATCAGGACATCCGACGCGAACTCGACGCGCTCTCGGGCCATATCAACGGCGAGTTCGCCACCGCCCATTGGGTGCCGTTGCGCTATGTGAACCGCGGCTATGACCGGCTTGCCCTCTCCGGCATGTACCGCTCCGCGCGCGCTGCGCTGGTGACGCCATTGCGAGATGGGATGAACCTGGTCGCGAAGGAATATGTCGCGGCGCAAGACCCGGAAAATCCCGGCGTGCTCATTCTCTCGCGTTATGCCGGCGCCGCCGAGCAATTGCAGGACGCCCTACTGGTCAACCCGTTCAGCCCGGAAGAACTGGCCGACGCGCTGCACCAGGCACTGCTCATGCCGCTTGAAGAGCGCAAGAGCCGGTGGCGCGCGATGATGGACAGCGTGGAAACGCAGGACATCCGCTGGTGGCTGAAGCGCTTCCTCGATCTGCTGACGAGCGAACACCCGCCGCGAGGGAGCACTGCCGAGGCCTCTGAGAGTTCAGAAGGCGCAGATACGAAAGAGGCCGCTCAGGCTGCAGCCTCCTCCTGAGCGGAGGGCGCGGTCGCGATCCGCGCCTTGGAGAAGGCGAGCACGCACAGGATGCAGCAGCCGACCGGCACCAGCAGCGCCAGAAAGAACATGCCGGCGGACATGTTGGCAGCGATCAACGCCCCGCCCACGAGCGGCCCCGCCATGGCACCCACGCGCGCGACGGCGACCGCCAGACCGATGGCGGCCGACAGCATCGTGATCGGGTAGATGCTCGCGGCCACGGCCGTCAGGGCGATATGGGCGCCGCCGACGCCCATGCCGATAATCAGCATGAGCAGACCCCAGGTAGCGAATGTCGGCGCCAGCACCGCCAGCGCCACCAAGCCGAGCGACACCAGCGCATAGCCTGCCAACAGCGCCGGAATCGTGCGGTGACGGTCGATCTGCGTAGCCAGAATGAGGCCGCCGACCAGTCCGCCGATCTGGACGATGGAAGCCATATGGGCCGACGTCTCGAAGCTGAAGCCGACCCCGCGCAGGACCGTCGGCAGCCAGCTCGCCAGCATGTACATGGACAAGGCGTTGAAGCAGAACAGCGCGGAAAACAGCGTGGTGCGAAGCAGATAGCCGCGCCCTAGCGGCGCCAATATGGGAATGTCCGTCCAGTGCCATGCCCGCTCACGCGCCGGTTTGGCCGCTACGGGAGCCGCCGGCAGGCGCGTGAGAAACAGCGCGAGAAGAATCGTGATCACGAACATGAAGGTCGCCGGGACGGTGAACGCCGCTTCCCACCCGCGCCCGGTCGTGAGCCACGGCACCACGATACCAGCGCCGGCTGCCCCGACCGGAATGCCGCACCCGACAATGGTCATCGCGCTCGCCCGCCGCTTGGCCGGCATCACCTCCGCGAGGATCGCCAGCACGTTGGGCAGGCAGGCGCCCAGCGCCGTGCCCGTGAGCAAGCGCCACCAAAAGAGCTGACTAACCGTCTGGGACCATGACGTGCCGAGTGTCGCGAAGCTGATAACGCCCAGCGCCACAACGGTCGTCGTCCGGCGCCCCACCTTGTCGCCCAGTGGGCCGAGAAAGAAGGCGCCGAGACCAAGGCCGATAACCACGGCAGACAAGGCCGGTGCGAACAGGGCCGGTGACTCCCCCCAAAGCTGCGCCAGATGCGGCACGATGACGGGCATCGACCCGATGTCATAGCCATCGATGACCATGATGATGAAGCTCAGCAGGCCGACGATGTAGATTTGGAATCCGCTGGCCGCCTTGGCAGGCGCCGGCGGATCCGCTCGTGCATCGGCCGACAGAATTGCGTTGCTCTGGCTCATCTCGATCCCATCCTCTCACCCTGTCGCCGCCGGTTCATCCGGTCTGGCCGTTCTTGCTCGTCCATCATCGCTGGGCTGGCTCGGCCGGGGCCGTCTTGCCCAGAATGAGGTCAGCCGCCTTTTCCGCGATCATGATTACGGGGGCGTTGGTATTGCCCCGAATCAGCGCCGGCATGGAGGAGGCATCCACCACGCGCAGGCTCTCGACTCCGCGCACCCGCAACTGCGCATCCAGCACGGCAGCATCGTCGGTGCCCATGGCGCAGGTGCAGGCGGGATGGCCCCCGCTCCGCGCCGTCGCCCGCAACCAGCCTTCCAGCGCGGCATCATCCGCCGCATCGGGGCCGGGCGCGACTTCCGCTGCGACCAGATCCCGCGCCGGCGCGGTGGCGAAAAAGCGGCGCATGAAGTGCATCGACCATAAGAGTCGATTAAGATCGCCCTGTTCGCTCAGGAAGTTGAGATGGATTTTCGGCAGCGCCTCTGGATCGGCGGAGCGCAGCGCGATGCTCCCCCGGCTCTCGGGGTTAAGCAGCAGCGTGCCGGCCGAGAACTGGTGCCCCGCGCCTTTTCGCCAGCCGGGGAACCACGGCCGCGCAGCGTAGCTTGCGTGGACGATCTGAAACTGAAGATCCGGCCGATCCTGCAACGGCCCAGAGCGCAGGAAGCCCTGAATCGACATCGGACTCTGCGCCATGTTGCCGGTGCCGAACAGGGCCCAGCGCGCCGCGTGCAGGGCGATCCGGTCGAGCCGCAACTGATCGTCAAAGGTCACCGGCGCGGCGGCTTGCCAGAAGCTGAGCGCGATCGGATGATCCTGCAGATTGGCGCCCACGCCCGGCAGATCGCGCAGCACCGGCACGCCCATGTCAGCCAGATGCGCCGCCGGGCCGATGCCGGAGAGCATGAGCAGTTGCGGCGAGTTGATCGCGCCGCCGCACAGGATCACCTCGCGGCGCGCCCGCACCTGCCGCACCGTGCCCCCCTTGCGATACTCCACCCCGACCGCCCGGCCATGCTCCATGATGACGCGCGAGGCGAGCGCATGGGTCTCGATCCGCAAATTGGGGCGACCCCGCACCGGGTCGATGAACGCCCGCACTGTGCTGTGTCGCCGCCCCGCGCGGATCGTGCAGTCAGGAATGCCGAACCCCTCCGGGCGCGGCACGTTGAAATCCGGTTCCTCGTCATAGCCCAGATTGCGCGCGGTGCGCATGAACGCCGGGAACAGCACCGGGTCCGGCTTCATCGCCGTGACGTGCAGTTCGCCCGTCCCGCCATGGTCGGCTCCCGCGCCGCGCCAATTGGTCTCCGAGCGGCGGAAATAGGGCAGCACGTCGTCAAAGCCCCAGCCGGGGAGCCCCATATCGCGCCAGCGATCATAGTCCGCCGCATGACCGCGAATATACATGGTGCCGTTGATCGAGGAGCTGCCGCCCAGCGCCTTGCCGCGCGGAATGGGCTGGGTGCCATTGCCCATTTGCGGGTCCGGCTCGCTCTCATTGCCCCAGATGAAGCGCTCGGTCGCGGCGGCCTGCATCCAGGTGAGCGGCATGTCGATGATCGGATGACGGCACTCGCCGCCCGCCTCCAGCAGCGTGACGGAGGTTCCGGCCTGCGCGCTCAGGCGATTGGCCAGCACGCAGCCCGCACTGCCTGCCCCCACGATGACGAAGTCCGCCTCACCCATCGGTCGGTCGCCCTCCCCTCCACGCTGTCTCTGCCAGACCGTTGCGGCCTTTGCCCTGCTGGTCTTACGGTGCATATGCACGAGCACAAGTGCGATAACGCACGCCTGCCGCGATGGAGAGCGATGAGATGCGATATACCGCCGATGAGGAAGCCAATCTGGCGCTGGTGCGCGGCCTTTTCGACGAGGTGCTCAACCCCATGGATTCGGGCGCCGTGGACCGGTTCATCGCGCCCGACTATATCCAGCACAATCCCTCGGTCGAAACGGGGCGC
The DNA here is from genome assembly GCF_025961775.1 of Sphingobium sp. B12D2B. Classification (NCBI taxonomy): domain Bacteria; kingdom Pseudomonadati; phylum Pseudomonadota; class Alphaproteobacteria; order Sphingomonadales; family Sphingobiaceae; genus Sphingobium; species Sphingobium sp. B12D2B. Next base: position 2,942,624 of record NZ_JAOQOH010000001.1, read on the forward strand.
GCGCCATTCAAGGCGTTTCTCGACCATATCAGGTCTGTGCATCCCCAGGGCGTGCATGATGTGAAGCGCATGTTCGCCGATGGCGATCATGTCATCGTCCACTACCACGTCCGCCGCTGGCCAGACGATAGCGGCTGGGCGGTGGTTGACATCTTCCGGATCGAGAACGGCCTCATTGTGGAACATTGGGATGTCGCGCAGGACGTGAAGCTCGGCGGGCCGAACGCGAACGGGATGTTCTGAGCAGCGGGCCTTCGCCGCCCGTGCAGATGCGACCAAATCGTCGGGCTTTAGGCGGCGTCGGTGGAATGAAATTGACTCTGTGCAACCGACGCGCAAGATCGTGCATTGTCGGGCTGGATTCTACCGCCGTCCGTCTTTTCCGAGGGCTCCGTGACGATCGATTTTCAGGCCCTGCTGGCGCGTTCTCCCAATCCCTATGTGTTGCTCGATAGCGATCTGCGGATCGTCTGGATGAACGACGCCTATCTGCAGGTGACCATGCGCACCCGCGATAAGCTGCTGGGCCAGAACATGTTCGATGCCTTTCCGAGCGACCCGGACTCGGAGAGTCACCGGCAGCTGGAATCCTCGTTCCGGCGGGTTTTCGCCTCCGGCAAGCAAGACGAGATCGCGCTCATCCGCTACGACATTCCCACGCCCGATGGCGGGATGGACGTGCGCTACTGGAGTGCGACCCACACGCCCTTTTCGGACGAGGCACGCAAGGTCGCCTACATCCTGCAGCACACGGTCGACGTCACCGAACTGCAGACGCTGCGGGCCATGCGCGATGAAATGGGCCTGATCCAGCGCGCCAATGCCGTGCAGGCGCGCAATCTGGACCTCGCGGAAGAGGCCGGGCAGTTCAAATCCCTGTTCGAGCAGGCGCCGGGCTTCGTGGCCATTCTGCACGGGCCGGATCATGAGTTCCGCATGGCGAATGCCGCGTATCACAAGCTGGTCGGGGGCCGGGATCTGCTGGGCAAGCGGGTGAAGGACGCCCTGCCGGAAGTGAGCGGACAGCGCTTCCTGAACCTGCTCGACCAGGTCTATCGCTCGGGCAAACCCTTCATCGGGCGCCGCCTCAAGGTGCTGTTGCAGAATGACGAGGGAACCGAGGTGCAGGAGCGCTATCTCGACTTCGTCTATCAACCCACCGTGGGCGAAGGCGGGACTGTTTCCGGGGTGTTCGTCCAGGGCCATGACGTGACCGACCAGGTGGAATCGGAAGAGCGGCAGGCCCTGCTGATGAACGAGCTCAATCACCGCGTGAAGAACACGCTGGCGATCGTCCAGGGCCTGGCGATGCAGTCATTCCGCCAGATGCCCGGGTCCGAGGTTCCGCGTCAGACCTTCAATGCGCGGCTAGCGGCGCTGGCGGCGGCCCATAATCTGCTGACGACCAGCAACTGGAAAACCGCCGGCTTCATCGAGACGGTGCGCAGTGCGGCCGAAGCCTCCATCGGGGAGGATCTGGCGCGCGTGCATCTGGACGGCCGGGATTTCACCATCGCGCCGCAGACGGCGGTGTCTCTCTCCATGATCATTCACGAACTCTGCACCAATGCTGTGAAATATGGGGCTTTGTCCGTGCCTGAAGGTCACATAGACCTGAGCTGGACGATCGAGGACGAAGAAGAGGATTACCGATTGATCGACCTGCGTTGGGAAGAACGCGGCGGCCCACCCGTCCAGCAACCTGCAAATCGGGGTTTCGGGTCGCGCCTCATCGAGCACGGCTTCTCGACGGAGCGGGCCAGCGGCGTCGTCATAGACTTTCGGCCGACCGGCCTGCTGTGCACCATCAAGGCAAAGCTCACCAACGCATCGATTGTTTCATGAGACTGGACGACCTGACCATCCTGATCGTTGAGGACGAGCCGATCATCGCGCTCGTTCTCGAAGACAAGCTGCTGGATCGCGGCGCGAACCCCGTTCTGGCGCACAGTTTCGACAGTGCGGCAGAGCTGATCGGCCGACAGGCCCTGGACCTCGCCATTCTGGATGTGAACATCCATGGCCAGCAAAGCTATCCGCTGGCGCAAATGCTCCGAGACAAGGGCACGCCCTGCATCTTCGTAACCGGCTATGGCGGCGCGCTGCACCCCGAGGCGTTTGCGAACGTCACGACGCTGACCAAGCCCTATAGCGTGGCCGCGCTGGATGACGCGCTCCAGACGGCGCTGGCATCCAGCTCTGCCAGCCAGCCGGAACCCGACACGCCGCTGACCTGACCGGTCAGAGCCGCGTCACCGGCGCGGCGGCGTTTTCAGGCAAGCTCGACCGGGGTGGTATCGTAGCCCGCCACAGCCAGCGCCTGCATCAGTCGCTGGAGATGGGCTTCGTCGCGCGTCTCGCACTCCACATCCAGCGTCAGGCCCTTGGCGGGCAGATTGGTGAAAATCCGCTGGTGGGAGAGCTCCAGGATGTTCACCGCCTCCTGATCGAAGATGCGAGCGACATGGAACAGCGCGCCGGGGCGATCCTGCATGATGATGCGCAGGCGCGCCAATCGGCCTGAACGGGCCAGATCGCGCAGCAGCACATTGGCGAGCAGGCGCGTATCGATGTTGCCGCCACACAGCACCAGGCCCACCGTCTTGCCGGCGAACAGCGGCTTGTGCTCGATCAGTGCGGCGAGACCGGCGGCGCCAGCGCCCTCGACCACGGTCTTCTCGATCTGGAGCAGCAGGCTCACCGCCTGTTCCAGCGCGCGCTCGGTCACGAGCACCACATCATTGGCGAGCGCGGTGACGAAGCGGCGCGTGAGCTGCCCCGGCTCCTTGACAGCGATGCCCTCGGCCAGCGTGTCGCCATCGCATGGCAGATTGGCGCTCTTCACCACATCGTACATGGAGGGGTAGAGTTCGGCCTGTACGCCGATCAGCTCGATATCCGGGCGGATGCCGCGCGCAGCGGTGCCCATGCCAGAGAAGAGCCCACCGCCGCCGATGGGAATGACCAGCGTGTCGATCTCCGGCGCGTCCTCCAGCATCTCCAGCGCCACTGTGCCTTGCCCGGCGATGATGTCCGGCTCGTCGAAGGGGTGGACGAAGGTCAGCCCGCGCTCGGCTTCCAGCTTGCGCGCGTGATTATAGGCGTCCTCGAATTTCTCGCCTTCCAGCACCACGGTCGCGCCGTGACCCTCGGTCTGCATCACCTTCACCAGCGGCGTCGTCATGGGCATGACGATGGTGACGGGAACGCCGAGCTTGGCACCGTGATAGGCAAGGCCCTGCGCATGGTTGCCGGCCGACGCCGCGATAACACCCTTGGATCGCGAGGCATCGTCCAGCAGCAACAGGCGATTGAGCGCGCCGCGTTCCTTGTAGGCGGCGGTGAACTGGTGGTTCTCGAACTTGAGATACACGGTCGCGCCGGTCATCTGCGAGAGCGTCTTGCTGACCACCGTGGGCGTGCGCAGGATCGAGCCCGAAATTCGCGCCGCCGCCGCGCGGACATCGGCGACGGAGACGGGCAGCGCATCGGCACTGGCCGTCAGGGGCTCAAGCGGTTCGATCCTGTTCATGGCGCCGCCCCCTACTCCCATCTGGCGCATCCTGCAAACTGCCACTATGCCCTGCTTATGGCAAAAATCGCGTTTATCGGGCTGGGAGTGATGGGCGGACCAATGGCGGGGCATCTCGCCGCCGCCGGGCACGACCTCTCGGTGTTCAATCGGTCGATGGGCAAGACCCAGGCCTGGGTCGAGCAGCATGGCGGCGAGGCGGCAGTCAGCCCCGCGCAAGCCGCGGCGGAGGCCGAGGTCGTCATCAGCTGCGTCGGCAATGATGCCGACCTCGAAGCGGTGACCATCGGGCGCGACGGCGCGTTCCGGACGATGCGGCCCGGCGGGCTGTTCATCGACCACACCACCGTCTCCGCCAAGATCGCGCGGCAGCTCGCCGACGAGGCGGAGAGCCGGGGGCTTCATTTCGTCGATGCGCCGGTTTCCGGCGGCCAATCCGGCGCGCAGGGCGGCACGCTCTCGGTCATGTGCGGCGGCACGCAGGCAGCGGTCGAGGCCGCGCGCCTGGTCATGCAGGGCTATGCCGCCCGCATCGTGCATTGCGGTGAGGCCGGCGCGGGTCAGACCACCAAGATGGTCAACCAGATCTGCATCGCCGGCGTGCTGGAGGGGCTCTCCGAAGCGCTCCGCTTTGCACAGGCAGCAGGCCTCGACCTCGGCAAGGTTCAGGAAGCGATTGGCGGCGGCGCGGCGCAAAGCTGGCAGATGGACAATCGCTGGAAGACGATGAGCGAGGACAGCTTCGATTTCGGCTTCGCAGTGGAGTGGATGCGCAAGGATCTGGGCCTCGCCCTCGATGAAGCGCGCACGCTCGGCGCCACATTGCCGGTCACGGCGCTGGTCGATCAATATTATGCCGAGGTCGTCGCCATGGGCGGCGGACGGCAGGATACCAGCGCGTTGGTGAGGCGCCTGCGCAAGCCATGAGTTTTGCACGAAGGACAAGCGCCGTTCTGGCGGCGCTCGCGCTCGGACTGGGCATGGGCGCGACCCGCGCGGACGCTCAGGGCCTGATCGATAATGTGAACGGCATCACGGTCGATGCGACCGGCGACCTCGTGCATTTCACCGGCCTTGTCATCAGCGACGATGGCCGGGTGGAAAAGCGGCTGGCGCGCGGCGAGAAACGCCCCGATCGGCCGAGCTTCCGCTTTGACGGCAAGGGCCGCACGCTGATGCCCGGCATCATCGACGCGCATGTTCATGTCATTGATCTCGGCTTCTCGCGCCTCAATCTGGACCTGAGCGATACCAATTCGCTCGAAGAGGCGCGGCAGAAGATCGCCGCCTTCGCTGCGGCCAATCCCGGCCGTCCGTGGATCATCGGCTTTGGCTGGAATCACGAGAAGTGGAACCTCGGCCGCTTCCCGACTGCCGCCGACCTCGATGGGCTGGGCGATGGGCGCCCGATCTGGCTGGAGCGCGTCGATGGTCATGCCGGCTGGGCCAATGCCGCCGCGCTGACCGCCGCCAAGATCGCACCGACCAGCAAGGCCCCTGCCGGCGGGCGGATCGAGATGGTCGCAGGGCGTCCCAGCGGCATCCTCGTGGACAAGGCGATGGCGCTGATGACGCCCGCCCTCCCCCGTCCCCAGCCCAAGGATTATGACGCGGCACTGTCCGCCGCGCAGGATGCGCTGCTGGCGCGCGGCGTCACCACCGTCGCCGACATGGGCACCAGCATCGAGCACTGGCAGGCCTATCGCCGCGCCGGCGACCGGGGCGCGCTGCGAATCCGCATCCTGGGCTATGCCGCCGGCATGGAGCAGGCCGCGCTGATCGCCGGGCCTGCGCCGACCCCGTGGCTGTACAACGACCGGCTGCGGCTGGGCGGCGTCAAGCTGGTGCTGGATGGCGCGCTCGGTTCACGCGGTGCCTGGCTCAAGGCGCCTTATGCCGATGCGCCCAAGGAGAGCGGCTTAGCGCTGCTGACATCAGCCCAGTTGCGCAACCAGATGAGCCGGGCAGCGATGGACGGCTTCCAGCTTGCCGTTCACGCCATTGGCGATCAGGCCAATGCAGAGACGCTGGATGCCATCGAGGAGCTGAGCGAGACCTATAAGGGCGACCGGCGCTGGCGGATCGAACATGCGCAGATCGTCGACCCGGCCGATCTCGCCCGTTTCGCGCGCAGCGGCACGATCGCCTCCATGCAGCCGCAGCACGCCACCTCCGACTGGGCGATGGCGACGCGACGGCTCGGGCCGGAGCGGCTCGCCGGCGCTTATGCCTGGCGGACAATGCTCGACAACAAGGTGCCGCTGGCATTCGGTTCGGATGCGCCCGTGGAGCCAGCGGATGCCTTCATCGGCCTCAAGTCGGCCGCCACGCGGCTCGATGTCCGCAACGAGCCGGCCGGCGGCTGGTTGCCGACGCAACGCCTGACGCTGGCGGAGGCGCTGCGCGCTTATGGCCGCGGCGCGGCTTATGCCGCATTTGCCGAGGAGCGCCTCGGCAGTCTCGCACCCGGCCAGCGTGCCGATTTCCTCATTCTGGACCGCGACATCGAGCTGACCAGCCCCACCGACCTTGCCGCGACGCAGGTCGTCGAGCTGTGGATGGATGGCAAGCGCGTCGCCCTGAAGGATCGCTGAATCGTGAACGCCATTCGCCTTGCCACCAAATATGTCGAGAAGCCGTGGGGCCGCACCGATCTGCCAGCGGCCTATCCGGACGGGCGGGGCCGACAGATCGGCGAGGTCTGGTTCGATGGGCCGGACGGCCAGCATCCGCCGCTGCTCGTCAAATATATCTTCACCAGCGAGCGCCTGTCCGTCCAGGTTCACCCCAATGACGCGCAGGGCCAGGCGCGCGGCCTGCCGGGCGGCAAGAGCGAGTGCTGGCTCATCCTCGATGCCGAGCCCGGCGCGACCCTTGGCATGGGGACGCTCCGCCCGCTGGATGACGAGACCCTGCGCGCCGCCTCGCTCGATGGCAGCATCGAGCATCTGATGGACTGGAAGCCGGTGAAGGCCGGCGACTTCTTCTACATCCCCGCCGGGACTGTCCACGCCATCGGTGCTGGCGTCACGCTGGTCGAGGTGCAGCAGAATGTCGATGTGACCTATCGGCTGTACGATTATGGCCGCCCGCGCGAACTGCATCTGGATGACGGCGTCGCCGTGAGTCGGGCCGAGCCCTATACGAGGGCGCCGGTCAACATCGCAGAGGTGGATGCGGATACGCTTTTGCGTCGCGACGAGGCGCCCTTCACGCTGGCCCTGGAGCGCTGGCACGAAGGCAGCCATGACCTGGACTGCGCCGATGGCCGTTGCTGGTTCGTTCCGCTGAGCGGCCGGGGCACGATCGACGGACAGCCTTGGGCAGCGGGCGAGTGCTGGCTGGTGACGGATTCCGCCACGCTCACCGTGACCGAACCCGCCCGGGGCCTCATCGCGCAAAGCTGACGCCTGCCAGACTTAGTCAATGAGAGAGTGCGCGCGGCCCGCGCAGCTCTGCTCATTCCCCTTGCGCTTAGCCGCAAAAATACTGGCATTCGAGATTGCAACGCCCTATTCAGCGCCCGACAATGGCGAGGACTGAAAGAGGCTCTGCAATGGCAAAAGACAACAAAATTACATTTTACGATCTGGCGTTGGCGAGCGGCGCGACGATCAGCCCCTTCGTGTGGGCGACGAAATATGCGATCGCCCACAAGGGCTTTGAGATCGACACGGTGCCCGGCGGTTTCACCGGCATTCTCGAGCGGACCGGCGGCAAGACCGAGCGCCTGCCGGCGATCGTCGACGATGGCAAATGGGTGCTCGATAGCTGGCTGATCGCCGAATATCTGGACGAGACCTATCCCGACCGGCCGACGCTCATCCCGCACCCCAGCGTGCGCGCCCTCACCCAGGGCATGGAAGCCTGGCTGTGGAAAGAAGCGATCAGCCCGTGGATGACCTGCTTCCTCAAGGAATATCGTGATCGCTCGCTGCCGCAGGATCATCAATATGTCACCGAATCGCGCGAGCGGATGTTCGGCCGCAAGATCGAGGACATCATTGTGGGCCGTGAAGACCGTCTGCCCAAGGTGCCGCCAAACCTCCAGATCATGCGCAATGTGCTGGCGGAGAATAAGTGGTTCGGTGGCGACACGCCCAATTATGCCGATTACCGTCTGCTCGCCGTGTTCCTGTTCACCGCCTCGGTGGCAGATACGCCCGTGCTGACCGACGACGATCCGCTGCGCGATTGGATCGAGCGTGGGTTCGATCTATATGGTGGCCTCGGCCGTCATCCCGGTCTCTCGCCCATCTTCGGTCTGCAACTGCGCGAGGGCGATCCCGAACCGTTCGTGAAGGGCAATGCCAAGAACGGGCTTTCCAGCCGCAACACCGGACCGCAGTCGACTTCGGCGGAAACCGCGCGGCTCAAGGGTGAGGCCCAGCCGGCCGCCTGAGCGCCCACAACATCGCCCTTTCGAGGCGACAAGAGACAGACAGGCGGCAGGCTTCACGGCGTGCCGCCTGTTCGTTTTTGCGATCTCTTGCCGTCCGCCCGCACCCGGATTACCCACAGCGCAGGAGAGGAGACATAATCATGAAAAATCTTGCTCGCCGGGTCGGCTTGGCCCTGGCTCCCATCGCCATCTGTGCCGCCCCTGCCCTCGCCCAGCAGGAACTGCCACCCGTGCTGGCCAGCGGCGCGAAGTCCGATGTCGCGCCCGCCGTGCAGATCCTGCGCTGGCACATGAACGATGCGGACGTCGCGTCCCTGACCTTCCGCAGCATGGACACGTTGTTCACCACGCGCTCGGCGCCGCGCTCCGGGCCGATCTGGCAACTCCCGCGCAACGACAAGCCGCTCGATTTCAGCTATGCCTTTAAGGGCACGACCTACAAGGCCGACGACTTTCTGGAGCGCACCTACACCAATGCGCTGCTGGTGATGAAGGACGGCAAGATCGTCACCGAAATCTACCGCAACAACAGCAATGAGCAGACGCGGTTCATGGGCTGGTCGATGACCAAGTCGCTGACCTCGATCCTCATCGGCAGCGCGCTGGCGGAAGGGCGGATCAAGTCGCTCGACGATCCCATCACCGCCTATCTGCCTGAGCTGAAGGGTTCGGGCTATGACGGCGTGTCGATCCGCCATATCCTGCAGATGCGCTCGGGCGTGGATTATGAGGAGCGCTACGACTTCGCCAATCCCGGCATCGCCGCGACCAATCACATCAATGCGCTGGTCAAGAATGTCTCGCGCTTTGCCGACATGGCGCGGCAGGTGAAGCGGCTGCACACGCCGGGCACTGTGTTCCAGTACAAGACCATCGACACTGCCGTGCTCGGCTGGCTGATCGAGCGGGTGAGCGGCGGCGACACCATTGCCGGCTATGCGACCAAGCATCTGTGGGAGCCGCTGGGCGCCGAGCGTGACGGCTTCTTCATCATGGATGGCCCGCCGGGCGTCGGCCGCGAGTTCAACGGCGCCGGCTACAATGCCACGCTGCGCGATTGGGCACGCGTGGGGCAGATGATGCTCGATGGCGGCAAGGCCAATGGCAAGCAGATCGTCTCGGCCGCCTGGGTCGCGGAATCGACGCGGCCGACCGACCCCAAGGAAGCAGGGCCGATGGGTTATGGCTATCAGTGGTGGACGCTGGGCGGCGGCTCCTACTCCGCCATCGGCCTGCAGGGACAATATGTGTTCGTCGATCCGGCGAGCCGCACGGTGGTGGTGAAGCTCAGCTACTTCCCGCCAGCCAATATGAGCGCGGACGAAGAGACGGCTGCATTCCTGAAGGCCGCAGCCGCCTGGACACCGCGCTGAGCGCCATCTCTCGAGCATGAGAAATGCCCCGGCCTCTCATCGAAGCCGGGGCATTCCGAACGGTCTGTCCCACACAGCGCCGTTCTACGGCGACGGTGCGAGGGAGGCTTACTCGTCGCCGGTGCTGGCAGACTGGCCGGCCGTGCCCGAACCCTGGACCGAGCCGCTCACGGCGCCGCTGGCATCCACCGAGCCGGCGGTATCGCGCACCTGACCGGCCGCGTTGCGAGCAGCATTGGCCGTTCCACGAACGGTACCGCGCGCCGTTTGAGCCGCACCGCGGGCCGTGCCGCGCGCGGTCTCCACTGTGCCGCGAGCGGTGCCCCGCGCCGTCTCGGCCGTGCCCTGCACGGTGCCTCGGGCGGTCCCGACGACCTCTCCTGCCGTGCTGCGAACCGCATCGGTACCGACGCCCTGCGCCGAGACGCCGACGCTCTTGTCAATGCTCTGGCTGGTGCCCAGCGCACCGCCACCGGTCACGGAGCCGGCCGGACCAGTCGCGGACGTCGCACCTTCAACGGTGCCAGCGACCGTGCCGGCCAGACCCGCATTGGCGCTGGCCGAACCCGAGCGCGTATCGACCGAGCGGCTGGTGTCGGCCCGACCCGAGCCGGACAGGGTGCCAGTGACGCTCTGTGAGGCAGAGCCGACCGTGCCGAGCGTCCCGCCAAGATTGCCGGCACCGCCCAGCGTGCCACCAAGCGTGCCGCCCAGCGACCCGCCGGCATTACCAAGGAGCTGCGCCTGCGCGGGCATCGCGAAAATGGCGGCAGCGGCGAACGTGGTGATCAAAATCCGGTTCATATGTCATCTCCTTCAAGATGCGGGCCTCTCTTCTGGCCCGTCGGAAGGAGAACGATGGCCGGATGGGACTTCATCCCGACCCGCCGGAAAAATTTTACCGGGCGGTCGCGGTCACCGTGCGACAGGCTTTGCACACGATGCCGCGCCCGACATTGCCCTTGCCCTTCACCGCTTCGCTGGCGACCGTGGTGACGCGGCGCGCAGGTGCGCCCTGCGCGGCGGCCAGTCGTGCCGCAACGAGCGGCGCGGCAAAGGATGTGCCGCGCACTTTGCCATAGCCCTTGCCGGGCAGCGCAGCGACCATGTCAGCGCCGGGCGCGGCGAAGTCCAGATGCCTGGCGCGCCCCGCCTCGATCAGCGCCCGGTCCCGGCCATCGACACCGGTGACCGCGATCACGCTGGGATAGGAGGCCGGATACATGGGCGGCGCGGCAGGCCCGTCATTGCCCACCGCCGCGACGATCGTCACGCCGCGTTGCTGCGCCAGCGCCACGGCGCGGGCCAGCAACTGATTGGGCGGGCCAACCAGCGAAACAGTGATGACCGGCGCGCCACTCTTGACCAGCCAGCCCAGCGCCTGCGCGATCAGCTCAGCCGATCCGGCAGCGGGATTGCCGCCATAGACATCCGCCGCCAGCAATACCCGCCCCGTGGCCGCGCCCTTGAAGGCGCCGTCCCGGCCGACCAGCAGCGAGGCGATGGCCGTGCCATGGCCGCTGCCCTTGGGCCCGCCCGCCGCAAAGCCGCGTTGGCGGATCGATGCCCCAGCCAGCGCAGGATGGGTCGCGACGCCACCGTCGATCATGCCGATGGGCGCATCGCTGGCGGCCCCGCTCTCGCCGGCTGCTGCTGCGCCGTCCGCCGCCTCCAGCGCGCCGCCGGCAGGCTCGAAGACATGGTTGAGATCGAACACGCCCTCCGGCGCGAGCTTGCGGGCGCGCTCCAGTGCCTTGCGCGCCGTCTCGCCGCGCGGCACGCCGAGCACATGGGTGCGCAGGCCCAGTTCCGCCATCGTCTCCGTCCGCAATGTCTCGAAGCCCGCCGCCTTGAGGCGCGCGAGCAGATCCGGGGACGCATCAAGCGCGATGATCTCGCCCCGCCGCACCGGCTGGCCGTCGGCATCCGCCTCCAGCACATCGCGGTTGGCGCGGATCAGCGCATCGAGCCGGGCGCGGCGCAAATCGCGCAAGGACACCCGGTCCAGCGTATCGGCCGCGCGGACGCTGAGCGTGTCCACCGCGCCGCCGATGGTGGCGGGCGCATCACGCAAGAGCGGATCGACCACGCCGCCGGCAATCTGGCCAGGAAGTTGACTGGGAAGTTGGCTGGGAAGCTGGCCAATATTGCCCGGTAGAAGCTGCGCCTGCGCACTTGCGCCGAGCAGAGCGGCGATCAGGAGAATTGCGGTTGATTGTCGCGCCATGGTCGGTCCTTATCATTTTTTCTCAAGCTTTGGATGAAACGCTCGTGCCGCGTCGTTTCATCCACAAGAGCTGAAAGGAATTGGCTTGGACGGGTTCGAGGAAGGCCTCACTGCCATGTTGCCGCGCCTGCGCCGGTTCGCACATGGGCTGTCGCACAGCGCCGCCGACGCGGACGATCTGGCGCAGATCGCCGTGGAGCGCGCCTTGCGGTCCCGTAACCAGTGGCAGGCCGGCACACGCCTCGATTCCTGGCTCTACCGGATCACGCGCAACGCCTGGATCGATACGGCGCGCGCACGAAACCGTGAGGCCGCGCGCCTGCTGCCGGAGGAAGCCGGCGAGCAGGTGGGCGAGGACCCCCGGCCCGGCCTCGAAGCCCGGCTGGACCTCGACCGGATGATGGCAGCGATGACCCGGCTGCCGGACGACCAGCGCGAGGCTGTCGCGCTCGTGCTGATCGAAGGCTGCGGCTATCGGGAGGCCGCGGAGATATTGAAGATACCCGTCGGCACGCTGTCGAGCCGGCTGGTGCGTGGACGCAATGCGCTGCTGGCGCTTGTGGGCGAAGGATGAGCAGATGACGGACCCAAGGATCGGCCCCATGATCGATGACGAAACGCTCTATGCCTGGCTCGATGGCGAACTGCCCGAGGACGAGGCCAAGCGCGTCGCCGCACTCGTCGCCGCCAATCCCGCGCTGGGCGAGAAGCTGGAAGCGCAGCGCCGGTTGCAGGCGGGCCTGCGCGCAGCGTTCGATCCGGTCGCCGCTGCCCCAGTGCCGGCCGGCATGGCCGCAATCTCAACGAGCGAAGGAACCGTGCAGAGCTTGGCTGATGCGCGCGCCCGGCGCACAAGCCGTGCGGGCTTTGGCCTGCCGCAATGGGCGGCCGTCGCGGCGGCACTGGTCGCGGGGTTCGTCGGGGCGCAGATGCTGCCAAAGGACGGCGCGACCGCTCAGGACGGGCTGGTCGCAAGCGCAGAGCTGACGCAGGCACTCGACACCCAGCTTGCCAGCGCCGGGGATGCCGATGGCGCCGCCGCACCGGTCAGGGTGCGCCTCACCTTCAAGGATGGCAAAGGCGACATTTGCCGCAGCTTCGATACCGCCAGTACCGCCGGCGTCGCCTGTCGGGACCAGGACGGCTGGGCCGTCCGCGCGCTGGTCAGCCATCCGCGCCAGACCGAAGGAAGCTATCGCATGGCGACCAGCGGCGATGCCGCCATCATGGCCTATGTGGACGCCCAGATCAGCGGCGATCCGCTGGATGCGACGGCCGAAAAGCAGGCCATGGCGAAAGGGTGGAAGAAGTAATGCTGCAGCGCAGGCCGGTGGATAAAAGGGTGGTCTTGCTGCGCCAATCGGCCCGAGGTGCCACCATTGATGGCCTGACTCTTAGGCGGCGCCGTCCCACTTTACCTGGGACGCACACTCACCGACCGGCCCACCCCGCGAGTTGCCCCATATTGCCGGCTCAGCTTTTCCCGCCCTCTGATACAGCCTTGGCAATGGCGGCCTGGTTGGCACCGCTGAATTCATCGCGTCTCTCGTGGACCCAGTTGAAGGACCGTTCCCGTTGGGCATTGGCCCGATTAAACCGTGGCATGACGTAGCGCATCATGAGCTCATAAGACCGCTTGGTCGCTTCGAAATCCATCCAGTTGGTCCCGGTCATCGTAACATAACCGAAGCCACCCGTCTTTTCCCACAGGGCTTCAAGATATTCGACGGCATCGTCTGGCGTGCCGATCAACCCGCCACGCGCCGCGATGATGCGCTCCGGATCGGATCCAGCCTTGGCGCGCGTATCCGCATAGCTTTTCGGGTTGAGTGCTTCCAGATAGGCCAGCCACGGCTCGAGCCCGAAACGCATGGCCGCAGCGGCATCCGCGCGGCTCTCGGCCAAGTGGAAGGAAACCACGACACGCAGATTATCGCGATTGAGTTGATTGCCGTGGGCGCTGCCGGCTTCTTCCGCCAGCTTCCATGCCGCGGCAACATCGCCGCCGCCATGAGTGAGGATGCCTAGACCGTATTTGCCTGCCAGGCGCGATCCGATCGGCGTCTTGGAGGTCACGACCGCCATTTCGGGACGACGGAAGCTATAAGGCGCCATTTGGAGGCTCGCCTCCCGCAGCGAGAACCAGTCGCTATCGTGATCAACGACTTCGCCATCCAGCAACCGGACGATCACATCCAAGCCTTCGACCAGCCTCTCGCGCTGCTGCTCCGGCTTGATGTTCAACATGTGCGCATCGGACACCAGCATGCCGGGACCAAAGCCGAACATGGCCCGACCGCGTGTCTGATGATCGAGCTGCAGGATGCGATCCGCAATCATGTAGGGGTGATGATAGGGCACCGAGATCACCCCGGCGCCGAGCTTGATCCTCGAGGTCCGTTCCGCCGCAGCCGCGATGAACAGCTCTGGCGAGCCATATATTTGCATGCCACCGGAATGATGCTCGCCCATCCACAATTCGGCGAAACCGAGATGCTCCAGCCAGTCCACAAGCTCGAAATCCCGACGCATGCAGAGCGCTACGTCCTCATCGTTGCCGTGATGTGGGGGCAGGAATACGCCTGCACGAACGTTGCGCCTCTCATACATGGGTTTTCTCCCGCAAATCTTATCGTCACGGCCCGACTATCAACGCAATAATTAAAACACAATAGAAATTATTATTTCGTGAGACTCGCGAAGCCTGACCGCTCAGACAGCGAGCGAACCGAGCGCGGGAAAAACGGCTCATCGCACGTGGGATATAGGCCTTAATATACCCTCTTTTCCGTGTCATATCCCGAGTGAAGGGAAGTTGGCAGATGATGCAAAAACGGCACCCTTCGCCAGCGCCCATAGCTTCACATCGGTTTTTATATATATCTATAAATAAGTTGTTTCGGCCCCAATGATCGGTTAGGAGGATGGCGTTTCTCGCCAAGCCCAACCAGGGCTGGACGACGTCAAGAGACCAAAAAAACTCGGCGCGCCATATGCTGCCGAAGCTGACTGGAGGGAGGATTATGAAGACACTCAGGAAAGTTGCCGCTTTCACGCCACCGCGCGGAACATGGAAGGCAACCACCGCACTCGTGACCAGCATTGTCCTGAGCCTACCGATCGCTGCGAATGCGTCGGAAGGCGGCCAGCCCGATGGCATGGCGGCTCTTCCTCAGGCCAGCACACAAGCCAGCGCGCCGGAAAGCGCCAGTAGCACCGACATCATCGTAACCGGATCTCGCGCCGCCGCGGCCGGTTTTTCTGCACCATCGGCCGTGTCAGTCATCGGCGCCGATATCGTCGATCAGCAGTCGCCGATCAGCATTGCTGAAGTGCTGCAGCAGGAGCCGGCTTTCAAGGCCACGCGCTCGGTCGGCGGAAACGCGAACAACTTCGCGAGCCCGGGGCAGGCGACGGCGGATCTTCGGGGGCTTGGCGGGCAGCGGACCCTCGTGCTCGTCGATGGGTCACGGGTTGTGCCCCAGGCATCTTCGGTCACGACCGGATCACCCGTCGCGACGGACCTCAACGTCATTCCAACGAACATGATTGAAAGGGTCGAAGTCGTCACGGGCGGCGCGTCCGCACAATATGGATCGGATGCTGTTGCAGGCGTGGTCAACATTCTTCTCAAGAAGAAGATGACCGGCATCGAGCTGTCCGCCCAGACCGGCATTTCGCAGCAAGGCGACAATTTCCGCTACAAGCTCGGCGCCGTGGGAGGCTTGTCGTTCGGGGACGGCCGAGGGAACATCGTCGTGGCGGTCGAGAAAGCCCGCAGTGACGAGATTCAGGACATTTATCGCCGCGATTGGGGACGCCGCGAAGAGATGATCGTCACCAACAGAGCCTATCTGACCAATGGCTTGCCCGCCAATATCGTGGCCGACGGCGTGCGCAATTCCAACAGCATCGGCGGCCGCATCATCGGCCCTGCCAACTTCAGCCTGCGCAACTATACCTTCAATGATGATGGCACCATCCGGCCCTATCAGGTCGGCAGTGTCGATGACGGCACCAATCAGATTGGCGGCGAGGGTCTTAGCCGGTCCAAGGGGTCGAGCCTGATCCCCGGCATCGAGCGCTTTGTCGTTCACGCCCTCAGCAGTTTCGAAGTCTCGCCTGCTCTTAATATCACCCTGTCCGGGGGCTATTCAGAGACGCTAGGCCTGTTCACCGGCGGCCTGCCGAACTTTGCGTCCTTTACGATCCGCGACGACAATGCCTTCCTGCCGCAAGCGGTCAAGAATGCCATGGCTGCGCAGGGGCTGACCAGCATCACCGTCGCCAAGGGTGTCTATGATGTCGGGAACATCAATTTCCGGGTAAAGAACAAGACGCCGCACGGCACGATTGGCGTCGAGGGCGACCTCGGCAATTCGTGGCACTATGATGCCCATTATTCCTATGGCGAAAACCAGTTCCGCAGCGACTTCAGCAATAACTTCTCACCCGCCTTCTGGAATCTGGCAGTGGATGCTGTCGCGGCTCCGGGCGGCGGGATCGTCTGCCGGTCGACCCTCGCCGGGCAGCCTGCCAATCCCCTCGCCGCTGGCTGTGTTCCAGTCAACATCTTCGGGCCGAATGCCGTCAGCACCCAAACGCCGGCCGCGCTCGCTTATGTGAACCGCTCCGATTATCACGAGGTGATCTACAAGCAGCACGCCGCGAGCATCAACATGCGCGGCGAGCCGTTCTCCACCTGGGCTGCGCCTGTCGCCGTCGCCTTTGGTGGTGAGTATCGCCAAGAGTCGCAGGTTTTGACGGCCGGTCCGCTCGCGACAGCCGGTCGGTTTGCGATCGGCAATGTCGCGCCCTTCTCCGGCAAGTTCAATGTCAAGGAAGGCTATGTCGAGGCAATCGTGCCGCTCGCCAGGGACCTGTCTTTCGCGCGCAATCTCGATCTCAATGGCGCCATTCGCTATGCCGATTACAGCACGGCCGGGGGCCAGACGACCTGGAAGGTGGGTGGCGTATACGAGCCCATCCAGGGGCTGCGTTTTCGCGTGACACGCTCGAAGGACATCCGTGCAGCGGCGATCTACGAACTGTTCTCGCCCGGTTCTTTCGTGAACGTTCCTTTGACGGTGAACGGGGTCACGGCCGTCATTCCGCAGAACCGCACGGTGGGGAATCCCGATCTGAGGCCTGAGAAGGCCGACACGCTTACCCTAGGCGTCGTCGTGCAACCCGCGACCCTGCCCGGGCTGCGCATGTCGCTCGACTATTATCTCATCGACCTCAAGGATGCGATCGACTCGATCACGGCCGCCAATATCGGCAATGCCTGCTCGGCGGGCGATGCCCAGGCGTGCAGCTACATCACCTTCAGCGGCGCAACGCCGACGCGCCTTGTCGCGCCTGTCCAGAATATTTCGCAGTTCAAGACGAGCGGACTGGACATGGCGCTCTCTTACCAAGCCAGTCTTGGCGGCGGCGTGTCCATGAGCACGCGTTTCACCGGAACCTACGCCTTGCGGTCCTACATCAATGGCATCGACCGGTCGGGCGAGAACGGGATGGGCAGCCTCGGTTCACAGCCACGCTTCCGGGGAAATCTCACGCAGACATTCAGCACCGATGCGGTCTCGCTGTCAGCGCAGCTCTTGTACATCAGCAAGGGCAAGAACGATAACCAGTTCGACACGATCCCTGCGCTGACCATCAATGAGAATGACATCCCGGCGGCCGCTTACGTCAATCTGTTCTCGACGATCCGCGTGGTGGGCAATTTCGAGCTGTCCGCCAGCGTCTCCAATCTCCTCGACAAGGATCCTCCATCCAGTCCCTATGCAACGCAGAGCCAGCCGGTGAATGGCCAGCTCTACGACAAGATCGGACGCGTGTTCGAGGTGGGCGCGAAGGTTCGCTTCTGATGATTGGGCGGGCCAGGGCGGCGAGCGCGCTGGCCCGTTCCACGGAAGTCTCTGCTGCTTCAAATGCCCTGACGAGGCAAACCGCTCGTCACCGCCATGGCGCCCCGTTCCGTTGGCCGGTTCAGCGGTGCATGGACCCGCCTTTCCAGACCTCCTCCTCTCACGCGGTAAAAACGATCATCCGGCAGTGATAGGGGCGCCCAGGCTGACGTAGGAACCGTTCGCGTACACCAGCGGGCTGACCTCATCAGTGAGGAACACTTCTTCGACACGGCCGATCACAATGTGATGCGTGCCATAGTCCAGAGCCTGCTCGTAGCGACAGAAAAAGCTCGCCTGCGCATCTTCCAACCGGGGACAGCCATCTGCAGCCGTGCCCCACTTGCCCGTGGCGAACCTTTCTTCTCCGCGCGCTTTGCCGGCGCACGCTGCCGATATGTCGGCATGGTCGCTGTGCAGAATATTCACGCAGAAGTCGGCGCCTTCAGAGAGCGGCAGGTACAAGCTCGCCGAGCGATTGACGCAGATGAGCAGCGATGGGGGATCCATGCTGAGTTCGCTCACCGCGGTCGCGGCCATCGCGTAGCGCGCGCCATTATAGCGACAGGTGATCACGACGACGGCTTTGGCGAGACGCCGCAGCCCCTCGCGCAAGCTGATGGCCACGGGGGAGAGTTCGGTCATGTCATTTGCTCCGTCACGCTGCCTGACGCTCTGTCTGGCGGCGGTGGATGATAAGGTCTTCGATTGAGCCAATGCAGAGCCCGTGCCGATCGGCGAAGCGGATGAGGTCGGGCAGACGCGCCATTGTGCCATCATCGTTGAGGATCTCGCAGATCACGCCTGCGGGCTTCAGGCCGGCCAGCCTTGCCATGTCGACCGCTGCCTCTGTGTGACCAGGTCGCGTGAGGACGCCACCGGGCTGCGCGACGAGCGGAAAGATATGGCCTGGCGAGACGAGGTCGGGCGGCCCGCACTTGTCGTCGATGGCCGCGGCGATGGTCCGCGCGCGGTCATGGGCCGAGATGCCGGTCGTCACGCCCTCGGCAGCTTCGATCGACACCGTGAAAGCCGTGCCATGCGGCGCGTTGTTTGTTGCGACCATTGGCTGCAGAGCCAGATCCTCCGCGCGAGCCGCAGTGAGGGCGAGGCAAATCAAGCCGCGGCCATAACGGGCCATGAAGTTGATTTCCGCAGCCGTTGCGAATTCGGCTGCAATAACGAGATCACCTTCATTCTCTCGGTCTTCCGAATCCACGAGGATGATAGGCCTGCCCGCCCGAAGCGCGCCAACCAGTTCATGGATGGGCGAGAGCGGGGACAGCGGTCCGTCCACGACCGGACGTGGATATTCTGCCTCAAGCATCGCGCAGGGCCACGACAGGGATCAGCAGGTGGGAGTCATGCTCGCCCCCGGTGTGGATGTGGTGCATGCCGCGATTGACCGTGTCTTCGTGCCGCATGTAGAGCATCGGCTTGGGATACTGGTAAATGTCCCGCCCCTTGATCCTGATCCGCAGCACGTCGCCGGCCCTGAAGAGCGTGCCGGAGGGCAGGATCTCGATCTGCGCTTCGACAATCTCTCCCGGCGTGACCTTCCACTCAGAGGTGTTGGTGAGCACGGGCTGAAATTCGGTCGAGCGTTCGGCGTCCAATTCACGCCGCGAGAGGCGCAACCAGCCATAGGCGGCAGCGCCGTCCTCGAACACAGCCCAGTGGATGAAGCCTACCTTCTCGCCATCTTCGACCTTTTCGACCGCGACAAATACGTCCATGTCATCGGCGTCTTCGGTGGAGACTATGAGCTTGAGCTTCATATGCCCGACGAGCGCACAGTCTTCCTCGAACCGATAGTCGAACGTCGCCTCTGCCGCGTCATCGAGCGGATCATAGCTCCGGATTGCTTCGGCGGCGACTGGCTTGCCGCTCATGTGTCCGGTCGCTGCGTCGAGATACAACCGACGGTATTGGGTGTTCTCCACGGGCCATTGCTCTGACTGCTTCATGATTGCCGAGCCAGCCTTGTCGCGCACGTGCAGCCTGATCGGCGGCCAGGCGCCCATGTCGTTCGATACGCCCTTCAGAACATGGTCGAAGAACGCTGTCTGGCGCGCGATGGACGCAGGTTCGTAATAATAGCCCCATTTCTTGCCGCCATGAACCTCGAGCCACTTGCGCGAAGATGCGATTTTCTTGAAGCCTTCGAGGGTGCCGCGCGTATGCACGCCGTGGTCGCTCCAGCTCGCGACCACATAGGCCGGGACGTCGATCCGGCCGAAATCAGGCACCTTCGATTGCCAGTACTCGTCGAAGAACGGATGCTCGGCGGTAAACGCCCAGAGATCCTCCACCATGGTATCCGAGGCGCCCCAACGCACCTGGATGTGCGGCCAGAAATGCGTCTCTGGGATGCCCCCGTGGCGCACGATCTCATTGAAAGTGTCCGACCAGCCCTCCCAAGGATTGATAGCCGCCAGATGCGGCGGGTTAAGTGCGGCCACGTTCCACTGCGACGACGAGAGGTAGGATACGCCTGACAGACCTACGCGCCCGTTGCTCCATGGCTGCGTGCCGGCCCATTCGATGAGATCATAATGAGCTTCGCCTTCCTTGCGCGAGAAATAGCTTGCTGCGGTTTCCGCGTACCAAGTTCCGGGGATGTCGGCCGTAATCACCGCATAGCCCTGGCCGGTCCAGTAGACGGGATCCGGGGCCTCGAAAATGGTGAGGTCCGACTGCCACTCTGCCTTCACGCCGGATGTCGGATAGAGCGTCGCAAGCGGCGCCGGGTCGTGCTTGCCATAGGGGGTCCAGGCGACCAGAACAGGGATCGGCCCCGTCAGGTCCGCTGGCAGAAAGAGGTCGATCCAGAGCGGCTTGCCTTCCCGGGTCGGCACCGCAATGTCCCGCTCGATGCGGATGCGATCGCGGAAGGAAAGCTCGTGCTGGCGGGGGCGCCCTCCACGAAATTGCGGCGTGTTGGGCGGCCGCCTCAGTCTTTCCCGATAATCGCCCATCCTCTCGCTCTCCACTGACCAATTGGCTTGCGCCTCATAACCGGGGCCGGGATTAATTTCAATACGATTAGAATTTATTCCGGGCGTGATGTAGGCCGCCGTTCCCATCCTGCCGGCCTTTCGCGTAAACTGCGCGTCCGTAGAAAATGACAAGGGGACCGGCTATGGCTATGAACGCCCCGTATCGCGGGATGTCGGCCGGACTAACTGGCTGGCGTGCAAGCCGGTTATGCGCAGGCAGAGTTTTCAAGGTGTCGGATAAATCCGATGCCCTTTCCAGGGTGGTTAAGATGGGCCGGAAGAAGGCGGAGAGCCAAAACAGCAGCGAGGGTGCCGAAACGAAGGGCGCGCGACCGGCCAAAAAGCGCTCGATCGGCCGTCCATCCGGGCAGCGTGGTATCGGCAAGAAGCTGTTGATCGACAAGACTGTCGAACTCCTGCGCCATGTGCCGCCCGAAAAGCTGTCCCTGTCCATGGCGGCACGCAATGCCGGGGTACACCTCACCCTTTTCAAATATTATTTCACCGACCGAACCCGGCTGCTGGTCGACGTCGCGCGAACCCTGGCCGTCTCTTTGGGCGACGGCCTCGCCCAGACCGAAGCGGGATCCCTGCCGGCCGTCGAGCGGATAAAAATCAGAATCGACACGATGGTCGACTTCTTTTTCGTTAATCCTTTCTATCACCGACTCATGACCGAGATTATCGCCGACGAGACCGATCCGCTCGCGGCTGAGCTGATCGCTTTGTGGGTGGGGAAGACGCTCGATATCTATCGCGACATCATCGACAAGGGCGTGGCGGAAGGGTCGTTGCGGAAGGTCGATCCCTATTTCACATTTTTCGCGATCATGGGGCTGTGCGAGCAATATCAGCACGCATCCCGCTTCGTCGAGCAAGGCAATTTGGCAGCAGGCGGCGCCCCTCATTCCGACGTGGCGGCAGAATATAAGGCCTTCGTCTATCAGCTCATGCTGAGTGGAATTGCGCTCGAGCCCGCCCGCAGGGGCTGAGCCTCACGGCAGCATTACTTCATCGGTGTTCGACGACGTTCCACCAGTGGGAGCGAGCGATGCCGCTCGTCCTGAGCATGAACATCCGCACGACGGCCGGGGTGGTACATATTTATAGTATCCTATAAAAAACTTTTCTTCTCATTTTGCGCGTGATAGGGAGCCCAAAACCAGGAGGATTGTGATGTCTGTTACGACGGTCGATGAGCAAGCGAATGCCTCACGCCAGCGCCCTTTTGCCGGCCAGGAATATGGCCGGGTCCCTGACGGCACCTATCTCAAGAACTGGAATCCGATCATGCTGGCCTCGGAGCTGGTACAGGGAAAGATCGTCGGGAAGGATTTTCTCGGGACGCGCATCATCGTCTACCGCAACGAGCAGGGTGAGCCTGTCGTGCAGAGCGCCTACTGCCCCCATGTCGGCGCCGACCTGTCCGGCGGGGAAATCGTCGATGGCAAGGTGCGCTGCCCCTATCATCACTGGAAGTTCGCTGCCGATGGCCGATGCGCTGAAATTCCAGGCGAGACGATTATTCCCGGCGCCGCGAGGATCTACAATTATCCCGCTGCCGAGCGCTGGGGCATGATCTGGGCATTCAACGGAGAAGAGCCGCTCTATCCCCTTCCCGAGATGCCGAACCTTAGGGAAGACGAGCTGGTCTACCGTGCGTTTCACAGAGGGCAGCGAGAGATCGAAGGGTGGATTGGCTCTTCGAATCTGGTGGACTTCCAGCATCTGTCCACCGTGCACGGCATCCCCGACCCAAACCCGGTGAGCGTGGTGTTCGAGGACTATCTCATTACCGTCCGGCAGGAATCCGTGACGCGGATCGCCGATACGCAGCTGTGGGGCGCGACCTGGCTTACCGCGCATATGCAGTTTCCCAATGGCAGCGAGCGCTTGTTCATGGCCGGGAGTTCGCAGGTTGCGCCCGGCTGGTCCGACGCGTTCTTCGTCGTCGCCATGCGTCGGTCCGATGCGGAGAAGATGGGCCACCAGGCCGCGCAGGAAGAGTTGGATAACCGCATCGCCTATATGCACAAGCTATATGCGGAGGATGAGCCGATCCTCTTCAAGCTCCGTTTCCGGGGCTATGGCAAAAGCGCGCTCCTGAGGGCCGACAAATATTTCGGCCAGTTTCTCCAGTATCTCGAGAAATATCCCCGCTCCGCGCCCTTCGACGTCTGAGGGACCGATCCGTAAAAAGGGATGAGGAATGACTGAGGCTGGACGGGTTGCGCTTGTGACCGGGGCAACCCGGGGCATCGGGTTCGAGATTGCCAGAGGCCTGGCAGAGCACGGCATGCGGGTGGTGATCGGCGCCCGCGACCCTGCAAGCGGGCAGAAGGCTGCCGAGGCCCTGTGCGATCAGGGCCTGGATGCCCATTATGTGATCATCGACGTGACCGATCGCGCATCGGTTCAGGCTGCGGCTGCGGTGCTAGCAGACCGCTTCAGGCGGCTCGACGTCCTGGTCAACAATGCCGGCATTTCCCTGGACAAGCACAGCCTGCCAAGCACCGCCGACCTCGACGAAATGCGCAGGGTGTATGAAACCAATGTCTTCGGCGTGGTGGCGGTCATCCAGGCGATGCTGCCGCTCCTCCGCCAATCGGATCGTGGCCGCATCGTCAACATGTCGACGGGCCTTGGCTCCCTTGCGCTGACCCGCGGGCCGGATGGGCCGATGGCGTTCAGTCGCCTCCTCGCCTACAACAGCTCCAAGACGGCCCTCAATGCCGTGACCGTGCAATTCGCGAACGAACTTGCCGGGACGCCGATCAAGATCAACGCGGCCAATCCGGGCCTTTGCGCCACGGAACTTTCTGGCGGCAAAGGCCAATCGCCGGTGGCGGGGGCGAAAGTCGCCATCTCACTTGCTCTCCTGGACGCAGACGGGCCAACCGGCGGACTTTTTGGTGAGGGTGGTCCAGTGCCATGGTAATGGCGCGCTTCCCCTCCCCGCGAAGAGGCGAAGTGCCGCCCCGTTGACCTGGCACGCACCGGGTCGCATCGCGCATAAGAATGGCAGTGAGGCCTAAATCCGGAAGACGCGCCGCGCGGTTTCGCCAAGCACTGCTGCTCGCTCCGCCGCGCTGAGAAGGCGCGTCGCATCGATCCCATCGGCAACAATGCCGGCATAAGGCCTCGTGGTGTTTCCGTAATCGGACCCCCACATGAGGCGCGACGCCCCGAACACGTCTACTGCGGTACGAAGGAAATTCGCCGTGTCGATGCCTGCGCCCGCAAGCGCGTCGACATTCAGGCTGGTCCACTTGAAGGCGATCGTCTCGTGATCCTTCAGGGCCATGTGGTCAGGAAGCAGACCGTCCTGGCTGCCTGTGCCTCCAGTCCAACCCAAATGTTCGAGGACGACCTGACAATCCGGGTAGCGGTCGGCCAGCTCGCGCACCGTCCGGAGGGCTGCCGACCGTGGGTCCATCCGCAGGTAGGTGATGCAGAGCGGGAGCTTTTCAGCCTGTGCCATCTGCCACAATGCCTGCGCGCCCGGAGACTTCAGCCAGGGCAAATCCCCGTCCCCATCGACAAAGCCGGTCAGGCGAATAGCCGAAACGTGCTTCGTCGGCAGGAGCGCCTGAAGCACGCTGCGACTTTGCGCCTGCGCAGGATTCAGGATGATCTCCGTGCGGATGCGGTCCCAATGGGCCTGCGCGACGTCGAGAAGATAGGTGTTATCGGTCTTATAGGCGCCGCTATACTGCACCCCGATGCCGGCCCTGATGCCCATCTTTTCCCAGAGGGGGAGCATCTTCTCGGGCGTAACAGGCGCATTGAGGACGCGTGCGCGCATCACCTCTTCCGGCTCACGGGCGTTGCGCATGTCGACCGGATAGTGCGCAAAATCGGCAGAGAAGAAATGGATATGGGCATCGATCATGCCCGCCGTTGCATCGGGCTGCGATGGCTGCAGCCGCGTTCGTGCCAGCGCCGGCCCTGCGACGAGGAGCGGCGGAACAGCTCCCAGCAGCGCCCTGCGCGAGAGGACGGCGGAGCGGCCGGGGGCGCTCATCGCACGCCCTTTGCCGTACGAGCCAACAAGGCCGGCCCCGACACGATGACGTGGAAAAGGATCATGGCAATGGCCGTGAGCAGAAGCGGCGAGGCGACGATCATATAGATCCACAAGCCTGGGACCTGTGCAGCAAGCATCACGCCGCCAACGGCGGGACCGATCATGGAGGTTACCCGCCCGATCCCCCCGGCCCACCCGATACCTGTCGACCGCATGGAGGTGGGATAGCTTGAGGCAACAAGGGAATTCAGGCCCGCCTGGACGGCGATGACGAAGAAGCCATAAGCGAAGCCCAGGAACCAGCCCAGCGCATGAAAGCCACTCACGAAGTGGAAGCAGGTCATTGCGGCAAATCCCAGCAGCGACATGAGCGCCAGTGACGGAGCAAGACCAAGGCGCTGCATGAGCAGGGTCAGCAGAATCGGCCCAGCGATAGCGCCGAACGCAGACACCGACGACATCCGCGCGGCGGCCCCTGTCTCAACGCCTCCAAGAAGATGAAGGAAGCTCGGGAGCCAAGAGGTCAGTGTTGCCACCACGCACAGCGTGCTTCCCATGGCGACCCAGAGGAGCAACGTCATGGGTGCGCGACCGCTTCTGAACAGGCCGATCACCGGCGAGCCCTCATTACGTTCCTCATTGGACACGAAGATGGTGTCGGGCGCGAGTTGCAGGTCGGGCGCGATTTTTCCGAGGATCTGGGCGACGCGCGGATCCCGGGGATTGCGCGTCATCAGATACCGGCAGCTCTCCGGCAAACGAACATAAAGGTAGGGCACCAGCAAGAGAAGTGCGATGCCCCCGCCCCATAAGGCGGACTGCCATGAGTGAAAATGAACGAAACTTGGGCCGACAAGCCCGGCCACAGACGCGCCCAGGCCGTGCCCGATGTAAAGCCAGGTGAGCAACTTGCCGCGCCGGTTCTCCGGCATGAACTCGGTCGCCAGCGCGACAATATTCGGCATCGTTCCGCCCATGGCTGCGAAGGCGAGAAAGCGCACAAGGGTGAACATTTCGAGCGTCTGGACAGCGGTCGACAGGAGCGTCAGCAGCCCGAAGAAAGTGGCACCGACCAGGATGATATTCCGGCGGCCGATGCGATCGGCCAGGACAGGGATGGTGTAGAAGCCCAAGGCCATACCGGCTGCCTGCGCCGAGAACACATAGGCCATGGACGGAATGGGTATATCGAGGTCGCGGGCGATGACGGCCGCGAGGTTCGCAACGATATAGGCGTCATATCCTTCCAGGGCCATGAGGATGCCGCACAGGAGATAGATGGTCCAGCGGTAGCGACCCATCGTTGGGCGCTCGAGAATGGTATCAATCGACTGAACAGCCATGCAGATCCCCTCCGGCGCTCCACATATCGCAGAGCGCTCGCCAATCAGCTAACATCACAAATCGACACGGGCAATATATTCTATATAAATTTAATTATTTGGTCGGGTATGCGACACTTCGCCCGCCGGCGCCGCGAGCTTGTGCTTCGCCAGGAAATTCTGCAGCAAATCTGCCACGGCGACATTATTGAGATCGGCAAAGGGGAGGTGCGTGTTGCCCTTGAGACCCGCACTGGCAAGCTCGAGAATTTCCGCCTTGCCCCCATATTGATTGATGAGCTTTACGAACCGCCGGTTCAGCGGCAGCGCGAGTTGCGGACCGCGCGGTTGCGACAGATTGTCTCCCCAGACAAATTGCATGGGGATCTTTGTCAGTTTCTTGAATGTCTCGAGCGGCACGTAGACTGGGCCGTAGGGGCCAGGGGGCGAACCGTCATTCTCGCTCTCCGGTAGAACGAAGCCGACATTTTCGTAGGCGACGATCGCCTTCACGCGGTCGCTCTCAATCGCCGTGAGGAGAGCCCGGAGGCCGCCCGCCGAATTCGTGACCATGACCACCGGACCGCTCCGCTCGAGTGCGGCGGCTGCGGCATGCGCCTGCAAGGCGACGTTCTCCACCGTGTCATATTCGGCATAACGGGCCCGGCTGGCCTGCTCCCACGCGCGGGCGTCCGCGGTCGGGAACTGCACGCCGGGGTGCCACTTCATATAGCTTGGGCCAAACCTCCAGGCCGTGAAGGTCTCCTGGTCAGATCCCAAGCGCGGGGCTGACTCCACCGTTTCACAGGGCAGATTCGCGCGGCCGACGCGGGGGCCATCCCAGAGATAGACCGGGAAATGCCGTCGCAGAAAGATGCTGTCGAAACCTTCCCCGCCGTCCCACCGGTTTTTCCAGGCGGCGACGCTGGAGCTATGCCAAAAGAAGAGTCCAGTAGGGCCCGCATTCGCCGGGATTTGGTACTCCACATAGCCGTGATCACAGACAGTGGACTTGACGGCTGGGTCCCCGACCCGTGTTCCTCCGGCTGCGAAGGAGCCTTGTCGCTCGATCATCAGCGGCGGCGGCCCCGCGTCCCTCGCGAGCGACGCGGACGGTCCCGTAATGACGAGTACCGCGACGAGGAGGCACCGCGCGATCTGGCCGGGAAACATGTGATTGCGAGTCATCAACCTCTCCAAAGAGTTGGCATCTGGAAGGTGAGCTTCATGCTCCAGCACAGACGCCACTCTCTCAACCTTTATATTATAATACTCTATAAATAATGGCAAGCAAACCTGCTTGTGCGCTTTCAGCGCAGCAGCCGTGCCCCACCCATCGCTGAATACGCCGCCCTCCCGACTTTCCCCAAACAGATCGGATCGCTCGCCGGTCCGAAGCGTTATGCTGCAAATGGCACGGGAGCGGGCACGATGGCGCATGAAGATGACCCCACGACGCAGGACGAGGACACGGTCCATTACGGCGGCCCCTCCGGCGGCTTTGGTTCGCTGAGCGGCGTCGCGCGCATCTTCGGCAAGGAGTGGGCGACGCCCATGGCGCTGGAGACATTGCGGCGCCAGAACAAGCCCGGCGGCTTCATGTGCGTCTCCTGCGCCTGGACCAAGCCGGAGCATCCCCACCCGGCCGAATTCTGCGAAAATGGCGCCAAGGCGACGCTGTGGGAGCTGACCACGCGCAGCTGCACACCGGACTTCTTCGCCAAGCACACAGTAACCGAATTGCAGGCGTGGCAGGACTATGACCTCGAGCAGACCGGCCGGCTCACCCATCCCATGCGTTATGACCGGGCCAGCGATCGCTATGTGCCGGTCAGCTGGGACGAGGCCTTCGCGGGCATCGGTGCTGAACTCAAGGCGCTCGATCCCAAGTCCACCGTCTTCTACGCCTCAGGCCGCGCCAGCCTGGAGACCTCTTATCTCTATGCCCTGTTCGCGCGGCTCTATGGCCACAACAATCTGCCCGACAGCTCCAACATGTGCCATGAGACGACCTCGGTCGGCCTGAAGAAGGTGACCGGATCGCCGGTCGGCACCTGTCAGCTGAGAGATTTCGACCATTGCGACGCGATCTTCTTCTTCGGCCAGAATACCGGCACCAACAGCCCGCGCTTTCTCCATACGCTCAAGTCTGCGGTGGAGCGCGGCTGCAAGATCGTGACCTTCAATCCCGTCCGCGAGAAGGGGTTGATCGAGTTCGTCGATCCGCAGAACCCCGTTCAGATGGTGACGCAGAAGCGGACCGAGATTTCCTGCCTCTATTATCAGGTGAAGCCGGGCGGAGACATCGCCGCGATCATGGGGATGATCAAGCATGTCCTCGCGGAAGAAGACCGCCAATGGGCCGAGCAAAAGCAGCATTTGCTGGATACGGACTTCATCGCGCAGCACACGCATGGGTTCGACGCGATGGTGGAGAAGGTGCGCGCGACCTCATGGGCTGAGATCGAACAGGAGTCCGGCCTCAGCCGGTCTCATCTCGAAACGGCCGGGCAGATCTATTGCGACGCCAAGAAAGTCATCGGCATCTATGGCATGGGCGTGACCCAGCATGTCCATGGTTCCCAGACCATCGGCATGCTGGTCAACCTGCTGCTTCTGCGCGGCCATATCGGCGTCGAGGGGGCGGGCATCTCTCCCGTGCGCGGCCATTCGAACGTGCAGGGCCAGCGGACCGTCGGCATTTCCGAGAAGCCCGAACTCGTGCCGCTTGATCGGCTGAAAGAGCTGTTCGGCTTCGATCCGCCGACCGAGAAGGGCGTCAACACCGTCGAGGCCTGCGAGGGCATCATCGATGGCAGCATTCGCGCCTTCATCGGCCTGGGCGGCAATTTCGTCCGCGCCATCCCGGAGCGGGAGAAGATGGAGGCCGCGTGGACCAAGATGCGGCTCACCGTCCAGATCGCCACCAAGCTCAACCGCAGCCATCTGATTAACGGCGACGTCGCCTATCTCCTGCCATGCCTCGGCCGCTCGGAGGAGGACATGCAGGCCGGCGGACCGCAGACCGTGACGATGGAGGATTCCCTCTCGATGATCCACGGCTCGGTCGGCAAGCGCAAGCCGGCGAGCGAGCATCTTCTCTCCGAACTCGCCATTGTGGCCGGCATGGCCAAGGCGACGCTGCCTGCGCGGCCAGCCGTCAAATGGGATGACTGGGTCGGCCATTACGGCCAGGTGCGCGACCTCATCGAGGCGACCTATCCGGACAAATTCGCCGACTTCAACCAGCGCTTGTTCACGCCGGGCGGCTTCTTCAAGGGCAATAAGGCCCGCGAGAGGATCTGGCAGACGGAGAGCGGCAAGGCCGAGTTCACGACGCCGACGAGCCTCACCGCCATGGGCGTGCCCGATAAGGCGGGCCGCTACCGCCTCATCACCATGCGCTCGAACGATCAGTTCAACACGACGATCTACGGCTTCTCGGATCGCCTGCGCGGAATCGAAGGTACGCGCGACGTGCTGCTGATGAGCCCGCGCGACATTGAGGCAGCGGGCCTTGAGGCCGGGCAGGTCGTGGGCCTCGCCAGCGATGCGGACGATGGCGTGGACCGGCAGGTGGGTGGGCTCACCGTGACCCCCTTCGACCTGCCGGAGGGCTGCGTCGGCGCTTATTATCCGGAGATGAACCCGCTCATCCCGCTCTGGTATCATGACAAAGCCTCCAAGACGCCGGCCGCCAAGGGCGTGCCGGTGCGGATCGTGGCGCAGTCGGCCACCGGAGGGGGACAGGCGGGATGAAGCGCAGTGGCGAAGGCGCTCGGGCGGTTCGCCCGGGCGTCGCGCTGCTCGGCCTGCCGCTGCTGCTCGGCGGATGCGAGGCACTGAAGCTCGGCGTGGTCAACCATGCCGGACCTGTGGCGGCGGACCAGTGGCACCTTTTTCTTCAGCTTGCCATCGTGCTCATCTTCGTAGCGGGGCCCGTTTTCATCCTCGTCCCCCTCTTCGCCTGGCACTATCGCCTCTCCAACCGGGATGACGCCTATCGGCCCAATTGGGGATTTTCCTGGCCGCTCGAGCTGCTCATCTGGATCCCGCCGACCGCCATCGTCATCGGGCTCGGCGTCCTCCTGTGGAATGCGACGCACCGGCTCGACCCATACCGCTCGCTCGCGTCCAGCCAGCCGCCCCTGGAGGTGCAGGTGGTGGCGCTCGATTGGAAATGGCTCTTCATCTACCCCGAGGAGGGCATCGCGACTGTCAATCGGCTGGCCATCCCCGTCGGCCGGCCCGTCCATCTCAGCTTGACCAGCGGGACGGTCATGCAGTCGCTACTGATCCCGCAGCTTGCCGGGCAGATCTACGCCATGGCCGGCATGCGCACGCAGTTGCATCTGGCCGCCAGTCGGGCCGGCGTCTTCCGCGGCCAGAACACGCAGTTCAACGGGAAAGGCTTTCAGAACCAGAAGTTCGACGTCGTGGCGCTGCCGCCGGCCGACTATCGCCGCTGGCTGGGGCAGGTGCGCGCCGTCCGCAGGCCGCTCGACGACAAGGCGCTGGCGGCGATCACCGCCCGCTCCATCGCCCCGCAACCTGCCTTGTTCTCATCCGTCCCGCCGGGCCTGTTCGAGCATCTGATGATGGCGAGCACACAGGGGCAGGCCCATTGAGCGTGCCGCTTATGCCGGCGCTGCTGGGGCGGTTCCGCTGGGATGCGCTGCCCTTCGTGCGTGCCTGGGGAAACCCCAACGCCAATGAACTGATCGCCGCCGGAGCCGGTGCCATGGTGGTGGCCGGTGCGCTCTTCGTGGTCGTGCTGATCACCCGCCTCGGCCGCTGGCGCTGGCTGTGGACGGAATGGCTCACCAGCCTCGATCACAAGAAGATCGGGATCATGTACGTCGCGATCGCCCTGGTCATGCTGGCGCGCGCGCTGATCGAGGCCAATTTGATGCGGCTGCAGCAGGCGGTGGCAATCGGCAATCCCGGCCTGGTTGCGCCCGAGCATTTTGCCGAGCTGTTCAGCACCCATGGCTCGATCATGATCTTCTTCATGGCGATGCCCTTCCTCACCGGGCTGATCAACTATCTGGTGCCGCTGCAGATCGGCGCGCGCGATGTCGCTTATCCGCTGCTCAACGCCATCGGCCTCTGGCTCACTGCAGCCGGCGCGGGGCTGATGATGGCCTCACTGGTGATCGGCCGCTTCTCCACCGGCGGCTGGAGCGGCTATCCGCCGTTCACGGAGATCGGCTTCAATCCCGGCGTCGGGCCGGATTACTGGATCTGGGCCGTTACTTTGGGCTCGGTTGCCTCCACCCTGGCCGGCATCAACATCGCCGTCACCATCTATAAGATGCGCTGTCCGGGAATGACATTGATGCGGATGCCGCTGTTCGCCTGGACCAGCTTGTGCACCGCCATATTGATGATCTTCGCGATGCCGCCGCTGACGGTCGCGACGGCGCTGCTGGCGCTCGACCGCTATCTGGACTTCCACTTCTTCACCAACGCCCTTGGCGGCAACATGATGCATTATGCCAACCTGTTCTGGATGTTCGGCCATCCAGAGGTCTACATCGTCATCCTGCCAGCCTTCGGTATTTATTCCGAAGTGGTCTCCACCTTCTCCTCAAAGGAGCTGTACGGCTATAACTCGCTGGTGATCGCGACGATGGCGATCGCGGTGCTCTCCTTCACCGTCTGGCTGCATCATTTCTTCACCATGGGGCAGAGCCCGAGCCTGAACGCCGTGTTCGGCATCGCGACGATGGCGATCGGCGTGCCGACGGGGGTCAAGATCTACAACTGGATCTGGACGATGTTCCGCGGCGAAGTGCGCTTCACCACGCCCATGTGCTATGCGCTCGCCTTCATGATGACCTTCGTGCTCGGAGGGCTCACCGGCATCATCCTCGCCTTCCCGCCGCTCGATTACATCGTGCACAACATGCTGTTCCTCGTGGCGCATTTCCACAATATGCTGATCCCGGGTACGCTCTACGGCCTGCTCGCCGCCTATACCTTCTGGTTCCCCAAGGCGTTCGGCTTTCGGCTCGATGAGCGGTGGGGCAAGATATCCTGCGCCTGCTGGGTGATCGGCTTCTATCTCGCCTTCATGCCGCTCTACGTGCTGGGCGCTGCAGGCATGGCGCGCCGCACCCCGGCGGTGATGGAGACCGCCTACCGGCCCTGGCTCTATGCGGCGGAAGTCGGCGCGCTCGTGCTGTTCTGCGGCTTCGTGGCGCTCTTCGTCCAGCTCTGGGTGAGCCTGCGCAAGCGCGCCGCCACCCGCGTCTTCGCAGGCGATCCCTGGGATGGGCGGGCGCTCGAATGGTCGATCGCGGCGCCGCCGCCGGAGTATAATTTTGCCCGGCTGCCGCAGGTCGACCAGCGTCATTGGTTCTTCGACGCCAAGCGCAAGGGTGCGCCTTATGCCCCGCCGGCCCGTTATGAAGACATCGAGATGCCGAAAAACAGCGCCGTCGCGCCGATCATCGGGATTGCCAGCACGGCAGCCGGCTTTGCTCTCGTTTGGCATATGTGGTGGCTGGCGATCCTTGGCCTGCTTGCGGTCATAGCGACGGTGATCGCGCGCAGCTTCGCCCGCGACACGCACCGGCTGATCCCGGCCAGCGCGGTCGAACGGACGGAGCGGGCCTGGCTCGACGCGGTGGCGCGGGCGCGGCCCATCCCCCGCGAGATGGAGACGGCCCCCGCGAATGCGGGCCTGGCCGAGGTGCACCCATGACAGCCGGTGAGACAAAACACCCCGGCCTCAATCTAGGCAGCACCGACGCGCAAGCCCATGAGGCGGCGGGCTCGGCCCTGTTCGGCTTCTGGGCGTTCCTGATGAGCGACGCGGTGATCTTCGCGCTGCTCTTCGCCACTTATGGCGTCATGCTCCCCGCGACCGCCGGCGGCCCGACCCCCGCGAGCGAATATAAGATCGGCCCGACCTTTCTGGAAACGCTGGTCCTGCTCACCAGCAGCATCACCTACGGCCTGGCCTCGATCGCGATGAAGCATGGGGCGGCGCAGGCGAGCATCCAGACCTGGCTGGGGCTGACACTTGCCTTGGGGCTGCTCTTCCTGGGGCTGGAACTGCACGATTTTGCCGGCATGATCGCCCATGGCGCCACGCCCATGCGCAGCGGCTTCCTCTCGGCCTTTTTCGCGCTGGTGCCGCTGCACGGCCTGCATGTGCTCGCCGGCAGCCTGTGGATGGTCGTGATGATGGCGCAGTTGCGGATCATCGGCCTTGATGCGCGCGTGAAGATCAACCTTCTGCGCCTCGGCCTGTTCTGGCACTTCCTCGACATCATCTGGATCGCGATCTTCTCGACCGTCTATCTACCGGGGCTGATCCCATGAGCGAACGCCGAGACGACCCTCGCCGCGAGACACGCGGCTATGTGCTGGGCTATGCCGCCGCACTCTTGCTGACCAGCGTCGCCTTTGCGCTCGTGCGCTGGCCGGTGCTCGGCAGCACCGCCACCTATGCGCTCGTGCTGGCCTTGGCGCTCATCCAGATTGTCGTGCAGTTTCGCTGCTTCCTCCACATCGGCCTCAAGCGCTCGACGCGTGACGACCTCCAGCTCATCCTCTTCTCCAGCCTGATCATCGCGCTCATGGTCGGCGGCACGCTGGTGATCCTGTTCAACCTGCGGATGCGGATGATGTGAGTGGGCGGTCGTCGCAGCGTTGACTAGCGACGGAGGGGCGCCACCTTGGCCAGATCGTTCCGGATCGTGGTCGCGGCGACGCCGCCCTCCCCCATCGCGTGGCTGATCTGGTCGAGGCCGAGGACGACATCGCCGGCGGCATAAAGCCCGGGGATGTCTGTGCGCTGGTGGGCGTCGACCATCAGACACCCCTCGGATGTGCGGCTTGCGCCGAGCATCCCGGCCAGCTCCGAGCGGATGTCCGAACCCAGCGCCGGATACAGCGTGTCGAAGCGGCGCGTCTCGCTCTCGATGCCGAGCGCGATCTGATCTTCCACCAAGCTGATGGACGTACATTGTCCGGCAATATCGATGCCCGCCGCTTTCAGCCCAGCGCATTGCGCCGGTTCCAGACTATGTCCCCCTTCAGGCGCGACCAGCGTGATATCGGCGGAATAGCCGCGAAGGAACGTGGCTTCATTATAGCCGCGCTCGCCCGTTCCGAGCACCGCGATGGCCTTGTCCGTGACTTCATAGCCATCGCAGATCGGACAATAGCGGAGCCGACCGGTCGCAAGCGCGCGATCATGGCATAGATCGTCCATCATCATGGGGCGGCGATTGACCACGCCGGTGGCGAGCAGGATGGTCCGCGCAGCGAGGCTTCGGCCGCCCGCGTGCGCGATGAACTGGCTGCCATCATGCGCGAGGCTCTCGACGATCCCGTCCTGCAGGCGCGCGCCATAGAGGGTCGCCTGTCCGCGCATCCGCGCAAGCAGATCGACCCCGGAGATGCCTTCCGGAAACCCGGCATGATTGCGGGTGAGCGGGATCAAGGCGGCTCGGCTATGTCCGCCGTCTATGACGCAGACCGTCAGATGAAAGCGTGCGAGATAGATCGCGGCGGTCAGCCCCGCAGGGCCGCCGCCGACGATCAGGCAGTCCAGCCGTTCGGCCGAGGGGTCGGCCGGCTCCTGGACGGCCATGCTTATTTGCTGGCCTGCGCCATCAACTCGGCCTTGCGGGCCGCGAGCTCGGCGCCCAGGGCCTTGAGATCGAGTTCGCTCTCGCGGCTTTCCGCAAACATCTCCTGCTCCTCTTCCTCGACATGGTGCTCAACATATTCGCCAAGCACCGTCACTTTGGCGTCGAACAGGCGGTCACCCGCCTTCATGGCCTGGATCTCAGCGATGAGTTGCTTGGCGCTGGCATGTTCCACTTCGGCCTCGTCGAGCAGGTCATCATCGTCGATGGCCTCGCGCGCGGCGGGATAGAAGATTTCTTCTTCGATCTGCGCATGAACCGTCAGAGCGAGGCAGATCTTGTCAGCCAGCGCCTGCTTCTCGGCATCGTCTTCGAGATCAGCATATTGGTCGAAAAAGCCCTTCACCTCCTTGTGGTCGTCCTTGAGCAGCTTGATCGCGTCGGCGGGCTTTGCCGCCGCCCGCTGGGTCTTGCGCGCCGTCTTCGATGCAGGCTTCTTCGATGCGGGCTTGGCTTTGGGCTTTGCGGCAGTCTTGGTCGTGGCCATGTCGTTTCTCCATCCTGGGGGCGCAGGCGCGCGCCCCTTCGCAGAACAACCACCGAACGACGCCGCGGACCCCGCCGCGCCGCCCATATTAACCTTTGGCAATACGATTGCCGTCGTTCATCGCTCCGGTTCCAGGCTAGCGATCAGCCCGGGAATGACCGGCAGAAGATCGCGCGCGAGAAATCCGACTTGGGCAATCTGGTTGGCGACGCCGGCGCCCGCCGCGCCATGGACGAAGACACCCCAGGCCGCCGCTCGCAAAGGATCGGCGCCGCGCGCGGCAAGGCCGCCGATGAGACCGGCCAACACATCGCCCGACCCGCCCGTGGCGAGACCGATGCTGCCGCCCTCGAACAGCAAGGGCTCATCTTCTCGCGGCGACGCGATCAGGGTTTGGGCGCTCTTCAGGACGACGACCGCGTTGAAGGCACGCGCCACACGCAGCGCCGCGCCGCGCGGGTCTTTGCGGATCACGTCGATATCCTGCCCGGTCAGAAAGCTCATTTCCCGATGGTGGGGCGTCAGGATGACCCGCCCCTCATGCGCCGCCACCAGCTTCTCGAGCTTCCGGGCACAAGTGAGGGCAGCGGCATCGAGGATGATCGTCTGGCCCGGCTTTGGCGTGCCGAGCAGCGCGGCGACAAACTGCTCGGTGCGATCCCCCGCGGACATCCCCGGCCCGAGGATGAGCGTGTCACAGCGCGCGAGGCGTTCCTGCAGCAACCCGACCGCCTCGAGCGCGATCTCGCCATCCTCATCCGCAGGCAGGGCGATCATCGCCGCCTC
The DNA here is from genome assembly GCF_025961775.1 of Sphingobium sp. B12D2B. Classification (NCBI taxonomy): domain Bacteria; kingdom Pseudomonadati; phylum Pseudomonadota; class Alphaproteobacteria; order Sphingomonadales; family Sphingobiaceae; genus Sphingobium; species Sphingobium sp. B12D2B. The sequence continues at coordinate 2,978,360 of NZ_JAOQOH010000001.1, forward strand.
GGGCACCAGGACGGCGAGCGCCATTGCGGCGGATCGCACGGTCGCCATCTGGAGCTTGCCGGCTCCCGCGCGCAGCGCCGCCTCGCCGGTGAGCCTGAGCGCGCCCGGCACGAACTCCGCGCCGCCGACCAGGAGAACCCGGCCCCGCGCGTCCTTATCGCCCAGTGCCGCGATCGGCGGCAGCGGATGGGCTTCGAGCCAGGCGCGGTCGAGGGTCGGCATCATCCGCGCCGCCCCGTGATCGCGTCAGGTTCGCTGGTGACCGGGGTCGCGTGGTTCTGCATCGGCGCTGTCACATTGTAGCGCTGGAGCTTGAGCCCGCCATCCCGGCCGGCCGACGGATCGAAGAGATAGTCGGTAATGGCGCAATTGGCCACGTCCCCTTCCCGGTCGATCGCCAAGATGCGTTGTTCATCGAGGCTCTCGATGATGTAGCGCATGCAGAGGACCACCACCTGATGCGTGAAGATCATCACCCGCTTTCCGGCATAATGAAGCGAGATGGTATCGAGGACGGAGCGCAACCGCAGGATGACATCGCACCAGCTCTCGCCCCCGGGCGGGCGGTGATAGAATTTCCCCAGCAGGCGCCGAAATTCGGCCTGATCAGGGAAGATATTCGCGACGCCGGGCGTGGTGAGGCCATCGAGAATGCCGAACTCCTTCTCGCGCAGGCGCTCGTCAAAGCAGATCGGCTCCTGCCGGTCGGTCCCGCCCGCCTCGCGGAAAAGCTCCGCGGTCTGAAAGGCGCGGAGATAGGGAGAAGATAAGAGAATCTGTGGCCGATGCTCGGCCGGCTGCTCGCAGAACCACAGACCCAGGGCGCGCGCCTGCGCCGTACCGAGGTCGCTCAGCGGCACGTCGGCATCCCGCGAGGTCAGAGCGATCCGGTCATGCGCTGCCTCGTGCGCAGCGTCGCGGGCGACATTCCCCGCGCTTTGCCCGTGGCGCACGATAATCAACTGTTCTGGCCAATGCATACTGCCTCCGCTGGTGATCGCGGAACGTTCCTGACGCTTAATTCGATCCCCATGAGCGTGAGGCGCGGACAGCGAGCACCCCGGCGGCGCCCGCGATTCAAAGCGCTCCAGTTGTTCGCTTGCGCCCCCTTGCTGTCTAAGCTGGGTGCTGCACTCAACACACCGGTCGGTTGTTGAAGCCGAACCAATGACGGCTCCGAAGGCCAAAAGATTGGGGTTTACACTATCGCTCGGTCGGCAGGAGCGGCCACGCCACCCACTTCATTCTCGTTCAGCGGCTGCAATCGAGAATCATCTTTTCTGAGTCCCGCGCCTTAGACTGCTTTCTTGGAGTAGCTGGGCGAGCGGCATCGGGCGGCCGAACAGCCAGCCTTGCAGCCAGTGGCATCCTGCGGCCCGGGCGAGGGCCGCTTGATCTTCTGTCTCTACGCCTTCTGCCGTGATCCTAAGACCCAGCGCTTGGGCCAGCGCTACAATGGCTACCAACAGATCGCGACCTGATGCACAGCCCATGGCTTCTTTCACGAAGAGCTTATCTATTTTCAACCGGTCGAATTTGAAGGATTGGAGGTAACCAATACTTGCGAAGCCAGTTCCAAAGTCGTCCAAAGCGAGCCGGATGCCCAAGGTCCGCAGATCGGCCATGATTGCCGCAGCGGCCTGTGGCCGACCCAGCAAATAGCTTTCAGTGATCTCGAGTTCGAGCCGGTCAGCTGGAAAGCCTGTGTCGGCAAGGATTGCGCTGATCTGGTCAGCAAGATGTGCATCCCAAAACTGCGCGGGCGAGAGGTTGACCGAGAGGTCGATGCCGAGAGGCTTGATGTCGATGCAGGCCCTGCGGAGCACCTGCCCTCCCAAGGAGCCGATTAGGCCAGTCATTTCGGCAAGCGGAATGAAGACATCTGGGGGAATTGGACCTTCGGTGGGATGGGTCCATCGCGCCAGGGCTTCAAGCCCAACAATGGCGCCGGATTCCGCTAGAACAATGGGCTGATAGGCCAGTTCAATTCGATTTTCCGCGATTGCAATGCGCAGGTCCTGTTCAAGACGCTTCCGCACGAGATGTTCTTCGTCCAGTTCAAGGGTGAAGTCGCTCCAGCGGTTCTTCCCCCTGGCTTTGGCATTGTACATTGCAACGTCTGCACGGCGCATCAGCTCGTCGATATCGACGAGAGCATCTGAAGAAGACGTCACGACGCCAACGGATATTCCGATGAGAATATTGGCGCCGGCAACCGGAACTGTCGTCTGAAAGGAAGCGATGATGCGTTCGGCGAGCGAACATCCCGGGCCATCGACATCAAGCTGGCACAATATTGCAAACTCGTCGCCGCCCGTGCGAGCAATCAGCGAATGCGCCGGCGCTGCCGCCGCGAGCCGGGATGCCACCTCCCGCAGCAGGGCGTCTCCTGCGCCATGGCCATAAAGATCGTTCACGCCTTTGAAGCCATCCAGGTCCATGTAAAGCAGAACGAAATGATTACCGGTCGCAATCGCCTCGTTGAGCCGACCGAGGAGGACGCGGCGATTAGGAAGCTCCGTTAAAGGATCGTGGTTCGCCAAATGCTGAGTTCTGGCTTGGCTGGCTGTCAATGCTGCAATGGACTGCCCCCCCTGCCGCAGGATAAAAAGCGCAGCGATAACCGCGACGACCATGATGCCGGCAAACCCAGGGATGACCTCGCGACGAAATTGTGTGCCAGGGGTCTCGAACGCGACCTCAACGGATGCGATCTGGTTACCATCCATATCTCGCAGGACTAGCGCGGCGCTCGACGGGGCTGGCCGTGCCAGGTTTAGCGCTAGGGCGGGGAGATGGTGCTTGGCACGGATACTGGCGAGATGGCTCGCATCAAAACGCTCGGCTATGACGAGCAGGTGCCTCTCACCCGCAGGCGCCGACACTTTGTTGGTCAAGGGAACAACGGCAGCAACCGAGTAGACGAAAACCTGACGTTTCTCGCGGGCAAAGCCGCTGACGATTGGCGTGCCACGATCATCCATAGCACGCACTTTTGCCATCGCCGTCTGAATTGACGGACCCAGTATCTCGGCAAGTTTAGATGAGGATCGGTTCCCGTTGCTGAAGGCGTAGCGGGTCCCCCCGTCAGGACCGATGACAAAGACATGGTCATAATTCTGGGTTTTACCGAGGTAAGCCGTGATGTTGTCGTCGATCCACGCCGCGCTGAAGTCGTACGAAATGTGGCGCACTGCGTCGTCCCATTTCGCGTAGTCCTGAAGATCATGCTCCACCATGGAGACGCTTGTCGCGAGGGCAGCTTCCAGCGTCCGCGTCTCGCGTACTGCCTCAAGCCGATCCTGCGCGGAGGTCGTGACTAAAATGAGCCCTAGAATGCTTCCAAAGCACAACCCGAGAAGCAATAGCACAGGCCAGAGATAGCGAGCAGGCACGCGTTGAATGAGTGACATAGGCCTTTGCTGATGTGACTGTTTTCAGCACCTTTGGGCCGCAGGTCGTACCAAGACGTTAATAAAGATTCTCCATTCACCGCATTTCGGATGGAGGGATAGCTGACGGCTTTTTCGCTCAGAATGAGCCCGTGTCTCAGCAGAACCTCGCTGACAAATTTCCGTCGGAGAAAGCGTGCGGACGAACGAACACGCTCCCTTGAAGTCTCCCTCACGCGAGCTTGCAATCGGATGAAATGTTCTCTGAGGCCAAATGCCGTTTGCGTCTTACGACTACATTTCAGACGAGCTCTACCCTTTACCTTCTGCTGACTGCCGCTGATCGCATCACGACATCCGCCGGCTGTGACGGAAGCGGGAATAGCGATTAAGCAGATCGTTGATCAGTTGCTCGTCGGTATAGCCGGTCACGTCATGAGGCTGCCCGCCGTCGGAAGAGTGCGCCACGGCGCGATAATGTAGGCGCTCTCGCTCCTGGGTCTTTCGCGGCTCGGCCCAAACAAAACTCGCCACACGAAATCCGCGCGCACGGACGGTGTAATCGAAATCGCCTCGCTCGCCATGCGGGATGGTGAGCCCCACATGATCGGCATCCTGCATGAGGCGCGCGGAAATGCCGCTGTCTCGCATCTGCGCCGCCACGGCCGCGAGGGCCGGCTGGGCTATGTCGGCTAGAAAAGTAAGGACTTCGTCTCGATCGTGAAACCGGGTGATGGTTGCGAGGCGCTGCTGCCATGTGAGGGCGTTTTCTGCGCCCGTGGCCGCGCCCGCAGCAGACAGGTCCATCGCTTCCTGGCTCTCGGTTTGAAGGGCTCGCAACAGGCCATAGCAAATGAACACCATGACCACAGCGAAGGGCAACGCGCTGGCGATCGCCGCGGTTTGAAGCGCCTGAAGCCCACCGGCGACCAGCAGCACCGCCGCGACACCGCCGGCGCAGACCGCCCAGAAAACACGCTGCCAGACGGGAGGGTCTTTCGCCGCGCCGGACGTGATCATATCCATGACCAACGCACCGGAATCCGCTGACGTTACGAAGAACGTGATGATGAGAAGCGTCGCGATGCCTGAAACAATGGTGGAAAGCGGGAGCTGCTCAAGCGTCTCGAACAAGGCGACCGGGAGGTTGTTGGCGACCGTATCGGCGATGTGGGCTGCGCCGCTCAGATCGAGCGCGATCGCTGTGTTCCCGAATACCGTCATCCAAAGGAAGGTGAACAGCGCCGGGACGAGCAGAACGCCGCCGACGAACTGGCGGATTGTCCGCCCGCGCGAGATGCGCGCGATGAACATGCCGACAAATGGCGACCATGCGATCCACCAGCCCCAGTAGAACAGCGTCCAGCTACCCAACCACGGATTGGGCTCATAGGCGTACAGACGGAAGGTGCGCTGCACGACCTCGCTAAGATAAGTCCCCACATTCTGGACGAAGGCCTGAAGCAGAAACACCGTCGACCCCGTCACGAGCACGAAGACCAGCAAAAGGGCGGCCAGGATGATGTTCAGTTCCGACAGGCGCTTCACGCCTCGGTCCAGTCCCATGACAACCGACAGCGTCGCCAACCCCGTGATGGCGGCAATCAAGACGAGCTGGATGACCGTGTTGCTCGGCAGACCGAACAGATAGCTAAAGCCGGCATTCACCTGCAGCACGCCCAGACCGAGCGAAGTCGCGACCCCGAACATGGTGCCCAGCACGGCGAAGATGTCGACAGCGTGGCCGATAGGACCATAGATCCGCTCCCCGATCAGCGGGTAGAGCGCCGAGCGGATGGTGAGCGGCAGACCGCGACGAAAGGCGAAATAGGCAAGCGCCAGGCCGACGACGATGTAGATCGCCCAGGCGTGGAGCCCCCAGTGGAAGAAGGTAAGGACCATCGCCTGACGGGCGGATTCGATCGTGCGACCTTCGCCGACCGGCGGCAAGGCGTAATGCTGGATAGGCTCGGCTACGCCGAAGAAAATCAGCCCAATCCCCATCCCGGCGCTGAACAGCATCGCGAACCATGAAGGATAGCTGTAGTCCGGTTCACTGTCGTCGGACCCAAGTTTGACGTCGCCATAGCGGCTGAACATCAAAAACAGGGCAAACACGAGAAAGCCGGCCACCGATGCGATGTAGAACCAGCCGAAGTCCGCCACGATGAGCGCCTGCGCAGCGGCGAATAGCCGGCCGGCAACGTTAGGAGCGATTGCTCCGAACAACACAAAGGCGAGAATGAGACCGGCCGAGACGAAGAACACGGTAGGATTGATCTCAACCCGGCGCTTTGTCGTGCCTTCCGGCGCATCATCAAACGATGGCTCGCTCACCTCTTCCCCCCATGCAGCCGGAACTCTGTTCAGGAAAGGGAACGAGGCGAAGCGCGGTCGGTTGCATATGGCTCATTCTAACGCCAGCAGTCCGTGCCAGCAGCGTGACCTTAGCGCGCGGTATCTTCTGCACCTGTCCGCTCACAAAGGGAATCAAGAGCGAAGAATGCCGCCCGATCATGAATGATCGCCCAGATCACCGCACGTGCGCAGCCGGCTTGCAACATCGCGATACGAATGAAAAAGGGCTGGAGCGGGTAGCGGGGATCGAACCCGCATCACAAGCTTGGAAGGCTAGTGCTCTACCATTGAGCTATACCCGCTCATCGACCGTTCGCCGACCCTCACCGGCACTCGGCCGGGACGACCGCTCAGTGGCGATGCGCTGGAGCCATTGCCACGACAGGCACGGCAGCGTCAACAGCTTCGCATCGCGATCCTTTGGCGGCAGAGCATTGATCGACCCTCGACTTTGCGCGCCGCAGATTGCAAAGGATCGGCAATGAACAGCTTGCCCGATCCTGCCAGCCCTCTCTCGCCGGAGGACGCCGCCCGCGCCTTCGCCGCCATTCTGGATGGCACGGTGGAGGACGAAGCAATCGCCGCCTTTCTGGTCACACTGGCCGAGCGCGGCGAGGCGGCCACCGAGATTGCCGCCGCCGCCCGGGAGATGCGGGCGCGCCTCATTCCCGTGCAGGCGCCGGCGGGGACCATCGACGTGTGCGGCACCGGTGGCGATGGCCATCATACGCTCAACATCTCGACTGCCGTCAGCCTTGTCGTCGCCGCCTGTGGCGCGCCGGTGGCCAAGCACGGCAATCGCGCTGCGTCTTCCAAGGCCGGCGCCGCCGACACGCTCGAGGCGTTGGGACTGGACCTCGACCGCGCAGCAGACACCGCCGAGCGCACGCTGGCGGACCTCGGCATCTGCTTCCTTTTTGCGCAAAAGCATCATCCCTCGCTCGCGCGGATTGCGCCGATCCGCAAGGCGCTGGGCCGGCGGACCATCTTCAACCTGATGGGCCCGCTCGCCAATCCGGCCGGCGTCACCCGCCAACTCATCGGCATTGCGCGCCCGGCCTATGTGCCGATCTATGCACAGGCGCTGGCGGAGCTGGGCACCGAACGGGCGATGGTGATTTCCGGCGATGAGGGGCTGGACGAACTCTCCCTCGCCGGCGGCAATGACGTGGCCGATGTGACGAGCGACGGCATCATTGCGATGCGACGGATCAGCGCGGCCGATGCCGGGCTGCCGACACACCCTATCGACGCAATCAAGGGCGGCGACCCGGCCTACAATGCCGCGAAACTGCGGGCGCTGCTGCTGGGCGAGGCCGGCCCGTATCGCGATGCCGTGCTCTTCAATGCCGCTGCCGCGCTGATCGTCGCCGGCAAGGCCGAAACGCTGACCGAAGGGGTCGAGGAAGCCACCGAAGCCCTCGACCGCGGCCTTGCCAACACCCTGCTCGACTGCTGGATCGCCTACGCATGAACAAGCTCGATGAAATCTGCGCCACCAAGCGGGACGAGGTCGCCGCCCGCAAGCAGGCGACGTCACTCGCCGACCTGCAGGCGATGGCTGCCTCCCAGACCCCACCGCGGGGCTTCCGTCGCGCGCTCGACGCCAGGGTGGCCGCGGGCGGCTATGGCCTCATCGCCGAGGTCAAGAAGGCCTCGCCATCCAAGGGGCTGATCCGCGCCGACTTCGATCCGCCGGCCCATGCCCGCGCCTATCAGGCGGGCGGCGCGGCCTGCCTCTCGGTGCTGACCGACGCGCCCTATTTTCAGGGCCATGAGGATTATCTCATCGCGGCGCGCGCCGCCGTCTCGTTGCCGGTAATCCGCAAGGACTTCATGGTCGATCCCTGGCAGGTGCTGGAGAGCCGGGCGATCGGCGCCGATGCCGTGCTGATCATCGTCTCGGCCCTCTCCGATGCGCAGATGCAGGAGATCGAGGATGCCGCGCTCGGCCTCGGCATGGATGCGCTGGTGGAGGTGCATGATGCCGCCGAGCTGGAGCGGGCGCTGACCCTGCGCTCGCGGCTGATTGGCGTGAACAACCGCAACCTCAAGGATTTCTCGGTCGATTTCGCCCGCACCTATGAGCTGGTCGGCAGCGCGCCGGAGGGCTGCACCTTCGTCGCCGAGTCCGGTCTTGGCTCGAAGGCGGACCTCGATGCGATGGCGGAGCATGGCGTGCGCTGCTTCCTGGTCGGCGAATCGCTCATGCGGCAGGATGATGTCGAGGCAGCGACCCGCGCGCTGATCGGCGCATGAGCGGCCTCAGCCATACCGACGAGGCCGGCGCCGCGCGCATGGTGGATGTAACAGCCAAGGCCGACACCAGCCGCACCGCCAGCGCGACCGGTAAGATCGATATGAATGAAGCAGCTCGCGCCGCGATTGCGGACGGCACTGCCGCCAAGGGCGATGTGTTCGCCGCCGCGCGCATCGCCGGCATCATGGCCGCCAAGCGCACCAGCGACATCATTCCGCTCTGTCATCCCCTGCCGCTCACCGGCCTGACGCTCGACCTTGCGCTGGATGCGGGCGGCGCCATCGCCACGGCGACCGTGCGCACATCCGGCAAAACCGGCGTGGAGATGGAAGCGCTGACCGCCGTCTCCGCCGCCTTGCTGACACTCTACGACATGCTCAAGGCCGTGGATAAGCACATGGTCATTCGCGACATCCACGTCACGGCCAAGGCGGGCGGCAAGTCCGGCGACTGGACCGCCTGAGATCATGGCGGGGGCGCGCCCATGATCTCTGTCGATGACGCACAGCAGCGACTGCTCGCCCTCGCCACCCCGCTCGCGCCCGAGGCGGTTTCATTGGCTGAGGCGAACGGCCGATGGCTGGCCGCACCGCTGACCGCAGTCCGCGACCAGCCCTGGACGGCCCTCTCCGCCATGGATGGCTACGCGATCCGTCATGCCGATCTTCCCGGTCCCTGGCGCCTGGTGGGCGAAAGCGCGGCGGGCAGCGTTCCTCCGGCTCAGGCCATCGGCGCGGGCGAAGCAATGCGGATCTTCACCGGCGCACCGCTGCCCCCCGGCGCGGATACCGTGGTGGTGCAGGAAGATATCGCTGCCGATGGCCTGTCCATTCGCCTGACCGGCGACGGACCGGGCGGTGCGGGGCGGCATGTCCGCCCGCGTGCCAGCGATTTCGCGCAGGGTGACACGCTGCTGCCAGCTGGCCTGCGCATCGGCGCGGCCCAGATTGGTCTGGCGGCGCTTGCCGGCCACGAGACGCTGACGGTGCATCGCCAGCCGAGGGTCGCGATCCTCTCCACCGGCGACGAGCTCGTCCCGCCCGGCGCGCCCTGCCCGCCCGGCAAGCTCCCGGCCTCCAACGGCGCGATGTTGCGCGCCATGATTGGCGGCGCGGGCGGCGTGGTGACCATCGAGCGGATCGTGCGGGACGATCTGGATGCGCTGACCGCCGCGCTGCGCGATGCGGCTACCGCCGATGTCATCGTCACCTCCGGCGGAGCGTCCGTGGGCGATCACGATCTGGTGCGCCCGGCGCTGGAGGCGGCAGGCGGCAGCATCGATTTCTGGCGGATCGCCATGCAGCCCGGCAAGCCGCTGATCGTGGCACGCATCGGGCGGCAGATCATGCTCGGCCTGCCCGGCAATCCGGTCTCGGCAATGGTCACCGGCGCGCTGTTCCTGCTGCCGCTCATTCGGCGTCTTGCCGGCGGAACGGATGTGCTGCCCAAGAGCCGCACGGTTCGGCTCGGCGCTGACCTCCCCCCGGGCGGCAAGCGCAGGCTGTTCATGCGCGCGATGGTCGACGGCGTGGGCATGGCCACGCCGCTGGCTTTCCAGGATAGCGGCGCGATGCATGCCGCTGCCCAGGCCAATGCGCTGATCGTCCGGCCGGAAGGCGCGCCGGCCGCGCGCGCTGGGGAAGAAACAGAGCTGCTCGACTGGGCCGCGCTCGGCCTCGGCGGGGACTGAGCCTTTCCAGCACTCAATACGTATTCTGGGCAATTGCTGCCCTCCCCTCGCGCCCTACAGTCTGCGTCTCAAATGGGGGTCGCATGGCAGAATTTCGGCAAGAGGGGCAGCTGGGCGTCGAACGCCGGGCCATGCTCACAGGAACGATCGGCGCCGCAGCCATGCTAGGGCTGCAGGCCTGCGCGCCAGCCTCCGGTTCCCGTCCCGCGACTTTGCGTGCACCAAGCCGCCGGACGGCGCTCGTTCCCATTCGCATCAGTCGCGACCAATTGATCGACGTGAAATGCTGCATCCGCCCGCTGCGCGCCGCCGGGCCGAATCTGGACGTGGAGACGGTGGGCGATGCCCTCGTCATCCATAATTATGGCCATGGCGGCAGCGGCTGGTCGCTCTCCTGGGGCTCCGCCGACATCGCGGTCGGCAAGGCGCTCTCCGTGCTGCCGCGCGAGATTGCGGTGGTGGGGTGCGGGATTATCGGCCTGACCACGGCCGTGATGGCCCAGCGCGCCGGCCTCAAGGTCACGCTCTATGCGCGCGAATCCATCCAGCAGACCCGCTCGTTCCGCGCCAGCGGATCGTTCACCCCGGATAGCCGCATCGCCTTGGCCGAGCCCGCCGGCCCCGCCTTTGGCGAGCTGTGGGAACGCATGGCCCGCTTCTCGTGGAAGGCCTTTCGCACCTATCTCGGTCTGCCGGGCCATCCGGTGGAGTTCGGCGATTCCTACCAGCTTTCGGATACGCCGATCACCCGGCGGGAGTGGCCAGCCGACCCTGCAATCACGCAGAACTTCGCGACGAGTGGGCGGCCACAGCAGAATTCCGAGTTCGGCCATTATAGCGAACGCATTCGGGACATCGTGCCGCAGGCGCAGCCGCTGAGCGCCGAGGAGAACCCCTTCCCGCAACCCCATGTGCGGCGCAGCTCGCAGATGATCTTCAACTTCGCCAGCTATGCCCATGTCATGCTCGGCGAGTTCTTCGAGCGCGGCGGGCAGTTCGTGATGCGCGACTTCGCTCGCCCGGCGGACTATGCGGCACTGCCCCAGAAGGTCGTGATCAACTGCACCGGCTATGCCGCCCGCGACCTGTGGCAGGACAAGACCATCATCCCGGTGCGCGGCCAGACCGGCTGGCTCGTGCCGCAACCGGACGCCTTTTACAGCGTGCGCTATCGCAATGTTTCGCTCACCTCCAAGCGCGACGGGATCGTCGTGATGAACAATAACCCAGATATGGGCGAGATGCTGGGCGTGGGCGACAGCATGGAACTGCCCAATGTCGCCGATATCGAGAAAGGTCTGGAGATCATGGCGCCCGTCTTCGCGCCCGGCTTCCAGGCACAGGGCTGACCGATGCTGCTGCGCACTGCCCCGCTGCTGGCCGCTGCCCTGACCGCCCTCGCCGCGATCGCTGCGACACCCCCTTCGGCCAGCACGCGAGACGGCGTCTATACGGCCGCGCAGGCCGAAGCTGGCGCCCGCCTCTATGCCACGCGCTGCGCCATGTGCCACGGCCGGGCGCTGGAAGGCACGTTCGAGATTCCCGGCCTTGGCGATCGCTTCATGGCCCATTGGAGCAATGCCCCGCTCTCCAATCTGCATGATTATGTCGGCCGGGCCATGCCGCAATTCGCGCCCGGCTCGCTGACGCCGGACGACACGACGAACATCATCGCTTTCCTGCTGCAGGCCAATGGCCTGCCGGCCGGAAGCGCTGCGTTGCCCAGCGAGACCGGCGCTCTCGCGCGGATCACCGTGCAGCCCACAGACCTCAAGCTCACCGCCAGGGCTGTGCCCAGAACACAATAGGCACAGCCCTTTTTCCTTATGACGCACTGCAGCAAATTTGCCACAGATTCCGGGAAAATGCCTCGCGCGCGCGCGAGGCTTTGAGTTTGTCCTTTTTGCAATGCACCATTCATCAAATGAACCGTGCGCGCGTGAACCAAGGTCGATCGCCGTTGGAGTCGGATTGTCCCGGCTTCAGGACGCTGCGTCGCCACCGCCCGCATCACCGGCAGATCGGCCGACCATGACGCGGCAGGATCTTCACCGCAGGGATACCGCTCCCATCGAGAAGATCGATGCTGCCGGCGTTCTGGAGACGCAACCGCCCCGGCTCGCCCACCTCGTCAAGCTCGGGCTTCTCGGGCTGGCCTTTGGGGGGATTTTCGTCGGCCTGCACATGGTGTCCGACAATGAAGATCGGTTGCTGCTGGAAACGCTCACCATTCTCGATCTTCTGGCGCTGAGCTTCCTGCTGCTGCTCGGCATTCGCCGTTGGCGGGAAGCGGCGGCCTACACGATCCGCGCCCAGCATCTGGTCAGTGAACTGGAGACGGCACGGCAGAGTGCGATCAGCGCGAACCTCGCCAAAAGCCGCTACCTTGCCAGCGTCAGTCACGAGATCCGCTCGCCGCTCAATGCCATCTATGGCTATGCACAACTGTTCGAGCGGGGCGATGGCGTCAACGCGCAGGAGGCAGCGCGGGTCATCCTGCGCTGCTCGGAGCATCTGACCAATCTGGTCGAGGGGCTGCTGGATATCTCCCAGCTCGAATTCGGGATGCTGCGCGTGCGCACTGAAGAGGTGCGCCTCAACAGCTTCCTCGACCATATCGTCTCGATGATGCGCCCCGCCGCCCACGCCAAGGGCCTCACATTCACGCTGGAAAAGACCGGGCGCCTGCCGGAGATCGCCCGCTTCGACCAGAACCGGCTGCGCCAGGTGCTGATCAACCTGCTCTCCAACGCGATCAAGTTCACCCAACACGGCAGCGTGACGCTCAAAGTGGGTTATGCCGGGCAGATCGCCACCTTTGAGGTGAAGGACACCGGCCCGGGCATCGCGCCGGAAGACCGGCAGCGCATCTTCGAGCCATTCGAGCGCGGCGAGGGGCGGGAGTCCGGCGCCGGCCTCGGCCTCGCCATCTCGCGCACGCTGGTGGAGATTCTCGGCGGCCAGCTCTATCTGGTCAGCACGCCGGAAGGCGGCAGTTGCTTCCGCATCGTGATGATGCTGAGCGAGGTGGCCGGCAAGGCCCTCTCCTCGGCGCCCATGCGCAAGCTGACCGGCTATGAGGGCAAGCCCCGCCATGTCCTGCTGGTGGAGGACGATGCCGACCAGCGCCACTTCCTCGAGCAGTTGCTGCGCGGGCTCGGCTTTCAGGTCGAGGCGCGGGCCGATGGCGAACAGGCGCTGCTCGCCGCGCGCGAGACGCCGCCGGACCTCGCCATTCTGGACATCAGCCTGCCGGGGCTATCCGGCTGGGAGATCGGCTGCGAGTTGCGCGCGATGTTCGGCGACCGGCTGCAAATCCTCATGCTCTCGGCCAATAGCGAGGAACTGCACCGCCCGGAGCATGACAGTCCGCAGCACGATCGTTTTCTCGTCAAGCCGGTGGAATTTGAATCGCTCGTCGGCGCGATTGGCGATTTGCTGCAACTGACGTGGCGCTGGCAGGACGATGCGCCGAATGTCGGCAGCGCCGGGCCGGATACCCCGCCCGCCATGCAGCCAGCGCCGGTTGCGCTCGACGACATCGCCCGCAAGCACATCGCCCGGATGCAGGAATGCCTGCGAATCGGGCACATTCGCGGGATCGAAACCGAGATCAAGCAGCTGGAGCGGGCCTCACCCGCCGCCGAGCCGCTCGTTCGCCAGCTTTACCAGCACCTCGACCGATACGACCTGACCGCCATGGCGCGCCTCTTACAGGATTACTGACATGATTGGCATTCCCGGACATTCGGACACCGTCCTGATCGTCGATGACGAGCCGGACACGCTGCGGATGCTCACCGCCGCGCTGGAGACAGCCGAGATTTCCGTGCTGGTCGCGACCTCCGGCCATGTGGCGCTGGCTCAGCTGGGCAACATCATGCCCGACCTCATCCTGATGGATGCGGTGATGCCCGGCATGGACGGGTTCGAGACCACGCAGAAGATCAAGGCCAATCCCCAGCTCGCCAGCATCCCGATCATCTTCATGACCGGCTTGACGGAGAGCGAGCATGTCGTCGAGGCCTTCGAAGTCGGCGGGGTGGATTATGTCCGCAAGCCGGTGGACCTGCAGGAGCTGCTGGCCCGCGTGCGCGTGCATATGGCCCAGGGGCGTGCCGTCCATGCCAGCGTCGCCAGTCTCGATGCGACCGACCGGCTGATCCTGGCCACCGATGCGCGCGGCAGTCTCTTGTGGTGCACCCCGCGCGCGGAACAGGCCATCTCGCGCGTCTCACCCGGCTGGCTGCGGAGCGAATCCGCGCTGCCGGAAGAAATCCGCAACCAGATCGAGAAGCTGCTGACCAAGGATGAGGGCGTCGCCGGCAATGCCGTGCGCGTGCGACAGACCAAGGGCCAGGGTGAGCTGGAGATGCAGGTCATCGCCCATTATCGGGAGGATGAAGTGCTCATCCGCCTCAACGAGCTCAATCCCGAGCAGGATCTCGACCGCCTGCAGGAGCGCCTGCCGCTCACCCGGCGCGAGGCCGAGGTGCTGCTATGGGTGAGCTATGGCAAACCCAATCGCGTGATCAGCGATGTGCTGGAGATCAGCCCGCGTACCGTCACCAAGCATCTGGAGCGGATCTTCGACAAGCTGGGGGTGGAGACCCGCTCAGCCGCGGCGGCTGTCGCGATCCGCATGCTGGGCCAGTAGCGACTTCTTGCGCAGGGCGGGGGGAAGGCGCGGCGGCCGCATGTACGAGGCCTCCGGCGACGCGCCGCTGGACTTGCGCACCGCGATGGCCTCGATCTCGATCAGGTAGAGCGGGCCGACAAGCGCGGCGACCTGGAAAGTGGAGCGCGCAACGGTGTTGGGATTAGCCTGCGTCCCGAAGAACTGACGGAACCCCTCGTTAACGCCGGCGAAGTCCATCTTGCCGGTGCGCGGGTCCGCCGCGACGAACAGCGACAGCTTCACCAGATCGGACATCTTATAGCCCTGCGCCTCGAGCAGGCTCTTGATCTTGTTGAGGGTGCTGATCGTCTGGGCCTTGGTGTCGCCCATCTCCTCCAGCGTCTTGACCTCGCTCATCGGCTTGGCGGGATCGACCGGGGACGGCAGTTGGCCGGAGAGGTAGAAGGTCTCCATCCCCTCGCCGACGCGTACGCCATCCAGAATGATCGCGTTGGGATTACCCTTGATCCGCGTGACCTCTGCCTGAGCGGGCACCGCAGTCAGCAGTAGCGCGGCGGCACCTGCCAGAACGGTCTTGGCCAACATGGCCTTGAGAGACATGCGACCCAGGTCGCGGCGAGCCGAATAAGCGCGTCTAATCATAGTGATGTTAGCTACGAATACCCCCCCTCCGCCACCATACGACAAAATGCGTATGTCCGAATCCCGACCAGTCCGATCAGCTAGCCAGGCGCAAAACAGCATATCAAAGGGCGACGCGGGACGCTCGGCGCAACAACCATAACCCGCCGAAAAGACAGACAAAAAGGAGAGCGCACCACGAGAACAAGGGGGACGTCTTCATGATCACGCGCAGAAATATTGCTGCCCTATTGCTCCTTACGAGCGCAGCCATTCCCGCCGCAGCCGTGGCGCAAACGGCCGAAACGCCGCAGGAGCCGCCGGCCGATGGCGGCGAGATCATCGTCACCGGCACCCGTTCCACCGGCATGATGGCCGCAGAGAGCGCCGCGCCGATCCAGCTGCTGAGCTCCTCCGCACTTGAAAAGGTGGGTCAGCCCAACCTCAACCAGGCGCTCACCCAGCTCGTGCCGAGCTTCCAGGCGCAGACGCAGGGCACCGACATGGCGAGCTTCTCGCTTTCGGCCCGCCTGCGCGGCCTCAGCCCCAACCACACGCTGGTGCTGGTCAACGGCAAGCGCCGCCACGGCAACTCCATCCTGCAGGTCATCAACGGCGCCTTCGGCGGTTCCGCCGCGCCGAGCATCGACCTGATTCCGCCGGACATCGTTCAGCGCATCGAGGTGCTGCAGGACGGCGCCGCCGCGCAATATGGTTCGGACGCCATTGCCGGCGTCATCAACATCATCCTCAAGTCGGACACTTATGGCGGCGCGGTGAAGTTCAACGCCGGCCAATATTATGACGGCGAAGGCACGACCTACAGCGCGAGCGGCAATTTCGGCATGCCGATCGGCGAGAGCGGCTTCCTTGACCTGTCGCTCTTCCATCGTCGCAATGACTGGACAACGGTCGGCGACGGTCAGTTCTCGGTGCGGAACTATGACGGCACCACCGTCACCAACGTATCAGCAGCCTTCAAGCCGCTGCTCGACGCCTGCAATGCCAAAAATTGCACCGCCGGGATCAACGGCGGCCAGCCGGCATCCCAGCTGACGCTCGGCTTCTACAATTTCGGCTATGATTTCGGTGGCGTCGAGCTCTACTCGTTCGGCAATATCTCCTATCGTCATGGTGACGCCCTGCAGGGCTATCGCCATCCGACCCGCCTGTGCCGCACCACCGCCGGCACCGCGACCACCACGGACCCGACCAACTGCTTCGGCACCAGCGCCCAGACCGGCCTCGTGCCGCATATCGAGGTGAAGCAGGACGAATTCCAGTTCACCACCGGCCTGCGCGGCGAGATCAGCGGCTGGGACTGGGATCTGGCCGGCAGCTATTCGGAAGATGTCGCGAAGGTCTACACCACCAATTCGGCCAACGCGTCGCTGTTTGTCGCGACCGGCCAGTCGCCGTCCGACTTCTATGACGGCAGCTTCAAGTTCACCCAGTTCGTCGGCACCCTCGATCTTCGCAAGGAGTTCGACGTGGGCTTCGAGGATCCGCTGAATTTCGCCATCGGCGCGGAATATCGCAAGGAAACCTACGCCATTGGCGCTGGCGACGCGCTGTCGCGCTATGTCGAGGGTGGCCAGTCCTTCCCCGGCTATGCTCTCAGCGATGCCGGCACACTCTCGCGCAACGCCAAGGCGGCTTATATCGACGTCGCCGTCAACCCGGTGCCCGACTGGACCGTGGATGTCGCCGGCCGCTACGAGCATTACAGCGACTTCGGCGACACGACGATCGGCAAGATCACGACGCGCTACGACTTCTCGCCGGCCTTCGCGATCCGCGGGACGGCCAGCACGGGCTTCCGCGCACCCTCACTGCAGGAATCCGGCTACTCGGCCACGAACGTCGGGCCGACCTCTGCCACGCTGCAACTTGCGCCCAGTTCGCCGGGATCGGCCAGCGCCGGGTTCGGCGCGCTCAGTCCGGAAAAGTCGGTCAACTTCTCTGCCGGTATCGTGCTCCGCCCGATCTCGCGCCTGACGATTACGCTGGATGGCTATCTCATCAAGATCAAGGACCGCATCGTGTCCTCGGGCAGCATCACCGGCCAGCAGTTCGTCAACCTGACGTCGCCGCCGCAACGTGTCGGTATCGACACGCCGGCCGCGCTGATCAATGGCCTGACGCCCTATGACCTGGTGATCAACGCCATCAATGCCAGCGGCAAGCAGCTCGATCCGACCGTGCGGACGAACGGTTCGCTGGCGATCCAGACCTTCACCAACGGCATCGATACCCGGACGATGGGCCTGGAACTCGCCGCGCGTTATCCGGTCGATCTGCCCTTCGGTAACATCGATTTCTCGATCGGCGGCAACTACAACCTCACCAAGGTCACGAAGAACAAGCTGGGCACCCTGTTCGGCCCAACCTCCGAGCAGATCATCGAGAAGGCCAGCCCGGCCTTCAAGGGCAACTTCAGCGCCCTGTTCACCAGCGGCAAGTTCACCGCCAATGCCCGCGTGAATTACTACAGCAAGACCAATCAGTTCGTGCAGCCCAACAGCACATCGGCCAACGGCAATGCGAGCCGTGGCATCGCTGCCCTGCCCGCGCCGATCCTGCTGTCGAACAACCAGCGTTACTACAATGCCGAGGTGGCGCCGGCCGCGATCGTCGATCTGGAGTTCAGCTACGAGATCACCAAGTTCGCCAACCTGGCGATCGGTGCCAACAACCTGTTCGACAAGATGCCGGAAGTGCCGGCACTCGTTGGAAACTACGATCCCGCGACGTGGCCGACGACCGGTGTCTCGCCCTACATCAACAACGGCGGCACGTTCAACGCGCCCTACACCTTCGGTCCCTACGGGTCGAACGGCGGATATTACTACGCCCGCCTGACGCTCAAGTTCTGATCGAACAAGACGAGCCACTTTACATCAACAGTATCTGGACGAGGAGAATGACATTGAAGAAGACCGGCATCACCGCCGCCATGTTGTCAGGAGCGCTGCTTGCAGCGCTCCCCTCGGCCGCCGGCGCGCAGACCGTCGAGCGCACCTATGGCGCGCCGAACTCCCCCATCGCCTCGCTGGCCTTCGTGCCGGCGGGCGCGAACATGATGTTCGTCTCCGGCACCACACCCTCGCCGGTCGATCCGGCCAAGCCGGAAGAATTGGGCGATACCAAAGCGCAGACGCTCAGCATCCTCACCAAGATGAAGGCATCGCTGGAAGCCAAGGGCTTTTCCATGGGCGACATCGTCAAGATGACGGTGTTCCTGGTCGGCACCCCGGAGACGGGGGGCCGCATGGACTCAGCCGGGATGAATGAGGTGTTCCGCACCTTCTTCGGCACGGCGGAACAACCCAACAAGCCCACCCGCTCGACAATCCAGGTCGCCGCGCTGGGCCGCCCGACCATGTATGTGGAGATCGAGGCCATCGCGGCGAAAATGCCGTGAGGGTCGAGGGAGGCGCATCGGGGGATCGCGCCTCCCTTTTCCACCGGGCACCGGCATCAAAGGACAAGCAAGGATGACGACATCACTGCGGCCGACCCGGCGGGATATGCTGGCGATGATCGGCAAGGTCGGCGGCACGGTCGCGCTCTATCAGGCGATGACAGCGCTGGGCCATGCGGCGGAATCGCAATTCACCGGCCCGCCCCAGCTCACCGGCGCGCCCAAGGGCAAGAAGGTGCTGATCCTCGGCGCCGGCCTTGCGGGTCTCGTTGCTGCCTATGAGTTGCAGCGCGCGGGCTATGCCGTCGAAATACTCGAATATCAGGATCGCCCCGGCGGCCGGAATTACTCGGTGCGTGGTGGCGACAAGGTCGTGGAAGTCGGCGGCGTCTCGCAGACCTGCGCCTTCCAGCCCGGCAATTACCTCAATCCCGGCCCGTGGCGCATTCCGCACCATCACCGCTCGCTCCTGCACTATTGCAAGACGCTGGGCGTGGCGATGGAGCCGTTCATCCAGCTCGATCACAATGCGTTCGTCCACAACAGCAAGGCGTTCGGCGGGAAGCCGCAGCGCTACAAGGAGCTTGCGGTCGATTTCAAAGGCCATGTCTCCGACCTGCTCGGCAAGGCGCTCAATGCGGGCGCGCTGAATGAGGCGGTGACCAAGGAAGATCAGGAAAAGCTGCTCGAATCCCTGCGCGACTTTGGCCTGCTCGATGGCGACCTCAATTTCACCAGCAGCCTGCGCGTCTCCGGACAGCGCGGCTATGATCGCGCGCCCGGCGGCGGCGTCAACGGCGCGCCCACACCCTCGAAGATCAACAGCCTGTCCGACGTGCTCTCGTCCGACATCTGGGCGCATATGAGCTTCTTCTTCAACAATGTGATGCAGACGACCATGTTCCAGCCCAAGGGCGGCATGGACATGATCGGCAAGGCCTTCGCCCGCGCTGTCGGCCCGGTGGTCCAGCTCAACACCAAGGTCACCCGCATCACGCAGGACGACAAGGGCGTCACCGCTTATTGGCAGGATATTCCCAGCGGCAAGACCGGCCAGAGCAGCGCCGACTGGTGCGTGAACACCATCCCCCTCCCCGTGCTCAGCCAGCTCGACATGCAGGTCGGTGCGCCACTCAAGGCCGCGATGCGCGCCGTGCCCTATAGCGGGCAGGTGAAGATCGGTCTGGAGATGCGCCGCCGCTTCTGGGAAGAAGACGACGCCATCTATGGCGGCCACAGCTTCACCGATCAGATCATCGGGTTGATCTCCTACCCCAATGACAGGATGTTCGGCAACGGCCCAGCCGTGCTGCTCGGCGCCTTCGCCCGCGATGCCGGCGGGTTCCAGCTTGCCGGCATGACGCCCGCCCAGCGCATCGAGATGGCACTGGCGCAGGGCTCGGTGTTCCACCCGGCCGCCTATCGCAAGGAGTTCATGAACGGCACGTCGGTGGCCTGGAGCCGCCTGCCCTGGATCCTGGGCTGCACCTCGCGCTGGTCGGACGACGCCCGCGCCGCGCATTACCAGAACCTTGTCGCGATGGATGGCCGCATCGTCCTCGCGGGCGAACATGCCTCTTATTACGGCGGCTGGATGGAGGGTTCGCTCCTCTCCGCGCTCGACGCCATCACCCGTATCCACCAGCGCGCCACCGGAGCCTGACGCCATGACCCTCAAAACCGCCGCCGCGCTCGCTCTGGCGGGCGCTCTCCTCGCCGCCACGGTGGCTGTCCGCGCGCAGGATGCGCCAGGCGGCGGGCCGACCAGCGTGGACATCTCCAATGAGGGCAAGGAGGTCTATGAGATGATCTGCCAGGCCTGCCACATGGCGGATGGCAAGGGCGGGGCCGGCGCCGGCGCGGCGATCCCGGCCATCGCGGGCAACGCCAACCTGGCGGACAAGGACTTCATCGCCACGATCCTGGTCAAGGGGCGCGGCGGCATGCCCTGGTTCACGGACATGCTCACGCCCGAGCAGATGGCCGCCGTCGCGACCTACGCGCGCAGCCACTTCAATAACTATCCCGATCCCGTCACGGCCGCCGACGTCAAGCGCGTCATCGCCGCGAACGGATCGTCGACGCGCGATTGCAGCACGTGCTGAGCCGTGGGGACGGCCCGGCACTTTTGGGGGACATGAGCATGACCGAATTTACGGCTCCGACACGGCGTGACCTGCTGGCGATGATTGGCAAGGCGGGCGGCGCCATGGCCATGTATCAGGCCATGACCGCCTTTGGCCATGCCGCCGAAACCCAGTTCACCGGCCCGCCCAAGCTCTCCGGCGCGCCCAAGGGAGCCAAGGTGCTGGTGCTCGGCGCAGGCCTTGCCGGCATGCTCGCGGCCTATGAGCTGCGCAAGGCCGGCTATGCCGTGCAGATCCTCGAATATCAAAACCGGCCCGGCGGGCGGAACTACTCGATCCGCGGTGGCGACAAGGTGGTCGAGGTCGGCGGCACGACGCAGACCTGCGAATTCCAGCCGGGCAATTACCTCAACCCCGGCCCGTGGCGCATCCCGCACCATCATCGCACCCTGCTCCATTACACCAAGGCCTTCGGTGTCGAGCTGGAGCCGTTCATCCAGCTCAATCACAATGCCTGGGTCCACAACAGCAAGGCGTTCGGCGGCAAGCCCCAGCGCTACAAGGAGCTGGCCGTTGATTATAAGGGCCATGTCTCCGAGCTGCTCGGCAAGGCGCTGAATGCCGGCGCGCTCGATCAGAAGGTCACCAAGGAGGACAAGGAGAAGCTGGTCGAGGCCTTGCGGGAATGGGGTCTGCTCGATGGCGACCTGAATTACACCAGCGGCCTGCGTACCTCTGGCCAGCGCGGCTATGATCGCGCGCCCGGCGGCGGCGTCAACGGCGCGCCGACGCCTTCCAAGATCAACGATCTGGGCGATGTGCTGGATTCCGGCGTGTGGCAGCAGATGAGCTTCTTCTTCACCAATGTGATGCAGACGACGATGTTCCAGCCCAAGGGCGGCATGGACACGATCGGCAAGGGCTTTGCCAAGCAGGTCGGCGACCTGATCACCTACAATGCCAAGGTGACGAAGATCGCGCAGGGCGAGAAAGGCGTCACCGTCTCCTGGCAGGACCTGACCTCCAGCGCGATGCATGAGGCGAAGGCAGATTATTGCGTCTGCACAATTCCGCTGGGCGTGCTCAACCAGCTCGAGCTGCAGGCGAGCGCTCCCCTCAAGGCCGCCATCGCCGCCGTGCCCTACTCCAACTCGGTGAAGATGGGCCTGGAGATGCGCAGCCGCTTCTGGGAGGAGAAGGACGCGATCTATGGTGGCCACAGCTTCACCGACCAGCAGATTTCGCTGATCTCTTACCCGAACTTCGACTTCTTCGCGGACAAGCCGGCGGTGCTGCTCGGGGCCTTTGCAGGCGGCGCCGGCGGCTATGCGCTGGCCGGCATGACGCCGCAGCAGCGCATCGAAACCGCGCTGGCGCAAGGATCGGTGTTCCACCCGGAAGACTATCGCAAGCAGTTTATGAACGGAGTCTCCTTCGCCTGGAGCCGCACGCCGTGGATCATGGGATGCTGCGCCACCTGGTCGGAGGCGGCGCGCGCGCAGCACTACCAGAATCTGGTCGCCATGGATGGCCGCATCGTCCTCGCGGGCGAGCATGCGTCTTATTATGGCTGCTGGATGGAGGGCGCTCTGCTCTCCTCGCTGGATGCCATTGAGCGACTGCACAAAAAAGCAGTGGCTGGCTGATCGAAACTGGGGCAAAGTAGACAAAATCTACTATCGATATGGATGACGCCGTGGACCTTCTAAACCGGCTGCCGGGCGCCGCCGGGCATCCTCTCTCCTCGTGGCGGCAGGGCACCCTGCTGATCGGGCTCGCGCTTCTCGCGGCATGCGGCAAGGGCGAAACCGAGCAGAAGCGGCAGCCGCCCCTGGTATCGGCGACAAAACCTGCCACCCACGTCTTCCGGGACGAGATTCAGGCCGTCGGCACCGCGCGCGCCAATGAGCAGGTGACGCTTGCCGCCAATGTGACCGAGCGGATCGAGCGGCTGATGTTCGATGATGGCATGTTCGTCCGGTCCGGCCAGTTGCTGGCGGTGCTTTCCAACGCGCAGGAGCAGGCAGCATTGGCCGGCGCCCGGGCAAGCGCCACCGAGGCCGCCTCGCAGCTCGACCGCGTCAACAGCCTGTATGAGCAGGGCTTCGCCACGCGCGCCCTGCTCGATCAGCAGCGCGCCGCCCTGAGCGAGGCCCGGGCCAGTCAGGATGGCATCAAGGCCCAGCTTGGCGACCGGCTGATCCGCGCGCCTTTCTCGGGCTATCTTTCGCTCCGCACCATCTCCGAGGGCGCCATCGTCAACAGCGGCACGCCACTGGTGACGATCAGCGACCTGTCGCGCATCAAGCTGGATTTCACCGTGCCGGAAACGCAGCTCGGTGCCTTGCGCATCGGCCAGCCGATCCGGGCCTCCTCCTCGGCCTATCCCGATGATGTGCTGCAGGGCACGATCAGCACCATCGATCCGGTCATCGATCCGGCAAGCCGCGCCGTCATGGTCCGTGCGACGCTCCCCAATCCCGGCGCGCGGATCAAGCCCGGCATGTTGCTGACCGTCCGCATCGAGACCGGACAGCGCACCGCGCTCGCCGTGCCCGAGACTGCGGTGCTGAGCCAGGGTGACCGGCGCTATGTCTACACACTCGACAAGGACCGCAAGGCCAAGCGGATGGACGTGCGCACCGGGCTGCGAGACAATGGGCTGATGGAAGTGAGCGGCCTGCCGCAGGATGCGCTGGTCGTCTCCGAAGGCGTGGTGAAGGTCGCGGAAGGCCGGCCCGTGCGTCTGGCCGAAGTCGAAAGCAGCAATAGCGCGCAGACTGAAGAGATCGCGCCCAAGGGCACCGCCACGCCGGAAGCGCGGCCATGATCCTTTCGGATATTTCGGTGCGGCGGCCAGTGGTCGCCGCCGTGATGTCCCTCCTGCTCGCGATCATCGGCTTCGTCGGCTTCATGAACCTGTCCGTGCGCGAATATCCGGACACCGACCCGCCCATCGTCTCGGTCGAAACGCGCTATACCGGCGCCAATGCCAGCGTGATCGAGAACCGCATCACCCAGCCGCTGGAGCAGCGGCTTGCTGGCATCGAGGGGATCGAGACGATCAGCTCGACCTCGCGCGACGGCACCTCCAGCATCGTGATCGAATTCCGCGCCGGACGCGATGTCGATGCGGCCGCCAACGATGTGCGCGACCGGGTCGCCGGCGGAGCGGCGGACCGTCCGGACGACGCCCTGCCGCCGGAAGTGCGCAAGGTCGATTCCGATTCCCAGCCGATCATCTTCTTTGCCGTGATGGCGCCGGGCTGGGACCGCACCAAGCTCGGCGATTTCGTCTCGCGGGTCGTGGTTGACCGACTCTCGACCATCGATGGCGTGGCGCAGATCGTCGAACTTGGCATGGCCAAGCCCGCCATGCGCGTGTGGCTCAATGCCGATCGGCTGGCGGCCTTTCGGCTGACCCCCGGCGATGTCGAGGCCGCGCTGCGCCGGCAGAATGTCGAGCTGCCCGCCGGGCGGATCGAGGCGGAGGCGCAAAACCTATCGCTCCGCGTCCAGCGCGACTTCACGACCCCGCAGGACTTTGCCCAGCTTGTCATCGGACGGGGCAGCGATGGCTATCAGGTGCGCCTGGGCGATGTCGCGCGCATCGAGGAAGGGCCGGAAAATCCCTATTCCATCTTCCGCTACAACGGCGAAACAGGCGTTGGCCTCGGCATCGTTCGCCAGTCAGGCGCCAACACGCTGGCGGTGGCGCAAGCCGCCAAGGCGGCTGTTGCGGATCTGAGCAAGAACCTGCCCGAGGGCGTCGAGATCCGCATGGGTGGCGACAGCACCATGTTCATCGACGAGGCCATTCGCGGCGTGTGGCACACCATCTTCGAGGCGGCGCTGCTCGTCACCATCGTGGTATTCTTCTTCCTCGGCAGCCTCCGCGCGACATTGGTGCCGATGATCACCGTGCCGATCTGCCTGCTGACGACCTTCGGCGTGCTGTGGCTGGCCGGCTATTCGATCAACCTGCTCACCTTGCTGGCGCTGGTGCTGGCAATCGGCCTTGTGGTCGATGACGCCATCGTCGTCCTCGAGAATGTCTATCATCGTATTGAGGAAGGCGAAGACCCGCTCTTTGCCGCCTTTTACGGCGCGCGGCAGGTCGGCTTTGCCGTCGTCGCCTCCACCATGGTGGTATGCGCCGTGTTCGTGCCGGTGATGTTCCTCTCCGGCCAGGCCGGCTCGCTGTTCCGCGAACTGGCGGTGGCGATGATCGCCGCGGTCGGCGTCTCGGGCTTCCTCGCCCTCACGCTGACGCCGATGATGTGCTCCAAGCTGCTCAAGGGCAGCCAGCGCGGCCGCCTGACGGCCAAGATCGACCGGTTGATGGAGCGGACGGAAAACGGCTATCGCAACGCGCTCGGCTCGGTGCTCCGCCGCCCCCTGCCGGTGATCGTCGCGTCCGTACTGCTGATCGCCGGCAGCGCGGTGCTGTTCCGCAGCCTGGATTCCGAACTCGCCCCGGCGGAAGACACCGGCGTGATCCAGCTCCGCCTCAACAGCCCGGAAGGGACGGGCTTTGCGCAGGCCGACAAATATCTGCACCAGGCCGAAACGCTGGTCCTGCCCATGGTCGCCGAGGATGGCCCGGTGCGCGGGATGAATGCGCGCATCGGCGGTTTCGGCGGCGGCACCGACGATTTCAACAGCAGCAGCCTCTCGGTGTTCATGAAGCATTGGGACGAGCGCAAGGAAAGCTCGCAGAGCGTCGCGCAGGAGGTCAACAAGCGGCTGGCAGGCCTGCCATCCGTGCGCGGCAACGCCACCGTCACCAACCGCCTTTCGCGCGGCGGCCAGCCGATCAGCTTCGTGATTGCCGGCACCAGCTATGAGGATCTGGCCGTCGCGCGGGACCGCATATTGGATGCGGCGCGCGACAACCCCGGCATCGTCAATCTCGATGCCGACTATGTCGAGAACAAGCCGCAACTGCTGATCGAGATCGATCATCAGCGGGCCGGTGACCTCGGCATTTCCGTCAATGACATCAGCCAGGCGCTGCAGACGATGATGGGGTCGCGCCGCACGTCGACCTATGTGCGCGACGGCGAGGAATATTATGTCGTCCTGCAGGCGGAATCCTTCAATCGCGACGATGAGGCATCGCTGGCGAAAGTCTATGTCCGCGCCGCCGGCGGCGCACTGGTTCCGCTCTCCAACCTGCTGATCGTCAAGCAGGCGGCGACGGCACGCGAGCTGGGCCGCTTCAACAAGATGCGCGCCATTACGCTCAGTGGCGGCCTGGCCGAGGGCTATTCTCTCGGGCGCGCACTCGACTTTCTCAATGAGCAGGCGCGCCAGTCGCCGGAAGTGACCGCCGTGGGCTATAAGGGTGAGAGCCGCAGCTTCATGCAGACCGGCACCTCGATCTGGATCGCGTTCGGCTTTACCGTGGTGGTGATCTACCTGCTGCTCTCCGCCCAGTTCGAAAGCTTCGTCCACCCGCTGGTGATCATTTCCGCTGTGCCGCTGGGCGCCGCGGGCGGCATTATTGGCTTGGCGGTGACGGGGACCAGCATCAACCTGTTTAGTCAGATCGGCATGATCATGCTGGTCGGCCTCGCGGTGAAGAACGGCATTCTGATCGTCGAATATGCCAACCAGTTGCGCGACGAAGGCCGGGATTTTCTGGTGGCGATCAGCGACGCGTCCGTCCGCCGCCTCCGCCCGATCCTGATGACCTCCATCGCCACGGTCGCAGGCGCCATTCCGCTGGCAATCGGCGGGGGTGCCGGCGCGCATGCCCGCTCGTCCATCGGCTGGGTGATCGTGTTCGGCGTCAGCATCGCGACGGCCATCACCCTATTCGTAGTGCCTTTGCTCTACAGCCGCTTTGCGCGGGGCACATCCTCGCCCCAGACCGTCACCCGCCGCCTGCGTGCGCTGATGGGCAAGAACGGGAAGCCCGATGGAACGGCCCAGCCGGCGGAATGATCCGGCCCCGCTAACCGGCCACGCCAGCCAGCTGGGCGACGCCCCAAACGCAAACGGCGCGCCACTCGATGACCGAGGGCGCGCCGCTCAACGACGATGAGATCGTGATGGATCAGTCCATGGTCGCCATGCGCGCATTGCTGTTGGACAGCTGCGCGATGCGGGTCTCGCTGACCTGCTTCATCGACTTGCGGCACTTGAAGTCCGGCGCCAGATCGGCATTCACGCGGTTGCCCGGGTTGCAGGCAGCGGCGATTTCACGAGCGACGCGACCGCGAAACTGGTCGACGCTCTCGGCGTCGGCGAAGTTCACGCCGTCCGTGGAGACGCGCACTTCGACATTTTCACGGGGCTTGGCGAATCCGGCGCTCGAACCGACGAGCAGACCAGCCGCGACGAGGGCGGCGGCAACGATTTTCATGTCTGTTACTCCTGCAAACTCAATTTTTCTTTTCGGTAACTCTTGATGAAGTCAGGCTCGTGACGCTCACAAGGAGCGGTCCTGAACCTGTCCAGCGTTCTTGAGTGCGCTTGCCGTCCAGATAGGTCTGCGGGCGTTCACGGACAAGGCAAAATCGTCGCTGCGCCGCAGAAATCAGCCATTTTTCGATGCTGCAAGGCAGGAAAGCCATGCGCCCCTTGCAATGTCGCAGTACGCCAGGAGACAAGTTTTCGCTTGGTGCTCCGCTCGCGGAAGTCGCGCCAGCGGCGTTGTTCGATGGATTGCGCAAAATCGCGGCCACGTTCCAACCACGCGCGGTGCGATCATCCGCCGTCAAGTCAAATTTCGGAATATTGTGGCTTACGTTCAAAAGTTTACGCCCGTAATCGACCGATAGTTGGATCACCCTGCAAAGTCGGTCGCGTCGCCTTGACCCTAGCCGTGCCCACCGGCAGTCTCGACGATCCCAGCCTAGACTATACAGCGCACAGCCGAGATCACCGGCGCGTTGTGCATTTATGTGCAACTTATTCTTACGCTGCATGGGCGAAATAAGCCGGCGAAATTATTTTTGCGGGCCACGCCATATTCGACCCCATATGGCGTCGTTCGCCCGGATGATGCGCTCGTCGCTCGCGATTTGCGCCGCCGTCTGTCGAGTCGCGCATCCACCCGGTTGTTTTGGATGGCGGCCTGATGCAAGGGAGAGGAGAACCGCAAACGCGGACAGACAGGCCCTCGGGGCAAGGACGACGGAACAGAGTCATGATAGCGACGGACAAGCCGATTGTGTTGTTTGGGGGTGGTGGTTTCGTCGGCCGCCACGTGGCGCAGGAGCTGCTGGCGAAGGGCTATCGCCTACGCATCGCCCAGCGCGATCCGCGCCAGGCCTTTGCGCTGCGCACGCTGGGCGGCATGGGCCAGATCCAGTTCGCGGCCGTGGACATCACCCGCGCCGATCAGGTCACTGCAGCCCTCACGGGCGCATCCGCCGCAGTCAACTTCGTCGGCCTGCTGACCGGCGATATGCACGCCGCGCATGTGGTGGGCGCACAGACCATATCCGAGGCTGCGGCGGCGGCGCGCCTTGAGGCGCTGGTTCACGTCTCCGCCATTGGCGCGGACGCCGCCAGTGCGTCTGCCTATGGGCGGACCAAGGCCGAGGGTGAGGCGGCAGTGCGCAGCGCCTTCCCGCGCGCGACCATCGTGCGGCCCTCGATCCTGTTCGGGCAGGACGACCAGTTCACCAACCGCTTTGCCCGCCTGATCGCCTCGGGATCGACCCTGCCCGGCCAGATCGTCCCGGTGATCCGTGGCGAGACGCGCTTTCAGCCGGTGCACGTGGTCGATGTCGCCCGCGCCATCGCGCAGGCCGCGACTCAGCCCGAGGATCATGCTGGTCAGACCTATGAGCTGGGCGGCCCGGACACGCTCTCCCTGCGCCAGATCAACAACTGGATCGCGGCCGAGATCGGTCGCCCGTGCAGCTTCCTGCCCATCCCCGACGGTGTGGCCAAGGCACTGGCCATGCTGACCGGCTGGGCACCGGGCGCGCCGATCACGCGTGACCAGTTCGAGATGCTGCTGAGCGACAATGTCGTTGCGCCGGGCGCGGCGGGCTTCGAGCGGTTCGGCATCACCCCAGCCCCGATGGCGGCGATTGCGCCGGCATGGCTGGAGCAATATCGCAAGCAGGGGCGGTTCGGCGTCACGGCACGGGCCTGACGATCCGCTGCGGGCGCCCACGCTTGCAGCGCTCCCCGGCCCGCCAGCGCCAGACACCCGCCTCGATTCAAGGATTGCGCCCGCATGGATAGCAACGTTTTCACCGCCATTCTGCTGGGCATATTGGAAGGGCTGACCGAGTTTCTGCCCGTCTCCTCGACAGGCCACCTCATTCTGGCGAGCGAATTGCTGGGCTTTACCGGCGAATCGTCCGTGACGTTCAAGATCGCCATCCAGTTCGGTGCCATTCTCGCTGTGATGGCTGTCTACTGGCAGCGCTTCTGGGGCGTGGGCACGGGCCTGCTGAAGGGCCGGCCGGACGATATCGCCTTCACGCGCAACGTGTTCCTTGGCTTTGCGCCGGCGCTGGTCATCGGCGTTCTCGCCTATGAAGCGGTGCGCGCCGCTATCCAGACCCCGATGATCGTGGCGGTCGCCCTCATCATCGGCGGCATTCTGATGCTGGTGCTGGAGCGGATGGTGAAGACCGTGCGGGTCAAGTCCGTAGAAACCATGCCGTTTACCACCGCGCTTGGCATCGGCCTGGTGCAGTGCATCGCGATGATCCCGGGTGTAAGCCGGTCCGGCGCGACCATTTTGGGGGCGCTGACCATGGGCGTCGACCGCAAGACGGCGGCCGAATACAGCTTCTTCCTGGCCGTACCCACCATGCTTGCAGCGACGGTCTATGCGCTTTGGAAGGATCGCGCGCTGCTCAACGCCGACGATCTGGGGATGATCGCCATCGGTTTCGGCATGGCATTCATCACTGCGCTGTTCGTCGTGAAGGGCTTTGTCGCCGTCGTGACCCGCTACGGTTTCAAGCCTTTTGCCTGGTACCGAATCATAGCCGGGTCGATTGCGCTGATCGCCCTTTTGATGCGGTAGGACCGGATCGGACCTATAAGGGGTTTAGATAGCCTGCCCAAACCCTAAAAAATGGCCGCGCGCCACATTATAGGTCAGCAACACTGACCTTAATGTGGAGAAACGCGTGACTTCCGCGATTGTCGTCCCTATGTGCGGCGCCGAAAGGAAGGACCCCGCCCATGGCCGAGAATCCGATGCTCAAATTCGTCATTCGCCCGCAATCCTATCCGGAGAAGCGGTCCGCGAACGAACGCGCGCATGACTTCCATGAGATTTCGGACGGGTTCGAAACGCCCAAGGCCGAGGATCAGGCCGCGCGCTGCTCGCAGTGCGGCGTGCCCTATTGCTCGGTCCACTGCCCGCTGCACAACCACATCCCGGACTGGCTGCGCCTGACCGCGGAAGGTCGGCTGCGCGAGGCGTATGAGCTCTCCAACATGACCTCCACCATGCCCGAGATCTGCGGCCGCATCTGCCCGCAAGACCGGCTGTGCGAGGGCAACTGCGTCATCGAGTTTTCCGGCCATGGCGCCGTCACCATCGGCTCGGTGGAGAAGTTCATCACCGATACCGCCTGGGAAGAAGGCTGGGTCGAGCCGGTGCAGGTCGGCAAGGCAACCGGCTTCTCGGTCGGCATCATCGGCGCTGGCCCCGGTGGCCTCACCACGGCGGAATATCTGCGCGCGGCGGGGCATGAGGTGCATGTCTACGATCGTCACGATCGCGCCGGCGGCCTGCTGACCTATGGCATCCCCGGCTTCAAGCTGGAGAAAGAGGTCGTCATGCGCCGCGTCAAGCGGCTGGAGGATGCCGGCATCCAGTTCCACATGGGCTTCGAGGTCGGCAAGGACGCCTCGCTGGCCGAGCTGCGCGAGCGGCATGACGCGATCCTGATCGCAACCGGCGTCTACAAGGCGCGCGACATCAAGGCGCCCGGCGTCGGGACCACCGGCGTGGTCAAGGCGCTCGATTTCCTCACCGCCTCCAACAAGGCCGGCTTTGGCGATCATGTCCCCGCGCATGAGGATGGCTCGCTGCTCGCCACCGGCAAGGATGTCGTGGTGATCGGCGGCGGCGATACTGCCATGGACTGCGTGCGCACCTCCATCCGCCAGGGCGCCAAGTCGGTGCGCTGCCTCTACCGCCGCGATCGGGAGAACATGCCCGGCTCGCAGCGCGAAGTGCAGAATGCCGAGGAGGAAGGCGTCGAGTTCGTCTGGCTCTCCGCACCTGTCGCCTTCGAAGGCACGGAGAAGGTCACCGGCGTCAAGATGACGCGCATGCGCCTCGGCCAGCCGGACGCTTCCGGCCGCCGCGCGCCGGAGCCGGAGCCGGGCAGCGAGACCAGCATCCCGGCGGATCTCGTCATCAAGGCGCTGGGCTATGACCCAGAGGATCTGCCGGTGCTGTTCGGCGAGCCCGGCCTCGCCGTCACCCGCTGGGGCACGCTGCGTGTCGACCATCGCAACATGATGACCAGCGTCGATGGCGTGTTCGCCGCCGGCGACATCGTGCGCGGCGCCAGCCTCGTCGTCTGGGCCATCCGCGATGGCCGCGACGTCGCCGACCATATGCACAGCTATCTGCGTGCGCGGACGCCCAAGAAGCAGGCGGTCGCCGCATGACCGAGATCAATCGCAACTCCGCAGTTGAAAGAACAACCACCATGGTTCCTGAAACCGAACGCGACCGGATCGCCCGTGAGGGCATGTATCGCCCTGAATTCGAGGGGGACGCCTGTGGTGTCGGCCTCGTCGCGGCGACGGATGGCAAGGCCTCGCGCCGTGTGGTCGAGAGCGCCATCGATGCGCTCAAGGCCGTGTGGCACCGCGGTGCTGTCGATGCCGATGGCAAGACCGGCGACGGTGCCGGCATCCATGTCGATCTGCCGGTGCGCTTCTTCGACGATGCCATTTCCGCCTCCGGCCACAAGCCGCTGCCCAACCGCCTTGCCGTCGGCATGATCTTCCTGCCGCGCACGGACCTGGGGGCGCAGGAGACCTGCCGCACGCTGGTCGAGGCCGAGATCATCCAGGCGGGCTACCGCATCTACGGCTGGCGGCAGGTGCCGGTCGATGTCTCCGTCATCGGTGAGAAGGCCCAGCGCACCCGCCCCGAGATCGAGCAGATCCTCATCTCCGGCCCGATGCCCGAGGAGCAGGACGTCGCCGAGTTCGAGCGCGATCTCTATCTCGTGCGTCGCCGCATCGAGAAGAAGGTGATCGAGGCGCAGATCAACGATTTCTACGTCTGCTCACTCTCCTGCCAGTCGATCATCTACAAGGGCCTGTTCCTCGCGGAATCGCTCTCGGTCTTCTATCCGGACCTGACCGACGAGCGCTTCGAGAGCCGCGTGGCGATCTTCCACCAGCGCTACTCGACCAACACCTTCCCGCAGTGGTGGCTTGCCCAGCCCTTCCGGTCGCTGGCCCATAATGGCGAGATCAACACGATCCGCGGCAACAAGAACTGGATGAAGAGCCACGAGATCAAGATGGCGGCGCTGGCCTTTGGCGAGCAGTCCGGCGACATCAAGCCGGTGATCCCGGCGGGTGCGTCCGACACCGCCGCGCTCGACGCCGTGTTCGAGACGCTGTGCCGCGCCGGCCGTGATGCGCCGACCGCGAAGATCATGCTCGTGCCCGAGGCATGGCAGCACAATGACGATGTGCCGCAGGCCCACCAGAACATGTACAACTATCTCGCCTCCGTGATGGAGCCGTGGGATGGCCCGGCCGCGCTCGCCATGACCGATGGCCGCTGGGCCGTGGCCGGCATGGACCGCAATGCTCTGCGTCCGCTGCGCTACACACTCACCTCCGACAATCTGCTGATCGTCGGCTCGGAGACGGGCATGGTCGTGGTGCCGGAGACCACCGTGGTCAAGAAGGGTCGCCTCGGCCCCGGCCAGATGATCGCCGTCGATCTCGATGCCGGTCAGGTCTATGACGACCGCGCCATCAAGGACCGGATTGCCGGCGAGCGTCCCTATGCGGATTATGTGAAGGGCTTCCGCACGGCGGACGACCTCCCCGCCGCTGCCAATGACGCGCGCCCGCAGTGGGACCGCGCCGAGCTGGCACGCCGTCAGGTCGCCGCCAACCTCACCATGGAGGACATGGAGCTGATCCTCAGCCCCATGGCCGAGGATGGCAAGGAAGCGGTCGGCTCGATGGGCGATGATGCGCCACTCGCGGTGATCACCGAGAAGCCGCGCACGATCAGCCACTTCTTCCGCCAGAACTTCAGCCAGGTGACCAACCCGCCCATCGATTCGCTGCGTGAGCGGCATGTGATGAGCCTGAAGACGCGCTATTCGAACCTCGCCAATATTCTGGAGGAAGACCGCCAGAACAGCGAGGTAATGATCCTCGAATCGCCAGTGTTGCTGTGCGACGACTGGTCGCGGCTGAAGCGCTATTTCGGCAAGACGGTGGCGGAGATCGACTGCACCTTCCCGGCCGATGGCCCGCCGGATGCCCTGCGCGCGGCCATCAACCGCATCCGCGACGAGGCGGAAATCGCCGTGCGCGCTGGCCAGACCGAGCTGTTCCTCTCCGATGAAGCCATCGGGCCGGACCGCGTCGGCATCGCCATGATCCTCGCGGCGGCGGCGGTTCACACCCACCTCGTCCGCAAGGGCCTGCGCTCCTACGCGTCGATCAACGTGCGCACCGCCGAATGTCTGGACACGCATTATTTCGCGGTCCTCATCGGCGTGGGCGCCACGGCGGTGAACGCCTATCTTGCCGAAGCCTGCATCGCCGACCGCCACGCGCGCGGCCTGCTGGGCGACCGCAGCCTGGAGGCGTGCCTGGAGAACTTCCGCACGGCGATCAACGAGGGCCTGCTCAAGATCATGAGCAAGATGGGCATCGCGGTGATCTCCAGCTATCGCGGCGGTTACAACTTCGAGGCGGTGGGTCTTTCGCGCGCCATCGTGAACGATCTGTTCCCGAACATGCCCTCGAAGATCTCCGGTGAAGGCTATGCCTCGCTGCAGTATAACGCGCTCGTCCGCCATGAGGCGGCGTTCAGCAAGGCCGTCGCCACGCTGCCGATCGGCGGTTTTTACCGTCACCGGGCGGGCGGCGATGCCCATGCCTATTCGGCGCAGCTCATGCACCTGCTGCAAACCTCGGTGAACACGGACAGCTACTCGACCTACCTGCAATTCTCGCGGGGCGTCTCGGAGCTGCCGCCGGTTTATCTGCGCGATCTGCTGGAGTTCAACTATCCCGATCAGGCGGTGCCGATCGACGAGGTCGAGGCGATCACCGAGATCCGCAAGCGCTTCGTCACCCCCGGCATGTCGCTGGGCGCGCTCTCACCCGAGGCGCATGAGACGCTGGCCATCGCCATGAACCGAATCGGCGCCAAGGCCGTCTCCGGCGAGGGCGGCGAGGATCGCTCGCGCTTCCAGCCCTATGAGAATGGCGACAACGCCAATTCGAGCATCAAGCAGATCGCCTCCGGTCGCTTTGGCGTTCACGCCGAATATCTGGGCGCCTGCGAAGAGATCGAGATCAAGGTCGCGCAGGGCGCCAAGCCCGGCGAAGGCGGCCAGTTGCCCGGCTTCAAGGTGACCGAGTTCATCGCCAAGCTGCGCCACTCGACGCCCGGCGTGACGCTGATCTCGCCGCCGCCGCATCACGACATCTACTCGATCGAGGATCTGGCTCAGCTCATCTATGACCTCAAGCAGATCAACCCCCGCGCACGGGTCTGCGTGAAGCTGGTGAGCCAGGCGGGCATCGGCACGGTCGCGGCGGGTGTCGCCAAGGCGCATGCCGACGTCATCCTCGTCTCCGGCAATGTCGGCGGCACCGGTGCTTCGCCGCAGACCAGCATCAAGTTCGCTGGGCTGCCGTGGGAAATGGGCCTGGCTGAGACCAATCAGGTGCTCACCCTCAACGGCCTGCGCCACAAGGTGAAGCTGCGCACGGACGGCGGCCTCAAGACCGGCCGCGACATCGTGATCGCGGCGATCCTGGGCGCCGAGGAATTCGGCATCGGGACGCTCAGCCTCGTCGCCATGGGCTGCATCATGGTCCGCCAGTGCCACTCGAACACCTGCCCGGTGGGCGTGTGCGTGCAGGACGAGCGCCTGCGCGCCAAGTTCACCGGCACGCCGGAGAAGGTCATCAACCTGATGACCTTCATCGCCGAGGAAGTGCGCGAGATCCTGGCGCGTCTGGGCTATCGCAGCCTGGATGAGGTGATCGGCCGTACAGAACTGCTCAAGCAGGTCAGCCGTGGCGCCGAGCATCTGGACGATCTGGACCTCAACCCGATCCTCGCGAAGGTGGATGCGGACGACGACAAGCGCCGCTTCAACCTGCCGACCTGGCGCAACGAAGTGCCGGACAGCTTGGATGCGCAGATGATCGCGGATGCGCAGGCGGTGTTCGAGCGTGGCGAGAAGATGCAGCTCACCTACACGGTGCGCAACACGCACCGCGCCGTGGGCACGCGCTTCTCGGCGCTGATCACCAAGAAGTTCGGCATGTCCACCCTGCAGGATGGGCACGTCCATGTCCGTCTGCGCGGCACGGCCGGCCAGTCGCTGGGCGCCTTCCTGTGCAAGGGCATCACGCTGGAAGTGTTCGGCGATGCCAACGACTATGTCGGCAAGGGCCTCTCGGGCGGCATCATTGCCGTGCGGCCGATGGTCTCCAGCCCGCTGGCGAGCCAGGAGAACACGATCATCGGCAACACGGTGCTCTATGGCTCCACCGCCGGCAAGCTGTTCGCAGCCGGTCAGGCCGGCGAGCGCTTCGCGGTCCGCAACTCCGGCGCGCAGGTCGTCGTCGAGGGCTGCGGCGCCAATGGCTGCGAATATATGACCGGCGGCACTGCCGTGATCCTCGGCAAGGTCGGCGCCAATTTCGGCGCGGGCATGACCGGCGGTATGGCCTTCATCTATGATGAGAGCCGCACCTTCCCGGCCCATGCCAATGCCGAGAGCATCGTCTGGCAGCGGCTGGACAGCGCCCATTGGGAAAGCGTGCTCAAGGATCTGGTCGAAGAGCATGTCGCGCGCACGGACAGCGACTGGGCCAAGTCCATCCTGCACAGCTGGGAGCGCAACCGCGATCACTTCTGGCAGGTCTGCCCGAAGGAAATGCTCAGCCGCCTCAAGCAGCCGCTGTCCGACAAGCAAGAGGTTGTCGCGGCGGAATGAAGACAAGACCCCCGGTGGTGACGCCGGGGGTTTTTTCTTGGCGCAGGGCGACTGAGAAGCGCGGCGACGCGCCTCAGCGGTGGGTTCCAATCATTCCTGCAGAAGCGGCGCGGCGATGACAGGCGCGGCGGCCAGACGCGCGGCGACCTTCGCCGGAGCCGGCTCCTGCACGCGCAAGGGCGCTGAGGGCGGCGAGACAGAAACGCGGTCCGCCGGGGCTGGTCGCGTCGGCTCCTGCAAGTCGACCGCCTCATAAGGCGGCAGCGGCGCATAGTCCGCGGGCATCGGTTCCAGATAATCCCGGTGGCGGTTCAGGCCCGCATCGCATCCTTCACAATGGTAGCTGGACGGCCCGTCACGCATCGCTGCGCTTGCATAGGCGCGATCCTCGAAGGACGAGGACGTTTCCTCGGCGCCGGCCTCGCTCCAATACGCAGCCAGTTCGTCTGCACCGGTAGGGCGGCCTGCTCCATTTGCCGTGACGAAATTGCCGAGCACCACGCCGCCGGTTCCGCCCGCCAACAAGACGGCGCCGATAAACCCCCATGTGCGTGCGCTGGTGTTCATGGTGCTGTCCCTTATCTGATCTCGCCTTCTCGGGCACTCTGCCGTGGGGGATGCTGTCTCTGGAACAAGTCCCCTCGCCGCCATTGGTTCCAGCAGCGCAAGTTTCAGCTATGATCGGCCTCGCTGGCGATTTAAGAGCCGCGCATGTGGCATCTCTATCAGTTTCCGCTCTGTCCCTTCTCGCGCAAGGTCCGCTTTCTCATGGCGGAAAAGGGCATCGTGTACGAAACGGTGCGCGAATCGCCCTGGGAAGGTCGGGATGAATTCCTCGATCTGAACCCTGCAGGCACCACGCCGGTGATCGTGGCCGATGACGGCCATGCGACGCTGGCGGACAGTCAGGCGATCTGCGAATATTTCGAGGAGACGGTGGACAAATTTCCGCTGATCGCGGGCTCCGCGCTGGATCGGGCGGAGGTTCGCCGCCTCGTCGCCTGGCTGGACCAGATCGTCTATCGCGATGTCGTGGCGCCGCTGCTCAACGAGCGGATGATCAAGCGGGTCGTCTCCCGCACCTCACCCGATGCCGGGGCGCTGCGCGAGGCAATGCGCCGCGCCAACACGCATATGGATTATCTCGATTATCTGCTCGACCATCGCAGCTGGCTGGCCGGCGGAACGATGAGTCTGGCGGACATCGCCGCCGCCGCGCATATCTCCGTCGCGGATTATCTCGGCGGCATCGACTGGGAAGGCCATGGCCAGACCAAGCGCTGGTATG
Organism: Sphingobium sp. B12D2B; assembly: GCF_025961775.1. Lineage (NCBI taxonomy): Bacteria > Pseudomonadati > Pseudomonadota > Alphaproteobacteria > Sphingomonadales > Sphingobiaceae > Sphingobium > Sphingobium sp. B12D2B. Next base: position 3,015,289 of record NZ_JAOQOH010000001.1, read on the forward strand.
CCGGCATCAAGTCACGCCCCTCCTTCCGCCCGCTGCTCGCCGAGCGGATGGAGATCGTGACGCCGCCTAAATATTACGATCAGCCGGATTTCTGAGCGCGCTCAGTGCTCGGTTTCAGCCGCGATATAGACGCGGTTGCGGCCATGTTCCTTGGCCAGATACAGGGCGCGATCTGCGGCTTTGAGCGCGTCGCGCGGTTCGGTGTAGCCAAAGACATCCGCCACACCGCCTGAGAAGGTCACGCGGTCCATGCGTTCGCCGGTCTTGCGGTCGACGAGATTGCGCTGCGCCATGTCGATGCGTGCATCGTCCACCACCTTGGCGGCCTCCGCGACGCTCAGGCCCCGGAAGAGCATGACGAATTCCTCGCCGCCGTGACGCGCGACATGACATTTGTCGCCGGAAATCTTCGCGAGCAGGCCGGCAACGAACTTGAGCACGCGGTCGCCGGCATCATGGCCATGCGTGTCGTTGATGACCTTGAAATGGTCGATATCGCAGAAGGCGACGCACAGGGATTCGCCGTCTTTGCGCGCTTTGACGGCTTCCTCACGCAGCGTGTTTTCGAATGCGCGGCGGTTCGGCAGGCCAGTCAGGTGATCCTGCTCGGCCGCCTTGCGGGCGCTCTCCAGGTTCTTCTGCAGCAGCCGCGTCTGCGTCTGCCCCTCACGCATCTTGCTTTCGACTTCGCGCGTCTTCTCGATCATGCTGCGGGTGAGCAGAATGAGATTGCCCAGCGCTTCCCCCGCATCCGACTGCTCCAGCGAGGCCGCCTGCTTCTGCAAGGCGACGCCGAAATCCTTGGCGGACGTGCTGGATTGATCGACAATGCCGGTGATCTGATCAAGATTGGCCTCGACCTTCTTGAGCATGTCGGCCAGCGTATCAGGGGTCAGTTCCTCGGCCCGCTGGTCGACGATGATCTGCTCGACCGCGCCATTGGTAAGCTTCCCGCGCTCCATCAGGATCGCGCGGACCGCCTTTTCCACGGCGATGTCGTTGCCGGTGATGTAATCCAGCGCCAGCCCGAAGTTGAGCGGCGTCAGATCGAGATCATGGGCGAAGAGAAAGCTGCCGACTTCTTCATAGATCATCTTGCGCCGCTCGCTCTCGCGGCGAAGATGCGCATTGCCTTCCTCGCGCCGAGCCCCCTCGACGACGTGCGCGCCCTCCGACGCACCTTCCGTGATGCCCAGAATGCGGCCCAACCGGGCCAGCTTCCCACCAAAACTCTCAGACGGCACTTGCGCGGCAGACATGCCTGATCTCCTCCAACGCGGCCCTTCTAGCCGGCTGTGGTAAACAAAGCTTTGAAGGTGACGGGCTGAATTGCGACTGAAATGCAAAAAGCTGTCAGGCGGTCAGACCAAATCGCCCAGCAGCAATTTGGGCCGGCTGCCGCTTTCGCCGCGCGCTTCCGCCATGAACCGATCCTTGAGCGGCCCGAGCTTCTGCACGGCGGACAAGCCCAGCCGACGGATCGCCGAGACCGGCCGGCCCGGCACATCGAACAGGCGGACGAGGCCATCCATCATGATCGTCACGCTCAACGCATCCAGCGCCCGCCAGCGCTGGTAGCGGGCGAGCAGTTGCGCATCGCCCGGCTCCATGCCCGTGCGCATGCCCTCCACCACGACCTGCGTGAGCGCCGCGACGTCACGATAGCCAAGGTTGACCCCCTGGCCGGCGATCGGATGGATGCCGTGGGCAGCGTCACCCACCAGCGCCAGCCGCTCATCGATAATGCGGGCAGCGCGGTGATAGCCGAGCGGGTAGCTTTGCATGGGTGCGGCAAGGCGGATACGGCCGAGGAAATTCCCCATCCGCTTTTCCGCCTCCGCCAGCCAGGCGTGCTCGCCGAGCTTGAGATAGGCGGCCGCGTGCTTTGTCGGCACCGTCCAGACGATGGCCGAGCGATTGCCCGGCAGCATCGGCAGCAGCGCAAACGGCCCGCCCGGGTAGAAGATTTCATAGGCGGTGTTGCCGTGCGGATCGTCATGCTCGATGGCCGTGACCAGCGCGGTGTGGGGATAATCCCATTTCGCCACTGTTATGCCAGCCGCCGCACGCGTCGGGCTGCCCCGGCCTTCCGCGCCGACGAGCAGGCTCGCGCCGATCTCGGCGCCGCTTTCCAGCCGCACGCGCACGCCATGCGCATCCCGCACTGTCTCCACCGCCCGGTCAGGCTGGAAGCGCACGATGTTGGCCGCGTCCGCCGTGGCCTCGATCGCGGCCCGCAGCTCGCGATTCTCGACCATGAAGCCCATGGCGCCATCATCGGGATCGGGCGCGAAATCGAGCGCGCCGCCGGTCAGCCCTTCGCTCACCCAGATCCGGTCGATCGGGCAGGTCTTGCCGGCGAGGCGCGGCGCGATGCCGATGGCCTCGAACTGGCGCCAGCTTGCCGAGGAAATTGCGGAGGTACGTCCGTCGAAACTTTGCGCCGGTACGCGCGCGGGCGCCGCCGGATCGACAATGGCGCTGCGCACGCCATGGCGTTCGAGTGCGACGGCCAGCGTCAGCCCGACAAGACCGCCGCCCAGAATGATGACATCATAGCGTTGCATCGGTCCATTCTAGCGAGGCCGGAGGGCGAAGGCGACTGCCCATTGGAGAAAAGCCCGTTCACCCAGAACGGGCTGGTCTCCGCTCACATCAGAAGGCGAGCTGCGCGCTGTCCATGGCCGCAATGTCTGCCGCGCGGCGGTAACGGAACACCGTGGCCGGCGGCACGTTGCGCACGATGGTGCCGATCCGCTCCACGCCCAGATCGAGCGCATCGGCGACCGACTCGGCCAGCGGCGGGCGCGGCGAATAAGTGAACTGGATGAACGCGCCGCCCGGGCGCAGCAGCCGGAAGGCCTCGCTGACGATCGCGCTCTGCAGGGTCTTGCTCATCGCCAGCAGCGGCAGGCCGCTGATCACGCACTGATAGGCACCCTCGCCGCCCGTGCATTGGCCGAGCACGGCCTGAGCCGGCGCCTCGATGATCGAAACGCCCGCAAAATCGCGCCGCAGGTTGCGCGCAAAACCGGGGTTGATCTCAACCACCTCCAGATGGGTGCGCGGCAGGCCCGTCGCAAGAATCTGCCGGGTGAGCGCGCCCGTGCCGCCGCCGAACTCCATGACGAGGCCGCCTTGCGGATCGATCTGCGAGGCCATCAGCCGGCCGAGATGCGGGCTGCTCGGCACGATGGAGGCCGTCTGGCGCGGTTTGCGCAGCCAGGCGTGCAGGAATTTCAGATAATCCCCGGCGCTTGACCGACGATCGGTCAGTGCGGAACTCTTGCTCGCCATCGCCCCTCGCTCGCTTGTCACGGAACCGTCTCACTAGTGCGCCGTGGGGGCGCTGGGAAGAGGCAAGATGGGGGTGATCGATCGGCTTTGTGCGCCGCTCGTCCTGAAAAGCACAGGGACTGGCTGGTCAGTGCGTCACATGCCGCACGGCCGCGAGGAGGCGCTCCGGATCGAACGGTTTGACCAGCCAGCCCGTCGCGCCGACTTGCCGCGCACGGGCGCGCTTTTCCTCGCTATATTCAGTGGTGAGCACCAGCACCGGCCGGTCGACATGGCGCCGGCCCTGCGCTCGCAACGTCTCGATGAAGCCGAAGCCATCGAGCCGGGGCATGTTGATGTCCGTGATGACCAGATCGGCCTCATTGGCCTCCAGCCAGTCGAGCGCGGCCTGGCCATCCTCGGCTTCCACCACCTCATAGCCGCCGCCGGTCAGCGTCATGCGCAGCAACGCCCGCATGCTGCGGCTGTCATCGACTGTCAGAACCTTCGGCATGTGCGTGTGCGACCTTCTGCCCGTTCGAGCGAAGGCACGCCATAAGGGTGGCAGCGTTTACAAATCGTCGACAGCGCAGACTGACGAGGGCCCGGCCCGGTCAGATTTCTGCGTTGATCACCCAGTCGTGGAACATGCGCACCGCGCGCTTTTCCATGGCTTTCGGGCGGCAGACGAAGAAATAGCGATAGGGGCTTTCGACATGATAATCGAACAGCCGCACGATCCGGGGGTCATGCGCTTCCTTGAAATGGCGCCCATGCATCGCGGCGATGCCGAGTCCCTGCGCCGCCGCCTCCAGCATCAGCGCACCCGAATCGTAATAGTCGATGGACGCCGGCGTCAGATTCGGCAGGCCGACGGCTTCCTTCCAGACATCGAATGTCGCCGACATGTCGCGGTGAACCAGCAAGGTCTGGCGAGCGATATCCTCAGGGCGCGTGACCGGCCGGGGGCCTTCCAGCAAGGTTTTCGACCCGATGAGGTAGACAAGATCGCGATCCAGTTCGCGACCGTATAACGACGGATCGACATCCCGCGCCAGCACGATGGCGGCGTCCAGCCCTTCACCCAGCCGCGCGATGGCATTGGGGCTGGTATCCACGTCCAGATGCAGATCGGGATGCTGCTTGTGTAGCTCGCCCAGCCGCGGGAACAGGCGCTGGCTGGCGAACAATGGCAACATGCCCAGCCGAACCCGCATCGTCCGCGCGCCGCCGGTAGCACTCTCGATGGCCGCACCTAGCGCATCGAGGGCGGGCGCGATCTCCTTGATCAGGGCATGGCCGTTCTGATTGAGTTCCAGCTGCTGGTGTTTGCGCTCGAAGAGGTTGTAGCCCAGAAATCGCTCGAGCGCCTGGATGCGGCGGCTGAGCGCGGGGGCTGACAGAGCCAGTTCCTCCGCTGCGGCCTTTACCGAGCCGGTGCGCGCGACCTGCACAAAAGCCTCGAGGGCGGTGAGAGGGGGAAGCCTGCGCATCGATGTTAACGGGACCCAAGTTTATGCTGCATTGCACAACTATGCCGCAAGCGTTCAGCCGACGCCAGAGCGTTTTGAGCCTTTGTTATCTCAACGCTATCCGCGACGCGCCGCCAGCCGCCAAAGCCGTTCGACAGGCCCCTGCCCCATCGATCGCCGCCAAAGGACCGACCAGACGAGCATCACAGCCCACATCGCCAGCACCACCAGCAAAAGCTGCGTCCGCGTCAGCGCGCCGAACAGCCCTCCGCCATAGCCGTAGAACAGGCCGGTCATCAGCAGGCTGGTGAGCAGGTAATTGGAGAGCGCCAGCCGGCCAATCGTTGCAATGGCCCGAACCAGCGGCGCCTGCGGATATTGCGCCGCCAACCCCATCGCCAGCGCGGCCAGAGCGACGGCCAGGGGCAGACGCAGCGGCACCGACCAGCCGAACAAGGCTGCCTGCGCCGCGAGCGGATCGCCCGACAGCAGCACCCAGATGCCAAGGCCCGCCATCGGCACCAGCCCGACCAGCATCGCTCGGTGCCATGTCGCGCGATATTGGGGGACCGGCCACTGGCCCGCCATGAAGCCGCCCTTGAGCATCGCCATGCCAAGCGCGATGAAGGCCAGACATTCGGGCCAGGAATAGAGAATCTGATTCAGCGCCGCCCGCGGCGCGGCGCCGATCCGCTCGGCAAAAATGCCAGCATAGCCACCAGTATAGAGCGCGATCTCATTGGCAACCGCCCGGCTCGCGCCCATGCCGGCCGAGTCCGCATAGGCCTGCCAATGCTCGACGATGGTCGGTGCGGCTCCCGGAGCCAGCGCCGCTGCGCGGAGCGAGAAGGCGGGCCACACCGCCACCAGATTGATCGCCCACTGGAGCAGCAGCAGGACCAGCGCGAGCTTGATCAGGCCGAGCGTCTCGAACCGGATGAACAGGGTGGCGATGAGGCCGCACAGCGCCAGCTGGACGAGGATATCGCCCGACCAGAGCAGCAGATAATGCGCAAGACCAACGGGCAGCAGCCACAGCATCCGCCGGCGATGCGCCTGCAGCCCGTCCCGCCCGCTCATCTCTGCCGATTCGATCACCAGCAGGATGGACGCACCCAGCAGCATCGCGAAAATCGCACGCATCTTGCCATCGACCAGCAGGAAGGTCGCGAACCAGGTCGCCAGATCCGCTGGCCCTTGCGTCCCCACCGTGAACGGGTTGAACCCCGCTGCAGAGGGCAGCCCGAAGGTCACGATATTGCCGAGCAGGATGCCCATCACGGCGCACCCCCTCAGAAAATCCAGTCCCTCGATCCGAAAGCCCTCATCGGCCATGCGCTGTGCTGTCCCGGTTGCGGGCCGGGCGCATGAGCGGGCCGGCGCCTTGTTCGATTGGTCGTTGCTCTATCGCCTTTTGGCGTGACGTCCACCCCAAGCTGGTGCATTCGCGCGGCGATGGTCAGCGACTGCAAGACACGCATCGGCGCCGCATTCGGCGCGGCGGCGCCCCGCTATGAGGGCGATGCAGGCGTGCACCGCCATGTCGCCATGCGCCTGCTCGACTTTGCGACGGGCGGCACCGATGCCGGCGCCCGCGATCCGGCAACCGTGCTGGAGATCGGCTGCGGCACCGGCCTGCTGACGCGGCTGATTGCGCAGCGCTGGCCCAATGCGGCGCTCACCGCCACCGACATCGCGCCCGGCATGATCGCGGCGATGCGTGAGGCCGGCAGCCCGGCGCGGCTGCTGCTGATGGATGGAGAACGCCCGGATCTGGGCACCGAGCGCTTCGACCTCATTCTCTCCAGCCTCGCCTTCCAGTGGTTCGAGGATTTGCCGGCGGCCCTCGCCCGCCTGCACGGCCTTTTGGCGCCGGGCGGGAGCCTATGCTTCGCCACGATGGGCGCCGAGAGCTTCAGTGACTGGCGCGCGGCCCATGCGCGTGAAGGGCTGGTCTGCGGCTTACGCGACTATCCGGACCGTGATGAGGTGGCCGCGATGGCGCAGGCTTTGGGCCAGTGCGATCTTGCCGAGGAGCTGATCCCGCTGCCCGCGCCCGGCGGGCTGGCGCTGGCCCGGCATTTCCACGCCATCGGCGCGCGGGTGCCGCAGCCCGGCTATCGCCGCCTTGCGTCCACTTCGCTCCGCCGCGTGATGGCGCGGTTCGATACGGATAGCGGGGCTTCAAACTACCACATCATCTATGGCAGGCTGTGGCATGACTGATCGACCGACCTTGCGCAGGGCAGTAGCCGAGGATGCCGAAGCCCTGGCGAGGCTGAAGCTTACCTGCTTTCGCGAGACCTTTCTGGAGGACTTCGCGGTCCCCTATCCGCCCGATGACCTCGCCCGGTTCGAAATCGAGGCCTATGGCGCGCAGGCCGTCGCCCGCGAACTGGCAGACCCGACCCACGCCAGCTGGGTGTGCGCCACTGCCGGCGGAGAGCTGGTCGCCTATGCCCATGCCGGGCCGAGCAAGCTGCCGCACCCGGAGGTCAGCGCGCACTCCGGAGAACTTTATCAACTCTACGTCCGCCGCGGCCATCAAGGGTGCGGATTAGGAGGCGCCTTGCTGAAAAGCGCGCTGGATTGGCTCGCAGAGCGCTATCCGGGGCCAAGCTGGCTGGGCGTCTGGTCCGGCAATGACCGGGCGCAGGCAGTCTATACGGCCGCCGGCTTCTACAAGGTCGGCGATTATCTGTTCCATGTCGGTGACCACCGCGACGAGGAATATATTCTGCGCCGCGACTGAAAGCGATGCAGCGTTTCTGCCGCCCGACGAACCGCAGCCCCGTTTAGAGTTTTGCCATAGTTCGGCGCCTAGCCTGCGCCAGAAAGACACGGTGCCAAAAACCGTGGCAAAGCTTGGAACGGACGGACAAGATGCGGGCTGCAGAAATCCTCAACAGGTCGGACGTGCCGCGTGGACAGCGGATATGGATAGGCCTCGCCTCAAGCCTGCTGGCCCTTTCGCTGGCCGGCTGCGGTGGCAGTGACAGTGGCGGTGGCGGCAGCGGATCGACGCCGATCACGGTCGCGCCGACACCAACCCCCACGCCAGCGCCGACCCCGGCGCCCACACCCACGCCAAGTCCTACGCCGACCCCCACCCCAACGCCGACAAGTTGGACGGCGGCGGCGGCCGCGCTCTACGATACGCAACCGAATGTCGCCTCGTGCAACACCGGCGTGCTCAAGACGAGCGTGCGGATGGACATGCTGGCCAAGGTGAACGCGGTGCGCGCCCTGCATGGGCTTCCCGCCGTCGTTTACGCTGCGTCTGCCAATCAAGGCGTCGACGATTCCTCGCTCATGATGGCCGCGAACAGGACGCTGGACCACAATCCCCCACCCACATGGACATGCTACACGACCGCAGGTCGCGATGCCGCCGGCTCGGGCAATCTCATCGGCGGATGGGGGTCATTGCCATGGCGGACCGAAGACGATCTGCTCGCGGGATGGATGACGGAGCGCAACAGCGCCTCGATCGGTCACCGTCGCTGGATTCTGAACCCGTTCTTGGGTCAGATCGCTTATGGCCGGTCCGTGTATCAGCTTAGCTCGGGTGAGCGTGCAGATGGCGCGACGATGAAGGTCTTTGGTTTCAGCACCAGCGTCGCGGCACCAGCCCCGAGCAGCCTGCCCGATTTCATCGCCTATCCGCAGGGCAACTATCCGCAGCGTTACTTCGGCGCGAGCGACATTCTCTCATTCACTGTGCTCGCCAACAAGACCGGGGCCTATGGCGCCAACGGAAACGTCGGCTTTAGCGGCGCCATCATCACGGTCAGCAGCGGTGGCACGAGCCTGCCTGTCACCAACGTGAAGTATGACAATGACGGATATGGGGTGCCGAACAACATCGAGTGGCGGGTGACGGGCCTGCAGGCCAACACGACCTACACCGTCAAGATTGTAGGCATCACCGGCGCCCCGCAGAGCGGCTACGAATACACGTTCCGCATGGTGCCCTGACCCGGCCGCATGGTGCCCTGACCCGGCCGCATGGTGCCCTGACCCGGCCGCATGGTGCCCTGAACCGGCACCGACGGGCGCCGGTCAGGCGTCCATCAGCGCCGGGAAGAAGCCTTCATGCGCAGTGCGCAGATCGGCCAGCGCGACCGAATGGTCACTCTCGGGCAGCTCGAAGATGATGCGGTTGGCAATGGTGCGACCCAGCCGCGCGACCGTGACGCCGCGCGCCTCGGCATGGCTGAGCATCTCGACCAGCGCCGCATCGCGCACGGTCACGACATACAGGCCCTGATCCTCGGCGAAATAGGTTTCCGCCGTGGTGCCGGCCAGCGGCTGATCGAGGATCGCGCCGATGCCGCCGGCAAGCGCCATCTCCGTCACCGCAACGGCCACGCCGCCATCCGACACGTCGTGACAGGCCGTGATGGCGCCGCAGCGAATGGCCTCGCGCACGAAATCGCCGGTCCGGCGCTCGGTGGCGAGATCGACCGGCGGCGGCGGCCCCGCATCGCGGCCTTCCAGCCCATGGACCTGCCGCAGCCAGAGTGACTGGCCGAGCGATCCGGTGCGCTCACCGACGAGGAAGATGATGTCGCCCACGTCCTTGAACGCGATGGTGCACATCCGCTCGACATCCGGGAGCAGGCCGACCCCGCCGATCGCCGGCGTGGGCAGGATCGCGCTGCCGCCGCCCGTCGCCTTCGACTCATTGTAGAGCGAGACGTTGCCCGACACGATGGGATAATCGAGCGCCCGGCAGGCCTCGCTCATGCCCTCGAGACAGCCGACGATCTGGCCCATGATCTCCGGGCGCTGCGGATTGGCGAAGTTGAGGCAATTGGTGATGGCGAGCGGCTGGCCGCCCACTGCCGTGATGTTCCGCCACGTCTCGACCACAGCCTGGCGACCGCCCTGCACCGGATCGGCATAGCAATAGCGCGGCGTGCAGTCGGTGCTCATCGCCAGCGCCTTCTTGGTGCCATGCACGCGCACGACGGCCGCGTCACCACCCGGCGCCTGCGCGGTGTCGGCGCCGACCATGTGGTCATATTGCTCCCAGATCCAGCGGCGCGATGCGAGATCAGGCGAGCCCATCAGCGCGAGCAGATCGGCTGCCGGGTCCTTACTATCCGGCGCGCTGGCGAGCGGCGCGAGCGGCGGGGTCGGCACATGCGGGCGATCATAGAGCGGGGCATCGTCGGCCAGCGGGCCGAGCGGGATGTCGCACACCGTCTCGCCATGATGGACCAGCACCATCCGGCCCGTATCCGTCACTTCGCCGATGACCGCGAAATCCAGCTCCCATTTGTGGAAGATCGCCTCGGCAAAGGCCTCCTTGCCGGGCTTGAGCACCATAAGCATCCGCTCCTGGCTCTCCGAGAGCATCATCTCATAGGCGGTCATGCCGGTTTCGCGCTGCGGCACCTTGTCCATGTCCAGCCGGATGCCGACGCCACCCTTGGACGCCATTTCCACCGACGAGCTGGTCAGGCCTGCCGCGCCCATGTCCTGAATCGCGACAATGGCGTCAGAGGCCATGAGTTCGAGGCACGCCTCGATCAGTAGCTTTTCGGTGAACGGATCGCCGACCTGAACGGTGGGCCGCTTCTCTTCTGAATCCTCGCCGAAATCGGCCGAGGCCATGGTGGCGCCATGGATGCCGTCGCGCCCGGTCTTGGAGCCGACATAGACGATCGGATTGCCGACGCCCGAAGCGGCCGAATAGAAGATCTTGTCCGTCTCCGCGACGCCCACCGTCATCGCATTGACGAGGATGTTGCCATCATAAGCGGCATGGAAATTGGTCTCGCCACCGACCGTCGGCACGCCCACGCAATTGCCGTAACCGCCAATGCCCCGCACGACGCCGGAGATGAGGTGCTTCATGCGCGGATGATCGGGCCGGCCGAAGCGCAGCGCATTCATATTCGCGATGGGGCGCGCGCCCATGGTGAACACGTCGCGCAGGATGCCGCCGACACCCGTCGCCGCGCCCTGATAGGGCTCGATGTAGCTCGGGTGGTTATGGCTCTCCATCTTGAAGATCGCCGCCTGGCCATCCCCGATGTCGATGACACCCGCATTCTCGCCGGGACCGCAGATCACCCAGGGCGCCTCGGTCGGCAACTTCTTCAGGTGGATGCGGCTGGACTTGTACGAGCAGTGCTCGCTCCACATCACCGAGAAGATGCCAAGCTCCGTGATATTCGGCTCGCGGCCGATGGCGTTGACAACGCGCTCATATTCCTCGGGGGTGAAACCGTGTTCGGCGACGATTTCGGGGGTGATGCCTGAGGCGCTTGGGGTGGTGCTGGTCGACATGAGCGGCCTTTATCGCCGCCAGCGGGCGGGCACAACCGCCCGATCGGCCCTCGTAACGAAAAAGGCCGACCCTCTCGGGTCGGCCATTCTTTGAGCATCGGCCCGCCAGGGCGGACCGTGCGGTTGAACCAAGATCAGCCGGTCAGCCCGCCTTGCAGGCCTGACCGTTATACGTGACCGTCTCGCCGGCGCCTTCCAGCTTCGTCGCGCCATCGGCGGAAACGAAGGGCTGGCCGGCTTCCGGTGCCTTGAGACCGGTGATCGGGCCGCCACGTTCGGTGCGCAGGTTCGCCGTCACATCGTCCGTCATGAAGTCGACGAAGATCAGGCTGTTGTCCTTGCAGCGATAGGTGGTGCTGGCACGGAGCATGGGGGGCAGGGCGACGTTGCCGGCATTAGCCAGTTCCGCAGCCATTGGGTCATTCGTGCCAGTGTTGAAGGTTTCAGGCTCGGACTTGCACGCAGACAAGGCGAGCGCGGCCGCGCAGAGCGCGATTGAGGAGTATGTGAGGGTTTTCATAGCCCCGCGGCTATTGCGATTCGCTCCCGCGAGGTCAACTTGATTTGCGTGACAATACGCCATTTTTCGGGGTAGCGCTGAGAGCACGCTTGACCCTGTGGGGGAGCCGGGTCAATGCATGGGCATGGCAGACGAGACCGATAGCGGCACCCTCAGCTTCGAGGACGCGCTCAAGCGCCTGGAGGCGATTGTCCAGCAACTGGAGCGCGGCGACGTGCCGCTGGACCAGTCCATCACCCTTTATCGCGAGGGCGAGGATCTGCGGCTGCAATGCCAGAAGCGGCTCGATGCCGCGCAGGCCCGGATCGAGCAGATCACGGCGAGCGCCGATGGATCCGCCGCGCGGACCGCCCCTTATCCCAGTGAATGATCCGCTGATGCGCCAGGACGCCGGAACCCGGCTCGAAACCGCCCTGACGGAGATTGCCGAGGCGATCGACGTGCAGTTCGATCGGCTGCTGCCGGTGCCGGAGGACCAGCGCGCCCGGCTTTATGAAGCGATGCGCTATAGCGCCATCGGCGGGGGCAAGCGCCTGCGCCCGCTGCTGGTGAAGGCAAGCTGCGACCTCTTCAACATTGGCTGGGAAAGCGCGGTACGCGCCGGCCTCGCTGTCGAGTGCATCCATGTCTATTCGCTGATCCACGACGATCTGCCCGCGATGGACAATGACGATATGCGGCGCGGCAAGCCGACGGCCCATCGCGCCTTCGATGAGGCAACGGCAATCCTGGCCGGCGACTGCCTGCACGATCTCGCCTTCGCCGTGCTTGCGGACGAGCGCACGCACGCTGATGCGACCGTGCGCTGCGAACTGATCGCCAGCCTGGCCCAGGCCAGCGGTCCCGCGGGCATGGCCGGCGGGCAGATGATGGACCTCGTCGCTGAAACGACGCCGTTCGATCTGCCGGCGATCACGCGACTGCAATTGCTCAAGACCGGCGCGCTGATTGTCTTCTGTCTGGAAGCCGGCGCCATTTTCGCGCGGATCCCCGAGGACCGGCGCACAAGCCTGCGCGGCTATGCCCATGATGTGGGCCTGGCTTTCCAGATCGCCGACGATCTCCTCGACATCGAAGGGGATGCCGCCGTCACCGGCAAGGCCGTGGGCAAGGACGCCGCTGCTGGCAAGGCCACCTTCGCCTCATTGATGGGCGTGGAGAAGGCCCGGCAGCAGGCATCCCTGCTGGTGGCGCAGGCCAAGGACCATCTGCGCGATTTTGGCGAGGAAGCCGATCTGCTGCGCGACATTGCCGATTTCGCGATCAGCCGCAGCTATTAAGGACGCGCACATGGTTCACCGCATCGGCCTTTATCCGGGAACCTTCGACCCTATCACGCTCGGCCATATGGACATCATCCGGCGCGGATCGAAACTGGTCGACAGGCTGGTGATCGGCGTGACGACCAATCCCAGCAAGTCGCCTTTGTTCACGCTGGACGAGCGGCTGGCGATGATCCGGCGGGAATGTACGGGAATCGATGCGGATATTGACGTGCGGCCCTTCGATTCGCTGCTGATCGATTATGCCCGCTCGGTCGGCGCCTCGCTGATCCTGCGCGGACTGCGCGCGGTTGCGGACTTTGAATATGAGTATCAGATGGCAGGCATGAACCAGTATCTCGATGCCAGCATCGAGACGGTGTTCCTAATGGCCGACGTAGCGCTGCAGCCCATTGCCTCGCGCCTCGTGAAGGAAATTGCAGGGCTGGGCGGCGACATCGGCAAGTTCGTTTCGCCCGGCGTTCGCACCGATGTGATGGCGCGGCTCGGCATGAGCGTCGACGCCGGCAGGGCAGACGAGACTTGACGGGTCATCATTGGTTCAGCCATGCGACGCTAGTTGGCGGCCGGGCCCGGTTCGGCCGTGAAGTGAGGATGGACGACATGCGTGTTACCCGACTGTTTGGCTCCGGCATTGCGCTTGCCGCCGCCTGCGGCCTCATGCTGGCCAGCGCCAATTCCGCGCAGGCCCAGCCGGGCGGCGGTGCGCAGGATGCCCTGGCGAAGGCCGAAATGGCGGCCCGCGCGCAGAAGGATGCCGACGCCCTGCGCGAGGACGCGGAGAAGTCCACGGACAAGCCGCTTGTCGCGATGACGCCGGTGACGCCCGAAAACACCTGGGTGCTGACCCTCTCGGACGGCGCCACCGTGCGCATCCTGCTCCGCCCGGACGTGGCCCCCGGCCATGTCGAGCGGATCAAGACGCTGACACGGGAAGGCTTCTACAACGGCCTCAAGTTCCACCGCGTGATCGATGGCTTCATGGCGCAGGGCGGCGACCCGAAGGGTGATGGCACCGGCGGATCGCTCCTGCCGGACCTCAAGCAGGAGTTCAGCTGGCTGCCGCACATGCGCGGCACCGTCTCCATGGCGCGCGCGCAAAGCGATGACAGCGCCAACAGCCAGTTCTTCATCATGCTGATGCCGCGTATGCAGCTCGACCACAAATATACGGTTGTGGGCCGGGTGATCGATGGCATGGCCGGTGTCGACCAGATCGCCAAGGGCGAGCCGCCGGCCCAGCCGACGACCATCGTGCGCGCCTATATCCAGAGCGATCAGCAGGCCGCCGCGCCCGCCAGCAGCAACACAGCAGGCTGAGCGCGCCGACACGCGCGAGGGATTGCCGGCCAGCCACCCCGCGCTGACCGGCACCTGTTCAACGCCCGGCCCACGCGCTAAGGGCGCCAGCCATGCGCGTTGACCTTTTCGATTTCGACCTGCCGCCCGAGCGGATTGCCCTGCGTCCCGCCTCGCCGCGCGATGCGGCCCGGATGCTGGTGCTCGAAGGCCAGGACGGGGGCCTGCGTGACATGGGCGTGCGCGATCTGCCAACCGTGCTCCGTGCCGGCGACTGCCTCGTCTTCAACGACACGCGGGTCATCCCCGCCCAGCTGGAGGGGCAACGCGGCGAGGCGAAGGTCGGGGTGACGCTGCACAAGCGCCTCGGCCCGCGCGACTGGCAGGTCTTCGTACGCAACGCCAAGCGGGTGCGGCCCGGCGACATCATCGCCTTTGCGCAAGGCGTGCAGGCACAGGCCGGCGAGCGGGACGCGGATGGCGGCATGACGCTCAGCTTCCTGGGCGACGAACCGATAGAGCTGCTTCTGGAACGCGCCGGCCAGATGCCCCTGCCTCCCTATATCGCCAGCAAGCGGCCCACCGACCAGCGGGACCGCGAGGACTATCAGACGATGTTCGCGCAGGAACCCGGTGCCGTCGCGGCGCCCACAGCAGCCCTGCACTTCACGCCCGGCCTCGTCGCAGCGCTCGCCGAGGCAGGGATTGGCCAAGCGACGCTCACGCTGCATGTCGGCGCCGGCACCTTCCTGCCGGTCAAGGCCGACGATACCGACGAACACCGCATGCATGCCGAATGGGGGCGGATCGACCAGGCGACGGCGGATCGGCTGAATGCGGTCCGCGCCAACGGCGGCCGGCTGATCGCGGTGGGCACGACCAGCCTGCGCCTCCTCGAAAGCGCCACCGGGGAAGATGGCATCATCCGTCCGTTTGCGGACGAGACGCGCATTTTCATCACGCCGGGCTATCGCTTCCGCGCCATTGACGGGCTGATGACCAATTTCCACCTGCCGCGCTCGACCCTGTTCATGCTGGTCAGCGCCCTGATGGGGCGCGAGCGGATGCAGGCGGCCTATGCCCACGCCATCGCGCAGGGTTATCGCTTCTACAGCTATGGCGATGCGAGTCTGCTGCTCCCCTGAGGGCGCGCAGCGCCGCGCCTAGATCAGCCCGAGCCGGCCGAGATCGGCCGCCAGCTGATCGGGCAGCATATCACCGCCCTCGCCATCCCCCATGTCCGGCGGCGCATCCTCGTCAGCCAGATAGCGCCAACCCTGATGGGCGCGCTTGGGTCGCGGCACCACCGGAATGAGTCGCGGCGCAAGGCGTATCCATTGCCGCCCGTCCGACCGCGCCTCGAACCCGAGCAGCGGACTGCGCCCGACGATCTGATGCGCCAGTACCCAATAGAGCGATCCGCCCGCCATCTCTTCATGCCGCTTGGGCAGATAGCGCGTCGTCAACCGCGCCTCGCCACCCTCTCCGGCCTGTGCATGGCTCTCCAGCCAGTCCCGCAAAGTGGCGGCGCTCTCCGACTGAAAGGCGATCTTGGTCATATGAAGGGGCATGATGCCGATCTAGGGCGTGGGGGCGAATTGGCAATGGCGGCGGTTGGTCGATTTGGAGGATGCGGCCGGCTCACGCGATATCTTCGTCATTCCCGCGAACGCGGGAATCCAGTCAATCGAGCGGCGCAAAACCGAGGCTGACTGCAAAGTCCGGCCAATCGGGATTTGGCTTGCTCGATCAGATCAAGTTTCCAGGCTCTGCGCCACTTCTTGATCTGCTTCTCGCGCAGGATCGCATGTTCCATCGTCGCGTGCTGCTCGAACCAGACCAGCAGCTTGACTCCATGTTCCGCCGTAAAGCCGCCGAAGATTTCAGTACGGTGCTGAGCAACGCGCTGCATCAAATTGGAGGTTACGCCCAGATAGAGCGTCCCATTGCGGCGCGACGCTAACAAGTAGACATAAGGCTCGATGCTCCGCTTCATGGCGAGCTCGCTACTGGATTCCCGCGTTCGCGGGAATGACGGGTGAGTGCCCCGTCCCGACAGCCAGTCGTCACCCACTCACAGACAGCAGACCTCCCCACATTCATTTCCATCCCTCCGTCATAACGAAGCACCCACCACCTCTGCCGCCACCCAAAGCCCCCACAATAGTTTCGCTTCGGCCTGCTAAAGCAAGCGTCGGTTGCGGGCTTAGGTGCTCGAACGCATCTACCACCCATGGCGCACTCTGAGTCCTTTACGGCCGGCACGGTCTATCTCGTTGGCGCAGGTCCGGGCGATCCCGATCTGCTGACGGTACGTGCTGCCCGTTTGATCGGCCGGGCGAGCCTGATCGTGCATGACGGTCTCGTCGATGCCGCCATCCTCGCTTTGGCCTCGCCAGAGGCGGAGCTGATCTCAGTCGCCAAGCAACGCTCGCGCCATTCGATGAAGCAGGAGGCGATCAATTCGCTGCTCGTCGGCGAGGCGCTTTCGGGCCGTGACGTCGTGCGCCTCAAGGGCGGCGATCCCTTCATTTTCGGGCGGGGCGGCGAAGAGCTGGAGGCCTGCCGCGAGGCTGGCGTGCGCTGCGAGGTCGTGCCCGGCATCAGCGCGGCGGTCGGCGGCGGCGCCAGTGCCGGCCTGCCACTCACGCATCGCGAGGATGCCAGCATCGTCAGCTTCGTCGCGGGGCAGTGCAAGGGTCTTTCCGAGCAGAATTGGGTCGGCCTGGCCGGGCCCGGACGCACGCTCGTCATCTATATGGGCCTCGCGACCAGCCAGGATATTGCCGAGAAGCTGATGCGCGACGGGCTCTCGCCCTCGACGCCGGTCGCGGTCATTGAGAAAGCGACGCGCCCCGATCAGCGCGTGCTGCGCAGCCTGCTCGCCGATCTTGGCGATCTCGTGGCGCGCGAGGCGGTCGCGAGTCCGGCGCTGATCGTGGTGGGGGAGGTCGTGCGGCATGCCGATGCGCTCGATTGCCTGCCGCTTGGATCATTTCACATTGAGCACAGCACAGGTGCGGGGAGCCACTGACGACATGAATATCCTGACCGGCAATGATCTCGCCACAGGCGACGTCATCTGGTGGACTGGCCAAGGCTGGTCCATCCATGTGAACGACGCCGTGGACGTCGGCGAGAAGGGCGCGGAAATCGCCCAGGCCGAAGCCGCCGCGCGTCGCGTGAACGAAGCCTATGTGATCGACGGCGAGCAGGATGGTGAGGGCAATATCCGCCCCGCCCACATCAAGGAGCGCATCCGCGCGCTCGGCCCGACCGTGCGCCTCGACCTGAGCCTCAAACCCGCCGACCCCAATGCCGGCAACTGGGTGATATGATGGCGCGCCAAACCACCCTGCCGTTCGTGTCGAGCGAAGTCGAGACACGCCGCACCCAACGCTTCTCGACTTCGCTCGAAGCGAACGGAAAGTAAGACCATGTATCAGTACGACACTTACGATCAGGCGATGGTGGATGCCCGCGTTGCCGAATTCCGCGACCAGACCCAGCGTCGCCTCGACGGGCAGCTGAGCGAGGCGCAGTTCCGCCCGCTCCGCCTGATGAACGGCCTGTATCTCCAGTTGCACGCCTATATGCTGCGCGTCGCCATTCCCTATGGCACGCTGTCGGGCAAGCAGATGCATATGCTCGCCCACATCGCGCGCAAATATGACCGCGATTACGGCCATTTCACCACCCGCCAGAACATCCAGTATAACTGGATCAAGCTCGCGGACGCGCCGGACATTCTCGCCGATCTCGCATCGGTGGAGATGCACGCCATCCAGACCAGCGGCAACTGCATCCGCAATATCTCGTCCGACCAATATGCCGGCGTCTCCGCCGACGAGGTCGCCGATCCGCGCCCGCTCGCGGAGCTGCTGCGCCAGTGGTCGAGCTTCCACCCGGAGTTCACCTATCTGCCGCGCAAGTTCAAGATCGCGGTGATCGCGAGCGCAGAGGATCGCGCGGCCATGCGCCTGCATGACATCGGCATCGAGCTGGTGAAGAAGGATGACGAGATTGGCGCTCGCGTGTTCGTGGGTGGCGGCATGGGCCGCACGCCGATGGTCGCGCCGGAAATCCGCGACTTCGTGCCCTTCGCTGAAATCGTCTCCTATCTGGAGGCGTGCCTGCGCGTCTACAATCGCCACGGCCGACGCGACAACAAGTACAAGGCGCGGATCAAGATCCTCGTTCACGAAATGGGCCGGGAGGAATATACCCGCCAGGTCGAGGAAGAGTTCGCGCATATGAAGACGCTCGGGCTCGATCCGCCGCTTGCCGAACTGGCGCGCATTGCCGATCACTTCGCGCCGCCGGCCTATGAGACCGGCCTCTCGGAC
The DNA here is from genome assembly GCF_025961775.1 of Sphingobium sp. B12D2B. Taxonomy (NCBI): domain Bacteria; kingdom Pseudomonadati; phylum Pseudomonadota; class Alphaproteobacteria; order Sphingomonadales; family Sphingobiaceae; genus Sphingobium; species Sphingobium sp. B12D2B. The sequence goes on from NZ_JAOQOH010000001.1 coordinate 3,033,785, forward strand.
GAGATCGACCTCTCCGACCGCGATTTCGCGGCCTGGGTGAGCACGCAGGTGAAGCCGCACAAGGTGCCGGGCTATGCCATCGTCAACATCAGCCTGAAGCCCATTGGCGGCATTCCGGGCGATGCCTCCTCCGCGCAGATCGACCTGATGGCCGAGCTGGCGGAGAAATACAGCTTCGATGAGCTGCGCGTCACCCACGCCCAGAACATCGTGCTGGCGCATGTCAAGAAGGCGGATCTCTACGCGCTGTGGAAGGCGCTGGAAGAAGCCGATCTTGGCACCGCCAATCTCGATCTCATCAGCGACATCATCGCCTGCCCGGGCCTGGATTATTGCAGCCTTGCCAATGCGCGCTCGATCCCGGTCGCGCAGAAGATCGCGCAGCGCTTCTCCGATCTCGATCGGCAGAAGGAGCTGGGCGAACTGAAGCTGAAGATCAGCGGCTGCATCAATGCCTGCGGCCACCATCATGCCGGCAATATCGGCATTCTCGGCGTCGATCGGAAGGGTGTGGAGAATTACCAGCTCCTGCTCGGCGGTTCCGGCGCGGACGATGTCAGCCTTGGCCAGATCACTGGTCCTGGTTTCGACGAGAACGGCATTGTCGATGCGGTCGAGAAGGCCACCAACGTCTATCTCGCCAACCGGCAGGAGGGCGAGCGCTTCGTCGACACCTTCCGCCGGATCGGCATGGCCCCGTTCAAGGAGGCACTTTATGCTTGAATATCTGTCCCTGCGTGAAGGCGGCGAGGCAGCCGAACTGCCCGCCGTGACGCTGGAGGCCTTTTCCGGCCAGAGCAATTCGGCCGCGGTACGCATCGAGCCGGGCGAGGACGCCCGCGAATTGCTGCCGCATCTGGACCGCGTGGCGCTGGTGGAGGTGAACTTCCCCGTGTTCGGTGACGGGCGCGGCTATTCGGCGGCGCGCATCCTGCGTGAGGCTGGCTATGCCGGCGAGTTGCGCGCGGTGGGTGATGTCGCGGTCGATCAGATCAGCCACATGGTCCGCTGCGGGTTTGACAGCTTCCGGCCGGACAAGCCGCTCGACCCTGCGCTGGTCGAGGCAGCGCTCAACGGCTTCCCCGGCGTCTATCAGAAGACCGTCGATCCGCGCGCGCCGATCTGGGCGCAGCGCCACGGAGCAAGCAATGGCTGAAGCCGCTCGCCAGATCGACCGGATCGACGCCGCCCCGCGCTGGACGCAGGCGGATGCGGACGCGCTCAACGCGCGCTTTGCGGGCGTGGATGCGGGCACGATGCTCAAGACGCTGTTCGCCGAGGATGCGCTGGGCACGGTCGCCGTCGTCTCCTCCTTCGGCACGGAAAGCGCGGTGCTGCTTCACCTCATCGCGCAGGCGGACAAGAGCGTGCCGGTGATTTTCGTCGATACGCTCAAGATGTTCCCCGAGACGCTGGACTATCGCGATACGCTGATCCGCACGCTCGGCTTCACCGATAGCCGCGTGGTCGAGCCGAAGGCCGACGTGCTGGCGGCGAAGGACGACAAGGGCCTGCGCTGGTCCTACGACCCCGATGGCTGCTGCGAAATCCGCAAGGTCGAGCCGCTGGCGCGCGCCAAGCAAGGCCTCGATGCGTGGATTAGCGGGCGCAAGGCCTTCCAGTCCGTGACGCGCCAGAACCTGCCGCGCTTCGAGATCGAGGACGGGCGCCTGAAGATCAATCCGCTGGGTGATTGGGACAAGGCGGCGCTGGAAGCCTATTTCACCGCGCACGACCTGCCCCGCCATCCGCTGGAAGCACAGGGCTATCTCTCGATCGGCTGCGAACCCTGCACCAGCAAGGTGATGCCGGGCGAAGACCCGCGTGCCGGTCGCTGGCGCGGCTGGGACAAGGTGGAATGCGGCATCCACACCAGCTCGACGCCGCTGGCGGACCCGGAAGACCCGGCCAACCAGCCGGCGTTTTGAAGGGGAAGCTCGGCGCCGAGGGTCTCGGGGCCTGTTCGAGATTGCCGCTTGATCTATCGTCACCCCGGGCTTGACCCGGGGTCCAGCTAACTGAATAGCCCTCTCCCCTTAAGGGGAGAGGGTTGGGAGAGGGGAAACTCGGCGCAGCAACTCGCCCCTCTCTACTCCGGCTAGCCGATAAATCGGCAAGCCTGCGTATCTCTCCCCTCAAGGGGAGAGAGTAACTTGCCCAAACCTGGTCGTCACGGCGTAGGCATTGCGCCTCATCCTTAGGTTCGAAAGCCCCCATGCCCACCTCCCCCACCCCCTATGACGCCATTATCCTCGGCGCCGGCGCGGCGGGGTTGATGTGTGCGGCGGTGGCCGGGCAGCGGGGGCGCAAGGTGCTGCTGCTCGATCATGCCGACGAGCCGGGCAAGAAAATCCTCATTTCCGGCGGCGGACGGTGCAATTTCACCAACCTCCACACCGCGCCGGATCGCTACCTCTCCAGCAATCGCCATTTCGCCAAATCCGCGCTCAGCCGCTACACCGCGCAGGATTTCCTCGCGCTGGTCGAGCGCTACGGCATCGCCTGGCACGAGAAGACGTTGGGGCAACTCTTCTGCGACGGTAGCGCGCGGCAGATCGTCGCCATGCTCCTGGAGGAGTGCGCGAAGGGCGCTGTCGACATCGCCTGCGCCTGCCCGATCCGGGAGGTCACCCATGCGGATGGCCAGTACCACGTCGACACGCCGCGCGGCATCGCGACCGCGCCGGCGCTGGTCATCGCCACCGGCGGGCCGTCCATTCCCAAGATGGGCGCGACCGGCTTTGCCTATGATCTTGCCCGCCAGTTCGGCCTCAAGATCGTGCAGCCGCGCCCGGCGCTGGTGCCGCTGACCCTCAGCGGTGACGATGCGCTGTTTCGCGAGCTGTCCGGCGTCTCGGCCGATGTCGTCGCCCGCACCGGCAAGACGCGCTTTCGCGAGGCGGCGCTGTTCACACATCGCGGCCTCTCCGGTCCGGCGATTCTGCAAATCTCCTCCTACTGGCGCCATGGCGAGGGCGTTGGCATCGATTTTCTGCCCGATCATCCGCGCGACTGGCTGCTTGCCGCCAAGCGCGAGGCCCCGCGCATGACCCTGCGCCGCCTGCTCCGCGCCGCGCTGGCGGAGCGCCTCGCGGACCGGCTGGCGGCCGATCTTGCGCTGGAGGCGGAGCTCGGCAACCTGCCCGACCGCGCCCTTGCCGCCGCACAAGCGCGTCTGGCGGACTGGACGTTCATGCCCAATGGCAGCGAAGGCTATGCCAAGGCGGAGGTGACAGCGGGCGGCGTCGATACCGCCGGCCTCTCCTCGCAGACGATGGAGGCCAAGGCGGTTCCAGGTTTGCACGTGATTGGTGAGGCGGTGGATGTGACCGGCTGGCTGGGCGGCTATAATTTCCAGTGGGCGTGGGCCAGCGCCCATGCGGCGGGACAGGCGGTTTAAGTCCGCCGCACCATCATCGCACCCACGTGCTCCTGCGGAGGCAGGAGCCCAGGGCGGAGAAGCCGGTCGATTGTGCCCTGGGTTCCTGCCTTCGCAGGAACACAACATCTGCCACAACCGCCCCTAGCCGCCGGGAAGAGCTCAGGCGCCCTCCTTCAATCCTTCACTCATAACCATCATCCGCCCCGGCATAGCTATCGTCCGCCAGATCGGTGAACCGCGTGATCTTGGAATCGAAGTAGAGCCGCACCTTGCCCGTGGCGCCGTGGCGCTGCTTGGCCACGATCAGCTCGGAATGGCCGGTGATCCGGTCCATCTTCTCGCGCCAGGCGGCATAAGCGCCCTCGTCCTCGATCTTGGGCTCCTTGCTCATCTCATAATAGTCCTCGCGGTAGAGGAACCACACCATGTCGGCGTCCTGCTCGATCGAGCCGGATTCGCGCAGGTCCGAGAGTTGCGGGCGCTTATCCTCGCGGCTTTCCACCGCGCGGCTGAGCTGGGAGAGCGCGATCACCGGCACCATCAGCTCCTTGGCGAGGGTCTTCAAGCCACGGCTGATCTCGGAAATCTCGTTGACGCGGCTGTCGCCGGTCTTGCCCGAGCCTTGCAGCAGCTGGAGATAGTCGACCACGATCATGCCGATATTGTGCCGGCGCTTGAGGCGGCGGGCACGGGTGCGCATCGCCGCGATGGTGAGGCCAGCGGTATCGTCGATGAACAGCGGTAGATCCTGCAACTCGCGCGAGGCGCGGACGAGGTTCTGGAACTCGCTATGGTTGATCCGCCCCATGCGCAGCTTCTCGCCGCTGATGCCCGACTGCTCGGCGAGAATACGCGTCGCCAGCTGGTCGGCGGACATTTCCAGGTTGAAGATCGCAACCGGCGCGCCGATCGACTTTTCCGGCGGGATGCCGTCGGCCATGTCGCGCATCCACCGGCTGGCGGCATTATAGGCGATGTTGGTCGCCAGCGAGCTCTTGCCCATGCCCGGGCGCCCGGCAACGATGATGAGGTCCGACGGATGAAGGCCACCGGTGCGGTTGTTCAGGCCATCCAGGCCCGAGGTGATGCCCGAGACATGGCCGCCGGAATTGAGCGCCTTCTCCGCCATGCCGACTGCAAGCCGCGTCGCCTGCGCGAAGGTCTTCATGCTGCCGGTATCGCCGCCCTGCTCGGCCACGGCATAGAGCGCCAGTTCCGCCTGCTCGATCTGCCCCTTAGGGTCGATGGCATCGGAGGTATCGAGCGCCTTGTCGACCAGCTCCCGTCCGACGCCGACCAGCTCGCGCAGCAGCGCCAGATCATAGACCTGCCGCGCAAAATCGCGCGCGCCGATCACCGCCGCGCCGCTGCCGGTGAGCTGCGCGAGATAGGCCGGGCCGCCCAGTTCCTTGAGCGCCGGGTCGCTCTCCAGCAGTGGCTTCAAGGTCACCGGATTGGCGACCATGTTGCGATCGACCAGCTTGAGGATCGCCTCATAGATGCGCCCGTGCAGCGGCTCGAAGAAATGCTCGGCGCGCAACTCCATCTGCACGTCCTCGACGATCCGGTTGTCGATCATCAACGCGCCGATCAGCGCAGCCTCCGCCTCCACATTGCGCGGCATACGGGCTTCAGAGCCGGGCACATCGGGCACCGGAGCAAGACGGATCGTGTTTTCTGACATGGGGGAGGCATTGTCCTCTCTTCCGAGGTGCGGCGCAAGAGCCGAGGGTGCGTCCAACTGTGGAGGACTGTGGATAAGACTGGGGATGGATTTTGGAAGCGCCACCTCAACTCCGTCACCCCGGGCTTGACCCGGGGTCTCGCTTCTCAGCACATAAGTCCATGGATCGGGAGCGACAGGGTGGCTGGGTCTACATCATGGCAGATCGCTATCGCGGCACGATGTATGTCGGCGTGACCGCTCATCTCGGCGCGCGCGTTCTTCAGCATCGCAGCGGAACAGGATCGGACTTCTGCGCCCGCTATGGATTAGCCCGACTGGTGTGGGCGGAGCCGGGCGAGGACATTGCCCAATGCATCGCTCACGAGAAACGGCTCAAGCGCTGGCGACGCGAATGGAAGTTCGCGCTGATCGAACGGGATAATCCCGACTGGAATGACAGGTTCGATCTGCTTGTCTGAAGAAGCGGGACCCCGGGTCAAGCCCGGGGTGACGCGAGAAGAGAGGTCGATCTGCCGCGCAATCCGTGGCACAAACCCTCATCCCAGCCCCTTCACCGCCTCCAGAACCTCGGCGGCGTGACCCTTCACCTTCACCTTGGGCCACACGCGCACGATCTTTCCGTCCACATCCGCCAGGAAGGTCGCGCGCTCGATGCCCATATATTTGCGGCCATAAAGGCTCTTCTCGACCCAGGTGCCGAAGGCCTCGCACACGCTGCCATCGCCATCGGACGCCAGCGTGACGGCGAGGCTGTGCTTGTCGGCGAAGCGCTTGAGCTTGGCCGGCGCATCCTTGGAGACCGCGATCACCGGCACGCCCAGCGCGCCAAAATCACCGATCAGCCCGGTGAAGTCGATCGCTTCGGTGGTGCAACCCGGCGTATCGGCCTTGGGGTAGAAATAGACGACCAGCGGCTTGCCACGAAAATCCGCGAGCCGGATCGGCGCCTCGTCCGCACCGGTGAGAGTGACGTCGGGCAGGGTATCGCCTTGGCTCAGCATCATGTCGTTCCTTCCGATGGCGCCGCCTGGCCGGCCAGCGCGTTCCAGCTCGTGGCGATGATCTGCCGCGCGGCATCGATTCGGGCAAGCAGCTCGCCCCAGTCGCGGGCCCCGCAGGCCCGTGCGACCAGCCAGCGGCTTTCCTCCACCGGTTCGCTCGATTGCGGCGCGACGAGGCGAGCGACGACCAGATAGCGAGTCAGCAGGTCCGCGGCCTCACGCAGCGCGTCATCAAGGAGCCCGGCGGCGACCAGTTTCTCCAGCGCGATGTTGAGACTGGGCGAGAAGCCAGTGCGATGGGTGAGCTGCGTCACATGGATGAGGAATTCCAGATCGACGAGGCCGCCCGGCATCAGCTTCACGTCGAGTGGCCCGGCTGGCGGCTTGTGGGTGGCGATGTCGCGCCGCATCTTCACCGCCTGCGCGAGCAGTTGCGCGAGGTCGCGTTCGACCATCAGCGTCTGCCGGACGATCTCGTCCAGCGCGGCGCGGGCGCTGGGCGATCCGAACACCGGACGGGCACGGGTGAGCGCCAGATGCTCCCAGGCCCACGCCGCCTCCGCCTGATAGCGCGCAAAGCTTTCGAAGCTGACCGCGAGCGGCCCCTGGTTGCCCGAGGGGCGCAACCGCGTATCGACTTCATAAAGCGCTCCGGCGGCCGTCGGCACGGAGAGCGCGTTGATCACCCGCTGGGAGAGGCGGTTATAATAGAGCGTCGCGCCCAAGGGCCGGCGCCCGTCCGATTCCGCGTTGAAATCGCCGCTGAACAGGAAGATCAGATCGAGGTCGGAGGCGTGGGTGAGCAATCCGCCACCGAAACGCCCGAGCGCCAGGATGGCCAGCTCGCTACCCGGCACCCGGCCATGGGTCTGCTCGAACTCCGCCACGGCAGCTGCGGCGAGCACATCCACCGCCGCCTCCGCCACCCGCGCATAGCCTCGCCCGACCTCAAGCGGATCGACCTCGCGACTGACGATCTGCACGCCCAGCGCAAAACGCCGCTCGCCCACCACATGGCGGACATGATCGAGCCGGTGCTGGAAGTCATCGCCGGCATCATGCGTGCGCATCGTCTCGATGAGCGTTGGCACATCGGGCGGCAGATCGAGCGCGCTCTGGTCGATCAGCCCGTCGAACAGCGCCGCGCGGCGCCCCAGCGCATCGGCCAGCGTGGGCGCGTGCGAGAGGATCGTCACCAGCGTCTCGGCCAGTGCCGGGCGCGCGACCAGCAGGCGCAGCAGATTGACCGCCGTGGGCAGGCCTTCGATCACCTGATCCAGCTTGTTGAGCGCAGTCAGCGGCGCCGGCGCACGGGCGATCTGGCGCATCAGGCCGGGCAGCAGCTCCTCCAGCGCCTCGCGCGCCGGGGCGCTGCGCAGCGGACGCAGGCTGCCGTCCCGCCAGCGGGTGATGCGCGCGACGAAGGGCTCGGTCTCTTCAATGCCGATGTCTTCCAGCCGCTGCGCCAGTGCGCGCGGCTCATCGGGCAGGCGATCATCGCCTTCCTCATCCTCGCCGACCAGCCCATCGAAAGTGAGGCCGGTCGCCTCGACATGCGGCCGCAATGCCGCGAGCAGCGCCGCGCCGTCGGCATAGCCGGCCAGCTGCGCGACATTCTCGAGCGCAGCCGGGCTTTCCGGGAGCATGTGCGTCTGCCGGTCATCGACCATCTGCAGACGATGCTCGATCGTGCGGAGCATCACATAGGCCGCATCGAGCCGCGCGCGCTCGTCAGGCTTGATCAACCCCGCCTCGCCCAGCACGCGCAGCGCCGCGCGCGTGGCCGGTGCCCGCAGCGCAGGGTTGCGCCCGCCCTGAATGAGCTGGTGCGCCTGCGCGAAGAACTCCACTTCGCGAATGCCGCCGCGCCCGCGCTTCAAGTCGAAGCCGGGGCCGAAGCGCTGACCACTGGCGTAGTGCGCTCGGATGCGGCGCGAGACATCGCTGATCGCCCGGATCGCACCGAAATCCAGACTGCGCCGCCAGACGAACGGCCGGATCGTGCTCAGAAACTCCTCACCCAGCGCGATGTCGCCCGCCGCCGCCCGCGCCCGCACGAATGCCGCCTGCTCCCAGCCGACCGCCGCGCTCTCATAATAGCTGATCGCCGCCTCGACCGGCAGGATGATCGGCGAAACCTCGGGCGATGGGCGCAGCCGCAGATCGACCCGGAACACATAGCCGTCCCCGGTCCGCTCGGTGAGCAGCGCCACCATCCGCCGCGCCAGCCGTAGCGCTGCCTCCTGTGGCTCTTCCTTGCCGCGCGTCGGGATCGTGTCAGGATCGAAGATCAGGATCGGGTCGATGTCCGAGCTGTAGTTCAGCTCCCGGCTGCCATGCTTGCCCAGCGCGATCACCGCGATGCCGCGCGGCGCCTCATCCGGGTAGCGCTCGGCAAAGGCCGCGTTCAGCGCCGTTTCGATGGCTTCGTCGGCAAAGTCGGAGAGCCGCCGGGTGACGATATCCAGATCCCAGAGTCCGGCCAGATCGGCAATCGCTGCCACCAGCGCGAGCGCGCTGCGCCGCACCCGCAGACGCCGATCCACCGCCGCATCGCGCTCCAACGCCCGTCCGGCCGCCCATGCAGCCTCCGCACCCCCCTGAAGCAACAGTGCAACCAGCTCGGGATAGACATCGATCTGCCGCGCCAGAAACGGCGAATGCGCCCGCGCGCGGGCGAGGGCATCGGTAATAGGGGTGGTGGTCAGGCTCTCCATTGCCGCCTCTTAGCGGCAGGAGGGATGGGCGGGAAGAGTGGGTGGGCGTGACGCGAGCCCACCTCAAGCGTCATCGGCAAGCAACGCCGCGAAATCCTGTCCGCCATAGAAAATACCGAGAACGGTGACGCTCACGCCGATGGCCGAATAAGCAATCGTCACCCGCCTCCGGAAAGCGATCGTGCGCAGACCAGGGCGAAGGTCGTCGCGCGGTGTCCCGCGGTGGGGGAAATCGGCGAGCTTCTCGCAATGCTCGACAATGGCTCCGACGTAGCGACTGGCGATATCAGCGGACGCTTCGCGAGCAATATAGCGGAACAAGGAGATCAGTTGCGCTTCGGCTTCCGGCGCAAAACTGACCACGCTTTGCATTCGATCAGGACGTGGCGGCGCGTTCTGCGGCCAGCGCGGCCTTCACGTCCGCCGGAGACCGCGCGCGGCGCGGGTCAGCCTGCATCGCATCATAAGTCCGCGCGACGTCTTCACGCAGCCAGGCCTCCACAGCCTGCTCTCGCGCCTGAAGAGCTCGCAGCCCATCCCGGATCACTTCACTTTCGCTGGCATATTCACCCGACGCGACCCGCGCCTTGACCTGCGCCGCCATATCGATGGGCAATGTCACGCTCAGTTGCTGCGTAGATCGCATGGTAAGCTCCTGCGGGGCGAACCAGTAGGATTTAATCCTATCAAATGCGCATTTCAATCCCACGTGAGGATTGGGAGGCCTAAACCGCCACCTCGCGCCATTCTCCCGGCGCCAGTCCGTCCAGCGTCCACGCCCCCACCTGCCAGCGCACCAGACGCAGCGTGGGATTGCCGACCGCTGCGGTCATCCGGCGCACCTGGCGGTTACGGCCTTCGCTGATGTTGAGGCGCAGCCAGCAATCGGGCACGCTCTTGCGCACGCGGATCGGGGGATCGCGCTCCCAGAGGTCCGGCGGTGCGATGCGATCGGCCTGCGCGGGGCGGGTCATGCCGTCGTTGAGCATGACGCCGCGCCGCAAGCGCTCGAGCGCCGGCTCGTCCGGCTCGCCCTCCACCTGCACGAGATAGGTCTTGGGTGTCTTGTAGCGGGGGTCGGAGATGCGCGCCTGCAAGCGGCCGTCATCGGTGAGCAGCAGCAGCCCCTCGCTGTCCCGGTCCAGCCGACCGGCGGGATAGACGCCTGGCACATCGATATAGGCCGCGAGCGTCGGGCGTGGCGAGGGCGAGCGCGCATCGGTGAATTGCGGGAGCACGCCATAGGGTTTGTTGAAAAGAATGAGCCGCGCCATCGTCCGCTTAATCCTCTGGATCGAGGGTGACGCTGCCCTGATTGGCCAGCGCCGCGATCAGCGCCAGCACCGCCGCATCCGGGGTCTTCACCGGCACGTCATCTCCTGCACAGAGCTGCTCGGCGAAGCGCGCTGCCTCCCCCGAGCAGGCAAACGCCTCGCCATCGACGAACAGCGTCAAGGCATCGGCCCCGTCACGGACGAACACGAAGCGGCTTGCCGGATTGCGGCGCACCGGCAAGCCGTCGTTCAGCGTCTCTTGCATATCCTCCGCCAGCACCGGCGCTTCAGGCCGCCAGTCTGCCTGCGGATATTTGGGCGTGCTGCTCGCTTGCCCGAACCAGCGCGCGAATCCGGCGCGATCCGCCAGCGCCTGCGTCGCCAGATCGTGCAGCCGGGCCAGCGCCTCGGGCGTGATCTCGCCGGGATTGGTCTGGGGCGGCAGGCCGGGATCGGCATAACGATCATCCTCGGCCAGCCCTTCTGCGACATGGGCGCTCCAGTCCTCGATCAGGTCGCGCTGGGAAGGCGCGCGAAAGCCGATGGAATAGGTCATACAGTCCGGCCCGACCGCCACGCCATCATGCGCGATGCCCGGTGGCAGATAGAGGATGTCGCCCGGCTCCAGCACCCATTCCTGCGTCGGCACGAAGTCCGCCAGCAGGCGCAGGTCGTCATGCGGGCGCAACGGCGTCGCCTCGTCGCACAGACCGCCGATCTGCCAGCGCCTTTTGCCTGCGCCCTGGATGAGGAACACGTCATATTGGTCGAAATGCGGCCCGACCCCGCCACCATCGGTGGCATAGCTCACCATCACATCATCCATCCGCCAGTTGGGGATGAAGCGGAAGGGCGCCATCAGCGCGGCCACCTCTTCGACGTAATGATCGACCGCCTGCACCAGCAGCGTCCATGGCGCATCGCCGAGCGCGCCAAAGCGCGCCTCGTCCAGCGGTCCGTGCTCGACGACCCAGTCGGTGCCGGCCTGGGTGATCAGCCGCGATTCCACCTCATCTTCGCAGGCGAGGCCGGCGAGATCGTCCGGCTCCAGCGGGTTGATCCACTGGCTCCACGGATTGCGGATGAGCAGCGGCTTGCGCTGCCAATACTCCCGCAGGAACAGGTCGATGTCGAAATCGGCGAGCTGCAAGGGCGCGCTCAAAACGCCTTGCTCGCATAATCGGCGCGGAAGCGGCTCGCGAACTCGGTGAGCCGCCCGGCGGCGATCGCATCCCTCAGCCCCGCCATCAGCGCCTGATAGAAATGGAGATTGTGCTGGGTCATCAGCATCGCACCCAGCATCTCACCGGCTTTGACCAGATGATGCAGATAGGCGCGGCTGACGCTGCCGCAGACCGGGCAGGTGCAGCGCGCGTCGAGCGGCGTCGGATCCTCGGCAAAGCGCGCATTGCGGATGTTGAGCGGTCCGGCCCATGTGAAGGCCTGCCCGTTCCGCCCGGAGCGGGTCGGCAGCACGCAATCGAACATATCGATGCCGCGCTCCACCGCACCGACGATATCGTCCGGCTTGCCCACGCCCATCAGATAGCGCGGCTTTTCGGCCGGCAGATGGCCCACGCAATGGTCGAGGCAGGCGAACATCGCCTCCTGCCCCTCGCCCACGGCAAGGCCGCCGACGGCATAGCCATCGAAGCCGATCTCAACGAGCGCCTGCGCGGACTGCTTGCGCAGTTCCTCATCGAGCGCGCCCTGCTGGATTCCGAACAGCGCCGCCCGCGCGGCATGGTCTCCGCCCGCATCGAAGCCCGCGCGCGAGCGCGCCGCCCAGCGCATCGAGCGCTCCATGGCCTGCGCCTGCGCATCGCGGCTGGTGGTGGTCGGAACCAGCTCGTCAAAGCACATCACGATGTCGCTGCCGAGCAGCCGCTGGATTTCCATCGATCGCTCGGGGCTGAGCATATGGCGCGAGCCATCGATATGGCTGGCAAAGGCGACGCCCTGCTCGGTCACCTTGGTGAGCGCAGACAGGCTCATCACCTGATAGCCACCGCTATCCGTGAGGATCGGCCGCTCCCAGCCGGAGAGCGCATGCAGTCCGCCCAGCGCCGCCACCCGCTCCGCACCGGGTCGCAGCATCAGGTGATAGGTATTGCCCAGGATGATATCCGCGCCCGCCGCGCGCACTTCCGCAGGGCGCATCGCCTTGACGGTCGCCGCCGTGCCGACGGGCATGAAGGCCGGCGTGCGGATCACGCCGCGCTTCATGACGATCTCGCCGGTGCGGGCCTTGCCGTCCGTGGCGGCGATGCTGAAGGCGAACCGCGCGGACTGGGGATCGACCGGCACGCGGAAGGGCGGGGGAGTATGCGGGGCGCTGTCGCTCATGCCCCGCGCCATAGCGCGCCACGGCCGCATTGACACCCCCCGGCGGGCGACGTGTGTCAAGCCAAGAGGATATAACGAACACCCTTCACCCTTCTCCCCTTGAGGGAGAAGGATACGCAGCCTTGCCGCCTTCTGGCGGCTAGGCGGAGTTGGATGAGGGGTGGCGGATCTCTGATCCGCGAGATCCTTTGGATCGCTTACCCCTCTCCCAGCTTCGACTAAGGCAGCAGGCTGCCAAGTCTGCGCATCCCTCTCCCTCAAGGGGAGAGGGCATGAAACCCACCGGCAACCTTCCTTCACCGCCGTCAGATAATCCCGCAAAATTCCATCTGGACCGCCCGCGCACCCGCGCTAAAGTCCGCGCCAGCCGAGGAGCCCACAAGGCCCCGGACCAATCGCCTGCCCCATGCTGCCCGGGGGCGGGCATCATCGGGAGAGATCAGTGGCAGAGTTCGACATGATTGATGCAACGGCCTGGGCGGCCATGCTGCTCGGGGCGTTTACGCTGGCCGCCGCCATCGGCGCGCTGCGCAAGCCCGGCCTGTGGCAGACGATGGTCAAGGAGATCGAGCAGTCGCCTGCCCTGCAATTGCTCTGCGGGCTGGTGGAGCTGATCCTCGGCGCCGCGGTCTATCTTGCCAATCCATGGATTCCGGCGGATATCCTCACGTGCATCATGAAGGCCATTGGCGGCATCATGATGATCGAGGCGCTGGTCGTGCTCGCCTTCTCGGACCTCTACTTCCACTTCTGGCTGCGCAATCTGGCAAACATGCAGCGCATCTGGGTGGCGCTGACGCTGGTCTGCGGGCTGGCCCTCACCGTGGCGGGACTGATGCGGCTCAACTGACCGCGCACGGCATCCTGCGTGATGCCGGAAGGACGCAGGCGGACAGGATTGTCGACGCAGAGACGGGCGTGATCGGCGCAGCGGGAGCCTTCTGCCTCCTGCGGCGTTGCACGGATCAGCCTCTTGTCGGAGTTTCAACTTGCGCCCCTTCCCCTCCCTATCCCCTTGTCTTCTCGCCATTCTGGCCGTCGCACCCGCTTTGTCGGCACCCGCCCTCGGCCAGACCACAACGGCGGCAAGCGAAGCTGCCGAGCAGCGTGAAGCCGCACGCGCCCGCGCGGGGGACCGGCTGACCATCGGCCTGGGCGCCGCAGTGATCCCGGAATATGAGGGCGCCAACGGCACCAGCATCACGCCGGTGCCCGGTGCGGTGGGCAAGCTGGGCGGTCTCAACTTCCTGTACGTCGGCAATCGCGCCAGCATCGATCTGATCAACGATGGTGGCTCGCGCTGGGATTTCCAGCTCGGTCCGGTCGCCACCATCGGCCTCAACCGCACGAATGTCGACAAGATCGACGACGAGCGCATTCGCGCGCTCGGCAAGGTCGGCACCTCGGTCGAGCTCGGCGGCTATGCCGGCATTGCCCGCTGGGGCCTCATCACCAGCAATTATGACCGCCTCTCCGCAACGGTCACCGCGCGTAAGGATGTCGCGGGCGCCCATGGCGGCACGATCATCACCCCCTCGGTCAGCTACATGACACCGCTGAGCACCAAGAGCCTCGCGGTCGTGTCCTTTAGCGCCAATCATGTCGACGGCGATTATGCCGGCACCTATTTCTCGATCACTCCCGCACAGAGCGCCGCAAGCACCCTGCCCGTCTACACCGCCGGCAGCGGCTGGAAGGACTGGACGCTCGCCGCCGCCGGCAACATCGCCCTGACCGGCGATCTCTCGGGCGGCCTCTCGCTGGTCGGTGGCGTGGCCTATACCCGCCTGCTCGGCGACATCGCCGATAGCCCGGTGGTCCGCCTCGCCGGATCGCGCAACCAGTGGATGTTCGGCGCGGGACTGGCCTACACCTTCTGATCCACCGCCGCGCGGGCCTTGCGTACGGCGCCCGCGCGGTGAGTCCTCTTCGGCTGACGGCACCATTGCACTCTCGCTCCAGAGGGCCTATCCTCCTGCCTTCCCCGGGGAGCCTGCTGACTGGCTGAGAGGGATGGGTAGCGCCATCCGACCCGTTGAACCTGAACCGGCTCGTACCGGCGGAGGGAGCGGAGCGTGGCCAGTCTTGCCACCCTCATTCCCTTAGCCACAGGCGCGCCGGCCCTTGAGAGGAGGGTGGCGGCGATGATGACCGGTAGCGTGCTCACCCTGCAACTGGCGCAGGTGCTAGGGCTTTATCTCATTCTCATTGGCCTTGCCGGCCTCTCCGCGCCGCAACGCTGGCGCGCGCTACTGGATGATTTCGACCGCGCGCCCGGGCTGGTGCTGCTCGCCGGTGTGGTGACCTTCGCCATCGGCGCGGCGCTTGTGCTCACCCACAGCAGTCTCACCGATCCGCTCGCGACCCTCGTCACGCTGTTTGGCTGGGGTGCGCTCATCAAGGGCGCGCTGCTGATCGCCGTGCCGGGGCCGTTGCTGCGCATCGGCCGCGCGGTCTCCTCCGCGACCGCCACCCGCATCTGGGCGATCGCCGCGATCGTCCTTGGTCTTCTGCTCGGCGTTGCCGGGCTCACCGGCCGTGCCGGTTTCCTCTGATTCCTCCGTTCACAGAAAGGCTCATCCCCATGGCTGACATCCCCGCTAAGGCCGAAATCGGCGTCACCACCGGACCCATTCGTGGCAGCCGCAAGATCCATGTCGGCCCGCACCGTGTGGCGATGCGCGAGATTCACCTCGAGCCCAGCTCCGGCGAGCCACCGGTGCGCGTGTATGACACGTCCGGCCCCTATACGGACCCGGACGCGCGGATCGACATCATGGCCGGCCTCCCCGCCCTGCGCCGCGACTGGATCCTCGGGCGCGGCGATGTCGAGGCCTATGATGGCCGCGCGGTGAAGCCGGAGGACAACGGCCAGCTTGGCCCGGACCGCTCCGGCGGCGTCCGCCCCTTCCCCAATGTCGTCAAGCGCCCGCTGCGCGCCAAGGCCGGCGCCAATGTCTCCCAGATGCATTATGCCCGGCGCGGAATCATCACGCCCGAGATGGAATATGTTGCCGAGCGCGAAAATCTCGGCCGCGCGCGCCTCGCCGAATATATCCGCGATGGCGAGAGCTTCGGCGCCAGCATCCCCGATTATGTGACGCCCGAGTTCGTGCGCGATGAGGTGGCGCGCGGCCGCGCCATCATCCCCAACAACATCAACCACCCCGAGAGCGAGCCGATGGCGATCGGCCGCAACTTCCTGGTGAAGATCAATGCGAACATCGGCAACAGCGCCGTCGCGTCCGATGTCGCCAATGAGGTCGACAAGATGGTCTGGTCGATCCGCTGGGGCGCGGACACGGTGATGGACCTCTCCACCGGTCGCAACATCCACGACACGCGCGAGTGGATCATCCGCAATTCCCCCGTCCCCATCGGCACCGTGCCCATCTATCAGGCGCTGGAGAAGGTCGGCGGCATTGCCGAGGACCTGACCTGGGAGATCTTCCGCGATACGCTCATCGAGCAGGCCGAGCAGGGCGTGGATTATTTCACCATCCATGCCGGCGTGCGCCTTGCCTACATCCCCATGACCGCCAAGCGCGTCACCGGCATCGTCTCGCGCGGCGGGTCGATCATGGCGAAATGGTGCCTCGCGCACCACAAGGAGAGCTTCCTCTACGAGCATTTCGACGAGATTACGGAGATCATGAAGGCCTATGACATCGCCTACAGCCTTGGCGATGGCCTGCGCCCCGGCTCCATTGCCGATGCCAATGACGAAGCGCAATTCTCCGAGCTGTACACGCTGGGCGAGCTGACGCACCGCGCCTGGAAGCAGGATGTGCAGGTGATGATCGAAGGGCCGGGCCATGTGCCCATGCACAAGATCAAGGAGAATATGGAGAAGCAGCTGCAGGTCTGCGGCGAGGCGCCCTTCTACACGCTTGGCCCCCTCACCACGGACATTGCGCCCGGCTATGACCACATCACCAGCGGCATCGGCGCCGCGCAGATCGGCTGGTATGGCACGGCGATGCTCTGCTACGTCACGCCCAAGGAGCATCTCGGCCTGCCCGACCGCGACGATGTGAAGGTCGGCGTCGTCACCTACAAGCTCGCCGCCCACGCGGCCGATCTTGCCAAGGGCCACCCCGCCGCCAAGGTCCGCGACGATGCACTGAGCCGCGCCCGCTTCGAGTTCCGCTGGCGCGACCAGTTCAACCTCAGCCTCGATCCCGAAACCGCCGAACAATATCACGACCAGACCCTGCCCGCAGAAGGCGCCAAGACCGCGCACTTCTGCTCCATGTGCGGCCCGAAATTCTGCTCGATGAAGATCACGCAGGAAGTGCGCGACTTCGCCGGCAAGCAGAATCAGGGCGTGGAAGGCTTCATCGCCACCGGCCCGACCGGTGCGGAGACGGCGGCGGCGAGCAAGGCTGCGGCGCTCAAGGGGATGGAAGAGATGAGCAAGGTGTTCCGCGAGACGGGGAGCGAGCTGTATATGGGGAGTGGGGGACGGGAGCGGGATTGAGGGCCAAGGCGGCGGGATATCCACCTTGTAATTCTCTAGGCAATTTTATTGTTTGGCAGATAAGCTTCGCCAGTTTCGTCGGCATGGCGCCAGAGTTTCTCCATGAGCTCTGGCAGCCTTTCCCCTCCAGCGACAACTCGCATAACATGCGCTCCGTCAATGCAGATGAATTTCAGTGAGCCTTTGCTATTAAGCCCTTTCAGCGCCTCCACGGAACAGCCATTGATCGATATGTATATCCCTCTCGTATCTGCAGTCTTTCCCTCAATCTTATAGATGAATGCACCAAATTCTGCGCCCGCAATTGGGCTCTTTACCCATTTCGCTTCGACGAGATTGGTTCGGGATCGCCAAGAGAATGATCCGTCAATCTGCTCACCTTTTAACTTGAAAGACGAACGAGGATCCAATCCTTCAAGTTCAAATAGGTCATTTAGGAAAGATTCTAACAGATATCCCCGGGCTTGTGCATTGCCTTCCGTCATTAAACTAAGGAAACGTTCATGTAGTATAACGCGTGCCTGTTCTCTTTTTAAAAGAGCATCCGTCCGCTTACGCTCCTCGGTTGCTCGTTGTTGGGAGCGGAGAAGTTCCTTCTCTTCCCGAATACGTCGCGCTTCGAAAGCGTCGCTCTTCTGCTTATTTTTCAATCCTTCAATTGCGGCCAATGCCGATGCAGAAGCGTCCGGGAAATTGCCGCTCGTCAAACCCGTAACAATTGCGGATACAATACGGGTGCCTTCGGCCCCCGCCGAATCAAGATCCGATAAAACTTCCTGAACAACGAATCTCTTAGGCGCTCTGTCATATTCTCTGTTTGAGGAGTTCGACGCGATAAGCTCTGCTCGATCCCGAGCAGCCTTGAGCATTTCGCCAGGCACACCGGATCGAATAAGATATCTGTCTAAGGCTTTGTGGTAATTAAAGCATTCGCTCAGAGCGTCCTCGACATATCCCAGAGTTGCCGCATCAAACCGCATCTAATCGTTCCCCTCAAGCGCGATGTGGGGATTACTAGGCCAATTCTCAATAATGATACCGGCACTGCGCCACTTGTAGCGTCTGGTCCTTCCCGCTCCCCGCCACCCGATACACCAGCCGATGCTCATGGTTGAGCCGACGCGACCACCAGCCTGACAAATTGCCACCCAACGGCTCAGGCTTGCCGGTGCCTTTGAAGGGATGTCGCCGGCATTCCTCGATCAGCCCGTTGAGCTTCTCGGACATTTTGGGGTCATGGTCCTGCCAATGGCGATAATCTTCCCACGCCGTCGGCCAGAACGTCACGTTCACGGGAGTGGCACGCCCTCGTTATCAACACCGGCACCGCCCGCCTCGAAGCCCCGCACGGCTTCCAGCAAGCGCTCGGCATTTTTGGGCGAACTCAGCAGGTACAGTGTTTCCTCGATCGACGCCCATTCGCTCGCGGAGACCAGCACCGCTCCTTCACCACGCTGACGCGTGATGGCCAGCGGTGCGCGATCCGCAACGACCTTGTCGATCATCGACTTCAAATTCTCGCGCGCTTCGGAATAGGATACAGCCTGCATATCCTAAATATGGACAGAGCTTTGTACAATGTCAATCGCGTCACTATCTCTGGCACGGGCCGTATGACCACCCCCACCGACCTCCCCATCCGCGCCCGACGCGCCGCCTTCAATCGCGCCATTGCCGATGGCGACGCGCAGGCCATCGGCGCGATCCTGGGCAAGGACTGCGTGATGATCACCGGCACGGATAGCGCGGTCATCGCCGGGCGGGCCGCTCAGCTGAGGGTGTGGCAGCGCGAGTTCGCCTCGCCCAGCCGGCTCGTCTATGAGCGCATCCCCGCCGCCATCACCGTCTCGCCGGTCGAGCCGATCGCACTGGAGCAGGGCGAATGGCGCGGCGTCGCGCGGGAGAGTGGCGCGCTGGCGGCCTCGGGCGTCTACACCGCCAAGTGGCGCGAGGTGGCCGGGCAATGGGTGATCGAGGCGGAGATTTTCGTCACGCTCGCCTGAGCCGCCCGTGCGCCGCGCACGGCTCTGTCCTCCTCGCCTGCCATGCGCTAGGGGATGGCACCCCTTTCCCACGCAACCCATAGGAGCCGGCATGGCCGATCTGTATCTCAAGGCGCTGGAATCCGAGCGCAAGGCCCTGTGGGCGACCTGCCGCTTGAAAGGCCTGCCGCGCGACACGCCCGAGCGGGAGCGGATCGCGGCAATCGATGCGGACATTGCCGCGCACAAGGCCAAGCAGGCTAATGGGAAGCCAGCCGGCGGGAATCCAGCCGGTGCCAAGGCGCCCGCCAAATCTGCCGGCGCGAAGAAGGGCGGCGCGGGCAGCGCGCGCTAGGGCTTGCGCGCGGCGCCGGTCCGCCAGGGCCAGTCGGTCACGCCGCTCGCCCACAGCGCCCACCAGATGATCACCGGCTGCAGCGCCAGCCGGGGCGCATGATACCACCAGCCCAGATGCGTGCCGCCGATGGCGATGTCACCCAGCGCATGGTTGAGGTTCGCCGGCCAGACGCACAGCGCATAGAGCGCGAGGGCCATGCCCGCCGCACTGCGCAGCGGCGGGATCATGAGACCCAGCGCCCCGGCGATCTCGGCAACGCCCGTCAGCATCACCACCTGTGCCGGCCAGGGCACCCAGTCCGGCGTGATGGCGATGAAGCCGGCCGGCGTCCGCAGATGCGCAGTACCGGCGACCAGATAGGCCGCCGCCAGCACCCACCGTGCCGCGCGTCGTTGCCAGGAGGTGGGCATCGCGCGCCTGATCTTAGCTGTTCCGCATATTCTCCAGCCCCTTGACCACGCCGGTCTTCTGGCTGGGCTGGGACGCATTCTGCTTGGGCGGCTTTTCCGCCTTCGGCTTGCGGACTTCCTTGTTCGACTTTTTCTGGCCCTTGGCCATTGGCGTTCCTCTCGGGGTGACGGGCGCATCAGCCCGCACCGCACATCCTACGCCTGCCGCTGCGCAAAAGCGCGTTTATTCGCGGATCGCCTTCCGTCGGACGATCACCCCCAGCGCACCGCCGCCATGCGCGCATCGAACGCCTCGCCCGGAACCGCTGCTGGAGCCGCCGCCGCGCGGGCATCGGCCGCCTTCCAGGCCTTCTCATGGAAGAAGAAGGCCACGGCATTCACCGCCGGTTCGATGAGCGCGATGCCGCCAGCCATCGCCAGCGATCCGGTGAGCAGATACGCCACCGTGAACCCCACGGTCAGATGAACGGCCAGATAGGTCAGCGTCTTGGTCAGGTCACGGGGCATGGCAGTCCTCAATATCTTTCCACTGGTCGGGCACGGCAGCGGGGTGGCTGATCATTTATTGAGAACCGTTCGCAAATTCAAATCGATTGATCCGCTTACAGTGATGGATCGGGCGTGCGCTCCATCTCTCCCCGACCTGCCCGACCATGATAGCCCGCCAGCATCGCAAAGCGCTTGCCCGCAAAGCATAGCGGGCGCAGAGGGAAGGCATGATCGACGCCGTCACCCTCAATATCGTCCGGGCGCTGCCCCTCGCGCTGCTGCTCGCCGGTTGCCAGTCGCATGGCGATGAGCCCAATGTGCCGGGGAATCGCGACGACAACCGCCCTTATTCGGAGATTGCGGCGAACGAGACCGTGCGCTTCACCGGCACTGAGCCGTTCTGGGGTGGTCAGGTCGTCGGCAAGACGCTGGTCTATGAAACGCCCGAGACGCCCAAGGGCGAGCGGGTCGCGGTGGAGCGGTTCGATGGGCGCGGCGGCCTCTCGTGGAGCGGCACGCTGAACGCGGCGCCCTTCACGATGACGTTGACGCCGGGCGATTGTTCGGACGGCATGTCCGACCGCACCTATCCGTTCGTGGCCACGCTCCAGATCGGCGATGCGCTGCGCTCGGGCTGCGCCTGGTCCGATGCCCATCCCTTCAAGGGCGATGCGGCACCCTGAGCCGGGCGCCGGCTTTATTGCTCGACCACCTCAACCTCGACCGTCTGACTGTTCATGATGACCGGGCCGAAGGAAGTCAGGAAGGCCACGTCGGCCGCATCCCGGCCGATGCCGATCTTGGCCATCTCCCCTTCCGTGGCCATGCCGGTCGCATCGACCAGATGCCAGCTGCCATCCAGGAAGACCTCGGCGACCGCGTGGAAATCCTGCGGGGTGACATTGGGCGCATAAACGCTGGCGAAGCGGGCGGGGATGCAGGAGGCGCGGGCGAGCGCGATCACCATATGCGCGAAATCGCGACACACGCCCTGCCGGCGCACGAAGGTCTGCAGCGCCGTCGTCTCCGGCGTGCTCACGCCGGGCAGATAATGGAAATGCCCGCTGACATAATCCCGGATCGCCGCGATGCGCTGTCCGCCCTGCAGATCGCCAAACGTCTCGCCGACAAAGCTGATGAACTGGCTGCCAGGGCAATAATGGGAATCGAGCAGATACTGCACGGCCTCGCCCGGCAGCATGTGCGGCGGCAGCGCTTCCAGCCCGCTCACATCGGCGAGCAGGCGGTGGATCTCCACCGTTGCATGATAATCCGCCTTCAGCTGCCCCTGCGCGCGCATCAGCACGCGCTCGCCGATATGATCGTGCGCGGCGACACGCGCGAAATGGTCGAGCACGCTCAGGTCCAGCCGGGCATCGGATACCGTCTGCTCGGGCAGGTGCGCCGCTTCGATATGGAGGATGAGATCGGTCGGCTGGGGCAGCGCATAATCGATCGCGGCATGGATACGCAGTTTCATCCCCGCGCAACGTGCGGGCGGCATATTGGTGGCGGGGGGCGCTCTAAAAAAGACATCGTGCATCGCGGACAGCCTCATTTCACCCTTGTCGTCCCTCGCGCGCCTGCCTAGCGTCCGGCAGCGGGGGAGATGAATAGCAATGCCGATCAAACTGTTAGCATGGGCCGCACTGTTCTTTGCGACCATGGCACGGCCTGCGCAGGCGGCTTGGCTGGAAGCCTCCAGCGAGAATTTCGTCATCTATGCCGATCAGAAGCCGGAGGAGATCAAGCAATTCTCCGACCAGCTCGAACGCTTCCACCACGCCATGGGCTATGTGCTCTCGGTTGAGATGGAGCCGCCCAGCCCGTCCAACCGCGTGACCGTCTATGTCGTGCGCAGCGACAAGGACGTGCGCAGGCTACAGGGCGGCGACAGCAAATATACCTACGCGTTCTATGTGCCGCGCGCGGGGGATGCCTTCGCCATCGTTCCCCGGGTGAAGACCAGCAACACCACGCTCGATATGCCGATGCTCGCGCTGCTGCACGAATATGCGCACCATTATCTGATCTCGACCAGCAGCTACGGCATGCCGCTCTGGTTCTCGGAAGGCGCCGCCGAGTTCTTCGCCTCTGCCCAATTCCGCAAGAACGGCAATGTCGGCTTGGGGATGCCCGCCAGGCACCGCGCCGGCGACCTGATGTACGGCGATGTCATCCCGGTCGCGCAAATCCTCAATTCGGGCCATTATCCGAAATCCGCCTCCCAGGGTGCCGCCTTCTATGGGCGGAGCTGGCTGCTTTATCATTACCTCACGTTCAGCAAGGAGCGTCCCGGGCAACTGGCGATCTATTTGCGCCTGCTGCGCAGTGGCAAAAGCCTCACGGAGGCGGCGACAGGCGCCTTTGGCGATCTCAACGCCCTGCAGCGGGATCTGGACAAATATCTGGGGCAGAGCCGGATGACCTATCTTGAGCTGCCTGCTGCCACGCTCAAGCCCGGCCCTGTCTCGGTCCGCGCGCTGAGTGAGGGCGAAGCGGCGGCCATGCCGCTGCGGATCGAGCTCAAGAACCGCCCCTCGCCTGAAGAACTGGAGACGCTAGTGGCGGACTTGCGTGCTCTCGCGCCGCGCTATCCGAACGATGCCGCGCTGCACGCCACGCTGGCCGAAGCCGAGCTGGAAGCGGGTCATGAGGATGCTGCCCTTGCCGCTGCCAACACCGCCCTCGCGCTCGATGACCGGCAGGTGAGCGCCTATCTGGCGAAAGGAAAGGCACTGTTCCGCAAGGCGGAATCCGCCCCGGACGCCAGCGCGGCCTATGCCGAAGCGCGACGCCCGTTCATCGAGCTCAACAGGTTCGAGAATAATCATCCCCTGCCCCTGCAATATTTCTACCGCAGCTTCCTTGAGCAGGGCCGGCGCCCGACCGAGAATGCGGTGGCCGGGCTGGAGCGCGCTGTGGTGCTGGCGCCGTTCGACCAGAATCTCCGTACGATGCTGGTGATGCAGCTGCTGCGGGACCAGCGCTATGATGACGCGCTGATCAACCTCGGTCCGCTGGCGTTCGATCCGCATGGCGGCCCCAGCGCGACGTGGGCACAGAGCCTGCGCGATCGCATCGAGGCGCATGACCGCAGCCAGCCGCTCGATGTGGACGCCCTGCTGCAGGACCTCGCAGCGGCGCAGGCCGAGGATGTCGGCGATGAGGGCGGCGAGAACATCAGGGGAAATTGAGCCCCCTCACCGTCACCCCGGGCTTGACCCGGGGTCCAGCTTTTCTTTCGCACGCATCGCCAAATACATTGCGGCTTTCCGTGTTCGGACGTTTCAAGCGGCACGCCTTCTTCGCAAGAAGGCCAGCTGGACCCCGGGTCAAGCCCGGGGTGACGATCGGGAAATGCGGCAGCGGCGCCGCCGCCCCTTCATTGTTTCCCGATTCGCAGCGTCACGCCACTCGCAAATGTAGCGTCTTATAAACGCTCATCGTAGTTAATGACCCCATTTGGATCATTAACTATTTCTCTTAAAACTTCTCCTCAGAATTTCCTGATTATTTTGCGATAATCGAAGTTAACGAGCGTCCAATCGTAGTTAATACCATTTTGTATCGAGAAGTATTCCTTCACACCGGCTTCAGGACTTTTGAAGGGAACATCGCCGTGAAGAAAACGCTTATCGCTCTCGCTGCCGGTGCAGCCGCTATCGCCTCCGCAACTGCCGCGAACGCGAGCACCTTCGTCATCAACAACCTCTCGACGCAGTATAGCAGCCCGAGCGGCGAGGTGAGCATTGGTTCGTCGTGGTGGAACACCACCTCCTACAGCGGCTCGTTCTCGCCCCAGAATATCTCCGGCACGTGGGACGGCAAGGCGGTCAGCTTCCTGGCTTACTGTCTCGAAGTCACCCAGGACTCGAGCACCGGCACGTTCAATGTCGTGTCGCTGAGCGATTATCTGGGCGGCTCTCTTTATAACGACGTCGCCGCGCTGGTGAGCAATTATGCCGGTGGCGACAAGACTCAGTCCGCTGCCCTGCAACTGGCGCTCTGGGAGACTCGTTACGAAACGAGCAACTCGAAGAATCTGGGCGCCGGTTACTTCGAGCTCGAATGGGCGAGCCAAGGCGAGTCCGCGCTGATCAACACCGCCAATTCCTACCTTGCCAACAAGGGCACGATTAACAGCAATCTGGATTTCTGGGTCGCGACCAACAGCAGCAAGCAGGACCTGCTGTTCTACACCGTCAAGCCCGCCGTGCCGGAGCCGGCCACCTGGGCGATGATGATCATCGGTTTCGCTGCGATCGGCCGCACGCTGCGCGCACGCCGCCCCAACATGGCGATCAGCTTCAGCTAAGCACAGCCTTTACGATGTGGGAGCGGGAGCCTCGTGTCTGCGGACACGGGGCTCCTTGCTGTGCGGCCAGCGCGCGCCCCGAAAGGCCTTTCACCGCGTCGGCACGGGCTCGTCGCCGGCGTAATCGTAGAAGCCCCTGCCCGTCTTGCGCCCCAGCCAGCCGGCTTCGACATATTTGACGAGCAGCGGCGCAGGCCGGAATTTGGGATCGCCCGTCGTGTCCTGCAGCACCTTGCAGATCTCCAGACAGGTATCGAGGCCAACGAAATCAGCCAGGGTCAGCGGACCCATGGGATGGTTGAGGCCCAGTTTGATCGCGCTATCGATGTCTCTCACGCTGGCAACGCCCTCGCCGAGTGCGAAGATCGCCTCGTTGAGCATCGGCAGCAGGATGCGGTTGACGATGAACCCCGGCGCATCGAACGCATGGACGACCTCCTTGCCCAGCGCCTGCGCATAGACCTCCACCGCCTGCACCGTCTCCGGCGAGGTGGCGAGGCCGCGAATGACCTCCACCAGCGCCATCACCGGCACGGGATTGAAGAAATGCACGCCGATGAACCGCGCCGGGTCGGGCGCCGCCTGCGCGAGCCGCGTGATCGGAATGGACGAGGTGTTGGTTGCAAGGATCGCATCCGGCGCCAGGACCGCGCCCACCTCCGCGAAGATGGCGCGCTTGATGTCCTCCCGCTCGGTCGCGGCCTCGATCACCAGATCGCACCGGGCGACCTCATCGAGCGCCACCACGGGCGTGATCCGTGCCAGCGCCGCCTGCGCATCCGCCTGCTCCAGCTTGCCATTCTCCACGGCGCGCGCGAGTCGCTTCTCGATCCCGGCCTTGCCCTTGTCCGCACGCGCGAGATCGATATCACGCAGCAGCACATCCATGCCGGCCTGAGCGCTCACCTGCGCAATGCCCGCGCCCATCTGGCCGGCGCCGATCACAGCGATTCTGCGCATATCTGTGTCCTTTCGATCCACTTGGCCCGGCTTGCTGACCACGGGCTGTCGCAACACATGCAGCTTGGCGCTACACCATTGGCTTCAACTGCATTATGACTCGCGGAATGACAAGGATTTCACGGCTTCTACGCATGGGCGCCCTGGCTCTCGCGGGCCTGGCAACGGTCGCGCCCGCTGCCCCGCCGCGCGGCGAGCAGACGTCGGGGTCTGTCCTCTCGACCGCGCCCGTTGTGGCAGAACCGGTGCTGGGTCGTCTGCGTGTTTTCGACAACTGGGCCGTGGGCTGCGACAATCGCCTATCCTGCAGTGCGGTATCGCTGAACCCGGAAGGGGTGGATACGCCCAACCGGCTGCTGGTCCTCATTCACCGCGATGGCGGCCCCGCAGGCGCCACCAGCCTGCGCGTGCTGCTGGCCGATCGGCTGCGCGACCGGGTCGATTTCATGATCGATGGCACGCGCCGCGTGCGGCAGAAGGTCGATGGCGACACGATTGCGCTGGATGGCCAGACCGCATTGGAGGTCGTGCGGTCCATGGGCTCCAGCTATGTGTTCGAGCTGTACGATCGCAACCGGACGGTCATCGGCGCCCCGTCGCTGCAAGGCGTCGCAGCGGCACTGCGCTACATGGATGAGCAGCAGGGCCGCATCGGCAGCCGCGGCGCGCTGGCCGCCATCGGTGATGGCCCGGCCGACATGGCGCGGCCGCTGCCGGCCGATCCCGTGCTGCCCAAGACGATCCCGCTCCTCGCCGAAACCGCGACGCCTGCGCTCACGCCGCAAGAGCAAGCCACGGCCCAGCGCCTGGCGCAGTGCGAGAGTGGGCTGGAGAGCAGTCGTCAGCCCGATCTCCATACACTCGATGCCGGGCATGTCCTGCTGCTGCTGCCCTGCGATGCGGGCGCATATAATGTGAGCGCCGTCCCACTGATCGCGAGCGGCGAGCCCGGCAACCGGACGATCGCCTTCGCCCCGTTCGATCATCTCCCCGGCTTCACCGGCGATGCCAGCGCCCCGCCGCTGATTATGAACGCCCGCTGGAATCCTTCGCGCGGTGAGCTTTCCAGCTTCGCCAAGGGACGTGGCCTTGGCGACTGCGGCACGGCGGAGACCTACCGCTGGGATGGCACCCGTTTCCGGCTGACGGAAGCCCGCTCCATGCCGGTCTGCCGGGGCGCCTGGGAATGGCCGGTGCTGTTCTCGCTGAAGGAAGAGGCCACAACGGGACGGCCGTAACCAGCCGCATGACCGCGCCTCAGCAGTAATCGTCCAGCCGGGCGTGGACCTGTTCCAGGACCTCCAGCGCAATGGCCAGCTTCTCAGGTGGAATGTCCCGCAGGATGTCCGCGCGCAAATCATTGGTGATCGCCATGATGTCTCGCGTGGCGGCCAGCCCTTTTTCGGTGATCCGGTTGTGGACGACCCGGCGGTCGACCTGGCTCTGCGCGCGTTCGATCAGGCCGTCGCGTTCCAGCGTGTTGAGCATATGGGCCATGGTCGGCCCTTCGACGCCGATCAGTTGGGCCAGTTCGCGCTGGGAGAGGTCGTCGCGGGCGCAGGCGAGCAGATACATCGTCTCCCACCGCGCCATGCTTTGCCCAACACTGCGGACCTTGTCATTGGCAAGCTTGCGCCAGCGCCGTGCCGCGACGACCAGCGCGCGCGTGGTCCGGAAAAAGGTGACGGTCCGCTCGTCGGGCTTGGCCCCGGCGTAGAAATTGGAGAGATGTCGCGTGGCATCCTCAATGGGAAAACCGCCAAATCGCGGAAGGCTGCGCGATGTCGCCGCGTCCTCTTCGCTGGTGGAACCCTGTGCGGACGGAGCCTTGTCGACCATCATTCTCCCTTACGTGCCGTTCCAGCAGACCTCCCGCACCTGCACCCGCTCCGTCAAGAGCGATCCGTCGGCCGGCCTGTGCGCCAAAGGGTGCCGTGCCGGACGAAACGCGCCCGGCACGGCAGGGGGATCAGAAGGACGTGCGGATGCCGGCCTTGTACATGCGCCCAACCGGGTTGAAGAGCACGTTGTTACCGCTGCCGTTCGCACCGGGGAAGTTCGGCGGATCGACATTGAACACATTGTCCACGCCGAAATAGACGCTCAACTTGTTATCGCCGCCGACCGGCACCTTCACCGTGCCCATCATGTCGACATAGGTGCGCGATGGCATGGCGTTGGTGCTGGAACTGCTGGAGGCCGTGATCACATAGCCGGGCTGCTCGGCGCCGATGAACGCCGCGTTGTAGAAGCCCTTGTTGATCCAGCGAACATGGGTGGAGAGCGAGAACAGCTCACCCAGGTCGAGGCCCACGGTCGCGTCAACCGTCCAGTCGGGGATGCCCGGAGGCGTACCGCCGCGCAGACCCGTCTGGCCGGCCCGTTCGACCGGCCCCACGGCGTCCACGGTCACCAGATCGATGACATGGCTGGCCATGACGGACAGGTTGACTGCGCTGGCCGCGCCGACCGGCTGGCGATAGTTCAGCTCCATGTCGATGCCGCGCGCGTTGAGCTGGTTGACGTTCTGAACCACGTCGCGAACATTGGTGATGACGCCATTGGCCGCACCACCATCGCGCGTGACCAGCGAGCAGCTCAGCGTATCGCCCTGCGAGCAGCGCGTCACGATGTTCTGCTGGCCGAGCGTGCTGATCGCATCCTTGATCTTGATGTCATAATAATCGACCGACGCCCGGAACCGCCCGAGCATCCCACCGCTTGGCTGCAAGACGATGCCAGCGGTGAACGTGTCCGCCTTTTCCGGCCGCAGATTGGGGTTGGAGCCCAGCGTGATCGGCACGACCGTCTGCTGACCGCCACGCGCCGGATCGTTGAGAATGCCGGACGCACTCGTGATCGGGCCGAACAGTTCCGAGACGTTGGGCGCGCGGATGTCGCGGGACTTGGTGACGCGGAAGCGGACCGCATCGACGGGCGCCCAGACGCCGCCCACCTTCCATGTGGTCACATTGACCGTGCTGCTCGGGAAGAAGTCGCTGGACCGCTTGTAGTGGGTCCGGCGGACGGCGCCGTTCAGGCTCAGTTCGCGGAAGAACGCCGTGTCGCGCAGGATCGGCACTTCGGCCTCACCATAAGCCTCGACCACCTGAATCTTGCCCGAGATGACCGATCCGTTGCCGGTGAAGAAGGCCAGCGCCTTGGAATTGGCATCGGCATCGCCGCTGACGCTGTCGCTGCGATATTCCGCGCCCACGGCGACGCCGAGCGGCCCGGCGGGCAGATCGAACAGCGAGCCGGTGACGTTGGCAGCGACGACATGCTGGGTGGTGATGTTGGTCTGGAAGGCATCGGCCGTGACATAGGCCTTGGCCGCCGCGAAGGTGGCGCCTTGGCCGGAGCCGAAGGGATTGAGGGCCACGCAGGCAGGGTCGTTATTGGTTGTGCTGGCATCGGCATTCACCCGGCACACCGGCGCCCCGCCGGGCCCGGCCACCGCGTCGAGCGCCTTGAGAATGCGCGAGGTGATCGTGCCACCCGTGATGTCGCTGCGGAACTCGTTGCGGCCGAACTGATAATAGATGTCCGCCGACCAGTTGGGCGAAATCTCATATTTGGCGGACGCGACGGCGCGATAGACATCGTTCTTCACGACCAGCTGGCCCGGGCCAATATCCTTGAAGCCCTTGCCCAGCGTGAAGCTGGTGAGGCCATTAGCATCCATGATGGTGCGCAGGTCCAGCGCGGGATTGCCGGAGGTCGGAATGAACGGGTTGTCGCGCTGGATGGTGATGGCCGTATTGCGATACGGCACCGCGCGGTGGCGCCCTTCGCCATGACCGTAGTTGAAGCCGAACTCCATCGTCAGGGCCGGCGTGGCTTCCCACGTGGCGAACGCCATGGCGTTATAGCGCTTGGTCGGCGAGACGATCGGGAAATCGAAATAGATGTTCTCGCCCGGCCCATCATTGGTGCCGCCAAGCTGATAGAGGTTGTTGGCCAGCGTGCCCTGCGTGGTGCGGAACGGCGTGCCGTCGGCGCGGAAGCCGATGCCGTCGATCGCGCGGAGAGCCGGGACGAGGCGGCCGGCATAAGCGGAGCTCGGCGGCGTGGTGATACCGTTATAGGGCGCCGTCCAGGGGTAGACGCCCGCCAGGATGTTGTTGGCGGGCAGGCTCGTCACGCCGGGATTGCGGCTGATGTTGATGAAGCCATTGGCGCACCAGTCGCGCGAGGGGCAGCTTTCCACACCCTCCGCCTTTTCATATTCGCCGCCCACGAGCAGATGCAGCGTCTCGCCGATCTGCCAACCGCCGGCCGCGCCGAACTGGGTGGTGAAATTGTCGCCATATTGCGAAAAGCCGACTTGGGCATTGGCCTTGTAGCCCGTGAACGCCTTGTCGATGAGCAGGTTGACGACGCCGGACACGGCGTCCGAACCATAGACGGCGGACGCGCCGCCCGTGACGACCTCGGCACGCTGGAGCATGATCGAGGGGATCATGTTGGTGTCGACTGTCGCCTGCGTGGTGGACGGCACGAAGCGCTTGCCGTCGACGAGGGTCAGCGTGCGCACCGCGCCCAGACCACGAAGATCGAGGATGCGACCGCCGACATAGCCGCCCGCCGCGCCCAGACCGGTCGAGGCCGGTGAGTTGGTCGCGCGGAAGGCAGGCAGTTCGTTCAGCGCATCGCCGAGATTGGTGATGCCGCGTGTTTCCAGTCGCTCAGCGCCCAGAACCGCCACGGGGGTCGGCCGGTCGAAACCGGAGGCGATGCGCGATCCGGTGACCACGATGGCCTCGTCGCTTGCATCTGCTCTATCGCTTTGGGGGGCGCTGTCCTGCGCGAAAGCAGGGAAAGCGAGGACGGTGGCGAGGGCCGCGAAACAGGCGTGCTGACGCAGCACGCGCGCAGATCTCTTCATTGCAAAGTCTCCCAGACAAATTATCGTTGTTAGGGAGCTATCTATTCATCAGATTCTGTTAGTTTGCAATCTACTTTGTCGCCGTCCGGGCGAAGGTCGATATGGTGTGGCGCAAATGCGGCAGGCTGTCAGATACCCCGTGAGAAAGGGCGGCAAACCAAGGTCCGCCGCCCTCTCACAAAGCATCCGCGGCGCGCCCCTTATTGTTTGCCGGCCACCGAATAGGTGATTGCGGCATTGCGGGTCTTCTGGAAATCGGGAACGCTCAGGCCCTTGAAGGCGGCATAAACGTCGATATTGCCGATGCCGAGCACCGCGGCCATTTTCTCCAGCATGAAGAAGATGACGCCGTAATGGATCATGCCGATCCAGTTGCGGCTGCGGATCAGCTCCTTCTCTTCCTCGCTCAAATCCGACTCGGCAAACAGCCCTTCCTGATCCTCGACAAACCGCTTGCGGAACTCCGGCTCGATCAGGCGGTGGAGGAAGTGGTTGATGCGGAAGCCCTTGACCGCGCGGTCAATGGTGAAAGGATAGGTCCCTTCGATCGCCTCGACGCCCGCCAGCTCGCGGGACGCGCGGGCACGCAGTTGCTCATCGGTCTCGGCCGGCGGCACCGGATCGCCCAAATCCTTGAACAGCATCGTCGCGATGGCCGTCATTGACGGGAGGAAGTAGCTCTGGTGCAGCTTCTCGACCTGTTCGGAGAGCGCGCCGCGCATCAGCAGCCACATCACCACCTCGGCGCCTTCCCAGCCGCCGAGCTTGGCGAGATCGGTCACCGTCGCGTCGAGCAGTGATTCGGGATCGTTGGTGAGCTTCTCCATGAACTCCATGTCCCAGGCGGTGTTGTTGAACCCGCAGCGCTCGCCATGGACCTGATGGGAAAGCCCGCCCGTGCCCGCGATCGCGACCTTGATGTCCCTGGGATAGCTCTGGATCGCGCGGCGCAGCGAGCGGCCGAACTTCCAGAAGCGGCGCGCCTTGGGGATCGGATGCTGAAGCACGCCGCACTGCAGCGGCACAAGGCGGCAGGGCCAGCCATTCTCGTGAGGCAGCAGGACCGAAAGCGGCGAGAAGGCGCCATGGTCCAGCCCCATGCCCTGCCAATAGGCCAGATCGAACTCGTCAGCGACCATGCACTCGGCGATGTGCTTGGCAAGGTCCGGATCGCCCTTGATCGCGGGCAGATCGCGCTTGCCGCCGCCTTCGTCCGCCGGCTCATACGCCTCGCCAATGCCCAGCGCGAAATGCGAGTAATGGGTGAAGAAGGAGGTCATGTGGTCGTTGTAGACATACAGGATCACATCGGGCTTCTCGTCCGCCAGCCATTGCTTGACCGGCTCGAATCCCTCGAAGATCGGCGCCCAGACGGGATCGGTCTGCTTGTTCGCATCCTTGGCGAACGCGATGGTCGGCGTGTGCGAAACGGCGAAACCGCCGATGATCCTGGCCATGGGCCTCTCCTCTTGTCTCTGCGGCGCAAGCACGGACTCGTCGCCGGTGGCGCATAGTGTAGGTTGCACCCTATTTGTACGCAACACAAACGAAGTAGCCGAAGGGCGGCATTGGCGAGCGTCCCGACCTCCTCTCTCGTCATTCCCGCGAACGCGGGAATCCAGGGGCGCATGGGCAGTTCCGCTGGCTTCTGGATTCCCGCGTTCGCGGGAATGACGAAGGGGACTGTCTAGCGCGGCCCCGCCTCATCCATCGTCATCGCCTGCGAGGGATAAGGCGCAACCAGCCGCTGCGCCTCTTTCCAGTCCGCGCGCAGCCAGCGGCCATGATCTTCAGCGTGGAGGATCACCGGCATGGTGCGCGGGTTGACCGAGGCGACCAGCCGGTTCGGCTCGCAGGTCAGCAGCGCAAAACTCGCCACCTCGCTGTCCCGCCAGATGCCCGCGAACGCGAAGATCGCCGCATCCGGCAGCGAGAAACGATGCGCGACGCGCTTGCCGGTGCGTGGATTAGGCGCCTGCGACCAGAGCTGAAAGCTGGTAACCGGCACCAGGCAGCGGAACTCCGTATGCCGCAGCGTGCCGACCCAGAACGGACTCTCGACATTGCGCACATGCGCGACCGGCGCGCCGCCCGTCAGAGCCGCGGCCGGCGGCGGCGGCACGCCCCATAGCCGCGGCACCAGCCGGCGCACGCCATCGCGCCCATGCACGATCACCGGCCCATAGCGCCCCGGCGTCATATAGCCTCCCGGCCACGGGTCCTCACCGGCATCCGCATGGAGCGCCGCGCCGATCTGCGCGGCACTGGCATCGAGGCGATAGAGGGACGTCATGGTCGCGCCCCACCCTTCCTGGCGCGGGACCGCGCGGTCAAGCTCTTGCGCGGTGCATCGTGATCGGGCGACAAAGACCGCATGACCGACCCAACAGCCCGCGCCCTCATCGACCGCCTCGCTCTCCAGCCGCATCCGGAAGGCGGATGGTATCGCGAGACCTGGCGGGCTGAGGCCATGCCCGGCGAACGCGCCGGGGCGACGGCGATCTATTTCCTGCTCGAGGCTGGTCAGCGCTCTCACTGGCACAAGGTGGATGCGAGCGAGACCTGGCTCTGGCACGCCGGCCACGCGCTCAGCCTCTCCACCGCGCCGGGCGACGAAGGCCCGGTGACAGCCCTGCGCCTCGGTGGCGATGTGCTGGCGGGCGAGATCCCCCAGCATGTCATCGCCCCGTACCACTGGCAGGCCGCCGAGGCCGACCGAGGCTGGGCACTTGTCTCCTGCATCGTCACGCCGGGTTTCGACTTTGCCGGTTTCACGCTCGCACCGCCCGGCTGGGCCCCGGGTTGCGCACCAGGCGATCCCTCCCCGGCTTGATCCAGCGCAAGGCGGCGCGGCGCCGGCCCTGACATGCAAGCCTCATGATGAGGAGCCCTGCGCCATGAGCCATGCCGAATGACCCAATCGACCACCGCCGAAGCATCCCCACCCGATCCCGCGCCGCTACCCTATGACGAGATCGGCGGCACGCCGGCCGTGCGCGCGCTGGTCGAGCGATTCTACGATCTCATGGAGCAGGACCCGCGCTTTGCCGAATTGCGCGCGATTCACGCGCCCGATCTCGCGCCGATGCGGGAATCGCTGACCGGATTCCTCACCGCCTGGCTCGGCGGCCCACGCGACTGGTTCACGCAAAAGCCCGGCGCCTGCATCATGTCCGCGCATCGCCAGATCGGCTTTGGCGATGTGGAAAGCCGGCAATGGACGCAAGCGATGGCGCAGGCGCTGATCGACACCGGCGTAGAGGAAGCGCTGGCTGAAAAAATGAACGCCGCCTTCGCCCGCATGGGCAGGGCGATGCAGGGGGATTAGACCGGTTGGCTTAGGGCCGTCCTGCATCGTTTCCGCTATCGGCCCGCCTCGGAAAACCGCGTGGCGGCCGAACTGTCGTGAATGCGGTCTTCAATCACACCCCCCGAAAATATCTTAGACGGAAGCGCAGACACGTCTTATAGGCCTAGCGAGTCAGAAACCGGAAATAATTCCGGCATAGTGAAGCTTGCCAAGGGACCAGCGTCATCATGAGAGAATTTCACTCCTACCGCCCGGCCGAGGGCCATCGCCTCAAGCATCAGCCGGCCAACGCGATCGTCGCGCCCCGCCCGATCGGCTGGATCAGCACGGTCAGCACCGAGGGAGTCGCCAACCTCGCCCCGTTCAGCCTGTTCAACATTGCCAGCTATCGCCCACTGATCATCGGCTTCTCTTCGGGCGGAGAGAAGGACAGCGTCCGCAATGCGCGGGAAACCGGTGAGTTCGTCTGGAACCTCGTTGGCCGCGACGTTACAGACGTGATGATCCTGACGGGGGACGAGGTGGGGCCCGAGGTCGACGAGTTCGAGATGGCGGGGATCGAGAAGATCGCCTCGATCGATGTCGCGCCGCCGCGCGTGGCGGCGAGTCCTGCCCAGTTCGAATGCAAGGTGACGGAGATCGTCCACCTCAAGGATCTGGATGGCGTCCCCAGCGATTTCCGGGTGGTGTTCGGCCAGGTCGTGCACGTGCACATCAATCAGGACTGCATCCTCGACGGCATCTATCAGACCACCCATGCCGTGCCGGTGTCGCGCGGGGGCGGCCCGGCCGATTATTATGAGACGCGCGCCGATGCCCTGGTCCAAAAATGGCGGCGCGGCCCCGTCACGCCCGTCGACCGCAAGCGAGAGTTTTCCAAGTGATCTGACGGCTCAAAATGTCTGACCCGCCCCCCCCGAGTCTCGACACGGACGATATGGGCGACGACATTTGAAGCGGCCGCCAGAGGTGATACGGCGGGACTGTCGGCTTTGACCGTCAGCGGCCAGGTCTTTTGGATTTGCAGGGCGATAGGCTGGTATTGGGCTGAGAGCTGCCAGCGCTATCGCCTGCAATGCTCGAACGCGCTCGGCGCGATGGAGACGCCCGACATAAGCCATGTTACGGCAGGAGGGGGCCAATAGCGCGAACGGCATCCCTGAGATGCCGCGCCCAGCCCCGCAGCCAGCCCTCAGTCGAGCGCCTCAATCACCGCCGCGCGCAACTCCGGCAGGCCCATGCCCTTCTCGCTCGATGTCGGGATGATCTGCGGATGGGCCGCCGGGCGCTTGCGCACTTCTGCTGCAGTCCGCTCGGTGACGATAGCGAGGTCGGTCGCCTTCACCTTGTCGGCCTTGGTCAGCACCATGCGGTAGCTCACCGCTGCTTCATCCAGCATGTCGAGCAGCGTGCGGTCGACATCCTTGAGGCCGTGGCGGGCATCGACCAGCACCAGCGCGCGCTTGAGGACCGCGCGACCCCGCAGGAAATCGTTCACGAGGAAGCGCCACTGCTTGACCACATCCTTGGGCGCCTTGGCATAGCCATAGCCGGGCATGTCCACGAGACGGAAGCGCAGCGGCTCGCCCACGTCGAAGAAATTGAGCTCCTGCGTGCGCCCCGGCGTGTTGGATGTGCGCGCAAGACCATTGCGGTTGGTCAGCGCATTGATGAGCGAGGACTTGCCGACATTGGAACGCCCGGCAAAGGCGACCTCCGGCACATCCGCCGGCGGCAGGAAGTTCAGCCCTGGCGCGGATTTGAGGAAGCTGATCGGCCCGGAAAAGATCCGGCGGGCCTCCTCGATGCGGGCGGCGGTGTCGTCGTCAATATCGCTGTGCGGGTTGTGATCCATGCCGCTCCCCTAGCGTCTTAACCTGCAAGCGTCACCTGAAAGGCGGAAAAGCTGATCGATAACTCGATCACATTGGGTCGCGCTGCGGCGCAATAACAGTGGGGAGCGGCTCGGAGCGTTCGCCTCTCCGCTTCCGGAGCCTGAAGCGACTCTGATATTCGCGTCTCTGCTTCGCCACTTCGTACAAAACGATGCCCGAACTGGTCCCCAGGTTCAGGCTTTCAATAATACCGAACATCGGAATGCTCACACACATCTCGCTCCGCTCGACAGCCAACTCACTGATTCCCAGCGTTTCACTCCCAAACCACACAGCGAGCTTGTGATGGAGCGTGTAATCGCCTTCATCGAGGAAAATCGAGGTTTTGCCCTTCACGTGCGGCGAGGTCACGATTGACTTGAAGCCGTTTGCTTCAAGATGATCAAAACATTCTGCCGTACTGTCAAAGCGCTTCACAAACGTCCATTTGACGGCAGATACCGAGGTTTTAGAGATTGCCTTATTCTCTCGGAGGTTTTGCCAGTCGTCAGGCAATGCGCGCCGAGGATCGACCACATAGACCTTCTCGACCCCCAGACCATTCGCATTTCGAATGACCGTGCCGATGTTCTTCACATCACTTGGGTTCTCGATCACCGCAATGAGGTTCTTGCAGCGAAACGATCTGATTTCATCCGCACGTTTACGGAGATTTGGCTTCGACGGGCGTTTTTCTTCCATGAACCCTCCAGCGACCAAGCTGCCCGCCACGCACAAACAAAGTTTGCCCTCGCCTCAACCCTTCGCCGTATCCGCTGCCGGCTGCCCCAGCACGGGATGCTGGCGATACAGCCACCATTGCTGCGCGATGGTGAGGATGTTGGATGTGCACCAGTAGATCAGCAGGCCGGCCGCGAACGGCGCCATAATGAACATCATCATCCAGGGCATCAGCGAGAAGATCTGCTTCTGCACATCGTCCATCGGTGCCGGGTTCAGCTTGAACTGCAGCCACATGGTGATGCCGAGGATCACCGCCAGCACGCCGATGCCGAGGAACGAGGGCGGCGTGAACGGCAGCAGGCCGAACAGGTTGAGGATGTGCGCCGGATCGGGCGCGGACAGATCCTTGATCCACAGGTAGAAGGGCTGGTGGCGCATATCCACCGTCAGCATCAGCACCTTGTAGAGCGCGAAGAAGATGGGGATCTGCAGGAAGATCGGCAGGCAGCCCGCGAGCGGATTGACCTTCTCCGTCTTGTACAGCGCCATGATCTCCTGCTGCATCTTCGGCTTATCGTTCTTGTAGCGCTCCTGCAGCGCCTTCATCTTCGGCTGGATGGCGCGCATCGCCGCCATGCTGGCGAACTGCCGCTGGGCGACCGGGAACATCAGGCCACGCACGATGAAGGTGAGGCAGATGATCGCCACGCCGAAATTGCCGATGTGGCGGAACAGCCAGTCGAGCAGATAGAAGATCGGTTTCTCGAACCAGCGGAACCAGCCCCAGTCGATCGCGCGGTCGAACAGCGCGATGCCCTGCTGGTCCATATAGCGGTCGAGCACCGGGGTTTCCTTGGCGCCCACGAACAGCCGGCTCGTCGTGCTGAGCGAGGTGCCGGGCTGGACGACGGCAGGCGCATAGGTCAGGTCGGCCTGATAGCGGTCGCTCGCGCCCTTGCGGAACTGCGCATCGACCGGCAGCGTCTGCGCCGGGATGAGCGCGGCATGCCAGTAGAGATCGGTAAAGCCCAGCCAGCCGCCGGTGGTGGAGAAGCGCTTGTCACCATCCTTGTCCAGCTTGTCGAAGCCGATGTCATAATTGGCCGATCCGTTGAACACGCCCATCGGGCCGGTGTGGATCGTCCAGGTCGACTTGTCCTTGCTGTGACCAGTGCGCGAGAGCAGGCCATAGTTGCGGACGGCGATGGCATTGCCGCCCGCATTCTCGACCGTCTGCGCGACGGTGAGCAGATAATCCTCGTCGATCGACAGGCGGATGAGGAAGGTCTGGCCCGCGCCGTTGCTCCAGCGCAGCGTCACCGGCGTCTGCGAGGTCAGCTTGGTGCCGTCCGCCGTCCACACCGTGTTGGCATCCGGCACGCGCACGCCTTCGCCGCTCCAGCCGAAGCTCGCGAAATAGGCGTCCGCCGTGCCGCTTGGCGCGAGCAGGCGGACCGGCGGCGATTTTTCATCCACCGTCTGGCGATGCGTCGGCAGCACGACATCATCGATGCGGGCGCCGCGCAGGTTGATGGAGCCGCGCAGCTTGGGCGTCTCGATGGCAACGCGCTGGCTTTCGCCCAGCACGGCCTCGATCGGGCGAATCGCCTGCACGCCTTCGGCCAGCGGCCCACCGCGCACATTGGGTGCCGCGCCCTGCTGCTTCGCCTGCTGCTCGGCCCGCTCGATCGGCTGGGCCGATGGCGGGAAGAAATAATTGCTGATGACCGGCCAGCCAAAGAGAATAGCAATGGTCAGCACCACGGCGAGAAGGATGTTGCGCTTGTCGTCCACGTCTCTTTGGCTTCCGTCTCTTTGTCAGCTCATGTCAGGGGATTCGGCGTCAGGGCACCGGATCATGGCCGCAGCCGCCCCATGGGTGGCAGCGCAATAGCCGCTTCAACGCCAGCCAGCCACCCCTTATCGCCCCATATTTCCGCAGGGCCTCGATGGCATATTGGGAGCAGCTCGGCGAATAGCGGCAGGAGGGCGGCAGAATCCGGCTCGGTCCGATCTGCCAGAAGCGCGCCACGAGGATGAGAAGGCGCGCGATCATGGGGCGAAGTGGTCGAGTGTGCGGCGACGCCATGGTCTTCCAGCCTCGACCACCGTGCTCCTGCGAAGGCAGGAGCCCAGGGCGGCAAGGGCAGTCGGTTGGGCCCTGGGCTCCTGCCTTCGCAGGAGCACGGGTTGTGCGGGGCCAAGGCGACAATCCCTGATCGACGTCATGCGGGCGGCTCATTGCGCGGCGCAGGGTCATTGTGCGGCGCCGGGGGCGTCACCCTCTTGCTCCCACCGGAGCCGCGCCCACCCCGACCCCGTCCGCCTTCGCGCGGCGGGGCACCCTTGCCGCTGGCGACACGCCGCAGCGCTTTCTCAAGCTCGGCGGCCAGCAAGGCATAATCGCGCTCGACACCGCCCTCGCGGCCGATCAACACATGATCGGCGCCGGCAATGGCGTGCGCGGGCAGGATCTCGCGCGCAAGCGCACGAAAACGGCGCTTCATCCGGTTCCGGATGACAGCGCCGCCGATTTTCTTGGTGACGGTAATGCCGAGGCGGGCCGTGGGATCACCATCGCCCCGATCGCGCACCAGCAGCACGAAGCCTGGCATGGGTGCGCGCTGGCCGCGATTGGCGGCCAGATAGTCGGCGCGGCGGGTCATGCGACCCACGACGCGCCGCAGCGCGCCGTCCGCGCCGGGCTCGATCAGGCGGTCAGCTTCTTGCGGCCGCGGGCGCGGCGCGCGTTCAGCAGCTTGCGGCCGGCTGCCGTCGCCATGCGCAGGCGGAAACCGTGGCGGCGCTTGCGAACAAGGTTGCTCGGCTGAAAGGTGCGCTTCATCGTTCATTCCTCAAAATCGAATCAGGTTCTGCAGACTCGACAAAAATGGCCGCCTCGCCCCGATCCGGGAGGAGCGGCCGTCTGTCCGAAGGCGCGCGGATAGGCAAAGCGGGCTTATTTGTCAATCAGCGGCACGGAAAAGGACGCCGCCCTGCGCTGCTCTCTTAGGCGGGCCGCGCTCCGACCTGCAAGGGAATGAATAGCCACGCGCGCCTCATTCAGAAACGGTGGAAACGAAGCAGGAACATCGCTACACCGGCCTTATGATCGCGCATTTGAAAGGCCTGCTCGTCTCCACCGGACTGGATAGTGCCGTCATTGATGTCGGTGGCGTGGGCTACCTCGTCGGCATGTCCTCGCGCAGCCTGTCCGCGCTGGGCAGCGTCGGCGGGGCCGTCACCGTGCATACCGAGATGCTGGTCGGCGAGGAGTTCATCCGATTGGTCGGCTTCGCCAGCGAGGCGGAGCGGGACTGGTTCCGCCTGCTCACCGGCGTGCAGGGCGTGGGGGCGCGCGTGGCGCTGGCCATTCTCTCCGGGCTTGAGCCGAGCGACCTGCACCGCGCCATTGCCGCGCAGGACAAGGCGATGGTCGCTCGCGCCAATGGCGTCGGCCCCAAGCTCGCCGAACGGATCGTGCGCGAACTGAAAGACAAGGTGGGCGCCATCGCCACCGGGTCCTTCGCCATCGGGCTGGATGCGAGCGGCGCGGCGATCCCGGCCGCGACGGGCGTGCAGGCCGATGCTCTCTCCGCCCTCGCCTCGCTGGGCTTCAAGCCGGGCGAAGCAAGCATCGCCGTCAGCGCCGCGCTGGACGAGCTGGGCGACAGCGCCTCGCTGGATGCTCTGGTCCGCCTCGCGCTGCGAAAGGCTGCCAAGTGACGGGCCGGCCAACGCGCGCTAGGGTGCCGGGCTGATGGCAAGCTCCCCCCTCCTCACCGCCGGTCGCACGCCTGAAGATATGGATGCCGCGCTGCGGCCCAAGACGCTGGACGATTTCGTCGGGCAGAAAGGCGCGCGTGAGAATCTGCGGATCTTCATCAATGCCGCCCGCGCACGCGGCGAAGCGCTCGATCATGTGCTGTTCTTCGGCCCGCCGGGCCTGGGCAAGACCACCCTCGCGCAGATCGTCGCGCGGGAGATGGGCGTGGGGTTCCGTGCCACGTCCGGTCCGGTCATCGCCAAGGCGGGCGATCTCGCCGCGCTGCTCACCAATCTCGATGAAGGCGACGTGCTGTTTATCGACGAGATTCACCGGCTCAATCCGGCGGTGGAGGAAATTCTCTACCCGGCGATGGAGGACCGCGCGCTCGACATCATGATCGGAGAAGGCCCCTCGGCCCGCTCGGTGCGGATCGATCTACCGTCTTTCACGCTGGTCGGCGCGACGACGCGGCAGGGCATGCTGGCCACGCCGCTGCGCGACCGGTTCGGCATCCCCGTGCGGCTCAACTTCTATACCGTCGATGAGCTGGAGCATGTCATCACCCGCGCGGCGCGGCTGCTCGACCTGCCGATCGCCCCCGATGGCGCGAGCGAAATCGCCCGCCGCGCCCGTGGCACACCGCGCATTGCCGGACGGCTGCTGCGGCGGGTCCGTGATTTCGCCCATGCCGCCGGCCATGATGTCGTC
This sequence comes from Sphingobium sp. B12D2B, assembly GCF_025961775.1. NCBI lineage: Bacteria > Pseudomonadati > Pseudomonadota > Alphaproteobacteria > Sphingomonadales > Sphingobiaceae > Sphingobium > Sphingobium sp. B12D2B. The sequence goes on from NZ_JAOQOH010000001.1 coordinate 3,074,422, forward strand.
GATGCCGCCGCCGCAGATGCCGCACTGACCCGGCTGGAGGTCGACCAGCTCGGCCTCGACCTGATGGATCGCCGCTACCTGCGGATGATCGCCGACATCTATAAAGGCGGCCCGGTCGGTGCCGAGACGCTGGCCGCTGGCCTCTCCGAACCGCGCGACACCATCGAGGATGTCATCGAGCCCTATCTGCTCCAGCTGGGGATCATCGCGCGAACCGCCCGTGGCCGCATCCTGAATGCGCCGGGCTGGAAGCATCTCGGCCTCAATCCGCCAGAGGGAAGCCAGGACGGTTTGTTCGACTGAAGCGACAAGCCGCTAGCGATCCTGCCCGGCCCCATGCGATAGAACGAAGATCTGCTGCGTTCTGACGCTTGAAAAGGCTTCCCGCCGCGAGTCGCGTCGGTTAGGACTGGTCGCCCATGCCTTCGCAAAGCGCCCTTCATCCCGCTTCGGGACAGTTTGAGAACGGAGAACATCGCTTCCCCGTGCGCGTCTATTTCGAGGACACAGACCTGTCCGGCGTCGTCTATCACGCCAATTATCTGCGCTATATGGAGCGCGCCCGCTCGGACATGCTGCGCCAGCTTGGCATCGATCAGCGCGCGGCGCAGGAATCCGGCGAGGGCGTGTATGCAGTGACGGACATTGCGCTGCGCTACCGCGCGCCGGCCCGTCTGGACGATGATCTCACCGTGCGCAGCCAGCTGACGCAACTCGGCGCGGCGCGCTGCGTTATAGCCCAGTCGGTCTGGCGCGAGGACACGGAACTGACACGAGGCAGCGTCACCGTGGCCTTCCTCGACAGCACCGGTCGCCCGCGCCGTCAGCCGGCTGACTGGATCAATCGCTTCAGCCGGCTCGCGCCGCTTCCTTCCTGACCGGAGAAACACCCCCGCCCATGACTCTCACCCTCATGCTTGCTGCCGCAGCGCCGGACAATGCGCTCACTTTGTCGCCGGTGGACATGTTCCTCCAGGCGGATCTCGTCGTGAAGGCGGTGATGGTCGGCCTGCTGCTGGCCAGCGTCTGGACCTGGGGCATCATTTTCAGCTTCGCCGGAAGGCTCCGGCGGATGCGCAAGGGATGCGACGAGTTCGAGCGCGCCTTCTGGCAGGCCAAGGACATGGACGCCTTCGCCAAGGAGCGCGGCCGCGAAGACCTGCCGAGCGCGCAGGTGCTCAATGCCGGCATCGCCGAATGGCGCCGCTCCACCGCCCAGCGCGGCATGAATCCGGATGGCACGCGCGACCGGCTCGCCACCACCATGGGGTCTGCTCTTGCCGGCACCATCGACAAGATTTCGGACCGGCTGAACATTCTTGCCACTGTCGGCTCGGTGGCGCCGTTCGTCGGCCTGTTCGGCACGGTGTGGGGCATCATGCGCGCGTTCATCGCCATTGCCGGCGAGCAGAACACCAGCCTCGCGGTCGTGGCGCCCGGCATTGCCGAGGCCTTGTTCGCGACCGCCATCGGCCTGTTCGCAGCCATTCCCGCCGTGATCGGCTACAATCGCCTGAGCCATGGCGTGAACCGGCTGGAAGCGCGGGTCCAGCGCTTCTCGGACAGACTCTACACCACCTTCAGCCGCGAGCTTGAATCCTGATGGGCATGAACCTGCCTTCCAACCGGCGGGGCGGGCGACGCGCGCCCATGGCGGACATCAACGTCACGCCGCTGGTCGACGTGATGCTGGTGCTGCTCATCATCTTCATGGTAACTGCCCCCTTGCTGGTGACCGGTGTGCCCGTGCGCCTGCCGGAGAGCCGCGCGAGCGCGCTGGACCAGGACAAGAAGCCCGCCATCGTCTCGGTCGATCCGGAGGGCGCGGTCTTCATCAATGACGATCCGGTGAGCGACGATGCGCTGCCGGACCGGCTCAACGCCCTGCGCGCCGGCCTTGGCCCGGACGAGCAGGTGTTCCTGCGCGCCGACGCCGCACTCGATTATGGCCGCGTCATGCGCGTGATGGGCGAGCTCAATCGCGCCGGGCTGGACCGGGTGGCGCTCGTCACGACCGGGATCGGCATGGGCGGATCGGATCCGTCCACCGTGCGTTCAGTGACGGGCGAATAAGGGCGGGCCATGGACCAGCGCGAGCGTCTAGGACTGGGAATTTCCACGGCGGGCCATGTGCTTCTGCTCGGCGCGCTGTCGCTCGGCCTGTTTCAGAAGAGCGCCGATTTGAAACCGCCGTCGACCATCGACGTGACGTTTGCGGATGCTGTTGCGCTCGAAAGCCTCACCCGCGAGCATGCGCCGGACGTGCCGCAAACCGCCACCGCGCCGGAAATCGGTGAGGTCGAGCCGGATGCCGCGCCGCCGCCGCCCGCTGCTGCAGCGCCCACGCCGCCGGCACAGCCCGATCCGGTCGCGCCACCGCCCCCGCCGCGCGCGCAGGCCCCCACGCCCAAACCGGCCCCACCCCCGCCGCCCGCGCCCAAGCCGCGCGAACAGCGGGCGAGCACGCGCGAGACGCCGGCCGCCAAGCCCGCGCCCTCCCGCCCCGCACGTGAGGAAGCGCCGCGTCAGCGTGCCTCCCGGCTGGGCGACGATTTCCTCAAGGGCATCGATGCCGAGACGGCCTCCAGCCGCGCGACGCCCAACACCAGCGGCTCGAACGCCAAGCTCAGCCCGGTCGCGGCCCGTGCGCTCAATGCGGAGATCACCCGCCAGATCAAGCCGCACTGGCGCCCACCCTCGGGCGCCGATGCCGAAAAGCTGGTGACGCTGCTCAGCGTCCACCTGACACCGGACGGGCGCATCGATGGCCGGGTCGAGGTCGTCGGGCAGGAGGGCGTGACGGCCAGCAATCGCGCCCAGGCCGATCTCCATGCCGAGCGTGCCGTGCAGGCCGTGATGCGCGCCGCACCGTTCAAGAATCTGCCCGCCGAATTTTATGAACAGTGGAAGTGGCTCCGGCCGCTCCGCATTTATGCGAGTCTGTGACGATGATGATGCTCAGCCTTCGACGCAAAACCCTGCGCGGTGCCAGCGCCCTGCTGGCCCTGCTCATCGCGATGCCCGCCACGGCGCAGCTCAGCGTGGACGTCACCAATCCGGTCGAGAGCGATCTGCGGATCGCCGTTCCGGCCATGCCGACCCAGCAGAATGTCGAAACGCCGGCGGGCTCCACCCAGTCGCTTGGCCAGCGCATTGCCGAGGTAATCGCCAACGATCTGCGCGGCTCCGGGCTGTTCACGCCGCTCGGCCCCAATGGCGTGCAGGCACCCTCCATGGCGGAAGTCACCAGCCCCGTCTTCGCGCGCTGGTCCGCGATGAATGCCGAGGCGTTGGTGCAGGGCTTCGTCCGCTCGGCGGGCGGCGATTCGCAGATCACGGTCGGCTGCTATCTCTATGACGTGTCGCTCGGCACCGAACTGGCCCGACAGGGTTATGTCGTTGCGCCCCGCGACTGGCGCCGCGCCGCCCACCGCTGCGCCGACCTTGTCTATTCGCGCCTGACCGGCGAGAGCCCGTTCTTCGACAGCCGCATTGCCTACATCGCCGAGACCGGCCCCAAGGACAATCGCGTCAAGCGCCTCGCCATCATGGATAGCGACGGCGCCAACCACCGCTTCATCACCAACGGCCAGAGCCTCGCGCTCACCCCGCGCTGGTCGCCGGATTATCGCTCCATCGCCTATGTGAGCTATGTCGGCCGCAATGTGCGCATTTACATCTATGATGTCGATCAGGGCCGCCAGCGCGTGCTGCTGGAAGGCAGCGGCGCCATCTTCGCGCCGCGCTGGTCGCCCGATGGCCGCACTTTGCTCTATTCGATGGCCAGTGGCGCCAATACGGACATCTACAAGATCCCCGTCGCCGGCGGTCGCCCGACACGGCTGACCAACACGCCGGGCATCAACGTCGGCGGCTCCTTCTCGCCCGATGGCACCAAGGTGGTTTTCGAGAGCGATCGCTCGGGCGGGCAGCAGATTTATGTGATGAATGCGGATGGCTCGGGGCAGCGCCGCATCAGCTTCGGCGGTGGTCGCTACGCCACGCCGGAATGGAGCCCGCGCGGCGACCTCATCGCCTTCACCAAGATTGCCGGCAACTTCCGGGTCGGTGTGATGGACGTCAATGGCAGCAACGAGCGGCTGTTGACCAATGGCTGGCAGGATGAAGCGCCGACCTGGTCGCCCAATGGCCGCGTGCTGCAATTCTTCCGCACCGCAGCCGGTCGCTCCGGTAATTCCTCCATCTGGCAGGTCGATCTGACCGGCGTGAACGAGCGCAAGATCGTAACGCCGGTGGACGGCTCGGACCCCGCCTGGGGGCCGCTGCTTCAGTGACGGGGAACCAATAATTCATCTTTGTTTTCATATCTTCAGGTTGACTTGTCGGCAAAACGCCCCAACCATACGACGAACCGGTTTGTGTTCAGGACAGTAGGAGAAGCCCCCATGCGTACCACACCCCTGTTGCTGCTGGTTTCCAGTGCCGCGCTCGCCCTTTCGGCCTGTGCCAAAAAGGCGCCGGAGACCCTTCCCCCCGCTCCGGCTGACACGGCTCCGCCGCCGGCCACCACGCCGACGCCCACGCCGAGCGGCCCGACCCCGGGCAGCCAGGCCGACTTCGTCGCCAGCGTGACCTCGGACCGCATCTTCTTCAATACGGATGAGAGCGACATTGACGATGAGGACCGCAATGTGCTGCGCAGCCAGGCCGAATGGCTGATGCGCTACCCGCAGAAGCGCGTGACCGTCGAAGGCCATGCCGACGAACGCGGCACCCGCGAGTACAACCTCGCCCTCGGCGAGCGTCGCGCCAATGCCGCCAAGAACTATCTGGCCTCGCTCGGCATCGATGCCGGCCGCATCAACACGATCAGCTACGGCAAGGAGCGCCCGGTCGCGCTCGGCTCGGATGAAGCCAGTTGGGCCCAGAACCGTCGCGCAGTTACCGTTACGGTCGACTGACACGCGCCACAGCGCCAAAAAGAAAGGGCAGCCTTCCAAGCGGAAGGCTGCCCTTTTCTATGTCCGCCGCTGCCGGCGAACGTCTCTGCAGCGCCGCGCTCAGCCCCGGCGCGTGCCCGTCATCGCCATGGTGCCGAAAGCGCCGGCATCGATGGTGCCGCTGATCTTGCCGTCGGTCACGATTGCCTCGCAGGTGAGCGTCATCGGCATGGGCATGGTCATTTCCATGGTCCAGGTCAGCCGGTTGCCATCCACCTTGCCGTTCTTCACATCGAGCGAGCCGAGCGGCCCTGCATTGGTGCCGTTGAACGTGTCTCCGTCCGTCACGACGGTGAACACGCTCGCCTGATCCCCCATCGGGGTCTTGGTGGTGCAATCATAAGCGCCGTCTACTTTGGCCATTTCATCTCTCCTTCCGGAATGAACGTTCTTCAGCGAGCGGGGGCTGCGCCGGGGGTGATCTCCGTCACGGGCAACCCCAGCGGCTTGAGCTGGTCCGCAATCTGGCTCTTGTCGCCGACCACCACCCAGCTCAGCTGCGCGGGGTCGATGAGTTGCTTCGCCGCCGCGTCGAGTTGGGCCGGGGTGAGCGCCTGATAGCGCGCCCGCAGCGTCTCCACATAATCGAACGGCCGGCCGAACAGCGCATCCGCCTGCATTTGCCCGAGCACGGCGCCGGTGGTCTCGAACTTGCCCGGCAAGCCGGCGATCTCGCCATTGACCACGCGTGCGAATTCCTGAGGCGTCACGCCCTTTGGCCCAAGGAAGCTGACGATCTGGTCCCGCATCGCCGCGATGGCCGGGCCGGTCTTGTCCGCCTGCACCGGTGCGCTGACCAGATAGGGGCTGCGCTCCAGCCGCCGGCTGAGCGCACCGCGCACGCCATAGGACCAGCCCTTGGCCTCCCGAATGTCCGCATTCAGCCGCGAGAGGAAATCATCGCCCAGCACGGTGTTCGCCATGTTGAACGCGACCAGGTCATCGCGCCCGGTCGCCTTGGTGACCACCCCGCCCAGAATGACGGACTGCGGCGACTGCGGCCGATCGATCAGGTAGATACCCGGCTTGGGCGTAGGCACCGCCACCGAGAAATCCTTGACGGGCGAGGCCATGCGGTTCTGCGGCCAATTGCCGAAACGCGCCTCCAGCAGGGGCTTGATCTCGGCCATAGTGATGTCGCCGGCGACGAAGATCTCTGCCTTGCTGGGGACGATCCAGCCGCCATGGTAATGCACGAGGTCGTCGCGCGTGATCGCCTTCACGGTGGCCTCCTCACCCCGCGCGCTGACCACGCCATAAGGATGCTGCGGGCCGTAGAGCAGCGGCGAGATTGCCCGGTTGGCAAGGCCGCTGGGCTGCGTCTTTTCCGCCGCGATGCCGGCAAGCTGGATGGTCCGCAGCCGCTCGATCTCGCTCGGCGCGAAGGCGGGGTTGCGGATCACATCCTGCAGCAGGTCGAGCGAAGGCGCCAGATTGGGCTTGAGCGCGAACAGGGAGATGGACGTGCGGTCCATGCTCTGCCCGGTCGAGATGCTGGCGCCGAGCCGCTCCTGCTCCTCGGCGATCTGGATGGTCGAACGACTGGTGGTGCCGGCCTCCAGCAGGTCGAGCATCAGCGTGCCCAGCCCCATCCGGTCCCGCCGGTCACTGGCAAGCCCAGCGTCGAAATTGACCGCGATGCTGACCGTCGGCACGGTCGAGCGGGTCGCGACGTGCAGCTTGATGCCATTGCCGAGCGTCGCCGTCTCCACCGTGGGGAAATCGAGGTCCGGGTTCTGCGTTACGTCCGGGATCGCCAGCGTCGGCTTGGGCGCCGCGACATCCGCCGGCGCATTCTCGCCCGGCGCTGCGACGCTCGCATCCTCATAGGCCTCCCGCTCACCGGGCTCGACCGTCAGTGCAAACACGGGGCGGGTGAGCCAGCGCTGCATCGCCGCCGTCACGGCCGTGGGCGTCGCGGCGGCGATGGCCGCCAGGTCCTTCTTATACTGGGCAGGATCGCCCGAATATAACAGTCCCTCAGCGAGGGTGGACGCCTTGCCGCTGAATCCGCCGACCACTTCAAGCGCGGCAATCTCGCCGGCGACCTGCCGCGTGGCCACGCGGGTGACTTCATCAGCGGTCGGGCCAGTCTTGATGAAATCGCCCATAATCTCATCGAGCCGGCGGGAGACCAGCGCCGGATCGGTGCCGGGCTTCACATCGGCTGTCGCCATGAAGAAACCGAGCTGCTCGAACTGCTGCACGCCGGCCGTCACGCTCACCGCGATCTGCTCGTCACGGACGAGGATATTGTCCAGCCGCGAGCTGGCGAGGCCGCCGAGCACCGCGCCGCCTACCGAGAGCAATGGCGCGTCTTTGTCATTGCGGCCCGGCGTCACCCACATGCGATAGATGCGCGTGGTCGCCACGCGGTCCTTCATCACCTTGTCGACCCGCGCGGGCAGCGTCGGGATCGGCGCGGCGACCGGCTTGACCGCCGGCCCCGCCGCGATGCCGCCGAAATATTTCTCGACCTTCGCCTTGGCCGTGGCGGCGTCGATATCGCCGGCCAGCACAAGGATCGCGTTGTTCGGCCCGTAATGATCGCGGAACCAGCCCTTCACATCCTCCAGCGAGGCAGAGTCGAGGTCCGCCATCGAGCCGATGGTCGAATGGCCATAGGGATGCCCCTTGGGCAGCAGCGTCTCAAGCTGCACATATTCCACCAGGCCATAGGGCTGATTGTCGCCCTGCCGCTTCTCGTTCTGCACCACGGCGCGCTGGGCATCGAGCTTGCCTTGCGTCACCGCGCCGAGCAGGCGTCCCATACGATCCGCCTCCATGAACAGCGCACGATCGAGCGTGCCCGTCGGCACCGTCTCGACATAATTGGTGCGGTCGAACCACGTCGATCCATTGGTGGGTGTGGAACCGGCCGAAACCAAAGGCTCATCGAAATTGGGCACATTCTCCGACCCGCCGAACATCAAATGTTCGAAGAGATGCGCAAAGCCGGTCTTGCCTTCCGGCTCATGCTTGGAGCCGATACGGTAATAGACGGTCACGCCGACGACCGGCGCCTTGCGATCGGTATGCACGATTACGCGCAGGCCATTGGGCAGCGTGAACGTCTCGTAGGGAATGTCGACTCGCTTGATGAGATCGGCGAGCGGCGCGGGCTTGACGGCTGCGCTGGCCGTCGCGGTAGCTGCTGGACGGGGGGCGGGCTGCGCTTGCGACCAGGCCGGCACGGATGCCGTAAGGGCAAGGCTGCAAACGCCCAGATACATGAGGGCAGTCGAACGACGAACAGTCAGACGCATAGAATCTCCGACGAATATCAACAGGTCGCCACCCGTAGCAGCGACGGCCTGAACCATGGCCGGACCATAGCGGCAGGCGGCGGCCAAGCCTAGCGCCGGATCGAACCGGCCCCGGATTGAGGACCCGCCAGCGAGCTTGAGCGTTGATCATATCGAAGCTGGCATGGCATATTGGCAGCGGTCGATCATGCTGCCCGGATCGCGCCGGAGAAAAACGCACCGCCCTCTTGTGTTGCGAAATAGCAACACCATCTGTGGCGGGCGAAGGGAGATAGTATGAATCTCGAAAAGTTCACAGACCGGGCCAAAGGCTTCCTGCAGAGCGCACAGACTGTTGCGATCCGCATGAACCACCAGCGCATCAGCCCGGAGCATCTACTCAAGGCGCTGCTCGAGGATGAGCAGGGCATGGCCAGCGGCCTCATCAAGGCGGCGGGGGGCGATGCCGCGACCGCGCTGCGCGAGACCGACGCGGCGCTCGCCAAGGTGCCCGCCGTCAGCGGATCGGGCGCGCAGCAGACCCCCGGCCTCGACAATGACGCGGTGCGCGTGCTCGATTCCGCCGAGCAGGTCGCGCAGAAGGCGGGCGACAGCTATGTCACGGTCGAGCGGCTGCTGCTCGCTCTGGTGCTGGCGACGACGACAGCCGCCGGCAAGGCGCTGGCCACCGCCGGCGTGAAGGCCGAGGCGCTCAATGGCGCGATCAATGCCTTGCGCGGCGGGCGGACGGCGGACACGGCCTCTGCCGAGGACCGCTACGACGCACTCAAGAAATTCGCCCGCGATCTCACCGAGGCCGCCCGCGACGGCAAGCTCGATCCGGTGATCGGCCGCGACGAGGAAATCCGCCGCACCATCCAGATCCTCGCTCGGCGCACCAAGAACAACCCGGTGCTGATCGGCGAACCCGGCGTCGGCAAGACCGCCATCGCCGAGGGCCTGGCCCTGCGCATCGCCAATGGCGACGTGCCCGACACCCTCAAGGACCGCACGCTGATGGCGCTCGACATGGGCAGCCTCATCGCCGGCGCGAAGTATCGCGGCGAATTCGAGGAGCGCCTCAAGGGCGTGCTCGACGAGGTGAAGGGCGCGGACGGCCAGATCATCCTCTTCGTCGATGAAATGCACACGCTGATCGGCGCGGGCAAATCCGAAGGCGCGATGGATGCCTCCAACCTCTTGAAGCCGGCCTTGGCGCGCGGCGAGTTGCACTGCATCGGCGCGACCACGCTCGATGAGTATCGCAAATATGTCGAGAAGGACCCCGCCCTCCAGCGGCGGTTCCAGCCCGTGTTCGTTGGCGAGCCGACGGTGGAGGACACCATCTCCATCCTGCGCGGCATAAAGGACAAGTACGAGACGCACCATGGCGTGCGGATCGCGGACGGCGCCATTGTCTCCGCCGCGACGCTCTCCAACCGCTACATCACCGACCGCTTCCTGCCGGACAAGGCCATCGACCTGATGGACGAGGCCGCGAGCCGCATCCGCATGGAGGTGGAATCCAAGCCGGAGGAGATCGAGAATCTCGACCGGCGGATCATGCAGCTGCAGATCGAGCGCGAGGCGCTGAAGAAGGAGACCGATCAGGCGAGCAAGGACCGGCTGGCGGCGCTGGAAGGCGACCTCGCCAATCTGGAGCAGCAATCGGCCGAACTCACCGGCCGCTGGCAGGCCGAGAAGGACAAGATCGCGGGCGAGGCCAAGCTCAAGGAACAGCTCGATGCCGCGCGCATCCAGCTGGAGCAGGCGCAGCGCACCGGCGAATATGCCAAGGCTGGCGAGCTGCAATATGGCACCATCCCCACGCTGGAGAAGCAGCTCGAAGAGGCGCAGTCCGCCTCCAAGGGCGCGATGCTGCGTGAGGAAGTGACCAGCGAGGACATCGCCAGCGTCGTCTCGCGCTGGACCGGCATTCCGGTCGACAAGATGCTGGAAGGCGAGCGCGAGAAGCTGCTGGCCATGGAGGAGGAGCTGGGTCGCCGGGTGATCGGCCAGGCCGATGCGGTGAAGGCCGTCTCCACCGCCGTGCGCCGCTCACGCGCCGGTCTGCAGGACCCCAACCGGCCGCTCGGCAGCTTCCTGTTCCTCGGCCCGACGGGCGTCGGCAAGACGGAACTGACCAAGGCGCTCGCCGAATTCCTGTTCGACGACAGCAATGCGATGGTGCGCATCGACATGAGCGAGTTCATGGAGAAGCACAGCGTCGCGCGGCTGATCGGCGCGCCGCCGGGCTATGTCGGCTATGAGGAAGGCGGCGTGCTGACCGAAGCCGTCCGCCGCCGGCCCTATCAGGTCGTGCTGTTCGACGAGGTGGAGAAGGCGCATGGCGACGTGTTCAACGTGCTCCTCCAGGTGCTCGACGATGGCCGCCTGACCGACGGGCAGGGCCGCACCGTGGACTTCACCAACACGATCATCGTGCTGACCAGTAACCTCGGCAGCCAGTTCCTCACCAGCCTTGGTGACGATGAGCCGGTGGAAAAGGTGGAGGATCAGGTGATGGACGTGGTGCGTGCGCACTTCCGCCCCGAATTCCTCAACCGGCTGGACGAGATCATCCTGTTCCACCGCCTGGGCGCAGAGCATATGGGGCCGATCGTCGACATCCAGGTCGCCCGCGTCGGCAAGCTGCTCAAGGACCGCAAGGTCACGCTCGACCTCACCGACGGCGCCCGCGCCTGGCTCGGCCGGGTGGGCTACGATCCGGTCTACGGCGCCCGCCCCTTGAAGCGCGCGGTGCAGAAATATCTGCAAGACCCGCTCGCCGACCTCATCCTGCGCGGCGAAGTGCCCGACGGCGCAACTGTGCGCGTCGATGAGGGCGATGGGGCGCTGGTGTTGACGGTGGGGTGAGGGTGCGAACGCACGTAATAAAGGAAAGGGCGGCCAAATGGGCCGCCCTTTTTGTTTCTGGCAATGGTCAGGAGGTCGTTAGAAACCGACCTTCACGCCCGCATAGAGGTAGCGTCCAACGCCCGATACCGGATAGCTGAGCTGACCGGGTTCCGGCTCGTAGTCGAACAGGTTGTTCACGCCGCCATAGAACTCGAACTTTTCGTCCACGGTAAATGCCGCACGGATATCGTGCTCCCAACGCTCCTTGAAGAAGAAATACTTGGGATCAGAGATGTCCGGATCGCCCGCAAGCTGCTCGGTCGTGTAACGACGTGTCTTGCTCCAGTAGCTCAGGCCGTAGTTGATCGAGAAGTTCTCGAGCGCCCAGGTCAGGCTGACACTCCCGCGCCAGCGGGGATTGTACCGCTCCAGCAAATCATCATCGACATCAGCTCCGAGCGTCGGCACGAAATTGATCGAGTCGAGGTAACCGCCAGCCAGACTGAACTGGAACCGACCGATGTTCGCTGCCGGCGTAACCACGTAGTTGATCGTGAAGTCCGCGCCGGCAGTCCGGAACGCCGCGACGTTTTCAGGACGTACAAGGAAGGCGTTGCGACGCAGCGGGTCGTTGCCTTGACCCAGGAAGAAGCCAAGCGTCGATCCGGGTGTCGTTTCGCGGAAGAGGTTTGGACAGTAAGGATTGTCCAACGTCGGCTGATCAACGCAAAGCTCGGCCAGTTCGGTCGCGGTCGGCGTGTTGATGGCATCGGTGATACGAATATTGTACCAGTCGAACGTTATGGACAGTCCCGGGATGAAGCTCGGCTGGAGCACGACGCCGGCCGTCCAGGTCTTGGCCGTCTCCTCCTGCAGATCCTGATTACCGCTGTACAGGCCGCGACGCGACGTATTTTGCTCAGGCACGCTGCTTGGGCTAAACGTCGCGATCTGCGTCGGCGTCAAACCAAAACCAGCGAGAAGAGCTTCGCAGTTTGCTGCCCGGTACTGGGTGCCCTGATTACGACGATTGATGTCGCACGGATCGGTAATGAAGAGGAACGTTCCGGTTTCCGGCCGGAATAGTTCTCCAATATTCGGTGCACGGACAGCCTGCGAATAGGTCGCACGAAAACGGATATCGCGGATCGGCGCATAAACACCGTCGATCTTCCAGGTCGTCGTGCTACCCACAGTCGAGTAATCCGAGAAGCGGATGGCGCCCCCGATCGACAAGCGTTCAGCGAACGGAAGATCAGCCAGAATCGGAAGATTGATCTCGCCGAAGACTTCCTTCACGTCAAATTCACCGCTGCTCGGCGCGATGGCGCTGAAGTCTCGGAAATCACCATTTTGAATCCGCACGTCAGGCGTTTCGCTGCTCTTTTCGCGACGATACTCAGCGCCGATCGCAAAACCGACGGGTCCACCTGGCAGATTGAAGAAGGCTTCCGTATCGCCCGAGATATAGCCGCTAACGACTTCCTGAGCGACGCGTGAGCGACTGACATTGTCCGCCAGGACGAAGGCGAGTGCCTCCTGGCTTGCAACACCTTCACCAAGGAGATTGAGTGGGCGACAAGCGCTGTTCGCTCCGGGCGTAAACGTCGTTGCAGGCGCGTCGAAATTCTCGGGATCAATGTTCGACGTGGGATCGAGGGTCGAACGACACACGATATTGCCCGAGACCGGATCGCGCACTGCATCAAGTGCGGCGAAGAAGCGGTCGCCAATCAGGTTCGAGGTCTGAACGAACTGCGACTTGGTACGACCGAATACATAGGAGATGTCGTAGCGCAGGTTGTCCGTAATCTCACCTTCGAGACCGACGACGATGCGGAAGGTTTCGCGTTCGGTCGTTTCACCGCGAATGCCCAAATCGAAGTTATCGCGATAAAGCCCTGCGCCGCCCGCCGCCTCATCAGCACCAAAGCGCTCAATGAGATAGGCGTTGTCAGGAGCAAGGTAGGTGCCGAAGTCAAAACTGGGCTGACCAACCGAGAAGGACTCGTTCTTTACGTATTTGCCTTCAAAGTAGAGACGGGCTGCAGGCGAGAACTCAAAGCTCGACATCATGTTGAACGAGTGACGTTCTGTCTCCGGCTGCAAGTCACCATAATAACCGGCGACGGGTGTATTCGTCCCCCCAATGGCAAAAGCGGTGCCTGGCAGCACGATGCCTTCATCATATGCTCGACCGTCGCCCAGATAGAGACCGCTATCAAGTGCGACCATCCCCGGGCGAGCGCTATAAGCCCAAGTCAGGTTATTCTGGCGAATGTTGTCGAAAACATTGGGATCGTCGACTGGATCGCCGTCTTCATTTTCAAGGAAATCATTTGGGTTCTGAACCATCACCGCCCAGCGCGACGGATCGCCTGAGTAGAGGCGTTTGGAACTGTGAAGCCGATCGGCCCGGTTGTACTCATATGCAACCGTCAGGTTTGCGCGATCATCCAGAAAATTCTTACCGGCGACCACCGAAAACAACTGGCTGCCGGCATCGCCTTTGCTGGAGATACCAGCCTGTGCACGCGCGGAGAACCCGTCATAGTTGCGCTTCAAGATGAAGTTCACCACGCCGGACACGCCGTCCGCACCGTAAACGGCAGACGCGCCGCCGGTGAGCACGTCAACCTTCTCGATCAGTTCTTGCGGGATCGTGTTAATATCGACCGCTGCCGAATTGGCGACGCCTGCGACGTGACGCTTTCCGTTGACCAGCACCAGCGTGCGATCGGTACCGAGGTTCCGCAGGTCGAGCAGGTTCACGCCCGTCTCGCCGAACCCTGCATCTGCACCGCCCGAAAGAGATGAGCCGATCGATGCGGTCAAAGCAGGGTTCCGGATCAGAATGTCCGCGATATTGGTTTGACCGGTATTCTCGATTGCAGCCGCTGTGATCGCAACAATCGGGTTGGCAACTTCGAGCTCAGGTCGCGCAATGCGCGATCCGGTAACGACGATCACCTCGCCCTCCTCAGCGGCATCCGCGTTCTGCGGCTCCTGCGCATGTGCGGCGGAGCTCAGCATGGCGAGGCCGAGCACGGCAGGTGCAGCTGCCAGCTTCAGCAATGTTTGCGATGTTATTTTCTTCACGATCCAGTCCCTTGCTCTGGAATTTGCGAACTGCGGCCGGGAACATCCGGTCGCACGAAACGCGGGGATCGTGCGTCGTCCTCTCGGTCTCCCGACGACAACACGCGTGGCCCCTGCGCTATATGGCCGTGAAACTGTGCGGATTGGTTAAAGGTGTAAAGCGCAGGTGCAGCATGAAGGGGCTATTTTCCCGTACATGTCACATTCATGCAACAAAATCGCCGATCCGGGTGCCTCCGCGCCCTGCGGTCCGCTGTAACAATATTAGCGGCGATCTACACAGCACGACACAAATCGTCCCGAACCGCAGTTTTCCTAGAAACTATTTGTTAATCTTCTCACACCGCCGTTCGAATGAACATGGAATTCGTGGCGAAATCGGAGCGACTCATGGGCCAGCTTGCCGTAGCGTCCGATGCTCAAAGGGGGCATTTTCAGACCGCCGCACCCGCCACTGTGGCCTTGGCACATCGTGCTGCAATGCAGCAAATGAGACCGACAGCCGGACGCTACGGCATCCAGCCTGATTGTCGATCAGCGAGCCGCTTGGCCCTGTACCAGCGGTAACGGATCAATCCGCGCATCGTTCCACTTCATGCTCCAGTGCAGATGCGGACCTGTCACGCGGCCCGTCGCGCCGATCTCGCCGAGCGGCTGGCCCTGGCGCACCAGATCGCCTTCCTTCACCAGCAGCCGATCGCTGTGCAGGAAGGCGCTGTTGAGGCCCATGCCGTGATCGATGATGAGCAGCTTGCCTTCCAGCGTGAACGGCTCTTCGCTGGCGAGCACGACAACGCCGTCCGCCGGCGCGACATAGACCGTGCCCTGCCCCCCGGCGAGATCGAGCCCGCTATGATAGCTGCCGGGCGTGCCCCGATAGATGCGCTGCGAGCCGAACACGCCGGAAATGCGCGCCTTCACCGGCCAGATGAATGTCTGCCGCCAGCCATTGCTTAGTTGCGGATCACCCCGGGCGGCAACGATGCGCGCCAGTTCGCCCGCCCGCCGTTGCTGGAACTCCTCGCTGGTGGCGCTGCCGGTGATCGAGGCATTGACGTTCTGGATCTTCCAGTCGCCGCGCGCGATGGTCAGCACGCGCCGTTGCTTGCGCCCATCGCGCCCGGTCGCTTCCAGCGTCATGTTCGCGGGGGCATCGCGGTCCAGCCCGATGATGAAGTTCCCCTCGGCGTCCACGGCCACCGGCACGCCATCGAGCGTGAGGCCGAGCGTGCCGACGGGGACGAGGCCGCGCAGCAGTGCCCCTTGCCGGGGGGTACCGCGAACCTGCAACGTGGCCGGCCCTTGCGGTAGCGCAAGATCGGGCACGTCCTCGATGGGCAGCGCGCTGGCTTCCGGCGGCGGTGCCTGGACCGTCGCACAGCCGGCCAATGCGGCGAGCAGACCTCCCGCCAGAACAGAACGAGAGCGGAAGCGGAAACCTGTCATGCCGCACTCATGGCCGCGCGGCTGGCGCGATGCAAGGGCGCGCCGTCAGTCGAACAGGTCGGTCTGCCGCGCTGGCGTAGCGGAAGGGGCCGCCTTGCGCACCGGCCGGGGCGCGGGCGGTGGCGGCGCGGAGGACGGGAAGGCCGGCGCCGGAGAGTCGCCACCCGCCGCATCGGGCTGCGTCAGTGCGGTCACCTCATCCTGCTCGAACTTGAGCGTCACCCGCCCCGCCGCGCGCGCCTCCTCGGCGGAGCGCACCAGCCGGCCTTGCGCCATCACGCGGGCGAAGCCACGCTTGAGCGGCGCATCGGGATTGAGCGACTGCGCCAGCCGCCACAGCCCATCCAGCTGCCGCCGCGCGTCGCCCAGCCGGCGCTCGAGCACCAGCGGGGAGAGCCGGACGTTGGCAAGCTTCTGCCGTTCCCGCGCGAGGTGGCTCTGCAGCAATGAGGGTCGCAATGCGCCGGATGCGTCCGCCAGCTCGTGGCGCGCCCGGCTCACCCGGTGGGAAAGGCCCCGCCGCAGCCGGTCGCTGAGATCGTCCGCCCGCTGGCGGGCCTGGGCCAGCAGCACGTCCGGGCGCGGGAGGAGCCGCCGCTGTGCTTCCAATCGCTCGCGGTTGCGGTCCAGACCGCGCGCCACGCAGCGCTGCATCCGGGCGCGCAGCTCAGCGACCTGCACGGCGAGGTCGGCACGGACCGGCACGGCCATCTCCGCAGCAGCGGTGGGCGTCGGCGCGCGGAGATCGGCAGCGAAATCGCACAAGGTCGTGTCCGTTTCATGCCCCACGGCGGAAATGACGGGAATCGGTGACTCCGCAACCGCACGCACCACGACTTCCTCGTTGAACGACCACAGATCCTCGATGGAGCCGCCACCGCGCGCCACGATCAGCACGTCGGGGCGCGGAATCGGGCCATTCGCCGGTAACGCGCCAAAGCCGCGCACCGCCGCTGCCACCTGTGCCGCCGCGCCCTCCCCCTGCACCAGCACGGGCCAGAGCAATACGCGGCTCGGAAAGCGATCGGCAAGCCGGTGGAGAATGTCGCGAATCACTGCGCCGGTGGGCGAGGTCACCACGCCGATCACATCGGGCAGCATCGGGATCGGCCGGCGCTTGACGGGATCGAACAGCCCTTCGGCGGACAAGCGTGCCTTGAGCTTCTCGAAGAGCTGCATCAGTGCGCCCTCGCCGGCCAGCTCCATGCTCTCGATGACGATCTGATATTTGGAGCGTCCGGGATAAGTCGTGACCTTGCCGGTGACGATCACATCCAGTCCATCTTCGGGCCGGAAGGCGAGCCGGCCCGCCGTGCCTTTCCACATCACCCCGTCGATCACCGCCGCATCGTCCTTGAGGCAGCAATAGACATGGCCGGAGGCGGCCCGCTTGAAGCCCGAAATCTCGCCGCGCAGGCGCACGAAGCCGAAGCGGTCCTCCACCGTGCGCTTGAGCTGGGCGGACAGTTCGGAAATGCTGAGCGCGGTCAGATTGTCCCCCGCGCGCTCCTGCGCTAACAGGCGGCCGGACGCATCCTCACTGACGGAAAAATCGCTCATGAATATCCTTTTGCTCGGCGGTGGCGGGCGCGAACATGCCCTCGCCTGGAAGCTGGCGCAATCGCCGCTCTGCACCGGCCTGTTCGCCGCACCGGGCAATCCCGGCATAGCCGAGGCGGCGCGCCTGGTCGATATCGACCTTGCCGATCATGCCGCCGTGATCGATTTTTGCCGCGCTAACAACGTCGGTCTGGTGGTCGTCGGCCCGGAAGCGCCGCTGGTGGACGGGATTGCCGACAGCCTGCGCGCCGTGGACATCCCGGTGTTCGGGCCGAGCGCCGCTGCCGCCCAGCTTGAAGGCTCCAAGGGCTTCACCAAGGATCTCTGCCGCGATGCCGCCATTCCCACGGCCGGCTATGTCCGCTGCACCAGTGCTGAGGTGGCGCTGGCGGCGCTGAGCGATTTCAGCCTGCCGGTGGTGGTGAAGGCCGATGGGCTCGCCGCCGGCAAGGGCGTCATCATCGCGCAGACGCGCGAAGAGGCCGAAGAGGCGATCCGCGACATGTTCGGCGGCAGCTTCGGCGCATCGGGCGCGGAAGTGGTGCTGGAAGAATTTATGGAGGGCGAGGAAGCCAGCTTCTTCGCCCTCACCGATGGCACGCATGTCGTCGCCTTCGGCTCGGCGCAAGATCACAAGCGCGTGGGTGAAGGCGACACCGGCCCCAATACCGGCGGCATGGGCGCCTATAGTCCGGCCTCGGTGCTCACGCCTGCCCTGCAGGATGCCGTGATGGATCAGATCATCCGCCCGACGGTGACGACGCTCGCCGCGCGCGGCACGCCTTATTCGGGCGTGCTATTCGCCGGGCTGATGCTCACCACGGACGGCCCCAAGCTCATCGAATATAATTGCCGCTTTGGCGACCCGGAATGCCAGGTGCTGATGATGCGGCTGACCAGCGATCTGGTTTCGCTGCTGCTCTCCGTCGCGCAAGGGACGCTCGACGAGGCCAGCGGCCCCAGCTTCGCGCCCGACCCGGCGCTCACCGTGGTGCTGGCCGCGAAGGGCTATCCCGGCACGCCCGAGAAAGGCGCGCCCATCGCGCTTCCGATGGCGCCCGATGGTGCCAAGATCTTCCACGCCGGCACGACGCTCAAGGACGGGCAGCTCGTGGCCAGCGGCGGCCGCGTGCTGAACGTCACCGCGCGGGGGGCAACGGTCACGCAGGCGCGCGACGCAGCTTATGCGCTGGTCGATCAGGTCGATTTCCCCGGCGGCTTCTGCCGGCGCGACCTCGGCTGGCGGGAAATCGCGCGGGAAGGCGGCAGCGCGGCGGACTGATCGCCTGACCCATAGACCACGGCCCCTTGCCTTGACTCCGCCCCTTGCCATCAGGGACAAGGGCGCGGGGGATCAATCATTGCAAGGGCACGCCCATGATCGTCCACCATCTCAACAATTCCCGCTCGCAGCGCATCCTGTGGATGCTGGAGGAGTTGGGCCTGCCCTATGAATTGCGCCGCTATGAGCGCGATCCCGAAACCATGTTCGCGCCCGCCGCGCTCAAGGCGGTGCATCCGCTCGGCAAGTCTCCGGTGCTGGAAGATGAAGGCCGCACGCTGATCGAGAGCGGCGCGATCGTCGAATATCTGGTCGAGAAATCCGGCCAGTTCGGGCCGCCCGATGACGCTGACGGAAGGCTTCAATACCGCATGTTCCTGCATTATGCGGAAGGCTCGATGATGCCGCCGCTGCTGCTCAAGCTCGTGCTCGCCCGCATTCCGTTGGTCGGCAAGGTCGCCGTCAAGCGCATCCAGCCGATGATCGACGTCCATCTCGATTATGTCGAAGCCGAGCTGAGCCGGCGTCCGTGGTTTGCCGGCAACCAGATCAGTGGGGCCGATGTGATGATGAGCTTTCCGCTTGAGGCCGCGCGCAGCCGGGGTGGGCTGGACGAGAGCCGTCCCGCGACAATCGCCTGGCTGGACCGGGTGCAGTCACGGCCCGCCTATCAGCGCGCGCTGGAGACGGGCGGGCCTTATGCCTATGCCTGACCAAACCGGCGCAGGCGCACGGATCAATCTTCCGCGCTGACCAGCAGCTTGTCGATCTTGCGCCCGTCCATATCGACGATCTCGAACCGCCAGCCCTGCTCGCTGAAATGCTCGCCCTCTTCGGGCAGGTGGCGCAGCACGGCCAGCGCAAAGCCGGCAACGGTCGCGTAGTCGCGGTCTTCGGAGAGATCGAGGTCGATGCGCTCGGCCAGCGCGTCGATGGCCATCTGGCCGGAGACGAGCAGGCTGCCATCCTCCCGCTCCGTGACCATCGGCTGGGTGTACAGATCGCTGTCGGACGCGAACTCGCCAGCGATGGCGGACATGAGGTCTGCCGGCGTCACAATGCCTTCGAAATGGCCATATTCGTCATGCACCATCACCATGGGGGCGTCGGCCTCCCGCAGGCGGTTGAGGGCGTCCATGGCATCCACCTGATCGGGCACGATGGAGACGGGGCGCATGAGCACCCGCAAGTCGAGCGCCTCACCCCGGAACAGCGCCGCCATCACGTCACGCGCCTGCACGACGCCGATAATGTCCTCCACGCTGCCCTGCGCCACCGGCAGGCGGGTGTGCGGGGTCGCGAGCAGCTTCTCGCGCAATTGCTCGGCGCTGGCATCGGCATCCAGCCAGTCGACATCGCGGCGCGGCGTCATCACTTCGCGCACCGGCCGGTCGGCCAGTCGCACCACGCCGGAAATGATCGCGCGCTCGCTTTCCTCGATCACGCCATGCCGGCTCGCTTCCGCCACGATAAGCTGCAGTTCCTCCGCCGTCACATGGTCCGAGCCTTCACGCTTGAGGCGCATCAGCTTGAAGATGACCTCGCTGGACTGATCCAGCACCCAGACGATCGGTGCGGCAACCCGCGCGAGCATGATCATCAGGGGCGCGACGACGCAGGCCAGCGGCTCGGGATTGCGCAGCGCAAGCTGCTTGGGCACCAGCTCGCCGATGATCAGCGAGACATAGGTCGTCGCGACGATCGCAACGCCAAAACCGGTGTTCTGGGCCAGATTGGCGGACATGCCGAGATAGGCGAAGATCGCGCCCAGCGGGCCGCCGAGCTTATCGCCCGAATAGGCACCGGCGAGAATGCCGATGAGCGTGATGCCGATCTGGACGGTAGACAGGAAGCGACCCGGCTCAGCGCTGAGGCCCAGCGCCGCCCGTGCCCCATGCTTGCCATTGCGGGTCATGGCCTCCAGCCGTGGCCGGCGTGCCGAGACAATGGCCAGTTCCGACATGGCAAAGACGCCGTTGAGCGCAATCAGCGCGAGGACGATGGCGGCATCGAGCCAGGGAAAAGGCGGCATGGTCTCTTCTAAAGGGGGTTGTTGGCTGAAAGCTTAGCGGCTTTCGCTACGGAAAGCCACTTGCAACATTGCCGGGCAACATCGCAGGCCGGCAAGAGTTCCCTCGTTCAGGAACTAATCAGGTTCCCGCGCCGTTAATGGCTGGGTTCCCGCGTAACAGCGTGGGAGGCCAGACTTGAGGAGATAATCATGAGCCTTCGCAGCCATTCCCCCTTCGCCCTTGCCGGCACCGCTTTGGCGGCGCTGGCCCTCTCCGGCTGTGTGACCGATCCCGAAACCGGCAATCGGACCATTTCGAAGGCCGCTATCGGCGGCGTCGGCGGCGCGCTCGGCGGCTATCTGCTCGGCGACATTTTGGGCGGCCGCAACGACCGCACGGAGAAGATCGTCGGCGCGGGCATTGGTGCCGTGGCCGGCGCGGGCGTCGGCGCTTATATGGATGCGCAGGAGAGGAAGCTGCGCCAGCAGACCGCCGGCACCGGCGTCGATGTCGTCCGTCAGGGCGATGAATTGCTGCTCCGCATGCCCTCCGGCATCACCTTCGCGACCGACCAGGCCACGGTGCAGCCGCAGGCGCAGTCCACGCTGGATCAGGTGGCCTCGACCCTTGCGGAATATCCCAAGACGATGATCGACGTGCTGGGTCACACCGATTCCGACGGCAGCGAGGCTTACAACCAGGCGCTGTCTGAGCGTCGCGCGCAGGCCGTTGCCAATTATCTCGGGCGTCGCGGCGTCGATCCGATCCGCATGGCGACGATGGGCTATGGCGAGACGCGCCCGGTCGCCAGTAACGAAACCGCTGACGGCAAGGCGCAGAACCGCCGCGTGGAAATCAAGATCGTGCCCGCCGTCGCGAGCTGAACTGCATGATGGGAAGGGTCGGGGAGCGTGTCTCTCCGGCCCTTCCCTCTCAAATCAGAGAATGCTCTGGCGCAATCCGTCGATCACGAACTGCACCGCAAGCGCCGCGAGAATCACACCCAGCAAACGGGTAATGACCGCCTCCACCTGACCACCGAACACCCGCATGATCGGGCCGACCGCCAGGAGCGCTGCCAGCATCAGCAGCAGATTGGCCGCGAGCGCGAAGAGCACGATCGCCGTCTCCTGCGGACCCGTCGCCCGCGCCATTAAGAGCATGATCGTCGCGATCGATCCCGGCCCGGCAATCATCGGCATCGCCATCGGGAAGATGGCGACATCCTCGATTTCCGGCGTTTCCTTGATCTTCTGCGCACGGTCTTCGCGCCGCCGCGTCCGCGTCTCGAACACCATGTCCATGGCGATGAAGAACAGCATGATGCCACCCGCGATGCGGAATGCCTCCAGCGTGATGCCGAGGGTGCGCAGGAACGCCTCCCCCGCCAGCGCGAAGGCGAGCAGGATACAGGCCGCCACGATCACCGCCCGCACCGCCATGCTGCGACGCTGGGCGCCGCTCGCGCCAATGGTGAGGCTGCTGAAGATCGGCGCCGTGCCCGGCGGGTCGATGACGACGAACAGCGTGATGAACGCCGCGAGGAACAGCTCCATCATCGCGGGCCCTCCGCCACCGTCTCCTGAATGGCCCGCTCCTCACCGGCACCGCGACGCAGGAAGACCTCCAGCGTCCGCGCATCGCCGCTCACCGTCCATGTCCAGCGCAGCGACCCGTCCTCGGACTGCGCCGACCCGCTGGCCGGCGGCGGGTCCGGCAGGCGCACAATGTCGCGGTCGCGATCGCGCCGCTCCGGCCGCTCACCCCGTCGCGCGCAATCGGCAACGGAGGCCTTGATCATGCCGTCCGCCTCGCCGCTCCATGGCGTGTCGCTGGTGGCCGTCATCACCCATTTATAATCACCCTTGCGCTGCTGCCGCCAAAGGGTGACGAACCGCGCCGCTTGTCCGTTTACGCGCTCCAGCGACCCGGTCGCGGCGGCATAGCTGCCATCGCAGGCGATGAAGATCTGCTGCGGGTTCCAGCGCACCGGCCGGGCGGGGTCCGTCTGCTGCTTAAGCCAGGCTTGGGCATTGAGCGGGCCGGGCGCGAAGATCACGGCGTCCTTGTCGGCCAGCTTGCGCAGCGCCGTCCATTGCCCCTCCTCGCGCGCCTGGCGGGCCATGCCCAGTTCGGCAGCGACGATGGCGCTGGGATTGGCCGTGCCGACGCCGACGCTCGGCATCATCTGGCGCTGACTGTGCGCAGGACCAGCCGCCACGCCCAAGGAGAGCGTGGCGAGCAAGGCAAAGGCAGCGCGGCGGATCAAAGGCCCTTGGGTGCGGGCAGACCCGCGCGAACGTGCGCGGCGACCAAAGTGTTCCGCAACAGCACCGCGATGGTCATCGGACCGACGCCACCCGGCACGGGCGTGATCGCCGCGACGTGGTTGATCGCCTCGGCGGTGGCGACGTCACCGACGATCTTGCTCTTGCCGTCCTCATCGCCCTTCACGCGATTGATGCCCACGTCGATGACCACGGCGCCCGGCTTGATCCAGCTGCCCTTGACCATTTCCGGTCGGCCGACCGCCGCGACCACGATGTCCGCGCGGTGGACCACACCGGCCACATCATGCGTGCGGCTGTGCGCCACCGTCACGGTGCAGCTTTCCGCCAGCAGCAGCTGCATCATCGGCTTGCCGACGATGTTCGAGCGACCGATGACGACCGCTTCCTTGCCGGAGAGGTCGCCCAGCTCGTCCTTGAGCAGCATCAGGCAGCCAAGCGGCGTGCAGGGCACCAGAGCGGTGGGATCGCCCACCGCCAGCTTGCCGGCATTGACGACATGGAAGCCATCGACATCCTTGGCGGGATCGATGGTGGCGATCACCGCCTTGTCATCGAGATGGGCAGGCAGCGGCAGCTGGACGAGAATGCCGTCCACGCTGTCGTCCGCATTCAGCTCTTCGACCAGCTCGATCAGCTCTTCCTGGCTGATCGTGGCGGGGCGCTTGAACTCAAGGCTGTTCATGCCGATTTCGACCGTCGCCTTGCCCTTGGAGCGGACATAGACGCTGCTCGCCGGGTCTTCACCGACCAGCACCACCGCGAGGCCCGGCTTGCGCCCGGTCTTCTCCACGAAACCGGGGACTGCCTCGGCCATCCGCCCGCGCAGCTTCGCCGCGAATGCCTTGCCGTCGATTTCCTTGCCCAAACTCATGTCGCGCTTCGCTCCTTCTCAGCGATCTCTCTCAAAGACTGTTCCGTGTGCGGATCAGCACCCGCAATGCGCAGGCGCTTTAGCCGGTTGGTATCCCCTGTCTCCAGCAAAATCGACGATCCGGGCACGCGCAGATGTCGGGCGAGCAGCGTCAGCAGGGCAGCATTGGCCTTGCCTTTGTCCGGCGGCGCGGTGACGCTGGCCTGCAGCCAGCGTTGGCCGGCGGCATCCGTGAACGTTCCGCCAAGGCGAGCACGCGCAGCCTTCGGCGTCAGGCGAATCGCCAGCAGCAGGTCTGCGCCGTCACGACGAAGCGGCACGGCGCACGTCCGCTCAGAGCAGCAAGCTTGCCAGCGCGGTCAGGCCCGGCCCCTGCAGGATGATGATGATGATGAGCACGACCATCGGCGAGAGATCTAGCGCGCCCAAATCCGGCATGATCCGGCGGATGGGCCGATAGAGCGGCTCGGTCAGCCGGTCGAGCGCGACCCAGATGCTGCGCACGATATCATTGCTGGTGTTGATCACGTTGAACGCGATCAGCCAGCTCAAGATGGCCTGAACGATGATGATCCACCAGGCGACATTCAGCAGGATCGCCAAGGTCTGGATAAGGGCAACGGCCATGGTTCGTCCTGTGGTGGAAAGTTGAGACAAGTCTAGCCCAGCGGGCCTAGCGGCTGCAAGTTGCTTGAGGGCGGTGATTTTCTACCGCCATAGCCCCCGCGCGCCGCGCGTTACAGATGCACCAACGTGCCGGCGCCCTGGCGGGTGAACACCTCCAGCAGCATGACATGCGGAATGCGCCCATCCAGAATGACCGCCGCTTCCACGCCGCCCTCGACAGCCTTCACGCAGGTTTCCACCTTGGGAATCATGCCGCCGGAAATCGTGCCATCCTCGACCAGACCGCCGATCTTCGCCGGGGTCAGATCGCTCAGCAGATCCTTGTCCTTGTTCAGCACGCCCGCCACGTCGGTGAGCAGGAAGAAGCGCTTGGCGCCGAGTTCAGCGGCGATTGCGCCCGCCATGGTATCGGCATTCACATTATAGGTATGCCCGTCGGCGCCAATGCCGACCGGCGCGACCACCGGAATAATGCCGTCGCGCGAGAGGCTGTCCAGAATGCGCCGGTCCACCTTCACGGGGTCGCCGACAAAGCCGAGATCGACATTGCGCTCGATGCCGCTGTTCGGGTCAGGCTCGCGCTTGCCGCCGACCTTCTCGCACAGCACCAGGCCGCCATCCTTGCCGGAAATGCCGACCGCGCGGCCACCCGCCTGGGCGATCCAGCCGACGATCTCCTTGTTGATCGATCCGGCGAGGACCATTTCGGCGATCTTCGCGGTTTCCTCGTCGGTCACGCGCAGGCCGTTCACGAACTTGCTCTCGACGCCCAGTTTCTTGAGCATCGCGCCGATCTGCGGCCCGCCGCCATGGACGACCACAACATTGATGCCGACCATCTTCATCAGCACGACATCCTCGGCGAAATCGCGCGCGGCCTCCGGATCGCCCATGGCATGGCCGCCATATTTCACGACGAACGTCTCGCCGGCATAACGCTGCATGTAGGGCAGCGCCTCGGTAAGGGTCTCGGCCTTGGCCAGCAGGGCGGGATCGGGTGCGTGATCGGTCATGCGCGGGCGCATAAGGCTTTGCGGCCCGCGCTGCAAGAAAGGAGGGGGTGTGGCATCCCTTACCTCCCTGTTCGCCCTGAGCCTGTCGAAAGGCCGTGCTACTTCTTTCCCTCTATCAAGAAGAAGAGCGAGGCTTCGACAAGCTCAGCCCGAGCGGATTACATTACCGGTCGAGCCGGCGCCCCAATGCCACGAACGCATAGATGACCGGTGGCACAAGCAGCGCCGAGAGCAGAACCTTGGCGAGCATCTGCCCCACCAGCAGCGCTCCGATGGGGAAGACGCCGTAAAAGGCGATGGTGACGAACAGCAGCGTATCGACGATCTGCGAGAGCACGCTCGCCGTGCCGGCGCGCAGCCAGAGCAGCCGGCTCCCCGCCTGCCCCTTGAGCGCAGCGAAGATGGTGACATTGAGGATCTGCGAAATACCGTAAGCGACGATACCGCCCGCCCAGATGCGTGGCGTTCCGGACATGATCATGGCGAAGGCCGCCTGCCGCTCCGGCGCCATTTCGTGCGCGGCCGGCAGGGCCAGCACGACCACCGAGAGCAGGATCGAAACGATCAGCGGGATGAAGCCCAGTAGCACCAGCCGGTTGGCGACGGCCCGGCCATGCAGTTCCGCCACTGCGCTCGAGACGACGACCAGTAGGAGGAAAGCGAAGATGCCGGCTTCCACCGCCAAGTCCCCCAAGCCGAGCGCCGAGCCGATGGCGCCGAGCGGCCCGAGCGAAACCTGTTTGTTGCCGAGAACACCGGCGATGCAGACCATGCCACCATAGAAGACGGACAGGACGAACAGCGAGCGGGCGATGGGTGCGGACGGGGCCTGAGCGGGTGCGGTCATCCCCGTCGCTTAATGACTTTGCAGCGAGGCGGGAAGAGACCCTGTGCGCGACATGCCACGCGCCGCCGTGCAACGACACCCGCCGCCGCGCAGCCGATTGCCGCGCTGCAGCGCGCCTGTATAAGCGATTCGCGCTGATGGCCCTTTGGCGGGCCATGCGAACAGGGGACAGCCGCCACTCCATGCCCATCCTCATCGGCCTCGTTGGCATCGTCGCGATTCTTGCCATCGCCGTGCTGCTCTCCGGCAACCGGCGCGCCATCCGCCTGCGCGTCGTCGCCGCCGCCTTCGCCTTGCAAGCCGGCATCGCCCTGCTGGTTCTCTACGTACCCGCCGGCAAGGCCGCCATCGCCGCCATGTCGCATGGCGTCGGCAATCTGCTCGGCTATGCGCAGGCCGGCACGAACTTCATCTTCGGGCCGCTCGCCCGGCCGGAGGTCGGCGGCACCAGCTTTGCCATCGCCGCGCTGCCCGTCATCATCTTCTTCGCGAGCCTCGTCTCGATCCTCTATTATCTTGGCATCATGCAGTTCGTCATCCGCTGGGTCGGCGGCGCCATCCAGAAGGTGACGGGCATCTCCCGGGTGGAGAGCCTGTGCTGCGCAGCCAACGTGTTCGTCGGCCAGAGCGAAAGCCCGCTGGTCATCCGCCCCTATCTCGCCAGCCTCACACCGGCTCAGCTGTTCACCGTGATGACGAGCGGCATGGCCGGCGTCGCCGGCACGATCCTCGCCGCTTATGCCTCGATGGGCATCCAGATCGACTATCTGCTCGCCGCCGCCTTCATGGCCGCGCCGGGCGGCATCTTGATGGCCAAGATCATCATGCCGGATAATCCCGACGATGCCGAGATCGAGCCGGTCATCCTGCCCGATGCCACCCATGAGGAGGAGAAGCCCGCCAATCTCATCATGGCGGCCGCGCAAGGCGCGCAGACCGGCGTGAAGCTGGCCGTCGCGGTCGGCGCGATGGTGCTTGCCTTCGTGGCGCTGGTCGCGCTGGCCAATGGCCTGCTCGGCGGGGTCGGCAACTGGTTCGGCTATCCCGATCTCAGCTTCCAGATGCTGATCGGCAAGCTGTTCGCGCCGGTGATGCTGCTGCTCAACATTCCGTGGAACGAGGCGCAGGTCGCGGGCGGCCTGTTCGGCACCAAGGTCGTGCTCAACGAGTTCGTCGCCTTCATCGAGCTGGGGCAGGTGCAGGCCACGCTATCGCCCGCCACGGTGGCGATCACCACCTTCGCGCTGTGCGGCTTTGCCAATTTCTCGTCCATTGCCATCCAGATGGCGGTGACCGGCAGCCTGGCGCCTAATCAGCGGCCGATGATCGCCCGGCTCGGCATCAAGGCGCTGATCGCCGGCAGCCTCGCCAATCTGATGAGCGCGGCGCTGGCCGGGCTGATGCTGAGTCTCTGATCGAGCAAGGGGAGATGTGCGGATGCTGAAGCTCATCATCGGCAACAAAGTCTACTCGAGCTGGTCGCTGCGCGGCTGGCTGGCGGCAAAGCAATCCGGCCTGCCCTTCGAGACGGTGCTGGTCCCGCTCTACGATGAGGCGTGGGAAGCCCGCAAGGCGCAGAGCGATCTCGCAGTCTCCAATGGCAAGGTGCCGACGCTGTGGGATGGCGACATCGCCGTGTGGGATAGTCTTGCCATCATCGACTATCTCGATGCGCTCTCCGGCGGGACCCGCTTTTGGCCGCACGACAAGGGAGCGATGGCGCTTGCCCGCTCGATGGCGGCGGAAATGCATTCCGGTTACCAGCCGCTGCGCCAGACCTGCGGCATGAACACCCGTCACATCCTCCCCCCGCGCGATGTCGGCCCCGATGTCGCCGCCAATGTGGCCCGCATCGTGGACGTGTGGGAACAGGCCCGCACCCGGTTCGGGGCAGAGGGCGAATTTCTCTTCGGCCCCTTCGGCGCCGTGGACATCATGTTCGCGCCGGTCGTCTCGCGCTTCGTCACCTATTCCATCGCCGTGCCGCCTGCAGCGCGTGCCTATATGGACACAATCCTCGCCCACCCGTGGATGCGCGAATGGCTGGACGATGCCGCGCGGGAAAGCTGGGTCATTCCGCGGCTGGAGCCAGCGGGCGGGGTTTAAGACCCACCACCTTGCCGTTCGTGTCGAGCGAAGTCGAGACACTACGCACTGCACTCACGTGTCTCGACTTCGCTCGACACGAACGGGAGGCTTGTGGAGTAAACTGATGCATGAGCCTGCAAGCGTGCCTGAGAACCAAAGCTCCTGGGAAGGCAGGAGCCGAGGGCGCCGCAGTCCGCATCCCGATATCAAGGCAATCGCTCAGTCCCATAAGGCGCGCCATCGCGATGCTGATAGCCGCCGGCCGTGAAGATCATGTCGATATCGGAATAGCGCCCGCCAGCATCGCGATCTCCCGCGCTCAGGCAGATGAAGGTGCAATTCGTATCGCTGCGATTGACGAGATGGTGGCCATTGGCGACGCCCGCGGCCCAGGCCACGCAATCGCCGGGGTGCAGGATGGTCTCGCCTTCGTCCTCGATCAGCACCGCCTGCCCGGACAGCATGATCAGGAACTCATCCTCGCCGAGATGCCAGTGCCGCTGCGAGGACCAGGCGCCCGGCTCCAGCACGACATGGCTGGCGCCGAGATGCGTCAGGCCGGCATGGCGCCCCAGCCGCCGGTGCCAGCGCCCGGCCACAGGCTCGTTGAACGGCGGCGGATAGCCCGTGCTGTTGCTCTGCTCCACCTGCTCGATCTCGATCTTCGGCATGTCGGCTCCCCCTGTCTTGCACGCCTCCTCGCTACCGCAGGGGGCCCATCACCGCCAGAGGGAGCGCAGGGCGCGGACCTCGCTTCCCTTGGCGCGCAAGCTTGGCTAACGCAGGCGCCATGTGCAACGCCCCGTCCCTCACCGATCCTGTCGCGCTTGCCGAAGCGCTGATTGCCTGCCCGTCCGTCACACCGGCGACCGGCGCGGTGTTCGATGTGCTGGAAGCGGTGCTTACCCCGCTCGGCTTCACCGTCGAGCGCTTCATCGATGGCGAGCCGCCGCACGGGCCGGTGGAAAATCTATTGGCGGTCCGCCGGACGGGCGATGGCCCGCATGTCGCCTTTGCCGGCCATCTGGACGTGGTGCCCCCGGGCGAAGGATGGACAAGCGACGCCTTCCAGCCCGAGCGGCGCGGCGAGTTGCTCTACGGGCGCGGCGCTGTGGACATGAAGAGTTCCATCGCGGTGTTCGTCGCGGCGATCGCGCGTGCCGACGCCGAGGGCGCCCCGCTGCCCGGCACGATCAGCCTGCTCATCACCGGCGATGAGGAGGGCGACGCCGTCCACGGCACCCGCGCGCTGATGCGCCATATGGCCGAGCGCGGCGTGAGGCCCGATGTCTGCCTCGTCGGCGAGCCGACCTCGGTCCAGCGCCTCGGCGACATGGTCAAGATCGGCCGGCGTGGCTCGGTGAACATGTGGATCAGCGTCGAGGGCGTGCAGGGCCATGTCGCCTATCCGCATCTGGCGAAGAACCCGATTTCCCCGCTGGTGCGGATTTTGTCCGCGATCGAGGCGATCGAACTGGATCAGGGCACCGACTGGTTCCAGCCGAGCAATATCGAAATTACCGACCTGCATGTCGGCAATCCGGCAACCAATGTCATTCCCGCAAAGGCCACGGCCCGCATCTCGATCCGCTTCAACGATCTGCATCGCGGCGAGGATCTCGTTGCCCGAATCCGCACCTTGGTGGAGGCCGAAGGCGGCACGCTGCGCGCCATGATCAGCGGCGAGTCGTTCCTCACCCAGCCGGGTCCTTTTTCCAGCCTGATCAGCGAGGCGATCGCCGCCGAGACCGGCCTCACACCGGAACTGTCCACCAGCGGCGGCACCTCGGATGCCCGGTTCCTCTCCGCGCTTTGCCCGGTCGTGGAGTTCGGTCTGCTGAATGCGACGATGCACAAGCTGGATGAGGCGGTGTCGCTGGCCGACATCGAAAGCCTCACGCGCATCTACAAGCGGATCCTGAGCGCAGCCCCAACGCTCGGTTGACCCGGCGGCTCTAGGGCGAACCGCTCAGGCAACCTTGCGCCTCACCTGCTAAACCGCCGATCCCAAAACCAAAAGAAAACGCCGCCGGTCTCCCAACCGACGGCGTTTCCCAAATCTGTCGACTGATTGAAAATCAGGCGAAGGTGACGCTCGTGGCGCCAGCGCGGCGACGCATCACGCCACCGACCAGGCCGAGGCCGGCGATCATCATCGCCCAGGTGGCGGGCTCCGGAACCGGAACGGTCGCGAGATTGTCGATCTCGAACGAGTTGCGGCTCGATTCCAGCGTCAGGCCAACGATCTTCTCGTTACCCTCAGCGAAGATCTGGAACAGGCCATTGGTGTTCGCCAGGATCTGGTTGCCGTCGGCGTCATTGGTGAAGTTGCCGCCCGGCGTGATGACGAAGCTGGAGCCACCGTCCAGCAGAACGGTCAGCGTGTTGTAGGCGTCGATCGAACCCCAGTCGAACTCCACCGCGCTGGCAGCGCCGAAGTTGATCGTCGCGGAACCGTTGGCGAGAACCGACAGATAGGAAGACGAACCGAAGGTCGCATAGGCCGGCGGCGCGCCGGTCGAGTTGGACGGCGGCGTGTTGATCTGGAAGTTCGAGCCGGTGATGCCAGCCGTCGTGTCGAACTGGTTGATCACATTGTAGCCTGCCGTCGGTGCGGACGTGCCGGGGAAGTACAGGAAGGTCACGGCCTGCGCCGGGGTAACCGCGGCAAGGCCGAGGGCGATCGCAGACGCCTTGGCAAAGAGGTTCATGTTCATGTTCAACTCCCACATAAGAGGGGCAATTGTTAATCGATTCTTAACCCTCCGTCCAATGGGATTTCGCAGAAACGCGGTAAATTTCTGTCTCATTTCGGAGCGCGAATATGAACAGATGCAAATGGCGGTTTCCTGCGAGCCAGCGCGCGACATGCCGGTGCGGACACCCTCGTGCGCATGGCTATCCCCGGCCACGCGGCGCTGCCTAATTGCTGCGGCGCAAAATCACGTAGAGCGCGCCATCCCCGCCATGGCGCGGGTGGGCCTGGCGCACACTGGCAATGCGGTGGGCATGTATACTCCTCGCCAGCCAATCACCGATTTCCGCGCGAATCGCGCCGCGTCGCCGGGTCTCTCCTGGTGCGGGGGCGGGCCGCGGCTTGCCGGTCACCACCAGCAGCACCCGCCAGCCCTGCGCGAGGGCATCGCCGATGGCCCGCTCCAGCCGGATATGCGCTGCTGCCAGATTGAGGCCGTGCAGATCGATGGCATGATCGGGAATAATCCGCCCGGAACGAATGCGCTTCTCCCAGCTGCCGTCCAGCACGGGCACGGCGACGGGCGCCGGAGGGGATGGCGGCGGCGCCACGGGACGACTCGGTGGAATTCGGCCCTTCACCGGCTTGGGGGCGTCCAGCGCCGCAGCAAAAGCCGCTGCCGAGACCGGCTCCACCGGTGGAAGCGGACGGACCCGCCGCAGGGGTGTCACCGTACGGGTCAGCTTGCCCCAGAGCGCGCGCTCATCGGGCGTGAGAACCCGCCGGGCCACGCTCAGCGGCCAGCGGTCAGGCGGGCATAGGTGCCGCTCGGCAGCAGCAGCAGCGCGCTCCCCCGGGCCGACATGCCGCCGGCGATGCCGCGGGCACGCTCACCGGCTCCCCAGAAGGTATCGAAGCGGTTGCTGCCCTTGATGGCCCCACCGGTATCCTGTGCGATCCAGAGCCCGTTGGGCTCGGCCCTATCGAGCGACAGCAGCACCGGCGCGCCCAGCGGCACGAAGGTCGGATCGGCCGCGACGCTCACTTCCGCCGTCACCGGCACGCCCAGCGCACCCAGCGGCCCCGGGCCGGTCAATTCCTGAAAGAAGACGTAGCTTTTATTCTCGTTCATGATCGACTGGCCCTGCGCCGGATTGGCGCGCAGCCAGCTCATGATGTCCTGCATCGAGCCGATCTGGATCAGCCCCCGGTCCCGCATCAGCCTGCCGATGCCGGTATAATCGCGCCCATTCTGCCCGGCATAGCCGATGCGCATGATCCCGCCATCGGGCAGGCGCAGCCGCCCGCTACCCTGCACCTCGAGGAAGAAGAGCTCGACCGGATCGACGGCATAGGCCAGTTCCAGACCACGCCCGTCCAGCACGCCTGCGGTGATTGCCGCCCGGTCATCATAAGGCACAAAGCTGGAGCCCTGCACCTTACCCCTGATGCGCCGACCCTTGAGGCTCTCGCTGAACAGGCCGAGATCGACCTCGATCAGATCGTCCGGCTTGCGATAGATCGGCGTCTCACAGCCCGCGGCGCGCGTGCGGCAGCCGGCGATTTCCGGCTCATAATAGCCGGTCGCGAATGCCTTGCCGTCACCGACCTGCACGGTTTCGAAATAGCGCCGGAAGAATTCCCGCGCGTTTGCCTCGCTCCAGCTTGCTGCGGCCGCGCAGGCCGTCTGCCAGTCGGCATTGCCGGTGAGGCCGCTCTGGTCGCGCCTACGCAGCAGCGAGGGGCAGGAGAGGCGGAAGGCTCGCAAGGCTTGCCCCATCCGCTCGGATGCAGCCGGCAGGACCGTGTCGATCGCTGGCCCCGGCGTCAGGCCGGCGGCCACGGCGGGCGCCAGTTCAGCCTGATCGGGCGCAGGGGTAGGCGCAGGGGCCGGGGTAAGCGGCGGACGAGGTGTTGCCGGTTGCGGCGGCGTGGCGGGCGAAGAAGGCCGGGAGGGGACGGGTCGCTGACCAGGCCCACCCGGCGGGATCATGCTGCCGCACGCCGCCAGAGCCAGCGCGCTTGCCAGAGCGGAAAGCTGCTTGAAACGGGTCTGAAAGCGAGCCGGCACGGCGATCCGCCTGCGCGCCGCTCAGCCTTCGTCCGTCTCCACCAGTTCCCAATTGGGATCGCGGCTGGAGAGATTGCGGCTGAACGTCCAGGTTTCCGCCGTGGAGATGGCATCGTCCAGCGATCCGGCCACAACATTGCCGTCCCGGTCGCGCGTGACAGCGGACAGATCGGCTTCGAAGTGGATCGCGATGAACGCGGTGCCGCTTTCGACGCGCGCAGCGTCGATCCGCGCGTCCTCGATGCGGACGAGCTTGTTGTCCATGGTCAGCCCATCGGCCTCGCGCTGGTCGATGGCGGCGCTGAACGCGTCATACACATCGTCCGCGCAATAGGTGCGCAGCGTCTCGCGGTCGCCCTTCCAATAGGCTTCGAGGATCATGCCATAGGCCGCCTTCGCGCCGCCCAGAAACTGCGCGACATCGAAGTTGCGGTCGGTCGCGATGATCGCGCGCAGGCCGGGCTGGGCCGGCACTGCCACCGCATTGTCGGCCGCGCGCTGCGCGGGCGTGCGATTGTCGACCTGCCCGGAGGACGGCATGGGCGCGGCCGGACGATCGTCGGCCGGCGTGGGAAGCTGCCGCTGCTCATGACCCGTGCGCTTGCCGAGCACAGAGTAAAGCCGCAACGCCAGCAGTGCGAAGATCATGGCCAGCACGACGATGACGGTCACGAGGTCAACACCCTTCCTTCAAAACATAACCCGCAAGACATAGGCACGTTCGCGCGAAACTTCAAACGGACAACGCGCCAGATCGCCGGAACGATACCGACATTCGGTAAAAAAGCCCCCAACGCAGCCGCCCGGCCTCCTCACCCCGATTTTCGTCGGCCACGCGAGCGTTCCGCGCACC
The DNA here is from genome assembly GCF_025961775.1 of Sphingobium sp. B12D2B. Taxonomy (NCBI): domain Bacteria; kingdom Pseudomonadati; phylum Pseudomonadota; class Alphaproteobacteria; order Sphingomonadales; family Sphingobiaceae; genus Sphingobium; species Sphingobium sp. B12D2B. The sequence continues at coordinate 3,108,242 of NZ_JAOQOH010000001.1, forward strand.
CGGGAAGCGCCACCCCCATTGCCCCCGCCTTGCGTGCCTGCTAAGCGGCGCGCCCATGGACAAGGAGCGCGGTTTCGCCCGGCATGCTCGGTGTCCGGCGACTTTCCAGCTTCTAGGTCGCGGCGGTCCTGCGCCGGCGGCATGGCAGCGCCCATCGAGGAACAGGATTCACGCATGACCGACACGACCGACACCGTCGCCAATGGCGCCGACACCCAGCCCCAGATCGGGTTGATCGCGCAATATGTGAAGGATCTCTCGTTCGAGAACCCGAACGCGCCGGCCGTCTACCAGTGGCAGGAGCAGCCGCAGATCGACATCAACTTCAACATCAGCAACAACCAGATTGCCGATGACGTGTACGAAGTCGCGCTGAAGGTGAGCGCCAAGGCCGTGGCCGAGCAGGGCACCGCCTTTGCGGTCGAACTGGTGTTCGCCGGTCTCTTCGGCATCCGCAACGTGCCCGAGGACCAGATGCGCCCGTTTCTCTATGCCGAGGCGCCGCGCCTGCTCTTCCCCTTCGCCCGCCGCGTGCTGGCCGATGCGGTGCAGGATGGCGGTTTCCCGCCGCTCATGCTCGATCCCATCGATTTCGGCGCCCTTTACGTCCAGCAGCAGGCCCAGATCGAGGCCGCTGCGCAGGGCGAGCCCGCCGGCCACGCCTGATCATCCGCCAGTCCGGCATAGAGGAAGGGTCATGCCCATGCGCCTTGCCTTTCCTCGCCTGACTGCAACCCTTCGCCGCCCGGCCGCTCCCCAGCGCTGCCGGGCGGTGCCGGTTCTGCCGGCCCGAATATTGTCGACGTCGATACTGACGGAACAGCCATGAGCCTGCTGCGCTCCACCGGCACCATCGGCGCCCTCACCCTCGTCAGCCGCGTCCTCGGCATGGTGCGGGACATGCTGATGGCGCGCTATGTCGGCGCCGGTTTCGCGTCGGACGCGTTTCTGATCGCCTGGCGCCTGCCCAACCTGTTCCGCGCGCTGTTCGCCGAGGGCGCTTTCTCCGCCGCCTTCGTGCCGATGTTCAACCGTATCATGGGCAAGGAGGGCGCCGATAATCCGGAGGCCGGACGCGCGGCGGCGATTCGCTTTGCCGGTCAGGTGCTCTCGGTCCTCTTTCCCATCCTCGTCGCGCTCACCATCGTCATGATGCTCGCCGCCGGACCGGTCGTGTGGGCGATGACCGGCGGCTTCCCGGATGGTGGTCCTGAGAAGTTCGCGCTCGCGCGCCATCTCACCATCATTACCTTCCCCTATCTCGGGCTGATCTCGCTCACCTCGCTGCTCGGCGGCATCCTCAACAGCTTCAACCGCTTCTGGGTCAACGCCGCTGCGCCCACCCTGCTCAACCTGTGCATGATCGGCGCGCTGCTGTTCTTCCGGGGCGACACGGAGATCGAGACGGCCGTCACCCAGGCGATTGCCGTCACCGTTTCCGGCGCGATGCAATTGCTCTGGCTGATCTGGTCCTGCCGCCGGATCGGCGTGGCCCTGAAGCTGTCGGCCCCGCGCCTCTCGCCACAGGTCAAGGCGATGCTGCTGCTGATCGCGCCCGCCGCCATCGGCCAGGGCGCCATCCAGATCAACCTGCTCATTTCCACCTCGCTTGCAGCGCGTTTCCTGCCGCAGGGCTCGGTGAGCTGGATCTATTATGCCGACCGCCTGAACCAGCTTCCGCTCGGCCTGATCGGCATCGGCGTCGGCACCGCGATGCTGCCGCTCATCTCGCGCCAGATCGGCGCCGGCGACACCCGCGCGGCCAATGAGACGCAGAACCGCGCGCTGGAGCTGGCGCTGTTCCTCGCCTTGCCCGCCGCGATCGCCCTGTTCGTCTCGGCCGTGCCGATCATCCGCGGCGTCTTTCAGCATGGCGCCTTCACGGCGGAAGACACGCTCGGCGCGGCCGCCGTGCTCGCCGCCTTCGCACCGGGCGTCCCCGCCTATGTGCTCATCAAGGTGTTGACCCCCGGCTTCTACGCCCGCGCCGACACGAAAACGCCCGTGCGCATCGCCTTCATTGCCATGCTGGTCAATCTGGTCGGCAATCTCACGCTGATCTGGCGGTTCGGTGCCGCCGGCATTGCCGCTTCCACGGCCCTCTCGGCCTGGGTGAACGTCGCGCTGCTCTACTGGACGCTCAGCCGCAAGGAGCATCTCACGCTCGACGCGCGCTTCCGCGCCAAGGCGCTGCGCATCGTCGCAGCGGGCGCGCTGATGGGCGCCGCGCTCTGGGCGGGCAACCAGCTTCTCGACGCGCATATGGCCGCCGGCTTCTGGCGCCGCCTCATCGCGCTCGGCCTGCTCTGCGGTGGCGGCGGGCTGGTCTACGCCATCGCCGCCATCGGCTTTGGCGCCTATCGCATTGCCGAACTGAAGGCGCAGTTGCGGCGCAGACCGCGCTGACGCGCCCCCTCCCGATTGTTCGCCCGGCTTGACGCCACGCGTCACGGACGACAGAGCGGGGCTCTTCTTATAAAGCAGGACTTTCCTCATGCGCGTGCTCTCCGGCATCCAGCCGACCGGTAATCTCCATCTGGGCAATTATCTGGGCGCGATCCGCAACTGGGTGCGGATGCAGGATGAGATGGATTCGGACTCGCACTGCTTCTTCTTCTTGGCGGACATGCACTCGATCACCGTTCACGAGACGCGCGAGCAAAGGCTGGCCAATGTGCGGGACATGGCGGCTGCGCTCGTCGCGTGCGGCATCGACCCGGATCGCTCGGTGCTGTTCAATCAGGCGCGGGTGCCGGCTCATGCCGAGCTGTGCTGGTTGCTGAACGGCACGGCGCGGATTGGCTGGCTGAACCGCATGACCCAGTTCAAGGACAAGGCGGGCAAGAATCGCGAGGGCGCCAGCGTCGGCCTGTTCGTCTACCCGGTTCTGCAGGCCGCCGACGTGCTGCTGTATCAGGCCACCCACGTGCCCGTAGGCGAGGACCAGAAGCAGCATCTGGAGCTGACCCGCGACATTGCGGTCAAGTTCAACACCGATTTCGGCGTGGAGCTGTTCACCCTGCCCGATCCGATCATTCCCAAGGAGACGGCGCGGATCATGAGCCTGCGCGATGGCACGGCGAAGATGTCCAAGTCCGACCCCAGCGACATGAGCCGGATCAACCTGACAGACGACAGCGACACCATCGTGCAGAAGGTGCGCAAGGCCAAGACGGATGCCGAGCCGCTGCCCGCCGAGGCGGCCGGTCTGGCCGGGCGGGCCGAGGCGCTCAATCTGGTCGGCATCTACGCCACCCTTTCGGGCACCACGCCCGATGCGGTGTGCGCGCAGTTCGCCGGGCAGGGCTTTGGCGCCTTCAAGCCTGCGCTGGCCGATCTTCTGGTGACGCACCTCGCGCCGATCCGGGAGCGGTTCATTGCGCTGCAGGAAGATCATGCCGCGCTCGATGCCATATTGGAGAAGGGTGCGGCGGCGGCCGCAAAGGCAGCCGAGCCCACCCTGCGCGGCGCCTATGAGGCGATGGGATTGATGCGCTGAGCGGAAGGCCGCTGCGCCGTTTCGACACACGGCACGCCGATTGCAGGAACCGCATTCAACGCCAGTTCATTTGACCTAAGGTATCAAGGCGTACACTACGTCCTAGAGGGTGTACTCGCCCGAGAAACGGAACCGTCTTATGAACAGCAAGCGTCTCCTCGTCACTGCAGCGGCCTCGCTCCTTGCGCTTGGCCTCGCAGGCTGCGCCTCGCCCTTCAAGGCGGATGTGGCCCGCTTCCAGCAGCTTCCGCCCGCGCAGGGCCAGAGCTTCACCATCATGCCCGGCGAACAGGATTTGGCCGGCAGCCTCGAATTCCAGCATTATGCGGATCTGGTCGCGCAGCGTCTGGTCGATCAGGGCTATACCCGCGCGGCGGACCCGGCGAGCGCGCAGCTCGTCGTCGAGCTGGATTATGGGGTGGATCGCGGTACGCAGCGTGTCCGCTCGACCGGCTTTGCCCGCTCGCCCTTCTACGATCCCTTCTATTATCCAGGCTACTACCGTGGCTGGCGCGGCCGCTATGTGATGGGCTGGAACGATCCCTTCATGTGGGGACCGGGCTATACGGATATCGAGAGCTACATGGTCTACCAGAGCGATCTGCACATGCGGATCAACCGGGTCGGCGGCGAGCCACTGTTCGAGGGCACCGCCCGCGCCCAGTCGCTCAGCAACAAGCTGACCTATCTGGTGCCGAACCTCATCGACGCGCTGTTCACGGGCTTCCCGGGGCAGAATGGCGAAGAGGTCCGCGTGACCGTGGCGCCCGAACCGAAGAAATAGGCTTTCGGCAGATTATCGAACAGGCCGGTGTCCTCCCGATGGGCGCCGGCCTTTTTCTTGGGGCTGGTCAGGCGGGCGTATCGCTCCCGCTGGCGCCGAGCTTCTGCTTGCGGAACAGCGTGCGGTCAGCCTCGCCGAACGCGACCTTCCACATCAGCACGCAATAGACAGCCAGCGTGAGCGGCAGGCCGATCACCAGCTCGATCCATTCGAGCCGGCGCGGGAGCAGCGTGAAGCCAAAGCCGACAAGCCCGGCCACGACACCGCAGAGCACAAGGCTCGACCGCCAGATCGGCAGGCGCATCCCCAGCAGACCGCTGAGCAACCGGGATTTGGCGATGGCGCCGCAGCCGAGCGCAATCGCCAGCGCCAGCGCCGGCATTGCGGCGACATAACCATCCGCCAACTCATAACGGCGCGCCACGATGAGCAGGCCCACCGTCAGCATCGCCTGCAGGCCCACGGTGGCGAGCGAGAGGTAGAGGTTGCGCAGGCGGGCGAGGTACACCAGCGCCGCCTCGCTCACCACCGCCGGGCTCGCGAGCACTTCCGCCGCCAGCAGGCCGCCAAGCGCGGCGGCACCGATCACGAAGGTCGGCCCGACCAGTCCCATCACCGCCTCGCCCGGCATCGCCAGCGCCACGGCGACCCCAAGCTGCGCCGCGACGATCCAGAAGCCGACCTGGCTCACCTGGCGCCCAATCGCCTCATGATTGCCGAGCGCGATGTTGCGGGTGATCACCGGGCCAAGAATCGGCTCGAAGCTGGTCTTCAGCTTCTGCGGCAGGGAGGCGACCTGCTGCGCGACATAATAGATGCCGACGATCGCCGGGGACGCGAACAGGCCCAGAATCGCGAGATCGAGACGCCGCGTACCCCATTCGATGGCGTCCGCACCGGCCAGAGGCAGATTGCGCATGGCCAGATGCCAGATCCGCCCGGGATGCGGTCGCCAGCCGCGCGGCAGGCCATAATGGCGCATCAGCGGCCAGAATGCCGCCAGCATCGCGGCCGCCATCGAGGCGACATAAGCCAGGATCAGCCCGTCGCGCGGCGAATAGAAATAGAGCGCCAGCGCCGCGATGCTGATCGTCCACGGCTCGACAATCGCGCGCGCGCGCACCGTCGCGGCGATGTTGTATTGATAGGCACAGGCTGCCAGCGCCACCTCGGTCGTCGCAATGGCGATGACGATCAGCGGCAGCAGCCGGTCCAGCCCGTTGAGGCCGCTATTGGGGAACATCGCCTCAGGAAAGACGATGAGCAGGCCCGCTGCCACAGCGCTGACGAGGATGCACAGCCACATGGCATCGGCAACGACATGGGCCTGCGGGCGGCTGTCCTTCGCCAATTGCTCGGCCAGCCCGCGCTTGAGCCCCATGGTGGCCAGTTGCGCGGCAAATTCGATGACCAGCACGGCATAAGCGAAGCGGCCGAGCGTCGCCGCGCCATAAAGCCGCCCCGCAATGAACAGGAAGGGAATGCGCGCCGCCAGCCGCAGAACGAAGCCCAGCACATTGGCCCTGCCGCCCCGCGCCAGCGCCGAGATGTCATCGCGTTCGGCCTGCTCGGCCTCCCCACGCGCTATGGTCATGCAAGGCGCTCCCCGGCGCGGGCCGTTGCGCCGCGCCAGCCAGCCATAGGCGTTGCGATCGATGTGCGCAAAGTCTCTTGGTCCCTCATTCGGCGCGTAACGGCCGAGCCAGCAGCGCGGCGATCACATCGTCAACGCGCGACGCGCCGGAAAGAAGCGCACAGACGGCTTCGGTCACGGGCATGTCGATGCCCTGTGCGCGCGCCGCTTCGTGCAGCACCGGTGCCGTCGAGGCGCCTTCCGCCACCGTATGGCGATGGGCCAGCAGCGCATCGGGGGATTGCCCCTGCCCCAGCCCATAGCCCAGCGCATAATTGCGGGACCGGGTCGAGGAACAGGTCAGCACCAGATCGCCGAGACCCGACAGGCCGGCCATCGTCTCCGGCCGCCCGCCCCGCGCGAGGCCGAAGCGGGTCATTTCCGCGAAACCGCGCGCAATCAGGGCCGCACGGGCATTCTGCCCCAGTCCCGCGCCCTCGACCACGCCGCAGGCAATGGCGAGGACGTTCTTGACCGCGCCGCCAATTTCGGCGCCCACCACATCGTCGGAGACATAGGGCCGGAAGGTCGGTCGCGCGATCACATCGGCCAGCAGCCGGGCCAGCGCTTCCTCTTCGGCAGCGAGCGTCACCGCCGTCGGCAGACCAGCGGCGACCTCATGCGCGAAGGTCGGGCCGGAGAGCACCGCCACCGGCGAGCCGGGCATCACCTCGCGCGCGACTTCGTGCATCAGCAGGTGCGACCCGGCCTCGATGCCTTTCGAGCAGAGGATCAGCGACTGACCCTGCGGCGCGAACTGGGACAGGACAGCGCGCATCGATTGGGACGGCGTCACCACCAGCAACGCCCCGGCGCCGGCGAGATCGCCCGGCGCCTGTGTCGCCCGAATGCGTGGCGAGAGGGGTTGGCCGGGTAGATAGGTCTCATTCTGGCGGCGCGTGTTGATCGCCTCCACCACCGCGCCATTGCGTGCCCAGAGCAGCACATCGCTGCCGCCTTCCGCCAGCACCTGCGCCAGCGCCGTGCCCCAGGCACCACCGCCGAGCACACCGATTGGCCCGGCGGCGTTCATGCCTTCACCCCCGCGCCGCGCACCGTCTCGGCGCCCGGGTCCAACGGCCAGCGCGGGCGCGCCGCCACGGCGAGATCGTCCACCAGGCCGAGCGCGAACCGCTCCGCCCCCGCCCAGCCGATCATCGCGGCATTGTCCGTGCACAGCCAGAGCGGCGGGGCGACGAATCGCAACTCGTGCTGAGCGGCTAGCCCCTCCAGTGCGCCGCGCACGCCCGCATTGGCGGCCACACCGCCAGCGACGACCAGCGCCGTCGGCCGGCCCGTCATGGCATTCAGAGCGCGCTTGGTGCGGTCGACCAGACAATCGATCACGGCCTGCTGGAAACTCGCCGCGATGTCGGCATCCACCCACTGCCCGCTCTCGACCGCGCGCATCACGGCGCTCTTGAGGCCGGCGAAGGAGAAATGCGGCTCGCCGCTGCCCACCAGCGGACGCGGCAGCGGCACTGTGCGCGGATCGCCCTGCGCCGCCAGCGCCTCCACCTTCGGACCGCCGGGAATGCCGAGGCCGAGCAGCTTGGCGGTCTTGTCGAAGGCCTCGCCCGCCGCATCGTCGATGGTTGTGGCAAGCCGGCGATAATCGCCAACCCCGCGCACTTCGAGCAACTGGCAGTGCCCGCCAGAGACCAGCAGCAGCAGATAGGGGAATTCCAGCGAAGGATCGGCCAGACGCGGCGAGAGCGCGTGGCCCTCCAGATGGTTGACCGCGATCAGCGGCTTGCCGGCCGCATGGGCCAGCGCCTTGCCGGTGACGAGGCCGACCATCACCCCGCCGATCAGCCCCGGCCCTGCGGTCGCGGCAATGGCATCGACATCGGCGAGGCTGAGCTTGGCGTCCGCCAGCGCCGCTTTGACCAGCGGAATCAGCGCCTCGACATGCGCGCGCGCCGCGATTTCCGGCACCACGCCGCCATAGGGGCCATGCGCGGCTTCCTGCCCCGCCAGACGGTGGGCAAGGATCGTGCGATCGCTGGCGACCAGCGCAGCCGCCGTTTCGTCGCAGCTTGATTCCAGACCGAGGATGATGGGCATGGCACTTTCCTCTAGAGACGTGCGCGCGCAGGGTCTATCGGCATTCGCCATCATGCCCGAGCAGTTTCCTTCGCCCACCGCCCCGTTGCGCCTCGGTACACGCGGCTCCCCCCTTGCGCTGGCCCAGGCCGACATGACGCTGGCCGCGCTTGCGCTCGCCCACGGTCTGCCGCGCGAGTCGCTGGAGATCGTTATCGTCACCACCAGTGGTGACCGCATTCAGGATCGCGCCCTGGCCGAACTGGGCGGCAAGGCGCTGTGGACCAAGGAGCTGGATCGCGCGCTTCTGGCGGGCGAGATCGATTGCGCGGTGCATTCGATGAAGGATGTGGAAACGATCCGGCCGGAGAGCATCCACATCGCCGCGATGCTGCCGCGCGCTGCGGTGGAGGACCGGCTGATCGGCGCGCCGAGCATCGATGCCCTGCCGCAGGGCGCCCTCATCGGCACCGCCTCGCCCCGCCGCGCCGCCCAGCTGCGGGCGCTCCGGCCAGACCTGCGCACGACGCTGCTGCGCGGCAATGTCGCGCGGCGCCTCGCCAGCGTGGAGGCCGGCGAGATCGATGCGACGCTGCTCGCGGCGGCGGGCCTCAACCGGCTGGGCATGGAAGATGTCGGTGCCACCGTCCCCGCCGAGGTGATGCTGCCCGCCGTCGCGCAGGGCGCGGTCGGCATCGAATGCCGCACCGATGACGAGCGCATGCGCCGCCTGCTCGCCGCGATCAGCGATGCGCCGACGCAAACCTGCGTGCTGGCCGAACGCGCGCTGCTGCTCGCACTGGGCGGCAGTTGCCATTCCCCGATCGGCGCGCTGGCGCAGCTGGCCGGCGCCGGCGTGCATCTGCGCGGGCAGATCCTGCTGGAGGACGGCAGCGAGCAGGTCTCCGGCGAGATCATGTTGCCCACCGGCGACACGGCCGGGGCCGCCGCGCTGGCCGCGCAATTGCTCGAGGGCGCCTCCCCAGCCCTGCGGAGCCTGTTCACGCCGTGAACCGCCCCTATCTCATCCTGCGCCCACAGCCGGGCAATGATGCGTCCGCCGCCAAGGCAACCGCACTCGGCCTAGAGGTGGTGCAGTTGCCGCTCTTCGAGGTGGTGCCGGTTGACGATGAACCTATGCAGCAAGGCCCGTTCGACGCCCTGCTCATCACCAGCGCCAATGGCGCGCGCTACGGCGGTGAGGCGCTGGCCTGCTTCCCGGACCTGCCGGTCTATGTCGTGGGCGAGGCCAGCGCGGACGCCGTGCGCGAGGCTGGCCACCCCAATGTCATCATCGGCGGCGGCGATGCGGCGTCCACCGTCCCCGTGATCGTCGCGGCCGGCCACCGGCGCATCCTCCATATCTGCGGGGAAGAAACGCGCCCCTTCGACCCGCTCGATCTCAGCATCACGCGCCATATCTGCTACCGCACCGAGGCGCGGGACATGCGGCGCTACACCAAGATGCTGGTGACCATGCCCCCCTCCGTCATCGCCGTGCATTCGCCCGCTGCCGGGCGCCGCCTCAACGCGCTGATGCCGCCTGCCTGCCGCAACCATTTCCTCATCGCGATCAGCCAGGCCGCGGCAGACGCCACCGGATCGGGCTGGCGCCGGGTGAGCGTCGCGCAGGAGCCGAACGATAGCGCCTTGCTGCGCCTCGCAACCTCGCTATGTATAGGCGCCTCTTGAGGGATCGGGCAGAACAGATGGACGGCAACGCACCGGAAAACGGTGTCGGTGAGATGACGGACCGAGCGCAACCGCCGCGCCGGAGCCGATTGCGGCTGATCGTCGCCTGCTCGCTGATCGCCTTCCTGCTCGGCCTCGGTGCGATGGCCTGGATCATGACCAACTGGGATCGGCTGTCCTTCGGCCCCGGCGGCGATCCGGCGGCACTCACAGACGATATGAATGCGGCCCAGAACGGCGCCGAAAGCGGGGCGAACGGGCAGGCGCCGGACGCTGCGCGGTCGCGCGGCCTCTCCGACGTCACCGAACGCCCCGAAGATCGCGTGCTGACGCTTGAGCAGCGCCTCAACCGCATCTCGCTTGCTGCGATTGCGGCCTCTGGCCATGCCAACCGGGCCGAGGCAATGATGATCGCCTTTGCTGCCCGGCGCGCGCTCGATGCCGGCCAGCCGCTCGGCTATATCGAGGGCCAGCTCCGGCTACTGTTCGGCGATGCGCAGCCCAAGGCCGTCGCCACCATCGTGAATGCCGCAGCGCAGCCGGTGACGCTCACCACATTGCGCCAGGGCCTGGAGCAGGTCCGCAGCACCGCCCAGCGCGGCGACCCGAATCAGGGCTGGTGGTCGGCGGCGATGCGGGAGTTGCGGGGTCTGGCCGTGATCCGCCACGCCGGCGATCCCTCCCCCGAGCTGGACGAGCGCATCACGCGCGCGCGGATGTTCACCGAATCCGGACAGATGGAAGCCGCCATCGATGAAATCGCGGCGCTCCCGGCCCAGCCGGAGGCCGAGCTGTGGCTGGAGCAAGCCCGCCGCTACAAGGAAGCCCGGCGCGCGCTCGATGTCATCGAAGCCGCCGCCATTCTGGAGCCGCGCGCCGCGCCCATCGTGGCGCCCGCCCCGTTGCCCACCGAGACTGAAGCAAGTCCGCAGCCCTGACCGCGCAGTGCTTCGTTAAGCCAGAAAGATTGTCGCGAGATCGGCGGGCACCCGCGCCAGCCGGCCCGTCTCCTTGTCGATCATCGCCCAGGTCGTCCGTGCATTCACCTTGGGCGTGCCATCGGCTCCGGTGAAGGCGATCATCCGATCGAACCGGGCGCCGCGCGGCGGCTCCTCGATCCAGGTCCGCGCGAGGACCGTCTCGCCTTCGGTCACATTACCGCGATAATCGATCTCGTGCCGCGTCACGACCCACACATAGCGGGCCTGCGCGTCGGGCGGGGCTAGCGATTCCCAATGGGCAGTGGCAAGCTGTTCCATCCATCGCACCCAGACGGCATTGTTCACATGGCCCATGATGTCGATGTCATCGGGGCCGGCCATAAACTGCTGCTCGAATGCCTTACCCATGGCCGCCCCCATGATCGCCGGCGCCCTGCCCGGCTTCTTCCATGCCAAGCTGCCAGAGAATGAAGGCGAATTCCTCCGCCGTTTCCCGCAGCGATTCCCAGCGGCCGGACTTGCCGCCATGGCCGGCTTCCATATTGGTCTTGAGCAGCAGCACATTGTCGTCGGTCTTGAGCTCGCGCAGTTTCGCGACCCATTTTGCCGGCTCCCAATAGGTCACGCGCGGATCGTTGAGGCCGGCCGTTACCAGTATCGGCGGATAGGCCTGCGCCTTCACATTGTCGTAGGGCGAATAGCTGGCGATCAGGTCGTAGGCGGCGGCATCCTCGATGGGGTTACCCCATTCCGGCCACTCGCCCGGCGTCAGCGGCAGTGTCTCATCCAGCATCGTGTTGAGCACATCGACGAACGGCACATGCGCAACCACCGCGCCCCACAGATCGGGGTCGGAATTAACGATGGCACCCATGAGTTCGCCACCAGCCGAGCCGCCCGACGTGGCGATCTTGCCCGCCGAGGTGTAGCCAAGGGCGATCAGCCCCTTCGCCACATCGACGAAATCGTTGAACGTGTTAGTCCGCTTCTCCAGCTTGCCGTCCTTGTACCATTGCTGGCCAAGGTCATCGCCGCCACGAATATGCGCGATGGCAAAGGCGAAGCCGCGGTCGACGAGGCTGAGCCGCGTGGTGCCGAAGCCCGGCTCGATGGCAATGCCATAAGCGCCATAGCCATAAAGGTAGAGCGGCCGGGAGCCATCGAGCGGATGGTCGCGCCGGTGCAGCACGGAGACGGGGATCGGCGTGCCGTCCCGTGCGGTGACCGTGAGGCGCTGCGTGGCATACAGCCCCGGATCGAAGCCAGACGGAATCTCCCGCACCTTGAGGGTTTCGCGATGTCCGTCGGCCAGCCGATAGTCGAAGATCGTCTCGGGCGTGACCATCGATTCATAGCTCAGCCGCAGCGTATCGACATCATATTCGGGATTGTCATCCAGCCCAGCGACATAGCTCGCCTCGGGAAAATCGAGGCGCTTGGGCGTGTTGGTTGCGTAATCGCGGATCTCGACCTGATCGAGGCCGTTCTCGCGCCCTTCGGTGACATAGAAGCGCTTGAACAGGCTGAAATCGGTCAGGTAAAATGCGTCGGAGGCCGGCAGCACCTCTTCCCACTGGTCCGGCGTCTCGATGCGCGCGCGGGCCAAGCGGAAATTGGGATGGGTGTCGTTGGCGCGGATGTAGAGCCAGCCCTCATGCTCATCCACATCATATTCGCGTTCGGGCACGCGGGCGGAAACGAGGATCGGCGCGGCGGTCGGGTCGCCGGCCGGCACCAGCCGCACCTCGCTCGTCACATGATCGCCGGTGGCGATGACGATCCAATTTTCCGCGCAGGTGAGGCCCACAGAGACGCGGAACCCTTCGTCCGCCTCATGGTACAGCATGACATCCTGCGCCACATCGCTGCCCAGCCGGTGGAGCATCGCGCGATCCGTGCGCCACTGGGCGTTGGCCGGGGCATAGACGAGCGCGCGATCATCGCGGGTCCAGACCAGCGCCGAGAGCACGTCCGGCATGACGTCGGGCAGCATCTCGCCGGTTTCCAGATTGCGGATGCGCACCGTGTAGCGCTCCGACCCGTTGTCATCGATCGCATAGGCCAGCAGGCGGTCATCATTGGAAATCGCGACGCTGCCGAGGCGGAAATAATCCTTCCCCTCCGCCAGCGCCGGCTCATCGACGATCAGTTCGTCCGCCGATCCGTCTTCCGCCGCGCCGACCTTGCGGCGCCAGTGGCGGCGATATTGCTCGCCCGCCTCGAAGGTACTCCAATAAACATAGGCGCCATCCTTCTGCGGAACGGAGCCGTCCTCCTCCTTGATGCGGCCCTTCATCTCCGCGAACAGCGCATCGACCTGGCTCTTGCGCGCAGCCATATGCGCCTGGAAGTAAGTGTTCTCGGCCGTCAGATAGTCGAGCACGTCGCGATCCGTCACCTCGGGATAACCGGGATCGCGCAGCCAGGCCCAGGGGTCGTCCAGCGTGCGATTGTGGTGGACGGAGCGGTGGGGGCGTTGCGCCGCGCGGGGCGGCTGGAGCGTATCGGTCATCCCCGCCAGATAGGCGCTCGAAGGGCCGCGCTCAATGCCGTCAATAGAGCGCCGCCAGTGCGAGGCATGTCGTCAGCCCGACCACGACGTTCATCGGCAGGCCGATCCGCAGGAAATCGGCGAAGCGATAATTGCCGGCCGCATAGACCATAGTGTTGGTCTGATAGCTGATCGGCGTCGCGAAGCTCGCCGAAGCCGCGAACATCACCGCGATCAGCAACGGGCGCGGATCGGTGCCGAGGGTCGTCGCCAGGCCGATGGCAATCGGCGTCATGATCACCGCCACCGCATTGTTGCTGACGGCTTCGGTCAGCGCGCTCGACGCAAAATAGACGATGAAGAGCAGCACCAGGGGGCTGGCGCCCTCCAGCAGCGGTCGCATCGCGTTGACCAGCAGGGTAATGCTCCCCGCCTGATCGAGCGCCGTGCCAACGCACAGCATGCCGTAGATCAGCACCAGCACATCGCCATTGATCGAGCCCCAGGCTTCATCGCCATCGATGCAGCGCGCGGCGAGGACGATGCCGACGGCGATCAGCCCGGCGACCATGATCGGGACGAGACCCAAGGCGGAAAAGACGATGGTGCCCGCCAGCGCGGCGACCGCAATTGGCGCCTTGGTCGGGCGGAAAGCCACGCCTTCGGTCTCTTCCACCCCGATGAGGTTCTGGTTCTCGCGCAGCGCATTGATGGCCGCCTCTGACCCGGTGACCAGCACCGTATCGGCAGCGCGCACGCGGCTATCGGCCAGGGTCGGCCCGGCGTCATGGCGATGCCGGGTAATCCCCAGCAGCCGCACCGGCAGCACGTTGAGAAACGGGATTTCGACCATCCGGTTACCGATACTCGGGTGACCGGGTGAAATGATCGCCTCCACCACCAGCGGCGCGTCGGCTTTGGTGTTGCCGACCGTCGCGATGCCGAGCTCGATGTCCTTGTTCGTGCGCAGGGTCATCAGATCGGCCAACTTAGCGCGCACCACGAGGCGGTCGCCCGCCATGAAGGGCTCGTCCATGGCCTCGATCAGCTGGCTCCCCCGCTGGATGCTCACCAGTCGAACCCGCTTGAGGAGACCGCTTTCGGAAAGGTTTTTGCCGATCAGGCCGCTATCCCGTACGATCCTGATCTCGCTCAGGAACACCCGGTCCGCGTCGCTGTGATAGGGCGCGCCGTCACCATCCGGGAGCAGGAAGCGCCCCAGCACCGCAAGGGCGACAGTCCCGGCGGCGGCCACGATGATGCCCACCGGCGTGATCTCGAAGACGCTAAATGGCGCGACGCCCAGATCGCGCGCGACGCCATCGACCAGAAGATTGGTCGACGTGCCGACTAGCGTCAGGGTTCCGGCCAGCATGGAGATGTAGGACAAAGGAATGAGCAGCTTCTTGGCGGAAACGTTGATCGCCGAGGCCAGCCGCAACACGATGGGGATCATGATGACCACGACCGGCGTGTTGTTCATGAATGCAGCCGCCGCCAGCAAACCAACGACCAGCTCGATCATCGCGCGGATCGGATGCGCCTTGGCGCGGGCGACGATCCAGTTGCCGATCACATCCAGAATGCCCGTGCGGGTCAGCGCGGCCGAGAGCACGAACATGGAGGCAATGGTGATCGGCGCGGGATTGGCAAAGGCGCGCAGCAGCGATGCGCTGTCCAGCAAGCCCGTGACCAGAAAGGCGCAGACGCCCAGCACGGCAATCACCGTCGCCGGATAGCGCTCCCGCACGAACGCCACGAAAAGTCCCACAAGGATGACGAGGCCGACAAAGGCCCGGTTGGCATCGATGATCGCGGAGAGCCACTCAAACATCACCCTCCCCTAACGCCCCTGTCGGACCGCGTCGAGCAGCCCCGTCGGCTATGGCAATGTCAGACCTATCGAGACGAACGGAGCCCCGCCGTCACATCTGCGTCTCATACTCCGCCGTGACGTCCTGCTTGGTGCCGGTGAGCCGCACGACACGCCGTTCGCACAGCACCGGCACGGCCGTCAGCCGCATCCAGCGCAAGGCGCCATCCGGCCGGCGCAGCCGCGCATCCATGGTGAAACCGCGACGATGGCGAATCGCATAGGCCCGCAGCGACTCCATCGCCGCCCGCGAGTCCGCCAGATAGATCGATGTCGCCAGTGACCGTGTCAGCTTCTCTTCCACGGGGATGCCGAACAGATCGTAGACGGCTCTGGACCATGTCAGGCTTTCGTCGGTCAGCCGGCAGCTCCACAGGCCAATGCCCTGATTGTCCAGCGCGCTCTCCTCCCGGTTCACCATGGGCATGATCGGCAGGCGCCAGCTAGCCTCGTAAACCGGCCAGCTATGCGTGAGAAAAGGCGTTTGCCCGGTAGTCATAGGATGATCTTTGCTCTGGTCCTGATCGCATGAGCGTCCCGGTCTTGTTCGCCAGCAGTGGCGGCAAATGCTGGCAAGCCGTCTGGAAACGCTTATGCTGTCCGGCAGAGATTAACGAGCGCCCCTTAAAAATGAACGAATGCGGGCGCGAACAGGAACGCTTGTCCATGTCTACCCATGAAGATCGCCTGCACGCGCTGCGCGCCCAGCTGTCCCGCCAGTCGCTCGACGGATTCGTCGTGCCGCTCACCGATGAGCATCTGTCCGAATATGTCGGCGGCTATGCGCAGCGGCTCGCCTGGCTCACCGGTTTCCTGGGCTCTGCGGGCAGCGCGGTGGTCCTGCCGGAGGAAGCCGCGATCTTCACGGACGGACGCTATACCTTGCAGGTGCGCGATCAGGTGGATGGCGCGCACTGGCAGTTCGAGAGCGTGCCGCAAACGAGCGTCGCCGCCTGGCTCGGGGTCCATGCCCCGGCTGGCGGACGGATTGGCTATGATCCCTGGCTGCACACCCGCCGATGGGTCGAGGAGGCGACACGCTCGCTTGCCAGCAAGGGCGCCACGCTCGTGGCGGTCGATCATAATCCCGTCGATGCCGTGTGGGACGATCGGCCCGATCCCAGCAAGGCCCGCCTCGTGCCGCATGATGAGCGTCATGCCGGGCAGAGCAGCGCCGCCAAGCGCGCCGACATGGCGGACTGGATGAAAGCGCAGGACGTGGACGCCACCGTCCTAACCGCGCTCGATTCGATTGCCTGGACCTTCAACATTCGCGGCGCGGACGTGACCCACACGCCGGTCGCGCTGGCTTATGCCCTGCTCCATGCGGACGGCAAGGCGCAGCTCTTCGTCGACCCCGCCAAGATCGATGCCGATGTGCGCGCGCATCTCGGCAATTCGGTCGACATTCTAGACCGCGCCGCTTTCACCGATGCGCTGGCAGGGCTTGCCGGCAAGGCCGTCGCTGTCGACCCCGACCGCGCCGTCTCCGCGATCTTCGAAGCGCTGGACAAGGCCGTCGCCCTGATCAAGCCGCTGCGCGATCCCGCTGTTCTGCCCAAGGCCGTGAAGAACCAGACCGAAATTGCCGGCCACAAGTCCGCGCAGGCGCGGGACGGCGCCGCCATGGCCAAGTTCCTCCACTGGCTGTCCATCGAAGGCCCCAAGGGCGGCCAAACCGAAATCAGCGTGTCGGACCGCTTGCAGGCTTTCCGTGAGGAAACCGGCGCGCTCGTGGACCTGAGCTTCGACACGATTTCCGGCTCTGGCCCCAATGGCGCCATCGTCCATTACAAGGCGAGCGAGGCGACGAACCGGCCGGTTGAAGCGGGCACCCTACTGCTGGTCGATTCGGGCGGGCAATATCGCGACGGGACGACCGATATCACCCGCACCATGGCCATCGGCACGCCCACGCAGGAGATGCGGCACCGCTTCACGCTGGTGCTCAAGGGCCATATTGCGCTCGCCTGCGCGCGGTTTCCGGCTGGCACGCGCGGCAGCCAGCTCGACGTGCTCGCCCGACAATTCCTGTGGGCCGAGGGGCTGGATTATGCCCATGGCACCGGCCACGGTGTCGGCAGCTTCCTCTCGGTGCATGAAGGGCCGCAACGCATTGCGACGTTCGGCGGCGGGGACGAACCGCTGCAACCCGGCATGATCCTCTCCAACGAGCCGGGCTATTACAAGACCGGCGAATATGGCATCCGCATCGAGAATCTGGTGCTGGTAGTGGACAGCGGCACCGGCGAAAACGGCCGGCCGTTCTTTGCCTTTGAGACGCTGAGCCACACCCCCATCGATCGCGCCCTGATCGCGGTCGCAGCGCTCACCCCGGCCGAACGCGCGTGGGTGGACGCCTATCATGCGCGCACGCTCGAGATTATCGGGCCGCAACTGGCTGGCGAGGATCTGGCATGGCTGCAGGCCGCCTGCGCGCCTCTAACCGCGGACTGACAGGAGGCTCAGGCCGCCTGCAGGCGATAGGGAATGGTCGTCGTGACCTTGAGGCCGCGCGGCAACCATTCCCGCACGAAGGTGCCGCGCAACTGGCGCTCGATGCTCAGCCGGATGAGATCGGACCCGAAGCCCTGATGATCGCCGGGCGGCGCGCTGTCGCCCTTGCTCTCCTGCCACTCCAGCCTGAGCTGCTCCGAAGACCCTGAGATCATCAGGTCCACAAATCCTTCTGGCGAGGAGAGCGAACCATATTTGACGGCGTTGGTCGCCAGTTCGTGAAACACGAGGGCGATGGGGGTCATATAGGTTTCGGCGAGCAGCACATCGTCGCCGCGAATGCGGATGCGCTCGATGCCCTCCAGATTATAGGCGGCGAACAATTCGCCCAGCAGCCCCTGCAGCGTCAGCGCCTGCGCCCCTTCGCGGGGCTGCACATAATCATAGGCCCGTCCCAGCGCCGCGATCTGGTCGCTCATTTTCGAGCTGAAGCCCTTCAGCTCCGGGACGCCCCGGCTGGAGAGGTAGAGCAGCGAGCCGATGACCGTGAAGATGTTCTTGATGCGATGGACCAGCTCGCGCGAGAGAAGCTCCTTCTGCTCGCGCATGATGCGCTGATCGTGAATGTCCGTGCAGGTGCCGAACCAGCGCACGATGTTGCCGGCATCATCCCTGATCGGCAATGCGCGCCCGAGCGTCCAGCGATACTCGCCATCGAACCGGCGCAGGCGATATTCGATTTCATAGGGATCGCCGGTGGCCAGCGAATGGCTCCACACCTCCCACGCCTTGGCCTGATCGTCTGGATGGAACTGGCCGTTCCAGCCGGTCCCGTCGGTCCGGCCGAGCTGCGCACCGGTAAATTCGTACCAACGCGCATTGTAATAATCATGATAGCCATCGGCCCGCGTGGACCAGACCATCTGGGGCATGGCGTCGGCCAGCACCCGGAAGCGCTCCTCGCTCGCCGCCAGATCGGCTTCGGCGGCATTCTCCCAAGCCCGATGCGCGAGCATGACCCGTCGGGCCTCCAGCCGCCGCATCGTGGCTTCCGCCAAGACGGTGAGGCCCTGACGTTGAATGTCGGTCAGCCCAGTGCGCGGCTCTGGTGAGATGACACAAAGCGACCCCAGCGCCTCGCCACTCTTGGATACAAGCGGCGCCCCGGCATAAAAGCGAATATGCGGTTCGCCGGTGACGAGCGGATTATCCTGAAAACGAGCGTCCTGCGTCGCGTCGCCTACGTCCATGACATCATGGCCGAGCATCGCGTGCGCGCAGAAAGACATGCTCCTGGGCGTCTCGGTGGCGTCGATCCCGGTCTTCGCCACGAACCTCTGGCGATGCTCTTCAACCAGGCTGACCAGCGCGATGGGGCAATCGCAGAGCTGGCCGGCAAACTCGACGATTCGGGTCAGTTCCTCGTCGCCGAACAGCCCGTCGATCTCATAGGCCTCAAGCGTGATGCGCTCTTCGGGCGAAACAGCGTCGCGGTTACTCTCAGCGCTCGCCATGGGCGCTCACAATCCGGCCTCGGCAGACGTAAGGCTGCGCGCTTGAAGAGGGCCAATATGTGAGGAGCAAGATCGTCATGGGGAGACACCCATGTAGGAGCGCAAAGGCGGAAGTCCATGCGGACTTTTGCGTATCTGCGGGATTTCGTCGCAGGAAGCGTCTCTCAATCAGTCATTTCTTGATCTCTGGCGCAGATTCATCCCAACCGGCGGTCGATCCACACTACCACGGCTCCGACAAGCATGAACCCCATAGCGATGAGGCCCACGGTCACGCCAACCTGCGCCCAGCCATGGCGGGAGACATCGACGAAGGGATAGGGATAGCGCCCATCGAACTGCGCGCGCCCGATGGCATAGGCCAGATAAGCCAATGGCAGCAGCGCCCAGCGCAGCGTATCGGCATAGACCAGCCGTCCCTTGGGCACGAACACGAGCCAGTAGAGCGCCACCGCAGGCGGCGCGATGTAATGGAGCAGGAGGTTCGAGGTCTCGGCGGGGCCGCTGAGGCTTTCCGTCGCGCGCAGCAGCACTGCATAGACGATGCCGATCAGTCCCATGGCCAGCATCACGCCTGCCAGCCGGCGGGGATGACTCGGTGCCTTCGCCCCCAGCGCCACGCCGAACAGCACCACGCAGCTGAGCAGATTGCCGATCACCGTGAAGAAGCGCAGCATCGTCCACGCGGCGGCCTGGGGTGAACCCGTCGTCTCCAGAGAGACGGCAAAGCGGATCGAAAGTCCGGCAAAGGCGATGAGGCCGACAAGCAGCGCCGCGATGCGCGCGGACATGGACAGCGTCTTGATGGGTGAGCGCATCTCTCGGCCTAGCTCTGGCAAGTGGGGCAGTAAAAGGTGGAGCGGCCCGAATCGACCCGGCGTTTCACCGTGCCACCGCAGGGGCAGGCCAGCCCTTCCCGCCCATAGACGCGCCAGTCCTTGGCGAAATAGCCGAGCTCGCCATCCGGCCGCGCATAATCGCGCAGGGTTGAGCCACCAGCGGCAATGGCGGCCGCCAGCACGGCGCGAATGGCCTCGACCAGCCGCGCGAGCCGCGCCCGCGAGATCCGCCCGGCCGCGCGCGTCGGCGATATGCGGGCGATGTTCAGCGCCTCGCACACATAGATATTGCCCAGCCCGGCGATGATCCGCTGGTCCAGCAGCATCGCCTTGATCGGTGCCGCCCGCCCCTCCAGCGCCCGCGCCAGATAGTCAGCGGTCAGCGCATCGCCCAGCGGCTCGGGGCCGAGGGCGACGAAGGGCGGGTAGGCGCCCAGCGCATCGGTTGGTGTCAGGTGCACGAACCCGAACCGGCGCGGGTCATTGAGGGCAAGGCGGTGGCTGGCCGTCTCCAGTAGCAGATGATCGTGCTTGCCCACCTCGCTCGGGTCGATCCGCCAGCGCCCGGACATGCCGAGGTGGAAGATCATGGTGTCGCCGCGATCGGTATCGATCAGGCCATATTTGGCGCGCCGGCCCAGCCCGGTGATTCGCGCCCCGGTGAGCCGCTGGCGCAGATCGACCGGGAAGGGAAAGCGCAGGTCCGCCCGGCGCGGCTCGACCAGCGTGAGTTGCGCCCCGTCGAGCACCTGACGCAGGCCGGCAACGGTGGTTTCGACTTCGGGAAGCTCAGGCATTCCTGCAGGCATAGGCCGACGCGCGGCCTGCGCCAACAGGCATCAGAGCCAAAGTTGCCAGGGCAGCAGCAGCGGCGCGCAGAAGAGCAGCGCCAGCGCCAGCATCAGCCGCGCCTTGCCGGGCACCGCCAGTTCATCGGGCACCAGCCCATCGGGCCGCGCCCACAGGAACGGGCAGGCGAGGACAGCCAGCGCGCCCAGCCCCAGAGCCACTAGCCGAGCCCCCAGAAAAGCGCCGTCCAGCCACAGCCCCATCGCGCCAAAGGCAAAGCCGAGGGTCAGGACCCACATCAGCAGGCGCATGGTCGGGGCTCTTTGCTCATGCCCTCAAAAAACGGATCGAAGCGCCGTCTCTTTAGCGAGGAACGTGCGCGAAAACCGCTGGCTCTTCGGCGGCTTTCTCCGTAGCGAACGGCCATGGCTCTTCCCGATGACATCACCCTCGCCAATGCCCTTGCCGACGCAGCGGGCGCCGCGATCCGCCCGTTTTTCCGCGCGCCTTATGACATCGAAGCCAAGGCCGACGCCTCGCCGGTAACGGAAGCCGATCGCGCGGCGGAACTGGCGATGCGCGGCCTGTTGGAGACGCAGCGTCCGGCGGATGGCATCATCGGCGAGGAATTCGGCACCGTCCGCGAAGGCGCGTCACGCCAGTGGGTGCTCGACCCCATCGATGGCACGCGCAGCTTTATCGCGGGCCGCCCGATCTTCGGGACGCTGATTGCCTTGATGCAGGACGGCTGGCCGATCCTCGGCATCATCGATCAGCCGATCAGTGGAGAGCGCTGGGTCGGCGCCATGGGTCAGCCGACATTGTTCAACGGCAAGCTTGCGCGCACCCGGCGATGCCGGGCTCTGGAAGGCGCGCAACTGGCGACGACCAGCCCCCATTTGTTCAGCGCGCATGATGGCGAACATTATCTCGCGCTCGCCGCAGCCGTTGCCGGCGACCGACTGGGTCAGGGCCCGATCTATGGCGGCGACTGCTATAATTACGGCCTGCTGGCGAGCGGCCATGTCGACATCGTCTGCGAAACCGGCCTCAAGCTCCACGATTTCGCAGCGCTCGTCCCCGTGGTCGAAGGTGCCGGCGGGCACATGTGCGACTGGTCAGGCGAGCCGCTCCATGAAGCCAGCGCTGGCGACGTCATCGCCATGGGCGACCCCGCCCGCCTCGAAGATGTTATCGGCGCCCTGTCCCATCATCACGACTGACGGGCCAGGGCCGCGATTTTAGTCGACGACCGTCCCGACCACGGCGCCAGCTGCGCCACCGACAGCCGCACCCTTGCCGACGTCATTGCCAGTCACGGCAGCCGTGCCGGCGCCCGCAGCCGCGCCGATGCCGGCGCCCTTGAGGGTCGAACAACCCGAGACAGCCAATGCACTGGCCGTGATGAGCCCGATCAGAACGAGTTTCATGATGCATTCCTTCCAGCAAATTCCTGCTGAACAAATGCGCAAAGCGTCCGCGTCGTTCCCGACCGCTGCGGCGCCCGGGCCTAGGCCTTGAGAACCGCCTGCCACTGATCCGGCTTGAAACCGACCAGCAAGGCGCTCGCCCCCGTCACCACCGGGCGCTTGATCATCGAGGGATGCTCGACCATCAACGCGACGGCCTTGGCCTCATCGATCCCGCTCTTGGCATCATCTGGCAGCTTGCGAAAGGTCGTCCCGGCGCGGTTGAGCAGCACGTCCCACCCTGCCTGCTTTGACCAATCGGCCAGCTCTGCGGGCGTCGGCGGCGCGTTCTTATAATCGCGGAAATCATGCGCGATGCCCTGATCGTCCAGCCATTTGCGGGCCTTCTTCACCGTGTCGCAATTGGGGATGCCGTGCAGGGTCAGGGACAATGCTCTCTCCTTGGAATACAGACCAAACGCAATCAGGCCGGCGCGCCTGCCTCGGCATCCTCGAACTTGTCGGCCAGCGTCAGGCGGTCGAGGATGGCGGCGGTCTCGTCGCGGACCTTGAGCATGATGCGCCGCAGCTCGCACTCATCTTCCGGCAGGCAGTTCTTGCAGGGCTGATGGGCATAGCGGCTGGCACAGGGCACAAGGGCCAGCGCGCCATCGGTGAGGCGGAAGATGTCCCCATAGCGGATGTCGATCGGCGGCAATGCCAGCCAATAGCCGCCTTCCCGCCCCCGCCTCGTCGCCACGAGGCCCGCACGGCTGAGTTCGGACAGGATCACGGTCAGAAATTTGGCGGGAATATTCTGCGCGGCCGCAATATCGGTGAGCTGGATCGGCCCCTCGCCATAATGCCGCGCGAGATGCTGGAGAGCGCGGATGGAATATCGCGTGCGTTGCGAAAGCATACCAACCTATTTGGCAGAGAATGCCGTCCGCGCAAGGGGCAAGCCCGTGCAATCGCTCGATAGCGGTTCTTTTTCAATCTCGGGAACGGGCCGTGACGCGCGCCACGGCCCTTCCGATTGTTAAGCGGCCTGCTTGCGCCGCTCGGCCAGCTCGTCGTTGAGCATTTCGGCCAGCAGGAAAGCCAGCTCCAGGCTCTGCGCCGCGTTGAGGCGCGGGTCGCAATGCGTGTGGTAGCGATCCGCCAGGCTCTGCTCGGTGATGTCGATCGCGCCGCCGGTACATTCGGTGACGTTCTGGCCGGTCATCTCGGCATGGATGCCGCCGCCGAAGCTGCCCTCGGCGCGGTGCACGGCGAAGAAGCCGCGCACCTCGGCGAGGATGCGCTCGAACGGGCGCGTCTTATAGCCATTGGCCGCCTTGATGACATTGCCGTGCATCGGGTCGCACGACCACACCACCGGATGCCCTTCGCGCATCACCGCACGCACGAGCGGGGGCAGCGCGCCCTCGATCTTGTCATGACCATAG
This sequence comes from Sphingobium sp. B12D2B, assembly GCF_025961775.1. NCBI lineage: Bacteria > Pseudomonadati > Pseudomonadota > Alphaproteobacteria > Sphingomonadales > Sphingobiaceae > Sphingobium > Sphingobium sp. B12D2B. The sequence continues at coordinate 3,131,657 of NZ_JAOQOH010000001.1, forward strand.
CGCGTGATGAGCGTGATCCGCCCTGCCTCGCGCCGCGGGTTCAGCGCATCGAGCAGGCGCAGCAGCACATCGGGCTGCAGGCTCGGCCCGGCCTTCATGCCGATGGGATTGCCGATGCCACGCAGATACTCGACATGGGCCGAGCCCTCGAAGCGCGTCCGGTCGCCAATCCACAGCATATGCGCGCTGGTGTCGTACCACTGGCCGGTGAGCGAATCCTGACGGGTCAGGGCCTGCTCATAAGGCAGCAGCAGCGCCTCGTGGCTGGTGTAGAAGCTGGTGCCGCCAAGCTGGGGCACCGTGTCGGGCGAGAGGCCACAGGCCTTCATGAAGTCCAGCGCCTCGCCGATGCGATCGGCCATCTCGCTGAACTTCTGGGCCCACGGGCTGCGGCCCATGAAATCCAGCATCCAACCATGCACCTTGTCGAGGCTGGCATAGCCGCCGGTCGAGAAAGCGCGCAGCAGATTGAGCGTGGCGGCCGACTGATTGTAGGAACGGATCATGCGCGCCGGATCGGGCTCGCGGCCGTCTGCCGTGAACGCGATGTCGTTCACATTGTCCCCGCGATAGCTCGGCAGCTCGACGCCATCGATCGTCTCGGTCCCGGCCGAGCGCGGCTTGGCGAACTGGCCGGCCATGCGACCGACCTTCACCACCGGCAGCTTGCTGGCAAAGGTGAGCACCACCGCCATCTGCAGCAGCACGCGGAACGTGTCGCGGATGTTATTGGGGTGGAATTCCGCGAAGGATTCGGCGCAGTCCCCGCCCTGCAGCAGGAACGCCTCGCCATTGGCGACCTTGGCCAGATCGGCCGTCAGGTTGCGGGCCTCGCCTGCAAAGACGAGCGGCGGAAAGGTCCCAAGCTGCGCCTCGGCTGCCGCGAGTGCCGCAGCATCGCGATAGATCGGCATTTGCAACCCTTCATGATCCCGCCAGCTCGCGGGCGACCATTTCGCCGTCATGATATTCCAGACTCCAAGCGTGTTCGCGCCACAACATGGGGTGTGGCGGACAAGGGGCAAGCCCCTACGCGTTTGAGGGCTTTGAGGCAAGGCGAATGGGCAGGGCGCCCTTAACGCGGCGCCGGGACGAACCGCGCGGCCAAAACTGTGAGAACCATCGCCACACCCGCCGCAATCCACAGCGCTGAAGAGCCCAGCCTTGCATAAGCGAAAGCCCCGGCAATCGCGCCGGTCATCAGCCCACTCCACAGGCCAAGGTCGACTCGCCAGTGGCTTGCATCCTTGCCGGTGAGGCGGTTGGCGAGCGCCTGACCCAGCCGGACGAGCGCGCCGGTCATGTAGGTGAGCCCGACCTTCACCTCGCCATTGTCGGCGAGCGCGGCATTTTCGGCGCCCATAGCCATGACCATCGCGGCGAGTGCAAAAGTCGGCGAAATCGGTGCGGCGAGCGCGGCCATTAGGAGCAGAGCCGTCACCAGGCCGAGCACGGCCGGACGGCGATGTGGACCCGCGCGATGGCCCACCAGCCCGCCCAGCACAACGCCCGTAACGAACCCGGCAATGAGGCCTGCGGCGGTCAGCGCGGCGCTGGAGCCCTCGCTGATCCCCACCGCCAACCGCGTCGAATTACCGCTCATGAACGAAACGAAAAAGCCGCCAGCGGTGAGAAAGCCCAGTGCGTCCACGAAACCGGCCAGCGCGGAGAGCGCGATGGCGAGGTTGAGCAGGCGGGCGTCGGACCTCAACATCGCTCTCGCCTAATAATCCCGATTGAGGTCGGCGACATGCTCCAAGGGCTCGCCGGCCAGATAGTGGCGGATGTTCCGCGCGAACCGCTCGGCGCCGCGCTGGAAGGCACTGGTCTGGCTCGGCCCTGCCAGATGCATGGTGACGAGCACGTTCGGCGCGCGCCATAGCGGGTGTTCGGGCGGCAGGGGTTCCGGCGTCGCGACATCGAGAAACGCGCTGCCCAGGTGCCCGGCCTCCAGTGAGGCGATGAGCGCGGGCTGATCGATCAGATCGCCGCGCGCGATGTTGATGAGGCGAGCCCCCGGCTTCATCGCGGCCAGTTCCGGGGCGCCGATCATCGCCCGCGTCTCGCTGGTGTTGGGCGCGGCGATGATGACGAAATCGAACTCGCCGAGCCGCGGACGCCAGTCATCCGGACCGATCACCGCATTGGCGCTGTCTGCCGAGCGGCGCACGCCGGTCACCTGAACGCCAAAGGCGCGCAGGCGGGTGCCGATCTCCCGGCCGATGGCGCCATAGCCGATCACCAGCGCCCGCGCGCCGAGCAGCTCGAAATTGCCCGGCGGCCGCATCAGCCAGTTTTGCCGGTCATGGGCGCGCACGACCTCGTCCAGTCGCTTGGCCAGCACCAGCGCGCCCATCACGGCATAATCGGCAATCACGTCTGGCATCAGGCCAGCGCCATTGGTGAAGATCTGGCCGCGCGCGCGCATGTCCTCGATCGGGAACGCATCGAAGCCCACGATGACCGTATGGATCCACTTGGCGTTCACCGCCGCGCGCGGACCCTTGGCATAGACATTGCCGGCGAACTCGTCGAACCACCCGATCTCCGCCTCCGGCGCCAGGGCCATTGCGTCTTCGGCCGTGGAGAAGCCGCGCAATATGACGCGCCCGGCGAGCTCGGCGCCCAGCATGGCTTCCAGCCTCTCCCGCTGCGCTTCCGGCAGAACGATAAGCGGTTTATGCCCCATGATCGAGCCTCCATTCCCAGCCGAGCGGATCGCCGTCCATGACCTCGACGCCGGCGGCGAGCAGTTCGTCGCGCAGCGCATCCGAGGCCGCGAAGTCCTTGTCGGCCCGTGCAGCCCTGCGCCGGTCCATCAGCGCCGCGATGGCCCCTTCATCGATGGCGGCAGTCTTCGGACGCAGGCGCAGTTCTTCCCGCTTCAGAGTGAACAGCCCGAGGCCGAGCACGCTCTCCATCGCCTCGACCAGCGCGCGCTTCTCCTCGGCCGGCACCTTCTTCATCGCCAGCGCCTCGTCCAGCACGGTGAGCGCGACCGGCGTGTTGAGATCATCGCTGATCGCGGCATCGAAGCGCCCCAGCAAGGGCGTCAGCTTGGAATGCGCCACCGCGTCAGCCGCAGCCACATCGCGCAGGGGCGCTGCGCTCATCAGCATCCGCTTGAGCCGGGTCAGCGCCGCGCCGAGATTGTCCCAGCTGAACTCCAGCTCCGAGCGATAATGCGCCTGCAGGCACATCATCCGATAGGCGAGCGGATGATAGCCCCGGTCGATGAGCAATTGCAGCCGCAGGAACTCGCCCGATGATTTGCTCATCTTTCCGGTGCGGTCGATCAGGAAGTTATTGTGCATCCACAGCCGTGCGCCGGAATGGGCCGCGCAATCGAGATGGCCGTGATCGGCATCATAGCCCTGGATCGCCTGATTCTGGGCGATTTCATTGGGGTGATGGATCTCGCGATGATCGATGCCACCGGTGTGGATGTCGAACGGCAGCCCCAGCAGCGCGCGGCTCATCACCGAGCATTCCAGATGCCAGCCCGGCGCGCCCTTGCCCCAGGGCGAGTCCCATTCCATCTGTCGGCTCTCGCCCGGCGGCGTTCTACGCCAGATCGCGAAATCGGCGGCGTGGCGCTTGCCCTCGACCGGATCGATGCGGCTTTCGCCCTCGTCCGTCGCGGCGCGGGCAAGGCGGCCATAATCGGCGACCGTGCTGGTATCGAAATAGAGGCCGGTCGGCAGCTCATAGCAATGCTGGTCGGCAATACTCTTGGCGAACTCGATCATCTGCGGCACGAAATCAGTCGCGATCGACCAGTGCGCCGGCTGGCGGATGTTCAGCGCCGCCACGTCCGCCCAATAGGCCTGGGTATAGTGCTTCGCGATGTCCCAGATCGACTGCGCCTGCTGCGCGGCCATCCTCTCCATCTTGTCCTCGCCGGCATCGCCATCGTCGGTGAGGTGACCGACATCGGTGATGTTGATGACGTGGGTGAGCTTGAAACCCTTGAAACTCAGCGTCCGCCCGAGCGTATCCGCGAACACATAAGCGCGCATGTTGCCGATGTGCGGATAATTATAGACCGTCGGCCCACAGCTATAGACCCGCGCCTCGCCGGGGTGAACGGGATCGAACGGCTCGAGCTGGCGCGTAAGACTGTTGAAGAGCTTGAGTGACGGGGCTTGGATCATGGCGCGCCCATGTGAGCGCAGCCAGCGCGCGGGTCAACAGGGCACAAAGGCCGTGATGCGCTGACGGGGAAAGCCATAGCAATGGCAGAGGGCGGCGCAGGCACCGCCCCCTGACCGAAAATCTCAGCCCTTGGGTGCGAGCACCATGAGCATCTGCCGGCCTTCGAGGCGCGGATAGGATTCGACCTTGGCGATCTCGGCCGTGTTCTCGGCGACGCGCTGGAGCAGCTGCATGCCGAGCTGCTGGTGCGCCATTTCACGGCCGCGGAAGCGCAGCGTGACCTTGACCTTGTCGCCCTCACCGATGAAATCGACGACCTTCTTCATCTTCGTATCATAGTCATGATCGTCGATGTTCGGACGCATCTTGATCTCCTTGATCTCCTGCGTCTTCTGGGTCTTGCGGGCGATATTCGCCTTTTTCTGGGCCTCGTACTTATACTTGCCGATGTCCAGGAACTTGCAGACCGGCGGATCTGCATTGGGAGAGACCTCTACCAGGTCCAGACCGACGTCCGCTGCCTGCTCGATCGCCTCGCGCGTGAACATCACGCCCAGATTTTCGCCCTCTTCATCAATGACGCGCACCTTGGGCACACTGATGAATTCATTGTAGCGGGGGCCGTTCGCGGGCTGTGGCGCCATCGGGCGGCGCATCATCGGGGGACGTATAGCAGTTTCTCCTGTTGCCAATTCACATATGCGAGATGCGCACCTTACCGGTTTTCCATGAGAACGGAAAGAGGCCGTAGCGCGACACGAGGCGAACTGCGGCGCGAAGGCCACAGTTGCGTGCACCGTGCATTTAGGATCGCAAGCCGCTCACGGCAAGGGCCATCATCAGCGAGGCCGCATGATGAGTGAGCAGGGCGTTGCGGCATCCCTCAGCCCGGATGGCGGAAATGAATGAGCGGATAGGGCCGCCCTGCCGGATCGGTCTCTGAGCGCCCCGTGCGCACGAAGCCGCGCGCTTCGTAAAACGCGATGGCATGAGGCGCCTGCTCGCTGGCGTCCACCTTTGCGCCGGGCACCAGCGCGAGAGCGTGCGCGACAAGAGCGCTGCCATAGCCCTGACCATGCACGGCGGGATCGACGAACAGCGAATCGATCTCGTCTTCGCCCATGCCGAGAAAGGCCTGGACGGTGCCGGCCGCATCCGTCGCGACCCACAGGTCCACGGAGGGAAGATGCTCGTGTTCGACCATGCGATCGATCTCAACCCGGTCCTCGGGCGTGAGAAAGCCATGCGTCGCGTCGACCGCCGCCCGCCAGATCGCCAGCGCGCGCGGCAGATCGGCCGGAGTCGCCTTGCGGATGTGGATGCTCATCGGGTTCTCATCATCTAGCTCCTCCTCTTCAGGGGAGGGGCTAAGGTTAGGCCAGATCCGGGGGCGTGGCCTCCGCCACCAGTTGCGCGATGACCTCCTCCACGCTCAGCACCTTCTGATGCTCGTCACTGCCGAGGCGGCGCAGGGCGACGGTGCCCTCCTCCGCCTCGCGACGGCCCACGACCAGCAGATTGGGCACGCGCCCAAGGCTGTGCTCGCGCACCTTGTAGTTGATCTTTTCGTTGCGCAGATCGGTCTCGGCGCGGATGCCGGCGGCGCGCAGCTTCTCGACCACCTCGCTCGCATAGCCGTCCGCATCCGAGACGATGGTCGCGACCACTGCCTGCACCGGCGCCAGCCACAGCGGGAACTTGCCGGCATAATGCTCGATGAGGATACCGATGAAGCGCTCATAGCTGCCGAAGATCGCGCGGTGGAGCATCACCGGCCGGTGGCGCGCGCCATCCTCGCCGACATAGCTCGCATCCAGCCGCTCGGGCAGCACGCGGTCGGACTGGATGGTGCCGACCTGCCATGTGCGGCCGATGGCATCGGTGAGGTGCCACTCCAGCTTGGGCGCGTAGAAGGCGCCTTCGCCGGGCAGCTCCTCCCAGCCATACTCGTCCGTCGCAAGGCCGGCCGCGATAACGGCGTTGCGCAGTTCCGTCTCGGCCAGATCCCACATCTCGTCCGAACCGAAGCGCTTTTCCGGGCGCAGCGCGAGCTTGATCGAATAGGTAAAGCCGAAGTCCTTGTAGATGCGGTCGGCCAGCGCGCAGAAGGCGCGGACTTCATCGACGATCTGGTCCTCGCGGCAGAAGATGTGCGCATCGTCCTGCGTGAACTGGCGCACCCGCATCAGGCCGTGCAGCGCGCCATGCGGCTCGTTGCGGTGGCAGCAGCCATTCTCGTAGATGCGCAGCGGCAGATCGCGATAGCTCTTGATGCCCTGGCGGAAGATGAGGACATGCGCCGGGCAGTTCATCGGCTTGAGCGCCATCCACTGCGCATCATTCGACACGAGCGGGCCTTCGTCCTCGACATTCGGCACCTCGTCCGGGATGACGAACATATTCTCGCGATACTTGCCCCAGTGGCCGGACTGCTCCCACTGGCGCGCATCCATCACCTGCGGGGTCTTCACCTCGTTGTAGCCCGCGTCATCGATGGCGCGGCGCATATAGGCCTCCAGCTGGCGCCAGATGACGAAGCCCTGCGGATGCCAGAATACGCTGCCATGCGCTTCCTGCTGGAGGTGGAACAGGTCCATCTCCTGCCCGATCTTGCGATGATCGCGCTTGGCGGCTTCCTCCAGTCGCAGCAGATGCGCGTCGAGCTGCTTCTTGTTGAGCCAGCCGGTGCCGTAGATGCGCGAGAGCATCGCGTTCTTCTGGTCGCCACGCCAATAAGCGCCGGAGACGCGCGTCAGCTTGAAGGCCTGCGGATCGACCTTGCCGGTGGAGGCGAGATGCGGCCCGCGGCACATGTCCAGCCAATCGCTGCCGGACCAGTAGACAGTCAGATCCTCGTCGCCGGGCAGTTCGGCCGCCCACTCGGCCTTGAAGCGCTCGCCCTGCCCTGTCCAGCGCTTGACCAGCTGCTCGCGGGTCCAGACCTCGCGGCGCAGTGGCTTGTCGGCAGCGATGATCTCGCGCATCTTCGCTTCGATGGCGGGCAGGTCTTCCTCGGTGAACGGCCCGCGATCCGCCGGCGCCGCGACGTCATAATAGAAGCCATCGTCCGTGGAGGGACCGAAGGTGATCTGCGTGCCGGGGAACAGCGCCTGTACCGCCTCGGCGAGGATATGCGCATAATCGTGGCGGACCAGCTCCAACGCGTCCGCCTCGTCCCTGGCCGTGACCAGCGCCAGCTGCGCATCGGCCTCCAGCGGGCGGGTGATGTCGACCAGCTGGCCATCCACCCGCGCAGCCAGCGCCGCCTTGGCGAGGCCGGGGCCGATCGCGGCGGCGATCTCCGCCGGCGTGGTGCCGCGCGCAACCTCGCGCTGCGAGCCATCGGGGAGCGTGATTGTCACCTGTTGCGTCATCGGTCTGGTTCCTGCTGTGCGGCTTGCCGCTTAGGCAAGTGCGGAAGACTTGGGAAGAGGCGGAACGGGCCGGATGCGCATGACCGCCCCGATCCGCTGCTGGGATGGGGCCTTCGGTCCTGCGCGCTTCAATCGATGAGGCGCGTGCCGACGACCCCGGTGCTAGTCCGGGTGAGGGGCGTAGTCGCGACTGTGAAGCGCAGACGGGGCATGGCGGCTTTCATAAGGGGAGCGCGGAGGTTTGTCACCTGCTGGCGGGCATCCCTTACAGCGTCGTCGATTCAGCGCAGCCGAGCGAGCATCGACGCCGCATAGGCCGCATAAGGGCCGATCCAGCGCTCGTGGATCGCGTGAATGGGCAGTGCATCGAGGTGATTCCACCGCTCGCGCCCGCGCTTCTCGGCGATCACCAGCCCGGCACTCTCCAGCACGCCCAGATGCTGCATGACCGTGCAGCGATCCAGCTCCGGCAGGAGCGCGCACAGCATCCCGGTGGTCTGAGGGCCGCCCTTGAGCGCATCGAGCATCCGGCGGCGGGCGCGGTGACCGAGCGCCTTGAACAGCGCGTCGGCAGCATCCTCATTGTCCGTCTCGGGCTTTGCGATTTTAGTCTGCGTTGACATGTTATGTTTTTATAACATATGAGTCGCCCTATCAAGAGGCGGTGGTGCTTCCTTTGCGAGAGGATGGAGCATGGAGCTGAAGTTCACGGTCGGCGGGCGGATCGATAAGCCGGTGCATGAGGTATTTGAGGCCGTGGCGAACCCGGCCCACCTATCCCAATTCTTCACCACGGGCGGGGCGCAGGGGCGACTGGAACCGGGCGCAACGGTGACCTGGGACTTTCATGACTTTCCCGGCGCCTTCCCTGTCGAGGTGGTCGAGGTGGAGCAGAACGCGCGCATCGTGCTGCGCTGGGCCGGTGCGGACGACGCCGTGACGCCGGACGCCCAAGGCCGCGCGCTCACCACCGTGACCATGACCTTCACCGCGCTGGACGGCGGACGAACCCATGTGCAGATCAGCGAGGAAGGCTGGCGCGACAATGCGGCGGGCCTCAAAGCGTCCTACGGCAATTGCGAAGGCTGGACCGGCATGCTCTGCGCCATGCGCATATGGCTGGAGCATGGGGTAAATCTGCGCGACGGCTTTTATAAGTGACGAGCTGTCCCTGCCCACTGACCTGACGAGACCCACCCCGTCACCAATCCGTCATCCTCCCTTCATGTGCATGACGCCGTTCCGTCACCTCCCTGACGCAACGCCTCCCTATCTGCCGCCCCCAGAACAAAACCTGCTTTTGGGGACTCACCACAATGAAACCGCTTTACCCGACTTTCCGGGCCGCTTTGCTGTGCTCGGCCATTCTGCTTGCCACGCCTGCCTTCGCGCAATCCGCGCCCGTTCCGGAGGCCGAGAGCGAGGCCGGTGCGGACGGTGACACCATCGTCGTCACCGGCCAGCGCCGCGCGCAATATGAGGCGACGGCGGAGAAGCGCGAGGCGTTTGCGGTGATGGATGCGATCTCCGCCGACGATATCGGCAAGCTGCCGGACCATAATACGGCGGCGGCGCTGCGGCGCATTCCGGGTCTTTCCGTGCAGGAGGATCAGGGTGAGCCGCGCTTCCCGGTGCTGCGTGGCCTGCAATCCACCTACAACCGTACGACGGTGGACGGCGCGCTGGTGGCCGGCGTGGATTCGGGCGGGCGCACCGTGCCGCTGGACATCGTGCCCTCCGTGATGGCGGGGCGGATCGAGGTCATCAAGACGGTGACGCCGGAGAATGACGCCAATGCCGTCGGCGGCATCATCAATATCACCACCCGTAGCGCCTTCGATGCTGGGCGGCCGTTCTTCAACGGCATCGCCTCTTATGGCATTTATGAGCAGCATGGCGAGGTGCGCAACAGCAAGCCCTCCTACCGGCTGGCCTTTGCCGCCGGCACCACCTTCGGCGCGGATGACGAATGGGGCATCGTGATCGGCGCGAGCCAGGAGCAGCTCGATTACGACATTCCGCAGATCGAGGTAGCCAGCCCCTCCGTACGCGAATATACCGCCGCCGGCGCCCCGGTGGACAGCGGCGCGGCGACCGGCAACGGCATCCAGGTGCCGACCCAGCACCGCCTCTTCTGGTACAACAACACCAAGCAGCGCACCGGCGGCAACGCCAAGCTCGAATGGCGCCCCTCCGACACGTTCCGCTGGGAACTCTCCGGCGTCGTCGCCCGCACCGAGGACGATGAGGAGCGCATCGAATATCGCATGGAGCCGATCGGCAATGTCGCGAACCAGACGCAGACCAGCGGTCAGTTCGCGCGCGGGCGGATCATCGTGCAGCTCAACCAGCCGATTACGCGGCGCCTCGTCGCGCTCGGCCGCACCGCCTTCGCCTGGGATGGCGGCGAGCAATGGAAGCTGGACGGCGACGCGGTGTTCTCGCTCGGGCGGATGCGCGTGCCCAATGAGAGCATCGAGTTCCGCACCCGCGATGCCGACGCGACCCGCTATGCCTTCAGCTATGATACGTCGGACTTCTACCCCGTGTTCACGCCGACCAACACCGCCGCAGCGGTGAACCCGCAGAACTTCTATCTCCAGCAGCAGCGCAGCAATCTGGAGAAGTCGCTGGAGAAGAGCGGCCAGTTCCGCCTGAACTTCACTTATGGCGATGACAGCATCGACGGCGGCATCAAGCTCAAGACCGGCGCCGTGCTGCGCCTCACGAGCCGCAAGAACGAAGTCGAGCGGACCGACTACAAGGCCGCCAGCGGCTTCACCTACACGCTCGACAAGGTGGTGACCGCCGGGCCGAGCGAAGCGATCCGCGACAAATTCTACATTCCGATCCGCATCGATGCGCAGGCCTTTCCGGCCTTCTATCAGGCCAATCAGAGCCGCTTCACCACCACCGTCGCCTCGAAGGCGGGCGATTATAAGGTCAACGAGGACGTCTATGCCGGCTATGTGCAGGGCAGCACCCGGATCGGCAATGTCACGCTGCTCGGCGGCCTGCGCTATGAGCGCACGGAAGTCTCCTCCGATGCCTATCGCACGCTCGGAAGCGCGCTCACCCAGATCACGACGGACGGCAGCTATGGCAACTGGCTGCCCAGCGCGCACATCCGCTGGGATGTGACCGACCGCGTCGTGGTGCGCGGCGCTTATACCAACACCATCGGCCGGCCGGATTATTCCTCCATCGCGGCGAGCGAGACGCTCAGTTTCGATGGCAGCCAGCCAACGCTGTCCCGTGGCAATCCGGGCCTCAAGCCGCGCGAGAGCCGGGGCTTCGATCTCTCCTTCGAGTTCTACCCGAAGGATGGCGTGATCTCCGCCGCTTTGTTCCACAAGAAGATCAAGAACGAGATCTTCACCCTCTCCAATGTGGAGACGATCGATGTCGGCCGGGGCCCGGAGAGCGTACTCGTCTCTGAACCGCGCAATGCCGAAACGGCGACCATCAAGGGCCTAGAGCTGAACCTTCAGCAGGCGCTGACCTTCCTGCCCGATCCGTTCGACGGGCTGGGCATGAGCGCCAACGCGACCTTCCTCGATACGCGTTTCACCTTCCTCACCACGGCCGGCCCGCGCGTGACCAGCCTGTTCCTCCAGCCGGACACGGTGTGGAACGCCTCGGTCTATTATCAGAAGGGCAAGTTCGAGGGGCGCCTGTCTTACAACTATATCGGCGGCTTCCTGGAGACGATCAACGACACCATCCCCAATGCCGACCAATATTGGAAGAGCCGTGGCACGCTGGATGCCAATATCAGCTATCGCGTCACGTCCAACATCACGCTCTATGCCGAGGGGCAGAACCTCAACAATCAGGGCCGGCGCGAGCTGGTCGGGCCCGGGCGCACCTACCTGCAGGAATCCGCTGAATATGGCCGGACCTTCTGGTTCGGCGTGGCGGCGAATTTCTGATGGGCCTGCTTCTCGCTCTGGCAGCCAGTGCCGCCACGGCGGCAGCGGCGGCGGGGACACCCGCTGCCGCCCCGCCCCAGGGCCAGCCGGCCGAAACGCTGCGCCGCATCCCTGCCGAGGAAGCGCGGCAGGGCGTGGCGGTCGGCCCGAACGATGTCTATGCCGTCGCCAACTGGACCATCGCCCGCTACGATCGCAAGACCGGCGCGCGGCGGGCAGTCTGGACTGGCGAGCCGGCGCGCTACCCGCACATCAACAGCTGCGCGCTCATCAAGGCCGAGCTGGTGTGCGCGGCCTCCAACTTCCCCAGCGTGCCACAGGCCAGTTCGGTCGAGATCTTCGATCCCGTCACCCTCGCCCACAAGCGCACCGTCTCGCTCGGCCTTGGCACCGGCTCGCTGACCTGGGTCGACTGGCATGACGGACACTGGTGGGGGCTGTTCGCCAATTATGACGGCAAGGGCGGCGAGGCACCGCGCGACCACCGCCACACCACCCTCGTCCAGTTCGATACGGACTGGCGCCGCACGCAAAGCTGGGCGCTGCCCGCCACGATCCTCGAGCGGATCGCGCCGATGAGCATCTCGGGCGGCGGGTTCGGCCCCGACGGACGGCTGTGGCTCTCCGGCCATGACAATCCCGAGCTCTATGTGACGCAATTACCCAAGGGCGGCGCCACGCTAGACCATATCGCCACCGTGCCCATGGAGGCGGAAGGCCAGGCGATCGACTGGGACGAGAACCGCCCCGGCATCCTGTGGGGCATCAGCCGCAAGACCCGCGCCATGCTGGAGATGCGCGTGCCGCCGGTGCAGCCGTAGGACGGCGGCGGTGCCCCTCGCGCAACGCCGCCCAAGAATACTCACGCCCCGGAACGATCCCCGCATCGCGTCAGTTCTCCAGACGAACCCATCTACGGAGAACGCGACATGATCCGATCCTTCCTCATCGGCCTGGTGGCCGGGCAGCGTGGCATGACGCCCTTGGCGGCAGTGGCGACAGGCACGCGCAAGGGGGATATTCCGGTGGTGCTGCCCCTGCAGGGCCTGTTGCGCAATCCGCTGATCGCGGCAGGCGCAGCGTCGCTGGCGGCGGCGGAGATGGCCGGCGACAAGATGAAGAGCGCGCCCGACCGGATCGTGCCGATCGGCCTCGCCGTGCGCAGCGTGACGGCGGCCTATGCCGGCGCCGCCCTGGCGCCGCGTGGCCGCCGCGGGCTAGGCGCGGCGGTCGCAGTCGGGACGGCGCTGGCCTCATCTTATCTCGGCTGGCGCCTGCGCTGCGCGGCGATGCGGCGTTATGGGCAGACCGCGACCGGCTTTGTCGAGGACGCCCTCGTGCTCGGCAGCGGCCTTGCGATTGCGAGCCCAAGTGTAGCCGGGGCTGAACGATCAGCCTAGGCGGCGAGGGAAAGGTTGAATGCCGCGCTGGGTGGCCGTTGTCCGATATTTCGATTGGTGAGCTGCCATTCCCGGTACGACGACTTTGCGGACATTCTCTTAGCGCTGGAATGTCCTGAAGGCGCCTTACAGATTACCGGCGAGGGTTGTGGTTTTGAGGACGAAGTCCATTGCCGGATTGAAGCAAAGCCACACGACAAGCAGCGACATAATTACTAGAAGAAGATTGGTCGCGACCGAGCCAATCAAAGGTCGCAAGGCCATTTTCAAAACCGCCGACGCCAGCCAGGTCCCTACTCCAATCGACATCGCGATGACTAGCGTCCACATGACCCCGTTCAGGATGTGAAAGCCATCGTTATCGTGGCAACCCGATCCAGCTTCACAATCGCCCATGATGTTGCCAACAAACACAGCGAATCCCATCCCGACAAAGAGAAGGGCGCTAGGCAGACAGCCAAAAGGCATCGCTGTTTGAAGATGATGCTTAAACGAAGCGATGGTCATATCGTGATGCTACCGCCGCTCTCATCTGCGGTTCAAGCCAGAAGACCACAATCGGGATGTCCGCTCCCCACGCCAAACTGGCCGCTCATCCATCCTTCGTCACCTCTCCAAAGCGGCTATGGCTGTGGTCCAACCTTGGTGTTGAACGCGGACTGATCAGGCGCGACGCCATTGCCGGCATTCCCTCCGTTCGTCCTGAGTAGCTGCTGAGCTTGTCGAAGCGGCGTATCGAAGGCTGGCCTGTGCGCTGCGATGCTTCGATACGGGTCTTCGATACGCGCCTGCGGCGCTACTCAGCACGAACGGGGAAAATCGGCAAAGATCGCATTTCGACGTCGACCCAGCGACCCCGGCCGCCCTTCGCAGATGTTCCGTCGCACAGTAATTTGTCCACAGCACCGCAGAGCATTTCAATAAAAATGCCGACGGACGCGGGATGGGAGGCGCTGCCCCTCATCCAACATGGCAGGTGCGCGCCGCGACGGTCTGGCAGACGGACGTCGCGCCTATCCTTGCAACGACGGCCGCGCCCGGACGGGGGAGATGGCGCGGCCGTCGGTGCTCATGGCTGCGTGCAGCTGATCTGCGCCGCAGACTGATCCGATGTGTCGCCCGCCCGCCGGGCGATGGCGGGCGCCGCGCAGATAGGGCGCTGGATGCCGTTGAGGCCGGACATCGGCCCGGCGGTTGCGCTCAACTGATCGGGCCGCTTGCCCTGCTCCACCCACGCGACGAGGGCACCGAACGCATCATATTGATCCGTCGCCGGGCCGCCGGCGCAGTGGCCCATGCCGGGCACCGGGAAGACGCGCACGAACTCGCGCGCGGCGCCCTTGTACCGGGCATCGACCTCGCCCCACCAGGCCAGCGTATCGTTTACCGAGAAGACCGGGTCCGACATACCATGCGGCACGATGAGCTTGCCGCCCCGCGCGCGAAACGCATCGAGGTCGCTCGACCGCGCGCCGATATCCTGCCAGGCCGAGCGCGTGAACGGTGGCACCACCGCCTCTACGCCGGCGCGGGCGCGATTCATGTCGAGGCGCATGGCCCAGGCCAGCAATTCGTCAGGCGTGGCACCGGCCAGCGTCGGCGGCGTCATGAAGACGGCGGCGAGCGAAGGCAGGCCCATGGCGACATTGATCGGCGGCACGCTGCCATCGGGCGTGCCCAGCATCCAGATGCGCCAGCCCATGTCCGCCCAGCCGGCATCCCACGGGAAACCCGGATAGATCTGCGCGCCCTTGCTGTCCCGCGCGCCCTCGTGAATGCGCAACAGCGCGTCGAGCTGTGGCTGGGAGAGGCAGCCCTCGGCCTTGTCGCCCTTGCACAGGCTGGCGCGCAACTGTGGCAGCACCCTGGCGGAGGTGCACTGGCCGACCGCACCGATCAGGCCATCAGTCGTGCCGTCGAGCGCGTCGCAGGCGGTGCGCACCGCCTGCCCGACCAGCGCGAGATCGCCCATGCTGAAACTTGCGCGCAGATTGGCAAGCGTCACCGGCTTGCCGGATGCCTGCACGACGGAGGCGAAGGCCTGCGTATTCCACGCCTCGGCAATCGCGGCTTTGGGCAGCGAGAAGCCGGGCGCGGCCGCGACAATCCCGTCGAACAGATCCGGGTAGCGCTGGGCGAGCATCATGCCCTCCTGCCCGCCCTTGGAGCAGCCGACGAAATAGCTCTGGCGGGGGTCGCTCCCGTAGAACTGGCGGATCGCCGCCTTGGCCGCATGGGTGACGACCGGCAGCGAGGTGCCGCCATAATCGGCGCGCGCCTGCGGATCGAAACCGAAAGCGCTCGCGCCGCCGCGCGCAGGATCGCTATTGGTCGCATTATCGTGCCCGCTATCCTGCGAGAGCACGGCATAGCCCTGAACCAAGGCCGGCGCTGCGGCGGTCAGCCGGCCAATAGCGTCGCCCAGCTCGCCATTGGTGCCGCCCCCGCCCGAAAAGAAGAACCGCCCGTTCCATGCCACCGGCAGGCGCAGATGGAACCTGATCGCATAGGCCTGGCCGTCGACGCCGGTGTGCGCGCGCGTCGCGCCGACGATGGCGCAATGGGCCGGCAGCTCGACCGGCGGCGGTGTCATGCCGGGAGGGCCGGGCGGCACCGGCGCGGGGCCGGCGGGATTGAAGGTCGCGCTGAGCAGGCGGGTGGAGGCATCCGGCCAGTGCCCCGCCATGGTTGCGCCGAGCGCGGCGCATCGGGCGGTGGCATCTGCGATGGTCGCGGCGGGGATTGCAGAGGTCGTGCCCGACGGTGGGGCTTCGGCCGCCCGGAGCTGGTGAGGAAGAAGCGCGAGGATGGCCGCAAGCGGCGCAAACATAAGGCGATGCATGGTCATGACGGTCTTCCGCTCCTCTCCACAAGGCGCCCTCACAGTAAACGCGTGACAGCGAATCAGCAATCGATTACAAATTTCGCGCAGAATGACTCTGTCCGGGAACTGTCGGGGGTGTTGCCGCGATGATGATTTCCATTGCACGCCTCTCCCATTCTCGCTCAGCGGTAACTGTGGACCGCGCGCCACAGGCAGACTATTTTCTTTTTCATATAAATGAAAGGAGTCGCCGAAACAAACGAAACCTCATAGACCAATGGCACAGCACGTCGCGATCCTCTGCCAGGCTCATGGAAGCCGCCAAAAATGGATGAGGCAGAGGCGCAGTCGGCGGACTGAAAATGAAAATGAGAAGCCTCGCGCGCACCTGAAGGCACAATAGCCAAAGGAGGCCGGGGAAACAGACAAGGGAGAGGGAGGATATGAAAGCCAATCGACAGGTTTATGCCGTCCGCGCACTGCTGACGTTGCTTTCGTCAACGACATGCGTGGTTGCGATGGCACCCGCACTGGCGCAGCAAAACCCGCAACAAGGCGAGGGTCTGGAAGAGATCATCGTCACCGCGCAACGGCGCGAGGAAAATCTCCAGAAGGTCGCCGTTGCCGCCACCGCGCTCTCAGGCCAGGGCCTGGTGGAGAAGGGCGTCACCCGGGTGGACGAGCTACAGACCGTGGTGCCCTCGCTCTCCGTCACCGACGCCGGGCTGACGCAGAACGTCAACATTCGCGGAATCGGCCTCGCCAGCGGATCGCCCGCAGTGGCAAACGGCGTGGCGACCTATGTGGACGGCATCTTCCAGCCGCCCATCGTCACCACCTCCAGCTTCTACGACATTGCCACGGTGGAAGTGCTTCGCGGGCCGCAGGGCACGTTCGTCGGCTCCAACTCGACCGGCGGCGCGATCTTCATCAACACCCGCAACCCCAATCTTGCGGGCGTGGAAGGCTCCATCGAGGGCTCGATCGGCAATTATGACGCCCGCAGCGTGGAAGCGGTGCTCAACCTGCCGCTCTCGCGCACGCTGGCCATTCGCGGCGCCGGCAAATGGCGCACGCGCGATTCCTTCTACACCGACATCGGTCCCGCCGGCAGCTCGGCCGGTCGGCTCGATGAGCTATCGGGCCGCTTTGGTGCGCTGTGGAAGCCGACCGAGAGCTTCCAGGCGCTGTTCAAGCTCGAAGCCGCGGACAAGGAAACCGGCGGCTATGCCTACCGCCCCATTACCGGCACCGCCTATGCGGCCTATCGCACCAGCGATCCGCGCCTGATCGACTATGATACGCCGACGCAGAATGACGAGAAGGCGATCCAGGCCTCGCTGGAACTGCGCTACGAGCTGGGCTCGGGCATTACCCTGCGCTCGCTCAGCGGCTACCAGAACAAGCGCATCTTCAACCTCTACGACAGCGATGCGACCAATGCCGCGCGCTACACCGCAGCCTTCCCGGTGGCGACGCAGCAGCAGTTCGTGCGCGAGCGGGTGTGGACGCAGGAGTTCAACATCATCTCGCCGACCGATCAGGATCTTTCGTGGATTGTCGGCGGCTATTATCAACGCAACCGGATCGATGTGATCATCGAGAACCGCTCGGACGGCTTCCCGACGGACATTCTGATCGACAATGACAAGACCACCACCGGCGTCTTCGGCCAGGTGACGTACAAGATCACGCCGCAACTCGCGCTGGACGTGGGCGCGCGCTACTCGCACTTCTCGGTGACGGGCGGTGGCAGCGTCTCGATCGGCCGGGGCATCCCCACCTTCCCGCCGAATGGCGCGCAGGTGGCGGATCTGAGCGGCGATCACAAGGACGGGCGGATGACCGGCAAGGTCTCGCTCAACTGGACACCGGACGAGAACAACCTGTTCTATGCCTTCGTCGCGCGTGGTTACAAGCCGGGCGGTTCTAACTCGCTGGTCTCCGAGTTCGATCCGGAAACGGTGATCGATTATGAAATCGGCTGGAAAGCGACGATGCTGGGCGGCGCGGTTCGCACCCAGCTTGGCGCCTTCTATTATGACTATAACGACTTCCAGTTCGACGCGCTGGATACGTCAACGGGGCAGACGGGGGTGACCAATCTTACCGGCGCAACGGTGAAAGGCGTAGAGGCGCAAATTCAGGCGCGCGTCTCTGGCTTTACATTCGATGCCGGCGTGGCTTTCGTCGACTCTTCTTTGGGCGATGCCACGTTCGTCGATACGCGCGCCCTTGCCCTCGCCTTCCCGGGGGTCACACCGGTCCAGCAATGCCCGGCGAACCAGGCTACCAACCTTCCGACCTGTATCAACTATACGCCGTTTCTGCGAAACACAGGCGGCGGCACCAATCTCTACTCGCCCAAATGGACCTATAATCTGGGTGCGCGCTACGACCTGTGGGTGGGCGACGTGAAGATCACCCCCAGCGTCAGCTACGCCTATGTCGGCCCGCAATGGACCTATATCCTTTACTCCCCCGTTAGCGACCGACTGCCCTCACGGGGACTGCTCGGCGCCCGGCTCGGCGTGCAGAAGGGTGATCTGCTAGTCGAAGCCTATGGCACCAACCTGACCGACGAGACCTATGTCTCCGGCCAGTTCGGCAATAACGAGTTCTACGGCGCTCCGCGCGAATATGGCGTGCGGGTCCGGTACGACTTCTGACTGAGAGATGGGGCTGGTTCACCCGCCGTGGCCAGCCCCGCTCCTCTCCTGGCAGACCCTAGCCAGCGTCTTTCATGAGCGTGCGCGCAATGTAGCCGGACATGCCCGCCGAGCCGACAACGCAATTCCGTCCGTTTGCCTTGGCCTTGTACAGCGCGCCGTCCGCCGCGCCGATGACATCCTCCACGGAGTCCTGAGCCGAAGGCTGCAACACCGCCACACCAATGCTGACCGTCACCGGCGCGACATCCTCGCAGCCGGGATGGGGAATGGCGAGATCGAGCACCGCGCGCCGAAGCGTCTCGGCAAAGGCGAGGGCAGGTTCGGGCGCAAGGCCATAAGTGATCGCGGTGAACTCTTCGCCGCCGAAGCGCGCGATATAATGTCCCTGCCGGTCAACCTCGCTCTGCAACGCCAAGGCCACCCGCTCCAGGCAACGGTCGCCGGCATCATGCCCTGCGGTATCATTGAACAGCTTGAAGCGGTCGATATCGATCATGAGGATACCGAACCAGGCGTTGTCTGCGCTTGCCGCCGCCCATTTGCCGTTCAGCGTCTCCGAAAGGCTCCGCCGGTTGCGCATGCCGGTCAGCGGGTCCGTCTCGGCAAGCTCCGCCAACGCCTTGGTCAAGGCAACAAGCTGGGCGGATTTGAGTTCGTCCCTCAGTTCGATGAGAAACGCATTTCGCGCAGAGCGCTCTGCCTGACAGCGCATAACGAGCGGCAGGAACGACGCAAGGGTGATGAATCCGCAGAGGGTAAGGGATTCGATGTTCGGGCCGCGCAGTAGAAAGGCCAGACCGAACATGGAGAAGATCGACAGCGTCGTTGTCGCCAGCGCCTGCCGCACCGAGGTAGGGATTGCGAGATTTTTAAAGATCAGCAGCAGAGCCGCGGCCATCAAATAGCGGTCGCTATGCGGTTGCCCCACCTGAAGCCCGAGATAGGTCACGGTCGCGACAAAGATCACCATGGGCAGGATGATGGCGGCGTTCTGTAACCGCTTCGGGCCCCGGATCACGATCACCATGGCCAGCAGATAGGCCGGAGTCGTGATGCCCAACCGCAATGCCAACCCCAGCTGCAGCTGACCGACGATATAATCCAGAGGCAGGCACGCCAGATTGGCAATCAGCGCCCCGATGTGCCAGCTGGCAATGGTTGTGCGCCTTTTCAGGTCAGTGCGGTCGAGATAGGCGGTTTCGAGGGACGGCTCCAGAGCGATCTGGCCAACAGGCCGCAACAATGCGCGTTCGATTGCGTCGATCCGCTCACTGGAAACCTGACCTTCGTCCATTGCTGACTCACAACAGCTTCTCAGCCGCACGGGCTATGGTGCGGATGTTAAGATGTCATTAGCATTTCAGCGTCGGTCGCGCGACTCTTCGCAAGTCCGGGGACCATTGAGCCTCGCTCAGCTCGCCCAGCTCCCGCCCAGCGCCCGGAACACATCGATCTGCGCGCGCGCGACCTCGGCATCCTGTGCGGCGAGCGCGGCTTCTGCCTCCGCAAAGGTGCGCTCGGTGTCGAGCAGCTGGAGGGAGTCGATGGCCCCCTCGCGCTGCTGGGCACGGGTGATGCGCGCGGCGGCGCCGGCGGAATCGCGGGCGGCCTGCAGGCGTTGGCGGCGCTCCAGCGCGTGACCGTAGGTCGAGAGCGCCGTCTCGGTTTCCTCCAGCGCGTTGAGGACCGCGCCGTCGAAAGCGGCAAGCGCGGCGTCACTGTCCGCCCGTGCGCCGGCGATGCGCGCGCGGGCGGCTTCCTGATTGGGGAAGGACCAGCTGATAAGGCCACCCAGCAGCCAGCGCAGTGGGCCACCGCCGAACATCGCGCCAATGTCATTGCCGGTCGATCCGCCCGAACCGCCCAGGCTGATGCGCGGATAAAGGTCCGCCGTGGCGACGCCGATGCGCGCGGTATCGGCAGCGAGACGACGCTCGGCCGCGCGAACATCCGGGCGGCGGGCAAGCAAGGTGGCCCCATCGCCGACCGGAATGGCCTGCCGGATTTCCAGCCCGATGCTGCGCTGGCCGGCAATCTCCGGCAAGGCGTCCGGGGTCCGGCCGGTGAGCGTAGCGAGACGGAAGAGCGCGGCCTGACGCTGCGCCTCGATGAGCGGAATGTCGGCGGCGCGCTGGTCGCGCAAGGCGGCGATCCGCGAGACATCGAGCGTGGTCGCCAGACCCGCCTCGCGCCGCTTGCCGGTCAAGTCCAGCAACCGGTCGAGCAGGCCCACGATCTCGCGATTGACGGCCAGTTGCGCCGCGCCCGAGGCGGCATCGGCATAAGCCCGCGTGGTATCGGCGACGACGGCGACGCGCACGGCGTCGGCATCGCCCGCGGCTGCATCGGCATCGCCGCGCGCGGCTTCCACGCCCCGGCTCACACGCCCGAACAGATCGACCTCATAGGAGACCGACAGTCCGGCATCGAGCGCCCAATCCTCACGCGGCGCTCCCGGCGCGCGCTGGCTCGCGGGCAGGCGGCCATAATCGCCGCTGGCCGAAAGATCGGTGCGCGGCAGCCGATCCGCCCGGGCACCGCGCAGCCCGGCGCGGGCCTTTTCCAGCCGGGCGAGCGCGATGCGCACATCCGTATTGGCGGCGAGCGCGTCGGTGACCAGCCCGTCCAGCACCGGATCATTGTAGAGCCGCCACCAGTCCGGCTGGACCGGCGCCGGCGCAAAGGCCGGGGATGCGGCGGAAAGAAAGGGGCCGGAGGACGCCGAGGGGGGCGTGGGGGCGACGTAGTCCGGCCCCACCGCGCACGCTGAAAGCGCCAGCGCGGAAACAAGAGGTGCGAAGATGCGATGAGCAGTCATGATAGGGTCCTCCTCACTCACTCGGCGGGGGCCGGCACGGCATCGCCACCGGACCGCCCGCGCAGGCGTGCGATCCGGTCACCGAGCGCGCGGCTCACGACGTAGAAAGTGGGCGTGAAGATGAGGCCGAAGATGGTGACGCCGGCCATGCCGAAGAACACCGCTGTGCCCAGAGCCTGCCGCAGTTCCGCGCCCGCCCCGGTCGCCAGCACCAGCGGCACCGCACCCAGGATGAACGCAAAGCTGGTCATCAGGATCGGCCGCAGGCGCTGCCCGGCAGCGTGGACGGCGGCATCCAGCGTGCTCATGCCGTTCTGCTCGCCCTGCCGGGCGAACTCGACGATGAGGATCGCATTCTTGGCGGCCAGCGCCACGAGCACGATCATGCCGATCTGCGTGAGCACGTTATTGTCCATGCCGCGCAGGTTGACGCCCACCAGAGCCGCCAGCACCGACATCGGCACGATCAGGATGATCGCGAGCGGCATGACAAGGCTCTCATATTGCGCCGCCAGCACCAGGAAGACGAGCAGCACGGCGAGGCCGAAGACGAGGCCTGCAGTATTGCCAGCCGTCTTCTGCTGATAGGCGATGCCGGTCCACTCATGGCTGAAGCCACGCGGCAGATTGGCATTGGCGAGTTGCTCCATGGCATCCAGCGCCTGACCCGAGGATGCGCCGGGCGCGGTATCGCCATCGATGGCGACAGCGGGCGCCAGATTGTAGCGCTGCACGCGATACGGCCCGGTGGTGTCCCGGAAGGTGGCGATCGAGCCGATCGGCACCATCTGGTTATAGTCCGAACGCGTCTGCAGGCTGGCGATGTCCGCCGTGGTGCGCCGGAAGGCTTCGTCCGCCTGCGCGGTCACCCGATAGGTGCGGCCAAGCAGGTTGAAGTCATTCACGAAGGCCGAGCCGAGATAGATTTGCAGCGTCTCGAACACCCGTTCCGGCGGCACGCCGAGCATCTGCGCCTTCTCGCGGTCGATATCCGCGAAGATGCGCGGCGTCGCGGTGTCGAAGAAGGTGTAGACGAACGAGAGGCCGGGCGTCTGGTTGGCCGGGCCGATGACGCTGTAGGCCGCCTGCTCCATCGCCTTGTAGCCGGCGCCCTCGCGATCCTGCACCATCAGGCGGAAGCCGCCCGCCGAGCCGATGCCGCGAATGAGCGGTGGCTTGACGATCATCAGGCGCGCCTCGCTGATGTCGGCGGTCGCCTTGCGGGCTTCCTCCATCAGCTTGTCGATGGTCTGGCCCTTGGCGGCGCGCTCGTCGAAATCATCGAGCACCCAGTAGGCCGCTGACGAACTGGCGTTGCGCGTCTCCGAGGCCCCGTCGAAGCCCGAAAGCATGACAGCGTTGGTGATGCCCGGAATGGGCAGCATCCGCTCGGCGACCTTCTTCATCGCCGCATCGGTGCGCGCGGTGGAGGAGCCGGGCGGCAGCTGGATGATCGTGAAGAAATAGCCCTGGTCCTGCGCCGGGATGAAGCCCGACGGCGTGTAAACCAGCGCAGCGACGGTCACCGCGATCAGCCCGACATAGGCCGCCATGATCTTCTTGGGCTGGCGGACCAGCCGCGCGGTCAGGGTCGCATAGCGGGCACTGAACCGGTCGAACCCGCGATTGAACGCATCGCCCGCCCGCTCGGTGAGCTGGCGCCAGCGCGGCGCGCCCTCCGGCAGGGCATGGCGGTGCCGCAGCAGCAGCGCCGCGAAGGCGGGCGACAGGGTGAGCGAGAGGACCAGCGAGATGATCGTCGCAGCCGAGATGGTGATCGCGAACTGCTGGTAGAAGGCGCCGGACATGCCGCCGATGAACAAGGTCGGCACGAACACGGCGCACAGCACCAGCACGATGGCAATCAGCGCCCCGCCCACCTCATCCATGGAGGTGCGCGCCGCCTGGAGCGGGGTCATCCCGTTCTCCAGATTGCGCTCGACATTCTCGACCACCACGATGGCGTCATCGACGACGATGCCGATGGCGAGCACGAGGCCGAACAGCGACAGGTTGTTGATCGAATAGCCCATGCCCGCCAGCACCGCGAAGGTGCCGATGAGCGAGACCGGGATCGCCAGTACCGGGATCAGCGCCGCCCGCCATTTCTGCAGGAAGACGATGATGACGAGCACGACGAGGATCACCGCCTCGACCAGCGTCTTCACGACTTCGTCGATGGACTTCTGGATGAACTCGGTGGGGTTGTAGACGATGCGATATTCAAGGCCCTGCGGAAAGTCCTTCGCCAGGACGTTCATCTCAGCCTTGATAGCCTCGGCGGCGGCCAGCGCGTTCGATCCCGGCATCTGGAAGACGGGGATGATGACGCTGTCCTTGTCGCCGAGATAGGCCGAGGTGCCGTAATCCTCGGCGCCCAGCTCAACGCGCGCGACATCGGAGACGCGGACCTGCCGGCCCTGATCGTCGGTGCGGATGACGACATTTGCGAACTGCTGCGGATCGGTGAAGCGACCCTGCGTCTCGACATTGAGCTGGAAGGCCGATCCGCCCGAGGGGGGCTGGCCGAGCGTGCCGGCCGCGACCTGCACATTCTGCTGGCGCAGCGCGGAGACGATGTCGCCGGCCGTCAGACCCAGCGCCGCCGCACGGCGCGGATCGATCCACACGCGCATGGAGAGATCGCGCGAGCCGAACAGCTGCACGTCGCCCACGCCCTCGATGCGGGCCAGCCGGTCCTTGATGCGGGTCTGCGCGTAATTGGAAATATACTCGCGATTGAGCGAGCCATCAGGCGAAATGAGGTTCACCACCAGCAGGAAGTCCGGCGAGGTCTTCTTGGTAACGATGCCGAGGCGCTGCACCTCCTGCGGCAGGCGCGGCTCGGCAATGGCGACGCGGTTCTGCACCAGAACCTGCGCCTCATCGAGGTCCGTGCCCTGCTTGAAGGTGACGGTGACGACCACGCGCCCGTCCCCCGTCGATTGCGACGAGAGATAGAGCATGTTCTCGACGCCGTTGATCTCCTGCTCGATGGGGCTGGCAACGGTCTCCGCCACGGTCTCGGCAGAGGCGCCGGGATACATGGCCGAGACGGTCACCGTCGGCGGCACCACCTCGGGATATTGCGAAACGGGCAGGAAGAAATAGCTGATCGCGCCGATGATCGTGATGATGACGGCGATGACGGCCGCGAAGATCGGCCGGTCGATGAAGAAACGGGACAGACGCATGAGGAGCTCTCCTCGGGGCAGCGCTCAGAGCATGTCCGGGTCAGGCGGCTTCACCTGACGGCTCGGACATGCGGAAAGCAAAAGGGACCGGATCAGGATGGGCTTCAGGCGAAGCCGATCACGACCTAGCGCGTAAACGTGGCCTGGCCGGACATCAGCGCGGTGGCGGCGGCAGGCGTCGCCGGCTGCGTCTCAGGCGCAATGCGGCCTTTGCGGACCTGCACCTTGCCGCCGGGCATGGCGAGCTGGGTGCCAACGATCACCACCTGATCCGCCGGATCGAGCCCAGCCCGCACGACGCGCAGGCCGTCCACGACCGGCCCAAGCTCGATCGGCTTGGCAGCGACGGTGCCATCCTTGCCGACGACGAGCAGCGTCTTGCGCGCCTGATCGGTCTGCACGGCGGTGTCCGGCACCAACAGCGCGCGAGTGGCAGAGCCGGTGGAGAGCCGCATGTTGCCGAACATGCCGGGCGTCAGGAACAGATCGGGATTTGGCAGCACGGCGCGGGCGCGAATGGTGCCCGAGCGCGGATCAAGGCCGTTATCGGTAAAGTCGAGCTTGCCCTTCCAGCGATAGGCATTCTCGTCCTGCAGCTTGATCTCGACCGGGGTGGCATCGGCATCGGCATCGCGCTTGGTCTTGAGGAACAGCGCCTCCGACCCCTCGAAGGTGAAGTAGATCGGATCGAGCGCGTTGATGGTGGTGAGCAACGTGCCGGATGCGCCCTCTCCCGATGAGGCGAGGTTGCCGGGGTCGATCCGCCGATCCGAGATGCGGCCGCCAATGGGCGCGCGTACGGTGGTGAACTCTAGGTCCAGCGCGCGGCTGCGGGCACGGGCCTGCGCACCGGCCAGCGCAGCCGATGCTGCCGAGACACGGGCGCGAAGACGGTCGACTTCGCTCTTGGAGACGGCCTCCACCGCCACCAGCCGTTCGGCGCGCTCAAGATCGCTGCGGGCCAGCGCGAGATCGCTCAGCGCAGTCGCAACGCCGGCACGCGCCTCGGCCAGCGCAGCCTGGAAGGGGCGCGGATCGATGGTGAAGAGCGGCTGGCCAGCGCGGACCATCTGCCCGTCCGTGAAATGCACGGCGGTGATCTGGCCGGAAATGCGCGGACGCACCTCGACCGCACGGCTCGGCTCGAACCGGCCGACATAATCGTCCCACAGCATGATCTCGCGTGCGAGCGGCGCAGAGACGGTGACGGTGGGTGCCGCCATCGCGGCCTGGGCCGGGGGCGACGGGCGCATCAGCGCATAGCCCCCGGCAATGGCGAGCACCGGCAGCGCCACCCAGGCGACGCGGGTCAGCGAGCGGCGCCGCGTGGCGCCGGCCTCGATGGGCGTGGCTTCCGCCGGGCTGAGTTTCTTGAGCATGTTCATGCGCGGTTCCTCCGCTTGATCGACAGACGCAGGGCGCCGATGTGGCGGAGCAGCGTCTCATATTGATGGGTCGTGTAGCCGGCCTCGTAAAAGCGACCGAGCTCGGACGGGGCGATGTTGTAGCCATGGTGCCAGCTCAGCACCGCGATGCGCCGCAGCGCTTCGAGGCGCGCGCTCGCCAGCGGCATGGCCCGGCGGGAGCCGAAGACGAGGCGCAGCAGGCGGCCCAGGCGGCTCTCCTCCCGCAGCGAAGATAGCCCGTCTTCCCGCGCAAGGCGGACAATCGTCCACTCGACCGGAAGGAGGTGGCCATCCTGCACCTGAAGGCTTGCAGCCTCCGATGCAGTGACACCCGGGACCATCGCCCGTGCCCCGCCATCTCTCAGATCCAGATATGCCATCACCGTGTCTCCTCCTGCTTCCCCGGCAGGCACGACGGGGCAGCCCCGGACAGCCAGTGCTGCCGGGCGCGCGCATCGCGGATGCCAGGGATCGATCCGGGAAAGACGGTGCGCGACCGGCGCGTCCGTCCCGAAACCAGAACCTATGAAATTGCTGTCAAATCAAGTCGGGCAAGCAGAACGCGCCCGGCCAAGCCGCACGCACCCCCATGCCTTCTGTACTGAATGGTATATTAATCGGATGTTCAGGCGTCAACCCGGTTTTTGTACCGACCGATATTTTATTTTGCAGCGCGCAAAATCGGTCTTGGGTCCTCAGGTGCTTCAGCGGCTAGGCCACATCCCCATAGTCGTCTCGGCAACGCGCTCCAGCTCCTCCCGCGTGGTGCCGGAGCCGGCCAAAACCGCCATGCCCTGCAAAACGGCGATGAGATACTTCGTGATCGCTTCCGCATCGGCGGGCCCGACAAACTCGCCCTCGTCGATGGCGCGCTGCATCCGGGCCACCAGTGCCCGCTTCACGGTCTCGCCGCGCTTGAGCACTTCCTCACGGATCGATTGCGCTTCCGCGCCACAGGCGGTGACGCTGATCACGCTGAGGCAGCCGGTGGGCTGGCCATTGCCGGCAATCGTGGAGAGTGCGCCATCGAGCAGATGCTGCGCCACGCCGCGCGCGGTGGGCATATCCAGCGCCGGACCGATATAGGCCAGCTTCTCCCGCTCGTAGAGATCGAGCGCCTGCCGGAACAAGGCCTCCTTGTTGCCGAACGCGGCATAGAGACTCGGGCGGGTGATCCCCATCGCGTCCGTCAGCTCGCTGAGCGACGCGCCCTCATAACCCTTGGTCCAAAACACACGCAACGCGGCCGCAAGCGCCTGCTCGCAGCAAAATTCGCGGGGCCGACCCCTGATGGCGGTCTGTTCCATATCGGACGGTATAGAATTCCTCGACGGGCTTGTCGAGTCCGGTGCGACGAAGGGAGCCAGGACGGTCCCGCTCGAGCGGCACGTTCTCCCAGGCATGATAAAAGTTAAGTTCAGACTCTTTTCCATGAACCTTTTCCAGAGCTTGACATTTCAAGCGCAGGATCACTCCGATCCCGATAATGGCAAAGCGGTGGTGACGCCGTGACGCAAAGCTTCCGGCCTTGGGTTCAAGGTAGCGGGGTTGCCGAAGGAGCCGAGGTCGGAGCTGTGTGTGCGTGTCTACGCCTCGCTCTGGCTATGATCGCTCCACACCGCTCCGCGCTACGTGGGCCTGCCATCGGATAGCTCCGTCTCCAGCCCGGCTGCAAGCCTGACAGGAGATGACGCAATGGCTCAGGTTCTTTCCACGACGACATTACGATCCAACAGAACGTCACGACTATGCCGGGCCATGCCCGCCATAGCTGCCTGCTCTGCGCTGGCCATGCTGCTCAGCGCCTGCGAGACCAGTGGTTATTCCCGCTACGCCAATGTCGGCTCGCCGGCGCCCGGGTCGGGTGGCGGCAGCGATGGCGGCAGCAACAATGGCGGGGGCGGGACTGACACCGGCGGTGGAAACACTGGCGGTGGGAACACGGGCGGTGGAAATACTGGCGGCGGGAATACCGGCGGCGGCGGTTCGGCCGATGGCGGCGGCAGCACCGGCGGCGGTCTGGCTGGGGGCGTCGTCACGCAGGTCTCCCCGGTTCTGGCGACGGCCGGCAATGCCGTGCTCGGCGTGGCGGATGGCCAGCAAGGCGTGACCACCCCCATCGCCGCTGCCTTGCCAGTCACGCAGCCCGTAACCGGCACGATCACGCGGGTGCTGCAGGATACCGGGACGGTGCTGGTCGATGCCGGCGAGGGCCGCACGCTGCTGCTGCAGGGCGCGCAAGGCGTGGTCGGCGATGTCGTGTCCATCGATGTTGGCGGTCGCGCCGTGACCAACGGTCTTGATGGCACAGCGGGCGCGATCGGCGTTGGCGTGCTTGGCGACACCCAGCCGACGGGTACGCTCGCATCCGCCGGCGTGCTGAACGCAGGCAATACCGCGCTGGCGACCGTGAACGGCATCGCCGATGTACGGGTGACCAACATTACGGCGCCCACCGGCGGCATTTCCGACAATCTACTGAATGTCGCGCTCGGCGGCAATCAACTGCTGGGGAGCGGCGATCCGGCGCTGGTCAACGCCAATGTGCTGCCGAACGGCGCGTCCCTGCCCGGCGGGGGCACGGGGGCCGTGGGCGGCGTGCTCGGCGCGGTGAGTTCAACCGTCGGGTCTGTCGGCGGCGCCGTGGGCGTGGGCGGTGACGTCTCAGGCGGCGGCGTGCTTGGCGGCGGAACGGCCACGGGCGGCGACGTAAATGGCGGCGTGCTTGGCACGGTCGGTGCCACGGTCGGCTCGGTCGGCGGTGCGCTTGGCGTTGGCGGCAGCGTCGAAGCCGGTGCAGGCGCAGGCGCCGGCACCACGACCAATGGCGGCTTGCTGGCGCCGGTAACCGGCACGCTCAACACGGTCGGCACTTCCTTGGGACTGGGCCGCTAAACAGCCACCCCGCCTCAAGTCGCCAACCTCGGCGCAACATTCCCTCCGGTGCGCGGCGGGCGGTCTCAAGACCCGCCGCGCACCCACCGCTCCCATTCCGAAAGGTCCATATGGTCGCGCTCCTGCCTGCAGCCATTGCGCTGATCGCCATCGCCCAGCCCACGGGCAGCGGCCTGACACCGCCCCTCATCGATCAAAGCCAGCCCGCACCCACCCCGGTGCTGCCCGCACAGGAGCGGCCGCCTGCGGATGATCCGACAGGCCGGGTGGACGTCGAGGCGCAGGCCACCGCCACGCCGATCCGCAGCGTGACCTTTTCCGGCGTCGATGCCCCGGCGCCCGTTGCAGAGGCCGCCCGGGCCTTCATCGGCCAGCCGGCCACGCGCGAGACCCTGAGCGCCCTCGCCAAGAGGATTTCCGATGCCTATGCCAAGACCGGCATCGCGCTCTATACGGTCGCCATTCCGCAGCAGGATCTGGCCGAGGGCCATGTCCGCGTGCTGCTGGCCGAAGGGTTTATCGAGGATATCGCTTATCCCAAGGGCGCCTCCCCGCTGATCCAGGCCTATGCTGCGCCGCTGGCGCGCGAGCACCCGCTCAGCCGCCGCACGCTGGAACGCAGCCTCTCGCTGATGCGCGACATTCCCGGCGCGAAGATCGACGCCAATATGCTGCGGGGTGCGCAGGTCGGTAGCGTTCGCCTCGCGATTACGCCGGAGCGGGAGTATAGCGATTTCTCCTTCGGCTTTGATAACCGCACGCAAAGCGGGCTGGGCAGCGGCCAGTGGCGCGCATCGGCCAAATTCTACAGCCTGCTGCGCGATGGCGACCGCAGCGACCTGACCCTGCTCAGCGCCGCCGATTTGAAGCGCTATCGCTATGCCGGGTTCAGCCACCAGACGCCGCTCGGCACGGACGGCCTCACCCTCGGCCTCTCGACCTCCTGGCTGGATACGCGGCTGCAGGCACCCGCCATCGTCGGCGAGGCGCAGACGCTCGGGCTCAGCCTCTCCTACCCCGTCATTCGCGGATATAAACGCAATCTCACCGTCAGCGCCGGGATCGACGGGCTGAACAGCGATGCGGCCTATCTCGGATCGGTCATTTCCTCCGACCGCATCCGGGCCGTGCGCGCGGCCGCCGGCTACTCGATCTTGGCGGACAAGAGCGCCTTGAGCCTTGCCCTCACCGGCAGCCGAGGCCTCGATATGCTGGGCGCGCGCGGCGTGCCGGGCTTTACCGATATCGACTTCACCAAGATTGCCGGGCGCGCCAATTACGACCGGATGATCGGCAAGCGCCTTGTCGGACGGCTGCGGCTGAGCGGCCAGTATAGCGGCGACCGGCTGGGCGGCAACGAGCGCTTCTCGGTGGGCGGGCCGGAGATCGGCCGCGCGTTCGAGACGGCGCTGCTCAGCGGCGACAAGGGCATGGCCGGCCTGTTCGAACTGGCCCTGCGTCCCAAACTGCCCGCGCGCCTGCAGGGGTCGGAAGTCTACGGCTTTGTCGATGGTGCCCGCGTGCGTCTCAACGCCCGCACCGGCCTGCCGGCAGCCAGCTATTCCATGGCCTCGGCCGGCGGTGGCCTGCGCCTCAACTATACTGCCCGCGCCTCGCTCTCGCTGGAAGCCGCGCGCGTTATCGAGGCGCCCTTTCCCAACGCCGGGGACGGCTGGCGCTTCAACATCGGCTGGTTCCTGAAACTGCGGCGATAAGCGAACGCGCGGCTCCCGCTTTTTTTGCCTTGGCATTCGCAGGCGGCTTCCGGCACAAGCGTGCAGACAAAATCAATCTGACGAGCGGCACGAACGCTCGCGGGGGAGGATGATGTGCACGTTCCGGCGCTCGACCTGGCTTTCCACGTTCGTCTCGATTTCGGCGAAGGGCCGCGCACGCGGTTCCAGCCGGCCCTGCAAAGCTTCACGCGCGGCTTCGTCGCGCTCGCCGGCGGGGTGGTGAGCGGCCCGCGCCTTTCCGGCCATGTCGTGCCCTATTCGGGCGGGGACTGGCCTCGCCTCTGGTCCAGCGGCCTTGTCGAATTCGAGGCGCATTACATGCTGGAAGCCGATGACGGCGCCATGATCTACATCCACAATCGCGGCATCGCCTATGCCAATCCGGAGATGACGGCGCGGATCGAGGCGGGCGAGCAGGTCGATCCGCAGGACAATTACTGTCGCATCACGCCGCGCTTCGAGGCGCCGGACGGGCGGCACGCCTGGCTCAACCGCACCGTCTTCGTCGGTATTGCCGAGCGGCGAGGCAATTCGACCTTCTTCGATTATTATGCGGTGACCTGAAGCATGACCACCCGCCTTTCCGCCGACGATCAGTTCGGCATCCGCGATGCCATCGCGCATTATGCCTGGGCACTGGATACCGGCAATGTCGAAGCTTTCGTGGGCTGCTTCACCCGTGATGGCCTGCTGATTTGGGACGCCTTCGAGACGCCGTTGCGCTGGCAGGGCGCCGACGCCATCCGCCATTTCGCGACCTTCATTCGCGATCAGCCCGCTTCGGCGGGGCGGCAGCATCACGTCACCAACATCATCCTCACGCCCTGCGAGGGCGGCGCGCGGGCGATCTCCTATGGCGCCGTGGC
Organism: Sphingobium sp. B12D2B; assembly: GCF_025961775.1. NCBI lineage: Bacteria > Pseudomonadati > Pseudomonadota > Alphaproteobacteria > Sphingomonadales > Sphingobiaceae > Sphingobium > Sphingobium sp. B12D2B. The sequence goes on from NZ_JAOQOH010000001.1 coordinate 3,162,929, forward strand.
CCTGCGCCAGGGCGATGGCCCGCACGCCCTGCACGTGATGGGCTATTATGAGGACATCTTCCGGCAGGAGGATGGCGTGTGGCGCATGGCGCAGCGCACGATCCGCGACTGGTCCGGTCCGATCCTCGCGGGCTTTGCGGGGCAGACGGGCGCGCGGGAAGGTCGGCCGCTGCCACCCCCGCTCAAGGGGCTGCTGTACGACAGGCAGAATTGAAGCAATTCAGGCAGGCGGACCGAACGAGATGGATGAATTCGACTATATCGTGGTGGGCGCGGGATCGGCCGGATGCGTCGTCGCATCGCGGCTGAGCGAAGACCCCGGCACGTCGGTTCTGCTGCTGGAAGCAGGCGGCAGCGACAAGCGGCTGGACATCGCCATGCCGCTCGCCTTCCTCAAGACCATCGCCGACCCCAAATTGAGCTGGGGCGACATGGGCGAGCCAGAGCCGCATCTCAATGGCCGGCGGATCTGGATTCCGCGCGGCAAGGTGCTCGGCGGCTCCTCTTCGATCAACGGCATGTTCTACATGCGCGGCCACCCCAATGATTTCGACACCTGGGCGCAAATGGGCGCGCGCGGCTGGAGCTATGACGATGTGCTGCCCTATTTCCGGCGCATGGAGGATAGCTGGCGGGGCGAAAGCGCCTATCATCGCGTGGGCGGCCCGCTGCATGTCGCGCCGATCCAGACCGGACATCTGCTCCACGAGCCGCTGCGGCAGGCGACGCTGGCGGCAGGATATCCGGCGACCGACGACATCAATGGCGCGGATGCGGAAGGCCCTGCGCGCGGCGAAGTCACCATCGACAAGCGCGGGCGACGGGCGAGCGCGGCGGCGGCCTATATCCGCCCTGCCCTTGGTCGCAAGAATCTGGACGTGCGGCTGAAGGCGCTCGCCCGCCGCATCCTGTTCGACGGCAATCGCGCAGTCGGCATCGAATATTCGGTGGACGGCCAGACCCGCCAGGTGCGCGCGCGCCGCGAGGTCATTCTGAGCGGCGGCGTTTATAACAGCCCGCAGCTGCTTCTGCTCTCCGGCGTGGGGCCAGCCGCACAGCTTGCCGAGATGGGCATTGCGGTGAAGGCCGATGTGCCCGGCGTCGGCCGCAACATCTCCGAACATCCCTGCTGCATGATGGAGTTCGCGGCGACCAAGCCGGTCACCTTCGTCAAGGAACTGCGGCTCGACCGGGCAGCCCGCCATTTTGTCCAGTGGCTGATGCTCGGCACCGGCAAGTTCGCGACGCAGCTCAACAGTTGCAACGTCATCATCCGCACTGACCCCGCGCTGGCGCAGCCGGACATTCAGCTGATGTGCAATCCGGTGACCTTCGGCGCGCGGCTGTGGATGCCGCCCTTCCGTCCCGCACCACCGCACAAGCTGGCCTGCGGCGTAGTGGTGCTCAACCAGCGCAGCCGCGGCTGGATGACGCTCCGCTCCACCGACCCGAACGACCGCCCCGCCATCACCCTCAACCTGATGGACGACCGCTGGGACATGCAGACCATGATCCGCGGCATCCGCGAGGCCCGCCGCATCTACCGCACCGCCCCGCAAGCCGCGCTGACCGGCACCGAACTGCTGCCGCGCGAGCAGGTGCAGAGCGATGACGAGATGGAAGACTGGGTGCGCCAGGTCGTCGAGATCGGCCAGCACGCCGTCGGCTCCTGCACCATGGGCACCGGGCCCGACGCCGTGGTCGACCCCGCGCTGCGCGTGAAGGGCGTCACCGGCCTCCGCGTCATCGATGCCTCGGTCATGCCCACCGTGCCCGGCGCCAACACCAATGCGACCGTGATCATGATCGGCGAGAAAGGCGCCGATCTGGTGAAGGCGGGCTAGGGCCTGGTCCCCGTCCCCGGCTTGCCTCAGCGCGCCCGCTTGGTGCGCGGCTCCTTCCATTGCACGCCGTAGAGGTCGAAGCGGCGGTCGCGCAGGTTTTGCACCGCGCCGCTCTGCCGGCTGGTCAGCAGATCGTCGAGGGAGAGGTCGGCAATGGCGATCGTCTCGGTATTGGGCGCGGTGTCGGCGGCCACGCCATCGCGCGCGAAGGGGAAGTCCGAGGGCGTCAGGATCGCGCTTTCGGCATAGTGAATATCCATATTCTCGACATTCGGCAGATTGCCGACAACGCCGGACGTCACGACATAGCACTGGTTCTCCACCGCCCGCGCCTGACAGCAATAGCGCACGCGCAGATAGCCCCGCCGCTCATCGGTGCAAAAAGGCACGAACAGCAGCAGCGCGCCCTGATTGACGAGGTGCCGCGCCAGCTCCGGGAATTCGGAATCATAACAGATCATCACACCGATCGGCCCGCAATCGGTGGGAATGGCATCGGCGCCGAAGCCGCCCTTGATGTTCCACCAGCGCCGCTCGGATGGCGTGGGGTGCAGCTTCTCCTGCGTGTACATCGCCCCATCGCGCAGGAAGACATAGCTGATGTTGCGGATATCGCCATTCTCGACCCGCGTGGGGTGGGAGCCGCCGATGATGTTGATATTGTAGCTGACCGCCAGCTTCTCCATGAACGCGCAATAGCGCTCGGTATATTCCGCGATCTTGCCGATGGCCTCGCTGGGTGCGAGCTTCGCGCGGGAGATGGAGAGCAGTTCCAGCGTGTAGAGCTCGGGAAACACCACGAAGTCGGCGCGGTAATCCGCCGCGACGTCGACGAAATACTCCACCTGCTCCTCGAACTGCTCGATCCGTGTAATGCCGCGCATCTGGAACTGCACCGTGGCAACCCGCACCGATGACGGCAGCTTGAGGGTGCCATGGTGGGCGCGCCCCGTCCCCTCCTCCGGCGCCAGCGGATTGGGCCAGAACATCAGCACCGCATTGCCGGCACTGTCCCGGTCGCCCGGCAGATAATCCGGCAGGATGCCCTTGGCCTGGAAGCCCTGCCCCAGCTGAAAGTTGATCACCGGATCGCGCAGCTTGCGCTCGATCGCGGCATCGAGATAGGCCTGCGGATCGGGATAATCCCGCCGGCGGCGCGCATAGCCCGGCAGGCGACCGCCAAAGGCGATGCCCTTCAGCTCGAAATATTGGCACAGTTCCTGCCGCTTGCGATAGAAGCGCTGGCCGATGCGCAGACGCCGGAAATCGGGATCGACGCAGACTTCCATGCCGTACAAAACGTCCCCTTCCGGGTCATGGCGCGTGCCGAAGCCATCGCCGGTGATTTCGCCCCAGCTGTGCGGGGCGAAGGCAATCTCCTGCGAGACGATGAGCGTAGCGCAGTGGCCGACGATAGTGCCCTCATAATCGGCGACGAATTGCCCTTCGGGGAAGTTATTGATCTGGCCGCGAATTTGCGCGGCGGTCATGGCCTCGGCCTTGCCATAGACCTTGGTGGAGAGCCGGGCGATCGCGCGCGCATCCTTGGCGAGCGCGGGACGGACGATGAGCTTTGCCTGTGTATGAGCCATGCAGGCGATATAGCGCGATCGCGCCCAGCGTCCATGTTCGTGCAGTCCGGCTGTCCCCACATTGTCTTGCACCCCGGCAATCGGACGACTAGCCACCCCCTGTACGCAAGGGCAGTCTGGGCGGTTTTCGGGAACCACTCGGTCCTGAAGCGTTTGTTATGCTGGCTTCAAAGTCGCGGACGGCTGGAGCGGGCAACCACAGGGAATGCGACCTTGGCGATTGAATCGGGCGATCACAACGACTTCGCGGCTGAAAACGGGGATACCGCCGCTTCGGATGACAATCAGGGCACTGAAGCAGCCGAAGGCCGGGTGACCGTGCGCGGCAAGGATCACTGGCGTGAGCGCACCATCACCGCGCCGGGCCTGAGCGAACGGGGCAACGTATTTTTCGCCGCGATCGAAATGACGCGGATGCCGATGATCCTCACCGATCCCAATCTGCCGGACAATCCCATCGTCTTTGCCAACAAGGCATTTCTGGACCTCACGCTTTACGAAGAGAGCGAAATCATCGGGCGCAACTGCCGGTTTCTGCAAGGTGCCGAGACGGACCGCGAGCGGATCGCCGAACTGCGCGATGCCGTGGCGCGGCATGAGTCCATCGCGCTCGAAATCCTCAACTACCGGCGCGACGGCACGCCGTTCTGGAATGCGGTGTTCATCGGCCCGGTCTATGACGTCTCCGGCAAGCTGCTCTACTTTTTCGCCAGCCAGCTGGACGTCACCAAGCGGCGCGAAACCGAGCAAGTGCTGCGCCAGGCGCAGAAGATGGAAGCGATCGGGCAGCTGACCGCTGGCCTTGCCCATGACTTCAACAATCTGCTGCAGGTGATCGGCGGCAGCCTGGAACTGGCCTCGAACCGCATCGAGGATGAGCGGGCCGGGCGGCATATCGAGAATGCCCAGCACGCCGCCGCGCGCGGGGCAAAGCTGACCGGCCAGCTGCTCGCTTTCGCCCGCAAGACGCGCCTCACGCCCCGATCAGTGGACGTGAGCGATTGCGTGCAGAGCTTCGTGCATGTGCTGGAGAGCGCGCTCGGCAGCGATATCGAGTTGCACCTCAGCCTACGGCGGGGCCTGCCGCGCATCCACGTCGATCCTGACCAGTTCGAGATGGCGGTGCTCAACATCGTGATGAACGCTAAGGACGCGATGCGCGGCGCCGGCGGGCTGGTGACCATCACGACCGGCAAGCTGCATCTCAACGGCGATGCTGCCGCCCGCCAGCTTCCGCCCGGTGACTATATCAGCCTTGAGGTGACGGATGAGGGGGAAGGCATGCCCGCCCATGTCGCCCAGCGCGCGACGGAGCCCTTCTTCACCACCAAACCCACCGGTCAGGGCACGGGCCTCGGCCTCGCCATGGCCAGCGGCTTCCTGCAGCAATCGCGGGGCCGGCTGGAGATTGAGAGCGAACAGGGCGTCGGCAGCACGATCCGCCTGCTCTTCCCGGTTTCCGTGCAGAATGACGAGGATGACCGCGCCGGCAACCCGGCCCCCATCACCGCGGCCGCGCCCGCGGATGGTTCCTCCGGCAAGGCCCATATTCTGGTGGTGGAAGACAGCCCTGAAGTCATGGCCCTGTCCCGCGAGATCCTTGAAAGCGCCGGCTATCGTGTCTCGACCGCCATCTCGGGCGATGAGGGTCTCAAGGCGCTGCAGAAGCTGATGGAGGCCGACCCGGTCGATCTTCTCTTCACCGATCTCGTCATGCCCGGCAGCCTGAATGGCATTTTGCTGGCGGAGGAAGCGGTGAAGCTGGTGCCCGGCATCGCGATCCTCATGACCACTGGCTATAATGAGCAGCTCGTCTCCGATGGCCCGCAGACCATCTCGCAGGATGTGATCGGCAAGCCCTATCGCCCGGCCGAACTGCTCAACAGGGTCGAGCAGGCGCTCAAGAACCGCGCCACCGCCGGCGATGCCCGCCGGCACCGCTCCGATTACGGCCACGCCGAAGCCTGATCGAACGGGCCGGCTGACGAGGGCACGGGCGTAAGACGATCTATTCTCACGCGCGGTACATGAACGCCACCGAGCATCTGGCGTTTCCTAAAAAGGTGAGATATAGGCGCGCCAGCCATCCCCGCAGCGCGCTGCATCAAGGGGTTCGCGCCGTGCGGGCGTGGTGGAATTGGTAGACGCAGCGGACTCAAAATCCGCCATCCGCAAGGATTTGTCGGTTCGAGTCCGACCGCCCGCACCAGATAGTCCGTGTTTCTCCGAGATTCGTCAGCCATGGTGTGGCCGCGGCATAACTCGCGCGAAACTGCGCCGTTTTGGCGCCGACGCTTCGCGAACTGAGGTCTACAGACCAAGCACGCGGGCACCGTCGGCCATTTCTATCCCATTATGTCAGTGGCCATTTTCCAAACCTCATGACAGGTCGGCGCTGCGCGGCGTCGAACAAGAAAACGGCCGGAGGACATCCGGCCGACGCTTTCCCTAGATGGGTGACTGAATTTACCTGCAGCCAAGCAAAGCCCGCTGCTCACTCCAGTTGATCGGCAGATCGATGTTGAGCAGTCCTTTGGTCGTAATCGAAACCGGTTGAACACCTTCGATGCACTGCGCCACGATATCTGGCGCAAGCATTGCGATGCGCAGCAGCTGCGCAGAACGCTTGCGGCACTTGCCCTGCGCGTCAGCAAGTGATGCCAGACTATGCTCGGGGGCGCCAAGCAGCGCTAGATGCAGCGCTCGGGCTTCTGCGATCAGCGCGACCAGCGGCTTATTGATCGTATCAGCTGACCGATCCCGCGAGTCGCCAATGATCATGCGAACATCCTTGCCTTGCCGGATGCGGATCGCGCGGCTGGTCAGCTGCACCGGACGGTCATGGGCCAGCTGATCCAGACCCAGGAGGGACTGCAGCTTGTCACGGTGGAGTGTGAGAGTGATGCTCTCCTCTGCCATGTCGATCCGACCGAGGAGCATCGTCAGCATCGCCGGACGCTTTGATGCCTTGTGCAGATCGGCTGCAACCTGGGATGCTCTGGTCAGCGCACCTATGGCACGTTGGGCGCCGACGAACTCGACGAGAGCCCGATGATCCGTGAGCCAGCCCTTCGGGCGATCCGTGCCGATGCGCTCGATCTCCGGCGCGCTGACCCGCCATCGTTTTTCGCTGCTGCCGATGAGCGTATTGGGATGGGTTACATAATAACGATAGCGCTTGCCCGCCTTGGCCGTGTGGCTGGGCGACATCTTTCGGCCTTCCCCATCGTGGATCAGGCCGGTGAGCAAGCTGCGCCTGGGAGACCGCTTGGCCGGGGGGTTGTTGCGTCCTTCTTCCAGCTGACGCTGTACCGCATCCCAAAGTGCCTCATTGATGATCGCGTCGTGCTGGCCGTCATAGACCGCCCCCTTGTGCACGACCTTGCCGCGATAGATAGCGTTGCCCAACAGGTGTGAGAGCGCGCCGCGGCTGAACGCAATGCCGCCCCGACCATGAAGCTGCCTGGTGCGATAGCCATCGCGCAACAGTTCTTCGACCAGGGCCTGCAGGGAGCCCAGCGCGATATAGCGGTTCATGATGTGGCGGACCTGGCTCGCTTCGGCCTGGTTGATCACCAGCGCCCTGCCCTTCACATCATAGCCAAGCGGGGGGTTACCGCCCATCCACATGCCCTTCTTCTTCGACGCGGCGATCTTGTCGCGGATTCGCTCGCCGGTGACCTCGCGCTCGAACTGGGCAAAGGAGAGCAGCACATTGAGTGTGAGCCGCCCCATGCTGCTGGTGGTGTTGAACGCCTGCGTGACCGAGACGAAGCTGGCGCCCCGGGCATCGAGGATCTCGACGATGCGGGCAAAGTCGGACAGCGCGCGGGTCAGGCGATCGACCTTGTAGACCACGATCACGTCGATCTTTCCGGCTTCCACATCTGCCAGCAGGCGGACCAGCGCGGGGCGATCCATTGACCCACCTGAGTAGCCGCCATCGTCATAGGCGGTCTTGACCAGGGTCCAGCCTTCATGGCGCTGGCTGACGATGTACGCCTCGCAGGCCTCGCGCTGGGCATCGAGGCTGTTGAACGCCTGCTCCAGCCCTTCCTCGCTGGACTTGCGGGTGTAGACGGCGCAGCGCACAGCGCCGCGCGGTCCTTCAACGACCTTGGGCCGCCTAGCCATGGTCATGCAGCCCGAAGAAGCGGGGACCAGACCAGGACGTTCCGGTTACCGCGCGGGCAATAGCCGACAGCGACCGATAGCAGCGCTCGTCCCACACATAGCCATCTTCAACCACGGTGACGCTGATGCTACGCCCGTTCCACTGCCGCATAAGATGCATTCCGCTCTTGAGCGGGACGCTCTCCTTGCCGGCAGCAAGGCGACGGAGGGCTTGGCCATGGGAGGGCGATAACCCTCCCATGGTTTTCTCCTGCAGCGCATAGCCGAGCAGTCGGCGCAGCAGATCGGCGCTGACGCGCGGCGGCTCTGAACCCATTGACGATCGCCATTGATCACGCAGCTCGCCCAACGACAGCGCCGCCAGAGCATCAAGGCGTGCCTCCAGGCTCATGCCGCAGCGCTTTCGACCAGACGATAGCAGGCGCGCTCACCGCTCTTGTCCAGCGTGATCCCATGGCCCTTCTTGCGCAGGCCGGTGAGCGCCGCGCGGGTACTGTGCGGCAGCCAGCCGGTCATGCCGACCAGCTCATCAAGCGATGCGCCCTTCGCGCGGCGGAGCAGATCCAGCACCTGCTCTGATTTTGACCGTGTGCGGTTCGGTGGCGTGACGACGGCCGCAGTAGCAACAGTCTCAGCCTGAGCATTCTGCTCGCTGTCCACGCCGATCGCGGCACGGCCCGCTTGGGTGATGACAAGCGCGAAGCGATCATCACCCTCTTCCCGCCAGACCTTCGGCAGGTCGGTCGTCGCCGCTTCCTCGATCAAACCCCGCTTGATCAGCGGCGGGATAGCCTTGCGGATCCGGCCTGCCTGGCCCGCGAGATGATCGGGCGGTGGCAGCAAGCTGCCATCGTCACGTTGGGCAGCAGCGGACAGCAGAACGAGTTGCAGGTCGTTGAGCTTGGTCATGGGTGGTCTCCTCTTGCGGAGCAGCACTGCGCTGCTCCCACCACCCACAGCCCTGTCGACCAAGCCGGCAGGGCATATCCACAGTTCTTTCCAGCGGCTCGACCAGCACCAATGCTCGGTGTGCAGAACAAGTCCAGTCGAATGTGCGCCCTCAGCAATGAGGAAAGCAGCTGTTCGTTCAGCCGGATCGCACACCTGCTTTGGGAGCAGAGTTTCGCGACTGCTTTTGCGGACAGTCCTGACGGGCAGCTTTTAACTGCTGATCGAGCCAAAGCGGACATTCCGAAGCGATGAACGCTATGACTGCCTTCGACCAGACCCAGTCGTTCCCGATCAGAGCAACGAACGTCTCATCCGCCAAGAGCCGCCGGGCGGGTTGCGGGAAGAGAACCCGCAATAGCCGCCATTTGCTGCTTGGGCGGAGCATTGTCGGCTGCCGACCCCAACCTCAGTCGTTCCAATCGAGATAGACGTAAGCTTGTGCTAAAGCCGTGCTATATCATCTGCATCGGAGACTCTGAGTTTTGGGACGGTCTAGGAGCGCGATGACGGAATTTGAAGAAATCGCCCATTCGGGGGGCAAGATCACCGTCAACATCATGACGGATGAGCAGGGGCGGCGGGGGTATCAGCAGACCTACAGCGGCTCACGTCCCAACCCCATGTCCATGATCGCCGTCTGGGCGCTCCAGCAGGGCATTCCCATCGCGTCCGCCAATCTCGGCGGGATCGGCGACCAGCAAGACCCGCCTCCCGTTGGCGGCTGCTACATGATCATGATCGGCTCGGACAGCCGCGGCAAATTCGGCCACCACTGCCCCACGTGCAGTGGCTATTGGCGCAGCGGGCCATGGCCGCAACTCTGCCCCTACTGCCGATTTCAGGATCAGCCCTTCAATTTCCTTTCGGAAGCCCAGCGGCGCTATGTCGCACATTTCTGCCACGCGTTGACCGAAGCCCTGGATGCCGATCAGGATGGCAGCATCACCATCGACATGGACGCCGTGGCCGATGCCGCCGGTCAGGAAGGTGAAAAACCCGCCTTCTATGTGTCCGAGGAGAGCCAGCAGCACAAATTCAACTGCGCGGCCTGTGACGAATATAACGATGTTATCGGGCGCTTCGCTTATTGCTCTGCCTGCGGCACGCGTAACGATCTGGCAATGTTCCGATCGGACATGGCCGCATTGCGCGCGACATCTACAGCGGACAAGAGCAGCAACGCGGTGCGGGACGCGGTGTCGGCCTTCGATAATCTTGTCGGCCAATACACCAAGCAATTCCTTCATCTCGTGCCTCTGTCAAAGCGACGGAGCGAACGCCTGCAGCGCGGCCGCTTCCATGATCTCGGTGCTATCGACGATGTGCTCCAGTGGTTCGATATTAACGTGCTTACAGGCCTTGCGGCGGAAGAGGTCACGTTTCTCAAGCGCATGTTCCTGCGCCGGCACATCTATGAGCATAAGGGCGGCGAGGTCGATCACGCCTATTTGGATGCGTCGGGCGACACGAGCGTGCGGCTAAAGCAGCACATATCGGAAAGATTGGAAGACGTTCACCGGCTGATCAGTGGCCTCGATCGCATGGCGCAGCGGTTGCATGATGGCTTTCACGAGCTACTGCAGCCACTCGAAGGGCCGATCCGCGCTTATGCAGAACGTCTGGCGCGTCAAAAGGCTTATAGCGAGGGGCGATAAAGAATCAGCTGCGCCAACCAGAAAAATTCACATGTGGCCTAGTCTTACAGCTCTAGGCTGCGCTTATCTGCACAGTTTTGCCCGAATAATGGCTCTATTAAATCCGCAATCGAATGTTGCTAGTTCGCTTTCGGTCTAGCCTGTTGCACTCCCAATTGGTGCTGACAGTTTTTCAGAATGTCCGCTGTCCGCCTCATATCTGCCATCCACAAGCTCTGTTGCTTACGGCAGGAAAGTCCCAGTTCGCGGCATTAAAAACGGGACTGAACGAATGGCCGCTTTCGGGATGATCGTTCAACGGTCTGAATGTCGAAATTGGGGCGGGAGGCGACCATCCCAAGTCTTACCATAGCTATAACCGCCGCGCTTCCTATCTACAGAGAATGAGGATATTTTCGATCGGATATGAAGGTGCGACCCAGGCGGAGTTTGTATCCGCTTTGCTTGGTGCCGGCGTGAAATGCGTCGCTGACGTTCGCGCAGTCCCGCTTTCCCGCCGACCGGGCTTTTCGAAGAATATTTTGGCGGCCGGGTTACGAGAGGCGGATATTGCCTATGTCGGATTTAAGGCTCTTGGCACGCCCCCTGCAGGCCGCGAAGCTGCGAGAAAAGGCGATCATGCTCGCTTGGCCGAGGTTTATGCTGGTCAGCTGGAACTGCCCGAAGCAATCGCGCAAGGAGCGCAGTTATGCGACCTCGTGAACGAGATGCCTACCGCCTTGCTTTGTTTCGAGCGCAACCCAGAGAGTTGTCACCGTTCTCTACTGGTTGGCGCTCTCATGCCTGACGCAGAGGTCACGCATTTGTTCGCATGAGCGTCAGATATGTTCGCAAATCCAGCTAGGGCCCTCCCCACTAACGAATGTCCGGCTCCGACACTCAAGCGAAGCGTGCTGAACAACGGCTATGTTGGCGGCAACCGACCAAACCTGGTCGTTCAGATCCGGCGTAACGGACGTCTGCTCCAAGCAATAGCAGTCGTTCGGGCCTCTTCATTCCGACGGGCAGGACGCGCAAACATATCACGTCAATGAGGTGCCAGTTCCCCTGCCCAGCGCCTTATTACCATTGGGCCGAGACACCGACACAGTGCTGACCGATGCTTCTGATGCACGCTCAACATGAGGGGTTGGCCGCCTTTCCGCTCTTAGGAGACAGTGAGATCTGACCTCTGGCGGAGATAGCGTAGGTGCAGGAAAGGTGCGAGCCCATTTTGGAGGATGAGCGCGTCGCGCTGCGCAACCGCGCCTGGCACCGTTATTTCGCTAGGCGCGTGCCCGTTGGTGAGGTGAAAGATCTGATGCAGGACGTGCTCGCCAGCACAACCGTCAGAAAAGCCCTCAGATCGAGAAGTTGCAGGGCGCTCATTCGCAGGCCAATAGTTGCTTTCGTCTACTATGAGGTGCTGCTAGGACGAACGGATATAAGCGCTGGAAAACAATATTTTTGCAGTCTGCGCGGGGGGATGGACGAATGAGGGGGAGCCACAGCGCGGTAGCGCGACCTGAGGAATGGCATTGCCGCAGGATTGCTATCTCGCAGTTCCCCCGCAACCAGCGCACTTTTCTAATCGCTTTTGCCCTTCACGCTTTGGCTGCCTGCTCGGAAAAAGCGCCACCGCCGCCGCCTACACCGCAAGTCATTATCGCAAAACCCTTCAGCCGCAATGTGGCCGATTGGGTAGATTATGCAGGACGTTTTGAAGCGGTGGACGCCATCGATGTGCGTCCGCGAGTCTCTGGCTTGCTGCAATCGGTCCACTTCAAGGACGGGCAGTCCGTCACGCGCGGACAATTGCTCTTCACGCTCGATCAACGGCCCTTCGCCGCAAGACTGGCGCAAGCCCGCGCCGGCGTCGCCCGTGCGCAAGCGGCGCTCGCCAGAACCTCGGCTGATTATAAACGCGCGACTGCCCTGATCGGCGATGGCTTCATCAGCCAGTCCCTGGTCGATACCCGCCTTGCTGATTGGGAGCAGGCGTCCGCTGAGCTGGCCAACGCCCGCGCCGTCGCGCAGGCCGCATCGCTGGATCTCTCGTTCACGCGCATCACGGCGCCAGCAAGCGGGCGGGCATCCTATCGCAGGCTTGCAGCAGGCAATCTGGTCTCGGCCGAGCAGACCTTGCTCACCACCATCATGACACAGAACCCCATGCGCTTTGTGTTCGATGCGCCGGAGCGTGCTTTCCTGCAATTCCGCCGGGCTCGTGAGAGTGGCGCTGTCGTGCAGATCCGCCTTGAGGATGAAACCGAGTTCAGTTGGGCCGGTCAGATCGAGATGCTGGACAATGCGCTCGATCGAAGCTCCGGCACCATCCGCGGACAAGCGCTCGTACAGAACCCCACCGGCTTGCTCACGCCCGGCATGTTTGGGAGGATGCGCTGGACTTTGGGCGCGCCTAGCCCTGCACTGCTTGTTCCAGAGAAGGCGATCATTGTCGATCAGACCCGTCCGACCGTATTCGTCGTCGGCAAGGATGGTCTGATTGCCCAGCGCATTGTGGAGCTGGGCAATATAGCGGACGGCCTGCGGGTGATCCGCAGCGGCCTCGCGCCCGGCGAGCAGGTCGTCATCGCCGGCATGCAGCGCGCGCGAGTGGGGCAGAAGGTCGTCGCCAAGCTAGGCAAGATCGAACCTGAGCGGCCCGCACCGGGAGCGACCAAGTGAGCGCCGCCAACGCGCGGATGAGCTTCTCGCATTTCTTCATCGCGCGACCCATCTTTGCTTGCGCCTTGTCGCTGTTCATTCTGCTCGTCGGCATCATTAGCTATTGGCGCTTGCCGGTCGACCAATATCCAAAAATCTCGCCGCCGGTGGTCAGCGTCACCGCCGTCTATCCCGGCGCGTCTGCCGAGGTTATGGCGGACACCGTTGCAGCCCCACTGGAGCAACAGATCAATGGCGTGGACAACACGCTGTATGTGAGTTCGACCGCGATTGCGGATGGCCGCGTGACGATCAACATCAGCTTCCAGATCGGCACCGATCCTGATTTGGCGCAGGTGCAGGTGCAGAACCGCGTGCAGACCGCGCTGCCCCAGCTGCCGCAGGAAGTGCAAAATCTCGGCGTGACGGTGCGCAAGGCGCAGAACGACACACTGATGATCGTCCACATGCTGTCGACTTCACCCAGTATCGATCGCGAATATCTCGCCAACTACGCAACCATGCAGGTGCGCGAACGGCTGCTCCGCCTGCCCGGCGTGGGCGATGTCGGAACATTCGCTTCACGTGATTATGCCATGCGCATCTGGATCGACCCGGACAAGGCAGCCGCGCGCGACCTGACCGTGCAAGAGATATTGGCGGCGCTGCGCGGCAACAATATCCAGCTTGCGGCGGGAACGGTTGGCGGCGCGCAAATGAGCCAAAATCCCGGCCCTACCCAATATAATCTGAATGTTCAGAGCAAGCTCAACCAGCCCAAAGAGTTCGAGCAAATCATCGTCAAACGCGATGCGCAAGGGCGCGTCACCCGCATCGGCGACATTGCGCGGGTGGAGCTGGGCGCACAGACCTATTCGATCAACGCCTATCTCGATCAGGGAGAAGCCTATCCCCTAAGTGTTTCGCAGGCATCGGGCGGCAATGCACTCCAGACGGCCACCGCCGTTCGCGAGACGATGAAGGAACTCGCCAAGAGTTTCCCGCCCGGCGTTTCCTACCGGATCGTATTCAACCCCAGCCAATATATCAGCGATTCCGTGAACAAGTTACGCGACACGATGGTCGAGGCGGTCATTCTCGTTGTGATCGTCGTCATATTGTTCCTGCAAAGCTGGCGCACCGCCATCATCCCGTTGTTGGCCATACCCATCTCGCTAGTCGGCACCTTCGCTGTCATGGCGGCGGCGGGCTTCTCGCTCAACAACCTCTCGCTGTTCGGGCTGGTTCTTTCCATCGGGATCGTGGTGGATGATGCCATCGTCGTGGTGGAAAATGCCGAGCGCCATATTCGCGCCGGCGTTTCCCCGCGCGAGGCGGCGTATCGGACTATGAATGAGGTGGGGGGCGCGCTCATCGGCATCGCGCTGGTGCTGGTGGCCGTGTTCGTGCCGACCGCCTTCATGGGTGGCGTCACGGGGCAATTCTACAAGCAGTTCGCACTGACGGTGACCGCCGCAACCGTCATCTCGCTCATCGTGTCGCTTACCCTCTCGCCCGCCCTGTGCGCGCTGCTACTGCGCCAGCATGACAGTGTCCCGCCGCGCACCGCCATCATGCGTTGGCTGCACCGGAGCGGCGAGCGCTTTACGATGATGTTTGACCGCTTCGGTCAAAGCTATGGAAGGCTCACACGGCGCTTGCTGCGTATGATGGGCCTCGTCTTCATCCTCTATATCGGCTTGCTGTTGCTCACCGGTTGGCGGCTCTATGACACGCCGCGCGGTTTCGTGCCTCAGCAGGATCAGAGCCTCGCCGTCGTCGCGATCAATCTGCCGACCGGCGCCAGCCTTGCACGCACCGATGCCGTCGTGCGGCAGGCCATCGATGTCATGCTGGAGACACCGGGCGTTCAGGCAGCCTCCGTCTATGCGGGCGTGGATGCGATGGGCATGTCCGTCCAGTCCAGCGCCGGACAGCTTTATGCCATCATGGAGCCGTTCAGCGAGCGGTTGCCCAAGGGACTGACCGCGGACGTCATCGTCGCCGACCTGCGCAAGCGCTTCTCGAGCATGACCGAGGCGGACATTCGTCTCATCATGCCGCCACCGGTGCGCGGCCTTGGCACGGCGGGCGGCTTCCGCCTCATGGTGGAGGACCGTGGCGGGCACGGCTACGCGGCGCTCGATGCTGTGACACGCGATCTCGCCGCGGCGGCCGCTGAAGAGCCCGCCATTTCCCAGAGCTTCACTAATTTCAACATGCGCAGCCCGCGCATCGCGGTGGAGGTGGACCGCGATAAGGCCGAGATGCTCGGTGTGGAAAGCCAGGATGTTTATGCCGCGCTCCAGACCTACATGGCGGGCTCCTACGTCAACAACATGACCCTGCTTGGCCATAGCTTCCAGGTGATTGCGCAAGCGGACCCGGCCTATCGGGAGAATGCGGACCTGCTGGGGCAGATAAAAACGCGCTCGGCGTCCGGCACGATGGTCCCGCTCGACGCGGTCGCTAAGCTCACGCCCTCGACCGGGCCGTATCGCGTTCAGCGCTACAATCTCTATCCATCGACCGATATTCAGGGCGAGGCAGCGCCGGGCTATTCCTCCGGCGAGGCGATGGAAGCGATGGAGCGGATCGCCGCTCAGCGCCTCCCCGCAGGCTTTGGCTTCGAGTGGACGGACTTGGCCTATCAGCAGCGTGTTGCGGGCGGCAGCGGTGAACTTGCCTTCGGGCTGGCGATCATCTTCGTGTTCATCGCGCTGGCGGCATTTTATGAGAGCCTGACGCTGCCGCTCGCGATCATCATGATCATACCGCTCTGCCTGCTCTCCGCCATTCTGGGCGTGAACCTGCGAGGCGAGGACAATAATATTCTCACGCAGATCGGCATGGTGGTGCTGATTGGCCTTGCGGCGAAGAACGCAATTCTGATCGTGGAATTTGCACGCCAGGCCGAGGATGAGGGCCTGTCCTCCCGGGAAGCCGCGATCATCGCCGCGCGCATCCGCCTGCGTCCGATCCTCATGACGTCTTTCGCGTTCATCGCCGGCGTGGTCCCCCTCGCTTTTGCGACGGGCGCCGGTGCGGAATTGCGCCAAGCGCTGGGAACAGCCGTCTTCTACGGGATGATCGGCCTGACCCTGCTCGGCCTCATCTTTGCGCCAATCTTCTATGTGGCCTGCAGGATGCTCGGCGACCGGGTTTCAGGCACAATGGAGCGTCGACGCGCAAGACGCGATCTTGATGTGTCTGACACTGCTGTTGAGAAGATCTCGCGGGAGTGAGCCCTTTCGCCGACTGAGGCCACTAGCAACTCGACTTCACATCATCTGCTGATATGGCCACGACCTTGGAATGCTCAAGCCCCCTGTGTCCGCGATACTCAAGCTCTCTACCCCCGGTTGTGCTTCCCCAGAGTAGATGTAGATCAAATCGTGAACGTTTCAACGGTCCTGGGCGAGTAATTCACGAATTTGTGGAAAGCGGCTCAGCGGTTCGATGAATTAGGTGTCGTCTGTCAGCAGCGCTGCTCTAATCCCAGCTCACGGGCCTTCCAGGCGGCAAAGCATTACTGCACTCGTTACTTCCCGAAGGTAGGCAATCAATACTCGCTCTTCAGGTTTAAGAGGCGCGGTATCGAATGCATTTGACACCAAATAGATGATCCACTGCTGATTGCAATGTCCCACGATCCGCGTTCGCTTCCTGCGACAGTCGATCAAAGCCGGTCGTTGGGGTCGGCCTACTTGAACGACTGCTCCAGCCAATAGCAGTCATTCGGGACGTTTCAGCCCGCCCTGAGAGACCCGACCCAATTCGAGACTTTGGCTTCGGAACTGTGCATCCCGACAGCGGACGTTCGATCAGTGCTAAGTCATTTTAACGGCCACGGGTGCGTTCCGCCTCATTTCCGATCCGTCGCGCCTTCAACAAATCGTGTCGCGATAGAATACCGATCACCTTGCTGGTGATCGGGTCGATGATCGGAACACGCCCGACGCCCGTCGAGACCATGAGATCGGCCACCACACCAACCGGTGCCTACGCGGTTGTAAAGGGCTGTGACGCATCCGAAACGACATCAGACAAAGCCACGTCTCCCGGTGCGCTTTCAACTTGCCAGCGCAGCGCGTCGGATCTCGATACCAGACCGAGCAACCGCCCTTCTTCATCTATCACTGGATAGCTGCGGTGCCTGGCCGTGCTCCCGAAAAATGCGATCGTCTCGCCAACTACTTTCCGCGGCGTCACCTGCCCCTCGACAACACGAACGGGATGCGCAGCACCGTGCGCAGATCGGTGGCGTCTTCGGTCGCCCCCACCTCGACCGACCAGTTCAGCGTCGTGCGGTCCGTCGCGCGGTAGCTTACGCCGAACAGCAGGCGGCCGATCTGGAGATCGCGCGCCGTCTGCACCTGCGGGTCGCCCCAGTCCATCGTGGGCATCAGCAGGCGCTGCGTGGTGCGCGTGCCGAAGGACCAGCTGTGCGCATAACCCAGGTTGAACGAGGTGCGTTGGTTCAATGATACGCCGATCCCCATGCTGACGGATATCGCGTCTCCCGGCTTCACATAGGTGATACGCACCGGCGGGATGACCGTATCGACCCCGTGACCGAAATTGCGGGTGTAGCCAATGGAGCCGAACAGGACGGCGGGGTCACTGGGCAGAATTGCGGTCAGGCTCGGCGTCACGCCCCAGAAGCCGGACCCCGTGGCCGCACGGGTCGCGCGGCCCAGCGTATCCCGAGAGATGTCGAAGGGGTCGGTGCCGGTGGGCACCACAACCTGCAAATTGCCGATCAGGAACGGCCAGCCGCCCCGCGCAGAGCTCAGCTGATAGCGCGCCGACAGCTCAAGGTCGCCAATCCCCCGGCCGCTGGTGCTGCTATCGATGGTCGCCGCATCGGGATCGCCCGTCGTGCCCTGAATCGGGGCCAGCACCGACTTGTCATTGCGATAGACGAACGGAAGACGGGCGCCGATCTCGACATTGCCGAGGAGCCCATAACGCAGGCCGGCGGATGCCGTGAGCACGTCCTGCCGGCTCTCGTTGATATCGAACACGCCAACGAGCACGGACTCAACCACTTCGATGCCGCGGAAAAGCGCACGGTTGCGGTCGGCCCGCGCATAATCGAGCTGAAGCTCGGCGGTGAGCTGACCGCGCCGGGTCACGACGCTGCCTTGCTCTCCCAGCACCGCGACCTCGGGCGGGCGATCGATATCCGGTGGCGCTTCCCCCACGGGGCCAGCCGGGGCCTGGGGCGCACCATTGGGCGCGCGCGGCGGCGGGACAGCGTTGCTGGCGGACTGGACAGTTTGCGGCGGATTTGCTGCCGATGGCGCCGCCGTTGCGCCACTTGGTTGCGCATCCATGGCAAGGCGCTGCTCCAGCGCGCGAATGCGCGCCTCCTGCGCTTCCAACTGCTGTTGCTGCCGGGCGATGAGGCTGAGCGCCTGCTTCAGTTCGGGGCTAGCATTGCTCGACTGTGGCAGCGCGGTGCCCGTTGGCTGGGCCCATGCCGGTGATGCAGCCAGTGCGCCGCCAAGCATTGCCACTCCCCCCAGGAGCCGACCTATTCTGGTCATTTGTGTCCTTCCTTCAACGAATAAGATCCCGCGTCGCGTCAAGCGCCATGCTGTCGATCCTCGGCATGGCCGAGCCGACGGTCGCGGGCGTGGCGTTCATCAGATCGAGGTTGATCGTCGTGCTGGTCTCGATCGCACGGTTGTTACCGCTGTTGAGGAGCACACTGCCCAAGGCCTGCCCAAACACGTGGCTGACCTCCAGATCCTGCTTCGACAAGGTCACCTTGAAACCGCTGCCTAGCCGGTCGAGCCCGACCGTGCCGTTCTGGGTCTGCGCGCGATCGCCCGGGCCTAGCGGGAGTGGTGTCGATCCATCGGGGCTGAGGCCGATCTCCGCCTGCTCGCCCGTACTCACGGTGACGGCGCCGACGCTCGGACGATAGCTCCGCTCGACGAGCGAGACACCGCTCTCGCGGTCGAAACTGACCCAGACATCACCCGGGTTGCCCGCGTGTTGCGAGGGGCCGCTGGTGCCTGGCGCATCGGGCTGCCTTGTCGACTGTGGCGCGTAGATGGCAAGGCGCGGCGCGCCCTGATCGACGGTGAAGACACTGCGCAGGAGCAATTGCCCGTCGACGCTCGTATCGGTCTGTACGGCCATGGCGACTTCCACACCGTTGGGGAGGAGGAATTTGCCGCGGCTTTCGGCAAGAACATCCTCCGCAACCGGCTCGTGTCCCTCGACCGGCGGTTGCGCGAAGACGGGGTTGCAGAGGACAACTGCTGCAACGGCCGAGATGAGATGGCGGTTCATGGCTAGAAGTCCCTCATGAAGGGCGCAGTCAAAGCCAGTGCTTGCTGGCTGAGCGGCTGAACGAATGCGGCGCCGACCGGTGCGCGGGAGAAGGCCGCCCACTGCCGATCCCCATTAAAGGCGCTGCGCCCCACCGCAGTATCCTCGCCGATCACGAAATAAATGCCGTTCCAAGCGCGCTGGAACGCGGGTCGCGACATGGTGCGCAGACCGAGCGCCGGATCTCCGATCAGCAGCTCCTCCGCGCTGATGCCTTTGACCACGACGAAATGGCGGTAGCCGTTCGCCTCGATCAACGCGATGCCGGGCACGCCTGCCGCAGCGACCTGATCGAGCGAGACCTTGTATCCGTCCGCGCTGAGGCCGGCATTGGCAAGATAGCGCTTCATGTCGAGCAAGGAAAATCCGAGCCGGGTAATCTGCGCACGGTCTCCCACGCGCCACATGCCGTTGAACACGTCGGCTTCCGCCCTGCTCCGGCGATAATGATAAGTCAGCAACGTGGCGAGCGCAGCCGAACCGCAACTGAAATCATATTGCTGCCGAACAACCGTCAAAAATCGCCGGTCCTCGAACGACGTGACAGGCGGCGCGACATCTCCAAGACCCGCCGCTCCGAGCTGGAACGTCGGTCCTCCGCTCACCTGCGCACTGCAGCCGGAGAGCAGCATGAGTGCGGCAAGGAGCATGCGCGCCATTATTGTGCGGGCAGCAGGGCGATGTTGACGTTCATCGAAGCATTGATCGCGACGTTGTTGCCGGAATTGGCATTGATGATCGCGAGGCCGGAAAGGTTCTGGAATGCGTTCCCATCGATGGCCACCGCCCCGGTCACGGAATTGCCGCTCACACTGCTGTCCGATACGGCGGCGACATGCTCGGACTGGGCGATCTGGTTGAGATCCGCGCGGCCCGTCACCTGCTCGAGCGTGGCGACGTCGACGGGCGGCGCCGCGCCTTCAAATGGCGGTTGCGCAAGGGCAGCCGAGGCAAAACTGCCCGACAAGGTCACAAGCCATGCCCGGCGGAATAGAAATCGGTTCATGCATCCTCTCCCTTTACGATGTGAAAAGACTGGCCGGCGGTGGAGATCGCCGGCCAGTTGGAGAGGCTTAGCGAAGCGTGATGTCGCCCGCGGAGACCGCCACGCTGACCGACGCGTTCTGCGATGCGCCAACACCGGTGTTCTGGTTGACCGCCTGCATGCCAGCAAAGTTCTGGAATGCGCTGCCACCCGTGCGGATACTGTTATCAGCCACCGGGGACTCGCCGCCACGACCGTCGAAGCTGACGCTCACGCCCGTGACATAGCTTGAGAGGTTGGCGCTGGCGACCAGGGCGCTGTCACCGAAGACGGAATCCGACTTGGCGGAACCGGCTGCGGTATCACCGCCGCTGAAGGCCCAGCTGTGATCGGAATTGTCCGAATTGTCTTCCCAGCTGTTGTTGCTGGCAACGGTGTTGGTCGAGCTGTCATCCTGAGAGGACATGTCGCGGCTGTCGGTTGCCGTGCCGCCATTGTTGGCCGCAACCTGCGCGCCCGAAGCGGAGCTGTTGTCCGACATGTCATGCGTGGACGAGTCATTGCCGCTGTCGGCCGTGTTCACCGAATTATTGGACATGTCGTTGCCGCTATCGGCGACGCTATTGTCCGTGGACGTGTTCGTGGTGGTGTTCGACGTCCAGGCGCTGTTGCCGCTGTCGGCGGTGCTCACCGAGTTGTTCGACATATCATTGCCGCTGTCGGAGACAGTGAGGCTGTTGTCGGACATGTCATTGCCACTGTCGGCAATATTGACGCTATTGTCGGTGTTGGTCGTGGCGTTGGACGTCCAGGCCGAGTTGCCGCTGTCGCTCGTCGTGGTTGTGGTGTTGCCGCTGTCGGCGGTGTTCACCGAGTTATTCGACATGTCGTTGCCGCTGTCCGCCACATCGACGCTGTTGTCGGTGTTGGTGGTGGCATTGGAGGTCCATGCCGAATTGCCGCTGTCGCTGGTGGTGGTTGTGGTGGCGCTATTGCCGCTGTCCGCCACGCTGTTGTCCGTGTTCGTGGTGGTGTTGGCCGTCCAGGCAGAATTGCCGCTGTCGGACGTCATCGTGTTGCCGCTGTCGGCGGTGTTGACCGAGTTGTTCGACATATCGTTACCACTGTCGGCAACGCTGTTATCCGTGTTGGTGGCCACGTTCGTGGACGTGTTTGCGGTCCAGGCGCTGTTGCCGCTGTCGCTGGTGGTGGATTCGGCCATCCAGCTGTTGTTGCCGCTATCGCTGATGGTGTTGCCGTCCTGCGCCAGCGCAGGGGATGCCGCGATAAGGGCGGCGGCCGAGGCCGTGATCAGTAGAGTTTTCATCGATTGTCGTCCTTTCAGGGTTCCCACGCCGCCCTCGGGGCTTTCCCCGATCGACGCATCGACTCCGCCTCCGCGGAGACCCACCCTGAATAGGTTAACGGCGAATTAACCTTCACCCCCACCAAACTATCTCTTCCCCCCTCATAGCGCTGTATGAGTAACCCTCATTTGGGGGTGAACGTGATAATTGTGAAGACGAGCGCAAGCCTAACAATAGTTATAGGGGAATCTGGATATAAATCAGAGCGTCGAGAAATGACCCAATGATGTTCGGGCAATGCTCGATAACATCACCCTGATAAGATCAGATTGCCGGTTTGTGGCCGTTTTTCCGAAGATTTGTTTTAAATAACTTCGGGCTGTGGCATCCGCTATTTTCATCTGGGCGGCAGCATCACTCAGCGCGAGGCCGCAAACCAGATGGTGGACCAGCTGACCCTCGGTCTTGGTGAGCCGATAGGCGTCGCAACAGCGCTGGAGCGCCAAGGTCACGTTCGTGTCCGAATCATAAATGCACAGAACGAAAGAGGGATCCGCAGAAATTTCCGGGCGCGTGAATGTCGGCGATAAAAGGGCCATGAGAGGCCGGCGATAATTCTTCCGGCTCAGGCTGATCAGCACCGCTTCGCCATCGTGCGACGCATGGTCCATGGCCGCGTGCAGCTTCGTGGTCTCGCCGCGATTGACGGCAACAAGGGAATAGCGCGACTTGTGCACGACATCCCGCTTCTGGAACATCAGCGTGGCGACGGCATTCTCGCCGATCACCGCTCCATGGCCGTCAAGAATGATAATCGCCACGTCGCTCAGGTCGAGCGCCGACTTATAGGCGATCAAGGCCCGCTGCTGGCTTCGCGCATGCAGCCAGAGACGAAAATAGCCCGCAAGCACGGGCTGCAGCTTCTTGGCCATCTGCTCGGCGGCGAGCCGCTGGACCATGTTGGCATGGCGGTAAAGCGCCGTGAGGATCAGGCGCAGCCCACCATGTTCTGCCACGGCCAAGGTCATAGCACGCTTCGCTTCCTCGACCTGCGTCAGTTCGTGCCAAGCAACACGCGCACCTTGGCCGGTATAATGAAGCGCGTCGGTATCCTGGCAGGCGATCGCAACCGCCAAGTGCGGATCGGAGAGCAAGGCGCGGTTGGGGCTCACTCGCGCAAGCAGCTCTGGGCTATTATCGTCGCGATGAAGGGAAAGAACCGCCTCATCCGCAAAGACGCGACCGGCGAACTTGCTCAGTATCCAGTCCAGATCGTCTGCAACCCGGTCAGATTGTCCGTCCTGATCGATCGGGCGCCCA
Organism: Sphingobium sp. B12D2B; assembly: GCF_025961775.1. Classification (NCBI taxonomy): domain Bacteria; kingdom Pseudomonadati; phylum Pseudomonadota; class Alphaproteobacteria; order Sphingomonadales; family Sphingobiaceae; genus Sphingobium; species Sphingobium sp. B12D2B. The sequence continues at coordinate 3,185,708 of NZ_JAOQOH010000001.1, forward strand.
CCGTCCGGCTCTGCAAATATGCGGTCTGCGGCCACCTCGGTCTTCGATATCGTGACCATTCCTCCCCCTCAACCCACCATTGTATGGCATGCGCGTTAACCACAATGCGTGGGGGGCTGATTTGGCTCCGCTATCGCGGGATTGAGACTGCCCCGATTTGGTACATATCTGAAATTTGAGGATTTCATGCCGGCAATGCCCATCAATAACCGATCATCCGGTAATGGGGACGCTACAATTCTGGCGAAACGACATTTACGTTATTAATGAACGGCCGCTTCTGAACTCCAGCATTTGTACGCTAAATGTTTGCTAAATTGGCGACTGCGGCCAGCAGTGCCCCGATGGCGTGAGATTTTGACCGCTCACCATCAGCGCAGTTGGCTATCCTTACTGCCGCGCCGGTTGATGCAAGGAAAAAGCCCGGTGCTTGTCGCGGCCAGACTGGCAGGCCACGCATGTCCGGGCACCGGGCAGAGCTTCGCGGCGTGCCTGCGGGATTGGCTCTCCACCTTCCCTCACAATCGGCGCGACCCGAACCTGCCGGCATACGAGCACGCGCTGTTGCCAGCGCGTCTTTCACGCTGTCCTCGATTTGGTTCTGAACAGCGCCCTCGAGCGCCCAGCCATTGGCCATGCGTACTCGATCCTGCGCAATTGGAGGTTGAGGGACCGTTATAGGAATGCGGCGGCCTCATTTCATCCTCGCAGCGTCTTCGGACAGACCTCCGCTGGTGCGCAGCAGTCTCACAATGCCATTATAGGCGGCGTGCAATCCCTGATTGCGCCCAGTCTCATGGTCCGATTCTGCCACTTCCCAGAACGCGACCAGCCATCCGTCCGGGCAGCGCTCGCGAGCACCCACAGCGCGAGCGCGACCCCCACGGGTCTCCACCTTGCCCTTCGCGGCCGTTGCGTCACGCAAAACATTCAGCGCGCGCTCGATAGTCCTCATATTGTGGGGTGCATCCTCAATGGAAACCATGGATAAAATGCGTACGATGTCTTCCTGACTCTCGGCCGTGCCGAAAGGAGGCGAGCCTGCGCCGGTCCGCTCTCGAACCTTAAACGATTTGCACCGACAATAGACCGACCCGCCGTACCTCGCAGAACTTAGTCCCCTTATCGCGCTCCCAACCTGCTGGATGCGGAAACAAGACATTCTAACAGGAGGTATGGCGACTTGCGAAAACGACGGGCGGCGGGAAGCGACGTCAGCACCCGACGAAGTTTTTTTCGATCAATCGGTATGGCCACCCAGCGTCTCGGCGAACCAGTCAGCAATATAATCGCGCCCGTAAGACATATTGTCAGCGCCGACATGCTCCACCCCGCCTTCGCGCTCGGTGAAGATCTTGAGTTCGCGCCGGGGGCTGTTGACCAGTTGCGCGTAGCAGTCATGGGCATATTCCACGCTGATTTGGCGGTCATGTGCGCCGTGGGTGACCAGGAAGGGCACGCGCACGCCATCCATGCGGCCATTGAGGTTCATGTCCTCGGATTTAGCGAGGAAATCCTCCATGTCTGTCGCACCGAATGCCCAGAACACATGCGCCCAGTAGTGCGGTACGGGGTTCTCGCCTTCGCGGCGGATGCGCTTGTCCTGCACTTCCCGCCAATTGTGGTTGGCGCCCCAGCAGGCACCGCTGGCGAAGCGCGGCTCGAAGGCGACGGCGCGCGGCGCGAAGTGGCCGCCGAGCGAGATGCCCGTCATGCCGATGCGCTTGGGGTCGGCATCCGGCTGGGTCTCCAGCCAGTCGACGGCTTTTGATGCCCAGTTTTCGCTGTGCGGATCGACCGGCAGATTGTGCAGCCGCAGCGCCTCGCCGGTGCCGGGCTGATCGACGCAGAGCGTGGAGACACCGCGTCGGGCCAGCGCCTCGGGCAGGCGCGACCAGTAGAGCAGTTCTTTGCAGCTATCGAGGCCATTGCAGTAGACGACCACCGGCCGCGGCCCCTCGCCGAGCGCCCGCGTGTAGAGCGCCGACATCATGCTGCCATCGCCGAGCGGGATCTCCACCCGTTCGCGGTTGATCTTGCCGAGATCGGTCGACTGGGCGAAGATCGACAGCGCCCGGGCGTAGGTTTCCTCGCGCCCCGGGGAGCCATGGCCCTGCATCCGCTCCGCGACGAACAGGTAGAGCGCGGCCCGCTCCAGCTTCTCGGATGCCGAGATGGCCCGGCCCTTGGCGATGTCCTCATCGGCAAGGCTGACCAGCGTATCCGCCACGCGTACCCATTGCGCCATGAACTGCGGTGTGCCGGCGTCAGCGCCGCTGGCGGCGGCATCCTTGATCGGCTGGCACATATCCACGATTTCGCCGATGCGCCCGCCGCTCTCCAGCGCGATGGCGACCGAGAGGTTCCAGATGTAGTTGGGGAAATATTCGAACAACGCCACGGATCAGGCCTCCACTGCCACGAACAGGCCGGGATTGGCCTCCGGATGTGGCATGGTCTGCGGACCGCCGACGCCGATCCCCCACTGATCCATCACGCGCGGCGCGGGCACATGGACCTTGGGCTGATGCGTTTCGAAATCCACGTCTTCCAGCTCCGCCGTATATTCCACCGCGAAGCCTGAGGGCGTGACAAAGTAGGAGAAGGTATTGTCGCCGGCCGTATGGCGCCCCGGCCCCCAGCGAATATCGGTCTTGTTCTGCTTGAGGCGGCTGATGCCCGCCATCATGCCGTCGACATCGGTCATGTCATAAGCAACGTGATTGAGGCAGGGCGGCCCAGGCAGCAGCGCGATGCGGTGATGCGCGCTGTTGCAGCGCAGGAAGCACATGAAGTCGCCAAGCCAGTCGGAAACCTTGAAGCCCAGGACATCGCAGAAGAAGCGCACGGCGGCCTGATGATCCGGCGAATGCAGCACGATGTGGCTGATCTTGACCGGCAGGCCTTCCCAGCGCGTGATCTCGCGCGCCTCGCCACGCGCGACATCGGACGAGACCTCCATCAGCAGGCCATCGGGCGTGAAGAAGCGGAAGCCATAGCCGCCGCCGGGCGTGGTCAAAGCCTGCGGCTCGCTCACCAGCTTGGCCGCCGAGGCCCGCACCCTTTCGCACAGCGCATCGACATCGGCGCGGCTATCGGCAGCCAGGGCGATCACATCGACACGGTTCTCGTCGCTGGGCCGCAGGCGGACGACATGATGCTCGTCATGCCCCTGCGTCTTGAACCACGCCATGCCATCGTCGCTGGGCACGCGCTCAAGGCCCCATTGGCTCTCATAGAAGCTGGACTCGGTGGCAAAATCGGTAACGGCATAGCCGACATAGCGAATTTCAGTGACGCGGCTCATCTTCAGTTCCTTTTCAAATCGGCCCGGCGGTGCGCTCAAACATCTCGGCGGTGGCCTTGGCGTTGTCGACAGGCGGGCCTTTTCCGATCTGACCCATGCAAATGGCGAGGCTGGCGCGCACGATGTAGGCGCAGCGCTCGAAGCGGCGATCATGATAAGCCGCGAACGCTTCTTCGACGGAGGCGTGACGGGCCAGCTCCTCGGCGAGCACGATACTGTCTTCGATCGCCATGCCGGCGCCCTGCCCCAGATGCGGCGTGGTGGCGTGGACGGCATCGCCGATCAGCACCACCCGCCCCTTGCTCCACGGGCCTTCGACCAGCATGCCTTCCAGCGGACGATAGACGACCTCCTCGTCATCGACGATCTGCTCGGCCAGCGCCTGCAAGGCCGGGGCGCAGCCGGCGAGCTTGGCGCGCATCGCTGCAGCCAGGCCCTCGCGCGGATACCAGGGATTGCCCGGCTCCGGCGTGGTGACATACAGATACATGAGGTCCGGGCTGATCGGCACGAGACCGGCGCCAATCGGCCCGTTATAGACCTGCAGCGCATCGAGATCGGCCGGGCGCGGGAGATTATAGCGCCACACGGCCTGCCCTGTGAACTGCGGTTTTTCCGCGTCCGGCAGGATCATCTCACGCGTCTTGGAAAAGACGCCATCCGCGCCGATCACCAGATCGAAACGACCTGCGCTGCCATCCGAGAACGCCACCTCGACGGCGTCATCCCCGTCGCTGATCGCTTGCGCCGTCACGCCCAGGCGGATCTCGGCGCCGGCGCCTTGTGCCGCATCGCCCAGCACCTTCTGGAGCTGCCTGCGGCCGACACCGAGATTGGCGGGATAATCCGGCAGCAGGCGCGGCGATGGCACCCGCGCCACCTGAACGCCATTGGGCGCGAACACCTCGACGGCATCGAAACCGACGCCGGCCGCGGCATAGTCGTCCAATATGCCCAGCATGTGCGCCGCGCGCAGGACATTGCCCTGCTGGATGATGCCGACCCCATAGACGCTCCAGCTGGGATCACGCTCGATCACCGTTACGGAGAACCCCTGCTTGCGCAGCGCGATGGCCGAGGTCAGGCCACCAATGCCGCCGCCGATGACGAGAATGTTCAGGCTCTGCATGGTCTATGTCCGATGATTATGTTGATGAGAGGGGCGAAGCGCGGATGCAGGCACAGCATGTGCGGCAGCTTTCGACCTCCCTCTCCGCGCGCATGACAGCCCCGAAGCGGGCCTTGGGCCTGTTCTATCGTCGCGTAGAAAATCTGAAAAATGAATTGTTCAGATACAGTTCCATCAAGATTATGGATAGGTCATTCGGTGTGGAGGATATGGTGCATCTGCCGCACCAGCCAGAGTATCCCGGCGTCATTCGCACGGGCGGCATGATATTGGACCATTTCCCGAAGCGGCGGCAGGCCAAGGGGATCCGGGCGCACGACGATGGGCAATTGATCGATAAAGGCATCCGCGAGCCGCTTCTGCAGGAAGGACACGCGCATCGTCCCCACGATCAGGCTGGGCACGCTGGAAAAGCTGTTCGTCGTGAGTTCCGTGCGCTGCTTGTCCTGCTGCGGAAAAACCTGCTGCTCTGCAAAAGTGCTCTCGCGCGACTGGCCGAAGCGAACGGCGACATGGCCCAGCGAGAAGAGCGTCTCGCGATCCAGCGGCCCCGCCAGCGCCGGATTGCCCGCCCAGCCGATGACGACATGCTCATCTTCCAGCAGCATCTCGCTGGGGTGCGCGGAGGATAGATATTGCTCGGGGCAGATGACCAGATCGACCTCGCCCTTCTCGAGAAAGCTCGTCGCGTCAGGCCCTGTCGGGTAGACATCGATGCGGATGCCCGGCGCGATCGTCCCGAGGCTGCGCATCAGCGGGCCGATCAGCACAGTCATCATATAATCCGACACGCTGATGCGGAACCGACGGTTGGAGATCGCCGGATCGAACGTGCTGGATGTCGACAGGATCTGGTCCGCTTGCTCGATCAACTGGGAGACCAGCGGTTGGAGGCTCTCGGCATAAGCGGTCGGGACCATGCGGCGGCCAACCTGGACCAGCAGGTCATCCGCAAAATATTCGCGCAGACGGGTCAATGCCGCGCTCATGGCCGGCTGGCTGATATTGACCCGCGCCGCAGCACGCGAGACGCTGCGTTCATCGAGCAATACGCTGAGCGCGTAGAGCAGGTTGAGATCAAGGCCCTTGAACCGCATGGCCGGACCCATCTCATGTCGGCAGCGCGCTGGCCAGCGCAATCCCTGCCACTTTGTTGAACAGCGCGCATTTGATTGTGGCGATCGCCCCGCCGTTCCCGGGCGGGGCGGTGCCGTCCGCCTTTAGCGACCTCTGCCGGGCAAAAGATCGCCATATTTCTTCTCGAGCTTCTTGGTGAACTCGTCGCGCTTGCGCAATTCGGTGAGCAGGCCGTTCACGTCGAAGGAGGCGACCTGGGAGCGAATAAGGTCGGCCCCCTCCCGCCCCCACTGCGCCCGCTCCTGTTCGGTCACCGGCTTGACGAAGCCCCCGTGCAGCACCGCGTCGGGATAGAAACTGCCGGCAGGCGTGCCGCTGAACGGAGGGACATAGCGCGACACGGCACTGGGATCGCGCTCGATCTCATGCTCAGGTTGGCTGAGGCCGACCGGCATATCGTTGAGACGGCCGACCAACTGATAAGCGCCATAGCTCACCAGGTTGCGGCCATTGGGCGGACCGTCACCGAAGCCGGGGCGCGGCTGACCCGGCTCCGACTTGCGGACCATGTCCGTCCCCATCCACAGCACCGGAACATGCTCTTCATCGAAAATTTCGCGGACCAGCGGCAGCATGGTCTGCTGGGACGGGCCGTGCGAGGTAAGGAAAATAATGCGACGGAATCCCTGACGAATGAGCGAGCGGGTCAACGCTTTGAGGTAGGGCAGACTGTCGGATGTCGAGACATACACCGTGCCCCGACTGGTCGTCGTCCCGCCGGGATAGAAATAAGCGAGGTAGGGCATCACGAGCCCGTCCGCTTTCTCGGCCAGTTCCTGCGCATAAGCGAGGGGGATGACATATTCGACATCCGTCGGATTGCCGCCATTCTGCTCAACCGGGCCAACTGGCACGAAAATGACATCGTTGCGCTTGAGATAGTCTTCCACTTCCCACCCGGTCAGCGTCGTCATCAAACGCGAGCGCATCTTGGGTGCCGGCTTTGCTGCTGTCTGCTGCGCGCCGGCCTGGCTCTGGGCCAGCGCAGGCGCGGCTCCCGAGAAAAGCAGCGCGGCCAGACCGGCCAGGGACAGCGCTCTTACGGCAGGCTCAAATGGTCTCTTCATAACATCCTTGCTCCTCGTTGATATCGATCAGGGGAAAAGCCGGCAGATCTCGCCGCGCAGATCCGTCCCGAGTTCCACCGCGCCGGGGTGATCCGAGGAGAACCGCGCATAGGCGCGGCGATCCTTCTGGTAGGCCGGCCAAACGGGCAGCTTTGCGCCATTTGGATTTCCGGTCTTGGCGAAATTGGTCCAATATTCGACCATCAGATCAGAGAGACGGCGGTCGGCCGCCTTGTAATCGGCAGCCGAAAACCCCGTGGTCAGCAGATTGCCGAACACATAGGGCACCTCGAACGAATGCGCAGCGCCCCGCGCCTCACGGCCGGGCACGAACTGCTCGAACTGATAGTGCCAGACCGGCCCTCCCGCTCTTGCCGATGCTGCTGCGATCTGCACGGCGCCGCAGCGAAAGCTGCTGTCGGTCGAGAATTGCTCCGCCACCGTTCCCATCAGGCGATCGGGCGCCGGCGGCATCTCGGCGGACAAGCCATAAGCCGCGCGGGCCGCAGCCGCATTCGCACCGAACGCGCTGGCCATCGCAGCATCGAGCTTGTCCGGCGGCAGAACCGCCAGCCCTTCCCGCGCGTTGCTGCCGATCAGCAGCGGGATGGGCTTGCGCCGCTGGTCAGAGATGGCGTCCGTGGCGGCGCGGGTGATGATGTAGCCATCCTGCACTGGCGAGAAGCGCGCGCCGGATTGGCCAGCTGCCTGCGCCATCTCGATGACCGCCGCCGTATCCAGGCCACGCAAGGCCGATAGCGGGAGGCCGTTGGCGAAGCTCTCGCCCTCCCGCTCCGCATCGGCCATATTGAGGGGCGCAATGCTGCTACGCGCCGCGCCGCTCTGGATGATGGCGCGCGCGAACAGCCCGTCCGTCACATCGGAGGTCACCAGATCAAGAACGCTGGCGCCGCCGGCCGACTGACCAAACAGAGTGACATTGGCCGGATCACCGCCGAATTGCGCGATGTTCGCCGCAACCCATCGCAGCGCGGCGATCTGGTCTTCCAATCCGAAATTGCCGGAGGATTTATGGAGCGATTCTGCTGTCAGCTGTGGATGCGCGAAGAAGCCGAACGCGCCGAGCCGATAGTTGAGCGTGACCACGATGACCCCGTGCCGGGAGAGGGCAACGCCATCATAGGTCGGACTGCTGCCCATGCCGTTCTGAAAACCGCCGCCATGGACCCAGACCATGACCGGCAGCTTTGGCTCCGCCGACGCACGTGGCACCCAGATATTGAGGGTCAGGCAATCTTCGCTGCTGATGCTGGATACCGCGGTTTGCCCGCGCAGCGGCGCCTGAGCACAGGGTGGACCATAATGGTCGGCCTGCTTCACGCCGGCCCAGGCGCGCGGCGGGGCCGGTGATCGCCACCGCAGCTCTCCGACCGGCGGCGCCGCATAGGGCACGCCCAGATAGGCTGCCCCGGTTTCGGTGGCGACGCCCTGAATTTGCCCCTGTGCCGTCGCGACATGCAGTGCCGCCAGCCCGGGCACCTGAGCGTGAAGGAGGGAGGCAGATGAGAGCTCCAGACCCAGAATTGTCAGGCTCGTGCCGAGCCGTTTCATCCCTGCCAATGCGCGCATCTGCCCCTCCCACTGCAGTCAGTTTTCAGAACCTCTAGAGATCGAAGCGGACCCCGACCCTGAAGCTCTGGCCCAGCAGATCGTACCAGGCGTTGTTATTGACGGCGGGGAGCGGCGGCTCCTGGTTCAACAGGTTGTTGACCGTGCCATAGATCTGCACCTTCCGGTCTTGCGAACCCACATTGTAGGCCACGCTCAGGTTTACATAGCCGCGCGCTGGGACGATGTTGTTGTTGATGCTGTTGATCAGCGTCGGGCTGTAGCCCGGCTCGTCCGGCCCGATGAAGGCGTTGTTGAACTTGCTCCGGCTGATCCAGCGGAAGTTGACGCTCGTTTCCAACCGCGTGCCGCGATAGGCGAGAGAAGTGTTCACCACCCACTTCGGCACGCCAGCTGTCCCGCCGAAGATCGCACCGGTCTGCCCGGCACGGTTCACACCATTGGGGTAGGCCAGCGAAACGTCGAAGGTCGAGCGATATTCCAGCGTGCGGGTGGCTTGTGCGCTGAGCGTGATGCGCCCTTGCGCACCGGCGAATATCTCATCGACCGGCTGCATGTAGGACAACGCCATGTCGATGCCGCGGGTCTTGAATTCGGCAAAGTTGGCGTTCTGCGCCAACACCGAGAGCACAGCGCCGTTCGCAGGATCGTTATTGGCGAAGGTGATCAGCGAGCAATAGGGGCTGCTCAGATCCGCCGTGCCCGTGCCCAGACAGTTGGTCAGCGACGTGCCCGCTCCGGTTGCGCCGATGGCGTCCTGGATCTTGATCTGGAAATAATCCGCTGAGATGTTCAGCCGCGACAGGAATTGCGGGTTGAACACAGCGCCTACACTAAACGTCTTGGCGATTTCCGGGGTCAGGCCGGCATTGCCGCCCGTGACGACGTCATACGCATAAGAGGGCTGCCCGGCGAACCCGGCGCGGGGATCGGCATAGATCGGGCGGGGCACAGTCGCCACGGCCGCTGTGAACAGTTCCGTCAGGCTGGGTGCGCGAATATCCCGCGAGAGCGTGCCCCGGAACAGAATGTCGGGGATCGGTTTCCAGACCAGACCCGCTTTCCACGTCGTCACCTCGCCGGAGACGCTATAGTCCGTCAGGCGGATGGCACCGTTGAATTCAAGCGAGCCCGTGACCCAGTCCGCACTCAACAGCGGAACGATCGTCTCGAGATAGGCCTCCTTGACCGACTGGCTTGCCTTCGGAAAATCGCGGGGTGCGCGTGCCATGAAGGCACCGGCCTGGCTCAGATCGTCTGCGTCGGTGACGAAGGTTTCACGCCGGTAAGAGGCGCCGACGCCTGCCGAAACTGGTCCCGCCCACAGCGCAAACAGATCCCCGTTAAGGTTGGCATTCGCCTCGAACAAGGTTGTTTCCGCCACTGCGTGGGTCGTGCCGAACGCGTAATTGTAGGCTGCCGGCGAATAGCTGGCACGCCCGAGAATGTTGATCGGCTGACAGCCGGCCGCGCGCGCCGCGGCATTTGCGCAGACGATCTGCCCGTTCAACGTGACGGCATTGACCGCGTTCAGGAAATTCGCGGTGATGGGCGTATTGGCCTGGTCCAGCGAGCTTCTGTTACGGCCATATTGAACGGCCGCATCCCACCGCCAGGAACCACCCAGTTCGCCGCGCAAGCCGCTGGACAGGCTGTAGGTCTTACTGGCGTTGCGCAGGATCGGCGGGCCGAAATCATTGCCGAGATAGCCGACCGTCAACGACCCGTTGGCGGGGATGAGCGCGAACTGGGCTGGCGTCAGCGCCTGCTGCAAATAGGGATTGTTGCGGCTGATCGAGAGGAAACCGGTCGTCCCGCCCGTCGCCGCTCTAATCTGGGCGCTGATATTCTGCGCCTCGGTGTTGGAGTAGAGTCCGCGCGCCCATAACGTCAGGCTGTCGGAGAGATCATATTCGGCATGTGCCGCGAGATTGTAGCGCTGCGTGTTGGCGCGGAGCACCTGATAGGGCGACACATTGGTTCCGCCGACCATGTTGGTGCCGATCTGGCCCTGATAGAGCCCGGCATTGAAGGGCGCAGTCGTCACGGTTCCGTTCGGCCCGACGACGAACTGCAGATTACGCAGCGCCGCTGGATTGCCGGCAGCGGTCGGGCTGATCAGGCCGCCCGTCGTCAGCATGCCGAAAATCACATCGTCGGTAATCAGGTTGGCCGGCAGTCCGGCGGCCCGGCTGTTCGGCAGCGTGACGCTGCTGACGTTCCGCCTTCCCCAGGGCCGCTTGTCATTGAAAAGATCGGTGCCGTCATTGCTGCCATATTCGCCGCCAATGACGAAACGCCCGCGACCGCCCGCGAACTGCGTTCCGAATGCAAGCGAGGCGAACATGTCATCGGCGTCGCCATATTTGGTCTGCCCCCATTGCACCGAACCCTTGACGCCATCCAGCCGGGTATTGAGCTGCAGGTTGAGCACGCCAGCAACGGCATCCGAGCCATAAGCCGCAGACGCGCCGCCCGTCACCACGTCGATGCGCTGGATCAGGGCCGAGGGAATGAGATTGAGATCGGTCGCGCCGGCCACCGCCGAGCCGGGCACATTGACGGCTGGCAAGCGCATCCGGTCCAGGAGGACAAGCGTGCGCACCGCGCCCAGGCCACGCAAATCGGCATTGTTCGCGCCGGAATTGCCGATGCCGCCGCTTTCCGGAGCCTGACTGCGCCGGAAGGACGGAACCTCGTTGATGACGTCGGCGACGTTAACCGCCGCCCTGTCCTGCAACAGCTCTGCGCCGATGACGACGGTCGGACTGGGCGCAATAAACCCTGCACGATCGATGCGCGAAGCGCTGACGATGATCTGCTCGACACCACCTTCTTCTTGCGACGATGCCGAAGACTGCGGCGCAGCGGTAGATGATGTTTGAGACTGAGCTATTGCCGCCATGGGCGTGGCGATGATTATCGCGCTGCCACCGGCAAGCATCCATGCTTTCAGGCGCACATTCCCTCTCCCTGTTTGCCCTTATTGGTTTTACCAGTTTGCACGACAATATAGCAATTGCAATGACAATTTGGTCAGCATGCCAGACAGAGAAGTGATGACTGCCCAGCCAAGAACAGTAGGACCAAAACCTTTACAAATATCAGATTTTACTAGGATTTTATTGCAGGATCGGTGGAATGGCATGGCCAACGGGATACCGACCGACATTTGCCTGACCAATAAATCGGGTTCAAATGAACGCCGACTCGCCCACCCCCTCATTTCAATTCGTCGATCATCTCGAGTGCGGATCTCACGATGGCGTCTTCGGCGCAGCCCGGCTGCAGGCGAGACCCAATGACCTGAAAGGTCAAATGCGAGCGCGCAGCGTCGGAATAAATATAGCCGGAATTGGCCGATCCGTTGGCCAGCGAGGTCATCATCAATTGCAAGCTAGGGGTGGAACGCTTGAGACGCGTGCCGATCTCGCTGTAGACCTCGCCATTGATCGCGCTGATATAGACCGGGCCGATCTTCAACATGCCCGCGCGGATCGTCACCGGCTCCCCGTCGGCATAGGGTGGAGCGGCGCCTTCCCGGACGGGATTGTCCCGGTCCAGCCGGTCTCGCCCCGGACATTGCAACTGCCTGACCGCGCCCGCAATCACCCCCTGCCGGCTGCGCGCCAACGTGCCGAAATGCATGAGATCAATCGCGCTCTCCCCGAGAAGCGCTCCCCCTGCCGCGACGATCTGGCTGACGTCCTCGACCGCAGCAAGATAGTCCGCCCGCCTTTGTGCTGGCACAGGGCTGCCCAACGCGGCCATACGGTCCGCCATCGACACTCCGGCGCTCGGCTGGCCCTCTGCCAGAACGCGCATGTCCGACGCGCCGGGCACGCCCGTGCGCACGCGACTTAATCTATTCTGCGCCCGCGTGAATCTGGGGTTCTGGTCACCGGAAGCGCCTTGCGCGAAAATTGCCACCGTGGCGTCGCCATAGCGCCGCTCGATATAGCGCGAGGCTTCGCCCGGCACGTCCGCGCTCACCACGCCCGACATGTAGAAATTGATCGGGTGCATGGCGTAGTTGAGATAGACGCCGATCGGTAGGCCATCCTCCCCCAGCGCTTCAAGAATTGCCAATGTCTTGTCGGATGGTCCGTCAGGATTGGCCCCCTGTGCCCAGCGGTTGTCCCGCAACAGGTCGCGATTGATGTTGAGGTCCACCTGCGTCGTGCCAAAGCCGATTGTGGCAGGCCGCAACGCGGCCTTGGCCATTGTCACCGCCTTGACGATGGCCAAGGCCGCGTCCGGCCCCGCACCCGCGCGCAAGCGCGACGAGCCGGATGCGCTATGCGTATGAGTGGCCGACACGACGAAATTCTCTTGCGGGCACCCCGTGATCTTTGCCGCTTGGGCGATCGCCTGCTCCGCGACCGCGTCGGATATGCCGATCAGATCGGCGCCGACAAGGACTGCGCAGTTCTTGTCATTGGCGATGACAAGGGCGCGGACGTAGAGGGGATCACGAATGATGTCGCCGGGGCTGAGCGTGGACGCATCGGGTGTAGTCTCGACTTTCGCCGCCCCCGCCTTCCACGCGCTATCCTGAGCGGCGGCCGGCCCCCATGCCGCAAAGGCGGTGGCGCCAAACAAAGCCGCGCGAACCAGAACTTTCATCACAGACCCCTCCCCTGAATGTGTCGGCTATCAGCGGTCCGAGACCGAGCCTCGCCGCACGCGCTGCACGAACACCGCGCCCCGGCCGGCGGCTGCAATCTCGTCCTCCGGCGCATCGACTTCGACATAGCCGATCGCGTTGGTCATCCTATCGAGCAGCGGTATCAGCCGCGCATAGTTCAATATGCCATCGCCCGGCGGGACCAGCCGGTCATGCTCCGATGGCCCGCGCGATGGATCGACATCCTTGAAATGCATGGCGAGGACGCGCGGCCCCAGCGCGCGGACGAGCCTCAGAGGCTCGGCGCCGCCCAAGGCGGCCCATGCCAGATCGATCTCGAAATCCACCTCGCCGGGCGCAAACCGCTCCGCGATCAACGCGAGCGGGGTCTTTCCCTCGAGCGGAACATGGTCCCAGCCGTGATTGTGGAAAACCAGACGCAGGCCTTCTTCATGTGCCGCGCGCGCAAGATCGTTTAGTCGCGGCAGCCACGCCTCGAACGCCGCGCGCGTCGTCTTGCCGGGGACCGCGCCCTCGAAGAACACCGGCGCGGCCGATTGCGCGACAATCGTTGCGCCGATCTTGCGCGCTGTGGCCATCTGCATTGCCGGCGCCACGCCGTAACCCAGCCGCACGACGCCGACCGACAGACCGGCATCCCGCACCATCGCGGCGACCTCGACCGGATCGGGCGCCGGCGGCTGGCGGGGGGAGAGCGCGGCGAGCGGGAAACCGAAATGGGTGTACCCCATCGCTTTGGCGGCCTTGAGGGTACCCGCATAGTCGCGCTGGAGCGCCTGCGCGACGGTGATGCTCGCCAGTCCGAGCGGCCTCGCTTCTGCCGCGGGCCGAACCAGCGAAGGCGTGCATCCTGCTGCGAACGCAGACACCGCGCCCGCCACTACAGCGCGACGGGCAACGCCAGAATCCGGCTCAGTTACCAACCGGTTCGACCTCAATGGCGGAAACCACCGCCTCGCCAACGGAAGCCTTGAACTGCAGCGTCAGCATCTGGCCCGTCACATCGACGTCGAACGTCTCACGCACGGCCGCGCGGACGGCGCCAGCCCGGGCGCGAATGTCATAGGCTTGCAGGACCGGCCTGCCATTGGCGGTGACGCTGAACCGCCGCTCGCCGACGCCCTTGTCTGGCTCCACAAAGCTCAGCGTGACGCGGTAACGGCCATCGGCGGCGGGGATTCGGTATTGGAACGCCTTCCCCTGCCGAAAACTCGCGACCACATCGCGCCGATCCGTTCCGCTAATCTCGGCGAGGACGGCCTGGCGGCCGCGTCCGCCGGGCTGATCGGTCGTGCCTGCCGTACCGCCGACGAAGAATTCATCCGAGCCGAACTTCACGTCCGCGCGCGCGGCGACGAGCGCGCCGCTGTCGATGCGGAAGCTGCGGGCCTGCGCCGGCGCGACGGTCCAGTCGATCCGATCCATGACCGGGCCGGACGGGAACACGCCACGGGCTTCGATGACATTGCCGCCCTGCTTCAGGCGCACGGCCGGCCATACGCATACACTGTCGGGGCAATCCTTCAGACCGCCCAGCGTGCGGCCATTCACCGTGAGCAGGGTCTCCGGGGCATTGCTGTAAACGCGAATGTCGGTGACGGGATAGGCGCGGTCCACATAGCGACGGCCGTTGATGTGGACGGTCGGCTTGTCGGACCAGTTCGCGCGATAGAAGTAGAAAATGTCCTTTCTGATTTTGCGATCATAGGTGACGATGCCCTTGGTATTGATGTCCTGCGCATCGCCCTCGCGCCGCACCGTCGAGCCGAAATCGAAGCCGTTCCACAGCCAGATGCCCCAAAGATCGCGCCGATCCTTGAGCACCTTCCAGCTCTGCTCATGATACCAGGAGAAGAAGGCTTCCGGCTGGGTCCGCCCAGCAGATTCAATCGGGCCGCCCAGCGGATTGTCCGATGCCATGTTGGCCGCGCCGCCAGCCCCGATCTCGCTGATCGAAATCGGCTGATCGGGTCGCTTGGCGCGCAGTTCATCGAGATGCGCGCCAAGCTGATCCGGCTCGCCATAATACCAGCCATAATAACGGTTGGCGCCGACGGCATCGACCGACTCCGCAACGGGCGGCACGTCGGGCATGCCTCGCCCTTCACAGCATTGCGCCAGCACGACCGGCCGTAGCGGATCGACCGATTTGGCCAGCGCGTTCAGCTCGTCAAGCAGCGGGCGCGGATTGGCCAGCACCTCCGGTGGGCGGCCCAGAAAGTCCGGCCGGCCCGGGCCGAAATCCACTTCATTGGCGATGCCCCACACCGCGACCGAGGCGTGATTGTAATTCTGCTTGATGAGATCCTGCAATTGCATCCGCGCATTCTCGCGAATGCCCGCCGGCGCTTCGGTCTGGTCGCGGGCATTGGTCCAGGCTGTCACCAGCGCGATCTCGTCCCACAGGATGAGGCCATAGCGGTCTGCGAGGTCGTGGATCGGCTGGCCGTGCTGATAATGGGCGAGGCGCAGGGAGTTGGCGCCCATATCCCGCATGATGTCCACCGTCTCTGCCACGTCCTTGGGCGTCATGGCCCAGTCGGCGGCTTCATTGTCCTGATGCAGCCCCACGCCGACGAGCGGCGTACGCTTGCCGTTGAGGAAAAAGCCCTCCTTCGGGTCGAGCCTCAGCGTGCGGATGCCGAAGGGCTGGTCCAGTGCATCGAGCAGTTCGCCGGTGGCAGACCGCATCTCGAAGCGCAGCGTGTGGAGATAGGGATCGGCCGTGCCGTTCCACAGATGTGGATTGGCGACGACCAGCGCGCCGCGCATCTCCCTGACCGCGCCAGCGGCCAGCTGCGCCGTCTCGCGCCATGTCGCGACCGCCTTGCCGCGATGATCGAGCAATTGCGCGTCGATCGTCACCGGCTGCGCGGAGGCGCTGTCGTTTCTGAGCCGCGCGAGCAGATCGATGGTCGCCCGACCGCTCTCGACGCTGCGGGTCGCGGCGTAGATGCCCGGCCCGCCATGATCGAGCATGTCGATATGGACCGGATTGGTCATGACGAGACTGACGGGCCGATACAGCCCGCCCCGCACAAAGAAATCGCCGGTCATCGGCAGCACGTCCTCAGTGCTGTTCCCCAGACGCGGCTGGGTGTTGTCGACTTTCACGTAGAGCGAATTGGGCTCGCCGAAGCGGATCACGCAGCTGGCATCCAGGCGGAAGCGACCGAACGGATTGCGATGCTCACCCAAGCGCACGCCATTCAGCCACACCTCGGCCGTCCGGCTGGCTGCATCGAATTCCAGAAAGGCGCGCTTGCCCGCATTCGCCGCGGCGGGCGTGAAGGTCAGCTGATACCAGCCGACGCCCTGGATCTTGTTGACTGTCTCCGCCGAATTCACATGCGTTTCCGGGTCGGAGAGATAATAGCCGACGCGATTCCAGCTGTGCGGCACCGAGACCGGCTTCCAGTTCTCCGGCTTCGGGTAATGCGCGGCGGGACCTGCCTCGCCGACCAGATTGAACTGCCAGCCGTCCGCCAGCGCCATTCTGGTGCGCACGTGCTCGCTGGCCTGATCGCTGGACGACACCGCGTCGCGGGCAAGCGATGGGGAGGCATGGCTCGTTGCAGCGAGCGCCAGAACCAGCGCCATCGATGTCATCATCCGCATATCTATCTCGCCTTCTTCATGTCCTAGTGCGCGTCTTCAGGCAGGCGTTCGCCGGTCAGTCGCGCGCCGCGCCACCTGCGGGACGCTGGGCGGGCGCGGCACGGAAGAACGCCAGCCTGCGCTCGTCCGGCCAGGCAGCGATATGTGCATCGGCCCCGAGTTCGAGCAGGCGCGGACGGGCCGGGTCGAACGTCACCCATTTCAGTTGCTGCGTGTCCGGCTTCCCCGAGCGGGCAAAGGCGACGAGCGAATCCGTCATCGCGCTGCTGAACGCGCGGTCGGCCTGGGACCAGTCCCGCATGGGGCGGAAGCGATTGAAGCTCTCGATCGTGGAGAGCCAGAACGGCACTTCCGAGGTGTGGTAAGCGCCGGCCGTCGCGGGATCGAGGTCGGGGATGTGCACCCCTGTCGGGTAGGAATGCGGGCGGGCGAACATATAGCTGTAAACCGGCGCTTTGCCTTTCGCGACCTGCGCCCGCGCCCAGGCATCCATCGCCGCCGCCATCGTCCCGTCCCGATCCGCAACCCGCGCCTGCGCTTTCGCTTCAGCATCGGTCGCCGCCGGGTAGAGCTTCAGGAAGGCGTCGGCACGATCGCCAAATGCGGCCGCAGCCCGCGCCTTGTAGTCAGCCAGCGTCTGCACAGGGCCGAGGCCACCGAGCGATTCATCGCGCGTGAAGCCGAGCATGAGCGGGACATCGCTCTGGGCGGAGCGGTTGAAAGCCTCGTCGATGGGATAAGGCAGCACATAGCCATCTTCGATCGGGCCGACCGGCGGAGATCCGGGCACGCGCGGCACGACCAGCCGGTCGGCGGGCATGGCGCGAAGATCAGCGAGGTTGCTGCCCTTCCAGATGACCTGCAGCCGCACGCCATCTTGCTCGGCCTGCGCCAGGGGACGCATGGCACCCGGCCCCGCCGAGCCGATGAGCGCACCGCTCATGCCCACGGCGCGCTGGAAAAGACCCTTGGCAAGCGGGCTGGCCTGCAAAGCGAGAACCGACATCGACCCGGCCGACTGACCAGCAATGGTCACATTGGAAGGATCGCCGCCAAATTGCGCGATGTTCTCCCGCACCCAGCGCAGCGCGGCGATCTGGTCCAGGAATCCATAATTGCCCGATGCTTTATGCCCCGATTCAGAGGTCAGTTCGGGATGCGCGAAAAAGCCAAGCGGGCCGACGCGATAATTGAGATTGACGAAGACAATGTCCCGCGTGGCGACAGTCTCGCCACCGTACAGCGCCATGCTGCCCGCGCCGATGAAGAAGCCGCCCCCATGCAGGAAGACGATCACGGGCGCCTTGTTGAGTCCCGGCTTGGCCCAGATGTTGAGATAAAGGCAGTCTTCGCTGGTGACTTCCGCGCCGGAATACTGGTTGGTCAGGATGCCGCGCTGCTGCTGCATGCATTGCGGGCCGAACCGGTCGGCATGATAGATGCCCTTCCAGGCCGCCACCGGCTGGGGCGCCCGCCAGCGCAAATCCCGTACCGGCGGTGCGGCATAAGGCACGCCCAGAAACGCGCGAACGCCGGAGGGCAGCATCCGTCCCTCAATCGCCCCCGCCTGCGTCGTCACCCGCGGCTCGGATGTGCCAACGGCCTCCCCAGCCAATGCCGGGGGTGCCGCCGATAACGCGCCGAGGAAAAAGAGGCCAGGACCACGCCATTGCTGAATGAACCCTCTCAAACGGGCAATCATCATGGTACTGTCCTCTCTTTCAGTTCTGCTTCGTTCCGTTGATTGGAACGGTTTTAGTTGCTGGCTCCAAAACCGACCCGGAGGCGGACGCCGACATAGCGCTGATAGTTGCGCGGAACCTGCTGGATCAGCGTCGGGGCCGAATATCCATTGCCCGTATAATCGGTGATGGACGTCAGATACGCCTTGTTAAACAGGTTGTTGACGAAGAACGACAGATCCCAGTTCACAGCGCCCGTGCTGCGCAGGCCAATGCTGGCATTGGCGATGCCATAGGCATCGAACTTGGTGAGCGGGTTGCGATCCAGCGAGAAGTTGACATCATCCTGCCAGGCATAGTTCGCGCTCATATAGGCGTTGATCTCGGTACCCTGAATGGGCGCCTCGTATACGCCACCGACGTTGAACTTGAAGTCCGGCGAATTGGCGAGACCGACGCCAGCCAGATCCTGCACGAACGTGGTCGTGCCCGGAATGGCGACGCAGCCCTGCGCGACCGTCTGACCAGGATAGCAGCTCGCGCCCGGGAATTCGCGGATCTTCGCGTCGACGTAAGCGGCCGAACCATAGAGATTGAGGTTCGGAGTCGCCCGGATGGAGCCCTCGAACTCGATACCCTTGGTGCGCAGCTTGCCGACATTCTTGAGAATGAATTGCGGCGCACCGGCGATGAATTCCGCGCTCTGCGCCTGGAAGTCGTCGTAGTCGGTCCAGAAGCCGGTGATCGCGAACGATCCACGGTTGCCCCAGAAGCGACCCTTCATACCGACTTCGTAGGATACGGAATGCTCAGGCTTGACGAGATTGTCGATCCGCGACTGGTTGAAGCCGGACGAGATGTCGTAGGCCTGCCCCTTATAGCCCTTGGCAATGGCGGCATAGACCATCACTTCGTCGGTCACGAACTGCTGCAGCGATGCCTTGCCGGTGACAGCCGTGTCGCTCCGCTGATCTTCGTAGACGACAGGCGTTGCCGGCCGATTATCGCGATAGAACACGCCGACGGTCTCGCGATTCACGCGGCCGCCGAGCGTAAGCTTGGTTGTCGGTGTGAAATTATAGCCGAGCTGACCGAAGGCGGCATAGCTTTCCGTCGATGCGGTCGAATCCCAATCCTGACGGAGGAACGACAGGAAAGACGGCGCCGAACGGATGAAGCGGCGATCGGTATTGCCATCGGCATAGAACAGGCCGACCATATACTCGAACGGGCTGGCGCCCCGCGAGGTCAGGCGCAGTTCCTGGCTGAACATCGTCGCATCATAGGGGCCGCCCTGATAGAGGGTCGGCGCGGCAGAGAAGTCGAGATCCTGACCGGATTCCAGCTTCCAGCGCTGATAGGCGGAAACCGATGTCAGCGTCGCAAAGCCCAGATCGAGATCGGCTTTGGCCGACAGCAGATACTGGAAGCTGTCAGCGCGCGGATCGCCATCGAAGCGGACATTGTCGTTGCCGACGCCCGGCCGGATGCCGCTCAGGTCAATCGCCGCGCCATTCTGGGTCGCACCAGGGGTCACATAATAATAGGTCGGCGCGTTGCCGTTCGACTTGGTGTTGCTGTAATTGCCGGACAACGTGAGATCGAGGTTGCCGGCACCGTAAGTGAACTTGCCGCCAAAACCGTAGCTTTCCGCGCCATTGAGGCGATGACCGTTGGTCAGGTTGTTGATATAGCCTTCACGGTCCGAATAGAAGCCGTTCAGCCGGAAGCCGGCATTCTGGCCGATGGGGCCGGAGAGCATGGCGGATACCCGCGTCTCGTCGTCATTGGTCAGGACACCTTCGACATAACCGCTCAGGTCACGCGTCGGATTCTTGGTCGTGATGTTGACCACACCGGCAGACGCGTTCTTGCCGAACAGGGAATCCTGCGGCCCACGCAGAACCTCGACCTGCGCGATGTCATTCAACCCGCCACCGAACGCCTGGCCCTGCTGAAGCAGTGCCACACCATCCACGACGATCGAGACGGCCGGCTCAGTGCTGGTCGAAAAGGAGAAGGTGCCGATGCCGCGGATCGAGACGGACGACGACGCCGAATTGCCCTGCTCGTTCACTGTCAGTGAGGGCGACACGCGGGTGATGTCGGAAAACTGGGTGACCTGCGCGGTGTTCAGCACCGCCGAGTTGATCACGCTGACCGCCGCCGGAACTTCAAGAATGTCCTGCTCCCGCTTCTGGGCGGTTACGATGATCGCTTCCGGCTCAGACCCTGCACCGGCTTCGGGCGCCGCGCTCTGGGCGAAGCCAGGCGTTGCGACCGCACAGGCCGCCGCCAACGCAGCAGACGCAACGGAAAAACGTAGGAAAGAACGCATTTAGGGAGATCCTCTTACCAAAACTCGGAACCGAACCGGACTTGGCCAAGTCACTGCGGATAATTGGTCATGCCACATTGTAGGCAGAATATAAATGGCTGTGGCGGGAAAAATCAGCGTGCTGACCGAAAACGGCTAATTTCAGCCGCCACTTTCACACCTGACTGTTGCAAAGAAACCGCGCAAAGGTGTCTGGCCAATCCGCTCAATCCGCGATAGCATCGCCGCTTTCCTCTGGCAGAGGGCACATAGAACAGGTGGTCATGGCATCCGAACCGATCAGCGGCAGAGACCGACTTTATCAGGCAATCGCGCACCAGTTGCTGGAGGTGTTCGGGAGCGGGCGCTACAAGCCTGGCGACCGGCTACCCACGGAGCGGGAACTCGCGATCCAGTATAATGTCAGCCGCCCGACGATCCGCGAGGCGATCATCGCGCTGGAGGTTCAGGGCATCGTCGAAGTCCGCGTCGGCTCCGGCGCCTATCTCAAAGGCCTGCCCAGCGCGGGCGATCCTGCGGCATTCAATGTCAGCGCCTTCGAACTGACCGAAGCGCGCTTGCTGCTGGAAGGCGAAGCGGCCGCGCTTGCGGCGGCGCAGATCACCGACGAGGAGCTCGCTACGCTGGCGCAGCTGATCGACGAGATCGCGACGGAGAATGAACGCAACGCCGGCACGGAAGATGCCGACCATCAGTTCCACCTGACCATCGCGCGGGCGACGCGCAACTCGGCGATCGTGAACCTCATCGACAATCTCTGGTCGTTGCGCGCCAAATCCCCTGAGACCGCCCTGCTCTATGCCAAGGCGCGATCGGCCAATGTCAAACCGGTCATCGACGAGCATCAGGTCATTCTCGATGCGCTGCGGACGCGCGACCCCGCCAAGGCCCGCGCCGCCATGCGCGCGCATCTGACTGCGGTTCTGGACAGCCTGCTCTTTGCTACCGAGGAAAAGGCGATCGAGGAAGCGCGCAAGGCATCGGCATCGAAGCGCGCCCGCTATGAAAGGGCGATTGCCTGAGCAACATGCCGGGCAGCCCCGGCACGCGCACTCAGTAGGTCAGGCCAAAGCCGAACGGATAGAGCGTGCCGCCCGGCGTCTCGGCATAGCCGGGCGCGTCGGAATGCTGCCGGTCGACAGCATCGAGTGAGGCAGGCAAGGCAAATGGCAGGCGCCCGGCCGGGGCCTGCTTGCCGGTTAGCACATCGATCTGGGCCGCATCGCTCGCCCCGAAGCTGGCGATGATCGCCCCGGCATTGCGCAGGCCGCTGGCTTCATCCAGCACGTAAGGCTGGCGGAAATAGATATTGAGGATCACGCGGCGCGGATCGCCGATTTCGCGCATGACCGCCTGAATGTCGGCCAGCGATGGATAGACCGACCAGCTCTGCGCCTTCGCCATGGCGGAAAAGGACAGCATCCCCGCCTCCCACGGAAATGCGCCGCCGAAAATCAGATTGTCGTCCACGCAGGTGACGTCCTTGCTGACACCGGGCGCCGTGCAGGGGTCCTGCTCACCCCAGCTTGCCTGCCGCTTGCCCGTCACGCGGTTGGCAATGCTGGTCGCCGGATAGACCGCACGCCCGCCGGCTTCGGCTGACTTGCTGGAATAGCGCCGCGCGCCATCCGTGCTCACGCGGACGTTGATGATCGCATAGTCCGTGCCGGCCGGCACGGCCGGACGGACCTGCCCCTTTTTAACGTCATAATTGCCGTCAGTGGCTGCAAATCCCCGTGCGGCGAAGTCAGCACCGGCAAAGCCCATGGTGTAAATGCGACTGCCCGGGCGGAGCGGCAACACGCCCGTGCCATCCACCTTCTGATTCTGCAGCAGCACGAGCGACCGCCGCTGGACGTCCAGCCCGAGCGCGCGATGCTCAGCCGTGCCGATCATCTCCGGCGCTGCCTCGGCGTCGACATAGGGATTTTCAAACAGGCCCAGCGCGAATTGTTCGGTCAGCAGCCGCTCGACCGCCGGATCGATATCGCCTGCCTCACTGAGCGCGCCCTGGGCAACCAGATCGACGATCGTGCTCTTGCTGCGGAACTCGGAGAGAATATCCGTGCCAGCACGAACGGCGAGCGCCGTGCGATCCGCGACGGTGTACCCCTTACCAGTCGCCGGATTTGTGCGACTGTCTTCCAGACCCCATCCGCGCTCTTCGATGATGCCGCTGTCCGAGTTCACATAGCCGCGAAAGCCCAGCTCATCCCGCAGAATACCCGTGACGATCTGCCGCGAGAACGCCATGCCCAGACTTTCGACCGGCCGCCCGCCATGATGCGCATCAACCGGCACGCCATAATAAGGCATGATCGAACCCACGCCCGCGTCGATGGCTCGCTGGAAGGGGCGCAGATGATAATCGAACCCATACCGTCCGCTCGGATCGGTGTAGAACTGGTCCTTGCCGAATGTGTAATGCGCATCCAGCCCGAGCTGCTGCGGCCCACCGCCGGGGAAGTGCTTGAGCGTCATGCTGACTGCGGTGGCCGGAGAGAGCGCAAGGCCGCCCTGCCCTTTCTCGCCCTGCAGCCCTTTGGCGAGCGCCGTCACGATATCGCCGACCAGCTCAGCATCTTCGCTGAACGTTTCGTGGAAGCGTGACCAGCGCGGCTCCGTGCCCAGATCCGCCATATAACCATACATGCCGCGCAGGCCGATGGCCCGCCACTCCTGGCCCATCACGCGCGTAAATCCGGTGATGACGGACATATCGCCCCGCAGGCCAGCGGGTGGCGCACCGTCCGTTGCGTTGAGCAGCCCTGCAGCGCCAAGCGCAGCGGCAGCGAGCCCCGCCTCTTTCGGAAATTCGGTAAAGGCACCGGCGCCCTGGCCGATGCCGAAGGTCGGGCTGACCTCGACATGGTTGCGGGCATTGTCCTTGAAAAGGGCGGGGATGCCAAGCCGGCTCGCCTCGCGCGCTTCCTGCACCGCATTGGTGAAGCGCGCCATCTGCAGCGGCGTCTGCCTGTAACCGCCCCTCAGACGGAAGCCGGTCAACTTGACCGAACAATCTGCCGGCTCCGTGGAGACCGTGGCGCGCAGGATGAAGCGGCTCATCTCCTCCTTTTCGATGAGCGCCTTGCCATCCTCAGTGATCGAGCCGTCGCAATCGGGATTTTGCGTCGCGATCAGCATCGTCCCCGCCTTCTCGGCCAGCGTCATGCGCGTCACGAGATCGCGTGCACGTTCAAGCGCCGTCAAACGCCAGTCTTCATAGGGTTCGAGCGTGCCGGAGGCATTGAGGTCTTTGAACCGCAGTCCGGCCACAGTGATGACCGGCTTGCTGCGCGCCGCGACATCCGGCTGTGTCATCGTCGGTGAAGCAGATGGAGTAGACGCGGCGGCGGACCGGTCCGTTGTCGCACAGCCGCTAAACACGGCGCAGAGCGCCATTGCGGATACCGAGAACGAAATCTTGCCAGTCATGCGCACGGCCTTCTCCAATCATGCTGTTCTTATTGGCGGGGTCACCCGGTCAAACGGCCATCCCTGTGTCGTCGCCCGATGGCCGACTGTAGATCCCGGCTTCGGCCGGCGGAATAGCCCCGCGCCGCTGCACAACCCAAGCGGCCAGAGCATTGCCGGCCTCCGCCGACGCCTCCGGACTTCGCCCCACCAGCCGATGAGCCAGATAGCCGCCATTGAATGCATCGCCCGCGCCGGAGGTATCCAAAGGGCGCGCCACGATCTTGCGGGTCGGAACGAGGCAATCGCCCGCGATCGCGCCGGCCGCCCCCATTTTTACAGCGACCTCATCGACGCCGCGCTCGCGCCAATAGGTTATTGCTTCCTCGCAAGAAGTCGTCCCGAGCAGAGCCTGCTCATCATCGAGCGTCGGCAGACCAATGGACGCTGTCCGCAGCGCCGCATCATGCCAATGCCGGGCCGCCGCCACCGTCTCCCAAAGCGCCGGACGGTAGTTGCTGTCAAACGCGATGCGGCCACCGGCTGCGCGGCGGCTCCGCAAAATATCGAGCAACGTAGCGCGGTCTTCCTCCGGGAGGATGGCCAGCGTCACCAGCGAAAAATAAACTATCAGCTCGGCGTTACGGACTGCAGCGGCGAGGGTATCGGGCGCGATCAGTGAAACCAGGCGTCGTGCGGCGCTGTCGCTGCGACGGTAAGTGAACGAGCGCTCGCCATTCTCGTCAGTGGCGATGAAGTAGATGCCGCATTCGTGCACCGGACTGCGCGCCACGCAGGAGAGATCAAGCCCCTCACGCTGCCACGCGCCGGCGAGATCATCACTGAACCCATCGCGCCCGATGGCCGTCGCAAGGCCGGTCGCGATACCGAAGCGCGCCAGATGAATGGCCGTGTTGACCACATCGCCGCCATGGGCCTGCCGCCAGCACGCATCCTCCCGCCGGAACTCGACCATGCCCTCGCCGATCGCGAGAACGCGCATCACCAGTTCCACATGCTGCCGTCGGACAGCCGCGCGACCGGCAGATAGGCCGGCTTGTAGGGATATTTGGCGGCCAGAGTTTCATCGATGTCGACGCCATGACCAGGCGTTTCGCCGCAGTAGAGAAAGCCGCGCTCGAAATGGTAATCATGGGGGAAGACGGCGTCCGTCTCCTCGGTGTGGCGCATATATTCCTGAATGCCGAAATTCGGCACCCAGGTATCGAAATGCAGGGCCGTGCCCATCGTCACCGGCGAGAGATCGGTCGCGCCGTGGCAGCCCGTGCGGACCTGATAGAGCGAGGCCAGATCGGCGATGCGCCGCAGATGCGAAACGCCGCCCGCGCCCACAATGGTCGTGCGGATATAGTCGATCAGCTGGTTCTGGATTAGATCCTTGGCATCCCAGATGGTGTTGAAGATCTCGCCGACGGCCAGCGGGGTGACCGTGTGCTGGCGGACCAGCTTGAAGGCTTCCTGATTCTCCGCAGGCGTGACGTCTTCCAGCCAGAACAGCTGATAGGGCTCGAGCATCTTGCCGAGATTGGCGGCTTCCTGCGGCGTGTAGCGGTGGTGGCCATCATGCAGCAGATGATGGTCGAACCCGTAGGTCTGGCGCAGCTTGTCGAACAGCTTGGGCACATGGTTGAGCGCCTTGCGCGTATCCCAGCCGGTGACAGAGGGCAGCGCGGCATCGGCCGGCTCATAATAGAGCTTGCCGCGCCCGACGCCATAGGCGTCCTTCACATTGGGAATGCCGGTCTGCGCGCGGATCGCCTGATAGCCCATGTCGATATATTCGCCCACGGCATCGACGGTTTCTTCGATATCCGAGCCATTGGCATGGCCGTAGACCATCACGCCATCGCGGCTGCGGCCACCCAGAAGCTGGTACAGGGGCATATTGGCCATCTTGGCCTTGATATCCCACAGCGCGACATCGACCGCCGCGATGGCCCGCATGGTCACCGGCCCGCGCCGCCAATAGGCCCCGCGATAGAGATATTGCCAAATATCCTCGATCCGCCGTGGGTCCATGCCGATGAGGCAGGGCGCCACATGGTCCTGCAGATAGGACACGACCGAAAGCTCCCGCCCGTTGAGCGTGGCATCGCCGATTCCATAAACGCCCTGATCGGTCTCGATCTTGAGCGTCACGAAATTGCGTCCGGGACAGGTGACGATGACCCGAGCGGCAGTTATCTTCATTGCAGGCAAAGCTCCCGATGAGTGTCCAAGCATTTTCGCCTGACAATCAATACTAGATTGGTCAGGCATTGTATGGCAAGGGGTCATTTCCGGTCGCCAGGGAGAAGGTCATGAGTCCACTGAAACTGCATCCTGATCGGCTGTTTCCTGCGGACTCCACCACGCGCGCAATCGCTCGCGACCTTTATGCACAGGTTGCGCAACTGCCGATCGTGAGCCCCCATGGCCATACTGACCCGCGCTGGTTTGCGGACAATCAGGCATTCACCAATGCCGCAGACCTGCTGCTGATCCCCGACCATTATCTCCTGCGGATGCTCTACAGCCAGGGCATTCCCATGGAGAAGCTGGGCGTGCGGCGGCGCGGCGAAGCGGCGGAGACGGCGCCGCGAGAGGCATGGCGCATCTTTGCGGCCCATTATCACCTGTTCCGTGGCACCCCTTCGCGGCTCTGGTTGGATTGGGTGTTCGCCGAAGTGTTCGGTCTCGCCCAGCGGCTGGATGCGGACAGCGCCGACGCATATTACGATGCCATCGCAGAGCAGCTGGCGCAGGAGGCGTTCCGCCCTCGCGCGCTGTTCGAGCGCTTCAATATCGAAGTG
Source organism: Sphingobium sp. B12D2B (assembly GCF_025961775.1). NCBI lineage: Bacteria > Pseudomonadati > Pseudomonadota > Alphaproteobacteria > Sphingomonadales > Sphingobiaceae > Sphingobium > Sphingobium sp. B12D2B. The sequence goes on from NZ_JAOQOH010000001.1 coordinate 3,212,451, forward strand.
ATCGCCACCACCGAGTCCCCCCTCGACAGTCTCGACCATCACCGCACGATTGCCGCCAGCGGCTGGTCCGGCCGGGTGATTACCGCCTATCGCCCGGACCCAGTGATCGATCCCGAATTCGAGGGTTTTCGCGACAATCTGGTGCGCTTTGGCGAGTTGGCCGGCGAAGATTGCTTCACCTATGAGGGCTATCTCGCCGCGCACCGCAACCGCCGGGCGTTTTTCGCCCGGATGGGCGCAACCTCAACCGATCACGGCCACCCAACCGCTGCGACGGCGGACCTTGACGACGCGCAGGCCCGCGCTCTTTTCGCGCGCGTCATTGCCCCGGACGTGAGCGCCGCGGATGCCGAACTGTTCCGCGCGCACATGCTGACGGTCATGGCCGGCATGAGCATCGAGGATGGATTGGTCATGCAAATCCACCCTGGCTGTTTCCGCAATCACAATCCCTGGCTGTTTGAGCATTTCGGGCGGGATAAGGGCGCGGACATCCCGGTGCGCACCGAATATGTCCATGCGCTGCGGCCACTGCTCGCCAAATATGGCCGCGATCCGCGCCTGTCCCTCATCGTTTTCACGCTGGATGAAACGACCTACAGCCGGGAATTGGCTCCGCTTGCCGGCCACTATCCGGCACTCAAGCTCGGCCCGGCCTGGTGGTTCCACGATAGCCCGGAAGGCATGTGGCGCTTCCGGGAGAATGTCACGGAGACAGCGGGCTTCTACAACACAGTCGGCTTCAACGACGACACGCGTGCCTTCATGTCCATTCCCGCGCGCCACGATGTCGCCCGCCGGGTCGATTGCGCCTTTCTCGCGCGGCTGGTCGCCGAGCATCGGCTGGAGGACTGGGAAGCTGCCGAACTCGCGCAGGATCTCGCCTATAATTTCGCCAAGGCAGCGTACAAACTATGAGGCTCTCCGAGCAGACCCTCGCGTCGCTCGATGCGCGCGCTATTCAGGTGCCTTACGATCGCGCCGCCGGCAGCAAGCAGATCGTCCATCTTGGCCTGGGCGCCTTCACGCGGGCGCATCAGGCGGTGTTTACCGAAGATGCCATTGCGGCGTCGGGCGAGGTCTGGCGCATCCTCGGCGTGTCGATGCGCAGCGCCACGGTGCGCGATCAGCTTGCGCCGCAGGATTGCCTGTTCACCGTGACTACCAAGGGCGAAGGCGCGCCTGCGACGCGGCTGGTGCGCTGCCTGAGCGATATCATCGTCGCCCCGGAAGACCCGGCCCGTGTGATGGTCGCCATCGCCGATCCCAAGACCCATATCGTGACGCTGACCGTGACCGAGAAAGGCTATCACCTTTCCGGCAGGCAGGACGACGCGCTCGATCCGCTGCTGCAAGATGACCCCGCAAGCCAGGCGCCGCGCACCATCTACGGCTATCTCGCACAAGGTCTGAAGCAGCGCCGGGACCAGGGCCTGCCCGGCCTCACGATCCTGAGCTGCGACAATCTCGCGGACAATGGCACCCGCTTGCGCGCCATGCTCCTCAAGGTGCTGACCGGCACCGACCCGCAATTGGCGCAATGGTGCGCGGATAATTGCACCTTCCCCTGCTCCATGGTCGATCGGATCGTCCCGGCGACGCAGCCCGATGACATCGACCGGCTGGAAAGCATGATCGGTCTGCGGGACGAGGCTGCAGTGTTCACCGAACCCTTCCGCCAATGGGTGATCGAGGATCGGTTCGCCGGCCCCCGCCCCCCATGGGAAGCTGCTGGCGCCGAGATCGTGGCGGACGTGCGCCCTTATGAAACGGCCAAGTTGCGGATGCTCAACGGCGCCCACTCGGCGCTCGCCTATCTCGGCCTTGCCCAGGGGCATGAGCTGGTCAGCCAGGCCATGGCCGACCCAGACATCGGCGCGCTGGTCCGCAGCCTGATGCGGGACGAAGCCGCCGACAGTTTCGAGCCGGCCGCCGGGCAAGACCTGCAGGCTTATGCCGCCTCGTTGGAAACCCGCTTCGCCAACCCCGCCCTTCCCCACCGGCTCGCGCAGATCGCCATGGATGGATCGCAGAAGATCCCCCAGCGCTGGCTGGCGACGCTTGCCGACCGGCAGGCCCAGGGGAAAGCCTCGCCTGCGATCCTGAAAGCCCTCGCCGCGTGGATCGCCCACGTGCGGGGCAACAATCCGCATGTCAGCGACTCCCGTGCGGAGACGCTGGCGCTGGCCTGGAAGCAAGCGGGCCGGGACGGGATCGCCCCCGCGCTTTTCGCGGAGAGCGGATTGATCGCCTCCTCGTGGAAACCCACGAGCGATGAACTGGCCGCACTGTCCAGTCATCTGGAAACGATGGCGGACTGACTTTGCCAATCAAACAGGGCTTCGGGAGAGAATGACGGTGAATGACAAGCGGCGCATGCCCCTCATGGGCCTGAGATGGTGGATCATCAGCCTCGTCACGATCGGCACGATTCTCAACTATCTCGCGCGCTCGTCGCTCTCCGTCGCGGCGCCGACGCTTATGGAAGTGTTTGGCATGAGCACCCAGCAATATAGCTGGGTGGTCTTCTCCTTCCAGGCCACCTACACGGTGATGCAGACGTTCAGCGGCGCCATTCTGGACTGGCTCGGCACCCGCCTGGGCTTCGCCATCTTCGTGGTGGGTTGGGGCTTTGCCAATATGTGCCACGCCTTTGCCACCGGCTGGTTCAGCCTCGCCTTCTGGCGCGGGCTGCTGGGCAGCTTTGAAGCCGCCGCCATTCCCGGCGGCCTCAAGGTCGTTTCCGAATGGTTTCCGCCGCGCGAGCGCACCGTTGCAACCGGCGTGTTCAACATGGGCGCCTCCATCGGAAACATGATCGCCCCCGCGCTCGTCGCGTTCTGCATCCTGTATTTCGGCTGGCAGTCGGCCTTCCTCATCACCGGCGGCCTGAGCCTGCTCTTCGCCCTGCTGTGGTATTTCGTTTATCGCAGCCCCGAGCAGAGCAAGCGACTGACGCAAGCGGAACTCGCCCATATCCAGACCGCCGGTGACGATGCCGGGGTCATCGCGCGCCCGGCGCACTGGCGCGAGGTGATCCGCACCAAGGGCTTCTGGTCCATCGCCATCCCTCGCTTCTTCGCGGAGCCGGCGTGGCAGACCTTCAATTTCTTCATCCCGCTCTATCTGGTCACGGTGTGGGACTTTAATCTGAAAGATCTCGCTCTGTGGGCCTGGCTGCCATTTCTGGCAGCGGACGCGGGCTCCATGCTGGGCGGCCTCACCGCTCCCGCGCTTATCCGCTGGTTCGGCGTTGACCTGCTCACCTCGCGCAAGCTGACCGTCACGCTGGGCGCGGCGCTGATGATCGGCCCGGCCTGCATCGGCCTCGCCACCTCACCGGCTATGGCCATCGCGCTTTTCTGTGTCGGTGGTTTCGCCCACCAGATGCTTTCCGGCGCCCTGCTGACCCTCTCGGCCGATCTGTTCGACAAGCGGGCAGTCGGCACAGCGACCGGCATGGCTGGATCGATCGGATGGATCGGCGGCGCCATCTTCACGCTGATCGTCGGCGGGCTCGCGGAGATTGTGGGGTACAATCCGCTGTTCGTCATGCTCGCCGCCTTCGACCTGATCGGCGCGCTGGTGCTGTGGGGATTGCTTCGGTCCGGGAAGGCAAAGGCCGCCCTCAATTAAGATAAGGATACGCGAAGGTGGCGATCAGTCGCAGAGATATGCTCGGGAGCCTGGCTGCGGCCAGCGTCGCGACCGGTTGCACGACAACTGCGCAGACAAGCCGGCCCGACCCGAGAGGCAGGCCCAATATTCTGTGGCTGGTGAGCGAAGACAATAATCCCTTCATTGGCGCCTATGGCGACCCGATTGCCCATACGCCACATATCGACACGCTGGCGCGCCGGGGGCTGCTCTACCGGAAGATCTACGCGAACGCGCCGGTCTGCGCCCCGGCGCGCTTCTGCCTTCTGACCGGCATCTATCCAGAATCGAATGCGCCGGCGAACCACATGCGCGCCGACGCAAGCCTGCCTGATTTCCTCAAGACCTATCCGCAACTCATGCGCGCGGCGGGCTATTACTGCACGAACAATGAGAAAACCGATTACAATGCCGTCGTGAATCCAACGTCGATCTGGGATGAATCGAGCGTCAAGGCGCATTACCGCAACCGGCCTGAGAACACGCCATTCATGGCTGTTTTCAACTTTGAAACCACGCATGAATCGCGGCTGTTCGGCATCACCGAAGGCAAGGTGAAGCCCGAACAGGTCCGCGTCCCACCCTATCTCCCCGACAGCCCCGCCGTGCGGCAGGATTTCGCCAGCTATTATAACCTCATGGAGCGGATGGACGCACAGGTCGGCGAAAAGCTGGCCGAGTTGGAAGATGCCGGGCTGGCCGACGATACCATCATCTTCTACTTTTCGGACAATGGCGGCTGCATGCCCCGCTCCAAACGGCATTGCCATGAGGAAGGGCTGCGTTGCGCGCTGGTGGTCCATGTGCCCGACAAATGGGCGGACTATGCGCCGGCCGCGATGGGCGGCGAGATCGCGGCGCCGGTCAGCTTCATCGATTTCGTACCGACGCTGCTGTCCATCGCGGGCATTCCCCAGCCTGCGACCATGCCGGGCACGGCCTTCCTTGGCCGGAAGATCGCGCGTCCGAAAGCCTATGCCTTTGGCATGCGCAATCGCATGGATGAGCGTTACGACTTCGTCCGCACCGTCGCGGACGGGCATTACCGCTATATTCGCAACTACATGCCGCACCGCCCCATGGGGCAGGTCAACGCCTTCCCGATGATGTTGCGCAGCTATCAGGACTGGTATCGCCGCTATGCCGCCGGCGAGCTTAACGCCGTGCAGTCGCGCTTCTTCGAGCCTCGGCCCTATGAGGAACTGTACGACCTTGAAGCTGATCCTGATCAGCTTCAAAACCTTGCCGCCGATCCGAAGCAGAGCCGCCGCCTGAGCGCTTTGCGGACAGCGCTCGACCAGCACATGCTGGATATAAACGATAACGGCTTCATACCCGAAGGCTCGCCGCTAGAGGGCTACGAAGCCAGTCGCCAGCCCCATGCCTATCCGCTGGCGGACATTATGGCTCTGGCCGCGCAGGCGGCGACCGGAGGCCCATCAGCACTGCCGGATCTTACTCGGGCCCTGACACACGATAACGAAGTGATGCGCTACTGGGCAGCAACGGGTCTGCTGATCCGCAAAGCACAGGCCGCGCCGGCGCGAGAGACGTTACTCAGCGCAAGCAAGCGCGAAACGTCGGCGCAGGTCCGCGTGGTCATGGCGGAAGCCCTCACGCATCTGAGTGAAGGGGAGCAGGCCAAGCAGATTTTTGCCGAGTTGCTCGCCGCAAATCCTCCGGAAATGGTCGCACTGCAGACTCTTAATGCTCTTACTTATATCGAGCCGGTCTATCGGCCCATGGACATGCTGGCGAGATGGAAGACCGATCCCGGCTATGTCGGGCGCGCGACACGGTATCTCACACGCGTGAGTGAGGGCACTTACGATCCTTCAGTTTCGCTTCTGCCCCCACGAGGCGTGTGAAGGCTCATAGGCAAGTTTGACGAGACAGTCTAACGTTCCCCGAGATTCCAGTTCTGGCTGGTTGTTTAGCGTAAGCTGCACTGGTCCACGCAGCCATCCGCTTCGCTCGATGATCGGGAACGTCTACTTTCGTGATCGCTTGTCTGTGACAGTCCTACTTGCTCTCCAGCACGCCATTTGCCACAGGCCCTTCCAGAAAACATCAATGGCCGATCGAATGCAGGCCCGATCGACCATTGCGGCACAGCCCCGTCATGGTTCCAAAGTCACCACGGCCCGCCGGTAGCTGGTCAGGGGCGGCGATCCCGAATCCGTGACCTCCAAAATAATGTGATAGGCGGTGTCCTTGGGCACAGGGACGTTCGTGTTCGTCATCCGGTACATCGGCAGGGTGAAACTCACCTCCGTGCTGTCCGCGCCGGTAATCTCAAGGGGCGGCACCATGACGCCGGGCGCCTGGCTTGGCTCTGCATATTGCCACCAGCGATAGGTCAGCTTGTCGCCATCCCGATCATGCGTGCCGGCGGCGGAGAGGCGCACGGTTGCGCCGACCTTCGCCGACAAGGTGACGGGCGCCTTTCCGGCGACCCCGTTCAACACCAGCTCGGGATGGTGATTGGCGCGGCGCACGTCGGGCGAAAGAGTCCAGGCCATCCGTCCGGCAAAATCGTTCTGAAAAGCCCCGCGCCAACGAAACACCGTCGCCTGATTGCTGACCCAGACCTTGCCATTTGCGTCCACAAACCTGTCAGATGCGTCGGCCCGGTGGCCGGCACCTTCGTAGATCGGCAGATAGCGCCCTCCCCAGCCACCCCATTCGGGACGCTCGGGATTATTCAGGCCATTGGGAATCAAGCCCAGAAAGGACGGTGTGTCTCCTTCCATGATGAACTCATGCGGGGGATATAAGGCACCCAGCGGCCCGCGCCTGATATTGGCCTCCAGCCACTCATTGGTGACCATGTCCGCATTCGGCCATTTGTCGTCACGGCGGAAAAGGTCACCGGCAATGCCGATCCATGCGGCGAGGCCATATTGGCCCCAACCGTGGACGCTGGCGATCCAGAACAGGTCCGGAAAGGTCCGTCGCGCCCAAGCGCCGGTATCGTCCTGATCCGAGATGGAATAGACCCGAAGCTTGGCAACGAAGGCCTTCACCTGTTCAGGTGTGCGCGTTTCGCGAACCGTCCACAGGGCTTGCGCAAGATCCGCGCTGCCGCCCCACACGGGGATGTAAACCGGTCGGTCATCGGGGCGATCGACCACTTCGATGATCCGGCGCGAGGCCTCGGTATCCTTGCCCTCGCCCACCGCAGCCATGCCATAGACCGGCGCCCCGCTGACGATCGCGGCCATCAGCGTGCTGGCATCCGGATAGCCCTGAGCATGTTTCTGGAGATTGGGAAGCACCTTCCCATAGGCTTCCACCCGCTCGCGCATGAGCTGTGGCTGGACCTTCGTGCGCTGCCAGGTGGAGGTCGTCGCAACCAAGCCTTCGATGTCGAACTCGTTCGCATAAAGCAGCAAGCGGACAAGCGACTCAGAATCGTCGGGTTCATTCCCGATGTCGGACAAGATCAGGACACGCGACTTCGTCGTCTGCGAAGGTTCGGCAGCGGTCGCCGGAACCGAAACTGCCAGTGCCGCAGCGGCGGCCAGCACCATGCTAAATCGAGTGACCATCAGTTCTCCTACCTCAAATATCGATGCCTCGTCCGCCATGATCGCGCCATGGCGGACGGGCGGGCCGGCGGATCAGAAGCGCGTACGAATGCCGGGCTGAACCAGCCTTCCGAGCGTATTCCCGTTACCATAGCCATTGCCAGTGGTCAGGTATGGAGAACCCTGATCGGACACATTATCCAGGTTCGAAGTGAGTTGCGTCTCTTAATGAAGGAGAGGCCCTTCAAATCCCCAGCAAAGTAAAGATCGACGATATCGTAGGATTCCGCACGGGATGCAGCGCATTGTATGGAATCGGAAATGACGGGGGGCAATAGGCGCAGTTGAGACACTTGAATTGCAGCCGAACGCTCGCGCGCTTCTCACAATTCAAGAGATTTCCTTTAACGATCAGAGCTTCTTCTGATTTGGGTCAACCTTAGGCTCGCCCTTCAGCATCGGATCCCAATGCTCCGCGATCTTGCCGTTTTCGATCCGGAACATGTCGAACCAGGTTGTGTAATAGGTCTGCCCGTTCGCGTCCTTCTCGGGGCGCACAAATGCAATGACGACCTTGTCCCGCTCCGCCGTGATGTCGACCATGGGGAGGCTCAATTTTGCCTCCACAGGCCGCTGCGGGCGCGAGGACCGGACATAATCCATCACGCCGGCCAAACCCTGGGCGGCATTGGGATTATGCTGGATGTAATCCTTCGCGATGAACTCGTGCGCGCGATCAACCTGACCAGCCACGAGCACGATCCGATACATGTCGTACACCAGCCGCTTGTTCCGCGCGAGCTTGGGGTCCTTGCTGGCGAGCAAGGCAGCGTGATCCGTAGGAACGGACGGCGCTGCCGCCGGCGCTTCATGCGATGAGGGCGGGGCCACAGCCGGCGTCGAGTCCGGGGCCATGGCAAGAGCGGTAGCAAGCAGGATCGATATCATGGGAGAAGCCTAGCATGACAGAGGCGGAAAAAGGTAGGACTTTTAAGCGCCGCCAATTCCTCTCGTTTAGAGATCGGATGGCGAGGCAACGCTCTGTTATGAAAAGACAATAATCTGCGCCAGCGGCGAACGATTTCTACCATCTTTGAGCGAAAGCGGCTTTGCGCGTGGAACGCCGACCATAAAATCAGAGTATTGATCAACTGTTTCGCCCTCGCTCCCGATGTCCGTCACGCGCCGCCTTGAGAATTCGCGCGACTGCTCAGTCACGCAAGGCAGCCGCGACGGTTGCCAGTTCGGCGTGGTCGCTGCCGGTGTCGAGCCGGGTCTGATCGTCGTAGATCATGGTCGCAGGTCGGTCTCGATTTGCAGCCGCCCAGCGCGGCAAACCCGGTCCGTTGGGGTCACCGGTCCCGGCAAATCGGGTCCAGGCGCCGGCCATGATATTGGACAGCTTCAGCGCGGCCGCGTCCCCTCCGGTCATCGTGGCGCAGCGTTCGGCATTGGCGAACGCGTAGGGAATATCCGCACAATGGAATGCGCGTGGCCGGCCATCCAGCACCGGCGCAGGGCGTGCGAACTGGTACAGCCATGCGCCTGCTCCGCCGATGGCGGCCTTGCGACGGGCAAATTCCATCGCGCTGAGGCGCAGCGGCGCGGTCGCGATGCGTGACCATAGATCGCAGGGCAAAGCATGCGGCGTGCGACCTTTGAAGGCCTCGATAATGCCGTCCGCACGATCGCCGAACAGGCCGGTGACCCGTTCCCGCAATTGCGCTGGCGATAAAGCCTCGAACGCCGGGTCGTTGATGCCGGTTGCGAATTCGTTGAGCGTGGTGCCGACGATCAGCGGCACATGCGCGGAATTCGCCAGTGCGCCATCGGAGAGCACGCCGCCGGGAAGAGTGGCCCCGCCGATAACCGGCCCAAATGAGAAGCGCGGCAAATTTCGCGGATCGATGGGGCTTCCCGCAAGCTTGGGATTGAGCCGCCGCGCTGCCGCATTCGATGCCGCAAGCAATTGCGGATAGGGCACATCCTGCACGGCGCGCGCCGACGTCCTCGCAATGCCCAGTTCAGCGAGCGTTGCGGCGGCCAGGCTCGCAGCCTCGTCTACCGTCACGCCGGTGGGGACATAGCCGCTCTGAACGATCGCCCGATGGAACAGCCCGCGCGCCTGGGGCATGGCCATCAGCGCCGCAACCTTGCGTCCGCCGCCGGACTGGCCGAACAGCGTGACGCGCGCCGGATCGCCGCCGAACGCTGCGATATTGTCGCGCACCCATTGCAGCGCGGCTACGATGTCGAGCAGACCGACATTGCCGGAGTCCGCGAAGGCGGAATCGAACGTCGACAGATCGAGAAACCCGAGCGCGTTGAGCCGATGGTTCAACGTGACCACCACCACGTCGTGCAGGTCGGCCAGATTATGGCCGTCGAAGGCGGGCAGGTCATGGCCCGATCCGGCGATGAACGCGCCGCCGTGCAGCCAGACCATCACGGGTCGGGGGCGACCGGCATCGCCGCGCGTCCAGATATTGAGCCGCAAGCAGTCTTCGCGCTCGTAGCTGTCATTCCATTGAAAAATGAACGCTTCTTCGTCATTGGCCCGCCCCGATCCGCGATCTTGTGGACAGACCGGTCCGAAGCTCAGCGCGCTGCGCACACCCGACCATGGACGGGGCGGACGTGGCGGCAGGAAGCGATTTGGCCCGGCCGTGTCATCCGCATAAGGAATGCCCTTGAAGGTCAGGACGTCGCCTTGCCGATAGCCGGCCAACGTCCCCGATTGCGTTTCCACGCGTGCCGTATCCCGGCCTGCGGATACCGCCTGCCCGCCAGTGCGCGAGGGAGCAACAGCGGCGGCTGCCATGCGAGGGGTCTGGGTGCTGGCAGCGACGATCGCGGCGCCGCCCGTTAATATCGCTCTCCGACCGACTTTCACCCTGCCGCCTCCACCCTATTTCATCTTATGGTTCTCGCGGCGGGGCAGAGATCGCATCGCAACCACAGCCCCGCCGCCGATCATCAGAACGAACGCTTCACAGTCAGGCGCCACTGCCGCGGCGCGGCCGGGAAGCCATTCACCGTGCCATTGGTCGCACGGTTATCCAGATAAGCGTAGTAATAAAGCTTGTTCGTCAGGTTCATGACGTTCGCAATCACCTGCCAATCGCCGCCCGGAGCATCCCAGGTCAGGCCTGCATTGAGCAGCGTGTAGGCCGGCACCTTGTTGAACGTCGTGTTGGGGATCGACGTCTGGAAGCTGGACTGGAACGTCATGTCCAGCCGTGGCGTCAGAGTGCCGAAACTGGCCGTATCGATGCGATACTGGGCGCTCGCGCTGCCCTTCCAGTCGGAGATCAGCGGGAACTTGGAGTCCAGCGTGGTGCCGGCGCTGATCGCCGTCGCCTGCAGCGACTTGAAGCCGATGTTGATGTAGCCGACTGCCGCCTGCAGCGTGAGATTGCTGGTCGGGCGAGCGGTCAGTTCCAGTTCACCGCCCTTGGTCACCGCCTTGCCGACGTTCAGCAACGCGCTGCACGGCTGTGCATAGCTTGCCAGAGGCACATCCGGGTAAGCCGGGTTGGCCGGGCACGCGCTGACCGGGAGCTGGAGATCGGTGTAGTTGCCATAGAAGAAGCTGCCGTTGACGCGCAGCTTGCGGTCGAACAGGTCGCTCTTGAAGCCAACCTCATAGGAGGTCAGCTTTTCGGGCGCGAACGGGATGACCTGATAGATATTGTAAGGCCGCGGGTTGATGCCGCCGCCCTTGAAGCCGGTCGCGACCGACGCATAGGTCATAATCGTGGGGGTCCACTGATACTGCGCTGCAATGCGATAATCGACATTGTCGCCCTTGAAGGTGCCCGAGGCGTCATTCACCGGGCAGACCGCCACATTAACGATCGTCCCGCCCGCTTCGGGGCAGGGCAGATAGGGCGGGCCATCGGGATGGCCGCCGAGCTGCGTGCCCGGTACGCCGAGGCGGCCGAACTTGAAGGTCTTTTCCTGCTTCGAGTAACGCAGCCCGCCGATCAGCTGCAGCTTGTCGGTCACGCTCCAGTCGACGTTGCCGAACACGGCATAGGTCTTCGCGGGCACGCGATCCCGCCCGATGAAGTCGAAGGGCGGGATGTCGATGCGCGAATCCAGCGCAGTAAACTCATCCATGAAGAAGCCGCCGAGCGTCAGATTAACCGCATCCTGCATCAGGCTGGCATTGACGCGCAGCTCCTGCGTCACCTCGCGATAGGTCAGCGCATTGAAGCTCTGTGCCAGCGGGACGGGCGTCGCATCGTTATCCTGCGAGAACTCCATCTTCTGCTTGCGGTAGGCTGTGATCGACTTGAACGAGACATTGTCGGCAAGCTTGTAGTCGATCGTCAGGGAGACGCCGCCGCCCTTGGTCGCCGAGCTTGAATCCAGGCAATAGGCGCCGGAGCGGCTGCTCGGGGTCGGGTCGCAATAGGTCGCGTAGTTGGTATAGGGGCTCGTGCTGAAGCTGTCGCCAGCGAACGCCCCGAACGGGGAATAGCTGATGAATTGCGACGCGCCGGTCGCGGTGCCAACGCTGACGCCATTGATGCTGTTCTTGGGCGTCAGGCTGTCATTGCGGGCATAAAGCAGCGTCTGCGGCGTGCCTTCCGACTTGTCGCTGACATAGTCCGCAGCAAGGTTGACCTCGAGCGCGTCAGTGGGCACCCAGCGCAGCTGGACGCGCCCGGCTGCCACGGCCTTCCCGCCTTCAGTGCCGAGCTTGCAGTTCGCATCGCGCGCGAAGGACGGAACCTGCGTACCCGGATGCGTGCAGGCATAATCGTACCGCGTGACATAGCCATCCTTGTGGTCGGTCACGCCGGTGATCCGCATGAACAGGCGATCGGGCACCAGCGTCATGTCCGCTGCCGCATTCACGCGCACATTATTGTAGCTTCCGTAAGAGAGCGAGATGAACCCGCCGCCATTGCCGGTCGGCTTCTTGGAATACAGCTTCACCGAGCCGCCGATCGAGTTCTGCCCGGCCAACGTGCCCTGCGGACCGCGCAGGACCTCGATACGATCGAGGTCGACCAGATCGAAGTTCGCGCCAGCGATGGTGCCGTAATAGACGTCGTCGATATAGGTGCCGACGCCGGGCGAAACGGCGGGATTGAAGTCCACCTGGCCCACGCCGCGAATGAAGGACTGAACCGACGGACCGGCGCCAGCGGGAGCCGGCTGGAGCACGACGTTAGGAGCTTGGGCCGCGATATCGCTGACGGTGGTCAGCCCCTGCGCGGCGATCGTCTCAGCCGACAAGGCCGTGATCGCGAGCGGCGTTTTTTGGGCGCTCTGGCCACGGAACTGCGCGGTCACGACGATTTCGCTGATGCCGTCCTCGGCCTGTGCGGTCGGTTCCGCCTGATTAACGGGTGCCGTCGACGGAGCCGCCTCCTGCGCAAAGGCGGGTGCCGCACAAGCGATTGCCATCGCGCCGACCGCGACGGAGTTGCGCAACCAGGTCGCGCCGTTGATTTGCCAGATGCTCATGGTCTTCATTCTTTCCCTCCTAAAAGCACCGCTCTCGACGAGCGGGCCGAACCATTGAATTTCAATCGATTGCAAAACTGAACGAAAAAGAAGGCGCGCGGGGCGCCCGGAATTACTGCTTTGGTTTCAGGTCTTTGCCAGCGCCAGTTGGGTGGCTGGCACCCATGTGCCATGCACCTGAGCGCGCAAGGGCAGCGGCACATGCACCTTGGCAACCGGCCCCGCCCCGACCGCGCCGGCATCGATGACCCATAGCTGCGAGGCGAAGGCCTGATCGCCGACCTGGCGATCGACCACAGCAAGCAGCCACCCGTCATGCCCTCGCGCGGCCGAGGGCACGTGAACGGGCTCGCTGATTGCGTGACCGGGCGGCAGTGCGAGCGCGTCGAGCCCGCCATGCGCCACATCGATGCGGATAAGCATGTTGAAGGTCATGCCGACCGGGCCGCCGGGCAGCGGAGGCGGCCCCTTCGGATTGACCGTCAGATACCAGCCGAAGCTGTACGGCAGGCCGGTATCGGCATCGCGAATGCGCGGCATGTCGCCCGGGGGGCCGAGCGGCCGCACCTCGTAGGAAGAGCCATCCTTGGTGAGGTCGAACGTCCAGCGTTCGAAGGCACCGCGGATCTCCTGCTGACCGCGCTGGATTCCTCCCGCTTCGCGCATGAACGGAAATGCGTTCGTGTCGGATACGAAGATATCGAGATGAACCCGATCGCCTTCATCAAACGCGTTCATGATATGAAAAGCAGACGCGCCAGCCGCGCCTTCGAACCAGCGCATCGCAGCGACATCGCCATCGCGCGGCATGATTCCAACGCGGCAGGTCAGGTCCTGCTCATGGGCCCATTTCGGCCCGCCGGCGCGCAGCCGCTCAAGATCGGTGGTGGTCGGAAAAATCGGGAAAATCGCGCGGCTCTTCGTGATCGCAAAGTCATGGATCATGCCGCCATAGGGCTGGTCGAACCACTGCTCGCGAACCAAGTTGCCGTCGCGATCCGCAATCCCATAGGCGATCGCCCGCGAACATTGGCCATCGGCCTCATAGCCGAAGAAGAACAATTCGCCGGTCTCGGGATCGATCCGCGAATGGGCCGTCATCGTCTCCGATTTGAGGGCGCCGCCGAAATCCCAGGCACCGAGCGTGTCCAGGGTCGTCGGATCCACGCGATAGGCGCGGCCATCCTCCTTCGTCATGAACAGCCGACCTGCATGCCAAAGCGGCGTCGTGTTCGCGACCGTGCGATCAACCCCCGCAACGCTGGGGTCATCGGTAAAGGGATTGCGATACTGGCCGAACAGCGCGCGCCGGGCTTCGCGCTCGGCCGCATAACGCGCGGTTTCGACATATCGAATGTCATAATCCACAGAGCCGTGTTCGAACTTGAAACGCGCGATCATCCCGTCTCCCGACAGGATATGATCGTCATCGAACATGGGCGGGTGGGCCGGATCCGGGACGGCGCGAAAGAAGGCGCCTTCGATCTCGGAAGGGATCTCGCCTTCCACCAGCAGGTTGCGGACAGACGCTTCGGTGCGAACAGGCGTATTAAGGCCCGTGAAATGAATGGTCTGAGGAAAAGCGGTCATGACAGGACTCCGGCAGAGCTAATCCGCCGCAGTTGCTCCGCATCTAGCGAATCGCCGATTATCTGACCGCCCGCCATCTCAAGCCCCTCACATCTATCTCTTTTCAGCATCTTAAGATGCTTCAGCCCAATAAATATTCACCGTCCGGCCACTCGTCTGGCTATAACGCGCCGGCGCCGATACCAATATCGCGCGGGCAGGGCTACAAAAAAACAGACAATTTAGGAAAACGCGCAGAATGCTCGTGGCATAAACTGCGCTCTAGCGGGCGCTACGGGCAGGGCGCTCTATGATTGGCGGAGCCCGGTAGCCCGCGTTGCAAATCAGGTGCTGCGGATCAGGCCTTCCATGGCAGCGGATGCTACCTCGGCCGCGCCCGCGGCGACGGCATCAAACAGCGCCCAATGTTCGCGCACGGTTTCGCGCGGCGTGCTGCTGCCGCCCTGAAATTCGGTATACCACAGCACAAAAGTGCCAAGGCTGTTGCCCAGATTGACCAGCGGGGGATTGGCCGTCGCCTGCAACAGCACTTCATAGAACTGGCGGTTCGCCGCCTGTCCCTTCTCGCTTGTCAGGCCAAAACGTTCCATGTCCTGCAAAGCCTCGCGCATTCTCGCGATCTGCTGGAGCGTGCGCCGCTGCGCTGCAAGGCTCGCAATTGCGGGCTCAATGATCAGCCGCATCTCGACCAATCCCTCGAGCACGGATGTGGAGGCGCCGCCCTCGAACATCCACTCCATCACATCCGGGTCAAGCAACGCCCAGCGCGTGATGGGCATGACAACGGTGCCGGTGCGCTGGCGGGACTCAACCAGGCCCTTGGCGGCAAGCACACGGATCGCCTCACGGTAGGCGCTGCGGGAAACGCTCAGCTCATCGCTGGCATTGAGCTCGGTCGCGAGGATATCGCCGGGATGATGCTTGCCCGTTACGATCGCCACGCCGAGATCGTGCGCGATCCGACGGTGCAGGCTCGTTTTCTGCCGCTTCAGCTGCACCGGCCGGCGGCTCGCCTTGTTCGTTGCGGATTTTGTCATTGCCCACCCATGGTTGCGCCGAGTTTTGCAGCGCCAGCTAGCCGGATTGCGGCCTTAAAGCCAGCACGGCGCGCACAAGTTGTCAGATTATGCAGCGAATTTATGCCTTTGCCGCCCGTGCAGAGAGCGCTGGCGCGACGAACTCTCAGCCGATTTGCGATGGCGCGGCGGGGCCGGAACCGGGCGTCCCCGCGTTCGTGACGCTCTAAGAAGATCGGAATACGGGGCGCTTAATAGCCGTTTTCCGATGTGCGCGGCTGTTCATGCAGGAATGGGGTGCGAAATTGGAGCCATCATGCCATCAGCAGACCGCCAATCTTGCCAATGATCTGTTTTTTTGCGACCAAGCTCCGCCTCACCGGTCCTCGACTGGTGTTTATGGTCTGACAATTCTGCGGTACCCGTGTTTCTGCATCCCCATCGTCAGCCTGCGAGAGCCTTCGGGCGATAGAGAGGAAGTCTATATGAGTAATGAGTCATTTTCGCGCCGCAGCCTGTTGTCTGCCGGCATCGGCGCTGCTGGTGTCGCCACTGCATTCCCGGCCATGGCCGCTGCCCAAACGAGCGCAGCGGCCGCGCGGCAGCAGCAGATCTCCGACATGACCGGAAAGGCGCTGACGCCGCCGAGCTTCGAATTCGCATTCGAAATCAAGATCGAGCTGGGCAAGCGCCTGCGTTACGGCCCGACCTTCTGGGGCATGGATCGCGGCTATGTTGGTGTTCTCGGCGGCACCGTGAAAGGCCCCAAGCTGAACGGCAAGATCATCCCGCACAGCGGTGGCGATTGGCCGACGGTGAAACCGGACGACACGGTGCGGTTCGACGCCCGCTACCTGATCGAGGCCGATGACGGCACCATCATCGAGCTGCACAACACCGGCGTTCGCTATGGCAGCAAAGAGGTGCTGGAACGGATGCGCAAATATGAGCCCGTCGATCCTTCCGAATATTATATGGGCCTTACCCCGCGCTTCGATGCGCCGGTTGGCCCGCACGACTGGCTGAGCCGCACGATTTTCGTCGGCAAGGCGGACCGCCGTGAGTCTCAATCCATCTTCACTTATTGGGCGATGGTGTAACGAGGCGCCGCTGCTCCCGGGGGGCATCGGCTGATGCCGTTGCGCCCCCCGGGGGACGGCCATTCTTAGCCATCACGCCAGATGGCGAGATGCTCGGGATCAATCTCCTTCCAGGTGGAACCGGGATAAAAAATAGCGGCTCCTCGTCATATAAGAGGAGCCGCTGTTTTGGCAGCCTATCTGCACGGACTGATGATCCGTCCCGCCTAGGGAATATCATGTCGCGCCAGCGTCCACTTGCTGTCACTGCAAAGCGTACAATCCGCGCCCCGGAACACCTGGGCCGCCTTCTTGTCGCCCTGTAATTGCCATTGCAGCCAGGCTGCGGTCACCCGGCTATATTCGTCTTCATCCTGCGGCCCCCAATATTGCGCGGTATGCCCCACGCCGCTGCGATAGGCCCACACCGCTGGCACAGAGCGCAACCGGCTGAAATCATCCTTGCTGTTCGCGTGGGCGCCATCGGATGGATCGCCGCTGAAATAGGCGATGGGCACTTTGACTCGCGCCAGATCGGCTTTGGTTACGCGCGCACCCGGCAGACCGCCCGGACCGGTGGACCAAACCCCGCTGTTGAGGATGACCGCTGTCGTCACCCGAGGATCTGCCACCGTCACCGCCAGCGCCTGCAGCCCGCCACAGGAATGACCCATCACGGCAACATGGCGCGTGTCGACCCGCTTGAAATAGGCGCTACCGCGACGCTGGCTCTCCGCCGTAGCCCAATCGATCGCCCTGCTCAGTTCCATGGATTCGGAAGGGCCAGGCGCGTTGAAATCGATCGGGCCCGTCGGCATGTATGGCTCGGCATCATGATCCGTCTCGTATCGCGCATCGCCGATCTGCCCGACCGCAATCACCAAAAAGCCCCGCGATGCGATATCCGTCAGGAACCTGCGGTAGCGATTGCCCACCGCCGCGCAGCCGCCATTCCCCCAGGCGACGATCGGCATACGGCCTTTGACGCCCTCAGGACGGTAAATGACGTGGTTGGGCAAGCTCGACACCGTCTCCATCGTCACCGTGAACGGCCCGGTACGCGGCAAAAGCCTGACCGATTCAACAGGTGCCGCCGGAGTCGGAGTTGGATCCGCCAAAAGTGAAGCCGGCCAGCTAAGGCCGACCACGACTATTGCGATGATGGCATACTCCTCAACGCGGGTACCGATCGATTTCAGACCCGTCTCAAGCGACAGTCTTCTAAACATCTGATGCAGTCCTTATGGAGGATTTGGCCGCCTGCCAGCTATTCGATCCACTGGCATGCGGGAGTTCGTTGGAACCCATTTTCTGCAATTGCAAGGTGAAAGCAAGGCGGGCGTCGTGATTGCATCGCTACCAAAATTCAGCAGCGCATAAACTTTGAAGATACTGCGCCCTCAGACACCTGAGAAATCAAGCGTCTGGACATTGGTTACGCTACACAATCGTTTAAGTGAAAAATCGCCTGACACAGCGTCCTGTTGCGAAAGGACGCTGCCATTTCGACCCTGTTATCTGAGCGATAGATCAATCCTGCGTGGTAGCCTGTCCTATCTGCGCCAACGCCGCGGCGCGCTTGCGCTCGCTCCCCGGGCACAGCAGCGCATCGCCGATCAGCAGCAGGGTGGGATCGTCGCGCCCGATGGTGCGCACGAGAAAGGCCAGCGCATCGAGCCGGCCGCGCAGCAGGCGCTCATCCGGGCGGGAGACATTGACGGCGACCATGACCGGTGTCTCCGGGGGCAGTCCGGCGGCAATCAGGTTGCGGGCAATTTCCGGCGCGGCGTCGCGGCCCATATAGATGGCGAGCGTCGCTTCGCCGGCAGCGAGGCGTGACCAATCGACATCGAGCGGCTCCTTGCCGCGCGCATGGGCGGTGAGGAAGGTAAGTTGCCGTGCCGACCCGCGCAGCGTGAGCGAGACGAGGCCGCTGGCGGCCGCGGCGCTGGCAGCCGTGATGCCGGGGCAGATGTAGACAGGGATGCCATGCGCGGCACAGGCCGTCAGCTCCTCTGTCGAGCGGCCGAAGATCGAGGGATCCCCGCCCTTCAGGCGCACCACTCGCCGTCCGGCCAGTGCCGCCGCGACGATCAGCTGGTCGATCGTCGCCTGATCCTTGCTGTGGCGGCCCGAGCGCTTGCCGACGCTGACATGCTCGGCCTGCGGGGCAAGATCGAGAATGTCTCGCCCGGCCAGCGCATCGTAGAACACCACATCGGCCTGTTCGAGCAGGCGCAGGGCCTTGCGGGTGAGCAGATCGGGATTGCCCGGTCCGGCGCCGACGAGCCAGACAGCACCCGGCAGAAAATCCTCAGCCATGGACGGCCTCCTTCGTTTCGGCAGCGATGAGCTGCGTAATGGCGGGGCGGCAGGAGCCGCAATTGGTGCCCGCGCCGAGCGCCGCGCCAATGGCGGCGACATCGACGCCATCCTGCCCACGAATGGCCGCGACGATGGCGTGGAGGCCTACGCCGAAGCAGGCGCAGATGATCGGGCCGGGATCGACCTGAGCGCCCGGCGCGCGACCGGCGAGCACCTGCGGCCCCTGCGGCTGGGCAAGCTGGCCGATGAGCCATTCGCGCGCCGGCAGGTCGCCGTCGCGGGTGACGAACAGCACGGCAGCGAGGCGCCCGTCCTGCAGGATCGCGACGCGCCGCGTGCCGCGTGAGGGATCGCTCGCCTCGATGCGCTGACCGCGGGGCAGGGCCGCATCAAGCGCGGCGGGATCGCCCTCCCCGGCCAGCTCATAGAGCGCGCCATTGGGCACGGCGATGCGCGTCGCCCAGAGGCGATGCGGTGCCTTGGGGGCGACCAGTGCCGAGCCGTGGAGGATGAGGAAGCCGCGCCATGCGACCGCGACCGGCTCGATGCGAGCGGGCGTCATCTTGAAGCCGGGCTGACCACTGTGCGGATCGACCAGCGGACGCGCAAGCAAGCCGGTGCGCCCGCCGGTGGACTGGCAATCGGTCCAGTGGATCGGCGTGAACACCTCGCCCCGGCGCTGGCCGGGCATATGCGCGACGCGGAACAGGCTCTCGCCCTGCGGCGTCACCACGCGCGCCAGTGCGCGGTCTTCCAGCCCCAGTTCGGCGGCATCGGCGGGATGCACCTCAACTTGCGGCTCCTCGCGATGGCGGGCGAGTTTGGGGCTGAGGCCCGTGCGCGTCATCGTGTGCCACTGGTCCCTATAGCGCCCGGTATTGAGCGTCATCGGCCAGTCGCGCAACTGCGCCTCGGCCTCGCGCTGGACGACCGGCACCAGCCGCGCCTTGCCGTCCGGCGTGGAGAAGCGCCCATCGGCAAAGGGCGTGCCGCCCCACTGGAAAGGCTCGAGCGCGTCGTAATCCGCATTACCCAGCGCCACCTTGTCCCGCAGATCGAGCAGGCGGGCGCCCTCATTGCAATAGGTGGTCAAGCGGGCATGCTCGCGCCAGATTTCCGCCGGATGCGCATAGCCAAAGGCCGTGCGCCAGCCCATGCGGCGGCCGACTTCCTTGATGATCCACCAGTCCGGCTTCGCCTCGCCGGGCAGCGCCAGCACCGCGCGCTGGCGGCTGACGCGCCGCTCGCTGTTGGTGACGGTGCCATCTTTCTCCCCCCACGCAGCGGCGGGCAGGCGCACATGGGCGAAGCGGGTGGTATCGGTATCGGCCATCACGTCCGAGACGACGACGAACGGGCAAGTCTCCAGCGCCTCGCGCACGCGGGCGGCATCCGGCAGCGAGACGGCGGGATTGGTCGCCATCACCCACAGTGCCTTGATGCGCCCTTCCCCAATGGCGCGGAACATGTCCACTGCCTTGAGGCCCGGCTTTGTCGCCATGCGCTCGGCGGCCCAGAAGCGTCCGACCTCGGCCACGCCCTCCTCGCCAAAACCGCGATGCGCGGCCAGCGTCGTCGCCAGCCCGCCCACCTCGCGCCCGCCCATGGCATTGGGCTGGCCGGTGATCGAGAAGGGGGCCGCGCCCGGCTTGCCGATGCGGCCGGTGGCGAGATGGACATTGACGATCGCATTCACCTGATCGGTGCCGCGGATCGACTGGTTGATGCCCTGGCTGAACAGGGTGACGGTGCGCGGCGTGGCCGCAAAAAGGTCGTAGAAGCGCTGGAGATCGGCAGGGGGAAGGTCGCAGGTCTTTGCGATGCTCCACAAATCATGGTCGCGCTCAAGCGCTTCCCAGAAAGCCTCCGGCGCGGCGACGTGATCGGCGAGAAACGTTGCATCCACCAGCCCTTCGCGACGGCAGTGCGCGAGCAGCCCGTTCATCAGCGCCACATCCGTGCCCGGCTTGAGCGCAAGATGCAGGTCGGCATCCTCGCACGTCTCGGTGCGGCGCGGATCGATGACGATGATTTTCGTGCCGCGCTCGGCCCTCGCAGCCATGATCCGCTGATAGACGATGGGGTGGCACCATGCGGTATTCGAGCCGACGAGCACAATCAGGTCGGCCGCATCGAGATCGTCATAGCTGGCGGGCACGATATCCTCGCCGAACGCGCGCTGATGGCCCGCCACCGCGCTGGACATGCACAGGCGCGAATTGGTGTCGATGTTCGCCGAGCCAATGAACCCCTTCATCAGTTTGTTGGCGACGTAATAATCCTCGGTCAGTAACTGGCCCGATACGTAGAAGGCGACGCTGTCCGGCCCGTGGCGCGCTATCGTTTCGCGGAAGCGGCGGGCCACGAGATCGAGCGCTTTGTTCCAGCCGGCCTGCTTGTTGCCGATCATCGGGTGGAGCAGACGGCCCTCCAGCCCGACCGTCTCGCCCAGATGCGTGCCCTTGGAACACAGCCGCCCGCGATTGGCCGGGTGATCGGGATCGCCCTTGATCGCCATGCTGCGCGGGCCGGTGGGCGTCGCGAGAATGCCGCAGCCGACGCCGCAATACGCGCAGGTGGTGCGGATTGCAGTCATCTCCCCTCCTCTTCAGAGGAGGGGCAGGGGGTGGTGCTGGACAGTTCCGATGATGCGCTGAGCGCGCGATGCTGAAGCATCGCCACCACCCCAACCCCTCCTCTGAAGAGGAAGGGCTTCTGCTTGTGAGCCCCCATCACGCCGCCGCCTGCAGCGTGCCGGTGCGGCAGATCAGCACCCGACCACCATCGACCTTCACCGGGATCGTCGGCGTGCAGCCCTTGTCCTCACCCTGCGCCTCTCCGGTCGCCAGCGCGATGTTCCAGTTGTGCAGCGGGCAGGCGACGCTGTGGCCATGGACGATGCCCTGGCTCAGCGGGCCGCCCTTGTGCGGGCAGCGGTTGCGAAGCGCGAACACCTTGTCGTCCCCGGTGCGGAACACGGCGATCTCCCCCGCGCCATCCACGGTGACGGTGCGGCTGCCGCGCACGGGAATCTCGTTCACCCAGCCGATATCGAGCCAATCGCCGATCATGCCATTTCCTCCGCTTTGACGGGTTTGAACTGCGCCATATGCGCGTGCTGCTCGCGCTCGCCGCCCTCCGCGCGTGCCGCCCAGGGATCGTCCTGACTGAAGCTCTGCGAATAAAGGAAGCGCGCGCACAGGGCCTCGCGCCCCACTTCATCCTCGACGATGCGCTGCTTCACATAATCGATGCCGACCCGCTCGACCCAAGGCGCGGTGCGCTCCAGATAGCGGGCTTCCTCGCGGTAGAGCTGGATGTAGGCCGCGCAATAATCGAGCACCTGCTGCTCGGTGGAGACGCGGCAGAGGAGGTCCGTGGCGCGCACATGGATTCCGCCATTGCCTGCGACATGCAGCTCATAGCCCGAGTCCACGCAGACCACGCCAAAGTCCTTGATGGTCGCCTCCGCGCAATTGCGGGGGCAACCGGAGACGGCGATCTTGAACTTGTGGGGCATCCACGAGCCCCAGCTCATCTTCTCCAGCCGCACGCCAAGCCCGGTGGAATCCTGCGTGCCGAAGCGGCACCACTCGCTGCCCACGCAAGTCTTCACCGTGCGCAGCGCCTTGCCATAGGCATGGCCCGAGACCATGCCGGCGGCATTGAGATCGGCCCAGACGGCGGGCAGATCCTCCTTCTTGATGCCGAAGATGTCGAGCCGCTGGCCGCCGGTGACCTTGACCATCGGCGCCTCATATTTCTCGACCACATCGGCGATGGCGCGCAGCTCGCGCGGATTGGTGAGGCCGCCCCACATGCGCGGCACGACGGAATAGGTGCCGTCCTTCTGGATGTTGGCATGGAGGCGCTCGTTGACGAAGCGGCTCTGCTGGTCGTCCACATAGTCACCCGGCAGGGCGCAGAGCAGATAATAATTGAGCGCGGGACGGCAGGAGGCGCAGCCATCCGGCGTGGCCCAGTGCAGTTTCTGCATCACCTCGGGGATCGACCGCATGCCTTGCGCGAGGATCTCGCGGCGCACATCGTCATGGGTGAAGCTGGTGCATTTGCACATCGTCTTTGGGCCGGACTGGACATCATCGCCCAGCGTGATCGCCAGCAATGTCTCGACGAGGCCCGTGCAGGAGCCGCAGCTGGCCGAGGCTTTGCAGGTCGCGCGCACTGCATCCAGGCTGTGCGCGCCCTTGGCGATGCAGGAGACGACCTGCCCCTTGGAGACGCCGTTGCAGCCGCAAATCTCGGCATCGTCCGAGAGCGCCGCAACGGCCGCCTTAGGGTCCGCCTGCCCACCCCCGGAGGCGAAGGCCTGTCCGAAGATCAGCAGATCGCGCAGGTTCGCGATGCTCTCCCCCTTCTTGAGAAGATCGAAATACCAGCTGCCATCCGCCGTATCGCCATAAAGCACCGCGCCGACGATACGGTCATCCTGCAGCACGAGGCGCTTGTAGACGCCCCGGCTGGCATCGCGCAGCACGATGTCCTCGCAGCCCGCGCCGGCGCCGGAGAAATCGCCCGCCGAGAACACATCGATGCCCGAGACCTTGAGCTTGGTGGAGGTGACCGAGCCGCGATAGGGGTTCGCCTTTCCGGTGAGGCCGTCCGCCAGGCTGCGGCACATGTCCCACAAGGGCGCGACGAGGCCGTAGACCTGCCCGTCATGCTCGACGCATTCGCCGACGGCCAGAATCGCGGGGTCGGAGGTGACCATATGATCGTCGACCTTGATGCCGCGACCGACCTCCAGACCGGCCTCGCGCGCCAGCGCCACCGACGGGCGGATGCCGACGGCTATGACGACGAGGCTCGCGGGGATCTCGCGGCCATCTTTCAGGCGCACGCCCTCGACCTTGCCCTGCCCAAAGATTTCAGCGGTATCGGCACCGGTGAGGATGGTCTGCCCGCGCGCCTCCAGCGCCGTCTTGAGCAGCCAGCCCGCCGCCTCATCAAGCTGGCGCTCCATGAGCGTGCTGGGCAGGTGCAGCACCGTCACCTTCATGCCGCGCAGGGAGAGCCCATGCGCCGCCTCCAGCCCGAGCAGGCCGCCACCGATGACGATTGCCTCGCCGCCGGCATCGGCCGCAGCAACCATCGTGTCGACATCCTTCATGTCGCGGAAGCTGATGACGCCGGGCAAGTCATACCCGGGTACGGGGATGATGAACGGGTCCGATCCGGTGGCGATGAGCAGGCGGTCATAAGCGACGACCCGGCCCGAGCGGCTGGTGACGGTGCGCGCGGCACGATCAATGGCGATGACCGGATCGCTCACGATCAGATCGATGCCGTTCTCCCGATACCAGTCGGCCGTATTGATGACGATCTCGTCAAAGCTCTTCTCACCGGCGAGCACCGGGGAGAGCATGATGCGGTTATAGTTCACATGCGGCTCGGCGCCGAAGATGGTGACGCGGTAGCGCCCGGCATCGCGCGCTAGCAGCTCCTCGACGGCGCGGCAACCGGCCATGCCATTGCCGATCACCACCAGATGTTCGCGCGGCGCAGCGCTGCCGCCCGATGCCCCTTCCGATGGTCCCACCTCCGGTGCTGCCCCTCCGCCCCGATAATCCTGGAAGTCCATGTGCCTTGCTCCAAAACGAAAAAAGCCGCCATCCGGGCTCCGGTGTTTGAACCGAAGCCTGGATGGCGGCTTTGCCATCACATCGCGCCTTGACGGCCCATCCGCGGGCCAGTCTCAGCTATGAAATCCGTCGGGCGTCCTTGCCCTTCGCACTGCAACATGACGCGATTCGCGAAACCGCGCAAGCGATTCCGGCGCGTCATCGTCACAGCGCCCAATCCAGTTGCAGCCACAGCTTGCTGGTGTCGGTCCCGAAGCTGTCCGCCGCATAGCGTGCAAAACGCGCAGATACCGTGGCCTTATCACGCTTCACACTGGCGAGGAAATTGATCTCGTCGCCATAATGACGCGCCAGCCGGTCACTCTCGAATCGGTGATAGATGGCCTGCACCGTCACGCCCCGCCGGCCGTAGCTCGCGCCCGCGTAGAGATCGCGCAGGCCATCGGGCGGGGTGGTGAGGAACTTGTCCGCCCAGCCCTGAAACTTGAAATTGGTGCCGAGCGGCGTCTGGACGCTGGTGAACGCGGCGCCGCCGGACGCGCCGAGCACTTCATAGCCGGCATTGAGCTTGAGGGCGGCCACATCCAGCGTCACGTCCGCCAACCAATAGTCCGCCGCATAATCATTGGGATTGCGGCGATAATCGCTCTGCCGCGCGTAGCTGAACGCATAGCCGAGCCTTGTTGAAGCCGAGAGCTTGCGCGCCCCCGCGAGCCGGACGCCATAGGTCTGGCTCGACAGCCGATAGCCCTGCACCGCCGCCTCGTCCTGATCGATCAGATAGGCAAAGCCGGTAACGGTGCCGAGCGGCGTTTTGGCCGAGACGTTGGTCAGCACGCTATCGCCGTCGATGCTGCGCGGCCGGGCACCGGCGCCATCCACACCCCAGATGGTGCGTACCTGCCAGACAAAGGCGACATCCGCGCGAACGCCCGGAAGTCCGGTCCATTCCCCGCGCACGGCATCGAAGCTCTGGCCGTTCTGCCGGAAGCCGACCGCGCCGACGAAGCGCTCGTCATCCATCGTGATGCGCTGCCGCCCGGCGGTGAGCGCAAAAGACGGCGTGCGATAGGCAATCTGCGCGCGGGACAGCGCCACATTTTGCGGGTCGGCGATGAGCGGGCGGTTGGCCGCGCCACCCAACCCGTCAAAGGCATCCCCTGCGAGGCGGAGCGTGCCCTGCCCTTCCACCAGCGCGGAGAGCGGGCCAAAGCTGGCTTGCGCGCCGGCGCGGAGCCGGGCCGTTGCCGCATCGGCTTGCGGCTGGGCCAGCCCGTCCTGATCGACGCTCTCATAGCGCAGGCGCAGTTCGGCGAGCGGCTTGACCGTCAGATCCTGGGCGCAAGCCGGCCCGGCGGCGACCAGCAGGGCCGCCGTGATAGAAAAGTATTTCATGATTTTCCCCCTGATGAGACGGGCGGAGCCACCGGCCCCGCCCCATCGTCACGTCATCAGATGCGGGCGCCGGTGGTCCAGGTCGCGCGCCACTTGCTCTTGACCGCCAGCATCCCCGCGAGCGCCAGAACCGCGAGACCGGCGAAGATCAGGAAGCCCGAAGAGAAGCTGCCGGTGAGTTGCTTGGCAAAGCCGAGCGAGGAGGCGAGGTAGAAGCCGCCCACGCCGCCAGCCATGCCGACCAGCCCGGTCATGATGCCGATTTCCGCCTGGAAGCGCTGCGGCACGAGCTGGAACACCGCACCATTGCCGGTCCCCAGCGCCAGCATGGCCAGCACGAAAAGACCGAGAGCGGCGGGGAGCGTGGTCGCCATGCTCACCCCCGCAAGGGCCAGCGCGGCGACGAGGAACACCAGCACAAGCGTGTTGATGCCGCCGACCCGATCCGCCAGCGCCCCGCCCATTGGCCGCACCAGTGATCCGGCGAACACGCAGGCCGCCGTGCAATAACCGGCCATGATCGGGCTGAGCAGGAACTGGTCGGTAAAGTAGATGCTGAGCGAGGCCGACAGGCCCGAGAAACCGCCGAACGTGACCGCATAAAAGCCCATCAGCCACCAGGCGTCCGCCGTTTGGAGCGGTTTGAAATATTCGAGGACCTTCTTGGGCGCGGGCTGATTCGGCGCGTCCTTGGCCATCACCATGTAGATCACGAAGACGATCGCGAGCGGAATGCAGGCGAGGCCCAGCACCGCGTTCCAGCCAAAGAGCTTGGCCAGCGTCGGCGCGAACAGCGCGGCGAGGACCGTGCCGGAATTGCCCATGCCGGCAAGACCCATCGCCTTGCCCTGATGCTCGGGCGGATACCAGCGGCTGGCCAGCGGCAGCGCGATGGCAAAGCTGGCGCCCGCAAAGCCGAGGATCACACCCAGCGCCAGCGTGCCGCCGAAGCTGTCCACGCCCATCATCCAAGCCGTCAGCAGTCCGACGATGACGATGACCTGGCTGATCGCGCCGGAGAGCTTGGGACCGATCCGGTCCACCAGCAGCCCGTTCACGACGCGCAGGATGGCGCCCATCAGCGTGGGCGTTGCGACCATCAGCCCCTTCTGCGCAGCCGACAGGCCCAGCGTAGCGGAGATGTCCGGCGCGAGCGGGCCGAGCATCACCCAGACCATGAAGGCGAGATCGAAATAGAGAAACGAGGCGATCAGCGTCTGCTTGTGGCCCACGCGCCAGAAATTGCTTTTCTCGGATGATGCCGGTGTGGCGCTCATGCCCTGTACGTCACGGATTATCGTTGCCATGTCACGTCCCCTTAGTGACGAAGCCCCTTGATGGGCGGTGAAACGAAAAAAGCCGCTCGGCAGACGATGCGCACAAAAATGCACATGTCTGGCCAGCGGCTTTGCTGCAAAATTTGGGAGGACGCGGCCCGCTCCCTCAACGGAGCGCCTGTCCAAGCGGTCACGCCTCGTCGCGTAACGGAGATACTATCTCGCGATTCGGCTCATGTTGCAAGGCACAATTTTGGATGGGGTCGGGGCGCTTCTTGTTGGGCATTTTGCGCGGGAGGCGGGAGGCATGTTGGAGGAATTTCGGGCGGCGGTGCGCTCTCGGCGTGGCCAGGCTGAGGCGGGTAATGCGAGACGGTGCGGGAAGCCAACATCTTACGCCATATCTTCGTCATTCCCGCGAACGCGGGAATCCAGTCAGTCGAGCGGCGCAAAACCAAGGCTGACTGCAAGGTCCTGCCAATCGGGATTGGCTTGCTCGATCAGATCAAGTTTCCAGGCTCTGCGCCACTTCTTGATCTGCTTTTCGCGTAGAATCGCGTGTTCCATCGTCGCGTGCTGCTCGAACCAGACCAGCAGCTTGACTCCATGTTCCGCCGTAAAGCCACCGAAGGTTTCAGTACGGTGCTGAGCCACGAGCTGCATCAGATTGGAGGTCACGCCCAGATAGAGCGTCCCGTTGCGGCGCGACGCCAGCAGGTAGACATAAGGTTCGATGCTGCGCTTCATCGCTAGCTCGCTGCTGGATTCCCGCGTTCGCGGGAATGACGGGGTGAGCGGAAAAGATGACCGCCGCGAAGTCGCTCGCGTCCGACTTCGATCAAGCCGCCCTCACCCTCGCTCGAACCCCGCCAGATACGCCTCGATCTGATCCGGATCGAACTTGCGGCCATCGAAGAACCGGTCCGGCCCCAGCGTGATCGCGCCGCGCGGGGCGCCGATGGGGAGTGGGCTGGTGAGGGCGCCTTCCACCTTGCTGCTGGCGCCCGGCATCGGCGCGTCGCTGTCGGCCAGCGCGCGGCGGTAGATGTCCGGCCGGAAGACGGACGCGGCCTTGGCGCGGCTCGCCTCCCCGGGCTTCACCATGCGCCAGCGCACGAACTGGGAGTAGATCCACAGCGCCTGGCTCTGCCAGGGAAAGGGCGTCGCTTCGCGGGCGAAGAGCAGGAAGTCGGGCAGGTCTACAGGCGGCTCGCCCTGCCGCGCGACGATGCGCCCGGCCAGCCCACGCTCCACCAGCGCGATTGGCTGATCGAGATAGGCCGGCCCGGCGAGCAGGAAGGCCAGTTCCGCGCGATTGGCGGGATCGTCGCACCAGAGCGCTGCCTTGGCCATGGCGCGCAGCAGCGCATCGACTGCATCCGGATTGGCCTCCATCCAGTCGGTGCGGAAGGTGAGCACTTTTTCGACGCCGCGCTGCCAGAGACGCTCGCTCGCGGCGACGGCTTCGGCAAGCCCGGCTTCTATGGCCGCACTGCCCCAGGGCTCGCCGGCCGTGAAGCCATCGATCTCGCCGGCGCGCATCGCCTCGACCATCAGGGAAGGTGGCAGGACGCGCATCACCACGTCGCGGTCCGGGTCGATCCCGGCACTGGCGAGGAAGTAGCGCAGCACGAGCGCATGGCTGGAAAAGCGATGGACGACGCCGATGATCGGCTTGCGATGATGCAGACCGATGGCGGTGGCAAAATCATGCGCGGTAGCCAGCGGATCGTTGAGGCGCGCGGTCGTGTCCGGCTCCAACGCGGCGGAAAAGCCGGGTGCCATGACGATGAGGTTGCCGTTGACGTTGAGCTTATAGGGCGCGGAAAGCGCGCAAGGCTGCTGGCTCAAGCCCAGCGTCACCGCCACCGCGAGCGGGGCCAGCATATGCGCAGCCTGCACCTGGCCGTAGACGAGCCGGTCGCGCAGCGTCGCCCAGCTGGTATCGCGCAGCAGATCGAGCGCGACGCCCTCGGCCTGCGCGAATCCCTTCTCCCGCGCGGCAACAAGAACGGCGGCATCGGTCAGGCCCAAAAAAGCGATGCGGATCGGCGTCACGGCGTGCCTCCCAGCAGGTCATGCGCGGTAATCAGGGCCGCGGCGATATCGACCATCTTCTTCCCCTGGTTCATCGCGCTGGAGCGGAGCAGCGCATAGGCCTCCGGCTCGCCGAGGCCGCGCTGGGCCATGAGGATGGCCTTGGCACGGTCGATCGTCTTGCGGTCGGCCAGCTGCGTGCGGGCATCGTCCAACTCGGCCTGCATGCGGGCGAAGGCATTGAAGCGACGGATCGCCAGATCGAGGATCGGCTTGATCCGCTCCTTGCGCAGCCCGTCGACCACATAGGCAGAGATGCCGGCATCGATCGCCGCCTCGATCATGCTGTCATCCGACTGGTCGACGAACATCGCGATGGGCTTGGCCAGCGCACGGCTGACGGTGAGCATTTCTTCCAGTGTATCGCGGCTGGGGTTGCCGAGGTCCATCAGCACCACGTCCGGCGCCATGCGCTCGAGCCGCGCGACGAAGGCGCCGCGTGGGGGGACGACATGAATGTCGTCATAGCCGGCATCACGCAGCCCTTCCTCAAGGACCGTCGCGCGCGCGCCGCTATCATCGACGATGACGATTCTCATGAGATCTCTTTTCGCACCCGCAGCGCAAGTGCGCCAAGCGCAGGGCTCTAGTCAAACATAAAGCCCGGTGGTGCGGCATGCAATGGCGAGCGGAGAATGGGCCGGGCTCAAGCTCCACTTCGTGATGACGTTATGCACGCAGTCGATAGGCCCCATGCGCCACCACACCGTTGCCCTCGTCAGGCCACACCATAAATCTCGATAAAAATATCGGGAGACGATGCATGGAGATCAATCCGCTTCATCCGCTGTTTGCAGCGGAACTCATCGGCGCTGACCTTTCCACCGAGCCGGATCAGACGCTGATCGACCTCGTGGAAGAGGCGATGGCGCAATATGCGGTGCTCGTCATCCGCGGGCAGTCGCACATCGATGATGCGGATCACATTCGCTTCAGCCGGGCGTTCGGCCCGCTGGAACTCCCCCACGGCACGCGCTCTGATGGCGCCGCTCCCCGCAAGCGGATCAGCCCATTGCTGTACGATGCCTCCAATCTTCGGCTGGACGGAGAGATCATGGCGCCGGACGACAAGGCGGTCGCCAATAACAAGGGCAATGAGCTGTTCCACATGGACAGTTCCTTCCACGCCATGCCAACCAAATGGTCCCTCCTGCTCGGCCGCAGCGTCACCAGCGAGGGCGGTGAGACGGAGCTGGTCGATACCCGGGCCGTGTACGACGCGCTGCCCGAGGATGTGCGCCAAGGGGTCGAAGGCCGCGTGGCGGAACATAATGTCTGGATATCACGCCAGCGCATCGGCTTTGAGGGCACGATGGCGCTCAAGGAGATGTATCCGGCAGTCACCCATGACATTGTCGGTCTGTCCGCATCCGGCAGAAAGTGCCTCGTGATCGGCTCCCACGCGGACCATATCATCGGCATGGAGGAAGCCGAGGGTCGCGCCTTGCTGGACGCCCTCGTCGCCTTCGCGTCCCAGCCGCAATTTATCTACAGCCACCGGTGGCAGCAGGGAGACCTGCTCATCTGGGACAATCGGTGCACCCTGCATCGCGCCCGCCCGTTCGATTACTTCGGTGTGAAGCGCGACCTGCGTCGCTCGACCATTTGTGAATATGGCGAGGAAATGTCAGCGATCGAGGCGCGGCGGACCTGATCAGCGCCGCCGTGGGGGGTCGATATGCACAAGCTGAATAACGGTTATCGCCGCGCCCTCATGGCCGCTGTTCAGGAGCGATGATATCCGCCCATCGTTGGATCGACACGCCGCCGGCTCGTCAGCCGCGGCCCACGCGCCAGCCAAGCTACCGCCCAAAGAGCGGCGCTTAGAGTAGCAGCGATTTCAAGGGAGAGTGATATGGGGCTCAAGACGATTTTTGGTTGTTCTGCATCGGCAGCCGTGCTGGCAAGCCTGTGCGTCGCGGCGCCTGCCATCGCGCAGGATGCGGCCGAGACGGCCAGAACCGACGGTGACATCGTGGTGACGGCGCGCTTCCGCGAGGAACGCCTGCAGACCGTGCCGATCGCCATCACCGCCGTCACCGGCGACGAACTGGTGGCGCGCGATGCGCGGGACGTAACCGCGCTGTCCAACACCACGCCGAACATCTATCTGCGGGAAGGCAGCGCTGCCTTTGGCAAGTCGCTCCAGTCGACCATCCGTGGCATCGGCGAGTCCGACTATCAGTTCACCATCGAGCCTGCGATCGGCGTCTATGTTGACGACGTGTATCACGGCACGGTGTTCGGCGGCGTGCTTGGCCTGCTCGATCTGGAGCGCGCGGAAGTGCTGCGCGGTCCGCAGGGCACGCTGTTCGGCAAGAACTCGCTCGGCGGTGCGCTGCGCCTCGTTTCCAAGCAGGCGACCGGCAGCAACACCGGCTATGTCGAGGCGACCGCAGGCAGCTACGACCGCATGGACGTGCGCGGCGCGTTCGATGCATCGCTCATCAAGGACCGCGTCTTCCTGCGCGTGTCGGGCGCCTCGCTGAGCCGCGAGGGCTATATGTCCGTGCTGGACTTCGCCTGCGCCAACCCCGGCAGCACCGGCGCGGGCACGGCGCCGCTGTCCTACCTGCTGCGTCAGAGAACGACGGAATCCGGATGCGAGGCCGGCAAGCTCGGCAACATCAACACCAAGGCGGCGCGGGCCTCTCTGCGCGCGCTGGTGAGCGATGATCTCGAAGTGACCGTGACGGGCGATTATTCCCGCGATCATACGGCGCAGAGCGCTTACAAGCTACTCACCATCAGCCCGACGCTGGCAAGCTACAATGCCACCATCGGCGTGCCGCTGTACGGGATTCCCTACGACAGCCGCTTCATCACCAACTCGCCCTACACGACCTATGCCGCCTATCAGCCCGGCCGCAACGGTCTGGCCCTGCCCAATGAGAGCAATCTCGATCAGTGGGGCATCACCGGGAAGATCGACTGGAAGCTGGGCGAGAATATCAGCCTCACCTCGATCACGGCGTGGCGGAAATATGACGGCTTCTTCGGGCGCGATGGCGATGGCTCGCCGATGGACCTGGGCGGCAGCGCGGAGACTCTGGGCCACCACCAGTTCAGCCAGGAAGTCCGCCTGTCCGGCCTGATGATGGATGACCGGCTGGATTGGACCCTGGGCGGCTATTATTACACGGCGACCGGCAATTATGACAGTTGGGTCTACTTCGCCACGCTCAACCTGACCCAGTTCACCAAGGATATCTCGAAGAGCAAGAACTACTCGGCCTTCGCGCATGTCGCCTTTGCGCTCACCGATCAGCTCAAGCTGAACGGCGGCCTGCGCTACAGCAACGAGAAGAAGGACTATGTGTTCGACCGTCTCTATTACGAGACCGGCACGCGGCCCTTCGCTTACACCACGGCCGATGTCGCCTATGATCGTGTCGACTATCGCGTCGGTCTGGACTTCAAGGCCAGCGAAGACGTGTTTCTGTACGGCTCGGTGTCCAGCGGCTTCCGCTCGGGCGGCTTCAATCCGCGTCCGCTCAGCGCGGCGCAGGTGACCGCCGTGCTGCCGGAGACGGTGACGTCCTACGAGCTGGGCGCGAAGCTCAACGTGCTGGATCGCGCCGTGCAGGCCAATTTCGCGGTCTTCCAGACGGACTTCACCAACCGTCAGGTCACCGCTATCGTGCCGGATCTCAACGGCGTTCCCAACTCGCTGCGCACCAATGCCGGCACCGCCCGCATTCGCGGTGTGGAAGCCGAGGTGACGGTGCGGCCCACGCAGGGCCTGACCCTGAACGGCATGTTGGGGTACAATGACTTTGAGTATACCGATCTGGGCGCGGCGGCGGCTGTTCCCAACGGCCCGTGCGCGACCTGCGAGCCGGTCGGCGCTCCGGCATTCAACTATGCCGTCGCGGCGCAATATGACATTGACCTGGGTTCCGCCGGCGATGTGAGCCTGCGCGCCGACTGGAACTGGCGCAGCCGCATCTGGTACGATCTGCGCAACACGCTCAGCCAGTCCCAGCCGGGCTATGGCCTGCTTGGCGCGCGGGTAAGCTGGCAACCGGATGCGAGCGGGCTGACGCTCTCGGCGTCGGTCAGCAACCTGACTGATACCTTCTATTATACCGGCATTGGCCCGACCTCGACGGCCGGCATCCAGGCCACCCCGTCCAGACCGCGCGAGTGGGCCGTCACCGCCCGCTACGAGTTCTGAGCAGACAATGAAAGTTCAGGTCCGGGGCCGTCACAGGCCCCGGATTTTGCCTGACCGGCACAACAGCATGGCGACGCATCGCGAAACACGGGTCGCCCGGCATCGATGAGGACCGCCATGGACAATCTCGTTTCCACTCAATGGCTCGCCGAGCAGCTTGGCGCTCCCGATCTCTGCATCGTCGATGCGACGCGGCACCATTTCGAGCCGGAGCGGCAGTCCGCCGCCGAATATGAAGCCGGGCACATTCCGGGCGCGGTGTTTCTCGATCTGCTTCATCTGGTCGATGCCGCCTCCCCCATCGATAATACGATGCCGCAAGCCGAGCAGTTTTCGGCCCGGATGCGCGAACTGGGCATTTCTGCCGATCAGCGCATCGTCATCTATGATGACAGCGTGGTGAAGACGGCGGCGCGGGCCTGGTTCATGTTCCGCATGTACGGCCTGCCGAACGTCGCCATGCTCGATGGCGGTCTGGCGAAATGGAAGGCCGAGGGACGGCCGCTCGCCACGGGCATCGAGACGCGGACGCCGAGCACCTTCACGGCGTCGTTCGATGCGGCGCGCCTGCGTGACAAGGCGGACGTTCTGCGCAACATCGAGGACAAGACCGCCCAGCATATCGACGGCCGCGGCGCTGCCCACTTCAGCGGCGCGGATGAAGACCCCAATCCCGCCGTTGCATCCGGCCATGTGCCCGGCTCGATCAACGTGCCCTTCTGGGATCTGTTCGAGGCGGACGGGACATTCAAGAATGATGAAGCGCTCAAGGGCGTGTTCGCGAACGCGGGCGTCGACCTTTCAAAACCGATCATAACCAGTTGCGGCGGCGGTGTCGTCGCCTGCGCGCTCGCCCTCGCCCTGGAGCGGATCGGCAAGGAGGATGTCGCGCTTTACGATGGAAGCTGGACGGAATGGGGTGCCGACCCGTCCCTGCCCAAGGCCAAAGGCCCCGCGAAACCTGCTTCCGCCTGAGCGGACGGCAGCAGACTTCCCCTCGAACAAACCCCGCCACGCCCCTCGGCCGGCGAAAGAGAGTGCCATGACCCAGACCAACCCCATTCGCATCTACGACCTCAATCTCGTCACCGGCGCCACGATCAGCCCGTTCTGCTGGCAGGCCAAATATGCCGTGGCCCACAAGGGGCTGGAGGCCGAGATGAGCGAGGGTGGCTTTACCTCGCTCTCGCGCCGCACGGGCGGCCGCACGGATTTTCATCCCGGCATCAGCGATGGTGACACATGGGTGTTCGAAAGCCTGCGCAGCGGCGATTTCGTCGTCGCGGATTATCTCGACCGCACTTACCCCGACCGCCCGATGCTGTTCCGCAATCCGGACCATCATAATTATGTGAAGTTCCTCGACACCTGGCTGTGGGCTACCGCGATCAAGCCCTGGTTCCACTGCTACATCCTCGACTATCACGATCTTTCACTGCCGGAAGATCGCCCCTATGTGCGCGAAAGCCGCGAGCGGGACTTTCTGGGCGGACGCACGCTGGAGGACGCGCAGGCCGGACGGGAAGAGCGCCTGCCGCTGGTCGTGCCGCAGCTCGAGCCGCTGCGCGAAGTGCTGCGCGAGCGCCCCTGGCTCGGCGGCGAGGCGCCGGACTTTGCCGATTATTCCGCGCTCTCCATCTTCCTGTGGGCCGCCTCCGTCGCGAAGACGCCGCCCCTGCCCGAGGATGACTTCCTGCGCGACTGGTATGAGCGCGGCTGCGATCTGTTCGGCGGCATCGGTCGCCATCCCGGCCTGCATTCGATCTTCGGCCTGAAGATGCCGGCCGCCTGAACAAATCCGGTCCGTGGACGGCCGGTTCGCCGGCTGTCCGCGCCCAGTCGAGACCAACAAGCATGACGATATGCCAAGCGCGCGGCGGTCCCCGGATCGCCGCCTTTTTCCATGAGCCGAGCTTTACCGTCAGCTATGTCGTGCATGATCAGCTCTCCGGGCAAGCAGCGATCATCGACAGCGTGCTGGATTTCGATGCAGCATCGGGGCGCACGGCGTTCACCTCAGCCGATGCCATCGCCGCGCATGTGGTCGAAGCCGGACTGACGGTCGCCTGGCATCTGGAAACCCATATCCATGCCGATCACCTCTCGGCGGCGCCCTATCTTCAAGGGCGGCTTGGCGGCCAGTTGGCGGTCAGCCGCGCGATCATCACCGTGCAGGCGCTGTTTGGGCAGCTATTCAACGCCGGCAGCGATTTCGCACGGGATGGCTCGCAGTTTGACCGGCTGCTCGAGGATGGTGACAGCCTGCCGCTGGGCAATCTCGACTGCCAGGTTCTGCATGTGCCCGGCCACACCCCCGCCGACCTCGCCTTTCTCATCGGCGACGCCGCCTTTGTCGGCGACACGCTGTTCATGCCGGATTACGGCACGGCCCGCGCGGACTTCCCCGGTGGGGATGCGCGCACCCTGTTCCGCTCGATCCGCCGCCTCCTCGCCCTGCCCGCCGAGACGCGGCTGTTCCTCTGCCATGATTATAAAGCACCCGGCCGGGACAGCTTTTGCTGGGAAACGACCGTGGCCGCCCAGCGCGCGGCGAATGTCCATGTGCGGGACGGCATCGATGAGGACAGTTTCGTCGCGATGCGGGAGGCCCGCGACAGGTCGCTTGCCATGCCTCAGCTCCTGATGCCATCCATTCAGGTGAACATGCAGGGCGGGCGCCTGCCCAACCCCGAAGGCAATGGCGTGCGCTACCTCAAGATTCCCATCAACGCCTTTTAAGGACGTTGTTCAGGCAGGTCATTTCTTCGCCGGCAGCTTGAACACGAAGATCGAGTTGCCCGCGCCGGAGGGCAGCGGTGTTTCCGGAAAAGTCGCCGCGATGGAGCTTGCCGAAACGCTATAGCCGGTGGGGACGGCGAGATATTGCTCGCCGTCCAGCTCATAGGTCATCGGCGAGCCGCCGACCGGCGCATTGAGCCGCTGCTGCCAGAGCACTTCGCCGGTCTTCTGGTCCCACGCCTTGACGAAGCGACCCGCGTCGCCGCCGATCACCAGCCCGCCGCCGGTCGCCAGCAGCGAGGATGTCGGGACGGTGCGCTGCCGCGCCTTCCAGCCCTCGACGCTCGGTTTGCGCGCGCCGACATTGATCGCCTCGACCAGTCCCGCATCCGTCACGCCTTCAGGCAAGGTGCGCGGCCCAAACTTCATGGACGCGATGATGTTGCCGGCCGTGAACTTGGTCTGAGTTGCCGAGATGGTATTGCACGCCTCGGTCAGCGGCACGTAGAACTGCCCGGTCAGCGGGCTGTAGGCGCCCGCCTGCCACAATTTCCCGCCGGAAATCGAGGTGCAGATATTCACTTCCTCGCCCAGCGCCTTGATGATCATCGCCTCATTGGGATGAACCGTCCCGTCCGGATCGATGCGCGAGACGGCATTTTGGAACACCGTCTCCTTCGACCAAAGATATTTCCCCGTATCTCGATCCAGCGCAAAGAAGATGCCGTTCTTGCCCGCGACGGAGATCATCAGGCGACGCAGCTTGCCGCCCTCCGGCACATCGACCAGCACGCGCTCGAAGGGGCTGTCCAGATCCCAGTTGTCGCGGGGGAGATGCTGGTAATACCATTTGATCTTGCCGGTATCGGCATCGATTGCCAGCGTCGAATTGGTGTAGAGGACATTGCCCTTGCCGGTGCCGCGGATCAGCTCCGAATAAGGGCCGGGGCCGCCGGTGCCCCAGAAGGTGGTGTTCGTCCGCGGATCGTAGGAGCCGGTTGCCCAGGGCGTGCCGCCCCAGCGATTGGCCGGCGGCACCGCGCCCCAGCTCTTGCCCTGCGCCGGATTGGCGGGATCATCGATGGTGTTGACCCGCCACAGCTCCTTGAGCGTCTCGAAGTCGTGCGCCATGATGTAGCAGCCGCCCGCCGACCCGGCGGTAGAGCAGCCGGAAATCGCCGAGATGATCTTGCCGTTCACGACGAGCGGGCCGACCGTGTAGCTATAGCCCTTGCGGTAATCGAGAGCCTGCACCTCGCGACGGACCTCGCCCGTCCGCGCATCCAATATGATGATGCGCGCATCAACCGTGGTGAGCACCACGCTATCCTCATAGAGCGCGATGGAGTTCTTCTGGCGGCGGCTCTGATAGGCCTGATAGCTCCAGTCGGCGGGAATCTTGGCGAGGGCCGGGCGATATTCCCAGATCAGGTCGCCGGTCCGGGCATCCAGCGCCTGGACGATATTGTTGTTGGTCTGCAGGAAGAGGATGCCGTCATGCATCAGCGGCGCTGTTTCCTGCACGCCCACATCAGCCATCGGCCACGCCCAGACGAGCTGCAACTGGCCGACCGTCTCGCGGTCGATCTGCGCGAGCGGGCTATATCCCTGATTGTCGATCGTGCGACGCCAGGAGAGCCACTCGCCTGCCGGCGGATCGCGCAGCATCTGGTCGGTGACCGGCTCGTAGCGCGCCCTCACGCCTTGCGCGTGGGACGGCATTGAAAGACCCGC
Organism: Sphingobium sp. B12D2B; assembly: GCF_025961775.1. Classification (NCBI taxonomy): domain Bacteria; kingdom Pseudomonadati; phylum Pseudomonadota; class Alphaproteobacteria; order Sphingomonadales; family Sphingobiaceae; genus Sphingobium; species Sphingobium sp. B12D2B. Next base: position 3,250,151 of record NZ_JAOQOH010000001.1, read on the forward strand.
CAAGGCCAAAGCGGCCCAGGTCATTGCAGCAAGAGAAGGCTTGCTCATTATAAACTCCATATCTGAGCAACCGGGTGCGGCAGGATCACTTCACGCTCGGCAGTGTCTTGCCCCAGGTGTAGGCTTGCGGCACGGCCTCAGGCGCTTCGTGTAGGGCGCTGGATGCAGATGGGGCCGGGCTGCCATGCGCGCCGGCAATGGCTGCAAGGGACATGCCCTTCATCGCGTGCGGTTCCGCCATCAGCGGCACTGCGCCGGCGCGGGCGCCGTTCGCCTTGAGGATATAGGCGACGATGTTCAGATAATCCTGCTCGGCAAGTCGCCCGGGCGCCTGCGGCGGCATTGCTGTGCTGATGTAGGTATATAGCCCTGCCACCGTGTCGAAATTCTGCATCACATCCGTGCCGACAAGGCCGGGCGCATTGGGACCGCGCAGTTCCGCGCCGTGGCACATCGCGCACTGGCTGTTATAGGCCTTTTCGCCCGCGCTCGCCTGCTCGGCCGTGAACACGGTCACGGCCGGTTCGCTGGCAGCAATCGTGGAGGCTGCGAGAACCACAGCCGCGAGGGACACAGCCGATATCCGGACGAAATCTGTTCGGCTCATCGTTCTGCCCTCACGCACCGGACCATGTCCGCGCTTCGGCTGTGTCACTGGAGAGATGGCGCCCGGCCCGCAGCATGATCGGGCCTGCAATCACCCCCACAAACGCCGTGATCGCCATGGAATAGCGGATCGCCTCATCCTGCCAGATCGTCGCCAGCTGGTCGTTGAGGATGCCGACGCCCAGCGGGCCGATGATCTGGCCGAGAATGGCGATGGAGAGGACGTAGAGCGCCATGCCGAAGGAGCGGATCGGCACCGGCATCACCTGAATCAGCAACAGGGACAGCAATGGCACCATCATGCTCGCGGCGACGCTGTCGATGGCCGCCCCGATCGCCACGAAAAGGATATTCGTCGAGAAGAGAAAGACATATTGCGAAAGGCCCACGGCGGTGAAGCACAGAGCCGGGAGCCAAATCCGCCAGCGCTCGTCATAGCGCAGCAGGCGTGCGAGCAGGATGCCGCCACCGATCGCCCCGACAAGGCCGGAAATACCCCGAATGGGGCCGAGCAGGCTGGCGCTCTCCGCCACGCTCATGCCGTGCACGCGCAGCATGAAGGTCGTGCTCCAAACGATGTGCGCATAGAAGGAGATCGTCACCAAGGCGGCGCCGAGTGTCGCAAACACATAAGTGCGGCGCTTGAGCAGGAAGGCCAGCGAACTCTTGAATGTCGGCTTGGCGGCCTCGCCATCCGGCGCCTTGTCATCAAAGCGGCCACGCTGCGGCTCGCGCACCGTCAGCATCATCAGCAGACCCAGGCCCAGGCCCACGCAACCGGCCACCCAATAGACGACGCGCCATCCATAAAGATGCCCCATCCACCCCGCGATGGGCGTGAACACCAGCCCGGATATGGCGGTGCCGGATGCCATGATGGAGAAGGCCAGCGGCCGATGCTTCTTGTCGAAAATGTCGGAGAGCAGCGAGGTGGAGGGCGGCGTCCCCGCAGCCTCGCCGGCGCCCATCAAAAAGCGCGCCGCCGCCATCTGCCACACATTGGTCACGAAGCCCGTCGCCAGCGTCATCGCGCTCCAGAAGGAGAAGCCGATGCCAATGATCATCTTGCGGTTCCACCGGTCCGCCAGCCGCGCAATGGGAAGGCCCATCACCGCATAGATCAGCACGAAGGCAACGCCGGTGATCAGACCCAGCTCTGTGTCGGTCAGCTTGAGGTCCGCCTGAATGAGCGGGAAGAGCAGCGAGATCAGCAGCCGGTCGAAATAGTTGAAGGCATAAGCCAGGGTGAGCAAGGCGAGCATATAGATCGACCGGGGGGTCCACCCGCCATCGCGCGATACTGAGGCGTCAAGAGCGGCCGGTGCGGCGGCTGAAGAAGGGATCGATGACATAGAACGGCCTTCAAACTCGATATGAAACGGGGGCGATGCGATGCGCAGATACGCCGCTAAATCCAACTCCGCTCATACGGTCGTCATCCTCTCAGGTCGGGCTGCAGCCCCTCATTGTCCATCATGCACGGCGAAGGCAATTGGGTGGGATGTGCGATCGCCCGGATGATATTTTCCCGATGGCTAACATGGCGCCGCGGCGCCCACCATGGCGCCTGATCCATATTGGTCATCGACCTGCTGCATAGCACCGGGCCTTCGATGAGCAGTCAAATCAGCTAAACAAGAGCGCCCCTCTGCGCGGCCGAGCCTGTCGCATCGTGGGCGCTGGCCTTTGCCGGCAAAGAGGATAACGCTGAAGCCTCGCGCAAGCGACTGCGACGGAATAAGGAGCGGATATGGAATATGGCAAGCTTCGCAATTTCGATCTGAACCTGCTGGTCGTGCTGGGTGCTGTACTGGAGCATCAGAGTGTCAGCGCCGCCGCCGACGAGCTGTCCATGTCGCAAAGCTCGGCCAGTCACGCGCTCACCCGGTTGCGCCGCCTGCTAGGGGATGAGCTGTTCGTCAAGACGCGCAACCGCATGATGCCAACCCCAAAAGCGCTGGAACTGGCGGGGCCGATCAACGAGATTCTTCAATCGGCAGGGAATATCCTGCTCTCGACTGCATCCTTCCAGCCGGAACTGGCCGAGCGGACCCTGCATCTTGCGCTCGGCGATGTCGGCGAGATCATGCTGATGCCGACCCTGCTCGAGTTCGTCCGCAACACGGCGCCGAGCTGCAAGATTCAGACAGTCATGAGCCTTGCCCATGAAGCCGAGCAGGAACTGCTGGACGGCAAGCTCGATCTTTATGTGGGCTTCATCGCCTCGCCCTCGCTCGATTTGATGTGCCAGAAGCTCTACGACGACGACATGGTCGTCATCTGCGCGACCGACTATCCCTATGACGGCGTGATGACGATGGCGGACTACGCCGCTGCCGATCATGTCATCCACCAGATTCGGTCCGCCGCCAAGACACGGGTTGATCATATGCTCGACAGTCGGGGCCTGCGCCGCAACTCCCGGATCATCACGCCCAATGCAAGCGCGACGCCCTTCATCGTCTCGAATGACAAGACGCTGATCGCGCTTTACCCGCGATCGCTCGCCACCTTCATGAAGAAGATCCACGATATCAAGATATTGGAGCTGGATTTCGATACCGGCACCATCGAGGTGCTGCAATATTGGCACCGCCGCTATAACAATGATCCGCTCGTCTCATGGCTGCGCAAGTCGATGTTCGGCATGTTCAACGACGCGACGAAGAACCGGGGCGGGTGAGGCTGAAGACCCATCCCGGCGGCCGCAATCACAGCGCCTTCATCGCCTTGCTCATCCGGTCCATTGCCTCTTGCATGATGGGTAGGGGCGTGGCGAAAATGAAGCGGGCGAACCCTGCGAAGTCCTTGCCACACGTCACGCCCTCGGTGAGATAGACGCCGGCCTTCTCCTTGAAGAAGGCACCCGGATTGTCGGCGACAGCGGACCCGCGAAAGTCCAGCCAGCCGACATAGGTGCCCTCCGGCATATGGTAGTGCACGTCCGGCAGCAGATCGTGGACGAGGTCCGCCATGGCCCTGCGGTTCCGGTCGAGATAGGCCACCACGTCTTCCAGCCAGGGGAAGCCCTCGCGATAGGCCACGGCATTGGCGACGACGCCCAGATTGGCCGTGCCATGGGCCGCGAAAAAGCCGATCTTGTTCCAGATCGCCCGATCCGCATCGTTACTCGTGATCACCTGCGCGCATTTCAGCCCCGGCAAGTTCCACGCCTTTGATGCGGAGAGCGCGGTAATGGTGTGGCCCGCCGCAACCTCGTTGACCGAGGCATAAGGCAGGTGCCGGTTGCCGGCATAGGTCAGCGGCGCCCAAATCTCATCGGAGAACACCCGGCCACCATTGCGCTCAACCAGTTCCGCAACGGCTTCCAGCTCCGCGCGGCTGAACACACGGCCCACGGGATTATAGGGGTTGCACAGGATCAGCAGGTTGCCGCCCTGATCGAACGCCTCCTGGATGCCGGCCATATCGAGCGCATAATGCCCATCTTCATACCGCATCGGCACTTCGATGACCTCGCGTCCCATCATCGGCGGGATGGAGAGGAAGGGCATGTAGGATGGGGTCGGCACGATGATTTTCGATCCGGCCCGCGAATGATGCTCGATCGCCAGCTCCAGCGCCTTGATGACATCCGGCACCACGCGCACATCGGCAGGCTCGACCGTCCAGCCGTGACGCGACTGAAGCATCTGCGCCGTTGCGGCCCGCAACTCGGCGGTGAACCGGGTCGGCAGATATCCGAAGGCCCCCTGATCGACGATCTCATGCAGCGCCTTGGTGATCACGGGCGCGATGCCGAAGTCCATCTCCGCAACAAAGGCGCCGATCAGATCGTCCTGCACCGCCCATTTCGTCGCACCGGTGCGGCGCAGATCGTCAATGGTAATGCGGTCGGTCTTTTCGATGAAAGTCACAGTACATCCTCAGCCACTGTCCGTACGCGGCGGATGACCATGCTTCGTTGAGCGTCCGTCACACGCGCGCAGGCTTGCATGAACCGCGCAAACATCACGCCGGCCCATCGCCTTTATAATCCACCTCAAATTGAGATGCTGCCTCGGCCAACACCAATGATGAATTCTGATATTGGTTATGCGCCCGGTTCATGGCCGTTTTCTTGACGGTCCCACGGCAGGGCCATAGATTCCCGCCGAATAAGATTTCGATCAAACCATTCAATATCAACGCAATTTCTAATTTCTGGCCATTGTTTAGGGGCGCGCGGCAGGTTCGCCCAGCCGCGCCTCTGCGGCAGGCTTAGCGCCTGATGGCCGTCCCCATCAGCGGGCCCCCATCGCACAATAAAGACCTTAGGAGATATCGAGATGATGCAGGACAAGAAGCGCGCGCCGGCCCGGGCACCTGGCCTGGTTCAAGGCGGGGCCGTGAATGTTCCTTTCCTGCAGACCGATCGCGATGCGCCAGTCGCCAGCCTGTTTGGGCCGCTCCCCGGCCAGGCGCGGCTCGTGGGGAATGAAAATCCGTTCGGCCCCGCCCCCAGCGCGCTCAAGGCACTCGCTGAAACTGCCGGGTCCGGCTGCTATTATGCCGACCGGGGCGTCTTCCACCTCACCTCGATGATCGCCGAGCGGCATGGCGTGACGCCCGCGCAGGTCGTGCTCGGCGCCGGATCGACCGAAATCCTGTGCGCAACCGCACTGGCCTGGGGGCAGAAGGGATCGATCATCTGCCCCAGCCTGTTCTGGGACGCGCCAATCCTCTTCGCGGAACGCAAGGGCGTCGCGTGCATCTATGTCCCGCTGGCGGCGGACATGAATTTCGACCTGGAGGCCATGGCGGGCCACCTCAGCGAAGACGTTTCGCTGGTCCACCTCGTCAACCCGAACAACCCGACCGGCATGGCGCTGGACAACGCCGCCTTGCGCGCCTTCGCGCGCACCGTCTCTCAAAATGGCACCACCTTGCTGGTGGACGAAGCCTATAACGAACTCTCGGATCGGCCGGAGGAAAGCTCGCTGGTCGATCTGGTCCGCGCTGGTGAAGATGTGATCGTCACCCGGACCTTCTCGAAAATCTACGGCATGGCTGGGCTGCGCGTCGGCTATGCGCTGACCAGCGAAGAGAATGCCGCGCGCATCCGCAGCTACATGACAAGTTTTGGCGGCAACGTCGCAGGCATCTCTGCCGCGATCGCCTGCTATAATGACGAGGCTTTTCTCGCCGCATCCCTCGCCTCGATCCGCGAGGGGCGCGAAATGATCCTGGATGCCGTCGCCCGCGCCGGTTTGACCGCCCTGCCCAGCCAGACCAATTTCGTCTTCGTCAAAGTCCCGGATGCCGACGCCCTCGACCGCGCCATGCGCGAACGCAACATCGTCATCCGGGGCGCGTTCGGCGAATGGGCGCAATACTCCCGCGTCTCCGTCGGTCATCTTCACGACGTTTCACGCTATGCCGAGGCGCTGCCGAACATTATCGAATTAATGGTTTAACTGTCACATCCACCGAGTGGTTAGATCTCGTAGCCGCATATTGATCCTTCGCGTCAAGAAAAGGAAATAACGGTCTTTGACCTGTCCTGGTGATCGATGTGATGAGGGCACCGAGGGACAGCAATCCGTCCATGCCATCGATCGACTTCTGGTCGAGCGCAGAATATCAGGCAGGCAATGTACCTGAGTTCAGCTCGAGGGCGCTTGATCTTTGTCCCTATGTCAATCACATCACGCTGGATTCTAGGCCGATGAATGACAGGTCTCGAGTTTCTCCCGCCCGGAGCGCCGGAAAGCAGGTGGGATCGATCCCTCTCGCGACCAAACCGGCCTGCAAGCGCGTCCGGGGTTCGTCCCATGGCTCGTCGGTGAGCTTGAAGGCGCCCCAGTGCATGCCGATGGCGGCTCGTGCTTCAAGGTCCAGCATGATCTGGATCGCTTCCTCCGGATCGGTGTGCTGGGCGGCCATGAACCAGCGCGGATCATAGGCCCCGATCGGGATGATCGCGAGGTCCATGGCGCCGAAACGGTCGCGCATCCGCCGAAAGATGCCGCCGGTGCCATAGCCGGTATCGCCGGCGAAGTAGACGAGCCTGCCGGCCGCCTCGATCACGAAGCCCGCCCACAAGGCCATACGCCGGTCGCGCCATCCGCGCGACGACCAGTGGAGTGCGGGCACGATATGCACCTCGAGGCCCGGCGCAACCTCGATGCTGTCGCCCCAGTCTCCCACGCCAAAGCGGGCGGCTGGAATGTGCTTGCGGACGATATAGTCGTTGCCCAGCGGCGTGACGATCAGCGGATGGTGACGACTGTGAAGCGCCTTGAGCGTCGCGATGTCGAGATGATCGTAGTGATTGTGGGAGAGCAACACGGCGTCGAGCGGGGGAAGGTCCGCCAGCGCAACGCCGGGCGCGCAGATGCGTCGAGGCCCGGCGAACGAGAGCGGGCTGGCGCGATCGGACCAGACGGGGTCTGTAACGAGATTGTAATCCCCGATCTGGATCAACAGGGTGGCATGGCCAACCATCGTCACACGCAGGCCATCGACCCTTTCGTCCGGCACGACAGGCTTCACCGCGACCGACTTGGGCCAGGGATTATCGGGGACGTTGCGCTTCCAGCGCATCACGTCCCGCAGTGAGCGGTCCGTCTCTGGTTCGTCGCGTAAATTGTGAAAGCGGAGACCGTCGAAATGATCGGTGACGGGGCCGTTATAGTAGCAGTTCTTCGGCATGTATTTCGCCGACTCCCTATCCGGCGCCACTCAAATGGCGTTTCACTGTGGCAGATCAAGTCCGGTCAGGAGAGGGCGACCGCCCGGCGTCGGGTTGCTCAGCGTTGAGATCGTCAGAGCGAGATGCCAGTGCTCAGGGCAGGAGATCTGACGTTCTATAGTGATCAGCCAGCTGTCCTGTCAGACGTGATTGGTTGCGATTTGGCCCTATCCGTGCGTCTGCATTTCTGACGAAAACGGCAGGGTCAACCCGAGACACCGCAGCGACAAGCATCATCCCCCGTCACTCGACCCGCTCGATGACCAGACACTCGTCCCGGAACCACAGGCGCCCGTGCTTTGCCAGAACCTCCCGGGTGGCCGTAAGATAGCCAGGTCTTGTCATTTGCTCGGCCACGCGCTCGTTCTCGATCTGCGCCACATAGGTCGCGGCGATCCAGGCGGAATAAAGCGCCGACGTACCGATGAGCGTGGCATCCCGGTCGCCTTCGCTGCCCAGCACGTGCATTTCGAAGCGAATCGACGCGGCTTCATCGGAAAGCGTGTCGAAGGCATAATGGGCGGTGCCGCCGGACAAGGCTGCTTGCGTGGCCCGGATCAGGTCCTGCCGGCTGTAGGGAAAGGGCTGCTCCTCCGGCCAGACCTTGCGAATGATCTCCATGGCCGGATCGTCGCCGGCGGATTGCACCACGATCAGTCGGCCGCCGGGGCGCAAGGCCCGCGCCAACGGCGCCAGCACGCGCTCAGCCTTGAACTGCACGTCGGCCTTGAGGCGAAAGGGTTGGCTCGCCAGGACCAAATCGAAATCGGCCCGTGTCGCGGCCGGGCGAGGAATGACCCGGTCGAGGATGAACCGATAGGCTTCACGATAGAGCAGGAGCACAGTCGGCGTTTCTGGCGACAATGCGCCCGTCGCGGGGTTGACCTTCATCCGCCAATGGTCCGCGAGAAACGGCATGAGAGACTGGATTTGCTGCTCCATGTCGGCGGAGGTCTCGCCGTGCAATGCGACGTCCTTCCAGACCAGCGCCTTCTGCGCCTGCGGACGGGACCGGCGCAGCCAGGGAGCCTCCGCATAGGAAATGTTGGTGAGTGCCACGACCGTTTCGGGATGCTCGACGAAGCGATCCGGCAGCTTGTCGAGCGCGAGGCGCAAATCCTCGAGGCTGATTTCCTTTCCGACCACATAGAAGGGCAAGCGCGGGAAGCGCCGGTGCATGGCACGCAGTAGGCGCGACATCACCGTGCCGTCGCCAACGCCCGCATCGAAGAACCTCAGTGCGGGCTGCTGCGGATCGAGATGCTCAAGCTCCTGCGCCACGCGGTCGGCGATCACCAGCTTCTCGGTACAACTGTGCACGAACATCAGGTAATTCTGGCGACTGTCGTAGAAGCGCGGCTTCGGCCCGGAGGGTTGGGGCGCTTCATCCTCCGGCACGCGGTGGGGCCGGTTTCTATTCGTCAGCTGCATATCCGCTCCCCTATCGCCTCGCGAACTTTGCCTGCCCTTCGCAGGCGTAGCGAGTTGTCCATCCACGGATGGCCGGGTAAACCACATTGCATCCCACTCGTCCGAGAAGCACGGTTTCCGGGCCTTCCCAACCTGCCTCAGGCGGAACTTCCACTTCGCCAATCCGGCATGGACGCGCGATAGTATCTGCGGCGTGCCGTTCTGCCGGACAGCGCCGGCCCGGCACGCTATAAACGCCCGACGATGACCCCGCCCCCTGACTTCCCTGCCGATGAAGGCGCCGCCGACACCCGACCGTCCCGCTCGTCCGTGCGTGCCCGGCGCAAACTCCAGCGCAGGCACGGCCTGGTCGAAGACGTGTTCCAGATCATTCGCGCGGACATCATGGCTCTGCGCATTCCGCCAGACTCGCGGATCTCGATCGACAAGTTGGCCCGCGAACTCGGCATTTCGCAAACACCGATCCGCGAGGCCTTGAGCATGCTGGAAGCGATCGGCCTTGTCGTGCGTCGCCTCTATGCCGGATATTGGTGCGCGCCGCAGCTTTCCAGGACGCAGATCGACGATCTCTTCGCCGTCCGATTGCTGCTGGAGCCGCACGCCGCCCGACATGCCGCGCGAAACATGACCGACGCGGATATGCGCGCGTTGACACGCCATGTCGCGCTGATGGACCCGCAGACCCATGTTTTCGGCTATGATGACTACGCCGATCGCGATGCGGAATTGCACGAGATGATCGCGCGCGGCAGCGGCAATACGATCATTCAAGAGACGCTGGGACGGCTGCACGCGCACCTCCACATTTTTCGCCTGAAATCGAATACCGAGGTCGCGATCGAAGCCAGCCGCGAGCATGGGCTCATCGCGCAAGCGCTGAGCCGTCGGGACGCGGACGGGGCCGAAGCCGCCATGCGGCTACACATCGGCAACTCCTATGAACGGCTGATCGGAGAGCCGCAGCAAAGCTAGGCTTGTGGCGAACCGTCTTGCTCAGGTCCATTGACTGCCAGCGCAACTAGGATATCGTATAGGAAATACGAAAAACGGTGGAGAGGACCGTCTTTTATGCGTCGAGCGAGAGCCATTGAGCCCAGTCAGGCACCTCCCGTGGTCTGGAAAGGCGGGCGGGCGCAGGTGACGGTGCACAGCCGCATCCCAAACTCCATGCTTTTGGCCGAACAACTCGGGCCGCTGTTGCTGATCCAGATGCGGTGCGGCTCCGTGACGATTTCCCGGCCGGAAGGCGCATTGACCCCCGCCGATCGTCAATCGACCTTCATCCTCGTCCTGTCCGGCGGGGCCAGCCTGCGCCATTATGGCCGGCAGATCGAACTATATCCCGGTGACATCACCATGTACGACCACAGCGCCGAATACACGCTGCACTTCGGGCAGCCGACCCAGGTGATCATGATCCGGGTGAACTCAACCGCTATCCGGCAGATTTTTCCGGTGCCCGACAGCTTCTATGGCCAGCGCATTCCTGGCGATGTGGGGCTGACATCCACCGCGCTGGCAATGGCGAAGGATCTCTCCGCCAAGCTCGAAACAAGGCCCGGCCTCCACTTCAACGAGCGCGTGGCCACGCATCTGCTCGATGTGCTCGCCACGGCCTATGCGGAAGTCATGGACGAGCCGTCATCCGCGACGTCGCTAATGGAGCGTCGCTTCTGGAAAGTCCGCCTCTTCATCGAGGAAAATCTGCGGGACCCGTCGCTCTCTCCCTCGCTCGTGGCGGAACGGCTTAAGCTGTCGGACCGCTATCTTCGCATGATCTTCGCCGTAAGCGATGAGTCCCCCTCGGCCTATATCCTTCGTCGGCGGTTGGAGGAATGCGCGCGGCAGTTCAGCGACGAGCGCTGGCGGGGCCGATCCATCACGGAGATTGCGTTCAGCTGGGGATTCAACAGCGCCCCGCATTTCACGCGCACGTTTCGCCAGCATTTTGGCATGGCGCCCAGCCAGTATCGCCTAAAACACGCGACGGAGCGCGCAGAACCGGCCCTGTTGCAGTAAATCTTGGAACAGCGGCATCCGGAGGAGAGCGCATAAGCCCCACTCCGGAATGACGGATTTACGCGCTCGTTATCGCGCGCCGGCCACGGCGATATTGGCCCCGGCCACATAAGAGGCCGCGTCGGAAACCAGGAACATGACGGCGGCGGAGACTTCCTCGGGCTGACCGGCCCGGCGCATCGGCAAGGCCGAGGCGATCCGGTCCAGTTTCCCCGGGACATGAATTTCGGTGTCGATCGGCCCGGGCGACACCGCGTTGACACGAATGCCCTGCGGAGCGACTTCGCGCGCGAGCCCCAGTACGAGGCTGTCCACTCCGCCCTTGGTGGCCGCGTACCAGACATGCTCGCCGGGCGCCCCATAGAGCGCAGCGCGCGACGAGATCAGCACAATCGAGCCTCCTCCCCCGCCGTTCGCGGTGGACATGCGACGCACGGCCTCGCGCGCACACAGCAAGGCGCCGGTGAGATTGACATCCACCACCTTGGCCAGGAGGTCGTCGCTCGCGTCCACAAGTGCCGAGGATTCACCGACGATGCCGCCATTATAGACCAGCGCCGCCAGCGGGCCGACCTGATCGACGGCCGCAAAGAGCGTGGTGATGTCGCCGGCAACACCAGTATCCGCCTGGACCGCCTGCGCCCTTCCGCCTTCCGCCCGAATGGCATCCACCACGGCCGCCGCCATGTTCGCTCGGCCGGCATAGGTGAGCAACACATGGTAGCCCGCCTTGGCGGCGTCTCGTGCGATGGCAGCTCCAATGCCCCGGCTTCCGCCGGTCACCAGAAATACGCTGCGATCGCCTTGATCCACCATGTTTGATCCTCTTGACTCGGCATCCATACGCAAATCAGGATTTCAGGCGTTTGCTGGCGATGCGGCAGCCTTCCGCCATGGCCGACAGCTTAGCCCAGACGATCTCCTCATGCCCCACGCGCGACCCGATGCCACAATCGGTGCCGGCGTGGAGATTCTCCATGCCGACCAACTTGGCGAAGTTGACCAGCCGCTCCGCGACCAGTTCGGGATGCTCGACCAGATCGGTATAATGCCCCACCACTCCCGGCGCGAGAATCTTGCCATCGGGCAGTTTGAGAGTTTCGAACACGCGATATTCGTGAGCATGGCGCGGATTGCTCGCCTCGAACGTGTAGGTCTGCGCGTTGATCATCAGCATCAGGTCGGCGATGTGCTCAAAGCCGATATCGTGCACATGCGGACGGTGGCCACTGCCCCAGCACATGTGGAAACGGACCTGCTCCTCGGGCAATCCTTCCAGCGCGTGATTGATGACCTCGACGCAGAAGCGCAGATAATCGCGATATTCCTCGACGCTCCAGTCGGGGTAGAACATCCACGCCGTCGCGAACTCGGGCTCGTCGATCTGAACGATCAGACCCGCATCGGTGATCGCCTTATATTCCTCGCGCATCGTCGCCGCGACCGCCATCATATAGTCGCGCTCGTCCCGATAGTGCAGGTTGCGGGTGCCCGCGCCGAGGCTGAGCGGACCGAGCGCGGCGATGAAACCGTCCGCGCTATCCTTGCCGGCCAGCGCCTTTTTGAGCGCCGCAATATCCTTCTGGATTGCTTCCTGACCGATATAGGTGACCGGCCCATCGCAGATCGCTTCCATCTTCGAGGGCTGGGGCACGACACCGGGCTTTGAAAATCCGGGGCGCACCGGTCCGCCCGAGCCGGCGAACCACAGGCCGGATTCATAGAAGCCGGGGAAATCGCGGCGATCCCGCTCGGCCACAAATGCGCGTTTGGGTGCGAGGCCTTCTGGCCGTTCGCGTTGCCCAAAGCCGGTGATGCGGGCCTGAATATAGCCTACATAATGGCCCATATTGGCGGCTTTGACATATTCGCCATCGTTAACGATATCGACACCGCAGGCGATCTGCTTGTCCACCACCCACTGCACCGCCAGCGGCAGTTGCTCGTCGATCTCGGCGCGATGATCGTCGGCCTTCGCCAGCAGCACGTCCAGCTTGGCGGGCCGGGGCAAGTTGCCGCCGTGGCTGCTCAGAATGTGGTCGGTAGAACGTCTCATATCAAATCAATCTCCATGGCGGTCCTCGCCAGCGCTGCCGGCGAGGACTGCGCGTTGAATTAGAAAGTCTTGCTGACCTTGAGGTACCACTCCCGCGGCGCGGCAGGCTGGCCTTGGCTGCTGGCGAAACCGATGCTGCTGTAGATGAAGTAGTTGCGATAATAGGCCTTATTGGTGAGGTTCGTCGCACCCAGCGAGACCGACAGGCCAAGATCGTCATTCTGGTACGTCAGGCGTCCGTTGAAGGTCGAATAGGCCTTCTGGAAATAGGCGGGATCGACCGCATCAAACGGAATGCTGCCGGTGTAGAACCAGTCCAGTCGCGGGGTGACCGAGCCGGCCAGCGACGCGACGGGCACGCGGTATTCGATCCCCGCATTGGCCGTCCATTCGGGAATGCCGATTCCCACTGCGGTCAGGCGATTGGTGATGCGACCCGGCGCATTCAGATCCGGCGATGTGAACTGCGAATAGCCAAGCGACCCGTTGATCAGCAGGCCCTCGACCGGCCTCGCCTCCAGTTCCAGCTCGAAGCCCTTGGCCTTGCCCGGCAGGTTCACGAAGAATGTCCGGCCAATGCACTGCACACCCTGACCGGCTGAAGCCTCCGCAGGGGTGCGGGCACGACAGGTGGTAATGCCATTGCCATTAGCGACATCGGGAATGACGATCTGTGTGCCCGGCAATGGGCCACCGTTGGTGCCGATCTGCGCTTCCTGCCCGCTCAGGCCGAAGATGCGCGTCTTGTAATCGGTGTAGAAGGCCACCGCGTTCAGGCGCACCCGTCGGTCGAGAAACTCGGTCTTGATGCCGAGTTCATAGGCCTGCGTGCGATCGCCGGGATATTGCTGATTCTGCGAAGGCTGCAGCGGCCGCCCATTGAAGCCAGGGGCTTGCGAGCCGGTGGCCGCCGACACATACGCGATGGTCTGGGCATTGAGTTCATAGGTGAGCCCGGCCTTCCAGTCGAAGCGGCTCTCCTCGGGTTTGACATTGAACGTCAGGTTCTGGGAGAAGTTCGGATTGCCCGGATCGCGATCGTCCAGATTGGAATAATGCACGTCCTTCGCATCCTTCGAGTAGCGGCCGCCCAACACGACGGACAGGCGCTCGAACGGACGCACAGTGACATTTGCGAACACCGCCTTGCTGGTGGGCTCGTAGGTCGTGTTCTGATATTTGAGGAAACCGTTCCACGGTGAGTAGGTGACGGCCCGATTGCGGCCATCGGCATCGAACAGGAAGACACCGGCAACCCAATCCAGCCACTGGTGGCGCCCGGAAAGCCGGGCTTCCGCACTGATATATCGGGAGGTGATCGTCGCCAGCGTGTGTTCCTGCACCAACGGCGAGCCATCGGTATCGAACGCATGCGTGTCGCTGAAATTGCGATAGCCAAGGATGCCGGTGAATTCGATATCGCTCGTCAGGTCGATGGACAGCTTGCCGGAAACGCCCCAGTTCACGACATCCACGCGCGGGCTGTAGCAGACCCCGCCATGATTGGGATTGCCGTTGTAGAAGGTGCTGCCGGCAACCACCGTACCGGCGCCAACCGGATCGCAATAGGTCGCATAAGTGGAGAAGCGGTTGCCGGTCAGAAACCTGTTATCATAGGCCACGCCCAGCAGGTTGGCCTGCCCGACCCAGGACGCGCGCGTCGCGGCGCGAGAGGCATTGGTCGCGATCAGAGTATCGGCGACATTCTCCGACTGATCCTGGATATAATCGGCGGACAGAGTGAAGCGGATGCCGTCGCTCGGCTGGAATTTCAACGCGCCTCGCACCGCGCGCACGTCTTCGCCACCCAGCGTCCCGACCTGACAATCATCGGGCCGGTTGTTGGGAGAAGAGGCCAGCGTCTGGTCGACATAGGGGATGCGTCCCGCCAGCTGCGGCGTGCCATTGGCCTCCATCTGACACCGGAAATCAAGCCGCTTCACAAATCCGTCGCGCTTCTTGGAGAGAACGGAGAGCGACATGCCGAGCTTGTCCGCCACGATCGGCAGGTTGATCCCGGCGCGGAAATCGCGGCGCTTGTAAGCGCCGACCGTGACGTCCACGAAGCCGGAGGCCTCGGTAAGGCTGGGCTGCTTGCTGACGAGAACGACGCCACCGGCGAGCGCGTTGCGCCCGAACAGCGTGCCCTGCGGGCCGCGCAACACCTCGACATGCTCCAGATCGAGCAAGTCGAAATTGGCGCCGAGCAGAAGCGGATAGTAGATGTCGTCGATATAGAAAGCGACGGCGGCCTCACCGGCCAGGCTCGTATCGCGCGAACCGATGCCGCGAATATAGGTCGTTACCCCCGGGCCGAAGGCACCCTGCGCCCGCGAGAAGGTGGCGTTGGGCACGACCTGCGAAATCTCCGCTGCCGACTGGATACCGCGTGTGGCGAGCGTGTCGCCCGTGACGGCGGTGATCGCAATCGGCGTATCCTGCACATTGGTCTGCTGCCGGGTGGCGGTCACGACGATATCGGAAAGGCCATTCCCCGCCGTGCTGGCCCGATCGGTTGTGCCTTGGGTCTGCTGCGCCTGCGCCGCTGCGCCGGCGCTCACCGTCGCAAGCAACATGCCGGTCAACATCATCCCCGCCTTCTTGCTAATAGCCTTCCGCATTTCACCCTCCTGAACCCCGCTTTTCTTTGCCTCGGGACCTAAACCATATGAGGTGGGCCTGCGCGCACTTATCCGTTTCGGAAGTTTGCCTTGCGGATTGGCCGGGACAGTCGGCTCTTTATTGCCCGCGCCCCATCGGCGATGCAGACAGGCGCCCGAACTCTGGGCACGGTGCCGGGGTCGAACGGGAGAGCGGCATGAAGATCACCGGCGGCAAGGTGATGGGTGCGACGGTCAATTTCGAAGGCGTGATGGCGGGAACGCACATCGTGGTGCGCCTGATGACCGACCAAGGCATCGAGGGCATCGGCTCTGTCAGCCGGGTGAACCCGCGCACGCTCAAGCCCCTCATTCTGCTGATCGAAGCGATGGTCGAGAGCCTCATAGGGCATGAGGCGGAGGTCGAACCCATTCACGACCGGCTCACACGCCCCCTCCTCGGCGCGCCAGTCAGCGGGCTGGAGTTGCGCGCCGCCAGCGCAATCGATGTCGCCCTTTGGGACATCAAGGGAAAGGCGGTCGGTCAGCCGGTCTGGAAACTGATGGGCGGGTTTCGCAACCGGTTGCCCGTGTCCGCCAATTGGGGACTGATGCCCGGGCCGCCCAAGGACGCGCTCGCCGCCCACATCGCCGACCTCCTTGGCCGGGGGTTTCGAGCGATCAAATGTCCGGTCGGCTTTGCCCCGCTGGCGACGGCAATCGAGCATGTCCACTTCGTGCGGTCATGCGCCGGGCCGGACGTGCGCATCATCGTCGATGGCAATTTTCAGTGGACAGCCAAGCAGGCGCTGCATTTCGCGCGCGAGACGGAGGCTGACGATCTCTATTGGATCGAAGACCCCGTCGCCTATCATGATTATGACGACATGGCCTTCGTGCGGGCCAACACGAGGCAGGCGATCTGCGCCGGCGAAGTGTTCCAGCACCCCCACGAATTTCGCGCCCTGATGGAGAAGCGCGGCAGCGATTATGTGATGATTGATCAGGACCTCGGGCTGACGGGCTTCCTCAAGGTCGCCCATATGGCGCAGGCCTACGGACTGCCCGTGGTGAACCATCTCGCGCCTGAAACACTGAGCCATGCAATCGCCGCCGTCCCAAATGGATTGATCGTAGGTCTTGTCCCTTGGGCGCAACCGCTGTTCCGCGAGAAACTGCAGATCGAGGATGGCGATCTGATCCTGTCCAATCGGCCCGGCCTCGGGCTAAGCTTGGATGAGGATGTGCTGGAGCGGAACGGCCCCGGCGCCTGAAGCACCAGCTCTGCTCTAGGCGAAAGGACGCCGCCGCGCGGCCCACTCCACGCCGCGCTGGATCAACGTCTTGAACACGGGGTCCTGCCAAGGGCCGCGATGATCGGGCTGGTCGGGCCGATCCGCAAAGGGTTTGTCATAGGGGCGATTGGCGTGCCCCAGAGCCAGATACAGCAGGCCACCCTCGCCGACATGGCGCCGATACATCAACGGCCAATTCTTGGTTTCCATCATGCGCCCGCAAAAGGCCTCGCCGCCCCAGTGGCATTGCAACAGAACCTCGATATCATCGCGCACCGTCTCGACGCAGTAGAGCTCGTCGTCGATCTCGAAGGGCGCAATCCCCTCGAGCAGCGGGTCTTCCGGACGAGCGGTGTCTACCCGGAACCGCTGAAAGGGCGGGTGCGTTATGAACCGCGTGCCCATGATCTGCGGCACAATCTGATTGTCCCCCACCGAATTGCTGGCATGGAGCGCGAACCAGCGTCCACCGCGCTCCAGAAAGGCCCGCATGGCGCTCGACGCCGCTTCCGAGACCGGCACTTGCGAGGTGTAGCTGACAACCATGTCGCAGCGCGCCCATGCATCCACATTCTCATAATCGATGAAGCAATCGGTGCGAATGCCATCTGCATCGTAAAGTGCCTGCGCCAGGTTGATCCGGGCATAATCGAAATCATGATTGCGATGGGGGCTTCCGCAAACGAGGTTGGCGATCAGCGGCAGGGGCATCAGCGATCGACCCTGCGGAACTTCTGGATCTGGTGATCGATGCACGCCTCGCGCGCGATGCGATTGAAGCCGGAGCCAAAGGAGACCGAAACCTCGGCCACATAGAGGCTGCCTTGCGAATCGAGCGCCAGGGCGTGCGGCGCGATAAAGTTGCCCGGGGCCGAGCGGGCGTTGGAATCGGCGCCCCATCGCGCGACGATATTGCCCTGCGGCGCAAACACCGTCACGCGGCCGGGCAGATCCCTGTCCGCAAAGCCATGCGTGAAAGACCCTTGGCCGGCTTCCATCGGCCGCCAGAGTTCGGAGACGTAAATCAGCCCCTCGTCGTCCACCACGACGTCCGTCGGGCGCAGCACGTCATCCCAGATGGCGATGAACTTGCCGGAGCGGTCGAAGAACTGCAGGCGATCATTCTCGCGGTCGCAGACGATCACATTTTCCTGACGATCGAGCGCGATGCCGTGGGGGAGATGAAATTCGCCCGGGCCGGTCCCCACCTCGCCCCAACTGTTGAGCAGTTCGCCTTTGGGCGAGAAATGATGAATGCGCGCATTGCCATATCCGTCCGCGACGAACATGTCCTTGTTCTGCGCGATGCACACATTGCAGCAGCAGTTGAAGCCATCCGCAGAGCGCTCCACATATTCATTATGATGGATCTGCGGCTTCCGGCCTTTGATCGAGCCATAGCCGGTATCGCTGACCTTGCGCGGTTCGCCCAGCATCCACTGGAAGTTCCCCTCCAGGTCGAACACCCGCACCACGCTGTCCTGATCGTCGGTGCAGTAGACCAGATCGTCATGGATGGTGATGCCATGGGCGCGATTGAACACGCCATCGCCCCATTTGTAGAGGAAGTTGCCGTCTGAATCATACACCATCACCCGCTCTCCCTTGCGGGTGTGGAGGAAGACCCTGTCCCGGGAATCGCAAGCGACGCCGGCTACGTCCTCGTGGCTGAATTCATCACCGGCAGGACATTTTTCCCAATTGGGCACGACTTCGAATGTGATTGAGCCAGTGGACATGGTTTCTTCCTGTGTGGGCCGTCCGCACGGAGCAAGGCGGCCTGAAAGGGGGAGGACAGGACCGCAACCTAGGAAGCACTCCCCGGAGCCACTTGCCCGGGCCGGAAAATGATGCTGCCCCTCGCGGTATGCGGCGGCGAGATCAGAAAAAGCGGCCGACCGTCTGGCTATGCTCCACAAAGGGCGGTTCGACGAAATAAGGGCCGGCGAGTGCCCGCCACTGGAGGAAGCCGTCGGACTCCCGGAAGCCGACCATATGGTCTTCGACGCTGTCCCATTCCACGCGCAGGCGATAACGGGCCGGGTCTTCGATCACCCGCTCAAGTGTCATGCTGTGTGAGCCCTTGGCGGCCCGCAAAATAGCCGCCGCCTGTGCCACGGCCAGCTCGAAAGCCTCCGCCTTCGCCGGATCGATGGTGAGATGTGCGATTTCGGTGATCATGATCTTCTCTGTCGACGTTGCTGCCAGCAGCCATGACTGCCCATGGCCACCGGCCCGCGCTTATCCGTCGCGGAAGTTCGCTGTGCCTTTCTACGCCGGACGCCTGGTTTGCAGGAGGCCTACAGGCGGGGTGCCAGACATACCGCGACGGGCATCTGCAACTTCCGACCAGGGTAAGTGCCGCCCGGCGGGTCATGTCATCCCGATCCTGCAAAATCACCGTCAGGAACGCGCCGACCATGATTCCCCAGCAGATCAGCATGAAACAGGTGGCGCTCCTCCATTTCGGGCCGGATGTGTCGGCGCGGTTGGTCGATGATCTTCTCAAGATCGGTTCGAAGTCTGCCCTTATCGTGACGACGCCACCGGTACGCGACGCCGCGGAGCGGGTCGCCGGCCCCTTGCGGGCGCAAGGCTTGCGCACCGAAATCTGGTGCGACAGCGGCAGCGAGCCATCCGTAAGCGACTTCGAGGCCTTGCTGGCGATAGCCCAAAGTCGGGCCGCAGATGCCGTCATCGGCATCGGCGGCGGCAGCTCGATGGATCTTGCGAAACTCGCCGCCGCCCTGCTGGATGGCCGCCAGACGATCGCGGATGTTCAGCGCGACGGCCTGTCTGGCCCGCGCAGATGCTGGCTCGCGTGCATCCCGACCACCGCCGGCACCGGCAGCGAGGTTTCGCCCATTGCCATCCTGCTGGATGAGAATGACCTGCTCAAGAAGGGCGTGGTGAGCGAGCATCTGGTGCCGGATGCCGCCTATATCGACCCGATGCTCACGAAGTCGATGCCGCCCGCCGTCACCGCCGCAACCGGGCTGGACGCGCTGACTCATTGCATTGAAGCCTATGCCAACCGCTTTGCCCATCCGGTGATCGATACCTTTGCTTTGGAAGGCGTGCGGCTGGTCTTCCGCAGTTTGCTGAACGCCGTGCGCAATGGCAGCGATGTGCAAGCGCGGACGGACATGGCGCGGGCCAGCTTCTATGGGGGCCTATGCCTTGGCCCGGTGAACACGGCCGCGGTTCATGCGCTGGCTTATCCGCTCGGCGGTGAGTTCCATGTCGCCCACGGCGTGTCGAACGCCATCCTTCTGCCACACGTCCTTGCCTTCAACCTGCCCGCAGCGGAGGCACGCTATGCCGACATCGCGATGGCGGCTGGCGCGGATGGCAACGGAACGACGGCCGAGATCGCGCGCGCAGGGCTGCGTTTAATCGAAGGATTGTGCCGCGATTGCGGCGTGCCCATGCGCCTCTCCGACCATGGCGTGCCGGCCGATGCGCTGGACCGGATGACGGATGGCGCAATGACCGTCACCCGCTTGCTGGACCGCAATGTGCGCCCTGTCGAATGGCGTGACGCGCGCCAGATCTACGACGCTGCATTCTGAATCGACATGCGGATAGAAGATAGAAAACAACCGGCTTTGGGAGACGATTTTTGACTGTCCATCACAATGCGCATGATCCTGGCGTTTCCCAAGCAACCGCTGGTCCCACGCTTGGCGCGCCGGCAGATGACACGGACATGCCGACCCGCGGGCAGGCGCATTATTCGCTCTTCGTGCTGACGGTCGTCGTCCTGTTCACGGTCGTGGATCGTCAGGTTCTCGCATTGCTGATCCTGCCCGTGCAGCGCGATTTCGGTATTTCCGATACGCAGGCGGCTCTGTTGCTGGGCGCGGCCTTTTCGCTGACCTATGCGGTCGCCGGCCTGCCCATCGCCCGCATCGCGGACACCCGCAACCGCCGTAACATCGTCGCCGCCTGCATCGCCTTCTGGAGCGGCGCCACGATGCTATGTGGGGTCGCGCAGAATTACACGCACCTCTTCCTCGCGCGCATGGGCATCGGCGCCGGAGAGTCGGGCTACGGCCCGGCGACCTGGTCGATCGTGACGGACTCCTACCCACGGGAAAAGGTGGCCTTTGGAACCGGTGTGCTGTCTATCGGCGCGACGGTCGGCACGGGGCTTGCGCTCTTCATGGGCGGCGCGGTGCTCGCGATGGTCGAGCACTTCCCGACGGTCAGCCTGCCCTTCGGCGGCACGATCCGCCCCTGGCAGTGGGCCTTCATCATCGTCGGCGCGCCGGGCCTCATCTGGGCGCTCGTCGTGCTGACCACCAAGGAGCCGGCACGGCGCGGACTGAAAGGCCGTAAGCTCAAGAGCGTTCCGGTGAAGGATGTCGCGCGCTTCATGCGCGATGACTGGCGCGTCTATCTCGCCGCGATCGGCGGCCTCGCCATGAAGCTGCTGATGGTGATGGGCATCTCGCAGTGGATGCCGACGCTCTACCATCGCGAGTTCGGCTGGGAGCTGTCCGATGTCGGCATGATCACCGGCGGGATTGCCATGGTGCTCTCGCCCATTGCCTTGCTGCTCGGCGCGCGCGTCTCGGAACGCTGGATGAAGCAGGGGCGCTCCGACGCTAATCTGCGCATCGTCTTCTACGGCCTGTGCGTGTCGGTGCCCTGCTACATCGTCGCGCCGCTGCTGCCCAATCCCTGGATAGTGCTGACGCTTCAATCGGTGGCCGTGTTCGTTTCCGCTATGGGCGCCGGCCCTGCCATCGCCGCCTTCCAGCTTGTCACGCCCAACAGCATGCGCGCGCAGGTCAGTTCGGTGAGCCAGTTCTGCACCAATGTTCTGGCCTTTGCGGTGGGCCCGCTCCTCGTCGCGATCCTGACGGACTATCTCTTCCGCGATCCGCAACTGCTCAACTACTCCATCTCGCTCAGCACTGCCCTGCTTGGCCCATTGACACTTTTGATCACCTGGCAGGGCCTCAAGCCATTCGCCCGCAGCGTCGACCGGATGGCGCTGGAGGCCGGGCAATGAGCGCGCAAGGTCAGACCCACGGAGGAGACCCCGACTGCATGGCCCCGATCGACACGCTCGAAATCATCGACGCGCAAATCCATGAGCCTTTTCCTGCAGTTCCGCTGGACGGGCCAGACATGCACCTGTTGACAAGGATGCAGATCGAACTCGCGCGCGAAGCGATGGACGCGATCGGCGTCGACCGGGCGCTCGCGGTCACCGACGACGCGTTTATCGAACTCGCCAGCACCCTCTTCCCGGGGCGCTTTCCGGGGGTCCATACCTTCTTCCCGATCGTCGACGACTTCGGCCCTGCTGTCCGCAAGGTCGCAGCCAATCCCGCCATGGTGGCAGGGCGCGCATTGGTCGGAAACTTCGCGACAGCGGAAATGCGCCCAGAGTTCGATACCGGAAAGTTCGATACCCTTTATGCGGCGGCAGAAGAGGTCGGCCTGCCCATCTTCAACTCCACCCACGGCGGATGCGCGCGCATGGCGGAGATTGCCGAACGGCATCCCACCTTGACGCTGATCATCGACCATATCGGCGTCGCGCAGCACCCCGTGTCGCCGCCCGAGACGATGTCCTGGGCGACCTTCCCCGACCTGCTCGACCTTGCTCGCTACCCCAACATTGCCGTGAAGCTCTGCGGCGCCCCGCTCCTGTCGGAAGAGTCTTACCCGTTCGAGGATCTGTGGCCGCGGCTCGACCAGTTGATTGCCGCGTTCGGCGCGGAGCGGATCATGTGGGCCAGCGATTATACGCGCTTGCGCACGGCCGATCTTCCCCGCGGTGCCCGCCCACGGCGCCGCGGACTGACCTATGCCGAGAGCCTCAACTTTCTGCTGCGGAGCGACCGGCTGAGCCTTGCGGACAAGCGCCTGATTTTCGGCGGCACTGCGACCCGCCTGCTGCGCCTGCCGCCCATCGGCACGGACTGGCCAGTGCCCGAGATGCGATGGTAGCGGCATGACCGATGCCGAGACCCTGCTGGCTCAGGTCGAAGAAGCCTGCAAGCGGCTGAAGATCGCCCAGACGACATTCGGGCGGCAGGCTGTCAACGACGGCAAGTTCGTCAGCCGCCTGCAGCAGGGCGGCCGCGTGACGCTCCAGACGGTAGAACGGGTCCACCGCTTCATCGCCGAGCAGGGCGGGCCATCGGCAGCGACGTTGCGATCGGCCATTATCGGTCGCGCCGGGATGAGCGTCGAGCACAGCTTCCGCTTCTACGACAACCGCCAGAAATATCTGATGTTCGTGAACACCTCATCGGAAAAGCAGGTGATCGCCGACCGCGCGTTGCAGCAATTGGCCCTCGCCCAGCCCCGTCCGCCCGCGATCCGCTTGTTTGATGGGGGCGCCGGCGATGGAACCGCACTTACCCGGCTTCTGCGCGGCGCGCACCGCCGTTACGCTTGGCTACCTTTCTACATCGTCGCGAAGGAAATCAGCCTCGAAAACGTGCGACTGATGCTGGAGAAAATGCCCGACAGGTTTCAGGAGCATCCGGCGACGGTGCTGGTCGTCACTAACCTGCCTTATGCCGAGGCCCCTTGGCTCAACCCGCGCAATCCTGTGGACGCCAGCCGGATGGTCTGGGAAGAAGTGCCGCTCGATGGGACCACGGCCGGCGATTTCGAGGAGGCGATCGCCGAGCTTCGGCCATTTCTGGAACGCAACTGGCGCGTGCGCCGCAGTGCCGCCACAGGGCGCCCGCTGCATGAAGTCCCCGCCGTCCTCATCCTGTACCGCCGCGACCATCGGTTCGCGCTCGACGCGGTCATTCCACGTCGGGGCCGGGCCAGTGCCGATTTCGACTTCGTACTACTGTCCCAACCCTATAGCGCGCGGGCAGAGCTATCCTTCAAGGCGGAGAAGATCGTCGCGCCGCTCGCCCGCGCGTTGCGCCTGAGCGGGCAGCTGATGGGCGTGCATTCCTTTGGTGACGATCCGGGCATGGAGTTGATTCAGACCATTTGGCCGGACGAAGCCCCCTTCGTCCACAAGCGGCAGATACTGATGGCCGCTGTCCAGGCCGAACTCGGCCGTGACGCGCGCAAATTCCAGCTTCACGATCTATCCGATGAGCGCTCGGTGTTCCGCTATGGCATCCAGACGCTGGATACCGAAATCGATCAGTCGATCGGCTCCTCCACGCTGCTCGCGGCCTGGAATGCCGCCAGCTACGTGGCGCAGATCGAAGACGACCGGCTGTCCGTGGCGATGAACAGCGATCGCTATCTCGAGGCCACCCGCCAGACGCTGCGCAAATATGGCGGGCTGTGGTTCCAGAACGAAGCCTACATCATCTCCCGTCGCGCAGACCTGGGATAGCCATGGAAAGAAGACATATGGATAATCACGCGACCTGCCCATTCTGCCACGCGCGCTGGACACAGGAGATGATTGATCAGCTCGAAAGATTTTCGAGTGCCGGCGGCTGCGCCTGTTGCAGCCTGACGCCAGACCTTGTGGCCCACCAGCCACTGGAGACGCCCAAACGCGACCTGTGCTGCGCGACTTGTGGCAAGGCGATCTACCTCGCGCCAAATCTCTTCCGTCACCATATTGAAGAGATTCAGACGCAGCTCAAATCCGATGTAAATCTCTTCTATTTCTGAATATATTTCCATCACCGGAAATATAGATTCATAATTTTCGAAAGGTGGGATTTATCCCAATGACGGTGGGAACAAATGTGGTTTACCCACCGACACGGTCGTTCAAAATCAGCACCATTGATCAGCCAACGCGATCATTGCCCGCCTGGACAATGACTACACGCTTGGCGACGCAAATGGAGAGTATGATGTTGGACGTTCTTTCAGATCTTGTGGCTGGGAAAGCCGGCGTTGACGATCAACCCGCACAGGGTGCCGATCTGCCTGACACCCTGCCGGTCGTGGACATCTCCAGACTGCAAGGCAGCGCGCGAGGCCGTGAGACGCTGATCGCACATCTGAGGAGTGTGCTGCACCGTTTCGGCTTCTTCTACCTTAAGGGTCATGGCGTCGACCCCGCGCTGTGCGCCGCAGCCCTCGCCGTCTCCAAGCAGTTCTTCGCATTGCCGGAGGAAGACAAGCTCGCCATTGAAATGATCAGATCGCCGCATTTCCGGGGCTATTGCCGGGCCGGCATGGAGCTAACAGGCGGTAAGCCCGACTGGCGCGAGCAGGTGGATTTCGACCGCGAGGAAGCCCCGCTGCCGACTGGCCCCGACACACCCGCGTGGCATCGCGCCATCGGGCCCAATCAGTGGCCCGATGCCCTGCCGGAGATGCGAGGCATCATTCTGGCCTATCAGGCTGAGGTGACGCGGGTCGGGATCGAAGTCCTCCGCGCGATCGCCCTAGCGCTCGGCCAAGACGAAGATGCCTTTGCGCCCATGTACAAGTCGGGCCCACGCCAGCATCTCAAAATCGTGCGCTATCCCGGTCGCGATCAAACCACGTCGAAACAGGGCGTCGGCGCCCATAAGGATGGCGGGCTGATCACCATCTTGCTGCAAGACGTGTTGCCGGGGCTGCAGGTCCAGCTTGAGGACGGATCGTGGATCGATGCGCCGCCCGTGCCGGGTACATTCGTCGTGAACACCGGAGAACTGCTTGAACTGGCCACCAACGGCTTCGTCCACGCGGACGTCCATTGCGCGACCTCGCCAGAGCCCGGCACGGCGCGCTATTCCATTCCGTTCTTCCTCGGCGCGAGCCACGAGGGCAGCATCCCCCTAATCGACCTTCCTCCCGAACTCCGCGCAGTCGAACGCGGGGTGAGTTCAGACCCCAGCAACCCGCTTTTTCGCGATGTCGGCATGAACCACCTCAAGGCGCGCTTGAGATCCCACCCTGATGTAGCAGCACGGTTTTACGCCGATTGTGTGTGATGCTGATGAGCGGCTCTCATTAGAGAGAAGAGCTGGCGTCGTCAGACAGAAGGATAAGGCAAGGGGCGCGAGCAGAATGCGATCTGTCTCCCACCTCGTGCCGAAGCCGCGTCAGACCGCGATTGATTCAGCCTGATTCACCCCGAGAATCCTTGCTAAACGATCTCAGATGGATCGCCTCGCAACCGCAACCCACAGCGTGCGCTTCGATTTTAACCGCCGCCGATCTCAGGCTCATGGCGCAAGCCAGCTTCATGAACCAGCGCAGGTCCTCACGGGCCGTTTCGCGCGGTGAAATGTCGGCTATGTTGAACTGTTAAAACTGAGGACAACCCGCGGGCGCGCTGTCCAAGGGTTCTCCTATGACCGGCCCACTGGGGGTCACATGTACCGGGGACCAGTCAAGCCGGGTAGGTCACGCAAAGAGCGACCCCACGCATTGACACTATGCGGAATGCGCATCGCATGACATCTTGATACCATCATGGCACAGAACATTTCAGTTTCGCCAATCAATCGGTCGTGGAACAGTGGCTTTGCCTTGTATCAGGCGGCGACATATGTCGGGACGCCACATCGGCCTGTCATCGTGGCCGCGACCACGAACAGTCAGAGCGAAATCCAGCTCTTTGACTGGCTGGTGCCCGAGCGCTTCGAGGTCATAAGCGGCGGCGGTTCCGACAATCGCGCTGCGAAATTCTGCTTCTACATCGCGAACCGTCCCACCTGGATCGGCCGAGGCGATGGCCAAATACAGGAAATCCCGGAACATAAACTCGTCGTCATCAATACGAACGATCCAATCAGGACGATCAGCCTTGGCGACACGCGGCATCTTACGCTCGTTCTGCCTCACTGGATGGTCGCGCGCCATGTTCCGGAGCCGGTTCATCTGAGCACATCAGCGACCGTCTTGCCCGATGCCAATGGGCTCGCAGCGCGCGACATCATGTTTGCGCTTCGATCATGCATTGGGTTGGCGCAGTTTCCTTCGATCAGCACGAAGCTGGTGGACGGCTTCCTTGATACTCTGCGTCCCGTCAAAGCCGATGACCATAGCCCTGGCTTGCACAAGCGCAGCGCCGATGTGCTGCGCGTTCGCGAGATCATCACACGGAATTTCAGCGATCCCGATTTTTCAGCGGCGGATATTGCGCGCGCGCTCGGGATATCCACGCGTTACCTGCACCTCATCTGTCAGGTTGAAGAGTCACCCGCCCGGATGATCCGGAATTTCCGGCTCCAACAAGCAGAGGCGCTCCTCAAATCGCCAGCCTGGCAGGATAGATCGATCACCGACATTGCGCTGGAGTGTGGCTTCAACAGCAGCAGTCAGTTCAGCACCAGCTTTCGGTCCTATGCCGGGGTTTCGCCACGGCAGTTGCGATATGGCCGCATTGCTTAGACTCAGAACCGACCCGCGCTTCCAAATTTCAAAAATCCACTGCGGAAATCGGAAAGACGGCCTGGCTGCGGCCAATTAAGCCTGCTCGCCACAAAACAACGAAATGAAGAGGGCGAGGATATGTGGAAGGGCTCTGACAGTCTGTCCGGTTTTTGCGTGCTGGCGGCCTTGGTGGCGACGCCGGGGATGGCGCAGACGGGACCGAGCGAACCATCGGCAACGATCGAGGACATTGTCGTCACTGCGCGTCGGACGGCAGAGACGTTGCAGAACGCACCTGTTGCCGTGTCGGTGATCGGCGGCGGCGCCCTCGAGCGGGCCGGCATCACCGGGTTGACGGACCTGCAGAGCCGGCTGCCCGCTGTGGAATTCCAGACAGCGACGAGCACGCCGATCGTCACCGTGCGCGGTGTTGGCACGTTCAGCACGCAGGCCGGTGTCGATTCCGCCATAGCCTATACGGTCGATGGCATCTTTCTGGCCCATCCCCAGGCATATCCCCCGGTTCTGGTCGACATCGCGCGCGTGGAGTCTCTGCGTGGACCGCAGGGCACGCTCTATGGCCGCAACTCAAATGGCGGCGCGATCAACTTCCTGACCAACGAACCGGTGCTGGGGCAAGTGCAGGCAAATATCGCGCTGACTGCGGGCAATTATGCGACCTTCGGTTCCGAGGCGATGCTGAACGTGCCCGTGGGTGAAAAGGCCGCGATCCGTTTCGCGTTCGGCTCAAACAGGCGCGATGGCTTCTACCCCGATGGGTATAGCAATGCCGCTGATTGGGTCGGGCGCGCGCGTCTAATGGTCCAGCCCAGCGATCAACTAAGGATCGTCCTGAGTGCCGACCGCTCCAAGCTGAGCAACGATGGCGCGGGTTGGGACTATTGCCCGCCCAACACCACCAGCGCTTTGTGCGCCGGCCGCTCTTTCCGCCCCTATACCGGGCTGAGCGGACGCAACCTCGCGGATTTCAATCATAGCGATAGCTGGTCGGTCTATAATCAGATTGATCTCACGCTCCCCTGGGCTACGCTCACCTCGCTCACTGGCTACCGCGACAACGACTTCCTCGCCCGGCAGACGCAGGTGCTCGGCACGTCGTCCTCAGGTTTTATCCAGGGTGTGCGCAGCAAATTGTTCACGCAGGAGCTGCGCCTCGCATCGCCTGCCCAGTCGCCTTTCAAATGGCTCCTCGGCGGCTTTTACGCACGCGAGACCGGGCCTGCTTCACAGACCTTCAATCAGGACGAAATCCCCTACTTCTCCAGCGATCCTCATCTGGTGACGACCTCGAAAGCGGTGTTCGGCGAAGTCACCGTGCCCCTCGCCTCCATGCTGCGGGTCATCGGCGGGCTGCGCTATACCGACGAGGAGAAGTCCGCGACGGGTGTGGTGCGCACCATCTCG
This sequence comes from Sphingobium sp. B12D2B, assembly GCF_025961775.1. NCBI lineage: Bacteria > Pseudomonadati > Pseudomonadota > Alphaproteobacteria > Sphingomonadales > Sphingobiaceae > Sphingobium > Sphingobium sp. B12D2B. Next base: position 3,278,549 of record NZ_JAOQOH010000001.1, read on the forward strand.
CCGACCTCCACCACCGAACTGCCGATCCTGCAGAATTTTCGGACCCGCAAATGGACCTGGAAAGCCGGGGCAGAGCTCGATCTGGCCGAGACGTCGCTGGTCTACGCGACGGTCAGCACCGGCTTCAAATCGGGCGGCATCAATCAGGTTCCGCAATTGCCCGGCTTCACCGGCTCCTACCGACCGGAGACGATTACTGCCTATCAATTGGGGTCGAAGAACCGCCTGCTCGGCAACCGCCTCCAGATCAACGGCGAAGTCTTCTATTATGATTACAAGGATTTCCAGGCGCTGCAGGTGATCCGCGACGCCGCCATTCCCGGCTTCTTCATCCAGACGACCAATTCGCAGAAATCATCGATGTACGGCGGCGAGCTGGAGGCCGAGGTCGCCGTTTCCTCCGCGGGTCGCCTGTCGCTGGCGGCCACCTGGCTCCATGCCCGCTTTGATACCTATATCATTGGCGCGACCAACCTGTCGGGCAAGCAGATCCAGGCCGCGCCCGATTTCACGCTAGGTGGCGCCTACGAGCACCGGTTCGATTTCGACAGCGGCGCCCGCCTGACCTTCGGCATCGACAGCAAATATGTGACGGGCCATTTCGTGGCCAACAGCAACGCCCCCGGCTCCTATCAGGATGGCTATTTGCGCTCCAATGCGAGCTTGACCTTCGAAACCCCCAATCGCGCGTGGCAGATCTCGGCGTTCGTCAGGAACATTGAGGACAAGGCGCAGATCGCGGCCTTCCAGCCGTCCGCAAATGGCGACTTGGTGTTGCTCAATCCGCCGCGCACCTTCGGCGCGACGGTCAAATGGCGCTACTGATCGTGGCAGGCCAGCTATCATCGATGCGAGGCGCAACCGCATGACGGATCAGTCCTCCCTCCTCTTCGACCAGTTCACTTTGAAAGGGCGGCAACTCGCCAATCGCTTCGTCCTCCCCGGCATGCAACGCGGATGGAGCGTCGACGGCGCGCCGACCGATACGCTCACCGATTACTACGTGCGGCGCGTGAAGGGTGGCGCGGGCCTTATCATCACGGAGTCGGTCGCGGTCGATCACCCCAGCGCGACACGGTCGGCTGTTTTCAGCCGGTTGGACGAAGGCACGTTCGAGGCCTGGCGACAGTGCGTTGGGGCAGTGCGCGCTGCAGGCGGGCACATTCTCCTGCAACTCTGGCATGAGGGCGCAGTGCGCAAGGATGAGGATCTGGGAGACGGGGTGGTCGTCACGCCGACACTCAGCCCATCCGGATTGATGGCGGCGGACCGACCGCGTGGTCGGGCGGCGACGCTTGAGGACCTGGAGGAAATCAAACAGTCCTTCGTTCGCTCCGCGCTTCTCGCGCAAAAGGCTGGGGCAGACGGCATAGAACTGCACGGCGCGCACGGCTATTTTCTCGATCAGTTTCTGTGGGAGCAAACCAACCGCCGCTCGGATCGCTATGGTGGCCAGTCGCTGCCCGAGCGGGCGCGCTATCCTGCCGAAATTGCGCGAAGCGTACGTGCAGCCTGCGGGGAAGATTTTATCATCTCCTTTCGCTTTTCCCAGTGGAAGGAGATCGATCTCAAGGCGCGGATCGCCGAGACGCCAGAGGAGCTGGCGTTATTCGTCTCGCTGCTGCGGGACTCAGGAGTCGATATTCTCCACGTGTCGACGCGACGTTTCTGGGAGGCTGCCTGGCCGGAGAGCGACAAGACGCTGGCCGCTTGGGTCAGGCAACTGAGCGGACTCCCGGTAATCGCCGTGGGCAGCGTCGGCCTGAGCACCGACATCATGGAAACGGCTCAGGGCCTGGAATCGCAATCCGATGCACAGGCGAGCATCACCCTTCTAGACCAGGGTCTGCAGCGGGGCGACTTCGACCTCGTCGCTGTCGGGCGCGGGCAGATCAGCGACCCCGAATGGGTCAACAAGGTGCAGGAGCAGCGTTATGGTGACATCATCGCCTTTTCCCGCAAAGCGCTCGGCAAGCTTGATGGGGAAACGGACCATATGGAGGGTGTGCCCCCAAAGGCCTGAGCGACACATCGGCATGGCGGATATCGGGATAAGGGTTGGGACGAGGCAATGAACTCTGGCAGGCCAGCCGAATTAGCGGTGGATGAGGCGGTCGATCTGAAGGGGGGGGCCAGCCGCCCAGATGTCACGCGTGCCTCATGGATCGCGCTCTCCATCCTGCTGCTCGTCTATCTGCTCAACAATCTCGATCGGTTCATCCTCTCGATCCTCGCCCAGCCGATCAAGGAAGAGTTGCGCCTCGCGGACTGGCAGCTTGGCCTGCTCACCGGCTTTGCCTTCAGTCTCCTGTATGTCGTCGTCGGATTTCCGATGGCGCGCCTGTCCGACCGGGGAAACCGGACGTTGATCCTGTCCCTCTGCGTGGCCTTCTGGTCGATCATGACCGCGCTGTGCGGCCTCGCGACAAGTTTCGTGCAGCTTTGCCTGTTCAGAGCCGGTGTCGGTGTCGGTGAAGCGGCTTGCCTGCCCGCTTCACACTCGTTGATCAGTGATCTCTTTCCGCCGGAGGCGCGAACGCGCGCGATGTCGATCTTCGGGCTGGGCCTGCCGCTGGGCGGGTTTGCCGGCGTCGTGATCGGTGGCTTCGTCATGGACCATTGGGGATGGCGCAGCGCGATGCTGATCGTGGGTCTGCCCGGCCTGCTGGTAGCCTTGCTGACCTGGATGGTTATCAAGGAGCCCGAACGGGGCCGCTTTGAGCGGGCATCCGCGCGGACGTTGCCCAGCGCCGGGTCCCTGATCGAAGTTGCGATGGCGCTATGGAAATCGCCCATTGCTCGGAATGTGATCATTGCTCTGACGGCTGCGGGACTGGTCGGCGCGCCCAATGTCACCTTCATGGGCCCCTATATGATCCGCCGCTTCGACCTGGGCTACACGGAACTGGGCGTGATCATCGCGCTGACCTTCATGCTCGGATCGGCCATATCGACACTGGGAGGCGGGCTCATCGTCCATTGGGCATCCCGCTTTGACGACCGCTGGATCATGTGGGTGCCTGCCATCGGCGTTGCGCTCAGCGCGCCATTATATGTCGCGGCTTATGCGCAAAGCAGCTGGCAGGGCCTCGCGGCGATCCTGTTTCTCGCATCCGTCGTCAACTCGACCTATCTCGCGCCTTCCTACGCCATGCTGCACAGTACGGTCGGGCCGAACGGCCGGGCGACTGCATCGGTCATCGCGAGCTTCTGCCTCAGTCTGATCGCGATGGGTTTTGGTCCACTGCTTGCCGGCATGGGGATCGATCTGCTGGCAGCTCATCTCTTCAGCGTCCTTGAGCAAGGTGGTTTTTCGAGCGCGTGCCCCGGCGGTGCGGCCGCCGCCGGGAGCGGCCCGGAACTGGCCAGCGCATGCCGCTCCGCGACATCCCAGGCCACGCAATGGGTGATCATGGGATGCCTCGCAGCGATGGTGTGGCCCGCCTGGCATTTCTTCCTTGCGGCGCGTCACATGACCATTCGGACCACCTCAAATGCACATCATTCGCGCGTCTGACTAACCGGCTTTGACAAGAGCGGGTGACGCTTGTCCGAGGTCATCGGATGACCGCGCCGCCGGACAGCGCGTTGTCCAAAGCGGGCATAGAGTGTCGGAAGAACGAACAGTGTCAGCAGCGTTGCGGATGTCAGGCCGCCGATCACCACGGTCGCCAGCGGCTTCTGGACCTCGGCTCCGGAGCCGCTGGCAAACGCCATGGGCACAAAGCCCAGGCTTGCGACCAGCGCAGTCATGGCGACCGGCCGCAGGCGTTGGATCGCGCCTGTTCGTGCTGCCTCGGCGCGGCTCATGCCCTTGCCGATCAGATCCTGAATGCAGCTGACCATGACCAGCCCGTTCAACACCGCGATTCCCGACAGCGCGATGAACCCCACCGCCGCCGAGATCGAGAAGTCCATCCCGCGCAGGAAGAGCAGCAACACGCCGCCGACGAGCGCGAAGGGCACGCCGGTAAACACGATCGCCGCGTCCCGAACATTGCCGAGCGCACCGTAGAGCAGCAACAGGATGATGACGAAGCAGCCCGGCACGACAAGTTTCAGCCGCTCGCTTGCCGAAGCGAGATTCTCGAACTGCCCGCCCCACTCGAGATAACTGCCCGCAGGCAAGCGCACCTCGTTCGCAATCGCTGCCTGAGCGTCTGCAACGACACTGCCCACATCGCGGCCCCGGACGTTGGCCTGGACAACGACGCGGCGTTTGCCGTTCTCGCGGCTGATCTGGTTTGGCCCGTCGACCACCGCAATCGTCGCCACACTCGACAGGGGGACATAGGCGCCCCCAGCGACCGGCACCTGAATCTGGGCCAGTGCGCCAAGGTCGGCACGTTGGGCCTCGGAAAGGCGGATGACCACCGGGAAGCGTCGATCACCCTCGAAGATCATGCCTGACGTGCGGCCGCCGATCGTGGCGGTGATGGTGTCCTGCACGTCCTGCGCCGTCACGCCGAGCCGCGCCATCGCATCGCGATTGACGCGGATGTCGAGCATCGGCAGGCCCGTTGTCTGCTCGACCTTTACGTCGGTCGCGCCTTCCGTCCTCCGCAGAACCGAAGCGACCTGCTCGGCTACCCGGTTCATCGATGCGAAATCGTCACCGAAAACCTTGACCGCGACATCGCCGCGGACGCCGGCAATCAGCTCGTTAAAGCGCATCTGGATGGGCTGAGTGATCTCATAGGCGTTTCCGGGAATCTTCCCCAACTCGCCTTCCAGACGCTCCACGAGTTCCGCCTTGGTCACGCGGGGATCGGGCCACTCGTCTTGTGGCTTGAGGATCACGAACATGTCCGTGGCATTGGGCGGCATCGGGTCGGATGCCAGTTCCGCCGTGCCTGTCTTGGAGAAGACGAACTTCACCTCCTTTTGACGCGACATCATCTGCTCGAGCGGCGCCTGCATCGCCTGGCTTTGCTGGACCGATGTCGCAGGGATCCGCAGGGCCTGGATCAGGATGTCGCCTTCATCGAGCTGCGGCAGGAACACCTGCCCCAACGAGAGGAATGCCGCCGCCGCGATCGCAAGGCTTCCAAGCGCCGCTCCGATGGTGAACGAAGGCATCTTCATCGCCCGATCGAGGCCCGGTTCGTACCGCGCCTTCAACCAGGAGATGATCCGGCCATCCTTTTCCTCAACCTTCTTGGAAAGCCAGATCGCGATCATCGCCGGCACGAAGGTCAACGACAGGATGAAGGCGAAGGCGAGCGCGATGATGACCGTGAGCGCCATCGGCACGAAGGTCTTGCCTTCCACCCCGGTGAGCGTGAGCAGTGGCACGTAGACCAGAATGATGATCGCCTGACCGTACACAGAGGGACGGATCATTTCGCGCGCGGCGCTCGCAACATTGCCGAGCCGCTCCTGCACTGTGAGCAGGCGCCCCTCATGATGCTGTTGTTCGGCAATACGCCTGAGCGCATTCTCAACGATGATGACGGCGCCATCGACGATAAGGCCGAAGTCGAGCGCGCCAAGGCTCATCAGATTGGCTGAGACGCCGACGCGCAGCATTCCGAAACCGGTCAGCACCATCGTGATCGGGATGACCAGCGCTGCGATCAGGGCCGCCCGGAAGTTGCCGAGCAACAGGAACAGGATGACGATGACCAGAAGCGCGCCTTCGCTGAGATTCTTTGCGACCGTCTTGATCGTTGAGTTCACGAGGACCGTCCGATCCAGCACCGGCTGAATGACGACGTCGGGGGGCAGGGATGCGTTGATCTCCTGCAGCCTGTCGGCAACCGCGGTCGCCACGGTGCGACTGTTTTCACCGATCCGCATGATCGCCGTGCCAACCACCACTTCGGTGCCGTTCTCCGAGGCTGATCCCATCCGAACCGCCTGTCCGGTCTGCACCGTGGCGACCTGATCAAGCGTGATCGGCACGCCTTCGCGGGTGGCGATGACTGTCCGCGCCAATTCCGCTTCGTTGCGGATCAGCGCGTCCGATATGACCGCGAGACCTTCGCCCCCGCGATTGACGAACCCGCCCCCGACGCTGGAGTTGTTGCGCTCGAGCGCCGTGCCGAGGTCGGTCAGGGTTAGCCCCATTGATGCCAGTTTCTGGACATTGGGCACGACGAGATATTGTTTGGCGTAGCCGCCGATCGAATCGATGCCGGCGACGCCGGGCACGTTCTTGAGGAGCGGCGTGACGATCCAGTCCTGCGTGGTGCGCAGATAGGTGGCCTTATCGGCCTCGCTCGTCAGCCGTTGCCCTTCGGGCGTGATGTAGCTGCCGTCTGGCTGCTGGCCAGGCTCGCCGGGCCGATGCTTGTCGTCCGCCCGATGGTCGAGCCGGACGGTCCACATATAAACCTCGCCAAGCCCCGTCGCGATCGGCCCCATTTCAGGGCTGACGCCGCCGGGCAGGCTCTCTTTCACGCTTTCAAGGCGTTCGCCGACCTGTTGACGCGCGAAATAGATGTCGGTTGCGTCGGTGAACACGGCCGTGACCTGGGCAAAGCCATTGCGGCTCAGCGAACGGGTGTACTCAAGACCCGGAATACCGGCGAGCGCCGTTTCGATCGGAAACGACACCTGCTTCTCGACCAGTTCAGGCGAGAGCGCGGGCGCACGGACGTTGATCTGCACCTGATTGTTGGTGATGTCCGGCACGGCGTCGATCGGCAGGCGGGACAAAGAAAAGGCGCCTATGACGGCGGCGACGGCGGTGAGAGCGAGGACAAGCCATCGCTGCTCCACCGCCCATGTGACGATGCGGGCGATCATGGTTCAGTCCTCATGGCTTGCTTCGCTCTTGCCGAGTTCGGCCTTGAGCGTGAAACTTCCGGTGGTGGCGATCCGCTCACGGCCTGAAAGCCCGGAGCGGATCAGCACGGTGTCGCCGGCGGGATCGCCAAGCTGGACCGGCGTGACCCTGAAGCCTGTGGCCGTCCGCACGAACACAACCGTTTTCCCCTCGACCGTTTGAACGGCCGTCAAGGGCACGCGCACAGAGGCGGGACCGTCGCCGCCGCCAGCCAGTTGCACCGACGCAGTAACCGCCTGGCCAACGCGCCAGACGCCGCCGCCATCGTCGAGCGATGCGATCGCCGGCACCAGCCTGGTCTGTGGATCGAGCGCTGGCGACACGAAGCTGATCTGCCCGATTGCCGAGCGTCCTGCTGCGGTGACCGTCACGGGCGCACCGGGACGGACGCGGCCCGCATCCTCGGGCTTGAGGCTGAGCGTTAGCGACACCTTCGACAGATTGGCGACCCGGAACAGCTCGGCGTCAGCCGCAACTGTTTGACCGAGCACGACAGGTCGCGCGATCACCTGGCCCGAGAGGGGGGCAACGATGCCGAGGCGATTGAGCCCGCCCCCACCGCCCCCAGTTGCCGAAACCTGGCTTTGCGCCTGAGTGAGTGCGATCCGCGCCTCGGTTGCCGCGGTTCGCGCCGCGATCAGATCCTGCTCAGGTGAAACGCGCTGAGAAAACAGCCTTTGCTCGCGCGCGAGATTGGAATTGGCGAGGGCGAGCCGTGCCCGGGCCGCCTCGACCGCCCCCTTGAGCTGCGCCGCCTCGCGGCTCTCGATCACCGCAAGCGTCTGCCCGCGGGCAACGCTTTCGCCGAGATTGCGGTTAAGCGCGACGACACGACCCGCGATCGCCGCCGAGACGACCTGTGTCGCCTGCGGATCGCCATCGATCGTCGCGGGCAGTTCGATCGTGCCGGCGCCGCCGATCAGCGGACCGGCAACCTGCACGCCTGCCGCCGCGATCTGTTCGGTCGAGAGCGTGATGACGCCTTCAACCGCATGGCCGGTTTCCTTGGGTTGCTCGGGCGCGGTCTCGTTCGTCGAAGCGCCGTCACCGCAGGCAGCCAATATGAACGCGAGCGAGAATGCGCCCGCAAGCTTGATTTTCTTCATGACTGGTTTCCCCCTTGAGGCGCGGGAGCGGTCAGCCGCTCCAGCCGCGCACGGGCATTGTGATAATTGGCGAGGGCATCGATCGCAGCGACGCGGGTGTCCGCGAGCGTGCGCTCGGCGTCGAGCAAATCGAGCTGGCTGAACTTGCCCTCGCGATAGCCGATCCGTGCGATACGGGCCGCCTCCTGCGCGGCCGCAAGCGCCGGGCCGGCGGCCGCGCGTGCGGTCGTTTCGGCGTTGGCTGCTTCAGCTTGCGCTTCGGCAATCGCCTGATCGACATCGAGTGCCGTCATGCGCCGCCGCGCCTCAGCCCTTGTGCGCTCGGCACTAGCCTGCGCCACCGCCGCCCGCCCGTTGTTGAACAGCGGGATTGCAATCGAGATGGCGAAAGCCGCGGCGGTGTCGTTGGTCGCTTCCAGACGCCGGAGCGCCGGCCCGATATTAAGATCGGGCACACGATTGGCGCGCGCCAGACGGATGCCGGCATCGGCGACGGCAAGATCGGCGTCGGCTGCCGCAAGCGTGAGCGTGCCGGACGCTGACGGCGCGATCGTCGGGCCATAGGATGCTGTCGGAATTTGGTCCAGCAGCCCGATGTCCAGCGCACCATCAATCGAACCGCCAAGCCGTCGTGCGAGGTTCAGCCGGGCGACATCCGCAAGCCGGGCCGCGCGTTCCAGGCTCGCCGCCGCGTTGATCCTGGCGAGATCCGCACGCTGCTCTTCAAGCGGTGAAGCACGGCCGGCTTGCACGCGCACCCGTGCCGCTTGCAGGGCATCGTTCGCGATCCTGAGCTGGTCATGGGCGGTTGCGAGCCGTCTTTCCGCCGCGATCGCCTCGACATAGAGCGACGTGACCTGAAGGCGGACATCGGCCGCGACGACTGCTGCCTCCAATTCCGCACGTGAAAGTTGCGCGGTGGCGACAGCAACGCGCGCGTTGCGCTTGCCGCCGAGTTCGATGGGCAATGTCACGCCCATCGTCGTCTCCGCGCTCTGGAGCCCCCTATATAGTCCGGTGCCGACGACATTCTCGACCTGCGCCTGCGCCAAGGGGTTGGGACGCAGGCCCGCAACCATGCGGTTGGCGCGGGCGGCTTCGATAGCGGCTTTGGCAGCGTCGGTTGACGGTGCAGCGCCGCCCGCCGCGGCTATTGCCTGTTCAAGCGTGAGGATCGACGCCGCAGCATCGGCCGATACGCGCCCCTGTTGCGCCTGCGCCGTCGAGGCACAGGACGCTGCGGCGAGCATCGCCGCGAGCAATTTCTTCATGAGTGATTCTTCCTGACAGCTGATCGTCAGGCCGGCATGCGCCGGCCGGCGAAACCGTCAGGCTTGGGGCGGCCGTGGCAAGACGCCGCCGCGGGCATCCGGCAGCGGCGCGCGCAAATGGCGCCGCTCGGGATCGTTCGTCACCAGGCTCGCCTGTGCCCCGATGATCGTTGCAGGCGTCCCGACATGATGTCCGTGACAGGGATTATGATGATGCGGCAGTCCATTGTCGCTGTCGGCGGGCACCTCGTCACCGTCACCCGGTGCGTGGACCGCAAGTTCGGCGCCAAGCACGCTCCCACCCACCGCTTCAGCAGCGTGCGCTATGCCAGCGAAGCCGGACAGCACCAGCATCAGGCAGGCGAGCAAAGGGAGAAGCTTGCGCATCATCCGTCCCTTACCACCCAGACGCCACGACGTAACCGTGTTTTTCGGAATGAGCTCTTCACGCATAAGGATGATTTGCGCGCCGCTGGAGGTGGCGAGAGCGATGCCCCGTTATCGAGATGGGCAGCAGGCATAACGTGCTCGCCGACGTGAGCAGCGGCGGAGGTTTTCGCATCACGCGCCAGGCTTTACGCGGTCACCCTCGCGCAAGCTTGCGGGACCGGCTTGGAAAGCGTGTACGTGACGCCTACGACAGCTCATGCGCGCAGTGGGCATTGCGGCGAATCCAGGATGGAATGTTTAGGGGCGGACATGGTGAAGCATATTTTCTGGATCATCCTCGCGATCATCGGCGCCGTCTGTCTCGGCATCGTCGCCACGGCACGCGGCGAGGCGGTCAACGCGCTGTGGATTGTGATCGCCGCGGTCAGCATCTTCCTCGTCGCCTATCGTTATTATGCGCTCTACATCGCCCGGCACGTCATGCGGCTCGATCCTGCTCGTGCCACGCCGGCCCAGTATCGGGGCGACGGGCTGGATTATGTGCCCACCGATCGCCGCATCCTGTTCGGCCATCATTTTGCGGCCATTGCCGGCGCCGGCCCGCTGGTCGGCCCGGTGCTCGCGGCGCAGATGGGCTATCTGCCCGGCACGCTGTGGATCATCTTCGGCGTCGTGCTGGCCGGCGCGGTCCAGGATTTCATGGTGCTGTTCATCTCGATGCGGCGCGACGGCAAATCGCTCGGTGAACTGGTCCGTATGGAGATGGGGCCGGTCGCCGGCACGATCGCGCTGGCCGGCGCCTTTCTGATCATGGTCATCATCCTCGCGGTGCTCGCCCTCATCGTCGTGCGCGCACTGGCCGAGAGTCCATGGGGCATGTTCACCGTCGCCGCCACCATTCCCCTCGCCCTCTTGATGGGCATCTACACACGCTGGATCCGCCCCGGCCGCATTGGCGAGGTTTCGCTGCTCGGCTTCGTGGGGCTGATGCTCGCCATCATGTACGGGCAATCGGTCGCCGCTTCCCCCGTCTGGGGACCGATCTTCACCTTCACGCCCACGCAGCTCTGCTGGATCCTCATCGGCTATGGCGCCGTCGCCTCCATCCTGCCGGTGTGGCTGCTGCTGGCGCCGCGCGATTATCTGTCGACCTTTCTCAAGATCGGCGCAATCGCCGCGCTGGCTATCGGCATCGTCGTCATGGCCCCGCCGCTGCGGATGCCGGCGCTGACCCAGTTCGTCGGCGGGGGCGGTCCGGTCTGGTCGGGTGGCCTCTTCCCCTTCCTGTTCATCACCATCGCCTGCGGCGCCGTCTCGGGCTTCCATGCGCTCATCTCCAGCGGCACGACGCCCAAGCTCATCGCGGCCGAAACCGATGCGCCCTTCATCGGCTATGGCGCGATGCTGATGGAAGCGTTCGTGGCGATCATGGCGCTGGTCGGCGCCTCGATCCTCGATCCCGGCATCTATTTCGCGATGAACAGTCCGGCCGCGATCACCGGCGGCGATCCCGCGAGCGCAGCGGCCGCGGTCACCGCGATGGGCTTCCCCGTGTCAGCCGACACATTGGCCCAGACCGCCCGCGATGTCGGTGAGCACAGCATCGTCTCGCGAACCGGTGGCGCGCCGACCCTCGCCGTCGCCATGGCCGAGATTTTCAGCCATGTCGTCGGCGGGCCAGCGATGAAGGCCTTCTGGTATCATTTCGCCATCCTGTTCGAGGCGCTGTTCATCCTGACGGCCGTCGATGCCGGGACGCGCGCCGGCCGCTTCATGCTGCAGGATCTGATCGGCCTTGCCGTCCCCTCATTCCGCGCGGGCAACGCCCTGCTGCCAGGGGTGATCGCGACCGGTCTGTGCGTGGCCAGCTGGGGCTTCTTCCTCTATCAGGGCGTCACCGATCCGCTTGGCGGCGTGAACACGCTCTGGCCGGTGTTTGGCATCTCGAACCAGATGCTCGCGGCCGTCGCACTGATGCTCTCCACGGTGGTTCTCTTCCGGATGAAGCAGCACCAGTTCGCCTGGGTGACGGTGGTGCCCACCCTCTGGCTGCTGGTCTGCACGCTGAGCGCCGGCGCGCTCAAGCTCCTGTCGAGCGATCCGGCCGTCGGCTTCCTCGCGCATGCCCGGCGCTTCTCGGACGCTGCCGCGCGGGGCGAAGTTCTGGCCCCGGCGAAATCCATGGCGGAGATGAACGCGATTATCTTCAATGATCGGATCGATGCCGGTCTCTGTGCGCTCTTTGTCGCCGTGGTGCTCTCGCTGCTCTTCTTCACCATCCGGACATGCCTGGCGAGCCTGCGCAATCCCGCTCCGACGGCGCATGAAGCCCCGGCCCAGATGGTGCCGGCGGAATGAGCGGCCTGTGGCATCGGCTGCGCGCCACCGCGCGCCTGATGGTCGGGCAACCGCCTTATGAGGCCTATCTGGCCCATATGGCGCGTCACCATCCCCAGGCGGTACCGATGACGCGGACCGAGTTTTTCCGCAACCGTGAGCAGGCGCGCTATGGAGGCGCTGGCGGAGGCAAGTGCTGCTAGGTTATTCGGCCCCTATTTCGGAGCCAAAGCCTGCATCCCGCATCTGCTTTTCGTCGCGCTCGGCCTTTCGCTGGCCATCCTCAATATAATCGCGCTCGCGACCTTGTGGCTTATCGGTGTTCGGGACGACCGAGCGGTTGGACGGCTCGGGTCTGCCGTCCGGCATGGACCGATCCCGTTCCGGCTTTTGTCGAGGGTTGTGTTCTTCCATGTGTCTTCTCCGTTTCTGTTTTGGAAACGGAGGCCGCAGGAGCCAGTTCCGCGCGCGTTCAACGGTGCGGCTTTCTCCATCATTCTATCCGCGCAGGATTTTTTCCATGCCCCTGCCCTTCGCGAGTTCGTCGATCAGTTTATCGAGATAGCGGATTTCGCGCATGGTGCCTTCCTCGATCGTCTCGACGCGCACCCCGCAGACTACGCCGGTGATCAGGGAACGCGCGGGATTCATGCAGGGGGCGCTTGCAAAGAAGTCCTCGAATGAGGTGCCGGCGGCCAGCACGCTATCGAGGGACTCTTGGCTGTGCCCCGTCAGCCAGCGCAAGATCTCGTCCACCTCTTCCTTTGTGCGCCCTTTCTTGGCTGCCTTGGCGACATAGAGAGGATAGACGCTTGCGACACTGACTGAATAGATACGATGCCCTGCCATCGGCCGCTCCATCACATGATCGTCCTCGAAGCATGAATAGAGGACCGGCGATAAGCAAGTGCTCTGCCGGAATGACCGTTCCGTGGCAGAGAGGTGGTTGCGTCTCAACACCGTTCAAGCATCGCAAATTTTCGGTTCCTGACGTTGGGGGGCCTGCGATGTCCACACCGCGGCCACGACGGCGATCAGGCCGATGACTGCGGCGCCGGCCCCTGCCAGGGCGACAGCGCGATAGCCAAGTCCCGCAGCGATCACACCGCCACCGATGGCGGCGCCGATCGCGTTGCCGAGATTGAAGGCGCCGATGTTGACGGCCGACGCCAGATTGGGCGCATCCGCTGCGGCAGCCATCACCCGCACCTGAAGCGGCGGGACGAGCGCGAAACTTGCAACGCCCCAGAGAAAGATCAGGATCGCGGTTGGCGCAGCGAAGGGCATCAGGACCGCGAACGCAACCAGCACCAGCGCCAGCCCGGCGAGCGTCACCATCAATGTGCGATCGACCGAGCGATCCGCGAAGATGCCGCCCAGCCAGTTGCCCACCGTGAGTCCGACGCCATAGGTCACCAGCATCGCCGTCACGAAGCCGAGCGACGCATGCGTTTCTGCACGCAGGATGGGCGCGATATAGGTGAACACGGTGAACATGGCGCTCGATCCGATCACGGTCAGCGCCAGTGCGGCGAGCACCGGGCCGCGCTTCAGCACGCGCAGCTCGGCAATGGCATTGCCGCCTTGGGGCGCAGGCAAGATCGGCAGGGTCAGCCGCAGCGCGGCGATGGTGGCGACGCCCAGTCCGGCGATCCCCCAGAACGACATCCGCCAACCCAGATGCTCGCCCGCCCAGGTCGCGAGCGGGACGCCGACGACATTGGCGATGGTCAGCCCCATGAACATCGCCGCGACCGCACCAGCCTTGCGCTCGGGCGGCACGAGGCTCGCGGCCACGATCGCCCCGACGCCGAAGAACGCGCCGTGGTTGAGCGAGGTGACGAGCCGCGCCGCCAGCAGCATCCCGTATCCGGTCGAGATCGCAGCCAACAGGTTGCCGAGCGTGAAGATGCCGGCGAGCGCAATGAGCAGCGTGCGGCGCGGCACCCGGCCAGTGGTCAGGGTCATCAATGGCGCACCCAGCATCACGCCGAACGCATAGGCGCTGATGAGCAGGCCGGCGGTCGGGATCGACACGCCAAGATCGCCGGCGATGACCGGGAGCAGACCCATGGGTGCAAACTCGGTCACACCGATGCCGAACGCGCCGATCGCCAGTGCGATGATGCCGGGATTCAGTTTCAAAGGGTTCACTCCCGTCAGACCATGGGGGGATTGAGCAGGGCAAAGCCGTCCTGCTGGCGGTAGGGCGTATGCGGATAGGGCGGCATGACGGCGCTGGCCGCATCCAGCGCGGCAATCTGTTCGGGCGTCAGAGCCCAGCCGACCGCGCCCAGATTTTCACGCAACTGGGCCTCATTCCGGGCACCGATGATGACGGAGGAGACGGTCGGTCGGCCCAGCAGCCAGTTGATCGCGACCTGCGGTACTGATCTGCCGGTTTCGGCTGCGACCGCCTCCAGCGCGTCGATCACGCGATAGAGATGGTCCTCCGCAACCGGCGGCGCGAATTGCTCTGTCTCATTCAGGCGACTGCCCGGGGGGATCGGTCGGCCGCGCCCGATCTTCCCGGTCAGCCGTCCCCAGCCGAGCGGGCTCCACACCAGCGCGCCGATGCCCTGGTCGGCGGCGAGCGGCATCAGATCCCACTCATAGGCGCGACCGATCAGCGAATAATAGACCTGATGGGCGACAAGGCGCGGCCAGCTATGGCGGTCCGCCGCGGCCTGCGCCTTCATCACCTGCCAGCCAGGATAGTTGGAGACACCGGCATAGCGCAGCTTGCCCGCCGCAATCAGCCGATCGAGCGTGCTCATGACCTCTTCCGCCGGGGTGGACGCATCGAGCGCATGGAGTTGCAGCAAGTCGATATAATCCGTGCCCAGACGCCGCAACGCATCCTCCACTGCGCGGATCAGCCGTGCCCGTGAGGCGCCCCAATCCTGCGGCCCTTCGCCCATCGGCAGGCCGGTCTTGGTGGAGATCATCACGGCATCGCGCCGCCCCTTGATTGCAGACCCCAGCACCTCTTCCGACGCGCCGTTCGAATAGACGTCGGCGGTGTCGAACAGGGTCACGCCCGCATCGAGACAGATATCGACCAGCCGCCGCGCTTCGGCAGCGTCGCTCTGTCCCCAGGCGCTGAACAACGGCCCCTTGCCGCCGAACGTCCCGGCGCCGAAACTCAGGGCCGACACGCGCAAACCCGAGCGCCCTAGTTGCCGATAATCCATGCTCGATCCTTCGATTGCGATTTCCACTCATAAATGGACCGCAGCGCCCCACTGTTGTAGTGCGCATTCGAGCCAAGGATCTTTGCTATGGACGCAAAAGTTATTGAGAGTGGCGATCGCGCGCGCGCCATGGAGATATTCGTCGCGGCGATCGATCGGGGCAGTTTTTCCGCCGCCGGCCGCGCGGTGGGTTTGACACCCTCGGCGGTGAGCCGCGCGGTCGACAGGATCGAAGCGCGACTGGGCGTCAGGCTCCTGCTCCGCTCGACCCGGGCGCTGACCCCGACGGCGGAAGGCCTCGCCTATCTCCAGGCCGCACGGCGCATCCTTGCCGATCTCGACGATAGCGAGCAGCAGATCGCCGATCAGGGCCTGCCGCGCGGACGCCTGCGGATCAGCGCAGCGCTGTCGCACGGACGGTTGTGCGTGGTGCCGCTCCTCGGCCGCTTCGCGCAGGCTTATCCCCATATTCTGGCCGACATCGCGCTGACCGATGCGCTGGTCGATGTCGCGGCGGGGCAGGCCGATGTCGCGATCCGCTTCGGTCCGCTCGCCGACAGCGCCCTGACCGCGCGCAGACTGGGCGAAAGCCGCCGCGTCATCATCGCCTCACCCGACTATCTTGCGCGGGCCGGGACCCCGCGCGTGCCGGAGGATCTGCATGGGCACAATTGCCTGAACTTCAACTTTCGCCGCAGTGAGCCAGTCTGGCCCTTCATGCGCGACGGGGAGGCGTTCTCCCTGGCGATGAAGGGGAGCATTGAAGCGAATAATGGCGAAACGCTCGGCCAACTCGCCGCACAGGGCGTCGGCATCGCGCGGGTCGGCGCCTTCAGCGTCGCGCAGGAGATCGCCAACGGCACGCTTGTGCCGCTGCTGGAGGATTATAACCCCGGTGACGTCGAGCAGATCAATGCGGTGTTCGTCGGCGGCGCCAACCTTCCGGCCCGCGTGCGCGTCTTTATCGACTTTCTGGTCGAGCATATGCGTTAGCCGTCGTGGACGAGACGACCGCTGGGCTCGCGCTCACCGCCCGGGGAAGCTGGTCGCCGATGACGCCTATGACGCGGGACAGCGCTGCGGATCAGGTGCTCACTCCTCCCTTGCGCGGGCCGCGTCGCAAGAGATAGGCAGCGTCATGACCCAATCTCAGCTGGCCGATATTCTCATCGCACGACTGGTCCGCGACCATGGCGGCACTCGCCAACGCTGGCGCAAGGTCGTCGGTCCGATCCGGATTTACGGCCTCAACACCCATCCCCATTGCAACTGGATGGTCGATGCGACCGGTTCGACCTCCGATATCGCAAAGGTCGAGAGCCTGCTCGATGAACTGCGCCAGAACCACCCCATCGTCGCGGCTGACCGTTGACGCTGGGGAGGACTCGGAGGACCTAGACGTCCGGCGCGATCAGCACCTTGCACTGCTCGCCGCGCTGTTTGAGGGCCTCGAAGACCGTGGGCGTCTCGGCGAGCGCAATGGTGCTGGTGACCATCAGCCGGGGCGCGATGGCGCCCTGCTCCAGCGCGGCAAGGGCGGCCTCATATTCCTGCACGGTGAAGAAAGCTGAGGTAACGAGGCGCACTTCCTTGCCGAGCATGGCGAAAGAGTTGAACGTGTCCGGCTTGGTGCACAGGCCCAGCAGCAGGATCGTGCCGCGCGGGCGCACCTGGTCGACGGCCTGCGCGATTAGGCCGGGCACGCCGACGCATTCAAAGACGATATCGGCCATGCCGCCCAGACCCTGCACGGCACTTTCAACCGGGTTCTGCGGGTCCACCACGAACACATCGGCGCCCATATCGTGCGCGCGCTGCTGCTGCGAGGGGGAGATATCCTGCACGGCCACCCTGGCGGCCCCGAGCCGCTTGGCCCAGAAGGCCACCGCAAGCCCGATCGGCCCTGCGCCCAACACCAGTACCTTGTCACCGGTTTTCAGGCCCGACAGGTTCACGCCATGCAGGGCCACGGCCAGCGGCTCGATAATGGCGCCATCCGCCAGCGTCAGCCCCGCCGGCAAGGGCACGCACTGGTTCGGGCGGGTGACGGCATAATCGGCATAACCGCCACCCTGCAGCCCGAATGACGCGCACCACTGCACTTCGCCTTTGCGGCAATGTTCGCAGTCGCCGCAGCTTTTGAGCGGGATGACCGAGACGAGGTCGCCCACCTTGCGCCCCTGCGTGTTCCGACCCAGCGCCACCACTTCGCCGGCGAACTCATGGCCCAGCACATCACCATGCTTGCATCCATAAGCGGCATCCTGCGTCATATGCAGATCACTGCCGCAAATGCCGCAGCGCCCGACCTTGACCACCAGTTCACCCTCGCCCGGCGTCTGATCAGGAACATCCTCGAACGCCAGCGGCGTGTGGAGCGCCTGGAAGATAACGGCTTTCACAAATATGCCCTTTCGTCTCTCGCCGAGGCCCGTGCCCGAGGGGGGACATCTCTATCTTATCCGCCTCAATGCTGACACGACCTAACCGACTGCTCGTATCCAATAAAATGCCAGGCCCGGAACGGACAGCGCTCGATCACATTGTTCTTGAAGATTTCGGGAGGATATATGCCATGAGGAGCACGTCGCAGGGCGAAAATGGCGGCTCACCGCATTGGACGACATTCCTCAAGGAGTTCGCCAAGGCACCCCTTTCGGTCGGCTCGCCCATTGCCACCTCGACGGGTACCATCAAGCGCCAGCTAGACGGGGTCGACTGGGCCAACACGGGCCTGTTCGTCGAATATGGCCCCGGCACAGGTGAGTTTACCCGCTATATTCTTGCGCACCTGCCACGCGATGCCAAGCTGATCGCGATCGAAAGTGAGGACGGGCTTGCCGCCCATCTTCGCCGAACCATCGATGATCCTCGTGTGACCGTCCATACAGGATCGGCTCTCCAAGCTCGGGCCATCCTTGGGGACGACGTGGTCGGGCGGGTAGACTATATTCTCTCTGGGCTCCCCTTCTCCGCGTTGGAGAAGTCCGACAGGGCGAGAATCGTGGAAGATGCCGCGCGCCTTCTCAACGACGACGGTGAGTTCCTCGCTTATCAGGTACGTCGGACGATCGAACCCTCACTCCGCAAAGTCTTCACACGAGTGAAACGACGCCGGCGTTGGCTCAACGTGCCGCCTTATCACCTGTACTGGTGCCGAGAGCCAAAGCAATCTCGCCCTTCGAACCGGGTGGACTGATCCGGCGTTGCTCCCATCGCAATTGCAGCGTCAGGCCGCTCGGGTCTGGCTGTGCGATGGCTAATCCGGCACCTCAGGGAGGTCCCTTGCCCTGCGGGCCATCAGATACTCCATGATCGCGATTGCCT
Organism: Sphingobium sp. B12D2B; assembly: GCF_025961775.1. Taxonomy (NCBI): domain Bacteria; kingdom Pseudomonadati; phylum Pseudomonadota; class Alphaproteobacteria; order Sphingomonadales; family Sphingobiaceae; genus Sphingobium; species Sphingobium sp. B12D2B. The sequence goes on from NZ_JAOQOH010000001.1 coordinate 3,296,964, forward strand.
GGGCCATGAAGTGCCGTTCTCGATCGCCGGGATTGATCGCCAAAAGCCGCCATCCCGTTCAGCGGCCAGCATTTCTGCTTGACGATAGCGCTACGCCCCCTTGCGCGGGACGCCCCCTATTCAGCAGCGATCGCGTCGATATCATGCGCGGGCTTTGCCGTCCTCAGCTGCATCATGTGCCGCCGATAGGTCGCGAGCGCCTGCCCCACCACCTGATCCATATTATAATAGCGATAAGTGGCGAGCCGTCCGACGAACAGAACATCGGGCGTGCCCAAAGCGAGCGCTTCATAGCGCTTGAACAGAGCGGCATTTTCCGGGCGCGGGATCGGGTAATAGGGGTCACCCTCGGCGCTGGGATATTCGTAGGTGATGCTCGTGCGGGCCGCACTCTGGCCGGTCAGATGCTTATACTCGGTGATGCGCGTATAGGGCACGGCTTCGGACGGATAATTGATGACGGCGACCGGCTGCAGCCATTCGGTGGCGCGGGTCTCGTGCCGAAACTCAAGCGAGCGATAGGGCAGCTTTCCGTAGCGATGGCCGAAATATTCATCGATCGGCCCGGTAAAGACGAGGCGGTCATACCGCACGCGGGCAGCAACCTCCTCGAAGGTGACGCCAAGCTCCACGTCAATCAGCGGATGGTCGAGCATGGCCGCGAACATCGCCGTATAGCCCTCGGCCGGCATCGCCTGGAAGCTGTCGGTGAAATAGCGGTCATCCGTGTTTGTCCGCGTCGGCACGCGGGCCGTCACCGATTTGTCGAGTTCGGACGGGTCCATGCCCCATTGCTTGCGGGTATAGCCTTGGAAGAAAGTCTCATAGAGATGGCGCCCCACCTTGGAGATGACCACGTCGGCCGATGTGCGGATCGTCTCGACCGGCTCCGCCTGGCTCTCAAGAAAGGCCTCCGCCTCTGCCTCGTCCGCCAGTGCCAGCCCGTAGAGGCTGTTCAATGTGTCGCGGTTGATCGGCATCGGCACCTGCTGCCCATCGACGTCCGCCAGAACGCGATGCTCATAAGGGTGCCAGCGCGTGAAGCGTGAGAGATAGTCGACGATGTCCTGACTGTTCGTATGGAAAATATGGGGACCGTAGCGATGGACCAGAATGCCGGCCTCGTCATAATGGTCATAGGCATTGCCGGCGATATGGTCGCGCCGATCGATGACGAGGACGCGCTTGCCGCCGTCCGCCGCGAGGCGTTCCGCCATCACCGCGCCCGCAAAACCCGCGCCGACGACCAGATAGTCGTAATGGCGGGTGGGGAGCGGCGTCATCACCTCCTCGATGAGCGCCAACATGGCATCGACCACCTTGTCCCAGGATAGATCGGCGAGACACGCGTCTGCGCTCGCCCGCCACGGGGCATCGGCCGGTGCACGGGCGCGAGAGAGCGCCCGCTCGCACGCAGCCACGAATGCCTCGGGATTGCCGGCGATCTCGACCGCGTCGAGCATGCCATAATGGCGCACGACATCGATGATCGGGGTGGAGACCACCGGCAGGCCCGCTGCAAGATATTCCGGGGTCTTGGTGGGAGAAATGAACTGCGTGGACGGATTGATGGCAAAGGGCATCAACGCGACGTCCCAGCCCCGCGCATAGTGCGGGAGCTCGCCATAGGCTTTGCTTCCCAGATAGGCGATGTTGGGCCGCTGCGGCAGATCGGCGGGATCGATCTTGACCACGGGCCCCACGAGCACCAGCGACCAATCGGGATGCGCATCAGCGACGGCGGCGAGCAGGGCCAGGTCCATCCGTTCGTCAATGACGCCGTAGAAGCCGAATCGCGGCCGCGCGAGCTCGGCCTGGTCGGAAGGATCCTCGCCCGGCAGGCGCGCCGCGGCAAAATGCGCGGCGTCGACGCTGGAAGGGAAAGCATGGACCGCAGGGTGGCGCGCGCGCTTCGCCTCGTAGAGACTGTAGCCGCCAGTGAAAACCAGATCGGCTCTCTCGAACAGCTCGGCTTCAAGTTCCGCCAGCTGGGGGGGCGCAAACCGGAAATTCGCCAGCTCATCCATACAGTCATAGATCGTGCAGACCGCTTGGAGATGCCGCGAGAAGGGCAGCATCATCGGCGTATAGTACCATGTCACCAGCGGCTCGGCATGATCGCTCAGATGGGCGTCGAGCAGGTGCCGCAGGGTTACCTGGCTTTCCGCATCCGTCAGGCCTTCCGGGAGGTGCGGTGTCGCGACCGTGATTTGCGGGGCGGGCGTCCTGAGCTCCAGCCAGGCATCAGCGGTCTCGCCGCTCACGAGCGGTTCCTCCCAGAAGGTGACCGGCTGACGATATGCGAAACGCGACATAAGATGTTGCGGGCGCTGGAACACGAAGTCCCAGCGCAGATGCGAGAAGCACATCAGCGTCATTATTTGTGGCTTTCGAGGCTAGAGCGGAATGAACCTGTACGGGTATCAATGCGCGCACAGCGTCCTTGCTCCCGCTTATTTACCACGATTGATCGATATCAATACGATAGTGCCAGCATGACTTTGATTGGAGGCGAACGGGGGGCCGGGTTGGTATATGCTCGGTGCACGGCCATCGCCGTATGAGGTTCCCTTGGACGCCGTATCGACCCAGCTTGCCCCTCTCGCCCTGTGGGGCGGGTGCGAATGCACGATCAATCGCGTCGGGGATGATTATCTCGATCAGTCGGCGCGGAGCGGGCACAGCAATCGACCCGAAGATCTGGATCGATTGGCCGGACTGGGCGTGACGGCGCTGCGCTACCCCTTGCTTTGGGAGAGCTTTGCCCGAAGCGACCAGCGCGAGGCGCTTTGGGCGTGGCACGCCGACCGGCTGGGGCGCCTGCGCGCGCTTGGCATCCGCCCGATCCTCGGCCTGATCCATCATGGCAGCGGTCCCGCCCCCACCCACTTGCTGGACCCGGCATTTGCGGCGGGTCTTGGCGATCACGCGCGGGAGGCGGCGGAGCGGTTCCCCTGGGTCCAGGATTGGACGCCGGTCAACGAGCCACTCACCACCGCGCGCTTTTCCGCCCTTTATGGTCATTGGTATCCCCATCTTCGCGACGAGACGGCTTTCTGGACCGCGCTCCTCAACCAGATCGATGCCATTCGGGGGGCGATGGACGCGATCCGCAAAATCATTCCCGCGGCGCGCCTCGTTCAAACGGAGGATCTGGGGCACACTGACGCGACACCGCAGCGGGCCGCTCAGGCAGGCTTCGACAATCATCGCCGCTGGGCGACCTGGGATTTGCTGGCCGGCCGCCTGATAGCGGGGCACGCGCTTTGGGATCATCTCGAGGGCTTGGGGCTGTCGGATCGTCTTCGTGACATCGCTTCCGCGCCATGCCCGCCGGCCATCATCGGCCTCAATCATTATCTCACCAGCGACCGCTTCCTCGACCACCAACTGGAGCGCCATCCCCCGGCCAGCCATGGCGCTTGTGCCCTCGGGCCGGTTGCCGACGTCGAAGCCGTCAGAGCCATAGCTCACCCGCCGGGCCTTGAAGGCGCCATTCGCGCTGCCTGGGAACGCTATGAGGTGCCCATCGTGCTCACCGAGGTGCACAATGGTTGCACGCGCGAGGAGCAGATGCGCTGGCTCGACGAAGCCTGGACGACAGCCACGGCGCTCCGCGCGGACGGCATCTGCATCGACGCGGTGACGGTCTGGAGCCTGTTCGGCGCGTTCGATTGGGACAGCCTGCTCACCAAAAAGGCCGGCCATTATGAGAGCGGCGTGTTCGACGTGCGGGGCCCCGAACCGCGAGAGACCGCTTTGGCGCCGATGATGCGTGCACTGGCAGGAGGCGCAAAGCTGGACCATCCTGTCCTGCATGGACAGGGATGGTGGCGTCGACCCGGGCGCCTCACCGGGGCTGCGACAGAGCCACGCGCGATCGATGTACCGCCGGCTCCAGAAGCGCGCCCGCTCTTGATCCTCGGGGCAACCGGAACCTTGGGCCAGGCCTTTGCGGGGGCCTGTTCGCTCCGTGATATCGATCATCGGCTGGTCGGACGAGACGTCATCGACCTGCACGATGCCGCCACGATTGCCGACGCGCTGGATCGGCTGCGGCCCTGGGCCGTCATCAACTGCGCAGGCTGGGTGCGGGTCGATGAAGCAGAGGGCAGCGCCGATGCCTGCCTTGCAACCAATTTCACGGGCTGCGTCGCCCTTGCAGCCGCCTGCGCGCAACGCGACATCCATTATAGCTGCTTCTCCAGCGACCTCGTCTTCGATGGCCATGGTCGGCGCGCTTATGTGGAAAGCGACGCGCCAGCGCCACTCAACGTCTACGGAGAGAGCAAGGCGCGGGCCGAGGCGGGTGTTCTGGCGGCTGGCGGGCGCGCCCTGGTTATCAGAACCGCATCCTTCTTCTCACCCTATGATCCGCACAATTTCGCCATGCATCTGGTGGCGGCGCTGCGGACCGAACGCGTATTTCACGCCGTGGGGGATTGCATCACCTCGCCCACTTATGTGCCCGATCTCGTCCGCGCCACGCTCGACCTCGTGATCGATGACGAGTGCGGCATCTGGCACCTCACCAGCGACGGCGCTTTTTCCTGGGCACAGTTTGCGCATGCCGTCGGCGAAAGGATGGACCTGCCGACCGATCTGATCGAAACGGTCTCCATCGACGCGATGAACTGGCCGGCGCGGCGGCCCCGCCATGCGCCGATGAGCAGCGAGCGCGGCCTGATCATGCCCAGCCTGGCTTCGGCAATCGACCGCTTTGCCCTGCACCTTGGCTGAGCCCGGGTTTGCCGCCCCGGCCTAGGCCTTTTCGAGAACGGCCCGGATCTTGGCCGCGAGCTGCTCGACTGTGAAGGGCTTGCCGAGAAGCTCCACACCGGGATCGACAACACCGTTATGGACGACCGCGTTACGCGTGTAGCCGCTGGTATAGAGCACCTTCAGGTCCGGCCGGCGGCGGCATGCTTCATCGGCAAGTTTCCGGCCATTGATGTCCGGCATGATGATGTCCGTGAACAAGAGCGTGATCTCCGGATGCTCGTCGAGCACGCGCAGCGCCGCATGTCCGCCATCCGCTTCCAGCACACGATAGCCCAGTTCCACGAGCGCATCGACGCTGAACCGGCGGACGGCGGCCTCGTCCTCGACCACCAGAATGACCTCCTGCTCATCGCCCCTGGGCAGGTCGGCCCGCACCTGTTCGATCTCTCCGGCGGCCTCGCCATAGAAGCGCGGAAGGTAGATCTTGATCGTCGTCCCTTCGCCCGGCTCGGAATAGATTTTGATATGCCCGCCCGACTGCCGGACAAATCCGTACACCTGGCTCAGCCCCAGACCGGTGCCCTTGCCCACCGCCTTGGTGGTGAAGAAGGGATCGAACGCCTTGGCGATGACGTCGTCCGGCATGCCCGTGCCGGTATCGGTCACGGCGATCATCACATATTGGCCCGCCGGAACACCGAAATTCTCCGCGGCATAGCGATCATCGGCGTGCGTGTTCTGCGTTTCGATCGTCAGGTGTCCGCCATCTGGCATGGCATCGCGGGCATTGACCGCCAGATTGACGATCGCGTTTTCAAGCTGATTGCGGTCGGCATGGGTACGCCAGACCCCCGCCGCCAGAACCGTCTCCAGCCGGACATCGCCGCCCAGCGAATGCAGCAGAAGCTCGGACATGCCCGAGACGAGCTTGTTGGGATCGAGCACCTCGGGATTGAGCGGCTGCTGGCGCGAGAATGCCAGGAGGCGATGGGTCAGGGTGGCAGCGCGTTCCGCGCCGTCGATCGCGGCGTCGATATAGCGTTTCGCGCGCTCGTCATCGGGCATGACGCGCCGGCTCAACAGGTCGAGTGAGCCGATCACCACGGCCAGCATATTGTTGAAGTCATGCGCGATGCCGCCGGTCAGCTGGCCGACCGCTTCCATTTTCTGTGCCTGACGCAAGGCCGCCTGCGCCTGCTCGCGCACGGCCACCTCTTCGGTCACGCGACGCTCGAGATGCTCGTTGAGCTCCCGCAGTTCCGCCTCGGCCCGCTTGCGCGCCGTCACGTCAATCGCCGTGCCGACGACGCGCAGACACCGCCCGGCCTCGTCGAAGACGCCGCGTCCCTTGGCGGCGACCCAGCGCACCAGCCCATCTTCCTTGCCGATCGTTCGATACTCGACATCATAGATCGCGCGGACATTCGGGTCGGCGGCCGCCCGATAGGCTTCGGTGGTATGCGCGCGATCGTCGGGATGGAGGCCCTCGTAAAAATCCCGCATCGACACTTCGACATCGGGCGAGATGCCGAACACCCCTTTCACGATGGGCGGCCAGATCAGAACATCGTTGACCACGTCGACGTCCCAGAAGCCGACCTCGGCGGCATCCGTCGCCAGCCGCAGCCGCTCCTCGCTGATGGCGAGCTCGGCCCGGACGCGCATCCGTTCGGACAGATCGAGCATCGCCCCGATCATGCGCAAGGCCCGCCCCTGCGCATCCCGGATGATGTGGCCGCGATCGAAGACGTGGGCGTAGCTCCCGTCGCCCCGCCTGAACCGATATTCTCCGCTCCAGCTGTCCGACGAGCCGTCGATCGCTGCGTGGATGGTCCTGTCCACCTCGTCCCGGTCGTCCGGGTGAATCTGCGCGATCCACCATGTCCCGTTATTCTCGATCTGGTCGACCGGGTGGCCATAAGCGATGGAGAGCGCGTCGTTCCAGGTCACATAGTCAGTGACGAAATCCCAATCCCAGATGGCGTCGTTCGTCGCCTTGCTCGCCAGGCGGTAGCGTTCTTCGACCGCGCGAATATCCTCAAGCCGGGTTCGCGCTTCATATTGCCGTCGGCGTGCCCGCAAGGCGGCCGTCGCGACGCTGACCAATGTGGTCGGGTGAAAGGGGCGTTCGAGAAAGGTCACGTTGCCGAGCAATTCGAGATGACGGCCGGCGGCAGGATTGCGCTCGATGCCGCCGCCGCGCTGGGTGAGCAGGACGAAGGGCAGATCGGACCATTCCTGCTGCGCGGCGATGAGCTCCACCAGCGGCCTCAGATCGGCCGCCTTGACCGCTTCATCGGTCATCATCACGAACCCGAGACCCTGTGCGAGGCGCGCGACCAGCGCATCGAGCGACGGGACAATCTCGGTTTCGATGCCGGCCTGGTTGAGGATGGCGGCGGCGATCTCTGCATCCCGACCGTGAGGGGCGAGGATGACGGCACGCTCCGAAAAAGTGCGGTTCATCAGCCGCGCTTGTCCTGGCCGAGGTCCATCAGGTCGCCGGCACCGACCATCGTGGGGATGCCACGCAACACACCCTGAAAATGCGTCAGCGGCTCGCCGATGGTGATGCCTTGTGCGTCGATACGATATTCGCGGATCGTATTCTCATGGACGCCCGAGCGCTTCTTGACGATCGAGATGGCCCGCCGGACATGGCCCACCGCCTCGAAATAGCGCAGCAGCACGACCGTATCGGCCAGATAGGTGATGTCCACCGGCGCCTGCATGTCTCCCACCACGCCATGCTGCGTGACGGTAAGGAACGTGCTGGCCCCGCGCCGATTGAGATATTGCAACAGCTCGTGAATGTGGAGGACGAGCGCGCTCTCCTCGGGCATCGCCGCGCGATATCCATTGAGGCTGTCGATCACGACGGTGCGGATGCCATGCTCCTCGACGGTCGCGCGCACCCGATGAGCAAACTCGCCGGGCGACATTTCGGCTGCATCGACCTGCTCGATGATGAGCTTGCCGTCCGCGACCAGCCGGCTCACATCGATGCCAAGCCCCTTGGCCCGATCGGCTAGCAAGCCGAGTTCCTCATCGAAGACGAACATGGCCGCCGTCTCTCCGCGCGCGATGCACCCTTTCATGAGATTGAGCGCCAGGAGGGATTTGCCCGTTCCCGTCGGGCCGAGGATCAGCGTGCTGGTGCCGGAGTCAAAACCCCCGCCGAGCAGGGCATTGAGTTCGGCGCTTTCCGTAGGCGCGGTGGTCCGCACGAAATCGGATTTATGCTCCAGCGATACCAGTCTGGGGAAAACCCGCACACCGCCGGTATCGATCACGAAATCATGATAGCCCCCGCGATAGCGCTGGCCGCGATATTTGAGCATCCGCAGCCGGCGGCGTTCCGAACCGTAAAGCGGTGCCAGCTCCTCAAGCCGCAGCACGCCATGAGCGACGCTGTGCACCGTCTTGTCATTGGTGTCGGAGGTCAGATCGTCGAGCATCAGCACGGTTGCATTATGCTTGGCGAAATAGTGCTTCAGCGCCAGAATCTGGCGGCGGTAGCGCAGCGAGCTTTGCGCGAGCAGCCGGATTTCCGAGAGACTGTCGATCACTAACCGCTGCGGCTTGACCCGCTCGATCGCCTCGAGGATGCGCTTGGTGGTTTCGCCCAGTTCGAGGTCGGAGGAGTAGAGCAGGCTCTGCTGCTGATTCTCGTCCAGCAGCGTCTCGGGCGGTACGAGTTCGAAAATGTGGAACTGCTCGTTCAATGCCCAGCCGTGCGAGGCAGCGGTCTCACGCAGTTCCTCCTCGGTTTCGGACAGGGTGATATACAGCCCCCGCTCCCCCGCCTCTGCGCCGTTCATGAGAAACTGGCTTGCGATGGTCGTCTTGCCGGTGCCCGGATCGCCCTCGACGAGGAACAACCTGCCGCAGGCGAAGCCGCCCGCCGTCACATCATCAAGCCCCTCAATCCCACTCGACGCCTTCGCCGTCCGATCCATCCGCACATCTCCCTTCGCAAACGCCGGACCGTCTCCGCACGTCCACCGCTCCCGAAAAGAGCAAGCTGAAAACCCACGATAGAGGATTGCGATCCCTCCGTCTCTCAGGATTGCGCGGGCGCAACGCTTTAATTGAAGTTGCGATGTTGGCCCTGCCCGCTGGGAACGCGCGAGGAACCCGAAAGCTGAAGCCCCCTACCGTCGCGCCTCGAAGACCGACGCGCGGCGGGGCGTGAGCAGCTTTACCGGCGCGCCCAGTTCCCGTTCCAGCATGGCGAGCATCCACTGGCGGTGGCGCGCGAGATAATCCGCGAAGCCGTCCGGCTTGGCCGGGTCGAATGTGGGCACCGCCCAATCGAGCGAGGGGGCCTTATAGTCAGCCTTCATCAGGCCGACCTCGTCGCGGGGCGGATCGACATGAGCGCCGAGATAGTCGTTGCCCGTGAAGCGAATGAACTGAGCCGGCGAGAAGCCGGCCGAGATCAGATAATCCGGCCCCTGGCGGCCGATCTCGCTGCCATAACGCGCCGTGCCCGCGACCGCGAAGCGATTGTTGCGGAAGCGGACGTCGCTCGCCCAGCCCTGCCACTCGGTCGCGACCACCATCTGGACATCCCTGCCCTTGGCGACGTGGATCACATTCTTCTCGATCAACGCGTCCGAAATCGTGCCTGACAGCTGAAAGATGCGCGTCCCGTCATTCTGGCTGACATTGTGACGCACCACGGTGCCACGATTGCCGATATTGTCCTTGTCATTGGCCTTGGGCGAGCAGATCAGCAGAAAGCCGCCGGCATTATCGTGACTGTAATTGTACGCGATGGTCGTCCGGCGCGAGTTGAAGTCGGAATCGAAACCCTGACCGTCATAGCGCGTGCGGGTGTAGGCAGCTTCATTGAGCTGGATGAGGCTGTGATCCGTGCTCCACTGCCAGATTCCGGCGCTGTATCCGGGCGCCCGGCCGGCGGCATAGCGGACGATATTATGCTCGATCAGCGCGCCATCGGTGCCACGCGGCACGATGCCATCCCCGCCGATGTCCTCCAGATAATTGTCCCGGATCACGATGTCATAGCTTGGATACCAGCGCGCGGCGGTGACCTGATCGCTAATCCCGGCAATGCCGGAGCGGTCGACCCGCCAGATGATGTTGCGCTCGATCGCAAGGTCATCGAAACGGGTCGGAAAGCGGGGGCCGAGCGCCTGAAAAACGATGCCGCCATTGTCCTTGCGATCATTTGTGCCGCGCACATCATGGATGTACATGTCGCTGATGCGGATGCCGCGCACGACGCCGACATTTTCGGCCGACACGAGCACGCCATAGCGTGAGCCGGCAGGCGGGCCGTCATTGGTCAGTTCAAGGCCACTCACCGTCACGTAGCTTGCGTTCAGGATCGCGACCGCATGGGGCGAGACGCCGCCCGCGTCGATGCGGGGGCGCGCGCCTGAGCCGGTTGGGCCGACGACAATGGGCGCCCCTCTGCTGCCCGATTGGGTGATGGTGAGCGGTTCTTTCCAGACCGACCCCGCCGCCAGCAGAATCCTGTCGCCCGGCTTGAGCTTCACGCTGCCCAACCGGGCGAGCGAGCGAAATGGCTTCGTCGCAACGCGCCCGTCGAAACGATCGTCCCCCGTGATCGCGTTCACATGATAGGTCTCTGCCCTGGCATGGGCAGCGGTGAGGCTGAGCGCCACCGCGATGAGCTTGAGACCTCTGCCGGAGCGCATGAAACGCAGGGCTCGGCCTTGCGGGCCAGCGCCGGGATTGCTGAGGCCTGGCGAAGGCCGGGGAACGTCGAAGGAGCAGAGGGTCGGAAGCAGCGTGCTGAACATAGTGCGGCAGAGGGCCTTGAAGATCGAACAGTCCTCGCTCTAGCGGCAAGGGCATGAATGTCGAATGACCCACTGCTCTTCAGGGCACATCGCGCGCGGTTGACTGTTGCAACTGACATAAAACTGTCACAATGGGCGCCACGCGCTCTGCTGAGGGGACAAACAATCAAACAGATTGCGGCACTACCCTATCGGGCTGAAGGCGATGCGCTGGATGCACCGATCCGGATTCTGCTCATCACTTCGCGCGAGACGAAGCGCTGGGTGATTCCCAAGGGCAACGGATCGGCGGGCAAGCTCCCGCATCAGGCGGCCGCGGCCGAAGCCGAGGAAGAAGCCGGCATCGTCGGGGCCGTGTGCCCGACGCCATTGGGAACCTATCGCTACCGCAAAAGGCGGCGTAACGGCGCCAATTTGATGGTGGACGTCGAGGTGTTCCCGCTGGCGGTCAATCGGGAACTCACAGACTGGAAAGAGCAGCACGAACGCGAGCGGCGGTGGTTCAGCCTCAGCGAGGCGGCCGATGCCGTCGACGAGCCCGATCTAAGCGATCTGATCCGATCCTTCGCAGCATCCGAGTTCAAGGCGGCGACACGGCGCCAATCGGTGATGGACACCGTTGCGCATACTTCAGGGATAAGCAGGATGTTTGGTTGGTTTCAGCGCCTTTTGCCCAAGCAGGGCAATTTCTTCGATCTGTTCGAAGCGCATGTCCAGACCGTGGTCGCCGGCGCCGACGCGCTGACCCGGCTGCTGCATGACGGGGACAGCCGCGATGACCATATTCGCGAGGTGATCGAGCGGGAAACCGATGCCGACGAGATCATCCGTGAGGTGCTTCACCTTGTCCGCAAGACGTTCCTCACGCCGTTCGACCGCAGCGCGATCATCAGCCTTGTGAGTTCGACCGACGATGCGATCGATGAGATGCAGTCGGCAGTGGCGGCCATCGACATCTATGACGTGCACGACTTCGATCAGGAAATGAAGGACATGGCGGCGATTATCGTCGACAGCACGCGCGTGCTGGCGGAAGCCATGCCGCTGCTGCGCAATGTCGCACAAAACGGCAAGCGCCTGCATGAACTGACCGAGCGGCTGGTGCGGATGGAAGGCCATGCCGACGCCATCCACAGCGAGGGGCTGAAGCAGGCCTATCGCAAGTTCCGGACGGCCGATCCCATGGCGTTCATCGTCCGGCGCGAGATCTACAAGCATCTGGAGCGGATTGTCGACGCGCTCGAGGATGTCGCGAATGCGATTGACGGCATCGTGATCGACCATAGCTGAGCGCACAGGGTCATGCACAACCTCGCTTTTCCGCTGCTGGTCGGCCTGATCGTCATCGCGCTCGCATTCGATTATCTCAACGGCTTGCATGATGCCGCCAACTCGATTGCGACCGTGGTGGCGACCCGCCTGCTCGGCCCGGTTGCGGCGGTGGTTTTCGCAGCCTTCTTCAATTTCGCGGCCTATTTTCTCATGCTGGCCTTCCCCAGCCTGCACAAGGTCGCCGAGACGATCGGCGCCGGCCTCGTCAGTCAGGATCTGATTACGCCGGCCGTCATCTTCGGCGCGCTGATCGGCGCCATGTTCTGGAATGTGGTGACGTGGCTCAAGGGCATTCCCTCCTCCAGCAGCCATGCCCTGATCGGCGGCCTTATTGGCGCGGGGATGGCCCATGCCGGCATCTCCGGCATCCAGTGGAGCGGCCTCAACAAGACGCTGATCGCCATCGTGCTCTCGCCCACGCTGGGCATGCTGCTCTCCATGCTGATCATGCTGGCGACGAGCTGGGTGTTCCGCCGGGCCACCGCTCGTGGCGCCGAGCATGCGTTTCGCTATCTGCACCTGTTGTCCTCGGCCGCCTATTCCGTCAGCCACGGCCTCAATGACGCGCAGAAGACCATGGGCATCATCACGGTGCTGCTCTATTCGACTGGCTATCTCACCGGCGAATTCGCGGTGCCGCACTGGGTGGCGATTGCCTGCTATATCGCGATCGCGCTGGGCACGCTGACGGGCGGCTGGAAGATCATCGAAACGATGGGCTCGCGGATCACCAAGCTCTCGCAGCACCAGGGATTCAGCGCCTCCCTTGGCGGCTCGATCATGGTGTTCACGGCCTCGCTGATGGGCATTCCCGTTTCGACCACCCACACGATCACCGGATGCGTGATCGGCGCAGGCACCGCGCGACGGGCCTCTGCCGTGCGCTGGGGCGTGGCGCAGAGCGTCATGATCGCCTGGATCATCACCATCCCGGCCTCAGCTGTCGTGGGCGCAGCCTTCTATTTTCTGGCCCGGCTGTTCTGATCTTGCGCCCATCGTGAGGGGCTAGCCAAACACCGACGTTGCGGCCGGCTTGGCGGCTGGCACAGTGGCGCCTCTATTGCCGGTATCGGCGCGGCTTCGTCCGCCGCACGCTCCGGGCCATGTCACTCCCCAAGGGGCGGCAACAAAAATCGCTTAACATATGTAAAGACAGGGAACAGTGCGCGTTGCCGTTGGTTAATCAGGCGAAGATTTCCTTTGACCTGAGGTAGATATGAGCCAATCGAATGCCCGGCATGCGACTTCTGCGGCGCTGGCTCTTGTCCTGGCAGGCGGTCGGGGCAGTCGCCTTCATGATCTGACCAGCGCGCTCGCCAAACCTGCTCTGCCGGTTGGCGATGTGGGCAGGCTCATCGATTTCACGCTAGCGAACGTCGCCAATTCCGGCATCCCCCGCGCACTGGTGCTCACCCAATATGAGCCCGACGCGCTCCATCGCCATTTGAACCAGACATGGCAGCGCTTTGGCGGCATCGAGCTAGACGTGCTCGACGGCAATGAATGCGGCCCCTTCAACGGAACGGCGGACGCGGTCGTTAAGATCAGCGACCAGATCGACCAAGAAGCGCCGGATCATGTTGTCGTTCTCGCGGGCGATCACCTTTACCAGATGGACTACCGGCCGTTCATCGAGCGCCACATGCTGAGCAACGCGAAAGTGACGGTCGGCGCGGTGCACGTCCCGCTGGCCGACGCCGACCAATTTGGTGTCATGACGGCAGGTGCGGATGGCCTGATCACCGATTTCGCAGAGAAGCCGGCCTCGCCTGCGGAAGCGCCCGACCGTCCCGGTCATGCCTTTGCATCGATGGGCATCTATGTCTTCACCTGGCAGCTGCTGCGGCAGGTACTGGCCGAACTGGCTCCGCTCCATGAGGATCTGGATTTCGGCAAGCATGTCCTGCCCCGGCTGGTGGCCGAGCGAGGCGCCTATGTCTACGCGCTGCCCGGGCGTGGGCAGGCCGCGCCCCTGTGGCGCGATCTCGGCACGGTGGATGCCTATCATGGCATTCATGCCGATATCGCCAGCGGCCGGGTCGCGCTCGATCCCTCATGGCCGGTCGCCGGGCGGCGCGCCATTGGCCTGCCGGTGCGGTCTGCGCCGGTTTCCGGCCGTCCGGTCTGGCCGGGCCATATGATCGGCCAAGGTGCCAGCGTCGGCGAGCGAGCCCAGCTTCGCAACGTCGTGGTGATGCCCGGCGCGCGCGTCGGCTCGGATGTGCGCATCGACAATGCGATCGTGACCGGCGATGCCGTCATTCCCGACGGCTTCGATCTCTCCGCAGCGCTCAGGCAGTGCGGCGACGGCTGCCTTGTCTCGGAAGGCGGCATTCGCCTTCTGTCCGCGCAGGCGATGAGCCGGCTCGCCGGGGCGATGCGATCCGCCAAGCCCTATTATACCACGGCAGATGAGAGCGCCCGGAGAATGCTGGCGCCCGGACTTTGACCCAGGCAGACGATATCGGCCTGGAGCCAGACGCGACGCCTCTGGCCTTCGCAAAGCCGGACAGGCTGCACCATGAGCTCGGCGCCGAATATACCGGCGAGGGCGTTCATTTTGCCGTCTTTTCCGAAAATGCCGAGGCCATCGAACTCTCGCTCTTCTCGGACGATGGGGAAGAAGAGGTTCAACGGCTCGAATTGCCCCGACGCGAAGGCTCGATCCACTCCGGCTTTCTCCCCGGCCTCAAGCCCGGTCAACTCTATGGCTATCGCGCGCATGGCCCTTATGAGCCCGAGCAGGGCCATCGCTTCAACCCCAACAAGCTGCTGCTCGATCCCTATGCGCGGGAGGTGTCCGGCACGCTCAAATGGGACGATGCGCTGTGGGGCTATGATCTCCTGAGTGGCGACGATCTGACGTTCGACACGCGGGATTCGGCCCCGTTCATGGTCAAGAGCGTGGTGCAGAACCCCGATTTCGATTGGGAGGGAGACGCGGCGCTGCGTCTCCCATGGACCGAGACGATCATCTACGAAGCGCATGTGCGTGGCCTCACCATGACGCACCCCGATGTGCCCGAGGAGCTGCGCGGCACTTATGCCGGCATGGTGTGCGAGCCGATCCTCGACCATCTCCGCAAGCTCGGCGTCTCCGCCATCGAGCTGTTGCCCTGCCAGTTCTTCCTCGATGATCGCAGCCTGCTGGAACGCGGGCTCTCCAATTATTGGGGCTATCAGACGCTCGGCTATTTCGCCCCGGAAACCCGCTTCCTCCAGCAGGGCGAGGGCGTCCCCGGTGCCATTCGCCAGTTCAAGGAGATGGTGAAGCGCTTCCACCGGGTCGGCATCGAAGTGATCATGGATGTGGTCTACAACCACACCGCAGAAGGATCGGAACGCGGCCCGACGCTCTGCTTCCGGGGCCTCGACAATGCGGCTTATTATGTCCTGTCGCCGGACCATCCGCGCTACTCGTTCGACCAGACCGGCACGGGGAACACGCTCTCTGTGGCGCACCCCATGGTGCTGCGGATGGTGCTCGATTCACTGCGCTACTGGGTGCAGGTCATGCATGTCGACGGGTTCCGCTTCGATCTCGCCTCGACGCTGGGACGGCAGGCGGCGGGGTTCGATCGGGAAGGGACATTCTTCGGCGCGATCCGGCAGGACCCCATCCTCTCCGGCGTGAAGCTGATCGCCGAGCCCTGGGATGTCGGCGAGGGCGGCTATCAGGTCGGCGGCTTCCCTGCGCCGTTCCGCGAATGGAACGATAAATTCCGCGATACCGTGCGCGGGTTCTGGCGCGGCGATGGCAGTCTGATCGGCGATGTGGCCGGGAGCCTGCTGGGCTCACCCGAACAGTTCAACCATTCGGACCGGAGCCCCACCTCCTCCGTAAATTTCCTCGCCGCTCATGATGGCTTCACGCTGATGGACTGCGTGTCGTTCAACGACAAGCATAACGAGGCCAATGGCGAGAATGGCGCGGACGGCCATGATCACAATCTGTCCGCCAATATGGGCACCGAAGGCGCAACCGACGACGGCGATATCCGCGCGGGACGCAGCCAGCGCCGGCGAAACATGATCGCGACGATGCTGCTCAGCCAAGGCGTGCCGATGATCCTGAGTGGGGACGAAATCGGCAACAGCCAGCAGGGCAATAACAACGTCTATTGTCAGGACAATGAGACGGCCTGGATCACCTGGCCCGAGCGGGACGGTGCGTTTCTCGATTTCGTGCAGCGAATGGTCCGCTTCCGCCTCGATCATCCGGTCCTTGCGCAGGAGACATTCCTGCTCGGCGATGCGGGGGACGATGGGCGGACGGAAGTCGCCTGGTATCAGCCCGACGGGCGCGAGATGGATGAGGCGGTGTGGGCGGAAACGGAGTTGCGCGTGCTCGGCCTGTTCATCGACCACTCCGCGCGAGCGGCCTTCCTTGACGATGAGAATATCGGTGCGCTCTTCATCATCGTGAACGCCGGCGACGCGCTCGACTTCACCCTGCCCCACCCCAACGGCATCGCGCACTGGACGCGCATCCTGGATACCGCCAGCGCCGATCCCTTCAGCGAAGAGTCGTGCGAGGGCGATGTCCTCGCCATCCCGGCCAACAGCGTATGCGTCTACGCGCCGACCGCACGATGACCGGCCATCATTTCCGCAAGGGCTGGGGCGCAGAGCCCGAGGAAGACGGGCAATGGCGCTTCTCGCTCTGGTCGCCGGATCGCGAAGCGGTGGCAGTCGAGATCGACGGCGTGTCGACCGCTTTGGCGCAGGGCGAAGATGGCTGGTTCTCCGGCACCGCTGCGGCTCGACCGGGAGCCTCCTACGGCTTTCGCATCGGCGACAGGCTCTATCCCGATCCGGCAGCGCGGGCACAGATGGGCGATGTTCACGGCCCCTCGCGCCTGGTCGACCCTCGCGCCTTCCAATGGTCCGCCGACTGGGCGGGTCTCCCTTGGCATCAGGCGGTCATCTATGAGCTTCATCTCGGAACGTTCACGCCCGAGGGCACATTTGCTGCCGCGCAAAGGGCATTGCCGCGCCTGAAAAGCCTCGGCGTGACGGTCGTCGAGCTGATGCCGGTCGCCCAGTTCGAGGGCACGCACGGCTGGGGATATGATGGTGTGCTGCTCTATGCGCCCCATCCTTGCTATGGCGGTGCGGACGGCCTCAAGCAGTTCGTGGATGCGGCCCACAAGCTCGGCATCGCGGTAATGCTCGATGTGGTCTATAATCATTTCGGTCCCTCGGGCAATTATCTGCCCGTCTGGTGCCCGTCCTTCTTCCACGCCTCGGCCCGCACCCCCTGGGGGGACGGCATTGCCTTCGATGTGCCCGCCGTTCGCGCCTTCTTTCTCGACAACGCCCTGTTCTGGCTGGAGGAATATCAGCTCGACGGGCTGCGCCTGGACGCCGTTCACGCCATTGCCGACCAGACCACCGAGGACTTTCTGGCGGATCTCGGCAAGGCTGTTCGCGCGCGCGACTGGGGACGCCCGATCCATCTGGTGACCGAGGATGAGCGCAACCTCGTCGACTATCTCGAGCCGGATGCGCCCTTCAATGCCAGCTGGAACGATGACTGGCACCACGCGATCCACTGCCTGCTGACCGGGGAAGACGAGAGCTATTACGCGCCCTTTGCCGTCGATCCGCTGGCGGACATCGAGATGGCGCTGCGCGATGGATATGTGGAGCAGGGGCAGAAACGGCCCCCGCATGAGCATTTGCGCGGCGAGCCATCCGCCCTGTTGCCCCGAACGGCGTTCATCAATTTTCTGGGCAATCACGATCAGGTCGGCAATCGCGCGCAGGGCGAGCGGTTGCACCATCTGGTGGCGGACCGCGCCGCGCTGCGGGTGGTAACGGCCCTGACTCTGCTGACGCCTTTCACGCCGATGCTGTTCATGGGCGATGAGTTCCTGACCGAAGCGCCGTTCCTGTTCTTCACGGATTTCACGGGCGATCTGGCTGAAGCGGTGCGCACCGGCCGCGCGCGGGAGTTTGAGAAGTTCACGTCCTTCGCCGGCACCGTGCCCGACCCCAATGATCCGCAGACGGCCGCCCGCTCGATGATCGGGCATGCCGCAACCGATGCGCAGCGCGAGCATGAAGCCTTTGTGCGCGACCTTCTTGCACTGCGAGCCTTCCATATCACGCCGCTCCTCGCGCAGACGGAACGGCCCAAGGCAGCCGTCACGCGCGAGGGCGCGGCGTTCGATGCGCGATGGGAGTTTGAAACGGCGGCCCTGCACGTCCGTTTGCTGCTTGGCGGCGAGGATTTTTCCACGCCCACCGACCCCTTCTTCGTGGAGGCCGCGCAAGGGAGCGGCTTCGCTTTCGCCGCCGCCGTTCGAAAGGACCAATGACCATGCGACATCCCAGCGCCCCCGGCCTCGTCGCGACGTACAGGATCCAGCTGCGGAACGGCGTCGATCTGGAGGCGGTGCGCGCGCGCATTCCCTGGCTGCAGGCGCTGGGCATCAGCCACATCTACCTCTCGCCGCTGTTCAGCGCCGCGACGGGCTCAACCCATGGCTATGACGTGACCGATCCCAATCGGGTCGATCCGGTGCTGGGCGGTGACGAGGCCTTTCGCGCGCTGAGCGACGCGGCGCGCGCCGCCGGGCTCGGCATCATATTGGACATTGTGCCCAATCATATGGCGTTCACGCCGGAAAATCCCTTCATCGCCGACATCATGCGGCATGGACAGGAGAGCCGCTTTGCGCCCCTGTTCGATATCGACTGGGACCGTGGCCCGCTGCAGTTCCCGGTTCTGGACGGGACGCCGGCCGATCTTCTGGACGCGGAACAACTGGCCTTCTCGCTCATCGGCAATGATCCGATCCTGCGCGTCTACGACAAGCATTACCCCCTGCGCGCGACACCGCTGACCGAGCGGCTGGCGGGCGGGGAGACGTTGGACGAAGGCCTGCTGGCGCAGTTGCTCGACGAACAGCATTGGCAGATCGGCCATTGGCAGGAGGATGGCGACATCGTCCACCGGCGCTTCTTCAACGTCACCGATCTGATCGGGGTGCGACAGGAAGATCCCGAGGTCTTCGAGTTCACCCATCGCTGGATTGTGGAGCAGGTTCGGGCCGGGCGCGTCCAGGGCGTCCGCGTCGACCATATCGACGGGCTGGCCCGCCCGCTCAGCTACCTCCGCCGACTGCGCGAGGCGCTGGGCTTCATTCCCATCTGGGTGGAGAAGATCGTCAAGGAGGGCGAGCCGCTGGCGCCGGGCTGGCCGGTCGAGGGCATGAGCGGTTATGAATTCATGGCGCCCGTGACCCAATTGCTGACCCCGTCGGAAGGTCTGGATGCCTTGGCAGCCGCAGCGCGCGCGCCTGTGCCGACGGACTATGCCCTTGAGGTGCGCGGCGTTCGCCGGACGATGCTGTACACCGTCTTCACCCCCGAGCTCGACCGGGTGACCGATGCGGCCATCATGGCGCTGGCCGGATCGCCCGTCGCAGCGCCGGAGGTGCGCGCGGCGATCGTGCAGCTTGCGATGCACTGGCCGGTCTATCGCTCCTATGCCGCCGACGTGATGCCGCCGGGCGAGCTATGCGCGCAGGCTCTCGCCGGTGCGCGTGGCGATCCGCACCCAAGCGGTATGCTTGGGCCGGTGTTCAGTCTGCTGTCTGCCCCGGACGATCCGCTGGCACGGGCCTTCGCGGCCCGGTTCGAACAGCTGACCGGCGCGCTCACCGCCAAGTCCGAGGAGGATACCGTCTTCTATCGGTCCATCGCCTATCTGCCGTTTTGCGAGGTGGGCGCCGCCCCGGACCTCCAGCCGATCGACCTTGAGCGCTTTGCGGTGCGTATGAACGAGCGTGCGTCCGAGACGCCCTGCGCGCTCAATGCCCTCTCGACTCATGACACCAAGCGCTCGGCCGATGCCAGGGCCGCGATCATTGCCCTGGCCGCCTTCCCGGAACTGGGCGTGCGCGTCTACGGGGAGGCGCTGGCACGGGCACAGGATCGGGCATTACCGCCGCGCTGGGGCATCTATGCCATCCAATGCGCGCTGATGATGCTCGATCAGCCGGATGCCGCGCAGCGCATTGCGGACCACATGGCCAAGGCCATGCGTGAGGCGAAGCTCGAATCCAGCTATGAGGAGCCGGCGCTTGAGATTGAAAACGGTGTGACCGAGCTTGCGCTGTCCCTGATGGCCTCGCTTGAAGACGGGGCGCTGTGGTCAGACGACGAGCGAGCGGCGTTCATGCAGACATGGGAAGCGCTCATGATGGCGCAGACCGCCCTCCAGATCACCGCGCCCGGGGTGCCGGACATCTACCAGGGCACCGAAATCGTCGCGATTGCCCTGACCGACCCGGACAATCGCAGAGCCGTTGACTGGGACGCGATTGCCTCCGGCCCAGCCGGGCGCGATGCCCGCAAGCTCAAGCTGACGCAGGACCTGCTCGCGCGCCGCCGGCAAGATGCGGAACTGTTCGCCATGGGCAGCTATCGGCTGGAGCGGACCCCGGAAGGGCTGCGCGTCACCCGGGCATGGCAAAACCGCGCGGTCACCATCGACATTCCCCTGCCCGACCGGATCGCCGGCCCCGATGCGGCGGCGCGAAGCCAGCATGATCGACCCCACGAAACGCAAGGAACCCAATATGGACGATGACAAGTATCAGACGATCAGCAAGCGAGCCTATGAGCTGTGGGAAGCCGAAGGCCGCCCTCATGGGCGTGACCGCGAGCATTGGCAGCAGGTCGAACAAGAAGTCCTGAGCCAGCAGCAACAGCAGGCTGCCTCCGCTCCCGAGGACGCTGACCTATCCCTGCCGCAGGAGCAGAGCGAAACGATGGCTGCCGCCAGTTCCCCGGCTTCGACGGCGCTACCGGCCAAAAAGATATCGGCAGCTGGCCGCGCGAAGAAAGCCAAAACAGCCTGAGGGCGAACGCTGTGCTTGACGATGAGATTCTAGCCCTGGCGCACGCGGCAGGGCTCGCGATCCATTGGAAGGATGCCGACGGGCTCGCGCATAGCGTGTCGCAGGACACGCTTCGAGCGGTCCTGCAGGCACTGGGCTATGCCGCCGAGACGGATGCGGAGCGGGCGCAGGCTTGGGCCAAACTGACTGAAGAGGCCGCACGGAATCCGGACTTTCTGAGTGCGGATGCCGGCCAGCCCGTCCCTCTGCCGGATCGTCTCGCGGCTGAAGCCTTTGCAGAGGTCACCTCTGAGGATGGCAGAGAAGGGCGTGTCGCCATCCACGATGGTCAACTGCCGGCCTTCACCGCAATCGGCTATCATCGGGTCGACATCGCAGGCCATGTCTTTACCTTGGCGATAGCGCCGCCCCGATGCTGCGAGCTCGCAGACCCGGCCATTTGGGGGCCGGCGATCCAGATCCCCTCGCTGCGCAGCGATGGGATGTATGGCACCTTCGAAGACCTGCGCGTGGCGGGCCTCGGCTTTGCGGAGGAAGGTGCCGATCTGCTGGCGATCAGTCCAGTCCATGCACTGGTGCCCGGTTCCGCTCGCCATTTCAGCCCCTATGCGCCGTCCAGCCGCACCTATCTCAACACCCTGCTGGCCGATGCGCCTGTTTCGCCGCCCGATCATGCCGATGATGATCTGATCGACTGGACCGCAGCCAGGGATGCGGCGCTTCTCAAGCAGCGCGCCACCTTCGCGGCGCTCGACGAGGAGACCCAGCGCGCAGTCTGGGACGAGGCGCAATCCGATCCGGCCCTGATCCGCCACGCGCTGTTCGACGCGCTCTCCATCGAGTTTCGCGGCCGCCCCTGGCAGCGCTGGCCGGCCGCGTTTCAAAACCCGCAAAGCCCGGCCGTCGACCATTTCGCCCGGAGCCACTGGCAGGAGGTTGCGGTTCACATTCTGGCGCAGACCCAGACCGACCGGATGCTGGGCAAAGTGCAGGCCTCGGCGCGCCAGGCGGGGATGCGCATCGGCCTGATCGCCGACCTCGCCGTCGGGGTCGATCCCGGCGGGAGCGACGTCTGGAGCGATCCGGATGGTTTTCTGCGCGGCCTGACCATCGGCGCCCCGCCCGATCCGCTCGGCCCCGAGGGGCAGAATTGGGGCCTTACCACCTATTCGCCGCACGCCCTGCGCGCGCGGGGCTTCCGCCCATGGATCCGGATGATCCGGGCGGCCCTGCGCCATGCCGGGGGGCTTCGCATCGATCATGCGTTCGGATTGCGTCGCTTGTGGGTCATCCCCGAGGGCGCGCCCAGCACGGAGGGCGTCTATCTCGACTATCCATTCGAGGATCTGCTGCGAATTCTGGCCATCGAAAGTCATCGCAGTCATGCGCTCATCATTGCCGAAGATCTTGGGACCGCGCCCGAGAGCTTCATGGAGGTCATCGCCGCGCGGGGCATATTGGGCATGAGCGTGCTGTGGTTCGAGCGGGACGCCCACGGCAAATTCGCCGCAGCCTCGGCCTATCGTCCGCACAGCGTCGCGATGACCGGCACCCACGACACGCCCACCGTCGCCGGCTGGTGGCGCGCGCGCGATCTGGAATGGCGGCAGAGCCTGCAGCCCGAGACGCCCGCAGACCATGACCGGCGCGCGGAGGAGCGCGAGCATTTATGGAACCTGCTGGCCGGTGCGCCCGAGGCGCTTGCCAGCGTCTCGACGGACAGCGTGGTCGATGCAGCTCTCGCCCACATCGCCCAGGCGCCGACGCCGGTGAAGATCATCTCGATCGAGGATCTATTGGGCCTTGAGGAGCAGCCCAACCTCCCCGGCACGCTCGACGAGCACCCCAATTGGCGCCGCCGCCTGCCCGCCCCGGTCGACGCCCTGCTCCGACGACCGGAGGTCGCGCGCCGCACGAAGATGCTGCGCGATCTTTGCGGGCGCAAGGCGGACACGTCCGTCGATGCCCCCATGTCGACCTGATGAAATTCGGGGATAGCGACCCCATATAGGACTTATCGCAGACACAGATGCGGGAGCAGGCGAGCATGGCCAATGGCTGGGCGCCCGACGGCGCCGTTCAGGATCAGATCGACGACAGCGTGAAAGACGCTCTGGCAACCGCCCGGGCCCGGATGCCATCGGGCCCCGGTACCCTGGCGTGCGAGGAATGCGGCGAGGAAATCCCCGAGGCGCGCAGAAAGGCGCTGCCCGGCGCGCGGACCTGCGTCGCCTGCCAGTCGGCACGCGACAAGCGCCCGGCATTTTCCGCCATCAACCGGCGCGGCAGCAAGGACAGCCAGTTGCGGTGATGCCGCCTGCATGACGATGCTCGACCTGTTCGATACGCCCCTTGTGCCCGGCCTGAACGCACGCGCAGACATCATTGATGCCCGGGAGGAAGCCGCGCTGATCGAGCGGATCGACGCACTGGGCCTGGCGCCTTTCCGGTTCCAGCAGTGGACCGGCAAGCGCCTCACCCACTCCTTTGGATGGCGCTACGATTTCGAGACCGGCAGCTTCGGGACGACCGACCCCATACCCGACTGGCTGCTCCCGCTCAGAGCCCGCGCCGCCCGCTTCGCGGGGCTCGCTGCTGACGATCTCGTCCAGTCGCTGCTGACCCGTTATGACGCGGGGGCCGGCATCGGCTGGCACAGGGATCGGCCGGTGTTCGAGCATGTCGTGGGCATCTCGCTCGGCAGCGATGCGGTGCTGCGGCTGCGCCGGCGCCATTCGGGCGGCTTCGAACGCGCGAAGCTCGAACTGGCCCCGCGGTCGGTCTACCATCTGTCCGGCGAGGTCCGCCACGACTGGGAACACAGCATCGCGCCGATGACCCAGCCGCGCTGGTCGGTCACCTTCCGCAGCCTATCCGACAAAGGGCGCCGAGGCTGAGCCAGCCTCCCGAAGCTAGCGCAGGTCAACGCGCATCGCTCTCCCAGCCGCCGCCCAGCACCTGATACAGGGTGACCAGGGCGTTGAGCTGATCGGCACGCAGTTGAACCAGCGCGAGGTCGGCGGAGAGCAGGGCGCGTTGCGCGTCGAGCTCTTCAAGATAGCTGCTGTAGCCCGCACGATAGCGGTTGGTCGCGTGGCGCAATGCGTCGGCAATGGCTGCCCTCTGCGCCTCGGCGCTGGCCCGCTGCTGGCGAAGGCTGGAGACATTGCCCAGCGCATTCTCCACCTCACCGAATGCCGTCAGGGCCGTCTTGCGATAGGCAAAGGCGGCCTGATCGCGGCGGGCGGCGGCCGTTTCCACGCCGGCGCGCAAGCGCCCGCCCTCGAACAAGGGCGCCAGCACGCTGCCGCCGACGGACCAGATCGTCACCGGGTTCGCCAGCGCGCTGCTGAAGACCGCGCCGGCCGCAGCAGACAGGCGAAGGCTCGGCAGGAACTGCTTGCGCGCGGCTGACAGGGTGGAATCCGATGCGGCCAGAGCGAACTCTGCCTGCGCGATGTCGGGCCGGCGGCGCAGCAGCTCGGACGGCAGCCCCTGATCGGGCACGGACGGCGCGACGAGGGCGTCGAGCGATCCGCCGCGCTGGATCACGCCCGGCCCATCCCCGGTCAATAGGCGCAGAGCATTCTCCTGCCGCAGGATCGCCAGATCGACCTGCGGGAGGATGATGGCTGCGGCCTGATATTCCGCCTCGGCCTGGCGCAGCTCCAGCTGGGAGGTGTAGCCGGCCTCGGCGCGGGAGCGGGCAATGCGAAGGCTTTCGGCCCGTGCCGTGATCGTCCGGCGAACCACGTCGCGACGCGCATCGAGGGCCAGCAGCGTGATGTAGCCCGATGCTGTGGCCGCACTGACCGAAAGCGCCGTCGCATCACGGGCGGCCTGACTGGCCAGCCAGGCCGATCTCGCGGCCGATGTCTGATCGTCGATCCTGCCGAATAGATCGATCTCATAAGCCACCTGCAGCGCAGGCTGGGCGCTCGTGCCCTCTGTCGCCTGGCCGAACGGGTTAAGCGATCGGCCGTGGGAGCCGGCGGCGGTCGCATCCAGCGTGGGGAAAAGCTGCGCGCGCGCCAGCCGCTCCTGCGCCCGCGCTTCGCGGACCCGGGCGGCGGCGATGGCGATGTCGACATTGTTGGCGATCGCGGTCTCGACCAGTTGCGTCAGCGCGGGATCATTGAACGCCCGCCACCAGCCGGCATTGACCGCTCCCTCTCCCGCCACGGCGTTTTGCCAGCCGGCAGGCGGCGTGACCGCAGCCGACGGGGGCAGCGGCGTCGGGGGCGCCATGCAGCCGGACAGGCACGCGACGCACAGCAAGGCGATGGCCGGCCGCATCACCGGTGCCCTGCCGTATCGACCCTGGCCTGGACGGACATGCCCGGCCTCAGCCGCGCATAGAGGGGGTCCTTGGCATCCGGCGCGATCCGCACCGTGATCCGTTGCGGCACCTTCACGAAATTGCCGGTGGCATTGTCGGATCGGATGACCTGAAACTCATTGCCGGCGGCGGGCGCCAGCCGCTCGACCCTGCCGTGGATGACAGCCCCGTCCAGTGCGTCGACCCGCAGCCGCACGGTCTGGCCCGGCGCCATATGGGCCGTCTGCGCTTCCTTGAAGTTCGCAGCCACCCAGACGAAGGGCGGCACGAGGAATGTCAGCTGCGAGCCGGCCGTGACATATTGCCCCAGCCGCACGCCCACCTCGCCCAGCCGCCCATCCTGTGGGGCGCGAATGATCGTGTTGGCGAGATCGATCTCCGCGAGGCGCAGCGCCGCTTGCGCCGCATCGACATTGGCGCGCAGGCCACCGCGCCCGACCGTCACCGTGCGGACCTGCTCGCTCGCCACCTGCTGCTGCGCCTGCGCCTGCAGCACGGCCGCTTCCGCCTGCCGCAACGCCGCCAGAGTCTGGTCCCGCTCGCGCAGGGAGACGGAGCCCTGGCTGACGAGATCATTCACCCGGCGCATATCGGCCTGCGCGCGGGCCAGTTGCGCCTTGGCGTTGGCCACGCTGGCGGCTTGCCCCGCAAGCTGAGCCTGGCTGGACGCTTCGCTCTGGCTGCTGTTGGAAAGGTTAGCGCGCTGCGTGGCGAGTTGGGCCTGCGCCTGCGCCACTCTCTGGCGATAGATCCGGTCGTCGATCCGCGCGAGGACCTGCCCTTTGCGGACCTGCTCATAATCCTGAACCTGAACCTCCACTACATAGCCGTTCACCTGTGGCGCAATGACCGTGGTCTGGCCGCGCACATAGGCATTGTCCGTCGTCTGAACATCCGACGAGAAGGGCGGCAGGCCCCAGGCGTAAAGCACGATGAGAATGCCGACGACGATGAACAGGACGGCCAGCAGCGTCACCCTTCGGCCGGCTTGCGGGGGCGCCCAGCCGCGCTTCGGCGCGCTGGCCACGGGGGTGGTGTCATTGGGCACTTCCACCGGATCTTCCAGACGGTCGGTCCGGTTCGATGGGCGCGGATGTTCGGCGGAGGTGTCACTCATGATTGGGCCCTGGTCCTCATTGCCGCCAAGGCCGCAAGCTCTTCGGCCAGGGGGGTAATGCCTTTGCGACGATAATAGATCCACCGCGCGCCGAGATACACAAAGGCGAGCGTGGCCAGCGCACCGACCAGCATGAACACATCGTTGAACGCCAGGATATTGGCTTCCCGCGCGACCTGCTGGGAGAGGAGGATGCTGCCTTCCGCCTGACGCAAGGCCGGATCGCCCAGCGTCCGCGCATAAGCGCCGCCGAGCTGCTGGATGCGCTGCGCCACCTGCGGATCGGTGCCGACGAGCGACTGGACCAGCATCTCGGAATGGAAGCGCTCACGGACAATCTGGAAGCTGCCCAGCAGGGCTGCCCCGCCGATGCCGCCCAATTGCTGCGAAATGCCGAACACGGCCGAAAAGCTGACGATATGGCTCGGCCCCTTGGCCAGTGCCTGCAGGATGCCCGCCATGAGCGTCGGCCCCATGAAGTAGATCGCAGCGAAGGAAATCATCGCCTGGGTCACATAAAGCTGCGCCGGGCGCGTGAGATTGCTGGACTGGGTGTCGAAGAACGCGGCGATGGCGATGAGCGCGCAGGAGATGATCACGGGTTTGAGCAGGTCGGTCGGCTTGAGCGTTTTGAGGCTCACCGCCAGCCCGAATATGGTCGCCAGCGTGACCACCGTGTAGAAACCGATCAGCTGGTCCTGCCCCATGCCCAGCACGGTCAGCAGGCCGCTGGCGCCGACATTCTGCTCGCCGAGCAACACGCGCATGCTGGCGGCGATGACGGCGAACCGGATAATCGCAGCACTACCCATCCAGCGCGTGTTGAGCAGCGGATTGGCCCGGTTGTGCTCCACGATCACCGCCGCGCCGATCAGCAGGATCGCGCCGGCCAGCGCATAGCCCAGCCACTGAGTCGACCACCAGACGATGCGCCCCTGCACGAGCACGGCGGAGAGCAGGGCTATGCCGGGGGCGAACAATGCGAAGGTCAGGAAATCCAGCGGCTCGAAGGCGTCGATGCGCTCGCTTGGCGGCAGGCGCAGCAGCCACACCCCGGCGAGGCAGAGCAATGTGAGGCCGAACTCGAACAAGTACAGGTTCTGCACATCACCATGGATGAGCAATGCCGGGGAGATCACGCGGGCGAGCGGGGTTGCGATCTGCGAGACGCCGACGCCCAGTACCAGCCCGCCCAGCCGCGCCTCCGCCTTCATCGATTGCATGATGTAGAACAGCGCCATCGTGGACAGGCCGCTTGCGACGATGCCGCTGCCCGCGCGCACAAAGAGTTCCAGACCATAGCTGTGCACGAAGAGTTGCAGCGTGTTGAGGACGAGAAAGCCGATCAGCACGATCCGCACAAAGCGCTGGATGCCGAATTGCTGGCGGAACTTGATGAGCAGCAGGCTCATGCAGACATTGGTCATCGTATAGGCGGCAGTCAGCCAGCCGGCCTCCACACTGGTCAGCCCGAGCGCCCCCTGGATCTGGGGCAGGTTCGCCATCAGCAGCCCGTTGATGAAGCCACCCGTGAGGCCTAGCAGCACGCCGATCAGCAAATATCCCAAGCGGCGCCGGCCTGGGTGGTAGGGCGTCGCCGGAGACCCCGGCATCATCGGCCGCTCGTGCGGCTCGAACTGATATTCCGACTCTTCAGACCGTCTGCTCAACCACGGGCCTTTCCATGCCAGCCTCTATCCTCGGACGGATATCTGAAGACTGCAATGCAAAGTGTTCAGCGCGCGGATCGTTCCAGGGATCGGCGGTCCGTCGTCCAGTCCAGCGCGCTGCGGCCCCCAGACCTGCGCGATTCATATGCAAATACTATGCGGATCGCCTTTCCTGTCTCTCGAATTCAAATGCGGCTCTGCCTTATTTGACCTGCGGCACATGATTCGGCGCCGCATCTCCTGCGGTCTCCGACGTCGTGCAGGAGAACGATCATGCAGGACATGCTCTGGTTGGGGCTCACCCTCGGCTTGCTGGCCACAACGCTCGGTTACGCGGCGCTGTGCGACAAGGCGTAGGGAGGCGGCCATGACCATCGACCATTGGCTGGCCGCTGCGACCGCGATCGGCCTGCTCTTCTATCTGGTGGCCGTGCTCGCACGCCCCGAACGCTTCTGATCGGGGAGCGACATCATGACAGTTCAGGGATGGATCTTGATCCTCGCCTTTGTCGGCATATTGCTGGCACTGGCCAAGCCCGTCGGCCTGTGGCTCTTCGCGCTCTATGAAGGGCGGCGGACGCCGCTCCATGGCCTGCTCGGACCACTGGAGCGCGGCTTCTACCGGCTGGCGGGCATTGACCCGCAGGAGGAACAAAGCTGGCGCCGCTATGCCGTGCACATGCTCCTGTTCAACACGGCGCTACTGGTCTTCACTTATGCGATCCTGCGCTTGCAGGGCCTGCTGCCCCTCAACCCGCTGGGCCATCCGGGGGTGAGCCAGCCGCTCGCCTTCAATACGGCGATCAGCTTTGCGACCAACACCAACTGGCAAAATTATGGCGGTGAGTCGACCATGTCGGCCCTCAGCCAGATGCTGGGCCTGACGATCCACAATTTCCTGTCGGCAGCGACCGGGATCGCGCTGGCCTTTGCGCTGTTCCGCGGGTTCGCGCGGCGGGAAGCCAAGGGCATCGGCAATTTCTGGGCCGATGTGACGCGGGTGACGCTCTATCTGCTGCTGCCGCTCTGCTGCGTCATCGCGCTCTTCTATATCGCGAGCGGTGTGCCGCAGACGCTGGCGGGGTCGGTCGATGTAACGACGCTGGAAGGTGCGAGCCAGACCCTCGCGCTGGGGCCGATCGCCTCGCAGGAAGCGATCAAGATGCTCGGCACCAATGGCGGCGGCTTTTTCAACGCCAACTCCGCGCATCCGTTCGAGAACCCGACGGCGCTCGTCAACTTCGTCCAGATGCTCTCGATCTTCCTGATCGGGGTGGGTCTCACCTACACCTTCGGCAAGGCTGTCGGGAACAGTCGCCAGGGCTGGGCGATCCTTGCTGCCATGATGCTGCTCTTCCTGGCCGGGACCATGATCACCTACTGGCAGGAGGCTGCGGGCAACCCCATCCTGCACAGCCTCGGCATCGCCGGCGGCAATATGGAGGGCAAGGAAGTCCGCTTCGGCATCGCCGCCTCCGCGCTCTTTTCCGTCGTCACCACTGCGGCCTCCTGCGGCGCGGTCAATGCGATGCATGACAGCTTCACCGCCCTTGGTGGCCTGATCCCGCTCTTCAACATGCAATTGGGTGAGGTCGTCGTCGGTGGCGTCGGCGCCGGCATCTACGGCTTCCTGTTGTTCGCGATCCTCGCGGTGTTCGTCGCAGGCCTGATGGTCGGGCGAACCCCGGAATATGTCGGCAAGAAGATCGAGGCCCGCGAGGTCAAGCTCGCGGTTCTCGCCATCGCCGTGCTGCCGCTCATGATCCTCGGTTTCACCGCCATCGCCTCGGTCACCGAGGCCGGGCTGGCCGGCCCGCTCAACAAGGGACCGCACGGCTTTTCCGAGATTCTCTACGCCTTCACCAGCGCGGTGGCGAACAACGGATCGGCCTTCGCCGGCCTCTCCGCCAACACGCCTTTCTATAATGGCATGCTGGGCGTCGCCATCTGGGTCGGCCGCTTTTTCGTCATCGTGCCCATGCTGGCGATTGCCGGCGGGCTGGCAGCGAAGACCTACACGCCGGAGACGGCGGGCAGTTTTCCGACCACCGGGCCGCTTTGGACCGGCCTGCTGGTGGGAATCGTGCTGATCGTCGGCGGCCTCACCTTCCTGCCCAGCCTCGCCCTTGGTCCCATCGCCGATCATCTCGCGATGATCCGTGGCCAGCTTTTCTGATCGGAGCCCCCCATGGCACGCCAAGCGTCCCCATCGCTCTTCACGGCCGATCTGATCGTCCCGGCGATCACGGACTCGGTCCGCAAACTGAACCCGCGCCAACTTATCCGTAACCCGGTGATGTTCACGACCGCCATCGTGGCGGTGCTCCTGACGGTGCTGCTCATCGTCGGTCAGGATGGCCTTTCCGCCAGCTTCAAGCTCCAGCTCGTCATCTGGCTGTGGCTGACCGTCCTGTTCGGCACCTTCGCCGAAGCGCTGGCCGAAGGTCGCGGCAAGGCGCAGGCGGCGTCCCTGCGGGCGACCAAGGCGGACCTCACCGCCCGCCGCCTGAAGAACGGCCAGGAGCCCGAGACCGTGCCGGCCAGCGCGCTGCGGGTCGGCGACACCGTGCTGGTCGGGACCGGCGATCTCATCCCCTCGGATGGCGAGGTCGTCGCGGGCGTCGCCTCGGTCAACGAGGCCGCGATCACCGGCGAGTCCGCCCCGGTCATCCGGGAGGCGGGCGGCGACCGGTCTGCGGTGACGGCTGGCACGCGAGTCATCTCGGACGAGATCCACGTGCGCGTCACCGTCAATCCCGGCCAGGGATTTCTCGATCGCATGATCGCGCTGGTGGAAGGCGCAGAACGGCAGAAGACGCCCAACGAAATCGCCCTGACGCTGCTGCTGGTGGGCCTCACCATCATCTTCCTGATCGCGGTCGGCACCATTCCCGGTTTCGCCAGCTATGCCGGCGGCGCAATCCCGGTGTCGATTCTCGCGGCCCTTCTCATCACGCTCATTCCGACGACCATCGCCGCTTTGCTCTCGGCGATCGGCATCGCCGGCATGGACCGCCTCGTGCGCTTCAATGTGCTGGCCAAGTCCGGCCGGGCTGTTGAGGCGGCCGGCGATATCGACGTGTTGCTGCTCGACAAGACCGGCACGATCACCGTCGGCGACCGGCAGGCGACGGCATTCCGGCCGGTCGGCGGGGCGACGCCGGCCCAGTTGGCGGAAGCCGCCCTGCTGGCCAGTCTGGCGGACGAGACGCCGGAAGGGCGCTCGATCGTGGCGCTCGCGCGCGAGAAATTCGGTGAGGCGGCCCAAGCCCTGCCGGCCGATGCGCAGGTGATCCCCTTCACCGCGCAAACCCGGATTTCCGGCGTGGTCACGGGCGACACCACGGTCATCAAGGGCGCTGTCGATGCGGTCCTGAATGCCATGGCAGGCCCGGACAAAAGCCCCGCGGTGGCGGAACTGCGGCGCATCACCGACGAGATCGCCCGCGCCGGCGGCACGCCGTTGGCCGTCGCGAAGGACGGCAAGCTGCTGGGGGCGATCTTCCTCAAGGATGTGGTCAAGGCGGGCATCCGCGAGCGCTTCGGCGAGCTGCGCAATATGGGCATCCGCACGGTGATGATTACCGGCGATAATCCGCTGACCGCCGCGTCGATCGCCGCCGAGGCCGGGGTCGACGATTTCCTGGCTCAGGCAACACCGGAGGACAAGCTGGCGTTGATCCGCAAGGAGCAGCAAGGCGGCCGGCTCGTCGCCATGTGTGGAGACGGCACCAACGACGCGCCCGCGCTGGCGCAGGCCGATGTCGGCGTCGCCATGAACACCGGCACGCAGGCGGCGCGCGAGGCAGGCAACATGGTCGATCTCGACAGCGACCCCACCAAGCTGATCGAGATCGTCGGGCTCGGCAAGCAGCTGCTGATGACCCGGGGGGCGCTCACCACCTTCTCCGTCGCCAATGATGTCGCCAAATATTTCGCGATCATCCCGGCCATGTTCGTGGTACTTTATCCGGGGCTTGGCGTGCTCAATGTCATGGGGCTCGCGACGCCGCAGAGCGCCATCCTGTCCGCGATCATCTTCAACGCCCTCATCATCCCGCTGCTGGTGCCCCTCGCGCTGAAGGGCGTGACCTACAAGCCGATCGGTGCCGGGCCGCTGCTGGCGCGCAATCTCGCTATCTACGGCTTGGGCGGCCTGATCGCACCCTTCGCCGGCATCAAGCTCATCGACCTGGCCGTCAACGGCCTTGGCCTCGCCTGAGGAACAGACGCATGAACAAGGACATTCTCACCGCGCTCAGACCGGCTCTGGTCATGACAGCGCTCTTCGCCCTCTTGCTGGGTCTGGCCTATCCGCTCGCGCTCACCGGCATCGGCCAGCTGATCTTTCCATCACAGGCCAATGGCAGCCTGATCGAACATTATGGCGAACCGGTCGGCTCGCGCCTGATCGGGCAGGCCTTCACGGCGGATCGCTATTTCCACAGCCGCCCCTCCGCGGCAGGCAGCGGCTATGACGGCATGGCATCTTCCGGCTCGAATCTTGGCCCGACAAGTCGGGTGCTCGTCGACCGGGTGAAGGCGGACATAGCGACGCTGGAGCAGGCCAATCCCGGCAAGCCCGTGCCCGTCGATCTGGTCACCGCATCCGGCTCGGGCCTCGATCCCCATATCACGCCGCAGGCGGCCTACTATCAGGTGGACCGGATTGCCCGTGCGCGCGGCTGGGACGCAGCCAGGGTCCGGTCCCTCGTCGACCAGAGCATCGAACAACCGCTGCTCGGTGTTCTGGGTGAGCCGCGCGTCAATGTGCTGGAAATCAATCGACGTCTGGACGGAAACGGCGCTACCACGCCGTCATGAGCGATCCAGACCGCCGCGATCCGGAAGCCTTTCTGCGTCAGGCAGCGCAGGAAGGTCGCGGCCGTCTCAAGATCTTCCTCGGGGCTGCTCCGGGCGTCGGCAAAACCTACGA
Organism: Sphingobium sp. B12D2B; assembly: GCF_025961775.1. Taxonomy (NCBI): domain Bacteria; kingdom Pseudomonadati; phylum Pseudomonadota; class Alphaproteobacteria; order Sphingomonadales; family Sphingobiaceae; genus Sphingobium; species Sphingobium sp. B12D2B. The sequence goes on from NZ_JAOQOH010000001.1 coordinate 3,329,748, forward strand.
GATGCTGACCGACGGTATGCAGCGGCTCACGGCCGGCATCGACGTCGTGGTCGGCATCGTCGAGACCCATGGCCGCAAGGAGACCGAGGCGCTGCTGATCGGGCATGAGGTCATCCCCCGCCGCGCCGTCGAGCATAAGGGGCACCGGCTCGGTGAGATGGACATCGACGCCATCCTCGCGCGCCGCCCCCAGCTCGTGCTGGTGGATGAGCTGGCGCACACCAATGCGCCGGGCAGCAGGCACCCCAAACGCTATCAGGATGTCGAGGAGTTGCTGGATGCGGGCATCGACGTCTATTCCACCGTCAATATCCAGCATGTCGAGAGCCTCAACGACGTCGTCGCCTCCTTCACCCGCGTCCATGTGCGCGAGACGGTGCCCGATTCCATCCTCGAAATGGCCGAGATCGAGGTGGTCGATATTCCGCCGGACGAGCTGATCGAGCGGCTGAAAGAGGGCAAGGTCTATATTCCGCAGGAAGCGAGTCGCGCGCTCAACCATTTCTTCTCGAAGTCCAACCTCGCAGCCCTGCGCGAGATGGCACTGCGCCGCGCCGCGCAGGCCGTCGATGCCCAGATGCTCGATTATGTGCGCGCCCATGCCCTGGCCGGCAGCTTCGCGGCGGGGGAACGCGTTCTGGTCGCGATCAGCGAGGTCACCAGCGCGCAGGGCCTCGTCCGCGCGGCCAAGCGGCTCGCCGATGCGCTCAAGGCGCCGTGGTCCGCCGTCCATATCGAGACGCAGCGCAGCCTCTCCTTTACCCCCAAAGAGCGGGAGCAGCTGGCCGATACCATGGCGCTCGCATCCCGCCTCGGCGCCACGACCGCGACCATCCCCGCGACGTCCGTCGTCGAGGGGCTGAAAGATTATGTGGCCGACGCCCGCGCGACCCAGATCGTGATCGGCAAATCCGCGCGGCCCTGGTGGTTCGAGCTGCGCCATGGCTCTGTCGTCGACACGCTGGTGCGCGAGATCGGGGATGTCGCCGTGCATGTCCTGCCCGGCGACGCCGCCACGCCCGGCCCGCAGGCGGTGCGCCAGCGTTTTCGCCAGGGATGGGGCAAACCGTCCCACTATCTCTGGTCGGCGGTGACGATCGCCGCGATGACGGCACTCGGCAGGCTGCTCATCGAGGCGATCGACCTTAGCAATATCGCGCTCATGTACCTCGTGCCCGTCATGTTCGCCGCCGCCAGCTATGGCCTGCGGGCGGGGCTGGTCTCGGGCCTGCTTTCGAGCCTCGCCTATAACTTCTTCTTCCTGCCGCCGACCGGCACGCTGACGGTCAATAATCCCGAGAATGTCGTCAGCATCCTTGTGCTGCTGGGTGTGGCCATCGTGACCAGCCAGTTCGCCGCGCGCGTCCGCGCCCAGGCCGACCTCGCTCAGTCCAGCGCGCGCCAGAACGCGGCTCTTGCAGGGTTTTCCCGGCAACTCACCGCCTCGGCGAGCCAGGAAGAGCTGATGCACGCCATCTGCGCGGAAGTCGGCCGCCTGCTCCAGCTGCGCACCGTGCTGCTGCTGCCATCTCCGGACGGGCCGCAATTGCGCGCGGCGGTGCCGCCGGAGGATCGGCTCGAACAGATCGAGAAGGCCGCCGCGCAATGGGCGATGGACAATGAGCAGCCGGCCGGGCGCGGATCGTCCACGCTTACCGCGTCGGACTGGCTGTTTCATCCGCTGCGGACCAAGCGCGGCGTGCTCGGCGTGCTGGGTCTGGCGCGCGAGGACGCCGGGCCGCCGCTGCGGTCCGATCAGGTTCCGCTCCTGATGAGCCTGCTCGATCAGGCCTCCATCGCCTTCGATCGCATGGCGCTGGAGCAGGAGATGCTGGATGCGCGACAGATCAAGGAGCGCGACAGGCTCCGCGCGGCGCTGCTCTCCTCGGTCAGCCACGATTTACGGACACCGCTGACGACCATCCTCTCCGCGGTCCACGAGCTGAAACGCCAGCATCCCTCCGATCTGCTCGATACCGTCGATGCCGAAGCGCAAAGGCTGAACCGCTTTGTCGCTAACCTGCTGGACATGGCGCGGGTGGAGGCCGGCGCCTTGCCGCTCAAGGTCGAGCCGACCGACCTCTTCGACGCGGTCGCGGGCGCCGTGCATGATACGCGCCAGTCCCTGCAGGGCCATGCGGTCGAGGTGGAGATCGCACCCGACATTCCGCTGGTCCGTGTCGACCCGACGCTGCTTCATCACTGCCTCATCAACCTGCTGGATAATGCAGGTCGCTATGCCCATCCCGGAACGCCCGTGATCGTGCGCGGCCAGCGCCTGCCGGATGCGATCGCCCTGTCAGTGGTCGATGAAGGGCCGGGCATTCCGGCGGGCGCAGAAGCGCGGGTGTTCGACACCTTTACGCGGCTGGAAGGCTCCGACCGGGCCAAGCATGGCACCGGCCTTGGCCTCGCCATCGTGAAGGGCTTTGCCGAGGCCATGGGCCTGACGGTGTCCGCCGCCAACAATGTCGAGCCGCGCGGCGCCGCCTTCACGATCACGATCCCGCAGGCGCTGATCATCTCCGACGTCTCCCATGAGGATCTGCTATGAACGTCCGTCACAAGGTGCTGATCGTCGATGACGAGCCGCATATCCGCAAGCTCATCCACACCGCGCTGACTCGGGCCGATTACGCCGTCGTCGAAGCGGAGAATGCGCGCGAAGCGATGGAGCGGCTGAAGGCGGAGCGACCGGATATCAGCCTCCTCGATCTGGGACTGCCCGACCGCGACGGCCTCGAACTGGTGCCGCTGTTCAAGCAGCAGTCGGACACGACGCTGATCATCGTCTCGGCCCGCGACGCGACGGACCAGAAGGTCGCCGCGCTCGATCTGGGTGCGGACGATTATCTGACCAAGCCGTTCGATACCGACGAGCTGCTGGCGCGCGTTCGGGTGGCGCTGCGCAATCGCATGGCCAAGGATGGCGGCGTGTCCCCGGTCCGGGCGGGCGACGTCGAAATCGATCTTCTCAACAGGGTCGTGCTGAAGGCGGGGAAGGAAGTGCACCTGACGCCCAAGGAATATACCGTGCTCGCCCAGCTCGCCAAATTCCCCGGCCGCGTGATCACGCATCAGCAGATCATGGCCCATGCCTGGCCGCACGAAAAGGCCCATCATGTGGAGTATCTGCGCGTGCTCGTCCGCACGCTGCGCCAGAAGCTGGAAGCCGATCCCCAGCGTCCCCGGATCATCGGCAACGAGCTTGGCATCGGCTATCGCCTGCGCTTCAATGTCGAAGGCGAGACGGAAGAGTTCGCCGCAGGAGACACGGCGGCGAGGTTCGGCGGATAAGGAGCGGGCGAACCGCTGCCGGATCAATCCAGCGCGGCGCCCCCCCGATCTGCGCCAAGGCTGCGGCACGCTTGCGCTCGCTCCCCGGGCACAGCAGCGCATTGCCAATCAGCGGCAGGCGTTCGTCGGGGTGGGAGACGCTCATGACGACCGTGACCATTGTCTCCTCGCGCAGGCCGGCAGCTTATCAGATCGCGGCGGTATCACGCGTTGTGATTCCATCCACCCTTCTGGCCCGCCGCGCGCGGGTCAACGCCCCGTCCGCGGGCGCGCCTTGGCGTGGGAGCCGGGCCAGTCGAAGCCGTCTTGCGGCTCCGTCTTGGGCGTGACGGGCTCGAAGGAGGTCGCGGCATTCACGTCGCCGCCCCGGTAGTGGGTGAGCGTGGGATAGGCATAAAGCGGCCGATGGCGCACCACGCCCGTGTCGAGGCGGGCGCTGGCCACCACGGCATCCGGCGCCTTGCCTTCTTCCACCCAGAGCACCACTGCGCCCAGGAAATCCTGATCATAGGGGATATAGCCGCCCGCGCAGTGATAACCGCCCGGCACGAGGAACATGCGGGCAAAGGCGCGGGCCGCGTCCAGCCCGCCGGCATGGTCGCGCACAGCCTGATAATAGTCCAGCATGCCAAAAGCGCCGGCGGCATTGTCCGCCACGCCCTGCCACATCAGCAGCTTGCCGCCGGCGTCGCGGAAGGCTGAGAGGTCCGGGTTGCCGGCATCGTAGAGTTCGCCCCCCTTGAGCAGCCGCTGCAGGCTTTCACGCGAGAAGGTCCAGTCGCGCCAGGTGAAGTCGGCCGGGAGTTCGCCTTGCAGCAGCAGATATTGTAGGAAGGATTGTGCCGCGAACTTGCCCGTCTGCGTCGGCGCGCCGCGGCCAACCCAGCCCAGTTCGGCGCCATAAGGCGCGCCACCGGGGAAGAGGGACTGCCCATCGGCATCGGTCGGGCCGCGATAATAAGCGCGGGCCGCCACGACCTGATCGGCATTGAGGCAGTTGGCCTGCCCCGCCGCGCCCGGACGGCAGGCGAGCTTTGCCGGATTATATCGGCAACGGCGCGGATCGTCGATCTGGCCGTCGGTGATGCCATCCAGCCCGTCGCAGGCCTTAATGACGGCGGCGTGCAGCAGTTCGACGGCCTGCGGCGTGAAAATCTCGCGCCCATCGGGATAGAGCCCCTGCTGCGCTTCCCACAGGAAGAGCTGCATCGCCGCCGGCATGGCGACCGACGAGCCGGCCACAACGCCATCGAAGTCATCCGGATAACGCTGGACCTCCATCAAGGCTTCCCGCCCGCCGCCCGAGCAGCCGACGAAATAGCTGTAAGCCGGGGGCGCGCCGTAAAATTGCGCGACGATCGCCTTGGAGGCAACGGCGACGGCGTGAGCGGCCTTGTGCGCGAACTGCTCCCGCAATTCCGGCGCGCCGACCGCCCATGTGCCATCGCCGATGCCGGCACTGTGATGGCCGCCATTGTTGAAGGCGACGGCAAAGCTGCCATCGGCGATATGGGCGTTGCTGCAGAGCGGCGTCACCTCGCGGCCGATGACTCCGCACATGCCCCCGCAGCCCCCTTGCAGGAACCGCCCCGCATAGCCGGCCAGCGGTAGGCGCAGCTCAAACTCGGTCTGCGGCGCCGTATAAGCTTTGACGAGGCAGACGCCCGGTGTCGCCGCGCTGGCCCCTTCTACCGTCGCCGAACGCACGCGATAGACGATGTCCTCCGCTTGCTGGGAGACCGGCTTGACGAGGTCGCCGCAGGGCATTTGCGGCGCGCTGGCCGGGCGAGCCGGGAGCGTGAACGGCGTGGCCTCGCTCTTCGGCGCGGCCATGGCATGTGGCGTGCCGACAAGGGCCACCAGCATGAGCAGGAGCAAAGCAAGCACTGTCTGCGTGGCAGGACGAGCGGACGTCACAGCCCGGATGGGGAAGGCCTCAGGCATAGCGGGCAATCAGCGCCTGCTCGGCACCGAGCGGATCGGCGCTGGCGGCATACTCAGTGTCGAACACCATCGTCATCCGCTGGTCCTGTCCATAAGCCGGCCAGAGCGGCAGGCAGTCGCCATTCGGATCGCCGGTCCGCGCGAAATTGGCCCAATAGCGGCTCATGCCGTCGGCCAGATGCTGGGCATTGGCCATGCGCTCACCAACGCTGCCATAGCTTTCCGTCACCATATCGAACACCATCGGCACCTCGATGCCGTGCGGGCTGCGCATCCGCCCGCCCTGCGCCGGGGACTGCCAGTTGACGAGATAGGCATAGGCCGGCTTCGTGGCGCCGGCCGCGCGGGTTTCCGCGACGATGCGGGCATTGCGGCCCATGCCGGCCTCGGTCGTGATGGCGAAGAAGATGTCGCTGGCCGTGGCCTTGGGGTGCAATTTGCGGAACCCCTCGATCAGCGGCGCCGGCGATGCCACGCGGCCCTCCAGCGCGCCCGGCAGGCTCGTCCAGTCGAGATCGAACGCGCCGGGCGGCGGAAACAGCACGGTGGTCTCCGCGCTGGTATGGCCGACCATCACCGGAATGTCGGGCGAGACCGCCGGAAGATCGGGCGCGAACGGTGTCCGCGCCACGACAGTGCCATCGGCGACCAGCCCCGGCCCGCGCACGGGATTGCCGCCAGTGATCTCCTGCAGGCCAGCCAGCAACCGCTCGATGGGGATGGCGCGTAATGCCTCCACGTCCCCGGCCCGCACGCCCACGGCCTTGCACAGAGAGGCAGTGATCCGCTCCGCCTCGTCCGGCGCGACGGTGGTGGTGCCAAAGCCGCTTTGCAGAATTGCGCGGTGGAACAGCCCCTTGGCCGCCGGCATCGCCATCAGCCCCGCAACCTTCAGGCCGCCGCCGGAGTGGCCGAAGATCGTCACATTCTGCGGATCGCCACCGAACGCGGCGATATTGTCGCGCACCCACTGCAGGGCGGCGACCATATCGAGCTGCCCCGGATTGGCGGCGACGCTGCGATCGCGGGTGAGATCGCCGAAATAGAGATAGCCGAACAGGTTGAGCCGGTGATTGACGGCCACGACGACGACATCCTGCCGCGCCGCCAGATTACGCCCGTCGGTAACCGGCGTCGCCCCGGAGCCGACCGCCAGACCGCCACCATGCAGCCATACCATCACCGGGCGCTTCTTCCCGTCCGCAAGGCCGGGAGTCCAGACATTGAGCGCGAGGCAATCCTCGCCGGATGCCTTGGGCTCACGCCATGAGGAGAAGCCCGGCCCGTCCGGCCCATCGGGCAATTGCGGGCTGCGCAGGCCATAGTCGAGCGCATCGCGCACGCCGCTCCAAGCCTGGAGCGGCTGCGGGGCAGTAAAGCGATTCCGGCCCGCCGTCGAGGCGCCATAGGGGATACCGCGGAAGACATTGACGCCATATTCGCACCGCCCGCGCACTTGCCCATGCGTGGTCGTTGCGATCGGTGCCGCTGCGGCCAGTGCGGGACGGGCAAGCAATCCGCCCAGCCCCGCCGCACAGCTTATCGAAAAAGCCCGGCGGCTGATGCCTTTGGCCGGAAAAGCATCCTCGCGCATTGCGCCCTCTCCATAAAAAGCGAAAGCCCCGGCCGAGGTCGGGGCTTTCAGGATTTTGATCAGAAGACGACCCGTGCGCCCATGCGGTAACGACGCCCGACATTGTCGTAGTAGACGGCGTTGTTGTTGCCGTTCCAGTAGGGCGGCGGCATCACGTCGAACAGGTTGTAGACGTTGGCGAACAGCTCAACCTTCTTGCTGCCTTCGCTCATCAGATCGAACGTCACACCGATGTTCGTGTAGAAGCGCGACGGCACGCGGTTGGTGTTGATGCTGTTGGGCAGGGTGATGCTGTAACCGGCATCTTCCGGGCCGATCAGCGTCGCATCATATTTACCGCTCGAGAGATAGCGGCCCTGCAGGTTCACACCCAGGCGACCCATATCGAGGCTCACCATGCCATCAAGGATCCAGGACGGGATACCGGACGCGCTGTTGTCCCCGGCGCGATCGATGCCCGGCAGGGCGCTGTTGGTGAAGTCGATCGTGTGGGTGGCGAGCAGCCGGAAATCGACCGAACGCTCACCGCCGAACGGCAGGTTGTAGCCCGCCTCGAAGTCGACGCCGCGCAGCTGCTGACGATTGAGGTTCAGGAAGAGAACCGAAATCGTGTCCACGAAGTTGTTGGCGTCGCGCTGGACCAGCGAGCAGACATCGGCAGCACCGGTCGTGTTGCAGGTGTTGAGGATGACCTGCGCCGACAGCGTAGCAATCGCGTCGTTGATGCGGATGTTATAATAGTCCGCGGAGAAGCGCAGGCCCTGCAATGCGCCCTGTGGCTGCAGGGTAAAGCCAGCGGTGAACGTGTTGGCCGTTTCCGGACGCAGCCGGACATTGCCGCCGGTAAGCACGTTCATGAACTTCTCGGCGCCCTTGACCGTGTCATAGAACACGCCGACCCCGCTGACGGGCGTCGTGAACAGCTCGGACGTGTTGGGCGCACGGAAGTCGCGCGAGTAGGTCGTCCGCAGCATCGCCCAGTTGACCGGCTTGTAGGTCGCGCCGACCTTCCACGTGGTGGCGTTGAACGTGTTGCTGCCTGCGGCGCCTTCATTCTTGTAATGAGCCTGGCGGATGGCACCGTTCAGGTCGAGCGACCCGACAGCGCTCTCGCGCAGCAGGGGCACGCCCAGCTCGACATAGCCTTCGACAACGCTGGTGTTACCGGCCGACGGCGTCTGGTTGAACACGTAGAAGCCGTTGGCGGCCGAAATCGGATCGACCCTGATGTCGAGCGTGTTGCGACGCCCTTCCACACCGACCGCGAAGGCGACCGGGCCGGCCCAGGTCTCAAACGGCGTGCCGTTGATGTTCACAGCGCCAGCAAGCTGGGTGTACTTGTTGTCCTGCCAGGTGGTGCCGAAGGCGTAGTTCTTCGCGGCCTGCGAATATTGGCCCTGACCCAGGATGTTGAGTGCGACGCACGACGGATCATTATTGTTGGGATTGCTGTCCGCATTGATCCGGCAGATCGGGCCATTGGGGCCGGCCACCGCGTCGACGGCATTGGCGTAGCGCGCATTGATGCGATTGTTGATGGTGTTCTGCTTGTAAGCCGTCTCACCATATTGCGCATGGGCATCCCATGACCAGCCGCCGCCCAGATCGCCCTGTGCGCCGCCGACGATTCGATAGGTGTCGCGGATCGACGTGCTGTCCATGCGGCCGAAGTCGACGCCGAGCTTGCCGACGCTGATCGCGGCGATGCCATTGTTCTGCATCGTGGTGCGGATGGAGGCGGGCAGGAAGGGATTGTCGACGGCAATGTTGGAAGCCGCGCGAATTTCCGGGCCCCGCGTGAAGCCATCGACATGGCCGTAGCTGCCTTCGAGGAAGGCGGTGAAGGCTGGCGAGAACTCATATTCCAGATGCGCGAAGGTGTTGTAGCGCGTCACCGGGATGGAGAGGAGCGGATCGTCGAAGAAGGCGTTGAGGCCTTCGCCCGAGCCGCCCTGCTGGAAGAGACCGCTGGCGTTCTGGCCGTAGACGAACTGCGTGGGCGAGCCATTGGGGCCGAACTGAATGCCGTCCAGCACACCGCCGCGCGCCGGCGTGGACGTGCCTGCGCCGTTGATGGTCGCGGTGATAAGGCCGCCCGGAGTCAGCGTCGCGGTGCGCATGCCGGTGATGATGTTGTGAGCGGGACGACCGCCGAGGCCCGGCACGTTGGTCAGGTCGCCGACTTCATTGCCGCAGAAATCGCGGGTGTAGCAGCCGCCGGTGCCTTCGTCCTTGTTATACTCGGCGCCGAAGATGAAGCGGCCGCGATCATCGGCGAAGCGCTTGCCCGCGCCGATCTGCCAGAAATACTGGTCGCCATCGCCGCGATCGGTCACGCCGTAGCCGGCCGTCGCCTTGAGGCCATCGAGGCGGGTGTCGAGGCGCAGGTTGATCACGCCCGAGACAGCGTCCGAACCGTAAGCCGCCGACGCGCCGCCGGTGACGATTTCCGTGCTGCGGATCAGCAGGGTCGGCATCATGTTGAGGTCGATGCTGCCGGTCGAGGTGCTGGGCGTGAAGCGGCGGCCATCGAGCAGCACCAGCGTGCGCGAGGCACCGAGACCGCGCAGATCGGAGATGCGGGCGCCGGCATTGGCCGGGAAGATGTTCTGCGTGTTCGGCGTGCTGGACGGCCGGAAGGACGGCAGCTGGGCCAGCGCCTCACCGACGGTGGGCGACGCGATCTTTGCGATCCGGTCCGCATCCATCACCGTGACCGGAGTCGGCGCGGTAAAGCCGGCGGCGCTCAGGCGCGTGCCGGTAACCACGATGCTCTCGGCGTCGGCCTCATCGGCCTGGGGCGCGTCCTGCGCCATCGCCGGCACGCTTGCCGCCACCGCGCAGATTGCTGCCGTGATCAGCAGAGAATCGCGCAATCCGCGCGTTTTGGCTGAGACTCGCTCGTTCATAACATCCCCTCTTTCGGACAATTGCGCCCGCCTCCCTGGCGAGCATGCTCGATTCAATCGATTGCAGACCATTATCTGTCAAATGTTGTTGAGATGTCAATATATGATGTAGAAACTTCAACAAATAGCGTGGGCGCTGGCGGCAGATTTTGGTGCTTTCCGTTGAAATCACGCCAATTTTCTGCGCCGCAATTTTCGGTCATCGGATATTATTTGTCGGGGTAATGGAGAGGATCGCCTTTACCCCCGGTATGGGCGGGACGGCATCAAGCTGTCACGATCACCACCGAGCCGCCGGGATCGCCAATTCGCGCGTAGATAAAAGTCAACCCGGAGGCTCGCGGCCTCCGGGAGTTAGCAAGATATCCGTGCGTAGCTTATGCCGATTTCATTCCCACTCGATCGTGCCCGGCGGCTTGCTGGTATAGTCGTACACCACCCGGTTTATGCCCTGCACCTCGTTGATGATCCGCGTCGCCACGCGGCTGAGGAAGGCGGCGTCGAACGGGTAGATGTCGGCCGTCATGCCGTCGGTGGAGGTCACGGCGCGCAGGGCGAGGACATTGTCGTAGGTCCGCCCGTCGCCCATCACGCCGACGCTGCGCACCGGCAGCAGCACCGCGAAGGCCTGCCAGATCGCGTCATAGAGCCCGGCGTTGCGGATTTCCTCGAGGTAGATGGCGTCGGCCTTGCGCAGCACGTCGCAGCGCTCCTTGGTGACCTCGCCGGGGATGCGGATTGCGAGGCCCGGCCCGGGGAAGGGATGGCGACCGACGAAGATGTCCGGCAGCCCCAGCTCGCGGCCCAGATCGCGCACCTCGTCCTTGAAGAGTTCGCGCAGCGGCTCGACCAGCTTCATGTTCATGCGCTCAGGCAGGCCGCCGACATTGTGGTGGCTCTTGATCGTCACGCTCGGCCCGCCGGTGAACGAGACGCTCTCGATCACGTCCGGGTAGAGCGTGCCCTGCGCCAGGAAATCCGCGCCGCCGATCTTGCGGGCTTCCTCCTCGAACAGGTCGATGAAGGCCTTACCGATGAACTTGCGCTTGGCCTCCGGATCGGTGACGCCGGCGAGGCCGCCGAGGAAGGTCTCGCTGGCATCCACATGGACCAGCGGGATGTTGTAATGCCCCCGGAACAGGCTGACGACCTGCTCGGCCTCCGCATGGCGCATCAGACCATGATCGACGAATACGCAGGTCAGCTGCTCGCCGATCGCCTCGTGGATCAGCACGGCGGCGACCGCCGAGTCCACACCGCCGGAGAGGCCGCAGATCACCCGGCCGGAGCCGACCTGCTCGCGGATTTCCTTGATCTTGGTCGCACGGAACTCCGCCATCGTCCAGTCGCCGGCACAGCCGCAGACATGGCGCACGAAGTTGGCGATCAGCTTGCCGCCGTCCGGCGTGTGGACCACCTCGGGGTGGAACTGCGTGCCGTAATAGCGCTTCTCGTCATTGGCGATGAGCGCGAAGGGCGCGCCGTCCGATGTCGCCACGATGCGGAAGCCCGGCGCGAACTTTGTCACCTTATCGCCATGGCTCATCCACACCTGATGGCGCTCGCCGGTTTCCCACAGCCCGTCGAACAGCACGCACGGCTCGGTGACGGTAAGGAAGGCGCGGCCGAACTCGCCGCCCTCCCCCGTCTCATGGCCGGGCCGCACTTCACCACCGAGCTGATGGCTCATCACCTGCTGGCCATAGCAGATGCCGAGGATCGGCAGGCCGCTCTCGAACAGCTCCTGCGGCGCGCGCGGGCTGCCCTCGTCGCACACGCTGGCGGGCGACCCGGAGAGAATGATGCCGCGCGGCTTCATCCGCTGGAAGGCGGCCAGCGCCTGCGTAAACGGGGCGATCTCGGAATAGACCCCGGCTTCGCGCACGCGACGCGCAATGAGCTGCGTCACCTGGCTGCCGAAGTCGACGATGAGGATGGAATCGGGGTGAGCTGAGGAATGTGCTGACATGGGCAGCGGATAATCCGCGCCATGGAACCTGTCCAGCCTTGGCGGCAACATAGATGGGCAAGAGAGATCAGGCGCGCGGGAGACTTGTGGCCTCGGGCTCGTTACCTCTTCATGCTGTTCGACGATCTCTTCGGCCTCGTGCGCGTGGCGGTCATCTCCGTGCTCGCTTATGCGCTGCTCGTCTTCGTGTTGCGAATGGCGGGGAAGCGCGCCCTTTCCAAGCTTAACGCGTTCGATCTGGTGGTGACGGTCGCACTGGGTTCCACGCTCGCAACCGTGTTGCTCACGCAGGATGTCGCCCTGGCGGAAGGGGTGCTGGCCTTTGCGATGCTGGCCGGTCTGCAATGGCTGGTGTCGCGCCTGTCTGTCGCCTCATCCACCTTCAGCGGGCTGGTGCGCAGCCAGCCGCGCCTGCTGCTGCGCGATGGTGCATATCTTGAGCGCGCCATGGCAGCCGAGCGCGTCACTCGGGCGGAGATCGACGCGGCCATCCGCAGCGCCGGCTTCGGACGGCGGGCGCAGGTCGCCGGGGTCGTGCTGGAGACCGACGGGAGCATGAGTGTCATCGGCCGTTCGGACGGGCCGGATGATCTGCTTGTCGGGCTCTCCGAATAGCGGGCTTGGACATGGATGAAGACCCTCGCGAACGCTCCCAAGACACGCTGTCGGACGACAATGCCCGGACGGAAGATCGACTGGACTTCGCCGAAGATCGCACCGTCCTTGCCCATGAGCGCAGCTTCGCCAGCTGGGTGCGAACAGGGCTCGCCGCCATCGGCATCGGCCTTGGCTTCCGCGCGCTCTTTCACACGCTTGAACCGGCCTGGGTCCCCAAGACGATCGCCAGCAGCTTCATGCTGGTCGCCATCGTCATCTTCATTCTGGCGACCCGGCGGGCCATGGCGATCCGCGAGCGGCTGGAGCCGCACCGCGCGGCCGCGCTCCAACCGGTCCGCCTGCGTCTGCTCGCCGGCGCGCTGGTGATCACGACCGGCGGCTTGATGCTGGCCATCTGGCTGCTGATCTGAGACCGGTCCGGTCAGGGTCAGCCGAAGGTGACGCCGTCCACCCGGCCATCGTCCCAGATGCAGCGGAAACTGCGCAGGCGGCCTTCGCCGGCCCTGAAGTTCGACCGCATGCTCAGCGTGCCGGTCACATCCCAGCCGGAACCGAAGGGCCGCGCGCCCGTGATGTCCCGCACCTCGGCATAATTGCCATCGCGCGAGGCCTGATCGCGCGCCGCGATGGCGCAAGCGTCGACCGCCGCGTCTTCATCGTCCAGCGCCTGGCCCGCGGGGCGCCCATCATAGCCGTCGTCATAGCGGTCATTGCGATAGTCGCCGGCGCGGTCATCATAGCGCGGATCATAACCGCGATCGCCCGGGCGGCGCGTAGGATAGCGCTCCGCATCGCGCTGCCTGGCAGCCGCCGTCGCGATTGCCGCGATCAGCCCGACACCGATGATCGCGCCGATGACGGCGCCGCTATTGTCATGACCGCGATGATGGCGCGGATACCGATCCCAGCGGCCATCATAGCCGCGCGCAGAGGCGGGCGTCGCAGAGCCCATGACCATCGCCCCGGCCGCAGCGGCCAAGGCAAGTTTGGAGTGAACGTTCATCGGCGGATCGCTTCCTGGCAACACCGGCAACAGCATCCCGGCCAGAGCGTTATCGCACCGGGCCGATGAGCGCGGGCTGAATAGCGACCGGGCCCGCATTGGCGTCATCTGTCGGCGCGCTGGAGCGGCCAGACCGCGGCCGTAGCGTCAGGCCGGTCCAATAGGCCGCAAAGCTGTACATATCCGCATATTCGTCGACGATTTTGTCGGTCGGGCGATTGATGCCGTGGCCTGTGCCGGTATCCACGCGAATCAGCCTTGGCCTTCCGCCGAGCGGCGCCGCCTGCAGGGCTGCGGCATATTTGAAGCTGTGGCCGGGCACCACGCGGTCGTCGCTGTCCGCCGTGGTCACAAGAATGGCGGGATAGTCCGCCTCACTGCGGATATTGTGATAGGGCGAGTAAGCAAGCAGCGCGCGGAAATCCGCCTCCCGGTCGGGCCGGCCATAATCGTCCACCCAGAAGGCGCCGGCCGTGAACTGGTCGAACCGCAGCATGTCCATCACGCCGACACCGGGCAGGGCGGCGGCGAACAGGTCGGGGCGCTGGTTGACCACGGCCCCCACCAAAAGGCCGCCATTGGAGCGCCCCTCAACGGCCAGCTGGTTCGCCCCGGTATATCCCTGGGCTTTGAGATATTCGGCCGCTGCGATGAAATCATCGAAGGTCGTCTGCTTGTTGGCGCCCCGCCCGGCGTCGTACCAAGCCTTGCCGAACTCCCCGCCGCCTCGCACGCCGGCAATGGCGAGCACGCCGCCCTGCTCGACCCAGGCAAAGCGGGTGGGCGAGAAGCTGGGCGTTTGCGCGACGTTGAAGCCACCATAGCCATAGAGCAGGGTCGGCGCAGGCGTGCCCGCGCGGGCAAGGTCGCGCCGGCGCACGATGAACATCGGCACCGCTATGCCATCGCGCGCGGGATAGAAGACCTGCTCCGTCACATAATCCGCCGGATCGAAGCCGAGTGCGGAGCGCGCGAAGATGCTGGTTTCGCCGGTCTCGACATTGAAGCGGTAGATCGTCGGCGGCTGGGTGAAGCTGGAGAAGGCGTAGAAGGTTTCCGGATCACCGGGCCGGCCGCTGAAGCCTGCGGCTGCGCCCAGCCCGGGCAGCGGCACATCGCCCTCACGCTTGCCGGCGAGATCCGTGATTTCGGCGACGATCCGCCCATCGACGATATAAGCCAGCACAAGGCGGCTGCCGATCATCGAGCCACCGGCCAGCGTCTGCGCCCGCTCCGCGACGACCTCGACCGGGCGACGGCGCGGATGGCCGGCATCGATGGTCACGATCCGTCCGTTGGGCGCCTTTGCATCCGTGCGGAAATAGAGCCGATCGCCAAGCTGGCCGATCATCTGCCACGCATTGCGCAGTCCCCGCACCAGCGTCACGGGCCGGGCGTCCGGCACGGTCAGCGGGATCAGCACCAGTTCGGCGGTCTGCTCGGTGCCCATTTTCGAGCTGATCAGCAGCCAGCGACCGTCCGCCGTCACCTCGGCGCGGTGAAGCAGCCGGGGCCGATCCGGCGTGGCATAGACCAGCCGGTCCTGCGCCTGCGCGGTGCCCAACGCGTGGAACCAGACCTGCTGGTTCTCGAACGAGGGATCACGCCCGCCCTCGGTCGGCGCGGCAAAGCGCGCATAATAAAAGCCGCTGCCCTCATGATTCCAGGCCAGCGCCGAATAGCGGACCCAGGCCACCTGGTCAGGCATCAGCGCGCCGCTCTCGACATCCAGCACCCGCACGGTCCGCCAGTCGCTGCCCCGCTCCTGAAGCGCCAGCAGCAGCGCTCGCCCGTCCCGCGAAGGCAGCCACTCGGCGAGCGCCACCGAGCCATCGGTGGAGAGCCTGTTGGGATCGATCAGCAGACGCTCCGCCCCATCGACGCCCTCGCGCACATAGATGGGCGAGAAATTCTCGCCCTTGCTGTGCGTGTAGAAATAGCGCTCGCCGGCCTTGCGCGGATTTCCGAAGCGCTCATAGCCATGCAGCGTCGCCATGCGGGCACGCAACGCCTCCCGGCCCGGCAAGGATTTGAGGTAGCGGAAGGTCGTCTCATTCTCCGCCGCAATCCACGCCTGCACATCGGGATCGTGGCGCGGGTCGCCCTCCAGCCAGCGATAGGGATCGGCGACGGGCACCCCAAAATGCGTCTCGGTCAGGTCGAGGCGGCGGGCTTGCGGGTAGCGAAGCGCTGGCAGGCGGGGCGCCGGCCCGATCCGCAGCGCACCCGGCTTAGCGGCAGAATCCACGGCCCGACCCGCGGCTGCGTCCGTCGTGATGACGACGGCGGCGTCCTCGGCCGCAGCAGCGCCCGGCTGCGCCTGCACGGGCAGCGCCAGGAAGGCCAGCAGCAGGGCGGCAACAGGCAGGCGAAAGGGAACGGCCAACATCCTCAATGCCCTTGGGAAAACGGGCTTGCGGCGCGCGATAGCCCTGCGGCAGCCCGTGTGCAATGGCGCAGGACAGCGGTGAACTCTCTGCGGGCTGGGGTGTTGTGTGCAGGGGGACGGACACGGAGCACCAGCATGACCCAGAAGGCCCTCGCCCTCAACTGCACCCTGAAAGCCGACAGCAGCGAACCCTCATCGACGGACGCGATGATCGCGGTTCTGGCCGACGCCTTCGCCGAACATGATGTGACACTGAGCGAAACCGTGCGCGTTGCCGCGCTCAACATCCTGCCCGGCGTCACCTCCGATGAAGGCAAGGGCGATGACTGGCCAGCCTTGCGCAAGAAAATCCTGGCACACGACATCCTCATCTTCGGCGGGCCAATCTGGATGGGTCAGATCTCCAGCATTGCCAAGCGCGTGCTGGAGCGGATGGACGCTTTTCTGAGCGAAACGGACGATGCGGGCCGGATGCCGAGCTATGGCAAAGTCGCCGTCGCCGCCATTGTCGGCAATGAGGATGGAGCCCATTTCTCCAGCGCGCAGCTCTTCCAGGCGATGAACGATGTCGGCTGGACGATCCCCGCCGTCGCCGCCTGCTATTGGGTGGGCGAGGCGATGGGGAGCAAGGATTTCAAGGACCTCAAGTCGACACCCAAACCGGTGAGCAAGACCGCCGGCATGGTGGCATCCAATGCCGCGCACCTCGCGGGTCTCCTCAAGGACAGCCCCTACCCCGGCTGACCACGACCCCGGCTGACAGGCCGGACGCCAGCCGCCAGCCCAGCCGGCATTCCAGCCGCGAGCGGCTTGCCACGCCGCCGCTCCTGCCGCACATTCGCGCGGGACAGGGAGCGGGGGCAAGGTGGCAACATCATCGCAAGAGAGTGAACCAACCGGACAGCAGGGAGATGGCGACCCTGCCACGACCGGGCGCTCGCCTCTCAAGGTCTGGGCATTGCGCGCGCTCGGCCTGGCCGGTGCAGCGCTGGTCTGGCTCGCTCTGGGCGATGCGCAGGGTCTGTCGTTGGAGGGCCGCTGGGTCGCCGCCGTCGCGACCTTGATGGCACTCTGGTGGATCACCGAAGCCGCGCCGATCGCCATTACCGCGCTGCTGCCGATCCTGCTCTTCCCTATGGCAAGCGACCGCAGCGTGGCGCAGGTTGCGGCGCCCTATGCCAGCCCGATCATCTTCCTGTTCCTCGGCGGCTTTCTGCTCGCCATCGCCATGCAGAAATGGCAGCTCCACCGCCGCGTCGCGTTGCTCACACTCCGCCGGGTCGGCACCAGCCCGCGCCAGATCGTGCTGGGCCTGATGCTGACTACCGGTTTTGTCTCCATGTGGGTCTCCAACACGGCGGCGACGCTCATGATGCTGCCGATTGCCTTCTCCGTTCTCACGCTGGTCTGTGATCGCCGCGACGAGACCGGCGCGCTCGCCTGCGATGGCGCATCCGCCGTCGCGCCCAGGGAGCTCGCCAATTTCGGCGCGTGCCTGATGCTCGCCATTGCCTGGTCATCCAGCATGGGCGGCGTGGGCACGCTGCTCGGCAGCCCGCCCAATGCCATCGTGGCCGGCTATATCGAGAAGGAACTGGGCCGGCAGGTCGATTTTCTGAACTGGATGGTGGTCGGCGTGCCGATTGCCTTCAGCTTCATTCTCATTGCGTGGCTGCTGATGACGCGGGTCTTCTATCGGTTCACCTTCGGCGAGGTGCCGGGCGGCCGCGCGCTCATCGACCGGGAGCTGGACGGTCTCGGCCGGTTCAGCCGCAGCGAGCTTCTGGTGACCCTCGTCTTCTGCTGTGCGGTCTTCTTCTGGGTCGTGCCCGGCGTGGTCGGCGCCATTCTCGGCAGCAAGGCCGATCTGGGCTGGTTCGGGCGCCTCGATGACAATGCCATTGCACTTGCCGCCGGCCTGGCGCTGTTCCTGCTGCCCGGCGAGGGCCGAGGGCAGATGCTGCTCGACTGGAAGGATGCCGAAAGCGGCGTGCCCTGGGGCGTGCTGGTGCTGTTCGGTGGCGGCCTGAGCCTTGCCGGGGAGGTCGTCGCCAGCGGGCTCGATGGCTGGCTGGGTGCGCAAGTGAGCGGGCTTGGTACGCTGCCGATCCTGCTCCTCGTCATCGCCGTCGTGACGCTCATCGTCTTCCTGAGCGAAGTGACCAGCAACACCGCCACCGCCGCTACGTTCATTCCTGTGCTGGGCGCCGTGGCGCTCGGCATCGGGGCCGATCAGATGACCTTGCTCATCCCCGCAGCCTTCGCCGCCACGCTCGCCTTCATGCTGCCGGTCGGCACCCCGCCTAATGCCATCGTGTTCGGCACCGGGGCCGTCACCATGGGGCGGATGGTCCGCGGCGGGTTCATCCTGAACCTCGTCGGCATCGTGCTCATCACCTTCTTCTGCTGGCTGCTCGGCGGCGTCGCGCTCGGCCTGCGTTTCTAACCGAAGGCGAGGCTGAGCTGGGGCGTCTCGTCCGGCTCTTCGCGCTCGGGATCGATGAGGTTTGAGAGTCCGAGCCCCAGCAGCCGCGCGCCGACCGGCAGCGGCAATTGCGCGCGGAGCAAGTCGACGCCGATCGCGAACAGATCTTCCGCATCGCCCGGCGGCGCGGGCAGCGACCGGGAGCGGGTGAGGATGCGGAAATCCCCCAGCTTGATCTTGAGCGTGACGGTGCGCCCCAAGGCCCGGCTCGCTGTGACCCGGCCCCACAGGCGCGCTGCGATCTTCTCAAGCTCCGCCAGCAACAGGCCTTCCGCGCCGATATCGCTGGCGAAGGTATCTTCCACGCTGATCGACTTGCGCGACTCCCGGTCGCGCACCGGGCGCTCGTCCAGCCCGCGCGCCGCGCCGAAGTAGAATGCCGCCGCCTTGCCGAAATGGCGCTGCAGCGCCGGCAGCGGCCACTCTTTGAGGTCCGCGCCGCTATGAATGCCCAGCGCCGCCATGCGCCGCGCCGTCACGGGGCCGACGCCATGAATGCGCGACACCGGCATCGCCGCCATGAACGCCTCGGCCTCATCGGGGCGCACGACGCACAAGCCATCGGGCTTGTTCTGGTCCGATGCGAGCTTGGCGATCAGCTTGTTGCACGAAACGCCGGCCGAGGCGGTCAGCCCCGTCTCCTCGCGAATCATCCGCCGGATTTCCTGCGCGACATAAGTGGCCGAGGCAACGCCGGGCTTGTTGCGCGTCACATCAAGGTAAGCCTCGTCCAGCGAGAGCGGCTGGATGATGTCGGTAAAGCGCTCGAAGATCGTACGAATTTGCTGCGAGACGGCACGGTAGGCCTCGAAGCGCGGCCGCACGAAGATGAGCTCCGGGCAGAGCCGGCGCGCCTTGCCGCCCGGCATGGCCGAGCGCACGCCGAACACGCGCGCCTCATAGCTCGCCGCTGCCACCACGCCGCGCGGCCCGCCGCCGCCGACAGCCACCGGCAAGCCGCGCAGCGCCGGATCGTCGCGCTGCTCGACCGACGCGTAAAAGGCGTCCATATCGATATGGATGATCTTGCGATCCTGCTCGGGCGTCTGCGCCATGCTCCCTGTTATGCCATGGCAACCGCGCGAACGAAAGAGGAACGAAGCATGGACCTGAATGTCAGTGAGATCGATGGCGCCTGCCATTGCGGCACCGTGCGCTTTCATGTGCGCCTGAAGGACGGCCTGCGCTCGGCGCGCCGCTGCACCTGCTCATATTGCCGGATGCGCGGCGCCATCGCGGTCTCAGCCCGGATCGAAGACCTGCAAGTGACGGCGGGCGAAGAGTCGCTGCGCTCCTACACCTTCAACAGCGGAACCGCACAGCACCATTTCTGCGGAACCTGCGGCATCTACACCCACCACCGACGCCGCTCGAACCCCCATGAATATGGCGTCAATGTCGCCTGCCTGTCGGGCATCAGCCCGTTCGACTTTGCCGAGGTTATCGTGAATGACGGGGTGGCGCATCCCTCCGACACCGGCGTGTCACGGATCGCGGGTATGCTGCGGTTCGTCCCGGCGGATTGGGCCTAGCTCGACGGCGTGGGCAAGCGCCAAGGTTCGTAGGACGGCGGCTACTGTGCTCTTTTTCCGGAGGCGGACTGACCGGACACAACGACATTGCGGACCTACCCTCGTCGGTTTAGGCATCGATCATGCTCGAACTCGACGATCCCAGATGGTCCGCGCTGACGCATGCCCACGGAAGCGCCGCCGATATCCCAGATCTACTTCGCCAACTAGCTCGAACGACTGATCCGAAAGACAATTATAAGAGCGAGCCGTGGTTCACTCTTTGGTCAAGCCTGTGCCATCAAGACGACGTGTTCGACGCCTCATATGCAGCGGTGCCCCATATCGTCGAGATTGCCTGCAAAGCTACCGGGCCGCTCGACTTCAGATTTTTTCAGCTGCCTGCGGCGATCGAGATCGCCCGAAACAAGGGAAATGGTCCGCAGATACCAGGTCACCTTGCAGCGACGTATAGCGACGCAATATTCAGATTGACGGATTGCGTAGCGCTCCATCGCCGTGAGGATTGGAACGAGCCAGTGCTACTATCGGCGTTCTCAGCGCTGGCGGTAGCGAAAGGGCATCAAAGGATCGCCGAGGCAATCATGAACCTAGATGACGATCTAATTGAGAAATTGATTGCGTCAGACTTCGGCGAGCAATCCTAGGTCGGTTCCCGGCGCCAATTTAGCCCTTGGTCGCGCATTCTGGACCGCTCAATAGCGGAAAATCCGTCCGGCCAAATTGTCCATGCCGCCTAAGCGGCGCCACCAAGCTTCAAGCCCTTCAGCGCCGCGAAGGGGCCGGCATCTTCCTCGCTCAGCACGCCGAGCGCGCGCAGCTTTTCGTCGGCATCCGCGACGCGGGGATAGGGATCGAGGTTCAGGAACAGCGTCTGCGCGACCGTTTCGCCAAGATCGATTCGCTCGTCCTCCAGCGGGAGGATATCGCAATCCTCCTCGCGCAGTTCGATCTCTTCTGCGTCGCTCTCGCCGTTCTCGTCGAGACCGCGCACGAATCGCACGTCCATCGGCACGTCGAGCTCTGCGGGGACATCCTCGTCGGTTGCGACGCAGGCCTGCACCAGCGAGGCGCGCACGCGCCCGGTCACCCGGCAGCCGCCGGCGTCCGGCGCGACATGCGCCTGCGCCTCCAGCCGATCGAGGCTGCGCAGGCCAAAGCGGCGCGCGAGCGCGGCCCGCTCTGCGGCATCGGCCTCGACGGTGCGGTCCCGCCGCCCGTCACCCAGCTCATTGAGACGCAGAATGCGGGAAAATTCCGGCGCGGCGCCTGACGTCGCTTCGCTCACGGCATCACCCCCGCAACTGGCCGGCCAGCAGCGCGTCGCGGCTGCATGCGTTGATCGTCGCGGCCAGCATGCGCACCTGCGCTTCGACATAAGCCAGTGCATCCGCTGCCGGCGCCTCGCCACGATACAGGTTGCGCACCAGCGCCTCGCTCAGCGAAGCCTCGCCCTGCAAGCTCGCGCGATAGGCGGCAAGCCGGCCACCCAGCGCGCCGACCATGCGGCCGATCTGCTTGCCCACGACCACATCGCCAAAGCCGATCTGGCGGATCTGCCCATCCATATCGTCAATGAACAGTTCGGTCAGCCGCGCCGAATCGTTGGTCGCCTCCAGCGCCTCGAGTCGCAGCAGCACCAGCGAGAGCACCAGCGCCACCATGTCGAATCGGCCATCCAGCGTATCCCCCACCTCGCCTTCCATATACCAATGCGGCTCCCGCGCCGTCGCGACGACGGCCTCGTACAGCGGGCGCAGATAGGCGCGATCATCCTTGCGGGAAAACAGATTGGATAAGAGGCTCATGCTCGGTTCAGCTTTGCGGCGGCACAGGAAAGCGCGGACGGGACCGATCAACCATTGGCCCGCGCCAGCACTTGCATATTGATTGCGGCGGCTGGCAATGCAATGGGCGGGTTAGGCGATGCGACGCTTTTTTGATTGGATGTCCGGTTTTTGACCGCATGATTGGCAGGAGACGAGAATGCAGCGTGGCTTGAGGCGGCCGTTTCTGGTCGTGGGCGCAGCGGCCATCCTTCTGCTGGCGGGCGGCTGCACCCGCATCCGCGCGCATCAGGGCTTCATGATCGACGATCTGATCGTGAGTTCGGTGCTGCCGGGCGTGGACAACAAGGCGTCCGTGGAAGGCGCGCTGGGTCGTCCGACCTTCGTCTCCCAGTTCGGCCCGGAGCGCTGGTATTATGTGGCGCGCGACACGCGCTCGCTGGCCTTCGCCTCGCCGCGCCCGACCGCGCAGACGCTGGTGACTGTGCAGTTCGATGCCAATGGCAATGTCGCCACGATCGATCGCAACGCCACACTCGATCAGGTCGCCAATATCTCGCCGACCGGGGCCACGACGCCGACGCTCGGCCGCAAGCGCAGCCTGTTTGATGAAATCTTCGGCAATATCGGCGCGGTTGGCGCCGGCGGGGCCGGAGCAGCAGGGCCGTCTCAGTAATTCAGCCCCGCAGGCCCGTCGTAATCCGGCGCCGGTTCGTGCACCCGGCGGACTGGTTTAGCTTGCATTAACCGCGTCATCGCTTCAAATCGTTGTATAGCGGGAGCGTGGTCATGCAGCATATTGGCGATCTGCAGCCGCTCGAGCGGACTTACGCGCGACGGACTGAGACAGTCGGCCATTACAAGGCCAGCCGGAGCCGCTGGCGATTCGCCATCGGGTCGCTGGAGATCGGCTTCGACCGCGCGAGCGAGCAGCTTCACGCGCGAAGCGGTGTGGATGCCCGGCCCGGCCTTGCCCAAAAGCTCCTGATCGCGGCAGGCATGGTCAGCATCTCATTGCTGGTGATCGCCCTGGCCGGCTGGCTATGGTCGGCACGCGGGCCGATCTGGGGCGGTGAGACGGTATCGGCAGCGATCATCGATCATGCGCCCCGCGCGACCGAAAGCGAAGATGCGACGCCCGCCGGCCAGCAGCCGATCCTGATCCCCGCCGACCGTCCTGCGCCGTTTCTCTCCGCCGTGATTGAAAAGCGCGCGACGGCCCCCGCTTTTGCACCGGCGAAACAGGCCACCGTGCCGATCGCGCAGGGCCAGGCGATTGCGCCCAAGTCCGATGAGGCGCCGACGCTCCCGAGCGCGACCCCGGATGAGGCGATCGTCCAGTCCGGCAACTTCCTGCTGATCCCGGCCGTCGATCGCGCTGTGGGCCTCGCCGTCAAGAGCGGCGATGCGCAGAACTGGATGGCCGGCTCCTATCACGGCATCGTGGTGGTCGGCGACGCCGTGGCCCAAGATGGCAAATCCTGCCGGGACGGCACGATCCTGCTGCGCGACGGCACCATCAAGGGCCGCACCCAGACGTTCCAGCGCTGCCTGTAAGGCCAAGGGAGCGCTGCGCGGCGGTTCAGCCGGCGGCGCTCACCCGATCCCGATCACGATTAGCGCGCGATCCCGCCAGCGGCAAGCACGGCCAGCGTCACCAGCTCCGAGGCGGTCGAGGCCATCGTCGCCACCTGCACCGGCTGGTTCAGCCCGAGCAGCACCGGCCCGATGACCGAGTCGCCGCCCAGTTCCCGCAGCAGCTTGGCCGAGAGATTGGCCGACTGCAGGCCGGGCATGATCAGCACATTGGCTGGGCCGGACAGGCGGCAGAACGGATAATTCGCCATGACGCGCCGGTTGAGCGCCACGTCGGGCGCCATCTCGCCTTCATATTCGAAGTCCACCTCCATTCCGTCGAGGATCTGGACCGCGCCGCGAATATTATCGAGCCAGTTGCCGTGCGGATTGCCGAAGGTGGAGTAGGAGAGAAAAGCCACGCGCGGCTCATGCCCCATACGCCGGGCAAGCGCGGCGGATTCGATGGCGATATGCGCCAGTTCGGCGGAATTCGGCCGCTCGTTGACAGTGGTATCCGCCATGAACACGGTGTGGCTACGCCCGACGAGGATGTGCATGCCGAACAGCGTGCGGTCCTCGGCGGGGTCGAGCACGCGGCGCAGTTCGCGCATCGTCTGCGCGTAGGTGCGAGTGACGCCGGTGATCATCGCGTCCGCCTCCCCCATTTGCAGCAGCAGCGCGCCAAAGATGTTGCGGTCCCGGTTGACCATGCGCTCACAATCGCGGCGGAGGTAGCCACGGCGCTGCAGGCGCTCGTACAGCATGTCGACCATGCGCGGCACGAGCGGCGAATTGACGCTGTTATACAGCTCGTAGCTCTCCGGATCGCGCACGCCGAGATCGCGCAGGCGATCATAGACATCCTGCCGGCCGACCAGAACCGGCGTGCCATAGCCCCCATCGCGGAACTGGATCGCGGCGCGCAGCACCACCTCTTCCTCCGCCTCGGCAAAGACGACCCGCTTGGGGCTGGCCTTGGCGCCCTCATAAGCGAGGGTGAGAACGGAGGTGGTGGGATTGAGCCGCGCCCGCAGGGACTGGCGATAGGCGTCCATATCCTCGATGGGCCGCTGGGCGACGCCCGACTCCATCGCCGCCTGCGCCACCGCTGCCGGCACCACTTCCATCAGACGCGGATCGAAGGGGGCGGGAATGATGTAATCCGCGCCGAAGCTGTGCTTGGTGCCATAAGCCAGCGCGACTTCCTCGGGCACCTGCTGACGGGCCAGTTCGGCAATGGCCTGCGCCGCCGCGATCTTCATCGCCTCGTTGATCGCCGTCGCGCGCACGTCCAGCGCGCCCCGGAAGATGAAGGGGAAGCCCAGCACATTGTTGACCTGATTGGGATAATCCGAGCGGCCCGTGGCGATGATCGCATCCGGGCGCGCGGCCTTGGCCACGGGCGGCAGGATTTCGGGATCGGGATTGGCCATGGCGAAGAGGATCGGCCGCGGCTTCATCTCATTGATCCATTCGGGCTTCAGCGCATCCTTGGCGGAGAGGCCGAGGAAGATATCGGCATCCTTCAGCGCCTCGTGCAGGGTCCGCGCCTCGGTGCGGGCGGCATGGGCGGACTTGAACTGGTCCATGCCATGGGTGCGGCCCTGATAGATCACGCCCTCGCGGTCGCACATGATCACATTGTCATGCGCCACGCCCATCGCCTTGATCAACTCCGTGCACGCGATCGCCGCCGCGCCGGCCCCGTTCACGACGACCTTGGTCTCGCGAATGTCGCGCCCGGTCAGGAAGCAGGCGTTGATGAGGCCAGCGGCGCAGATGATCGCGGTGCCATGCTGATCGTCATGCATGACCGGAATGTTCATGCGCTCCTTGAGTGCTGCCTCGATCATGAAGCATTCGGGCGCCTTGATGTCCTCAAGGTTGATGCCGCCAAAGCTGGGCTCCAGCAGCGCCACCGCATCGATGAAGGCCTGCGGGTCTTCGGTGTTCAGCTCCAGATCGATGGCGTCCACATCGGCGAAGCGCTTGAACAGCACTGCCTTGCCTTCCATCACCGGCTTGGAGGCGAGCGCGCCGAGATTTCCCATGCCGAGGATCGCCGTGCCGTTGGAGATGACCGCGACCAGATTGCCCTTGGCGGTATAGTCATAGGCCTTGGCAGCATCATCGGCGATGGCCTGCACGGGCACGGCCACACCGGGCGAATAAGCCAGCGCCAGATCGCGCTGCGTCGCCATCGGCTTGGAGGCGATGATCTCGATCTTGCCGGGCCGCCCGAAGGAATGAAAGAGCAGCGCCTCGCGCTCGGAGAATTCGATGGCGGCTTTATCGGTCATCAGCAGGGTTCCTCGGCAATTGGGAACGCCCTAGCGACTTTCCGCCCGGCTCCACAAGAGGCGAGGTACGAACAACCCCGTGGATGAAACGCCACCGCCGGCTTTTCGAGATCGAAAGCCCCTGCTAACGCAACCGCGTGACCAGTCTGCCAGCCAAATCCTCCAAAGCCAGCGCCGCATCCGGCGGCCCCACGCCGATGATGGCGCAATATCTGGCGCTCAAAGCGGAAGCCGGGGGCAACCTGCTGTTCTACCGCATGGGCGATTTTTTCGAGCTGTTCTTCGAGGACGCCAGGACCGCCGCCGCCGTGCTCGACATCGCGCTCACCACGCGCGGAGAGCATGAGGGCGAGCCAATCCCGATGTGCGGGGTGCCGGTACACAGCGCCGAGGGTTATCTGGCGCGACTCATCAAGGCGGGCCTTCGCGTCGCCATTGCCGAGCAGACCGAGACGCCCGAGCAGGCCAAGGCGCGCGGATCGAAAGCGCTGGTCGGCCGCGCCATCGTGCGCTTCGTCACCGCCGGCACGCTGACCGAGGATGCGCTGCTGGACAGCCGCCGCGCCAATCTGCTCGCCGCCGTGGGTGAAGCCGCCGGCCATTATGCCGTCGCTGCTGCCGACATTTCCACCGGTCGGCTTGACGTGGTGGCGGTGGATGCCGGCGGCATCGAGGCGGAACTGGCCCGGATCAACGCGAGCGAAGTCATTGCGCGGCCGAGCCTCGCCGATCGGCTGACCGGCGCCCTCCCCTTCGAGAATCGCGGCTTCGACAGCGCGCGGGCGGAAGCGGACATCTGCCGCCATTTCGGCGTGAAGACGGTGGAGAGCTTCGGCAGCTTCTCACGCGCGGAGCTGTCCGCCCTCGGGGGCCTGCTCGGCTATCTGGAGCATGTCGGCAAGGGGCGCATGCCCTTCCTCACCGCGCCGGTGCGGGCTGGCGCGCAGGATCACCTTGCCATCGACCCGGCCACGCGCGAGAGCCTGGAGATCGTTACGACCGCCAGCGGCCAGCGCGCCGGCAGCCTGCTCGCCACCGTGGACCGCACCGTAACCGGCGCCGGCGCGCGCCTGCTCGCGGCGGACCTCTCCGCGCCTTTGATGGACCGCGCCAAGGTGGAAGCCCGGCTCGATCTGGTGCGCTGGTTCCACGATGACGGGCCGCTGCGCGAGCTGGTCCGCACCCGCCTGCGCGCCTTGCCGGATTTGAGCCGCGCGCTCGGCCGCGTCGCCATCGGCCGGGGCAGCCCGCGCGATCTGGGGCAATTGCGCGATGGCCTCGACGGCGGCCGTGCGCTGCGCGAGCGGCTGGGCGCGCTGCCCGACCGACCGCCCCTGCTCGACGATCTGCTGCCATCGCTCGATGGTCATGGCGCGCTGGTCGATCAACTGGCCCGCGCCCTTGTGCCCGCCCCGCCGACGGAAGCGGCGCATGGCGGCTATATCGCCGATGGCTATGATGCCGCACTGGACGAGCTGCGCCGCATGGCCGGCGACGGACGCCGCGCCATTGCCGCGCTAGAAGCGCGCTATCGCGAGCAGACCGGCATCTCGGCGCTGAAGATCCGCCACAATGGCGTGCTCGGCTATCATGTCGAGGTGCCCGCCCGTCACGCCGACCAGTTGATGGCCAATGACAGCGGCTTCACCCATCGCCAGACGCTGGCGGGAGTCGTGCGGTTCAACTCGGTTGACCTGCACGAGCAGGCCAGCCGGGTCACGCAGGCCGGCGCCCATGCGCTGGCGGCCGAAGCGGCGCATTTCGAGGAACTGGTGACGCTGGTGATGGACAGCCGCACCGCCATCGCCCGCACGGCGGACGCCCTCGCCCGGATCGACGTGGCGGCGGCTCTGGCCGAGCGCGCTGTCGAAGGCGGCTGGAGCCGACCGGTCTTCGCCGAAGAGCCCTGCATCGCCATCGAGGGCGGGCGCCATCCGGTGGTGGAGGCCGCGCTGGCGAAGGACGGCACCAGCTTCGTCGCCAATGACTGCACGCTCACGCCGGACAATCGGCTGTGGCTGGTGACTGGCCCCAACATGGGCGGTAAATCGACCTTCCTGCGCCAGAACGCGCTGATCGTCATTCTCGCGCAGGCCGGCAGCTTCGTGCCCGCACGCGCCGCCCGCCTTGGGCTGGTCGACCGCCTGTTCAGCCGTGTCGGCGCCTCGGACAATCTGGCGCGCGGGCGTTCGACCTTCATGGTCGAGATGATCGAGACCGCCGCGATCCTTGCGCAGGCGACCGAGCGCAGCTTCGTGATCCTCGATGAAGTGGGCCGCGGCACGTCGACTTATGACGGCCTCGCCATCGCCTGGGCGGTGGTGGAAGCGATCCATGACAGCAATGCCTGCCGCTGCCTGTTCGCCACCCATTATCACGAGCTGACGCGCCTGGCCGAGCGCCTCGGCGCCCTCTCGCTCCACCATGTTCGCGCGCGGGAATGGAATGGCGATCTGGTGCTGCTGCACGAGCTGTCCGAAGGCCCCGCCGACCGCAGCTACGGCATCGCGGTGGCGCGGCTTGCAGGCTTGCCCGCCCCGGTGCTGGCCCGCGCCAAGGCCGTGCTCGGCAAGCTGGAGGCCGGCAAGGCGCAGACCGGCGGCATCGCGGCGGGGCTCGATGACCTGCCGCTGTTCGCCGCCACGCTCTCCGCCGCGCCGGAGGTCGCCACCGACCCGCTGCGCGACCGGCTGGACGCCATCGACGCCGATACACTCACTCCGCGCGAGGCGCTCGACCTCATCTACCAGCTGAAGCAGATCGCAACCGCGCCCGCCGCCTGAGCCCGTCGATTTGCGCGCCATGCCGAGGTTGCACCTGCAACTGCGGCAAAGCGCGCTTATATGGCACCCATGAACAAGGTGCCCGATTCGCTGCCCGGCCGCCGTGCGATCATTGATCGCCGCCAGATTGCCGATGCGCTCACTGCCCAATTGACGGAACTGAGCGATACCGCCGCGCGTAGGCAAGTGATCGTCGCGGCGTTGCGCGAGGCGCTTGCCATCGGCCGGGAGGAAGTCTCCCGCCGGCTTGCCCGCAACCCGACACGCGGGCGCGACGCCGTGACGGCGCAGGCCTTCCTGATGGACCAGATCATCCGCCTGCTCTTCGATGCGACGGTCAAGCACCTCTACCCGATCAGCAACCGCACCGCGTCCGAGCGGCTGACCGTGGTTGCGGTGGGCGGCTATGGGCGTGGCGAAATGGCGCCCTATAGCGATGTCGATATCGGCTTCCTCACGCCCTACAAGCCCACCGAATGGACCGAGCAGGTCATCGAGAGCATGCTCTATGCGCTGTGGGATCTGGGCCTCAAGGTCGGCCACAGCAGCCGCTCGATCGACGAGACGGTGCGCATGGCGAAGTCGGACCTCACCATCCGCACCGCCCTGCTGGAATCGCGCTTCGTGTGGGGGGACCGGGGCATTTACGACGAATGCGTCGCCCGCTTCGACAAGGATGTGATGCAGGGCACCGCCAAGACCTTCGTCACCGAGAAGCTGGCGGAGCGGGATGCCAGGCACAAGCAGATGGGCGACAGCCGCTATGTCGTCGAGCCCAATATCAAGGAGGGCAAGGGCGGCCTGCGCGATCTGCACACGCTGTTCTGGATCGGCAAATATGTGAACCGGGTGCGCACTGTTGCGGAACTGGTGGATGTGGGCCTGCTGACCCGCGCCGAGCTTTCCCAGTTCCAGCGGGCCGAGAATTTCCTCTGGGCCGTGCGCTGCCACATGCACGAGATTTCCCGTCGCGCTGAGGACCGCCTGACCTTCGATCTGCAGATCGAAGTCGCCGAGCGCATGGGCTTCTCGCCCAAGCGCGGCCGGTCCGCCGTCGAGCGGTTCATGCATCTCTACTTCCTGATGGCCAAGACGGTGGGCGACCTCACCGGCGTGTTCCTCGCCCATCTCGATGACAAGATGGCCAGCCGAGGCCGGCGCTACATCCCGGCCATGTTCAACCGCCCGCGCAAGCTGGATGGCTTCGTGCTGGAGCGGGGCCGCATCACCATTCCCGAGGATGATTTCTTCCGCGAGCAGCCGGTGCGGATGATCGAAATCTTCTCGCTGGCGGACAAGCATGGGCTGGAGATCCACCCGGATGCAATGCGCGCGCTCAACCGCGATTCGGTGCTGATTACCCGCAAGGAGCGCGAAGACCCGCAGGCCAATGCGCTGTTCATGAACGTGCTTACCTCGCCCCGCGACCCGGAGAAGGTGCTGCGCTGGATGAACGAGGCCGGGGTGTTCGGGCGCTTCGTGCCCGACTTCGGCCGCGTCGTCGCGCAGATGCAGTTCGACATGTACCACCATTATACGGTGGATGAGCACACCATCCGCGCCATCGGCCTGCTCTCCCAGATCGAAAAGGGCGAGTTCAAGGTCGATCATCCGCTGGCGAGCGCGATCATCGAGAAGATCATCTCCCGCCGCGTGCTCTATGTTGCGGTGCTGCTGCACGATATCGCCAAGGGGCGCGGTGGCGACCACAGTATTCTCGGCGCGGAGGTGGCGACCAAGCTCTGCCCGCGCCTGGGCCTCAGCGATGCCGAGACGGAGACCGTCGCCTGGCTGGTGCGCTACCATCTGCTGATGTCCGCAACCGCGTTCAAGCGCGACCTTTCGGACTTCAAGACCATTCTCGACTTCGCCGAAGTGGTGCAGAGCCCCGAGCGGCTGCGGCTGCTGGTGATCCTGACCATCGTCGACATCCGCGCGGTCGGACCGGGCGTGTGGAACAGCTGGAAGCGCCAGCTCCTCGCCGAGCTTTACGACTCCGCCGAGGAGGTCATCCGCCCCGGCCACAAGCAGCGGGGCCGTCAGGAGCGCATCGAGGAGAAGCGCGACGCGTTGCGCGCGAGCCTGGCGCTGGACGACAAGGCCTTCGACAGGCTGGTGAAGCGCTTCCCGCAATCCTACTGGATCGCCGAATCGCAGGACATTCTGGAGCGCAATGCGCGGCATCTGCTGGATGCCGGGCAGTCCGATCTCTCCATCGATGCCCGTTCCTATCCCGAGCGCGGCGCGACGCTGGTCACCGTCTATGCCTCGGACCATCCCGGACTGTTCTACCGGATCGCCGGGGCGATCCATCTGGCCGGCGGCAACATCATCGATGCCCGCATCCACACCCTCAAGGATGGCACGGCGCTGGACAACTTCCTGGTGCAGGACCCGCTCGGGGGCCGCTTCGATGCGCCCGAGCAGTTGCAGCGCGTGAAGACCTACATCGAGGACGCGCTGCTCAACCGCCACAAGCTGATGCACAAGCTGGACGAGCGCCCGCTGGCCCGTCGGCGCGCCGAAGCCTTCCAGATCGTGCCGCAGGTGCTGATCGACAACAAGGCCTCCAATCGCTTCACGGTGGTGGAAGTCATGGCGCGCGACCGCCCTGCCCTGCTGCTCAGCCTCGCCTTCGCGCTGTTCCAGTCCAAGACCATGGTCCACAGCGCCCACGTCGCCACCTTCGGCGAGCGGGCCGTCGATACCTTCTATCTGACCGATCTTCTGGGCGGAAAGCTGGAGAGCAAGACCCGCCTCGCCACGCTCGAACGGCGGCTGATCGAAGCGGCCGGCAATCAGGCCGGCGAACTGATCGACACCAACAGCTTCGCCATGGCCAACTGAGGCGCGCCCCATTGCGGGATGCGCGCCTCGGTGGCGCCTCAGTGAGAAAGCAGGATCGGGATCGGCGCCTTGGCCAGCAGCGTCCGTGTCGTGCCGCCGAACAGCTGCTCGCGCAGGCGGCTGCGGCCATAGCAGCCCATCACCGCCCAGCTCGCGCCGGAGGACCGCATGGCCTCGATCAGTTGGTCGCTCACCGCGCCAGCCTTGGGCAGGCGCCGGCTGACGACCTTGCAGCCATGCCGGTCAAGATAGGCGGCCGCCTCGTCCGGGTCGCCTTCCCCTTCCCCGATCGTCACCACCTCGACCTCGCTGGCCATGCGCAGCAGCGGGATGGCCGCCCGCAGCGCGGCATCGGCCGCGCGTGATCCATCCCAGGCGACCAGCGCCTTGCCGAAGAGATCCAGGCGCTTCTGCTCCGTCGGCACCAGCAGGACCGGGGCGGAGGTCAGCGCCGCGAGACGGGAGGCCGTGTCGCCGGTCTCGTTCACCGCGCCGAAGGCCTGCTTGCCCACGACGATCATGTCGACCAGCCGGACATTGTCCGTAATGCCCTCCTCGGACTGGCTCTGCACCCGCGCCCACTCATAGCTCACCCCTTCATTGGCGAGCCGGGGCTCGAGCGCCTCGATATTCTTGTCCTCCCGGTCGCGCTCATCCATCATCAGCACGCCGGTGCCGCCGCCCGCGCCAAAACCGTCGGCGATCATGGGAATCTGGACGACATCGAGACAGAGCAGATGCCCCTCCACCGCGCGCACAATGTCGAGCGCGGTTTGCAGGCGCGCTTCCTGACTCGGGTCATCATGGATCAGAACCATCACCGTCTTCATGGCAGCCTCCTTGTTCACCGCATCGGGATCGTGCGAAACTGGTGCCATATTAATGCGATGGGGGCGAGGAGTCGTTGACCGGCGTCAAATCCGGCCCGCACCTAAGGGGCTTGCGTCGGCGCGCGGCCGCGCTTATACGCCCGCGCTTCCATGTCCTATGGAAGACCGCAAGGACGGGCCGGCCAGTAAGGGCTGCCGTGTTCGTCCGTAATCGTCTGCGAGCATCCTCCGGGGTGCTTGCGCTAAGACAAAGGAGACGAAAATGCCCAAGCTCAAGACCAAGAGCGGTGTGAAGAAGCGCTTCAAATTCACCGCCACCGGCAAGGTCAAGCATGGTGTCGCCGGCAAGCGCCACCGCCTGATCAGCCACAACGCGAAGTATATTCGCCAGAATCGCGGTACGGAAGTTCTCTCCGACGCGGATGTCGCTCACGTGCGCCTCTGGGCGCCCTACGGCCTCAAGTAAGGAGCAGGCGACATGGCACGTGTCAAACGCGGTGTAACCACCAAGGCGAAGCACAAGAGGATTTTGGATCAGGCGAAGGGCTATTATGGCCGTCGCAAGAACACGATCCGCATCGCGCGTCAGGCTGTCGAAAAGGCTGGCCAGTACGCATATCGCGACCGCAAGGTGAAGAAGCGGAGCTTCCGCGCCCTGTGGATCCAGCGCATCAACGCAGCTGTCCGCATGGAAGGCCTGACCTATGGCCAGTTCATGCACGGCCTCAAGCTGGCGGGCGTCGAACTGGACCGGAAGGTTCTGGCCGACATCGCCATGCATGAAGGCGATGTGTTCAAGGGCATCATTGCCCAGGCGCGCGCGGCCCTGCCCGCAGCCTGAGCATCTGCACAATCATCCCAAAGAGGGCGTCGGATGCTTCCGGCGCCCTTTTTGTATCATTTCGGGACTCTCTGGATTTTGGTTAACGCTTCGGAAACCTTTTCCGCACTGCAGCATTGCGAGTGCGTGGGACTATAAGTGGAGAACCAAATGAAGGGACTGCTATTGGGGGTCGCGGCGACGCTCGCCCTCCCGTCCGCTGCGCAGGCAGCAACGTTCATCAACGGCGATTTCGAGACCGGTAACGATCCAGGCACCTATTTCCTCCGCCTGGGCACCGACAGCACGGCCCTGACGGGTTGGACCATCACCTCCGGCAATGTGGAGCTGATCGGCGGCTATTGGCAGTCGGGCAGCGGCAGCCGCAGTATCGATCTGAACGGCAGCGCCCAGGGCGCGATCGCACAGACGTTCGATACCATCGAAGGCATGACCTACAATGTCGACTTCCTGATGGCCGGCAATCCCGAAGGTGGGCCGGCGGTCAAGACGTTGGAAGTCGCCGCGACAGGCAATGACGGCCAGCTGTTCAGCTTCGACAATACCGGCTTCTCGAAGACCAATATGGGCTGGACGAACTACACCTACACCTTCACGGCCTCGGGCAACCTCACGACGCTCAGCTTTGCGTCGATGACCGACTCGCCCTGGACCGGCCCGGCGCTGGATGGCGTGACGGTTACCGCGATGAGCGCAGTGCCGGTACCCGAGCCGACGACCTGGGCGCTGATGCTCGGCGGTTTCGCGCTGATCGGCAGCACGCTGCGTCGTCGTCAGTCGGTCGTTCAGTTCTCCTGATCGAAACCGGGTCGCAACCATCAAAGGAAAGGGCGTCGGCGTGCCGGCGCCCTTTTCGTTTGCGGTGAATTAGGCTAGCGGACGCGGCCATGACCGACGTCACATCCCTCAAGGACGGCCTCATCGCCGACATCGCCGCCGCCGACACCCTCGATGCCGTGGAAGCGCTGCGCGTCAGCGCGCTGGGCAAGAGCGGCGCCATCACCGCCCTGCTCAAGACGCTGGGGCGGA
Organism: Sphingobium sp. B12D2B; assembly: GCF_025961775.1. Classification (NCBI taxonomy): domain Bacteria; kingdom Pseudomonadati; phylum Pseudomonadota; class Alphaproteobacteria; order Sphingomonadales; family Sphingobiaceae; genus Sphingobium; species Sphingobium sp. B12D2B. Next base: position 3,363,483 of record NZ_JAOQOH010000001.1, read on the forward strand.
TGAGTCCGGAAGAGCGCCAGCAGCAAGGCCCCGCGATCCACGACCTGCGCGAAAGCGTGACGAGCGCCATCGCTGCCCGCAAGACCGCGCTCGAAACCGCGGCGCTCGATGCCCGCCTCGCCTCCGAGACGCTGGACATGACGCTGCCGGTAGACCTGCCCCCGCCGGGCAGCATTCACCCCGTCAGCCAGGTGATGGACGAGCTGGCCGAGATCTTCGCCGATCTGGGCTTCGCGGTCGCTACCGGCCCGGAGATCGAGGATGACTGGCGCAACTTCACTGCGCTCAACATCCCCGAGACGCACCCCGCCCGCGCGATGCACGACACCTTCTACTTCGGCGACAATGCCCGCGCGACCGGCGGCGATGGCAATCCGGCCGCCATGTTGCTGCGCACCCACACCTCGCCGGTGCAGATCCGCACCATGACGAGCACGCCACCGCCGATCCGCATCATCGCGCCCGGCCGCGTGTACCGCTCGGACAGCGACGCGACGCACACCCCGATGTTCCACCAGATCGAAGGTCTGGTGATCGACAAGGGCATCCATCTCGGCCACCTCAAATGGACGCTGGAGACCTTCCTCAAGGCGTTCTTCGAGCGTGAGGACATCGTCCTGCGCCTGCGCCCCAGCTACTTCCCCTTCACCGAGCCTTCGGTGGAAGTGGACGTGGGCTACACCATCGAGAAGGGCCAGCGCGTCATCGGCGGCAGCGGCGATGCGGAAAATGGCGGCTGGATGGAAGTGCTCGGCAGCGGCATGGTCCACCCCAATGTCATCCGCAATTGCGGGCTGGATCCCGCTGAGTGGCAGGGCTTTGCCTTCGGCACCGGCGTCGACCGGCTCGCCATGCTCAAATATGGCATGAACGACCTCCGCGCCTTCTTCGACGGCGATCTGCGCTGGTTGCGCCATTACGGCTTCTCCGCGCTGGATGTGCCTACGCTGAGCGGAGGAGTGGGCGCATGAGCCATTTCTTGCGAGTTCGTGTTCCTGCGAAAGCAGGAACCCAGGGCGCAGCCGCCGTCCTTCACCGCCCTGGGCTCCTGCCTTCGCAGGAGCACGGGTTTGATCTTACCGGCAATCCCGGAGCCCGCGCATGAAGTTCACCCTCTCCTGGCTCAAGGACCATCTCGACACCAGCGCCTCGCTGGAAAAGATTCTGCGCGCGCTCAATGACATCGGCCTTGAGGTCGAGGGCGTCGAGAACCCCGCGGAGAAGCTCGATGGCTTCCGCGTCGCCAAAGTGCTCACGGCCGCGCCGCATCCGCAGGCCGACAAGCTGCAGGTGCTGAGCGTCGATGCCGGCGATGGTCCGCTGCAGGTCGTCTGCGGCGCCCCCAATGCCCGCGCCGGTCTGGTCGGCGTGTTCGGCCTGCCCGGCGCCACGGTGCCGGCCAATGGCATGGTGCTGCGGGTCGCGGCCATTCGCGGCGTCGAATCCAACGGCATGATGTGCTCCACGCGCGAGCTGGAGCTGGGCGAAGATCATGAGGGCATCATCGAGCTGCCTGCGGACGCGCCCATCGGCACGCGCTTTGCCGATTATGCGCAGCTTGACGATCCGGTCATCGAGGTCTCGGTCACGCCCAACCGGCAGGATTGCATGGGCGTGCGCGGCATCGCGCGCGATCTCGCTGCCAAGGGCCTTGGCACGCTGCGGCCGCTCGATGATATCATCGGCCAGCTCCCGGCAATCGACGCGCAGGGCGCAGGCCCGGACGTGCGCACGGACGATGCCGATGGCTGCCCGGCCTTCTATGCCCGCGCGGTGCGCGGCGTGCGCAACGGCGCCTCGCCGGAATGGCTGCAGCGGCGCCTGAAGGCCATCGGCCAGAAGCCGATCAGCGCGCTGGTGGACATCACCAATTTCGTCATGATCGGCCTGGGCCGCCCGCTGCATGTCTATGACATGGCCAGTCTCGATGGCGGCCTCGTCGCGCGCAAGGCGAAGGCCGGCGAGCAGGTGCTGGCGCTGAACGGCAAGACCTATACGCTGGCCGAGGGCATGACGGTGATCGCGGATGCCTCCGCTGTTCACGATATCGGCGGCATCATGGGCGGCGAGCATAGCGGCGCGCAGGAGAGCACCACCGATGTGCTGATCGAATGCGCCTATTTCACGCCCGAGAGCATCGCGCGGACGGGGCAGGCGCTCAGCCTCACCTCCGATGCCCGCCAGCGCTTCGAGCGCGGGGTGGACCCGGCGTTCCTGGATGAGGGGCTGGACATCGCGACGCGGCTGGTTCTCGCTTTGTGTGGCGGCACGCCCACCGAGGCGACGCGCGCCGGCACCCCGCCGACAGAGCCGCGCGTCATCGAGGGCTATCGGCCCGACATGGTCGATGCGCTGGCCGGCATGACGGTGAGCGCAGAGCGCCAGCAGGCGATCCTCGCCGCGCTCGGCTTCACCGTGGAGGCTGGTGCAAGCTGGCGGATTACCATCCCGACGTGGCGCCGCGATATCCACGGCACCGCCGACATCGTCGAGGAAGTCGTGCGGATCGAAGGGCTGGACAACGTCCCGTCCGTCCCCCTGCCCCGCACACCGGGCGTCGCCCGCCCGACCGCAACGCCGCTGCAGCTCATCGAGCGCCGCGCCCGTCGCGCGGCTGCCGCTCGCGGCCTTAACGAGGCGATCAACTGGTCCTTCATTTCTGAAAGCGAAGCCGAGCCCTTTGGTGGCGGCGATTGGACGCTCGCCAACCCGATCAGCGAAGACATGAAGGTGATGAGGCCAACGCTGCTCGCCGGATTGCTCTCAGCCGCGCGACGCAATGCCGATCGCGGGGCATCCTCGATCCGCCTGTTCGAGATCGGCCGGCGCTATTTCCGCGCCGATGATGGCAGCAGCGACGAGAAGCTGACCCTCGGCATCCTGATGGCCGGCGAAAAAAGCCCGCGCGGCTGGCAGGGCGGCAAGGCCCGCCCGTTCGATGCCTTCGACATCAAGGCAGAGGTCATTGCGCTGCTGATGGCCGCCGGTGCGCCTGCAAGCCGCCTGCAGATGATGGGCGAGGCTGGCGATGCCTATCATCCCGGCCAATCCGGCACGCTGCGCCTCGGCCCCAAAAATGTGCTTGCCGCTTATGGCGTGTTGCATCCCCGCCTCGCCCGCGCCTTCGATCTCGATGGCACGGTCGTTGCGGCGGAAATCCACCTCGATGCAATCCCGGTGCCGAAGAAGACCACATTTATGCGCACGGCCTACGCACCGCCGGCCTTGCAGGCCGTCACCCGCGACTTCGCTTTCCTCGTGCCGGTGGATCTGGAAGCCGACGCGCTGGTGCGCGCCGTGCGGGGGGCGGACAAGAACGCAATCGTCGATGCGCGCCTGTTCGATCTCTTCGCCGGGCAGGGCGTGCCGGGAGGCCACAAGAGCCTCGCGGTGGAAGTGACTCTGCAGCCCGGCGAGAAGAGCTTCACGGATGAAGAGCTGAAGGCCATCGCTGATCGCGTAGTGGCTGCTGCGGCTAAACAGGGCGCAACTCTGCGCGGATAAGAACAAAGGAGCGGCGGAAACGCGGGCGATCAGTCCGCTTTCCGCTTCTCCTCCTCGGCTGGAGCGGGCGCCGGCGGCACGGGCAGCTTGCAGCCTCGGCTGACCGCCAGCCCGCGCAGATAGCCCCGGCGCGCGACGCCACCGTTGATGGCGGCCTGCAGGCGACGCTCGGCCCCTGCCGCGCCGCTCACTTCGCGAACGAGACCCCGGAACGGAATGATCGAGTTGACGATCGCCGCGCCACCGGCAGCCGCGAGATTGCCGAACTTGTTCTCATTGGCCTTGCTGTTGGCGTCAAAGTCCGGGCCCAGCACCGCATTCAGCTCGGCGATCTGGTCGATCACCGCGCGGCAGCCCTTGCCGGCCGGCGCATAGGGCTGCTCGACAGCGCGGGCCAGCACCTCGGGGATTTTCGTTTTCTCGATGCCCACGTCGCGCGCGGGCTGCGTCACGATCTCGCCCGCTTTCTGCGCTGTCTTGTCCTCCTTCTCCGGTTCGTCCTGCGCAAAGGCGGGACCTGCCGCAAGGACAGCGCTGAGAAGGGCGGCGCGGATAAGCCTGTTCATGATGACCGTGTCTCCGACCGCAACAGCTGCGGTGCCTGCAGAATTGCGATCCCTGCCATCTGGTTCCCGCCGCTTTGCACGATCTCTGCCGGCGGATAGCACCAAAAAGAAGGCGGGCGCAGCTCTCGCCGCGCCCGCCCTTTTCTCCTGACTGCCGGGCGTGTCACCACGCCCGTGGCAGGATCACTGATAGTTGACGCGCAACCGCAGGCCGATCGTGCGCGGCGTCACCCGGATGCTGGAGGTGTTGAGCGTGAGCACAGCACCATCATAATCGCCGAGATTTTCGCCGAACAGCGTCAGGTCATAGGCCTTGTACCGCAGGCCGATATTGGCGCTGTATACGCTATAGGCCTTCACATACTCGCCATTGGTCTGCAGGCGGTTGCCATTGTAGGTCCATGCGACGTTGAACAGGCCGTTGAGGTCACCGCCAAGCGATGTCTCATAGGTCGCATCCACGCGGGCATTTTCCTCGAGCGTGTTGACCAGCCGCGTACCGGGACGCAGGTAGGGCAGGCGCGCCTGCACGGCGGGATCGACCGTGTCATACTTGCCCTGGTTGATGTTCGCGACTGCGCTCAGCGTCAGCCCGTCCAGAGGCGTCCGCCAGCGCATCTCGATATCGACGCCCTTGCTGGTGCCGTCACCGAAGTTCGAGAAACCGGAAACGTTCGCGTCCAGCGTCGGCGTCGGCGTCAGCATGTCCTCGAGCTTGTTGATGTAGAAGTTCAACCCGACGTTGAGCGTGCGATCGGGCGAGCGCCACTTGATGCCGGCCTCATAGTTGGTCGAGCTTTCGGGACGGGTCTGGGTGCCGGCAGGGATGCCGACGTCCGCAAGCAGGTCCGCCTGGATCTGCGACTGCACGATGCCCGGACGGAAGCCGGTCGCCGCCGTAGCGAACACCGTCAGATCATCATTGGGCACATAGGAGAGGTTGACGCGCCAGGTCGTCACGTTCTTCTTGTTCGTGTTCGTCGTGTTGGCGTCCTCGAACGTGCGCTTGTCATGATAATAGCGCAGGCCAACCCGGGGACGCAGCTTGCCGTCGAACAGGTCGTAACCCAGTTCGCCATACACCGCCCAGTTCTTGGTGATGGTATTGTTGTCGGCATTGGTGTCGATACCCGCAACGGGGATACGCAGATAGTTTTCCTGCGGGCCGCTGCCGTCCTGATAGGCGCCGCCGAGCAGCCAGTGGAATGGGCCGTCGGTGGTGGAGTTGATCCGCACTTCCTGGCTGAACATGTCCGGGAAGAACTGGCTCGAGAAAGCACCCGCCGGCGCGATCGGCACGTAAATGCCGAAATTGCCCTTGAGGTAAGTGGTGGCACTGGTGATCGAGAAGGTATCGAAGTCCAGACCGGCCGACAGGCTGTAGAGCTTGAAGTCGCCATTGCCGAAGCTCGGCTGCGCCGCCGTGTTCGCGTAATAAGGGGGCTGGGTCGAGGCGAGACCGCCCAGGAACTGCTGGCGCGGACGGAAATGCCAGTACTGCGCGCGGATATTCAGGTTGTCGACCGGACGGAACAGCGCGACCACGCGAATGTCGTCGTCGCGAACCTCGTTCACGCCCTTACGGTCCGGCGTGCCGTCGAACGCACCGTAATATTCGTCCGCCCAACCCGGATTATAGGAGTGGCCACCGCTGACGCGGACCGCAAGCACATCCTTGATGATCGGGACGGAGACGACGCCTGCGACGCCATAGTTGAGGCCACCGGCCCCGCGCGTCTGGGAGGCCTGCGCCTCGGCGGCGAACTTGATCTCGGTCAGGTCAGGATCGCGGGTGTGGAAGATGAACACACCGCCGGCCGAACCCTGGCCATAGAGCGTGCCCTGCGGACCGCGCAAAACCTCGACGCGGTCGAGGTCGAGGAAGCGAATCGGCGGCGCAATGCCGAAGTTGGTGACCACGAACGGCACGTCGTCGACATAATAGCCGATGGCCGAGTCGCCATTGGCAGCGCCAGCGCCGGCGCCGCGGATGCTGAACGAGCGCGACGCGACCGACTGGCGCTGGCTCTCGGAAATACCCGGAATCGCCGTGGCGAGGTCCGCGATATTGTTGATGTTGCGCTCCTTGAGGTCTTCACCGCTGAACGCCTGGATGGCGAGCGGCACTTCCTGCAGCGCCTGCACACCGGACTTCTGAGCGGTGACGATGATTTCGTCAGGCGCGGTATCAACACTGTTTGTGGTGGTCTGCTGTGCGCGAACTGGCGCTGCACCCATGACAGCCATCAGTGCCAAAACCGCAACACCGGCGTGAAGCCGCTTCATCATCCATCTCCTGCAAAAAACAAAATCGAGCAATCGATTGCATAGAGAGATGCATGACAATGTCCAACGCACGATGCGCGCGCAGACCAGTTTATGGCGGAGTGTTACCGAAATGCTACGGTCATCGGCGACGCGGGGCGTCCCGATTTACGTCTATCAACCGGCTTTCAGTACAATCGATTACCGGCAGCACGTCAACCCCCTTGGTGCAAGCTAGGACTGAAACACCATGCAGCCCGCTCGTGCGCGGATAGGAAGAGCGCGCGCCTTCGGTGCCCCACGCCACGCTCGCCCTGTGCAAAGCCGCGCCTTGCAGGATCGCCGCCCCAGCCCCTATAGCAGCGCCACATTTGTGCCGGCCCGACCACGCCCGGCGCGCTCGCTCCCTGGATTAAGACGCTTGCTATGACGATCCCTTCCCGCCGCACGTTCGCGATCATCTCCCACCCGGACGCAGGCAAGACGACCCTCACCGAAAAGCTCCTGCTCGCCGGCGGCGCCATTCACCTTGCTGGCGAAGTGAAGGCGCGCGGGGCCAATCGTCGCGCGCGCTCGGACTGGATGAAGATCGAGCAGCAGCGCGGCATCTCGGTGACCAGCTCGGTCATGACCTTCGAGCGCACCCAGCCCGATGGCAGCGTGATCACTTTCAACCTGCTCGACACGCCGGGGCACGAGGACTTCTCGGAAGACACCTACCGCACCCTGACCGCCGTCGACAGCGCCGTGATGGTGATCGACGCCGCCAAGGGCATCGAGCCGCAGACGCGCAAGCTCTTCGAGGTCTGCCGCCTGCGCAACGTGCCCATCATCACCTTCGTCAACAAGGTGGACCGCGAGGGGCGCGACAGCTTCTCGCTGCTGGATGAAGTGGCCGACGCGCTCGCGCTGGATGTCTGCCCGATGAGCTGGCCGGTCGGCATGGGCGGCGAGTTTGAGGGCATCTACGATTTTGCCACCAATCGGCTCTACCAGCCGGTCGGCCCGAGCAAGGAATTCGACGGCAGCTTCACTCAGCTCACCGGCCTGGACGACGAAAAGCTCGCCACCGTGCTCTCCGCCGCAGGTCTTGCGCGCCTGCGGGAAGAGGCCGAACTGGCGCAAGCTGGTTATGCCGCGTTCGACCTGACAGCCTATCGCCATGGCGACCTGACGCCGGTCTATTTCGGCTCTGCCCTCAAGCGCTTTGGTGTCGGCGAGTTGATCGACGCCCTCGCTGCCCACGCCCCGCCGCCGCGCACCCAGCCGGCCGAGCCCGCGCCGGTCGAGCCGGAACGCGGCGACGTGACCGGCTTCATCTTCAAGGTGCAGGCCAATATGGACCCGCAGCACCGCGACCGCATTGCCTTCATGCGCCTGTGCTCGGGCAAGTTCCGCCGCGGCATGAAGCTCACGCCCTCCGGCAGCGGGAAGCCCATCGCCGTCCACTCGCCGATCCTGTTCTTCGCGCAGGACCGCGAGATTGCCGACGAGGCTTTCCCCGGCGACATCATCGGCATCCCCAATCACGGCACGCTGCGGGTGGGCGACACGCTGAGCGAAAAGGCGGATGTGCGCTTCACCGGCCTGCCCAATTTCGCCCCGGAAATCCTGCGCCGCATCGCGCTTAAGGATCCGACCAAGACCAAGCAGTTGCGCAAGGCGCTGGACGATCTCTCCGAAGAGGGCGTGATCCAGGTCTTCTATCCGGAGATCGGCAGCCAGTGGATCATCGGCGTGGTCGGTCAGCTGCAGCTCGACGTGCTGATCAGCCGGCTGGAGGCGGAATATAAGGTCGGCGCGGTACTAGAGCCGGCGCCGTTCGACACGGCCCGCTGGCTGACCGGCGAGGCCAAGAAGCTGGAAGACTTCGCCAGCATCAATCGGACGAGCATGGCCAAGGACCGCGACGAGAACCCCGTCTTCCTCGCCAGATCGGCATGGGATGTGGGCTATCAGGCCGAGCGCAACCCGGACATCAGCTTCAGCGCCACACGCGAGCGCTGATCGGAGGGGTTAGCCCCGGCCTCCCTGCTCACTTACCCGACATCGCTCTTGATCAGCTTGAGTTCGGTCGGCTGGCCGCTATGCGTCATGCGCCCGTCGATCTGGCCGCCGGTGGCGATGGTGATGCGCTCGTAGCTCACATCACCGGTAATCCGGGCTGTCGCCTCCACCACCAGCTCCTCTGCCGTGATCGATCCCTCGATCAGGCCGCCGATCCGGGCACTCTTGGCCTTCACATGGCCGGCGATGCGACTTTCGGCGCCTTGCACCAGCGCCGCGCAGGCAATGTCGCCCTCGATGGTGCCATCGATGTGCATATCCACGCTGGCTTCCAGATTGCCCGTGATCCTGACATCGCTGCCGAGGATCGAGAAAGGCGTGTGCTTAGCCCCGGTTGCCACTGTCGGCGACGCGCCGCTTGGCCGTTTGCTGGACTTCGAGAACATCCCTGCGTGCCTCCAGAAAGGGACGCGGATTGACGGCCGCGCCATGGACATGGACTTCGAAATGCAAGTGCGTGCCGGTCGAGCGGCCCGTGGATCCCATTCGCGCGATCTGGGTGCCGCGCGCCACCTTCTGACCCGGCTTGGCATTGAAGCCGGAGAGGTGCGCATAGAGCGTCGAGAGGCCCTTGCCATGGTCGACTTCCACGACATTGCCATAGCCATGCTTGGTGCCGACGAAGGTCACCGTGCCGGGCGCGGCGGCGAGGATGGGCTGACCCATGCGCCCCCGGAAATCGATGCCGCCGTGGAACGCGAGGCTGCCGTTGAAGGGGTCACGCCGATAGCCATAAGAACTGGTGGTCATCGGCGCGGCCGTCGGCTTGCCGGAAGGGATCGCCGCCAGCGCAGCTTCCATGGTGTTGAGACGGGTCAGCAGCAGGGCGATATCCCGCAGCTCCGGCTGGTCGGCGACAATCGAGGCGACGGGAATGAAGGGACCGCCCTGCCCCCGCTCGCGCACCGCCATGCGGGCCGGATCGAGGCCGAAACTGCGGATCGCCTTTTCTACCGCTGCAAGGCGATGTTCGACCGCGCCAGCCAGGCGCGTCTCGAGCACTTCCTGATGACGCCGTAGCGCCTCCAACCGCGAGGCCTCGGGGGACGCCGCGCTCAGCGGCTTGCTGACCTCCGGACCGTCAGCGGGCGCGTTCGCCCCGCTCTCTTCGATCCCCGTACCGAGGCTGGAGCGCAGCAGTTCATCGAGGGCCTTCTGCCGCTGCTCGATATCCTGAGCGATATCGTTCACCGACTCTCGATAGGCCTTCACCTTGGCCTGCTGGGAGAGAACCTCGGCCCGATCCCGCGCGACATGGCCGCGCTCGAGAAGCAGGCTGGCCTGATTCCACAGGATCGCGAATGTGCCGACGGCCCAGAGCAAAGCCAGCACCGCGAGCGCGCTGGCCGCGACGATCTGGAAGCGCGTGGAGATACGGATGAAGCGCACGCGTCCGCCAGTGCGGAGAAAAATCTCCCGCTCGGGCGCGAGAGACAGCAGACGTGCGATCACACCCCCGGAATTGGTTTTGTCAGCGGACAAGGATTGCTCTGTTCTATATCGTTTGAAGTGCCACGGCGGCTACCAGAGCGACTGGGCGCAAGCGAATCGCGGCGACGAGGGCTGCGATGAGTCGAAAAGTGGACACGACGAGTCGATGAGTGACAGTGGAACGGCGGCGCGTGTTCCGCGTTGGTTCGCGTCCGATTGCCACGAGACCGCCACCGGGCACTGCGTCGAGTCGCATCATTTTGCGATCCCCGTCACGCCTGCCTACCAGAGCTTGTTGGCGCGATAAATTGCAGCCTTTCGAGAAACAGGCGACGCCGGGCGTTGCCATGCACGAACAGCCTGTTTATAGGCCGCTCTCAGCCGGTACGGGACGCCACTTCCCCCGGTGAGCGCGGAGACGTGGGTGAGTGGCTGAAACCAGCGGTTTGCTAAACCGTCGTAGCCTTAAGGGGCTACCGAGGGTTCGAATCCCTCCGTCTCCGCCAGATCCTGGATCTTAGTGATCCCCGTCAATCTAGCCTGAATGCGCGAACTCCGGTTTTATCAAATTGCGCGCCCGCAGTAGTTTGTCGGAAATCGCGTGCACTCAGCCGGTTTTGGAACTGATTTCACCTGCGGCCATAGCATAGCCGCACTCTCTAAACCTTCGCTCTTTCCTAGGCCTTCGCCTGTGGCGTGGCTTTTCACGTGAATGCCCGGGTTGGTCTGGATGGGGACCATCTGCGCGGCCTTGGCCCTTGGGCTATTCCGGTCCGCGTAGCGCCATCGCGCTCTTGGGCAGTTCTGCCTACATTGGCCGCACCGATAACCAACGATTCGTTACGACCCATGGACGCAGCACCGCTTTAGCGGCCCACGCCGGGCCAGCAGCCCCTCGGTTCCGGTCGACTGTCCCGTCTAGTCCGACCGCAACTATGCAGGCCGAAAGAGTCGAAGGCGGCGATCGGCTACGGCGTCATAAACTACCACTCAAGAGCCCGATTGCCGGATCGCCCGAGCCGCGAGGAAGAAGTGGAGCGCAGACCACACAGGCAGCAGAACGCTCGTCATAAGCGCATAACGAATGCCGCTTGTGGACGCAGCGGTGCAGGCGCTTTGAACGGCGGCGACGGTCGAAACGGTTTTGCTGCCGCACAGTGCGGCATAATTTCCATCCGCAAAGAGGGCGTTGGCATAGAGATCGCTGATAAAACCGATGAGCGCGGGCCCCAAGCCGACCCCGACCAAGGTGGTGACAAAGAAGAAGACAAACGCCGCCGTCGCGCGCATTCTCGGCCCCACCATATTCTGGAAGGCGACAAGCGTCGGCACATTGTGAAAGAAGGCCAGAACGGCGCCGCTGATGAGCAAGACCAGCGCCAGCATGGGATGCGCCACGCTGTAGCCTGCCAGGGTAAACGGCGCGCCGATCAGCACCCCGAGCGCGGGGAGCAGCGCATACCATTGGGCGCCCCATCTCGAAATCAGATCCACGCCGAATCCTGCGATGGCGAGGCCCAGCGTCGCCGCGATGCCGCTCTGGACGGCATAGAACACGCCAACCTGGCTCAAACTCAAATCATGCACACGCATGAAGAAGGGCGCATAAAAGGCACCGGAGCCATACATGCCGAGCGTGACAAGGGCCAACCCGATCAGCATGTGGCGAAACTCGGGCCGCGCGGCCATCATTTTGAGCACCGCCCGCAGCGGGGGTGGTTCGCTCTTCGCCTCTGCAAGATCCGGATCGGACAGGCCGCGTGGCGGCTCTCGCAGTGTCAGTCGGAAGAGAAGCGCCACGACGAGCCCGGGCGCTGCGATGCAGATGATCGCCGCGCGCCAGCCATAGGTCGATCCTATCCACCCCGCCGTGAGCGCACCGATCACGGAACCGACCGGGTTGCCGAGCTTCATGACGGTCATCACGGCCCCTCGCCGCTCCTTGGGGAAATGATCCGCGAGGAGCGAAACCGCGGGCGCCTGCACGCCGGCCTCGCCGATGCCGACCCCCACGCGTAACAAGAAGAGCTGCCAGAAATTTGCAGCCATGCCGCAGGCCACCGTCGCGGCCGAAAACAGGGCGACCGATATGGAGATGATATTGATCCGGCTGCGGCGCTCGGCCAGTCGCGCGATCGGCAATCCCATTGTGCTGTAGAGAATGGCGAAGCTGAGGCCGCTCAGGATGCCGAGCTGGAAATCGGAGAGACCCAGGTCGTCCTTGATCGCCTGGCCCAGCGTGGCAACGATGACCCGGTCAATGAAGCCGAATGCGCTGACCGCCATGGTGAGAGCGAGTAGCCACGCGCGATAACCAGGCCCGAACTGTGGCTTGCCTGCAGGCTTTGGAAGGCCTTCAGCCTGCATGATATCACCCTCTCGATCTGGCGTGGTCGACGGACCGGACATGGCCTTGCCTCCCCTCGCGCGCGCTTATGCTTTCCAACAGCCGATGTTTTGCGGCTGCCTCGATCATGGCCGCGGACGGATGCCGCGTGCAAGATGTGCTCTCAGCAGCACGACAGTTCCAGACGGTTATGCTGAACCGGATGAATCCCGCCGCATGAGCGGGCGGCGATAGGAAATATCGTCCCTGTCCCACCGCCCATTGCCCGGCGGGCTCGCGAGTTCGCGACGAGGGCCCGTCGGAACGGTCACGCCCATTTCCGGCAGGAATTCCCGCAGGGCAATCCGCCACTCACCATTGCGGCGCTCGAACTGGTCTATGTACCGGCCGCTGCCGATGTTCTGCAGATCCTGCTTCTGGCGCAGCATGTAGATGACGTAGCTGCTGACATGCGCCCGATCCCCGTCGAGATCGATGTTCACATTGGTGATGTGATGTTGGTGGCAGACATAACGCTCTTCGTGCCGCTGGTTGCCCCAGTCTACGAACGCGTCTGTCGGCCCTGAAAAATCGTCGAGATAATTGATCTCCGCGTCCGGCCAGAAAGCACTGGCGATGACCGCATCGTCATGACGGTCGAGGCCGCGAGTATAGCGGCGGAGGACTTCGCGAATGTCTTCCATGTCGAGCAAGCGCTCGAGACGCGTCTGAAGATCGGGGGAATCGATATTGGCCATCACGGCATCCTCTCTTGTCACATCGGCACCAGCGCTCGTCGTGTTGCGAGCATCCTGAAAGGCAGCCAAGCCAAGGCTACCTTCTGAAATTTAGTTATCACGTTAATTCAATGTGTCGCTGGGGCCCTCAGGTGTCAAGCGGATATCGCGCGTGGCAGTGCGGAAGCCTGGGCCCGCCTCGCATGGGCAGGCAGGCTTCGATCAACAGAATGAGATTCTGATAATTATAAACCCATATATCAATATTTTAACTAGCAATCTCGCAATTGTCCGGGCGCGACGACATGTCGACGGTTAGAGCTTTGGGGACGCTAAGATCACATCGGCCGGCCATCTTGCCTCCTCGACCACGGCGATCAATCATGTTGCCGTCTATCAGTTATCATGTTAACTCGACGCCAAGCCCGCAAAGCGAGTCGAGCAGGAGGGCTGTGGATGAGGGAGGATGTAAGGCCGTGCGACGGTCCGCTCTGAACGCGCAGACGCAAGGCCAGCTGTGGCCCTGTGACAGGCGGTGAGAACCGGAAAGGCAAGTGTCGACATCATTGATCATTCGTTGCTGCGCGGCTTCAGGCGAAGGCGCGAAAGCGATGGGGCGTGCGCGCGACGCCGGATTTCTGGCGCGCGCTTTCTAGAAATGGAGTGGTTGCGTGAATTCTGAATCTAGTCTGCAGGAGATGATCGATGAGCGTCTCATCACCAAGGTGCTCAGCCGCTATTGGCGCGGTGTCGATCGCTGCGACGTCGACCTCATCATGTCGGCCTTCCATTCCGACGCCATCGATCATCATGCCGGGCACGACCGGCTGGCGCATGATTTCGCAAAAGCCGCGGTCGAGCGCATGCCGCAGGTCGCACCGGGCGGCACCCAGCACCATGTGACGAATATCTCGATCGAAGTGGATGGGGACACCGCCTGGTGCGAGGCCTATTACCATGCGATCCACAATGCCGACGCCCAGCTCAACCAGATGTTCGGGCGCTATGTCCACCGCTTCGAGCGCCGCGAGGGAGAATGGAAGATCGCGGAACGCTGGGCCGTTCTCGACTTTACCCACACCGGACCGCGCACGCCGTTCGGTTCCGAAAACAACCCGGCAACGCTGCGTGGGCGGGCCGACAAAACCGACATTTCCTACCAGCGGTTCAGCTGAGCCGGGCCGAACCCGCGCCTGAGAACGACTTTGGGCGGTCGCGCTGAGAAAGGCGATCGCCCACAGGACCGCCCGATCAAAGGGCGGCCGCACCGAAAAGAAAAACGAGAGGAGAGATGAGCATGACCAAGAAAGGAAAGGGCATCGTCTGCCGGACCAGTCTGTTCGCGATGGGGATCGCCTTGTCGAGCGCCGCTGGCGCGCAGGCGCCGCAGGCTTCGACCAGCGGTCAGACCGAGAGCGCGTCGACGGCCAGAGACGTCGAGACGATCATGGTGACTGCGCAGTTTCGTGAGCAGAACCTGCAGGACACGCCGCTGGCCATCACCGCCGTGTCCGGGGCGATGCTCGAAGCGCGCAGCCAGACCAGCATCGCCGATGTCGCCAATCAGGCGCCCTCGGTCACCCTCAAGCCGCAGGGCGCATCCTATGGCTCCTCGCTCGTCGGGAACATCCGTGGCGTTGGCCAGCAAGACTTCAGCGCTGCGCTGGAACCCGGCGTGGGCCTGTATGTCGACGACGTCTATTATGCGACGCTGACCGGTTCCATTCTCGACTTGCTCGACCTTGACCGGGTCGAAATCCTGCGCGGCCCGCAGGGCACGCTGGCCGGCAAAAACTCGATCGGCGGTGCGGTAAAGCTCTACTCGAGGCGGCCGACCGGATCGAACACCGGCTATGTGGCCGCGACCTATGGCAGCCGCAACCGGATCGACCTGCGTGGATCGGCCGACTTCAAGCTGACCGATACCATCAGCGCGCGGATCGCCGGCGTTTCCAAGAAGCAAGACGGCTATATCAAGCGGCTGGATTTTGGCTGCCTGTTCCCCGCTGGCGGCCCGACGACGGTCGTCAACAATGCTGGCGCGACGGTTCCGATCAATCCTGCAGGCGGCATCCCGCGCATGACGGCGTCCGACAACTGCGAACTCGGCCGCGAGGGCGGTGTGGGATACACGGCGGCGCGCGGCCAGCTGCGCTTTCAGCCAAGCAGCGACCTCGATATCAATATTGCCGTCGATTACACCAATGAGGACCGCGTCAATGCCGGCAACGTCCTGCTGGACCGGAGCATCGCCGGGGTTCGGCGCAGCCCGAATTTCACGGATCGGCTGCCCGGCAATCCGCGGGGCGCGACGGATATCAACCCCTTTGGCGGGGTCATTCCTTATGACGCCCGCTTCGTCTGCGGCAACTATTGCAATTACGCCACCTATATCGGCGCGCCGGACAGTTCGACGGGCCCTCAGGGCGCCTTCGCGAACACCGGGGGCGTGAGGGCCGGAACTTATTATGACGGCCGGCTCACCTATGAGGGTTGGGGCATCTCCGGGCAGATCGAATATGATCTGTCGGACGATCTGCAACTGGTCTCGATCACGGCCTACCGGGCCTATCATTCCAAATGGGATGCCGACGACGACCTCTCGCCGCTCGCGCACCAGAACAATACCAGCAAGCTGCGCTACTGGCAGTTCACCCAGGAGCTGCGCCTCAACGGATCGTTCTTCGAAGATGCCCTTCAATATACGGTCGGTGGCTTCTACATGAAGCAGTTCTCGAGCATTCTCGCCGGGTCCGACATTCGCTACACGACCGATCCGGCCTTCTTCAATAACGATCCCACTGATGCCAATACCAAGGCGGCGTTTCTCCACCTTGCATGGAAGCCAGTCGATCGGCTGACCTTGTCGGCGGGCCTGCGCTATACCGATGAGTATAAGCGCTATGAGTTCGGCCGCCGTTTGCCGGATGGCAGCCCCCTGCCCGCTGGCTCGGCGGTCGGTGCGCTGGATGGCCGCGTGGGCATCTATGATGGCCCGATCAGCACCAACTTCGATTACCGCCTGAATGCGCAATATGAGATCACGCCCGACATTTCGATTTACGGTCAGGTGGCGACAGGCATCAAGGGCGGCGGCATCAATCCCCGCCCCTTCAACTTCGCGCAGGTGCTGCCCTTCGGACCGGAGAAGCAGACGACCTACGAACTCGGCTTCAAGAGCGACCTGTTCGACCGGCGGGTACGGCTCAACGCGGCCTTCTTCTTCTCCAAATATTCCGACATCCAGCTCAGCCTGTCGAACTGCATCGCCATCGTGGGCGCGGCGCTGGGCTCGCCTTGCAATCTCATCACCAACTCGGGCGACGCCGATGTGAAAGGGTTCGAGGTCGAGGCTTCGGTCCGGCCGGTCGAGGGCATGATGATCGATGGCGCCGTCAGCTTCGTCGATTTCGATTACACCAGTTTCCGCACCTTCGGGACGGCGACGGTCGGTGGCCCCGGCAACCCGGCAGGGCCGCAGTTCGGCGATTATCCGCTCTATACGCCACGCTGGAAGTGGAGCATCGGAGCGCAATATGAGATCGATCTTGGCGACGCGGGGTCACTGACGCCGCGCATCGACACCTCGTTCCAGGACGAGATCTACTTCGGCGTCAATCTGCCGACGAGCCTGATCGACAGCTACGTCGTCTCCAATGCCCGACTGACGTGGAGCAACGCAGATGGAGACCTGGACGTCTCGGCTGAAGTCACGAACCTGTTCGACAAATATTATCTGCTGACCGGCTTCGACCGGTCGAGCGGTGCGGCGGGCTTCTCCATCGCGCAGCCCGGCCGTCCGCGGGAATGGGCCGTGACCGTGAAGAAGAGGTTCTGAGCCTCATCGGTACGGCCAGAATGCGGGTGCGGCAGCCATGTCGCACCCGCATCCGCTCGCAGCGAGCCAGCCTGTAGAGGACGCCATTGTTCCGAGCCATCGCGTCGATGGCAAACTGGAGTTGAAGAATGACCGTTGATGTTTCGCCTCTTTATGCGTCCTTCCAGGTGAACGGGCTGACCCTGCCCAATCGTCTGGTCATGGCGCCGATGACCCGCGCCAAAAGCCCCGGTGGCATCCCGACCGATGAGGTCGCAGCCTATTATCGGCGGCGCGCGGAAGGCGGAACAGGTCTTCTGATCAGCGAGGGAACGGTCATCGACCGCCCCCTCTCGCGCAACAATGCCGACCTTCCCAGCATCCATGGCGATGGGCTGGCGGGCTGGCGGAAGGTGCTGGCAGAGGTGCATGACGCGGGCGGGCGGATGTGGAGCCAGCTGTGGCATGTCGGCGCCCTGCCGGACCCACGCGCGCCCGACTGGCCGAACAATTTCGAGGGGCCTTCCGGCCTGACCGCCCCAGACCAGCCGCTCGGCCACGCGATGACCGAGTCCGACATCGCCGATACGATCGCCTCTTTCGCGCGCGCCGCCGCGGATGCAAAGGCCGTCGGCTTCGATGGCATCGAACTGCATGCCGCGCATGGCTATCTGATCGACCAGTTCTTCTGGGCCGGCACCAACCGCCGGGACGATCGTTGGGGTGGCCCCACGCTGGCCGAACGCGCGCGCTTTGCCGTGGAGATCGTCCAGGCCGTCCGCTCGGCTATTCCTGCAGATATGCCGCTCGGCATGCGCGTCTCGCAGTACAAGATCCAGGATTATGACACGCTGCTGGTCTCCAGCCCGTCCGAGGTCACGGACTGGCTCGGGCCGCTCGCGGATGCAGGCGTCGATATCTTCCACTGTTCCCAGCGCAATTTTACCGCGCCAGCGTTTCCCGGCAGCGACCTCAATCTGGCAGGGTGGGCGAAGAAGGCGACAGGCAAGCCCAGCATCACGGTCGGGTCGATCGGGCTGGAAGAGAGTTTCTACGGGGACACTGCCGAGGCCGGCGCTCCCACTTTGCGGGAACTGGTCGAACGCCTCGAGCGCGATGAGTTCGACCTTGTGGCCATCGGCCGGGCGATCCTGAGCGAACCGCAAATTTCAGAAAAGGTCCGCGAAGGGCGGTTCGGCGAGATTGCCCCGTTTACCCGCGAGGCCATTCTTGAGTTGCGTTAAGTCAGCTCGCCGGGAGCGATCCGCCAAACCGTGGGCGGATCGCTTCGGGTGAGCCATTGCAAGGGGCTACTCGACGCCACTGATCGTCGCGGTCAACGCCCGAAGTTCGTTGATGAGGCGCTCCAGCCGTTCCGCTCCAAAACGCTCGGAATATTCCGCCATCACCCGCCTGACATCATAGGTCAGCGTCTTGACGAGTTCATGCCCGTCGGGCGTGAGAGCCACCAGAACGCGGCGCCGATTGTCCGTCTCGCGCGCCACAAGATTGCGCGCCTCGAGTTCCTTCAGGATGCGGGTGACGCTGGGCTTGTGCAACTGACCAATTTCAGCGACCCGGCTCGCATCCGTGGGGCCGTGATCGTTAATGACCCGCATGACCCGACATTGCGGCTCGGTAATGTCATGCTCCCGCATCTTCGGCCGCATCGGCAGTATCACGGCTTCCTTGGCGCTCAACAGAACTGCTGAAAGCGTCTGCTCGTACTTCGGCAATTTAGGAGGCTTGCTCACATAGTATCCCGGAATTGATGAAGTTGGATGAAATTATCGAGAGCGACAAATATATCGTAACGTTCCAGCCAATGATAATGAGAACAATAGTACATGACCGGGGTGGCCGCCAGACCTCAAGGCCCGAGCATCAAACATCGTCGGCTGCTGAGCTGATGTCGAGAACCGCGCTGCTGAGCTAATGTTTGATATGCTGCATGACCGCGACCCTGAGGAATGGCCCGACGCCCTTGGCGTGACCAGACTCCGATTTAGGCGCATCGTTCGGCGGGAAGCCGGCATGAATTTCACGCAGCGTCGCCAACAGGCGCCTTCCGTTCCGCCTTCCAAGCTGGCGGCGGGCGAGCCTATCACGTCCGTGGCACTGGATCTGGGCGGTGACGCGCGCACAATTTCTCTACGACGTTCAAGCGCGTTCTAGGCGTGCCAGTCATCACCTTGTCCAGAACAAGGCGTATGAACGCTGGTGCGTAGTTTCCACATGTGGCGCCCTCCCGCCGACCCACATACCCTGTTCAGTCCGCTCGTGGGACCCTAGGATAGTGATATGAGTGGTACCAAATCCGGTCTTCAAATCCTTCTTTTCGAAACCGATACGCATTTCGCCGAGTGGCTGTCGCGTCAGGGACCAGATGCCAAGGGTGCGTGGCTTCGGTTTGCGAAGCGGGGGTCGAGCCTTGTCACCTTAACCAAGGCAGAAGCGATCCACACCGCCATCTGCCACGGTTGGATCGACGGACAACTGGATAAGTATGACGAGCACAGTTGGCTGATCCGTTTCACGCCGCGCAAGCCTCGCAGCAAATGGTCTCAGGCAAATCGAACACGCGCACTTAGCCTCATCGCGGAGGGCCTCATGGCTGCGCGCGGGATAGAAGAAGTAGAAGCGGCGAGAGCCGACGGACGATGGGATGCCGCCTATGCCTCTGCCAGCAAGGCTGAAGTGCCGCCGGACCTGCAAGACGCTCTCAACGCGAACACGAAGGCTGCTGCCTTTTTCGCGACGCTCGCGGGCGCGAACCGCTACGCCATCCTCTATAGAATCAGCACGGCTAAGCGGGCACAAACGCGTATGCGCAAAATCGCAGAATTCATCGCCATGCTGGAACGTGGTGAGACAATTTACGGATAGCTTGCCGGCTGCACAAGGCAAGCTTTGGTGGGCAGAAATCGGACCGCAAAGGTCGGCTGTTGAACCGACCTCATGTAAAATACAGCACGCCGCTATGAACCGGGTGTCACGCTCGCCGCGCCAGGCGCCCTATTTCAGTAACGCTTGCCTCGCTTTTCGAGAATGGCCTTGGTCGTAGTGTGGGTATTGCGCGGTGTCGGCGCAGGCATTTGCTGGATGCGCCGCACGTTGAGGCCGTGGCCCATCGCGCTCGTCACCAACTCTCCGTCACGCATCACGAAGCGTCCGCGCACCAGCGTATGGATCGGGGCACCCTTGGTCTCGTAACCCTGGAAGGGCGTCGAGGAGCCCTTGGACTTGAGCAACGCGGAGTCGACCTTGACCGCCTTCTCCATGTCGACGACGACGATGTCCGCATCGGAGCCCGGCAGCAGGGCGCCTTTGCGCGGATAGAGGCCGAATGCCTTTGCTGGCGCCAGCGAGGTCATGCGGACATATTGCGTCAGCGTCATCCGACCATTGGCGATCTGGGTGAGCATCAGCGGCATCTGTGTCTGCACACCGGTAAAGCCGCAGTCGGCCCTCCAGATGTCATCGTTATGCTTTTCTGCATGGCTGTGCGGCGCATGGTCGGTGGCGATCATGTCGATCGTGCCGTCCGCAACGCCCTGCCAGAGCTGCTCTTGATGGACCTTCTCGCGCACCGGCGGATTGACGCGGATGAGCGACTTCTTCTCGGTATAAGCGCGCTCGTCGAGCAGCAGATAATGGGGGCAGGTCTCGGCCGTGATGTCGACACCGCGGGCTTTCGCCTCGCGCAGCGGACGCAGTTCGTCGCCGGATGAGACGTGCAGGATGTGGATGCGCGCTCCGGTCCATTCCGCGAGAATGGCCGCTCGCGAGACCGCTTCCACCGCGACGACGGGCGGGCGGGCGTCGAGATGCGCCAGCGGGTCGCAGCAATCCTGCTCGCGCAGCTTCTTCGAGCGACGCGCCATGATCGAGGCATTCTCGGCGTGCAGCGCCACGCGATAGCCGTGCTTTGCGACGATCTCGAACCCTTCGAGGATCGCACCGCTCGGCGGGGATGGGAGGTTGCCGAAGGTGTTGCCCATGAAGCATTTGAAGCCGGCGACGCCGCCCTCGATCAGTGCCTCGAGCTGGTCGAGATTATCCTCGCCGAGCAGGCCGTAGATGCCGAAGTCGACATAGGCCTTCTTGGCCGATTCCAGCTTCATGTTGAGTGCTTCCACCGTGCCCGTCGGCGGATTGGTGTTTGGCATCTCGAACACGGTGGTGACGCCGCCCATCGCAGCGCTGGCCGTACCGGTTTCCCAGGTTTCCTTGTGCGTGTAGCCGGGATCGCGGAAATGCACATGCGCGTCGATGGCGCCGGGGAGAATGTGCTTGCCGGTCGCATCGACCACCTCGGCGGCCTCGGGCATCGCCTCCCGCGCTCCGATGGCCAGGATGAGGCCGTCCTTGATCGCGATCGAGGCGGGGAACATGGCGCTGTCGGTGACGATTGTGGCGCCGTTGATGACGATATCGGCTTTCATGGCGGGTTCCATGGTTATGAGAGGATCAGAGAGCGGCCCAGCCACCATCGACGGGCAGGTCGATGCCGGTGATCTGGCGCGAAACGTCGGAGGCGAGGAACAGGCAGGCATTGGCCACGTCCTGCGCGCTGCTGATGCGGCGCAGCGCATATTCGGCAGCGTGCTCGGCGATGATTTCCTCTTCGCTGCGCCCGGCTGCCTCGGCCATACCCGGCATCACCTTGGTGCGGAAGCGCGGACCATCAACCATGCCGGGCGCGACGATATTCACGTTGATATTGTAAGGCCCAGCCTCGATCGCCGTCGACTTGGTGATGCCGCGCAAACCCCATTTGGAGGCGGAATAGGCCATGCGGCCGGCGCGTCCATGCATGCCGAAGGTGCCGCCGACATTCACGATCTTGCCATAGCGCCGCGCGATCATGCCGGGCAGGACGGCCTTCATCATCAAAAAGCAGCCGCCCATGTTGAGCTTGATGATTTCATCGAAACCTTCCGGCGTGGTCTCCCAGGCGGTGTCGCCGACAGGCCCGGTGCCGCCAGCGACGTTAACCAGCACATCGACACGACCATGCGCCGTCTCGGCCTGGCTCACCGCGGCTTCGCAGTCGGAGGCACTGGTGACGTCACAGCGGATGACGGTAACGGAGGCCTTTGGCCCGATCTCTTCCTTCAGGGTCTCCAGCGCAGTCATATCACGGCCAAGGATGACGATCTTGGCGCCTTCACTAGAAAAGGCCTGTGAAATTGCAGGCCCCATACCTTTCCCGGCGCCTGTAATCATCACAACTTTACTATCGAGATCGAGATTCATTGCCCGCCCGTGACGTTATTGTTCGAAAATAGACCAGAATCAAAATTGATATTGACTTCTGATATTCGATTCGACTTTAAAGAGGTGCGTTTCGACCGAAGCCGACTTCAAAGACGATATTCGATACATCGGTGCATAAGGGATGTGCCGGTGACCAAGTGGTGCTAAACCAGGGGCATGGTGTAGCCGAAAATCGAACGGAGTCGCTGATGGCGCTACGCAACCAGAGGATCTGGCAGTATATCGATGAGGTCGCGCGCGTGGGTTCGGTCCGTCAGGCGGCCGAGCGGTTGAACGTGACGCCCTCCGCCCTGCTCCGCCGCATTCAGGATGTCGAGCATGACCTGAACGCCGTTATTTTCGAGCGACATACCTCTGGCGTCCGCCTCACTGCCGCCGGCGAAGTGCTGATCAGCTGGATACGGATGCAGACCTCCGAATTGCGGCGCGTCTACTCGCAGATCGAGGAGCTGGAAGGTCTGCAGCGGGGCGAGGTGCGCATTGCCTGCAGCCAGGCAGTCGCCCGCAGTTTCGTCCTGCGTCACATCGTCAGCTTTCGCGAAAAGCATCCCAATGTGAAGTTCAAGCTCTCCGTGACCGATCACAGCACGGCGGTGCGCGCGTTGATCGATTATGAAATGGATATCGTGCTGATCTTCCGTCCGCTTCGCTCGTCGGAGCTCCACCCGATCATGTCGATCGGTCAGGGTTTGGTCGCCGTCATGGCGGCGGACCATCCGCTCGCCCAGCATGAGGTGCTGCGTCTGCGGCAATGCGCAGAATATGACGTCGCCATGCCGGACATGGCCTTTGGCGGGCGCGAAATCGTCGAGAACCGGCTGCTCTCAAGCTCAGCCAAGCTCAATGTAGCGGTGGAAGCCAACAGCTTCGACTTTCTGGGCGAACTGGTTGCCGGCGGCGATCTCATCACCTTTCAAATCGACATTGGTGCCGATGTCTGGCGCCATGATCCCCGGTTCGCGGTGCGCCGGATCAGCGACATCGACCGGACCTACGGACCGCTGGTGCTGGGGCAGCTCAAGGGCCGCCCGTTGCCATTGGTCGCAGCGAAGTTCGCCGAACAGATGGCGCGCGATCTTCATGAGTGCCGGTCCCTGCCGACCCTGCCGGGGGCGGCGGAATGGTCCATGGATGAGGACGACGACGATGCCGCCCACGGGTTCACGCTCGACGCCTGACGGGCATGGCCGACCGGGCCGGTGCTAGAGGGCCTGGCCGTAGATCGCCTTCGCGCTCGCGTGGGAAATCATGCCTTCATCCAAATCGGCACGGACGCTGTCCGGCCTGCGCTGGGCTGGGTCGCCCAGGCCCGCCCCGCCGGGGATCTGCAGCACCAGCCGCTCGCCAGCGGGTATCGCCTGCAGGCCCTTGGCGCGCATCATTTTGCCGCCGGAGGTCGACACCGTGCCCGCCGCGCCGTCATGCCCGCCATCGCGCCCCCTGGCCGGGCGGTCAACCCGTTCGAACATCGCGAGTACTTCGAAGCCGCTGCCATCACGCATCCCGACTTCCACGGTCTGCCCCAGGCCGCCGCGCAACGCGCCGGCCCCGCCGCTATCGGTACGCAATTCCTTGCGCCAGATGACGATGGGCGCACCGCTCTCGGTCACCTCGACCGGCATGGCGCGTACACCGCTGGGGAAGGCAGTGCCAGAGAGGCCATCCTGCCCGGGTCGCGCGCCAGAGCCGCCGGAATTGAAGAAGATCGCATCAAATGGATCGCCCTGTCGGCCATTGCCTTCCGCCGGCAGCCGACCGCGCAATTGCACGGACCACAAACAGGACGAGCCCTCGGCCGGCACCCGGTCGGGGATGGCCTGCGAGAGGCAACCGAACACCACATCCGGCAGCATCTGCCCGATGACATGCCGCGCCGCGACCGGCCAGGGGCGCTGGACATTGAGGATGGAGCCTTCCGGTGCGGTGACCTCAAACGGCTCCAGCGCGCCGAAATTGTTCGGCACTTCCGGCGAGATCACGCAGCGCAGGCCGAACACGGTGTAGGCGCGGCAATAATTGAGCACGACGTTGATGCCACGCGGCAGGCAGCCGTCCGTGCCCTCATAATCCATCGAGAGGGTGTCGCCATCGATGGTGAGCGTCCCGACGATGGTCACCGGCGCATCATAGCCATCGATCACCAGCGTGCTGGACCACTGGCCATCCGGCAGCTTGGCGATTTCCGCGCGCGTCGCCGCCAGCGAGCGCTCGATGATGTAGTCCGCGACCTGCGAGAGGTCCGCCATGGCGAATTCGCCAAGCATGGCGCTCAGGCGGCGGGCGGCAGCCTCGTTGCTAGTGATGTAGGAGAGCACGTCGCCCTTCACCTGCAGCGGCATCCGCACATTCTGGCAGAGAATGTCGATGAGATCCTGGTTGATACGCCCGGCGTCGGCCAGCTTCATCAACGGAATCTGCAAGCCTTCCTCGTAGATCGAGCGGCCATCCGGCCCCTGCCCAAGGCCGCCGATATCGACCTGATGGCAGCACACGCCGAACAGCCCGACGACCCGCCCCTCATGGAAAGCCGGGGAGACCACGGTGACGTCGTGGAGATGTCCCGCCGTCAGCCAGGGATCGTTGGTGATGAAATGGTCGCCCTGCTTCATCGTCGCGACCGGGAATTTGGCAAGGAAGTGCCGCACGCCTTCGGCCATGGAGTTCACATGCCCTGGCGTGCCCGTGACCGCTTCTGCCACCAGTCGTCCGTCCAGATCGAACAGCGCGGCGGAAAGATCGCCGGCATCGCGCACCGTGGTCGAGAAGGCTGTGCGCATCAGCGTCTGGGCCTGCTCTTCGACAATGGAGATCAGCCGCGTCCAGATCACCTGCATCCGCAGTTCGGTCAGCGCATCGCTCATCGGGCGTCTCCTGTTTCACGGCGGGTCAGCACCAGATAGCCGCGTTCGTCCATCTGTCCGTCGAAACGGGGCGAGACCACGGTGGTCGTCTCACGCTCGGCGACCAGCGCCGGGCCGGAGAACCGCTCGCCGGGCTGCATCGTCTCGCGGGCGTAGAGCGCGAAATCCATCGCCTGACCGGTGGTGGGATCGACCACGCGCCGGCTGCCGACCGGCGTGGCAGTGCGGGTTGCGACCGCCGTGCCGGATGCTTCCGCGCGGAAGCCGCTCGCGCTCACATTGACGCGCCAGGTCAGCATTTCGATGGGAAGGTCGAGCACCATGCCGCCATATTGCGCGCGATAAGCCTGCTCGAAGCCAGCTTGGAGGACGGCGATGTCCGCCTCGCCGAGCCGGCGGGCCGGAATCTCGAACGGGATTTCATATCCCTGCCCCTGATAGCGGGCGAAGCAGACGCGGCGTTCGCTCTGGTCCGCTCCGGTCGCGCCGGCGCTGACGAGGCCGCGCGCTTCGGCGGCCATTTCGTCCAGCAGAGCATTGAGGCGGGTCAGATCGGCCTGATCGAGCCGCATGGTGAGGCTGCGGGCAATCTCATAGGAAACCGGCGCGCGCAGGAAGCCGACCGCCGATCCGACGCCGGCGCCCGACGGGATGATCACGCGCCCGATGCCGAGCTTTTCGGCAAAGCTCACCGCATGGAGCGGCGCAGCGCCGCCGAAGGCGATCAGCGTGCGCTCGTCCAGCGTCATGCCCTGCTCGACGGCGTGGACACGCGCTGCGCTCGCCATTGTCTCATCGACAATCTCGCTGACGCCGACTGCCAGCGTCTCCGCCTTGCCATCCCACAGGCCGAGGCCGGCCAGCGCGGCGTTCGATTTTTCGGGGTGCAGCGTTACCTTGCCACCGGCAAAGCGGCTGGGGTCGATGCGGCCGAGCGTGATATCCGCGTCGGTCACGGTCGGGCGCTCGCCGCCGCGTCCATAAGCTGCCGGGCCGGGCTCCGATCCCGCGCTATGCGGCCCTACCGTCAGGCGCCCGGCGCTATCCACCGCGGCAATCGATCCACCGCCGGCGCCGATCTCGACCATTTCCACCACGGGGATGCGCAACGGCAAGCCGCTTCCCTTGCGGAAGCGGTGGGCGCGACCGACCTCGAACACCTGCGATGTCTGCGGCGTACCATCGTTGATGAGGCAGATCTTGGCTGTCGTGCCGCCCACATCGAGTGCCAGCACGCGGTCCTCACCGCATTCGCTGGCCACGGACGCGGCGAAGATTGCGCCGCCCGCCGGGCCGCTCTCCACCAGCCGCACGGGAAACCGCGCGGCGATATCCACGGTGGTCAGGCCGCCGGAAGACAGCATCAGGTAGAGCGGGCAAGCAAAGCCCATCTCCGTCAACCGCGTTTGCAGCCGGCGCAGATAGGCATCGACCAGCGGCTGCACATAGGCATTGGCCGTGGTGGTGGAGAAGCGCTCATATTCGCGCATCTCCGGCGAGACCTCGCTGGAGAGCGAGAGAGCCACACCCGGCATTTCATCGCGCAGAATTTCCGCCGCGCGCAGCTCGTGCGCCGGGTTCACATAGCTGTGCAGGAACGCGACGGCGACGCTCTCCACACCCTCGGCGCGGAACTGGGCAGCGGCAGCGAGCACGGCCTCTTCATCAAGCGGCAGCAACACGTTGCCGAGCGCGTCCATCCGCTCCGCCACGCCGAGCCGCCACTTGCGCGGCACCAGCGGATCGGGCTTCTCCATGCCGATATCATATTGGTCGAAGCGGCTTTCAGTGCCGAGCGCCAGCACGTCGCGGAACCCGTCGGTGGTCAGCAGCGCAAGTTTGACACCGCGTCGTTCGATCAGGGCGTTGGTCGCCAGCGTCGTGCCGTGAACGACCAGCGAGACGTCCGCCGGCCCGATGCCGGCCTCCTCCAGCAGCAGGCTCACCCCGTCGAGGAGAGCGCGCTCGGGCGCGTCATAGGTGGTCAGCAGCTTGGTCGAATGGCGACGATCGCCAACCTCCAGAACGACATCGGTGAAGGTTCCGCCGATATCGGCACCGATCTTCGCGCCGATCCCCGCAGCGGCGGGGGAGGCAGCCTCAGTTATAGACGTCATGGGGGTTCTTGGAGAGCTGGCTGTAGAAACGGGCGAGATGATCGGCAACGCGCACCGGCTCGTAGCTGGGGCCGTCTGCGCCAACGAGCTCCGGCAGCGGCGCTACCGTCACATTGCGATCAGGATTCGCGAAATAGGGCACAGAAAAGCGCTCTACATCCGTGCGATTGCGCACGCGGTGATAGTTGGAGATGAAGCGGCCATTCGACCACCACATCATCATGTCGCCCACATTGATCGTGAACGCGCCACGCAGCGGCGGCGCCTGAATCCATGCGCCGTCGCGCCGCTTGACCTCCAGGCCGCCGATCTCGCCTTGCGCCAGGATCGTGAACGGCCCTTCGTCGGTGTGCGAAATCATGTTGGACACGTCGCTGTCCGCCGCGTTCGGCAACACCGGATAATAGTTCATACTCAACTGCGAGGGTGGATGCTTGAACCAGCCATCGAACCGATGCTCGTCAAGACCCAGACCGATCGCAAAGGCACGCAGCAACTCGCGGCCAAGGGTCACCATGGCATCGAGATAGGTCTCACCAGCCGCCTGGAACTCCGGCATGTCAGCGGGCCAGCGATTGATTTGATCAAAGATGCGGGCGTGCTCCATGTCGTCCGGATCGGCCGGCCACTCATGCTGCATCCGATATTGCTCGAACATGCGGGTGTTGCGGGAGAGCGGCTGTTGCGGGGGCATGGGTATGTAACCGCGATACCAGTCCGGTGTGGCGAAGGCCTCAGCCCGCTCCGCCATGGGCTTGGCGAAGAAATCCGCAGCAGCTCTGAACACGGCGTCGATCACCGCCTGCGGCACCCCATGGCCAGTCAGATAGAAGAAGCCGATATTCTCGCAGGCAAAGGCGATTTCTTCGGCGACAGCCTTGCGACCGGCCGGGTCGCCGGACAGGAAAGGCGCGAAATCCACGATGGGAATCTCGTCCAGCGACACGGCAGCTGCTGCTGCAATATCGTCCTCGCTTCTTTCGCTACGGCTCATATCTGAACACTCCAATGGCTGTCCGTGACTCGTTTAGGACAACGCGGATGGGGCTAGCGGTGCTTTTTAGGTACGGGCCTGTCGCCGAATGATCAACTTCCCGCGCGGCCGATTTGCGGTAGGCATGTAAAAGAAGTCCCCCTGCGGATGATGCCACGAATGACTAACATGAAGAATGCCCCCGATCTGACCGGAAAGACCGCGCTGGTGACCGGCGGCACGCGTGGCCTCGGCCTTGGCCTGGCACGGGCGCTGGGGCGGCAAGGTGCAAAGCTGGTTCTGGTCGGTCGCGATCCTGACACCGGAGCGAAGGCCGTCGCCGCGCTCGCCGCGGAAGGCATCGATGCACAGGCCGTTGCGGCAGATGTCTCCGACGGAGCCGGTTTGCGCGATGCCGTCGCACCACTTGGCGCCATAGATCTTCTGGTCTGCGTGGCCGGTGTGGGCGTGCCGCGCCGTCCCGTGTGGGAGGCGACACCGGAAGACTATCGCGCTTGCTTCGATATCAATGTGCTGGGCGTGATGAATGCCATGGCTGCCGTGATGCCCAGCATGGTGGAACGAGGCGAGGGCCGCGTGGTCACCATTGGCGGGACCTATGGCCATAAGGGCAACGCCGGCTTTGCCATATATTCGGCGTCCAAATGGGCTCTGCGCGGCCTCGTCAAATCCGCCGCGCTCGATGCCGCGCCTTATGGCGTGCGGGTCAACCTCATCTCTCCGGGCGGCGTGGAGGGCGAGCGCCTGTCGCGGATGTTCCGTGAATCCGCGCAGCGCAATGGCGAGCCGGAGGACGCGCCGCTCAAGCGCTTCCTCGCCACCACGGTGCTGGGCCGTCTCGTCACCGAGGAAGATGTCGCAGCGGCGCTCTTCCATCTTGTCGGGCCGGCAGGCAACATGATCACCGGGCAGGACATCGTCGTGGATGCCGGCACCGTCATCTAAAGGGGAAAGCAAGAGCATGGCCGATCTCAAGGGCTTCCATCGCGATACGCAGGCACTGCACGCCGGGCGCAATCCGGAAGCCAATTTTGGCGTCGTCAATCCGCCGGTCTACCACTGCTCCACGGTCCTGTTCGAATCCGTGGATGCGCTGCTGGAAACGCGGCGGGACCGGGCTTCGGGCGCGTTCGAGGGCTTCACCTATGGACGCGAGGGCACCGCGACCACACGCGCGTTCGAGGATGCGATCACCCTGCTGGAAGGTGGCTATCGCGGCATCACGACGAGTTGCGGCCTCGGCGCGATCTGTGCTTCGCTCACGGCCTTCCTCTCCGCTGGAGATCATCTGCTGATCGTGGACAGCCTCTACGGCCCGGCGCGCGATTTCTGCGAAAGCTTTCTGCGCAAGTTCGGGGTCGAGGTGACCTACTACCGTCCGGACGTCGGCGCCGGCATTGTCGATCTCTTCCAGCCGAACACTCGCGTCGTCTATATGGAGAGCCCCGGCTCGCTCACCTTCGAGATAACGGATGTGCCGGCCATCACCGCGGAGTGCCGCGCGCGGGGCATCTGGACGATCTTCGACAACACCTGGGGGTCGCCGGTTAATTTCCGTCCCCTCGAACATGGCGTGGACGTGTCGATCAATGCCGCGACCAAATATATTTCCGGCCATTCCGATCTGATGCTCGGCATCGCCGTGACGACCGAAGCGGCCTTCATTCCGGTCAAGAAAACGGCCTCGGCCTCGGGCTATTGCGGCGGGCCGGACGATATCTACATGGCGATGCGCGGCCTGCGCACCCTGCCACTGCGGATGAAGCAGCATCACGCCTCCGGTCTTGTTATCGCGCAATGGCTGCAGGCTCGGCCGGAGGTTCACCGGGTGATGCATCCCGCGCTCCCGGATGATCCCGGTCATGCGATCTGGAAGCGCGACTATGACGGCGCTTCGGGCCTGTTCGGCTTTGTTCTGGAAGCATGTAGCGAGGCACAGTTCGCGGCTTTCATGGACCATATGGATCTCTTCAAGCTGGGCTATTCCTGGGGCGGCTATGAGAGCCTCGTCGTGCCGACCTATCCCAACACGCTGCGCTCGGCGACCGAGTGGTCCGCGCCTGGCCCGGCCGTGCGCATCCATGTCGGGCTAGAGGCGGTCGACGATCTCATCGCCGATCTCGAGAGCGGCTTCGCCCGGCTTCATGCCGCAGCCTGATTTTGATGGAACACCCCATGACCCTGATCGACATTACCGCCGGCCCGTTCAGCTTCGTCGCCAAGCTGGAAGAAGAGCTGGCGCCCGTGACCGCCGCGCGCTTCAAGGCAATGCTGCCTTATGACGAAAGGCTGATTCACGTCCGCTGGAGCGGTGAGGGCGTGTGGATTCCGCTTGGCGATGCCACATACGATCTGCCCTGGGAGAACCCCACGCGCTATCCGGCGCCGGGCCAGTTCATCTTCTACCCCGGCGGCTACAGCGAATGCGAGATCCTGCTCGCTTATGGTGGCGTGGCCTTTGCCAGCAAGCTGGGGCCGCTGGCGGGCATCCATTTCCTCACGATCATCGAAGGACTGGAGCATCTGCCCGAACTCGGCCGCACCGTCTTGTGGGAAGGCGCCCAATCCGTCAGCTTCCGGGTGAGGGGCTGATCGCATGGCGCCGCGCATCGAAAAGCTCCTGATCGACGGCCAGTGGACGGAAGCGAGCGGCGGCGAGACGTTCGAGACGATCAACCCCGCCGACGGCAGCCTGCTGGCTCATATCGCGCGCGCTACGGCGCAGGATGTCGACCGCGCTGTCGCCGCTGCGCGCGCGGCGTTCGAGCAGGGGCCATGGTCGCGCTTCTCTCCCGCCGACCGACAGGCGTTATTGATGCGCCTCGCCGACCTGCTTGAGCGCGACGCCGAGCATTTCGCGCGGCTCGACACGCTGGAAATGGGGTCTCCCATCCGTCACACGCGCGGATCGGTAGCGATGCTCGTCGATCTGCTGCGCTATTTCGCCGGCATTGCCCGTTCGATCGAAGGTACGACCAACGCCCCCTCCGATCCCGGCTTGTTCGCCTGTACCGTCAAGGAGCCGGTCGGGGTTTGCGGCGCGATCATCCCCTGGAACGGCCCACTCTGGGCTTCCGTGCTCAAGCTTGGTCCAGTGCTCGCGAGTGGCTGCACGCTGGTTCTCAAGCCGGCCGAAGATGCCAGCCTCGCGCCGCTGCGCCTTGCCGAACTGGCGCTGGAAGCCGGCGTGCCGGATGGTGTGTTCAATGTGGTCACCGGCTTCGGCACGGAAGCCGGCGCCGCCCTCGCCACGCATCCCGGCGTAGACAAGATCGCCTTCACCGGATCGGTGGAGACCGGCCAGCAGATCATCCGCGCCTCTGCCGGCAATCTCAAGCGCCTGTCGCTGGAGCTGGGGGGCAAGTCGCCCAACATCGTCTTTGCCGATGCCAATCTCGAAGCCGCAGCGCAGGCCGCAGTCGGTGCCGCCTTTGCCAATTCCGGTCAGGTGTGCAGCGCCGGCACAAGGCTGTTCGTCGAGCGCCCGGTGCATCGCGCGTTCGCCGCCGAGGTCGCGCGCATCGCAGCCGATCTCAAGATCGGCGATGGCCTCGATCCGCAGACCGATCTCGGCCCGCTCGTGTCGGCGCGGCAGCTAAGCCGGGTTTCTACGCATATGGAGGATGCGCTGGCCGAGGGCGCTCAGGCCCTGTCCGGCGGCGCGCGACTCTCCGGCGCGGATTATGATCAGGGCTTTTTCTTCCCACCCACGGTGCTGGTCGATGCGCATGACGAGATGCGCGCGGTGCGGGAGGAGATTTTCGGCCCCATCCTTGCCACGCTCCCCTTCGATAGCGAGCATGAGGTCATCGCCCGCGCCAATGCCACGCAATTCGGCCTTGGCGCGGGCGTGTGGACGAGCAGCGTCGGCCGTGCGCATCGCCTGTCGCGCGCGCTCAAGGCCGGCTCGGTGTGGGTGAACTGCTATAACCGCATTGATCCTGCCGTGCCCTCCGGGGGCGTCAAGGCGAGCGGACAGGGCCGGGAATATGGCCGCCAGCATGTCGAGGAGCATTTCCAGCTCAAGTCCGTCTGGATCGATACGGCAGTCTGACGGTGCTGCAGGCCGTCCCCTCCTACCTTCGTAGCCATGGGACGCTTTCGCTGCGCTTCGAGCAACGCGCCGGCAAGACGGTGTTGCGCCACCGGCAGGAGGGCGGCTGCCTGCGCGTGCGCGTGCCGCGCGGCCCTGCCGTCGAGGCGGTCGTCATTAACACATCCGGCGGCCTGTGCGGCGGAGACAGCATCGACCAGCGCGTGGCGTGGGCCGAGGATACCGCATCGCTGCTGACCACGCAGGCCGCCGAGAAGGTCTATGGCAGCACCGGCCCCGCCTGCACCGTTGCCACGCGCCTTCATGTCGGTCCCCGCGCCAGCGCAGAGTGGCTGCCGCAGGAAACCATCCTGTTCGATGGCGCCCGGCTGGAGCGCATGACCGACATCGCATTGGAGGCCGACGCTGCTTTGCTCTGGTGCGAATCCGTCGTGTTCGGCCGCCTCGCACGCGGCGAGCAGTGCTCGACGGGCCAGCTGCTTGATCGCGTTCGGGTCCACCGGGGCGGCGCGCTCATCTATGCCGATGTGCTGGCGCTGGGTGAGGCGCCGGCTGCCCAGCTCGGTCGCCCTTCGTTGGGCAATGGCGCCCGTGCCAGCGCGGTGCTGCTGGCCATTGGCGGTGATGCGCTCACCCGCCTCGATGCGGTGCGTGCCACGCTGGACGATCATCCCGATGTGCTGGCCGGCGCGAGCCTGTGGAACGGCATCCTTGCCGTCCGACTGCTCGCTCGTGATCCGCCGGCGCTGCGCCGCTGCCTGGCGGCATCGCTCAAATTGCTGCGGGGCCGGCCCGATCTGCCCGGCCTGTGGAGGTGCTGAGATGCAATTGACACCCAGAGAGAAGGACAAGCTGCTGCTCTCCGTCGCCGCCATGGTGGCGCGGCGGCGGCTGGAGCGCGGGGTGAAGCTGAACTACCCGGAGGCCATCGCCCTGATCAGCGACTTCGTGCTGGAAGGCGCGCGGGACGGGCGCAGCGTCGCCGATCTCATGGAGGCCGGCGCGCACGTTCTCACCCGTGAGCAGGTGATGCCGGGCATCGCCGAGATGATCCCCGATGTGCAGATCGAAGCGACCTTTCCCGATGGCACGAAACTGGTGACAGTCCATGACCCGATCCGCTGACGCCCCCATATCGGCCGGGATCGTCCCCGGCGAACTTCTCCCCGCCGCTGGCGAGCTGGAACTGAATCCCGGTCGCCCCGTGCTGCGCCTGACCGTGGCCAACACCGGAGACAGACCCGTGCAGGTCGGCAGCCATTATCATTTTGCCGAGACCAATCCGGCGCTCGATTTCGACCGTGCTGCCGCGCGCGGGCACCGGCTGGATATTCCCTCCGGCACGGCGGTGCGCTTCGAGCCCGGGCAGAGCCGCGAGGTCGATCTGGTGCCGGTGGCCGGCGCGCGCACGGTCATCGGCTTTCGGCAGGACGTGATGGGAGCACTGGACTGATGGCATATCGCATGACCCGCGCGGCCTATGCCGACATGTATGGCCCCACCACCGGCGACCGCCTGCGCCTCGCCGATACCGATCTTATCATCCGCATCGAGCGCGACCTCACCGACTATGGCGAGGAAGTGAAGTTCGGCGGCGGCAAGGTCATCCGCGATGGCATGGGCCAGAGCCAGGTCACCCGCGCTTCCGGGGCGGCCGATACCGTCATCACCAATGCCGTGGTGCTGGACTGGACCGGCATCTACAAGGCGGACATTGCGCTGCGCGATGGGCGCATCGCCGCCATAGGCAAGGCCGGCAATCCGGACATCCAGCCGGGCGTCGATATCGTCATCGGCCCTGGCACGGAGATCATTGCAGGCGAGGGGAAGATTCTCACCGCTGGCGGCGTCGATGCGCATATTCACTTCATCTGCCCGCAGCAGGTGGAGGAGGCCATCGCCAGCGGCGTCACCACCATGATCGGTGGCGGCACCGGCCCGGCGACCGGCACCAACGCCACCACCTGCACCCCCGGCCCCTGGCATATCGAGCGGATGCTGATGGCCGCCGAGGGCTTGCCGGTGAACCTCGGCTTTGCCGGCAAGGGCAATGCCAGCCAGCCCGATGGCCTCATTGAGCAGATCCGCGCCGGTGCCTGCGCGCTCAAGCTGCACGAAGATTGGGGCACCACGCCTGCCGCGATCGACTGCTGCCTGAGCGTCGCGGATGCGATGGACATTCAGGTGATGATCCACACCGACACGCTCAACGAGAGTGGTTTCGTGGAGGATACGATCGCCGCCTTCGCCGGGCGCACGATCCACGCCTTCCACACCGAGGGGGCAGGCGGCGGCCATGCGCCGGACATCATCCGTCTTGCCGGGCTGGCACATGTGATCCCGTCGTCGACGAACCCGACCATGCCCTTCACGGTCAACACCATCGACGAACATCTCGACATGCTGATGGTGTGCCATCATCTCGATCCGTCGATCCCCGAGGATCTCGCCTTTGCCGAGAGCCGCATCCGCAAGGAGACGATTGCTGCCGAGGACATTCTCCACGATCTCGGCGCGCTTTCGATCATCTCGTCGGACAGTCAGGCGATGGGCCGCGTCGGCGAGGTCATCACCCGCACCTGGCAGACCGCGCATAAGATGAAGCGTCAACGTGGGCCGCTGGATGGCGACGATGCGCAGGCCGACAACGCACGGGCGAAACGCTATGTCGCCAAATATACGATCAACCCCGCGCTGGCGCAGGGCCTCGCGCATGAGGTCGGCTCGGTCGAGGTCGGCAAGCTGGCCGATCTGGTGCTGTGGCATCCGGCCTTCTTTGGTGCCAAGCCAGAGCTGGTCATCAAGGGTGGCATGATCGTCCACGCCATGATGGGCGATGCCAATGCCTCCATTCCCACGCCGCAGCCGGTTCATGCCCGCCCGATGTTCGGCAGCTATGGCCGCGCGATGGCGGCAAGCTGCATCACCTTCATGAGCGCCGCCGCGCTGGAGACCGATCCTGCCGCGCGCTTGGGCCTGTCCCGGACGCTCAGTGCCGTGCGCGCCACCCGCAGCATCGGCAAGCGCGACATGAAACTCAACGATGCCCTGCCGCATATCGAGGTCAATCCAGAGACGTATGAAGTGCGGGCAGATGGCGAATTGCTGGCCTGCGAGCCTGCCGACGAGCTGCCCCTCGCCCAGCGCTACTTCCTCTATTGAAAGGGTTGGGACGCCATATGCTCCGCATCACAGCCATTGAGCCCGGCCACAGCCATGACGCCACCGACACGGTGCTGCTCGATCATGACCAGCGCCGTCGCCGCCGCATCGTCTATCGCACACAGGCTGGCCGCGCGATCCTGCTCGATCAGCCCAATGTCGTCCATCTGCGCCATGGCGATGGGCTGCTGCTGGACGATGGCACGCGCGTCGCGGTCGAGGCACTGCCCGAGCGGCTCATCGCCATCACCGCGCCGGATCTCCCCGCGCTGGTGCGCATTGCCTGGCATCTGGGCAACCGCCATCTGCCGACCCAGCTCGATGGCGAACGGCTGCTGATCCGTGAGGATCATGTCATCGCCCATATGGCCGAGGGGCTCGGCGGCACCTGCCACGCGGTCGAAGCCGCGTTCGATCCCGAGGGTGGCGCCTATGAGGGTGCGCCCGGTCATGCTCACGCCCATGATCACGGGCACGGACATGATCACGGGCACGACCATCACAGTCACGGGGATGACCACCACGACCATCACCATCATCACAGCCATGGATGACGGCGCGCTCTTCGATCTGCTGAGCTGGATGTCGCCCGCCTGGCCCATCGGCGCCTTCGCCCATTCCGGCGGCATCGAGTGGGTAGTGGAGGCGGGGCATGTCACCAGCCGCGACACGACAGTGGCGTGGATCGGCGACTTGCTGGAGCACGGCCCGCTGTTCAATGAGGCGCTATTCTTTCTCCACGCCCTGCGCGCTGGGCAGGCTGGCGATGTCGCACGGCTGACCGAAGTGGCCGAACTGGCGGTTGCCGCCCAGAGCGGCTTCGAGCGCCATCTGGAAACCACGGCGCAAGGTGCGGCCTTTCGCCGCATCGCGCTTCAGTCGACGCAGCCTTCCGCCTTTGCATCGCTGATCGCGCATGTGCCGGATGGCGCGCTCGCCTACTCTGTAGCGGCGGGCTGCCTCTTCGGCTGCCAAGGCATATCGGAGCGGCATGGTCTTGTGGCCTATCTCCATGGCTGCGTCGCCAATCTCGTTTCCGCCGCCCAGCGGCTCGTGCCGCTCGGTCAGACTGATGGCCAGCAGGCCCTGCTTGCCCTGCGCGAGCCGATCCGTGCGCTGGCAGCGGAGGTGATGGCGCTGCCCGACAGCGATCCCTTCCTCGCCCTGCGCGGCTGCACGCTCGTCGCAGAGATCGGCTGCATGGCGCATGAAACCCAATATACGAGGCTGTTCAGGACATGACGACAATGGAACAGAATGGCGCCATGCAGGCGCAGACAACCGGCGCCCTGCGCGTCGGCATTGGCGGGCCGGTTGGCTCGGGCAAGACGGCGCTGATGGACGCGCTCTGCAAATCGCTGCGCGAGCGCTATCGGATCGCCGCCATCACCAACGACATCTACACGCGCGAGGATGCCGAGTTCCTCACCCGCGCCGGCTCGCTGGAACCTGAACGCATTCTTGGCGTCGAGACCGGGGGCTGCCCGCATACCGCGATCCGCGAGGATGCTTCGATGAACCTGGCGGCGGTGGACACGCTGGAAAAGCGCTTCCCGGGCCTGCAACTGGTGCTGATCGAGAGCGGCGGTGACAATCTTGCCGCTACCTTCAGCCCCGAGCTGGCGGACCTGACGATCTACGTCATCGACGTGTCGGCGGGCGACAAGATCCCGCGCAAGGGCGGACCGGGCATCACCCGCTCGGACCTGCTCGTCATCAACAAGATCGATCTCGCGCCCCATGTCGGTGCCAGCCTTGAGGTGATGGACCGGGATGCGCGCAAGATGCGCGGACAGCGCCCGTTCGTCTTCGCTAATGTGCGGGCGGGCCAGGGCGTCGCGGAGATCGAGGCATTTATCATCGAACATGGAGGGCTGAACGGATGATCAGACATTGCAAAACGGCGCTCGTCGCCATGATCGCGCTGATGCTGCCGGCGGCGGCACAGGCACATCCCGGCCATGAGGTCGCCAGTCCGCTGGTCTCGGGCCTGCTGCATCCGCTCACCGGCGCCGATCACCTCGTCGCGATGGTCATGGTCGGACTGTGGGGCGGCATGTTGGCGGGCCGTGCGAAATGGGCCGCACCTGCCGCCTTTGTGGGCGCGATGGTGATCGGCTTTGGCTATGCGCTGCTCGGCCAACCAGCCGGACTTGCCGAAGGCGGCATTCTGCTCTCCATCCTCCTGCTTGGTCTGGCGCTGGCCCTTCGACTGAAGGCCTCATGGGCTGTCGCGGCGGCAGTGACGGGTGCTTTCGGCTTTGTGCACGGCATGGCGCATGGTCTTGAGGCTCCGGCTGGTGAGGTCGCCACATTTGCGTTCGGCTTTATCGCGGCGACAGCGGCGCTGCACGCGCTGGGCGTCGTGATCGGAAGCCGCGTTCCCGCACAGGCCTTGCGGGCGATGGGTGCGATGGGCGCCGGTTTCGCGGTGTTTCTGCTCGCGGCCTGATCGCGCTCAGGCGATCAGAGCCACTTCGGCACGTCGGGCTTTTCGAAGGCGATGAGGGCGTCGATCAGCGCGTCTGGGTCGCCTTCGACGACGATGCCGTTGCGATGCTCGGGCGGCAGGAATTTCTGCCCGATCATCGTGTCGATGAAGGTCATGAACGGCTCGTGGAAGCCGCCGACATTGTAGAGTCCCACCGGCTTGTCGATCTCGCCCAGCTGGTTGAGCGTCCAGGCTTCCATGAACTCCTCCAGCGTCCCGATGCCGCCGGGCAGGGCGATGCAGGCATCCGCGACGCTGAGCATCCGCTCCTTGCGCACCCGCATCGTCTCGACGATCTCGTGCAGCGAGAGATCGGGGTGGAGGTGCCCGCGATCGAACAGGCGCTGGTTGATGACGCCATGGACATGACCGCCGCCTGCCAGCGCGGCATCGGCCAATATGCCCATCAGCCCCTTGTGCGTGCCGCCATAGACGATGCCGATCCCGCGCCGGGCCAGCGCCGCGCCCAGCTCTGCCGCCGCGCGTTCATAAGTGTCGCCAAGGCCCGGATTGGATCCGCAGAAGACGGCAACGGTACGGATGTCGCGCTTTGGCTGGCTCATTGATGTGCTCGCATGTTCGAATGGTCGATGCGCGAGCCTATGTTTCGAAATCCGTCACGGCAAGCGCTGATGGGTTCTGATTCCAGCAACGCAGCGGGCGCCAGTCGGCAACACGCGCGCGCGAGCGGTTGAGGCAAAACGGACGTGATCAGGGCACCAGCACCGCACAGACGACCCACGGGAAGCCAAGCATGACACCAGCACAAAATGATCTCATCACCCTGAGCGGCAAGGGTACGCCGCTCGGCGCACTCCTGCGCCGCTACTGGCAGCCCATCGCATTGGTGGAGGAGCTGGAAGGGCCGCGGCCCGCCAAGGCCGTAAAGGTGCTGGGGCAGGACATGGTGCTGTTCCGCGACGAGCAGGGCCGCCTCGGCCTGCTCGACCGGGATTGCCCGCATCGCGGCGCCGATCTCGCCTTCGGGCGGCTGGAAGATGGCGGCCTGCGCTGCCTGTTCCATGGCTGGCTGTTCGATGTCGATGGCAATTGCATCCAGACCCCCGGCGAGCCGGCCGGCTCCAGCCTGTGCAGCCGCGTCAAGCAGCGCAGCTACCCGGTGGTCGAGCGTGCCGGTATGATCTTCGGCTTTCTGGGCGAGGGCGATGCGCCCGCCTTCCCCGGCCTGGATTGCTTCGCCGCGCCGGACAGCCATGTCTTTGCCTTCAAAGGCTATCTGGATTGCAACTGGCTGCAGGCGCTGGAGGTCGGTGTCGACCCGGCTCATGCCAGCTTCCTCCACCGTTTCTTCGAGGATGAGGAGGCGGACGCTTATGGCAAGCAGTTCCGCGGCCGCTCGGCAGACAGCGACCTCACCATGATCCAGGTGCTGCGCGAGTTCGAAAACCCGGACATCACGATTACCAAGACGGATATCGGCTTCCGCCTCACCGCCTTGCGCTCGCTGCCCGAGGGCAAGACGCATGTGCGCATCACCAACCTGTTCTTCCCGCAGGCCTTCGTCATCCCGCTTTCGGAGACGATGACGATCACGCAATGGCATGTGCCGATCGATGATCACAGTTGCTACTGGTACGCCGCCTTCACCAGCTTCACCGATGCGGTGGACAAGGAAGAGATGCGCAGGCAGCGGCTCACGCTTTATGAGCTGCCGGACTACAAGCCCCGCCTCAATCGCCAGAACGACTATGGCTATGACGTGGTGGAGCAGCGCAGCCGCACCTATACGGGCATGGGCGAGGACATCAACGTGCACGACCAGTGGGCGGTGGAGTCCATGGGCCGCATCCAGGATCGCACCCGCGAGCATCTCGGCACCACGGACAAGGGCATCGTCGCCTATCGCACCATGCTCATCCGCGAGATCGGCAAGCTGCAGAAGGGCGAGCGCCCACTGCTCGATCTGACAGCGGAGGAAGCGCAGCAGGTGCGTGATCCGGGCACCGTGGATGGCGTCGCGCCCGCCGGTGCGGATTTGGAGGCCTACTGGCGTGAGGTGGACCGCCGTCGTCGCGATGCCGCACCCTGGGCCTCCCAGCCGGCTCCTGTTTCCGCGGAATGAGCGACTTCATCGCCACCCATGGCCTGTGGAGCAACGAAGCCCGTCGCCAGGCCGCCGATGTCCTCAGGCGCGTCGAAGCCGACGGGATCAATACCGTCCGCCTCGTCTTTGCGGATATGCACGGGATCACGCGCGGCAAGACGTTGCTGGCCGGCTCCCTCGCGGGCGCCTTCGAGGATGGCTGCGCGATCACCTCGACGCTGCTGCTCAAGGATACATCGCACCGCACAGTGGTGCCGGTTTTCGCGGCCGGCGCCGGGATTGGCGATGCCGATCTGCAGGGCGGCGGCGATGTCATCATGGTGCCCGATCCGGCCACCTTCCGCGTTCTGCCCTGGGCACCCGGCACCGGCTGGATGCTGTGCGACCTCTATCATCATGATGGTCGCCCGGTGGTCGCCTCCACCCGCCGGCTCGCCCGCGCGGCGGTGGACCGGCTGGCGGCGCGCGGCTTTGAGTATGTGAGCGGGCTCGAAGTGGAATTCTACCTCACCCGGCTGGAAGACGCGGCGCTCGCGCTGGGTGATGCCGGCCAGCCCGGCCGCCCCCCGCAGGTCTCATTGCTCCATCAGGGCTATGCGTATCTCACCGAGCAGCGTTACGATCAGGTCGAGCCAATCGTCGAGATCCTGCGCGAAAACTGCCTCGCGCTCGGCCTGCCGCTGCATTCGCTGGAAGTGGAGTTCGGCCCCAGCCAATGCGAGTTCGTCTTCAAGGCGGGCACCGGCATTCGCCCGGCGGACGACATGATTCTTTTCCGCAGCGCCGCCAAGCAGATCGCCCGGCGCCATGGCTATCATGTCAGCTTCATGTGTCGCCCCCAATTGCCCGAGGCGATGGCGAGCGGCTGGCACCTCCACCAGTCGCTGCGCAATATCCGCACCGGCGAGAATGCCTTCGCACCCTCGGACGGGTCGGATGGCCTTTCCGGCGTTGGCCAACAATTCCTCGCCGGCCTGCTCGCCGGCGCAGCCGGGGCCGCGCCCTTCTCCACGCCCACCATCAACGGCTACAAGCGCTACCGGCCCAACAGCCTCGCGCCCGACCGCGTAGCCTGGGCGGAGGACAATCGCGGCGCCATGCTGCGCGTGCTCGCCAGAGGCGCCGCCAAGCTGCGCCGTATCGAGAACCGCGTGGGCGAGCCGGCCGCCAATCCCTATCTCTACCTCGCCTCTCAGATGGTCACCGGCCTTGCCGGAATCGAGGGCGGCATGGACCTGCCCCCGCCGGTGGACTCACCCTATGCTGCGCAGGTCGAAAAACTCCCCCAGACGCTCGATGCCGCGCTCGACCGGCTGGACACAGACCCCCTCCTGCGCGCCGCCTTCGGCAATGATTTCGTCGACCACTTCCTCCTCATCAAACGCGCCGAAGTCGCCCGCTACAACCAGACCGTGACGGACTGGGAACATCGCGAATATTTCGATTTGTTTTGAGGGACGAAGGCAGATCGACAGGACGGGCATCCCCCCAACCCACGGCCCAGTCCTTCGGTACGCTGCTTCGATAAGCTCAGCGGCTACTCACGATGAACGGACTGCCGTCCACTATGTTTGTCGTGTCCGGTCAGCCCGCTTTTAAGCGCTCATGAATGGCCACGAACAGAAAAAGTTGGCGTAGGAAGCGGAACGGAAGCTTTCCGCCAGTTGATAGCGAAAGCTGCCGAAATGATCCGTGGACAGGGATGTACTTTAACTTCTATCCGAAAATCGGCATCTCCAAAAATTCTACTTCGCAATCCCTGGAGGTAATAGCTGAATTGTCAGATGCACGACCTGCTCGGGCTTGTTCAGTTCATCCGCAGTTACGGTGACGCGAGCGATGCGTCCATCAACAGGCAATCCTAGCCATACGCCATATCCATACTTGGGTTTATCTACGCGTTTCGCAACCGTATATCCGGGCAGGGCAGCTTGAATTGCATCGAGAAGCTCATTGCTTTGCGTAACCCCGTTTACCTTGACGATGAGGTTGCACTGCGGGGCATAGCTTTTTTTCGCTTCGAACGGTCCCGTAATGATGAGGCTACCAGAGAAACGCGCATAGGGGCGGTTGTTGAGTTTTTCTCCGTTCTCGCCCAGCCAGATATTGGAAATTCCATAACCTGCGACATTCTGTGAAAATGTCACCGCAGGAACGCTGAACGTTCCGATCAGCGGTTTTGGCGCCGAGAAATCAGGAAGGTTGCTAACCGTGGCGTGAAAGTCAGGAGCGCTAGATTTCACGGCCTCGGCGTAGGCGGCTACGTCGAAGGGTTTGGAGAGACAGATTTTCTGAAAGAGAGAAGCCACCTCAGGGCCGGACATGCTCCGCGCGGAGAAGCTATCCATGGGATCGTCCACTGACCTCTCGCCATAAGCCGGCACCAGGCCGACATAGCTGGGACTGCCGTATTTATCTGTAATAAGCATGTAATCCGCGCCCTGCCCGGTCTGGGCAAGTGCCACTGCTGGCAGTGCGATTGCGGAAAGGATGCTGAGACTGAAATAAACCTCATATTTCATCATAAGCTCCGAAAAGGCCAAGTTCCGGCACCCGTGACTTAAGTAAGGGGTGGCTCGGAAGTCTATTATGAGATTGCGGGTTAGAACAGGATTGAAGGGGTCGGCCGTGCTCAGCCCGGTACATAGATCCAGACATGGCGGGGGCCGCCAGCAAGGGATCTCAGTGTCTTTGTCGCTTCCCACTGGACAGGACGCCCCGGGCAGGGGTCGGCATACAGGTCCGACATGGCCAGTAAGGTGCCCGGGGGCGCGTTATTCAGTTCGTAGGTGCCGTAGACCATGTTGCGGTACAATACCAAGCTGCCCCACAGATCGTGAAGTTTTCTGTCCTTGGAGCATAGGGCGCTATTTTCCAGCATCTGCCGGATAGCCGCTACGGCACGAGGATCGCCGCCCACAGCGGCGCCGGTTAGGAGCAGTTCGGCCTGGACGGGGTCTTGCGCCACACCGTTGCCGTCGCGATAGGCCAATCCCAGAGAATAACGAGCAGAAATATCGCCCTGCTCAATTTCTTTCTTCAGTAGCGGTATAGCAGTGGAGTAGTCGCCATTACTGTAGGCTTTCATCCCCTCGGTGCGTTTAACCCCGATAGAGCAACCCGACAAGCATAGCGCAAGCGAAGCTGATAGTAACAATTTTATGGTGAATTTCATGTCACCCCTCCCCGAGGTGGGGCTAAAAAAGCCTATGCTGGTTGTCCAGCAAAAATGTTGGCTATCGAGCACTTCAAAATTGCGACTTAGAAGCCGGGACTATTGGATCCGTCCCATAGCTATATCAGCTAAAAAACTAGGTGAGTGACAGGTTGGCCTTGATCCCCCAAAAAATGTGAACACCTCGGTGCAGATTGCGAACCCGGCTTGTGGGCACCGGGCGTCTCCTTATCCTGCCTCCTCATGCCGGAGCGCTCGTCCGGCCGCATGATGAGGGACTTAACGATGCTGCCGCCGCGAACGCAAGGAAACTGGAGCACCATAGCGCTGGTCTATCTCATCGGCCTGATGAGCATGGCGCTGGTCGGCATTCTCTCTCCGTTGGCGCTGCGCATTACCGAGGCGATGGATGCGCCCGCTGCCGCGATTGGCCTCACCATTGCGCTCTTCTCCCTGCCCGCGACGATCGTGGCGACGGTGGGCGGCGGCATTGTCGATCGCCTTGGTCCGCGCCTGGTGCTGCTGCTCACCTCGCCGGTCTTCGTGCTGGCGGACGTAATCTTGTGGTTCGCGAAGGATATCTGGATGTTCAACCTGGGCGTGCTGATGGCGGGCGTGGGCTATCTCGGCATCCTGAACGGCGGCGCGGCGATGCTGATGGGCTCGCTGGAGGGCGGCACGCGCACCCGTGCGCTCACCTTGTGGTCCACTTATGCGCCGACCGGCTTTTCGCTCGGCCTGCTGATGGCCGCACCCTTCACCACCAGTGACAGCTGGCGGCTCGCGATTGCCTTCCACGGCGCGATCATGCTCGGATGCGCGGCGCTGGCCTTCATCCTCCCGCATGTCGCGGCAATCCGCAAGGAAGGGCAGAGCGGGCGTGAGAAGCTGGCTGCCCTGTTTGCCGGCCTGCGCCGTCCGCCGATTCTGATGCTCGGCTTTGCCATGGCGATGCCGGCGATGATCTCCTACGGCACCAGCCTTGCCGCGCCAACCTATCTGGCAAAGGTGCATGGCGTCTCGCTCGCCGCGTCTGCGAGCATCGTGGCCATTGCCAAGATCGCCGCGGTGCTGCTCGGCGGCACGATTACCGGTGCGCTGCTCTCCCGGGATTTCCCGATGCGGCGGCTGCTCGGCATCGTCGTGGTCATCGGCATCGTTGCGCAGATCGCTTTGTTCCTGCCGTCCAGCCCGATGATCATCGCCATTGCGGGATTGATGGCTTGGCTGTTTACTTATGGCGCCGCCACCGGAATCTGCATGGCGACTATGCCGGCGCTCGCGACCGGAACGGTCGGCGGCGGCACAGTGGCAGGTTCGGTCAACCAGTTCGTGTCGCTGGCCTCGTTCCTCACCCCCACCGTCTATTTCGCGCTGACGCACTGGTCAAGCTATGTCGGCGTCGCGATCGTCGGCCTGCTGGTCTGCTTCATTGCGTTGCCCCGCGTGCCGACGGCGCCCAAAGCGGCCGCGTCGCCGGCTTGATCAGACCGCCGTGTCGCCGCCGTCCACCGGCAGGATGGCCCCGGTGAGATAACTGGCGGCGGGTGACGCGAGGAAGCAGACCAGCGCCGCGGCCTCCTGCGCTGAACCATGCCGCCGCAGCGGAATCCGCGCCTCGATCTGCGCGCGCTCATCGGCGGCATTTTCCCGCGTGGTCCAGTATGCGTCAGTCAGCGGCGTATCGAGCCAGCCTGGCAGCACCGCATTCACGCGGATGCCGTCCGGCCCCAGCTCGGCAGCGAGGCTGCGCACCAGCCCCGCAACACCGGCCTTGGTTGCCTGATAGCCATGGGTGAAGGGTTGCCCGCGCAGTGTCGCGGTGGATGAGAGCAGGGTGATGCTCGCATTGGCCGATTGGCGCAGCGCCGGCAGCGCCGCCTGCACCGCGAGGAAAGGCAGGCGCAGG
This sequence comes from Sphingobium sp. B12D2B, assembly GCF_025961775.1. Taxonomy (NCBI): domain Bacteria; kingdom Pseudomonadati; phylum Pseudomonadota; class Alphaproteobacteria; order Sphingomonadales; family Sphingobiaceae; genus Sphingobium; species Sphingobium sp. B12D2B. The sequence continues at coordinate 3,408,304 of NZ_JAOQOH010000001.1, forward strand.
TTGATCGCTGCCGCCCGGTCCCACATCGCTCCGGTCCAGCGTTCGATGGGGGCACTCTCCATGGCGCTGGCGGCGATCACCAGCGCATCGAGCGTGGGGAGGTGGGTGAGCGCTTGCGCGACGGCGCAGGCTGGAGCCTCAGGGTCCGCGAGGTCGATGGCGACGTAGGGATAGACACCGTCAGGCGCCGCTCCTTCATCCGCCAGCGCCACCTGATGTCCAGCCCGCGCAAATTCCCCTGCAATCGTGCCGCCCAGTCCGCGCGTGCCGCCGATGATCATCATGCCCGCCATATCTGCGCACTCCCGCAACCGAAAGGCGCAGCCAAGCACGGCCGCGCGGTGCCGCCCATGGCCGGATCGGCAACGGGGGAGGCATCAAAAAGCAACTCTCGGCAACGCCCCGCGCGCGTAAAAGAGCAAATATGACCCAAGCCCTCTCCGCAGGGGCGTCCACGCCCGCATTCGACCGCGCCGATCCGCGCGCCGTGCGGCGTGCGATCCGCGTCGGGGCATTCACCGGGTTCACAAATCATGTCGCCCGGGAGCATGTGCAGGGCAATCTCGTCGCTGTACCCGCTGCCTATGCCGATGATTTCGAGGCTTATTGCCGCGCCAACGCCCAAGCACTGCCCATCCTCGGCCGCAGCGAGCCGGGCGTCCGTGCGATCCCCGCGCTCGCCGACGATCTCGATATCGCCCGCGATACCGGCGGCTATATGGTGTTCCGCGATGGCGAGTTGGTCGAGACCCCGCGCGATGCCTCTGCCGTCTGGGCGGACGATCTCGTCGCCTTCGTGCTTGGCTGCTCCTTCTCCTTCGAAGCCATTCTTCAGCGCGCCGGCGTGCGTCTGCGCCATCTCGATGAGGGCAATGTCTCGGCCATGTACGAGACGGATCGCGAGACCACCCCCGTCGGCCCGTTCGGTGGGAAGCTCATCGTCTCGATGCGCGCGCTCAGCCCCGCCGATGCCATCCGCGCGACGCTGCTCAGCGCCCGCTACCCGCAATGTCACGGCGCGCCGGTTTCGCTCGGTCTGCCTGGCGATCTGGGGATCGCCGATCTTTCGCACAGCTATGGCGGCCACGGCCTCACGACCCTGAACCCCGGCGAGTTGCCGGTCTTCTGGGCGTGCGGCGCGACGGGCCAGAACGCCGTGCGCAACGCCCGTCTGCCGCTCTGCATCACGCACCACAAGGCGCACATGGTCGTCACAGACCTGCCGCTCCCCAAGGACTGACCCTCATGAACATCGATCAGATCGTCTCCGATTATTACGAAAACGGCTATGTCGTCCTGCCCGGCCTGCTGGCGGGTCCGGTGCTGGACAATCTGCGCGCGCTCACCGACCGCGTCGCCGCCAAGGCGGAGACGGTGGAGGCCGATGACGCCTGGTTCGATTTCGACACGGACGTTCAGGGCAACCGCACCATCCAGCGGATCAAGAAGCCCAACCGCATCGATCCCTATTATGCGGAGCAGGCGGGCAATGCGGATATTCTGGCGGTCCTCACCCGCATCATCGGAGCCAATGTCCGCCTCTCGCACACCAAGATCAACATGAAGTCCGCCAATGGCGGCGCCGCGCTGGAGTGGCATCAGGACTGGGCCTTCGCGCCGCACACCAACATGTCGACCTGCGTCGCCTCGGTGATGCTGGATGGCGCCAATGCCTCCAACGGCGCGATGCAAGTCATCCCCGGCAGCCACAAGGGGCCGCTGCTCGATCATCATGACGAGGAGGGCTATTTCTGCGGCGCGGTCGATCCAGCGGCCTTCGACATGACGAAGGCTGTATTGCTCGAAGGTCCGCCCGGAACCGTCAGCTTCCATCATCCGATGACGCTGCACGGCTCGAGCGTGAATCGCTCGGGCGATCCGCGCCGCATCCTCTTCTATGAATATGCCGCCAGCGATGCCTTCCCGCTCTTCTACAAGGTGGATTGGGACGAGTATGAATCGCGCCTCGTCTGCGGCCCCTCGACGCGAGAAGTGCGCTTCGAGCAGAATTATGTGCGCCTGCCCTTCCCTTCGCGCGCGGGCAGCTCGATCTACAAGATTCAGGCCGGCTCGAAGCGCAAATTCTTCGCGGACGCGCAGTGATGGCGGGCAGAACCCCCATCGCTTTCGTCACCGGTGCCAGTGCGGGCACGGGGCGGGAGATCGCGCTGGCGCTGGGCGCGCAGGGCTATGATGTCGCGATGGTCGCGCGGCGCACCGCCGCCATGGAGGAAGTCGCCGAGCAAATCCGCGCGAATGGCCGCCGAGCGCTGGTGCTGACCGCAGACGTGCGCGATGCGCCCGCGCTGGAGGCCGCGCTCGATAGCTTCCTGGGCTGGTCGCAAGGCGTAGTGGACGTCATCGTCAATGCCGCCGGCCACACCGGCCCGCTGTCACCGCCCATCGGCGAGTTTGGCATCGAAGAGTTCGACAGCACCATCGCCACCAATTTGCGGGCACCGTTCATCGTCATGAGCCGCCTGCTTCCAGTGATGCGTGCGGCGGGGCATGGGCGCATCGTCAACATCGGCGGTAATCACGGCATGCGCGGCCGGGCCGGTCGCTCGAGCTATTCCGCCTCCAAATGGGGCCTGCGTGGCCTCACGCGCAGCGCGGCGCTGGAGGCGGGACCGGACGGCGTGACCGTCAACTACGTCGCGCCCGGCCCCATCGCCGTGCCGCGCATGAAGGCCAATTGGCGCGCCATGGCCGAGTTGAAAGGCCTGTCGGAAGAGGAAGCCCTGCGCGCCTATGTGGCGGACATGGGCATCCCGCTCAATCGCCCCAGCGAGATGGCGGACATCGTCGCCATGGTGCTTTACCTTGTCGGCGACGGCGGCCGCAACGTGACAGGGCAGGAACTGGTCGTGGACGGCGGCGCGACGCTTTGAGGCTTGGACCATCCGATCAATCGATGATGCGGTGAGTCCAGTTTGTCGATCATCCCGGCAGCGCTTTTGCAAGACTGAGTTCCAAACCGGACTGGACGCCCCGCCGTTCGTCCTGAGTAGCTGCTGAGCTTGTCGAAGCGGCGTATCGAAGGACCGCTACGTGCGCTGCGATGCTTCAATACGGCTCTTCGATACGCACCTGCGGCGCTACTCAGACCCTACTCAGCACGAACGGGGAAGATCGGCAAAGAGCGCTCCCAACGACTTTTAGTGATAGCGCTAGCGTTCCGCGAGACCCAATAGCGGACAACCGGTCAGGCAAGGATTTGTCCGCGTCGGGCCAACCCCGTTGCCCCGCCGGCACCTCCCCGGTGCCACAATCCCCCCGCGACACTATCCCGCAGCAGGTTAGAACGGCAGGATGCACAAGGAGTGACTCCGCCGATGATGACCCGCCCCCTTCGCCCTGCGCCCTCGCACCGATCAGATCGATTGGCTCGCCTTGCGCTGTGGTCCGTACTGCCCCTGGTAGCGCTAGCCCGGCCGGCGATGGGACAGGAGACCGCGCCCGCGCCTGAACACACGGCGCAGCACACTGCCAGCCCGGTTGATCTGGGCGACATCGATGGCGATGGCGGCGTTTCAGCTTTCTATCAATGGACCGGCGAAATCCCCGCACCTGGCCAGATGCTGCGGCAAGAGCCGTTGCCGGCGGACCGCAGGCAGCCGGAAAGCGGCCAAGCACTGCGCATTCTCTATTCCTCTACCAGCGGCGTGGGAGATCAAGGGCCGATCGTCGTTTCGGGCATGCTATTCCTGCCCAAGGGAAGCGCACCGAAGGGTGGTTGGCCGCTCGTCTCGTGGGCGCATGGCACGACCGGTTTTGCCGATGTCTGCGCGCCCTCGTGGAATGGCACATCGCTGCGCGATCAGGGCTATCTGCAGCGCTGGCTGGAGGCGGGCTTTGCCGTCGTCGCGACCGATTATGAAGGGTTGGGGACAGATGGCGTCCACCCCTATCTCATCTGGCGTTCCGAGGGGCATGCCGTGCTGGACGCCGCCCGCGCCGCCTCCGCCGCTTATCCCGCTGTGCTGTCGCGCCGTGTGGTGCTCGTCGGCCAGTCGCAGGGCTCGGGCGCGGCGATTGGCTCTGCCTACTTGGCAAAGAGCTATGCGCCACAGCTGGACCTGCTCGGCACCGTCGCGACCGGCCTCGTCATGACCTTCGATACGCCGGAGGCCGCCGGGCAGGCAGCAAAGGGCGAGAAGATGACCGATCCCCGTGCGATGGACCCGGGCTTTGCCATGCTGCGCATCGCCGGCACAGATCGCGCGCTCAATCCCGATCTTGATCCGGCCGATTTCGTCACGCCCGCGGGCTATCCGCTCCTGCGCCTTTCGCGGCGCGGCTGCCTGCGCGACCTGATGGCCAAGGCGGAGGAGATGGGGCTCAAGGACGGGCAGACGGTCTTCGCAGCGGATCTCGCGCCGCTCGACAGCAAGATGGACGCCGCCTTCGCCTTTACCGATGGGCGCATCCCCGGCCCGCTGTTCGTTGGCACCGGACTTGCGGACGACATGGCCGGCACGCAGGGACAGTACAACGCCGTGCGCGCCATGTGCGCGGCGGGGACGCAGGTCCATTGGCACACCTATCCGGGTGAGGACCACAGCACCGCCGTCACGGTTTCGGCTGCCGACTCCATCCCCTTCGCGCAGAATCTGCTCAAGGGCCATGTGCCAGCCTCTAACTGCGCAAGCATCCAGCACCCCGGGCCAGTCCAGCAGCGCAAAGGCGCTTATATCGACTGAGCGGCGGGCGACTTCATAAGCCCTTTTTCCGGCGCGCGAGCGCGCTTTTGCGCGTGATTACTGCGCGCGCAATTTGGCTTAAGCCCAACCCTTAGCCCCCTCCAGTCAGGAGAGGCGTTGGGTGAAGGACAGTCTCGCGCCGGAACCGCCTCGGCTATACATCCCGTCCCGCCATTTCTGCCAGGCGCCCAGCGCGCCTGCGCCGATCAAGTCGGCCCACGACTTTCTCGCATAACAAAGCAGAACGGCGGAAGCATCGCTGCTCCCGCCGTCCGCGCGACCCGAAGGACTATTTGCCCTTCGTCTCAAATCCTGTCGTCAGTAACGATACTGGAACGTCAGCCCCACCGTGCGCGGGCGGTAGGTCTGGTTGTAGTAGAGCGGCGAGCCTACCGAGTCGTGATTGCGTGCCAGCAGGTCGTTCGAGTTCAGCAGATTGTCGACGAAGACGGAAAGGTCCACGCCGCTGAACCGCGCGCCGGCACGGGCCGAGACGAAGTTGCGGCCGGGCAGTTCGGTCAGGCCGGCATCATAGCCATAGGTGCCTGGCACCGCGCCGCGGAAAGTGTGGCTGGCGAAGGAATATTCGCCACGCACATAGCCGTCCACACCTGCGCTGAGCTCCCGTTCGTAGCTGCCATAGACGCGGCCGGTCCAGGCCGGTCCGCCGATGTGCTGCCCGTCGGCCTTGAGCACCAGCCCATTGCCGCCGAGCACGTCGCTGTCATAGGTCAGATCAACATAGGCCACGTTGCCGCCAATGTTCAGGCCGCGGGCCGCGCGCAGATCCAGCGAGAGTTCGCCGCCCTTACCCGTGGCGTTGCCGAGATTGTAGATGAAGGAGAAGGCGCAGGTCGGCAAACGCACGGACTGCTGGATGTTCTTCCACTTCATCACATAGGCACTGGCACCGACCTGGAGCGCACCGCCGAACAGCGAGTTCTTGGTGCCTGCCTGATAGGACCAGAGGTTATCCGACTCATAGGCAGTCGGGCTCTCGGTCAGGCCGAGCGTGGCAAGATCGCCCGTGCACAGGTCGCTGACGATCTTCGCCTGAGCACCACCGGGGCGGAAACCCTTGGTCGCCGAGGCATAGATCATGTTGTTGGGCGCGAACTTGTAGGAGATGCCAAAGTTCGGCGTCCAGGCGTGTTCCTTCATGCTGGCCGTCGTGACGGTGCGCACGCCCCGTGAGGTCGGACCATCGGTGATGTTGGTGAAGTCGAAATCAACATGGCTGTAGCGGATCGCAGCGGTCAGCGTCAGCTTGTCGGTCGGCTTGAAGTCCAGGCTTGCGTAGCCGGCGATCTGTTCGTCCTTGGCATCGACCAGGTTCACATAGCTGTAGACGCCTTGATATTGCTGGAAGCCGTTCACCAGAACGCCAGGAATACGGCCAGAGCCAGTGTAGTTGGCGAATTCCTGTTTGCTCTTCGAGTAATAGACGCCGGCCGTCCAATCGAGCAGCGCATTCTCGTAGGACTGCAGACGCGCTTCCTGAACGAAGTTCTTCTGACGCATGTTCAGGTATACGCCCATGTTGTTCAGGTCCTTGTTGGCGTAGGTGCCGAAAGGACTGCCCGAGCGCAGGACCGAGAAATAAGTCGCGTAGTTCAGCGTCTGCTTCTGCTTGCGATCGAAGTAGGACGTGTTGGTGATCAGGTCGATATTGGGCGCAACTTCCCATTCGACCTTCAGGGCCGGTAGGTAGAAGGTGTCCGTGCTCGGCTCGAGGGCGTAGACGCCGCTGTGATAATCATTTTCTGCGGCCAGGCCGTAGCCTTCCCAGAAGTCATCGCGCGAGCGGGTGTGGACGCGCTGATAATAGAAGCTCGGGGTGATGGTGAGCGTCTCGGTCGGCTTCATGCCCAAAGCGGCACGGAAGACCGCTGCGTTGCCGGAATTGATGTCCTTGGCTTTCACCACGTCAGTGCCGTGCACGACCTGATCGATGTAGCCGCCCGTGTCCTGATACCAGCCGCTGAGGCGGAAGGCGACCTTGTCGCTGATCGGCGCTCCGAAAGCGAGACCGGCCTCGTAGCTGGGCGAGCCCTCCTGCGTGAAGGAAACCTGCGCGCGGCTGTAAATTTTAAGCGAGTCATAGTTCGGTTCCGGCGTGATGAAGCGCACCGCGCCACCCTGCGCACTGGCGCCAAACAGGGTGCCCTGCGGGCCGTACAAAACCTCGACACGGTCGAGATCGAAAATCCGAGGATAAGGGTTGCCGCCATAATAGCCAACGTTGCGGATCTGGATCGGCGTTTCGTCGATGTAGATCGCGGTGGTGGCAGAGCCGACGTCCGAGGAAAGACCGCGGATCGCGATGTTGCTGCCATTATTGGCGGTAGAACCGGCGCTCGACGTGAAGTTCAGCGCAGGAGTCAGGCGGGAGAGGTCGTCGATCGTGCGCACGCCCTGCTGGTCCATCAGCCGCTTGTCGTAGCTGGTGATCGAGAGGGGAACCTCGTTGATCGCCTGTTCGCGCCGCGTCGCGGTGACGACGATGACGCCCTGATCGTCAGCAGCCTCCGCTGCGGCAGCATCGGCGGCGTCGGCAGCATGCGCCGTGCCGATGCACGTGGCCAAGACAGCGGCTGCGCAGGATATGGAAAGGGCACTGAATGTGCGCCCGCTTCGCGTCGACCCGATTTCGTTCTTGATGAGAGACATGACTCCGACCCCTTTTTCTCGATACTTGCGAGTAACCTCTCTTGCGCCACGCACCGTCCAGATGTCCTCGCGTGTAACCTCCCTGCTGTTGACCAGCATTTCTGGGCACCGCGTTCCCCGGCGCACGCACATCAAGACAAAGTTTTGCCCGCTGCACCATTGCAAGAAGCGAACCGACCTGTTGCTAAATGTGTAAGAGGAGCGCCCGGCGTTGTTGCAAGCGGCGTCGAGCGATCTCTTTTTTGCACCGCCTGGAGCGCCCAGGCGCTTTAGAGTGATGGCAGATCAAGGCCGTTGGGTTTTGGGTGAGCACAGGCAGAATGGGAAACCCGTCATGACACTGCGGACACTGCTGGCGGGACGCGTCCTTGTGGATGCGCAAGGCACGCTGCTCGGACCAAGTCGGATCAGCATGGGCACCGACGGACGGATCTTGACGGTCGAGCCGGTGCCCGCGGAGTCGTTAAGTCCGGAGGAGGCCGGGCGCCTGA
>NZ_JAOQOH010000002.1:0-146960 GCF_025961775.1 Sphingobium sp. B12D2B
GACCAGCGGGACGGGATGAGCCGCGCGTATCCAGGAAGCCGGTCGATCCAGCGGACTCTGCTCGTGCCGTGGCTGGGATGCGTCACAAGAACGGGCTGTCCCCGGTCGAACCATAGGTCAGGGTCGCCGGCGAAATGCGGATGCCAGTCAACCGCCTCGGGCGGCGGCGGTGGCAGGGTATCGAGCGCGAGCTTCAGCGCTGCAGCCAGGTCGCGTGCGAGCTTGTCGCGGACCGTCCGAAGCGTCGCGGTGTCGGCCCCCGCCGGCAACTGAAAGGAGAGCGGGCCGCGACGGCCGCGCATATCGAATGGCAACTTGTCTAACGTCGCGCCTTCGAACGCGGTGTTCCACACCTGAATCACCCGGTGTTCGCCCAATGCCTTGTTGGCGTAGCCCATCTCCAAAAGGACGTTCGGGTTGGCACATACCTTGCCGTTCTGCGACGCAGCGATCGGGGTGACATCGCCGACGAACAAGGCCGCCACGTCGATCTTTCGCAGGATCGTTGCGACAATGTCCGGTGTGCCGGCGACACCTTGGGTGTCTGATGTGAGGCTTGGCCGATCCGCTTCCTCAAGGTCGGCCGCCAGAAGCTTGATGGCCTCGTCCAGCGCGTGGCGGATAACGTCCCGCGTGACACGTCCATCGAGATCGCTCTGCCATGACCAGAATAACGTCTTCCCCACGCGCGCTTTTCCCCTGGTCGCCCCGCCACCTTGTAGCTCGCCTTATAAGACCACGTCAAATATGCTTATGTGATAAGTGCAATTATCATGTGTCCACATCTAGCAACGTCGGGACGCGGAAACAAACTGCTGACTTTCGTTTCTCGCTATGCCACCATGCGCCGCGATGGCTCGTTCCGAAATTCTGCGCGCCGACGATGGCCTGTTGCTTCTGGGTCGGCTCGACGGCCGCCTCCAGCACCACCCGTGCACCGATATCTTCCTCGCCCGAGCGCGCCTCGCTGGTGCCGCTACGCTTGCTGGCCTTGCCGGCGTGCCCATTGCGGTCCGGGATCTTGAGGCCTGGATTGCGGGCCGCAGCCCCCCTCCCCGCGCGTCTGAAGGTCTCAACGATCCCGTCTCGGTCGCGGCGATCTTCCACATCGCCCTGGGCTCCGACGACCATGTCGAGGATCCCATCGCCCAAGCAACGCGCAATGTGCTGCGAACGCTCCTCGACGATCGCGCCGAGGCCGAAGCCTATGGCAGCGATGACCTCGCTCACTTTGGCCCCTTGTGGCGCCAGGTCAGGGCCGCAGCCGACACCCCATTCGCGCACAAGGACCTCCGCGCGGTCGCCGAGCGCGTGCTAGAGTTGTCCAGAATTTCGGAGCAGGCATCGCCTGCCGCTTCGGATGTGGTCGCGATCGATGGTCGCTCCTGGGAGCTGCCGCCCCGGGCCCGAGACCGGAACTGGCTTATCGCAACCGCGGTCCCACGCATGCTCCAACGTGCTGGCTTCACGCACCGGATCATTCCATCGCTGATCCTGCTGCCGAAGTTTCTCCCCCCCTCCCCCGCCGAACTCTCGACAGTGATCGGACAAGCCCTTGGGGCAGCCGCCGCGGATGGTCTCCGTGATCTGGCTTCGATCGAGCGGGAGATCGAGAAAAGACGAGGCAACCTCGAGGTCACCAAGCGGAGCAACGCCCCTGCCCTCGCCCGCCTTCTGGTGGCCTATCCGGGCCTGCAGGCGTCGGCCGTGGCCCGCCTTCTCAATATTACCCCACAAGGCGCCAGGAAGCTGCTCGCGGCTCTGTCAGCATCGTCAGACCCAATGCTGGTCTAGGATCGCCTTGATAGCCTCCTCGGCGTCTTGACGGGTTGCCCCGCCCTTGCTCAGAAGGGTCAAGCGAATGCCCTTTCGGTCTGCACCCTCAATCCGGAGCACCGGCTTACCGCCTGCATTGGACACGGTCTCTGGCTTTCCTGACTTCTTGGGGGATCCTGACCTATTGGGGGGGTCTACAGCCACAGTCAGGGCCTTGATCACGTCGAGCACCGGCATGGGATGCCCGCTCTCTTCCTGCGCCTTCGCAAGACGTCCGGCCTCCTTGAACGCACGCTCTCTGCGATCCTCCGGCTTCAGCAGTGCCTTGAGCGCGATCGCGTTGCGGACCCCCAGTTCCTGGGGCTCCGTAAAGGCTCTCGTCAGCTCGGTGGGCAGACGGGCGAGATCAAGGTAACGCGTCAACCAGCTCTCAGAGACCTTCAGGCGTTCGGCCATCGTCTTTTGACGCCCCTCATAATAGGCGTCGAGCGCACGCAGATAATCGCGAGCGCGTTCCAGATCGGTCAGATCGTCGCGGGCACGGTTCTCGATATCCGCAAGGCGAAACGCCTCCTCGTCGCCGATCTCGCGGACGTCGATCAGGAACTTGAATTCCGGATAGTTGTGCGACCGCAGCCAGCTGATGGTCCAATGCCGGCGCGCGCCACATATCACCTCGAAGTCGTAGTCCTTATCCCCCACGACCCGTCGGACGATCGCCGGTATCTCCTGCCGGCCCTGCGCCTTGATGCTTTCAATTAGGTCCTCGCAACGCTGCTCATTGAGCAGGGCATATTCACGGTTATGCCCCGCCCACATGCGGCATCGGGCCGGGTCGACCAGTTCATGGGTGCGTGTCACCACCGCACCTGACGCAAGGTCGGCAAGCCGATTGGCCCTGCCCGTCAAAACGTTCGTTGCAATGCCGGAACGTCGCGCCGGTGCCGCCTCGTTCGTGAGATCGATTCCGGCCGCGAGATCAGCGGCAAAGCCACTGTTTTTCCTGCTCATGTGAGCCTCCCTTCGCTCAGAATTGCACGCGTGCAATTCATGTTTCTACCGCTCACGCCAGCGCCGCTTCGCGCAGCCGCTTCTGATGGCTGGGCCACATCGAGCGGATATCGACCTCGATTTCACCATTGACGCCATCCAGATAGGCAAGGCAGCGGTTACGGACTGCAGAGCTGGTTGCCGGGCCATCGAGCTCATAAACCGTCATCAACCGTGCGGTCGCGTTGTCGATCTCGGCGGAGTCCTTGAGCGGCGTGCGCACCATCGCATGGCCGAACAGCGTCCGCATCAGGTTCAACAGCTCCTTCTGCATCGATTTGTTCTCGTCGACCTTAGAAGCGACAAACCGGAGGAACCGCAACTCAGGCGCCAGACCGCGCTCGGCAAGCTGTTCGATTGTCTCGTCCAGCATTGAGAGAAAGGCAGCTGTCGAGGAGAAATCCATGACCGTCGGAGGCACGGGCACGACCAATGAATTTGCCGCGCGCAGCACTGACAGCGAAATCGCGCCCAAGGCGGGCGGTGGATCCATCACGACCACGTCGAACCGGTCCGAGATACTTTCGATCCCTTCCCTCAACCGATCCAACAACCCCCCGCTGCCGCGGGCCATGCGCGCCGCCAATTCATATTCGGATTGGAACAACCTCAGGTTCGCCGGGATAAGCTCCAGACCATCAAAATGCGTCTTGCGGAGCGCATAATCGAGCGATGTTCGCTCCCCCTCCCGAAGGAAGGGGTAGAGCGTGTCGTCCTCGTCAAGATCGAGGTCGGGCACATAGCCGAACAACGTGGTCGCCGACGCCTGACTGTCACAGTCGATCAGTGCCACGCGGTAGCCGCGGATCGCAAGATATTGCGCCAGATGCACGGCAAGCGTCGACTTTCCCACGCCACCCTTGAAGTTCTGAACGGCGACGACGCAGCATGGATCCTCGGGGCTGCGATACGGCCGTGTCCCAAACACCCCGCGCATGTCATTGAGTTGCGCGAGCGTATATTTCTCGCGCCGATTATTGTCGGTCCGCGTCGCCTCCGGCAGCCGCCCGTCCTTCTCCGCATCACGAATCGCTGCCGCGGTGCGGCCGACGAGCTCGGCGGCCTTGCTGATCGTGAAGGTTGGTTCACGACGATCGTCGCTTCTGGCACTCCGGGCCGAATCCCGCAGCCTTTCCAGGACCGAAGACGTGCGGCTCGCCAGCGTCGCGACGGACACAAGGCGATCGGCTTCTTCTAGTTCGAGACTATTTGACATGCTCCCGCCTTTCGAAATTCAAGGCATGGTATAGACACTTGTGATTTTTGGTCAATAAATTCGCAAATTTCGAAAGTGTGCCCACCATTTCGGCGGGTTTCAGGCGGGCGCGGCCCCTAACCTGACTCGGTGGGGGAGGCAGAAATTGCACGCGTGCAATTTTGACCTAAAGTGCCCGTCCTCTCCGCGTTACCCAGCTCTCGCAGAACCCTTTCCAGGCGGCCGCGAGCTTTACTCCCCGGAGCTTCTCCAGACGGTCGCCCATATGCTCGCGAAATCCGCTAGCGATCATATCGATGTCCCAGCCGCCGCCATGGGCCCGGCCAATTGCCAGCAAATCATCGTGACCAAAGCGGATCGACCCGCGAGGGAAGGTTTTTTCTTCCGGTTTGGTAAGAGCCTTGGTCGGCCCGGCGACGGCCGCCTGCCCTATCGACACCGTCTCAACGGTGCCCTCGCGCCGTTCGCGGCGGCCACCCGAATGACGATCAAGTTCATCGACCGTCTCGATAACCTCCGGTGGGCTTTTCGGATCGAACCGGAATTCGATCTCAGCCACCGTTCGACCCTGCCGGATTTCGCGCCATTCGACGCGAAAATGGGCGAGCTGATCGATCTCCGCTTTCGCCTTTTCGAGTACCTTGCGTCTCAACTGCGCGAAGTCGGTGTAAACCTCAGGCGGTATCCCCAGCGCGGCCCGGAGCGCCGCCATGTCGCCCCGCCAAGTTGCTTGCCTTCGATGGAGACGCAGCGCGCCAAGCTCGTACAGTCGCAACGCATAGTTCGACCTGAAGCCGAGCACTGCCTGCCGGTTCAGTACCGCATATGTCTCTGACGCCTGGATCATCTTTCGGGCGTCGGGGGTAAACTCCCATTCGATCCAACCGGCCTCACCGCCATCCTCTTCGGTTTCCTCCCGCGAACGCGAAATCAGGGAGAAGCGAAGCGTCGCCTTCTTTCCGCGCCAGGATTTGTCATCGACTGCGAACAGCGTACGATGGAGCTCCTCCAACATGTCGGTGATCCGCTCGTTACCCTTGTGCCCGCGGCGAATGTCGGCCTTTCGCATCCGGTGCGGCTTGTCTTCCCAAGCATCACCCCCAGCGGTCAGGATCATGAGGGCAAGTAAACGAGACGCCGTGAGGCTCAGCGACTCGCCTTTGACGAATTTGACTTCGATAATGTTGCCAGGCTTAGCGAATTCATCGCCACCTTTTGCCCGCAAAGCTGCGGCCACGCGCATAGCTCGACCGGGCGAGACTTCGTCGATCGCTGGTTCTACTTCTTCAGCTAATTGGCCTGCTTCGGATTCCATGCCATAGTTCGATCGAAACTGAGTCTTCGGAAGCTGTTTGCTGCCTGACCTGACCTCTTGCGTCAAGTCAGGTCAGGATAGATCGTCAATCATTGCCCCCATGCGGTCAGGATAGATTCCCACTCCTAAACCCGAAAAAGCGAGGAGATTCACCGAGTCGCGGATCACGATCCGACAACGACATAAAACGGCCGTTCTGCCCCGTTCGGTGGATCTATTAGACCCAATTCTACCCGGAACGGCCTGCGATGCGTCCTTCCCCCAAGCAGGTCAGGGTGACCCCCAAACGGTCAGGTATCCTCCCCCGCGAGGACAGGGTTCAGCCCCCGCGCGGTCAGGGAAACTCCCCCGTCAGGTCAGGAAAAAGGCGCTAACAGACTGAGACAGCACGGCTTTTCGCCCGTGAATCTGAATCAATCTGAATTACGAATCCTTCCGCTGCGAGCAGCGGCGTTTTTAAAATGATTCTTTGGAGGAAGATAAGCGATTCGCGCCACGCACTGGAGCGCAACTAGGCCCCCTAAGCCAGCCGAGTATAGAGAGGGGAGGGGGGCCGAGCAGCTGAGCAGGAGGTGCAACCATGCCGCTTACAGCCAAACGGCCTTCCCAAGAACTGGTCAACATCGTCGGAGCGCTCGGGGGCACCTGGAGCGGCTATGTCGCAATGTGTCGATGCCCAGCCCATGCCGACAGCGATCCAAGCCTTTCCATCCGCCAAGGGGACCGATCGATCCTGGTCACATGTTTTGCGGGCTGCCCACGTGACGACGTGCTGCGGGAGCTTGGCCGTATCAGGCCAGGGCAACACTATGCCTATCCAGCACTCGAGCAATCCGGCCGTTCGGCGAATGTCGAGCGCATCTGGGATCAGGCAGTCGAGATCGCCGGTAGCCTCGGTGAGCGCTATCTGGCGCATCGTAATTTACTCCCGCAGCCGCCAGATGTCCGCTTTCATCGACGCTGCCCCTATCTCCCGCGCCCACAGACCGTGTTTCTGCCGGCGCTTCTCATTGCTGTTCGGGAAGCAAGGAAGCTCACTGCGATTCAGCGGATATTCCTCAAGCCCGACGGCACCGGTTATATCCGCAAAGTGATGCTCGGGTCGCCGGGTGCCGGGGCGTGGCGGGGCAGGGCAGGGGGGCCAATCCTTGCGATCGGGGAGGGCTTCGAAACCGCCGAAGCATTCACCCGACTGAACGACATCCCCTGCTGGGCATCGCTCGGCGCCCGCCGGCTCGACCAACTCGTGATCCCCGAGCATGTCACCACCCTCCTGATCGCCGAAGACAATGACGCCGAGGGGCGCCGGGCCGCGCAGAACGCTGTCCAGCATTATGCCCGGCCTGGCCTCGCAATACGCCGCGCACCGCCGCCGGCGAAATTCAAGGACTGGGCCAAGGCGCTCGATGCTCAAATGGATTTGGTGCGAGCCTGAGGCACCGCGAGGCGGTCGAGAGGGGAGGGGGATCGAGAGTGTGATGCTGCCGCGGGTGTGCAGCCACGCAGGAGACCCCAGATGACCGACCTCTTCAAAGCGGCTGATCGTGCCGACCGGCAAGCCGCGCGCCAGCTCCTCTCACGGTTGTGCTCGGGAACGCCGCTCACCCGCCAGCACCTCAATGAAGTGATGGTTTCGGCCTTTGGCGGCTCGGATGCTGAGGGGCGCTGGACCCAACGCGAGAGCTTCGAGGTCCTTGAACACGCACTTGCCCTTTTCATCCGCGCGACGGGCTCCGCGCTTTTGTCGTTTCGCGACGTCTTGCCGATGATCGAACTCGCATGCCGGCTCCCGACGCAGACCGTCCGCAGTGAAGATCAGATCGAATGGCAGCAGTTCTCGACACCCGTCGACATCGCCGCCGTCGCCGTGCTGCTCGCGAACGTCCAGTCTGACGACGTCATTCTGGAGCCCAGCGCCGGCAACGGCCTGCTGGTAGCGCACATTCCCGCGCACCGATCGCTCCACCTCAACGAACTCGACCCGGTCCGCCGTGCCCGACTCAACGACGTATTCCCGGCAGCCATCGTCACCGGCCATGATGGCGCCACGCTGAACTCTTCTCTTGGGGACACCGAGCGCCCGACGCTCATCCTGATGAACCCGCCGTTTTCGCGCTCTCTTGGCAGAGGGACGGATGACTATGCCGCAGTCCGGCATCTGCAGGCTGCGCTCCACCGTCTCCTCCCAGGTGGCCGCATCGTCGCGATCATGCCGGACTGGTTCGGGCCGAGCGCCAGAATGCGCGACCAGTACGAAACCGTGCTCCGCGACGTAACGGTGAGAACCGCGATCCGGCTCGAGAAATGCTACTTGAAGCACGGCACCTCGATCGCGGTCAGGCTGTTCGTCATCGACAAGCTGCCCGGCAAGGCGGCGCCGGCGATTATCCAGCGCTCGTCCGTGGCCGAATTGCTCAATGCGCTCACGATTCCCGAGCGCGCGCCGTCGCGCGCCGACTTGCCTGCCGCCCTTCCAAAGCGTGCGACCGGTGTCTCGATGTTCCGGGCGGTCAAAAGCAGCCGACCGGCACCACGTGCCTATCATGCACCCGTGCGCAACGACGTATTGCCGGTCGATTACGCCAAGCTCGACACGCCTGCCCCTCTACTTGACCAGACCGGCGTTTACCTGCCGTACCGCCCGAGCCGGATCGTCTTCGAAAAAGCGGGCGAGCACCCGACCGCCCTTGTTGAATCCGTCGCGATGGGATCGATCCCGGCGCCGATCCCCGACTATGTGCCGCGGCTGCCTGAACGCACCGTCGCCGAGCGATTGCTGTCGGCGTCGCAGCTCGAGACCGTCGTATATGCCGGTCACGCCTGGTCGCAGATCATTCCCGGCCGCTTTAAGCCCAACAAGGAGGGCGTCGGCCTAACGTTGGTCGACGATGGCGATACATATCGCAAGGGCTTCTTCCTCGGCGACGGAACCGGTGCCGGCAAGGGGCGGCAGATCGCGGCCTGCATTCTCGACAATTGGTTGCAGGGCCGCCGCCGCAATATCTGGGTGACCAAGAATGCGCCCTTGCTCGAAGACGCGCGCCGCGACTGGACCGCGCTTGGCGGCCTCAATGGCGACATCCAGCCCATCTCGAACTGGAAGATCGACGAGCCGATCAAGCTCGATCAGGGCGTCTTGCTCGTCACCTATCCAACCCTGCGCTCTCTGCGCGGCGACCATAGCCGGCTCAAGCAGATCACCGACTGGGCCGGTGCAGACTTCGACGGCGTCATCGCCTTCGACGAAGCGCATGAGATGGGCGGCGTGACGGGCGGTGAGGGGGCTCTTGGTGCGAAGGAGGGTTCACAACAGGGCATATGTGGCGTTCTGCTTCAGAACTACCTCCCTGATGCTCGCGTCCTATACGCGTCCGCTACCGGTGCCTCGGACATCAATAATCTCGCCTATGCCGTTCGCCTTGGCCTGTGGGGACCTGAAACCGCATTCGCCGATCGCGAGCAATTCATCAGCAGCATCCGCAAGGGCGGAATCGCGGCGATGGAACTGGTGGCGCGTGATCTGAAGGCGACCGGTCTGTACATGGCGCGCGCGCTCAGCTTCGCCGGCGTCGAGTACGACATCCTCCAGCATGAGCTGACGCCTGCGCAGATCGAGATTTACGACACTTATGCTGATGCTTGGGCCGTCATCCACCAGAACATGGAGAAGGCGCTCGAGCTGACCGCGGTGGTCGACGGTCTGGAGAATGCGACGCTCAACAGCGGCGCCAAAGCGGCTGCCCGATCACGGTTCGAGTCGACCAAACAGCGCTTTTTCGGCCAGGTTCTCCTGTCCATGAAGCTGCCGACGGTGATCGCCGCCGCTCAGCATCATCTCGACAGCGGGCAATCCGTGGTGATGCAGCTCGTCACGACGGCCGAATCGATTCTCGACCGGCGTCTCGGAGCGCTCAGTCCCGATGAACGGGCGGACCTCGAAATCGACCTTTCGCCCCGCGAATATGTCATTGATTATCTCGAGCGCGCCTTCCCGACCCGGCAGATGCGCGTGTTCACGGACGATACCGGCACGCCACGGTCCCTTCCCATGGACGACGAAGCCGGTAACCCGGTCTACAATCCCGAGGCCGAGGCCGCGCGCGACCTGATGATAGAGCAACTCTGCGCACTGCCTCCGATCATGTCGGCGCTCGATGGCTTGCTCGAGCATTTCGGCCACGATCGCGTTGCCGAAGTGACGGGCCGGACCAAGCGGCTGATCTCGAGCGGCGATGGCCGGCAAAAGCTCGAAACGCGCTCGACCCGGACAAGCCAGGCCGAGGCCGCCGCCTTCATGGAAGGGCGCAAGCGCATGTTGGTCTTCTCCGACGCCGGTGGCACCGGCCGATCCTATCATGCCTCACGCGACGTCGCGAACCAGGAGCAGCGCGTTCACTTGCTCCTCGAGCCGGGTTGGCGCGCCGATCGCGCGATCCAGGGTCTCGGCCGAACGCATCGCACGCATCAGGCCAGCACGCCGTTGTTCCGGCCGGTGACCACAAACTGCAAGGGTGAACTCCGCTTCACCAGCACCATCGCTCGCCGGCTCGAAAGCCTTGGCGCGCTGACACGCGGGCAGCGCCAAACCGGCGGCCAAAACCTGTTCGATCCCGCCGATAACCTCGAAAGCGAATATGCCTGCGCCGCGCTTGTGAGCTGGTTCCACCTGCTGGTCGCTGGAAAGCTCACCAGTGTGAGCCACGCGGACTTCGAGCAGCGGACCGGCCTTGAGCTATGCGACAAGGATGGCGTCATGAAGGAAGAGCTTCCGCCCATCCAGCGGTGGCTGAACCGCATCCTGGCGCTGCCGATCGGACTTCAGAACAAGATTTTCGACGAATTCCTCTCTCTCGTCGAAACACGCGTCTCGGCAGCGCGCGAAGCTGGGCGGCTCGATGTCGGCGTCGAGACGATCCTGGTCGACAAGGCCACCCTCATCGATGACACGCTCCTGCGCACCGATCCCGTGAGCGGTGCCACTTCCCATCTGCTGACGATCGAGATCGAGCATCGACGGGTCCCCGTATCGCTCGAACGCATCCTCCACATCGCAGACGGCGATGCGACGGCTGAGTTCCTCGTCAACGGCAAGTCCGGCAAGGTCGCACTCCAGACGCGGGCCAGGGCGCTGATGGAGGAGAAGGAGGGGACGCCCATTCCGCGGTTCGAGCTGATGCGGCCGACGCGGCGCGAATATATGCGAGAGCAGGAGCTGTTTGAGAGTGCCTGGAGACTCGTCGACCGCGACGCATTCTGCGCGAAGTGGAGCGAGGAGGCCGAGGAAGCCGCCAACAAGATCGATACCGAGACGGTGCGGCTAGCGACCGGTCTTTTGCTTCCAATCTGGTCGGCGCTCCCGAGCGACCACCTTGTCGTCAACCGCATTGCCGACAAGGCGGGCAACAGTTGGCTCGGCCGTCTTGTGTTCGACGAGCATGTCGTCCAGCTCTTCACCAAGCTCGGGATAGACCGTCCCGAGAACATGCCGCCCGCCGATGTGGTGAAATCTGCAGTCTCTGGCCGCGCCGTGGACATCTCTCACCCGTTCCCAATGACGATCCGACGCGCTCTCGTAAACGGCACCCAGCGTATCGAACTGGTCGGCGCGCCGTCCCAGCAACTTGCTTGGCTCAAATCCACCGGCTGCTTCACCGAGGTAATTCAGTATCGCACGAGAGTGTTCCTGCCGGTGCCTACGGCTGCGGAGACGCTTCATCGAATTTTGAACGGATTGGCCTGATCCACGGCCATACACGGCTCGGGACGTCCCGCTTCGCGGCGGCCAAGCGTCCTCTGCCAGAGAGAGGGAAGGGGGAGCGGGGACGGTGTCCGGGATGTGCCGGACGCCAGAAGGAGTTACCCCAGTGATCCAGACCATCAAGCTCAGCAAGCTTCGGCTCTCCCCAATCAACGTCCGCCGGCTCCCGGAGGAGAAATTGCAAATCCCGCAGATGGCGGCCGACATCGAGGCGCGCGGTGTTCTTCAGAATCTGCTCGTCACCCCGGCTAAGAAGCCGCGCGGGACCTTCGAGGTATTCGACGGCGGTCGGCGCCTGCGCGCGCTGCAGCGTCTCGCCGATGCCGGCACGATCCAGGCCGACAATTATGATGTGCCGGTGATGGTGCTGCAGGCCGACGAGGCGACGCTCTCCGAAACCTCCACCGCGACAAACTTCCAGCAGCTCAAGATGACGCCGGCGGAAGAATGCCGCGCGTTCCAGCATTTCATCGGCACGACCGGCGATCTTGACGCGGTGGCCAAGCGGTTTGGCGTCACGCGCCGGTTCGTCGAGGGCCGCCTGCGGCTCGCGTCGCTCGCCGAGCCAATCTTCGAAGCGCTAAGCTCCGGCGAGATCACGCTGGATGTGGCGAAGGCATACGCCTCGACCGAGAACCAGGAAAAGCAGCTTCTGGTGTGGACCAACTACAAGAATGGCTACGTCAACGCCGATACGATCCGCCGCGTCATCGCTAACGAAACGCTCAAAGCGAACGACCCCATCGCCATTCTGGTCGGCGAGACTCGCTATATCGAAGCCGGCGGCAAGGTAGACGGCGACCTCTTCACGGACGGCAATGATCGCTGGGTCAATCCCGAGATCGCGCACCGGCTCGCTGGCGAAATCATGGAGGCCGAGGCGAAGCGGGTCGGTGAAGAAACCGGCCTGGCATGGATCCGTCCGATCGCGAGCAACTACGCGCACAATGCAGCCCACGGCCTCTATCGGGCTGTTCTGCAGCAACCCGACCTGACCGAGGAGCAGATCCAGCGGCTCAACGAGATCGAGGAACGGCGCTCGGAACTCGAGACCGAGATGCTGGACGAATCCCTCACCGAAGACGACTTCAAGCTGCTCGATCAGGAAGACGACCGTTTGATCAGCGAGGCAGAGATGATCGAGAATCGCGCGCCAGTTCTCCCCGAAGAGTTGAAGGCCCATGTCGGGGCGTTCCTGCTTCTCACGCCGCAGGGCGAGATGGTGCTCGACACGCAATACTACAGCGAGCAGCAGATCGTCATCGAGCAGCCCGGCGACGGGGACGATGAAGATGGTGAGGGCGAGGAGCGTTCATCCGGTGGTTTCCGGATTGGCGGTCCGAAGCCGTCCGAGCCGACCTACCGGCCAGAAGTTGTTGCTCCTGGCGGCAAGCCGCTCAGCTCCCGTCTTTACGACGAGCTCGCGACGCAACGCCGTGACATTCTCGCGGCCTGTATCCTCGCCCACCCCGCGCTCGCGCTCGACTATGCGCTGTTCGTGATGGTCGATGCGCGCACCAAGACGCCGGGCCGCTATAGCTATAATTCGACCAAATATGGCTCGACGATCCGCGCCAGCGCACCGCAGGATCCGAACGTCGGCGACATGCCGTCCTCCCGTGCGCGCGACTATCTGGCAGAAGCCCATGAGGGCCTCGATGCCGGCTGGACCGAACATGAGAATGAACTCGATCGCTTCGAAGGCTTCCGGGCACTCGAAGATGACAGCAAGGCCAACTGGCTCGCCTACATCGTCGCGATCTCGCTTGAGGCGAAGCCCGGCATCAGCAACGAGCAGATACCTCTCCACAATCGGCTCGCCGCGATCCTCGAGGTCGATGTCGCCAGCTGGTGGCGCCCGACGTCGGAGAATTTCTTCGACCGGGTGAACAAGGGCAGCATCCTCAGCCTTCTCGACGAGGTCGGCGGTCCCGCGCTCAGCGGCCGACACGCTTCGCTCAAGAAGACCGAGATTTCAGCGAGCTGCCAGAAGCTGTTCGCTGGCGACACGATCGTCGAGCCCGAGGTCAAGGAAGCTGCGCTCGCCTGGGTCCCGAACGCGATGCGGTTCCTCGACGGCCCGCCTGTCGAGGACATCACCGAAGCGGTCGAAGGTGATGCCGATGGGGAGGATGAACAGGCGGTCGTCACGGACGCTACCGCTGAACTGGACCCGCCATTGTCGAAGGACGGTGTCGATACGCCCGAGGCCGAAGACGTGCCGTTAGAGCCGGCCGCCGCCTGATGGACACTTCCGGGGATCGGTGCTGCCGGTCCCCGTCGCTGACTCACTTTTCTCCTGCCAACTGCCCGCCGTCGGTTCGCCGTCGGCGGGTTTTTTGCTCTTAGCTTTGGAGCTGATCGCTATGTCCCCGAAATCGAGGCCGAGCCGCGACGTCGCGGCCGAGATCACCGATCTCATCATCAGGAAGCTCGAAGACGGCGTCCCGCCATGGAGCCGTCCTTGGCGCGTGCAGGGGAGCGGTGGACGTCCGCTGCGCCACTGCGGCACTCCGTATACCGGCATCAATACATTCTACCTGTGGGCCATCGGCGACGCGCAGGGTTACCGCTCGCGCTACTGGATGACCTTTCGCCAAGCCGAGGCTCTTGGTGGGCATGTCCGCCGCGGCGAAACGGGTTCGCTCTCCGTCTATTATTCGAGCTTCAAGAAGACCGAGGCCAACCCAGTCACCGGTGCCGAAAAGGAGCGGAGCATCCGTTTCCTGCGCCATTACATCGTCTTCAACGCCGACCAGATCGACGGCCTGCCGGCGCATTACTACCCGACCTTCGAAGCGCCCACACCGATCGACCCGTCGGCTCATCAGGCAGAGATCGATCGCTTCTTCGGCGCGATCCCAGCGGAAGTCCGTCATGGTGGCGATCAGGCGTTCTTCGCGCCGACGCTCGATTACATCCAGATGCCGCACCAGCGAACATTCCGAACCATGGATCACTACGCTTCGGTTCGCGCGCACGAGACCACGCACTGGACGGGCGGGTCCAAGCGGCTCGCGCGCACCTTCGGTAAGCGCTTCGGCGACAAAGCCTATAGCTTTGAGGAGCTTGTCGCCGAGATCGGCAGTGGTCTGGTCTGCGCGCATCTCGGTCTCCCCAATGAGCTTCACGACAGCCATGCCAGTTATGTCGGCCATTGGCTCGGGATCCTGCGGGGCGACAAGACGGCGATCATCCATGCCGCCTCCAAGGCCGAGCAGGCTTTCAACTACATGTTGGCGTTCGGCACCGATCCGATCGCGTCACAGACCGCCGCCATCCCCGAGGCCGAAGAGCCGCTCGCCAAAGCCGCCTGACCGCCCGCCAATCCCTGATCCGAGGAGACCTGCCATGGGCTGGCTCACAATGTCGCGCTATCACATGGGCGGTCACGCGACCGCCAAGGCGTACCTCGATGCACAGTTCACCTATAGCCGCGAGGTCGATGGCGTCGTTCGCGGCCTGAGGCTGCTCGCCTCGTCGTGTCCGCAGAACCGGACCTATTATGCCGCCGCCCAGGTCATGGAAGACGGGGTCGGCAAGGAGGTTTTTGCCATCGTGTGCAAGGTCATCTGGAACCCGAAGAGCAAGACCGGCGAACATTTCGGTTACAAGGATATGGACGAAACCATGGGGCCTTGTGAGGACAGCTGCCCTACCCATATTCTCGACCTCCTGACGCCCACCGACAAGGAGTACGCGCTGGACTGGCGCCGTCGATGTCGGGCCAATCTGGCAAAGCGCGCCCGGAAGGTCGAAGATGGCGACCGCATCAAGCTTGCCACTGCCCTGACCTTCGCCGATGGTCATGTCGGCGACGAATTCATCGTCGTGAAGCGCGGCCGACGGCTCAGTTTCCGCGATCCCGAGACTCGGTTCGGCTATGCAATCAGCCGCTTCATGGAACGAGACTGGACGGTCATGCCGGTCACGAAGGTTCACAAAACTATATTTGCCTGAGCCGGTTCGTCCCGCTCATGATCGCCATGAAGAGGATCTGTCATGCCTGCCCCTTCGGCCTATCTGTCGCCAAAACGCCACCTGCTCTGCAGCCGAGAGAATGCCCAGCGTGTGGCGTCCAGATTGTTCGACGCGCGCCCGGGCCGGGTCAGCATCGTCCGGACGGACAATCCCCTGCAGCCCTTCTTTGTCTCGCGGTCGCCAGCGCGGGACGCGCGCGTCGAGGTGGAGATCATCTCCTGGTGCGCTCCATGCTCCTGGTGGCCCTCGCAGCTGTCTCCTGCAGCGCGTCTTCCCAGGTAGTGAACGATCGTACCTTGGACGCCCGGGCGAGGGCGCTTGACGGCGATACCGTCGCCGTCGATTTCCGCCTTCTGGGCGTCGACGCCTTCGAGCGCCGACAGATGTGCCAAGGTCGCGACGGCTGCTGGTCGTGCGGCAAGGCTGCACAGGATCTTGTAGCCAAGCTGCTTCGCTCCAAGACGGCGGAGATCAAACTGACAAGCGCCAGCACCTATGGTCG
Source organism: Sphingobium sp. B12D2B (assembly GCF_025961775.1). Classification (NCBI taxonomy): domain Bacteria; kingdom Pseudomonadati; phylum Pseudomonadota; class Alphaproteobacteria; order Sphingomonadales; family Sphingobiaceae; genus Sphingobium; species Sphingobium sp. B12D2B. The sequence goes on from NZ_JAOQOH010000002.1 coordinate 15,599, forward strand.
CCCGGTTGCGACCGTCTCCATCGACGGTGACGATCTTGGCGAGCGCCTAATCAGCGCCGGCCTCGCTATTCCGCAAGTCCAATATCTTCGTGGCGATCCCCGTCGCGCTGCTCGTTACAAGGCCGCGTTCGCCCAGGGGAAGGCAAGAAAGGTGGGCGCGCTCGCGGGCCGCTGGACCGAGCCGTCGAAATGGCGTCGTGGCGAACGCCTTCAGTGCGAGCGCCGGAAGGCCGACTAGATTATGCTTTGAGTGAGGGGTCTGCCCACCAGGAAGGGCCCTGCTCAAAGTCGCCATCGAGCCTAACCAGTGGCCCGTCGGGAGCATCAGCCACATAAGGATTCGTCAGCGGCATTAGCCGCGCCTTCATCCGTCGTACCTGGCCGGCAACGCGGCCACGCCGCTCCAGCAGATCCTCGAGCCATTCAAGATCATCGAGCATGTCGACGACGCCGCGACCGGCTAGGCAGAAATAGATGCACCGCTGGAAATCATCCGCACCATCATTGGCAAGTATTTCGGCGAGCTTCCGCTTGGCGGCCACGTCGCCTTCATGCGTCCATGCGATCGCTTCACGCAGCTCGCGCACCGAATAATAGGCGTCTTCGACATCCATGCCGATCGCCGCATTCGCGATCATGCGTCGGGTTGGCCTACTGTCCGCATCCAAAGCCGCGTCGCGCAACGTGACGTCGAGATCAAACCGATCGTGGAACACAGTCTTCTTCATCGCATGTCTCCCGCGCGCGGAACGTAACGTGAACACGTCCGACCGTCAAGCCAGCTTGGGCCTTTCTGCTTCAGCAAGCCCTGCGGAAGGTCAGATTATACCGTAGCGCACCGGTGAGCGGATGCTCGCTGCGCGCCAGCGTATCGACGCCATGGAAGGAGAGACGGGCAGGGCCGCCCCAGACGACCACGTCGCCGTGTCGAAGCCAGATCCTGCGCGCACGATCCGCGCGCGAGGCCCCACCCCATAGGAAGGTCGCCTCGACGCCGAGCGACACCGAAACGATCGGCTGATCGAGGTTCCGCTCGTCGCGGTCCTGGTGGAGCGACAGCTTCGCGCCGGGCTCATATCTGTTCACCAGACACGCCTCAGGCGCGAACCCGTCAAAGCCCGCCGCGCTCGCTGCGCTCCGCGCCAGATCGGCAAAGACCGACGGCATTTCAGGCCAGGGACGGCCGCTGAGCGGATCGATTTCATTATATCGATAGCCGCGCCTGTCCGAGACCCAACCAAGCCGCCCCGTGTTCGTCATCGCGACCGACATGCGGCGGCCACCGGGCGTCTCCAAATGGCGGAACGGCGCGGTTTCCGCGATCGTCGCCACCGCGCCGAGCAAATCCTCGGCCATCGAGAGCGCAAATCCCTCGAGCAGCATGGCGCCTGGATCGAGGTCCAGCGCGCGGCGGTCAAAGGCGAACAGGTGGTCCATCAGCGCGATGTCTATTCCAACACGAAGTAATCGTCTCCCCGACTTCGCCGGAAAGAGACGAGGGGGAGGGGGCCGGATGAGCGGATTTGCGCTTGAGACCGGAGGCCAGCACCATGCACTACGATGTCGCCATGCGCCACCAACAGGCGCTTGATCCCAGCGCCCTCACGACGATCGCCGCCACGCTTCACGCGATCGACGCCGCGATCAGCGACTGCCGAAATGCAGGCAAGGATAGCGAGACGGACCCGGCGGTCATCCTTCTCGCTCGCCATCTCGGCACCGTCTGCGATGGCGCGGCCGACGGCATGGCGCTCCGCAGGGCCTGCATGGACCAGATTGCGGAGATCCGCCGCCACCCGATCTTGCGAAACCTCGCCTATCGCGGTGTCAGCCATGACGAGGCCGCGAAGCGTGCGTTTCACGCCGAAGCGCGCGCCGCGATGCGCCGGCTCGCCGAGGCCCTCGAGCTGGACGAAAGCAGCTACGATATTCGCTCCAACAAGGGTAGTCCGGCCGTTTCTGGCGAGATCACGCTACACGGTGAAGAAGTCTGGGTCCGGCTCTCCCTCGACGTCTTCGGCCCCGGCCGTGAGGTTGCCTTCCGCCAGGTTCGAGGCCGAGACGATCATATGGGCGACCGCAATCGCTGGGCGTCGGTCAACGAGCTCCTTGCGCCCGACCGGCTCGCCGCGCGCCTGCGCGCCGAACTGCGCCTGACCGAGCCCGCCGGTCAATCGCGCCGCCTCTTCGCCTGATTCGAAAGGGCTTGGCAATGACCGCTCACCACGCGGCGGCCGCGCGCCACTTGCTGTCGCGCGCGTTTCCGACACTCCCTGATCTGGCCATCGACTCGGAGATCATCGGTGCGATCCGCGCAGGCGCCTGGATCGTCTTCAATCTCTCCGGGGGGAAGGACTCGAGCGCGGCGATGTTTGCCGTAAACCTCCTCCTCGATCTGCTCGGACGTCCGCGTGACCGCCGGATGGCGATCCATGCCGATCTCGGCAGGGCCGAATGGGCGTCCACACCCGCGTTCGTCGAACAGATCGCCGCGCTGGCCGACGTGCCCCTCACGGTCGTGCGGCGTGCCGCCGGCGACCTCGTCGATCGTTGGCATCAGCGGTTCGAAAATGAAAAGCGGCGCTACGAAGCGCTCGAGACATACAATCTCATCGGGCTCTGGTCCTTGGCCTCGCTTCGCTTCTGGCAGTCGCAAATGAAGGCGGCCGTCATCGGCCCTGCGATTGCGCGCATGCACGCGGGCCAGCGCATCATCTCTGTGCTCGGCCTCAGGCGCGACGACAGCCACAACCGCGCATCGATTCCGATCGCCAAGGCCGATCAGCGCTTCGCCAAGGCCGGGAACCGGAAAGGCACGGTCATGTCGCTCTGGCATCCGATCGCCGACTGGTCGGCGGCCGACGGTTTTCGTTCTCACATGCTGTTCGGCGTGCCCCTCCATGAGGCCTATACCGCCTGGCACTCGACACCTCCATCAACCGCCTCATCCGGAGAAATCCATGCGTCGGATTACGCCGGCCACGCCCGAGCATGGGCAGGCCATCGCAATTGCTGTTGAGCGTCTGCGTGAAGCCCGTAGTCTGCTCCGACTGGCCGGAGCCCGTCAGGCCGCCTCGGCCGCTGGGAAGGCGATCAGTAGCGCCGAAGGGGCCGCCCGCCATGTCCGGCACAGGATACGAAGGACCGCGTCATGAGCCGCCACGATCTCCAGCCCAGGGCCGAACAACCTCATGTTGTCCGAGCGACGGTCGGATGGGATCGCCCACTCCAGACCTTCTTCGCTCAGGTCTTCTTCGTCACCGAGGACGAACCTGAGGAAGGCGAGGCGCTCATCTGGATCGGCACCGAACCTGGCGAGCTTCTTTCTGCCGAGGCCGTGATCGAGATCGTTGCGCCGCACGCCATCGTCCCTGCGGGCCTCGCCGAGCAACTCGCCGAGGACTTGCGTGCGACTGCCGGAATCAAGGACGGTGGTCACCAGACCGTGGCCAAACGCAGCCTGTTCGGCTCCATCCACTGACCGACTTGGGCGGTCTCCGACAGCCTTCGCCTTTACTGACTTCAGACTCGCAACCTCTGCTATATGTGCTATATAGCCTTATCGAGATAGCGAAACTAGGATTTGTGTTATGGTAGCTGCGACCACTCCCGAGAAGCCGATCGCTCCGAGCCGCCGAGGCCGTGAGCGCGCCTTCTACGCAGGCGAGAGCCTTGCTGCCACTGCGGTAGACAATGGATCAGTCGTCGTCAGCTTCTCGATCGCACAGAACCCAGGCAACCTCTTGGTCCTCAAGGATGCCATCGCCGCGGTGGCGCCTAAGGGTAGCAAGCTCAAGGAAGGTACGCCAAAGCTTCTGGCCGCAGTCCTGGAGAAGGTGGGCGAGCGATTTCTACGCGCGGCGTTCTCAACCGAGTTCGACAAGCTGATTTCCGAGTATCGCGTTATGCTTCGCGAAAATCTCGCCAAGGCCGACGATGCGCCGCTCAAGGCCGCTCTCAATCGCGCGCGTATCCAGGAGCGCATCCTCGCTTCGACGCCGATGGCGGATCAGACCGAGGCCTGCGAGTTGCTCGGCCTATCGGGCTCCAACCCTTCGGCGACCATGAAGCGCAAGGAGGAGAAGAATGAGCTGCTCCGCTTCACGGTCGATGGGCGCGCCGCTTATCCGCTCCTCCAGTTCGACGTAGAGAACCGGCGCATCTATCCCGCGCTCAGAGAGATCATCGCGCGCAAGCCCGATGACTGGAGCAACTTCCGACTGCTCCATTGGCTGACGCGCGAGCATCTCGACTTCGACGACACGCCCGCCGCCGCGCTCGCCGGCGAGCCAGAGGCCGTCATCGCCGCATTCGAGCGTGCGATCGAGCCGGAGGTCCATGGCTGATGAAAATCAGCATAAAACTGCCTGCCCCGGCCACCATGCGGGTCGGGAAGGAAGCCAATTATCTTCTCAAGGCCGGCACCGAACTCGATCGCATCCATCCCGAGCGGTTCGGGTCGGCCCAATTCAACGATACGGCGCTTGGCAACGCCCGCTTCTCGCCGATCCGCGACGAAGGCGGCGCGATCATCCCCACCATCTATGCCGCGCAGTCCTTTGCATCGGCGACCTGCGAGATCATCCTGCGTTGCCCCGACACGCCACCGCGCAACAGGACCCGCGTCGCGCCGCGCGACATCGTTTTCCCGGGCGATTACCGGCACCACGCGCACAGCCACGTTCGTACGACCGCTGACCTCAACCTCGTCAGCCTCACGACCGCCGACCAACGCCGGATCGGCGTCAACTCCAACGCACTTCTCGCGGGCCCCAAGAGCACCTACCCTGTTACGCGCGGCTGGGCCGAGCGCATCCACAAGGAATGCCCATCCGCGCAGGGGCTCTTCTACACTTCATACCAATATGGACCGGAATTTGCGGTCCTCCTGTTCGGAGACCGCGTCCCCGATGGCATCCTCGAACCGCTGAGCAAACGTGCGGTCGCGGACCCCGACTGCCACGATGAAATCCAGAAACTCGCGGACGTGCTCTCGATCGACTACGAGGACGTTTAGCGGAAGGGCAGGGGCAGGGCATCGTGACCATGTCCGCCGTGACCGGCACCGGCCAGCAGCCCTTGCACGTCGCGCCCACCTCGATAGCATTCCCGGCAGGAGACGCCCGAAGACGTCCGTGCCGACCGATTATGATTCCGCGCGCGCCGCGCTGACGCGCCTGATCCCGCTCGCCATGTCCGACACCGGTCAGGCGCGTCGCGTTGCCGACTTCCTGATGGCGTGGTGGAACGGGCCCGATCTCGGCCATTTCCAGATCGCCGACTTGTTCGGGCTCGACGTCGCCACCGCCAACGACATCACCACGATCATCGGCTTTCTCGGCCAGAACGACCGCGGCGCCGTCTATATCGACAGCCTCGGGTTCGCCGAGGAGATGCAGGACATCATCGCGCTGTGGCGCAAGCCGGCCACGCCGCGAGGGACCTGACTGCCCTCCCGTGTCCGGGAAGTCCCTGGATATCCCGACGGCGCCAAACAGGCGCACGTCGGAGCGGCGCTCGCGCGCCTTACTCGGCCGAACGGCCGAGGAGCTGAGGAGGATGAGAGAGTGTGTTCGGACAAGGGGTCCGAGCAGACAATCTCAGGAGACTTTCCATGAACATCGGCACCATCCAGCAGAACGCCAGCGGCACCTACACCGGCAAGATCTCGACGCTGACCGTCGCGATCGTCATCGCCCTGCGCACCGTCCAGTCCGTCAACCCGCGTGCGCCCAAGTTCGAGATCCTGGCGCTTTCCGCCGCCCGCCAGTGGGTCCAGGTCGGCGCCCTCTTCGAACTGTCGTCGAACTCGAGCGGCGAGACGTTCTTGAACGGCAAGATCGAGGATCCGAGCCTCGACAAGCCGCTCTACATCTCGGCGTTCCGTCAGGAGGACGGCTCCTACAACATCGTCTGGTCGCGTCCCACGCGTCGCCGCGATGCGCCGACCGACACCGTCAGCACCGACGACGGCCTGCCGCCGCTGCCCGGTGCGGACGAAGTCGCTCCGCCGGCCGGTAGCGATGGGCTGGGTGAATCGTCGGCCGAGGGCGGGTTCGGTGGCGCACCTTCGGGCGGTCGTCGTCGCCGCACGCCGGAACTGGCCGACTGATCTGCACGGACGAGCATCGTTCAGGGCCTGCTTCGCTTCGGCGAAGCGGGCCCTTTTTTCGTTTCGCTAGCCGGGACCTTGCATTGTCTCCGGAAACTCCGTACTTTCCGGATAGGAGTATCTCTATGCCGAAAACTGCAAGTTCCGTCGAGGTATCGAAGTCGTTCGGCCGCTTCAGCCGCCAGGCCCTCGAGAGCCCGCTCACGATCACGCATCATGGTCATGAGAGTCTCGTGCTCTTGTCGCACGCGGAATATCTGCGTCTCAAGAGCCGCGATCGTCAGGTCTACGCGCTCGATGAGGTTCCGGACGATATCGCAGAGGGCGTGCGCGCCGCGCGTGCCCCCGCCGCTGCGGCGGCGTTCGATTATGAGGTCGGGTCTGACGCGTGAAGATTCCTGATCCGGTTCCAGGCCTCCTCATCCGTTACGCATATCTCTGGACCCACGAAGCAAAGGCCGGCCAGGAAGAGGGCAGCAAAGACCGTCCCTGTGCCGTCCTGCTAACTGCAACGACCAAGGCCGGCGCCAAGGTCGTCACCGTGCTGCCGGTCACGCACACGCCCCCGGCTGATGCGGCCCTTGCGGTCGAGATACCGGCCGCCACCAAGACGCGTCTCGGCCTCGATGACCAACGGTCCTGGGTAGTCCTCACCGAGCTCAATCACTTCCAATGGCCCGGACCCGACCTCCGTCCGGCGCCCGGCGACCCAGCAGGCGACGTTGCCTATGGACTGCTGCCGGCCAGCCTCTACGAGACCATTCGCACCCGCTGGCTTGCCGCCTACGACGCCGGCAAAGTCGCGCAGGTGAAACGCACGTCCTGATCCGCGTAACAGGCCGGCGATGATGTTGGTCGCGCGGTGCTGGCATCATTGGGTCCGACGCCCTTCCTTCGCCTGTTCCTGACACCTGCGACGAGACAGGATCGCATCACAACCCCTTCCGGTCGCCCGTGTTGCCGCTGCGCGGCTGCCCGCGCCAGCTCCCTCCAGGGGTTCCCCTGCGCTAGCGCTGCGGTGCGATGCGATCCTGCACGTCGCTCTTCGGTGTCACCGGCGGGAAGGCCGTCGGACCAAACAAGGAGCAGCGCCATGAACAACATCAACATCGCCGGCCGCGTCGTCAAAGATCCCGAGACCCGCGGCAGCGTCATAACTCTCATCGTCGCCACCGACCGGGTGAAGCTCAAGGACGGCAAGACCTATGTCGACGAAGCCACCGGCTACACCGCCAAGGAGACCGAATTCCACAAGGTCACCTGCTTCAACGGGCTCAGCCGCTCCGGCGCCTCGCGCAAGAAGGGCGATGTGGTCGCGATCAGTGGCAGCCTGCACTATTCGAGCTGGGAGGACCGCGATGGGACCACCCGCTATGGCTGCGAGATCTGGGCCGACAAGATCGACTTCTTCTGACCCTGCCAGGGCGGCGCTTGCGCCGCCCTAACTCCCCTTCGCGTCCAACGCCGGCGCCAGTGGCATCACCGCGGTCGCGTAAACCCAGGCACGGGCAAGCTGATTCGATAGCGGGTCCCGGAACACCACAAGACGCCAGCGGCCCTCGCTCTTCTCGATCGCGAGCAGCATTCCCTTCGACGCCTTCATCACGACCGCCCCGGCGCGCTCCGGCTTGCGTCGAAGCGTCGCGTCCCGCGACAGCTCCGCCCTCGGTAGATCAGCGACATAGGCTTCTTCCGCGCGGCCTTCGGCTTCGTAGTAGCGGTGTGTCTCCTGTTGGAGCTGTTCAACTTTCTGGTTGAGTTCGCCGAACACTGCCTTTTCCTGTTGCGACATGCCCGGGTTCATCGCGGCGACCGCGAGAAGAAGACCCAATATCCCGGCGAGCCATCCCGACCATTGGAACAGCCCCATGTTCTGCAGCTCTGTGATCGTGTTCGGCTCGAGCCGTGGCACGAAACTGGCGATCAGTTCGAGCAGCTCGCCTTGGAGTTCGGCGCTCTCCTCATCCGTCGGCGCCGCCACGATCGCTTCGGCGATCCGTTGCGTCTCCAAGACCATCTCGGCCGCCAGCGCTGTCGACGAGTGCACGATCCCTTTGCTGGCACGCAGCGTCATTGCGTCGACCAACCGCATCTGCTCTGCGATCGCTCCGAATGCCGAGAGGCGCGGCAACGCCTCGGCGATCATCCGGCGGACGCTGTCGCTGCTGCTTGCCGCCGCGATCGCCGACGCGACAGTCGATCGATTGAGATCGAACGCTTTCACCGTCTCGAGCACACTGCCCGACAAACGCCGCTGCTCCTCAAAGAGGCCGGCATTTCGCTCGGCGATATTGCGCGCCGTCTCGGTGACAGAGAGCGCCCAGGCGGTACTGGTCAGCGCCTTGAAGGAGGCCTGTTCCTTGCGGTCGCGCTCCAGAGCATCCAGCACGCCGCGATAGGGTCGATCAAAGTCAACGCCGCGCATCAGGTTGCGCGCCTGTGTCCCTTCACGGATCGCTGTCGCCACGGTGCCACCGCCCAGGACATCCCGGAACAGTTTGGTGCGCTCGCGCTCTTCCCGAAGGTAACGATCGGCGGCGGTCTCGGTGAAGCCAAAAGGATTGCGTCTCATGACGCCGTTTCTGTCAGATCAGTGCGAGCCGTGCGACCAACATTTGGACAACCAGAGTGAACCGCGCCCAGAGTGTTCGACGCATCCCGGCGATGCCGGGACCGGTGCCCTACTCGGCTAACGCCTCCCGGAGCCCGTGCCGGTCTCCGCCCTGCGGGTGACGACCACCTTGCGATGGCGCCTGGGGCAAGCGGAGTGCCCCAAAAAATCTCTCTCTCTGAATGCCTAGATATGACGTGCGGGGATCCGAGCCCGTCAAGGATGAGCGGTGCCCCCAATTTTCACGCGGCCCGCCACTTCACTTCGCTGCGTTCTGGACCACGAGAAAATCGGCTCCCCCACTCCCCGCTTCGCGGCGTTAACCGGGGTCCGGCTGCGCCGGCTTCCCGGTTAACGTCCCTGACTGCCACGACCGCCGCACGTCGAATGAGATGCCTCATCGAATGGATGAGATCCACGACATGGAGGCTATCATGCAGAACTTCACGAACTTCGCCGACCTCGCCAGCCACATCGCAGCCGCGCGCGAGAATGAAGACCTGACGCAGACCTATGAGGGTGCGTTCATCGAACATAGCGAAATGGCAAAGCTGAGCATCGTCGAGGCGCCCGAAGCGCTGGACATGCCCGACCCCGAGCAGGTCCGCGCTGCCGTCGAAATGATGATGGCGACGATGTTCGATGTGCTGCGCGACACGCGCATGGAGCCCTTCGCTACCGACCTGGTCTGGGGGTTCGCCAACAGCTTCCATGTTGTCGCCAAGCGCATCGAAGGCCGGGAGGACGATGCCGCCAAGAAGCTCGGCGATCTGGCTCGCAGCTATGACCCGTCCGAGATCTACGCGACCGAGCTGGAGGATACGCAGCTCCTCTGCCAGACGCTGCAGGGATGCCGGGAGGCGATGGAGTGCATGCGCGACCACGCCGCCGAGATGTACCGCATCGAAACGGGCAAGCCCTTCTCGCCGGTCCGGGGAAGCCGGGTCTCGACTGCCCTCAACGCCTCGATGATCGACGCACGCGACTATCTCGCCTCTCGCGCCCGGGAGCGCCGCGAGCAGTACGCGCCTGAGGGACCCGTCGTTGCCTTCTCCGGAGGCCAGGTATGGGAAGATGGCGACCTCCTGTGGAAGGGGCTCGACAGCATCAAGGCACGCATCCCCGAGATGATCCTTGCCACCACCGCACAGGCCAAGGGCTGCGACGCCGTGGCGCACGCATGGGCTGCCTCGCGCGGCGTGAAGGTCATCCAGTTCCGCCTCGACCGCAGCCAGGGTAACCGTGCCGCCTTTGTCCGCAACGACCGTATCCTCGGTCTGAAGCCGATCGAAGCCGTCATCTGCGAAGGCTCGGGCATTCAGCAGAACCTCGCCCAGAAGCTCCGGCAAGCAGGGGTTCCGCTGCACATCGTCCGCCTCGCGCACCAGCGCCTCGAACAGCGCGCGTGAGCACCGTGGAGGGGCTCCGGCTTCGGCCGGGGCCTCTCCTTTTCTTTTGTGTCGAGGTGCGGCGCTCAGGGGCATCGAGCCCCTTCGCGCCGCTTGGGACTGAGCGCGCCGCGCTCGGTCGACATTGTTCACGGCCATCGGGTCAGACCCGCGAAGCGGATCAAAGAGGAGGGGGAGGGAGATTTGCGGTTCATCAGGGGAGGACGAGATGTCCATCACGTTCCGCATCGCTACCACAGCTGACGATCAGCGCGGTCCAATCGCCACCATCAACGCGCGCCAGCTCGCCGCTTTCCGCGCCTTCCTTCGGGAGGAAAGCCTGCGAACAGGGACCGTGCTGCTCGATCCCGATGCCGCCGAGGACGCGTTTCTATCCTATCATTTCGAGGCGCGTGTCTGCCCAATCGCACTCGCCGCGGTGACCCGCATCTTCGATTACCAGACCAACGTGATCAGCGTCGTCGAGGAGGCGCAGTTTCGCTGCCGGCGGGTGCGGGTCTATCGGGTTGAGGAAGGCGGCACGATCAACATGCGCGTCGCATTGACCTCGGACCAAGGCGTCGAGCTGGATCTCACGCCAGCCAATGCCTACGCGCTGCTCGAAGGGCTGGGTTTGCGCCCCGACAGCGTCGGCGAAATCCCGATCGACGCGATGCGCGCGAGGCTCGCCAATCCAGCCGTGCGCCGGCGTGCCGAAGAGCATGGCGTCACGCATTATTTCGAGCGGCTCGATCAGCTGCTCGCGACAGCTGATGCCTATGATACTTCCCGGCTGGAATGGGCCTAGCCTCCGTCCATATCCGCCGCTGAAGGAGGGCGCGCCGCTGACGCTGGCGCGCCCTTTTTCTGACCGCCGGGCCCAAGTCCAACCTTGTTTTTCAAGGCCGGTCGATCCCGATCATCGGGGGGGGCACAGGCGCCGTCCGCGTCATCGAGTCTATCGCCATCTGCAAGCGGACAGCCGGTTCCGTTTCGCCTGCTGCATCGAGCAGCGCGAGCGCCTGCCGCATCAGCGTCAACGCGAGGGCGCGTGCGACCACGGGGTCCTTTCCGAGGCTATCCATGTTTCACCCATTCAGGTGCGCTTTTACCGGCGGCAGTGTCAGTGCGCCCGCCCAACAACTCCCACGCACTGGGCGCGGGAGCCGGGGCTGGTAACACGCCGAGACATGCGCCTACGCTTTTAGTGCCGAGGCACCTGGACATATGCGCAGGCACCCCGGCGTGAGATCACACCGAGTTGCCGTTCTCAGCGGGATTACCAGTCCCGGCGCTGCCCGTTTCGCAGCGCCTGCCGGAACTATCACAGGCGGTCGGATGAACCAACCAGAAGGAGGCGCAGCCCTACTGAAGGCCGTCAAAAGGCCCTACTTATCCTTTGCAGGGATTGCTCGCCCAGGATTTCTTCAGCGCGTCTTTCCGGGTGAGATTCGGTGTTTTTCTTTCGCGGCACCTACAGTCGCATCTTGATCGAACGCGGGTCGGCGCCGGCCAGCAAGGAGTCGCGTGCCTCGGTCGCTTCAGCGATCACCTTGTCTGGAAAATCGCGGACCAGATACGGCACCTCGGCGCCGCGTCGCGCGGATTTCATGAACCCATCAACCTCGCGCCAGACGATATCGAAATCGGGAGCGAAGGTCAGCGGCGAACGGTCCGCGTGCGGCGTGATGCAGTGCAGCTTCGTCTGCGACAGCACGACCGAATGGAAATAGAAGATGCCGTTGCGCTTCCACCAACCCGACACGTGACGACTCTCGCCACTGGGGTCGAGCTTCACATAGGCGCCTGCATTCTGGTGACAGCGCTGCGGCTCCATTTTCATATAGGCTAGCTGCGCATCGGGCACACGATGGATCTGGTAGAAGTCGAGCGCACGGATTTCATCGTTGAGCGCGTCTTCGTCCTGCGATGTCGGCACCATGAGTCGCTCCAGCTCGACGATCATCCGAGCCCGCAATTCCTCGCGCCGCGCCTTTGCTTCTCCCACGCCCCGTAACCTCACCTCAAGCCCTGTCGCTGCGTCAAGCTGTAGCAGCTTTGTCCGCTACCGTTCCGCGCACATCAGAGGATAAAAATCTCTCACAGAATTCCGAGCATGTCGTTGAGAGAGCCGCCGCGTCAAGGACGGCGGGGCCCCACCATTTTCTTCGGCGGATCAGCGGCAGTCCATGTCTTTCGGCGGCAGTGGCCGCCGAAGAAAATCGTGACCCCCACCGCCGCTACGCGGCGCCGGCTTACGCCGGCGTCCCTGACCCGGCGGCTCCCTCAACGACGACCATTCCCCTGTCATTCAAGACGACAGGAGGCACGCCATGCAGATCATCTCGACCACCGCCCACGCCGACACCGCCAACTATCTCGCCGCGCTCGCCTTCGCTGAGCGCCGCGCACTCCACAGCTTCTTCGACCAGCACGTCATCGAGGATGAGCAGGGCCGCTACGTCGCCATCGACGAAGGCGACTATGACGCGCTGCCGATGACGCTCATCGACCGAGTGGTCCACACCGTGCCCGGCCGCATGTCCGACGAGTTCTGAAGGATCAGGGGAGGGGCCTCGCGCCTCTCCCTTTTTTTGTTGGGAGAGAGACGGACATGGGAGGCATCGAGCCCCCCATGTCCGTGCCGCGCCGTTGGCGCGGCACGTTAGTTCAGGCCGCCAGCCGCTTCTCGACAGCCTCGATCCCGAGTGTCTTGATGCGATCGCTCAGCGCCGTCAGGCGCTTGGCGTCGAGCTTGAGCAGTCCCGTCTTTTCGATCGTCGAGATCGCCTGTTCTCGTTCCTTTTCCTCGAGGCGTTTGCGCCGCTCTTCCAGCCGACGCGCATCCTCTTCCAACGCCAAGCGCTCCTGTTCCAATGTCTTCGCCATATGGGCCTCATGTTCAACGCTAATCGGGCTATGAACAGGACAATCATAATCGCGATGTCGGATCGCTGGAAGACGGTCCACGACACGCTAAGGTCCGGCGTTACTATCCTGCTTTCGCCTGATCACGTCGCGCGACTACGTCGGCGGTGACGCCACCAGCCTTCCGCCTTTCGGCGGATCGGCCCCCTGCCGGACTCGGAAGCCGGCGCCCCATCAGCAAGTCTCAAGTCGACCCAGGGACAGGGGATCGGTCTCATAGGATTAGCACACCCTACGCACCAAATGGTGCAGGATTTTCGTTGCTTCGCAACGGTTTAGCGCGGACGGGAAGGCGACTACAATGTAGTACGTTCGTGGCGGGACGGAAAAGTCGCGCAAATCCGCCATTTCAGCGTAGTACGAGCGACTACAGCGCACGGGGCACTCGACGATCAACTTGCCGCGCGCCGGCCTCTACGCTATAAATCAGCCCTTCTTCAGTCCCCACCAGCCTCCCTGCTAGGAGGTTGGTCTTGGCTACCAGTTACCGACACTATAATGTGCGGCTCGAGCGGACCCAGTGGGACCGCCTGAGCGCGATCGCCGCGGAGCGTAAACTCAGCCTCGCCGACATCATCCGGTCGGCGCTCGATGTCTTCCTGTCCTCCTCCGATCTCCTGACCGCCAGCCACCGCCGGATCGCTCGTATTAGCGAGTTCCAGCAGCTCGCCTTGGACGTCATCATCCGCGAGCAATATCCCGAGCTGCGCGACCGTCTCGTGGCCGAAACCGACAAGCGCCTGGTCCAATATCATGGCGCGTGAGGACATCCGATCGAACGGCAAAAACATCCCGCTGACGCACCATTCGGCGCGCGGCCAAGTGCAGCGCAACTCGGGCAATTTCACGCGCGGCAGCCAGCTTCTCACGCACGAGATGCTGATGTGGTTCTCGGGCGTGCGGCTGCCCATTATCGCATGGTTTTTCGCGTTCCTTGCGGCCTGGTTCGTGATCCTGTCGCTCCGCCTCGATGACCACGGTTTCCAGCTCGTCTGCATGAAGGTCTATTCGGCGCTCTGGAACTGGGTCGACCTCAACCCGAACAAGCGCGTCAACGTCACGCTGCCGAACGGCGAAATCTACAAAACGATCATGCCGGCGGTGCCTTATATTCCGGCCGTTCAGAAGGCATGGGACGACACGATCCGAGCACTGATCGGCTCGATCCTGGTGTCGGTTTTCGTCATCGCGCCAGTCACGATCTGGTTCGTCGATATCTCCCGCAAGCGCGGAAAGACGATCCTTCAGGAACGCCACGAACGCGGTGCGATGCTCGTCGATCGCGGCGTCTTGTTCGCTGAAATCGCCCAACATAATGCCGCCAAGTTCGAGGAAGACGCGCGCCAATTCTTCCCCCGCCTCACGCCCTCAGCGGTCCTCAGACTGCCCTTCGCGGAGCGCAAGGCTGGCGGCATCCATCACCCCTACAGCCTTGCCGGCGTCCCCTATCCGCACCGCATGGAGCAATCGCATACGATGCTCATCGGCACGACGGGATCGGGCAAGACGACCAAGCTTCGCAGCCTCGTCTTTCAGATGCGCGAGCGGCAGGACAATGCGGTCATCTTCGACCTGACCGGCGCCTATGTCGAAGCCTTCTACGATCCCGACCGCGACACGATCCTGAACCCGATGGACCAGCGCTGCCCGGCCTGGTCGATCTTCAACGACTGCCGCACGCATAGCGAATTCACCGCGGCCGCCGCCGCCCTGATCCCCTCCGATGGCGGATCCTCAGAACCCTTCTGGGCGCTCGCTGCGCGCACCCTCTTCATCGAGATGTGCATCCGCCTCCAGGAACGCGGCCAGGCCACCAATCTCGCGCTTAGCGAGAATCTGATGACTGCGGATCTCAAGCGCGTGCATCGCTTCCTCGCCAACACCATCGCCGACCCGCTGACCGCGCCGGAAGCCGCACGGATGGCGGAGTCGATTCGCGCCGTCTTCAACACCAATGCGCAGGTCTTGCGGTTCCTGCCGGACGAAGGTGAGCAATTCTCGATCCGCGACTGGATCACGGGCGAAAAGAAGCCCGGCGCAATTCTCTTCATCACCTCCAACTATGTCGATCTGCCGATGAACCGGGCGCTCCTGACGCTCTGGATGGATCTTTGCATCAATCGCTTCATGACCATGCCGCGAACGCGCTCCTTGCGGATGTGGTTCATGTTCGACGAGCTCGGCGCGCTCCATAAATTGCCCGCGATCGAGCACGGTCTGCAGACCGCGCGCGCCTTCGGTGGCGCGATGATCCTGGGCATCCACAGTTTCGAGAAACTGGTCGAGGTCTACGGCGAGCAGGGCGCCCGCAATCTCGCCTCGCTTGCCCGCTCCAAACTCATCCTGGCGACCGCTGATCTCGATACCGCCGAGCAGTGCGCGCGCTACATCGGCAACCGCGAAGTGCGTCAGATGGATGAGGCGTACAGCTACGGTTACAACAACAATCGTGACGCCTCGACGCTGACCCCGCGTAAGCAGGTCGAGCCGCTCGTCATCGCCGACGACATCACGAACCTGCCCTCGATGCACGGCTTCGTGAAGTTTCCGGACGGCTTCCCGGCTGCGCGGATCCTGCTCGAGTGGAAAGACTATCCCCCGGTCGCCTCCGGCTTCGTCGGCAGGCCATCGATGCGCCCCGTGCGGTCGAGGCGCGGAGAGCAAGCATTTGCCGAGGATGGTGGAGAGGCGGGCGGTCGTGATGGCGCCGTTCAGATCGTCGACGAGGTCGTTGAGGCGACCAATCTCGCCAAGGACATGGCGTCCCGCATTCTGCAGGCGCCGAGCGAGGAAGAGGCTGCCGAAACGATGCGGGCCGCGCAGCGGCACGACGATCGGAACGAGCAAACTATGGCGGCAACTCACGCCGCGGACAAGGCGCAGGTCGCGCGCGACAAGCCCCCCGAACAAGCCGTCGGCACGCGCGCTACCGACGATCGCAGGGAGGCGCATGATGCCCAGCCGCGCGGCACCCAGGTCGAGGATCAGACTCTTATCGAGTTGAGGGAAGGGTTCGCCACCGGCCGCGACCACGATGGCATGGACATGGGGATCTAGGCCCGTGCACTCGATCGCCTCCGTCCGCTCAGCATCAGGCGCCGCGAACTATTTCGCGAAGGACGACTTCAAGGACAATTACTACACAGCCGACGGCTCGGCCGAACAGAGCGAATGGGGCGGGGCAGGGGCCGAAACGCTCGGGCTTGAAGGCGAGGTGTCCAAGCAGGCGTTCGAGGAAATCCTCAGCGGAACGCTTCCGTCTGGCGAAGGCGTCGCGCAGGTCGAGAATCGCCGCAACGGCCTCGATCTCACCTTCTCCGCGCCGAAGTCGGTCTCGCTCATGGCCTATGTCGCAGGCGACAAACGGGTGCTCGCCGCCAACATGGCGGCCGTCCAGAAGACGATGGCCTGGGTCGAGAAAAATCTCGCGGAAGGGCGCAAGGACATCGAGGGGCGTAAGGTCCCAGTCAAGACCGGCAATCTCGTCTACGCACTCTTCCAACATGACACGAGCCGGGCGCTCGATCCGCAAGCCCATCTCCATGCCGTCGTCGCCAACCTTACCCAGATGCCCGACGGGAAGTGGCAGGCGCTCCACGCCGACAAGATCTGGAGCAACAATACTACGATCGGCGCGATCTATCATGCCCATCTGCGCGCCGGGCTGGAGAAGCTCGGCTACCACGTCGAGCTCAAGGGCAAGCACGGCACCTTCGAGATAGCGGGAGTGCCCAAAACCGTGATCGACGCCTTCAGCCAGCGTCGCGAGGCGATCCTGGAAAAGGCAGCCGAGCTGGGCATCGTGTCGGCCAAGGGGCGCGATGGCGTCACCACCAACACCCGCGATCCCAAGCTCAATGCCGATGATCGCGATGGCCTTCTCAAGGGCTGGATCGAGAAGGCCGCCGCCCTGGGATTCGACGGCAAGGGTCTGCTCGCCGCAGCCGAAACGCGCTCGGGCCAGAGCGCGGCGGACAGCCGGCTCGAACGCGGTTTTCGCGCCGTCACGGAAGCGATCGCTGGCGCGCGTGATCTCGTCGGCGGTTTCCTTCGTCCGAGCGATCCGCTGGTCGATAGCGGCCTCGCCCGCGTGACCCAATCGCCCACCACGGCACGCGCGCAGCTCGCTGTCGCGTCGGCCGTGCGGATCCTGTCCGAGCGCGAAGCAGCCTTCAACGTTCACCTCCTGGCGAAGACCGCCCTCGACCTCGGATTGAAGGGCGTGACGATTGATACGGTCGAGCATCGGATCGGCCAGCTGATCGAGAACCGCCAACTTATCCCGGGCGTCGCGAGGGTCGGTGACAAGGGCGTGCAGATGGTCACGACGCGCGAAGCGCTTCGTACCGAAGGGAGCATCCTGAAGGCGGTAGAGGCAGGCCGAGGTAAGGCGCAGTCAATCATCAGCGCCGCTGAAGCGCCGGCGCGCCTGCAGGCTGCAGCCAATCGCCCTCTCAATGCCGGACAGCTGGCCGCAGCCACGCTCATTCTTTCGTCAGAGGATCGGACGGTCACCATCCAGGGCGTCGCGGGCGCTGGCAAATCGACGATGCTGCAGGCGGTCGCCACGGTCGCTGCGATCGAGGGTCGAGAGGTTCTCGGCCTGGCATTCCAGAACAAGATGGTCGCTGACCTTGCTGAAGGGGCAGGCATCAAGAGCCAGACGATCGCATCGTTCGTGCTCGCCAATGACCGGTTCGTCACCGAGCGCGATACGCCCCGGTACGAGGCGGCACAGGCCAAGTTCGCTGGCGCCATGCTCGTCGTCGACGAAACTTCGATGGTCTCGAGCGATGACATGCTCAAGCTCCACCGGATTACCGAAGCGCTTGGCGTGGAGAAGCTCGTGTTGGTGGGTGACCGGCAGCAGCTCTCCTCGATCGACGCCGGCAAAGCCTTCGCGATGATCCAAGCCGGCGGCGGCACGATGGCGCGGATGGATGAGAATATCCGCCAGCGCACCGACACGCTGCGGACCGTCGCGGCGCTCGCCAATGTCGGCAAGGCAGGCGAGGCGATGAAGGTTCTGGGCGACAACGTCCACGAAAGCTCCAGCGCGCCGGAGACCGCCGCCGATATGTGGCTGGCGCTAGCCGCCAACGACCGCGCGGCAACCGCCTTGTTCGCTTCGGGCCGCGAGTCCCGCGCGATCATGAATCAGCGCATTCAGGACGGCCTCGCGGCCGAAGGTACGGTGCGCGGGCAGGGGATCCACCTCACCGTCTATGAGCGCGTCAATCTGACGCGTGAAGAACTACGGTATGCGTCGACCTATCAACCTGGCCAGACGCTCGATGTCGGCCGTGGCGGCGCGCAGGATGTGGGCCTCGAGAAGGGGCGATACGACGTCATCAAGGTCATGCCGAACGGCAAGATCGAGCTGAGCGACGGTCGTCGACGGATTCGGTTCGACCCGCAGAAGCTTTCACCGACCGAAAAACGCGATCGGCTGGAGCTCACGCAAAAGAAGGACCTTCACATCCGGGAAGGCGATCGCATCCGCTGGACCGCCAACGACAAGCCGCGCGACCTTCACAATGCGGCGCTCGCGCGCGTGCTCACGGTCGATGCCAATGGCGTCACGGTCGAAACCGCCAGTCAGCAGCGGCTGACGCTCGACCTTAGCGATCCGATGCTCTCTCGGCTCGACCTTGCCTACGCACTCAACATGCACATGGCGCAGGGCATCACGACCGACAAAGCCATCACGGTCATGGATAGCCATGAGCGCAATCTCTCCAACCAGCGGCTGTTCAATGTCGGCGTGACGCGGGTTCGCGACGAGCTGACCATGGTCGTCGACAACCGGGAAAAGCTCGAGCGTCAGCTTGATCTCAACCCCGGCAACAAGACCTCGGCGCTGGAAACGGTCGGCCGACTGGACATCGACGGGAAGAAGGGCACGACCCCGCTGGCCAAGTTTGACCCGGGCCCGATCGACGGCATCAACCTGGCCGACGTCCCCGACATTCTCGCTGATCTGCCGCCGGTGCCGGACGGGCCCATCGCGCCCCCGGGCGCCGCAGCCAAGGCAAGCGATCTCAAAGCACCGCCCGACGTCAAACCCGACAAGGGCGACCTGCTCCCGCCGCTGCCCGAACGCAGCCTGGGGCTCGACCTGTGAGCGCGACACGCCGGCGCCGTGCCGGCCCTTCCAAGGAGACGACATATGGCATGGGATTTTGATGAAGGCGGGAAGTTCGGCAGCGAGAAGGCGGCCGAAGACTATGCGCGCCGCAATGGTCTGAGGGACGCGGACTTCCGCACCCGCCGCAAGGGTGACCAGGTCGAGCTGGAGATCCGCCGGTCCGCACTCGACGGCCGCGATCTTAAGGACAGCAACGAGGGCCGCCGCGACGGCTGGAACTGACAGGCAGCAGCGCCGGCGCGGGGCGCGAGCCTCGTGCCCAAACCGGGAGAGGTTCAATGTCTCAGATTTTCGATCAGATTTATCGACTGCCGATCGCCACGCTGGCCTTTTGCGTAGGTGTAGTGCTGATTATCGGCGTTATCGCAGCTGTCACAACTCGGCTGAGATTTTTACTGGCGAGGGGTGCGACGCTGGCACCGGTCGCAAAACCATTTCTGACAAACCGCGAGTACGCAATGCTCGCTGCATTAGAGCAAGTTTTGCCGATGTACCGGATCCACGCGCAGGTCTCCATGGGAGCCCTTCTTGCACCAGCACCCAGGCCGGGTCGACGAACGCTCCCTTCCGATCGAAACGCGTTCGCGCAGAAGATAGTCGATTTCGTGATCGTCGATCCGACCGTTGGCAAGGTGGTAGCGCTGCTGGAGCTGGACGATCGCTGGCATGATGCCGACAAGGATCGAGCGCGGGACGCTATGACAGCAAGAGCCGGCTACCAGACCATCCGCGTCCCAGCGTCCGCCAAACCCACGATTCAGACTGCTGAAGCAGCAGTAGGACACCTCAAGAACGCTGCATCTCCCGCTGCATCCGTCGTGACACGCTTGGCTCCTCCTCGCCAAAGGCTGCGGCTCGAAGAGCGATCCAATGGGGTCTGATGATCGACCGAGTGAATCGCTTCAACGGCTCGCTCGCCATTGCTGAATTCACCCGTGACCCTTTACCGACCAGCCTGTTCAACATCCGTTTGAGGGCGATTCCGATCACGGAACCCTAAATGCCGTTCGTGACACTTTACCTGGGAGCGCTAGGTAAAGTGTCATTGAGGACATTTGCTTGTTCCCAGCCTTCCTGTGGCGTGCGGTATGCTCAACCCTACCTCAAGCGGCCTCGGATCAAGTTATAACATGAGCGCTGGCTGGCGAGGGCCGCTCGTGATCTCCTCGATGACGAACGTGCGCGCCGGTGGTGTCTCCAACAAATCGACTTCCGGCACGCCCTTGTCGAGCCAATGCATGACCTGACGACGAAGGATGATGGCCCCATGCCGATCCTGATAGCGACTGACCTCAAGATTGGCGGCAACGGTGATAATCCGAAACGCGAGCGGATAATCGGCCATTGCCGGTTCCCAGACGCCGGCGAGATAGAAGAAATTGCCGTCGTCGAGCCGCACGCGATAGCGGCGGTCCTTCACAGTCATGTGACACTCGGAGGCCGGCATAAGGCAGCGGTGACTAGGGAATGTCTTTCCCTCGGATCGGACGAATCGATACGACGCGCCGTCGCTGAAGCGCGGGTTGGATCCCCAGGTAGCCTCGACCATTTCAAGCTCTGCGCTATCGTCCGGATTGTATCGAATGATAGCGCGCTTGCTCCCGACAGGGGCATCCGACTCGAATGGGGTTGGCGAGTCCATCCAAAGAACATAATAAGAACGGCGAGGACTCGCAAGACGGGCTGGAGCGGAACGACCAATGTGCAATGACTATCGCCTGGAAGTCGACATCGCCTCGATCGCGCAGGACTTCGATGACCTGAAGATCAAGATCAAAATGCCCGAGGGCACGCCGAACGTCGAGGCGCGCGAGGACATCAAGATCAGCGATATCGCCCCGATTGTCCGCAGCGGCGATGTCCGCGGTGCCGGCGAGCTGGTCAATCGCCGCTGGAGTTGGGCAGGGCAGGGGGGCAAGCCGGTCTATAACTTCAGATCGGAGGGCCGGGAGTTCACATCGAACCGTTGCCTCATCCTGGCCGACGGCTTCTACGAATTCACGAAGCCCGACGATCCCAAGCAGAAGCGCAAGACCAAGTGGCTCTTCACGATGCGGGATCATCCATGGTTCTGCATTGCCGGCATCTGGCGCGCCACGCCTGAGGGTGAAGCGTTCACAATGCTGACGATGGAGCCGGGGGACGACATTCGCCCCTATCATTCTCGCCAGATCATTCCGCTCACGCGCGATCAATGGTCTGATTGGCTGGATCCATCGGTCCCGGCCCACGAGGTGCTGCGCGTCTTGCCGAAAGGTAGCTTGCCGGTGGTTCAGGTATACCCTGAGGTGGCCGCGCAGTCACAGATGCTCTGACTGCTGAGCTGTGCGCCCGCGCATCTGGTTGCGCTAGCTCTTCCCAATCTCACGCCAGCTCTTTTCCTTGATCTCGACGCCGTGTTTTCGCGCGGCCGTTTCGATCCGCTTCCACGCAGCATCTCGCTCGTCGTCGGACACGTCCTTGACCTGATTGAATCGGGCGACCGCATTTCGCACGTGGCTCGCATTTTCAAGCGGCTCCTTGCGCTGCTTGGGAAACGCGAAGGATCCTTTGTCCAGTTCATTCCGGTCTTCGGCACTAAGCTCGGTCATCATCCATCTCCTTTAGGTCGGCATGTGGTCGGCGAGCGGAAGGGCGGCAACGAGCCGATCGAGGAATGGCGCCTGGCTCGCAAGGATGTGTTCTCGGGCCGCTTCGAGGTTGAACCATTGTGCCCGGTCGACCTCCGGGATGGCCAACGTTCGGCCGGAACGCGGCGGCCAGTTAATCTCAATCATATTGCTGACCAGTGCCGCAGGGTCGAAATCTCGTTCGGCCGCGAAGGCGACCACCCTCTTGCCGCCAGCTTGGCGAACTTCGCCCAGGGCGATCAACGCGCCGTCGATCGGGCAGCCGAGCTCTTCGGCCACCTCGCGGCGAGCCGCGGTCTCTGCGTCTTCGTCTGGTTCGATCAGTCCCTTCGGAATCTGCCAGGCGCCGGCATCCTTGTCCTTCCAGAACGGACCACCCGGATGCACCAACAGCACCTCTGTGGACCCATCGATGCAGCGGTGTAGCAGGATGCCGGCGCTCCTCGGGGCCGTCATTTTCGCTTCTTCCGCGCCGGTTTTGCATCGGCAAGCTCGATCCATGTGGGTGCGTGGTCGCTGGTCTTTTCCCAGCCGCGCACCTGTCGGTCCACCTGCGCGTCGACCAGGCGATCAGCGAGAGAAGGACTGAGCAGGAGGTGATCTATGCGCAAGCCTGCGTTGCGGCCGTATGCGTTCCGAAAATAGTCCCAGAATGTATAGATCGTCTCGTCCGGATGCATGGTCCGCAAGGCGTCGGTCCAACCTTGCTCGAGGAGCCGAAAAAAAGCCGCGCGAACCTCAGGCGCGAACAACGCGTCGTCTAGCCACCGCTCCGGCTTATAGACGTCCCGCTCGGTCGGCATGACGTTGAAGTCACCAGCCAGCACGACCGGCGCGCCGCTCGCAAGAAGATCAGCGGCATGCTCGATGAGCCGCTCGAACCAGAGAAGCTTATAGTCGAATTTGGGCCCCGGGCGGGGATTGCCATTGGGCAGATAGAGGCCCGCGATCAGCAGGCCGTTCACCGCCGCTTCGATATAGCGGCTTTGTGCGGGATCGGGATCGCCCGGCAGGCCCCGCCGGGTTTCATGAATTTCGCCGACGCGGCTCAGCATCGCAACGCCGTTCCAGCTCTTCTGGCCGTGCCAGACGACATCGTAACCGAGGTCCCGGATCGCTTTTTCCGGGAATTTTTCCTGCGGGGCCTTCAGTTCCTGCAGTACCACGATGTCTGGCTGCTCTTCCTCCAGCCACCGCACCAGGACGGGTAGGCGGCCGTTAACACCGTTCACGTTGTAGGTGGCGATCTTCATCGAGGTCACAGGTCCGGCAGCGTCTGGTCAGCACGTCCCCAGCCGGCCAGCGCTTTTGAGCTCGCTCGCTTCACCAGCTCAGCCGCGTCTCCGATGTGGAAGTGATTGGGTGCATCGATCCTCTCCATCTCCTTCCAACTGATTGGGGCCGCGACGGGGGCCTCCGGCCGGGCGCGGACGGCATAGGGCATCACGGCAGTCGCCCCGCGCTGGTTGCGAAGGTAATCGACGAAGATACGGCCTTTGCGCTGCGCCTTGGGCAGCGCTGCGGTGAAATTGTCGGGATCGCTTTGCGCAACGGCCTGAGCCAAGCGGTGTGCGAAGTCCTTTACCTCAGGCCATTCGGCCCTTGGCACCAGCGGCGCGATCACGTGGACGCCTTTGCCTCCGGTCAGCATCGGAAATGTTTCCAGACCAATCGTCTTCAGGATGTCGCGGAAGTGGAAGGCAGCAGTGCGCACATTCTCGAAATCCAGTCCTTCGTCAGGATCGAGGTCGAAAACCAATCGATCAGCCTTTTCGACGTCCTCGATCCGAGCGCCCCAGCCATGAAACTCGATCGTGCCCATCTGAACGCAGGTCAGCAGACCGTCGGCCGTGTCGATGAAGAGGTAGGGCTCTTCGTGTCCATCCTTCTCGAGGATGCCCACGTGTTTGACCGTATCGCCAAAGCTGCCGGCATCATGCTTCTGAAAGAAACACTTCTTCGCCCGGCCTTGCGGGCAGCGCACGAGGCTGATCGGTCGACTGCCGACCCAGGGCAGCATGATGGACGCGACCGCCGCATAATGGTCGGCGAGCTGGCCTTTCGTGATGTTCGATTCCGGGAAGATAACGCGGTCGCGGTTGCTGATTTTCACTCGTGACACGGCCGGCGGAGCGATCTCGGCGACCGGCTCTTCTTTCTCGAGCACGACCGCTTCAGGCTTCTTGTCGGCGCGCAGTCCCAAATAACTCGGGTGGCGCAGCGTTCCCTCGTTGGTCATCTCCGTATAGGCGATCTCGGCCACCAATTTGGGCTTGAGCCAGTGGGCACCGCGGACTTCGCCGCGAGGCGCTTTGACGGTGGCCGTCTTTTGCTCGAGCGGATCCATCGTCTCCATCAAGCGGAGGATTTCGGCCATGCTGAATCCTGTGCCGACCTTCCCCGCGTACCGGAGCACTCCATCCTCGTGAACGCCGAGGATCAATGATCGAAAAGCGCGCGACTTGTCGGACGGCGTCCAGCCGACCACAACGAACTCCTGTCGTTTTATGCACTTTGTCTTGAGCCAGCCGCCCGAGCGCGAGCCGATGTACCGTCCGTCGGCCTTCTTCGAGATGACGCCTTCCAGCCCAGCGTCACAGAAACTGTGCAGCAGTTTCTCGCCATTGCCCTCGATGTGGTCGGAGAAGCGGATGCGGTGTTTGCCTTCCGGCAGGATCGTCCGCAACTTCGCCTTGCGCTCTGTCAGAGGGAGACCGGTCAGATCCTCGCCATCCAGCTCCAGAAGATCGAAGGCGATGAAATCAATGCTGGCCGGGGCGCCCTTCAGCGCTCCCTGGAGGGCCTGGAAACTCGACCGGCCATTTTCATCCATCACGACGGCTTCGCCGTCGATGAGCGCGGAGCCAACGGGCAGCCTCGCTGCTTCATCGACAATGTCTCCAAACTTCTCGGACCAGTCGAGACCAGATCGGGTGTACGCCCGAGCGCTCCCGCCCCCGACGGACACCAGCAGCCGATAGCCGTCATATTTCATTTCATGGAGCCAGCGATCGCCGGTCGGCACCGTGTCGACCAACGTTGCCAGTTGGACAGGCTGGAACGGCGGCGGCTTTAGCGCTCGCGCGGAGGCTGTCTTACGCGCTCGGCCGGCTGCGCTCCCGCGCTCCGTGGTGACCTCCTTGACCATGACGATGATACTCATGCCCGCCGAACTCGTTCCACCGCCGATGAGACTCGCTCCATCGACAGCGTCAGAGTGCGTGAGCCGGACAGGAAACCCGCGCGTGACACCCGCGTTGCAGGCGAACGAGGCCAACAAAGCTCAAGGAGAAATGCCATGGCTGACGACAAGACCCTCCGTAGTCCCCAGGACAGCTCACGCGTCGCGCTCGGCGAGGATTACGAGGTCGCGTACTGGTCAAAGAAGTTTGGTGTGAGCCGCGACAAGCTTGCCGAGGCGGTCAAGGCGGTCGGCAACGGCGCCGACGCCGTTGAAGAATATTTGAAGCGGTGAAGGCGACCAATACTGCTCCAACAGCTTTCGAGCATCGTGGCGTCGCACTGAGGTTTTGGCTAAGTTTGAGTGAGCGACGACGACGAAGCACTGGCCTTTCAAATCGCGCGCGAGCTGATCACTCAGCACGGCGACGATGTGGCGACTGTTCTTCAACTGAAGATCGACGCATTGAGAGCGTCAGGTGATCTGGAACAGTTGTCCGCATGGTTTGTCATTCGTAATGCCGTGACGCTCACGCTCGAAGGCGACGGGACACTCCATTGAACGAGGGCGGTCTAGGGTCCGACAGTCGGCCCGACTCCGCCGGCGGCATCGCTATCGGAAGTCCCGAGGTTTAATCTTGATGCCTTCCGTCGGTTGCCCAGGAGTGATCCCGGAGCCAAGCCGTAGATCCGGTATGAAAATGTCGCGTGGCTGCCTCCCCAACGGCGAGTGGGCAGGATCGCGGGGGTCAGGGCCTACCGGACTTTTGACGATATCGGCTCGACTGGTGCGGTAAATATCGGCGACGTCTGTTCGATTGCCGACGGTAGCGAGCAAGGATGAAAGGTCCCCCAGTCGCTGGGCGATCACATGGATCACACTGCCTTCGCGCTGCACCTGGCCGCGTACGCCCATCATCGAGGCGCCGAGCACGATGCGTCGATGTTTCTCGAAGACATTGGTCCACACGACCAGATTGGCGACGTTGGTCTCATCTTCCAGCGTGATGAACATGACCCCTTTCGCCGAACCGGGCTTCTGACGGACGAGCACAATCCCCGCCAGATTGATCCACCGACCATCCTTCACGGTCTGTAATTCCTCGCAGGTGATCATCTTTCGGGCGCGTAGCTCGTCGCGGAGGAAGGCGAGGGGATGCGCGCGCAGCGACAGACCGGACGCCCGGTAATCTTCGACCACTTCCGCACCTTCGCCCATCGGCGCGAGAATGACGGTCGGCTCGACCGCTTCCGCCCGCAGCTTGCCTTCCCGTTCGTCAGCTGCGGCGAACAGCGGCAGTGCCGCGTTGCCCAGGCCCTTAACGCTCCACAGCCCCTCTCGCCTGCTACTGCCTAGCGATCCGAAACCATCGGCTTCACCAATCCGGTCGAGCGCGCCGCGGCCGACACCAGCACGGCGCTGTATTTCCTCGATACTCTCGTAAGGCGTGTTCGCGCGCGCGGTGACGATCGACGCCGCGTCGCCATTCGCCAGGTCTCGTACCATACGGAGTCCGAGCCTCACGGCGAGATAGCGACCGCCCGCAGGCTCGAGCGTACAGTCCCATCGGCTGTGATTCACATCGATCGGACGAACCTCCACGCCGTGCTGGCGTGCGTCGCGTACAATCTGCGCTGGCGCGTAAAAGCCCATCGGTTGCGCGTTCAACAACGCTGCGCAAAAGACGTCCGGATGGTGGCATTTCATCCAGCTGCTCGCATAGGCGATCAGCGCGAAGCTCGCGGCATGACTCTCGGGGAAGCCGTAGGATCCAAAGCCCTCAATCTGTTTGAATGTCCGCTCGGCAAATTCCTGATCATATCCCCGGCTCACCATCCCATCGATCAGCTTGTCGCGGAAATGCGAGACGCCACCGGTTAGCTTGAAGGTCGCCATCGCGCGGCGAAGCAAATCGGCTTCGCTCGCCGTGAAGCCGGCGCACTCGATCGCTACGCGCATCGCCTGCTCCTGAAACAGGGGTACGCCCAAGGTCTTCTCGAGCACGCGTCGAAGCTCTTCGGTCGGGTAGGTGACCTCCTCCTCACCGTTGCGCCGTCGTCGGTAGGGGTGGACCATATCCCCCTGAATCGGACCCGGCCGGACGATCGCCACCTGAATGACCAGGTCGTAAAAGGTGCGCGGCGCCATCAGCGGGATGGAGGCCATCTGGGCTCGGCTTTCGATCTGGAAAACGCCCAAGGTGTCGGCTTTTCGGATCATCGCGTAGGTCGCCGGATCCTCGGCCGGTATCGTGGCAAGATCGAGCTTCAGTCCCTTGTCGTCCTCCAGGAATTCAAACGCCCGGCGCATGCATGACAACATGCCGAGAGCCAGAACGTCGACCTTCATAAACCCCAACAGGTCGATATCGTCCTTATCCCACTCGATCACCTGTCGGTCTTCCATCGCCGCCGGCTCGATCGGAACAAGCTCATCGAGCCGGTCGCGCGTCAGAACGAACCCGCCGGGATGCTGCGACAGATGGCGGGGGGTGTTGATGAGCTGCCGCGCCAGTTCCAGCGTCAGCGCGAGCCGGCGATCGCTGAGATCCATATTGAGCTCCTCGGCGTGCTTCTCCTCGACGCCCTCACGGCTCCAGCTCCAGACGGCACTCGACAAGCCGGCCGTCATGTCCTCGCTCAGACCCAGCGCCTTGCCGACGTCGCGAACCGCTCCTCGGGCGCGATACCGGGTGACGACGGCAGTCAGCGCGGACCGGGTCCGGCCGTAGGTCTCATAAATCCACTGGATCACTTCCTCGCGTCGTTCATGCTCGAAATCGACGTCGATATCGGGAGGCTCGCGCCGTTCGGCCGAGACGAAGCGCTCAAACAGAAGCTCAGACCGGACTGGATCGATCGATGTGATACCGAGCACGTAGCAAACAGCGCTGTTTGCCGCCGATCCTCGCCCTTGGCAGATGATCTCGCGGCGCCGCGCCTCGGCGACGATCGAATGGACCGTCAGGAAGTAAGGCGCATATTCAAGATCAGCGATCAGCTTCAGTTCGTGCTCGAGCTGGGTACGAACCTTCCCCTCGATTCCTTCGGGATAGCGCTCGGGCGCCTTCTCCCACGTAAGCCGCTCCAGCTCTTCCTGTGGTGTTCGGCCAGGAACGCTGATCTCGTCGGGATATTGGTAGCGCAATTCCTCCAGGCTGAACGTGCAGCGCCTCGCCACCTCCAGCGTGCGCGAGACCGGCGAGGCATCCCTGAGGTATCGCCGGAACAGACGCTCCATTTCCTCGCCGGTCTTCAGGTAGCGGTCTGCAAATCGCTCTCTCCGATCGCCAAGCTCGTCGATTGTGCATCGCTCCCGGACGCAGGTCACGACATCCTGCAGCATCCGCCGATCAGGCGAATGGTAGAGCACGTCATTTGTGGCAACGGTCGGCACGCGGGCTGCTGCCGCCATGTTCGCGAGATCGCGCAGCCGGATCGCATCTTTCGGCCGGCGGCGAATGGAAAGCGCCAGATACAGGCAGTCGCGGAAGATCCTCTTTGCACGCGCGAGCGCCCCTTCCGCCACCGTGTCCGCGCGATCCGGAACGAGGATCGCAATGAGACCCTCATTCCATTGCTCGACGTCGTGCCAGTCGAGGTGGCAGGCGCCCTTTCCGGCGCGCTCCTTGCCGATGCTTAGCAAGCGACACATCCGACCATAAGCAGCACGATCGGTCGGGTAGACAAGAAGGGCGGTGCCATCCACAAGATCGAGGCGGCAGCCGATGATCGATCGTACGCCTGTCGTCTTCTCGGCGTCCCAGGCCCGAACGATGCCTGCCACGGAGCTGCGATCGACGATACCGAGTGCGGGCAGTCCCAGCAGTGCCGCGGCGGCGAACAACTCTTCGGGCGACGACGCACCGCGCAGGAAGCTGAAATGCGTCGTAACCTGCAGCTCGACATAGCGAGCATCGCTCGTCATGCGAACGCGCCATGAATGAACCAGCGCATGTTGCCGGTGGCATGGCTGGTCCCGTCGCCCAGGCGAAACAGCCAGTAGCGCCCACCCGTCTGGGTCTCGACCTGATAATAGTCGCGAACGGTGAGGGCATTTTCGGCCTCAATTCCGCTCTCACGCCACCATTCGCCATGGAGGCGTTCCGGGCCGTCTCCTTGGGTCACACGGTACCGTTTGCGCCGCCAGATGAACATGCGCGGCGCATCGTCCGGGAGCAGCGCAATCACTTCGATCGGCTCGGGTCGATCCAGCATGCGGGCGGGGCGCGGTAAGTCGTCATCCCATCCCGCGTCGGTGATCTTGCCGAGCGCCGGTCGCATGGCCGTGGAGCGCTCGGGCATCGTGCTCGCCTGCGGGCTGACCCGATGAAGGCTGCGTTGGCCGAACCGATTGGCGAGTGCATCGACCAGAGCGGCGAGGTCTGGTCCCCGACGTCCAAGGCTCTCAAGCCCTTCGCCCTGTGTTGAACCCAGAGCTTCGACGAGCGGGGTGACCAGCGTCATGGCTTCGATGCCTTCGCCTGGTTCGATCGTCTCGATTTTGGCGCAGAGCAGCTTGCCGAGATGGCGCGCATCGCGAGACGCGGCCGCTGTTCCGACCCGGATCGCCTGATTGTGCCCATCGACCCTATGGAAATAGCAGTCGAGCCGGCGTGCGCCTTTCCCGAGATGGCCGAGCTGGTCGACGACATCTGCCACCAGGTCGCCGATCACCAAACTGAAGGCTTCGGGCGTCGCGATAGGCTCCATAAAGCCCCGGCGCGCCTTGGGGACGTGTTCGGGGAAGATGGGATCGATCGGCTCAGGAAGCATACCCAATGCCTGGTCGAGCCGGCGATGCAGCTCACGGCCAAATCGCTTGGCCAATGGCGGTCGCGGCGCGCCGATGAGCTGTTCGATGCGCTCGAACCCCAATTTCCGCAGGGCCTCGATATCGCTTCCCGGCAGACGGAGCGCGGCAATCGGCAGAATCGCGATCGCCTTGCGGTGATCACCCGGCTCGATTGTCACAGGGCGACCAGCAGGAACGTGCCGCGCAACGGCGTGGGCGCAGCCCGCCGTGTCGGCGACCGCGATCTGCACCGAAAGCCCGGACGCCGCGACACGACGATGGAGATCCTTGAGTAGGGCCTTCTCCGTCCCGAACAGCGACGCGCAACCGGTGATGTCGAGCCAGATTCCGTCTGGTGCGTCGGGTGACACGAACGGCGAGTATCGGCGGCCTGCCCATAGCGCGAGCCGGCGCAGGCCCTCGAGATCCGCGTCCGGCTCGGCATCGACCACCTGGAGTTCCGGCGCGAGTGCGCGCGCCTTCGTGACCGTCATTCCTGGCTTGATGCCGAGAGCGCGAGCACCGGCGTCGATCGCCGCGATGACGCGGCGACCGTGATCCGGGATGGCCGTTACCAGCGGTCCATCTTCTGTGATCAGATCGCGCCGCTCAGGCGACGAATTTGCGATCTTCCGCCGCAGCCGGTCGGTCGACCAGTGCGGCAGGAAGAGCGATACGACCCGTCGCATCGCACGCCTCCACTATCCAGGAGTGCGGATTACCGCCGCGCACGCGTTCCAGTTCGACGCGCCAACGCGAGCGGCCGAGACTTGGAATGCCGAGATCTTCGCTCGGCGCCGCAAATATCCGCCAGCGCGTCACAGCCGCTGTACCTTCAGCGATCTGGTCCACCTTTGAAGCCCGGCGGAACACGAAGGCTACCACGCCCGAGCTCTCAGCGGCGAGCTGAAGCCGCTTTGACGCCGTCGTCGAGTATTTCGCGACTTCTCCGACGACCCCCGCAATGCCGGGGTGCCGCAGGCATTCCTCCATGGCCAGGAGCACGTTGGCGTCGCTTCCTGCCTCGACATGGATCACCCGGTCGGGGTGCAGGCCGGCCAGATGAAGGGCAGGGGCGAAAAGGTCGCGCCAGCGCAAGCACCAGAGAACCGGTCCATCGATCCGTGCGAGGATGCCTGCCAGAAAGACGGTCGCGCACGCATCATCCGCAAGATCGGGACTGCCGGCGATCTCGTGCAGAGCACCCGTGGCGATGCCCGCTCCAGGCAAACGCTGATCTAACTCATCGACGCCGAACGGGATTGCCGCATGTCGAACGCCCACGCCCTCGATTTGCGCGATGCGCGCTCGCAGATCTTCGAGGACATTGGATTGACGCATGGCATTCAAGAGACTCGGGGTACGTTGATTCGTTCCCTTTATGTTCTAGCTGCGATGCCTCCGAGTCAAGGCGCGTCTCCAATCCTCTGGGCGACGCGGCGCAGCAGCGAAAAAAATGCTGCCTCATGCACGTACGGGATTCACATCCGCTGCGAGGCAGCGTAGATTCTCCCTATGTTCCACCAGGCCGACCTTTTTGAGCAAGCGGTAAGCCGCAAAAGCATGGACACACCGGCACTTTTGGCCGCTGTTGCAGGTGCATCGTCACGCCCGAAATTTGCCTTCATGCTGCTCCAGCTTCTCGCGGAGGTCGCAGACGAACAGGGTAGCGCCGGCCCCTACGTTATGACTGGTAACAGCGCCGTTCCTGTGCGGGACTGGCTCTGCGACGCGCTTGTTCCAATGGGACAGCGTGATGCGCGCAGGCGATTGACGGTCGAAGCGGTCCGAGCCGAACTTGAACAGGCAAAACAGCTGCCGGCCGATCGTGCCGAGGCTGAGGATGTAATCGACAGCAAGGTCCGCGATCGTGTGCGCAGCTCCGGCCGCTGCAATGTTAGCCGGACGGTATCGGATCTTGTGCGCGGGGGCCTGCTTCGCCGCCACTACCAGGGCTATCGAGTTGATCACCAGAACCGCGGTGCCCAGCGCGAGGCGGTTTATACCATTGTGCCTGAAGCGCTCACCGTGCTGCGCCGGCGGGCTCAGCCGGGGCCGGGTTCCCGTTCCTCGTCAGCGAGGCGCTGAACCCGATCGGGCATCTGCAGCAGCTTCTCGGCCGCAGCGAGGACGGCTTCGACTTCACTCGGAAATGCCTCTGCCGAACTGATCGACACCCCACTCGAGAAGGTGATGGTTGCCTGAAACCCGTTGCCCTTGGGCGTTGCGGTCAACCGAATGTCCACGTCTGTCCTCCAAGGATCTCACGAGCGCCCCAAGGGTTGCGAATCCGACCGCAAAAGAGCACATACATTGCATGGCAACTGCAGCACCTTCGTCGACCAGCAAGAGCACCAGCACGGGCGCCAAGAAGGTCGGCCGTAGCGCGGTTACGGGTCAGTACGTGCTCGCACCGGCCACCAAGGGCGGCAAGATCACGATCGCCAAGGCCCGGTCGGCCGCGAATACCGTTCATAGCTCGAAGAAGTAGGTTTGCCACCGCCTCGGCTGTCAACGGACGATGTTTTCATAAACTGTCCCTTCGACCCTGACTACAGACCGATCTTCCAAGCGCTGGTGTTCACCGTATTTGCGTGCGGCTTCCGGCCCAGATCAGCACGCGAGCTGGACGATGGTGGGCAGACCCGCATCGACAAGCTCTACAATCTGATCGAGGAATGCCGGTACGGCATACACGACATTTGCCGTACAGAGCTGGATGACGACAATGGCTTGCCGCGGTTCAACATGCCGCTCGAACTTGGGTTGTTCCTCGGGGCCAAGCGATACGGCGATAAGGCCCAGCACGACAAGCGACTGCTCGTTCTCGATATCGAGAAGTACCGCTATCAGAAGTTTATCTCAGACATTGCGGGGATCGACATCCATGCCCACGACGGCAAGGCGGTGGAGGCGGTACGCGAAACCCGCGACTGGCTTGCCAACGTATCGCGACGGCAGATTTCCAGCGGGGACAAAGTCGTCAGGCTTTACGAGCAATTCGCCGGGGACCTGCCCGTGCTGGCTGCGACGCTGGAATTTGATCCTAAGAAGATCCCCTACGTCGATTTCGAGCGGATCGTCGTGGGCTGGCTGACGCGGGATCCGTAACGTTTAGACCGCCGTCCGCCAGCGCCGAGCATGGTGAACTCACTCATCCCGGTGATCGGTCGGAGTATGAGCTGGATGCCGAACTTGTCGAAGACAGATTTGACCCATTTCGCGGAGCGATCGCGCGCCTCGTCCCACACCGCCTTCGCTGCATACCCAACCATGAGGAGCCAGAAGGCAATGAACGCGGTCACCTTCGGATTGTCGCCGGCATGGACGGCGGCAAAGGCTCCCATGGCGACGCGCATCTGATCGAACATGGTGGTCAACGCGATGAGCATCGCCAGCCCAAACAGGATTAGCCATAGCCAACCAAGATGATTGCTAGTGAAGAAGGCCTTGGCGAAGCCCCCGACGACGATCGACCCCGCAAAAGTAGCGCTAACGACCACGAGGAGAAGCCAGCTCCCCAATGGGGAGAGGTGCAAGACTCCGTGATCGATCGTGCCAGCACGGTACGCAACAGCGGAGAGCATCTCCAGTGGCAACACGATGAGCGAGATTATCCCAACGATATATAAGCCCATCACCACCAAGGACTGCAGGGCGGCCTCACTCTTCGGCACAACCCAATTGCCTAGTCGCATCCATCTGCTTCGCAATCCCACTGCCGAGCTCCTCCCTGCGTCTGTTCCGAATTTAAGCATCGATCATGCTGGCTGCAGAAAGGGGGTAAGCCATTCTTGCGCCCAATAGATCTGATTATCAGACCAGATTGATTAGCAGTGGTGCTTGCGCTATCAACATCCAGCTAAAGCATTGATATTATTTAACATAATCCTTATTATCGCGCATTTTGTCAGTCGGGTTGGCCGCCGCCTTGCAGGCTCGGGTTCCGCTCAGGCAAGCCACTCCTGCCAGCGCGGTAAGAACGCGTCCGACCCAACCAGGCTGCGCAGTTGACGACCAGGGGAGCAATGCCCAGTCGCAGGCCCGACAAATGTCGCATGACTAGGTTCGCGCTAAGCGAACGTTATGTCCGTGCTGGACAATGCAAGCTACATAGGTTGGCATGAAGTTCATCCATTCCGCTGACTGGCAGCTGGGTAAACCCTTCGGCCGCTTCGATACTGACGTCCGGGGCGCCCTGACGGAAGCCCGCTTCGACGCCATTGACGCGCTAGGGAGAGCCGCCGCCGAACATAGCGCGCAGCACGTCATCGTCGCTGGCGATATTTTTGATACCGAAGGTCCGGAAGATCGCACGATCGTTCAGGCGATCTCGCGCATGGACCGGTATGCCTGCCGCTGGTGGCTCCTGCCAGGAAACCACGACTTTGCTCGCAATGGTGGCCTGTGGGACCGCGTCCGGCAGCGTGCCGGTAACAGGATCGTCATTCTCTCTGAACCCAACCCCCGCGAGATTGAGGACGGTATCTGGTTGTTGCCCGCGCCGCTCATCCATCGGCATAACTTGGAGGATCCTACGACCCTTTTTGATACCGTGGAGACCCCAGGCGCCCGGCTGCGGATAGGGGTCGCGCACGGGTCAATCAGGAACTTCGGATCGCGTGGAGAGACAAAAAACCAGATCGCGCCGGACCGTGCCAGGCTGTCGAACCTTGACTATCTTGCGCTCGGCGACTGGCACGGTGCCCTCAAGGTCGATGCACGGACATGGTATTCCGGAACACCAGAGACCGACCGCTTCCAGCGCGATGAGCCAGGTCACGCGCTGGTTGTTGATCTGCAGCCCGACCTTGCGCCGACAGTAACGCCGATCCGGACCGGTCGCTTTCAGTGGCTCATGCGCGATTGGACCGTGAACGACAAGGCAGCCTTCGATGGTGAATGCGCCCAACTTCTTGCTGATATCGACGCCCCCAACACACTTCTGCAGCTGACCCTGGCGGGCATCACCAACCTCGGCGACCGGGTGGCAATGCTCGAGCGGCTCGAAAGCGACCTTGGTCATCGACTGCGGCATCTGACTGTGCGGGCTGATGACTTGGTCGGCCGCCCGCGCGAGGAAGACCTCGCGGCGCTGGCCGTGGAAGGGATGCTCGGAACTGCCGCAGCCAGTCTCAGCGTGAAAATTGACGCGGGCGGTCCGGATGGCGTCGTCGCCAAGCGAGCGCTCGAGCGATTGTTCATCGAATATAGCCGTGAGGATCGGGTATGAGTCTCGTCATCCGGCAGATCGCGGTCGACGGCTTCCGGAAATTCCGGAAGCCCTTCGCGATAGACAATCTCTCGGAGGGGTTGAACATCGTCATCGAACCAAATGAAACCGGGAAATCCACGTTGCTTGAGGCGCTGCGGGCAGCCTTCTTCGTTCGCCACAACACACGCAACCAACTGGCGCAGTCATTTGCACCCTATGGTGAGGCGGTGGGCCCCGAGATCAAGGTGGCTTTCGACGTGGACGGTTCTCCCTGGTTGCTGGCGAAGCGCTTCCTCCGGAGCCCTTCGCTGGAAATCTCCAGTCCGCAAGGTCGGGCTCAAGGGGACGACGCAGAAGCACAGCTCAATGCGCTGCTCGGCTCGGTCCGTGACACCAGTCGCGCCGGCGATGTTGCTACATATGGATCACTAGGCTTGTTGTGGGTTGCGCAGACCGAGGCACTCGCTGTTTCGGGGCCGGGACAGATTGTCCGCGATACAATCGCGTCGACGCTCGAAGCCGAGGTTGGATCCATCATGGGAGGAGAGACCTATCGGCGGGTGCGTCAACGAATAGACGCTCAGTACGAGCTTTACTGGTCGCCCGGCGGCCAGAAACGCGGCCGGCAGAATGACGCGCGCGAAAGGTCGGAAGCCGCAGAAGCGGCCGCCCAGGAGGCAAACGAGCGGCTCGCGGCACTGGAGCGAAGCTTTTCCGACCTTGACGCTGCAAGTGGCCGGCTCAAGATCATCCAGCGGGAGATCGCGGACGAGACCGATGCGCAGGCCCGCAAAGATCTAGTCTCCTCCCTCGAGGTCGCCCGCGCTGCAGGGCAGATCCTCTCCACCCGGAAGGCAGAACAGGAGGCGGCCGCCGCGAAACTGAGAGGACTGGAAGACCTGAAATCTCGCCATGCGGCGGCGACGATCACACGCGACAACGCGACCAAGGCCCTAGAAACAATTCAGGCAAAGCGTGCCGAATCCAAGGAAGCGCTTTTGACCGCCAAGACCAAGGTCGCTTCGGCCCTTGAAGACTTCGAGGTAGCGCGCAGCGAACGACGAGACGCCCGAGCGGCGCTCGCAGCTGGTGAAGAGACTGTCCGGCTCAGTCGTCGCCAAGCTGCGACCGCCGCTGCTCGACGTCGCCATGATGAGCTGCTCAAGCTCGAGCAGTTGCATCGCGACACGATGGACCTTGCCGCGACCGCGATATCGACCAAAACTGTGGAGACGCTCGAAGCGAATGATCGCGCGGTGAGCCAGGCTCAGGCTGTCGTGGACGCAGGTGCGACCCGACTGAAGCTGTCTGGCAGCATCAACGGCGTCACAATCGATGGCGAGCCGATGCCAGCTGGCGAGCGAAGCATCACGCGCGCTGCTCAAATCGTGATCGGAGGGGCACAGTTGATCGTCAGCCCCCCGGCGGCTGCCGCAAGTGCCGAAGAGACCCTTGCCGTTGCGATCCGCAAACGGCGAGCCGCACTCGATGAACTCCAGATAGCCGATCTTGCCGCCGCTCGTTTGCGCAATGAGACGGCTCGCGACGCCGCCGCCGAACTGCGCACGCTCGCTGCACGGATCGAGGTTGTCACTCCCGCTGACGACATCCTTCAAATCGTCGCCGGCCCAGAGGCGTTAAAGCTGTTCGTCGCCGAGCTCGAGCCGGCGGAAAGCGGGGCGGAGATTGCCCTCCCCGATGTTAAAGTCCTCGCAGAGGCGCTCGAGACGGCTGAGACGAAACTCGCGCGTGCTGAAGGTACTCAGGACAGTGCTGTCGCTGCGCTGCGACGTGCGGAGGAGGCGGATGCGCCTCTCGCCCTGGCGGAAGCCGGCGTGGTAAGCGACCTCGCCAACGCGAAAGCTCTTCTTCGGGAAATCGAGGCTCGCAGGGAATGGGCCTCTCTTGATGCGGACCTCGATCAAGCGCGCGGAGTTGCAGCGGAAGTGGCGGTCCGATTGGAGGAGGCGGAGCGAAATGCGTCGGCGCTCGATGTCGCGGCAATCAACCGCAAGATCGACGTCATCGACGCGCGTGGCCGCGTAGCCGCTGAAACGCGCACCAGACTGGAAACCGAGATCGCCCGGCTCGAGGGTACTATCGAGAGCGAGGGCGGCCTCGGCCTGGCCGATCGCGCTGCGGCCGCTCTGGAGGAAGTCGAGGCGGCAAGCGCCGCGCTCCAGCGGGTCACCGAAGAGGCAGATGTGCTGAAACTGCTCCGCGACACGCTGGAAAGCGCACGAACCGAAACCGCAGCCAAGTTCGTCGGCCCGGTAGCGAAGCGCGCGAAGCGGTATATCTCGCAGCTCCTCCCAGACTGCGATCTCACCTTCGCCGAGGACCTTACACTGGCGAGCGTAAGCCGGGTTGGCGTGGACGAAAGCTGCGCCAACCTTTCGCGCGGCACCCAAGAGCAGCTTGCCGTCCTCACAAGGATAGCGTTCGCGGACCTGCTGCTTGAGCAGGGAAAGCCCGTGTCGCTGATTCTGGATGACCCCTTAGTGTATTCGGACGATGGCCGCCTCGACACCATGATCGAGATCCTGACAGAGGCATCTACGCGCATGCAAATCATACTGCTGACCTGCCGGGACCGCGCATTCCGGCATGTTCCGGGCAACAGGATCCTCCTCAGCGCCGCAAGCTAGTCAGCCTTGGCGGATGAGCACATGCTTCCAAGAACCTAACCGATTAACTCCCCGACTTGATCACGCCCGCTGTCCTCATGACCTCCTCAATTCTTCGATCGATAGCCATGAGCTCAACCTGATCAGCATCGTACAGTCGCAGTTCCGACGTACCGAGCACGCGACAGCGTGTAAACAGTTCCTGCCGCGCCCTTCCCAACGCAGCCATCTCCACAGCGATATCGGTGTCAGTTGCCGGAAGCATCACGTTCATCCTGGGGTTCCAGGGATCATAGACCGCCGCCTCATCCGGCAGGAAAAGCAGCCGCTTGCGGCCTTCCAACTGCGGGCTGACATCAATCAAATTCCCGGATTTGTTTCGCCAAACTGCGTGATGTTCCGCCTCGTAATACAGGTCAGGTATATGCCAGATGGCCCAGCCATACGCGACGCTGCCACCGCTTCTCGCAATCTTTCTTGAAACATTATCGAAACATGCTGATGTGACGCTCCCCCGAAAAGGGATCGATGAAACAAAGACAGGCTCCCCGTCGGCAATTCTGCGGCAGAATTGCATGATATCAGGCGTGATCGATGCCGGGACGGTGTTTGGACGCTTCATGGCGCGGTTTGATAGTCGCTAGCACGAGCTTGGCCAACCAAACTCCGCATCGCTCCTGACCAGTTGTGTATGGATCTCACTTGACGGACGGTGCTGAAACTATCCAGGCTATGAGCGAGAAACTCCATCAAATCGGAAGGACACCAAATGAATAACAGCGACCTTGCGGACACCCTTGCCAGTCAGACCGGATCGACCAAGGCCGATGCCCGCAAGGCGGTCGACGCCGTGTTCGCAGCAATTGCGCAAGCGGCGGCCAAAGGCGAGGAAGTGAGCCTCAACGGTTTTGGAAAGTTCAAGGTGAAGGATATGCCTGCCCGGGAGGGCCGCAATCCCGCAAATGGCGAGACCATCAAGATCGCCGCTTCGCGTAAGCTCACTTTTACCGTCGCAAAGGCCGTAAAGGACAAACTCAACGGCTAAGTCTTAG
The DNA here is from genome assembly GCF_025961775.1 of Sphingobium sp. B12D2B. Classification (NCBI taxonomy): domain Bacteria; kingdom Pseudomonadati; phylum Pseudomonadota; class Alphaproteobacteria; order Sphingomonadales; family Sphingobiaceae; genus Sphingobium; species Sphingobium sp. B12D2B. The sequence goes on from NZ_JAOQOH010000002.1 coordinate 54,285, forward strand.
GTTGAGGCGCCTCTGTCCATCTCGGTCGAGGCGCCTCCTCATCCAGAAGAAATAGGGCGGCGCCCAAAGACTTCGCCCGGCGTTGCGTTGATCGCTTCGGCCAGACGATCGAGCGTCTGCACATGATTATCGCAGGTGAATGGCTCGATGCGCTTTCCTTCAAATTGAGCCCTAAACATCGCGCTCTGTTCCTTACGGCCCGGACGGACATGCAGTGCGATTAGCGACTATGGCTGTGGGCAGGGATTATTGGATGTACCGCTCTATGCCAGATCCGTCGGAAGACCCGGGCATCTGGAAAGATCGCGCGCGAAAAGATATTCCTGGCACAGTCCGAACATCGCACGGTTGATATCCGCTAAATTCTTTTCCGTAATCCGTCCGCTTGTCTCATTGGCGATCAACGCCAAGGTTGGCGTGAGTGGCAAGATACCATGCTGGGGCACGTCGGGTACGCAAAACTCCCCGTCGACCGGCTCAATAAGTCCCCAACGCTTGGCCGCCAGCGCGTCCCTTATGCGGTCGACATTCAAATAGATAACCGTGCCCATCAAATCGCGCATCGCAAATGACCCGTCCGGCCGGGCCGCGATGTAACCATTCTTCTCTAAAATCTCGAGTTCATCTGCTGAATGTTCATGACGCATGCCGAGCGTGCCGGCGGGTTCGACATATTGCATCGGAAGGTGCCGCCGCTCGGCCCGCGCCTGCCAGAGCGCATAGAATTCAGAAATGACGTCACATTGCGCCTCATCGAAATCAAAATGGCGCTCTGCCAGGATGGTGGTGGCCAGCTTCTGAAACGCATCTTCGATGCGCTTCATGAAGCCTGTCTCCGATCCGTGGTTCCAACTGCGATCAGCGCAGAACAGGGTGTCAGCGTTGCCTGCTCGCCGCTGCTTGCCGCGAACCAGATCGTATAGGTCGACGCCGCCATCCCGCTCAAAGCGCTCGATGCTTATTACGGGAAATACATGTTGGCGCCGCGACAATCCGTGAGGATTGCCCGGTTGAGGCGGGTTGGACCGGCTTCGTCTATTCTCGGTCATACTACCCCTAACGCAGCTGAAGACCTCTTATCGTCGAGCGACGCTGATCGCCGCTATGCAAAGTTGACGTTTCCGACGTTTCACGACTTCGGGGAAACGATGCTATCACGAGGCAGGGCGATCCGGTCCTCCAGCCAGGCTATGAAGGAGCCGTCACCCCGCTCTGCAGGCGTGACGACGAACGCGGATTCGGTTGCGCCGCCCAGGATCGACCGCTCGCTTACCTGAACCTCGAGCTGCTCGGATCGGCGCATGTCGTCGGAGAGTTTCAGCCATAATGTGGTGCAGCCGGCGCCTTGGACCTCAGGCAAAACGCTCTCGATCGCGAGCGCCACGCCATGCGGGTCGAGCTTCTCCTGCAACATCCGCAAGGCGTTCAGCACGTCGCGCTCAAACGAGGAGCCAACCGGGACAAGCAATCGACCACTCAGTACAGGCTGTGCGTAGCCGCGCACGGCCTCAACGCAGCCCTGCGGATCGATGCGGCAAACCACCAACATCAGAAATGGTCCCGAGACGCAGGACGCACGTTCGATGCCGCCGATGATCCGGAAAGGGGCTGCGCGTGCGGAGTAGACGACATGATCATCGACCTCATGTCCGAACAGGAGAAGAAAGCCCTGTCCTCCCCTCTTCAGCGCAGCCGCAACCTCTCCGGTCCCGATCGGTCCGGCACCAAACCAGAGCCGGTCGGACAAGGCCACGCCAGGCGCAACTTCAAATGCCGCCGCAGCTCGCCTGATTGCATCGATGGCATCGCGCATCGATGGTTCCGGGTCTTCCGAGGGCGGTCGGATGGTATTTGCGCCGGCGGCGGCGAGCAACGAGCAAAGCGCCACGTAAAGCGAGGATGGCACGCGATCCGTCCGCGCTGCCCCTGGGATGGGCGGCAGTTCGGGTTCAAACGATGTGGCGAACAGCGTCCTTTGATCGTGGTTTTCGTCAAGCTTCGGCAACTTGCCCCTCCCCGCGAGCCGCTTTGGGATTGTCGCTGCGCCGTCTCTACTAAAAGATCCAAACAATGCTCAATCATGCTTGGGCCGAGATGAGCGATGATATGTTCCACAAGGAGCAGGAGCACCGGAGCACCGGAGCACTAGACGCAAGGCGATACGATCGTCTCCTCGGATTCGCAGCCAGCCAACTGATATAATGGCCAGATCCTTACCGCTCCCATCAGGCTAAGATCGCATGTTCGTCATGCATTACCCTGCAATATAGCCGATACCGAATTTGCAGGGTAAACCTTGTTTTTAAGTGGTTTACCCTGCATATGGTCTGAAATACCAAAATGCAGGGTAAACATGGCAGTCGAACCATTTTCCGATGAGCAAGCAAGGGTCATCGTCAATCTTGAACAGGCCTATCAGGTCTGGATGGAGACCCTGCGCACGCTCAACGACATGCCCTATAATATGCGGATCAAGGAGGTCTCCGGACGCGAATATCTCTATGAGGTAACGGATCGCCTCGGCTCCATGAAAAGCAAGGGTCCGCTCGATGCTGAAAAGCAGGCAGACTTCGATCAATACAAAGTGGAAAAGGCGGATCTCAAAGAGCGCCTCGCCCAGAGCAAGGCGACCCTTAAGGAACAAGGCAGTCTCTACCGCGCGTTGCGGCTGCCGATCTTGCCCACGGAAGCCGGCAAGATCCTGCGCGAGGCGGATCGGATGCGCTTTCTGGGCGAGCAAGCCATGGTTGTTGGGACCAACGCCTTGCTTGCCTATGCGCTGGAGGCGAACGGCTTCATCCGCGATGCGCCCGATACGACGATGGACTTCGACATGGCCCTGACTGCGATCGAAGCCGATGATGAGCGACCCACGTTATGGAAAGTGCTCAAGGAGGTCGATATGACCTATTCGGTCAACGCTGAGCGTCCCTTTCAGGCGCGCAATGCCAAAGCCTATGAGGTCGAAATTCTGTCGGCGCCAAGCCGGTTGGGCGGACAAACGGCACGCGACAAACCGCGCCCCGTCCCACTCCCTGAGCAAGAATGGTTGCTCAACGGTCGGCAGATCGATCGTGTGGTTGGCGTTCGCGATGGCGAGGCAGCGAGACTGGTCGTTCCCGACCCTCGATGGTTTGCGCTGCAAAAGCTCTGGATGGCGGAGAAGCCCCAGCGCAATCCGCAGAAGAAACCCAAGGATCGCAAGCAGGGCATCGCGATCCTGAACGCCGTCTGGCAGTCGATGCCCCACTACGCACTGGACGAAGCATTTCAAGAGGAGCTTCCCGATGAACTAAAACCTCATTTTGAGCTCTGGGACGGTCAGAAACCGGAGCGGTAGGCTTACTTTGGGAATTCCACCCGTTCATCGCAGTCAGAGCATCTTGTCGAGGCGCCCGAAATATCATATATCTTAAGATGTTCGGGAGCACCGTCGATGTACGACCTTAGAACTCATCAAAGCACCAAAGATATGCCCGGTGGACCACAATATATCCCTCAGGAACACCTCGTGCCTATTCAATTTGCTGATCGCGATGACAATCAACCGCTGACGCATGGAAAGCTAATCGGCAGCATCGTTTCGCTTGGGTTGCTTGCAGCGACGGGCGCCTACTTATTGTTGGCATTCTAGAGGAGTTCATTTCCGCAGATTGGGATCTGTAAAGAATCCGTGGTCATGGTCTTTCGCTACCTCAGATTGCAGAGCAACGGTGGCTGCTCCTCGATTGGTCCTGGCGGCTTGCGCTGAAGCCTGATCATCGCTCAGCTTCGCGCGACCTTCCTCTATGATGCGGGCGGCAGCATTAGGGTCTCCCCCGGCATTTCCACCACTGACCCGATCGACGCCACGTGGTCGATATGAGGCCCGCACATCGGCGACAGATCCGACGGTGGTGTGACGCACGTCAACAAGCGACGGCTCAGCGATGCTGCCCTCGATTTCCCGCCAGAGAGCATCGCGTTTCTCCTGCGACCACTGATGGATCATTTCCGCCCGAACGGCTCGCTGTTGATCGGTCAAGTCGGTCGCCCAAAGCTCAGGCGCCTCCATGTTGGGATGCATCGCCTGCTGGTGGCGATACCATTGCGCAAGGTCCTGGCTCAAATTCTCACTGAGCTGCATCCCATGTGTTTCGGCGTAGCTGGCGTCGCGCGACAGGGATTCAGAGAGTTCCTCCATCCGCCGCGCAGCCTCGGTATATGAGCGCGCTTTCGCCAGAGAGTCCTCGGTACTCTGCGACGACGAAGACGTTGACGACCCACGGCTGAATACACCGGAGCGATCATAGGTAGCATCCGACGTTGATGCTCCGCGACCGCTCGAATGCTCATCGCGAACGCCGCTTGAGGAGGCGCTCGAGTTCTCGGTGGAGCGGCTTTCATCTGTTCCATATCTCAGGTTGTCATTCTGCGTGCCTGTTCTGCTCACCCCGAGGCTACCTCCCACGCTTGGAAGGCCGCCTCCCGCCTTGCCTCCAACTGTGCCGGATCCTCTGCCGGGACTACTTCCCAGTCCGCCGGCCAAGGAGCCTGTAACTTGATCGCTGGAACCAGCAGTTCGGTCATGACCCTTTGTTATCCGTTGGCTCTGGCCGGTCGACGAGCGTTCCTCCATTCCCTGCGAACTCGATCCGGTCGTCCGGTCGAATTGCTCGATGTTGGTGTTGGAGGAACTGCCTCTGCCGGTTTCGAAGCCGGACGAGCGCTCGGCCGAGGTTCCGAAAGCGCTGCGGTTCGTATGTGTGCTGGTGAGAATTTCCTGTGCGGCGTTTTCGAACGATTGCGCCTGGCGGTGGGCCTCGTTCGCCATCTCGCGCCACTCGGCGACCGTCCCGCTGTTCATTGTCGGCGTGAAGCCGAGGCGCGAGATTGCGCCGCTCGTGTCGATGACGTCTTGCCCATTGCCAAATCCCGACACGACCGCGCCATTGTCCTGGCGCCATCCTGTGCTGGTCGCGCCGCCTATGAAACTCGGGGCGACCGACCATTGATCGCTTTGGCGCATGTTGGAGGTGGCATTCGCCCAGCTCACATTACCATAGGAATAGTTGCCAGTTGTCTGCTCAACCGCCGCCGCTTCGGCCGCGTTCTGCGCAGGCGCCAGCATTGAGGTCGCCTGGCCAGCGATCGACATCGCGCCGCGCGCCAGCCCGGCCGCCAGAAACGGAATGCTCATGAGCATGAAGCCGGCGATCGTCGCTGTCTCGCCGTTCACAGCACCGATGCCCGCATAGGTGCCGAGCGTTACGCCGCCACCAGCGACACCGGCGGCCGCGGCCTCCGCTCGGGTCATGCAGATCATGTGGAGGATGACGTAGAGTGGTCCCCAGGCAGCCAGATAGAAGAAGCCCATCGCATAGCCCTTGAGCGATGCAAGCCCCGTTTGCGGCATCAGGAAGAGAGGGAAAATGACCGGGAACATTGCGAAGAAGACGACGGTCAGCACGATGTTGAGGATTGGCACCCAAGCCATGGCCTGCTGGGCAATCGAATTGTAAGTGTTGCGTGCCTGAACATCGGCACGTGTCTGGGCAAACGTATCGATCGTTGCTGCGCCCGACCCTCCCGACATGCTGTTGCGAGCCTGCATGAAGGCGTTGATCGCCGTGTTCTGCCGCATGGCGTCGCTATAGTTGCTCCCCGACCCCGTGAAGGCGGCATTGGCGATCGGGAGATCGTGTCTGAGCTTGTCGGCCGCCAGCGCGTTGCTGAGCTTCGGGTAAAGCGCCTTGCCCCAGAGGGGCGTGTTCGCCTCGATCATCGGCGCCCACTGAGCACTCAGCATATCATAGGCTTGCCGGCAGGTGACGATCGCGCTGGTCACGGTGCCGTCACCCTGCCGTTCAAGCCATTCCTGAGATCGAGCCTCCGATCCAGGGCCGATATCGGTCCACAGATCTTTCGACTGCGCGAGAACCGTGAGCGACTTCCGATAGAGCATGACGTCGCCAAAGAGGCACTTCTTGAAGTGCTCCTCCAGATTGGTCGAAAACTCCGCGTCACGAATGACGAAGTTGCGGGTCGCGTCGTAAAGGCGCGCGCCGTAGACCATGCCGTTGGTTGAATAGTTGAGCTCGCTTGGCATCACGAACACGGTCTCGGCGGTCCGGGTGAGCCAGTCTCCAATCTGGGTCGTAAAGCTCGCGAGCACGCCCAGCCCCAGGGGAACATTCGAGACCGTGGCGGGCGCCAGCGACGGGTTTATCCGATCGGTCACCTTCACGTCGATGGTGGGGACCATGAGGCAAAGGTAGATTGCCGTGGACTGAAGAAACCAGTTCATCCAGACGCGGAAGTTCATCGTGAAGGCGACGACGAGCAGGGAGTAGATCAGCCCCATCACCATCACGACGCGGAGGAGGGATTTATAGCCCCCTCCCCCTGACCACGCGGCAACGGCGTTGAAAGTGTTGACGAGATACTCCCCGCCCCCGACCGTGAAGACTTCGAGCATCGCGCTGGCTCCCCTGCCCTACATCAGGCCCTGTGCGTTCAACCCGCGCGAGAAGTTCAGCGCGGAGGACATGCCCGGCGTCATCGAGTTCTGAAGGGTGGACTCCAGCATGATGCTGCGGTCGATGATCTGCATCGTCACCTGCAGCTTGTTGGACAGCTTGACATCGCGCTGTGCGAATTTCTGGCGCGTGGCGGCAATCTGTTGCTTCCACTGGGCGGCAGTCGCCTGATCGAAGGTCTGGTAGTGGGTCTGCGCCTGCTCGACCCGGTCCAACATATTGTCGAGCATGGCCGCCAACAGGTCGACAGCCACGATCTCCGAGAGGGTTTCGATTTCGCCGTCGGTGAGCGCGTAGTGCGCATAGGCCTGGACCGCGAGGATCTTGTAAAGCGGCACGGTCGCAAGATTAAGAAGTTGCTTCTCTGAGGCGTCGAGCGCGGTGTCCGTCCGGATCTTGCTGCTCATCGACCGAATCATCCCACCGATCCGCGGCTGTAGCGCCGACGATGCTGGAACGGACAGGGTCTGCTCGCCTACATCGTAGCATTCGGAATCGTTGCACTTGAGCATCTTGACGGGAGGCGCATCCGCTGTGCCGTCGAGCAAGGCAGTCACCACGGCTTCCTCGGCCGGACCGAACATCACGACCTTGCCGCCCACGGTTGGATCGGTCGACGGGGTCGTCACCACCGTCCCGACCAGGGTCATGATATATTCCGAGAAGGACTGGTCGAACGCCCCGAACTTGGCCGACTTCTTCAGTGCCTCCCAGGTATAGTTGTGCGGCTCGCCGACGAGCTGGTCCTTCATGTTGGCATCAGTGTTGCCCGCAATCGTGCTGTCGCGCCGGTTCCCGTTGTTGCAACCCTGCCGGGATGCGGCCCAGTCCGAGAAGATGCCCTGACTGTTTCCGACAGCCTCACAGATCGTCGACCTGGTCGTCTCCATCTGTGGCCAGATCCCACCGACGAGCGCCTGCGCGGTTTCGCAGCTAGAGATGTTCATCTGGTTGAGGAGCTGAGCCTTCTGGCTGAACTCGTCCATGACCTTACCGATTTCGGGCGACACGGAATCGATCGCGAGCTTGAAGGCAAACCCGAGCGCATTGTTCGCCGTCGCCTTCAGCATCGCCACGATCTCGGAAGCGTTGATGAAGGAGAAGCTGCCAGCGAACAGATCGATGCCACCGCAACCCGCCCGCGCAGCTGGGAGCTGAAGGTTGAAGGGCGTCACGCTTTTCTGGGGAAAGCGGGTCCAGACATTGCCGAGCGAATAATAACCGGCCGACTGGCCCTGAAAGGCGGTCGGTCCGGTAACATTCGCGGCGCCGCCGGCATCGTTGAAAAAACCGTTCATCTGGGATGCGACATCTGCCTGCGCGACGCCGATAAGGGCGACGTGCGAAGCGGCCATGAGCGCAAGGCCAGCACCCAACCGATGGCGCAGCGCGCCCTTCTTCCCGCATGCCATCAGTAGTCGCTCCCCACCTTGGTGTTGGTCAGCATGAAGATGCGGTCCATGATCTCGTCGGCGCTGAGCACGCCGTACCCGACCGGGATCGTCCGCTTGGTCTGGGTATCGAACAGGACAAGCGCCGGCGTCTCATTGCCGGGAACGCCCATCCGCGCCCGCTGGCCTGAATCGACGACGTAGTTCGGGAATTCCCTGTTGGGGCCGCCATCCATCGAAACGGCCATGACGGTCAGCCGATGGCTGTCGGTCACCGAACGCAGGATCGGCGCAAACACCTCGCAGGCGCCGCAGCTCTGGGCGTAGAAATAGAAAAGACCGTAGCGCTGCCCAAGGCTCGTCAGCACAGCATCGCGGTCGGCTTGACGGTTGTCGAGCCAGAGGCGTTTCCCCACCGTCGAGACCGGACGCTGCAGCGTGTAGTCGAGATCGGGGTTCTGCCAGAGCGCGCGCTGCCAGGTGTCAGAGAATGTGGACGCACGATCGAGCTGCTCGCGCTGGAACCGCACATAATTGATCACGTTGGCCTCGGTTGGATCGAGGATCGCCTTCGCCTTCAGCTCGTCGAGCTGCCTGCTAATCGCAGCGATGCGGTCTGTCGCGCTCACCACTTTGCCTTCCCCCCTTTGCAGGGCGTTTTCGGCGGGCTTTGGCTTTGCGCAGTAGAACCACTGGCCTAGCCGCCGCTCACCGCAATAGAAGTCGTCGGGTTGATCCTGCTCGATCGCGTCGCGCTGCCCGGCCGGCGCCTCTTGCGCCAATGCAGGCGGAGCCCAGATAGCGGCCGACAAGATGGCGACCAGCAGCGAAGTCTTACCAAAGACCGACATGGCTCGCTTTCCTTTCGCTATCTTTGGGAGTGTCGCGGAGGGGGGTAATCAGGACGAGGTCGAGGTGCCGGTCCCAGTCCGCGAGGTGGACGTAGCAATCCGCCACGGTCCGCGGATGCTGGCCGCCGCACGGGATCGGAGCAGGGCGCGTGGATGGGTTGGCGGCAGGCTCCAGAATGAAGGCCGTGGCGATGATCGGCAGCTCAATAAGCGGCAGTGGCATGATCGTTCTTTCTGATGTCTAGCCGCACCGCGGCCTCCTTGAGCGCGGGTGCCAACGGGCGCCCGTTAATGGCCATGGAGGTCGTAGTAGGACTGAATTTTGGTCTGGATGTCCGCCATGGTCTGGACCTCGTCGGGCAGCTTCGCGGCATCCAGGAAGTCCGAATAGACGTCGGTGAAATCCATCACCGACAGGTCGAGCCGCGCAAACTCGTCGACCGTGAAGCCCTCGCAGCTTTCCTTCTTCGGGCTGCCCCAGGGTTTGCCGAGCTGCGGCCGGCCTTGCTCCTGGAGCACGCGCGAGAGCTTGCTCTCGAAACAACAATAGGCGGTCCGCTTCATGGAGCAGATCCCGAGGAAGCTCGACGAGCAGTAACTGCCGAGATTATGGCAGAGGCCCATGCGGTCCTTGATGTCGAGCTTCATCTCGTCCTGGCTGCACGCGAACAAGACGAGGAACGGGGTCACGAGGCCCGCGATCGCCACGGGCCCGCCCGCCAGCGCGGCTGCGCCGGTCGCCAGCGGGATCGCACCCGACACCTTGCCCGCGCAGCAATTGATGAGGCCGAAAACGGGCTTGTGGCATGTCTCGCGGTCGCCCGAGAAGACACGGTAATTGGTCTCGTCGAACTCCTTCCCAGCCTGGTCGAGCGCGTGCAGCCCGACGAGGGCATCGCGGAACTCGGTGGAGGCCTCGCGGACGATGGGCTCGCACTCGCCGTTCACGCAATAGACGTCGTCACCACAGATATATTGATTGTCGGTCGGCACGCTGCTCGCCGGCGTCGGGCAGCGGTAGACCTTTTCGGTCACTTTGCAGGGGCCGTTCTGGGGATCGTCGAGGCAATCATCTCGGACATAGGTGCAGGCGGCATTCGCATCGAGAGAACCGCAGTCGTTGCCGGCAGTCATGACCTTGCAGGAGAAATCCCGCTTCCACGCCCAACAGGGTTGTGTGATCGGCACGCCGTCGATGATGCGGGTCTCAGGCCCTTGCGTGCACACCTCGCCTGCCGGATCCGCGGTGCACATGCTGTCGCCAGCCAGGCCCGCGCAGCCATCCACCCGTCTGACACTGACCTGCGTCTCGGTCGTCTTGGCGTGCCATCCCTCCCCCGTGATCGGGCTCGGAAGCAGCGCGAGGTCCGTCAGGTTCGCCGAGCAAACATATTCGGTGGCGTTGTAGCCGTTACAAAATTTGTTCGTATCGAAGCCGTAGATCAGGTGTGCCGCGCAAGCCTTCATGACGACGCCGGTCGGCCTGCAGGTGCCGTCCGCAATATGGGGCGCCATTGCGTCATAGCGCGCGAACGGCGTGCCATAGGCCCCGTTCGGAACGACGAAGAACTTGTAAGCATCCCTACTCGTGGTCTCGGGGACCATGGTCACCGAGCAGGATCGCGGCTGATCCTCGATCTTGGTGCCCTGGTTGCAGGTCGCTTCATAATAGCCGGATCCGCTGGTCGACGGCGGCAAGGGCGTACAGGTGCCCGATCCGCTCGTGATCGACTGGCCCTCGAGATAGGTCGTTGGATCGTGCTCGACCGACGTCGCCCGGTTGGTGGTCGCCTTGATGTCCGCGTTGCTGAAGGTCGGGCGGACATGATCCGCGTCGGTCGACACCCGATAGCTCTCGCTGCTCGACTTCATACCCTGGGCATCGGAGATCAGCTTGTCGGGATCGTCGTAATAGATGCTCTGTGGTTGGCTGGCGCCGGTATAGCCGGGCACTGCGGTTGCCTGGGCGTCGGTCGACGGCACCAGCGAGGAATCGGTCCTCTTCTCCTGGGCGATCGCCTTGCCTTCCTGCCGGGCCTGATCGACGGTCATCGTCTGCGCCGCGGCAGTCCCGGCCACCAGAAGGATCGAACAGAGCGCGCTCATGAACAGGCGGGCGATCATGGGTTTGACCGCTTCATGTTGGACAGGGCCACAGCGGCGACACGGGCACCCGGGCCACTCCCCTCGGCAAATGTGGTCAGTGCATATTCGACCGTCACGTTGCCAATCATCCGGTCATAGGGCGGCACCTTCGTCGTGCAGGAAAAGCCAGCACACAGATCGAAATCGGACGAGACGCTCACATAGGTCGGCACCGCCTCGACCTGGAAGGCGCGGAAGAGCCGTGGATCGATGCCGATGCTCGCGAGCTGATCTTTGTCGACCACCTTGCTCAGCCGAGACACGAACGCCCTCGCCGAATTGTTCGGGAATCCGCGGAAGACGACGACGCCGCCGGCCGACGCCGTATCGCGCACGAGCTGCCTCAGCGCGTCATCGGGCATCGACAAGCTCGCGAAGGCAATAAACTGTGGCGCCTCGCCGCCATTGGCGGTCATGTTCTTTGCAGCGCCCTGAACGATCTCATCGAAGTCCACTGGACTTGCTGGTCCCTTCGGAAGCCCCTGAGCCGCAATGCGCCGCATGTTATCTGTGCCAGCGTCCCGCGTCGTGGCGGCGTCCTCCCGAAACCGGTCGCCACGATCCTTCACCTGGTCCACGAAGGCCTGAGCTTCCGCGGCCAGGTCTGCCGAGCGCGTCTTGACTGCCTGGACGTCAAGGCCGTCCACGGTCTGCGCCAGCAGCGCCGTCAACCCCGCGGTTCCCAGCAGGGCCAAGATGCCCAAAGTAAGAAGGCGCATCGTGGATCTCCTAGAGCACGCAGCAGTTGCGCTTGCGCCAGACGAGGTAACCCATGTCCTCGCCACCGGCAGGATAGGCGCGGCCCGCGTCGGGCGGCATTGTCGACGCCCCGATTGCCGAGCAGGCAAAGCGGCCGCTCACAGTCGGGATCGGATTGACCATCTGAAAGCGGTATTGCTGCTTCCGCATGATCGGCATGAGGTACTTTGCGCAGAGCCCCTTGGAGCCCATCGTGCCCCAGGCCAGCGCCTCACGGTGCATCTTGTAGGCGAAGCGTGAGAGCGCGAGCCGCGACGACTGAACATGCCCGATCGAGGAGGGGATGTTGCCGTTCAGCGGATACATCGAACCCTGGCAGCCAGAGCACCAGAAGAGCGGATCCAGCGGCAGGTTGACGGTGCCGGCGATGCAGTCGCCCGCGCACGCCGCCTGCGCGATCGGATTGGCAAAAACAATCGCCTCGGGGTTGATGAGCGCCGCGAGGGCGTCGTCCTGCCAGAGAGGGTCGATCTCGGTGATGTAGGCGATATCGAACGAGGCCTGCTCGAAGCAGACGAAGTCCGTCAGGATCTCCATCCAGTAGAGAAGCGGATAGACATACCAGTGGACGTGCCACTTCGCCGTGCTCTGCGACCGGCCGCCCACCATCGATGGACCTGCCAGATAGCCTTGGCCAATATCGAAACCTGGCGCGATCCGGATGCCGCCGAGATTCGGAAAGCACCAAGGCTTCATGGTGACGTCGGCGAGGCGCGCCGGCTCCCAGAATCCAACCGAGATGCCGATGCGCGGCAGCGGATCAGCGCAGGCACAAATCGGCGAGGTGGGGTTGCTCGGGTCCGGCCTGCCGCTCGGCCAGATCTTCAGGCCGCCAACCGAGAGCGGGAAGAGACACGACCAGCAGACGTCCGTGATCGGATTGACGAACTTGCCATTGCAGGTCGGCGTGGCCTCCGAGCGCTGTGCGAAAGCCGAGATCGCGAGGACAAGCGCGAACGCGCCCACGAGCGAGCGAAGCCAGCGCGTCATTCGGTTTCCCCCAGGCTGTCGAGGTAGGCGGTGTCAGCACGCTGCTTCCGGAGCAAGTAGAGGCCGGTCCAGACGCCGCACACGAACAGGAGCAATGCCATCGTCATCGGGGCGTATCGGCCGACCGCGCGATGGAAGGGACCAAACAGGCCGGCGCCGGCCGCCGTTGTCAGGCAAAGCCCCTGCCAGATGAAGCGCATGCGGCGCAGTCCCGTCGTTTCGGGTGCGGCCATCGGCGTTCGCAGAAGGTCAAGCCAGAGCGGCATCAGCCGGCCCTCCCCTTCGGCACCACCTCTTCCGACACGCGCATCGCGCGGCCCGTCTGTCGGACCACCGCCGGCGTGTGCTCGATCCCGAATTTTGAGGTGAGCTTGCCTTCCTGGTCAAAGTAGAAGCGCCTTTTCCGGGTCGTCATCGCCTCGATCGGCGAGCCCCTCACGAAGATGATCTTGGCGTTGAGCTCGGTGAACTTGCTTGTCGCCCAGGCCATCTGGTCGGCGTTGTCTCCATCCACAAAGACGAGAGCCTGCCGTACACCCACGAAGTCGAGCGGGTTGATCCGTTGGCCTGCCGTCGCGATCAGATTGCCCTTCTGGTCGCGAATATCGTGCTCGACCTGGACGGTCGGATCGAAATCCCACGCCCGCGCCTCCTTGGCTGGCGAGATGGCAGAGACCGGGGTCGGGCGCCGGACCTTCGCTTCTGCCCGCTTGGCGAACATCTCGTTGGTGCGAGCAAGTTCGCCGCTTGCCTCCGCGCGCTTAAGCCTCTTCTCGATCGTCGCCAGCAGGTCGGGCTCGAGCACCGGGAAGGCTTCGCCCGTCTGACCATAGTCGCGCGCCTCTGTGCGCACCGACGTAACTACGAGGCCACCGATCACCAGGGCGGTCGCGGCAGCGGCACTGGCAAGGATCCTCTTCATAGGATCGCCTCCCCGACACCGATGATCTGCCGCGCGCAAATGAACCCGATCTCAGCATAGCGGCTATCGAGCCCATCCGGGTGCGGTGAGCCGGCATAATAACAGCCGGTGGGGATCGCCCCAACGGCGCCCATCGTCAGCGGCTCGCCGCTGCGCGTGTTGGGTTTCATCCGCCCGACGGCCCTCCCGTTGATCAAGACGACTTCGCCCTGATGCGCCACGACGTCTCCGGGCATCCCGTAGACGAGCTTGCCGAACATCCGTGGCTTCGCCCCGAAATGGCGCCGCACAAGGTCTCCGTGCGGCGGATCGAAGAAGACGAACTGCCCGCGCCTTGGGAGCTGCTGCCGATGGATGACGAACGCCCAGTTGGGCAGCGAGTTTGTCGCGTTGATCAACAAAAGATGATCGTCGCGCCAAGCGCTGATCGCACTGAGGCACGTGGTGCCGATCACCACCATAAGCAGCGCAGCCCACAACTGCTTGCGCGGCCGGCAGCGGACGGGCGCAGCGTTATTGGCCGCCGTTGCCATCGGGGCCTCCGAAGGTCGAGACTGACGCACCGAGCACTTGGGACGGGATCTGTTGAGAGGGAACTGGCAACCCGACCGGCATTTGCGGCTCCCCCGCCGGGACGCCAGCCATCGGATCGATCGTGGCGCCGGCCGCGGCCTGTGGGGCGGCACGCAACGCGCCGAGCGCGGACTGCGCGGCCGATAGCTCTTGCAGGCGCTGGATCTCCTCGACCGACATGCGCTTGGGCTCTGGCACGCCCGAGGCGAACACCGCCTTCTTCAGGCTGTCTGTGATGTCCGGGACGTTCTTGGTGAGCACCGCTTCGCCGACCAGCACGATTTGCCCGTCCGTGCTGCGCCGCTGCAGCTCCTTGTCGAGCGACGACATGAACGCCTGCATCTCGGCACGGACGCGATCGGGCGGCGACCCCGAAAAGCGCTGGGCCTCGACATAATCGCCGACGAGCGCGGACAGCCTCGCAGAGACGATATGATCCTCTTTCGACAGGGTCAGCGCCCGGGTCACCCACATGCCCCAGACGATCGCTGCGATCACGATCAAGCCCAGGACGATCTGAAGCCGTGTAAAGCCGCCAAATCCGATCCCGCGCTTAATCGCGCATGTCTGAGGCGCGGATGGTGGGACGGGAAGATCGAGTTGGGGTTGGTCAGCCATGGCGCGGGGCTCCCTCCTCATCGCGGCGAGGCAGGATGCGATCGGCGCGAAGGGCTATGACGGCGGTGGACAGGATCATGTGCGCGATCGCGAACATGTTGAGGAAAGCACTCGTGCGCGTCGGGTCGGCCGCGACGTAGCGGGTCGTGAAATTGTTCAGCTGGTGGACGAAGCCATCGAACGAGAAGCCGCCGATCGCCAGGAAGAAGAGGCAGAACAGGCCCCAGGTGATGAGCAATGTCGAGGCCACGAACCCAAGACCGTGCAGGAGGGAGTAGAGCATGCTCTGCCACTTACGCCGCGTGAGGCCTGCGAGCCGGCGATGCGCCTGGTCTGGATGGGTCGCCATCGCCGCTACTCCGCCGCGACCACGACCTCGTCCGCCTGGACGAGATTGCTCACCCATTTTTCCGGATTGTCCGGGAACGCGATCCGCTCGATCGCCTCATTCATGCTCAGCCCCTCGGCAATCAGTGCGTCGATCGCGGCGAACGTTTTCGGGCTCGAGGAGAAGAGCGTGGCCGAGTAGGGGTCGAGGACCAGGCGGCCCACAGCAAGAGTGTCGGGCCCCTTGATCATGATGTCGGAATATTCAAAGCCGTTGCGCTTGAGCGAGCGCAGGAGGGCATCGGTATAGTCGTCCATCTCGAAGCGGTCGTGCTTCTTGAAGTCCGCGATCGTCTCTGGCTTCTGCTGAAGGATAACGAACCAGTCGGAGTTTTCGAGCGCCGCGACCGATCCCGCTGACTTATAATAATCATTGAGCGATTGGGTCGCCGTGACCAGCGAGGCGCCATATTTCCGGCATGTGCGAGCATAGGTCTCGATGAAATCAGCCATCGCGCCGCCGCGAAGCATCTGCCAGGCTTCGTCGAGAAGCAGCGCCTTTGGGATCGACCGATCCAGCTTGCGCATCATCTGCTGCGACATGAACATGATCGCCGTCAGGACGACGCTGCGCAATTCCTCGCGGGCGGACAGGTCCGACAGCTCAAAGACGGTGAGCTGGGCCTCCAGCTCGAACGACACCTCGCCTTGAAAGAAGCGGCCATAGGTGCCCCTTGAGGAGAAGGGCCGCATCGCAATGGCGAGATTGGCGGCGAGACCGTTGCCGGTCGCGTCGAGCGCCTCGATGACGAGGTCTATCGAACCCCGACTGCCGTGTGCCTCCCAGACCTGGTTCACGGCGCCGTCAATCAGGCCCCGCTCCGTGTCGTCCAACAGATTTATGTGCCGCGACATCTGATTGATGATCGCCTTCAGCATGGCCATGCAATCGAGCAGATAGTCCTCGTCTTCGGCCGCCTGCGCTTCGTCGATCATCGAGAAGGGATTGAGGCAGAAGCCCGAGCTCATCGTGAACTCGACAAAGGCCCCGCCCTGCAGCTTGGCCGAGTGCTCGAAGGAACGGCCATCGTCGATTACCACGACGCGCGCGCCGGCCCCGCATAGCGATCCGCAAAGCTCCTGAAGCGCGACCGACTTTCCCGAGCCCGACTTGCCGAACACCGCGACATTATGGTTGCCGGCACTGTTCTCGAACGGGCTCCAGAAGAAGGGCTGGCCGCGGCGTCCAATCAGCAGCAGATGGGGGATGCTCCCCCCGAGATACTCGCCCTGCAGAGGCGCAAGGTTCGCGGCCGTCGTCGTGAGGAGCGTGCGCATCCGCTTCATGCGCTCGAGGTCCTTCGACAGCCCGTTGGCCATCGTCATGGGCATCGCGCAGAGCAATCCCATGACCTGCAGGTAACGGTCATCCAGCAGGTCCCAGCCAGCTGCCCGATACACGGATTTGAGCACACGCTCATTGCTGTCGCCCTGCCCTTTGGGCGAGAAGGACGTGGCACTGAAGAATACGCGCACGAGCTTGCGCCCCTGCCGAATCTCGTCGTTGACGTGCCGCCACTCCTGGGACTGTTCGCGAAGCTGCGGCAGGAACCGGGACGACTTGGAATCGGCCAGGCTCGTGGTCCGCATGAACTTGTAGCTGGCCTTGCTCGTCGAGGCCTGCTGGTCGGGAAATTCGATGCAGAGGTTGGTCGCAACCGGACACGGCAGGCGCAGCTTGTCGGTGAACATGTCGCCGATCAGGCGCGCCACATCCCAGGGCGCCCAGCGCGTCGGCAGGTTGCGCACGGAAAAGGAGCGCACGTCGAACACGTCTGGAAAGATCTCGCCGATCTCCGGCGCACCGTTGAGCGTCTTGCCTGTTGGGCGGAAGCGCTCCGTCCGCAGGAGCATCCGGTCGGGCTCGATATGAAGCTCGATATCGCGGCGGATCGCCTGGTCGGCGATGGGGTCGAGCGGATTGTAGCTGACCGCATCCTCACCGGCGGCCGTTGTCGGCGAGGTTATGTCGTCTATCCACCCGATGAGCGCGACCGGGTCCATCTTGCGCGCCGCGACGTTGATCGACTGCAGCGCCGAGATCAGCCCGTCCATGAGCGAGGTGATCTGCTCGACCGAGATGTTGGACGATTCCGGCGTCGAATAGGAGAGCGCGACCCGGTGATTGCGAAGGCAGAAGGGCGCGTCGGCCGACAGCGATTTCCAAACGCCATCGGTCAGAAAGTCCACCCGATGCTTGGCCATTCGCTCATAGACGCCGCGCACCGAATATCGCGGCAGATACCATTTGGACAAGCGCTCGCCGATGCGCGGCGACATCCATTGGTGGATCTGCAGGCACCCAGGCGCCGGAATGCCTTCCGAGAGAAACTGTGAGAGGATTTCACCCGTGCGCTCATCAGCGCCAACCAGCGGCGCCGCCTCGATAACGAAGCCGCGCGATGCGCTGTTGTAGAAGATGCCGGTCTTGGGATCGTAGCTGCGATAAGGTAGCCAATGTGCCAGCATCGGAATGGCGAGGTCCGGGCGCTGCGCGTCTGGCCGCTTCGCATCGCCGAAGATGCCCGACAGCATTTCGTCGAGTAAACCCCGCGCCATCTCAATTCTCCTCCGGGATGGAGGCCGGGAAGCCGGCCGCGCGAACAGTCGCCCGCGCCTTGGCATTGGTCGCCGTCACAGCGCCGGTCTGGCCGGCAGTTCGGGCATCGCTCTCCCCTCGGGCGGCCTTGTCCCTGAGCTCCGGTGATGCCTTTACTCGCGAGAGTGCTTCGGCTGCCTCCGTCGTAGGGGCAGGCGAAACTGTGGCATCCTGGATTGGCTTCGTGGTCTGGGCACCGACCGGAGGCTTCGTTTCGCCTCTCTGCGGGGAAGGAAGGACGCCCCCGACGCTCTTGGTCTCCACCCGCCGCTTGGTGATTCCAATGGCAGGCTCCCCAGGTGTGCGGCCCGCCCTGGGGGTCAGGCGGGCCGCAACGTCGTCCTGGATCGCCTTGACGGGATCGGCGCGCCGAGCACGCGCCGCGGCGACGGCCGCAGGATCGGGAAGATTGGGATCGACGTCCCCAGGCTGGATCGTCGCGAGGTCCGCGCGCTCGACAGCATCGGCAAGCGATACCGGTTCGGCACCAGATGCCTGGGCATTGCGGTCGGGTATCGCGGTCGTGTCGGCGAGTGCCTGTTGCTGCCATTCGCCGCGCTGCACGACGGCATGCACCGCGCTTGTCTCATGGAGCCGACCTCGCTCATCAATGTAGGGCTGGAAGATGATCCGGAGCACCCGCTCCTGCGTGCGGTGCGCATCGAGCGGCGCGGCGGGCCCGCTTTGGCCTGTCGCGGCGACACGCGCCGTCCGCAATGAGTGGCGTCGCGCCGGGCTGACAGCGGGGATCTCTCCGGCCGCGGCTTCCCCGGCGATCATAGCGATCGCACGATCGTCGATCGACGATGAAGGAGCGCATATGCCGTCGGGCGCCGCGCAGGCGAAGCTCCCCTTCACATTGCTGCCCAAGGTCGTACAGCCTCCAAGCAAGGTCAGTGCGAACAGTGCACACGAGCAGAGCAGCAGTGGCCGCCGGCGCGGTGAGGCGACCGTCACGACTTGGCCCCCCGGAGCCAGGCTTCCAGAAACTCTCTGGGGCGATAGCCCTCGAGCACGGCGCCATCGCCGCGCACGATGATCGGCGTCGCATTCAAGCCATGTTCGCGCGCGAACCGTTCATTGGCATCGAGGCCTTTGGTGTCGCACGCTGCCGGCGCCTTGAATGGCTCGCCGGCATAAGCCGCGTGAAGGGCCAGCTCTTGATTCTTGGAGCAATAGACCCGGTCGGCGATGTCGCGACTGCCCAGCACGGAGATCGGCCGCTCGACCACTTTCACATCCATGCCGCGCAGCACGTTAGTGAGCGCTCTGCAGTAGCTGCAGCGAAAGTCGGTGAAGATCGTGACGCTCTGCTTGGCTGCCCGGTTGCCCCAGACAATCGCACCGTCAGTGGAGAGGCCTGAGAGGTTCAGTGCGACTGGGCGAACCGGCGAAGTGAGCTTACCAGGCCCAGCGACGGGTGTCGTTGCCTCGCTATCCTCGCCGTCATTGGCCGCGACCGCGTTCGCCTTGGCGGCGCCCCCGATAAGCAAGTCCGGGTTGATCTCGAGCAGTCGCGCCGCAGTCAGGTCTTGCCGCGTCTCCATGTCGTAGACGCGACCGATCATCAAATATCGCGCGCCATGATTGACATAGAAGAGGTTTGCGCCGGCTGTGATCTCGCACAGGCCCTCGATCTTTTCGCAATCGACCTTGGTCAGCGGCGTCTTCGGCAGCCGCGTTTTGAGCAGCGCGGCCACCTTGGTCTCGTGCATTCCCCCGAGGTCAGCGGCGAGCGCGATGCCCGCGATGCAGAGCGTGCCAATCGCAGCGATCGTGGGTGCGGGACGGTAGAGCGCGCGAAGCGCCTTCAAATGGCTAATTGCGAACATAGACACCCTCCAGAAAGACGATTTCGACGTCGATGCCGGTCGGCATCTCGATGACAGGTTGGTATTGCTCGGCCCGCTCGATCAGATATTTCGAGACGTCCTTGCCGGCCTCCTGCGCGCCGCCTCCGAGCGCGCGCAGGCCGACGCTCCCCAGGTTCGGGGTGCGATTGATACCCCCCTCCCCGTCGGCCGAAATGTTCGCGAGCGGCTGATTGAAGGCGGTGTTGAGCGCGTTGCCGCCACCACTGACCAGACCGGCCAGGAACGCCTGCATCGCGAGCGACCCCTCGCGGCTGACAACGCGGCCGCGCACGCCGGTCTTGCCGCCGAACGCGATGAACCCCTTGACCTCGGACACCGCGTAGCGGCCGCCGGGCTGGGGGCAGGTCATCTTCTGGAGTTTGACATAGACCTTCTCACTCGACAGCTCGCCGCGCGCCGCGCCGTTGACGAGGCAGCCCTCGATCTTCGTCGTGAGGAGGCGGCCGTTCTGATAGACCGAGCGCGCAGGGCCCGTAACACGCAGAACCACCGGCAGCGGATCGGTCTGGCTGTTCACGCCGGCGCTCGCATCGACGCCCACGATCACCTTGGCGCTCGCGAAGCTGTTGGGTGGAAGATAGTTGATGCTGTCGCTAAAAGTGGTCGTGCCTTTCGCGACCTTCGTTGCATTGCTGGCTTCCGACGTCTGGAAGCTCACCAGCTTGACCTCGGCGCTACCCGCCATCGGCATCGGGCGACCGGCACCACCGTCACCGTCCGGACGCTGATAGACTTGGGTGCCGTTGGGTCCATACAGGGCGTTCGGCCCCGTGATGGGTGCGGGCGGCGGCGCGGAACGGGCTGAGGCGATCTCGCGGCGCAGCGCCTCATTCTCCTGCTGGTAAGCCGAGAAGACGCGGGAGCCGTCGGCCCGCATCGCCTGGTTCTCCCCCCTGAGCAGCTCGACCTGCTGCGAGAGCTGATCCATGCGTTGCTGCTGGCCGTTTACCGATTTCAGTTGGTTCTCGACCGACTGCATCTGATTTTCCGAGAGGGCCATCCACTCCTGCTGGTTGAGATTCTTGTTGACCATGTCCTTGGTCGAGACCTCGACCTTGGCCGTCTCGTCGCCGCTATCGCCGGCAGATTTGTCGTCGCCCCCGAAGATCCAGAAAGAGGATGCGATGAGCCCGATCCCGGCCACGCCGGCGAGGAGCATCCGCTGCTTCTTGCGCACGCTCTCGTTCGCCGAGAGGTCGGTCGAGATCGGCGACAGGCCGTCCTCTCCTCCACCGCTATCCAGCGGTTCGCGCTTGCGCCGGAAGATGTCTGTCCAGGCCATATCACTGCCTCCCGTTTTGCGAGACGAGGTAGGCCATCGTGACCTTCCCGGGATTGAGGTTCGGCTCGGCGATCGAGACAGCGAGCGCGCTGGTCGGAGCAACCGTGGCTTCGCTGAGCGTGACGGCTTCCGGTCCCCGGTTCTCGATGCGCAGGACACGTCCGGTCAGATCGGATCCCCGATATTCGGCGATCATCTGGACCTTGAGGTTGCCGACATAGACTGGACGCAGGGTACGCTGACGCATCTCATAGCCATCGGCAATGCTGTTCGAATACATCGCCTGGACGAGTTCGACGGCCGCTTCGTGGGGGCTGGGCACGATCGCGGCAACCTTCGGCGATCCATTCTCGTCCGCCTTGGCCTTCGCGATTGCAGGGTTTGAGATGAAGAGCTGGACGGCTTGCTCGCCGGCAACCCGGCACACGATCTTGTAAACATAGCCGCGCTTGCTGGTGGCGAAGAAGGAGAGCGCCGGCCGGGTGAACCCTTCGGGCACTGAAAGGTAGATGTCACCGCGCACCGGTTCACTGACGACCGAGAAGTCGTCCTGAGGGTTTCCCGTCGATATCTTGGACACCGAGGCAAACTCATCCTCAACGAGGCTGAGGCGGGTTAAATCCTTGGCCGACGCGGAGCAGTCGACCAGGCTGCCGTCGGAGGCCATCACCGTCTGATCAGCCCTGGCAGGCGCTGCGACCATGAGCGCGCCCATCGAGACCAGGCCTGCTCCCAGGAAGCGGCTCAGGCGGCAGGAGGCGCGTGCGAGGGAGGTGGCGCCCGTTAAGGCGCTGCCAATGGCGCAGACCGACATCACTGATCCTTTTCCTTGCCGGACGTCACCATTCCGAAGCCCACAAGCTTCAGGGACAGGCCGGAATATTGCCAATCGAAGCGGAAGGTCCGGCGCTCGTTAGAGACGACCTTGTTCCCCACGATCGTGTGCAGATCGCCGGTGACGGTCGACTGCAGTTTCTTTGTGTCCAGTTCCATCGTCTGGATGGTGAAGAACTGCGCGATCGAGGAGCCGCGCTGCTCGTTCACGATCTTCATCAGATCGCCGCGGATCTTGCCTTGCGCGCTGGGCGCGGTGATCTCGAGCACCGATTTCATCCAATACTCAAGGTTCGCCGGACTGCGATCGAGCGTCAGCACCGCAGTGTCGCGGGTGATGAGCTCGAGATATTCGCGGCTGACCCCCGAACTGTTGACTGCGAGCGGACCATTCAGGATCGGCTGCAGGACCACCTCGCGATCCCGGGAGGCGGTGATCAGGCCGAGGACTGCGCACAGCGCGCCCAGAATGCCCGCAATGATCAAGAGCATATTGCGTTGCTTGAGGACGCGTTGGCTTTGGGCGTGGGTGTAGGAGATTTCCATCTCAGCCAGCCATCAGACGGAGATAGGAGGGTGGCGTGGCCCGCATGCCGGTGAAGCCGGCAGGCAGATGCCAATAGGCCATATGGAGCAGCCACGAGACCGCGCGACCCGACTTAGCTTTCTTCAGTCCCCACCAGCCTAAGCCCGCGAGCAACATGCCAATGAGAATATGCTGAGTCAGGATTCCCCAGACGAAGGGTCCAACCATCGCCAGGAACTCATCCAGGGTCCACAGCCCGATTAGCTCAGGATCATCCAGATGAGACGGTATGACATACTTGTCCGAAGCCATTTCACCACCCTCCCCGCAGGCCGCCCAGATCTGCTATTCCGGCCGGCCGTTGGCTTGTTCAGATCGTTGCCGTGACGGTGGAGGTGACGATCGGCACGCCGGTGCCGGCGCCGACGCCCACACCGACGGGGATGGCGATCTGGCCCATCGAGAAGCGCCCCGAAGCGAGCGCGACCACGCCGCCGGCGAGCGAAAGTACCGTGATGATCTTGCCGCCCGAGCCTTCCAGAAAGTCAGTGAACTTCGTCAGCGCGGTGTCGAACGTGGTGTCGGCGCCAGCAAATGCCGGGCTGGTCACGAGGAAAAATGTGAGCGCGAGAGCGACAAGGACGAAGATCGCCAGCTCCGCACGGCCGCTGTGCTTGATGACAGACTGCATGAGAGTTTCCCTTCAATCGGAACGCGACTGATCCGCGCCCAATGAAAGGCTGAGCTTGCACCTGAGGCGCGGCAACGCAGATCCCGGCAAGGGGCTGGGCCAGGTCGCGTTTTATCGAATCGAACCAGCGGGTGCCCCGGCAGTCGGGGCACTTTGCCCTGACGAGAGGGGCAATCTGCCCCGTCTTGTGGACCATTGCGCCCTAATTTGCGGGGCACCGTCTTTTTCGAGTCGGAGTTGCCCCCAATTTGGGCGGATCTGCTGAAAGGTTAGTTCCAATTAACAATTTCGGCGCACATCAGTCAGCCACCCTTGACCGGATTCACGATAGGACATTCGTGGCCGTGTGAATGAAAGGGGCCGTAGATTCGATGAAGGCTGGTCAGATCATTCTGTCACTCAACATATCGGAGCAGCTGTGCGCGCTGGCCAGGGATTGCCTGCGCCTGCGAGACAACGAGACGAAGTCGCTCTACACAGTTGAGGCACTTCTATCCGAGCATTTCGATCCGCTTTCCGTGGCGGACGACCTCGCCCCTCGGACGATCCGCCAATATCTGTCAGCGATCCCAACGTCCGGCGCGGTGAGCCTGATTCTAAGTGTCAGCTCAGCCTGTGCGCAGGACCTTGAGACGTTGAGGCAAATTCTCAGTGAGAGACTCGAAACAGATCTCAGCATCGCGGAGGCGATCTCGATCCTATTGTTTCACTATATGGTTGGGCAGACGGCTGAACGCGTGCTTCGACGCGTCGGCTTTGCAAGCTCGCAGGCGAGCCCAATCCTGGGCGCAACTCTCCAACATGCGTCAGACAATGTGATCCGCCTGCGATAATCTCGACGGCTCATTGCTTTGGGATGAGAAATCCGGCGCTTGCCAGTTGAGCGGTGCTGTGTTTCGATTTGCTCAAAAGCAATTGGGGGTCAACGATATGTCAGCCCTAGCGCGGATCGACGATGATGCCGGCTGCCGTGCGGCCAGCTTGAAGCGGTGTGATGTCATCCCGCTGATCCTCGAGGCCATGTCTGAGCAAGGGCTCGGCCAACGTAAGTTGGCGGTCAAGACCGGTATCAGCAAGACAAGGATTGGCCTTTTACTTCACAGCGATCCCACGAAACGCGCGCCCATCTTTTTCTGGGAGTTTCTGCAAATTCTCGCCGCTCTTGATATCAACGTCGCCCAGGCGGTGATCGCGCTCGAGACATATCGCGACCCGAAGCTCTTCCACGATGAGCGGTTCCAAACCTCAATTGCGATGCTGACCGAGCTCTTCAAGGGATTGCCGGCCATGCTTGTTGATGCGCTCGACGAGATTGAAGGCATGGACGGAACCGAGATCCGTAAGGAATGGGCCGGCCCGTTGCGACAAGCGGTCATCGAGAAGCTCGTGAAGGAAGTCTGCGCTGTTATGGCGCGCAGGGCTCACCTCACCCAGATCTCCGGCCTTGAAGCTTAGGGGCTTCGCTGCCTGACCGGCTCAAATCTAGTAAGACGAGACGACTGCCGCCCTGCCTGTCGGCTGCAGCTGGTTGATAACGGGTGCCTCTCCCTTCTGAACAATCGCGTGCTGCGTTGAGCTTGCCAGGCGATGCCAGTTGGTGAGGATATTTTCGACATAAGCCTGAGTTTCCAACATCCGCGGGACGAGGCCATTCTTAACTCGGCTTGGCCCTGCATTATAGGCCGCTAGCGCGAGATGGGCCGCGCCAAAGCGATCAAGCTGCTGTCGTAGATAGCGGGCGCCACCGTGCAAATTCTGCTCAACATCATAGCGGTTCACGCCGAGGTCGGCGGCCGTGCCGGGCATGAGTTGCGTCAGGCCATAGGCGTTTTTCCTCGAATACACGCCCGACCGATAGCCGCTCTCGCGGATGATCATTGCATCGAACAGCCCGACCGGAATCCCGTAGGTACAGGCAATACTGCTCATCATCTCATAGAAGCTGAGACGCCGATTTTCGGTTTGTGGATCGAGGAAGCCGGATGGCCGGTAGGCGGCCGTCGTGCAGCTGGGCGAGAAGCTGGTCGGAGCCCTCACGAACGCCTCTCCGTTTGTCATCCAACGCGGAATAGCAATCATCGGCGCGGGAGAAATGCTATTGCGCTGTGAAAGCGAAGCTGGCTGGGACATCCTTTCACCCGCTCTCCCGACGTCGGTAGAGTTCAATCCGCTGGCCATTTCGAATGCCACCCACCGCCGGCTAAGATCATGGGTGCGTAATGCCGCAATTACCGGGGCGGCGTCAGAGCTCGCACGAGGCGCATGGCTGCCGCTCTTATTGCCCGCGTCGCGTTCATCCGCACTCTTCGGGAATGCCCGCTCACTCAGAACAATGACCTCCGCCCTCCGCTCTCGGCTTTGGTGCGCCGTGCCTTCAGCTGCTGATCCCAATGCAACCGTAAGCAGCGCGGCGCTCGCCACCATTTTCGAAGTCATGAGACGCTCCATTCCCGTGATTTCGAAAGTGGAGATCATGGCGATTATTGTTGTCAATCATGTGCCCGACCGAAAGCATGAGCCAAACCAGTCCAGCAGGCGGCTCCATGTGGTTGATCGATCGGCATAGCGTCGGCCCCGGCAATGGCCGTATCTCCCTCCCTACCGCTCTTCGTGATGCGCTTGTGCGCTGGTATGTTGGTGAAGGTTCGCGACATGACGAGGAAGCCGGGATCATGCTCGTGCAGCAAGCCCGGATCGGCTCCAAGTGGCTCGCTTGCGACTGCTTGGGCGGAAAGGCCTCTCCACCGGTCCTGACGCCCGCCTTCTTATCCGAAGCAGAAACCTACTATCTCCGCCGGCTCACTGGCGCGAACCGACCTGAGCATCGTGCCGATTGCCCCTTTTTTCGTGACCAGGTCACGAATAGGATCACGCAAACGCGGAGCGCATTGACGCCGGCCGATCCGCCGGTCGGCTATTTCGAGGTGCTGCGGCCGGCGCCCGAAAAGCTCGCGCAGCGCCCCGTCGACGAGGCGAGCGACGACCGCACGCGCAGCGCGTCCGTGCCGCGTCTTGCGCGCCTCCTTTGGCGGCTCTTGGACAATGCGGGCCTCAACCTGGTCTTGCCTCTGAGCGAGGAGGTGCCTGTGCGGTCGATCACCAATGAATTTAGAACGCTCAGCGCGGCCGCAGCGAAGATCGAGATCGCCCCTGGCATTGAACTTGGCCGAGCCCTTTGGACCCATGGCAATGCGCTGCACAGCAAGCGAGCCTTTGCCGGCATTCGCGAATTGGCGCGCAACTGGCCGCCGGGCCATGCTCCTCAAGGTTTTCTCGCCCTCTTCGCTCCGGAATTCAATGGCTCTACCGTCAAAGCAGCAGGCTGCGACCCCGTCACAGTAGCGAACCGTGTGCAGTCGCCATCGGTTCGCGGAAATCCGGTCCAGGGCCCCTATCTCGTCATCATCGTGCTGGGTGAGTATCCGGAGGCCAGAGGCTATGCCCCGTTGCGCGCTTATGCTCAGCCCATCTTTTCGGGCAATCGCTTCCTCCCGGTGGAATCTGACTTCGAG
This sequence comes from Sphingobium sp. B12D2B, assembly GCF_025961775.1. Taxonomy (NCBI): domain Bacteria; kingdom Pseudomonadati; phylum Pseudomonadota; class Alphaproteobacteria; order Sphingomonadales; family Sphingobiaceae; genus Sphingobium; species Sphingobium sp. B12D2B. The sequence goes on from NZ_JAOQOH010000002.1 coordinate 80,757, forward strand.
CGCATCGTCCTCCGCGAGATTCTTCGCGCCAAGATCCGGGTCGACCGCGCTGGCACCGATCTCACGATACGCAAGCCGGTCTTCGATATCCTTACGCCCCTCGGCCCGGGCCGCCCCGACTTCATCATTGAAGCGCAATCCCGTCACACGGGTGAACTCCGTCAGGTCATCGTCCAAGCGATGGGGGGATCTGCCGCTGGCTATCTCGCTCTCAAGGCCGGAGCGCGTAGGACGCTTGAGCAAATCGCCGACGTGATCGAGGTGACGCCAGCGGATATTGACGAGGGGCGGTTCATATCGAGAATGTCTCGGTCACTTGGCATGTGACCGCCTGCGTGCAGAGCTCGATGCTTTGACGAGTTTTCACTCGGTCAATAAACAGTCATTTGAAAAATGAAAAACGGTGTTTCCGATCGCTGGCTTTCTCTCTCTTCGCATAAATTTGCCTAAGTAGAAACGTCTCTAATCTTTTGGGTGACGTCTTAGGATACAGCAAGGCATGCTCTCTCTCATACTCAATGAGAACACGCTGTGCGTCCTTTTGAGACCCTTGGAAAGTGATGCTGCCAGGCGGCTTGTGCAACCTTGCCCAGATGGGCACCATGGCAACCCCGGACTCTACTTATGAGTGGAGGAACTTTGGGGAGCACGTCAAGTTCCGCAGCTTTTCGGTCAAGGCCTGTTTCCGCCATCACCTTCTGCACGGCCTGGTCCAGGGCATAGCTTCCCAGTGCACCAATGGGCCCTTTTCCGAGGCTCAGACCGATCTGCATTGTGGCGAACAACGCGGGGTGGCTCGTCGCAAGATCGGTCAGATAATCCTGAGCCACCACAAGATTGTGGGCGACGGCATCGCCCAGCTTGCGCTGGCCATTTACGACAAGATCGTCTGCCGTTCCCACCGGCGCACTGGAAGCGGCTCCCGAAGTGCCGATTCCCAGCCCGATCAACTGGGCCAGGTCGGTGATGTTGCCAGCCCCGCCCAGAGACACGAGCGCGTTCGCGTTGGTGCTGAACCACCCTCGCACGACAGGATTATTCACTGCCTCGCTGCGAAACTGGTCCGCCGCGTCCTTGCCGAGCGTCCGCTCGATGTAGGCCGCCCGGTCTTCGATCTGGATTGCCGCGATCTCATCCGCACCCTTCCCCGCAAAACGGGGATCGGTGCTCTGCGCGATGACCTGTCCAAGATTGACCGCATCATTGCCGCGCAGCAGCCGGTCGATGCCGCCTAGCAGTCGTTCGGTTGCCCCGCTCTCGGCAAGATGATCCGAGAAGGACTGCACCTCGCCCACCACCGCCTTGATCGCCGCGAGGGGATCGGCGGCAAGCTTGTCACCGGTGGCGAGGATGGCGCTCTGGCTGCGGTCGCCGGTCGCGAGACCGATGCCCTCGCGGATCGACGTCGCGCTCGTGTAGAGGGTGGCGCCGCTCTGGCTGTCCTTCGTGACCACCTGCGTGGCGGTGAGGTCGCGGTTTACATCCGCCAGGGCGGTCCCGCCTTCGAGAGAGGCGACACTGACCGTCCCCTGCCCGATCGTACCGCGCGTCTCCTGACGGACCGTGCTGTTGGCAAAGGCGCCATCGATGGTCGGCGCGCCGAGCTTTCCTCCGCTCGCCTTCAGCGGATCGTTGACCGCTCCGGACAAGCCTATGGAGATGCTGCGGCTGTCGGCATGGTCGGCAATATCGGCGACCGCGAGCGTGCCGGTCTGAAGCGAGAGCTTGCCGCTATTCGCGCCGCTTCCATCCACTGCCGCCAGCACGCCCCCGGTCGGGCTCGTCTTGCCGGCCACATCGATATCGAGGACACCACCCTGTGCCATGATGCCGCTCTGCTGCGCCACAAGGGCGGAGGAGGCACTGCCCTTCCCATAAGAAACGCTGGCAGAACCGCTGAGACCCGACTGGCCGCCGCTCGTCCCGAACACCGACACTGAACCGCCAAAGCCACTGTCCTTGCTTCACGACGACGCCACGTCCTGACGGCTCTCGACGATCAGATCCCGTCCAGTCTCAACCGATACGTCGCGCCCCGACAAGGTTGCTGCGATCTTCGGTCGGCTAAGGCCTGATCGCGATGACCCGCCCCTAGCCGCCCTCTGAGCCGATCAATCTTCCTTGCGCCAGTAGACCGAGCCCGCAAATTTTTCGAATTTCGGAAAGTTCTCAGGGGGACCATCATCAACGATCACCCGCGAGCGCACTGCGCCCTCTGCATTGTCTTCTGACAATATCCAAAGCTCACTTGCGAATTCTTCAGCTTCTTCGCGATCTTCCGGATCGTCCTTCTCAAGGATCACCTCGACAATCCAGTCTTCGCCTTCCTTTCGAAGACCCACCCTCCTCATGTTGTTTGAGATATGCCTGTTGGTAACGCCGACGAGCATTCTCATCATCATATTCCATTCCTGGAACGCTTCCTGCTCGATCCTCATCTATTTCTGTGCCTTTGAAGGAGAGGTCGGTACCACGCTCACGCTCTTTGTTCCCTTGATAATGAATATGTTGGTGGGTTGATTATCATATCCAGATCCGGCGTTCTTATTAATTCCAACGATGCCATCGACCTGCACGATCGGGTCGCCCTGAACAGTCTTTCCTACAATTGTTGCATTCCCTGCATGGTAGGCATCAAGAACGGCCTGTGCATCGGAGAGGCTTGCCATTTCACCGCCTGCGTCAGGATCTTTATCCCGACCACCGTTCACATGCCGCTCCTGCTTCTGACGACTGATCGTCGCTACTTTCTCCGGGAAATCAGCCTTGCTTAAGGCAGGCACCTCACCCTTGACGACACCCTTAACCCCGCCCCCGACTATAGCGGCGAGGGCGGTATCGGCAACGATGCCGATCCCGGTTGTCTGATTGTAGGTGGGATTGTCGGCACTCTTGTCCTGGTTCTCGGCATGGACCTGAGAGAAGCTATCGTCACGCAGCAGGGCGTCGCCGCCGACGACAATAACTTCCTTGCCCTTCTCGATTAGAGCGCCTGCGCCACTGACCTCCAGCACAACTCCGGATACGATTCCGCTGAGACCGCCCATCACCGTCGTCGCCGCCGCAATGCCTTTCTTCATCCAGTCGGGCGCATTATTGTAAGCCGACCCCAACTTCTCGCTGGTCTGCACCGCGAGATGGGTGACCCTACCCATCGGTGTCTCACGACGACCGATCACTACAATATCTTCCCCCGTGATTTCGCTCATCTGCTGCTTGAACGTCGCCTGCGCTTCCGGCGAGGTGTTGCCGCGGGCGACGAACTCGCGAATGGCCGATTTGACCGCCGCCACCTTCTCAGGCGGCAAGGGCAAGCTCCTGCCCAGATCTGTATAGGCCTGCTCAAGCTCGCCAGAACGCTCGAACACGCCTTCCGCTGTCATCCGCTCGACGGTCGCAGCGGTTTGCTCTGGCGTCAGGCCGGCAGACTGGATCGCAGCCGGCGCGCGTTCGATCTGCTCCTGCACCTGACGATGCGCATAACCGGGCACCATGCTGTCGACCTTGTCGACCAGCGTCTCCAGGGCGCCAGAGCGCTGCTTCCCGTCGCCGAGCGATTTGGCCTCACCCACCACCGCCTTCACGATGGCGAGGGGGTCGGTAGCGAGCTTGTCGGCCGTAGCGAGGATGGCGCTTTGGCTACGATCGCCGGCTGCGAGGCCGATGCCTTCGCGGATCGACGTCTCGCTGGCATAGAGGGTGGCGCCGCTCTGGCTGTCCTTCGTAACCACCTGCGTGGCGCTGAGGTCGCGGTTTACATCCGCCAAGGCGGTGCCGCCTTGTGGAGAGGCAACACTGACCGTGCCCTGCCCGATCGTGCCGCGCGTCTCCTGACGGATCGTGCTGTTGGCAAAGGCGCCATCGATGGTCGGCGCGCCGAGCTTTCCACCGTCTGCCTTCAGCGGATCGTTGACCGCTCCGGACAAGCCGATGGAGATGCTGCGGCTGTCGGCATGGTCGGCAATATCGGCGACCGCGAGCGTGCCGGTCTGAAGCGAGAGCTTGCCGCTATCCGCCCCGCTTCCATCTACTGCCGCCAGCACGCCCCCGGTCAGGCTCGTATTGCCGGCCACATCGATATCGAGGACACCACCCTGTGCCATGAGGCCGCTCTGCTGCGCCACAAGGGCGGAGGAGGCGCTGCCCTTCCCGTAAGAAACGCTGGCAGATCCGCCAGTGCCGGACTGGCCGGCATTATTCCCGAAGGAAGACAGGGAGACCCCGAACCCACTGCTCTTGCTTGATGAGGCAGTGATATCCTGACGGCTCTCGACGATCAGATCCCGCCCGGTCTCGACCGATACATCACGGCCGGTCGCCACCGCGCCCGCCAATGTCGTGTCGCGGCCGGACGACAGGGAGAGAGTGCCGCCCGCGCCGAGTTGGCTGTTGACCTGCTCGATCGCGCTCGACTGGCCACTGGACCTGCTCTGCGAATAGCTTATCGAGCCGCTGGCGGTGACCCCGCCCGCCAGCCCCACGCCCACGCTCAGCCCGATCCCGCCGCCGCTGCTTTTGGCTTGGGACTGGCTGGTCAGGCTGTTCTGGCCGGACTCCAGAACGATGTCGCGACCCGCATCGAGGGTCAGATCGTTCGCCGCCTTGAGGGTCGAACCGGCGACACGGATATCGTCCTCAGCCTTGAGGACCACATTCTGGCCCGACACCGAAGACCCTGACACGATCTCCGTCTGCGTTTGTGTCGAGGAGCTCGACTTGGAGAACCCCAGGCTGACCGATATGCCCGCCGCGTTGGTCGCAAGCGTCCGCACCGCGTCAAGCGTCCGGAGCCCTTCCGAGACGCCCGTGATCGCCGTGCCAGCTGCACCAGCGCCACCATCGGCAACACGCCCCGGCAGACCGGCCACGCTTTTCACAGCGCCCGAGATATTTTCATAAGCGCCGATACTGAGACCAAAGCTGGAGGATTTACTGGCGCTGGTCGTGTCCAGCGTATCGGTGACATGCTCGACCATGATGCTCTTGCCGGTGAGACTTGTCGTGCCTGCGCTGACCACATCGCTGCCTGCGACCTTTATGCCACCCCCGGCCGTGATCGAGACATTGCCCTGAGACGAACCGACCAGTGAGCCGGTGTGGGTCAGGCTCTCGCTGCTGTTCTGGTTTGCGACCTTGGCGACGCCGACGAACACGCCGCCGCCACCGACGCTGAAGCCGGACTTCTTGACGCTCGTCGCGCTGCTTTCGCTCTCGCGGTTCTCAACGGCAGCGATGGTTATGTCGCCCCTCGCAGTGAGGGCAACGTCCTTGTCGGCAACCACATTCGAACCGGTAACCGCGATGTTGCCCGCGGAGCTCGTGACGCTGACGCTGCTCCCGGAGACGGTGGATCCGACGCTGGTGTCGGAGGTGTAGCTGCTCGTGGTTGTGGTTCTGGTCGAGGAGAGCATCCCCGACTTTTTGGTCTTCGTCAGACTGTCCGCTGCGTCATGCTCGTTGGCCGTGCCGATCTCGACGCCGCCCGTCCCAGAGAGCGCAACCGCGCCCGTCTCGGAGGTCACCGAAGACGCGCTGAGGGTGAGCTTCGCGGTCGGATCGATCAGTCCAGCCGCGATCGAAATATCCCCGGCTGCCGACACGCTCGTGCCGACAACCGTCTCGTCATGGCTGCTCGACTGGGTGTAGCCGTTGCGGATCCGCAGGAAGCTGTTCTTATCGACGCTATCGGTCACTGACCCCAGGGTGACATTGCCACCGGCGGCGAGGCTAGCGGTTGTTCCTGCGTCGATCTGCGCGCCCGCGCTGCTGATATCGCCGAGCGCCACCATCTTGAGGGAGCCCGTCGCATCGACGATGCTGACCTGATGACTGGTGATGGTCCCGAGGGTGCTGTTCCCGGAATATCCAGTTGCGACATGGGTGGTGACCGCCTGCGCGCCGAGATCGATGTTCCGGCCGGCCGACAATGTGAGATCGCCGCCCGTGAACACGCCGCCGCGCGAGACGATATCCGTGCCTGCTGTGATCGTCGCGGTCTTTCCGCCTGCGATCCTGCCGCTGTTGGTGAGGCTCGTGCCGGCGCCGATGTCACTGTTCAGCGTCGCGCGAATGACGCCGGCGTTGGCGAGACTGTCACTGGTGCGGATCGTGACCGTGTCGCCGGCGATCAATGCGCCCGACGAGCGCAGGTCGCCCTCGCGGACATGCGTGAGATAGACGATCGGCGCGAGCACCTGCGCCTTGCCGGTCGGCGTGTCGACCTCAACCATGACCATGATCACGATGTCACTGGTCAGCGTTGCCATCTGCTGCGCCGACAGGCCAATGCCCGGCGCGAGCCCGAACGCCTGCACCGTCGCAGCACCTGCGCTCATGAGCGCCTTGTACTGGTCTTCCGCGGTGCGATAGTCGCCAAGGCGATTGCGACCGGTGAGCTGCGTCAGCTGCTGGGCGACATATTGCTGCTCATACCAGGCATCGCCAAGCCGTTGGCCGACCCGCACCGGGTCCCACCCTAAGCGATCGAAGAAATAGTCGCTCGAGACGAACGCCTTATAGTCGATGAACTTGGGATCGGTCTCGATGAGATAGGAAGAACCGGGCGCCGCATAATCGAACAGGCCAATCAGCCGAATGGAAAGGGTCGGCAGGACCGGCGCGATGCTGCCAAGCGATCCCGTGCCGACCGGCGCGCCGCTGAACAGCGAGGTTCGCACCGCCCCTTCCCCGCTGACCGCGTTCGTCGTGGCCGAGGCGTTGAGGGTCGAGCTGGTCGCAGCGCCAAGGATGCTCTGCTGAGCAGAGCCCGCACTCGCGACATAGTCTCCTGCGGCCGATCCGCTGGTGGTGAGATTGCGATTGTCGATCGCCTTTGCTGCGATCTCGACGCCCTGATTGCCTGCAGCGATCGCTGAGACCGTGAAGGTCGCCGTCTCATCTTTGACCTTATAGGGGTCGATCGAGTTCGTCTTCCAGGCCTTGCACCCGAATATCGGACAGCTACGCCCCTGATGATACGTCGCCCCTTCGCTGAGGTCGGTATGCTGCCCAGTGTAGGCTTGGTTGGTGACGGATCCACCGCTTGCATCCAGCACGCCATTGGCACTGATCAGCGAGATCACATTGTCGGCCGTGCCGAAGTCCAGCTGGATATTGCTTCCAAGGATCGCGGCTTCGCCGCTGTCCGCAATGATCTCGCTCTCCGCGATCGTGCGCGTATATTGCAGAAGATCACGGTTACGCTTGTTGAACTTATTCTCGACCGAAACAGGCGTCTGACTGAGGATCGTGTCCTGCACCGTGAAGAGCGTGCGGACGTTGCGGAGGCTGGTCGCCGCTATGGCAATGTCACCTTGCGCCTCGATCCGCGCCGAACTGTTGACGAGAGCGCCGGCACGACTGCCCGGACTTGTGCCGCCAATGGCGATGTTTCCCGAGCTGTAGATGAGAGCGCCGTCTGTATTGGCGATCCCTCCATTTGAACGCAGAACGATGCTGCCTGAGCGGGTCGCAATGACCGCGCGCGCGCCATCGTTCCAGAGCGCTGCACTGGTGACCTTGCCGTCGCCCAGTTCCCTGCCCCCGATATTTGCACGGCCATCGCCCGTCTGGCCGCCCACATCGCTGTCATCGCTATCCGTCCCGGTCGATGGATCCCCGCTGCCGTCATCATCCGGATCATCCTCGGGCTCGGTGATGATAATCGAAGGATCACTGATGCCGGTGCCGTCTTCGAACACACTGTCGTTGGGATTGATGGTGATGGGCGCGGCACCCACAGCAATCGTGATGCTGTCGCCATAGATGCGTGCGATATTGTGGAGACTGGCGGCAGCAAGCGTGACGCTGCTGCCATTGATGAGGCCGGCATTGTGGAGCGCGCCGGTCACGCTCGCATCCAGCGTTCCAGCCTCGATCGTGCCAGTTGGGGCGTTGCTGAGCGACGCCGCGCTTATGGTGGCGCTGGTCGCTGCCGTGATTTTCCCTTCATTACGCAAGGCGCCTCCAAGGGTGAGCTTGAGCGCGTGATCCGCAATCAGGCTCGCGCCGCTGGCCAGGGTCCAGTCACCGCTTGCGGTCAGGTCGAGCAGATTGCCGGCGACAAGCTTGCCAGGATCGAGGCTGTCGAAACTGATCTTGAGATCATGGCCCGCGCCGATCACCCCGGCGCCGTTGGCGATCGATGCCACGTTCAGCGTGACATCATCGTTTGCAGCAATGCTCCCGGCGTTGGTGAGCGCAGCGCCTGACAGTTTAAGGTCGGTGTCCGACCAAAGTGCGCCACCGCCGCGATTGTCGATCGATCCCGTTAGCTCGAGGATGAGGCCGTCGGTCCCACTCGCGGAAATAGTGCCACCATTGATGAGATTGTTGCCGCGAAGGATGAGCGCGCCGACAGCTCCGACTTTGCCAAGGCTATTGTCGAACTGATCAGCAACATGCAGGTCGGCCCCGCCAGTGCCTGCAAGCACTCTGCCGTCACTATTGGTGAAGCTTGGGGCAGACAGACCAATCCGCTCGGCCGTGATCACGCCGCCGGCATTGTCCGCTGACGCCGCAATCGTCGCGTCCATCCCCTTGCCTGCAGACAGCTCGCCGCCATTGACCAGGCTACCCAGGGCGAGCGTCGCATCACCGGTCGCCGTGACCACGCCGCCCCGATTATCCAGGCTGGCGGCCGTGAACTGAGTGAGTGCGCCCAGCGTTCCGATCGTCCCGCCCCGGTTGTCGAGACCGGCTGCAGAAAGGCTTAGATCCTCATCGGCGCGGATGGAGCCGCCGCTATTGTTCAGCGTCCCTGAAATGCTGAATGTGGTCGCGCCGGCCGCCTGAACATCGCCTGCGCTATTGTTGAAAGCGGCTGCCGCGATGGTCTGACCGCCATTGCTGAGGATCGAACCGCCGCCATTGTCGAACGAACCGGTGGCGGTGATTTTTGCGAGGCCGGCGCCCGCGTGAACAAGTGCGCCCGCATTGTTCGTGATCGTCGCGGCCGATAACGAGAAGCTGTCGGCCGCGACCTCGATCCGCCCGCCTGTATTATCGAGCGCTCCAGAAAGGGTGATCGAGGCAGGGGTCGCTCCCTGAAGACTGATCGTACCGGCCCGGTTGGTGAGCTTGCCAAGCGTTGCATCAAGGCTCTGGGTGATGAGCCGTCCGACACTGGTGTCGAGACCGGCAGCGTTGAGGGTCACTGCATGGCCATGGATGAGGCCGCCCTGGCTGGCATCGATCGTTCCAGCGACGCTGAGGTCGATGGTCTGCCCATCCACCGTTCCGCCGGTCAGGCGAAGATCGCCGCTCGTCGCGATCAGGCTGACATCTTGTCCCGTGCTCCGACCCGCGCCAGCGTCCAGAGTGCTGCCCTTGAGGCTTGCCGTTCCGGTCGCCGCGGCCAGAGCGCCCCGGAGACTGATCGTGCCCGTCGCAACGGCCTTGAGGGCAGACGCGTCCCCCGCCTTGCTGAAATCACCGGCCAGAAGCTTGCTGCCATCCATCGATATGCTCAGGGCATTCATGGTCAGCCCCTGGCCGCCAGAAACGGTGCCGGCGCCCGACAGTGCCCCGCCCGTGATCGTCATCTTGCCATTGGCAAGGAGTTGCCCGGCGTTGGACAAGGTGCTGCTGACGCCAAGCGACTGATTGCCGACGGCGTTGACCATGCCTTCATTGTCGAGTGTTGCGACGGCGAGTTCGACATTGCCGTTTCCAGCGATTGTCCCCGCGTTCGCGAGGTCACCGACATTGAGCGCAAGCGCACCCGCGCCATAATGGCGCAGGGCCCCGTCAGCGCCGATCGACATCGTACTGGCGGTTAACGCAGCATTGCGCGCCGCGACTTCGATCTGCCCGTCTTTCAGGTCCAGCGCATCGCCAAGCGTGAGCGCGAACAGGGTGACGCCCGAGCTTGCCAGACTGCTGCCATGGATCAGCGACAGGCTGGACGCATTAAGCGTGAGATCGGCAACCGACAGCCGGGAGGCGTCAAACAGGATATCTCCTGCCGATATGTTGGCCGTGCTAATGGCGCCAAGTTGCGCATTTGCGCTGAGCGTCAACGGACCGGCGTGCAGATCGAGAGTCTGGCCAACAATCGCGCCGCCCGCGACCGAGACAGTATTGCGCGCATCGATCGTAAGAGCGCCGCTGGCGTCGATCCGGCCGCTGCCCAGCGTGATCGATGACGCGTCGATCGTCACGGCGCCATTGCCACCGATCTGGGCTCCTGACGCGACCAGCGCGCCGGTCAGATTAAGCGTCATCCCTTCCGTTCCGGTCGACACGAGCCGGCCGCCTGTAAGGTCAAGGGTGCCGGCATTAAGTGCCAGCAGACCGCCCGTTTCGATCGTCCCGCCTCGGCTCGACGCACCGCCCGTGATTCTCCAGCTTTGAGCGCCCGTAGTGGCGAAAATGCCGGCATCATTATCAAGGGCGCCCACCTCGAGGACTGCAGTCGCGCTGCGCACAGCGCCGCGATTTATGAGGCTTGAAGCTGTCAGCCCAAGATTGCCGGTCAGGTTTAAAGTCGCTCCGGCGCCCTGGCTGATTGCTCCGGTCGCCGACATAAGGGCACGGTCGGCTTGGATGGCGCCTTCAAGGTCGAGCTTCCCTGCATTCAATATGAGACTGCCTGGCGCGATCATCTGGCCGCCAAGCTGGACCGCGCCGGATGCGGACAAGCTCACATCGCCCGATGTGCCAAGGCTGCCATCAGCCTCCAGGCCTGCGGCAAGAGTTCCTGAAGACCCGATCGCCTGCGCCTTGAGGCCGATATTCCCCTCGGAACCAATGACACCACTATTGGCGAGGGTTCCAGCGAGAGAAAGACTGGCGCTGGCAGCACCATAAAGCGTTCCGGAGACTGCGACATCGCTGCCACCGGTGACGGTGGCACTTGTGTTCGCGACAAGCTTGCCGCCTATGCCGATATGTCCGGCCGCGTCGAGCGTGACGCCCTGTTCGAGACTGGCAAGCGTACCGTCGATGCGCACGCCGAGACCGGCTTCCGTGCCGATCAGCCGGATCGAACGCGCATACATGCCGCCGATCGCGGCAACATCCAGAGCGAAGGCCGGCGCGACCACTTCGTTCGACGCGCGCCCTGTCACAACGATCGGATCGTCGCTCCCCGCGATCGCGATATCGCCCACGCCTGTCGACGCATTGATCCGCTCGGCCCAAACGCCGCCGTTGATCGCGATCGCGCGGGCAAAAAGATCAAGCCGGGCGCCCGAAGCGTCGAGCCCTTTCCCGCCCACGGCAAGCTTGCCGCCGTCGACGGCGAAACCACTGAGGCTCCCGGCAGGCCCGAACATAGCCTTGCCCGCGGCAAGCGTCGCCCAAGGGGTATTGATGAAGCCGCAGCCGTCACAAGTGATGCCGTTGGCATTGGCGAGGACGAGCTGGGCGGCAGGGCCGGCGACCTCCATATAGCCCGCGAGATGCGAGGGGTTTGCGCTCACCACCTCGTTGAGGATGAGCTTTGCAGGACCGCTGGTCTTCAGGTTGCCATTGCCATCGATGTAGCCCGCGAGGCTCGTCGAGACGATCTGGCCGCTATTATTGAGGATCAGACCCCGGCCATCGACGCTGAACTGGTCATATGTGTTATGGCTGACGCCCGCGCTGTTTGGCGTGGTGATCCGCACAACCGGCGTTCCGTTCGCAGCCATATCCATGGTCGGCGCATTCTGGCCGCCAGGCGCCACCTGCGCCATCACAGGCGAGGCGACCATCGATACGATCGATACCGCATGGACCAGCTGACGGGCGATGGATGCGCGCGACGTTGTCGCGCGCCAAGTCTGCCGATGCGCCTTGGACATCTGGGTCACGTGGATTTCCTCGATTTTGCGAGTTTGGGGTCTGCCAACCGGTGCTTTGGTTGTCGGTCGGCGCCGTCATTTGCCGCGGCAGAGGTCGGCGCGGCGTCCAGGATGCCGCTAATGGCTTTTACAGCCTCGCGAAGACTGACCCGACCGTCATCCTCGCGCAGTTGGCCGAACAGCTGATGAAGCGGAGAGAGGGCCCACCAGAGTGCGGGGCCATCGGTCAGATCATCAACCAGGTGCCAGGCGCGGGAGGATCCGCGTTCGCGCAGCTCGACCTCGTAGAAACCCTCGCAATTGCGCAGACGGCAACAGCGCAGGAAGCGAGACGGGCTATCGGCATAATTTCGTGGATTGGGCGCGCTCGCGTTGAACGAAATGAGGACCAGTTCGCCGTGAATGCGCACCTGCTCGCGCACTTTTTCCAGTACCTCGAGCCCCCACAGGGTGCGGTATTTCACTTCGACCAACAGCTGCTCCGTCTCGTCGGATGTCATGACGACAAAGTCCGGCAATGTGCGCAGCGCTGTCGAAAAACTGAGCGCTTCATACTCCTCGACGCTGCGACAATTGAGCGCAGGAATGACCTTTTCGATGCCGCAATCGGTGACCCGGTATCCGGCATCTTCAAGGACAGCACGAACGATGCCCTCGCTCATTTCCTTCTTCAATCTGTTGATGAACTCCATCGCCCCCTCCTGCTCAAAGGGTCCAACCGGCGGTGACGCCGATCATGGAAGGCCGGTCTCCGGCGAGACTCTTGGGTACGAAGGGAATCGCGATCCACGCATCGAGGCTTGCGCCAAAGGCCTGGGCGCGCAGACCCATGCCGACACCGATCGGCGTTAGATGCGTGCCGCGCACATGACCGGTATCGGCAAGAACATAAGGCTGGAGATGGTCACCCAGACGCGCAGTCAGTTCCTGGCGCAAATACCACCCGGCCCTGCCGATCAGGGCCTGGTCACTGTCGAAACCCCGCACGGTGAACGGACCGCCGACCGAAATCTGGTCCGACCCGTAAAGCGGACGGTCACTCCATTGTCCGTGAAATGCCCCTCGATAGGCCAGAACTGGGCCCAAGGGCGCGTTGAGCGACACATCGGCCGTGGTGATGCGGTAGCGGGCCGTCGGGAGGCTCGCCGGACGATCGTCTGTTTCTGCCTGCGCCCCCAGCCAGGGCATGCCCCGGCGATGGGAAAGCTGCGTGTCGATCTGCACGCGGCCGATGCGATGCCGGTCGACCAGCGCAAACTCAAGATCCGTCAGATCCTGACGCTGCAGGCCAATCTCGATGCCATCAATGAAGCTGCGCCCGCGCCGCCGCTGCACGGATAGGCGCAGGGACGTCTTTGAGGTTCGGTCGCGGTGAATGACACGCTCGACCCACGCCGAGACAGTATCAAGCCGACCATCCGTCTGGAAATCCTTGACCTCGCCAATGACGCGCTGTGCGTAATCGCTGCGATTCGCAGAGACCCCCAAGGTCCACCAACCGAACGGGATCGTGAAACTAGCGCCCGTGCTGCGGCTGTCGGCGGGCAGGGATGGGCTCTGCAATCGACTGTTGATCGAGACTGTCGCGATCTCCGAAAGTCCCAGCAGATTAAGCGTCGAGAGCTGCGCAGAGCCTTGCCAGCGTCCTACGGTCGGTCCAGCAAGATTATTGCCCGACAGCGTCAGCGAGACCGGCCGCACATCCTTGACCGCGACATCGAGAAAGCTCTCGCCCGGCTGATCTCCCGGAGCGATGTCCACCTTGACCTCTCGGCCAGGCACACGCCGCATCTGGTCCAGGCCCTGCTCCATAGCGCGCAGCGAAAGGAGATCGCCCTCACCTTGCGGGAAAGCATGACGCCAGGAGCGAACACCATGCGCGCCTCGCATGCCGGACACTCTTCCCGGCACGATCGCGACGCGCAATGTGCCCGCGCTCATATCCTGCTGCGGATAACCCGCCCGCGTGGTCGATAATCCCCGGTCCAGGAAGGCTGCCTGCAAGGATGCAAGAATATGGTTGAGCCCCTGGCTTCCAATGCAGCGCCCATTCAATTGCGCCAGATGCCGGGCCACCCATCGCAGTCCACGCGGCGCCCCGCCGTCAATCACGACATGAGAAATCACACGGCAGTTCGCCTCTATCGGAAAGCTCCCGAGAGGGCCGGTCTCCTGATCACCAAGCGCGCTCAGCGGCGCACCTTCCCGCGCGTTTCGCTCAGCTGCCTGAGCTTCCGCCGCGCGACGGGCCTGCTCGACATCGAACGGGTTTGCAGGCGGCTGCGCCCGTGCGGGGCACAGCGCGGCCGACATCATGATGATCGCGCATAATCCGCGAACATTCTGGTAGCGCGCACGGCTCCCAGGCCGCGCGCAGGCAATCATCTGCAAACTTTCTAACCCCCTGACCTTCGGCAACCCCGCTGCCTCAGGAAGAGGCCGGTGGCTTTGCGTCCCGCCTTCACAAGCGGTTTGCCTTTATCGGGCCGTCGAGCCAGCTACGCGCACACCGGCCCGACAGGATCGGAGAGTGCGGCATAGGACAAGCCAACGCCTGATGCCTTTGACTTCGATTAACTCTTAAAACGCCATATCAATGTGGGGGCGGCGACGGGCGCGGCCTGCACCAAAAGCGCGCGCCTCGGTCATAAGGTGACGACACCTCTGCCCCATTTTGTCATTCAACCCACATGCACGCTTTGAAGCCCAGTTTGGCTGGCTGCGACATCGGCGATTGAAGCGCCTTCAGCCTCTATCCGCTCGGACAGCCATGTGCTGAAATAGGCGGCATCTGGCTTGCTGATCCAATAGCCCTTGCGCCATTCCGTCTGGATCATCGGCGGTAGCCCAACACCCGCCAAAGCATAGCGCAGTTCGCACATATAAACCTTGATCGTGCCCTGGGAGACGGTCCCGAGTGCGCGCGCAATATCGCCAGAAGAGCAGAACGAGCCTGCATTATTGACAAGCAGCATGAGGATCTTGCCGCCGCGCAGCTGACGCAGGCCCAGCGCCTTGCGGACGACCTGGTCCTCACGACTAAGATCGTGGCGCATGGCAAGAGTGAGGAGCTGGCTCGTAAGCAGACGGGCGTTTTCCAGGTCTGAGGCGCTGCAGCGGCCGATAAGAGCCGTTTGCAGTTTGCGGGCAATGGAGATCACCGATCCGCTCTCCAGACTGTTCATGTTGGTTGGCTCCATTGCGGTCATGCGGGCGGGCCTTCGTGCGTTGCGTTCGATCGTCAAATCAGCGACAAGAGGATGGGAGGACTGCCCGTCAGCAGCCCTCCCGGCGCACGGCGTGGGAACGTGCGCCAAACCGGGACGAGGCGTGGAAAACTCAGGTCGGTTTTGGCCTTCGGGGAAGAAGGCCAAAGTCGCGGCTTTGCCGCAACCGCGGGATCGCAAGCGCCTGCGCCCGCCCGATCCGGACAAGTTGCCAGGAGTCATTGTGCACTACCGACATAGTAGACGTTGGCATCGGACAGCCGGACCCTTGGCGTGATCATCTGAAGATCGCTCGCCTGTCCCCTTTGGACGATCCTGGCGGTCGGCAGCTGCAAATCTGTGCCTGCCACCTCGGTATAAAGTGAGCCGCGCGGCCCGCGTTCGCTAGCAAGGTCCCGGACGAGCAGTGGGTTGAAGCTGCTCCCAAGCGGCGATCGCACATCGCGAACCACCTGCCAGGGCGTGGGATCTCCCATGTGGATGACCCGATCGGCTTCCCTCTGCAGCGGCACCCACTGATTGGCTACCCTCTCCACACTGAGCGTCCCGGAGCGGTAGCTGATCGTATAATTCGGCGCCGTGCCGTTGCTGGCGTTGAGGACGTAACTGCCCACCGGGGCGTTGCCAAAGCCCTCGCTCGAGAAGGTGACGCCCGTCACAATGTCAGGCCGATCGGTGCCGACGAGGCCTGCAAGCGTATAAGTGACCATGGGCTCAGGACCATTCGCCTCTTTGCGCGCGTCATTGACAGCAAGGATCAGCGTGGCGGGCGATATCGAGACTGTGAGGCCCATCGGTTGACTGATCCGATAATTGCCGGCATCCGCTCCAGCTAATGTGAGCGCACCGGTGACCGCTTTGCCAACGCCGACATTCTTGTCGGTCATCAGTCCCGTCTTATCTCCGAGCGCCACCGCGTCACCGGCGATAAGGCCTGCAAGACTGTTGCCCTCGATCGCGACGAGGCGGCTGCCATCATAAATGCGATCGACGGCCTTTGCCCCAACCAACGCCAGCGTCACGGCGGAGATATTGACGGTCAGTCCGGTGGGTTGGACCAGCTCGTAATTCTCGAGGCCTGTGCCCGTGACGGTGAATGATGCAGCCACTTGCTTGGCGGTTCCAACATTCTTGTCGGCCATCGTACCGGTTTTGGTGTCGAGTGTGATGCTATCGCCCGCAGCAACCCCTTGGAGTGTGCCGTTGATGACGACTGCGGTTGTCCCATCATAGCTCCGGTCGACCGCCTCTGCGCCGTCAAGTCGGAGAACAGCCTTGGTAATGTTGGCGCTGAGCCCCGTCGGCTGCGTAATCGAATAGTTGTCCCGATCCGCGCCCGAGAGCGCAAAACCCGATGCCGTAACGATCTTACCAGTGCCCGCATTCTTGTCTGCGAAGGCGGCATTGCCTCTGACCAGCTGGAGATCGTCCAGCGAAACGACACCATCCAAGCGGCCGCCCGAGATCTGCGCGGCCAATGTCCCATCATAGACTTTGTCTTCTGCCACCACATCGAGCACCGTCACCGCCTTGCGAAAGATGGTGCTGGTGGAATTGGTGGCCGTGGTGCTGCCGAGCGTATAACCATAGATCGGCTTGCCGTCGGCTGTGGTGGCGCCGATGAGACTGATGCCGGTTGCCTCATATGTCTTGTTCCCGGTGCCCGCATTCTTGTCGGTGAAGGCAACGGTCCCAAGATCAAGGGTGATGTTGTCGTCGCCTACCGCACCGCCAGCAACAACCACAGGCGCGGGCACGTTCGTCGTGCCGTCATATGTCTTCTGAGTGGAAAGCAATGTCGGCGTGATGATCGGCGCGCGGATGAAGAGCAAACCGTTGCCAGTAGCCTGAGCGACGGGCGTCACTGCATAAGTCGCGGCATATTGCTTGAAGTCGAAGGACAGCGAACCCAGTGAGACATTGTTGGGGCCGCTGGCCCAGAGCAGCCAGCGACCGTTGGGCGTCGAGATCGTCGCATTACCCATATTGAGGACATCGCCGACAAACTGGACGGCGTCGCCCGACCCATTTGCGATGAAGCTTGCTCCGTTGAGCGTCTGCAGGGTTCCGGTGCCGGGGCCACCGCGCGAGATGGCGGTGATAGTGTTACCGGTTAACGAATTGAGTGTAATCTGGGCGCCGCTCGCGTCGGTACCCGCGCGGATTTCCGCATGAATATTGCCGGTACCAGCATCGATATTGGTGCCGTTGGCCATCGTGATCCGCGCCACACCGGGGTCCCGGTTGGCCGGAATAACGCCATTGGCAGGCCTCTCATTGGCAATCAGCGTTACGTCGCCATCACGCGTTGTTATGCTCGCATTGATCAGGATTGACCGACCCGCTTGAAGCGTGAGCGTGCCCACTCCGCTGCTTCCCGCTGCGACGGTGATCGCATTAGAAACTGTGATGTCGTTGGACGCCTGCAGCACGACGTCGGTCCCACTTTGCAACTGGCTCGCGATGCCGGCGGCGGCGAACCTGATGGTGCTCGTGGGCGCGTCGCCAAAGCCTCTCCCTGGGACACTGCCTTCGCTAATGAAGTAGACACCGCCGCCGACGTAGCTGCTATCCCCCATCTCGTTATACTTCGCCGCACCGATGGCGAGCAGGTTAGCGTTTCCGTTATAGGCGAGCGCCGAGCCCAGTTCCGTTCCTGGCGCGACAGCAAGGTCAACATCGCCCGGAGCTGTTTGATTGAGACCAATCGTGCTGGTGAGGGCGGCGCTCATATGGCTAGTGTCACCGAACTCGATCAACGACACTTTGCCGACGTTCGCATTGCTACTGTCGCTATAGGATCGGGATCCGACGGCAAGCTTGATCCCTGCATCGTCCAGGGCGACAGCCGAGCCGAAGCGTTCACCCGCCGAAACGACCAAGCCCAACCCAGCGGGCATGGCATAATCTCGCCCCAAAATCGCGTGCAGAGTCTCATCCAGAAGGTTGGTGAGCGGAAACTGATAGGTGTAGACGGCGCCTGCGTCGCTTGAATCAAAGTTCGCTCCCTCGTTGCCGGGGGATCCGACGGCCATTACATTTCCAGAACCGCTCAGCGCCACTGAGGAACCAAATTGGTGGCCAGAGCCCAACGCCTCAAGACCGTCACCATTGTTGTAATAGGCGGCGCCCAACGTGCCGAGGCGCACAACATTGCTAAAGACGTCGTCGTC
Source organism: Sphingobium sp. B12D2B (assembly GCF_025961775.1). Classification (NCBI taxonomy): domain Bacteria; kingdom Pseudomonadati; phylum Pseudomonadota; class Alphaproteobacteria; order Sphingomonadales; family Sphingobiaceae; genus Sphingobium; species Sphingobium sp. B12D2B. Next base: position 98,943 of record NZ_JAOQOH010000002.1, read on the forward strand.
GAAGCGATATTTGTACACAGCACCCGCTTCGTCAGTGGCATTGTCGCCGCCGTCATCGCCGGGCGCCCCTACGATAAGTTGATTACCAGCATTGTTTAGCGCGACGGCACTGCCGAACCGGTCATCATCTTCCAGACGAATTTCGTTCCGGTCCTTGCTGTCCAGATAGCCCAGGCCAATAATGCCTTCCAAAGCGCCGGATCCGAAGGCGACCGCGGGATCATTGAACGAGAAGAGATAAACCGCGCCCGTCTCAGGGTTGTTGTCAGCTGCGCCAGCATCCCCGGGAGCACCAACCGCCAAACGATCGCCCGCGCCGTTCAGCGCCACGGAAGATCCGAACCGATCATCGGAGCCAAGACCGATGTCCCGGTTGTTGCCACCGGCATAGCCTGCGCCAATTTTGGCTGCCAGGGTGGCATTTGCGAGGTTCCCGCCGCTCAGATCGAAGAGATAGACCGCGCCCGCGTCAAGCACGTCATCGTTGATACCGTCGTCGCCGACAGCACCAACTGCAAGCCGATCGCCGCTGGCGTTGAAGGCAACCGAGAAGCCAAAGCGATCATTGCTAAGGGTTGGCACTTGATATTCGACAGGAATATCCTTGGGAGTCCCCGCTTGCGCACGATAGCCCGCACCAATCGTACCCTCCAACAGAGGATTTTCAAAGGTCGCTCCGCTGAAGGAGAAGAGATGAGTGGCGCCCGCTCTATCGCGGTCGTTAGCTGCCCCCCTATCAAATCTTGCTCCCACGGCCAGCCTGTCTCCAGCGGCGTTTAAGGATACGGAGTTGCCAAAAAAGTCCTGCGCGTCGATGCCTGGAACAATGACCGGATCGGGGTAAGAATAAGGGGCATCGCCCAGAAAATGGATGGGGACACCGTTGTTGAAATTGCTATCGTCAAAGGCCAGAAGGAAGACACCCGGAGTGTCACCAGTCATGCCGATGGCGAGGCGATCGCCTGCTCCATTGAAGGATAGGCCGGCGCCAAATTGGGTGCGGGCTTGCAAAGCAATATTAACGTCGTTTGGGCCCGAATAATCATGTCCGATACGCCCGCGCAGCGCACTGCCGGCGTTAAAAGGATCGCCAATGTCGAACAGGTAAACTGCGCCCACCGACAAGCCCGCCGTCGCGGCCGTCCCGGGGGCGCCAACGGCCAGACGATCGCCTGCGCCGTTTAATGCAACTGCAGCGCCAAAACCGTCAGCCGCATTGAGATTAAGATCGAGATTGCCTGGTTGCGCATAGTCGGCGCCGATGACATGCTTGAGCGAACCGCCCTCAAAATCAGAATTAGCAAAGCCGAAGATGTAGACCGCGCCAGCCCCCGGACGGGAAGATGTCGCTCCACCATTATTGCCAGCCCCGACAGCCAGGACGGTACCAGCGGCGTTGAGCGAGACCGAACTGCCAAAATTGTCGTAATCCTCAAGCTGGACATCGATGTCGTTCGTGTCGGTAAAGCCTTCACCGATCGTGGCAGCTTTACGCCCATTGGTGAAATTGGAATCATCGAACGCGATCAGGGCTACAGCGCCGCCACCGACAGTTTGGAATGCGCCTACCGCAAGACGGTCGCCCGTCGCATTGAAGGCGACACTGGATCCGATTAACTCGAACGCTGAGTTCGATAGATTCACATTCTTGCCGCCCGAGAACTCGTTCGACACAATGGCTTCGAGTGCTCCGTTGCTGAAACTGTTGTCCGTAAAGCTGAACAGATAAACTCGGTTTTCGCGTAGGCTGCCGACGGCCAGGCGATCGCCGGCGCCGTTCAACGCTACAGACCAGCCAAAAAAGGCAATATCGCTCAGCTCTTGGGAGGTAGGTGGCGGCGCAACAGCCTGAAGTATCCCGTCATAGGCCCAGCCTGCCACCGAATCTGCATTACCAATAACGATGTTCTTGGGGTCCAGGAGGAGCGTACCACCTTTTCCGAGCGTCACGTTGGTGACATCGAGCCGGCGCAGCTCACCTGCTGACGAGATTTCAACCGATCCAGGATGAACGCCTCGAGCGTCGATGCCACCAAGGAAAGTGGTCTGCTGATCGGACCAGAGAATAGCTGTGCCGCCATTGCCCAGGGTGGAGTTGGCATTGATGCGTGTGCCGCCGCTCACATAGAGCGTCTTGGTCTGCGCGATCGGTGTGAGAGCCCCCCAGCGCCCAAGGAAGCTTTGATGGTAGGATTTGGACGTATCAGGTGCCTTGCCGCCCTGGAATGCGCCGCCGATACGAATGAGGCCACCAGCCTGGAGGCCCGAAGCGGCGATTGTCGGCGAGAGAAGCGAAACGCCGTGGCTGGCCGTCAGGTCGATCCGCCCACCATGGCCATATTGGCCCTGCGCGAGATAGGTACCGGAGGTCGTGTAATTGGTTGCGGCGCTGGCCGAGATTGTGCCGGCGTGGGTGAGGCCCGAGACGTTGGTAACCCCCGTTGATGTCTCGAGAACACTCCCAGCTCGATAGCCGATGGTGCCACCCTGCCCTAGCGCACCCACAGCCTGGACTTTGTCCGCCAATGAGAGCTGGCGCTGCGCGTCAACAGCGACGCTGCCGCCATCCTTGCCCGAGGCGGTGATGAGACCGCCCAGCGCCACCGAGCCGCCCGAGATGGTGACCTGGCCACCCTGCCCCTGCGCGCTGTCGGCAGAGACCAGGCCGGTCGAGGCGATATGGCCCGAGCCGGTCAGCGAGATCGTGCCCCCCTTCGCCTTGATCCCCTCGGCCCGGATGATGCCGGTCGAGTTAACCGAGGCGTTGACAACCTCGCGTGCCGCCGACGCCGTCAGCATCACCCGACCGCCATTGGCCTGCACCGTGCCGCTATTGTCGACCAGCGCCCCGCTGCCATCGCCCAGGGTCTGCTGGATCGCACCATCGGGCGCGAACTTGATCATCCCGTCGCCGTAGAGGTCCACCACAAAGCCGGTGCCGGCCCCCAGCGCCACCCGACCCATGTCCGCCACGATCACGCCGCTGTTGCGCACGCTCGGCGCCACCAGCGCCGCAAGACCTGCGTCCCGCACCGTGATCCGGCCTTCGTTGACGATTCCCGCCCCAGGCACACGCGCGCCGTTCGAGAAGCTCAGCGCGCCTGTCGCCATGAACCCCTCGGCATCGATATCGGCCGTGGTCGCCACCAGACCCGCAACATCCACAACAGCGCTCTTGCCGAACGCGATCCCGTTGCGGTTGATCAGCACCAGCTGGCCATTGGCGCTCAGATTGCCAAGGATCTGCGAAGCATCAGCGCCGGTCACCCGGTTGACCGCGATCGCATCCTTACCAGGCTGGACGAAGCGCACGTTCTCGCCCGTCCCCACCGAGAAGCTCTGCCAGTCCAGGATCGCCCGGCCGCTCGACTGGTTGATCGTGACCGAACCCGTCCCTTGCCCCGCGATGACCGCATCGCCCGCCACCACGACGCCACCCGCAGGATTAGCCTGTACCGGTACCGCCAGCGACAACGCCGCAATCAGCGCCAAACCGCTCGCCCCACACCGCATCCGACGCCAATTACTCTTGCTTGTGCTCATTCTGGTCCCAATCGATTGAGAGGATCGAAAATGAACGCCTGCGGATTCCCCCCTCCCCCGCAGGCGCCCTCGCCTTACTGATTGCTGCCGACGTAAAAGGTGGCGCTGTTGGGCAGTTTCACCGGAACCGCGATCGGCCGGAACCGCAGTTGGCGCCGCCATTCGTCGAGCGGTTCGCCGGTGATAACCGTGCCCGTTTCCCGCACCGCAACAGTGTTTTGGGTCACTGCCGAGGCACCGAAAGGCCGCCGAGCGGCGCCGTCCCCCGCCAATTGCTCTGCCTCGGTCGCCTTGCGATCGAACTGCAACGCACTGTGCAGGACCCGGTTCAGCTCTGACCGCCCCGCGTCGAAGGTTCTTGGATCGCTGGGCGTCGGGTTGCCGGGTTCCGGTGCGTTGGGATCCGGGACGACACTGAGCGTGCCAGGTGCGTAGCGGATTGTGTAATTCTGGGCGGTCGCGTTCGCCGCCTCGATCGAGTAGCGCCCGACAGGAGCCGCCCCGACGCCCGCACTGGCGAAGCTAACGCCCGTGACGACATCGACATTGTCGGCCCCTACCAGACCATCGAGACGGTAGGTGAATACGGGATCAGGACCGCCAGCCACGCGATTCTTGTCATCCACCAGCAAGATAAGCGCTGCCGGCTTGATCGAGGCAGTGAAGCTCCTCGACGGAGCGAGTGCATAATTCGCGGCATCCGCGCCAGTCAAACCCGAACCCGCGACCGTGACGACCTTGTCCGTTCCCACATTCTTGTCGGTAAAGCTTGCTGTGCCGGTGGTGAAGCGGACGTCGTCGCCGGCATAAATGCCGGTCAGCGTGCCACCACTCATGGTTGCCTGGACGGTGCCATCATAGACCTTGTCAGCCACCGAAGCACCCGCAAGGGTCAAGATACGGGCGGTGATGGTGGCGCTCAGACCGGTCGGCTGCACCAGCTGATAATTGCCCGCGTCGATGCCGTCGATCGTGTAGCTTGTTGAGACGGCCTTGTCGGTGCCAACATCCTTGTCATCGAGGGTCCCAATGCCGCCCAACGTGACCACATCGGTACCGACCCGTCCCCGCAGCGTCCCGGCGAGGTTCACCACGCGTGTGCCATCATAACTGCGACCGATCGCCGCAGCGTCCTCCACGATCAGGGTCGCAGGGGTGATCTGACCGATTTTGCCGGAGATGCTGCTGGACGCTAGTTTGTAGTTAGCCGCATCAGCGCCTGACAGGCTCGTCCCGTTGACCACGACGTCCTTGTCCGTACCGACATTCTTGTCGGCATAGCGACCCGCGCCGCTCAGCGTCACACGGTCGCCATCCAATGCTCCGGTCAGCGCATAATTGTCCGCGGACAGGACAATGGAGTCGGTCCCGTCATAGACCTTCGCCGCCGAACCGGTCAGCATTGCGCTGATCTCGCGAGGACTGATCGTCACCAGGATATCGGTCGGCTGGACCAGCACATAGTTGGCCGCATCAGCGCCGCCCAGGCTATAGGCGCCCGTAACGCGCTTACCGGTCCCTGCACCCTTATCGGCCATGTTTCCGCCACCGCTGAATGTGACGGTGTCGGCGTCGATGAGCCCGGCAAGGCTTCCATTCTGGAGAACGACGGCGGCTGTCCCATCATAGACGCGGTCGACTGCCCGACTGCCGGTGACCGTCAGCTGTGCCGCCGTGATCCTGCCTTTTGCCACGCTCGAGGTGTCCACGCCGTAATTGCCGGCATCGGTGCCGCCGAGAACGACATTAGCGAGGGTTACCGCCTTATCGTCCCCGACATTCTTGTCGAGGAAGGTCCCTGTGCCGCTCACGAAACGGACATCGTCGCCGTTGAAGATGCCGCTCAATGTGCTCTGGCTGACCGTGGCGCCGAGCCCGCCGTCATAAACCTTGTCGGCGATGATCACCGAGCCGGGCGTCAGCATGTGCCGACTGATGTCGACGCTGACGTTGGTCGGCTGTGTTATCTCATAATTGTTCGCGTCGGCACCGCCCAAGGTGAAGGCGGCAGCGACCTGATAGGTACCGACGTTCTTGTCGGCGATCGTTCCGCTACCGCCCAGAACGACGCTGTCGCCTCCGAACACCCCCTCAAGGCGACCGCCGATGACCACCGAGCGCGTGCTATCATAAGCGCGGTTGGTGGCCACAGCGTCTGCAACGGTTAGCAGCGCCTTGGTGATCACGCCGCCATCGAAGGTGACCAACGGCGAGGCTAGCATATAATTGTCGGCGTCGGTCCCCGTCAGCGAGCCGGAACTCATGACGCGGATGTCCGAGCCAACGTCCTTGCTCGCAAAGCTTGCGCTGTTAGAGCCGCTGAACACCACCATATCGCCACCAAGGACGCCGGTCAGCGTATATTGCGCTGGCGTCAGAACGGCTGTGGTGGTGCCGTCATAGACTTTGCTGATGGGGCCAACCAGCGAGGCACTGATCTGCTTCTGGCGGATCTCAACCGAGAGCGGCGATGCGACAACATCATAATTGTCCTTGTCCGCGCCCGTCAGCGTGACATTGGCCGCGACCGACCGACGGCCGGCGTCCTTCTCGGCCGCTTGACCGGTGACGGACATGAAACCGACGTCGTCATTGCCGATGATATCGGCCAGCTGGCCGTTGCGGATCGCGATCGCGCGTGTCGCATCGTAATCACGATCGACGGCCTCGCCCGTGAAGGTAAGAGTGGCCCTGGCGATATCGACCTCGATGCGGTCGCTTGGCTGTACCAGGACATAGTTGTGGTTGTCTGTGCCGGCCAGTTCATAGTGCGCGGTCACAAGCTTACCCAAGCCGGCATTCTTGTCCGCGATGCTGCCGGTGCCACCCAGAGTCACGGTATCCCCGCCGACGAGATTCTGCAGACCGCCGGTCAGGCCAACCAAAGTGGTGCCGTTATAAGTCCGATCCATCGCATCGGCGTTGACCACGGTGAGCTGTCGGGCGGTGATCACACCGCTGTCGCTCGAGACGGCGGTCGAAGCGAGGCGATAATTGCTGGCGTCGACGCCGCTCAAGGTGCCTGAACTGGTCACCCGGATCGCCGAGCCTACGTCCTTGCCAGCGAAGGTCCCAGTGCCCGAGCCGTTGAAAGCAACGTCGTCGGTGGCCAGAACGCCGTTCAAGGCGTAGCTACCTGCGGCCAAGCTGACCGCCACGTTACCGTCATAGACCTTGCTGATCAGCCCAACGAGCGCCCCGCTGATGTCCTTCTGGCGGATTTCGACCATGAGGTTTGGGGCGACGACATCGTAATTGCCGCGATCGGCACCGCTCAGTTCGACCTGGGCGGCCACGCCTTGGGGCCCGGCGTTTTTCGAAGCCGCCTCGCCGATGACATTGGAAATGCGGACGTCGTCGGTTCCGAGAATATTACCCAGCTGACCGTCGCGAATGGCAACCGTGCGGGTCGCGTCATAGTCGCGATCGACCGCCTGTCCGGTGAAGGTCAGGGTCGCACGGCCGATATCGACAGTCATCGGGGCGGTGGGCTGGACCAGCACATAATTGCCGGAATCAGCGCCGCTCAGGGTGTAGCCGGTTGTGACCAACTTCCCATTGGCAGCGTTCTTGTCGCCAACGCTGCCCACCCGATTGAGATTCACGACGTCGCCGCTGATCAGATCGTCGAGATCCCCCGTCAGTTGCACGAGGGTGGTTCCATTATAGACGCGGTCGACGGCATCGGCGCCCAGCACCGTCAGCTGGCGCGCGGTGATGCTGCCGCTGTCGATCGAGACGGTGGTCGAGGCCAGGCGATAATTACCGGAATCGGCCCCTGCAAGGCTCCCAGTACTCGTGACCCGGATAGCTGTGCCCGCGTTCCTGTCCGCGAAGGTGCCCGTGCCCGACCCCGCAAAGACGACGTCATCGCTACCGAGAACGCCGCTTAGAGCGTAATTGCCCGCGCCCAGCCCTACCGAGAGACCGCCATCATAGACCTTGCTGATCGGCCCCACGAGCGCTCCGCCGATCTCCTTCTGGCGGATTTGGGCCGTCAGTGTCGGGGCGACAACATCGTAATTTCCTCTGTCCACACCCGATAGCTGGACTTGGGCCGCCACATTGTGTGTGCCGGCGCTCCTGCTGTCGGCAAGACCCCTGACTTGAGCGACGCCGACGTCGTCCAGGCCGATGATGTTGCCGAGCTGGCCGTTGCGGATTTCGATGTCGCGGGTCGTGTCGTAATCGCGGTCGACCGCCTGTCCGGCGAAGGTCAGGACTGCGCGACCGATATTGACGGTGATCGGTGCCGAAGGCTGAATGATGACGTAGTTGCGCGCATCAGCTCCGGCCAGACTGTAACCGGTGGTGACCAGCTTGCCCTGGCCCGCGTTCTTGTCGGCGACCGATCCCACCCGGTTGAGCGCCACAATGTCGCCGTCGATCAGATCGACGAGGCGGCCTTCGAGCGCAATAGCGGTTGTGCCGTCGTAGGTCCGGTCGATAGCTTTGGCATCGGCAATCGTCAGTTGCCGGGCTGTGATCTCGCCGACGCCCTCGACACTCGCCGAGGCAAGCAATTTGTAGTTGCTGGCGTCGCCCCCTTCGAGACGTGTGTTGGTGACACGTACGGTGACGGCACCTCCGACATTTTTATCAACATAGGCACCCTCACCAGCCAAGCGGACAACGTCGCTCGCAATGACGCCGCTCAGGACATAGCTCGACGGACTGAGGTTGACGTCGGTGGTGCCGTCATAAACCTTTGTGATCGCACCGGTCAGCGATCCGGTGATCGTCTTCTGGCCGATTGTCGCTGACAGCGCCGGGTCTCTCAGGTCGTAGTTGGCCGCATCCGATCCGTTAAGAACCCCTTGCGTAACGACCGAATAGGTCCCGATATTCTTGGACGAGATGGAGCCGTTGACACTGTCGATGCCGACCGAATCGCCGCTCACGGCTCCAGAGAATCCGCCGTGGGTAACTACGATCGAGGTTGTACCATCATATTCCCGGTCGAGCGCCTGTGGGGAGACCAGCGTCAGCAGTGCCTTGGCGATGTCGACATCGACGTTTTGGGTCGGTTGAACGAGCGTATAGTTGGCGTCATCAGCCCCCGTAATGCGGTAATTGGTGATAACCTGCTTGCCGCTGTCCGCCGCTTTATCCGCCATCGTGCCGCGCTTCGAAAGGAAGCTGACCTCGTCGCCTGCGACGAGGTTCTCGAGGTTGCCTACCAGTTCGACGACATTTGTGCCGTCATAGACCCGGTTGACGGCATCGGCGCCGGCGATCGTTAGATCCCGCTTGCTTATGTTCGCCGTTACGCCTGTCGGCTGTGTCACCGAATAATTGTCGGCATCAGCGCCCGACAGGCTGTAACCAGAGATCGTAACCGCCTTGCCATCCCCGGCCATCTTGGTGAGAAAGACGCCGGTGCCTCCGCCGACCAGCACGGCATCGCCATTTACGATGTTATTGAGCGTGGCGCTATTCAGCGCAGCGGAGAGCGCGCCGTCGTAGACCTTGTTCTGAGCGGTGACGCTGATGGTCAGCGCGCGCTTGGTAATGTCGGCGGTGACACCTGTGGGCTGGGCCACCGTGTAGTTGACGGCATCGGCACCCGAAAGGGTGAAGCCCGAGATCGTGACGGTCTTGCCGGTTTCGGCGGCTTTCGTGAGGAAGGCGCCCGTACCGCCGGTCAGCGAAATATCGTCGCCGCCGATGGTGTTGTTCAACGTCGCGCCGGTGAGCGCGGCGCTAAGCAGGCCATCATAGACCTTGTTCTGGGCCGTCACGCTGACCGTCAGCGCGCGCTTGGTGATGTCGGCCGTTACACCAGTGGGTTGCGTCACAGTGTAGTTGGCGGAGTCCGCGCCCGACAGGATGAAGCCGGCGACCGTGACGGTCTTGCCGTCCTCGGCGGTCTTCGTGAGGAACGTTCCTGTGCCGCCGCCCACTGACACGGTGTCGCCGCTGACGGTGTTGTTCAGCGTCGCGACGTTAAGGCCTGCGGCGAGGGAGCCATCATAGACCTTGTTGTGAGCCGTAACGCTGATCGTTAGCGCGCGCCTCGCAATATCCGCGGTGACGCCGGTGGGCTGGCTCACCGTATAGTTGCCGGCGTCCAAACCCGACAGCGTATAGCCCGATATCGTTACCGTCTTACCATCTTCGGCAGTCTTGGTGAGAAATGCTCCGGTGCCGCCACCGACCGCAACCGTATCGCCGTTGATGACATTCGTGAGGGTGGCGGCGTTCAACGCGGCCGCCAAGGAGCCATCATAGGTCTTGTTTTGCGCAGTTACGGTGATTGTCAGGGCCCGCTTGCTGATATCCGCGGTCACCCCGGTGGGCTGTGCCACCGTGTAATTGGCGGAGTCCGCCCCTGAGAGGGTGAAGCCTGAGATCATGACCGTCTTGCCGTTCTCTGCGGTCTTGGTCAGGAAGGTGCCCGAGCCGCCGGCGGCCGAGACCATGTCTCCGCTGACAAGATTGTTCAGCGTCGCGGCGCCGAGACCGGCCGTGAGCGAGCCATCATAAACCTTGCTCTCAGCCATCACGTTGATCGTCAGCGCACGCTTCGTGATATCTGCGGTGACACCCGTGGGTTGCGTCACCGTATAATTGCCGGAGTCCGTCCCAGCCAGAATGAAGCCCGAAATGGCCACTGTCTTGCCAGCTTCGGCAGTCTTGGTCAGGAAGGTGCCGGTGCCGCCGCCGACCGAGATATCGTCGCCGTTGACGGTATTGTTCAGGCTGGCGGTGGAGAGTGTGGCGCCCAGACCACCATCATATTCCTTGTTTTGAGCCGTGACGGCGATTGTCAGCGCGCGCTTCGTGATGTTCGCGGTCAACCCCGTGGGCTGTGCCAACGTGTAATTGGCGGAGTCCGCCCCTGAGAGGGCGAAGCCTGAAATCATGACCGTCTTGCCGTTCTCTGCGGTCTTGGTCAGGAAGGTGCCCGTGCCGCCGACCGCCGTGACCGTGTCTCCACTGACAAGATTGTTCAGCGTCGCAGCGCCGAGACCTGCCGTGAGCGAGCCATCATAGACTTTGTTCTCGGCCGTCACGCTGATTGTCAGCGCCCGCTTCGTGATATCTGCGGTGACGGCGGTGGGTTGGGTAACTGTATAATTGGCTGAGTCTGCCCCCGATAGGGTGAAGCCCGAAATGGCCACCGTCTTGCCCGTTTCAGCGACCTTGGTGAGGAAAGCCCCGGTGCCGCCGCCGACAGAGACTGCGTCGCCGCTGACGACGTTCGTAAGCGTAGGCGTGTTCAGGGATGCGCCGAGATCACCATCATACACCTTGTTTTGCGCCGTAACGTTGATCGTCAGCGGCCGCTTGGTGATGTTCGCCGTAATGCCGGTGGGCTGCGTCAGCGTGTAATTGGCGGAGTCCGCGCCAGCCAGCGTAAAACCGGAAACTGTAACAGTCTTGCTGTTCTCAGCATTGGCAGTCAGAAAGGCGCCCGTGCCGCCGGCGACCGAGACCGCGTCGCCCCCGACTATATCATTGAGCGTGGCGGTGTTCAGGGATGCGCCAAGAACACCATCATAAACCTTGCTTTCTGCCGTAACGTTGATCGTCAGCGCTCGCTTGGTGATGCTCGCAGTAACGCCGGTTGGCTGAGTCACCGTATAATTGCCAGAATCCGCCCCGGATAGTGTGAACCCGGAAACGACCACCGTTTTGCCGTTTTCCGCGGCCTTGGTGAGGAAGGCGCCAGTGCCCCCACCGACGGATACCGTGTCACCACTGACGACATTATTCAGCGTCGCTGTATCGAGGGCCGCCGCTAGCAGGCCATCGTAGATCTTGTTCTGCGCGGTGACGCCAATTGTCAGCGCCCGCTTCGTGATATCCGCGGTCACACCGGTGGGTTGCGTCACCGTATAGTTCGCAGCATCAGCGCCAGACAGCGCGAAGCCCGAGATCGTAACCGTCTTGCCGTTTTCCGCGGTCTTGGTCAGGAAGTTACCAGAGCCGCCGGCGACCGAGACCATGTCTCCACTGACAAGATTGTTCAGCGTCGCGGCGCCGAGACCTGCCGTGAGCGAGCCATCATAGACTTTGTTCTCGGCCGTCACGCTGATCGTCAGCGCCCGCTTCGTGATATCTGCGGTCACACCGGTGGGTTGCGTCACCGTATAATTGGCTGAGTCTGCCCCTGACAGGGTGAAGCCCGAAATGGCCACTGTCTTGCCGGTTTCGGCGACCTTGGTGAGAAAAGCCCCGGTGCCGCCGCCGACCAAGACCGTATCGCCGCTGACGACGTTGTTCAGGACGGCGGTGTTCAGCACGGCACCTAGGCTGCCATCATAGACCTTGTTCTGGGCCGTCACGCTGACCGTCAGCGCGCGCTTGGTAATGTCGGCCGTTACACCAGTGGGTTGCGTCACCGTGTAGTTGGCGGCGTCCGCACCCGATAGTGTGAACCCGGAAACGACCACCGTTTTGCCGCTTTCGGCCGCCTTGGTGAGGAAGGCGCCAGTGCCCCCACCGACGGATACCGTGTCGCCACTGACGACATTATTCAGCGTCGCTGTATTGAGGCCCGCCGTTAGCAGGCCGTCATAGATCTTGTTCTGCGCTGTGACGCTGATCGTAAGCGGCCGTGCAGTGATCGTGCTGCCGGAATTGCTCGCTGATGATGACGCAAGCGAATAGCCGTAGACGGTCGCGGAGCCCTGCATTGCAGTAACGCCACCGATGGTTGCGCTGACGGTGCGGTTGGCATCACCCCTGTTTTTATTGTCGTAATTTGCGCTGATGCCAGACAGCGTGATCGTGTCGCCGCCCATGGCGCCGGTGAGTGCGAAATTGCTGGTGGTGAGGGCCGCGGTCAGATCGCCGTCATAAACCTTGCTGACGGCCCCCAGGCTCGCGCTGATCTGAGGCGCGAGTTGGTAGAGCACGCCATTGCCCGTACCCTGGACAGTCGGAGGCGCGGTGAGCGAATAGGTCGCCGCATATTGTTTGAAGTTGTAAGTCAGGCCCCCAAGCTTGTCATTTGCGTAATTCTCGGTCCAGACCAGCCAGCGGCCGCTGGACGCCTGCAGGGTGGCAGCGCCGGCGCTGCTGTTATTGGTGAAGCTTGGTGCGGCAATCTCGATCGCGGTGCCCGTGCCGCTAGCCTTCAGTACCGCCGCGCCGTTGAGGGTCACACCGGCGCTCGTTGCCGGGCCGCCATTATAGATGACGATCTTTCCCGCATCCACGCTGCTGAGGGTAATGTACCCCGCAATGCCGACGCCGGCCCCTGTCCGCATTTCGAAACGAGCCGTGCCTGTTCCGACATTGATGGCAGCATTGCTCGCCATGCTGATCCCGGCGGCGCCCGCGTCCCTTTGCGCCGCGTTCACACCGTTTGCCGCGACATCATGGGCGATGATAGTGAGATTACCGTTCTGGGTGGTGATATTGGCGTTGAGGATGACCGAGCGCCCGGCCTGCAGGGTCAGCGCCCCGACGGAGGAAGGATTTCCCGAAACCGTGATGGCGCTGTTGACGGTGATGTCATTGCTCGCCTGCAACGTCACTGTTGTCCCGGCGGCCAGGCGCGCGGCGACGTCGATGGCCGAAAGCGTCATCGTCGAGGATGAAGCGTCAGCGTAGGCGGTACCGAGCGCATTGGCCTGAAAAAGGGCGACGGCGCCGCCAGCGGTCGTCGTATTGCCGAGCTGATCATAGGCAGGGGCTCCTGCGGCAAGGCGATTGCCTGCCGCGTTGAGGGCAACGCTACGCCCGAGCCAACCATTGCTGAGCGTCACATTGCGGTCGTTGGCACCGCTGTACCCTTGTCCGAAGATCGAACTCAGCGTGCCGCCAGAGAAGGATCCATCGGTGAAGTTGAAGAGGTAGATTGCGCCATTGTCGGTCGCGCCATTCGAGACGCCGTCATCCAGCATCGAACCCACGGCGAGAACATTGCCGGCAGCGTTGAGCGCCACCGAGGCTCCAAACCAGTCGCCGGCTCCCAGCCGCGCCGAAAGATCAATATTCTTGCCGCCGGTGAAGCCTTTGCCGATCATCCCGCTCAGAGAACCGGCGGAGAAATTGGTATCGGCAAAGCTGTAAAGGAACACCGCGCCGGTGCCCGAGGAAATGCCATTTTCGGTTGCACCGACCGCGATCCGATCGCCTGCGCCATTGAGAGCGACGCTCGTCCCGAAATCAGTCCCGGTCTGGATTCCGGTGACATCGACACTGCCGGTGCCCGAATAGCCGCGTCCCATCTGGCCGCGCACAGCGCCGCCGGTAAAGCTCGTATCACTGAAGGATACGAGATAAACCGCGCCAGAGTTGGCAACCGAGTTGCCGGCGCCTGCATCGCCAGGCGCCCCGATTGCAAGCCTGTTGCCCGTCGAGTTCAGTGAAACGGCAGCGCCAATGTTGTCGAAGGTATCAGCGGTCAGGGCGATATTCTTGCCGCCTGTATAGGCATGGCCAATTCGCCCTTGAAGGGCGGCACCACTATAAGCGGCATCGGTGAAGGAATAGAGATAGACAGCTCCAGAGTCCTGTTTGGCATTGCCTGCGCCGTCATCATAGCGCGCGCCGACGGCGAGCCGATTGCCGGTCGCATTGAGCGAAACTGCGGATCCAAAATAGTCACCGCCCTCAAGCTGGCTGACGTCGACATTCTTGCCGCCCGTATAACCATAGCCCATCACGCCTAAAAGAGTTGCGCCACTGAAGTCACTTGCGGTCACCGAGAAGAGATAGACGGCGCCACTGCTGATCATGTTGGAGTTGCCGGCCAGGCCATCATCCTGGGGAGCGCCCACGACCAGCAGGCTGCCGGCTGCATTCAATGCTACGCTATAGCCCGAATCGCTAACCGGTTGCGATGTCCGCACCGCCGAGGTCGTCGCCCGCAACAGGCTGGAATAGGTCCAAGTCGAGGCCACGACATCGCTGCCGATCGTGATATTCTTGGGGTCGAGCAGGAGGTGGCCACCGGGTCCGGTCTCGACATGATCGATATCGAGCTTGCGCAACTCGCCCGCCGATGAGATTTCGACCGAGCCGGGCAGCGCCCCGCGCGCATCGATCGCGCCCAGTGAGGTCGTCTGCTTGTCCGACCACAGCACCGCGGTGCCGCCTTCGCCGAGCTTCGAGCTGACGTCGATCACCGTCCCGTCGCCGACGAACAGCGTGCCGGCATGAGCGAGCTCGCCAAGATCATTGCCCCAGCGGCCAAGGAAGGTCCGGTAATAAGGCTGCGCCTGGTCGGGGGTCTTGCCGCCCTGGAAGGCGCCGCCGATACGGATCAGGCCGCCCTGCGCCTGACCACCGGCCGACAAGGTGGCACCCAGCAGCGAGACTGTGTCCTCGCCCGTCAGGTCGATCCGGCCGCCACGGCCGTAGCTGCCTCGCGCCAGATAGCTGCCCGAGGAGGTATAGTCGGTGGCGGCGACAGCCTTGATCTTGCCGCCATGCGTAAGGCCGGACACATTGGTGAAACCACTGTCGGTTTCGATCACCCTGGTCGCCATATAGGTGACGTTGCCACCGGTGCCCAGCGTTCCGACCGCTTGTACCGCGTCGGCCAGTGACAGCAGATTCTCGGATGTCACGGCGACGTTGCCGCCAGTCTTGCCCGAGGCGGTGACGAGACCACCCAGCGCCACCGAGCCGCCCGAGATGGCAATCTGGCCACCCTGCCCCTGCGCGCTGTCGGCAGAGACCAGGCCGGTCGAGGCGATATGGCCCGAGCCGGTCAGCGAGATCGTGCCCCCCTTCGCCTTGATCCCCTCGGCCCGGATGATGCCGGTCGAGTTAACCGAGGCGTTGACAACCTCGCGTGCCGCCGACGCCGTCAACAGCACCCGACCGCCATTGGCCTGCACCGTGCCGCTATTGTCGACCAGCGCCCCGCTGCCATCGCCCAGGGTCTGCTGGATCGCACCATCGGGCGCGAACTTGATCATCCCGTCGCCGTAGAGGTCCACCACAAAGCCGGTGCCGGCCCCCAGCGCCACCCGACCCATGTCCGCCACGATCACGCCGCTGTTGCGCACGCTCGGCGCCACCAGCGCCGCAAGACCTGCGTCCCGCACCGTGATCCGGCCTTCGTTGACGATTCCCGCCCCAGGCACACGCGCGCCGTTCGAGAAGCTCAGCGCGCCTGTCGCCATGAACCCCTCGGCATCGATATCGGCCGTGGTCGCCACCAGACCCGCAACATCCACAACAGCGCTCTTGCCGAACGCGATCCCGTTGCGGTTGATCAGCACCAGCTGGCCATTGGCGCTCAGATTGCCAAGGATCTGCGAAGCATCAGCGCCGGTCACCCGGTTGACCGCGATCGCATCCTTACCAGGCTGGACGAAGCGCACGTTCTCGCCCGTCCCCACCGAGAAGCTCTGCCAGTCCAGGATCGCCCGGCCGCTCGACTGGTTGATCGTGACCGAACCCGTCCCTTGCCCCGCGATGACCGCATCACCCGCCACCACGACGCCACCCGCAGGATTAGCCTGTACCGGTACCGCCAGCGACAACGCCGCCATCAGCGCCAAACCGCTCGCCCCACACCGCATCCGACGCCTGCTATCGCTGCCGGTCTTGATCATCATCTGGTCCACTGCACCATAAGGTTCGCGAAAAGGGTGGCCTGCGGGAAGGGGCCCCGCAGGCCGATCAGTTATAGTTGGCTGCCGACGTAGTAGATCGCAGTCGTCGGCATCTTGATCGCCGGCGTGATGTGCCGGAACCGCAGCCTGCGGCGCCACTCGTCGAGCGGTTCACCGGTGATGGGCGCACCACCATCGGCCGAGGTCCGGAGAGCAAGCGTGGGCTCCATTGCCGCGATGTCGCGGTAGGGATTGCCGCCAAAACCATTGCCGATGCGATCGCTGCCAAGACCCGGTTGGCCGGATGCAAGACCGCCGCCGCCTAGCGAAGAGCCGCCGCCAAAGCCGCCGCCATTGATGCCACCACCGGTGAAGCCATTGCCCGGATTCGGGGTGGTGTGGACCACCTTGTCAATCTCGGTCCGGCCAGGAACAGTGGTCCGCGGATCATCAGGGCCGCCCGCCCACCCCGGCGTGCCCGGACCGGCAGGATTAGGGTTGCTGGGATCCGCGGTGACAAAAAGCGTGCCCGGCGTGTAGCTGATCGTATAATTTTGCGCCGAGCCGTTGGACGCGTTGATCGTATACTGTCCAATTGGTGCCGACCCTGCCCCCGCGCTGGCGAAGGTCACGCCGGTGACAACATCGGCACTGTCACCCTCAACGAGGCCCTGCAGCCGATAGCTGAAAACCGGATCCGCGCCACCGACGAGGCGGGTCTTGTCATCCACGAACAGGGCCAGCGCGGCAGGCGTGATCCGGCCGATATTGCCTGAAACGCTGCTCGAAGAGGACAGGACGTAGTTGCCAGCATCGGCGCCGCTCAGGCGGGTTTCGCTGACAACCACCGATTTGTTGTCGCCGACATTCTTGTCGGCGTAGCTGCCCGACCCGGAGAGTGTGACAGCGTCCCCCGCCAGAACGCCGGCCAGCTGATAGTTCGATGGCGACAGAACGATGGCGGTCGTGCCGTCATAGACCTTGGTCACCTGCCCAGTGAGCAAGCCGCTAATGGTCTTCTTGCCAATAGTGACCGTCAGGCTGGGGTTGATCACCTCATAATTGGCCATGTCGGCCCCGCTAAGGCTGACCGAGGTCGCCACCTCTTGAACGCCCGCATTCTTGCTAGTGGCATTGCCGGCGATCGACCCGATGGCAACATCTTCCCCCGACACGACACCATTCAATGTGCCCAGGTTCCCGAACGTCACGGCTGTTGAACCGTCATAGGTCTTGTCGTTGACCGCAGTCCCAGTAAGGATGAGCTTGGCCGCACTGATCGTCACCGAAATCGGATCAGTGGGCTGCTCGATGTCATAGTTGATCATGTCAGCGCCACCGAGCGTGTAGGTGCCGCCGCTCACCGCCCAGGTGCCGACATTCTTGCTGGCGGCCGTACCGGTGCCGGTGAGGGTCACGGTTTCGCCCGCCACAACGCCGTCAAGCGCGCCGCTGAGATTGACCGTCGTCAAGCCGTTGTAATCGCGCCCGATGCCGGCGCTGTCAGTCACATGCAGCAGGGCCTTGGTGATCTCGCCGCTATTGCTCGTCACCGTCATCGACGATAGCTCGTAATTGTCGGCGTCAGCTCCGCTCAGGCCAGTGACAGCGCTGCTGACGAGGATATTGCTGCCAGCATCCTTGCCCGCATAGGCGCCGGTTCCAGAACCCACGAGCGAGACTGCATCGCTGCCGATCACGCCGTCGAGCGCATAGTTGGCAACGCCGAGTGTAACGCCAGTCGTGCCGTCATAGGTCTTGGTGACGTTGACAAGCTTCCCGTCGAGCGAGGCCTTGTTGATGAGCACCGTCAGGTTCGGATCGATCACCTCATAGTTGGCGCTATCCGCGCCCGCGAGCAGTACCGTCGTCGTGACATTCTGCGTGCCGGCGTTCTTCACAGCGGTGCCGCTGATCGTCCCGATCGAGACATCCTCACCGGCCACCACGCCGGTCAGCGTGCCGCTGTTGGCATAGGTGACCGTCGTCGTGGCGTCATAGGTCTTCGCGTTGACCGCGGTACCCGCCAGGGTGAGCTTTGCCGCGCTGATCGTCACCGAAATCGGATCAGCGGGCTGGATAAGGTCATAATTGCCTATGTCGGCGCCGGACAATGTGAAGCCGGTGGTAACCGCATAGGTACCGACATTCTTGGAACCGATCGTTCCCGTCGTTGACTGGAAGCCGACATCCTCACCGGTCACCACCCGGTCAAGCGTTCCGGTCAGGGCAACAACGGTGGTGCCATCATAATCACGGTCGAGGGCCGTAGCGCCGAGGACCGTGATCTGCCGCTTGGTGATGGCCCCCTGACCTTCGACGGCGGCCGAGGCGAGAAGCTTGTAATTTCCGGCATCGCCACCCTCCAGGCGGGTGTTGTTGACCTCCACCCGGATGTTGCTGCCGACATTCTTGTCGTCATAGGCTCCATCACCCGCGAGGGTGACATTGTCGCCTGCCTCAACGCCCGTCAGCACATAATTGGAAGGAGCGAGATTGATGTCCCGAGTGCCGTCATACTCCTTCGTGATGACCCCAGTCAGCGAGCCGGTGATCGTCTTCTGGTCGATCGTCACCATGAGCAGAGGGCTCGGCGTCGCGACCAGATAGTTACCGGCATCGGCTCCGGTGAGGGCGCCGAGAACCATGGTAACTTCGTAAGTGCCGACATTCCTGGACGCGATCGTACCGTTAACTGAGGCGATGCCGATATCGTCGCTGCCGATCGTACCGGAGAAGCCGCTATGGGTGACCTCCACGATGTTCGTGCCGTCATAGGCACGATCGGTCGCTTGCGGAGTCACGAGGGTGAGCAGCGCCTTTGCAATATCGACCTGGACGCCGGTCGGCTGCACCAGAGTATAATTGTCCTTGTCCGCCCCGGTGATCGAGAAAGCGGTGGTGACAGCCTTGCCGGTGCCCGCATTCTTGTCGGCCATTGTCCCCAGCTTCGACAGGAAGGCGACGTCATCTCCCGCGACGATATTGTCGAGAATGCCGTCAAGTTGCACGGTGGCGGTGCCATCATAGGTCCGGTCGACCGCCGCCGCGTCAATGACGGTCAGCTGCCGCGAGGTGATGTCCGCAGTAACAACCGGAAACGCGTTAAACTCGTAATTCAGCGCGTCTGTGCCGGTCAGGCTGAAGCCCGAGAAGGTTACGCCCTTGTTGGTCTGGACATTCTTGTTGCCGAAATGGCCCTGGCCGACGACCAGAGACACCGCATCCCCCGCAAACACCCCCGTCAGAGGATCGACGTGGATCGTCGCCGAGTCATTGCCGTCATAGACCTTGTCATCAGCAGTGATGCTGAGATTCAAGCCCCGGGGGCTGATCGACCCGACATTTCGCGACACCGAAGAGTTGGCGATGTCGTAGTTGAGAGCATCGGCCCCCGCCAAGGTGTAGTTCGACGCCGTGACCAGCTTGCCGGTACCCGCATTCTTGTCGCTGTAGTAGGCATTGCCCCCGGTGACGCTGACGACGTCGCCGGAGAGCTCGTTGGTATCCCAGTTTGCGGCCCCGATGTTCGCAACGTCATTGGCGTCATATGTCTTGCCGACGATGTCCTTGAGATCGACGGTCAGCGAGCGCTTGGTGATGTCGGCCGTCACCCCTGTGGGCTGAACCACTGTGTAGTTGGTTGCATCCGCGCCGGACAGGGTAAAACCGGAAATCACCACCACCTTGCCGTTTTCAGCCGTCTTGGTGGTGAAGGCGCCCGTTCCGCCGCCAACGAGAACAGTATCCCCGCTAATGACATTGTTCAGCGTCGCGCCGTTGAGCGCCGCGGTCAGTTGGCCATCATAGATCTTGTTCTGGGCGGTAACATTGATTGTCAGCGCTCGTTGGTTGATGGTGGCGGTCACCCCTGTGGGTTGGGTCACGGTGTAATTGGCTGAGTCAACACCCGAGAGCATGTAACCCGAGACCAAGACCGCCTTACCCGCCTCAGCCGTCTTGGTCAGGAAGACACCGGTCCCGCCGCCAACTGAAATATCGTCGCCCGAGATCGCGTTGTTCAAGGTAGCGGCGTTTAGCGTCGCGCCGAGTTGGCCATCATAATCCTTGTCCTGAGCCGAAACGCTGATCGTCAGCGCGCGTTGGGAAATGTCTGCGGTGAGGCCGGTGGGCTGCGTCACCGTGTAGTTGGCTGCATCGGCGCCCGACAGGGAATAACCCGATACCGTCACGGCCTTGCCGGTTTCAGCCGTTTTTGTGGCGAATGCGCCAGTGCCGCCTCCAACGGTCACGGTGTCGCCGCTGACGACATTACTCAACGTGGCCGCGTTGAGCGTCGCACCAAGGCCGCCGTCATAGATCTTGTTCTGCGCCGTGACATTCACCGTGAGCGCACGCTGGCTGATGGTGGCGGTCACGCCGGTAGGCTGCGTCACCGTATAGTTGGCGGCGTCTGCGCCAGACAGCGTGAAGCCTGATACCGTGACAGACTTGCCCCCCCCGGCCGTCTTTGTCAGGAAAGCCCCGGTGCCGCCGGTGGCGGTCACGGTGTCGCCGCTGACGACATTACTCAACGTGGCCGCGTTGAGCGTCGCACCAAGGCCGCCGTCATAGATCTTGTTCTGCGCCGTGACATTCACCGTGAGCGCACGCTGGCTGATGGTGGCGGTCACGCCGGTAGGCTGCGTCACCGTATAGTTGGCAGCGTCTGCGCCAGACAGCGTGAAGCCTGATACCGTGACAGACTTGCCCCCCCCGGCCGTCTTTGTCAGGAAAGCCCCGGTGCCGCCGGTGGCGGACACCACGTCGCCAACCACGACGTTGTTCAGTGTCGCTGTGTTAAGCGCCGCCACAAGGCCGCCGTCATAGATCTTGTTCTGCGCCGTGACATTGATCGTCAGCGCCTTGGGAGTAATCGTGCTCGTGGAATTGCTAACCGACGTCGGGTTTGGCAGAACATAGCCGTAGACCGGCTTTGCACCCTCCACAGCGGTGGCCGTCAGAGTATTAGCGGTGACCGTCTTGTTCCCCGAGCCGGCGCCCTTGCCTGTAAAGGCCGCATTTTGAGCCGAAACCGTTAGCGTGTCACCCGCGATGACCCCTGTGACCAGGAAGTCGCTAGACGTGACCGTAGCGGTTGTGCCGCCATCATATTGCTTGGTGATATTCTTCAATGAAATATTGAGGGTAGGGGACAGCTTGTAGAGCACACCATTGCCTGTTCCCTGGACGGGCGAACTGCCATAGGTCGCATTATACTGCTTGAACGCGTAGTTCAGCCCATTGAGGGTGTCGTTCGCTGGGTTGGAGGTCCAGATCAGCCAGCGCCCGCCATTGGGCGTAGCGAGTGCTCCGTTCCCCAGGCCGCTCTGATTGGCGAACAAATCGCCGGCGATTTGAAGGGCCGCCCCGCCGCCACTCGTTCCGGTCAAAACGCTGTTGTTGAGCAGCGTAATGCCCGTGCCTGTCCCGCCCGAATTATAGACGGTGATGTTCGATGCGGTGATCGAGGCCAGATTGATATAGCCTTGCGAGCCCTTGCCCGCTCCCGTTCGCATCTCGAAGGACACGTTGCCGCCCCCCGCGTTGATCGCAGTGCCCGCCGCCATAGTTATGCCGGCTGTTCCGGTATCGCGCTGCGCGGACTGCACGCCGTTTGCCGCCGTGTCGTGCGCATAGACGTTCACGTTCCCGCCCTGGGTCGTGATGTTGGCGTTGATCAGAACCGAGCGGCCGGCTTGTAGGGTCAGCGCGCCCACGCTCGACGGATTGCCGGTGACGGTGATCGCGCTGTTGACCGTGATGTCATTGTTGGCCTGGAGGATGACGCTCGTCCCCGTCGCCAAGCGCGACGCGATATCATAGGCGGATAGCGTCACCGACCCGGAAGGATCATCTCCATAGGCAGTACCTGCAGCCGCGTTCGCCTGGAAGAGAATGGCCGCACCACCGACATATTGCGAATTGCCGTTGGGGTCCGTTTGCGGCGCGCCCACCGCCAGGCGATCCCCTGCGGCATTGAGCGCTACGCCACGGCCGAACTGGCCGCCCGCCACGACCTGATTATAGTCGTAGGTGCCCGTGTAACCCTGACCAAAGGTCGAATTGTGGACACCGCCAGTGAACGATCCATCGGCAAAATTGAACAGGTAGACCGCGCCATTATCGACGGAGCCATTGGCGATGCCATCGTCCCCTGGGGCTCCTACCGCGAGCATATTGCCGGCCGCATTCAGCGACAGCGACGCGCCAAACAGATCGCCGGCGCCAAGACGCGCCGACATGTCGATATTTTTGCCACCGGTTGCGCCGGAGCCGATCACTGCAGTGAAATTAGGCGTGTTATAGCTCGTATCACTGAACGTGAAGAGATAGACAGCACCCGCACCGGCAGTTGCGCCTATCGCGAGCCGGTCGCCCGCCCCGTTCAATGCAGCCCCGGTTCCCAGCGCACTACCGTTTGAAAGCGCGCTCAGATTGTAGTCGTTTGCACCGCCATAGCCGCGGCCAACGGTGCCCCGCCAAGTCCCGCCATTGAAACTGCCGTCGCTGAAGGAGAGCAGGTACACCGCACCGTTGTTGCTGGCGCTGTTGCCCGAACCATCGTCGCCAGGTGCCCCAACCACCAGGCCGGTGCCGGCAGAATTGAGCGAGACGGAGGCGCCAAAATTGTCGCCAACGCCGAGGTTGTTGATGTTGACGTCGCCCGTCGCATTATACCCGCCGCCCACACGGGCCGTGACATAGCCGCTCGCAAAGGCGTTGTCGGAGAAATTGAACAGATAGACGGCACCGGTTCCTGCACCCACGACGTTGCTCAGTCCCGCGTCGCCTGTGGCACCCACCGCCATGCGGTTGCCGGACGCGTTCAGCGCAACAGACGCGCCGAACCGATCGCTTGCATCGAGGAAGCTGACGTCGACATTCTTGCCGCCAGCATAGCCCGAGCCCGCGATCCCATAGAGAACAGCGCTGGAGAAGCTCGCACTGGACGTAGCGAAGAGATAAACTGCGCCGCTTGCCGTCTTCGATCCACTAGCGCCGGAGTCGCCAGGTGCACCGATCGCGATTAGCGTGCCGGCGCCATTCAACGCCAGCGAGGCGCCAAATTCTGACGTGCGAAGCGATGTGTCGCGCGCGACGTTGACGTTGTTTCCGCCTGTGTACAAACGACCCATCGTACCAATGAGCGAACGACTGGTCAGATCAGAGTTGAATCCGATAAGATATACGGCGCCCGATGATAATGCGTCATTTGCAAAGCCGTCATCCCCCCGAGAACCAACGGCCAGGCGCGTACCATCTGCATTGAAAGCTAACGAAGCACCGATTTCATCACCAGTGTCATTCGATATATACACAACGTTTGGGGCAAGAGGAGAACTATACCTCCCAACATAGAATTTAGGCCCGGCATAGCTTCCCATATTATTCCACAAACTAAATACTTGCACTTGCCCTGTGTTCGTAAAGCCGGCAGGCGCCGCTCCCGTCCCTCCTATTGCGAACTTAGTCCCGTCTGCGCTCAAAGCGACAGACTCACCCATGTGATCTACTGGCTGGAAACTTACGTATTCGGAACCGCCATAATATGCAGCGCCGATTATTTTTCTTATTTCAGTAGATGTAAAGTCCTTCGAGGTAAAACTTAGAAGATACGCTCCGCCAGCTTCATCACGATCCTTACCTGCGCCTCTATCATTCGGCGAACCGATCGCTAGCTTAGTTCCGTCGGGAGTCATCGAGACCGCCGACCCGAAGAGATTGGAAGTCTCCAAATTGCTGACATGCAGCCCAGCGGGCGCGCCCGAACCTGCCCCATAATCGCGCCCTGCCATCCACATCACCGTAGGATTGGCAAATTCCGTGCCGTTAAAGCCGAAGCCATAAACGGCTCCGCCATCGACAAAATTGTTGTTAAACCCATCATCATAGGGAGCCCCGACAACCAAACGATCGCCGGTTCCGTTAAGCGAAACACCACGACCAAAATTGTCGCCAGTACCCAGATTCGCTGGGCTAAACTGATTAACACCAGTATAACCTTTGCCAATAAGTTGGGCCAAATAGCCGTTATTGAAGTTGTTATCCTGGAAGGCAAACAGATAGACAGCTCCGGCGTCACTGTAGGCGTTACCAAACCCCTCATCACGTGCCGCGCCGACCGCCAATCGGTCGCCGGAGGAATTGAAAGCAACAGCCGACCCGAACAGATCGTTTGCTTCTAAATTGTTGAGAACAATGTTTTTGCCACCCGTGATATTTTTACTGATGGCAGCTTCAAATTTTGCTCCATTGAAGTTGGTGTCGGTAAAGCTGAAAAGATAGACCGCACCTCCTGTCGCGTTAAAACCCGTACCTTGCCCTTCGACTCCGGGAAGCCCCACCGCCAGTCGGTCACCCGCTCCGTTCAAGGCTACGGCGTATCCAAAATGGTCAAACTGGGCGAGCGGCACCGACGACAGGATCGGGCCGGAAATACCTCGTAGAAGGGCTGAATAGGCCCAGGTCGAAGCCTGGGCGACACTGCCGATCGTGATATTCTTGGGGTCGAGCAGGAGGTAACCACCGGGTCCGGTCTCGACATGATCGATATCGAGCTTGCGCAGCTCGCCCGCCGATGAGATTTCGACCGAGCCGGGCAGCGCCCCGCGCGCATCGATCGCGCCCAGTGAGGTCGTCTGCTTGTCCGACCACAGCACCGCGGTGCCGCCTTCGCCGAGCTTCGAGCTGACGTCGATCACCGTCCCGTCGCCGACGAACAGCGTGCCGGCATGAGCGAGCTCGCCAAGATCATTGCCCCAGCGGCCAAGGAAGGTCCGGTAATAAGGCTGCGCCTGGTCGGGGGTCTTGCCGCCCTGGAAGGCGCCGCCGATACGGATCAGGCCGCCCTGCGCCTGACCACCGGCCGACAAGGTGGCACCCAGCAGCGAGACTGTGTCCTCGCCCGTCAGGTCGATCCGGCCGCCACGGCCGTAGCTGCCTCGCGCCAGATAGCTGCCCGAGGAGGTATAGTCGGTGGCGGCGACAGCCTTGATCTTGCCGCCATGCGTAAGGCCGGACACATTGGTGAAACCACTGTCGGTTTCGATCACCCTGGTCGCCATATAGGTGACGTTGCCACCGGTGCCCAGCGTTCCGACCGCTTGTACCGCGTCGGCCAGTGACAGCAGATTCTCGGATGTCACGGCGACGTTGCCGCCAGTCTTGCCCGAGGCGGTGACGAGACCACCCAGCGCCACCGAGCCGCCCGAGATGGCAATCTGGCCACCCTGCCCCTGCGCGCTGTCGGCAGAGACCAGGCCGGTCGAGGCGATATGGCCCGAGCCGGTCAGCGAGATCGTGCCCCCCTTCGCCTTGATCCCCTCGGCCCGGATGATGCCGGTCGAGTTAACCGAGGCGTTGACAACCTCGCGTGCCGCCGACGCCGTCAACAGCACCCGACCGCCATTGGCCTGCACCGTGCCGCTATTGTCGACCAGCGCCCCGCTGCCATCGCCCAGGGTCTGCTGGATCGCACCATCGGGCGCGAACTTGATCATCCCGTCGCCGTAGAGGTCGACCACGAAGCCGGTGCCGGCCCCCAGCGCCACCCGACCCATGTCCGCCACGATCACGCCGCTGTTGCGCACGCTCGGCGCCACCAGCGCCGCAAGACCTGCGTCCCGCACCGTGATCCGGCCTTCGTTGACGATTCCCGCCCCAGGCACACGCGCGCCGTTCGAGAAGCTCAGCGCGCCTGTCGCCATGAACCCCTCGGCATCGATATCGGCCGTGGTCGCCACCAGACCCGCAACATCCACAACAGCGCTCTTGCCGAACGCGATCCCGTTGCGGTTGATCAGCACCAGCTGGCCATTGGCGCTCAGATTGCCAAGGATCTGCGAAGCATCAGCGCCGGTCACCCGGTTGACCGCGATCGCATCCTTACCAGGCTGGACGAAGCGCACGTTCTCACCCGTCCCCACCGAGAAGCTCTGCCAGTCCAGGATCGCCCGGCCGCTCGACTGGTTGATCGTGACCGAACCCGTCCCTTGCCCCGCGATGACCGCATCGCCCGCCACCACGACGCCACCCGCAGGATTAGCCTTCACAGGCAACGCAAGCGACAATGCCGCCATCAGCGCCAAACCGCTCGCCCCGTGCCGCATCGTCGAGCAGCGAGCGTGGCTCTTCTGAGCGGCAGAGGCCAGGGATTCAAACATCTTTACACCTTTCGCCGCGCTTCTTTCGCGGGAGAAAACGGAAGGGCCTTCTCGCTCAATCCGTCGAATGATTGGGTGGCGGCGTGGCAGCCCGTCCGAACCGCCACGCCCAACACTCATTGTGCTGCGATCGTCTTCGGGTTCGCCTTGGCCCACTGGGTGTTGCGCTGGACAACCGACCCGATCGCGTTGCCAAAGCCGTTAAACGACATCGGCAGGACCAGCGGCTTGCCTTCCTCGCTCACAACCGCGACGACCGCTGACTTCGCGGCACGGAAGCGCTCGATCTCAGCGCCAGTCAGCAGCCGCTCGACGTAACAACCTTCGGCGTCGCATCGCGTGAAGGCGTAACCATTGAGATTTTCCTTATCGTCGATCCGGACGATAGGGCCCTCGTTGAGGCGAACGCCGAGCGGCACACGGATCTGGATGGCATAGCGGTCAACGGCGCCGCCGTAGGCAAGCGACACACGCATGATCTGCTCCTGGGTATCCTTGCGCGCTGCGCCCTGCAGCATCTCGCAAGGTGGAACACCCTCGCGATTGACACATTGAACAACCCAGTCCCCTTGTGTCGTACGATCGACGCCAGCTGGCGCATTGGCAGCAACCGCTGATGGGGTTGCAGCCGAAGCCGCAGCACCAGCGACGAAAGCCGAAGCCAGGAGAAAAGAGATTGGGAACAGTTTCGACATGGGTTTTGGTCCTTGGAAATGGGATCAGAGCGACAGCGACAGCGACAGGTTCACGCGCCATTTATTGTCTGATGGATCGGCTCTGTGGATCGCGTGCGCGGCATCGACCGAGGCGAGCACATTGGGGCCAATCTGGAACCGCGCGCCCCCACCGGCGGATGCTGCCGAGCGACGCCGCAGTTCTCCGGGGAGCAACGGCCCCTTTTGCCAGCCCCTGCCGCCATCAACGAAACTGAAGAGCTCGGCGCCAATAGCGCGGCCAAACCAGGGCCCCAACCCATGACGGTAACGCAGTTCAGCTGATCCCATCACGCAATGGTCTGCAGTCAGCGCACCATTATCGAAACCCCGCCCGAAGCGAGTGCCACCAAAGGCGCATTCCGAAACGCTGAGCAGCGCGTGATTGACCGCGACTTGGCCCGACCCGCTGACAAACAAGCCGAGTTCCCCGCCGCCAAAATTTGTGAGGGGTTGGTAGCGCTGCGCATAGCCGTTGAGCGTGACGAAGTCCGCTTGACCGGTTGCGCGTGTCTTGAGGATTGAACCATCCTTGGTCGCGCCCAGCACCGGCAAACCTGCGACGGCGCCGATCTGAACCATGGTCACCGCTCGGGAGGCGTCAGCCTTGTCCCAGGTGAGATCTGCGGTAACCTGGCGAATATGATCCTGCGTAAAATCATATCCCAGGACCGTCGCATCCGAATTGATGAGATGTCCGCCAAGCGCCAGAGTCCAATTCTCCGAGCGCGAGCGCTGTATGGGGATGGTCAGGCCGATATCTGCGTTCAGGCTCTCGCCACGATAGTCGATGGCTTCCAGAATGGGCCCGCGAGGGCGGGTCCAGGATTTGCTTGCACCGCCCGTTAGTCGCCAACCGTCGCTCCCGATCCAACGGGTCACCTCGCCCGATACATAGCGATAGCTTTGGCTGTCGGGACTGGCGTAGCCTCGCATGCGCACCTGCAGGCGCCCGGCATTGAAGGCCAGCCCGCCGCCAACGAGGTCCCGCCCAAGCGATTGCGAAAGGTTGTTGGAATAGCTCGCTTGAGCCTCAACCGGGCGAGACTTGACGCCAATGGTCAAAGTCGATCCACCCACGACGTCGGGCGAGGGCGACATTTCCGCGGTGGCATCGACACCCGGCAAATCATTGATCAAGAGAAGATAGCGCTCGAGTTCGACCGCTTTGAGCGGGCGGGACTTCAGGATCTTGGACGCGAAATCGCGAATGGTCGCCACTTGGCTTCGCATGAACGAGTTGTCGCCAAGTTCCGCGCCGTCGGGTCCTTTGATCTGAATGTCGGAGACGAAGCCCTCGACAACCTGCACCCGCAATGCCCCATCGACAATGTCCTGCTCAGGAACGATCGCGAACGCGAGCAGATATCCCTTGTTGGAATAATAGCGGGTCACTGAGTTCGCGAAGACGAACAGATCTTGCACGGTCACCGTCTCGCCGGCCTTATAGGGCCAGAGGGCAATCAGGTCGTTGAGCGGAAGCGACTCTACACCTTCGAGTTGAAGCGAGCGAAAGACAAAGCTCGTCCGCTCCGCATCTTCGACAGGGGTCTGCTCACGAACCAGCGGCACGCGGGCACGTGGCTGCGCCTGGGGCGTGGGTGCCTGTTCAAGCCCCTGCTGCGGCCGCGTCGGTTCAACAGCCGGAGGAATGGCACCAGGCGTCAGTTGAGCTGCAGCATTGCTCGTGAGCAATGTCGTAGCGAGGATGCAACCGAGCACCTTCATATTATGCGCGCTCATGCCGCAGTCTCCGCGATTTCGTTAAGCTTTGAGTTTTTCTTGTTCGTCGGCCGTTCAGCACGCGCGGCATGGCGCTCAAGGAGCGATTGCCAGTTGATCTGCGACGCAAGAATATAGGCGACCAGATCGAGCCATTCCCGGCGGAACCAGTCGAGAAGGGTTGCATCATCGAGCTGGCGATAAGCAGTCTGGTCCGGGATCCGGAAACCGTTCACACGATGCTGGCGCCCATCGTTGAACTCGATCTGCGCCTGCTGCTGCACGAGCAGGCCCTTCTCAGTCAAAGCATCGGAAAAGGCGCGGTTGTTCTCATGATCGCGGTGGAAGACTTCACAAAAGCGCAGCGCTGTCTCAACCAGTAGACTGATCTTGTCATCCCCCTCGAAAAGGGCAACCGAGGTTGGCGGATCCACCCACCGACACAGTCGATCTCGCTCGACCGCGAGCATCAACGTGTCTGAGTCCGCCGCTTTCGAGAAGAGAAAGGGATAACGTCGAATATAGGCGGGAACATAAACCCCTTCCGCCCACGCATCCCCTTCCTCGACGAACAGATTGGTGCCCTCGTCGATCCCAGTGACGGCAAGCGGAACCGGAGCTTGCGCATCCGAAAAGACGATCGGATAATGCCGGGCAACCGCGCGAAACTCAGACAATGCGATCGGGATCGCAATGATGTTGCGGGCAAATGCAAATCCTTCCTGAGGAAGAAAGCCAGCTTGGCGATGCTCCTCAGAATTGATCACCACCGGATCATTATAAAGAACGGGCAGCACTGGGGTCTTGGAAACAGAATCGCTCATCATCAATCCATGACGTTGAAAGGAAAGAGTTGTTTGGGGTTGGCAGACCCGCGCGCTACGCAGCGTTGCTGGTGCCAGGATCCAAAGCCCGAGTGCAGGCGGACAGCCTCAGCCCAAACTCAGTCCCAACTTGGCTGCGCAGAACAAGCTGCGCATCCGGAGGAGTGCGGGCGCCCTGCCAAACCATCTCAATTGCCTGGAACATCATCCGGCAAGCCAGGATACGAAGCCATAAGCGCCATACCACATGGGGAGCGCGAGCAATGTCCCATAGAGGACACCATGCGCCAGGCGCTGCGACGTGGGGAACGTGCCTACAGGGATATGCCCGAGGCCACGCCCGCGCGCACGACCCGTTCCTCCCCAGGGGCCCAAGTCGGTGGCGGCCGGTTCTTCCACGCCAAAGCCCTCGAGATATGGCTGATCGCGGCGCGCGCTCAACCCCGGCGTCCCGATGTGGTAGCCCTGGAATGAACAGGCGCCGGCCTTGCGCGCCAGCGCCAAACCCGCTGACGTTTCAATCCCCTCGACCACCACGTGAGCCGCAAAACTCATCGCGAGACCGATCAGATGCCGGAACGCCTCAAACTCTGCGCCATATTCGGAAAGCAGGGCGCGATTGAGGAAGATGGCATCGATTTTGATAATGTCCGGGCGAAGGGTGAGCAACGTCCGAAAGGCGGCATGGCCAGTCCCGAAATCATCGATTGCAATGCGACAGCCCAGCGATTTGAGGCGATCACAAAACGCGACTGACAGCGAGATGTCGGGAAGAGTGGCGGTTTCGGTGATCTCGATCACGAGACGGCGCGCCAGACCCGGATCGGCCTCAAGATGCGAAACGACCGTTGACCACCAAACGTCAAGGAGCGCGCTCTGTGCAGAGATATTACAGCCAAGAACTTCCAGAGGATTCGCGCGGAGCCGCTCGATGGTCTGAAGCACGAGATGCCTGTCGAGGACGCGAACGAGACCAAGCCGCTCTAGTGAAGCAACTGCTTCCCCGAGCGCGGTGAAGTCGCCACGCGGTGAAACGCCCCGCAGCAAGCCCTCAGAGTAGAGATAAGCATGATCGCTCTCATCTTGATGACGAGCGTCCGTAGCGATCGCTTGCCATGCGAGGAAAAGCTCCCCCTTCCGCGCCTGACGGACGAGGGACGCGGCCACCCTCATATCATCGCGATACTGAGCACAGGCCGCAGCCGAAAATCCAACGACCTGCAACGCGCAGGTGCGAGCAGCCCCGCTCTCTTCAAGGAACTGCGCGCAAAGATCATCTAACGACACATCGCCGCGGGGCCCGTCAGTGCCTGCAAAACACCATCCCAGAATATGCAGGACCGGTACTATCTCCCCTTGCCCCGTTACCACCGGATCAAGGGATAGCGCGACCAGAAGGTCTTCAAGAAACATCGCTACTTGATCGTCTCGACGATCTTGGGCAACGGCTCGAGGAACTGCGGCAAGGAGATTTATGCGTGCGCCGCCCGGCGCTATCTCAACCTGCACGCCCAAGACCGCAATCCGCCTGGTTAGCTCCGTCGCAACCTGAAGAGCCGCATCAACGCCGTAGACAGCGGAGACCTGCACGAAATTTACTATTTCGAGTGAGACCGCCAACTGGGACTCTCCAGCATCCGGAGATGCGATCCCGAGCGTCGGCACAAAGCCATGATGCTGGTGTTCCATACCGTCTCGTCCACGAGTCGCCGAGCGACATGCCGGGCGTTGTGAAACGAAATAGCGAATAGTGTTTCAAACGGCAGAATTCCGCCGTTTTTGACCCATGCCGGCGGACCATTTGTTTCTTCATCGGAGGCGTTTTGATGATCAGTCTCGTTGTTGGAAGAGATGGCCGGCGCAAATATGTGACGAACGCCGAGAGAGCCGCGATGCTGGCCCATGCGTACAAGGTCGACTTGCGAACCTTCACACTGCTGTGGCTTTTGTCCGCCACAGGTTGCCGAATATCGGAGGCCTTGAATCTGACGTTCGATCATATCGATGTAGGCTCCCAATCGGTCGTGATCGAAAGCCTAAAGAAGCGGCGCAAAGGCGTGTTTCGAGCTGTCCCGGTTCCGGTTAGCCTTATTGAGAAGCTCAAGATCGTTCATGCCGAGACCATGTCCAACACCTCCCAGCGACTTTGGCCATGGTCGCGTACGACAGGTTATCGAAAAATTAGTCAAATCATGCGCATGGCGGGAATAAATGGCTCGCAAGCCAGTCCAAAAGGTCTGCGGCATGGCTTTGGTGTTAGTGCCGTTCAGTCGGGCGTTCCACTCAACCTCGTCCAACGATGGCTGGGGCATTCGGATATGAAAACCACGGCTATTTACACCAGTGCGATCGGGGCTGAAGAGCTGTCGATCGCCCTGCGAATGTGGAAAGCAAGCGCCGTATTGGTCAAGCCAGCGGCTCCTGTTCAGAACCTCTAGATCGCCTTCAGCGTGAGCGCTGCTGGCCCGGGGCATCAGCGCTCACAGACTGCCCATGATGTTCAAGGCCTCCCCTGGCTCCACTTTTCTGGCCGGTAGCCGGGCATAAAGGTTTCCAACAATTAACGAAACAACTTGCCGGGCGACACAAAATTCGCTATAGTGTTCCAGTGATTGTCCTTGTTTTTCATATAGTTATTCCTTTCTATTGACCCGATTTTGTTCGCCGTCCCGGGGCGTCGAGAGTATGGTCCGAAATGTTGCACGAGCGTGAACGACATCAGGCTCCATCACGGTGGGGCCCTTATTCTCTCGCCTCGACGTATATTTCAGAGGAGTGAAGTTATGCTGCGACGCAGCAATGCTGCATAGAGCGCCTTTCAGCGCCGCGCATCGTGTGCAGAAACATGCTTAACTTGGAAACGTTTCATCAAGGCTAAAAAAATAGCCCTCCAGATGATTACATGATGTCCAGGGGTGCCGAGAAAGAAATGCCCCGCGCGTAAATTGCTCGGATCGGTAATGCGCAGTTGACACTGGAAGCCTTCATTCGAAGGCGCCTTAGCAAAGCGTCCAACCCGCGACTTTCAGCGCTGAGATTTTCATACCCTAGCTTGCTGGCTAGAAAGCGTCGTGACGCGGTGCCACCCTGGCCGGCGTCCGCGAGAAACTGCAAAAGCATGACTTCGCGTCCCGTGAGCGGAATTTCGACTTCATTGGGTGCGATCAGGCGATGTTGAACCCGATCGAGACGCCAGCGAGGCCCGATCTCCGGTTCTTCTGGACCTGTATCAACAGCTTCCGTGACCCGCTTGGCCAGATTTTGAATAGCAAGGAGGAGCTCCTGGCCATTTACTGGCTTGGTCAAATAGAGATCCGCGCCTTCTGCATAGCCGCGAATGCGATCGGCCGTGGCCGTCCGCGCTGTCAAAATGATCACCCCTGTCCGACGCTCTGCCGCAAGCTCGTTCGCCAGGGCGAAACCGGTGATATCGGGCAAATTAATATCAAGGATAGCGACGTCGAACCGTTGCTCGCGCCGCGCTTGATAAAAGCCTATTCCTGATGCGACATCAGTGACACCAATCCCATGGACCCGAAGATAATCTGCCAAACCATGACGCAGCTCATCGTCGTCCTCGACAAGCAGGGTACGAATCTGTTGTCCGTGTTGCGCGATCGGCAGAGTGTCCATAAACAGTCGATGATTAACCATAAATTCTGAAACTAGCCAGACTTATCGCTTGGGGATGCTATGCCGTCGGGGCACCAATTGACTTCCCCCGGTCCACAAATGAAGTGGCCCCAGGTTGCCGCCCTCGTTGCGGCTGTCGCAATCATCCTCGTGCTTTTCTTACTGGCCGCTGCCCAGAACGGCCCGAAAGCCAGAAAACTTATAATCGTTCCGGCAGGGTTCGCCGGGGTGATGGGCGTGAACGAAGGAATGGAACTCTCACGGGATCCTTCGCGCAGAATTACCCTCCCGGCCATTTTAAGCGGTTCGCAGAGATTTCAGGCTGCAACGCGTCAAGGCCTGAATCTTGGCTATAGCCGCGATGCGGCCTGGCTAAAATTGTCCTTGAGAAGTGCGCGCGGGGCGCAACGCCTGCTATTATCACTCACCCCAACCTTTGTGGACCTGCTTACAGTCCATGTCGCGCAAGTTGGGCGCGGCAGGCCGCCAAAACCCGGCGATTTCCAAAGGTTTGAGCTTGGTGACCACCGCCCCATTCCAGACGACGGGGTTTCGGTTGCGGCCCATGTCGTGCCGATCACGGTCCAGGAAGACAAGGATACCCTAATCTACATGCGCGTGGCGAGCGTCGGATCATCGCTCAATCTTTCCGCAGAAGTGCACGCCGAATCCCGTCACATCCTTCGGATATCTGAAAACCTGCTTGCTAACGGCTTGTGGATCGGAGCGATGCTCATCCTCTTGCTGATCC
Organism: Sphingobium sp. B12D2B; assembly: GCF_025961775.1. Lineage (NCBI taxonomy): Bacteria > Pseudomonadati > Pseudomonadota > Alphaproteobacteria > Sphingomonadales > Sphingobiaceae > Sphingobium > Sphingobium sp. B12D2B. Next base: position 132,819 of record NZ_JAOQOH010000002.1, read on the forward strand.
AGCTTGTCTTCTTCGCTTTACGGCGCAGTTCATCCGATCTGTACTTGGCCTTCAGCACCTTCGCAGCAACGCTCGTCTATGTTGGAAACTTGGGCGTTTCGCGCTTGCTCCTCTTTCCATATGGCGGCCATGGGAATGACTATTTCCTGTCGATCAGTGTCTGGCTCGGCCTGACGGCAAGCTCATTCGCTGTCACCAGCATACTTCAACTGCGCAGCCGCGCGCCCATGATGGCCAGGCTTTTCCAGTTCGGCGCTCTGTTCGGCATTGTAGGCATGGCCTTCTCCGTAGCCGGGCGAAACGTCCAGTTTGCTCCCTTGGGGGGGCCTGTCGTTCTTGCTCTTGCCACAGCGGCCATGGTTCAGAGCATTCGTGACGCGAATGTCGACGGCAACACAACGCGCCTTAATGCGGCAGCATACTCAGTGCTTTGGTTTGGTTTGATGTGCTCAATTGCTCAGCGCGGTGGATATGCGCCTTTGCCCGATTGGGTTGCTCATACCTATGCCGTCACCACCGTCCTTCAGGCCCTTTTCCTTACAAGTGCGCTGGCCGTACGCCTGCGATCTGCAGAACGACTGAACCGGTTGATGCAGGATCAAGCCATTATCGATGCACGTGAGGCTGAACTCAGAGCTATCGCTATGGTGGAGGAGAAAACCCAGGAACTCGCGGCATCAAAGGTGATGGCCGAAGACGCCTTGCGCGCCGAACTGGATTCGCAGGCTCAGCAAGTGCAATTGATGGAGATTATCTCCCATCAGTATCGCACGCCCCTTGCGACAATCAGCAGTAATGTTGATAGCATCGGGGCGAGCCTTCCCGCATCCGACCTTCAAAATCTCGATCGCGTCAGGCGCGCAAAACGCGGCATCACACGTCTGGTGGAAACGCTCGAAGTCGCGCTGATAAGGGGACGCATCCAGGGTCACTCCTTACGCCCAAACCGCGAGGTGGTTCTCCTGGGCGAGCTTATTTCAACCATTACAAGCCGCGCTGGGGATTATCTCCACAAGGCCAATTTCGATCTCAGTTTCTCGCGTTCGGCTCGAAAAACGCCAATTTTTACGGACACCGAGATGGTGACGATCGCGATTATCAATATCCTGGAAAACGCCGTAAAATACGGACGGCCTGATGCGCCGGACTCAATAAGTCTGAAGTGCACGATCAAAGATGATTGCGCTGTCATCATCATCGCCGATCACGGCGTTGGTATCCCGCCTGACGAAATATCACGGGTGATTGAGCGCTCATTTCGCGCTTCAAACACGCAGACAACTGAAGGGTCTGGGCTTGGTTTGTTCCTCGTCAATCGCATCGTTGACGCTCTAGGCGGTGAAATAGCCATCAAGAGTAAACTGGGACATGGCACGACTGTTTATCTCTCAATCCCGCTAGTACCTAGCGAAGTGGCCCACAATCTCGATCAGTCTCTGTAATTGCCATTTCTGTCCGTGACCGGTCCAAACATAGAAAAGTTTTCTACCTTGCCACGAAAGGGGCCGTCAGAGGACGATTGCTGCATATTGCGTATAATTACGAGGTAGCAATTTTAGATATTAACAGGTTGTTAACTATTTCGTACCGTTGCGTTACAATTCGTTTAAAAAAATCACTAAGCGTCCCAAAATATTCCTATCACCCAAGCTGGGCCACAGATATGGTTAACGTCCATCGCAACTGCGTTGTGGCGCTTGCTAACCGTGTGAATACTCTATTCCGGCTGCGACCCTATAAACTAACATTGATATGCCATTTAAGAATAAGCATAACTCGGGATCCTCATATGCAATGGTCTGTTTACGATATTTCCGGCCATAGGAAATATTTGAATAGAACTGAGATTCATGATCTTCTTGCCGCCTCTGAGGATACAGGTACGGAAATACACGCTTTTTGCAGGCTTCTAGCCGAGACGGGCTGTCGCATTTCTGAAGCCCTATCGATTGATCTCATGCGTATCGATCATTCCGGCCCTCATATTGTTTTCGAATGCTTGAAAAAGCGGCGCAAGGGCATTTTCCGGACCGTGCCGATTTCCGACGGCTTGGCCGCCTTGCTTGTTAAACTGGCTCTGCAGCGACCAAATGGCAAAGTGTGGCGCTGGTCGAGATCGACAGCGTGGCGACACGTCCACGACAGAATGAAGGCCGCCCGCATTTCCGGGCCGCAGGCATGCCCTAAGGGACTGCGGCACGGCTTCGCCGTTGCCGCACTTGGAGCCGGGGCTCCTCTCAATCTCGTGCAGCGTTGGCTGGGGCATTCTGACATCCAGACCACGTCGCTTTACGCAGTCGCCGTTGGACCTGAAGAGCGCGAGATTGTCGAGCGCGTTTGGACAAGGTTTCGCACGTCATCCCGCCGCAAACGCTCTTCCAGTCACCGGCCAAAGGACGAAGGGACGACGAATAGGAAAGAGTCAGCAACCACACGAAACAGCGCTGAGCCGGACGCTAGAACATCCAATTACTTCATCTGACAAGTCAACCGGGCAGCCGTGCGCGTAGTGTCCTTGAGCCAAAGGAGATCAGTTTCAGCAAGCTTTCCTGCCCTCTCTCCAAGGCTGCCCAGGTCTGACATGAGTTGCGCGAAGTGCCGACCCTCCTCACGCAACCTGTCATTGAGACAGTCCAAGAGAGCCGACCGAACGCTTATCTGCCCTTGAAAGTGACGCTATCCCACGAATGACCTTTTTTCAGCACCAGAGCCGCCGGGCGCCGCTCCACGAGCGCGCCAGCCCCTCACTGACCAGCATCGCGCCAAGCGACTGTCCCCGGCGTGTGATGATGCGCAGCTTGCGACCGTAGCGGTCTTCGTCCCGATCCGCCGCCTCCACCGAAAATGCTCCGTCGTTGAGCAACTGCTGCAGGCGAAGGGTCGCCCTGTTCCCAAGCGCAGCTTCGCGCTGACAGCGCGGCGGGTGGGTCTCTGGCGCATCAATGTCGGCAATTCGGATTTTTACCCCATCAAGCCAGACGGTGTCGCCATCGACCACGCAGTTTGTGCCACCACCGGTGTGACACAAGGCGAAGACTTGTCTCTCTGTTGATCCCTTCGCCGAGCGATCTTCAATATTGGCTGTGACGGCTCCCACGCCGATCCCTACGATGGCAGCCACGCCAAGGATGGCGACAGGCGAAACAGATGTCATGGTCCTCCGATTAGCGCGCCGAGCTTAATCGGAGGTTGCTTGACGGGCGGATTACAGCATCACTTCCCCTCTCATGAGCGACCGAAGCGCTGCGAGCCGAGGGGGCTGAAGCCTATTGCCCCTTGAGGCTGTTGAGGTTCGCTGTCGCCGATCTGTCATTGGCCGGATACCAGTCTCATTGCATGTGGCAAAAAGCGCGCGCGCCTCAAAATCTGAGCGAAGCAACTCCTTCTAAAGCCATCAAACTAAGCCAGCCTCGCCGTTTCACACCTAATAATCGATGCCAGCTTGCTTGAGAATTTGCTCAATCTCGGCGATGTGATCGTTGTTCGTGGCGATTGCGTCTGCAGTCATATCGATCTGCACACCCTCACGGATTTCGTGCAGGCCAATGGTACCGTTTGCCATCAATTCGTTTGACCTCAGCTTTCGGCTCCGCTCTTCGAGCAGAAACGTCTTGGCCCAGTCAGTCGCCGGCATACAAAATTCTCCATTCTCGATCTGCGATTCGATTTCAACGACACATCTGCTCGTTGGCTCCCATGCCGATCGAACTTTGGTCACTAACGGACTCTAAAGTCAGGAGGTCCCTCCTTCCCAAGTCCGGCTATCCCCTTCGGCGGGACTGCAGCCACACTTGGACTAGCGAACCCAGGAGGGACGAACATGTTAATGGAGTGTCGTGACATCGTCATTCGCCAATATCTCGGTCGTTTGACTGTTCGACGATGCTCCCCGAAAGCTGCCGTTGGTTCATGCGTGACCCTGCTGCCGAGATTGGGACAAACCCGACATTCGCAAGTTCTGTGCTGGACGTCAGGTCTTACCAAGAGCTGACATTCAGCGGTTGCCCGAACGGCATCGCCGGGATGACACAGAGTGGGCCGGGAGCCGACTGGCAGCTTATTTGCAGCGAGGTTTACGATGTTCGATCCCTTCCGCCGCCGGGGGCCGCGCAAAGGCACAGGAATGTGGCCCTTTGTGAACCCGCGTCCATGGGATTTGATTCCCGAACCCGGCTTTGCTGTTCTGATTGATCCAGTAGCGGTCTCACAAGAGGCGGCCCGGGAACTCCGAAAGGCCGAATGGCCAGGAATCTCGCTGATGGAAGACGCCTTCCAGTTGGCGTTGCTAGGGGACGGCGTCGACGTCGCATCGATGGTTGAGTCCTGGTTCACGACAAACCGGCAGGGCGTCGCCGCTGAGATCGACCAGCGCATCCGCAGCTACGGTATCAATCGGCTATCCGCATCAGTTGAGACCGCCGTCGATGAGGCGTGTGCGGCGTATGCGAGCGGCAAGTACCTGACGGTGGTCCGGATCTTGTAGCCCGAGTTTGAAGCGGTGGCACGCTCACTTGTGAACAAGCGCAACCCCAAGGCCGCGGTCGATGGTTTACTCCGCCTTCTTCAGGACGTGCCGATGATCAAAGAAGATCCTATTGAGGCTATGTCCATGTTCGATTTCATTGACGATCAGTTGTTCGCATCCTGCCGTGACGCTAGCGACGCAGCGGCGCGCGGAGGTGTGCCCAACCGCCACGCCGAAACCCATGCGCTACGAAGCTACGGTGACCTGAAGGGCGCCAGCTTCGTCCTGTGTGGTATCGATCTGCTGCTGCGACTTGCCGCGCGCCATTTAGACCTGTCGCAGCCAAGACCGGCAACCGCCCCAATCAGCGACGCCTGATGCTGAAGACGGCCGGAATGGGACTTTTCTGCAGTTGCAGGGCGACGGGTTGAACAGCAGCTCTAGTCACCATGCTGGTGTTTCAGTCGGTGAAAATTGCGCGCCGATGGACGCTTTTAGAGAGCGCAGTCCAGCAAAAGACTACCATAAACGCTGCCCTTCTCTGCGTTGGCTTGCTAGAAGCTAAGTCTGATGAACGAGCCCTCACCCGACCTCGAAGACTTGGCCAGGCTTCTGTGCGCGAGTGGTGACTATCGCGTCCTGCGGCGCCTGTCGCCACGATCGACGGTGTCTCCACCCGACGGCACACCGACCAAGTCAGCACTTCTGATAGACGTCGAGACAACCGGGCTCGATCTTCAAAAGGATGAGATCATAGAGTTGGCGATGATCCCCTTTACCTATTCCCTGGACGGGCGCGTCTTCGAAATAGGTGAGACATTCCAGTGCTTCCAAGAGCCCAGTGCTCCGATCTCACCTGAGATAACCCGTATAACCGGGATCACGGATTCTATGGTCGCCGGACATAAAATCGATGTGGCAGAAGTTGCCATGTTCGCAGGTCCGGCGGCGCTCGTGATCGCCCACAATGCCGCGTTTGACCGCCGCTTCGCGGAGCGGCTTAGCGATGTCTTCACGACCAAACCATGGGCATGCTCGATGTCGCAGATCGACTGGGCGGCCGAGGGTTTCGAGGGAACGAAGCTCCACTATCTCGCGGCGGGCGCGGGCTTCTTTTATGATCGGCACCGGGCCGAACATGATTGCCGGGCTGTCATCGAGCTACTTGCGTCGGATCTGCCGGTCACGAACAGGACTGCGCTATCGAGCTTGCTCGAAGCCGCGCGACTGCCGACTTGGCGGATCTGGGCGGAGAACTCGCCCTTCGATCTGAAGGATGCCCTGAAGGCGCGTGGCTATCGCTGGAACGGGGACGGGAACCCCAATCCACGCGCCTGGTACATCGACGTCGACGATGCGCGGCGCGAGGCAGAGATCAGCTTTCTCCGCAAAGAGATTTACCTGCGCGACGTCGAGCTGCTGCTGCACAGGATGGACGCCTATAACCGGTTTTCGGACAGGCAGAACTAAACGGCAGCGGATCAAACGGGGGACGTCGTTCGTGCATATTTCAAGACTACAGCTCGTCAATTACCGGAATTTCGAGCGTGCGAACGTCGTCTTCAACAAAGGCGTCAACACCATTATCGGCGAGAACGGCTCGGGAAAGACCAACCTGTTCCGGGCGATCCGCCTCCTCCTAGATGACACGCTCCTTCGGTCGGCCTATCGGCTCGATGAGAAGGACTTTCATCGTGGCCTCGGCGATTGGCGCGGCCACTGGGTCATCATCAGCCTGGAGTTCGACGAGGTATCGCAGGACGAGGCGATCCAGTCCCTCTTCCTCCACGGCACCGGCAACATCGCGGATGGGGCCATCGGCAAGGCGACATATAATCTGATCTTTCGGCCCACGGTTGCGATCCGGCGGAGCCTCGGCGACCTCCCCGCCGGCGATACCGCAGGCCTCGTTGCCATTAGATCCAAGATCACGCTCGATGACTACGAGACGATCTTCACCGGAAAGAGCGTCGCGGATTTCCTCGATCCCGCAATCTATAAGGAACTCGTCGGCGACTTCGACGCGGTGGAATTCCCCCAGGAGCTGACGAACCCCGCGATCGGGGGCGTGATCCCCGGCATGCTCTCCATCTCGCGCGAAGTATGCTTCACCTTCGTCCAGGCGCTCCGCGATGTGGTCGCCGATTTTCAGAACAATCGGACCAATCCGCTGCTGACCCTGCTCAAGGGGCGCAGCGGCGAGATCGATCCGGCGAGCTTCGAGCCGATCAGTGAACTGGTCAAAGGGTTGAACGACGCGATCGAGGGTCTTCCCGATGTCGGGAACATCCGCACGGATATCCGCGAGACCATCACCGATGCGGCAGGCGGCACTTATTCACCGCGATCTCTTTCTATACGCTCAGACCTGTCGGACGAGGCGGACCGCCTGTTCCAGTCGCTCAAGCTGTTCGTGGGCGAATCCGAGGAGCAATATGAAGGTGCGATCCATGAGCTCAGCCTGGGCGGTGCGAACCTCATCTACCTGACGCTGAAGCTGCTCGAATTCAAATATCAGAAGCAGAAGGAGTCGTTCGCCAACTTCCTCGTCATCGAGGAGCCGGAAGCCCACATCCACACCCATATCCAGAAGACGCTGTTCGACCGCCTGAACTATGACGATACCCAGGTCATCTACTCGACCCATTCCACCCACATCTCCGAGGTGAGCAATGTCGAGAATATCAACATCCTCGGCCGGCAAGGCGGGCGATGCGAGGTCTTCCAGCCGTCTGCGGGTCTGAATTCGGTCCAGATAGGCAACATCCAGCGCTATCTCGACGCTGTGCGCAGCAACCTGCTCTTTGCGAAAAGTGTGGTGCTCGTCGAAGGCGATGCCGAAGAAATCCTCATCCCGATTCTGGTCAAGAGGGTCTTCGGGCTGAGTCTGGACGAGCTCGGCATCAGCCTGATCAACATTCGCAGCACCGGCTTCGAGAATGTGGCGGTCCTGTTCCACGACGATCGCATCCGCAAACGCTGCGCGATCATTACCGATCTCGATCGTGCCTTCATCGATACGGCCGTGAACGTGCTCGACAACGAAGAAGAGGCAGCAGCGAGGAAGAAGGCGCTGGGGTCGCAGGTCGCGGGGCTCCGGCGCGAAGCGGCGCTCAAGCTGCTGTGTGACGGCAATCCGTGGCTCACGGCGCATTTCGCGGATCATACGTTCGAGGTCGATTTCGTGTCCGCCGGCAACGCCGGGACCGTCGTGTCTGTGCTCGGTGATGTCTACACAGACGCTGGAACGATCGCTCTATCGAAGGAGGAACTGGAATCCGGCGACATCACGCGGTTCGGGACGCGGGCGCTGACAATGGCTCGCTATGCCGGCAAAGGTTGGTTTGCGATCATCCTGGGGCGAATGATCACGCCGGAAACGGTTATCCCGGACTATATCCTCGACGCGATCTTCCAGGCGCATCTGCCCGTGACAACCCAGACTTGGGCGAGCGTGCTCGAATATCGGGTCGGCATTCTCGCGCAGTCGGGCATGCATGCGCCCGAAGCGATCGCCGACATGCGGGGCCAGATCGGTCGCTACAGCCGGGGCGAAATCGACTTCGCTGGCGTCCGGTCCGAGATGCTCACGGCGTTCCCGGCCGACGGCATCAACGTCATACTCGGAAGCTTTTGAGGTGTTCGTCTGGGACAAGAAGGATCTCAACGACGCGCAGGTGGCGGCGATCGAACAGCCGGGCAGCGTCTTTCTCGTCGCATGCCCTGGAAGCGGCAAGACCCGGACCCTCACCTACAAAATCGCGCGCCTCCTGTCCGAGCTGAAATCCGACAAGAAGCGCATCGTCGCGATCACCTATACCCACCGGGCCGCTGACGAGATCCACGAGCGGATCGAGCAGCTCGGCGTTGACACGAGTCAGCTCTGGATCGGCACCATCCATTCCTTCTGCCTGGAATGGATCCTCAAACCTTACGGGATTTACTACCCAGCGCTCGCGAACGGATTTCGGGTCATCAACGGGCACGACACCGAGGAGATGCTCGATGAGCTCTGCGGCAAGGTGCAGGGTACGAAGATCAATCGCTACGACTGTGCGTATTATTTCACGCCGACCAGCTATAAGCTCACGTGCAACGATTCAAACAAGCATGCCGCGATCAAGGATGTATTAAGGGCATATTGGCAAACGCTTCGCGATAATAGGCAGATAGACTTCGAGCTTATTCTTTACTCTGCTTACAAGCTTATTAAGAATAATCCTTCGATCAGCGTGCTGCTCGGGGCCATCTTCGAGTGTGTCCTGGTCGACGAGTTTCAGGACACGCGGGAAATCCAATATGCGATTCTCGCCTCGATTCTGAAGGCTTCGCAGGGTCGCGCATCTGCGTTCGTGGTCGGAGATCCCAACCAGGCAATCTACAGTTCGCTAGGCGGTTACGCGATCACGGCGGCAGATTTCGGCGCCCGGTGCGGCATCACGTTTAAGGAGATGGAGCTGTCGGACAATTACCGATCCTCCTCGCGGATCGTCGGCTATTTCGGCAACTACAACGTCTTCGCCTCGAAGATCGAGGCGGTGGGGCATAACAAGGATTATGCGAGCGTCGTCTCGTTTGACCAGCAAACGCACCGCGACGACCTTGAGGCCGAGCTGGTCCGGCTCATCACCTACAATGTCGAGACACTGGGCATAGCGGCGCGTGAGGTTTGCATCGTCGCACCCCGATGGGTCCACCTCGCCAGCATGACGCGGCGCCTGGTCACAGCGATGCCAGCCTATTCGTTCGACGGCCCTGGGATGGTGCCGTTCGCACGCGACGTCGACAATTTCTGGTACAAGCTGTCTCGCATCATCCTGACCGAGGCCTCTCCGCAGCTTTATGTTCGCCGGATGCGATGGGCGGGCGAAGTGATCGCTGGCCTGCACGACGCCGGTGTCGATACTGCCGGTCTGGATCGCAAAAGGTTGCTGCGGGCGTGCAATGCCATCACGATCGACGAATCCGACGGCCTGACTTTCCTACGGGCGTTTTTCGACCAGCTGTGCGCGGCGCTCAGCATCGATCACGGCGCCTTTCCGTCGCTGAAAGAGCATCACCAGGCATTCTTCGAATGCTCGCAAAAGCGCATCGACCTTCTGGTCAAGGAGGGTTCGGTGGCGATTGCCGAGGTCGCCATGTTCCGGAAGGTCTTTGCGGACAGGACCGGCATCACCGTCTCGACGATTCACGGCGTCAAGGGTGCCGAATATGACGCGGTCATCGCCTATGGCCTGCTCGAGGGCATGGTGCCTTTCTACAATGATCCAGAGCAGATCGAGACGGCAAAGAAGCTCGTTTACGTGGTGTCATCGCGGGCCCGCAAAAACCTGCATCTGATTTCTGAACGCGGTCGCAGTCGCGGCTGGAGCGGAGACTATCAACCGACAGACGTTCTTGTTGGGTGCGTTTTTCAGTACAATCAGCCCCCGTTCTGAAGTTACCTGCCGCCGCGCCCGCGCTGACCGATCAGCACGCCGTCTGCCTTCCGCGCAACGTGCTTGGCACCGCGCCCCAGACCGATCCGACCAACGGTTCACGCCGGTCAATGCGCTCAGAGATAAACTCAACGCCGATCTTTGGGGTCGCAAAGAGCATGACTTAAACGACCGAATTCATTGCAGACTTCTGGGGGCGGAGCAACGGAGCGGGGATGGCGGGTTTCGGCAAAAGCAGGCGTTCTGGCCAGATCTTGGAACGGCCTGTGTTGGTCGACTGCCGTCTTTGCTTCTGCTGCGATTGAATGTCCGCTATCGACCGTTGCGCGCCTCAAAGCAGACAGTCAGGACTGTTGGACACTTGTGACTGTCCGGAATTGGAGATGCAGTTACTAGGCGGACATTCAGCTGATTGGCACCCATGGGCTGCTTCGCGCCTCGAGGCTCGGTCAGCGAAAGGATAAACCTCGCGCTGTTTGATCCGGCAAAAGCGACCGGCGGCGGCGTGACGCTCTACAACGTGTCCAAGGTTTCTGCCGAAGTAGCCGCGGCCTACCTTGACAGGCCGCGCACAGACTCAGTCCCGCGTTCTTCCCGCACGTTGATAATTATTTGCGAACCGACCGGACATGTCCGACGGGAGCCCCAATCCTACTATCTTCGTAACAGCTTCCCGATTGTCCGAATTCCCTGAATCCTACTTAAGAGAGGACATCCACGCCTTCTCCTACCAGTCGGCATTGACCAGTCAGTAGGCGTCATATATGACCTATCACTTGCCATTGAAACATTCAGGATTCGGGCATAAATGCGCGGTATGACGGAGGTTATAAATGGCAATGGCTGAAGAAACAACGAAAAAGGAGGATTCGCCTGCCAAGCGCGCGACAGCGCGGCGCGGTTCACACGACAAGTGGGGCGCCAAAGTCATGGAGCTTGGCTTCTGCATCCTGCCCTCGCTGCTGTTTCGTGCGCAGCGGCGTCTTGGCCTGAACCCCACGCAGCTTGCGGTGCTCGTGCAGCTTGCCGACTTCTGGTGGGATGCCGGGCGCAAGCCGTTCCCCAAGAAGGCGGACCTGGCCTTTCGCCTGGGCCTCAGCGACCGGCAGGTCCAGCGCTATATCGCCGAGCTGGAAACGGCGGGCTTCGTGCGCCGTATCGAGCGCACCGCTGCGCACCGCGGCAAGATCTCGAACGAGTATGACCTTGGCGGTCTTGTGCAAAAGCTCGCGGCGCTTGAACCCGAGTTCCGAGAGGTCGCGGACGAGGCCCGTGCCGCGCGCGGCGCTGTCGCGCGTCCGGGTTTCCGCGCCCGGGGCAAGACCAAGCCGGCTCAGGACGCGTGAAGGACTGATCGATGCCGGCGCGCCTCAACAAGAAAGTCCTGTGCTTCATGGACGAATACGGCACAGCCGGGTTGGATGGCTTCCATCTGGGCGCCGTGCTCATGCGCGCCCGCGACGCCGGTCGCATCGACAAGATTTTCAGCGATCTGCTCGAACCCAGCGCGGGCGAGATCCATGCCTCGCAGCTCGACGACGGCTATCTGCAAGGTCTGATGCAACGCTTTTGGGACGCGGCGCCGCGCGACAAGATCGTCCTGATCAACCAACAGGTCGCGCGCCGCGACGGGGATGCGGCCGCGCTTTACGGGCAAGCAGTCGTCGAAACGGTCAAAGTCGGACTTAAGCGATTCCGCACTGTTCTCGACCGGGAAACGATCGGCAACGTCGAGCTGATCCTCGACGTCAATCACCAGAACGACCGTCCGCCGTTCGACGAGACCCTGATGCAAGCCAAGGCGCAGGACGGTCGGTTTCGCGGTGTAACCCGCTTCTCACGCATCGATTCGAGCGCTTCGCGTCTCCTGCAGCTGGCGGATCTGGTGGCTTATTCCCGCAAATGGATCGTCAGTGCCGAGATGAACGCGAAAGGCCTGAAGGAGCGCTTCGGCATTCAGATGCCATGAAAAAAGGGGCTGCCAGTGGCAGCCCCTTGATACGTTGCCGGATGCCCCAAGGTGGTCGGCAACCAGGACTTTCGGTCCTGGGTGACCACGGCGCTTGCCAAACACGCGGCCGGACAAGTCGCCATGCAGGGGCATCCTGCTGCGTCTCCATATAAACCCCGCTTCCGATTATCGCAAGGCAGGGCAGCAGACAGCTATGTCCATAGGTGACGCGAGATATCCTTCTTATAGCACCGGTCATTAACGTCTCGTTGCCTGCCCGGTCGTCCGGCCTCGGGCGCGGACTGGTCTGCCGAGCATGCAGGGTCGAATTGGGTGGTTCCAGTTAGGTCATTCTAGCCGGCCCGCTGTCGTTCGACTATGTTCCACCATGGCAACCATCCCCCGCACGAAAGGCGTTATGATCGGCAAAAAAGACTTTCTCGGTCCGCTGCGCCTAAAGGCAGTGCAACACGCATAGGATGAATCGGAGCCGCTATTTGGCGGTGAGGACATCATCCAATTTTCGCCATCAGCCGCCCCGCAGCACCAGCCTCCGCCGCCAAATTCCGGTTATAGATGAGCGGCATGCGCGGCGACTTCCAGCGCAGGGCATCCATGATTCCCGCGAGATCCTCGCCAGCGGCGAACAGGTCCTGATTCAGCCCCACACGCGTCGAATGGGCGCTGACGCCCTTGAGCAGGCGGGCCACATCGTCCTTCGTCAGGTCCTGCAGCGCACCGCGATCGAACGCCCGCTGGATGATCGCCCGCCAGATCGCGCCGATCGATCCCGGATGCAGCGCAGCGGCACCGACATCATATTCCACTCTCGCCGGCACGGCCGGTTTTGGCAGCGTCTTGCGCAAATCCCATTTCTCTCGACTGGAGATGCTGTCGATCGGCCGCCCCTTCACCGCCGGCCGCGCTTTGTAACGCCGCACCTGGACGCGTCGAAAGAGCGGCCCGCCCGCGATCCCGGCGGCCTCGGTCCAGGCCGCGATCGCCCGCACCGAGCGGGGCGAGAGATAGGCCGTTGCCCCCTGCCCTTCCGGATCGCCCTTGGAACGATGAACAGCGAGCAGTCGCGCCTCCGGATCCAGCGCATCAATAACATGGTCGACCTCGACGGCCACGAGTTCAGATGCGCGCAGCCCAGTGTCATAGGCCACCGAGAGCAAAGCCCGGTCCCGCAAACCCGGTAAATCGTCCCCACAAGCCTCGAGGAGGGCCCGTACGTTGATGCCGCGGGGTTTGTCGCGCTCCACGTCCCGGACCGGCCCCTTGAACCGCAGCGGCCGCGCCTGAGCTTGGGCCGAGCCCCTCTCGCGCCGGATCGCGCGCAGCCGCAGCTTTACCAGTTCGGCTTGGGTCGGGTCTTTGAGGTCGAGCAGCTGATGGATCTTGGCGATCGATGCTTTGTAGCGGCCAAGTGAAGCGGGCTTTCCCCCCTGCCCTGCCCTCTCATCCAGATAGCTGGCCACCATTTCAGGCGTCGCCGGCAACGTTATGTGCCCATGACGCCGGCACCATCTATCGAAAGCCTCAAGATCGCTTGCCAGCGCCCTGATCGAATGCGGCGAGCTTGCCGCTTGGTAAGCGGCGATCAGCTCAGCATTGACCGTGATCGACGTCCGGCACTGCAGCTTCGTCACCTCCAACGCCAGGTCGCGCCCACCGTTTTCAGGGAGCGCAAGGGCGTCCGCGGGAGGAGTCACGGCTTCTTCCATCGCTACCGCGCAGCCGCCTCGATTTGCTCGAAGGTCTGCGGCTCGATCCCATAGATCGCTGCCAAGCCATTGAAGGCATCGGCCACCACAGGCTTCAGCGCTTCCGGTTCGATCGACGAGAGCGTGGTGTCATACTCATAGCTGTCCTCGACCGCGCCGAAGCCCTCATCGCTGAACGAATAGCGCCCGAGCGGCCACCAGCTGTTCGCCAGACCGTTCACGCCGAGACGGACGTGGATCGGCAGCGATCCACCATGTTCGAGCGCCAGGCGACTGTTGCGCTCGAGGAAATACAGCCAATGCTTGAAGAACGAACCGGTCGCGAGCGTGATCCGCCCATCGCGATCGAACAGGAAGCCGCCTGCCACTCCCCAAAACTCGCCGGTACGTTCAAACCACTGGGTCATGGCGACCGTAGGATACACACCTGCGTCTTCGGTGCCGGGCCAATAGATCATCGCACCGCCCCGACTGATGCCGTAGCCGAGCGAATTCGCGTTCGCCATGATCGCGGGGTGACCGGTATTGTTGGCAAGGGCTTGCTTCGCGCCGGGCTTTGGC